>CAWBGM010000015.1:0-68418 GCA_963788335.1 Terriglobia bacterium
CCCATCATTACTGTCAGTTCCGAAAGAAGGGAGTAAGCAATGACAAAGATGCATGCCGCAGTTGTCGAGAGGTTCGGAGCGCCCTTGGTGCTTCGAGAATGGGATATTCCGTCGCCGGGCCCAGGTCAAATCGTAATCAAAACTGAGGCGTGCGGTGTGTGCCACACCGATCTCCATGCTGCGCATGGCGACTGGCCCGTGAAGCCCAATCTCCCCTTCATTCCCGGCCATGAGGCCATCGGATTGGTCACTGCCGTCGGAGCGGGTGTGACAATAGTGAAGGAAGGCGATCGAGTCGGGGTTCCCTGGCTCTACTCGGCGTGCGGTCATTGCGAGTATTGCTTAACGGCGTGGGAGACGGTGTGCGCCCAAGCTCAATTCGGAGGCTATACCAAGAATGGCGGCTTTGCTGAGTATGTACTCGCGGACCCGAATTATGTAGCCCATGTTCCCAAGGGCCTCGCGGCCGTAGATGCCGCACCACTAATCTGCGCTGGCATCACCACCTACAAAGGCATCAAGGAGACTGGGGCAAAACCTGGCCAATGGCTTGCGATCTCTGGGGTTGGCGGCCTCGGTCATTTAGCAATCCAATATGCGAAGGCTATGGGACTGCTCGTCTGCGCTATTGACATCGATGACGGTAAGCTCGCTCATGCCAAGCGCGTCGGCGCCGATCTCGTGTTCAATGCCAAAACTGGTGATCCGGCAGCCAACTTGAAGAAAGAGACCGGCGGTGGAGCTCATGGTGTGCTTATTACTGCACCCTCGCTCGTCGCATTTAAGCAGGGCATCGGCATGACCAGGAAGCGTGGAACTTGCGTTTTGGTAGGGCTGCCGCCGGGCGAGTTTCCGGTTCCTCTCTTCGAAGTTGTGGCGAACTGTATCACTATCCGCGGATCGTTCGTCGGCACGCGTCAGGATATGGCCGAAGCGCTCGCGTTTGCCGTCAATGGCAAGGTTAAGGCTGATATCGAACTACAGCCATTATCTTCGATCAATAAGATCTTCGACCGGCTCGAACACGGCGATGTAGCGTCACGCGTGGTTCTCGACTTCGCGCGTCACTGACTCGAACACTGCTGGTCGACGCTGTAGGCTGGGAAAATTGGCGCTCATCGAATCGATTCGAGGCTAGATAAAACGATGCGGTGTGCAAGCCCGCCCGCATACGATGCAAGAAAGGAAACGTTCATGGATATGAATAAGATTCTTCTTCCGGTTGACTTTCCAAGTCCTTCGCCAGGGATGATCCATCAAGCCACATTCTTAGCTCGCCATTTCCATTCCGAGATTATTTTGCTGCATGTGGTGCCGCCACTGAACTATCCGGCCGGAATGCTGGAGAGCGGGCACGAGCTCACCGCGCGGGATCTGCACGCGGAAATCGTCCAGCGGGCTCAGAAAGAATTAGACCAATCGTTGCGGTCGGAGCTCGACGGAATTGCCGTCAAACGCTTGTTGCGGCGAGGCGATCCAGCCAAGGAAATCGCGCGGATGGCTCGCGACGAAAAGGTGGGCCTGATCGTGATGTCCACCCATGGCCGTGGAGTACTCTATCGTTTTCTGCTGGGTTCGGTGGCGACAAAAGTGTTACACGACTGCGATTGTCCGGTTTGGGTGACTGCCCACATGGAAGAAGCGAGAGAGAGAGAGTGGACCCTCCACAATGTTCTTTGCGCCGTAGATTTGAATTCGCACAGCCTGTCCACAGTGTCGCAAGCCGCGCAGGTGGCTGCGGAGTTTGGGGCGCGGCTCACGCTCGTTCACGTCACCTCCAGCGTTGAGACTTTTGGCCCTGGAGGGTCTCTGGTCGACCCGGTATGGAAGGAGAAGATCGTGGGTTTCGCTACGAAGGAAATTGCCCAGCTTCAGCAGGATGCGGGCACCCATGCCGAAGTAATTATCGATAGCGGCGATGTGAATGAAGCGTTGAAGCGAGCCGCGGCGCAAACCAAGGCTAACCTTCTGGTCATCGGACACCTTCCCTCCGGCGGCCATCTGGGCGAAAACGGCAGCGGTTATGGAATCATTCGCCAGTCGCGCATCCCCGTGTTGAGCGTGCTCGGGCCTCAAAACAGGGTCTGACGATGCACCCGCATGCAGAGTCGCTCCACTAACACGGCTATGAGTACCGAAAAACGAACTGTCGATGCTGAACTGCAGAACCTTCAGCGCGAATCGTTCAATTACTTTTTGCATGAGACGAATCCAGCCAACGGGCTGGTCATCGACAAGAACGAAGCAGACTGGCCTGCCAGTATTGCCGCCACCGGTCTCGCGTTGGCGTCTTACCCGGTGGCTGTCGAACGCGGATTTATGCAGCGCGCCGCGGCCGTAGAACGAACACTGACGACGCTGCGTTTCTTCTGGAACAGCCCGCAGGGCCCCGAGCCTGATACGACCGGCTACCGGGGTTTTTACTACCACTTTCTTGACATGCGGACCGGACGACGCGCATGGCGATGCGAGCTATCAACCGTGGACAGCGCCTTTCTGCTCGCGGGCGCCCTAACGGCAGGAATGTATTTTGCCGCCGATAGACCAGACGAAAATGAGATCCGCAGGCTTGCAGACGCACTCTATCAACGCGCAGATTGGCAGTGGGCGCAAGATGGTGGCTCAACAATCACACATGGCTGGAAGCCCGAAAGTGGATTTCTCAAGTACCGTTGGGAAGGCTACGACGAGGCGTTGCTGTTGTATATCCTAGCGCTCGGCTCGCCAACACATTCGGTACCAAAGAGTAGCTACGCCGCGTGGAATTGTACATATAAGTGGACGCATTGTTGCGGACAAGACTATCTTTACGCCGGACCTTTGTTTACTCACCAGCTCTCACATGTCTGGGTCGATTTTCGCGGTATTCAGGACGCTTTCATGCGCAACAAGGGCATCGACTATTTTGAGAACAGCCGCCGTGCAACTTATGCACAACAACAGTATGCGATCAACAACCCACTCAAGTTCGAAGGCTATGGCCCCCGTTGCTGGGGCATTACTGCAGGCGATGGACCGGGCCCGGACACAATCAAAGTGAACGGCATTGAGCGCCAATTCTTCAATTACGTGGGACGTGGCGTGCCCTACGGACCCGACGACGGGACCATCGCACCGTGGGCGGTAGTGGCATCACTGCCATTCGCCCCCGAGATTGTGTTGCCCGCGCTCGACTACTACATTCATGAAGCTAAGTTAACAGTGCTGAACCCGTACGGTTTCAAAGCTTCTTTCAATGCGACTTACCCAGCAAAGTTTGGCAACTCTCATGGCTGGGTGTCGTCCTGGCATTACGGGCTTAATCAAGGACCTATTATTTTGATGATAGAAAATTATCGGACCGGGTTGTTGTGGCAATTGATGCGAACCTGCCCATGCATTGTCAGCGGCCTGCGTCGGGCAGGTTTTGGCGGAGGGTGGCTATAACTCGCTCGATTTCTCTTCACGGGTGGAATTCTTAGGAGAAGCGCGTGACGTAAGTCCATTACAGACCTGCATCGCGCGATTCGGGTGTCTAGTTGCAATAGGCGGTTTCTAGTGCCGTGATATCATTACAGAAAGATAGAGAATCTGCCGCCATGTCTAACAACACCATCCATTCTGAGACGAATCCCGCAGTGATCTACCGATCCGAAGTGCGGGCGACACCTGCTGGCGGCGGCATCAAACTGGTCTCTTTACCCTGCGAAGCCGCGCCGGTGCCGATGGGCATGCACGGCGAGATAGCGGACCACTATAAGCTGCCGGAAGGCTCCTACACGCCCCGCGCGGCTACGCTCGATTACTTGGTAGGCGCCACTGCCGCTTGCCTGTTAGGCACGCTAGCCCGGGCGCTCCGGGTGCGCGAGATTAACTCTGACGCAGACCACCTGCGCATGGACGCTGTGGGCGAGCATGAAATCGAGGATGGCGTAATGGTTCTCCGGCGCATCCATGTGACTGTGCACCTGCGCGCCAAGCCGTCCCAACGCGAAACGGTCGAACGCGTGTTTCCCATATTCGCTTCCCAATGTCCGGTTCATCGTTCGATTGAAAAGGCCATCGGCATTACAACCGAACTCGACTTCCAGCCAGCCGATACCGCCTAACAAACTGCAAGACCAGTAGATCCGGCAACTACTCATTGAATATGGGACAATCGCAGGAAGTCAGAGAACGCTCGCCTCGGCAGGTGATTTTGCCTGCCTGAAATGAGGGTACAAAATCTTTTCGTTGCGACGCAGCTGCTCTTGAGGCGGGCGTTCCTGAGGCGGATAGGTCTTCCATACGTTGTAAACAATTCTATTGGCTCCATTCGGCTCAATGAAACCGATCGGAGCAGCTTCGCTGTTTCTTCGCTATGGGGAAAATTCGGGGGACTCTATGCATGCGGATCCACATTTCCGCACACCGTGCCACTACCAAATATTTTTGTAACTCATTTGTTTTCAAAACAAACATTGAAAAGGAAGGACTTCCAAGAGATAGTACGCCTGACTTGGGCGCAGGAGGCCTCCGGTTCAAATCCGGACGCCCCGACCATTTTCCTGACAAATGCTGTTTATATGATCCGGATGTCGGCAGCTGTGTATTGTGTGGGAGCCTGGCAAGATTCAGGAAATTCCGACTTCCAAAACGGCCTCGATAAAAACGCTTGGAATCTTATTCCCGCACGAGCTTCCCTTGCCGCCGGGATGGTTCGCCAATCGTACGCCCGACGATCCAGCCTAATGCTCCGCTTACAAAAAGCACCGCAATGTGCCAGACCACTACATGCAGCAATTCAAAGTTCGGACAATGAAATTCGAGCATCGTAATCCCACAAAGCCCGCCGAGGAGCCCCGCTGCCAGGGCGGCCGATTCCCGATTGACAGCTACCCCGCGCCTTAGAATCCACCAAGCGGCCAGTGCCGCGGGAATCGCATGTCCCAGCCCTTGGCCCAGGCACACGATACCTGCGGAGAAAAAGTTTATCGTGCGGTAGTCCT
The DNA here is from genome assembly GCA_963788335.1 of Terriglobia bacterium. Taxonomy (GTDB): domain Bacteria; phylum Acidobacteriota; class Terriglobia; order Acidiferrales; family UBA7541; genus Palsa-360. Next base: position 4,968 of record CAWBGM010000015.1, read on the forward strand.
GAAAGAGCATCGCGAAAATTGCGGCGAGGGCAAGTCCGCTCGCCACAAGAAGCCCTCTCGGCGAAATCCAGCGGGGCGTTCCCGGAATCATTTCTCCTACAAATTCCATGGCCGCGCTCCATACAAGTAGGGCGAGGAGCAGGAAGATCAATATTCTTGCCAGGAGGCTCAGCTTCTCAATCCCGAAAAATCCTAGCCATGCCGCGCCCGCTGCAGCAACCGCGGCGCAAGTGAAAAATAGGGCTGACACCAATATCCACGATGCAGGAAGCGGACGAACCGGGCTCAAAGACGAACGGAGAGAGCCGGCGATTCGGTCCACCAACGCCGGATCAAGCGCGGGGCCGGTCGGTGTTTCCCGGAGAAGCTCGTCGATGTCTCGTTCGCTCACGGCAATTCCTGGACACATTCGTCGTTTAATTTCTGTCGCTTCATCCGCTTTCGTAAACTTTGATAGGCTCGATGAGCTTTTTGTTTCACGGATCCCACGGTGGATGACGTGGCACGCGCCACTTCCTCGATCGACATCCCCGATATCTTCAACATCTGAATCACTTCCCGTTGACTCTCCGGCAGCGGCGCCAGGAGCGCTTTCAGATCCATGCGATCGTTTGTGTGAGGAACGCCGAGTGACGCCGCATCCACAGGCTCGTTTTCCAACTGCTGTTCTCGAGACGCCGATCGCTGCGCGACGCGCGAATGGTCCAGGCGAATATGGCGCGCGATCGCATACACCCAGGGCAGCACCGGACGGTTGTTTTGATACGTCTGCCTCGCGGAGTGAATCCGAAGCCAGGTTTCCTGGAGTAAATCGTCGGCATCCGAGCGGCTGGAAACATGTGCGGTAAAAAATCGGTAAATTTGAGGGCTAAGTCGCCGCACCAATTCCGTGGCCGCATCCGCATCCCCTCGCTGATAGCGGGACATGAGGATTTCCAGCTCCTGCTTCGGCCCCCCGGAGGAGGCTTCGCTCGCAGGCGCGCGCGCTGCCGTGGGCATCGATGAATCCCTGCCCTCCGTCGAGGTCGTCCCACGCATCATGGCTGCCATACTAGCAGATGTAGACGCGGCGATTGCCGCCGAAGTCATGCACCCCGTTCAAAACAAAAAATTCAGGCCCCGGCAAATATTTACCGTAACTTTTTTTGAGCCGCTATCGAATTAACTAGTGCAATTCGGTTCTTGCCGGTGAATGGGCTGGGACGATAAGTCCAGGGCCATCGAAGGTTATTGCCCTAAACTGATTTATGAACGAATTGAAATAACTTAAACGGTAAAAAATACGACGGAGGTCATAGGATGTCAAAAACGTTGAGCTGTAAAATGAAGAGTGCATTGATAACCTCGGCATTGGGGTGCGCCATCCTTTCCTTTCCTCAATCCGGCGTTCATGCCGATACCATGAAGAACCCGAAGAAGATGTCCATGACCGGCTGCGTTGCCGAAAAAGACGGTAAATACATGATGATGAACAAAGAGCACCCCGACGGCGTCGAGCTGATGGCCTCCCAGGACATGATGAAGCCTCACGTCGGCCACATGATGAAGGTCACCGGAACAATGGGCACGGGGGGCGCGATGAGCAAGATGGACCCGCCCTCGGGTTCCGCGATGAGTTCGGGAGACAGCACGAAGCAGGGTAGTATGGGGATGAAACACGACAATATGGGCATAATGAAGGTCAGCAGTATGAAGATGATGTCCGACCACTGCGACGCCTCGCCCATGGCAAAGTAAGCGGCACGGTCCGCGGAAACGATCATGTCCGATCCCATCATTCACGATGAAAAAACCTTTAGGCGGATATCGCGGCGCGATCTGTTCAAGGTCGCGCCGGTCCTCGCACTGGGGGCGCTCGCTCTCCCCGGGGTCCAGAAAAACATACTCGCGAATGGCCTTAAATTCGCCGACCTGGTCTCCGCCACATGGTTCCGCAAAAATCATTTCGCAACCGACTATCCCGATTCGAGTCTCACCCCGCTTGACGATTTTCCGTACAACTCCTACGACGTGGACGACCCGGAAGTTGATCTGTCGGCCTGGCGTTTGAATGTCGGCGGTCTGGTAAAACAGCCCGGGGCTTATCAACTGAAGGATCTTTATCCCCTTCCTAAACTCAGCCAGAACACGCGCCATATTTGTGTTGAAGGCTGGGACCTTGTCGCCAACTTTGCAGGCGTCCGCGTCTCCGATTTCCTCAAGTTTGTCGGCGCGGACACAACGGCCCGATACATCGCGGTCGAATGCGCGGACAATTATTACGAGTCCCTCGATATGGCCACGGCGCTCCATCCGCAGTCGCTGCTCTGCTACGAAATGTACGGCCAGCCTTTGCGACGCGGACATGGCGCCCCGCTGCGCCTGCGGCTGCCGACCAAGATCGGCTACAAATCGGCAAAAGGCCTGACCAGTCTCAGCGTGACAAATATCCTGCAGCGTCAAGGCTACTGGGAAGATCAGGGATACGACTGGTTTTACGGCCTCTGAGGGCACATTAAATATATGTCCAGTTCAGCTCACATCCATAGAATCGCATCCTTTACAGACCATGCGGGCAAGCGCGTCGTTGCCGTTTTCGAGCAGCCCACCGTCGTTCGCATCACGCACTGGGTCAGCGCCCTGACCGTGTTCATACTGATCGCCAGCGGTTTGCAGATTTTTTCCGCGTTTCCCAGTTTCGGCCCGAAGGTGCCGCAAAAGGACCTGGTCAGTTTTCCCGACGCGTTCTCGGCGTGGTCGATCGGTTCCTGGTTCCATCTGATCTCTTTGGGAGGTTGGCTGGCCGGCGCCGAGCAATGGCATTTTACATTCATGTGGATTTTCATTGCGACCGGCGTCGTCTACGTTGCCTACCAAATTTTTTCCGCGCATTACAAAACTGTGCTTTTCGTACCTCGCGACATCGCCGGTGTTATGCCAATGGTTCGCTTTTACTTTTTATTCGGAAAGAAGCCCATTCAGACTCAACCGTATAACCCGCTTCAGAAGCTCGCATACACCACGGCCATTGCTGCAGGAGCGATTTCCCTTGCCAGCGGTTTGGTGATGTACAATCCCGTGCAATTTTCCTGGTTGGGTTCAATGATGGGCGGATTTCACTATGCGCGGATCTGGCATTTTGTGGCCATGTGTGTGTTCCTGTCGTTCATTCCCGGTCATCTCCTTATGGTGGTGCTGCACGGTTGGAACAACTTTATGGGGATGCTCAGCGGGTGGAAAAAAAATCCCGAATACTTTGACAACTCGCTTCCCCCGGGCTAGACAGCGCAGGTGGAATTTGGAACCGCATTGACCGAATCCGTTCATGGCGATTTTCGAATCCACCACAGAACTTTTCCGACAATTTGCCATTTGCGGTCTTTTTCCACCGGGATCGGCAGGTGCGCGCGGTTTTCCGACTCCAGCAACTGAACTCCGTTGGCCACGATCATTCTCGCCAGTGTGAGACCCGAGTCCCGGTGTGAGGCCACGACGATCTTCCCGTTCAGGAGCTTCGGATCGGTTTGGGAAGTGTCCATCGCGAAAATGTCGCCGTCACCGATCAATGGGTTCATCGAGCCACCCCTGACATGCAGGCAATGCGTCTTGCTGCGGTTGGGGCACCACTCGACGGGAACTGCGATCGACTTTCGCGAGGCCATGTCGCTTAAATCCCGATATGAATCGCCCTCCTGTCCAATGGTCGCGGCGAAAATGTCCAGGACTCGAAGGACCACCAATCGCGATTCGGCAGCGGCCTTGCGAACCTTTTGTTTCGCGCCGCCTTCCGCGGAAATGAATTCAGAATCGTACGGGAGATGCCTGGTGGCGACCGCAGGCTTGTTCCCAGACCGTTTGACATCGGAACGCTTCAGGCCGGCCTTCTCCCAGAAATACCAATTTCCCGGGTCGCCCGCCAAATTCCCCAGCTGGATGTAACAGCGCGCGGAAGGTTCCAGTTTCCCCGCTTCCCAACGCGAGACGGCCATGGCCGAATAGTACAGGCGAGCCCCGAATTCGGATTGAGAAAATCCGCATCGTTTTCGGAGGTCAAGAACCCTGGCCGCCCATTCGGGAACTCCGGATTTCTGCTTTGCCATTCCTTTAACCTCGCGCGCCTGGGACTGTTCACTTGCTTGGATAGTATTGTAAAGTAAACATTCGGAACGGCCCTGCGCTCCTACCCCGGCGATGGCCTTTACGCGAAGGAACCAACGAGCGGGAATAATATATCAGCATCATAATAGTTACCAATTCCGATATTAAAACGTAAATTCAAATCCTGACGCTTCATATTTTGCGGCCTTGCTCGGGAAGGCAAGGGTGAAATTCGGCCGCCCCTCGTCCCCCACCGCGCGCGCATCCAAATCGACCGCGAAACTCCGGCGTGATACGCTTCGTAGTATGAATGTGCCCGATACCCCGCCGGCTCGGAATGGATTTGCCATCCGCGCCGACCGCGTTTCGCGCCACTACAGGATGGGCGAGGCCCTGATCCGAGCGGTGGATCAGATTTCGCTCGAAGTCCGTCCCGGCGAGTTTCTCGCCCTGCTGGGAGCCAGTGGGTCGGGTAAATCCACTCTGCTCAATCTGATGGCGGGGCTGGACCGTCCGTCTGGCGGAGCCATCTTCGCGCAAGGACGCGATCTGGCCACGATGACGAGCGAAGAACTGGCCACTCATCGCAACCAGACGATCGGGATCGTTTTCCAATCCTTCCAACTGCTTCCCCGCATGACGCTGGAAGAGAACGTCGAACTGCCCCTGCGCCTGGCGGAAATCCCGCGCCCGGAACGACCAGCGCGGGTAAAGGAAGCCCTTGACCGGGTCGGACTTGGCGCCCGCGCGAAGCACCGGCCGACCGAGCTTTCCGGCGGCGAACAGCAGCGCGCGGCGATCGCCCGTGCTCTGGTGAACCGGCCGATGATCCTTCTTGCCGATGAACCCACTGGAAACCTGGACAGCAAGACGGGAGACGAAATTATGAACCTGATCGCCGGCATTCATCAGCCGGAAATCGGCGAGGGAAGAACGATTGTTATGGTGACACACGAACGAGCCCTCGCGGAGCGCTACGCCGACCGGATCGTGACCCTCTCCGATGGTGGCATTTCGCGTGAGGAGCGCCTGCGATGAAACTGGGAGACCTCACGGAATTGGCGGCGCGCAACCTGCGCGAGTCGATGCTGCGAAATTCGCTGACCACTCTTGGAATTGCTGTCGGAGTAGCGTCGCTTGTCGCGCTGCTGTCCCTGGGCGTGGGCTTGCAACAACTTGTGAACCGTTCGGTGGCCCGCGCCGGTTTATTTGACACGGTTTCCGTGCGCCCTCGCCAGAACACACCGTTTGGCCAGCCCGGCGGCGGCCGGCGAAATGCCCTGGACGCCTCCGGCATTGTGCCTCCGCGCGTACTGGACGATGCGGCGCGCAAGGAAATCGCTGCCATGCCCAATGTGATCGAAGTGAATCCCGAAGTCCGATTCACCGCAGAGGCGCGGCACGAACCCAATACACAACTCGTCATGGTTTCCGGCATGGCGCCTTCCTCGCAATCCAGCGGCACTCTTGACGGCCTGATCGGAAGTTTCTTTTCCGGTCCCGACGCCGAAGAACTCATCGTCCAGGGAGACATGGCGAAACGCTTATTGAACGAAGGTCAAGCCCCCGCATCCCTGCTCGGTCAGCAGATTACGTTGCGCTTTGCTGCACGGCAGGCGCTCCCGGCGCCATCCGAACAGGCGGCATCCGAGGCCCCCAATCAAGCCGTCGGCCCCGATGAAGAGGCTATGGGGTTTTCGATTGTCCCGAGCGAAAAGGTATTCCGAGTAGTGGGTGTTACTCCCGCGTCGGATTCCGGTGGAGGCGGGGTCGGAATCAGTAACGCGGGAGTTTACTTGCCGCTGGCCGTCGCGGAAAAACTGCAAGTGGTGCAAGGGTCGGACTTGAGAGATGTGTCGCGCGAAGGCGCCGCGGTGGGGATGCGTTACGCGGCGTTGAATGTCCGCGCAAGCAGCCCGGCGGCGGTGGCGCAGCTGGAAACCAGCATCGCGCACATGGGCTTTACGGCATTTTCACTGATCGATGTAACGCGTAATCTGCGCACATTTTTTGCGATCTTCGATTTGTTCCTCGGAATTTTCGGCAGCCTCGCCCTGGCCGTCGCGTCACTGGGAATTGTCAATACCCTGGTAATGGCGATTCTCGAACGGCGGCGCGAAATCGGCGTACTGAAAGCGCTGGGCGCGGCGAACCGCGACGTGCGCCAGTTATTTTTCGTCGAGGCCGGAGTGATGGGCTTGATGGGCGGAATTTTCGGAGTGGCGCTGGGCTGGGCGATCGGCCGGGTCATCCATTTCGCAACCACGGTCTATTTGAAGCGCCAGGGATTGAATTCGCCGAATATCTGGAGCGTGCCGTGGTGGCTGGTTCTGGGCGCGATTGGATTTGCCGTAGTGGTCAGTCTGGTGTCGGGAATTTATCCGGCATCGCGCGCGGCGCGGCTCGATCCGGTGGAGGCGCTGCGGTATGAGTAGAGTGACTGGTGACTGGTGAAAATTTGAGTCAATACGTCGCGTTAAAAGTCGCCCCCCCAAAAAAATATAACCGGGACGCTCAGCTGAGGGGCCGGAGCGTCCCGGTTTTCCCTGTCCGCCTCCGCAGGTGGCGGGCAAGTTCGTGACTACGCGACGTGTTCGTCGCCGCGCAGAAATTCGTATCGTTCGATTTGAGCTACCACTCCGATGCGGCCTTCGTCCGCCTCATGGCGCTTGATGCGTCCGAGGCAACGAACCTTCACAGGCCCAGCCAGCGTAATCTCATGCGGGAGCGTCAACAGAATCTCCACCGGAGAACCGCTGGAGACCTCCTTGGGCAGGAAGAAGTAAACTCCGCGCGAACTGACATCCCGGGATTCCGTCGAAGCTTCACCGATCGCGGCGCCGCTGGTCCAACGAACGACCATGGGTAGCCGAATCTGAAACCGTTGTGTCGCTCGTCGCTCTTCGGCTGTCAAAGGATCACCCTCCAAGTTTGCACTGCTCTCTTTCATGTATGCGAGATTACGGCGATGGCTCAGTTGTCTCAATAGCGCGGAGGTCCCGATTTTGAGGGTTCCTTTTTGGTACGGGGGTACTAGGATGCGGGGGCAGGCAAAGGGGGTACGAAATCGGGGAAGTTCAGTGGCACAGGCTTCAGCCTGTAGGGGTTGAATTTTCTATGTACTGGGAGAAGTCAAAATCCACAGGCTGAAGCCTGTGCTACTAAATCTAAGCCTGGTCGATCAGACGATGATGGATGGCGTACAGCGCAAGTTCCAGGCGGTCGGAAACGCCGAGCTTGTCGAAGATATTGTGGAGATGGTTCTTCACAGTCTGTTCGCTGATGAACAGCTTTTCGCCGATTTCCTTGTTGCGGTAACCCTGCGCAACCAGTTGCACAATTTCCTTTTCGCGGTCGCTCAACAGAGGCTTCTCGCGCCGCGGGCCGCCATCGGACGATTTCGAGAAGGCCTTCATGACTTCGGCCGTCATGTGATTGTCGAGCCAGATTTCGCCGCCGTGAACTTTATGAATGCTGCGCACCAGCAGGTCGGTGGCGGATTGCTTCAGCACCACGCCGCGCGCGCCCAGGCGCATCGCGCGGACCACGTCGCGATCGTCTTCCGCAGCGGTAAGGACGACGACGCGCGTCGGAAGCTGGTCAAAATTCACTTCTTCCAGAACGGCCAGGCCGTCCTTATCGGGCATGCGCAAATCAAGCAGGAGGATGTCCGGTTTGAGCTTGGTCAGCATCTTGATGCAATCGGCGCCATTGGAAGCTTCGCCGACGATGACAATTTCGTCATCGCCATCGAGGAGTTTGCGCAGACCTTCGCGAAAGATGGCGTGATCGTCCGCCATCAGTACTCGAATCTGTTGTTTGGGAGTTTTGGCCATATCAGCCGAGGGGAACTTCAACGGTGAGACGTGCGCCGTGGCCCGGAGTGGACTCCACGGTTAACACACCGCCAACGCTGCGTGTGCGCTCCTTAATTGAAATTGGCCCTAGTCTCAGGCGGTCTAATTCATCGCCTGTAAACCGTCCCGCGAAACTGAAACCCTCGCCGTTATCGTCAACAACGAGTGCAACCTGACTTTCATTCTGCCACAGTTTTACCACGACGTGCGAAGCATGCGCATGTTTTTTCACATTGTGTAACGATTCTCTATATATCTGAAAGAGGTCACGACAGATGCGGTCCGGGATCTGCAACTCCACAGCGTCGATGATCAGCTCGAGGCCCAAACTGGATTCATTGCGGAATCGCTCAGCAAAACCCCTCATCAGGTCCACCAAATCGGCGCTCTGAACGCGCAACGGGCGCATGTCGGTGACCATACGGCGCAGTTCATCTGTCTCATTCCTGACGGTTTGCTGCAAGGAAGTCAGGCTGGCGACCGCCTGATCCGGATCGGAGGGCACTTTCCGGCGCAACACGTCAAGCTGGATGTCCACGCTAAGAAGTGTCTGAAGGATGCCGTCGTGAATTTCGCGGGAGATGCGGCTGCGCTCCCCCTCAATCGCATGCGCCCGTATGTGCCTGAGCAGAAAGAGGTTCTGTAGAGGATGCCCGAGATGCCGGACGATCCTTTCAAACCATTGCAAATCCTGGGAAAGGAATCGGCGGTGTCCATTGCCGATCATGAGACGACCCACAGGCTGCCCTCCCAGGTCCACTGTGACGCCCATGATCGAACTCCAGCCGAGTTCCTCGCGCATGGGGCCAGGGAGCCGTGGCAGGTCCTTAAGCCGGCGGCCATCCTTGCGGTTCCACCCGAACCCGTCGCCCGCGCCCTCGAGCTGATTCCAGCACACGCTTGCATCTGGATGATCGAGCAAGAAGCCGTCACTGCGAGTTACAGGCAAATTCTCGGGAGTGAGACGCGAATCGTCGCCCGCTTTCAGCCTCCAGACGAAAATCCGTTCGAGGTCGGAATCGCGAAACGCCAGTACGGCTTCGTCGGAATCAAAGGTGCTGACCAGTTCGGCCAAAACCAATCGCAACGATTCCGCCATGCCGCGGTCCACTTCCAATAACCCGGTCAGATTGGCGAGAAACTCCTGTTCGGTTGCATGGCGCCGCTGACGGCTGCCGAGGAATGCCATGCCGGCGCCAGCGGCAAATGTGCCGGTGGAGAGTGCAATCCAGGACAGCATCTGTTCCCATACCAGCGGCCCGTTGTAAGCGGTTCGAAACAGGAGCGCCAGCGTAACGACCCCGGCGAGCATGACCGAACGCCTCGTCCCGACGCGAATCCCCGACTCCAGCGCGACAAACAGATAAACGAACCAGAACGCCACGACCGAGTGACTCAGCAGTAGGAATACGGCAAGCGCGGCGATATCCAGGGGCAGTGGAAGGGGGAGTTCCCCGATCCATTGAAAATTTTGCGCCAGCGCCAGGACCAGAGCAACGACCAGATAGACGGCTACAAATAAAACCGCCTGGGGACCCCGCGTGTCCGGAGGGCGCTCCAGCAAATCCACCAAAGCAAGGACCATGAAAATGGGCCGAGCATAGGCGATTTGCCGCTCCAGGTGGCGCCGCTCAGCTGCGTGGGGTTGCATAAAATGAGTGAGGAAACATTCGGACATTAACAAGTCTAACAAGAAAGTTAAATCCCGCAAGATAGAGTTCCTTCCCTGCAACAGCGGCAAACGCCTCCTTTTGTGAAGTTTCGGGGGCTTGCGCAATTTCTTGCGCCAATGGGGGGCTGGGGCGATAATCAATTGCATCCTGGGGAAGTTTTGTGGAGTCTGTCGATTGGAAAACCGCTACACGCGCAGTGAAGTCGAACGCATGATGGGAATCAGCCGGCGAGAGCTGAACTATTGGACTCGATTGCGCCTGGTGGTGCCGCGCGCGCGCTGGGGCGAACGGTTTTTTAATTTTTCGGATCTCGTGGCAATTGAAACGATCAAGCGTCTGGCGGCTCGCAAGGTTCCCGCAAACCGGATTCGCAAAGCCGTCGATATTCTCCAGATGGAGCTTGGATTCGCGCAAGCCCCCTTATCCATGCTGCGAATTTCCACCAACGGAAAACAGGTGGTTGTGTATCCGCCGGCAACGGATGCGCGGCCGTACGAGCCGTTGACCGGTCAGTTTGTTTTGAACTTTGAAACCGCCGATCTGGCCCGGAAAATTCACGCGATGGCTTCTCGATCGGCGGAGGAATGGTTTGAAATGGGCATGATGTACGACACCAGCGCCGAGTCGCTCGACCAGGCGGTCCTGGCATATCAAAAAGCCGTGGATGCGGCCCCCGAATGGGTCGAGGCTCATATCAATCTGGGGACCGCACTCTACCAGTTGGGACGAATGGAAGAAGCACACGAACAATTTGCAATCGCCCTTGAGGTTGAGCCCCACAACGCACTGGCGGAATTCAATCTTGGATGCGTCCTGGAGCAGCTTGGGGATTCAGGAGGGGCCATTCAGAGATTCCTACGCGCGATCGATCTCACACCGGCCCTGGCGGACGCGCACTTGAATTTGGCTCTGGCCTACGAAAAGAATGGGCAGTTACAGAGCACGATCCGGCATTTGTCATTATACGTAAAATACGAACCCAACGGGCCTTGGGCCGAATTTGCCCGTTCGCGCATCGCCCGTTATATGGCCCCCGGGCCGCCTTCGCCCAGTGGAAAGATCACGCCTTTCCGGCGGCTTCGATAAAACCGCCTTATCCTCTTACTCAGAAAGATGTGACCTGCGTCACAATGCGATGTGACCCCGGATACAGTTGTGCGAACGATTCGATGTTAATAAACACTTAAGAAGGTAATCCGCGAGCAACATGATTCTGGCTTCTGTGTCGGAGCAAAGCGGAATTTTAGGGGCCATTGGCCCAAAAAGGACAACCGATGATAATTGGAGATCGTCTTCGAGAGTTGCGGGAACAGAAAAACCTTTCCCAGGGAGAAATTGAAAACCGTACGGGATTGCTGCGTTGTTACATCTCCCGTGTCGAGAATGGTCATACCGTTCCGGCGTTCGAAACCATCGAGAAGTTTGCTCGCGCACTGGAAGTCCCGCTCTACCAGCTTTTCTACGACGGCGAAGAACCTCCGGTGTTGCACAACATGGTGAAACGCAAGAATGGGTCGGACATCGTGTGGGGCAGCCAGGGCAAAGAAGCTCGTGTGCTCGAAAAATTCCGCCAGGTCCTCAGCAAGACCACGGAGAGCGACAGGAAGCTGCTGTATTTCATGGCCCGCAAAATGGCGCGGGGGAAAGTTGCAGAGTCCGCGAGTTAGCTTTTTGGCGTTTCAACTGGATGCCCGTATCGCAGAAAAACCGGGGCGCTCCGCCACCTAGAGGCGAGGCCCCGGTTCTTCGCGTTGGATGAATGGAACGAGGGCGCAGGCGGCCAGCGAGAATCCGCCAAGAACCATAAAGCTTGTCCGGAAACTTCCGGAGATATCCGCCAGGTGACCGACAAGCGGAGCACCTCCCAGGATCATCACGATGCCCAGCATATTCACCAGGCCCATCGCCGCTCCGGCCCTCCCTGGAAACAAGGCGCCCGCCCGAGAAAACATGGCCGCATAAGGAATCCCAACTCCCATGCCGATCAGCACGACAGCTGAGAGAGCGGTTCCCAAAGAAATCGAAGCAGGAACGAAAAGAAAGCAGCCCACGGCAATCAAGATCAGGCTGCCTGCAATCAGTGGGCGAATCCCCATGTGATGCCTCAAAACTCCTCCGAGCGGGCGCGAAACGATGCCGAGCAGAAGAACAAGCGATCCGATCAGCCCCGCGCGCGTGGCCGGAACCTTCATCACCTTCGTGAGGACAACAACGACCCACGAGCCCACGACCACGGAAAGCCCGAACGTCGCCATCTGCACCAGACCGAGCACCCACAGCTGAGGAGCGGTCAGTAGTTCCGTAAAACGTCCCGCCGGAGCCGCTCCGGAGGATACATTCGGCGCGGCGATTTGCCAGATGGCTGCCGCCATCAGCGCCATGCCCGCGGAAACCAGAAATGTAGCCCGCCATCCTGCGATCAGGTATAGCCTCGGCACCGCCAGAATCACGAATCCCGCGCCCATCTGGACGGAACCGCCAAATAGTCCCTGAGCAAGATTCAATCGAGGGCCAGCCGCCGCCGCATGCACGTAGCGCGCGCCGCCGACGAAACAGACGCCGGTACCGATGCCCGTGAAAATCTTGCACGCCAGCAACTGCCAGTACGCCCCGGCAAACGCCATGCCGACGTTTCCCAGCGCCACCCACGCCAACGCACACAAGAGCATGCGTTTAGCGCCGAGCCGGTCGACAAGGTGGCCGCCCGGAATCTGCATGATTGCATGCGTGGCGAAGATGCCGGTCGTCAGCAATCCGGCGAGCGCCTGGCTGAAGCCGAATTCTCGCATCAGCGCGGGAGCCAGCGGCGCGTGATTGGTGTAATTAGCGGAATAGGCGAACGCGACAATGCAGCCGCAGATGACAGCGGCGCGCTGCGAGGCGTCGGACAAGGGCGCGGGGCGCGTCGCGCTGGATGTTGAAGTGGTTTGCAAGACGCTCACGGGCGGCCCCGTTGCGGCGGATTTTTTCGATGGTTCGTGTCGAGGGATTCAGCGAAGCTCATGATGTTTAGGATTTCCATTTTGACCGCCATGAAATGGCGTTTGATGCTACACCGGAAGCTGCGGTCAGTGCCAGACTGAAAGCTAGGTAAGAGAGGCGGTCTCTGCCGTTTTCATACTCGTTGATTGCTTTTTGCGGCGCAGGGAGGCTTTCGGCCTATGCATGTAGAACAGCGCGGGCTTGTGTTTTGCAATCGCAATCAATCGCAATGCCGCGTTGGTCGGCTTGCGAACGCCTTGTTCCCAGCTTCGGACCGTGCCGACGCTGGTACACAGAAAGTCGGCAAATTCCGGCTGACTCAATCCCAAACGAGTTCGGACGTTACGGATTTGCGCAGGCTTCATGGGAACGGGTTGAAACGCAATACGGGATACACGCAGCTTCGCTGTTTTTCCCGCGCGATACTTTTTCGCTTCGGCAAAACCAGCGATCATATCGTTGAACAAATCCGCCTTCATTTCGCCTCCCTCAAATCTCGAACGTGCTGGGCCAGCAGATCTTTCTGCGCTTTCGTCATGCCGTCTTGTTCATTTTTGCTAAAGATCATAAGCAAATAAATCTGCCCATCCTGCTCGATGTAATGATACAGGTATCTGAATCCGCCGCTCTTTCCTTTCCCCCTGGCCGGATCGGCGGCCCGCGCTTTCCGAACGCCTCCCGTGCCCGGAATCACAGCGCCGCGATTCGGGTTCGCCAGAAGATCGTTTTGAATTTCCAACAAGACATCGTCGGCGTTTTTCTTCGCGAGCGCCTGCAAACGGCTCGTGAATGCCGGGAATTCTATAAATTCTAGCACACTGTCATACTACTACAAAGTAGTAGGATCGCCAAGCGCGGGGATTCATGTGACGATGGTTTGCCGGACCCACTTTACTGCCGTCGGAAAGTGGCTTAGACTGTGAGTACTTCAACTGTGGTGAGCGTAGCTCAGCTGGTAGAGCATCGGTCTGTGGCACCGAGGGTCGCGGGTTCAAACCCCGTCGCTCACCCCAAAACTTCCGGGGTTCATGCATGGTTCGGGGTTCCCGCGTTTTTGCCGATCATCGAACATGGTGTAGGCCGTCTTCATTTCGACTCTCATCGAGACTTCCGAAAGTAGTATGGCAGGAAAAAGCGTTCGACAACGCGGTTGAGGATTCGAACATCCTTCGAATACCGCACGACTCCAATTCATCCCGTGTTTACAATTAAGAAACGTTTGCGTAACAATTTCTGAGCACCATGGCCACACCGGCGGCTACTTTAATTAATGTAGTCAATAAAAAGCTTTGTTGGATTTTTGTGTATCCTTTTTGCCCTCAGCGTTCTACTCTTCGGCATCGCTAGGAGCCATGGGACGCGCCGCGGAAAGCGCCACATACACCTGTGGAGCCGACAGGGGGCCCGCAAAGGTCACCACCCCGGGCGGGGGGCTGCCTGGGAATATGGAGCGGTTTTGCCCTCCCGGTGAATGTACACTGAATTCGCAGGGCGATGCGGCTATGAAAGCCCTGCCGGAGCGCGGTCGGTGCGAGTTTTTGTTCCGAAGGGGCGGGTTGACTTTAAGAATAGCGATATCTAACCATAGAGATGGAAAGTGACGATGCGATTAAAAGCAAATTACATTTTGACGGCTGCAATGTTGCTGGCGACGTTGATGGCTGGACCTGCATTTGGCGGTCCTTCGCCGCAAGGCGACCCGCAAACGGTGCGCGTCGGCGGGGACGTCAAGCCTCCATTGAAGACAAAAGATGCCAAGCCGGTTTATCCGCCCTTCGCCGTCGAACATCGCATTCAAGGCGTCGTGATTATCGAGGCCACAATCGGCACCGATGGAAAAGTAAAAGATACAAAAGTGATTCGGGCGGTGGACACATTGACCGGTGCGGCAGTTTCGGCCGTGAAGCAAATGGAATTCAAGCCGACGGTGATCGACGGCAAACCGGTTCAGGTAATCATGACCATTCCCATGAATTTCGTACTGTAAATCCTGTGTGCGATTGGTCCGTCCCCGCAGCCGGACTTGCGATTGCCTGCAATCATCCGGGATGAAATAATCTGCCGCCGATTGGATCGGCAAAAAGCGAATCCGGATCAGCGCCACAGGGAGCCCGCAATTGGAGAAAACAGAATGCTGAAGAAACTCACCATCAAATCGCGCCTCATTATCCTGATCGGGCTGACGAGTATTGTGAGCCTTGCCGTAGGCGTGGTCGGATTGATCCAGTCGTCCAATGGCGAGCGATTGTTCGAGAGCATCTATGACAACCGCGTCATCTCGGCCGGCTACCTGAAGGATATTGAAATCGCCTACACCGTGCAGATTATTGGAGCGGCGAACAAATTCGCCGACGGCGTGATGAACGCCGCGGACGCGCAGGCGGCAATCAAAACGGCAACTGGCCAGATCGCGATGACGTGGCCGCGGTTTGTCGGCCTGCAACACGACGACGTGGACAAAGAGCTGGCAAGCGAAGCGGAAGCGCAGATGAAAAGCGTGGACGGCACGGTGACCAAGCTGATCGGGTTGCTGGACCGCGGCGACCGGCCGGCCGTTCGCAAATTTATCGCCAGCGATTGGTACGCGGCCGCCGATCCGCTGGCCGATCAGCTCACCACTCTGTATCAGACGGCGACGAGCGAGGGTCGCAACGATTTTAACGACCTGACCGTGAGTTACGCGAAAGGGCACAAGATCCAGCTCTACATTGTCATCTTTGGCCTGCTGGGCGCAGTCTTCATTGGTTGGACGGTTTTATATACGGTGACGCGTTCGCTCAACAGCGTGCGCAACCAGCTTCATGAGCTGGCCGCCGGAGAAGGAGATCTGACCAAACGGCTGGTAACCGGCGACGATGAAGTGGGCCAGATCGCAGCCGAGGTGAACGAGCTGATGGAAAAACTCCTCGTTCTCGTGAGGCGAGTGCAGGAATCGGGAATCCAGGTGACATCCTCGGCTACGCAGCTCAGTGCTTCCTCGAAAGAGCTGGAAACGACGCTCACCGAGCAGGTTGCTTCGACCAATCAGGTGGTTTCCTCCGCAAAAGAAATTTCCGCGACAACTCAAACGCTGGTCGGTACGATGTCCACCGTCGCGCTGCTCTCCCAGGAAGCGGCGACGGCGGCAGGGTCCGGACAAACGGGATTGATGCGGATGGAATCGACGATGGGGAAAATGGCGACAGCCTCGACGGCCATCGCCCAGAAACTCGCCGACATCAACACGAAGGTCGCGAACATCACCAGCGTTGTGACGACGATCAACAAGGTAGCCGATCAGACCAACCTGCTGTCACTGAACGCGGCGATTGAGGCCGCCAAAGCCGGGGAATTCGGCCAGGGATTTGCCGTCGTTGCGCGCGAAATCCGGCGGCTGGCCGATCAGACAGCTGTTGCGACTCTGGATATCGACCAGATGGTAAAGGAAATGCAGTCGTCGGTTTCCTCCGGCGTGATGGGCATGGAAAAGTTCGCGCAGGAAGTACAGGGCGCGGTCCGCGAGGTCAATGAAATCAGCGGCCAAATCGCCCGGATCATCGAGCAGGTGCAGAGTCTCGGGCCGCGTTTCGAGTCCGTGAACGAGGGAATGGAATCGCAATCGGTGGGCGCGCGGCAGATCACCGAGGCCATGATCCAGCTCAGCGAAGCGACTCGCAATACAGCCGAATCGCAGCGCGACGCGACCCGCGCAATCCAGCTGCTCGACCAGGCGGCGCGCGTACTGCACCGGGAAGTCTCCCGTTTCAATGTGACTCCATCCACCAACTCTACGCCCGAATCGCAACAGGCGATTGGGGAACTGGCTCCGGTGGGATAGAGCGACCCGATGTTAGCCCTAATTTTCGAAGTCGCCGGGCAGAAATACGGCCTCGACGCCACGCAGATTTTGGAAGTTTTGCCGGCCGTGCCTTTACGGCTGCTTCCCCGCGTTCCGGAATATGTCGCCGGCGTTTTCCGTTACCGTGGTTCGTTGGTTCCGGTAATCGATTTGAGCCGCTTGATCGGAGGGCAGCCCGCAGAGGCGCTGATGAGCACGCGCATTGTACTTGTCCGGCATCCCGGGCCGTCGGGCGCGGGACGCGCGCTCGGTCTTCTGGCAGAACGCGCGACGAATCTCGATGAAAGTTCTTCAGAAGCAGGCTCATCCGGGTTTGCATCTCCCGAAGCCCCGTTCCTGGGCGGGCTCAGCAAGAACGGTAACATGATTCAATACGTGAACGTGGAGCGTCTCCTTCCCGACGAGCTGCGACAAAGATTGTTCGTCGAGGAGTAGGGCTGTGGTCCATTCGGATATCGAGGAACTCCTATCTGCGCGGCTTGGTTTCGACATCGAGACGATCGGTGCAAAGGCGGTTGCGACGATGATCGGGCGCGCCATGGAGCATGCGGGCTTTACGGATACGCAGGCGTATGCCTGGGTTCTGCGGCATGAGCCGGAAGCCTGGGACCGGTTTGTCGATCATCTGGTCATTCCCGAAACCTGGTTTTTTCGCGATGTGGCTCCGTTCGAACTGGTTGCCGATTTGAATCGGGCGCATATGGCCAGCCGACCCACACGGCCGTTTCGAATTCTCAGTTGTCCATGTTCAACCGGAGAAGAGCCGTATTCGCTGGTTTTGTCGATTTTGCATTCGGGCGCGGCGCCGGAGTCCTTCACGGTGGACGCTGTGGATGTAAGCCGGAGGGCGCTGGAAGTGGCGCGTGCCGCGGTGTTCAATCCGCGGTCATTCCGGGGATCGTTTCCCTGGGACCGCGAAGCTCATTTCGACCGCAACGAAGGCGAAGATGCGCGACGGGTAAGCGACTTCGCGCGAGCGCACGTGACATTCCGCCAGGGGAATATGATCGCGCACGATTTTTTGCAGCATGATTCGCCCTATGACGTCGTCTTTTGCCGAAACCTGCTGATCTATCTGCACATGGAGGCGAGAGGGATTGCGATGAGAGCGCTACGCCGATTGGTGGCGGAAAACGGCGTTCTCGTGCTGGGCCACGCGGAGACAACTTTCGCGCGGGAGCACGGATTTAAGCCAACCGGACCGATCGGCGCATTTGCGTTTGTCAAAACGAACGAACGATTGGGGCCGAAGGTTGATAATCTTGATACTCGGGCGGTGCCGACACGCGTTGCACCTCGCCCGATCAAGGTCCCCATCGTGAATCCGGTTGTGGCGCCGGTGGCGCAACCGGCAGTCGATCCGTTACCGGCGCCCCAGCCATTGCCGCAAACGCTACTGGAAAAGGCGAGCCGGCTGGGCGATGCCGGGCAACTCCACTCGGCCCTTGAGGCCTGCAACGAATATTTGCAGCAGGTTCCGGCTTCCGCGGAGGGGTATTTTCTTCTGGGGGTGCTTCATGACGCGCTGGGGCACGAGGAACTGGCGGTGAGTTCGTTCCGAAAGGTCTTGTATCTGGATCCAAATCATGGAGAAGCGCTTCTATGGCTGGCGCTGAAACAGGAAGCGCGCGGCGACCGTGCAGGCGCTGAGCTGCTGCGGGGGCGCGCGCGGCGCATCCAGCAAGAGGAGAAGCCGAGTCGTCCATGAGCGACAGTTCCATCGTCGTGCTGAACGAGCGGAACTGCTGGACCCGCATCGGCGTGTGGGGCGACGGGACGTGCCCGGAACTGCCACGCGTTTCGCACTGCCGCAACTGCGAAGTCTACGCCGCGGGGGGGCAGCGTCTGTTCGACCGCCCTGTTCCGGAAGGCTACATTGAATCCTGGGCAGCGCTCCTCAAAGAAGACAATGAGATCGGTGCCGAAGCAACGATTCCTCATCTGGTGTTTCGGGTTGGCCAGGTGTGGCTCGCGTTTACTGCGATGAGCCTGCGTGAAGTGACCGAGCCACGCGTAATTCGAAGAGTTCCTCACCGGCCTGCTGAAACTTTGCTTGGGCTGGTCAATGTGCGCGGCGAGCTATATCCCTGCGTGTCTTTGCACACCCTGTTCGGCGAGGACGCGGCCGCGGATGCTCCACGGACCGCGCGCTTTTTCGTGGCGCGCTCCACATCGGGAGACTGGGTATTTCCCGTCGATCAAGTGGATGGCATGCACGACGTTACCGAGGAGCAGATCGAACCGCTGCCGTCAACACTGATGAATGTCGGCGCGGTGTTTACACGGGGATTGTTCCGTGTTCGCGACAGGAACATCGCGGTGATCGACGACAGTTTACTATTTCCGGCCCTGGAGAGGAGGCTGGCTTGAGCAACCTCGGCGCCTTCTCGATGTGGGATCTGTTTCGCGGCGAAGTCGAGACGCAAATGCGCGTTCTGACCACCGGGCTTCTCGCTCTTGAGAGCGGGGGATCCTCGCAGGAACATCTGGCTTCGACGATGCGCGCGGCGCATTCCATCAAGGGCGCGGCGCGCATCGTGAATCTTGATATTGCGGTCACGCTTTCGCACACGATGGAGGATTGCCTGGTCGCGGCACAGGAAGGTTCGCTCACGCTTAGCCCGAAGGCCATCGACGTTTTGCTGGCCGCCGGTGATTTGCTTTCGCAGGTGTCGACAGTGGAGGAATCGGCGGCCCCAGCGTGGGTGGAAGAGCAACGCGCCCACGTCGACAAGCTGATGGAGCAACTCAGCGATGTGAGGGCCGGCAAAGTTTCCGCGCCGGAACCACTTCCGCCATCTCCACAAAGTGCGCCACGGGAGACGGCGCGGCAAGTAGAAGCGCCCGCTCCGTCTGCTGCAAGCGAGGAGGCCGCTCCCGCTGCGCCGGCGCCTGAACCGAAAGCGGCCGTCGAGACGAAAGCATCCGTCCCCATCAAGCGCTCCGGAGACGGCGCGGAACGCGCCATCAAAGTTGGCGCGCAAACATTTAATCGCCTCATGGGGTTTGCCGGTGAATCGCTTGTTCAAAGCCGCTGGTTCGAACCGTTTTCCGAATCGCTGCTGGTGCTGAAGCGCCGGCATGCGGAAATTGACCATTTGCTGCAATCCCTGCAGCCGTATCTCGAAGACGGTCCATTCGAAGCGGCGAACGCATTGATGGCGGCGCGGCGGAAAGTGCAGGAGTCTCGCGAATTGCTGACCACTCAGCAGGCCGAGCTCGATGGCTTCGGGCTTCGCTCTTCGGGGTTGTCCGACCGCCTCTACCGGGAAGTGGTGGCGAGCCGGATGAGGCCGTTCGGCGACGGCGTGCAGGGGTTTCCGCGAATGGTGCGCGATTTGGCTCGTCAGCTTGGGAAGCAAGTGCACATTGACATTGTCGGCGCAACCACGGAAGTGGACCGCGAAATTCTTGAGCGGCTGGAAGCGCCGTTGAACCATGTGATTCGCAACAGCATGGATCACGGCATCGAGCTGCCCGCGGTTCGCGTGGTGGCCGGGAAGCCGGCGACGGGAACAATCAAGCTGGAAGCGCGCCATCGCGCCGGACTTTTCGTTCTCACCGTTTCGGACGATGGCCGCGGCGTGGATATCGAGAATCTGCGGGCCAAGGTGATTGGGAAGGGTTTATCGACGCCGGAAATGGCCGCGCACTTCTCCGAGGCGGAACTTCTGGAATTTTTATTTCTGCCCGGATTTACAACGGCGGAAACGATTACGGAGTTGTCCGGACGCGGCGTGGGCCTGGACGCCGTCAAGGAAATGGCCAAGTCCGTGGGCGGGGTTGTGAGAATTTCGTCGCGCCTCGGGCAAGGATTATCGATTCAACTGGAGCTGCCTCTCACGCTTTCCGTCTTGCGCACCTTCGTCGCGGAAATCGGCGGCGAACCGTATGCGTTTCCCATGACACGAATTGCAAATGTGCTGAAAGTGAATCGTGCGGACTTGTCGACCCTCGAAGGCCAGCAGTATTTTTCATTTGGAGAAGAACGCGTGGGCGTGGTTTCCGCGCTCGAAGTTCTGGATATGCCGGGCACGCCGGCGTGGGGCGAAGAAATTTCGGTGGTTCTGCTGGGCGATCACACCAACCGTTATGGTTTGGCCGTGGACCGGTTCGTGGGCGAGTTCGATATGGCGGTGCGGCCACTGGATGCCCGGCTGGGCAAAGTCGCGTCGATCAGCGCAGTCGCTCTGATGGACGATGGTTCGCCCGTGCTTATTGTGGACGCCGAAGATTTGACGCGGTCGGTCGAGACGCTGTTGCACGGCGGACGGCTGCGCGGCCTAGGGCGAGGGGAGATGGCGCGCATCAGCCGGAAGCGAATTCTGGTGGTGGACGATTCAATTACGGTCCGCGAAGTGCAGCGATCGCTACTGCAAAATCGCGGGTATGAAGTGGAGGTCGCTGTCGATGGAATGGACGGATGGAACGCCTTGCGCGCCAGCCACTACGATTTGACCATCACCGACGTGGACATGCCCCGCATGACGGGCATCGAACTGGTTTCGAAAATCAAAGCCGATCCCAACCTTCACGCGTTGCCTGTCATTATTGTTTCCTATAAAGACCGCGAGGAAGACCGCCTGCGCGGGCTTGACGCCGGCGCGGACCGCTACCTGACCAAGAGCAGCTTTCACGATGAGACGCTGCTCACGGCTGTCTCCGAACTGATTGGCAGGGCCGATCGATGAGAATTGCAATCGTCAACGATGTACGAATGGCGGTCGAGGCGCTGCGGCGCGTCGTGACCAGCGTGCCCGAATATCAAATTGCCTGGATCGCCGAGAACGGCGAACAGGCCGTTAAGCTCTGCGCCGCGAATGTTCCCGACCTGATTCTGATGGACCTGCTGATGCCGAAAATGGACGGCGTGGAAGCGTCGCGGCTGATCATGCAGGATACGCCCTGCGCCATTCTGGTTGTAACCTCGACGGTGGGAGGAAATTCCTCAAAAGTATTCGAGGCGATGGGATGGGGAGCGCTGGATGCCGTAAATACCCCCGTCCTGTCAAACACGGACGATCCTTCGCCGGGCTCCGAGTTATTGGCCAAGATCGCCATGATCGGAAAATTGATCGGCAAATCGAAGCGCCGGACTTCGCCTCCGGTATTGATGCCCGGAGCCAGCAGCGCCTTGCGGCCCGGATTTGCGCTCATCGCGATTGGAGCATCCACGGGCGGCCCGACAGCGGTCGCGCATGTGTTGGCGAGCCTGCCGGAGGATATTCACGCGGCCATCACAATTGTGCAGCACGTGGATGAAGTGTTCGCTCCGGGTCTGGCGGCGTGGCTGAAACGGGAATCATCGCGCGAAGTGCGGGTCATTGAGCCGGGCGACAGACCGGTTCCCGGCATCGTCAATCTGGCGTCGACCAACGATCACCTGTTGCTGACGCCGGAATTAACGTTTAAATACGCGGCCGAGCCGATTGAAAATTATTTCCGTCCTTCCGTGGATGTCTTTTTTCAAACGGTGGCGAACAGTTGGCCCGTCACCGCCGTCGGCGTTCTCTTGACCGGTATGGGCGACGACGGCGCCAAGGGACTGCTCGCGATGCGCAATGCGGGCTGGCACACGATTGCCCAGGACCGAGATACCAGCATCGCGTTTGGCATGCCGAAGGCTGCAGTAAAAATCGACGCGGCCGTCGAGGTTCTGCCCCTGGATCAGATTGCCGGGGCGATCGCACGCGCCGTTTCCGGTACGCCATTATTGCGTCAAAGGAGTCTCAGATGACCACTCAGGCCCAGCCTGCGCCAGCCCAACCGCATGCTTTGGAGTCCGCGCGCCGGATTCGCGTGCTGCTTGTGGACGACCAGGCGATGATCGGCGAAGCCGTACGCCGCATGCTGTCCGCTGAGGCGGACATTGATTTTCAGTACTGCGGCGATCCGACGAAGGCGATGGCGGCAGCGGCCGAATTCGGGCCGACTGTGATCCTGCAGGATCTGGTGATGCCGGAGATTGACGGCCTGACGATGCTGAAATTTTATCGTGCAAATCCGGCGACCAGAGAAATACCCGTCATTGTTTTGTCCACGAAGGAAGAGCCGAAAGTGAAAGCGGAGGCCTTCACGCTGGGAGCCAGCGATTATCTGGTGAAACTGCCGGATCCGATCGAGTTGACGGCTCGCATCCGCCATCACTCGAAGGGTTATATCGCGCAACTGGAACGCAACGAGGCTTACGCAGCGTTGAAGCAGAGCGAGGAACGCCTCGCGGCGGAGTTGGCACAGGCGGCAAAATATGTCGAGTCTCTGCTGCCGCCGCGTCTCGAGGGCGTCGTCAAGACGGAGTGGCTCTTTGTCCCATCGACCGAACTGGGGGGCGACGCTTTCGGGTACCACTGGCTGGACTCAAATTATTTCGCAATGTACCTGCTGGACGTGTGCGGCCATGGCGTAAAAGCGGCGCTGCTTTCCATTTCGGTGATGAACGTTCTTCGCAATCAGGTGCTCGCCAATACGGATTTTCGCTCTCCGACCGAAGTCCTGGAAGGCCTCAATCACGCGTTTCAAATGGACCGCCACAACGACATGTATTTCACGATGTGGTACGGCGTTTTTGACAAGCAGAATCGCCGCCTCACCTACGCCAATGGAGGACATCCTCCCGCGGTTCTGATCGCGGGCACGACCGAAGAAAGCGCCGTCCCGATGAGGCTCTCGAAGCCCGGCACAATCATCGGCGCTTTTCCGGACACAAAGTTCAATTCCGAAGCCATGGACCTGCCGGAATTCAGCCGATTGTACGTCTTCAGCGATGGCATCTATGAAGTCGCGCCGCCGGACGGCCCGATGATGAAGTATTCCGAGTTTGTCGATATTTTGTCCGCCGCCAAACGAGGAGGCGGAAAAGTGGTGGAATTGACCTTCGATGCCATTCGATCCGTGCGGGGCGAAAAGCAGTTTGAAGACGATGTGTCGATCGTTGAGATCCGGTTCTGAAAGAGCAATGGGGCCGGATGGCTTCAATCGCTGCGCGCGGAAACCGATAGGGGGCTACCACCTTCCCGAAATTTTTCTCGATTTGAAATTTAAGATTTGAAAATCGAACCCGAACCATTTGGACCATCGTTTGAATCAAATTTAGATTTGAACTCGCTCGATAAGGCTTCAACCGAATGGATGTTCGCCCGGAATATTTGCGCACACTCTCAAAATTGGTTCACTCGAAAAGGTCTTCGATGTATAAGAATACTCGACGGAATCCTTAGGAATGAAATCCGGCCGTAATGCCCGACGGCCTGGCGGGCCAAGGGCGTGTTATGGCCCGCATCGTTCGCGGGGCGATCGATGCGATGAAAAGAGGAGAGGAATCATGTTTTGCGGCCACCGGCAAAAGATTTTCGTATTGCTGATGTTGTTTTGCATGGGACTGATTGGACGTCCCGCATTCGCCCAAATCGATCTGGCCGGATATTGGGCGCAGAAAATGACGGAGGATGTGCCGGAGCGAGGGGGCGGGCCGGAAATCGGCGACTATACCTCGATGCCGATCAATGACGCGACGCGCGCGCGCGGCGATGCATGGGACGCGCAAAAATGGGAGATGGTGGAACATGAGTGCGACCCGCATCCGGCCGATTACGCGCCGCGCGGGCCGGCGGACATGCGGTTCACGGCGGAGATCGATCCCTTCACCCAGCAAATTTTCGCCTGGCACATGCAGACGAGGTACAACAACAATCATCGCATCATCTACATGGACAACCGGCCGCATCCCTCGCCATACGCCCCCCACACCTGGATGGGATTTTCCACCGGGGAATGGGAGGGAGACATGCTGAAGGTGACGACAACGCATCTCAAGGAAGGGTGGGTCCGGCGAAACGGCTTGGCCCGAAGCGAGAGAGCGACGCTGACCGAATATTTTATTCGAAACGACGAGTTCTTTACGCTGGTCTCCGATGTCGAGGACCCCGCCTATCTGACCGAACCGTTCATTCGAACCTCGAACTGGATCCTGGACCTTGGGGGACAGGGCCGGATCCGCGGCAATGTCTGCATTCCCAGCCTCGAGACGGATCATCCGCACGGCTATGTCGCGCATCATCTGCCCGGCAAAAATCCCTGGCTGAACGAGTTTGCGTCCCGGCACGGCATCCCCGTCGAAGCGACTCGCGGTGGCGCGGAGACCATGTACCCCGAATATCAAGAGAAGCTCGCTAAAATGCCCGCTCCTCCAAAACTTCACCCGGACGAAGAGAAGAAAAAATGACCAGCCATTTTCGGATACGCGCGGGCATGGCGATGTTAGCGTTCGCGTTCCTGTGGGCGGCTGTCGCGGGAACGGAACTTCCCGCTCATGCGGGACAAAGCCCGAGTTCGGTCAAGGAAGACCAGAAATTTGCCGGCGGGAAAATCGAGATGCTGCACGTTCAGGGGAATGTGTACATGATCGTGGGCGCCGGTGGGAACGTCACGGTGCAGGTGGGAAGCCAGTTCGTAATTGTGGTGGACCCTGGGCTCGCGCAAATGAGCGACGAAGTTCTAAAAGCCATCCGGAGCGTGACGGATAAGCAAGGCATCCTCTACATTATCGATACCAGTTCCGACGCGGACCATACCGGCGGCAACGAGAAAATATCGCAAGCGGGATGGGCGTTGCCCAATGGCAGCCTGAACCCGATGTCGCCAAAATCAAATGCCTCCGGATTGGTTCCGCAGCCGGGTGCATCGATTCTCGCACATATCAACGTGCTCAACGCGATGAGCCAGCCCGCCGCGAATGAGCCGAAACTTCCGGCGGGCATGTGGCCGAGCGATGTGTACGAAACCGATCTGTGGCGGGTTTACAACGACGAAGGCGTGTTCATGTACCATCCAGCGGCGGCGCACACCGATGGCGACACTTACGTTTTGTTCCGAGGTTCCGACGTCATCAGCACCGGCGATCTGGTTGATTTGACGAACTACCCCGTCATTGATCTGAAACGCGGCGGCAGCATTAACGGTCTGGTGGACGCGCTGAACCAGATGATCGACTTCATGGAGCCGAAGGAATACGAAGAAGGCGGCACCTACATTATTCCGGGACACGGGCATATTGGAGACCGGCACGATGTGGTCAACTATCGCGACATGGTGACAATCGTTCGCGATCGGGTCAAATCCATGGTCGGCGAAGGAAAAACGCTGGAGCAGGTGAAGGCCGCCAAACCTACGATTGACTATGACGTACTTTATGGGACCACGTCGGGTCCGTGGACAACCGAAATGTTCGTTGAAGCGGTTTACCGGGATCTCGCCAGGAGCAAAGACAAAAAAGATCAGAAGGTCACTGGAGGTCTAAAGTGATTCGCGGGATTCGTGGGAAACGCAGCATGAATCGCCTGGCCGCCATCTCCATTTTTTCCCTCGCCATCGGTGTGACAACCAGTCACATCGCCGCCGGCGCTGCCGCTCAGGGCGGTTCAAGAGCCATCACGAAATCGGGTAAGGACGGAGCGTTGATCGATCTTACAGGGTATTGGGTCTCGATCGTCAATGAGGACTGGCGGTGGCGAATGATCACTCCGGCCAAAGGAGATTACCAGGGCGTTCCGCTCAACAAGGAAGGCAAACGAGTCGCAGACTCGTGGGATCCGGAGAAGGACGAGCGCGAAGGAAATCAATGCCGCGCATACGGTGCCGGCAATATCCTGCGCATTCCGGAACGCCTGCACGTCACGTGGAGCGACGTGAATACTCTGAAGATGGAGACCGACGCCGGGATGCAGACTCGCCTGTTCCATTTTGACGGCTCGAAGTGGGACGGCGGAACGCCTCAGTGGCAGGGAGATTCCGTCGCGGGATGGAGGAAGCAATTGCAGTCCGGCCTGAGGACACAATCGACCGGGACAGGGGGAGCGTTGCGCGTCATCACGACGCACATGCGGCCGGGTTATTTGCGAAAAAACGGAGTGCCCTACAGCGGAAATGCGGTGCTGACGGAATACTTCAACCGTTTCGATAAAGATGGCGTAGCTTATTTGATTGTCACGTCTATCGTGGACGATCCGCAGTATTTAAATGAGCGATTTATCATCAGCGGGCAATTCAAACGCGAACCGGATGCTTCCAAGTGGAACCCAACTCCGTGCCGTCCGCTGTGGCCCAGAAGGGCGGAAGAGGAACAAGGCGCGGACGAGTAGGCTGCCGGAAAGTATTCAGAGTGGCCGTATCGCACCACGGTAAGTTTTAGGAAATGGAAGGGGACTGGGGAAAGTCTCCAACTACGTCAATTCGAATCGAATGCCATCCATTTTTCTTTGCGCCGAATTTGCGATGGCCCAAAGGATTCGCCTAAAAACCGTAAAGCCTCGCTGGATTTTCCACCAGCGCGAGTTTTAGTTCCGCGGCGCTGGATGTCCACGTTGCGAACAAATTCAGATCGCGGGCGTCGTCGATTTGGAGCAGGGGCGTTGGCTGTGTCACGGCGGTTCCCGGAACTTGCACGGGATGCGGCCATCCAGTGCCCCAGGTAATTTTTCGAGGGTCGGCCGCGATGATCGCTTTGGCGATCGGTGTGACATCCGGATAATCCGGCGCGTTCTTTGACACACGATACGGGGCCGAGACATCCACGTATGCTTTCCCGCTGTGAATCAGTTTCAGCAAAGTATCGAAACCCGGTTGATTGAGGCCCAGCGCGGGTTGCGCTCCGCCAAAATGATCGAACAGGACAGGCACGGGCGAGGCCATAACTAAATCCTGAATGGCTTCAATTTCCGGAAGACGCCCGTGAAATTCGATGTGCCAGCCGCGGCCACGTGTTTGTTCCGCGGCGGTTTTAAATCGCTGGCGGATCGCTTCCGGTTCCGGATGGCCCGATGTGCCGGTGCAGATAATTCCGCAGATTCCGCCGCGTTTCAGTTGGTCGAGGTCCGAATTGGAAACATTGTCGGGCAGCAACGTGACGCCGCGGGCATTTGGGCCGAGCTGCTTGATCGTGTCCAACATGCAGGAACTATCGGCGCCGTAGAAACTCGGCTGGACGATAACCACGCGCTGAACGTGAAGAGCGCGATGCATCGCGCGCATTTCCTCGAGTGAGGCGGGTTCCGGAGTATAGCCGCGCGACGCGTCGAATGGAAATTTCGCCGGGTCCGCGACGATGCATGTGTGGGAGTCGCATGTGCCGTCCGGCACGTTGAAATTTAGCGGCGTTTTTGGTTGAGGGGCAGTAGCGAACGCGCTTGAAAATGGCCGCGCGAGCAAGGCGCCTCCGGCGGTTGCCGAACCGATCAGAATCTGACGTCGCGATAGCATTCGCTCTCCCGAGCCGGCCGCGCTTAGGCGCCCACCGGCAATGTTTGCTTTTCCGCCGCGGCGTTCTTTAAACGCGCCCTCCAGGCATCCACGGAAATCGGGCCGGGACCCTGGGCGAACAGGAAAAGAAATCCGCCGGTGATTGCAAAGTCCAGGAAAAAATGCTCGACTTCGGAACGATTGCCGAATTCTGAATGGAACAGCGACGGCGCAATAATGCAAAATCCCGCGAGAATGACAACCCCATAGCGCGTTTTGTAGCCGAACAAAACCATCAGGGGGGGAATAATCTGCACGAGAATGGCGAGGTAAACCAGATTAAGGGGCACGTGGGGATTGTGCCGAGTCATGAAGGCCTCAACCTCCGCGGTATGCAAAATTTTGGAAACGCCGAAGTAGAGAAAAACGAAGACCATGAAGATACGCCCGGTAAGAAGCAGCGGGCCCATCGAATTTTCTTCGCCCGTGCGCGAACTTCCCGCGCCGAGGCGTCCGTCAACCGAAAGCGACCCCGGGCCGCTGGCGAACATGAAAAGAAAACCGCCCGCGATGGCCAGGTCTTTCTCCGAAATTGTCACCAGGAAATTATGAAAATCCAGCCCGCTGCGAAACCAGAGACTGGCAAGAATGCACGCGGCAAGCAAGAGCGCGGCGAATCGTGTTTGGTAGCCAAGCACAACCAGGACAATCCCGAGCGCCTGAGCAGCGATGATGAACCAAATCAGAGCGGCGGGCGATTGCATCCTGACCATCAGGTTGTAAATGTAATAGATGAAAATTCCTGTCATGAGCAGCCGCGCGGCCAGCATCAAGGATCCCATGAACGCATCGCTACTTAATAGTGGAGCAAACCAATCGCGCTGAGAATTTACGTCCATCGCTCGGTCTCCAATCGCACTCCGGTATTTCCAGGACTGCTTCAATCTTCAACGCCTGGCGAGGCGGGTGCCTCGCACGCATCGACAACCATTTCGGAAATCAAATTGCGACAGTTCGTATTGAGAGTTCAATTGACCGATAATTTATACCCGACTGCGGCGCCGCGCAACCTTTGTGTGTCCGCACACGAGGATTGCCTGACGGGTCATCCCTCCGGCAGCCGGGGGCATGCGCGAATCATCCCCGGATTGTTCTTTGATCATTAATTCGATCATTACCCTGATCATCGCCTTGATCGCTACCTGGATCGGGGGGCACAAACCTTGCGTGCTGTGCGAGAATGAGCCGCGTAACGCCTTACAATGGGCGATTGAGGCTGATTGAAAAAAGAAGAATTTCCAGGAATGATCCGCGCGATGGGGCGCTGGACACTTACAGCGCTCGTGATCAATTCCATTATTGGCAGCGGCATCTTTGGGTTGCCGTCGGTGGTGGCGGGATATGTGGGCAAGCGGAGTCCTCTCGCCTATCTCGTCGCGGCGGCTGGAATCGGAATTGTCGTTGCGTGCTTCGCCGAAGTTGCCTCGCAATTCAGCGCGGCTGGCGGGCCGTATCTTTACGCACGCGAGGCCTTCGGCCGGTTGGCGGGCATGGAAATCGGCTGGCTCCTGTGGCTGGTGCGGCTTACCGGATCGGCTGCTGCGGCAAACCTTTTTACGAATTACTTCGCCGAGTTCTGGCCGGCCGTGCAACAAACTTTCCCGCGGATCGTGTTCCTTGCGGTCCTGATCGGGCTTCTCGCCGCGGTCAATATTCGCGGCGTAAAATCCGGGGCGGCCGCGAGCAATATGTTCACGGTGGCTAAAGTTGCGCCGTTACTCGTGTTTGCGATATGCGGATTGTTTTTCCTGTGGCGGGCGCATCCAGTCCTTCTCGCCCCGGCTCAGGGCGAGACAAAAATTCCCATTCAAAATTGGCTGGAGGCCATTCTTGTCTTGATGTTTGCTTACGGCGGTTTTGAAGGCGCGATGATCCCGATGACGGAGGCGACCGATCCCAGGCGCGATGTTCCTTTCGCTCTTGTGGTTTCCATGGCGATTGTGACATTCCTGTTTTGCGCTATTCAATATGTGGTCGTTGGCGTGGTTCCCAACCCGGCAGCGGTGGACCGTCCGCTCGCCGCTGCCGCCCTCCGGTTGTGGGGAACCGGGGGCGCGGCGCTGATTTCCGTCGCGGCATTAGTTTCCACCTACGGATTTTTGACGGCCCAGATGCTGCACTCGCCGCGCCTGGCTTTCGCTCTTGGCGAGACGGGAGACTTCCCGCGAATATTTGCGCGGATTCATCCAAGATACAGAACGCCGCACATTTCGATACTTGCCTTTGCGGGAATCGCCTGGTGCCTGGCGGCTGCCGGCAGTTTTCAATGGAATGTGATTCTTTCTTCCGTTGGCCGATTGTTTATTTACGGCGTCACGTGCGCGTCTCTTCCTGTGCTGAGGCGCAAATATCCTCACGCGGAGGCCTACCGGCTTCCGGCGGGAACTGTTTTTTCAGGGCTGGGCGTTCTCATGATGGCCGCGCTGGCTTCCCGGATGAATCGTCATGAGGCGATTGTCATTCTTGCAACGATGGGCGTTGCGTTTGGGAACTGGCTCTGGGTGCGGGGGCGGCCCGGCAAAATGGAAAGTCCGAATTCTAAGTCTCAAATTTGAGATCCGAAATGCCGTATTTTGACTGTGCGATTTCAATTGTCGGATTTGAGAATGGAAATGAAAACGATTCACGCGGCACATTTAGCGCCTTCCCTTCCACGCCGAAGCACAGCCTTGGAAATGATTCCGGAAAGTGTAATGATCCCTTTGCAGGTGCATTGCACTGCGTATTAATTTCGCGGCATTCCAGGAAGAGATGTCTGAACCTGCTGTGACGAGGCCTAAAATGAGTCGCCGGTTTTTGCCGCAAACAATCGCGTTTCTGACCGCCCTCTTCCCAATCGCCGGCACCCATCCATTACAGGCGCAAGCTCCGACCCGGCGCGCGATGACTTTTGACGACCTGATGGCGATGCAGCGTATCAGTGAGGCGCAGATTTCGCCGGACGGGCGCTACGTCGCCTACTCCGTCGGAACACCGGAAATGGATGCAAACCGCATCGAGCGCAACATCTGGGTCGTCTCGACGTCGCCGGGAAACGCGCCGCGCCAGTTGACGCAAACCGGACACGACACGCGTCCGCAATGGTCGCCTGACGGAAAAAAGATCGCGTTCCTTTCCAGCCGGGATGGAGCTCCACAGATTTACCTGATGGGCGCACAGGGAGGGAACGCGTTTAAGGTCACTTCTCTTTCGACGGGTGCGGATAACGAAAAATGGGCGCCCGATGGAAAATCCCTCGCATTCACATCGAATGTCTTCCCGGATTGCCCGGATGACGCCTGCAATCGTTCGCGCTATGAAGATGCAGTCAAGGACAAAGTAAGAGCCCGCACGTACGACCACCTGCTTTTTCGCCACTGGACGCACTGGAGCGATGGCAAGCGCAGCCATCTGTTTCTCGTCGCCGCGAATGGGGGCGCGCCTCACGATCTCACCGCCCATGCCGATTATGATGTGCCGCCCGACGAACGCGGCGACGCAAACGACTTCGCGTTTTCTCCCGACGGAAAGGAAATTTGTTTTACAGCGGTGACCGACCGGCCGGAGGCGATCAGCACAAATGGCGATCTATTTCTGGTTTCCGTGAATGGCGGCGCAACGAAACGAATCACGACCAATCCGGGATTTGACGGCCATCCCGTCTACTCGCCCGACGGGAACTTTATTGCGTATCGCTCGCAGAAGACGGCTGAATATGAAAGCGACCGCTGGCGACTCCTGCTGCGCGATCGCGCCAGCGGCCGCGATCGGGAGCTGACGGATGCGTTTGACCGTAGCGTCGATGAAATCGTCTGGTCGCCGGACAGCCGGCGCATTTATTTCACAGCAGGAAACGAGGCCGAGCAGCCGGTTTATGAAATTGACGCGGCGCAGGGCGGCACGCCGCGAGAAGTCTTCAAAGACGCGTACAACGAAAGCATTTCGATTTCGGCGGACAGCAAAGCGTTCGCATTTCTACGATCGAGCCTGGCCGCGCCCGCTGAAGTGTTCACCGCGCGCGCCGACGGAGGGAAAGCGAACCAGTTGTCACGCGAGAATGCCGCGCGGCTCGCCGATCTCGACATCAATCTTCCCGAGCCGTTCTGGTTTGAGGGCGCGGGCGGCGCGCGTGTCGAGGGCATGCTGATACGTCCGCCTCATTTCGATCCGAACAAGAAATATCCAATGCTGTTGCTGATCCATGGTGGTCCTCAGAGTCTGTGGACGGATTCATGGGGCTATCGCTGGAACGAGGAATTATTCGCAGCGCCGGGCTATGTCGTGGTTTTGATCAATCCGCGCGGGTCCACCAGTTACGGACAGAAATTTACGGACGAAGTCACCGACGATTGGGGCGGCCGCGCCTACGAAGACCTCATGAACGGGGTGAATTATGTTCTGGCCAACCATCCCTACATCGATGGAAACCGATTGGCCGCGGCGGGAGGCTCCTTCGGCGGTTACATGGTCGATTGGATCGCCACGCACTCGGGGCGTTTCAAAGCGCTGATCAGCCACGCGGGCGTGTACGACAAAACGGAAATGTACGGCGCAACCGAGGAACTTTGGTTCGAGGAGCACGACATGGCCGGAACGCCGTGGACGAATCCTGAAAGCTATCGCAAATGGTCGCCCAGCACATACGCCGGCGAATTGGGCAAATACAAAACGCCGACCCTGGTGATTTGCGGCGAGCAGGATTTTCGCGTGCCCTACACACAGAGCCTGGAATTTTTTACCGCGCTTCAGCGGCAGAATGTGCCGTCCAAACTGGTTGTGTTTCCCGACGAGGGCCACTGGATCCTGAAGCCGCAGAATACCCGACTGTGGTACCAGACATTTTTCGACTGGCTGGCTTTATATCTGAAATAATTTTCCGGGGAAAATAGTTCCCGCGCGGTGAATATGAATTTACCGCGCGGGAACTTCCCGGAATAGTCTCTCAAACGCTTTGTTTAGTTGCCGGAGGCAGTGGTGGCTGAAAATTCCACCGCTTGCACTTTTCCGGAGACCTTAATTTCCGTCATCTGGTTGTGATCGATGGACACGACGGTTTCGTGGGCTTTCGCGGGAAGCGTTTTCAAAGTGCAGGGCACTTCGGCCACGGTCTTGCCGTCTTTTTGAAATTTTGCCGAATTATCCTGGATGACAACCCTGTATTCGCCCGGCGCCACCGTCGTGGTTCCCACGCTGGCCGGAGAAAGCAAATCGATGGTCACGCTAAAGGAATCCTTCGCTCCCGGTTTTGCAAATGCTGAAACGCTCACCAGGGATAGAACCGCTACTGCCAGGGAAAGCTGAGACACACGTCGAAGCAACATTAGGATTTCTCCCTTTCATCGTTATGATTTTTGCCTCCGGGGGAAATAATCGACCAAAGAAAACGCTGGTTAACCTGAAGTCGGGCTAGCCCCCGGGGCACTGCAATAGTTTAGACGTAGCGGGGTACGGTTCGGTTCTGTAAATTTCATGTAAACGAATCGTGGTGTGCAATGGACCAACGCGGGATATTGCGGCGGCATCCTATTGTTTCCAATTGCCCAGCAGACGCCGGACGAGTACGACCTGTCCCAGATGATAGGCATTGTGATCGGCAATGAGCAGGGCTTCGCGCAAAATCGTCTGTCCGGTGCCGTGAGGAATTCGCGCGAAAAGTTTGGTGCGGGAATTCGCGACCAGTTCTTTCATCGCTGCCAGATCGCGCGCAAATAATTTCAAGCTTTTCGCCCACGCCATCGCGTCGGGAGGCTCGGGCGATTCCGGCCAATACCCCGAGGGCCAATCCGGCGAAACATGCTTCGCGTTGCGTGAAAATTCCAAAATGTCCCGTTGGGCGATCCGCATGTGCTCGAGCAATTCCCACAGGGAATGCGGCAGTCCTTTTGGTCGAACGCCTTGCAGTTCAGCGGGGATGCCTGCAAATGCGGCTTTCCAATCGAGATGCGCCTCGCGACCGGAAAGGACGTTGAGGATATGCTCGCGCAGTTGTTTTTCTTTCATCGAGCCTGCCGATCCGAACGAGAAAATCTCAGTTTGCGCTCCGGATCCCTATGACCGATCGCGCGGGATTTTTCTCCATGCATGCCGCCAGCTGAGGGTTTCCTCCCCAGTCCCGCAGCAACTTTTCGGATTCCGTATTAATTTCTTCGACGGTGCGGGGCCGGCCGTTGCCCGAGCCTGGAAAAACCAGATAGAGGACACCGCTTCGCGAGCCCCCGTTTCTTGCATCAGACCGGATGCCGAGATTTTCCGCGAGCGCCACCGAGCCTTCCCCAATCCGGTCGGAGGGACCCACGTCGCCAAAAATTGCGTAAGAACTTCGGCCATTTCTCAGATTCAAAACCACGGCAAAATCTCCGGGCCGCGCGCCAATCTGGCGACCGAAGGAACCTGGTAGCACGATGTAAGGAATTTTCGATGCGTCCACATACCGGGCTGGGTCGTTCCACGCTTTGGTGTGGTCGGACAATGCCGTCGCCGAAACGTAGTAGCCGGGAAACGGATCGTCCGGCCCTTGAACAATGGGGTTGCCGTCCCGATCTTTTGCCAGCCCTTCCCATTTTCCCGGTTCGCCGGCATTCGCCAGGTCGTCGAGCCCCGTATTATCGGGATGGTAGGCATTCGGAGCCCCGTCGGCATCGATAGTCATTCCCGCCTCGAAAAAAAAGGCCAGCGTGCCGGGCAAATGCCAGATCGGAATATCGCGTTCCTCTTCTCCTTCGTGGCTCATCTGGAAATTCACAAGTTGTTCGCTGGAACATTCGGTGGTTGTCCCTTGCACGCCGCCGTCTTCGTCGGTGGCCATCATGCATTGATGTAATTGCATCTGCCGCTGTCCCAGAATATCGTTATCCCGCTGGAGTGCGGCGCGCTGGGAAATCGCGGATTCGTTTTCCGGTTCGCCGCCGTTGTCGTTTTTCACGGGCGAAAAAATGCGGCGATCGTTTTCCAGGACCTGCTCGGCTTGAAACGCAGCATTGAAAAATCGTCCGCAGTCGCCGGGAAAACCAGCATTGGGCCCGCTTTCCAATTGCTGACTCGAGGAATCGACTCTGAATTGCCACCTGTTTTCGCCAATGGATTTCGAAGAAGTCTGTTGTCCATCTGCAAGGACGGCGGAAAAGAGGAAAATTGCAAAGAGGAAAAATCCTGCGATGCGCTGCATGGCCCCGACCTCCCTGCGGGCTGGATTCTAAAACGGTACACCCGGAAGACGTGCCGCCCTTGCCCGGCTCTAGCTTAGACGTATTTATCGTTCGGGGTGTTGCACTGTTTTTACTCGAAAAGGAATATCCGGCGGAGCCCCGACCGGCGACTATAACCGCGACACGAGGAAAAGCCCTCCGGCAATGGCCACCGCATCTTCCAGCACTGCTATGTAGTAGTCCGGAACGTGGAGAGCCTTCACCACGCGCATACGCACCTGATAACCGCCAAACGCGCCGGCGATTCCCCCCATCGCTCCTAGAATTGCTCCGAAGACGATGGATTGGCCGCCCGCTACGGCCACGCTCGCGCCCGACAATCCTCCCAAACAAAAACGAGCGCTCAGGCCCAGCGGCGCCGTTCGCGCGGGCGCGGCGGGAAGCTTGTCGCCCACGATTTCCCCAATCGCGAGAACGGTGAAAATCGCAACCGCGGCAACCGATCCCATGAAAGAAAGCGAGGTTGCGTGCAGGTTGAGCCAACCCCGGTGAGCCGCCCAGGACACTACCGCGGGTGCGGTTAAAGCGCGAAGTCCGGAGACGACACCAATCAGAAAGGCAAGGAGGAATACTATTGAAGAATTCATCTACACCCTCCTGGCGCAGTCTCCGCAGATCCGGGCAAGACCGGCCCATCAACATCGTATCAGAACACGGTCCTGGCTTGCGCGGAAGACCTCAGCTTCTGCGATGCTTTTTAGTAGCGCAGCGTGTGGGCTTCGGTTTTTCATCGGCGCCGGCAGAATTCATAAATCCATAAGCTAATGCCTGTGCCACTCGAGCGTCTCAACTTTGCGAACTGGCCGGGGGAACTGGCTGGTGAAAACACCCGATGTGGCAATATAATCAAACCACGCGCCCGTAGCTCAGGTGGATAGAGCGTCTGCCTTCTAAGCAGAGGGTCGGGGGTTCGACTCCCTCCGGGCGCGCCATTCTAATCCGTACAATGGCTTGGTGTAACGCTGCAACCGTTGCGATTTCTTGCTCCTGAATTCCAGGTACTCTAGGTATCGTGGTCCAAGGGACTGCAAATCTGAACTGACCGGGTGAAGAATTGTTATCCGCTACGATCTTTAGATTCGGCGTCGATGCGAATTGACTAGAAGAGCGACGAACCGAATCGCGCCATTCGAGTGACCTGCAATGCTCCTATTTTTTTTGTTTTGCGCGCGAGGATTTTCGCGAAGTCGACTTGCGGGGTTTGCCGGAGGATGACTTTGTATTTTCCATGTGGAACAGCCGCACTCGGGCGAAGCGCGCATTTTCCTTCATGCACAATTTTGCGACGCCGACTTCCAGTAATAATTCAACGGGGGCCACATTTCGCCGGACGAACAGAGGCACGTGCCAGCCGCCCGCGCGCAGGAGGCGGTCCTCCGGTTCAACCAGCGCAATTTCATCGGCTGCGAGATTGAGCGTCTCGTTGCATTCGACGTAATAGGTCCCGCGCGGCAATTCCCACCATTTGTAATTGTCCTCGGGACGCAAAGAATGCGGCACAATCACGGTTCTTCCCGCCGGAATGTATTCGTTCCCGCCGAAGTCAATCCGTCCCGCCGCGTCGAGTGAGAAAATCTGGTGAGCCGTAAGATGGACGGAAAATCCGTGCACCTGGTACTTCGGGTGAAGAATCCCTGAAATGCGGGTTGCTGCAATCTTTCCGGACAAGAGCTGCATTCAGCGAATATACCCAAGGGGCAGCCGAGCGTCCACAACGCCGCAATTTCGTGTCGCTTAAAGGGAATCGCTCAGACCGTCTTGTCTTTCGCATAGCAGATTTGTTCCAGATTGCATTCGAAACAGCGGGGCTTGCGGGCAACGCAAACTTTGCGGCCGTGCCAGATCATCTGGTGAGAAAACAAAATCCACTTTTCCGGGGGAATCACGCGCATCAGGTCCTGTTCGATTTTCTTTGGATCGGAGTTGCGCGAAAGATCGAGCCGGTTCGAGAGCCGTGTGACGTGCGTATCCACCACGACTCCGACGGCAATGCCGAACGCGGTGCCCAAAACCACATTCGCCGTTTTGCGCGCCACGCCGGGCAGGGTCAGAAGCTGCTCCATCGTGCGGGGCACTTCGCCGCCAAATTCTTCGACAATCTTTCTGCTCGCTCCAAGGATGGATTTCGCCTTGTTCCGAAAGAATCCGGTCGACCGAATGTCCAGTTCGAGTTCGGAGGGAGATGCGCGAGCGAACTCCTGCGGCGTGCGATATTTCACGAAAAGGGCTTTCGTCACCTTGTTGACTCGCTCATCGGTGCATTGCGCCGAAAGAATCGTGGAAACCAGGAGTTGAAATGGATTTTCGTGCAGGAGTGCGCAAGCGACATCCGGATAGGCCTCGTCCAACTTTTGAAGAATTGTGCGCACGCGCTGTGGATTGGCTCCGGAAGCTTTTGGAGCTGTGACGCGAGGAGTCGGCGCCACAGCATGGCGCGATAGCGCCGTTGATTTCGGTCCCTTTTTGGCCCGAGCGCCAATTTTTTTGTGGTTTGATTTTGGTTTTTTCATGACGGCCCATCTACTGCAATTCGGCGCATGAATATAGCACATGCATGCTCCGAAACGCGCAGGTGACTCCGGGGTTGCCGGCCCGGGTTTCAAGTTGCGATGCGGTCGAAAAATGCGCCGCTTCCTTTCGCGGGTTTACAAGGGTGCGGGTTTTCCCGCCGATCAACAACTCGTTCACCAGTTCTAGTCCGCGGCGTCTTTATCCAGGAGCGGAGGATAGAAAATCCGCACACTTCACAAGGAACATGAAGGGTGCGGCGCCCATTTACTGAACTGATTGAATGAGAATGAATCCGTCTCGAACGTGATTTCGGGGTTGTAGACCGGAGTTTTAGCCCTGACATTTGCGATTACAATGGCTGGGCTTTAATCCCTGGTAGGATCGGAATGCGTGGCTAATAGATACTCAAGCGCTTTATGAAACGCTTTTCCTCGATGGCTGTATCGATTTTTTTCCTCGCGCGAGATTTCGGCGTAAGTTTTTCCCAGAGCCGGGAAACAGAAAACCGGATCGTAGCCGAAGCCGCCGCTGCCTCTCGGCGCTTCAAGAATTTCCCCTTCCGCGCTTGCGGAAAATAACCCCAGCACCTCGCCGCCTTCGGCGATCGCTGTCACGCACACGAACCGCCCTGCGCGGTCTGCCGCTTTTTTGCCGCGCATTTCGCCGAGCAATTTCCGGATGCGATCGTCGTCGGATGCGCCCGGCCCGGCGTATCGCGCGGAAAACACCCCGGGAGCCCCGCCCAGCGCCGGGACGACGAGGCCAGAGTCATCCGCGATGACAAGTCCCGGGGCAAACCGGCTGTAATGCAGCGCTTTCCCCGCGGCGTTTTCGGCGAACGTTGGCGCGTCCTCCACGAATTCCGGCATGCCTATAAAGTTGGGAAGCAGGGCAACCTCAACCGACGCGCCCGTCGCCTCGGCAAGAGCGCGATATTCACGCAGCTTTCCTTCGTTCGACGACGCAAGGAACAATTGGAGAGGCTTACTTTGTGCGTGCACGGAAATCGGTTTGTACCAGCGCGGACTGGCTTTCGGTGATGCGGCGAATTCCCGTCTCCGCCAGTGCCAGCATGCTCTGCAATTCAGCGCCGGCGAACGGCTGCCCTTCAGCAGTGGCTTGCACTTCCACGAATTGTCCGCCGCCGGTCATCACCACATTCATATCCACTTCGGCCTTCGAGTCTTCATCGTAGGCCAGGTCCAGCAGGGCCTCGCCCTTCACGATGCCAACACTGGTGGCCGCCACGGAATCAATCATCGGCAGCGCTTTTAAAATGCCGGCCGCGACCATCCGCTGCAACGCCAGAGTCAGCGCCACGTAGGCGCCCGTGATCGAAGCGGTGCGCGTTCCGCCGTCGGCCTGAATCACGTCGCAATCGAGCACCACGGTTCTCTCGCCCAGTTTCCGCTGGTCAATAATCGCGCGCAGCGAGCGCCCGATCAACCGCTGGATTTCCAGCGTGCGTCCGGAAGGTCGTCCGCGCATGGCTTCGCGGGCGGTGCGCTGCTCGGTGGCCCGCGGCAGCATTCCGTATTCGCCCGTCACCCAGCCCTTGCCCTGGCCTTTCAAAAACGAAGGCACTCCGTCATCCACACTCGCCGTGCAAATCACGCGCGTGTTCCCGATTTCAATCAGCACGCTCCCCTCCGCGCTGGTAATAAAATCCGGCGTCATCTTGATTGGGCGCATCTGGTCGTAAGCGCGTCCGTCGCTTCGCAAGTTTCCTCCTCGAGACATGGGTGCGAGTTTGACCGCCGTGAACGCGACTGTCAACCACCGATGGGACGTGAGGGTGCTCATATCGGACTGTGTGCCGCGCGGAAGGCTGCTATCATTCTCATTGAACGCGTATGACAAACTCCCTGAATCATAAACACGAGCGAATCCGCGAATGACCCGCTTTCTTCCGCGCATTGTTGACGACCCCTCTTGTGGCAATTTCAACCAGGAAACGGAACGCCTCTTCACGTATCACCATGCTACCAAGCACACGTATCACTCGGTGAGGTCGGGCGCGCACTACCTCGACTGGATCAATCAGCCCAGTCCGTTTCGCACCTATGAAGGCGCATCCATCCTTGCGCTCCCGCCACAGCCCGGATTTTCCGACGCCGGAACATTCGCGACGGTCGCGGCGCTGGCGGAAATCGGGAAGGTTGCGGAAAGCAAGTCGGATGGCCGCGATCACAATTTGCTGGACATGGAATGGCTTAGCCGTTTGATGTGGCACTCGATGGCGGTGAGTGCGTGGAAGAAAGCGCCGATGGGCGGCAGTCGCTATAGTCTTCGCGTGAATCCATCATCGGGAAATCTTCATCCCACGGAAACGTATTTGGCTCTGCGAGGATTCGCGGGCATCGGCGACGGGCTGTATCACTACCGCGCCGATCTCCATGCGCTGGAGCTTCGCAGCGAAGGCGCAATGATTGAACAACTTTCTCAAGCCCTGAAAATTTCGTGGGCCGCGGAGTCGCAGCTAATCCTTGGGCTGACGTCGATCTTTTGGCGGGAAGCCTGGAAATACCGCAACCGGGCGTATCGCTACTGCTGCCATGATATGGGACATGCGATGATGAGCTTGCTTCTGGCGGCGCGAGCCTCCGGAATGCCCGGCGGCGCGGTCTGTCATTTTAGCGACGCGAGCCTGACGCGTGCGCTTGGCTTAACCGGAGGCGATGAGGCGCCATTTGCTTTTCTGGTATTTCCCTCGAAGACTTCGCCCCCTCGTTCCCCCGCCCGTTCTCCCGATCCGCAATCGCAAGCATTCCTTGGAATCCCGAATGAATTGTCAGCGGAAGAGGTGCCTTACCAATTGCTCCTCGAAATGCATCGCGCAACGATCCTGCCCGATTCCGTTGGGCCGGTTCCAATGCCATCCCTGGATGCTTTTATTCCCGCCCTGTCGCCGTCTCGTTCCGGTCCGGACGCGCCGCTTCGCGAAGTCGTCCGCCGTCGACGCTCCGCGCTGGATTTCGATCCGCGCACACCGCCCATGCGGCGGGAAGAATTGGAACAACTCCTCGAATA
This sequence comes from Terriglobia bacterium, assembly GCA_963788335.1. Classification (GTDB taxonomy): domain Bacteria; phylum Acidobacteriota; class Terriglobia; order Acidiferrales; family UBA7541; genus Palsa-360. Next base: position 45,412 of record CAWBGM010000015.1, read on the forward strand.
TGCAACGCGGGATTGGCGGGCGGACTGGCGGGGAAATTTCAATGGGCTGGAAATGCAAAATCAAATTGGTGTCGATTTCGTGACCTTGTATCTCTACGTGCACCGCGTCGACGGATGCGAACCCGGCGTTTACCGGTGGGAGAAAAACGGCGGATGTCTCACCCTTCTCCATCGCGGGGATGTGCGGCGAATCGCCGCATTTCTCAGCCTCGAACAGACGCTGGCCGGAAATTCATGCTTCACGATTTCGATGATTGCGGATCTGGCTGCGGCATCCGGCGCATTTGGAAATCGCGGCTACCGCTACGCGTATTTCGAGGCCGGCGCGATCGGGCAACGGCTCTATCTCGGGGCTGAAACGCTGCACTGGAACGCCACCGGCATTGGCGCATTTTACGACGACGATGTACACCGCTACCTGGGTTTGCTCGAGGAAGCTGAACATCCGGTCGGCGGTTCGCTGGAAGCGTCGGAGAGGGCAACGCTCGTCGCGCTGGATTCAACCGCCGGCCAGCGCGCAAAAGCGCAGGGCCGCGATTGGATGGAGTCTCCGGCGCAGGTTGGCGCCGGTGAAGCGGATTGCATTCCGGGAAAAGACGCCGAAACGCTTCCGAGGCAAGTGATTTATCATTTCGCGGTTGGACGCGCCATTCCCGATCCGCGCGTCGAAGGCTAAAGGAAACTCGCGAGAGGATCGTATCCGTATGGTCGGCATTCTCGTCCTGGGAAATAATCACTTCATTGTGCGCGGCCCGTTGCCGGATCGAGCGACGGCGCTGGCCCTCGCTCGAAATTGGTCGATCATACAGATTGGACGTGAGACTCCCGTTTCCTTGCGCGATTGGACCATTTCCACGAAGGAGTTCCGCGAAAATCTGGATTGGGCCGTGGTTGTTCCGGGCGAAGGTGAAATCTCGCCTGCCGTCGCCCAACTGTTGAACGAATTGGCCGCCAGGGGAATTACGATTCAAGACTCACGGAACGATGAGTGGTGACGTGGCACAGGCTTCATCCTGTGGCCTATGACTTTTGCACCGCGCATGAAAATCCAAGTCGCACAGGCTGAGGCCTGTTCCGCACGAGGCAGCCATCACTTTTGCCGGGCCTGCGTCACCATCTCCACGATTGCTGTTCTGGCTTCCTTCGGGCTTGTCACTTCGCGAGGAAACACGATGCGGGTACTGCGCGCGCCCTCCGCGGTTTTCAACTGGACTTCAAAACCGAGCCGGTCGATCGAAGTCATCACGGCTTCTTCGCCCTCGATCCCAGCCAGGGACCGTGCAAGCAGAATCATCGCGCTTGCGTGATCGGCATTCATGTGTTGGATGATCCCCGGCGCCGAATCTCCCAGCGGATCGGGCTCCGCGCCGGCGTACTCCTCGGCGGCGACCCACCCCATCGAGCCAAAGCCGCCAATGTAATAAACGTCCACCGGTTCCATGCGGTAGAAAGAAAAATCCTCAAAATCCACCCAGTGCTTGCTGTTGGCATATCGCGCCAGGTAAAGCTCGCGCGTTCGCGCCGAATCATCTTCCGGCACGGGCGCGACATTTCCGATCAGCGTGACTCTCGCCCCCGCCAAAGGATCGCCGCTTGTGCCGGGTTGCGTCACCAGCAGGCTGGCGCGCGGGTCCGCCTGCACATTTTGCGTATGCATCGCCATCGTGCTGATCAAAAAAATAGGGCGCCCGCGATCGTCAATGCCATAGGGCATCAGGGAGCCGTAGGGAAAACCGGGTTGCCTGCGCGAAAGCGTCGAGAGACTGCCGATGCGCGCCAAATACAACAAAGTGCGAGCACGCTCGGAAAATGCGGTTTCGCGAGACGCGGCTGCGAAGTTTGCCGCTCCCGATCCCGCATGTTTTCCAACCGGTGGCGAAGACAATTCGGCTCTCCTGGTCCTGCAATGGCGTATTTATATCGGCTATAGAGTAATGTACCTCAGATGATCCGCTCCTCCAAAACGTGGACGAGCTATTCAGTGCCCCCATCGTTCACCAATGGCTGGCAGTGAACGTTGGACGATTCAGGGCAGCTGTTTTTTTGCGGGCGTTGCAGACACTGGCCCCGGCGCGGCGGGTGCAGCCACCGAGGCTGGAACGGCCGAAGGGACGCCCGTCTGCATGGGCGAATTAACGTCGAAAAATCCGGAAAGATCCAGATGCCCTGCAAGAGTGTCCGCCGGCTGACCGTGAATCAGGATTTTGATTTTTTGAATTCCCGTCATGTTGGCGGCCAGCGTCTGCGTAATGGAATTCACAGCCAGCCGTTCGCTGAGGATTCCGGAGGGAATTCCCGTCGACAGGACATCGGAAAAATCGGCGATCCCAGTTCCGTCGGGCTGAATGTAGAACGCCAGCAGCGTGGCGTCGGCGGGCAGAGTCCTGACCTCGGGGGCGGGAGCCATCGTGATCAGCGCGTTCAAAAGCTGTTTCGAACGTTCCACAGGCTCGGCGGAGAGTGGAATTTCGACGGATGTGGCTTCCAGTGAAGCAGGGACGGAAGCCGAGAGCCAATACATCTGAGCCTGCGCTTTCACGTCGCTGGGAGTTGAAATGGGAACTTGCATCACTTCGCGCCGCGCCTGCTCCTCGGTTCGAGGGCTTCGGCTCATGCGCTGAATCGCCTGGCGCAGGCCGGGCAGCGTGATCAAGCCCACCACAACCATCGCGGCCAGGATCACAAGCGTCGTTTTAAGCCCGCGCGACACGGCTCTATCTCCCCCCCGATTCATAAATCGTTCGAAACGCAGCGACCGCCCGAGCGACGCCGTCGGCAAGACCGGGGCCCATCTGGTCAAGCGGCGCGCGGTCGGGCAGGCTCACGCTCGAGACTTCGATGGCCACTGCAGGCGCAGCGATCGTCCGCAATTGCCGCACGGGTGCGGTCAAGGGAGTTTCCGGCGAGCCATGGAAGCGCTGCGCCAGCTGGATCTGAATCAGCTCAGCCAGCTTCCGGCTTTGATCGGTAAAATTAGTTTGCGCGTGGTCCCATGAAATCAGCCCCGTACGAGGCGAAGCGCCCCCGGGATCCTGCGGAAAGGAGTAGACGATAGCCGTTGCCGGCTGCCCGGTGGAAGAAACGTGCAACGAAATAAAAATGGCGCCGCGCTGCGCGTTTGCTGTTTTCGACCGATCGTCGAAGGAAGGGTCTTCATTGGCCTGCCGCGTGAGAACGACTCTCAGGCCTTGCGCCTCGAGAGAAATCCGCAAGAGGCGCGCGAAGCTGAGAACCACGTCGCTCTCCGAAATGCCCGAGGCGCCGTGCGCGCCGGGATCGGCGCCGCCATGCGCCGGATCGAGCACGACCACAACCATGTTGCGGACGGGGGTGGAAGGCGGTGCCGGTGCCTGGCCGTTCGGGAACGGCGTTTGCGCGGGGGACTGGGGACCCACCTGGACGGGCGCTGTGCCTGACGGAGAGGGCAACGATTGCGCGCACGTCGAGGAGATCTGCGTGGCAGCGATGAGGAGCGAGAGTAGGAAGTAAACCGATCTGCGACGCACGGTCAAGAGAATACCAGAATTGCAATACCGGAGAGAAACGCGTTCCTGCGGAATGCCGGTTTTTTTTCATCCCGGCCTGATGGAAATCCAAGATTCATTTACCGGTTTCATCCTGCCGGGGTTTTAGTGGCACTGGCTTCAGACTGTGGATTTTTGGCATAGCTAATATCTAAACCCCGCAGCCTGAAGCCTGTGTCGCTTAATCGAAGACGACGGTTTTATTTCCGTAGAGAAGTACACGATTTTCGAGGTGCCAGCCGACCGCTCGCGAGAGAACGATTTTTTCCAGGTCGCGTCCCTTTTGCACCAGGTCTTCGACCGCGTCGCGATGAGAGATGCGAATAACGTCCTGCTCGATGATGGGGCCGTCGTCGAGCACTTCGGTCACATAGTGCGAGGTCGCCCCCAGCAGTTTGACGCCCCGCTCGAACGCCTGGTGATGCGGCCTCGCGCCGAGAAACGCCGGTAAGAAGGAATGATGAATATTGATGATCCGCTGCGGATAGCTCGCAATGAATTCGGGCGACAAGACCTGCATGTAACGGGCCAGCACGATCAGATCGATTTCATGTTCATCCAATAGTTTTCGCTGCCGCCGTTCGGCATCCGATTTATTTTCCTTTGTCACTTCAATCCGATGAAAGGGAAGCCCGTAAAAATCGGCGTGGCGTTTCGCGTCAAGATGATTGCTGACAATCAGCGGAATTTCGCAGGACAATTCGCCCGTATGCCGGCGGTACAACAGGTCCACCAGGCAATGATCGTATTTGGAAACGAAAATGGCCACGCGCTGCCGGTCGCTGGATAGGGCAAATTGCCATTTCATCTTCATCCGGTCCGCGATCGGAGAAAAATGGCGCGCGAAATTTTGCCGCTCGATCTGGAAGCCGTCGAGGTCCCATTCAACGCGCGCCAGGTATAAACCCATCTCCGCGACCTGATGCTGCTCGAAATGAAGGATGTTTCCGTTTGCGCGGAAAATAAAATCGGCGAGTGCGGCGTCCAGACCCTTGCGGTCCGGGCATTGCACCCGGAGAATGCCGGTATTCTTCAAGCTCAATCCCCGATCTCCAAAATGTGCAGGCAGGCTTTGGCCGCACAGGACAATCTCCCGTCAGAAGCAGCCCGTCACTTGAAATCTACTGCGCCAACTCCAGAATCACGAACGTTCCGGGAATCTGCTGCGGCCGCGGCCGGGGATTGTCCGGAGTCGCCGGCGGCGCGGGCTTGAATTCTGAGGTCTCCGTGAAGACGTGATGTGTTTTCGGGTCCAGCGCCATTGTGCGCGCGCCAAATTGCGTGGCCACGCTGCCCACGGCTGTATATCGATCCGCCGAATCCTGATGAATAATCGATATCATTCCTTCGCGGCACGACGCGAACAGCAGCCCCGTGCGGGAATCGAAACCATCGCCATCCGGATCTCCGCCGATGGACGGCGTTGCAACGACCTTCCCTGTATTCGCATCCAAAACGGCAATCATTTTTTCACACGCGGCGAAGAGCCGGTTGTGCGCGCGATCGTAGGAAAGCGCAGAGGGCCCTTCGCACGGCGCGAGCGGCCAGGACGCCTTGACGGCCAGTGTCTTCGCGTCAAATTCCTGAATCAGGCTCTTGTCTTCAATATTGACAAACACATCTCCCTTGCCGTCCAGCGCAGGCTCCTCGGGCTTGCCCGCCAGGATTACTGTGCCTACGATTGCGCCCGTGTTGGCGTCGATTGCGGTTGAGCTTGCGCTTCTGCCATTAAACGTGAAAACGCGCTGGGTCATTGGGTCGTACAAAATGGAGTCCGGATTCTTGCCGTCGATCTTGATGTCCGAAACCGCCTTTAACGTCTTCAGGTCTATAATGGTGACGGTGTTTGCATCCCCGTTGCTCGTGAATCCCTTGCCCAGTTCCGTAGCCAGGGCAATGCCATGCATGTTCGTGGCGTTGGCCACGGGAATATCGCCCAATACCTTTCCCGAATTCTCATCCACCACCATCATGTGGGTGCTGCGCGAGACATAGAGTCGCCGGGCATCCGGGTCCACCTTGATGTAATCCCATCCACCCTCTCCTCCCACCGGAATTCTTCGGACGATTTTATAAGTCGAGCCTTGCGGCGCGGCGGAAACAATCAGGGGCGCCGCAATGGCGAGCAGGATCCATTGACCGGCAGAGCGGAGCCATCGTCGGAATTGTCGATTGGACATGCGGGGTTTCTCCTCACTAAAGTAGGACAGGCTTCAGCCCGTCTTTTTTTGACTCTTGATCGCTTCATCCAAATTCAAAAGCAGACAGGCGAAAGCCTGCCCAACCAAAGCCTTCGAATCTGACGAGTTCGCAGGGCATTTCCGCCCCGCCATATGATACTGCATCACGAGCCGGAAGAACGGCGGGAGCGCCATGGAATCGAAATTCCCAGGAGCCGATCCGCCCCCTGGTCCACGATGGCCAACTTTTCTTTCCGCTACTTATATCGCAGAACCATGTTGAGGTGAGTCCGAACAATGCCGGGCATCCGGAATGCCCGATTTTGCAGTCCATCGCCGAACTCGCACAGTCCCGGTAAATCGATGATGGTTACTCTTCAAGTCTAAAACGGACAATCCCGGTACAACTCTCTGCAAAACCGGTAGGTGGACCACTCGTTTACTTTCCCGGCGCGGATGCGTTTCAGGCTCCATTCCGTGCTCGATGCCACGTTAAACGCCACACCGTCCGATACTTCGGGATGGTAAATCCTTGAGATTTGCCACAATCCGCGGCTGGCCTCGCCGTCACCCTTTGCTCGAGGATTGAATTGGGACTCGTGCTTCACGATCCAGAGAGCCAGCAACGGATTCACGCCCTGCACTTGTGCCTCGGCCTGGACATAGGCCTTCACCTGTTGGGCCAAAGGTTTGCCCGCCCGCGCTTCGAAAGGATTCGCAGAGGCTCGGTACAGGCTGGTCATGATGGCCGGATGGCGCCTATGAAAAATCACCTGAACCTGCACGGTCGAGAACTGCGGCTTTACCGGAGCGACTGCTTCCGCGCGGCGCCCGGTGAGATTCGCAGCGAACGCGATAAGGGGCAGAGCGTAGAACAGGAGCCGAAGCAGCGTCTTGATCGGGTTCTTCTTCATGGGAAGGGATTATACACAAAGGCGAATATAAAGCGAATACAATATGCCCTTGTTTCCCTCCTTCTCGCCACCCCGCGCGCCCCTTGCCCCATTCCTCCTCTCCGCTCGGTTATTAGGAAACTCCAACTTCCTTACGCCTTCCCTAGGCTCTCAAGTTCTGCATGTGCCAGCCGATACACAGATTGAACTAACAATTTGGAAGGGTGTGTTCCTTGCGCCGGCAAATGCGGAAGGCGGACCACTTGACACTCCCGGCCCTCAACTTTCACGGCTGCAGGAAACCCGGAACAAAGCCCGGCGAGCAGCCGGCATTCTTAAAGATGGAGTCTTCGTTTGCCGATAGCGCTTGATGAAGGCAAGACACGATGCGTCATCCGTCTCGAGGGCGGCATCGACATTACGTGTTCGGATGAGCTGAAGCGAATCCTGGTTGAGGCGTTCTCTTCCCGAAAAGAGTTGCAGGTGGATCTGGCGCGCGCAACCGACTTCGACGTGACTGCCATTCAGACGCTCTGGGCGGCATCGCGGGCGGCCGAATCCTTGGGCGTTTGTTTCGAAGCCTCGGGGCCGATCCCGGAAGACCTTCTCCGCGCCGTCCATGACGCAGGATTCGAAAAGTTTCCCGTACCAACGGCTCCGCGAGCGGGACAAGAAATCGCAACCGATGAGGTGCAAGTTGCCGCCCATGATCGATAAGTACAAACAGGCGTACCAGGAGGAGGCCCGTGAAGTTCTGACGGAGCTGGAATCCGCCCTGCTGGAATTGAACGATCGTCCTGGCGACGACGAACTGGTCGGACGGGCCTTCCGGGCGCTGCACACCATCAAAGGGTCGGGCTCGATGTTCGGGTTCGATGAGATCGCCGCGTTCACGCATCACGTTGAAAATGCCTTCGACCAGGTCCGCAACAAGCGCCTCGCCGCTTCCGAGGACCTGATCAGCCTGACGCTGGCCGCTGTCGATCAGATCAAGGCCCTGCTTGACGAGTCCGCAGGACAAGGCGCCGCCGATCGTGCAACCGCCGCTCAAATCCTCGACAAATTGCATGAACTTACCGGCGCGACGCAAAAATCCCCCTCGAAGATTACGGAAACGGCGCTGGAACAGACGCCGGCGCCGCCTACGGGAAAAGCACGCGACTGGCGGCTTCGGCTTTGTCCAAAACCCGACATGCTGCGCAATGGGGCCAACCCGTTGATTTTATTCCGTGAGCTGCGCGAGATGGGAAGCCTTCGCATCACCGCCGACATTTCCTCAATCCCGCCCTTGATTGAACTTGATCCGCAGCGCTGTTACATCACCTGGGAAATGATTCTCACCACTGCGATCTCGCTCGAGGGCATCCGCGACGTTTTCATTTTTGTGGAAGACACCTGTGAGCTCTTGATCGATCCCGTCAGCGCTTCAGCCGAGGAGGGCAGCGTGCCGGCGCCCGAAAAGCCGACGGAGCGAAACGCTTCCGGAGGGCGCCGCGCCGCCGACAAAGAAACACAATTCCAGGGATCGAGCATCCGCGTGGCTGCGGCAAAACTCGACCAGTTGGTGGACCTGATGGGCCAGCTCGTGACCGTGCAGGTCCGGCTCGGTGAACTGGCAGCCCGCAGCGAAGACCATGACATTCAATCGGTGGCTGAAGAGATCGGGGATCTGACCGCCCAGCTGCGCGAGAACTCGATGAGCATGCGCACTCAGCCGCTGCGGTCCACGTTCGAACGCTTCAAGCGGCTGGTGTTCGACCTTGGCCGCACCCTGCACAAGGAAGTCGAACTCACCTACGAGGGCGGCGACACGGAACTCGACAAGACCGTTATCGACCAGTTGAACGATCCCCTGATGCATTTGATCCGCAACAGCATGGATCATGGCATCGAGGTGCCCGACGTCCGACGTGCGGCGGGGAAAGCTGCCACAGCCAACATCCACTTTACGGCTCGCCATGTCGGCGCGCAGGTCCTGATCCGCGTGGCTGACGACGGAAAAGGGATTGATCGCGAAGCCGTGCGCGCCCGCGCCGTGGAACGCGGCCTGGTCGCAGCCGACGCAAGGCTCAACCAGTCCGAAATTTTCTCGCTGATTCTCGCGCCGGGTTTTTCAACCGCCCGCGAGGTTACCGACGTTTCCGGTCGAGGCGTGGGAATGGACGTCGTGAAACGCAATGTAGAGGCCTTGCGCGGAACCATAGACATTGACAGCCAGCCGGGGTTCGGCTCGACCATTACGCTTCGCCTGCCGCTCACTCTGGCGATTATCGACGGCCTGCTCGTCCGCGTTGGCCAGACGCGCTTCGTCATGCCGCTGGCCGACACCGTGGAATGTGTCGAGCTGACCCGAGAGGACATCGAACGCGCCAGCGGCAAACACATCGCCAACATCCGCGGGGAGATCGTGCCCTACCTCCGCATCAGCGAGCACCTGCATGTTCCCTCGGAGCGCCCGGACCGCGAGCAGATCATGATTGCCGAAACCGAGCACGGGCGATTCGGCTTCGTAGTCGATCAAGTTCTCGGAGATCACCAGACGGCCATTAAAAAACTGGGGCGGCTCTATCGAAATGTGGAGGTCGTGTCCGGCGCCACCATCCTCGGCGATGGAACCGTGGCGCTCATTCTCGATTTGCACCGGCTGGCTCAAAACGCGATTCGCACAGGCACGAACAAACCCCGCGTTCACGACGGCGTCGCCAGCGCGCGGATTGTGGCTTGAGTTTAGCAACGGCAGGTATGGGCCCAGCACGGCGGCAGTCGGCAAGTCGAGACGTTCCAGTACAAAGGAGATGAATTCATGGCGAGTAAAGTGACAGTGGACAATCCGGTAATCCAACGCGGTCCAGGAAATGGGCGCTCCAAATTGCCTCGATCCGGGCACGCCGATTACGACGACAATACAAAGGCCCTGGTGGTCTCCCAGGAAATCTTGCGACTGGTCGAGGCGTCGCGGGAAGGACGCCTTACCGAACGAGGCAAAACGGACCAGTTTGACGGCGTTTACCGCGATATTGTGGAAGGCGTGAACACAATGCTGGACGCGATTTTGCTGCCCATTGGGGAAGGCAATCGCATTCTCGCACAGATTTCCAGCGGCAAGATCGACGAGTTGATCGCGCAGACCTACAAGGGCGACCACGAAAAGATGAAACAGGCAGTGAACAATGTAGCTGTCGTGATTCAGGCGCTGCAAAAGGAAATGGCTCGCCTGACCGACGCTTCGAAAGAGGGGCAACTATCGGATCGCGGGAAGCCGGAACAGTTCCAGGGCGCTTACGCCGAAATCGTGCGGGGCGTGAACGCAATGCTGGATGCCATCTTACTGCCGATTGGGGAAGGCAATCGCATTCTCGCACAGATTTCCAGCGGCAAGATCGACGAGTTGATCGCGCAGACCTACAAGGGCGACCACGAAAAGATGAAACAGGCAGTGAACAATGTAGCTATCGTGATTCAGGCGCTGCAAAAGGAAATGGCTCGGCTGACCGAAGCCTCAAGAGAGGGACAACTTTCCGATCGCGGCAAGCCCGAGCAGTTCAAGGGGGCCTATTCCGAGATTGTACGGGGCGTGAATGCAATGTTGGACGCGATCCTGCTGCCAATTGGCGAAGGCAATCGCATCCTGGCACAGGTTTCCAATGGGAAAATCGACGAACTGATCGCGGCGACCTACAAGGGCGATCACGAAAAGATGAAGCAGGCGGTCAACAATGTTGCTCTGGTTTTGCAAGGGCTTCAGAAGGAAATGGGACGTCTGACCGATGCCGCCAATAACGGTGAACTCTCCGAACGCGGCCACCATGATCAGTTCCGAGGAGCGTATTCAGAAATCGTGCGCGGCGTGAATAGCGTACTGGACGCCGTCATTGTTCCCCTGAATGTGTCGGCGAATTACGTGGACCGCATCAGCAAGGGAGACGTGCCCGCCCAGATCACGGACACGTACCACGGCGATTTCAATCTGATCAAAAACAATCTGAATACGCTGATCGGCGCGATGAATGACATCACGAGCGCGGCCGACGAAATCTCCCACGGCAATCTGACCGTGAGCATTCGCGAGCGCTCCCCGCAAGACAAACTCATGCAGGCTCTCGGGTCCATGGTGAAGGACTTGACGCGCACGGTGACCGAGATCCGCACGATTGCCGGAGAAGTCAGTACGGCCAGTCAATCGATCAGCACGGCGTCGGTCGAGATGTCCAACGGCGCGACCTCACAGGCCGCTTCCGCCGAGGAAGCCTCCGCTTCCATGGAGCAGATGGTTTCCACGATCAAGCAGAACGCCGACAACGCCCAGCAAACCGATAAAATAGCCAATAAGTCCGCCAAAGATGCCCAGGAAAGCGGCCGTGCCGTGGTCGAAGCCGTAACCGCGATGAAGGAAATCGCCAGCAAAATTTCCATCATCGAAGAAATTGCCCGGCAGACCAATCTTCTGGCGTTGAACGCCGCCATTGAAGCTGCGCGTGCCGGCGAACACGGCAAGGGTTTCGCGGTCGTCGCCGCCGAGGTCCGCAAGCTGGCCGAACGCAGCCAGAAGGCGGCCGGGGAAATCAACCAACTCTCCGGAACCACCGTCCGCGTATCGGAGAAGGCCGGCGAAATGCTCGACAAACTCGTGCCCGACATCCAGAAGACTGCCGAACTGGTTCAGGAAATCACCGCAGCTAGCAAGGAACAGGACACGGGAGCGGAGCAGATTAACAAGGCTCTGATGCAACTGGAAAAAGTCATTCAGCAAAACGCCACGGCCTCCGAAGAAATGGCTTCCACCACGGAGGAATTGAGCAGCCAATCCGACCAACTCATGAGCGCGCTGGGATTCTTCCGCACAGGAGAGGACGGGCACGTCCAGTCCGCGCGGCCTACTCAGGCGCGAACCCTCCGAAACACCGATGCGGCCCCTCCAAGAGCGCAAAGGCCGAACGGGCACGATGCGGCAGCGACGGCCGCGAAAAAAAGCGAGAAGGGCGGGTTCAACCTCAAGCTGAAAGATAAAGGGGATCACCTTGACAAGGAATTCGAACGTTTCTAAAAAATTGCGGCACGCGCCCCGTCCTGGCTGGCTCCGGTCGAAACTTGCAATCGATCGCCGTAGCCCGCGCCGGATCGGGAGCTCCGCTTCTTCCATTTGTGAAAGGAGATGACGATGAGTGTCAGCGACATTTCAGAGATGCGGCAGTATCTCACGTTCAAGTTGGGCAACGAAGTGTTCGGTATCGATGTGGCCAAGGTGCGCGAGGTGCTCGATTTCACGAACATCACCGAAATTCCCCGGACGCCGGAATTCATGAGCGGCGTGATCAATTTAAGGGGCAGCGTAGTGCCCGTAGTGGATCTTCGGCTCTGCTTTCAGATGTCGAAGACCGAGCGCACTCGGAACACCTGCATCGTCGTCGTGGAAGTCTTGCTGGAAGGGGAGTCAACCGTGATCGGCGCACTTGCCGATTCCGTGGAAGAGGTGATCGATCTGGAGCCGGACCAGATTCAACCTGCGCCGCGGATCGGCACGCAGATTCGAACCGATTTCATCAAGGGCATGGGCAAGCGCGATTCGCAGTTCATCATGATTCTGGAAATCGACCGCGTCTTCTCCGCCGAGGAACTGGCGGCCGTGCAGGATGTGGAAGAGGTGGGGGCCCTTGTCGAAGCCAGCGTCTAGGCCCCAGAGGCAGGGAACCGTCCGGCGCTCCCCGTTCCTGCCTTGAAGCGCCGTGAAGACACCCTTTCGGTCAGGGATCTTAAGCGGCTCTGCGGCCTGATTTATGAGCAAACCGGCATCGTGATCAACGAGGAAAAACAGATCATGCTGGAGGGGCGTCTCAAGCGGCGAACGACCGCGCTCAAAATGGCGACGTACCACGAATACTGCGAATTCCTTTTCGCCGGCGCCGGTCATCATTCGGAAGAAATCATTCACCTGATCGACGCCGTGACCACAAATAAGACCGATTTTTTTCGCGAGAAAGCCCATTTTGATTTCCTGGTGGGCCGGGCGCTTCCCGAACTTACTTCGCGGAACGGAAGCAGGGAATTTCTGATCTGGAGCGCCGGGTGCTCCACGGGGGAAGAGCCATACACCATGGCCCTTGTCCTGAACGAATACAAGGAATCCCACCCCGCCTTCCGATTTCGTGTGTTGGCGACGGATATTTCGACGAGCGTTCTGGCCAAAGCGCGTATAGGAATGTTCAACGAACAGGTTGTGCGTCCCGTGCCGGCGGCCCTGCGCAAAAAATATTTTATGCGCAGCCGGGATCGGGAATCCGATTTGATGCGTGTCGTCCCCGAGCTGCGCGGAACGATCGAGTTTCGCCGGCTGAATTTCATGGAAGATTTCGGCATGACGGAAATGGCCGACGCCATCTTCTGCCGGAACGTATTGATTTACTTCGATCCGCCAACCCAGGAGCGACTGTTGCAGAAATTGAGCCGTCAGCTCGTCGAGGGCGGATACATGTTCGTGGGGCACTCGGAAACGCTGCAGCGCATGGACCTGCCTCTGGTTCCTGTGGCCCCCGCGCTTTACAGGAAAATCAATGATCGAGATCGTCTCTGAACTGCCGGAAGTTTACCTTCAGCCGGGGGAGTTCTTCCTCGCCCGCAGCCCTTCAATTTTGAAAACCGTTCTGGGCTCCTGCGTGGGAATCACGTTCCATATTCCACGCCTGGGAATCGGCGCGCTCTGTCACGGAATTTTGCCGAGAAGCCCCAAAGGCACGCAGGCAGCGGAAGGGTACCGCTATGTGGATTATGCGATCCGCGATCTGGCCCGGCAGTTTGATGCATCCGGGGCGGTCCGCAGCGAAGTCCAGGTCAAAGCGTTCGGAGGCGGCGATGTGATTCCCGGCCTCTTCGGGCTTTCAAAGACGGGAACGGTCGGATTTCAAAATTGGGGCGCCGCCCTGGAAGTTTTGGAAGAAGAAGGATTTAAAGTGATCGCGCAGGACCTGGGAGACACGGTGGGTCGCGTCATTCAATTTCACACCGGGACCGGGGAAGTGCTAGTTCGCAGGCTTCAATCTTCCGGAAAACAGGAAGAGATGATCCGCGGTTCAGACTTGTGAGGTCTGAGTGATGAGCGCACGTAAAATCCGGGTGCTGATCGTGGACGACTCCGCGCTGGTTCGCCAGACGCTGAGTGAAATCCTTTCCTCCGACGAGGAAATCGAAATCATCGGAACGGCTTCCGATCCCTTTGTCGCCGCCGATATGATCAGCGAACAGGTTCCCGACGTGATTACGCTCGATATCGAAATGCCGCGCATGGATGGCCTGACATTTTTGCAGAAAATCATGGCACAGCATCCGCTTCCGGTGGTGATCTGTTCGAGCCTGGCCGAAGAGGGCGCGCAAAGCACGCTCCGGGCGCTGGAATATGGCGCGGTGGACATCATTACAAAACCCAAGATAGGCAGCAAAAAGTTCCTCGAGGAATCGAGCGCAATGTTGTGCGAAGTGGTGAAGGGCGCGGCTGCGGCACGGATGAGGCCTCGCCGCCCCGGACACACGGTCGAGCCCAAGCTCACGGCCGACTCCGTGATCTCGCGACCGACCGGCGCAATGATTGAAACCACGGAGAAAATTGTGGCGATCGGGGCTTCGACGGGAGGCACGGAGGCGCTGAAAACTTTACTCGAGGCCATGCCCGCCGATTGTCCCGGGATGGTGATTGTGCAGCACATGCCGGAGATGTTCACGCGCGCATTCGCCAACCGGTTGGACAGCCTGTGCGAAATTTCCGTGAAAGAGGCGGAGCCCAATGACACTGTGATTCGCGGGCGGGCGCTGATCGCACCTGGAAACCACCACATGCTGCTGAAACGCAGCGGCGCACGCTACTTCGTCGATATCAAGGAAGGACCGCTTGTGTGCCGTCACCGTCCTTCCGTGGACGTCCTGTTCCGTTCGGCGGCGCGATACGCGGGACAGAACGCCGTTGGCGTCATCATGACGGGAATGGGGGACGATGGCGCCAACGGCATGCTGGAAATGAAGCAGGCCGGGGCGGCCACGATCGCGCAGGACGAGGAAACCTGCGTCGTATTCGGAATGCCCAACGAAGCCATTAAACGCAACGCCGTGGATCGCATCGTGCCTTTGCAGGCAATCGCCAAAACCATTGTGGCGTGCGCGAAATGAGTTTGTCCGGGAATGGACGGCGCAGGAGAGTGAGCGTATGGCCGAATTTGGAGCGGACGGAGCTGTTGGAACGGCGACGGCACGGGCCGTCGCGGCACAAGCTCCGGACAGGCGGACTCTTGAAGAAAGAATTCCATTGGCGATGACACCGGAAAAGATGACACCGGAAAAAAGGACGGACTACGTGACGGCTCTTGCAAGCGCGGGAGCCGAACTGAATCGACTGGAGCTTGCCAGCCAGTCCGGTGTCGATACTGTGTTGTCCGCTTTCCGCGATTTGGCTGCGCAGGCGGACGCGATCTTAAAGCAGGCTGGCGCCATCGTCGGCATCGTCGAAAACGAAGGCATCGGCACGGTGCTCGCGCGGGTGCAGACGCTGTGCCTCGAGGTAAAAACATTCCTCGAGAAAAGGCTGGAGGCGGCTTCAACGATCCTCGAGGCGCTCGATCACGAGCAAAAACTTTTGCAGCTCCTTACGTTGGGTACGCAACGCCAGCGAACGATTGCCCGGCACCTGAAGGCGCTGAGCGTGCTCACCAACATCGAAGTGGCGCATCTGGGCGATGTTGGCGAGGATTTTTACGTGCTCGCGCAGGAACTGTCCGCGTTCTCCAACACCGTGTCCCAACAGACCTTGGAACTTGCCAGGCAAACGGAAAATCGCGAACTGACGATCGCAGAAACGCGAACTGAATTGGCGTCCCAGCTCCCGCAATTGCGCGCGGCGATGAGCCATATGGGCGACGACTTTACCCTCGTCCTGCGCCGAATTGACGCCGACCTGTCGCAACTCGCCAGCATCCCGGGGCAGTTCAAGAATTGCGCGGAGGAAGCTGCCCGGCAAATTGCAGGCGTGGTCGCCGCCATTCAGGCGCATGACATTACACGCCAGCAGATTGAGCACGTGCAGCACGCCCTCGAGACGATCTCACCAAAAATTTCCGCCCTGGACCCGTCGGCCGGCGATGAACTGCCTGTGGCCTTTGCGGGCCTGACGATTCAAGCCTGTCAATTGAAAACCACCAAAGAGACCGTGGCCAGCTGGACATCGCAGGTCCAGCGCTGCATGGGCGGCATTCGGCAGCTCAGCGCCTCGGATCTTGTGAGGATCGGTCCCATCGTTCTCAAGCAGGAAAAAGAGCTTTCCGCTCAACTTGCCAAAATCGGAACGCTTCAGGAGAAGAGCCAGAACTATAGCGAGAGAATCCAAAACACGCTGGGCGGGCTTTCCAGTCTGCTGGAGTTGGTCAATCAGCATCAGGAGCGCTCGCAGACCGTCCGTCACAATCTCAATCTGCTGATGTTCAACTCCCTCATCAAGGCCAATCATATGGGCCGGCGGGGCGCCGTGGTTTCGTCCATCGCGAACATGATCAAAGGTGTCTCCGCCGAATGGAACGAGATCACGGAGCACTCCGGGCACGCGCTCACCGAAATTCTCAGCCTGGTGGAACGCGCAAATGCGGTGATGGAGGTGTTTTCCGAGGCCAGCAGCAGACGGCTGCGGGAAGACCGCGCGCAGACATTATCGATTCTGGAAACTGTCCGCGGCGCGGCCGGACTCGTGGCGAAGGAAGCCGTTCAGATGCAGGTCATCACGGAGGCCATGCAGGCGCATCTGAACGCGCTTGGCGATCAAGGCGATCCCTTCGATGTCTGCTTCCTTCATCTGGAGGGCGCACTCTCCTGCGTGGAAGCAACGGCCCGTTCTCTGGAGACGAACGATCCACACATTGCCGGGCGATACGACGTGGCGGAAGCTGAGAAATTGTTTTCCGAATTGTACACAACGGAAATCGAGCGCGAGGTCCTGCGCGCCGCGTTGCACGGAACTCCGATGCCCGTGCTGCAGCAATCGATTGCGGGCAACGATGTGGAGCTGTTCTGAGTCGGGAATGGGTTTCGCAATCGGCAATGTTTTGCTTTCCAAAGTTTGTGGAGGAGATGAGATGAAGAAGATCCTGGCCGTGGACGATTCCGCCAGCGTGCGTCAGATGGTCGCCTTCACCTTGCAGGGCGCCGGATTTGAAGTTGTCGATGCCGTGGACGGCAAGGATGGGCTGGCCAAGGCGGGTGTGGACAAATTTGACATGATCATCACCGATCTGAATATGCCGAACCTCGACGGCATCGAGATGATTACTGAAATCCGGAAACTCCCCGGATGCTCGTTCATTCCCATCCTCATGCTGACCACTGAATCGCAGGCCGAAAAAAAGGACGCAGGAAAAAAAGCGGGAGCGACGGGTTGGATTGTAAAGCCCTTTAATGCCGACCAATTGATCGCCGTGATCCGGAGATTGGTGAAGTGAATTGCGGCGGAGGCAAACAAGAAGAGGAACAATTTCTTTTTCCGCCATCGGCAATTGGAACTGAGCTTACCTATGAACCTTGCAAACAACACCGGGATATCCGAAAAACCCGCCACCCACAACCCTCTGCGTGACGTCAATGTGACGCTCCTGGTCACTGCGATTGAACAGTCCATCGAGGCCATCGCCATCACCGATACCGCCTCTCGCGTTCAATATGTGAACCCCGCGTTCACCCGCATGACCGGTTACGACCTGGACGACATTGTCGGACACACAATAAACATCCTGAAGTCCAGCCGCCAGGACCCCGAATATTACCGGGTTCTCTGGAACACGATCACCGCCGGAGACGTCTGGCGCGGCGAGCTGATTAACCGGCGAAAAGACGGCAGCCTGTATATCGAGGAAATGTCGATAACGCCGGTCCGAAATTCAAATGGCGCGACCACGAATTATATTGCAATCAAGCAGGATGTGACCGACCGCCGCGCCGCCGAGCAGGCATTGAAGGAACGTGAAACGCAATTGCGCGCGAGTCTCTCCGAGATTGAGCAGATCTACAAACATGCGCCGGTGGGACTGGTGTACGTCGATCGTGAGTATCGCGTCGTTCGCGTCAATCAGCAGTTGGCAGCGGTCAGCGGGTTGAGTGTCGAGGAATGCCTGGGCAAGAGCATTTCGGAACTGATCCCCCAATTCGCCGATGAGGTTATCGGAATCAATCGCCGGGTGTTCGAGAGCGGCGAGCCGTTGCTTGATATTGAAGTTCATGAAAAAGGTTCGGAGACGGGAGAGGGGCAATACAGTCTTTGCAGCTATTTTCCCATCAAGTCTGAAACGGGCGAGGTCCTGGGAGTCATCGCATCCGTGCGCGACATCACTCAGCGCAAGCGAACGGAGGAATCCCTCAGGACTTCGGAGGAGAATTTCCGCCTGCTGTTCGAGCGCAACTTGGCCGGTGTCTTTCGCTACGGGGAAGACGGAACGATCCTTGACGCCAATCAGGCTTGCGCGCGCATGCTTGGATACGCTTCCAGTAAGGAACTCACCGGTCTTCACCGGAGAGAGGTGTTATTCGATCCAGGCGAGGATGGACCCACCTGGGCGCGCTTAAAGACGGAAAAAACGCTCATGAATCGTGAGGCGTGCCTTCGCCGGAAAGACGGCGGCGCTGTCTGGGCCATCGTCAATCTCAGCTGGGTACAGAATGCAGGTCGCGCGCCGTATGTCGAGGGGAGTTGCGTGGACATCACGGAACGCAAAGTGGCCGAGCGCGAAATCCGCAGGGCCAAGGACGCCGCCGAAGCGGCCAACCGGGCCAAGAGCCAATTCCTGGCCAACATGAGTCACGAAATTCGCACGCCCATGAATGGAGTGATCGGCATGACCGCCCTGCTGCTGGATACCGATCTCACCGCCGAGCAGCGCGCATACGCGGAGATCGTCCGCAACAGCGGAAGGACCCTGCTCTCGATCATCAACGACATCCTGGATTTTTCCAAGATCGAGGCGCGCCGGCTATCGCTGGAGAAAACCGATTTCAATCTGAATGCGCCGCTCAGAGAAGCCGCGGAAATGCTGGCCGTCGAGGCCCACCGGAAAGGGCTTGAACTGACTTGCGAGGTCGGCCCCGATGTTCCGTCGCTGCTGCGGGGAGATCCGAACCGACTGCGTCAAGTTCTCGTCAATCTGCTTGCAAATGCCATCAAGTTCACCAGCAAAGGCGAAGTTGCGCTGACGGTCGGGTTGGAAGCCGAATACGAGCGCACGGCAACGCTTCGTTTCAAGCTCAAAGATACCGGAATCGGTTTTTCCGAGGATCAGACTCCTTCCTTCTTTGAACCCTTTGTCCAGGCGGATGGATCTGCGACGCGCAAGTATGGCGGCACCGGTCTGGGCCTGACGATTTCCAAGCAACTTGTCGAAATGATGGGCGGACGAATCGGAGCGGTGAGCGCGCCTGGGCAGGGAGCTACGTTCTGGTTCACGATTACATTCGAAAAGCAGGCTCAGGATTCGGTCCTGGCGAAGGAATCCAATCTGAGCCTTCAATCGCCCAAGGTTCTGATCCTGGACGACAGCGCGGCCAACCGGGCGATCTTACATACATTTCTGAAGCGTTCCGGTTGCATGTGCGAAGACGCTGCGGATGCGGATGCACTAATGAATGCGCTTCACGCCGCAGCGAAGGAGGAAGATCCGTTTCGAGTTGCGCTCATCGATTGGAAAATGAACGGAACGGACGGAAATGAGCTGTCCAGGCGAATCGTGGCCGATCCGGAGTTGCGTAAGACCGCGGCGCTGCCCATGATTCCACTCGGCCAGGACATTGAACCGGATTCCCTCCGCGAGATGGGTTTCGCGGGGAGGATCCTCAAACCCATATGGGAGTCCTCCCTTCAAGAGGCCGTGTCCCGCGCCATCATGGAAAACAACAACGGGTCCGGCGGAAAAATTACGCATTCCGCGAAACGCCCAGGCATGTCAACCGAAGCGCACGTGACAAAAGCGCGCATCCTGGTCGTCGAGGATAATGCGACGAATCAAACGGTCGCCCTGGCGATCCTGCAGAAGTTGGGTAGCTACGCGAACGCGGTGAGCAACGGCGTGGAGGCCATCGACGCCCTGCAGCGGTCCGATTACGATTTGGTTCTCATGGACTGCGAGATGCCAATGATGGATGGCTATGAAACTTCGCGGCTGATTCGGCGCCACTCCATCGGCACGCGCAATCCTGATATTCCGGTCATTGCCCTGACCGCTCATGCCATGCAAGGCGATCGCGAAAAGTGCATGGCGGCTGGGATGAACGATTATCTGGCCAAGCCGATCGAGCCGGCTCCACTGGCGGAAATTCTGGCGAAGTGGCTTCCCCGGCCCGGAACGGAACCCATATCGAATCTTCCGACCGGTCAATTCAATCCCGCGCCAAAGAATGTATTCGAGCAAAAAGAACTGTTGTCCCGCCTGTCGGGCAACGATGACCTCGCCAGAAAAATTATTGCCGGATTCCTGATCGATGTTCCAGATCAAATGCGGAAATTGAGGCTCCAGATCGAGCAGGGCGATGTCTCCGGCGCATCAATGCAAGCACACTCGATTCTGGGCGCGTCCGCCACCGCTTCGGCGCCTGCCCTGCGCGATCTGAGCCGGCAGATCCAGCGTGCCGCGATGGAAGAGGACTTGCCACGCGCGGCGAGTCTGCTGGAGAACCTGGAAAAAGAATTCGAAAGATTCAAGGCCGAGTTGAACATGACCGGTTGGGCCTAGCATTCCACCAGGAAAGGAAGACCTCGATGCGCACGTTGATTGTTGAAGACGATTTTACAAGCAGGCTCTTGCTGCAAACCGTTCTGGCCCGGTATGGCGAATGCCACATCGCGATCAACGGCAAGGAAGCGGTCGATGCATTTCGACTGTCCCGGCAAAATGGCCGCAACTACGATCTGATCTGCATGGACATCATGATGCCGGAAATGGACGGCCAGGCCGCGCTGAAGCAAATCCGAGGCATGGAGGAAGCGGGCGGAACGCTTTCCACTTCGGGCGCGAAGGTCATCATGATCACCGCGCTCGATGAAGTGAAAGATGTGGTGACATCCTTCCATTCCCTGTGTGACGCGTATTTGTTTAAGCCCGTGGATACATTGCAACTCCTCCATCAATTGAGGACATTGGATCTGGTCCGGTAGTATTTCCGTTCAAACTCAACGATGGACTCCCGGCGGCAAAGGCCTCATTCTGTGGATTTTTGAAACGTTTCGGCTCCCGTTTCCTGAACTCCATGTAAACTCGTTGTATCGTCGCCGCGACCAGCGTAAAATGCGCGAGCCGGAATATCCATCTGCAATGTCCGGTTGGCGGACGGCTCGGGCTTGGACGACCGGAAGGTATGTTCCTTCGCGCCCAGTCCAATCGAAACCAAACCAGGAGACATACCGATGCTGCGCATTAATGACGAAGCCCCTAATTTTACAGCCGAAACTTCCCAAGGCACGATCAACTTCCATGAATGGATCGGCGATGGTTGGGCGATTTTATTCTCGCACCCCAAGGATTTCACTCCTGTCTGCACCACCGAGCTCGGTTACATGGCCGGATTGCAGCCCGATTTTGCCAAGCGCAACACCAAGATCATCGGCCTGAGCGTGGACCCGGTCACCAGCCACAGCAAGTGGGCTGCGGACATTGAAGAGACCCAGGGCCACAAAGTAAATTACCCGATGATTGGCGACCCGGAACTCAAGATCGCCAAGTTGTACGACATGCTCCCGGCGGATTCCGGAAATACGTCCGAGGGCCGCACCGCCGCCACCAACGCCACCGTGCGCACCGTGTTCATCGTAGGTCCCGACAAGAAAATCAAGCTGATGCTCAGCTATCCGATGAGCACCGGCCGCAACTTCGACGAAGTGATGCGTGTGCTCGACTCCATCCAGCTCACGGCCAAGCACAAAGTGGCCACGCCCGTGAACTGGAAGCAGGGCGACGACGTGATCATTCTGCCTTCGGTGACCGAAGACGAAGCCAAACAGAAATATCCCCAGGGCTGGAAAGCACCAAAACCATATCTGCGGATCGTTCCTCAGCCGAAGTAACTGTTCTCACGCGCGGGTGACGCCTCGTGATCTTTAAACAATTCTACCTGCCGTGTCTGGCGCACGCCTCCTACGTGATCGGAGATGAAGCGACGGGCACGGCTGTGGTGGTCGATCCCCAGCGCGACACCGATCAATACATTTCGTTCGCCGCAGAGCACGGACTAACGATCAAGCACGTTTTCCTGACGCATTTGCACGCCGATTTTATCGCGGGTCATCTCGAGCTGCGCGATCGCGTGGGTTCGACGATCCATCTTGGCGCGGCGGCCAAAGCGGGGTACTCGTTTACACCCGCTCACGATGGAGACGCTATCGAATTCGGCCGCGTCCGATTAAAAATTCTGGAAACGCCGGGCCATACTCCCGATTCCATTTCCATCCTCGTTTACGATCTCGCCGCCGAAAATGGCGACACGCAGCCGTATGCCGTGTTGACCGGAGACACGCTGTTCATCGGCGATGTCGGGCGTCCCGACCTGCGCGCGGCGGTCGGCTGGTCCGCCGCTCAGCTTGGCGGGATGCTTTTCGATTCGCTGCATCTAAAACTGCTGGCGCTGCCGGATCAAAGCCTTGTTTACCCCGCGCACGGAGCAGGCTCGCTCTGCGGCAAATCGCTCAGCAAGGAAACGGTTTCCACGCTGGGCGAGCAGCGCCGTACAAATTACGCGCTGCAGCCGATGAGCAAGGATGCGTTCGTGCAAGTCGTGACAGCCGATCAACCCGAGGCCCCCGCCTACTTCAACTATGACGCAGTATTGAACTCCGAAGAGCGCCCCACGCTCGACCAAACGCTGGCGCGCGTGAACCCTATGACGCTCGACGATGTGCTCGCCATGCAACAGGTCGGCGCGCAAATTCTGGACACGCGCGATCCCGGCGATTTCGCCGCAGCCCACCTGAAAGGCAGCATCAACGTCGGCCTCGGCGGCCAGTACGCCACATGGTGCGGAACCGTGCTCGATCGCGATCACCCGATTGTCCTCATCGCCGACCCCGGGCGCGAAAATGAAGCGGCCACGCGCCTCGGCCGCATCGGCTTCGATCATGTCGCCGGATTTTTGCGGGACGGCATGCAGAGCCTGAATTCACGTCCGGATTTGACGGCGAAAACAGAACGTCTCAGCGCGCTGTTTGCGGCGGAACTTTTGTCATCGTCTCAGCCGCCGCTGGCCATCGATGTCCGCGCGCCTCGCGAGCGCGAACAGAAACACATTGCTGGAAGCATGAGCGTTCCGCTCAATCGCCTCGTTGAAAATTTAGGAAAAATTCCGAAAGACCGATCACTCCTGGTGTATTGCGCGGGCGGCTACCGCTCTTCCATCGGCGCCAGCCTGCTGCAGCGC
>CAWBGM010000016.1:0-411177 GCA_963788335.1 Terriglobia bacterium
GTATGCCCTTGTAAATAGCTTCAGCTGTGGGGCTGCGCCAATTATTTCTGCTGCAAACAAAAAGAATGTTCATTTATAAGTCAGTATTAAGTACCAGGTATTATGAATTAAGACACTTCATGGAAAACGTAACTACACCAATAATTCCTGATTTTTAATTCTTAATTATTATACAACCATTGCCACACTTCGCCCTCGTCTTTATCAATAACAGTACCTGTAAGGGTAAAACCATTTTTAGCCAATATGCGTGTGGAGTTATTCGTTTTGGGCAAGGTTCTGGCAGTTACTTTAACTGTAGGGTCAGTTTTTAATGCCAGGTTAACAAGGGTTTTGCATATTTCTGTACCTATTCCCCGTTGCCGGAACCTCTCGAATGTACCGTATGCAATTTCTACTTTACCATGTTGCGGAGGGCCTGTATAAGCCGCGTTGCCCACAAGTACCCCATCTTTTTTGCATAATACTGGATCCACGGTGTGTGATAGCCTATTATTTTATAGTAATCAATGCACATTTGTAATGTTTCGAGGCATTCCGGGTTTGAAGCGACTTGTATTCTCTTCCAGGGTTGTTTTTATAGGGATCAGTTCCATTTGTTCTAAAGTAAAAAGAGTGGAAGTAATTATGTTTACATTCCACTCTCATTTGTCTGTGACCCCGGTGGGGATCGAACCCACGACCCAAAGATTAAGAGTCTTTTGCTCTACCAGCTGAGCTACGAGAGTCAATTTTTAAATTGGGCTGCAAAGATTGTAAAAAATTAGATTGGTACCATACAAAAATTATTAAAACTATGTTTTAGCTAATTGATTCGTAAGTAGGGTATGAGTAAGGCTTTAAAAATATCTTTCTATTGTTGCTTTTTATTGTGATGGGATGTCTACCAGAGGCTCCAGCAAAAATACAGCAGGCTACTATAAACTATGTTGCCATTGGGCGATTCTTATACCTGCTGCACCGGTGCAAAGCCTGAAGAAGCATGGCCGCTTTTGCTGGCAAATCATTTAAAAGAAAAAGGAATTGCGGTCTGGAACTTGCAGCAAATCCTTCGCACAATGGCTGGACCACACAAAATCTTATTCATTACGAATTACCCGTGCTTGAAAAAAATAAAACCCGACTTTGTTACTTTGATTAATAGGGGTAAACGATTGGGTGCAGGGTGTTGATTCAGCAACATACCACACTAACCTTGAATACTATAATTGACAGGGTCAAGAACGGAAGTTGACCAATAAAAAGAACCTTGTTGCTGATAACAATACCTGATTTCGGAGTTACACCCACGGGGGCTCATGTATAGTAATGGCAGAGATATTTCTAAAGGTATTGCAGAGTTTAATTCTATTATTAAGAAAGGAAGCTTCGTTAAGAAAATTGCTCTGTCGTAGCGGGATATTTACCCTGAAACACAAAAAATGAAAGATAATAGAAAGAACTAATTGCAGCAGATGGCTTACATCCTTCAGCTACTGAATATGCCCAATGGGAGGCTATTATTTTGCCGGTTGTTGCAAATTGCCTTACGCCTAAGTGATATGATTGTATTACCATGCCTGGTTTGTTAAGTAGCTGATAACCAAAGATGATAGGGGGTTTACGGTTTTTGTGCCATAAAAATAAGTAACTATTTGGTAATCAATAATTTATAAAAAATAAAAGTACCCAAAACCGTAAACCCCTGTAAACCCCCCTTACCGCTTCGCGGAATTTTAAATTATGAATGCTGAATTTTAATGAAATCAACCTCCGCATCACCTCACCCTTAATAATAGTCTTAACCTTGACCTCAATCTTAAACCTCAGCCTCAACGTTAAATTGTTGAAACATTTAAAAACAGAGTTTGTTTCAAACTATAAAAAGCTTATATTTGGTAGTTAATATACGTCTTAATATAAGGGTTAAATCAATGTTGTTTTTACTTTAATGTTTTAGGCTGAATATTAATTAATAAAGAATGAAAAGATTTTTACTTTTATCATTTATTGTTTCTTCTCTCTGGTAATTGCATTGAAGCTCAGACTGCTTTAAAACAAAGCAGTGTAACAAAGCCTAAATACCAGGCCGATCCCGGGCAGGTTAAATGGACCGTTGTTGGCAATAAATGTATGCCAACTCACTTACAGGCCTTCCAGGAATGTAAGGGGCAGTTCTTAATACCACTAACAATTGGAAAGTATTATTCGGCGCCGATTATCTTGGCTCTTATATTTTGTTTACCGACCATGGCGTAGTTAACATATTGCCTGAAATGGTGCCTATGACTGAAGACGACTATAAAGGCGATAAAATGGCAAAAGGCAGAAGTGAGATTGAAGAGGAAAAAGTCGAAAAACAGAACAGGAAGAAAGTAATATATCATGTTGTTACTACGGAGTGGGAAAACTCAAACCCGAATGTAATTGCGGAGGGTGTTGACCAAGCCCCCTATTATTTTGGTGCAATTGACCCTATTCACATGGGTAAAGGAATAGATAGCATTAAAGGTTTTAAAAAAATAGTTTACCATGATGTTTACCCCGGTATTGATGTAGTGTTTTCTTTCCATGAAGGAACCGGAATAGAATATGAAATACATGTGAAACCAGGTTATGACCCTTCGGTATTCAAAATGAAATACAAGGGCCAGCAGATTTTCACAATGGATAATTCGGGAATTATTCACATGGCTACACCCATGGGCGACATACTTGGCCATGCCCCCGTTAGTAACCAGGAAGGACAAAGCATTGGCTCTTCATTTTATAAAATAAGCAGTAATGAAATTGGCTTTAAACTAACCGGATATAATTCTTCAAAAAGCCTGGTTATACGATCCTTCGGTTGGTAAACCCCACAGCATTAGCCTATGTTCCATACGATGTTGGAATGGACGCGACAGACAATGTTTATGTAATGGGCTCTGCCGGTGTTTCAGGCAGTTCAATTACCATGTATGTGCAGAAATATACAACAGCTGGCGCTCTTTCATGGACTTATACACTTAGCCAGTTCGCTTCAGGAACAGGTTATTCTCAGTCTGATATGACGGTTGACCCTAATGGTAATACCTATACCCCATCATCTTATGAGTATTCAAATTCAAATTTTCAACAGTATGCCATGGTAAAATTAAATTCTAACGGAACGTTGAATTATTTTTATAACACATATCCTGGAGGCCATGTTGTATTTGAAATATGGAATATAGCCTATCTTTGTGATTTTCAACCCTGGTAGAAGCCGGTTCACCTTCTATTTACCAGGAACAGGTTGGTGTTGTGAATTCAAATAACGGCAAAATAAGTAGTTACGATTCCAATGTAACCGACCAGTTGGGAGAAATATATACGGGTTGCATCGCACCTAACGGATATTACTATTGCATCGGTGCAAATCCTGATTTTTGCCCTACTGCACTCAATAACGACAGTTTAGTTTGCTACAAAATATCTGCAACTTCAGTTACTGAATTGTGGTCTGCGAATACAGGTTATAGTTATGACGATTATGATTATAAGGGCGTACTGAATATACCAACCAACCATATAGGAGCCGGTTGTGGATATATATACAATGGATGGCCAGCACCTGGACCAAAGAAGCCTTACCAATGGTGTTTCAAGCAAACAGGTAACAATACCCAATGGTACCATTAGTGTTTGTAACACAGCCTGGGCTATCGGTAACACCCCTGCAAACGGTGGAATTGCTGTGGATCTTACGTGCGGTAATGTTTATGTGGGCACAAGCGGTGAAGTAGTGGTATATGACCAAAACCTGAACCAGATAACAACACAAGCAGTCCCTGATATTACATTTGGTGTTGCTTACAATGCCGGACTGGTTGCTGCTTGCGGAGCCAATGTAAACGGAACGAGCGGTTTCGTAACCCAGTTCAATGCACAACATTGCCCGGGCCTTACTATAACATCTACAAACGGATCGTGTACTACATTAGGTTCAGCCACTGTTTCCACGCCAACATTCTGCACAGGCCCTTATACCTATTCCTGGGCGCCGGGCGGGCAAACAACACAAACAGCAACGGGCCTTTCAAGCGGAACTTATACAGTTACTATTGGTACTGCCAGTTCATGCGTAACGGTAAGCGATACTGTAACCATAATAAGTGCGGGTGGTGTTAATTTAACTGCTACCCCAAATGGTTCAACCTGTACGGGTGGGGCTGTAGCTAATGTTTCAACCGGTACTCCACCGTATACTTATAGCTGGAGTAATGGTGCTACAACTTCAAGTATTACGGGTGTGGCAGCGGGTACATACACAGTTAATGTTACCGATGCAAAAGGCTGTATTGGGCAAGCTGTTGTTACAGTTACAACAACGTCGGGTCTTAATGTAGCTCCCACAACTAAAAATGTAGTTTGTTACGGAGGTAAAAGTGGTAGTGCCACGGCCACGGCAACCGGTGGAAAAGCACCCTATACATATACATGGAGCAGTGGGCAAACAACATCAACAATAAATGGAATTGGTGCCGGAACATATTCATGTACGGTGAATGATGCAGGTGGTTGTTCTGATATGATTACTATTACCATTACACAGCCTCCACAATTGAGAGACTCTGTGTTATCCATGACTAATCCTAGCTGCTTTGGTGATAAAAACGGAAGCATAATGGTTGGGGTAAAAGGCGGAGCTAACCCGCTTACATACTCATGGAATAATGGTTCTACAGCATTGAATGATACTGCTATAGGTGCAGGTACCTATACACTCACCGTTACAGATTCTAATGGTTGTGTATCAAAAATCAATGAAGTATTAACCCAGCCTACGCAAGTGGTGGCGGCCGTCCCTCCGCAGGGCATGTGTTCAGGTGTTACAGTTACGCTTAACGGAAGCGCTACAGGTGGTACGGGCCCATATACATATACATGGAACGGAGTAGGTGGCAACTCAACTTATTCAGTAAGCCCTGCAACTACTACTACATACACATTGGTTGCAACAGATTCGCATAACTGTCCGTCTGCTCCGGTAACTGCAGTAGTAACAGTAAATCCAACTCCTAATGTGTTGTATGTACCCGATACTATCCAGGGTTGTTATCCTCTTTGCGTTTCATTTAAAGATGAGACGACAGTAGTGGGTGGTACTGTGGCAAGCTGGTCATGGAACTTCGGTAATGGTGCAAAGGATACCTCTTCATTACAAAATCCTAAGTATTGTTATACCAAACCGGGTGTGTACACAGTTTCGTTATCTGTGGTTTCCAATAAAGGATGTAAGGCTCAACTCGTTATTCCGAACCTGATTAACGTGTATGACCATCCGCATGCCGATTTTACTACATCGCCACAACCGGCTAATATTTTACAAGATTCAATTATATCGTTCCTAGATAAAACTGTAAGCAAGGACAGTATCATAAGCTGGTTCTGGACTTTTGGCGACCCTATGAATGGCGCAAGTGCTTTGGAAAATCCAACGTTCACTTACCATGATACCGGAACGTATTGCCCTACACTTTCAGTTAAAGACGTTCACCTCTGTACCGATTCAGTTGAGCATTGCCTTGTTATAGACCCTTACTATACTCTATATATTCCCAATGCCTTTACTCCAAATGGCGATGGGAAAAATGATGTGTTTCTGCCGAAAGGAATATATGTCTGCAATTTCGAAATGTTCATTTTTGATCGTTGGGGCCAGCAATTATTCCATGCAACAGATATTACACAAGGCTGGAACGGTAAGGTGAACGGCTCAGGCAGCACATGCCAGGAAGATACATACGTGTACTATATAAGTGCCTCGGATTGTGAACACCATTCTGCACATACTTATATAGGAAGGGTTACGATAATTAAGTAATATTCTGGGAAAATTCCGGCAAAAAAATTTGGATTTAGGACATCTGGCAATTACATTTGCCTCTGTTAAAAAAATAAAGTTGACATTTTTAAGGTTCATAGCACGTGTAAATATTGCCAAAAGGTCTGGAAGCAGGCAGGTTACTGCTTTGTATTTCTGGATGCAGAGGCAAGCGCATTTTCTTCATGTGTTGCTTAGGATGCTGAACCGCATTAATTATGCCGTGTACAACTATGTTGAAGAATTCCTGAGCCACGTATTTGTGTGCTATCGCCTGGTTAATAAAAGAACAGCTCCTGTTATAACAATACCCAAACACAACCAATTTAATTATCACTATCTCCTCTGTATGATCTACAGCGGTTGTGTTTAATTCACTTCTTTCTTTAATCGCCTTTATGGCGGTTTAAGGCACTCTCTCCTGCCTTGCTTTTCCAGTTAGTTTTTTCGTTTGTTAAACGTTCATGGTTTTTATAAATAATACAATATTTCCTATGCTGCAACAGCGTAGATTAATCCGGGTAAACGTCAAATGATGTTTACCCAAACGGCGGGGGTTTCATTCAGCAATGAATCAGATCCCTGCCGTGCCCCCTGGCATTAAATAAAAAAGCCCCTGACAGTATCGTCAGGGGCTTTTTATTTCTTCAGAAAGAATTAAGCTAATTCTTCTTCAGTAATTTCGATTTCTTTCTCAGTCAATGACTCGGAAGATTTCTTAGGAAGGGTGAGGGTAAGGATACCATCAGCGCAGGTAGCTTCAATTTCGTCGGTATCAACTTCGTTAGAAAGTAAGAAAGCGCGTTCGAAATAAGTATTACGGTTTTCTTTCAAAGAGTAGAATACAGCTTCTTTTTCAATTTCGCGACGGCCATAAACGTATAATACGTTGTCCTTTACTTTCACTTTGCAATCTTCGTTTCTGTAACCAGGAACAGTCATTTCAATGCTGTAAGAATCTTCGTCTTCAGAAATGTTAGCAGTTGTGCTGGTTTCTTGTGCACCATAGAAAGCAGGATTCATGTTGCTGTTGGTGTTAGAGAAAGCAGGATTCATAAAAGGGTTGATCATTCCTGAGTTGGTAGGGAAGGAAGAAGCGCCGAAAGATGAGGTAGGGAAGAATGAGTTTGAAGCAAATGGGTGAACACCAAAGAAAGGAGTGTTGTTGAATTGGTTAGCACCATAAGCCCATGCAGAAGAAGGATTTTGTTGAGCGAAGAATGGGTTGTAAGCAGAGTTGCCGTGGTTGAAAGATGAATTGAGAGGAAGAATGCCCCTGTTCATGATTCCAAAGAAAGAGCCATTGCGGATTGATTCGATTTCGCGTGGAAATTCGTTGCTAAAGGACTTGGTTGATTCCTTTTTTGTTGTTTTCATTTGTTTTGAAATTTTTAGGTTAATACTTGAACCTGTACATCAGGTTTCGGGGACAAAGTAATGCCTTCAATTTTATGGCATTATGTTGCTGCCGCATTATTTTAGTTATGGTTGTATTAACTGAATGAGAAAAAAAAGAAAGGGTATTAAGAATTAATTCTTCAAACCTGCGACTAAAATTTTAACAAAAACTGTAAGTATCTCATATTCATAAATGAGGCGAAACTGAAAGTTATGTTTGTTACTGTTTTGTTAATCGGGTTTGTTTAAATTATCGTTTTAGTTTATTTTGCCTAAATTTGCCGCTGCTTAAAAAGAATTATTTATTATGAAAAAGTGTATTGCTATCCTTTTAGTATCAGGACTTTTTGCTTCTGCTAATGCGCAGGTATTTGAAATAGGTGCCCGCGGAGGAGCCGATAGTTTCTGGCTGCTTAATTCGGCCAGTTCAAACGCTGGTTTTTCTGAAAACAAGACTCTTTCTTTTTCATACAATGCAGGTTTTCACCTGGCATGGGACATTACAGATAATATAGGCTTGGAAACAAATGCACTATACGCTTCACTCAACCAGACATATAATGGCAGCTTTAGTAAGACTGGTGTTTTTGCCGATGGCACCCCTTACGTAAATGGGCAATCGTATACTTCAAGAATAAATTTGACAGGATGGCAGTTCCCTGTTTTAGGTTGTTTTGAAACCAATTCAGGTTCATTTGTTGAATTAGGAGTGCAATACGATATGATTAAGGGTGCTACTTATAATGGTAATTTCTCTAACCCGTCTTATTCCAATTCTTTCGGTGCAACAAGTTATTTTGCAAACAGCGAACTTGAAGGAGTTTTTGGAGTAGGCGGAAAATATGGTCTTAACGATTACGTTTTCCTGTTAACTGATTTTCGCGTTACCTACGGTTTTCAAGACCTTAAAGGTGTAG
This sequence comes from Terriglobia bacterium, assembly GCA_963788335.1. Lineage (GTDB taxonomy): Bacteria > Acidobacteriota > Terriglobia > Acidiferrales > UBA7541 > Palsa-360. The sequence goes on from CAWBGM010000016.1 coordinate 8,143, forward strand.
ATGGTATAGGCCATGCATATAATGGTTCAGATTACTCAACGGTAATGCCTACCAACCCGGTAACAGTAAGCTTTAGTGTCGGTGTTTTTTACCTGTTAGACCTTGCACCAACAACCAGAGTAGGGCATGTGTGTCATGGTGCTCCTAAAGTAAGGTCGAGCACACGTCATCCTAAATAAAGGTTGCTTCCTTAATATTACTGTTTACTGAGAGATTGCCGCGCTGCGCTCGCAATGACAATAATGTTTTGCGTTAGGGATAGAAGCAGAAAGCCCCACTGGACTTGCAGCGTATAGCCTGCCTGTTCGGCAGACAGGCCCGACCCTGACGGAAGCGTCAGAGGAACGCCCTAATAAGTAAGGTGTTTCGCTATTTGACTTTCCTCGCTCGTTCCCTATTAAGCAGGTTCACCAAGGCTTACCATTACCCAATCATTATCTGCTGAGTTCACCGTCGAGCCGCAGTAGCTACATTTTGTTGTAGTTGTATCAGTATAAGGGGCACCGCAATTCGGGCAAGCAAAGCTCCACAGTTCGGTTTTCTTCACTGCACCCACTTTTTTGCTGAGTGTTAATGAAAGCACCCGTTCAATAACGGTATCGTCTATTTTCTGCAGGCCTTTCTCGGTTTCCCTCAGCCTCATAGATGAATAGAATATATTGAATGTTGCCATCCACATATTATTAACCTGTGTACAACTTATTAGTGACACTTCATTCGTGTAAAGACGGTTGAATACATATTTCTCTTGCGCTTTTACCGACTGTTCAATAGAAGTAAACAGAGCTTCGCTGGTAAAGCGGTGAATATGGCTAAGGTCGTGCGTGGTATGCGATACAAAGTACTGCATAATAGCATTCGAAGCTTTATCCTCCATAAGTTGAATAGAGAAGTGTTCGTCAGGGTTACTGTATAACGGAGCCAGGTTCGGATCATTCTTGGTTATCCTGAAATCGTTTCTCAGGTAATCTTCTTCCTGTGTTATTTCACACAATACCCAATCGTAATCTCCAAGGTAAGTGACTGTTCCGCAAGATTCACATTTGCTAACCTCGCCGGAATCATCCTTAAGCGGGTATCCGCAGTTAGGGCAATTGTTGCTATGGTACAGATCCTTTTCAACTGCCGAAGTCTTTTTAATAAAGGTCCAGTATTCTACAGCAGTGTCGCCTGTGAATTTTTCGTTGAATTCAGGATGTTTGTTGCTTATAAAGTTATCGTCGATGCTGAAATAAACCGATGCAGTAACGGTACTGTATTCGCCTTCCTGGTCAGCTGATTCTATGCGAATTTGCTTTATATTAATATTGCTGAGTGTATTTACCTGGTCAAGCGCATTCATCATAATGAACTGGGCATTGAAACGCTGGTAAACACCGTCACTTATCCATTTACGCACCTTAGAAAGATCTTTTTTGCTCCAGGCTTCCTGTATGGCAAGAAAGGCAGTATTAACTTTTCCAATAAATGCTTCCTGGGTAAAGCCCTGGTTAGCTGTAAAGAAATCTGGGTTTATAGGTTGAGGTGTACCTTGTGGCCCTTCTGAAGTACCACTCACCATGTCTGTTCCACCTGAATTTTGTTTTGCTCTGAACCTATATATAAGGTACGCGATAATAATAGCGAGTATAATTATTTTGCCAATCCCGAAACCTCCGCTTAAGAGCCATCCAATACCTACCCCGGTGCCAAAGCCACCACCGCCACCGCCGAATCCGCCTCCACCACCAAAGCCTCCCCGCCTCCGCCACCACCGCTATGGCTTCCGCCGCCGCCGCCGGCACGTGAATAAGCTTCAATAACTATAAAAACCAGTAATATGGTTAGAACTAATATGTGCTTGGCTTTCAATTTCATAATGTTGGATTGTAAAGCCTAAAAGTAAATTAATTTTTGAAATACGGTGAGGGCGTTTCCCTTCGGGTCGGGCTACCCGCTCATACTCCTCGTCCGCCTTAGGCGTACTGTGGGGTAACCGCTTCTATCCCTAACGCAAAAAAGACATTAATTTGTCGGCCTGAGTTTGTCGAAGATCAGCTTTAATCCGGATTTCATTTCAAGAACAATTAATGCACACTTGCCATTGGTTATTTTTCATTGGGCGAATAACTCATTAATCCGCTTTAACGTAAGGTAACTTTACTTGCGTAAACAAAAATTAAGAGCAAATGAGTCCCGGTACAGTAGTTTATAAAGTATATAACCCTAAAATAACAATTGGTATGAGCGCAAAAGGTGTTTTATTGGCAACCCTTACGGGTTTAGCGGCAGGTATCGCAGTGGGAGTATTGTTTGCTCCTGATAAAGGCGAAAAGACCCGCAAAAAACTTCTAAAGAAGAAAGATGAATACATCGACGAGTTGAACGATAAGTTCACAGAATTTAAAGAAAGCATAGAAGAATTCCAGGATGAATTGCTTGCGGAAACGAAAAGTATAATAAAAAGAGGCAAAGAGATAACAGACAAGAAAATGAATGGGGTTAGTTGATAGCTGAGATATCGCTAATTTCAAAATAATCCTTACGTTCTTTTATCTTGACATAAAAGAACCAAAAGGTCAAGACAGCCGAAGGCAGCCCTGCACAAAGGCAGGTGCGGTTTGGTACCGCTCTGCTCAGCAAACGTCTGCTGACGCCTGTCAGTTCTTCTCTTGCAGAGAAGGATAATGATTATGAGTTAGGGTAGAACCCCATCAAGTGAGCCTGTCAAGTATAATACAGTGCTGTTTTATTTAAATTAGCGCTATGAATCGTTTAGACAGGCTCACTGCAATTTTAATACAATTGCAATCGAAAAGGGTTGTTACTGCGCAGGAAATTGCGGAACGATTCAAGGTAAGCCTTCGTACCGTTTACCGCGATATACGAACATTAGAGGAAGGCGGTATTCCATTATCGGGGGAGGCAGGAGTCGGTTATTCAATTATGGATGGGTACAGGTTGCCTCCAGTTATGTTCACTCTGGAAGAAGCTACGGCTTTCCTTACCGCCGAAAAATTAATATCAAAACTTACTGACCAATCTACCGACGAAAGTTATAAGTCGGCCATGTATAAAATTAAAGCTGTATTGCGGGCTACCGAAAAAGATCATTTAGAAAATATGGACAAGCATATAGCAGTTGTCGAGAGCCCATATATGCCGCATGTAAAGCCACCTGCTAATCCTTTACAGGTTATTTTAAAAAGTATTGCAGAAAAAAATATTCTTTCTATAGATTATTTTGCCAATCATAGTCAGGAACAAACGCAAAGGAAAATAGAGCCTGTAGGTATTTTTTATATGCGTACCTATTGGCATTTGGTGGCTTATTGTCATTTACGGAAAGATTACCGCAACTTCAGGGTTGATCGCATTTCGAATATGAAACCCACTAAAGAACGGTTTGAAAAAGAACACCCTGAGTTAAAATCGTTCCTTGAAAAAATAACAAAAGAGGAGACCTTATATACTGTCGTTATGCGGATGGAGAAAGATGTGATACGCCACCTGGGCGACCAGAAATATTATAATGGCTTTATTTCTCAAAAAGAGATGAATGACTGTGTTGAAATGACATTTCTCACTCATTCTATAGAGGGCTTTGCCCGCTGGTATATGATGTTTGGCGATAAGGCAGAAATAGTAAAGCCGCCTGAACTAAAGAAATTCATAAGGCAATTATCTGCCGTTATTTCAAAAAAGTAAAAATAATTTTCGGGCTACTGACATAGGGTTGTCACTATGCGGTTGTTAGTTTGTATCATAAAACAAAAACTAAACACTATGAAAATGACAGAAATGTTCCTGAAAGAAATGGCCATGGAAGCCGAAACAACCCGTAAAATGCTTTCACGTATTCCAGAGGACAAGTACGACTGGAAACCACATGAAAAAAGCATGAGTGTGCGGCAGCTGGCAACACACCTTGCCGAATTACCTGAATGGGTAAGCATGGCTATAACCTCTGACGAGCTTGATTTTGAAAAGATACCCTATGCTCCTAAAACTGTAAAAACCAATAAGGAGCTATTGAACATTCTTGAAAAAGGGTTGGCAAATGCTAAAACCGACCTTGAAAAAGCCAAAGATGATATTATGGGTAAAGAGTGGACCATGCGCAGTGGTAAAGACATTTACTATACTGCCACCAAAGGTGAGGTAATACGTATGAGTTTTTCGCAGATCGTGCATCACAGAGCACAAATGGGAGTGTTTTTGCGCCTGCTTAATGTGCCCATACCTGCCAGCTATGGCCCCAGTGCCGATGAACATTAATAGATAGTAGTTTTAGAATAGCTCGGTTAACTAAGCCTGCCGAAGTATTAGGCCGTTCCCCTGACGCTTCGGTCAGGGTCGGGCCTGTCTGCCGAACAGGCAGGCTATCCGCTGATACACCTGGTCGTCCCGCAATTCTGCGGGACTCCTGTGGGGTAACCGCTACTATCCCTAACGCGAAAAAGTGTTGCCATGAAGCTCAGCGGGCTTGCACTTTAAACCTCTAACTGATATTCTTTTTTTATCAATTCAATAAGTTCTTGTGCAGCAATACTTCTTTCATTTCCAATCTTTTCTCCCAAAATAAGTGCGCCATATAAGTATTGTGCACTGGTAATTAACCTGTTTAATATAACAGGGTCTTCGGTTAGCAACGCAGTGGCATCGGCAGGAATTTCTTTTTTCTCTATTATTATTTTAAGCAGCAATTCGCCATCAAATATTTTCCCCATCTCGTTTCCATAATCTGTAGCCCATACCATAATAGATTCGTTATATTTTTTCAGTTCGCTTATGGAATAATAGTAAGATGAAATACTATTTGCTACCGGTTGATTGGTTATAAGCCGCAAGGTACCGGAGCTTTTCATTTGTTCGTAGGTGCGTTCCGTAAGGAATAACTGCTTAAACTGGGGTAATACCATTCTGGCTGTATAGGCAAGTTTAGTAATATGCTGTTTTCGTTGCGGGTTCTTTATAAGTTGCACAAGTGTGTCAATTAATTCAAATACAACTTTATTGTTTTTTGTATAGTTATCGTGAAGAACAATATCTGTCCTCAGGTCCTCTAACATGTTTTGCAGGTAAACCCTCTCCCGTTTTTTTTCTGCCAGGCGCTATCTTTAAATTCTCTGCTAAAAAACCCAGATACAGAGCAAGGAACATCATGAAGAATTCAAAGAAATAGTGTCCGGCTGATTCCATTAGCGTTGTTTGAATTGATTTACTTTCATATTGTTGCCAAATTTAGCATTATCCACAAAATTGATTTGTTTAAGCAATAGATACAGGCTAACGCTTACGAGGTGACAAGTATCATTTCTGTTGCTGATTTCCATCATTTTCATTTGCTATCACTTAGATGATTTTTGTAATGCAAAAAATTAATCTAACTAAATGTAACAAATCATGGAAAACCTATCAACAAAAGAATTCATAGACCAATTGAATTCAAACACATTAAAATCGACTTTTGGAATTAAGGGAATTGTAAAAAAAAGCGGCAAAGACAGTGAAGTACTGTTTGCACATAAAGGCGATATGTCGAATTGGCATAGTATTCCTGCATCGATGATTGATTCGGTAGTAGTTATAAAAACCTTTGTAAAAGAAGGCGAAACCTATGCAATTGCCAAATTGAGGCTGAAAACTCCTACATCACCCGAAACCAAAGTAATATATGACCTGTTGGAATCGATGATGAAAGGAGATAAGAAAGAAAGCTTATTAGAGCACTTGCATAGCCTGGCACATAATCATTTCCACAGGGGTGGTTGCCAATGTGGAAGCCATGGTGAGCACAAAGAATGTACCTGTGGCTGTCATAAGCAAGGATGCACTTGTAGCTGTCACAAACACTAAATATTAACCGTAATTCTATCATACTAAACCCCGGCCCTTATATAAGCTGGGTTTTTGTTCGTTCCTGCAAGTCAATAATTTATGGGAATAAAGTAAAACAGTTTTAAACTGCCATTATTTTTATTCATCTGCATTAGGTAGACAAGGGCAGGGAAATGAGGGGCACTTAAAGAAATTTTTCAATTTCAGAAAATTCAACCGGCTTAATTAGAACACTACAATTGGCAATATCGGCGACCTCTTGTTCAGTTTGTTTGTGCAGGTTTCCGGTAGTAAAAATGATTGGGCAATCATATCCTTCTGAGCGTAATTGCCGGGCTACATCAATTCCTGTTGTACTCTCGTTTAGCTGTACGTCCATTATTATTAACCCCGGATCTATTTCCCTTGCATTACGGAGAGCATCAGAAACATTAGTGGCAATACTGGCGTCGTATCCTTTTTTCGAAAGCAACATAGAATATACACTGGCAATGATACGTTGATCCTCCACAACTAAAACTTTTTTGTTTTTATTCATGAAAGGTCAATAGTAAGTATATATTTCGTTTTTGGTGTTTTCCGTAATTGAATATTCCCCTTCAGCTGTTCAGTAAAGTTTTTTATCAGCATTAAACCGGTTGAATGTGAATCTTCAACAGTAATTTCATCAGGGAACGGGCCTCCATTTTCTGTGATTTCAAATTCAGTGTGGGTTTCCTTATTCTTAATAGTAATATCTATCTCGCCTTGAGGAATGTTTTTAAACCCGTGTTTAATTGAATTTGTGAAAATTTCATTGAACAACAAGCCGGCGGGAATAGCGTTGTGTATTAGCAATGATGCATCTTCACCGGTAATATTAAGTTTATGTTCTTTGTTACCTATTGAGTTGTTAATATCGTTGAACATCTCATTTAAGTATTTTTTCACCGATACTTTATCGGGTGAATCTTTCTGGTAAAGCATTTCATGTAGTAACGCGGCTGATTTAATCCGCATTCTGCTGTCTTTTAAGCATTTTATGGCTTCAGCATTGCTTGTATTCATTTCTTGAAGCTGGAGGACGCTTGAAATAATGGCTAAGTTATTTTTTATCCGGTGGTGAATCTCAGAAAGTAAGGTCTCTTTTTCTTCATATGCCTTTTTTAACTTCTGTTCGCTTTGAACCCTTGCAGTTACATTTCTTGAAAATGAAGTTACACCTATAACTTCGCCATTTTCACCAAATATCGGGCTGTAAGATGATTCGTAATATAGTGAACCGCCGATACTTACTTTATATTCCGCAAGGTCAAAAACTTTTTCACCCGTAAATGCTTTTGCATAAATATCCCTGAGGCTTTCGTGCCTTGAAGGCTCAATATATTGTAAAATATGATCTCCCTTTTTTACTTCAATACCAAAGCCCTGTTTTACAAGGTTCGCCAGAACCGCATTAAATTCTACTACTAACAAATCCTTATCAACCGAAACGATAACATCTTCTGCATTATTTACAATAGATATTAATTGATTTTGTTTTTCAATTAATTCTTCAGTTGTTAAGTGATTCTTTATTTCAGGGAAAGTCTTCATTTGTTTTGAGGGATTTGTCAATACCGATATAACTTTGTAATGCTATAACCCCAGGCTTTACGATTCTCACTATCATTAATTTAGCTCGGCTCTAAGATACCATAAAGGTAGAAAATCTTCGATTTCTAAGTGAGTTTGTTCAAATATATTCAACGTTTCGTGTCCAAGGGGAGGGACGGCCTTTAGGAAACCAATTCATGAAACAAACGCTTTGCCGTTTGCTCTAAATCATTACACAGGCCAGGGTGCGGCCTTGATGTTTGAATGGCAGAACTCCTTACTGCAGTTAGCCACCTGAAACGCGAAGGAACATCAAGATTGGCTATTGGCCCGCAATTTTCGGCGCCCATTGCTATCTTTTCGAACGATTGCAGGTTGAGTTTTATCTGATCAAGGTCAAGGTCTTTTGAAAATGAACCAAGTTTAGCCTCATTAATGGTAAAGAGTACGCGGATATAATTTTCTTTTTTGCAAAAGAGTATAATACCCACATTTATAAATTCTTCACGTTCTACAAAAGGCAAAACGCGAATTACAGCATACTCATATAAGTACTTCTCTTGCATTTTGCGCTTCTTTTGTAAAAATTTCAGAATGCTTAAGCCTGATTAGTAAAAACTGCAAGTACACTTCCCGTATAGATTCAGGCGTTTCGTTTGTGCTTTCCCAGTGCAGCCACTCATCAGGTATAAGGGCAACAATATTCCTTAGCTTTTCTTCGGTTAATAGCTTTGTGAACTCGCTATTTACTTCCTCAAGTAAAGTAGCTTGTGATAGTAATACGTGGTCTTTTATAAGAGCAAAAGGGCTCTGTGCATGTTTTTGCCAGGTAGACCAGGAATGGTGGAAATATAAACATGCACCATGGTCAATAAGCCAGAGTTGCTTGTGCCACATAAGCATATTAGTATTCTTAAAAGTACGGTCAATATTGGTTATATATGCATCGAGCCATACAATTTGCGAGGCGAGTTTTGCATCTGTTTTTTGAACAACAGGGTCGAATGTAATTGCACCCGATAAAAAGTGTAATGCCAAATTTAATCCTCTGCTGTTCTGTAGCAGGTCCTGAATTTCTTCATCGCCTTCGGTCCGGCCAAAGGCTTCGTCGAGGTTTGCGTAAACAAGTTCAGGTACAAGTAAGCCCAAAGCACGGGCTATTTCTCCGCCAATTAATTCAGCAATTAGGGCTTTTACACCATGTCCGGCACCTTTAAATTTTAAAACATATTTAAGGTCGTCATCAGCTTCCGCTAATGCAGGCAAAGACCCGCCTTCGCGTAAAGGCTGAATATAGCGAGTTACATTTACAGTTCTTAAAGAAAGGCTATTGTGCATTATTCTTTTGTGTTTTCAAAAGTAGTGAACTTTCCATCAACCCAAGAATGATGATTGCCTTTGTAGGCTTCATGATGCGCTTAATGCCAACGTATCAGCAGGGTTCCCCCGGTTTGCAAGACTCACCTTCAGCCTCAGATATGGTTACAAACTGACTTTCTTTCTTCCACTCAGCCCAGGATTTCTCCAATGCAGTCAGAAATGATTCCGGCGATTGGGCACCCGATATGGCATACTTTCTATTGAATACAAAAAAGGGCACACCATTTATTCCAATAGCATTGGCCTCTTCTATGTCTATCTCTACTTCGTGCTCTTCTTTATCACTTGCAAGCATGTCTTCAATTTCTTTTCCATTCAAGCCTGCTTCTTTGCCCAGTTTTACAAGGGTGTCATTATCACTGATATTCAAACCGTCAGTAAAATATGCCTTTAACAATCTTTCCTTCACCTCATTTTGCAACTTGTGTTTTGCCGCTAAATGAATAAGCCGATGGGCATTAAAGGTATTGGCAGGTTTTGCAATGTCGAAGTTAAATTGAAGGCCAACTTCAGATGCCATATTAGCCACATGATCATTCATTTCTTTGGCTTGTTGCATTGACACCCCCTTTTTTTCAGATAGCCAATCACTCAGGTTTTTCCCGGGAGCATATTCCATATCGGCGGCCAACTGGAAACTATGCCATATTACTTCTATTTCGTCTTTGTGCGGGAATTTTGAAAGCGCCATTTCAAACTTCCTTTTACCTATATAGCAAAATGGACAAACCACATCTGACCAAATCTCAACCTTCATAATATTATATTTAAATACAAAGTTACGCCCATTTATCCTGATTTCTGCAATGGTTACCTTAAGTATATCGGGAAATAAACGCCGCATGGCCTAAGTAACGCCTTTGTTTTGTAAATAAGGTAAGCCCTAATCACAGATTAGCGCTTACGGGGAGAGCTGGGAGGAGTTTCCTTAAATTTATTCTGGAAGATTAATCCGGTTTTTCTTACTTTGGTTAATTTATGTAGTTTAATTATAGAATTGCAACCCTAAATAGAAAGTTTTAAATGGAAAAATCAAAATCAATTGCAGGAATAGTTGGACCGACACTAATTGTTATGGTCTTGTCTGAATTGAAATTATGGAATCCAACCCTTTATGACACACAAATCGTACCACTTGTTTATTTTTCAGGTGTGCTTCTTTTTGTAGCAGGAATTGCGATTGTTCGCAGTCATAATATTTGGACCTGGAGTTGGCATTTAATTATAACAATTATCGGATGTTTTTCCATTTTACTTGGCTGTGTCCGCATGTTTTTTCCCCAACTTTATCTTGTAAAATTAAAAAATGACAATTATATTCTATCTGTTGAGCTATTATTAATTTCAGCCGGAATATTCTTGACTTTTAAAGCATATACCCCCGAAAAGAGCTAAGGGGTGGCTCACCAAGTTCACATTCTTAACTATGTCTTTCACAAGCCAAGCTAGCCGAAAGACGAGTTAGCCGAATAAAAGATTGTTTCCTTGTAGCTTGAAAGTAATTTCGGGTTTATAAAGTTTATAAATCTAAAAAATATCTAACAGTTAAATTATAATTATGGAAACTAAAGAGGTGAAAACGGATAATGGTATAATTACAGGAATGTTTCCTGATCGCGAAAGTGCTGAAAAAGCATACAATTCTGTTTCGGAACGCGGTTATACACATTCTCGGCCAACGATTCTAGGCCGACGACGATGGGCCACGCGGCGATCATCCAGCTTCCCGGCGTGGGCAACTCCAAGACCGGGCAGTTTCTCTACATGCTCGACCGCAACACCAACAACCTCCCCGACTCAGGCGTCGAGATCGTCGACGGGGCCCCACTTTGGGTCATCAGCCTCGCGCCCGGGAGCACCCTCGGCGGAGGCACGTCGCCGAAGTTCCCGATCTGGAACACCAACTTCGTCGTGGGCGATGGCGGCAATACAAGCAACAACGACATCAAGTCGATTAGCTCGACGCTGAACCAGACGCCCGACTCCGGCTCCCCAATCACCGTCACGCAGACGGTGGGCCTCGTCGATCCGGACGGCATCATGGCCGTCTTCCCGACCTCGCCGACGGCCGCAGCGGGCTCCCCGGTGACCGTGCTCTGGGTTCAGAAGATCCTGAACGGCGACAACACGGCTCCGACCGCGCTGCCCGTCTCGCAGCAGTGCACCGCGGCGCCCTTCAGCGGCAAGGTCGACCACGACATCGCGACCGTTCGTCTCGCGACGACGACGGACGGAGTTCACTTCACCGACCTCGGACCGGTCAGCGGCCTGAGCGACCCGACGACCGTGGATTACAACAAGACTCGCTGGGTGAGCCCGCGCGGCACGTTGATCGACGTCAACGGCAACGGGAGTCTCTGGGGGTTGTACTTCGCGGCCGGAAACTGCCTCGACGGCGACTCCGACGCGTTCCACTACATCGGGTATGCAGAGTCGGCCGACATGGCCCACTGGACCGTCTACAACGACATCAACAGCCCGATCGCGTCGATCAACCCGATCACGACGAGGAATCAGGCTGGCGGCGCGACCGTGACCATCCCGGCCAACCCGCCGATCGTCCCGACGCAGGCCTGGTTCGCCGAGCGTCTGTACGCGCCGACCGCGGTGCAGATCGACTCGACGCACCTCAGCATGACGTTCGCCGGATACGGAGTCCAGACGCCGAACAACGACTTGCTCGAGTACCGGCAGATCGGAAACGTCGTCCTGACCGTGAGCAAGCCGCTTCCTGCGGGCGTGCCGAACAACATCAACGCCCATCCGTAGTCGTTCGCGGGTTCGTCGCGGCAGTTCCCTCACCGGGCCCGGAGCCCCCTTTCGCAAGTGCGAGGGAGCTCCTGACCCGGCGGGGACGAGCTCTCTACGAGAGCCTTCGGTCGTCAGTCGAAGACCGCCTCAACTGCCGACGGCGTATCGGCCGCCCAGAATGCTTTCGTGCGCGGGTTTGCGCGACACCACGCGACCGAGCGCGAGTCGAGCGCGCAAGATCGTGCCCTTGGCCCAATCGGCCGCCGGCGACGTCCCCACGGGGCGCGGCGAAAGGCCGAGGCGCCGGAGCTCGTAGTTTGCCTGATGCGCGGCCTTTCTTCGCATCGTCGCGCGGGTGTAATAGGTGAAGCTCACCGACACGGACACGTTGTCCCCGTTCTTCACCCAGTGGCCGGCGGTCGTCGGCATATACGCGCCCGTGCCCGGACCGGCCTCGAACACGTGCGCGCGCTTCTGCTTTTCGTCGTCCAACGAGACGAGGTCGCGAGACAGCTTGGCGTGGAACAGCTCGAGCGCCTCTTCGCTCACCACCGCCCGGTCCAGCGGATCGAAGACGTGAATCGTCTTTCTTCCAAGCACCTGCAAAATGAAGTTGTGCTCGTGGTAATCGATAAAGTAGGAACGGATGTCGGACGCGGCGCGATTGCGGTTGTCGGTCAAGGCCTCGACGATCACGGCGACGCCGCCCGGACCATACCCCTCATAACGAATCTCGTCGTAATTCTCGCCGTCACCGCCGCTGGCCTTCTTCACCGCGCGCTGGATCAAGTCCTTAGAATGTTCTCCTGGCGGGCGGACGTGATCGCGGCACGCAACCTTGCGTTCATGCTGGGGTCGGGCTGGCCCAGCTTGGCGGCAACGGTGATTTCCCGTGCCAGCTTGCTGAACAGCTTCGACTTTTCAGCATCCTGCCGCCCCTTGCGATGCATGATGTTCTTGAATTGGGAATGTCCGGCCATGCGGTCTCGTCTTGGAATTCGTCGGAGGATGCAGCTGATGGAAGGCGCGGGGTTATAAGCCGCGGCACCGGTAAAATCAAAGATTTGCCGTAGTTTTCGGTACCATGGTAGCGAGGCTGACGACCCGTCAGGCATTCGTTAACCATGACTTCATGCACGAATGAGAGGATGGCGGCATTATTTCTTCATCCCCGTTCCCCAGAGACCTGCATGGCGTTCGGTTTCGTTTGAAAGACGTCGCCGGAGCCGGCTGTGCCGGTCGACGCGCCGGAGCCGGTTCTGAACCACGCCGTTCTCAACGCGCGTGTTGTAGAAGAGGCTATCCGTCGTGTTCCCATAGAACATACCGTAGCCGGCTCGTATCACCGTGTTCTTGTCCGCTTGCCACGCAATGCCAAATCGGGGTTGGAAATTCGCCTTCGAAATGTAAATGTTCTGCGTGTAGTAAAGAGCGAGCGCATCCGTGGTAAATGGGTGTGCGGGCTGGGGAATCACTTGCATATCCCAACGAAGTCCCATATTTAGGGTCAACGTCGGAGTGGCTTTCCAAGCATCTTGAATGTACGCCCCGTAATGCGTGTCGTAGAAATCATCTTTTCCAGCCACGGCAGCCGGGTTGACGGTATCGGTCGCCTGTGAGTATGTGGAGTAATGGCGTCCTATACAGTTATCCACCACGCCGACGCCATAGCACGTCGCCGCGTTTACTCCGCTGTCCGTGCTGAGCGGTAAATTATAAAAATCTGCAATCCAAGCCTGCAAGGTAGCGCTAGCAGTTGTTGTATTGGTGTCGGTTTCCTGGTAATTGTAAACGCCGCCTCCGTTAAACAAATTGATCAACAATTCGTGAACGGGGCTGATATCAACGCCGTATTTGAAGGCGTGTTTGCCGTGAACCCACGAAACAGAGTCCGCAAACTGGAGACGGTGTTCATCGGGAAATGCAGGCCGCGGTAGGGCGTTACGCAGGCCATATCCGAACAGGCTGCCCACGGCGACGCTGGGCCCCGAGAAATTCGCGCTATAGAACTGGAAATCTCGAGACCACTGGAAACGGAAATCGTTCACCATCGTGGATGAAATCACGGAGTTCCAGCTTGCCACCAGAAACCGGTCATGTGTGCCGAAATTTCCGTTCTGGTAGATCGACCCGGCGCTGAAGGTCGATGACTGATCGTACCCGTTGGGACTACGGAAATTCATGAAATTGAATGACACGTTGAGGTGGTTGTTGGAATTCACTTGGTAGTCGAGCTTGCCCAGGTAAACGTCCTGATTGGCAAGTCGGGGCTGGGGACCGATATTGTTATTGATCAAATTGATGGCTGCGACGCAGCGCGGGTCCGGCGATCCAACCGTGAATCCCGTGATTGTCGTCGTACCGGCAGTGCAATTGTTGCCGAGAAAGGCTGCAGGAGTCAGAAACGCAACTGAGTTCGATGGGCCCGTATAAATAATGGGGAACGAGCGCCTCTGGCCGTCATAGTTAATGAAGTAAAACAGCTTGTCCTTGATAATCGGCCCGCCAACGCTGCCCCCAAACTGTTGCCTCTGATGTTCGCTGGGCGGCGCGATGCACTGGTTCAGCTGCGTTGAAAGGGTTGTATCGGGGGGGCAGGTGGGCCCGCTCGCCGCATTGATGACGGGGCTCCCGTGCGTTTTTGCGTAAGGATCAAGCGCGTTGAACGACGGGTACCGCAAATAATAAAAGAGATCTCCATGGATATCGTTCGAGCCGGATTTTGTGATCGAATTGACCTGGCCCCCGGCCGCGTTGCCGAACTCCGCGCTATAGGCGCTGGATTGCACGCTGAACTCCTTCACGGCGTCCAAGCTGTAGGTGTACCCGACTGCCGTCCTGCCGCGATCCTCGGAGAAGAAAGCCTGCTGGTTGCTCACGCCGTCCACTGTGCTGTTATTGAAAAGCCCTGAAATTCCGTGGTAGCTCACAAGGCCCGAGCTTCCGTCTGTCGTCACACCGGGCGTGAGGAGCACAAATTGTTCCCAACGACGTCCGTTGAGAGGCAAACCCGCCGCCAGCGTCTCGCTGACCGTCTGGGAGACATCTGTCCTGTCCGGTTCGATCACCGGCGCTTCGCCAGTCACCGTGATCTCAGCGACCGTAGTACCAAGGGCAAGGGAGATGTCAATCGTGAGGGTCGCACCCACCGTAAGAGCGAGGTCCTTTCGAACGACGCTCTGAAACCCGTCCTTCGAGAATGTGATCTGATAATGACCGGACTGAAGAAACGCGGCAGTGTACGTGCCTCCGTCCGTAGTTGTAGCGGGGCGTTCAATTCCCGTGTCGGTATTGAGGATGGAGACGGTGGCTCCTGAAATGGCCAGGCCTTTCGGGTCCGATACGGTTCCAGTAATGGTTCCGGCTCCACCTTGGGCGAATGCCTTACTGGAAAAGCCTGCCAGCGCGAATAGGACAGCCAGACTGAGGGCCCACACACGCAGAAAAAGGCCACTTTGAACTTTCATATCTTCAACACCCCCGATTAAGTCTATCCAGTCAGACCGTTCACCCCTCGTTCTGTTCCCGGTCCGTGAATAGTGGTAGCTATGCTACGCCTGCACATTATGTTGTGCCAATTCATACTTTTTGTTACTGGGATTTGAAAATCCGTTCATCGAAGGGCACACCAGACAGCAGTTACTTAGCCTCATGGTAAATAAAAAGAGCTCCGAATTCATTGTGATTTTTTTGGTTTGGTGGAGCGAAAGCGGATGGGGAAGGGTCGATTCCTGATTTTGAAACCGGATCCGTCCGGCGAATTGCGGCGTGAGCGATTGGCGAGGCCTTTGTGGCACAGGCCTTCAGCCTGTGGCTTTTTTTTCGATTTCCGAGATAGTTGAAAAATCCACAGGCTGAAGCTTGTGCTACTGGAAAGTCATCACGGATTTGGAGACTGAGGTTCTACTTTGTGGGTGGAACTCTACTGGATATCCGCTGTTGAGGTTAGAATCTGACCGTGACTGATTTTCCAAAATCGAAACGCCTCGGGATTTTCAAGCCTGCGCTGAATCTGCCTCCGGGCCCTAAAGGCAGGCCGCTTATCGGCAATATGTTCGAGCCGAAGGGGAACGCGCCGTCGTACCTCGCCCACTGCGCCCACGAATATGGTGACATCGTGTATTTTCGATTTCTGGGTGTGCCGATGTGTTATATAAGCCGTCCGGAACTCATTGAATCTGTGCTGGTTACGCAGAGCGGGAACTTTGAGAAGTCCAAGGACTATCGGGCGCTGCGTCGCGTTCTGGGTAATGGGCTGTTGACGAGCGAGGGCGATTTCTGGCGACGGCAGCGGAAACTGATCCAGCCGGCCTTTCACCAGGGTCGAATCGCCGCCTACGCCGAGGTCATGGTGCGGTTTACGGAGCGTATGCTGGCGTCCTGGAGCGACGAGCAGTCATTCGACGTCCATGAGGCCATGATGCGCTTGACGCTGTCGATTGTGGCCAAGACGCTGTTTGACACCGACGTTTCGCACGAGGCGGAGGACGTGGACGCGGCTCTGAACGTCCTGATGGGCAAATTCATGCGCCAGGCGGGTTTTGCCTTCTTACTGCCTAAATGGGTGCCCTTGCCAACCACACGGCGACTCCGGCGGGCGACGAAACAGCTCGACAAGGTGATTTACGGCATCATCGCCCAGCGCCGCGCGAGCGGACATATGGCGGGCGACCTGCTAAGCGTGTTTCTGCAAGTGCGGGACGAACAGGGTGTGGGTATGACCGACCGGCAGCTTCACGATGAAATCATGACGCTGTTTCTGGCAGGCCATGAGACGACCGCGAATTTGCTGACCTGGACCTGGTACCTGTTGGCGCAGCATCCCGAGGTGGTCGCCAAGCTGGACGAGGAACTTCGCAGCGTACTGGGAGGCCGCGCGCCGACGCCTGCCGATCTTCCCAGATTGATGTACACGGATATGGTGCTCCGGGAGACCATGCGGCTATATCCTCCCGTTTGGGTGATCGGGAGGCGCGCCCTGGCTCCCTTTCGACTGGGGGGATACGACTTGCCCGCAGATACAAACGTACTGATGTCGCAACTCTTGATGCATCATGACGCGCGATATTTTCCAGAGCCCGAAACATTCGATCCGGAACGATGGAACGCGAACGACCCTCGGAATCTGGCCCTGCCTCGGTTCGCCTACTTTCCATTTGGAGGTGGTCCGAGAGTTTGCGTCGGCGCGGCGTTCGGGATGATGGAGGCGGTGCTGCTGCTGGCGACGATTGCGCAGAAATTTCGGATCGATCTTGTCCCAGGGCAAACGATCGAGAAGCTGCCTTCGGTGACGCTGCGGCCGAAGAGGGGGATACAAGTTATTGTGAGGAAACGGGGTTAGTAGCACAGGCTTCAACCTGTCTGGTCTTGATTTCGTTGGAGCTATCGGAAGTCAAACGAAAACAGGCTGGAGCCTGTGCTACTGAAAGCACCCCAACGTCTTGACAGGGACCAAGTAATTCACCACATAATCCCTCACCGCATCATCCAGCGAAGTGATTTTTCGGTCGTAGCCTGTATACAGAAATTTTCGGATATCCGCCTGCGTCGAATATTGATACTTATCGAGGATGAATTCCGGCATCTCGACGTATTCGATGCGGGGCTCGCGGCCAAGGGCTGCGAAAACGGCGCGGGCCAATTCGTTCCACGTATGTTTCCTTCCCGATCCGATATTGAAAATCCCATTCGCCGAGGGATTTGTTGCCAGATGCAACGTCATCGCGACGGCATCCTTCACATACAGGAAATCGCGCTCCTGCTCGCCATCGCGATACTCGGGACGATGGCTCTTAAATAGTTGAATCACGCCCGTATCCAGCACTTGAGTGTAGCTCTTGCAGACTACGCTTCGCATATCGCCCTTGTGATTTTCATTGGGGCCGAAAACGTTGAAATATTTCAGCCCGACGATACGATCGAGCCAGCCGTGTTTCCAGGCATGGAGATCCATCCATTGTTTGGACTTGCCATAGAGATTCAGAGGTCGCAGGCGCTCGAGTTGGCGCGGGTCGGTATCGTCCATCCCGGCGCTGCCATCGCCATAGGTCGCGGCCGAGGAAGCGTACACGAAGCGCACGCCCTCGCGCAGGGCCCATTCGGCGAGCTTGCGGGAATATTCATAATTATTTTCGCGCAGGTATGCTTCGTTTGTTTCCGTTGTGGATGAGCACGCGCCCAGGTGAAAGACGAAATCGAATTTTCCGATCGAGCCCGACGCCATCCAGGCGAGCAGATCGGCCGGCTCGACGTAATCCGTAAATCGCAAGCCTGCCAGATTCGCACGCTTTTCCGTCTCAGGCTGAAAGTCGGCAATCACAATCTGCGAGCAGCCTCGCCGGTTAAGCTCCCAGGCGATGGCGCTGCCGATAAATCCAGCGCCCCCGGTCACGATGGCGCGCTTGTCTTTCCAGGATACGTTTGCTGAAGTCATAAGAGCCATCCAAGGGTGCCATGCGGGGGCATCAGAAGCAATTCCGATCCTGAGCAATGACGTCGGATCGCTTTCGCTTGCTTGAGGTTTCCCATTCCCTGAGCTAGAGTAACCGCTCCCAGGTGGAGGTGGTTTCGAGTGCATGGTCACGGACAGGAACACTTGAAAGTCATGTTGCGGAGCAGCGCGATCCAGAAGCGCGTTCGCGAGATGGGGCATCAAATTTCCAAGGACTATAAAGGGCAGCGCGTGCACCTGATCGGCGTTCTGAAAGGGGCGGCGATCTTCCTTTCCGACCTCGTAAGGCAGATTCGTGTTGAGGTGTCGATGGATTTCATGTCCGTCTCCAGCTACGGCCACGGCAGCGAGACCTCCGGGCAGGTGCGCCTCAACAAGGATCTCGACACCAGCATCGAGGGACTAAACGTCATTGTGGTTGAGGACATTCTGGATACGGGGCTCACGCTGGGGTACCTGCTGCGGGTATTGCAGCAGCGCAAGCCGAATTCGCTGAAAATTGCCGCGTTGCTGGACAAGCCGGAACGCCGCATCAAGAAAGATGTGAAAGCGGATTACGTGGGATTTCAGATTCCAAACGAATTTGTGGTGGGCTATGGACTGGATTATGCGGAGCGATATCGGAATCTGAAGGATGTTTGCGTATTGTCGCTGCCGCCGTCGTAGGTTTGAGCAGCACAGGCTTCAGCCCGTCTGGTTTTGAATTTGGATGGAGTTATGAGAAGTCAACAACAGACAGGCTGAAGCCTGTGCTACCTAAAGGCCAACTCTTTGAATCAGAGCGAACTCGAGAAAATTGTGAGTGCTGTAAAGGGAGCCCAGGCAAATGAGCGGGCCGGCGGCACAACTCTTGCGCGGGCCTCTGAAATTGCCGGTCTGATCGACCACACTTTACTGAAGCCCGAAGCAACGCGCGACGACATACGGAAGCTTTGCGAAGAGGCTGCGCAATTCGGTTTCGCGTCGGTTTGCGTCAATCCGTCCTACGTGGCACTCGCCGCGGAATTGCTGAGCGGCACAAAAGTGAAAGTTTGCACGGTGGTTGGTTTTCCGCTGGGCGCGACGCTGCCGCAAGTGAAAGTTTACGAGACTCTCGAAACGATTAAACTGGGTGCCCGGGAAATCGACATGGTCATCAACATCGGAGCGCTAAAATCCGGCGATGACGATTCTGTGGAGTCGGACATTCGCGGGGTCGTGGAAGCAAGTCACCAAGGCGGCGCGATCTGCAAGGTGATTCTGGAGACCGCGCTTCTGAGCATCGAGGAAAAAGTGCGCGCGACACTGGCAGGCAAGAGTGCCGGAGCGGATTTCGTGAAAACCTCGACCGGATTCAGCATTGGCGGCGCCACCGTGGAAGACGTGGTTTTAATGCGCACGGTTGTGGGCCCGGAAATGGGAATCAAAGCTGCGGGCGGGGTGCGAAATCTCGACGACCTTAGAAAAATGGTGCGCGCCGGGGCGACGCGGGTCGGAGCCAGCGCGGGCGTAAAAATTATGGAGCAGGCGGCGGGAACGGCGGATTCCGCACCGCCTGATTCCACCCCGCCCGATTCCAGTGGACCGCCCGGAACCTCTTATTAGCAAAGAAGTTGGATGCGATTGACTTTTCCATACAAAAATCGAATCTCCGACCGGTTTGTCGCAAGATCGTAAAGGCCACCTGCTATACTAGGTTGCTCTTGGGGAATCGCGCCGCGGGTGTTGTGCGCTTCGCGCGTGAAGTGAAATCAAAAATTATGGATCCTGGACAAGCACCGTCGCCGCTGAACATGCCCGCGGAAGTTCTCGCCACGCTGGTCGAGATCAGCGAGGAAATCAATTCCTCGTTGGACCTCGACGAAGTGTTGCGAAAAACCGCCGCGCTCGTGAAGCGCCTGATCGATTACGAAATGTTCAGCGTGATGCTCCTGGATGAGAGCACACAGCGGCTCTATCACCGCTTCACGATCGGTTACGGCGATGAAGCCGCCAAAGATTGGCAGATTCCCCTGGGGCAGGGAATTACAGGAACGGCTGCGGCCACTGGCCGGGCAGTTCGCGTGGCCGATGTCCGCGAAGATCCGCGGTACATCAATATTATCGATGAAGTGCGGTCGGAGCTAGTGGTTCCGCTGGTGGTAAAGGGGCAATCGATCGGCGTGCTCGATATTCAAAGCACGCGTGTGGATTATTTCACGCGCGATCAGCAGAGTATTTTGACGCTGATGGCCAGCCGCCTGGCCGTCGCCATCGAAAACGCACGCCTGTTTGAACGCGTCCGCAGCCAGGCGGACACATTACTGGTGCTGAATGAAGTGGCGCGCGAGGCCAATTCCATTCTTGCCGTCGAAGAATTGCTGCGCCGCGCCGCCGAATTGGTCAAGCGCGTCATCGATTACCAGATTCTCGGGATCTTGCTGTATGACTCGGCGACGAATATGTTTCGCCACCGCCTGGATGTGAAATACGGCCAGAGCGCGCAGGGCAAAATGCGCGTGATGGCCAACGAAGGAATTGTGGGCACGGCGGTTTTCACCAGCCAGCCCGTTCGCGTTCCGGATGTAACTCAGGACTCTCGCTACATCATGGTGAATCCCGAAACGCGCTCGGAGCTGGCGATCCCGTTGATTTATCAGGGCAAAGTGGTTGGCGTTCTCGATCTCGAGAGCCCACAAACGAATTATTTCACCGAAGATCATGTGCAAACGCTGATGATCCTGGCGTCGCATCTGGCGGTTTCGCTGGAAAATGCGCGCCTCTACGAGCAACTGGCGCGCGACGAGGCGCGCATGGAGCGCGAGCTTACAGCGGCGCAGCGACTGCAGACCGCCCTGCTCCGTCCCGTGCCCACGGTTGATTTCGGGCTCGACATTACGGCGCGGATTCTTTCCGCGCGGGAAGTCTGCGGCGACTTGTACGATTTTCTTTCCTACGGAACGCAGCAGTTAGGCATCGCTCTGGGGGACGTCAGCGGCAAAGGCAGCGCGGCTGCCCTGTACGGCGCGATTGCCACCGGCATATTGCGCAGCATTTCTCCTCAGAAGTTGCAGCCCGCGGAACTTCTGTTCCAGCTCAACAAACTCGTGTGCGACCGGCGCGTGGATGGCCGCTACATGACGATCTGCTTCGCGACATGGCAAAAGAACCGGCAGAAACTGCGCGTCGCCAACGCGGGCCAGTCGCAGCCGCTGTTGTGGAAGGACGGGCGCGTCGAACTGATTAACCTTTCCGGATTTCCCATCGGTATTTTTGACGATGCCACCTATGAGGAATGGAGCGTCAAGTTGCGCAGTGGCGATATGCTGCTTTTTTATTCGGATGGAATCACCGAGGCGGCGAACCGCGAAGGGAAATTTTTCGGCACGGGCCGGTTGCGCGATTTATTTGCAGCCAATACGCACATGAATTCGGCGGAGCTGGCGGATAAGATTCTGGAAGAAGTCCAGGAATTCACGCAGGGGGGGGCCATTACCGACGATCGTACCCTGGTGGTGATGAAAGTCAGGTGAGCGCCTCGTCCTCTCATACCCGCAACCGTCATCCCGCGCGCCCAGTCGATCCGGCGAGCTACACGCCCGGTTTTTCATATCGCGGTTCGCAATTATTTTGTGAAGGCGTAGCCGTGGATCGAATCGCGGAGAAGTTTGGCACGCCCGCATACCTTTACAGCCGCGCGAGCATCGAGCAGGCCTATCGCCGCATGGACTCGGCGTTTGGTTCGTTGCCGCACACGATTTGCTATGCGGTCAAGGCGAATTCCAATCTTGGGATCCTGCGAGTGTTTGCAGCGATGGGAAGCGGTTTCGACATCGTTTCCGGCGGGGAACTCTACCGGTTGCGGCGCATTGGCGTGCCGGGGAATCGAATCGTTTTTTCAGGCGTGGGTAAGACGCGCGAGGAAATTCGCGAAGCCCTTCGCGCACGGATCTTGTTATTTAACGTGGAATCGCCCGCCGAGTTGGAATTGCTGGCTTCGGAAGCGTCGCGAATGCGTGTGCGCGCCTCGACTTCGATTCGAGTGAATCCGGACGTCAAGGCCGGCGGACATCCCCATATTTCAACCGGGCATCATCGCCACAAATTCGGGATCGATTGGGACGGCGCCCGGAGCCTGTATCTTCAGCACCGCGATTCCCCCTGGATCGAGTGGCAGGGGATCAGCGCGCACATCGGTTCGCAGATTCTTACATTGGCCCCGTATCGTCGAGCGCTTTCGCGGCTTGCGGGATTTGTCCGCGAGCTCGGCCGCAATGGGATTCATTTAAAATATCTAGACGCCGGCGGCGGTCTGGGCATTCGCTATACGGGTGAACAGCCTCCGGATATGAGATCCTACGCCGCGGAGCTGGCGCGCGCCGCGCGTCCGCTTGGCTGTCACCTTTTAATCGAGCCGGGACGCTCGCTGATCGGCCCGGCGGGTGTGCTCTTAATGCGTGTGATTTACACGAAGCCGAATCGAGGAAAGAATTTTGTGATCGTCGATGCCGCGATGAACGATTTCATGCGGCCGGTGTTATACGGGGCCACACATCCCATCACCGGCGTGGGGAAGAAATCGAGCGCTCTTGAGCGCGCCGATATCGTCGGGCCCGTGTGCGAAACCGGCGATTGTTTTGTTCAGGACTGGCCGCTGGGAGAAGTTTCATCGGGCGACGTGCTGGTTTTGTGGGGGGCGGGGGCGTACGGTTTTGTTGAATCGTCCAACTACAATTCGCGCCCGCGTCCGGTCGAAGCGCTCGTCAGCGGAACCCGCGTTGAAGTGATCCGGCGGCGCGAGTCCCGGGCCGACCTGGTCCGCGGGGAGTAAGAAACCAAATTTCGATCTACCGTTCGCCCCACTTCAGTTTGCTGCGAAGGACTTCAAAGTACGTTTTCTTCGAAGGCCGCACGAGAAATAATTTTTCCGATGCCTTGCGAATCACGATGTGATCGTCGCGCTTGAGTTCAATCCCCACCTGACCGTCGAGGGTAAGGAATACGGATTCATCCTCGGACCGATAATCGATTTGCACTTTTGACGTGTCCGGAATGACGAGCGGGCGGTTCGTCAGCGTGTGCGGGCAAATGGGTGTGACCACGAAAGCGGGGACGGCTGGGTACACAATCGGGCCTCCGGCCGCCAGGGAATAAGCGGTCGATCCGGTGGGAGTGGAGACGATCAGGCCATCGGCCTTATAAGTGGTCACGTAATCGTCGTTCACACGAACTTCCAGGTCCATGATGCGAGCCAGCGCGGCTTTATTGATCACCGCATCGTTCAGGGCGATTTGCCGGTGGGCGATTGCACCGGCGCGGGAAATTTCCGCTTCGAGCATCTCACGTTCGCTCACGCGGAACTTGTTGGCAAGAATTTCTTCCAGAATCGGATACAGTTCATCCTGCGAGACGGTCGTCAGAAATCCCAGGCCGCCCAGATTGACGGCGAGGATCGGAACTTTGCGAGGGGCCGACAGCCGCGCCGCCGAAAGCAAAGTGCCGTCTCCGCCCAGCACGATCAATAGGTCGGAACAGACCGGAAGTTCTTCACGCCGCAGCGTTTCTCCCGCGAGCCCGCCAAGGCACCCGCCGGTTTCAGAATCGCATAAAACTCTTATGTCATGAGCGCGCAACCACGCGATCAGCGGCGGCACGACACGCGAGATATCTTCGCGGCGGGGGCGGGCGATAATTCCGACGGTACGGATCATAATTGAGCGTGCGGGCACGAATTCATAACGCGCTCTACTCTAGCATTTATCCGCAAAACATATTCCCGCGATTTTCATGCCGGAGTGTCTCGTACATCGCGCTGTTTCGTATGGGCGTGAAGGAAAAATTCCTGATTTCCCTCCGCACCCGTCAGGCGGCTCGGTTTCACACCGTCGATTTCCAACCCTGCCGATCCTGCGGCTGCCCGGACGCGCTCAATCGCGCGTTCATGCAGCGCGGTATCGCGAACAATGCCGCCGGCGCCGATATCGCCACGGTCCAGTTCAAACTGCGGCTTGACGAGGATCAGGTATTCAGCGCCGGGTCCGGCGGCTGAAGCGACAGCGGGAAGCACTTTCGCGACGGAAATGAAAGACACATCCAAGGTAACGAGATCGGCGTGCTCCGGAATTTGATCGGGACGAAGATTTCTCGCATTCTCCTTGATTTGCGTCACTCGAGGATCGCGATGAAGACGCCACGCCAATTGGTCGGGCGAAACGTCCACGGCATAGACGTGGCGCGCGCCGTGCTGCAACAGGCAATCCGTGAACCCTCCGGTGGAAGATCCGATATCGAGGCACGTTTTTCCTTTGGGATCGACGCCGAAATCCTCGAGCCCGCCCTCGAGCTTGAATCCCCCGCGGCTCGCATATTTTGCGGAGTGGCCGCTGATTTCGATCTGCGAATCGACGGTGATTTGCGCCCCTGCTTTGTCGCTGCGCGAGCCGTTCACGCGCACTTCTCCGGCGAGGATCATCGCCTGCGCTTTTTCACGCGATTCGGCGAGCCCGCGCTCGACGACGAGAAGATCGAGCCGCCTTTTGTCGGATTTAGATTTGGAGGACAAGGTGATTGATCGGCACTTGATCTGCGCTTGATCGGTAATTGATCTGTAAATGACTGGCAACGGAACGGCGACCAGAGAGACTCCACCCCCCGTCATTCCTCTCTCCGCCCGGAATCAGGATATTCTGAAATTCCCGATCGACATCGCGTCGGCCCGGAAAGCAAAGCTATCCCGGTTACGCCCGGCGGTGAACGATCAATTCCGCAAGCTCCTGCAGCCGTGTGGCTCGAGAGTCGTACGGTTCCAGTTCCGCCATCGCGCGCGATTCGAGTTCCTTCGCGAGGTCGCGCGATTTCTCGAGGCCGTAGAGCGAGGGATACGTCGCCTTCTTCTGCGCCGCATCTTTTCCCGCCGTCTTTCCCAATGCCGCCGACGATTCTTCCACGTCCAGGATGTCATCGACCACCTGAAATGCCCAGCCGATGACTTCGCCGAAGCGCTTCAGGCGCGCCACATTTTCATCGTCCGCGCCGCCGGCAATGGCTCCAGCGACAACGGAGGCGCGAATCAGGGCAGCCGTCTTCGAACGATGAATGTATTCAAGCTCCGCAGGCTGGACATCGCGCCCTTCCGCCTCAAGATCGGCCACCTGGCCGCCGACCATTCCGTCGACGGTGCCGGCCGAAGCTGCGACGTGCGAAAGAATTGCCACGCGCCGCACGGGATCGATCGGCGTATTGGCAAGCGTTTCGAACGCCAGCGTCAACAGGGCATCGCCGGCGAGGATGGCCGTCGCCTCTCCGAATTTTTTGTGGCATGTGGGTTTGCCGCGGCGCAAATCGTCGTTATCGAGCGCGGGAAGATCGTCGTGAATCAGCGAGTAGGTGTGAATGAATTCGAGGGCGCAGGCAACGGGCAGCACCGGCGCGATATCCGGCGAGAAAATTCGCGCCGATTCCAGGCACAGAATCGGGCGGACTCGCTTCCCTCCGGCCTGCACGCTGTAGCGCATGGCGCGATGAATCGAGGGAGGATGCGCGCACTCTCCGGGCATCAATTGGTCGAGCGCGGCGTCAACCGCGGCCCGGTCTTCTTCGAAAAATGCGGGAAGTTTCATTGGTTGGAGGATGGCCTGGCCCGGCCTGCGGGCGCCGGTCGCCTAGGAATCTTCCTCGGATTCAGGATCAAATGGAGCCGCAGCCAGTTCGCCGCCTGCCTTTTTAAGCAGAATTTCCACTTTGCCCTCGGCTAGTTCGAGATGTTTCTGGCAGTCGCGCGAGAGTTGCACGCCTTCTTCGAAAAGCTTCATGGCGTCGTCGAGGGATAGATTCGCGCTCTCCAGCTTGCCGACGATTTCTTCCAGGCGCGTCAGCGAATGTTCGAAATCGGGTTTCTTCGCGGCGTCCTGTTTTTTTGGAGAGGGTGGATTCACGGTTGTCATTGTTCGCTCAGTCGGCACAAATTCACGATGTCTGGCAGTTCGCGCAAAAGTAGGTCGATCGTCCGCCCTGCTTGATCCGGCAGATGGACGCCCGGCATCGCGCGCAGGGCTGGCCTTCGCGGCCGTACACGCGAAGCATTCCGTCCAGATCGGCAAACCACCAAGCGGGATTGCGAAAATCAGGCGGCGGATTGAGGCACCATTCTAATGCACGCCCGAGAACGGAAACAACCGCTTTATGAAGCGCGCGGCCTTCGCGGTCTGTCAGGGAATCGCTGCGACGCAAAGGGCTCAACCGCGCGCGCCACAGCGATTCGGCGGCATAAATATTTCCGAGTCCGGCAACGCGCGCCTGATCCATTAGCAATAATTTCAACGGGAGCGGACGCGCCCTGCACATTTCAAGAAGTCGCTCGCGTGTGAATTCGCGTGAATAGCAATCCACGCCCAGGCCGCGCAGGCCTGCGGAATCTTCGGGTTTTGCAAGCCAGTGCGCGCGGCCGAGATGCCGCTGATCCACAAATCCAAGCGCGCCTTTATTCGTTTCAAAAACGATATCTACATGCGTGCGGCGGGCGAGTGCGGCTTTTGGATCGTCGAACCACAAAATCCGCCCGTCGAACTTGAAATGCATTGCCAGACATCCGCGATCGAGCATCAGAAGAAGGTATTTCCCGCGCCGCTGGACGCCGGCAATATGCGCGTTGGCGGTGTTCGTTTTCAGCCTTGCGGCGGATTGCGGATGAACCGCGACGGCATGGCGCACATGAACGCGCTGGATTATTATGCCGCGCACCAGCGGGCGCAAAGTCCTGGTGACGGCTTCCACTTCCGGGGCTTCCGGCATGATTTATTCCGTCATCGCTTTCCAGAGGGAGCAAGCGTCAACCGGTTGCCGTGCGTTTGAGCTTCCGCGGCAACGCTGAACGCGGCAGCGATGCCGCGTCCGGCAAACCAATCGGCAAACTGATCCTTGTAATGCGCGCTTCCGAATTCGCCGGATTCGCCGGAATTGATCTCCATCATCGACTGGTCCCAATTGGAAGTGTCCGCTACGAAACGCATCGCCGGGCCGTGTGTGTGTGTCATCGCTTTCGGGGCATAGGCGCTCCCCGATTGTTCGATCGGCCCGATGCTAAGGAGAAAGTGGAGAATTCCGCTTTGACCCAGAGGATGATCCATCGTCAGACGATTCAGTTTGCCGATTTCCCAGTCGGAAATATTTTTGCTGTGTGTATTGGCGTCAAGCATGGCGGTAGCTTGATCTTCCGATGCGACGAGCATTTCATCGAATGTGTGAAAGCCGGGCGGCAGCCAGTCCTGCGGACGTTCCCGGAGGATTTGGTCGACCAGCACGCTACCGCGCCACTGGTAAAGATCGGTGGACGTGCTGAGGTATGGTTCGAGCAAATTCCTCACGAACGCATCTCGGGTGACCTCGACGAAGCTTGTCTCCACGGAGTCGACAGTTGCTCTGCCGTCCCATTTGGCCAGACGGGCAATGATTTCGCCGGTGCGCGCATCCCTGGGTTTCGCCGATGCCGATGCCGCCGTGTGGACGAGCTCGTCGCCGAGCCTCTTGTCATTCAGCGCGACAATGTCGTTTTGGATTGCATTCATATCCGCGGGACGAAGGTCTTTTCTATCCTTCAGCAAATCGAAGATGCGTTCGGTGCGGTAGGGAGATTCCCAGCGATCCGTAATGTAATGTTTGTATCCCGGGCCGACCACTCGAGCATTGGCCGTCACGATGATTCCACTCGGAGGATTCAGCACCTGCGGCAATTCATCGAATGGGATGTAGCCGCCCCACTCGAATTCATCCGTGTCACCGGGCACGGGGACCTCCCCGTGACCGCTTTTTCGGATCGGGATCCATCCTGGGACGATGAATCCGATGTTCCCGTCCACGTCGGCGTAGACGACATTTTGCGCCGGTCCCGATACGTCTCGCAGAGACTCGCGAAATTCCCGCCAGCTTTGCGCGCGACCCATCCACATGTACCCGTGGCTCAAAGCCCCCGGTTCCAAAGCCATCCACTTCAGCGCGTACATACGCCCATTGTCTTGCCGCACAATCGGTCCGTGGCGCGTGGAAATGACGTCGATCGATGTGTCCGCCTGTCCGCGAACTTTAATGCGTTCCGTTACCACCTCAGCATCGACGAATTTCCCATTCGCCAGATACCGATGCGGGTTTGTGTCACTGAATCGTTCGAGGTAGAGGTCCTGAACGTCCGCTCCATTGTTCGAAAAGCCCCAAGCGATTCGGTCGTTGTGGCCGATCACGACGAGCGGCTCGCCGGGCAGAGAAAAGCCCGCCACATTCCATCCAGGCGCCGTCAGGTGGACGATGTACCAGATCGAAGGCATCGTCAGTTCCAAGTGCGTGTCATTGGCAAGCAGCGGTTTTCCGGAAGCCGTGTGCGAGCCGTCGACGGCCCAATTGTTGCTGCCGATCGACGCGCGCGATTCCTCGGCGAACGACGCCAGGATCGCGCGTGCTTGGTCCCACAAGTCGGCATTACCTCGAATCGGGATGTCCGCCGCAGCCTCTGGGTCTGTATTGGAAATCGCCGCGGAGGGTTTTCCGGCTTTGTGCGCGGGCGCCATAGCGGGCCTGGAGGGAGAAGTCGCTTCGTCGCCCACAACCACGCGATCGTCGGGAGAATCCTCCGCGAACATTTCCGCAGCGCGTTCGGGCCCCACGCGCAGGGAAACCGTTTCGCGATTGATTTCCTTCGGCCAGGTGAGGGTCAATAACTCGTACATGTATCCCCCGATCAACAGGGAATCGGCTGGCGTCCACGGTTTGGGCTTGTACCGCAACAGGAAAAATTCCGCAGGCATGCTGCGATTGTGCTCTGCGATGAAGTGGTTTACACCGCGTGCGTAAGCTTCCAGAACTTCGCGGCGCTCGGGATCCAGAGCCGACGCCTCGCGCTCCGCCACATGTCTCAACCCCAGCCTGCGAAACTGGCGGTCGATATCCAACGCATGCGGTCCGAAAATTTCCGAGAGTTCTCCCGCTCCCAAACGCCGTAAGACATCCATCTGCCACAAGCGGTCTTGAGCGGTGACGTAGCCCTGCGCTTCCACCAGGTCTGCAAGGGATCCGGCGCGAATGTGCGGAACTCCAAGCGAGTTACGTTCCACGGTGACAAGCTGCGAAAGCCCATCGAGAGACAGTGCCCCCGTCGTTTTAGGCAATGCGCGGTAAACAATCCACCAGGCCGAAATCGCCGCGCCCGCAAAAAACAAAAAAATCGTTAGCAGAACGATGCGAATGATGCGCACTGTTTTTTCCTCACGCGAATCGATCAGTTTATTCCGTGAAATCGGAGAACACAAGAACGGGTAGAGTTCGTGTAGAGTTCGGTTGCCACACAGCCTGGCTGGTGGTTTTAGTGGCACAGGCTTCAGTGGCGCTTGGAATTAAGCCATCCCACTACTTGCCCGTGCACCTGCATGACAGTTTGAATTTAACTCGCGGTTTGGAGGGTTCGAAACCCATGGGATGAATGCCGTGCCATTTGAAATGTGCAAAAATTACATAGCCGAAACATTGAAGCCGCTGGCCGTCCGTTCTTGGGTATTTCTCTTATTCTACGTATTTTATGGGCATTTGCGACGTTTGGCCCGCATATTGCATCTTCCCAAAACGTTGAGGTGGCCCATGACCGCGACAGCAACTGCAAGGCAACTACTCCCCAGTAGGGGGCTTAACACCATCGGATTGGTTCAGCCAAAAGCCAAATCAATGTACCGGGGGGTGTACACGAGCATTCAACGTGTGCCGGATATTTTTGCTCCTGGACGCATCGCGAGACTCACGCGCAAGGTCGAGCCGAATGAAATTATATTTTCGCAGGGGGAGCCCTGCAAGGACGTAATCTACATTCAACAAGGCGAAGTGAAGTTATCCGTCCTCTCATCTTCTGGGAAGGAAGCCATTGTCGCCATTTTGAGGACAGGCGATTTCTTTGGCGAGGGCGCCTTGCTGGGACAAGCTGTTCGAAGGAAGACAGCGACGTCGCTCACTGCCGCAACGCTATTCCACATTGACAGAAAGGAAATGGTCCAGGCCATTCATGCGGAGGAGGCGTTTTCAGACCTCTTTCTCAAGTTCATGCTGGAACGGAACAATCGGATCGAGACCGACCTGATCGATCAGCTCTTTAATTGCAGCGAAAAACGTCTGGCGCGAATGCTGCTCCTGCTGGCAGGGCATGGGCGATTGGATCAGTCAGAATGGGTTCCGCTCAAACTATCTCAAGAAACATTGGCGGGGATGGTGGGAACAACGCGTGGGCGAATTAACATGTTTCTCAACAAATTCAAGAAGCTGGGGTTCATCCAATACAACCGCGGTCTGCACGTGAATGGTTCCCTCCTCGGTGTTGTGCTTCAGGACGAGCGATCCTTTACCGGCAGTCCCGACTCGGGCCTTTAGTTGCCGGGAGTTCAGCGTTACAATGTGAAAAATTCATTTCACGATCGTAACGGGAGCCCAGATGGCCAAATGGAAGCTCGAGTCGGCCGCAGTCCTCGCGATTTTGATATTGGCTTTATCCGCATCCGGCCGGAATAGAATTTCCGACGCGGATTTAAAACCTGTGCCCTCCGGGGACTCCGCAATCAAACCTGAATTTGAAAAATTCTTTTTTCATTCCTGGCGCAAGGGCGAGTATAAAGTCTGCCAGACGTATTCGGGAGCGCCGGGAGTGGTTGTCTGCGACAGCGACGACGATATCGAATGGAAAAGCTCCTTGATGAATTTAATCGCGGCGAATAACCGCGAGGGGAAGACGGAAGAGCAGAGCTATCGCCAGGCGCTGGCGTTTGCGTCCGCGCACGGCAAATCGTTTCTTTCCGTTTTTTCGGAAGATCCCTGGCCGAAACCGCAAACTGGTTTCAGATTGAGCGTCTGGAACTGCACGAAGGACAAGGAGAATACGGTCTCGTGCGGGCTGGGCGGGCGCACGAATAAGTCAGCCACCGCGGAATAGCCCCTCGCACAAACGGCCACAACGAATCCACCGGGACTGCTAGAATTGTGCGCCAGGAGATCCTTTGGCTTGATTGCGCTGCGACTACTCGGATTGTTCGCGCTCGTGGTGGTAAACGGATTTTTTGCGGCTGTCGAATTTTCGCTTGTCGCCGTGCGTTTATCGCGCGTCCGGCAATTGGTGGAAGAGGGGCGCAAAAGCGCGAAAATCGTCCTGGACCTGACCGGAAAGCTGGACCGTGTTGTCTCCGGGGTCCAAGTGGGCATCACGCTGACAAGCCTGGGCCTCGGCGCACTTGGCGAGTCGACGCTCGCCGCATTGTTGAGCCCCGCATTCGCAAACATTCCCGGACCGCACGCCCTGATTCTGGTCCACGCAATTTCCCTCGCCGTGGCATTTCTGCTGCTCACGTTCATGCACGTTGTTCTCGGGGAATTGGTGCCAAAGAGCATCAGCCTGCAGCGCGCCGGACTGGTCGCATTGCTGGTCGCGCCTCCCTTCCAGTGGTATCTCGATGTTTTCAGCCCGGCGATTAACCTGCTTGACGGAGCCAGTCGCTGGATTCTGGGCGGCTTGGGATTATCCGGACGCCAGAGCCATACGCAGGTGCATTCCGCCGAGGAGTTACAGATCCAGATTCAGCAATCGCGCGAGCGCGGCCTAATCGGCCCGGAAGAGGAAAAATTCATCGTCGGCGCGATGGAGCTGGAACAGATGCAAGTGCGAGAGTTGATGGTGCCACGGCCGGACGTGCATTCGGTGACAGCCGACGCCACCCTTGACGATGTGATGAAGGTATTTGTGACCACACAGCGCTCGCGGCTGCCCGTGTTTGAAGATTCGAGCGAACACGTCCTCGGATACGTTCACATCAAGGACATTGTATGGGTGCTGCTGGACCGGGAACGCCGATCCGAAGAGGGCTGGACCGCACCGGAGTTTAGTCTGCGCCGGATGCTGCACGAAATCGTTATCGTGCCGGAAACCAAGCCCGCCAGTGAGTTGTTCCTGGAACTGCGTCTGAGCCATGGCTGGATGGCCATGGTCGTTGACGAGTTCGGGACGATTCTTGGACTGATCACCCTCGAAGACATACTCGAGCAGCTGGTCGGCGAAATTCACGACGAATATGACGTGATTCAAAAGCCGGTCGTAGTGGGGCACGGCGCAGATGCGGCCATGATCTTTGACGCGTCCTTGAGCCTCCGGGATCTTGAATCGCAATACAATATTATTTTGCCGGACGATCCTTCCTATTCGACGGCGGGCGGATTTGTTCTTGCACAACTCGGGTTTATTCCGCGCGGCGGCGAAAGCTTTGAACTGGGGAGCTATCGCTTTACCGTGGTGGAGATGGACCGCCGCCGCGTGGCGCGCGTTAAAATTCAGCGCCTGAGGCAGGGAACCGAGCAGCCGGCTTCTTCGCCAGCGATCCCGTTTCCCGCGAATGTAAAGCCTGTCGCGGAGAGGTCGCGGAAATCCGAATGATCCGGCACATCGGCCTCCGCGTGCTGTACACATTGCCGGCGCTGTGGCTGATCCTCACGATGGTTTTTCTGCTGATTCATGTTGTACCGGGGGATCCGGTCCTGCAGATGCTTGGACAGGATGCGCGCGTCGAGGATATTACAGAGCTTCGCCATACCCTGGGGCTGGATCAGCCGCTCGGCGTGCAATACGTAAAATATCTGGAAGGCCTGGCGCGGGGCGATTGGGGGCGGTCGATGCGGTTTTCAGCGCCTGTGCGCCCGATCGTGCTGGAACGATTTCCCGCGACACTGGAATTGTCTCTGGCCGCATTGATGATTTGTATCGTGATCGCGATTCCCGCAGGAGTATTTTCCGCGCGCCGCCGGGGAAGTCGAGCCGACCGCGCGACCTCATTCTTCACACTGCTGGGCCTTTCCGTTCCCAACTTTGCGCTGGGGCCCGTGCTGATTCTGATTTTTTCGGTGGAAATCGGGTGGCTGCCGGTCTCCGGCCGTGGCGCCTGGTCTCAATTGATTCTCCCTTCGGTGACGTTGGGCGCGGCGCTCGCGGCGATTCTCACACGCATGGTGCGCGGCTCGATGATTGAGGAGTTGTCCAGCGATTACGTCCGCACGGCGCGCGCGAAGGGAATTCCGGAATCGGCCGTCCTATTCCGGCACGCGTTCCCGAATGCACTGATCCCCGTCATCACCGTCGTGGGGTTGCAATTTGGATCGCTGCTGGCGGGAACGATCGTCACGGAAACGATTTTTTCATGGCCGGGCATCGGCCGCCTTGCCGTGCAGGCCATCTCGGCGCGCGACTATCCGTTGCTGCAGGGGTGCATTCTAATGATTGCGCTTTCATACGTGGCTGTGAATCTGCTCACGGATTTGGTGTACGCGCTCGTGGACCCAAGGGTCCGCTTGCAATGAAACGCGAATCGCAAATTCGTCAATTCCTGCGGACGAGCGGGCTCGGCCGGTGGGGGCTTGGTGTGACTGTGCTGCTCGTTCTGCTTGCCGTCTTTGCGCCGTGGATCGCGCCGAGCAATCCGACAGCGCAAAGTTTGCCGGAGCGATTGCTTTCTCCCAACGCGCATCACTGGATGGGCACCGATGAATTGGGCCGCGATGTCCTTTCGCGTACATTGTATGGGGCGCGCGTTTCGCTTCTGGTGGGCGTCTCGGTGGTGGTTGGCTCCGGAATGATCGGACTCGCGCTGGGATTGCTGGCCGGATATTTCGGCGGCTCATTCGATCGCTTTGTGAATATTATTTTGATCAACTCGTTTCTTTCATTTCCGGGGATCCTGCTGGCCATTGCGTTCGCGGCATTTTTAGGGCCAGGACTGGATAAAGTTATTTTCGCGCTGACCATCACGGGCTGGGCGGGATACGCACGCCTGGTTCGCGCGCAGGCGATGAAAGTCCGCGAAATGGAATTTGTTCTCGCCGCGCGATCGCTGGGTGCGTCGCACGCGCGCATCCTGCTGCGGCATTTGCTGCCGAATACGCTGCAGCCCGTTCTGATTCAAGCGACGATTGGAATGGCTGGAGCGATCCTGGCGGAATCGACGTTGAGTTTTCTGGGACTCGGCGTCATCGCGCCCACGCCGAGCTGGGGAGCGATGCTCAACGATGCGCGGAACCATCTGTTCGACGCGCCGCATCTGGTGTTATTTCCGGCGCTCGGGATCATGGCGGCTGTTCTTGCGTTCAATCTGCTGGGGGATGCCTTGCGCGACTGGCTCGATCCACGGACCCGCGCATTCCTGATGACGATGGATTTGCCAAGATGAGATTTAAGTGGCACAGGCTTCGCACTATGGGAATTAGATTTTACAGCTGGAGGAATTAAAAAATATAGGCCTGAAGCATCTGCTACTGAAGCTCATCCAGGCCAACCCGGCAATCTCGAATTATCCTAAATCTAACGTGACTTCTGCGCCCCGATTCGCGCCCAATGTTCGCGCGGCGTTGCCGCGATTCACGGCGATCTCAAGAAATCCCGCGGAGCCGAACAGAGCGACAGGTTCGCCGGGCGCTCCCAGACCGAACGTCTGCACGAATTTCCTAATTTCCTTCCCGTTCACGGTAAGTTTGATTTCGCCGGAGGCGCCCGCCGCCGCCGGAATATCGTTCGCTGTGAGATTTGTCATCAGATTGCCGAACACGTCCACGCGCAGCACGACGCCTTTCACGGACTGGGCCGCCGGTTTTGGTTTCGGCATGCTGAAACGCACGTAATCCGTAATTTCCTCGCCGAACGCTTCCGTCTGAAACGCTTTCGAAAGCCAGGCTGCGGTCGGAGCGAAAATGTCACGGCCATGAAACGTGGAGCTGACCGGATTCAGGAAATAGTGTTCCGAGGTGATATGCCGCACCGTGCAGGATTCCCTTTCAAAAATCATGGAAAGCACGCCGTTGTCCGGCGCGACGAAATACTGTTTCTCTCCGCTCACCAGCAGCGGGCGTCGCTGTGTTCCCACCCCCGGGTCGACAATGACCACGTGAATGGTTCGCGCCGGGAAAAAGCGATATGCATTCGCAGTCGAGAGCGCGCCCTCGAGAATGTCGAACGGCGCGACATTATGATTGATGTCCACGATCCGCGCGGCCGGGTTGATATTCAGGATGACGCCTTTCATTGAGCCGACCAGATGGTCGTTCGTTCCAAAATCGGTGGTGAGGGTAATGATTGGATCGGCCAAGAAGAATCTCCGTTTCGGGTGTCGTGATCGAGAAATGCCACGAAGGCAACTACTGTTACTCCTTTTGCAACCTACCGGACGTGAATCTCCGTGTCAAGGCGGCGTGCCCGAGTGGCCACGGGACGCGCTCAGCGCTCCGCGCATTTTCTTGACCCGGTCAGAACCGGACGGTACTCTGACGGTAGGGCGCGATGTCTACTTTTTGGTTTGCCGTCCTGTCGCCCATGCGAAGAATTTATTTCGACAATAACGCAACGACACCCATGGCTCCCGAAGTTTTCGCGGCCATGCGGCCGTATTTCCTGGAAGAATACGGCAACGCAAGCTCGATTCATTCCTACGGGCAGGCGGCGCGCGGGGCTGTGGAGAAAGCGCGCGATTCCGTGGCCGCGTTGCTGGGAGCCCGCGCGGCGGAGATTACGTTTTCAAGCGGCGGCACGGAGTCGAACAATCAGGCGATTTTGGGCGCTGTGGCGGCGGCTTCCGGCGAGACCAAACATGTCATTACCTCGGCTATCGAACACAGCGCGGTTCTCGATCCATGCCGGGCCCTTGAAAAGCGCGGGATCGCGTTGACCATACTGCCGGTTGGCCGCGAAGGCCTCATCAATCCGGAGGACGTGCGTCGCGCGATCCGGCCCGATACGGTTCTTATTTCTCTGATGCTCGCGAATAATGAGCTGGGGACGATTGAACCCATCGAAGAGATCGGAGAGATTGCATCGGAAAAGGGAATTGTGTTCCATGCCGATGCGGTGCAGGCCGCCGGCAAAATACCCACAGATGTAAAAAAACTCGGTGTGCACCTGCTCTCCATTTCCGCTCATAAATTTTATGGGCCGAAGGGAATTGGCGCTCTCTACATCCGAAAGGGGACTCGCCTGGAACCGCTGATGTACGGCGGCCACTCCGAGCGCGACCGGCGACCGGGCACCGAAGACGTTGCCGCCATCGCGGGAATGGGCAAAGCGGCGGACTTGGCGATTCTGCGTATTCAGGAAGACGGGCTTCGTCTCGGGGCGATGCGCGACCGGTTGGAGAAAGGACTGCTCGGCCGGATTCCACATGCGGTAGTAAACGGTTCGCAGGCGCCCCGTACGCCGAACACGACGAATCTGACGCTGCCGTATATCGAAGGCGAGGCGATGGTGATCGCACTCGACCTAAAAGGCATCGCTTGCTCGACCGGAGCGGCTTGCTCATCCGGCGCGGTCGAACCATCGCATGTGCTGTTGGCCATCGGCCTGTCGGCGGCAGATGCGCATGCGACTTTGCGCCTGAGCCTCGGTCACCAAACGACCGATGAAGAAATCGACTTCGCTCTCGAAACGATCCCTCCCGTCATCGAACGCCTTCGCAATCTTTCACCGACGTACAAAAAACCAGCGACTGCATGAACGGACACGACGCAGTGAATCGGGGCTGCTCTCCGCGGAACATGTCTGGTGTACACCGTTTCAAAATGTGGGGAAAAATTAAAGCCTGTCATTTCTCGCTTCATTCGGAAAGGCCGTGCTCCCGTTTTTCCGGAGCCTGTCCGGCCGCTTTCCGGTTCGCACGCGAGCGGTCGCGCGGATCCTGCGATTGACGTTATACTGTAACGATGGAACCGACACCTGACGCGAGTCCGATGACTGCAGTCGCCATGAGCGGCGGCGTGGACAGCTCCGCCGTTGCGGCCTTATTGGTCGCGCAGGGGGCGCCCGTGGTCGGCCTGACCATGCAGCTTTGGAATCAGCGACGTCTGCCGGAGCTCGACCGCGATGGTTCCCACGGCCAGCGCTGCTGCTCGATCGACGATGTGTACGATGCCAAGCGCGTGGCTCAGCATCTGGGGATGCCGCACTACGTGGTGAATTACGAACAACAATTCGAGGAGACCGTGGTGCGCCCGTTTGTGGAGGAGTATCTCGCCGGCCGCACGCCAATCCCCTGCACCTCCTGCAATAATCATGTGAAATTCGATCCCCTGCTGGTCACGGCGAAACAGATCGGCGCCGAACGCCTCGCCACCGGCCACTATGCCCGCATCCGCCACAACGTCGCGACTGGACGCCATGAACTTCTGCGCGCCGTGGATTGCTCGAAGGACCAGACTTATTTCCTTTTTGGCTTGAGACAGGAGCAGATGGCGCATACGGATTTTCCGCTCGGCGAACTGGACAAGACCGCCGTGCGTGAAATCGCGCGCCGCGCCGCGCTTCCCGTCGCCGAGAAACCGGAAAGCCAGGAAATTTGCTTCGTTCCGTCGGGGAATTATGTGAAATTTATCGACGCCTATCTCGGGGAACGCGGAGAATCGCTGCCAGAATCGGACGGCGAACTGGTGACGACCAGCGGGGAAGTGATCGGTCATCATCGCGGGGTGCACCACTTCACGCTGGGGCAACGCAAGGGCCTCGGAGTTGCCGCGGGCAGGCCGCTGTTCGTTGTGGAACTCGACCGCGCGTCCAACCGCGTGGTTGTCGGTGACGACGCGGATTTGCGTTCGGATGTGTGCGAAGTCGGCGGCGTGAACTGGATTTCATTCGCGCAATTGGAAGCGCCGGTTCGCGCGGCAGTAAAAATTCGTCATCGTCACGACCCCGCCGCGGCTACGGTCGAGCCGATCAGTGCGACCACCGCACGCGTCAGATTCGACGAGCCGCAACGCGCCATTACTCCCGGACAGGGCGCGGTATTTTATTCAGGGGATGTCGTTCTTGGCGGGGGATGGATTCGGTAGCGTTCCGGACGGAATTCGCGGCATCGCCTAGATAAACATTCCTTCGTCCTGCTGCTCGACGGAGGGGTCAATCGGTTCCGGTCTTCGTCGATCCTGACGCACGGTACGGAAAAATTCGAGCCCGGTCTGGATACCTCGAATCACCGCCGTGGCCTTTACCACAGGTCCCCACACGGTATCCCGCAAACGCGAACCAGCCTCTTCTACAGTTTCCATCGCGCCCGTCAAAATCTGATCGACATGAATGAGTTGCAGCCTCAGACGCTCCAGCGCTTCCCCAAGAATACGGTCGACTTTAATCGCCTGGCCTCGCGCCATGCGGGAAAGTTCGGATGCGTCGATGACAATGCCGTTAATACGGGGAGTAATGTCTTCCATTAGAATCTGAACGCGGGAGATGATCGGCGTAACCTTTGTATTGAGGTCGGCGATGGTTTGCTCCACCCGCGCGGCGGTTCGTCGAAGCTGGACAAACAGAGCAATGAGCACGATCGCCTGCAATACCACGGCGATCGACGTCACGATCACGAAAAACGGCATCCAGCTTTCCATGCATTTACCTCGGCGCGATTATTGAGCTTTTGCTTTTTCCCGTTGATAGGCTTCGCGGCCGGCGTCCACTGCCGCGGAAATATTTTCCTTCTGGCGCGTAGCGGCGGACTTGCTGCGTTCGACCAGATCGTCGGCTCGTTCCCGCAATTCGCGCGCTTTGCGCTGAGCGTACTCACGGCCTTCATCGGCCTTCGACGAGAGATATTCGCGCGTTTCTTCGCCGGATTTCGGCGCAAACAGAATTCCCACGAGGGCTCCAATTCCCAACCCTACCAGGAAGAAGCTGACCTTGGACCCTACGTTATTATTCTCGGACATGGCATGCTCCTTTCACGTCTCGAAAGTAGCACAGCATACCAAGAGAAGCAATCGGGTGAATTACCGGATAGTGCTGTGATTTCGTATCGGCTCGGCAAAACGGCGACACGGGCCTCCAGTAGCACGGGCTTCCGCCTGCGGGTTTCTGGTATTCGCTCGGGATGGCAGAATTCAAAGTCCACAGGCTGAAGCCTGTGCTACTACAACTCCCATGGATGGGCAGTTATCGCCCGATTCCGGACAGATGCGCGGAAACACGCTCTGCCAGCGGCCTGGATACGACTCGGGCAATTTGTTCGACGCTGGCCGAACGCAGCTGTGTAATACTCCCGAATCGCTGCAAAAGTTTTTGCGCCGTGCGCGGGCCGATCCCGGGAATATTTTCGAGGCCCGTTTGAATGGTGCGTTTCGATCGGCGTTGCCGGTGGAAACTGACGGCGAAGCGGTGCGTCTCATCCCGAATCTGCTGGATCAGGTGAAGGATCGGCGAGTGATGTTCCAGGCGAATGGGCTGGTCTTCCTGACCCAAAACGTAAATGATTTCTTCTTGTTTTGCGATACTCGCGACCGCCTGATTGATGACTTCGAGGTCGTCCAGCGCAGCCGCCGCTGCATGGAGCTGGCCGAGTCCGCCGTCAATGAGGATCAGGCCGGGGAACGGTTTCTTTTCATCCTGCAGGCGCTTGTAGCGGCGCCCGATGATTTCCTTCATGCTGGCGAAATCGTCGTTACCCCATTCGCCGCGCACGATAAATTTTCTGTAATCGGATTTTTTCATCCGGCCGTCTTCCCAAACGACCATGGACGCGACCACGTCGGTCCCTTGCAAATGCGAAATGTCGAAGCTCTCGATGCGTCGCGGCGGTTCGGGCAGGCCGAGGGATTGTTCCAGCGCCTCGACGATGGCCTTCGAGCTGGGTTTCAAAACGCGGAAGCGTTGCTCGAACGAGTGGCGCGCGTTTTTCTCCACCAATTCCAGGAACGCGTGCTTCGCACCGCGCTGCGGGACTAGAATTTCGACCCGGTTCCTCGGCGGATCGAGATGCGCTCCGCGCTCGGTCAGGATTTGTTCGAGGACTTCGCGATCCTCGAAGTCCATGGGCACGTGGATGGCGCGCGGCAGGTACGCGGCGTCCAGATAGAGTTGCTTTAGGAGTGAAGACAGGAACTCGGCCGGCTCGAACTCATCGAGGTCTTCCCAGTAAAAATCGCGCTTGTCCACCACGCGGCCGCCGCGCAAGTGAAACAGATTCACGGCCACCAGCGGCGGCTCGGCATGCCAGCCGAGAACATCAATGTCATCGCCTTCGGCGGCGGCGATTTTTTGACGCTCTTCGATTTCCGAGAGCGTATGCAGCAGATCGCGGTACGCGGCAGCCTGCTCGAACCGCTCGGAGTCCGATGCTTCGAGCATGCGCGATTCCAGGCTTTCCATCAGGACGCCGCGCTTGCCTTCAAGAAATAATTTCGTGTCGCGCGCCGCTTCCGCGTATTTCTCATCCGTTGTCAGTCCCGGCACGCACGGTCCGTGGCACCGGCGAATGTAATATTGCAGGCAGGGACGCGCGTGAGCGCGTGTCAGGTCTACATTGCACGATGGAACGCGGAATGTCTTGTGAATGAAATGAACGATCCGGTAAGCCAGGCTGTGAGGGAAAAACGGCCCGAAATAAATCGAGCCATCCTTCATCAGCCGGCGCGTCACGTATACGCGGGGATATTTTTCAAACGCCGTGTAGCGAATGTAGGGATACGTTTTGTCGTCGCGCAGCAGCACATTGAATTTGGGTTTGTGCCGCTTGATCAAGCTGTTTTCCAGCGCCAGGGCTTCGCGCTCGTTGTCGACGACGATCGTTTCGATGTCGGCGATCTCGCGAACCAGCGACCCGGTCTTGGCATCGACCCAGCGCGATTCCAAAAAATAGGACTTCACGCGATTCCGCAGCGATCGCGATTTGCCGACATACAGAATATTTCCCAGCGCGTCCTTGAACAGGTACACGCCGGCATCGGTCGGCAGCAGGTTCGCTTTTTGTGTGAGTTCCATGGGGGGAGTAGAATGAAAACGTGGGTTGTCCCCGCGTCCCGGGCAACATCCATGATAGCAAATGAATCCTAGTCTGTGCGGAACGTGAGATTGACCAAACCAATCCTCCTCATCCTGTTGCTGCTTGCCGGAGCCGGCTCAATGACCGCGGTGGCCAGCTCCCAGCAAGGCGCCCAGCCCATTAATCCCGATCTGCCACCGCCGCCTCCGCCTCCGGAAGCGCCGCCCACGCCAGTCGATCAGCAAATCGATCCCGACACCCCGCCTCCGCCTCCTTCGGAAGCGGCGGTTGCAGCGGCCAAGCCGGTATTCGATCCGTATCACGCGCAAAAGAGCATTGAGGTCGGCTCCTTCTATTTCAAGCAAGGAAAGTATGACGCGGCGATCGACCGTTTTGAGGACGCTGCCAAATATCAGCCTTCGCTGGCGCTGCCCTGGAGACTGATGGGCGAGGCGTACGAAAAGAAACACGACAATCCCAAGGCCGCCGAGTCATACAAAAGGTATTTGGAACTGTATCCGCGCGCGCCGGATGCGGCAAAGATTACGAAAGAAATTTCGCTGCTGGAAGAAAAAGGCGATAAAGAATCGTCAAAAAGTACTACGCGTTAGGTCTTCAGTGGCACAGCTGAAGCCTGTGCCACTGAAGAGCCATACAAACCCTATCGCAAATGGTCCAGAAACTTTCTCGCGCGCGCATAATGCGCGAACCGCTTTTCCTCCGCGCGAAATTCGGGCGAATGCGCCTGCAATCCACAAGCCGCCGCGCGCAGCGGGTGTTTCACGTGCAACATTTCATGATAGAGGATGAATTCCACCGCGTAGGACGGCACATCCGGACGATCCAGCCTCCGGTTCATTACAATCTGATTGAGCGACGGATCGAAACATCCAAACTGGGAACGCCAGGGCCGCGCGCTCCATCCAAGACGCGGGCGGGGAAGCTTTCCTGCAAAATATTCCCGATTGAGAGAAGAGAACATCGGCGCGAGATCGTGAGCCGCGCCATTGGGACGATGATCGATGCGGCGCGCGCGTTTCAGTCGCACTCGAGCAATGTGCCGCCGCGTCGAGTGAGCCAGCGCATACTGGCGATAGAGATCGCGCAAATCCGCGGGTACGCGCCTCCGGTACATCTGACCGAGAAGGATGGCCGCCGCAGCTTCAACGATCGGCACAGGAGCGTCCCGCAAAATATCGGAAAGCCGAACGCGCGCGATATCGTCCCGCAAGCGCATGGTGTGCGAGAGATTGGCGTAAGGATAGAGCTCGACCACAAAATTCGGCGGCCTTCCCTGGCATCCCAGACGCGTGAAAATGCGCTGAAATATCCTGTCGCCCCCGGGAAACGTGGACGGCTCGGGCCGCTTTTCCTGGAACAATTCAAACTGAATCACTGTGGATTTCTTCGCACGGGCGGAGGCGCCATTTCTTTCGCCGCTTTTTCGACATCTTTGGCCGCATCCTGCGTCGCCTCGATGGCATCGTCAAGGTTATCCTTGTACGTATCTTTCTCCGGACCCTTTTCCGCGAGTTCCTGAAGGTACGCCAGGAATCCCTTGATCTGCCCCTGCAACGCCTTCACGCCGTCGCGAATGTCCTCCTGTTTTTCGATGCCGATATCGAGAAGGTCCGCGGCATCGTCAATGCATCCGGTATACCCGTTGATCAGGCTGTTGAGGCGCTCGGTGCGTTTGTCGTCCGCGGGATCGAGATGGGCAAATTCGTACTGAAGTTT
This sequence comes from Terriglobia bacterium, assembly GCA_963788335.1. Classification (GTDB taxonomy): domain Bacteria; phylum Acidobacteriota; class Terriglobia; order Acidiferrales; family UBA7541; genus Palsa-360. The sequence goes on from CAWBGM010000016.1 coordinate 50,593, forward strand.
TTTAATTCGGTCCGACGCGAATACCGTATAGAGCACGATGCGCGGACCGGTCATCCCCGCATCTCGAATTTTATCCGCTTCTCCGCTGCTCAGATATTCCTTCTTCAGTTGGGAAGCGGAGGCTTTGCAAGGCGCCGCGCTTTGAATTGCAAATAAAAGTAACAGCGCGCGGGCGGTGGCCGTTGTTCGCATCGAACACCTCACGGATTTGCCCTTCTCGAATTTTGATCCGGCCGCCTCGGGAAAAGCGCATCGATCAGATCGTTTTGTTCCTTCGCCAGGTCGTCGCGCACCACGCGGAAAAATGGCCTCTTCTCCACGGAAAGCGTGAGAATTAAATCGTCGATGTGGCGCACGGTTTCCCGAAGGCTGATTTGGAGTTCCTTGAAACCCGAGGGTTTCCGTTCCGCATCGACGCCTGTCGCCTTAAGTCCGTAGGTCGTATCGTGGACTTCGTCGCGATATTGCTCGAGCGTGTGCAGGGAAGATTCTTCTTCGCCGGAAACCAGTTGCTTCCTCGCCAGTTCCACCTGCAGGTCGCCGAACTTCGCCAGAAGTTTCGCCCGGTGAACCGGGTCGGCCTCGTTTTTGTACTGTGCCAGGGCCGCTTCCAGGCGGTCCTGCGCCGCAAGCGAGGCGCAGAGGCAAAGCATCGTCAAGAGGGCGGCGATCGAAAAGTTTTTCATGGCCTCGAAATCACCCTGTCACTTTTTCCGCAGCTTCGGGTCCAGTTTGAGTTCTTTCTCCAGGGCGGCTTTCCGGTGGCGCGCCTCGATATCCTGATTGGCATGTTGCTCGTTGTCCATGTCCAGAAATTTCTGGTACGCCTCAATCGCGTCGACTACCCGGGAAAGTTTATCGTAACAGATGGCGCGAATAAACCAGGACCCGGCTGCCGGCGGCTCCAGCTTTGCCAGATTGTCCATTGCCTCCAGCGCGGACGGATAATCCTCATTCAAAAAAAGGGCATTGGTCAAATCCCGCAACACCACGGCGTCCTGCGGATTTTGCGCGTACACGGACCGCAGTATCTTGACCGCAGCGGCATAATCTTTCAGTTCGATGTCTGCATGTCCCAGCCAAGCCAAAGCTTCCAGATCTTTTGGGGAGGCGACGAGCGCCTGCGCGAGCGTTTCACTGGCCTGTTTCCATTTTTTCTGCCGGATATAAATCTCGCCGCGCATTTTCATTAAATCCGCGGGCGAGGTCGCTCCACCATCGGAGCGTTCGAGTTCGGCAAGCGCATCGTCATAGCGATCCAGATTGAGCAGCGCCGAAGCGCGGTCAAAATGCGCGGCAGCATCGCCGGGTTTCAGTTTCAAGTACTCGGCCAGCGCGTCGCTTGCGGCATCGTATTTCTTTTGTGCGAGCAGGGAATTGGCGAGTCCCAGCCGGGCGGCAACCGAATCTCCCCTCAGGGCCACCGCCTGTTGAAATTGTCCCTCCGCTCCCGCCGCATCGCGCGTCTGGATCAGGGCGCGACCCAGCGAGAAATGCGCCTCATAATCGTTGGGGGAGAGGGCCAGCGCACCGCGATATTGTTCGATAGCTTCGGGAAACTTGCCGGCATGTTCCAGTGCAAGCCCGGCCAGAAATCGCGGCCGGCTTTCGGTCGGTTGCAATTCCACGACGTGGCGAAACGCATCGGCAGCGGCCGACGGATCGCTTTCCATCAACACCAGACCGAGATTCAGATACGCGGCCGCCATTTTCGGGTCCAGCGCCACCGCGCGGGAGTATTCGGCCCTGGCCTCTTCCACGCGCTTCAATCCCGTGTACGCGTACGCGAGCTGAAAATGCGCGTAGGGAATGTCGGGGCGCTCCGCGATGTATTTTTGAAGCGGCTCAATCGCCGCGGCGAAATCCATTTTGTCGATGTCGTCCTTCGCCTCTACGAGAAGCGGCTGAAGCGGATCTTCTTTTTCCCGTGGGGAAGATTTCGCGGACGGCTTGTGCTGCGTTTGCGCGGCAACCGCTGGTCCCCCAAATGAGAGCAGGAACATCGTCAGGCATACCCGCGCCCATTTCCCGTTGCGATGCGCGGCGATTTTCATTTTAAGGGCTTGATGATCGGGATCGCGTTCTTTCCGCCGTTACTGTGGCCGGTATGCCCGTTGTCCACCGGGGGACGAAGCGCGCGCGCCAGATATTTCCCCGTGTACGAATGCGAATTGCGCGCCACCTGTTCCGGCGTCCCCGTCGCCACCAGCCGGCCGCCGCGCTCGCCGCCTTCGGGCCCGAGATCGATAATCCAGTCGGCCGATTTCATGATGTCGAGATTGTGCTCGATCACCAGAATCGAAGCCCCGCTGTCGATCAGCTTGCGAAACGCCGTGAGCAGTTTTTGAATATCGTCGAAATGCAGCCCGGTCGTGGGTTCGTCGAAGATGTACAAGACGCCCTCGTTTGCCTGGGTGGTGAGATGCGCGGCAAGCTTCAGGCGTTGCGCTTCGCCTCCGGAAAGTGTGGTCGCGGATTGCCCCAGCCGCAGGTAACCGAGGCCCACTTCATCCAGGATTCTAAGCTTGGATGTAATTTTCGTGACGCCGGCGAAAAACACCAGGGCCTCGCGAACCGTCAGCTGCAGAACTTCATGCACATTTTTTTCGCGGTAGCGCACTTCGAGGACTCCGCTCTTGAACCGGGTGCCACGGCATTCCTCGCAAATTAATTCCACATCCGCAAGAAACTGCATTTCCACAGTGACGATTCCCTCGCCCTGGCACGCCTCGCAGCGGCCTCCCGGAATATTGAAGGAAAAATGTCCGGCCGTGTAACCGCGTTTTCGCGCCTCCGGCGTCGAGGCGAAGACTTCGCGAATCGCGTCAAACGCTTTCAAATACGTGGAAGGATTCGACCGCGGCGTGCGTCCGATCGGCGACTGATCCACCATGATCACGCTTTCAATCCATTGGGCGCCCTCGATGCGGTCGCACAATTCCTTGAACGGAGTTCCCGCGCGTTTCGCCTCGAGCGCCTTGTAAATCACGTCGTGCACAAGCGTCGATTTGCCCGAGCCGGAAACTCCCGTCACGGCCACGAGCAGACGGAGCGGTATCATCAGATCGATATTCTGCAGATTGTTCGCGTGAGCCCCGAAAATGCGAAGAAATTTCCCGGCCGGCTTGTGTCGCATCGCGGGGACGGGAATTCGCAACTCGCCGTTCAAGTAACGCGCGGTGAGCGATTCGTGGCTTTTCAAAAGATCCTCGCGGGGCCCTGCAAAAAGCAGTTTTCCCCCGTGCTCGCCCGCTCCGGGGCCAAGATCGATCACATAATCAGCCGCGGCAATGGTGTCCGGATCGTGCTCGACCACCAGAATTGTATTGCCCAGGTCGCGCAAGCCTTTCAGGATGTCAATCAGACGATGCGTGTCGCGCGGATGCAGGCCGATCGAGGGTTCGTCCAGCACATAGAGAGCGCCGACCAGATGCGATCCCAGCGACGTCGCCAGTTGAATGCGCTGCGCCTCGCCCCCGGAAAGAGTGGAGGCCAGACGGTCGAGCGACAAATATTCCAGACCCACTTCGTCGAGAAACAGGAGGCGCTGGCGAATTTCTTCGAGAATTTTATCCGCGATGGCGGCCTGCTCGGCGCTCAATTCGAGTGTGTCCATGATAGGTTCGCGCCTGGGAAACCGTCATTGCGCACACTTCCGTGATGGATTTTCCGGAGACGCGGACCGCGCGCGCTTCCTCGCGCAAGCGCGCCCCGTGGCATTCCGGGCAGAGCGCATAGCCCCGATACCGGCTCAGAAAAACGCGGACGTGGAGTTTGTATTTCTTCCGTTCGAGCCACTGGAAAAATCCATTCACACCGTTGTAATCGGATTTTGGATCGCCTTCGACGATCAGATTCTGCTGCGCCGCGGTCAGGCTCCGGAATGGAGCATCCAGCGGGATCTGATTTGCTCGCGCAAATTGTTTCATCTCGATCAGCAATGCGCGGTAGCGCGGCTTGGTCCACGGAACGATCGCGCCCTCGTTCAGCGATTTGCTCCTGTCGGGGATCACCAGATTGATGTCGAAATCGACCGTATTCCCAAATCCCTGGCAGCGCGGGCACGCCCCGTAGGGACTGTTGAACGAAAACAGGCGCGGTTCCGGCTCCTGGTACAACGTCCCGCATGTTTTGCACTCGAAACGCTCATTGAACACCATGCGACCGGCCGAGCCGCCGCTGGCGTCGCCTTTAACATCGGGCACAAATTCGAGAATCGCTTCTCCGCGTCCTTCGCGATAACAAATTTCCACGGAATCCACCAGCCTCGACCGCATCTCGGGTCCGACCACGAGGCGATCCACAACCACGTAAACGGGTTTTGAGAAATCGATATCCAGCAATGTTTCAGGCGAAGAAAATTCGTGCATGCTGCCCGCTTGATACAGCCTCTGAAACCCGCGCCGTTGCAGACCGGCGAGCGCGAGCCGGATCGTTTCCGCGGACGGTTTTGCCGGTTTTTTTACGGCGCTCTTGCGCGGCGATGCGTTCGCCGGAGCGGGAGGGGTCAGATCAAGTGTGTAGAGCACATAGAATCGCCGCCCCTCGGGCAACGCCAGCACGCGCGCCGCAATTTCGTCCATCGTGTCCTTGCGGACTTCGCTGCCGTCACTTGGTGCAGTAGGTTCGTCCCGCACGCGCAAACAGCAACCGCAGATAATCGTAAATTTCCGTCGCGGTTGCGACGGTCGAGCGCGGATTGCGCGTTGAATTTTTCTGCTTGATGGCGATCGCAGGAGCGATCCCGGTGATTTCGTCCACCTCCGGCTTCTCGATGCGCTCAAGAAATTGCCGCGCATACGCTGAAAGCGATTCGATGTACCGTCGCTGCCCCTCGGCGTAAATTGTGTCAAACGCAAGGCTCGATTTCCCCGAGCCGGAAACTCCCGTCACCAACGTGATCTGATTGTGGGGAATATCGAAACTGATGTTCTTCAGGTTGTGAACGCGCGCGCCGCGCACACGAATCGCTTCCTGTTCGGCCGCGGCCGCCGTCGCGCCGCCGATTGCCCGTTCTGTGGCTCCGTTTTCGTTCCTGGGCACGCGACCCCGTTCCCAGCGTCTTCAGTGACGCCTGTCTAAACTTCTTATTATACGGGGTTGCGGCAGCGTGGGCAATTGGGGCTCTGCGGGTTTGGTTCTACGGGTGGCTGGGTGTTCGTCGTACAGACTTTAGCTTGGCCTTTTTTCAAACCTCCAGCAAAATTCAAAACCCACGGGCTGAAGCCTGTACTACCGAGGGGCCTCGCGAAAACGGAAACTTAGAAACTACCTGCAGGCTTGATCGCCGGCGCCCGGCCTTATTTCATCGTGGTATTGGCAAGATCGATTTCAAAAAAGAATAAAGCCTGATTGCCCGGCATAAAAGAGAGGTCGGGAATATAGAGATGAGATTGGTGGATGGCGTCAAAATCGTGATTCAAGTCAAAGAAAAGGTATCCGTGGGTGGTGGCATGGGGAGGCAAAACGTCGGTGTCCAGCGCAACCGAGTGCAAAGTTGTAACCATTTCGTTGTAGGCCTTGCCTTTTCCCGTGCTTGTTGCAGACCCTGGAAACGGAAACGGGCGCCGATTTTTGGGATTGGCATTTGCAGTAAGGAGCACGCGATCGGCCACGTCCTCGGCTGCCAACGGCTCCAGGCGCTGGCGGTCCACGCCGGGCGGCGAAATGATCAGGCGGATCGTTTCGAGGTTCAGTCGAATCGGCTTGTCATTTTCGTTCTTGAAATAGACGTCGATAGCGACAATGCCGTACTCATAGGGGTTCTTTTTCGGAAAAGTGATTTTATAACGTGCGACGGAAAGGAGCGGGTCGGCGGCAATGACAAGATTTTGATGCGTATCCTGCGCCGGAAGTTTGACAGGTTCGGTCTGTGCGGCTTGGGAAAACGCGCCGAGAGGCAACAGCAGGATGGCGATCAGCAATCGTATGGTCATGTGCAGTTTGGTCTGATGCGCATTTATGGCCAGGGGTTCCCCACAATAGGTATCCCCGGAGTGCCGCCGCGCCTATAATATCCGTTTTGTTGGTTTGTGTGCGCCATATCTGCAATTGGGTCCGTAGCACAGGCACTCTTGCCCGTGTGATTTTGCCCTGGGTGCCATTGCAAAAAACGCACAGGCAACAGTGCCTGTGCTGCTGGAACGCGCATTCGAATCAAAGCGCCAATTTCTAATATGAATATTTTTCGAGGCCAATGACCGTGTATTTGATCTACAGTTTGCTGACGGCCGCGGGCATGATCCTGCTTTCTCCGTATTTTGTGCTGCGCGCGATGGCGCGCGGCAAGGGACTGGACAATCTCCCGGAGCGCCTCGGATGGAGGTTTCCCGCGGAATTGCAGGCCAGCGGCAAGATGGGCGAATCGATCTGGATCCACGCCGTGTCCGTAGGCGAAGTTCTCGCCGCCATTCCCCTTGCGAAACAGATCAAGCAGCGCTACCCGCAGCGGAGACTCATCGTCTCCACGACGACGACGACCGGGCAAAAACTGGCGCGCGAAAGAATGCAATTTGCCGACGGGATATTTTATTTTCCCTTGGACTGGGTGGGTCCCGTACGCCGTGCTCTCAAAGCAACCCGGGCTTCCCTTGTGATCGTTGTGGAAACCGAAATCTGGCCTAACTTTCTGCATGAATGCCGCCGCGCGGGCCTACCTGTGATCTTCGTCAATGGCCGGCTGTCGGAAAGATCTTTTCGAGGATTCCAGCGCGCGCTGTTTTTTTCGGGCGGTTTGCTGCGGCGTTTTCTCCGGAACATCTTAAACGATGCGGCGCTATACCTGATGCAAGGCGAAGGGGACGCATCGCGATTGCTCGCGCTCGGCGCACCCAGAGAACGAGTCGTGGTCACGGGCAACCTGAAATATGATTTAGGAGAGCCTGCGATAAGCGCGTTTTCGGTGTGGCTGGAAACCGAGCTTGCGAAAAATAAATGGAAACCCGTATTGGTTGCGGGCAGCGTGATGGGGAATGAAGAGGTGGCTGTCTTGCGCGCATTCGAGGATGTCGAGCGGGATTTTCCCGCAGCGCTTCTGATTCTCGCTCCACGGAAGCCCGAGCAATTCGACAACGCCGCGGCGATCGTCGCACAATCGGGGCGATTTCTGGTGCGGCGGCGAGACGTCACGCTCAATGGAACCGGCGGAACAAAGTGGAGGGAAAGCGGGAATGTGCTTTTGCTCGACAGTTTGGGCGAACTCGCGGGTATCTATCGGCTTGCCGATGTCACATTTGTCGGCGGGTCGCTGGTTCCCAACGGTGGCCATAATATCCTGGAGCCGGCGGCGTTCGGGAAAGTTCCAATTCACGGTCCATCCATGCAAAATTTTCGGGAGATGGCGGCAACGTTTCTTGACGCCGGAGCCTCTATTTGCGTGAACTCGGGGGAGGAGTTGGGCGCCGCCTGGTGCAAGTTGGCCGGCGATCCGGAGCACGCTGCGCGCATGGGCGCCGCCGCTCGCGAGGTCGTGGACCGAAATCGCGGCGCGACGCAGCGCGTGCTCGCGCGTATTGCAGGGGTGATCGACTCATCGGCAGGAAAATCGTGAATCGGCCTTCCGGCTGGCTTCGTTTGCTCTGGCCCCTTTCGAGGCTATATTCGGCGGTTGCCAGAGCGCGCGTCTGGTGCTACGCGCGCGGCATCTTCCGCGCCCGTCAATTGCCGGGCACGGTGATCAGCGTAGGAAATCTCACTGTTGGCGGGACCGGAAAAACTCCAATGGTTTTGTGGATTGCGGAGCGTCTGGCCGAGGAAGGGAAGCACGCGGCAATTTTAACACGCGGCTATCGCGGCATTTCCGATGCGAGCACGCAAGGGGTTCCGCAGAGCGATGAAGTCGCGTTGTTGCGTGAGCGGCTCGCGGGAAAAGTACAGATGGGAGTCGGACCGGATCGCTTCAAGAATGGCGAGGTCCTGGCACGACACGGAACGGACTGGTTCGTTCTCGACGACGGCTTTCAGCATCTAAAACTTTCGCGCGACGCCGATGTGGTTCTGATCGATGCGACCGATCCCTTCGGCGCCGGAATGACGTTGCCAGCCGGTCGGCTGCGCGAGCCGGTTTCTGCCCTGCGTCGCGCGGATATTGTCGTGATTACGCGTAGCATTCAAAATCCAGTTCCCGCGATCGAAGGGATGGTGCGGCGGTATACGAAGTGCCCGATTTTTTACGCAGCAACTAAATTGGAAAGCGTGCTACGCCTCCCACAGCTTGCCGCGGAGTTGCCCCCGGGGGATATCCGGAGCATGCGATTCATGGCGTTCTGCGGGATTGGAAATCCCGGCGCTTTCCTTGAGGATCTGCGCGCATGGGAAATTCAGGTCGCCGGAATGAGAAGTTTTGCCGATCATCATGTCTACGCGCAGCAGGAAATTGAGGATCTGGAACATGAGGCAGCCGTCGCCGGAGCCGATGCCTTGCTCTGCACGGAAAAAGACGTCTGGAATCTGCGAAACGTTCAATTCGCCGGCATTCCGGTTTATTGCTGCCGCATTTCGGTCCAACTTCCGGAAATATTTCGGGAATCGCTTTCGGAAGCGATTGCCCGAAAGCGGGCGGGTCGCGCGCGATGAAAATTCTGGTGCGAGCGCCGAACTGGGTGGGCGACGCGGTGATGTCGATCCCCGCGCTCGAAGCAATCCGGCGATTTCATTCCGGCGGCGAAATTTCGATTTTGGCGCGTCCCGCGGTCGCGGAGCTGTTTTACGGTCAACCGTTTGCGAACCGAATCCTTAAATATGATCGTGGCGGACAACATCGAGGCTGGCTGGGCCGGGAAAAACTCATCCGCCAACTCAACGGCGAAAAGTTCGATCTGGCTATCCTGCTGCAAAACGCGTTTGAGGCTGCGTGGCTCTCGTGGCGGGCCGGCATTCCCAGACGTGTGGGTTACGCGCGTGACGCGCGGGGATTGCTGCTGACCGAAGCGATTGCGTTACCGCAAGGGGGCGAGATTCCGCGTCACGAATCGCAATACTATCTGGAATTGATCCGGAGGGCGGGATGGGTCGAATCCGGCGGGGAAATAGCGACGATCCGCTTAAGCGTTTCGGATGCGGCGCGAGACGCGGCGGAATCCGCGTTACGAAAAGCGGGTGCGAAACCCCGCGCCTGGCGCTGTGCGATTGCTCCGGGAGCCTCCTACGGCGCGGCAAAGTGCTGGCCCGCGGAGCGTTTTGCAACTCTCGCGGACCGTTTGATTTCGGAATGCGACGCCGATGTGATATTTTTTGGTACAGTCGGCGAAAAAGAAATTGCCGCGCGAATTCACTCGGCCATGAAATCCCGTGCGATTTGGATGGTGGGGGAAACGTCCATGCGGGATCTTGCGGCGCTGTTTTCCGTATGCTCGGCGTTTATTGGAAATGATTCCGGAGCCATGCACGTAGCCGCGGCCGCAGGGCTTCCTGTGATTGGAATTTTTGGTTCCACGGACCCGGAGGGGACTGCTCCCGTGACGCAACAATTTACCTTGATTCAGGAGAAGGCTTCCTGCAGCCCGTGTTTTTTGAGGCGATGTCCGGTGGACCATCGCTGCATGACGAAGATTGCCGCCGACTCTGTCTTTTCGGCCGCCGCCCGAATCGCGGGCGGGTCCGACGCCTTGCACTCCCGGAGGGCTGAGAATGCCTGAGACGGATTTGTTGCGTCGCGCGGTTTTTCTCGACCGCGACGGCACGATTTGCGAGGAAATGGGTTATGTCAATCACGTCGATCGCCTTCAGGTTTTTCCGTACGCTGCCGCGGCGATCCGCCAACTGAATCAGGCCGATATTCCCGTCATCGTCATCACAAATCAATCCGGGGTTGCGCGAAATATTTTTCCCGAGTCTCTCGTCCATCAGGTTCACAAAAAGATGATTTCGGAGCTGGCCGCCGCGGGCGCCTGGATTGACGCGGTGTATTTTTGTCCGCACAAAACGGAAGACGCCTGCGAATGCCGCAAACCAAATCCGGGGATGCTCGAGCTGGCGGCCCGTGAACACGGCCTGGACCTCAAGAATTCCTGGGTGGTCGGCGACCGTTATGCCGACCTTGAATTGGCGCACGCGGTGGGCGGCCGCGGCATTCTGGTAATGACGGGATACGGCCGTGGCGAATACGATCTGCACCGCGAAAAATGGCCCAGGCAGCCCGATGCGCTGGCGGAGACTCTTACGGAGGCGGTGCGTCGCGTCTTGAACGATCGCGAAAGCGCGCCGCAGGCTCAGTGACGGCAGGAGTGAGCCGCGATTCGAAAGATGAAAATGCGGAACGCTTTCTGGTCGTAAGGCTCACGGCGCTGGGCGATATCCTTCACACCCTTCCCGCGGTTGCTGCGCTCCGGGCTGCTCACCGGGACGCGCGAATCGATTGGGTAGTGGAACGAAAATGGGCGGCTGTGCTGGAACGAAGTCCGGCGATCGATGAAGTGATCCCGTTCGAGCGCCGCTCGGCCTTCGGCGCGATTTCCTGCATACAGCGCCTGCGGCGGAATCGATACGCGTGCGCCATCGATTTCCAAGGGCTTTACAAATCTTCTGTGATTGCCCTGCTGTCGGGAGCGGAGCGTCGAATTGGATTTGACCGCACATGGGCGCGTGAGGGAGGAGCGGCGTTGCTGTATACCGAACGAGTGACTCCCGTGGGCAGACACGTCGCGGAATTAAATTATTCGCTCGCCGAAGCTGCCGATGCCTCGCGCCCGGCCACGCCGGAGTATCCGCTTCGCGTCCCGGCAGGCGGCGCGGCTTCGGTTCGCGCCCGTTTGGCCGATCTGGGGGTTGGAGAATATATTGTCGTTGGACCCGCGGGGAGTTGGGGTGCGAAGTGCTGGCCGGCGGAACGCTACGGCGAGTTCTGCCGCCGGTTCGAGGAAAGAAATCCATTGCAAGTGGTCGTGATTCACGGTCCCGGAGAAGAATCGATTGCCGGAGAAGTATGCCGCGCCGCCGCGCCTGCGCGTCCTGTGGTGATGCCAACCACGATTGAAGAATTGATGGGCCTGCTGGCACACGCGCGGTGTATGGTTTCCGCCGATTCGGGACCCTTGCACCTTGCCGCCGCGCTTGGTACTCCGGTGGTCGGATTGTATGGGCCCACCGATCCGGCGCGCAACGGGCCGTTTGTGCCGGGAGCGATCGTCGTGAGCGAAGCCACGCCGGAAGAGATCAGCTATAAACGTCGAAACACGCACTCGCCCGCAATGCTGCGAATCCGCGTGGAGAAAGTGCTCGATGCAGTGGACGCGAGCCTGAAGGCTTCCGCGTGAGCAGCGGTACGAACTTTTGGATCCGGTGGCGCGTGCGCACGGGGTATCTAGTAGGGATCGCCGCGTTCTGGTTTGCCAGGCCCCGGATGTCGTGGCTTTTCAGCGGTGCGGGAATCGCCGTTGTCGGGTTGCTCGTCCGCGGCTATGCCGCGGGATATCTGCGGAAACACAAACAGTTGGCTACTTCCGGCCCTTACGCGCACACGCGAAATCCTCTTTATTTGGGGAGCATGTTGCTCGCCGCCGGTTTTTGCGTGGCCAGCCATTCGTGGATTTCCAGCGGAATCCTCGCTGTCTATCTGCTGGTCTTTTATCCCGTTGTGATTCGACGGGAACAGACGGAACTGGAATTGCTTTACGGAGCCGCATTTGTGGAGTACGCGTCGCGAGTGCCGGCGTTTTGGCCGCGTTTTTCCCCCGCGACATCGGGAGAGGAAAAGTTTTCCCTGGCGCTTTACAGGCAGAATCGCGAATACGAGGCGGCGATCGGATTGGCCGTGGCGATGTTGATTCTATGGGCTTTGATGGTGTTGAGGTTCTAATAGCACAGGCTTCAGCCTGTATTCTTTTGAGTTTTTCTGACACCTTCGAATTTCAAATGCAAACACTCTGAAGCCTGTCCTACTGTAGAAACGTATTGATCTTCAGCGTATTTCCATCCGTCGTCGCCGTGATTGCGCCATCGCGATCGGTGCGGGAAACGTGAACTCCGGCCGCTTCCAATCTTTCGACCACTTCCGGCGATGGATGGCCGAAGCTGTTTTCCCTCCCCACCGAAATCGCCGCAAATGCCGGGCGAGTAGCGGCGAGAAACGGCTCAGTGGTGGAAGTTTTGCTGCCATGATGAGCGACTTTCAAAAAACTGACGCCTACCGGCTGGCCTTCAACAAGGAGTTTGCGTTCCGATGGCCGTTCGATATCTCCGGCAAGCAGAAACGATTGAGTACCGTCCGTCAATCGCAGGACGAGCGAATCGTCATTCTTCGCGGTCTGTCCTTCTTCCAAATCTTCCGGCCACAACACGGTTCCCGAAACATTTTCTCGGCTGAATGAATCGCCCTGTTTCATGTGGCGAATCCACACGCCGCGCTCCCGAGCCAGGGCAATCAGGTTTCGATATGCTTCAATCTGAATATCGCGTCCGACCCAAAGCTCCCGGACTTGGAAATTTTCGAGCACCGAGGGAAGTCCACCCAGGTGATCCTGATGCGCGTGCGTCAGTGCGATGACATCGATCTTTTTGAGTCCACGCGACCACAGATAAGGTGAGACGACGTCTTCGCCGATGTCGAGTCCCGAATGCATTCCACCGGATTCAAAACTTCCCAGTTCGCCGCCGCCGTCGATCAGCATCGTGTGCCCGCCGGGAAACGAAACAAATAAACTATCGCCCTGGCCGACATCCAAAACGGTTAGTTCAAGGTTGTTGCCGGAAAGGCGCGGGGCAAAGGGATAGGTCGCGATAATCGCGGCCGTCGCGAGTAGGGGAGCGAGTGCAGCGAGTTGCCAATAAATATTCTTTCGCGAACGGATCAAAATAGACAGGATGATCGCAAAGACAGCAAATACGACGAAGACAATCAGCGACGGTCCGGGAATGCGATAGCTCGCACTATGCCAACGCGAAAACCATTGCACCGAACCATCGAGCGCCGCAAGAATCCATCCCAACCCTCTGGCGAGAAAGTTTGCAAGCGCATAGGAAACAAGCGATGCTCCCAGAGTGAAGAAACCGAGAGGCACAGCCAGACCCGTCAACAAAACTGCGGGAACATTGGCGAAGGGCCCGGCCAGCGTCACGCGGTGAAAATAGTAGGCGAGCGGCGGAAGCATTCCGAGCTGCAGAATCGCGGAAATGACGACGAGTTCCCAGAGATAAAGAGAACTGCGAAGCGGAACCGCCAGCAGTTCCGCACCAAAGGACGCCACAAAGCGTGGCACTCGCGTCGAAATCCAGGCCGTCAACGCGCGCAACTCGATTCGGAATTGAATCACGCGCGGCGGATGAGAGACATCCCGCGTAACGTCCGCCACATGGCCGAGCCCGTGGCGGTACGGCTCGCTCGTGTGCGCGATCCACGGGACCGCGACCGCGCCGATGATGCCCACCGCGGAAAACGACAGGAGAAAACTCGCATCGGTAATTTCCGACGGGCGCGCGATCAGTATGAAGAGCGCCGATAGCGCCGCCATGTTGAGCAAGTCCATGCGGCGAAACAGCAATTGCGCAAGAAGGTACAGCATTGCGACGAGCACTGCGCGGAGGATCGGCGGGCGGTCCTCGACGATTCCCGCATAGGCCGCGAGTGCAAAGAGCGTAAGCAACGTTCTGGAAAGCAGATCGAGCCGCAGTCGCCGGCCCGCCCAGATAAAAAATGCGGTGAGCGCGCCGACATGAAGCCCGGCGAGAACGAGAACGTGATAGACGCCTGTCTTTTGATAGGCGAGAACACGGTCGCGGTCCACGAAACTGCGGTCGCCGAGAAGCATGGCGCGCGCCAGCGCGGCCTCGTCGGGTCGAAATGCATAGAGATCGTTCAGGCGTTTCAGAAGTTGTCCGCGTGAACGCGCAAGGCGATCGGAAATCGTCAGGCGAGGATGGCCGACAACCGTTAGAAGCAGGCCGCTGCGGAGCGTGCCTTGCAGTTGGATTCCCTGAAGATCGAGGTAGCCGCGATAATCAAAGCTGCCAGGGTCCCCAAAGTTGCGGACGGGAAGCGCACGCGTCAGTGCTTCGATTTCGTCGCCGGCGCGAACCGGAGGGGGCGGAGCGCCTTTGGATTCTTCGCGGTAATACGTCAAGCGGAGGCCGCCGGTTACCGACGTTACGCCCGAGGACGATTCGACGCTCTCAAGATTGATTTCATAACGCGTGCCCCACGGCAATTCCAGCGGATCGCTGCGCAAGCGTCCGCGCCAGCGCAGCGCCGATGACGAATCCAATTTTCCGGATTCAATCAAAGTGCTTGCAAGATTTGAAGGAGCGGAAAGGCGATTCAGATTTGCCGCGGCGCAGCCCAGGCACAACCATGCCGCTGCGCCAAAACATGCCGCCGTTAAAATCCACTCACGACGCAGGAGAACGTATGCTGAAATCAGCAGCAGCGCGACGATCGACAGAAAAGCGGAGGGAGCGATATGCCAGCGTTCCACGAATCTGCCAGAGAGGAGGATTCCTCCCGCGAAAAACGCGACGGGAAAGAGAGATGGAAGCTTCACATGCGCCGTTTGAGCCGCACCAACACCTCCATATGATAGGTTTGTGGAAAAATGTCAAATAGATTAATGTCGCGGATCTCGTATGGCCCGGGCGCCTCGGTTGTGCCCACCAGGCCGGCAAGATCGCGGGCGAGAGTGGCCGGATCGCAGGAAACGTAATTCATGCGCCAAGGATTAAGTTTCTTGAGCCGGGCGAGCAATTCAGGTTCGAGCCCGGCCCGCGGCGGATCGAGCACCACCAGGTCGGGCGTCTCGTGCCAGCTCGCGAGGAACGCTTCCGCTGTCGCGTGCCGATGCGAGGGGGATTTCCCGCCGCTTGCCTGCTGATTCAGTTCGAGGTCTTTAGCGGCCGCGGGATTCGATTCCACGCCAATCACGCGATCGAATCGCGAAGTCAGCGGCACGGTGAAAAGGCCGACGCCCGCGAACAGGTCAACCGCCAGACGTCCTTTGCTGTCGCCCAGAACCGTCTCAATCAACGCATCGACCATGAATCGATTCACCTGGAAGAACGAAAGATGGCCGACGCGATACGGCGTGCCTCCCGCGGAATACGTCAGAAAGCCGGGCCCGAACAATCCGAACGTGTCGGCGCGGCGGTCTTGAATCAGAATCGATTCGACTCCCGGAACAGCCTCGCGCAAGACTGCGGCAATAGATTCGGCGGAATCGGTGAGCCGGTCTCCGGAAAGATTCAGCAATACTTTTTCGTTCGCGGAGTCGGCGAAGGCTTCGATCTCGTCAATTGCGGATAAAATATTGCTCCTGGCGATCAGCGAGCGCAGGTGTTCGAACGTTTCGGCGAGGCGCGGCGAAAGGATGGAGCATTCATCGACGGCGCAGAGTCTCGTGGAACCCATTTCGAAATATCCGATGCCGGCAGCTGCCGCCTCGCCCTCTTTCTTTGCGCGCAGTTTCCATTGCGCGCGGTTCCGGTAGCCATAGGGAGGCGAAGCGTGCGTCTCGATCGGCCCGGTCCACTGGATACGGCCGGTGCGGCCGAGCGTCTCGCGTAGAATTTCCGTTTTATAGCGGATCTGGGCGTCGTAAGGAATGTGCTGGTACTGGCAGCCTCCGCAGCGTCCAAAGTATTGGCACGGGGCTGCAATTCGCTCCGGCGAGGCCTCCACGACTTGTTCCAGCCGTCCGCGAACGAATTTTTTCTTGCGGGCGGCGGATTCAATTCGAACGAGCTCTCCCGGAAGGACCAGGGGAACGAACACGGTCTGGCCATCGTGGTGCGCCAAGCCGTCACCGCCGTACACGAGCTTTTCAATTCGAACTTCCATTCGGGGTCGCTTTCCGTTGCGGGAGGTGTGAGCCTCGGCTGTGTGGCCTCAGGTCAGGTAGAACAAACTCAGGCGGGGAAGATTATATCTCTCCCAGAGCCGTTTCTGCATGTATTGACGTTCCAGTTGCGAAAGTTGCTCCGCGGTCATCTTGCGGCGATACGGCGCCAGCTGGCGGTCAAGCTCGCGGCGCACGTCGACCAGGAAATCTTCAGAGGCTCCGGCGGTGAGCGATGCCGTGAGTTTTTCCTCGACGACGGTGAGGCGGCGCTCCAGGTCTTCGAGGTCCAATGCGCCGGGCGCTTCGAGCAATTGCGCCAGCTCCGCGATGCGCGCGCGTGTTTCCTCCAGGCGTGAGGCGATCTCGGGCTGGGTCGTTTTCAGCGCGCAGACTTGCTCCGCAATCCGCTCGATATTGCGTTTGAAAAAAGCCTGGAGCTCGATGCGCGAAAAAGTTTCTTTTATTTCGCCGGATTTTGCGGTCGTTGGACCTGCTCCGGCGGTTGTTTCTTTTTCCTCTGCCGCCGCATCCAGCACGGCGTCCACGCAATAGGCGAGGGTTTTCAACTGGCGGCCCCCGGCGGCGCGGCGCGAGCGCGAGTAGCTTTCAAACGCGCGGTCGATTCCTTTCAGCACGGCGGACAAGGGAATGCCGGCCCTCTGCCACGTTTCCACAATGGCCCAGTCGAGCGGCGAAACCAGCAGGTGCGCTCCGCGCTTTTGCCAGAAATATTCTTCGATCTCGGTGAAATAATTGAAGTAGTTGAACTCGGACATCGCTTTGGAGGAACTCACGAATTGGATTTTCGGTCTTGCGTGGCGGGAACCTGGGTCGCAGAGCCCGCAGGGGTGCGCCGGACGGCCTGATTTCTTTCCCAGATGATGCGCAGGCCTTCGAGCGTGAGGAATTCATCGACAATTTCAATGTGCCTGGAGGCGCGCGCGATCAGCGGCGCCTGCCCTCCCGTCGCCACTACCCGCGATTTGTCTCCGACCACTTGCTTGATGCGCGCCACGATGCCGTCCACCAGATCCGCGTAGCCGTAATAGAGTCCCGCCTGCAACGACTGCATTGTGTTTGTGCCGATAATTTTTCCAGGGTCCTTGATTTCCACACGGAACAGGCGCGCAGCGCGCGAAAAAAGCGCCTCCGCCGAAATTCCGATCCCCGGAGCGAGAACTCCGCCCATATATTCGCCGCGCGTGGAAACCACGTCGAAATTGATGGCCGTTCCGAAATCCACCACGATGCACGGGCCGCCATACTTTGAAAACGCGGCCACGCTGTTGACGATCCGGTCCGCGCCCACTTCCTGCGGGTTGTCGTACAGCACAGGCATTCCGGTTTTGATTCCAGGTTCGATGAAAAGCGCCTTCACGTGAAAATATTTTTCGGACATTTCCTCGAGCGTGGAATTAAGCGGCGGCACGACCGAACTGATGATGACGTTGCGAACTGCCGTCGGATCGATACCCGCGAGCGTGAACAGATCGCGCGTGAGAATTCCGTACTCATCGACGGTCTGATCGCGCGCCGTTGTGAGCCGCCAGTGGGCGACGAGTTCGTTCTCGCGGAAGAAACCAAGCACTGTGTTTGTGTTTCCGACGTCCAGAGCCAGCAGCATTAATCCGCCTCGGTGAGTGTGCCTGTGATCACGGGAAGAACGCGCCCGTCGTCGCGGCGCACGCGCAACAGGCCTCCGGGTTCGAGGCCTTCGGTGGTGCCTACATACGCGCCATTCATCGTCGTGATACGCACGCGTTTCCCGCGCGCGAAACTGGAAACTTCGCTAAATCGCGCGACGATCGGTTCAGGTCCTTCATTGAGGAAACGATTGTAGTAGGAGTCCATGTGCCACAGCAACCGGCTGACGATTTCGACGCGCGAATGAATTTTTCCGGATTCGATGCGCAGGGATGTGGCGATTTTTTGCAATCCGTCCGGAATCTCTTTGTGGTTGACGTTGATTCCGATTCCCACCGCTACAAAATGAATCTGATCCTGCTCGGCATTCATTTCGGTGAGGATGCCGCAGAATTTTTTCCGGCCGAACATCGCGTCGTTGGGCCATCGCAGGTCGGGTACGAGACCGGTCTGTTCGACAACTGCATCGCGGACGGCGAGGCCGGCGACCAGGGTGATCACCGGCGCCTGTTGCGGCGAGACCCGCGGGCGCAGAAGCAGCGTCATGTAAATGCCGTTGGTTTTTTCGGAGTGCCAGGCGTGCCCGGCGCGGCCGCGGCCTGCGGTTTGTTCTTCGGCGATGACCAGGGTGCCGTGTGGCTCTCCCTGTTCCCCCAAAAGCATCGCAACGGAGTTCGTGGAATCGGTCTTAAAGAAATGATGGATCTTTTTTCCGAGCGGGCCTTGCGGCAATCGTTGACGCAGGATTTTTGGAACGAGAATATCGGGCACTTCCTCGATCTGATAGCCAGCGCCGGCGTGGCCTTTCACGCGGACGCCCAGCGCGCGAAGTTTTTCGATCCAGCGGAAGACGGTCGAGCGTGTGACGCCGATTTCGCGGGCGATTTTCGCGCCGCTGATGACGATCATGGCGTTGTCGGCGAGAAGGGCGAGGAGCGCGTCGATGCGGCGATCGGTGGTCCCGGGAAGATTTGTGGAATTCATCTTTGGTGGCACAGGCTTCAGCCAGTGTTCTCTCGATTTCCGTCGATGCCGAAAAAAAATCAAAATCCACAGGCTGAAGTCTGTGCCACTCCGCTACAGATTTTTTTCGAGTTGCGTCAGCCGCTCGCCGACTTTGGAAAATTCCATCTGCCGTTCGGCGAGCGTCGTTTCCAGGCCCTTCACAATGTGCTCGGGCGCTTTGCTTCGAAACGTCTGGTCTCCCAGGCGCGCCTGATTGGACGCAATCATCGTTGTGAGGCGGTCCAGTTCCTTGCGCAGGCGGGCGACTTCGGCTTTTATATCGAACGCGGCATCGAAGCCGATAAAGAGTTCGAAATCTCTCGTGGAGCGGATGGCGCCCTTCGTTGAATCGAAGGGCAAAGCTGCAAAGGAAAGCGAAGAGAGATTTCCCAGGCGAAGAATCGTATCGAGACTGTTTTCCACCAGGGATTTCACGGCTGCGGACGCCGGAGCGATCTGCGCGGGGATTTTCGCTTTCTGATCGATTTTCATTTCGGCGCGCATGTTGCGGGCGGCGGTGATGATCTCCTGCAGCAAGGCAATTTGTTCTTCGACTGCGGCATCGATGCGCTCGGTATGAGGCTCGGGGAAGCGGTCGAGCGCTATGGATTTTGCACCGGGGCGCTGCGGCAACTGGTGCCATAACTCCTCGGTGAGGAACGGCATGAAAGGATGGAGCAGACGCAGCGCGCTTTCAAACGCGGCGAAAAGATTCTTCCACGTGGCCGTGGCTTTCACGCGGTCCGTGCCGGTTAGTTCGGGCTTCACCCATTCGATATACCAATCGCAGAAATCGCCCCAGAAGAAGTGGTACACCACATGTGCGGCTTCATGAAAGCGGAAATGTTCGAGCGCGTCGTTCACTTGCGCCGTCGCTCGAGCGAGGCGCGAGAAAATCCAGCGGTCCACCAGCGCCACTTGTCCTTCCACCGCGTACGGCGCGGAGGAGCGCACCTCCGGCGCCGCCAACGCTTCAAGAGTTTCGCCGCCCGAGGTTTCGTACTTGTCCAGATTCATGAACACAAATCGCGCGGCGTTCCAGATCTTGTTGGCAAACGCGCGGTAGCTCAGGATGCGATCTTCGGTGAGGACGATGTCGGTGCCGGGCGCGGCCATGCTCGCCAGGGTAAATCGCATTGCGTCGGTCCCGAATTTTTCATTCATTTCGATGGGGTCGATGCCGGTGCCTTTCGACTTCGACATCTTCTGGCCTTCGGCATTGCGGACGATTGAATGCATCCAGACCTGTTTGAAGGGAACCGTGCCTGTAAATTTCAGGCCCATCATGATCATGCGAGCGACCCAGAAGAAAAGAATGTCGTACGCCGTCACCAGCAGGCTGGTGGGATAATATTTTCGATAGTCGGGCTTATCGTCGGGCCAACCCATTGTTGAGAACGGCCACAGCGCGGAGCTGAACCAGGTTTCGAGCACGTCGGGATCCTGTGTCAGTTTGGACGATCCGCACTTTGTGCATTTATCGGGCGTCGTTCGAGAGACGGTGACTTCCTTGCAGTCACCGCAATACCACGCGGGAATGCGGTGTCCCCACCAGAGTTGGCGCGAGATGCACCAGTCGCGGATATTTCGCATCCACTCGAAATATTCGGTGCGGCGATTGTCGGGCATGAGCTCGACATCGCCGCGCTCGACAGCGGCAATCGCGGGCTCGGCCAGCGGCTTCATTTTCACGAACCATTGCGTCGAGGCGCGCGGCTCGATGATCGTGCCGCAGCGATCGCAGGAGGCGACCGCGTGCGTGTGGTCGGCCACTTTTTCGAGCAGGCCCGCGGCTTCCAGATCGGCCACGATTCGTTTGCGCGCTTCAAAACGGTCGAGACCCGCGTAAGGCCCAGCTGCGGCGCTCATTTTCGCGTCGTCGGTCATCACGTCGATTTCGGGCAGGTTGTGGCGGCGTCCGATTTCAAAATCGTTCGGATCGTGCGCGGGAGTTACCTTCACCGCGCCGGTTCCGAATTCGCGATCGACGACAAGATCGTCAACTATCGGAATCTCGCGATTTACCAGCGGCAGCATTACCATTTTTCCGAGGAGATGCCGATAGCGCTCATCGTTAGGGTGCACGGCGACGCCGGTATCGCCGAGCATGGTTTCCGGACGGGTGGTGGCCACGACAACGTATTCATTCGTGCCGACGATCGGGTACCGGATGTGCCAGAGGTGTCCCAAGCGCTCTTCGTGGACCGATTCGAGATCGCTGATCGCAGTGCGGCATTGCGGGCACCAATTGACGATGTAGTGGCCGCGATAAATCAGGCCGTCTTCATACAGGCGGACAAATACTTCGGTAACGGCGCGCGAAAGGTCCGGCGATAGCGTGAAGCGCTCGCGCGTCCAGTCGCAACTTTCGCCCAATTGGAGCATCTGGCGCGTAATCGTTCCGCCGGATTCTTCTTTCCACTCCCAGACTTTCTTTTCAAATGCTTCGCGGCCCAGGTCGCGGTAATTAATTCCTTTTGCCGCAAGCTGGCGAACAACGACGCGTTGCGTGGAGATACCCGCGTGGTCGGTGCCGGGTAAATACAAAGTGTTGTACCCGGACATTCGGCGCCATCGAGTAAGGATATCAATCTCGGTGTGGTCGAGCATGTGCCCGATGTGCAGCGAACCGGTCACGTTGGGCGGGGGAATGACAATCGAAAATACGGGCCCGGGCGCATTCACGTCCGCGCGGAAAAGCTTCTCTTCCGCCCAGAATTTTGCCCAGCGTTGTTCGATCAGTTGCGGCTCGTAAGCCTTGGGTATCTCTCTCGGCATGTTCTCCGGCCTGTAAGGAAATAATTACTATACGGATGCCGGCGCGGACGGTCAAATGCTCTGTCTTGGGCTTCGTCGACAAAGAAATCCCGGTAAATGCGGATAGGCAACAAAAGCGGACGAGAATTTAGTGTTTTTCGACTTCGCGGTGGACGAGCGCCTGAACGATGGGCCTTAAAAATTCGCGTGTAATGATGTCGACAACTTGTGGGCGCATCTTGTCCAGAACTCGTTGAACGACGGCTTCGACCAGTGCTGCGTCAGGAGCGGACGTTGCGCCGGGCGCAAGGTTAGCAACCGGCGGGATTGCGACCGCCAGAGGAGTCGCGGAAGCTGCCGGCTTAGGAAGATTGTCGGAGGGGGGCGGTGTTTTTGCGATGGAGGCAGCAGATTCAACAGGGGCTGAAACCTTATTGGAATCGGCGGAACGATCCGCGTGTGCGGATTCCGGAATGGAAGGAGTCAGCACGATTGATGGCTTGGCCAGTCGCAACGGGGGTTCGACCGTGCCGGCTTGAAGGGCGGCGCTCAAGTCTACCCAATCATGCTTTGGAACCGAGTGGACCGTATCTTCGGGCTTTTGTGTAAATGGAACCAGCGAAGGTTGGGTCTTGTTTGCCGGTGAAGTTTTGTCCGCTGATTTTTCTACCGGCGGCGCCAAAACGGCCGGCGCGACCGGAACGATTTCTTTTTCCTTTTCCGTTGTGGGAGCGGAATTTATTTCCATCACAGGGACGGAGGGGGGTAGTTCTGCCGGCGCGTGGTCGTGAACAGGATCGGTCATCTCGACAGGGACGATGGCCTCGGTCGCATCCGGAATCGGTTCATCCCAGCCGGGTGCAGACTCCAAGGCTTGCTCGACGTGTTCCTGCGGTGCCGTAGCCATCCATTCCAAAGGATTGGCAGCGAGGTCGGGCGCAACACCGGATTCAACGTGCAACGGGGCTTGTGCCGCCTGATCCAAAAGAACCGCTTTTGAATCCACGACGGTTTGTTCCGTCGTGTCCTGCTCCTCACGGACGATTTCGATCGGCTCAATCGTTTGCAGCAGAGCGGTTTCCTCTCGACGAGGCAGGGAATCTTCTCCCGGCTTCCAGGTGCGAAGGTCGACGGCGGCGGCAAGGTCTTGCGGCTCTTCGAGGGCCTGTGGCTCGGGCTCGGGAGAATCGTTTCGCCAGAAGATGGGGTCGCCTAGATTTGCATCGCGCGAGCTTGTCAAAACCAGATCGTTGTCGACAGGTTCGAGCACAGCGGCGGCTGGGGCGGACGAGTCCTGCGCCGAGGGTTCCAACAACTGGCCGAACGCAACCGGATATTCACCGTTGGCGGAAGTCACGTGGGCCGCCGGGTGAGGGAATTGCGGAGTTTGCGTGTCGTCGGCAATTTCCGGGTCAGGCGAATGCTCTTCCGCGACGGCCGCTCTGCCCGATCTTTCAGCCGCGACAGCCGTGGGTTTTGACACGGACACGGCAACCAGCCGTTCGCCCAGCGTCTTTTCCAGCAAAGTTTTCACCATCGTGATCAGCGGGTCGGGCGGAACAAATGGCTTTTTCAGGATTCCGTCGGCGCCCACCCGCTGCGCTTCGCGTTCATCCAGAGGATCGAATGCGCCGACCAGCAAGACCACGGGAACGTGAGCGAATCGAGACTCTTTTTTGACGTATTCGCAGACCTCATATCCGTTTCGCACAGGCATGAAAATATCGGCCAGGATCAGGTCCGGAGAGAAATCGGCAAGTTTGCGGACGGCCGCTTCGCCATTGTTCACGGAAACCACGTCCACGCCCAAACCACCCAGGGCGAGGGCTACCGTTTTCTGGACGTTGCTATTGTCATCGGCTACCAGGATCTTTGCCACGGGCCGTCCTCCGGTTTCTGCGAGGTTCGCGTGTCCAGAACCGGCTGGGGACACGAAAACCCTGTGCTATTCGTAACATCTGGCGGTAGGTGAGTCAATAAAGACCGGGCGGGGATGTGTCGGAATCGGCTAGGTTGAACGACCGGACAGGAACAGGGAACTGGTACGCGAAATCGGAAAATCAGAAAGGATTAAGCCGGGCGAGCCCCTTCTTTTTCTTGCTGGTGGATTCCTGGCTCTTATCGGCCGGCGCCGCGGGTGTCGCAGCTGCGGCGGCGGGTTGCGCGGTGCTTGAATCAGTTGCTGTGGGGGCAGGGGGTGTTGTCGAAGAGTCTGTGGCAGCGGGAGTCGCGTCCGATGCGGACTGGTCCGTTGAAGATGTGGCGCCGGGCGTTACCATCTCGACAGCAGCGTTATTTCCCGCGCCAGCTGCAGCGCCTGTTGACCCGCCGCCAACCAGACTTGATCCTACCTGCGGGTTCAAGGTTAGCGTCTCATCTCCTGTCTCACTTGCGGGGGTCAGAGTCGGTGCGCCGCTATGCGAGGCCGAGGAAACATCCGGACGCGTTTTCAGGACAGTCATCGATCGCTTTAACATTCCGGGACGGTCGGCCTGCTGCTCCTTTTGCATCCGGGCGATCGCGGTGGGATCGGCGGGAGGGACGGGAACACCGAATTTGACAAGCTTGTTTTTGGCGTCTCCCGCCAAATCGGAGAGCGGGTAATCCTTCACGATGCGGCTGTAATACCGCGCGGCAATTTCGTTGTGTTCCGCCTTCTCATAAATCTGTCCGAGCATCCAGTTCGCCTGGTCGGCGTGGCTATAGAGCGGGTAACGGTTCGTCAATTCAATAAGGCGAGCGCCCGCGGGACGCAGGCCGCCTCGAATGTAATAAAATTGAGCGACGCGAAAGTTGCCTTCCGCCAATACTTCCTGGACTTCGCGGAGACGCTGTTCGCCCAGGGGAACCTGGGGACTATTGGGATATTTTTCCAGAAACGTCTGGAATTCGGCTTCCGCTTCGACCGTTTCGGCGTGATCGCGGTCCGGCTTCTCCATCATCCGGTAATGCGCCATGCCCACTTGAAATTGCGCAGTGGATGATTCATCGAGGAAAGGGAAGAAGGTGATGAAGTCCTTGTACTCGACGATGGACTGCTTGAGTCCCGCCGTTCCGCCTTCCTTGTAGTAGGAATCGGCGATGGCGAGCTTCGCCTTGGCGAGGTATTCGCTGTCCGGGTAGGTATTGATCAGGGTCTGGAAGTTCAACCGGCCGACAGTGTACCGGCCGTGCTTGATGTCTTCGGCGCCTTTTGCGAACAAAACTTTGTCGGGCTCGGCGGAAGTGCCCGCGACGGGAGCTTGTTTCTTCTTTGCAAAACAGCCGCCCAACAGAGTGACTGACAGAAGTACGATTGAGATTGCTCGTTTTTGTCCCAATGGGTGTTTTAAAAATCGCTTTAGCAATGTCGCCTCATGCTTTTTGCGCCAGCGCCCCTCCGGCCATTTGCTTCAATGACCGTACGGCTTCGGCGGCATCGGGGGTATGGAACACGGATGTGCCGGCGACCAGAATTTCCGCGCCGGCTCGTACAAGTTCAGCAACGTTTTCCAGACCGATTCCCCCATCCACTTCGATCCGGAAAGAATGATTATAACTCTCTCGAACTCGTTTTAGCTCGCGAATCTTCCCGAGCGCGGCGGGAATGAATTTCTGTCCGCCGAAGCCGGGATTTACCGACATCACCAGAATGTGATCCACCATCCCGAAGACTTCCGAGAGCGATGCCACGGGAGTCGCCGGGTTAATCACGGCGCCCGGCTTGCAGCCATGCTCGCGAATCAGGGAGAGCGCGCGATTCAGGTGCGGCGTCGCTTCCTCGTGCACGGAAATCATGTCGGCGCCCGCCTCGGCAAAAGCAGGGATATAGATCTCCGGACTCTCGATCATCAGATGCACATCGAGGGGCAGGCGGGTTGCCTTCCGCAGCGAGGCCACCACGGGAACGCCGATGGAAATGTTCGGCACGAAATGCCCGTCCATCACATCCACGTGGAGCAGCGTGGCCCCTCCGCGTTCGACGGCGGCGATGCCTTCGCCGAGGCGCGCGAAATCCGCGGCCAGAATGGAGGGAGCGATTTCGACGGAGTAATTCACAATTTCACCGCCGCTATCTTATCAGAACTGCGTGTGGCGTTGCACAGGCTGAGGGCGTCAAAGGTCGAGGCCGTCTCCCGCCGTTTCGTATTTCTGCTTCCGTATCGCATCGGTTGCCTTCTCACGGATTTCCAGGAGCCGCAGGGAGTGAAGGCGCCTAATCCAGCGGTTCGACTTTCATGATCCTCGCGGCTCGCGTATTGACCAGCCACATCGTCGTGCGGCTGGTTGTGCGATCGAACGCAATCTTCTTCGAATCGAAGTCCGTGGGGATTTGATACTCGATGGTTTCACCCGTTTTTGGATCGAGGCGGACGATGCGCTCGGCCATGTTGCTTGTTGCATATACGTAGCCGTTTTTATCCGGAGCCGAGACGCAGTACGGGTTCATGTATTTACGCGGCATCGGCCATTCCTGAAATTTTTCCGTTTTTGTATCGAACATTCCGATTTTGTCGCCGGTGTTTTCGGCGAACCAGAAACGGTCCTGCGCGTCCATGCGGCCTCGGCGGGGCGAAGACATGGGGGTTGGAACCTGCCAGAATTTTGCCTCCCTCGTTTCCGTGTCAATGCCGATGATGTAACCGCCGAGGATATCGGGTGCGTACACATTTCCTTTGGAATTGACCAATACAAGGTCGACATACTGGCGGTGCGGGCCGGGAGGCAGGTTCGGCGACTTGTCCCAGGAATATGTCGCTTCCACCTTCATGGTCTTCGGATCGATCCGCGACAGCCCCGCCCAGATTTTTCCGTCGGGACCGATCGACATGAATTGCGTGCCCACTCCTTCGATCGTGCTCAATTCCTGCGTCTTCGGATTGTATTTCGTCAGCACGATCGCGGCTCCCGCAACGCGGCGCGGGAACCAGAGATTGTCGTCGCGATCCACCTGAATGTCTCTCGCGCCGGGAAGGTCGCCGGGAGGCACGCCAGGGAGCGGATACTCAGTGAACACGCCGGTCTTTGTGTCCATCTTTCCGAAAAACATCCGGCTTTCGTCGGTGTACCACAGCGTGCCCTTTGAATCGAGGTCGAGGTCATGCGCGACGGTGTCCGGCCGGGGCATATCGTACTGGGTGATGATGACGCGCGTGGCTTTGCCTTTTGGGCGTGGCAACGTCTTCAACTCGTACGGCCACGTCGTCCTCCCGTCACTCAGATTGATACTGGCGAGGTAGTCAGCCAGATCTTTTTTGAGGATTCCAGTTGGGACGCGGCCCCACATCGGATTCTTTTCAGCGGCCTCGACCACATCGGGCGTGGCGATCTGCCCGCGTCCGCGGTGGTCGTTGCTCGAGGCTGTCCCATCGGTGTAATACGACTGCATGCGAGTAATCAGGGGCAGGAACTCGTCCGCCGTGTGTGTCGATTTCATAATGCGCTGCCAGTTATGACAGTAAGCGCAGCTTCCGGTCTGATAGACGAGTTTATCCACTTGTTCCTTTGTTCCGGGGATGCTCATGGCCCACTCGACCGAACTCAGTTGCGAGCCGAGGTCTTTGGTCTTGTCGAGATTCAGATCCGCTTGCGCGGCTTTCCCCGCGTTAACCTCGACCGATTTCGGTCCGATCAGGTCGTATCCCACAGCACGGATGGTGAGGGTGTATTTTCCTGGCTCCAGGTAGGTTCGTGGAAAGTTGAATTTGCCACGCGCATCGCTCACGACGGACACGGTGAAGTTGGCGCCATCGCGCCGGGCGTTGACGACGACGCCTTCCATCGGTCCTTCCTGGGATGAATGCACCACGCCGGCCAGGGCCGCCCCCTTTGAAGATCGATCCGAAGATTGAGCACGCATGGCAGGCGGCCCGCTTATCGCCCCCGCAACGAAAAATAGAAAAAGGGTTGTGAGAAATCTTCTCGAAAATTGTCTCGACATCGGTTCAACTCCCGGCACGCGCGTCGGTCTGCGTCAGGCAGCGCGTCTTTCGTTCAATTTTTATTTCCTGAAACTACTTCCTGGGCGCGACCAGCTCCATCACCATGGTCCGCGTCGTGTCGCCGACAAAAATATTTCCGTGAATGTCCTTGACCATGTAGCTCGCTTCGCCAAGCTGGCCGAAGCCTTTGCCGGGGCCCTCGCCAGCCGCGCCGAGGACATCGCCGTCCCAGTCGGCTTTTACAACCTGGCCGTCCATGCCGGTGGCCATCCAGAGCTGCTTATCCTTATCGACGAGGAATTCGCAGATCAGATTTTTCGACTGAATTGTTTTGACAAATTTTCCGTCACCGGTATAGACGACGATGCGGTATTCCTCGCGATCGGCGATATAAATGTTGCCGTTGTTTGGATTGATCGTCATGCCGTGGACCATGCTGAAATGACCGGGGCCTGCATTGTTGCCGAACCACTGGTTGACGAATTTTGCGTTTTTATCGAGATGCAGGATCCGCGCGGCGCCATCGTTGGGGCTTTCGTTCGCGTGGCCCATGCCGATATAAATGTCGCCGTTGGCGGCGAAGGAGATCGTCAGCGGCTGCCACAGCAATCTTTGGCCTTTTTCTTCATTCCAGTCGCCGCGCTGGCCCTTCATGCCGAGCGTCAACAATACTTTTCCTTCGGGGCTGAATTTTGTGACCGTGTCGCCGAACTGGTCGCAGACCCATAGATTGTCGTCGGCATCCACCTCCATTCCGTGCGGTTTTGAAAACATATCCGTCCCGAAGCTTCGGACAATTTTGTAATTTTCATCAAACTCGAAAATCATGGGCTTGCCCGGATCGTTACGCACAAACGCATAAATGTGGCCTTTGGAATTCATCGCAATCGATCCGACGCCGCCGAATGTTCCCTCGGGAAATTTCAGAGGGTAGGCGTACGTAAATCCCAGGTCCGGTTTGTACACCACATGCTGAACGGCTTGACGGTTGAATTGCCACGCGCAGATCGGCGAGCCGAAGCACACGGGCCCCCAGCCAATCTGTCCACCCGTTTCTATGGCCACGCCGTTCACAAATTTCGCGCCGCTGCCGCGGAGCCTGTCTTCGCCCATGAGCGGAGGATTTCGCGGGGGACCTGGATCGGGAACATAGACAAAGGGCACGCCGCAAAAGCTGCTCATATTGCAATCCGCGCCGGGCCGTTGTTTGAAGGGCACTCCCGATTGAGAGACGGCCACTGTCGCACTCAGGGCCAGGCCGAGTGCGATACCCAACACGCCCGCAAAAATACGATATTTCATTTCGTCCTCTCACTCATCCGGTCAGCGTACTATATATGGCAAAAAGTTCCGGCCCAAGGCAAAAAAACGAGCGGAAATAAACTGCTTTGGCGCTCACGATATTTTCCCTTCGATAGGGAAGTCCGCTCGATCGACCCAATTCCCATCGGATTTCCGACTCCGGGAAATCCGTTAATTCGATTGTACTTGGCTGAGGAACGCCGATATCGTGTTGCAACGATTTCTGGTTTTGGTGTGCCAACTAGCTTTCGATAAATATAGTCGGGGAATTCATGTCAACTTTTCCTGAGATTGAGCAAATTGTTCAACGGATTTTTGAGAAGTACCGTCGCGTCGACGACGGAGACGTCGCAACGTATATCCCCGAGTTAGCGAAAGCCAACGCGGACCATTTCGGTATTTGTCTGGCAACCGTGGATGGACGCGTGGTCCACGCGGGCGATTGGGAGCACGAATTCACGATCCAGTCGATGTGCAAGCCGTTCGCATTTCAGATGGCGATGGAAGAATTCGGGCGCGATGAAACCCTGAAGCACGTTGGCGTTGAACCGAGCGGCGACGCATTCAATTCCATCGAGCTTGAGCCCGGGACGATGCGTCCCTTCAATCCCATGATCAACGCCGGAGCGATCGCGATTTCTTCCTTAATCAAAAAGAAGCCGGTGGAATCGGGAATTCAGGCATTCGTGGAAAGGCTCGAGATGGCGGCCGGGCGGAAGCTGCGGATTGACGAAGCCGTTCTTGCGTCAGAGGCCGCTACAGGGAACCGCAATCGCGCGATCGCCTACTTGATGCTAAACTTCGGAATCATCGATGGCCAGGTGGATCAGACACTTCATCAGTATTTCTCGCAATGTTCGGTGCTTGTGAATTGCCACGATCTGGCCATGATGGCGGCGACAATGGCGAACATGGGTTCCAATCCGGTGACGGGCGAGATGGTTTTCGATTTCCGTTACGTAAAGGATGTGCTGACGGTGATGTTCACGTGCGGGCTCTACGATCATGCGGGGGAATGGGCGCTGCGCGTGGGTCTGCCGGCGAAGAGCGGCGTGGCCGGAGGAATTATTGCCATCGTCAACCGGCAATTGGGCATTGCCGTGTATTCTCCCAAGCTCGATGCGAAAGGGAACAGCGTGCGCGGAATTTTAGCCTGCAAGGAACTCGCCAGTGAATTGGGGCTGCACGCGTTTGAATTTACCAATATCGGATCGAATCTCATGCAATCGCTGTTCTGACATCATGAACGGAAAGTTCGGATTGGCTTTGTAAGATCGGGGAGGCGGATACGAATATGGCGATTACAACGGAAGTAATGACCGGCGGCATCACCAGGGTAATTCTTGACGGCCGGCTGGATGTTGACGGCGCCGCCGCGGTGGACGTGCAGATGACCGAGATCGCAGGCATGTACAAAGCGGTCCTTGTGGATTTGCAAAACGTTTCCTACCTCGGCTCTACGGGATTGAGATCACTCGTGGCCCCTGCTCGCACGATCAAAAGCAGAGGCGGCAAAATGGTTCTGTTTGCGCCCAGCGAAATGGTGGAAAAAGTTTTGAAGGTCAGCGGCGTCGATACATTGATTCCTGTGCATTTTGAGCTGCAGGGGGCGCTTGCCGCACTCCGATAATTCAGGTGCGGATTGCCGGAACGTGCGGCCCAAACCATCATGGCAAAAGTCACCAACCAGTTTCAGGAACGGCTGGCGCTTCAGAGCCAGTTTTCCGACATCGCCCGGATTCCCGTCTGGATCGAAAGTCTCTCTTCCCGTTATGCGATTCCTGCCAACCTTGAATACGCGATGAATCTTTGCCTGGAGGAGGCGATCACGAACGTGATCCGCCACGGATATTGCGGCGAAGCAAATCGCTCCGTGGTTGTGCAATTCGCCGCGCCCGTTGAAGGACACTTTATTTTCACCGTGGAAGACGAAGCCCCTCGTTACAATCCCCTGGATGGACCCGAGCTGCCATCGTTGAATCCGAGTGAAGCGCTTCGCGTCGGCGGTCAGGGGATGCGGTTCCTGCGGGAATTCTCGGACAGCCTGGAATACGTGCCGACCGATTTCGGGAACCGGCTGGTGATATCTTTTGTATCCACAGGACCTGCAAATCGGAAGGAATAGCCACTCGTCCCGCCGATTCAACGAGTAAAAATCAGCCGACTGTTTTGGCAAGACAATTAGACATTGAGGAATTGCATCGAGCTGTCGCTGCGAAGCTACTCCGCGACGACGATTTCGATCTGCGTGTCGTTGTCGATCTTCGTGCCCAGGCCGGGCGTCTGCTCGATGACAGTGTCTTTTGGCCATTGAGTCGAAGGACTCATTGTGGTTTTTGCAGGCTTCAAGCCGCCCGTGGAAAGTAAGTGCTCCGCTTCAAAGAGGGGCATTCCTACAAGCCAGGGCATCACGTAAGCGGGTTGGGGCTGGCTTTGTTGCACGAGCAAATCCACGCGAGGGCTCGTGGCGCGCGTTCCCGAAGCTGGAGTTTGCTGCAAGACTGCATCAACGCCCACATCCTGAGTGGAGAAGGACGTGACTTCCCCCAACTGCAAGCCCGCCTGGAGCAACTGGATGCGCGCCACGCGGAGCGATTCGCCCACCAGCATCGGAGTCGTCACGTTTTGCGGGCCGAGGCTGAGAACCACGTGCGCATCCTGTGAAATTTTCATGTGTTCGCCGGCCGGAGGGGTTTGGCGCGCAACGGAATTTGCGGGCAATTCGCTGTAAACACGATCAACCACTTTCAATTGCAGACCACGTCCTTGCAGAATTGCCTGAGCGTCGGCGGAAGTCTTGCCTACGAGATCCGGCATATCGACTTGCCGGCCTTGAATGGCGAATCGCATGGCCATGATTGCGCTGAGGAACGCCGCGGCGGCGAGGACAAAGACCAGCAGCCCCATGCGAAAGAGCCATTCGATTCGATCGCGGAAGGTCATTGTCATTTCAGGATTAATTTAACACGCGCTGTGAAGCGCCGCCAACGCGGAAGATTTTAGTAGCACAGGCTTCAGCCTTTGTTACCGGGAGCGTTCGATCACCGCCGCGAAAAATCCGTCCGTCCGATGTTCGGGAGGAAAGGTTCGGAAGAATCCATCGGAGTTTGCGAAACTTTCCACCTCCACGGATTCTTGCAGCAAACTCTCAATTGTCTTACCAGCGCTGACGATGTGAAACGCATTCTCTTTTTCACTCAGCACTTCATTCACGACAAGTTCATTTTCTTCCGGTTCAAGCGAGCACGTGGAATACACCAATCGCCCGCCTGACGCGAGATTTGAGAGGGCGTTGCGCAACAGGGCGGCCTGGCGCCCGTGCAGATTCTCGAGATCTTCCGGCCGAAGTCGCCATCGAATATCGGGATGCCGCGCGAGTGTGCCGGTACCGGAGCAGGGGACATCCACCAGAATGCGATCGAACAAGCGATCGAGTGGAAGGGGACAGGTAGCGTCGAGAGTCATCGTCTCCACATTGCGTATGCCCGCGCGCTCGATTCGTTCGGCCATCGCTCGAACGCGGTGTGCGTGCAAATCGGCGGCGATCACATGTCCCGCCGGGCCGGCATCGAGTGCGAGCCGCAGCGTCTTCCCGCCGGGAGCGGCGCACAAGTCGAGGACCGTCTCGCCCGGTTTCACGCCGACCAGATGCGCGACCGCCTGCGAAGCTTCATCCTGAATGGCGATCCATCCGCGCCGCATCGCTTCAGTGGAGGCGGGATTGCCGCCTTCCAGTGTCCAGGATTCGCGCAGAAGATGGCCGGGCTTGATGTCCGTACCCGCTTTATGTAATGCGGACAGAGTTTCGCCTTGTCGCTGCGGATCGAGCAGGTAGGCGGACAGAGACGGAACGCTATTGTTTGAGTCGAGGAGCGCGCCGGTGCGTTCCTCGCCGAATGCGCGCAACCAGCGCTCGACGAGCCACGTCGGATGCGAATACTGAATCCCGAGGCGATCGGCGAGCGGGAGATCCTTCGAGAGAAACGCAGTCACGGCGTCGCCTGGCGACCTTCTGTTGGAGGGATCCTTAGCGGCTTTTCGCAGAATCGCATTGACCAGCGGGGCGGCGGAACGCTTCCGCGCGCTCTTTACCAATTCCACCGATTCGTGAACGGCGGCTCGCGCCGGAACGCGCGTGAGAAAATTGAGCTGGTACACGCCCAGCCGGAGAGCGATGCGGACTTCCGGATCGAGCGCTTTATTCGCCTTGGCCAGGCGCCGGTCGATCAGGAAATCAAGCAGGCGCTGCCAGCGCAGGACGCCGAGAGTCAGTTCGGTCGCAAGCCCGGCGTCTTCCACGCTCACTTTGTCGGAGAGTGCGCCGCGAAGGGCTTCATCGGCGTAGGCATCCTGCGTGGTGACGCGCAACAGCACGTCGAAAGCAATTTGTCGAGCGATTGAGACACCCATCGTTGAATATGAAACAGTACCACGCGGGAGCAGGGAAGTCTGATTTGACCCCAAGTCAGAGTGGTCAACTGGGGCGAGATTTACTACAACACGATGCGCGAGGTATCCCAGGAAGCTGCCGAAGCAAAAGCAAGAGAAATTGCCGGATTGACAATCGAACTGGCCGGAGTGGACGAACGGAACATGGATTTGATTCGGCAGACTGCTGCCTATAAGACCACCCGGAAATTATCGTACGCAAATGCTTTTGCTGCCGCACTGGCAAAAATAAAAAATGCGAAACTTGTAACCGGCGATCGAGAATTCAAGGAGGTCGAGGACGAGATCGTAATTCGATGGCTGGCTTTGGGCGAAAAACGAGGGTAGGAGATTAAGGCAGTAACTTTTCTTCTGACGACGATGAAACAAATCGATCGGTCGGAATGATCCGCGCCCCGTTTGCAAATTCTCTCGCTGAGACTCGCTTGCGACCTTCGAGCTGGACGAATTCAACGCGCAAGCTGGTACCTTCACCACATCCCACGTGCATTTCATTTGTCGAAGATAAAATTTCTCCCGGACGAATGCCTTCCACCGCCATGTCACTCGCCGGGCGGCCCCACAAGCTGCACGTTTGCCCGCGAAACGTCGTGTAGGCTCCTGGCCAGGGAGTAAATCCGCGCATTCGGTTGAAAATTTGTCGGGCCGTGCGCGACCAATCGATCTTGCCGTCTTCTTTTTTCAGGATTGGCGCGGAGGTCGCTTTTGCTTGATCCTGCGGTGTTGGAGAAATCTCACCGTGATCGAACTTCAGCAACGAATCAACCACGAGTTCAGCGCCCGATTCGCTCATGCGAGCGTAAAGCTCCGGTGAAGTTTCCTCCGGCCCAATTTCGATTTCGCGTTGCAATAAAATGGGTCCCGTGTCCATACCCGCGTCAATTTGCATGGTCGTGAGGCCGGTGCGCGTTTCGCCGTTGGCAATGGCCCAATGAATAGGCGCGGCGCCGCGATATTGCGGCAGCAAAGACGCGTGCAGATTTATCCAGCCGAGGCGGGGAATTGTGAGAAGGCGCGCTGGAATAATTTGCCCGTAGGCAATGATGATCATCGCGTCCGGCGCGACGCGTTTCAGAAAATCCTGCGACAATTCCGATTTGATCGATTCAGGCTGGTAAATTTGCAATCCCGACGCGAGCGCGGCCTCCTTGACGGGGGAGTTGCTGACGCGATGGCCGCGTCCGCTTGGACGGTCGGGCTGCGTGATGACAGCCTCGACGGATATTTCAGGATGAGCGATGAGTGCGCGAAGAGACGGTACGG
This sequence comes from Terriglobia bacterium, assembly GCA_963788335.1. Classification (GTDB taxonomy): domain Bacteria; phylum Acidobacteriota; class Terriglobia; order Acidiferrales; family UBA7541; genus Palsa-360. The sequence continues at coordinate 84,695 of CAWBGM010000016.1, forward strand.
CGAATTCCGGCGTTCCACAGAAAATGATGCGTATCACGGCCACCTGCGGGAGGTGAATAGCACAGGCTTCAGCCTGTGGGTTTTTGAACTATTGAAAGAAAGGCACGGGCTGAAGCCTGTGCTACTGAAATGCGCCTACCAGTCGCCGGTCTTTTTCAATTTGCGGATCCGGCGCTTGATTAAATCTCTTTTGAGCATGCTGAGATGCTGGATGAACAGGATCCCGTTCAAATGATCGATCTCATGGCAGAAGGCGCGCGCCAGCAATCCTTCGCCGCGCATTTCGTAGGTTTCGCCTTTCACATTTTGCGCACGGATCGTCACGTACGCCGGGCCGCAGCACAGAGCCGCGAAATCCCGGCAAAGAGAGGCAGCCTTCCTCTTCGCGCTGATCGCCTTCGACGCTGATGATTTCAGGATTGGCGAGAACGAGCTTCGCTTCCGGATTTTTCCCGACGCTCACGTCGATGACGGCGAGCGTCTTCACAATCCCGATTTGCGGTGCGGCCAGACCTACGCCCTGCGCCACATACATGGACTCGAACATGTCCTCGCAGAGCTTGGCCAGTTCGTCGTCAAATTTGACCACCGGCTTGGCGGGAGATTCCAGCACGGGCTCGCCATACTTTGTGATCGGATATACCATTGTCTTCAATTCACCCAGGAATTTGAAATCACTCGCCGCTCCGAGATCGCACATAAACGGCGACAAAAACAGCACCATTGCGCGCTCATGCGTGGATTAAAACTCTTTCAGTTGCTTCTGGTACCCTTCAAAATTTCTGCGCGCCTCGGTCAGCGAATCGCCGCCGAACTTTTCGATCATGGCTTGCGCCAGGATTGCCGAGACCATTGCTTCTCCGGCAACGCCGCCGGCGGGAACCACGCACACGTCCGAGCGCTCATAGGCAGCCGAAACCGGCTGCTTCGTGACCATGTTGACGGTTCCCAGCGGAGTGCGCAATGTCGAAATTGGCTTCAAGTAGCCGCGCACGACCACGTCTTCGCCATTGGTGATGCCGCCTTCAAGGCCGCCGGCCCGATTTGTGGCGCGCGTGAATTCCTTCGAGGTGGGATTGTATCCGATCTCGTCCATCACTTCAGAGCCGTAGGAAGTCGCCGCGGCGATGCCTGCGCCAATCTCGACGCCTTTCACCGCTTGGATCGACATCACGGCCTGTGCGAGTCGCGCATCCAGTTTTTCGTCCCACTGCGCATGCGATCCCAGCCCCGCGATCACGTTGTGCGCGACGACTTCAAAAATTCCACCCACCGTGTTCCCAGCGCGGTGAACCATGTCCACTTCGGCGATCATTTTTGTCTCGGCGGCGGGATCGACGCAACGCAAGGGGGAATCGAGGTTCGCGCAGATGGCTCGGATCTCCGTCCACTCAGCGGCTCGTTCGAGCCGCGCCTTGCCCACCGAAACGACGTGGCTGAGGACTTCGCAGCCGAATTGTTTCAAATAAAGTTTCGCAATCGCTCCGGCAGCCACGCGCGCGGCGGTTTCGCGGGCCGATGCGCGCTCGAGAATATACCGAGCGTCGTGGAAATTGAATTTCATCGCGCCGTCCAGGTCCGCATGGCCGGGGCGAGGCGAGGTCAGCGGGCGACGCTGGTCTTCGGTTCCAGGAACGTCCTCGACAGACATGGCGTTGACCCAGTTGGCCCAGTCGCGATTTTCGATCCGCAGGGCGATAGGAGCGCCGATCGTCTGTCCGTGCCGGATGCCGGCGATGGCTTCGACGCGATCCTTTTCAATTTTCTGCCGTCCGCCGCGGCCATAGCCCAACTGGCGCCTGTGCAGTTCGCCCTGCATGAAGTCGAAGTCGATGGGCACACCTGCAGGCATGCCGCTGACCCAGGCGATCAGCGCTTGACCGTGTGACTCTCCCGCTGTGACGAATCGAAACATAGAAGGCTCTGCATTCTATCGGACCCTGTTCGGCGCGTAAAGCGAGGAAACCCGACGCTAGTTTAAAAACCTTCGTCCAACCTCGGGCCAGAACACAATATGCTCCACCAGTGGCACAGGCCTGTGGGGTTTTGAATTGTGCCAGATTCAACAAAAGTCAAAACTCACAGACTGAAGCCCGTGCCACTGAAACCTCGCAGAGATGGCATCGGGGCGCCAATTCTGCAATTAGCTAAGCGGACTAAAGTAGTTGCGGGATTCTCCGAAAGTGTTTTACGGCAATGAGACTGAACGATTAATCCAGATGATATTATCCCAGCTCAGAAGTTTTGTTGTACTGTCGAAGAGCTTGGCGTAGCTACCGCCTAAGCCCTTGAAGCTGAACTCCTTCACGCGGTCCGGAGGATTCGTTGTTGTGTTTCGCAGAATGTCCAGAACTTGTTCTTGTTTGGAAATCTGATAGAAGGCCGGATTTTTCGCCGAGTAGAATTTTGTGTCCGCCGGGCCTTGCTTGTTTCCTACGCCGCGCTCGAATTTTATATGCATTTCAAGATGCTCGCCGCTATCCGCCGTAAATGACCAATCCTGCGAATCCAGGATCGGGCCGGAACCGCTGGTCGTGGTGCGTTGCATCGTGTGAGTGGTTGCCAGCAAGTAGTTGCCGAACGGGCCTGGCGCGTCCATCGGGTCTTCGGTCAAGCCGCCAATGACAATCTGCACGGCTTCCCCAGCCGCATTTTTCACGGGAGCGACCAGATAAACGAGGCGGTTGGTCCCCGTTGTGCCAATCCGTTTTCCGTCAGGGCCGTGAACCGACAGGCGATCGATAAAAACGGCGCGCAAATTCGCGTCTTTTGCAGGTCCCTGTGTTGCGACATTGGACGTAAATCCGGCGGGCAGAAATGTCGCGAGCGCTGCGTCGGGAACATGGAGATCGATCTGGAATCGGACTTCGGAACTGGATTCAGCTAAACTGTCAGCTTGAGCGAAGCACGCGAAAGTCGTCAAAATAAGGGCGATGAGCGAAGCTTGAATGACTGTATGAAAAACCTGTCGTGACATTTTGCCTCCGTGGTTTGCACACTATAGCCGAACTGTTCCAAAGTAGAAAGCAACTCGATCGACGAATCGATTGACCAGTGCACCTGCCTTCATCAAACTTAGACGTGAAAGCCGATTCTCTTTAGTGACACCGGCGTCTCGCCCGCGGGTTTTCGCCCCCGTTGCGTCAAAATTCGCCCGGGGAACGCCGGGGCTGCCAAAAAATAGTGCTTCCTTCCGCGACGCCGGCGAATTGAGTCACCGGCTTCGGCTGACCATGCTTGACGTCCCTCGCCACGACCAGTAGGCTGTCTGAGAAGCTACACTTTTGCGAGGGGCACACTCGGCGACCGATGGCGACAACCGATCCCAAGCTCATTGAGCCCAGTCCCATGTCACTGACCGGCGCCTTCCTGGTGGGCGCCAAGCAGCGCATTTTGCACGTGCAGGAATACACGCTGCTTTCGACCCGGTCGGTCACGAACCTGTTCAGCCCGCCCTACTACATTACAGACGTTCTGGAACAGATGGATATCATCGGCGTGGGTTCGCTCCCCATCGTTTTGCTGACGGGATTTTTTATCGGCGCGGTCATGGTGTTGCAAACGGCCGCGCAGTTTGAACGATTCGGCCAGACGGCGTTGACGGCGGACGTGGTGTCATTGGCTCTGGTGCGCGAATTGGGGCCATCGATCACGGGGTTGCTGGTTGCGGGGCGCAATTCTTCCGGAATGGCATCGGAGTTGGGATCGATGCTGGTGACCGAGCAAGTGGATGCGATGCGCGCGATGGGGACGGACCCGATCCGCAAGCTCGTCACGCCACGCATGGTTGCAACTGTATTGATGCTGCCCTTGCTGACGGCCGTGGCGGATTTCATGGGATTGATTGGGGGTTACCTTGTTTCCTCCTTTACTTTGCGGCTCGGAGCGGTCACATTCTGGACTCGGGCGCTCGATATCCTTGATTTTTCCGACCTGATGCAGGGGCTAAGCAAGCCGGTTGTCTTCGGTTTTATTATCGCGACTGTTGGGTGCTACCAGGGCCTCAACGTAAAGGGCGGAACCCAGGGCGTAGGAAGGGCTACGACGCAGGCGGTGGTCGCGTCTTCTGTATTTATTCTGATTTCCAATTTCTTCTTGACGAAACTGATGCTGTTTCTGGGCGGGCATGTCCTCTAGCCCGTTGGAAAACAAACTCTCGATCCATGCGTGGGGCTATTGCTTTGTCGCTTTTCCGGCAGCCGGAACGAATATTTTCACTACGAATAAGCCCAAGGAAGAAATCGAATCCGATTTCTTCTCCACTCGTCCTATAATTCCTGGGATGATTGCGCCGCCAATTTCTATTTCGGATTCCATTCGGCGAACGCGCATTCTCTACCCATGAGCGCGGACCCGGCCAGCGAACCTGTCATCTCCTTCAACGATATTCGCATCGGTTTCGATAAAGGCGACGTCCTGGACGGCCTTTCATTTTCCGTTGCTGCCCGTGAAACCAAGGTTCTGATTGGCGAGACCGGGACTGGAAAGACCCTGGCTCTTAAGCTCGCGGCCGGACTTTTGCAGGCGGATTCCGGGACGGTGCGTGTTCTTGGCCACGACCTCGGGAGCATGTCGGAAAAGGAATTGCTCGGCTTTCGCCGGAAAATCGGTTTTGTGTTTCAGGAGGGCGCGCTTTTCGATTCGCTCACGGTTGCGGATAATGTAGCCTACAGCTTGCGGGAGGAACACGTCAGCGAGGAAGAGATCGAGCCGCGAGTCCGCGAGTCCTTGCGATTTGTGGAGATGGAAGACACGATGGAGAAACTGCCCTCGGAACTATCCGGAGGAATGCGCCGCCGAGTTTCGATCGCCCGAGCGCTGGTCAGCCGTCCCGAAGTAGTGCTGTACGATTCGCCGACGGCAGGACTGGATCCGGTGACGTCGCAGACCATCATCACGCTGATTCTGCGGCTGCGCGATACGCGGGGGGTTACGTCCCTGCTTGCGACACACCGCTTGCAGGACGCTTTTGGATTGGCGAATTACCGATTTGACGGCGGTTCAGATCGCGTGGTGCACGTTTCTGGAAACGGCGGCTCGGCCGCCCGCGGCCCGGCTACCAATTTAGTTGTCCTGCGAGGCGGAAAAGCATATTTCGAGGGAAGTACGCGTGAGATTGCAAATTCGTCTGACGCTTATTTGCGACGATTTTTATTGGAAGGTTGAGCGAGGAGTTTTCGGAATACGGAAGCGGCAGCTTTGAATTCGTAAGGAGGATCACCGATGGCGCATCAAAAGCAGCTCACGTGGACGGAACTGCGCGTTGGACTATTTGTCATGGCGGCTACCATCCTGCTCGTCGCCGTCATTTTCTACGTGACCGGAGCGGGAGCGCTCGGACCGAAATACCGGCTGCATGTGTTTCTGCCCGAGGTCGATGGATTGACCGTTGGCGCTCCGGTGCGCGTGGATGGGGTCGATGTGGGCAACGTGGAAAAGATTGTTCTCGCCCCGCCGAAACCCGGCGGTGCATCCGACAAAAGGAAAAACATTGAGATAGACCTGCGGATTCAGAAGGCGTTTGAGGATTATATTCGGGCGGATTCATCGGCGGGGCTCATCACCGAAGGGTTGCTCGGGAACCGCTATGTCGACATCGACCGCGGCTACGTCGGACGCGTGCTTACCAACGATGAAGAAATTCCCGGCCGCGAGGAAAAAGCCCTGAAAGAAGTCGTCGAGCGTAGCGCGGACCTGATGGAGAACCTGAGCACGATCAGCAAGCAGGCCACGGGCGTGTTGGCGGATATTCGGAGCGGCCGCGGCTCACTCGGAAAATTTCTGGTGAGCGAAGACGCCTACAATCACCTGGACAGTTCGCTCGGTAACCTCGACCGGCTCATGGCTGACGTCGAGGCCGGCAAAGGAACGCTGGGCCAACTGGCCACCAATGATGAAATGTATAACCGCGTGAACTCCGTGGCCGGCCGGCTGGATACAGTGCTGCAAGCGGTGCAGGAACAGAAGGGGACGCTGGGAAAACTCGTCTACGAGTCCGATATTCATGACAGCGCGAAACGCCTGATGGACGATGGGAGCAATTTTGTCGAGGACGTCCGGGCCGGGAAAGGAACGCTCGGCAAACTGGCGACGGACGATTCATTGTTCACGCAGTACCGCCAGGTGGGTGAGAATCTATCGTCCGCGACGGCGAAATTGAATTCCAACGAAGCCACGATCGGCAAGTTTTTCACCGATCCGAAATTGTACGACAACCTGTCCGGCCTTGCCGGAGACTCGCGTCTCTTGATTGGGGATTTTCGCAAGGACCCGAAGAAGTTTTTACACGTAAAGTTTTCGATTTTTTAGCGTGTTTTGGGCAGGGCCTCGGTTTCCGAACGAACCTCCAGTGGGGCTGGCTTCCGCCTGTGGATTTGGATTTTGCCGGGGACGGGGAAAGGCGAAACCAACAGGATGAAGCCTGTTCCACTAAAACCTCGCAAAGGCGTCACCGGCGAAGTTTGCCGGGCTGGACTTTTTCAAATCTCCCGAAAAAGCGTTCGCCGTCATTTCTGAGAGTGCTGTTGTCCATTCCGATGTCGCGGTGGTGTCCTCGGGATGGCGTACTTTTGGCGATGCGAAGGGCCGCAGCCGGTTCTACTCCTCTGACATGAACGCAATCGCCATCTCGCGAATGCGGCGCAGATCGAGTTTTCCCGTCCCCAGATGCGGGAATTCGGCAGTGTGAAAAAATTGATTGGGACGTGGCAGCCACAGATTCGGCAAATCGCTTCGCCCCAGTTTTTCCAGGACCGATTTTAATTGGTCCACCTGCAAGTTGTGAAGGATGACCAGGCGCTCCCCCTTTTTCTCGTCCGGCACTCCGGTCACCACAAATGTCTGGTCGGCCGCTTCGGCCAGATCGTGCAGGATTTCTTCGATCTTGATGTGCGGCACCATTTCTCCGCCGATTTTGCTGAATCGCGAAAGGCGGTCGGTGATTTCGACGAAGCCGTCTTCATCCACCGTCGCGATGTCTCCCGTCACGTACCAGCCTTCGCGAAGAGCTTCGGAGGTTTTTTCAGGCCTTCCCAGATAGCCCAGCATAATGTTGGGTCCCGCAACCAGAAGCATCCCTGCCTGTCCCAGTGGCAGGGCCTCCATCGTTTCCGGATCCAGAATGCGCACGCTTACACCCGGCAGGGGATGGCCGATCTTGCCGCGCTTGGCCCCGGTCTGGCGAAATCCGGGGGCGCGAAAATCGCGCGTATTGACGGCAACTACCGGGGAGCATTCCGTGCAGCCGTAGCCTTCGAGCGGACGAATGCCGAAGCGATCTTCGAACGCCTGCGCCAGCCGTTCGGGCAGTTTTTCGGCTCCCACCATGACGAATTTCACGCTGCCGAAATCTTCCGGCGAGCACCGCCGCAAATACGCCTGCAAAAATGTAGGCGTGGCAAGAAGAAACGTGACTTCATATTTCCGCGCGATTGCTCCGATAGCGGACATATCGAGCGGGTTCGGATGATAGATCACGCCCACGCCCTGCGCCGCCGGCATCCACAGCGTCATCGTAAATCCAAAGGAATGAAAGAACGGCAGCACGCCCAGAATGCGGTCGCGTCCGGTCAGCATGAAAATCTGCACGACTTGATCGATATTGGAAGACAAATTGAAGTGAGAAAGCATCACTCCTTTCGGGTCTCCCGTACTGCCGCTCGAAAAGATGACAGTTGCAAGGTCGTCGGGCTTGGCGGCATGGCGCTGTCCGAGAGCGCGCTCCAGCAGGCGCGCCGGATACAGCCAGGACATGAAAATCGCGGCAAGCTTTTCGCTGAAGCCAGGCCTGGCCCCGATATCTTCCACGAAAATGACTTTTCCGGGGACATCGATTTTGACGCGCTCCAGAAAGGCGCGCGAGGTGACGACTGTTTCGAGTTCGCACTGGCGTGCGCACGACGCTAGAATTTCCCCCGACGACGTGTAATTCAAATTGACGGGGACCTTCCCGCACAGAACAGCCGCGAAGTTCACCAGCGCACCGGCCACCGAGGGCGGAAGCAGAATTCCAATCATGCGTTGTTCCGCCCAGAGCGGCTTGAGACGGCGCGCCAGAAACACGGTGCGAGTTCTTGCCTCGTGAAAACTCATCCCGGGAACGCGACCGTCCGCCATCGCAAACCGGAACGGATTCGTCCGGGCCCGGTGTAGAAACAGCCGGCCGAGCGTGCGCATCCGATTTTTCCGGTGAAAGTACGCCGCCGTCTGGAGTTCCTGCACGGCCTGGCGGACTTCTATCGCGGTTGCCCGGGCTGGCATTGGTTTTCCAAAGCTCACGGTGACGGGATACATCAGCCTGCGCGGAAACTTCCAAATGAATCGCCCGCCTTCGTAACTGAAGATACTTCCCCATAGATTGTCGAGATTCACGGGAATGATGGGGGCGTCGAGGTCCTTCATGATGCGTTCAAATCCGCGGCGGAAGGGAAGCATCTGTCCGATGCGCGTCATCTGGCCTTCCGCGAAAATGCAAACAATTTCCCCGGCTTCGATCGCTTCGGACGCGACGCGCAGGGAATGAACCAGGTCACGCGGCCGCTGCTCGGAAGAAATCGGAATGCAGCCGAGAATGCGCGCGAATGGATAAATGAATCGCTTCCTGTAGATCGGCTCGTACATCAGGAACCGGATTGGGCGGTCGGTGGACGCGATCAGCAACAACGCGTCCACCCAGGACATATGGTTGGCGACGAACATTGCGCCGCCCTGCTCCGGAATATTGTCGCGGCCTTCGATCCGTATTTTGTAGATCGAATGGGTAAGCATCCATAGCGCGAGGCGCAGCAGCGAATCGGGCAACAGGAAAACGGCGTAGAACGTCGCGCCCAAAGACATGATCGCTCCGGCGAAAAAGATTTGGCCGGGCTGGAGATGCGCGAGCGAGGAAAACGCAAAATAAACGCCCGCCGCAAGAAATACGCCGATGAAGGAAAGTAAATTTGCCGCGGCGATTACTCCGCCTTTTTCCGTGGACTTCGGGCGATGCTGGATCAGCGCATTGAGCGGAACGGCGTAGAAGCCCGCAAAAAATCCCAGGAAACAAAGGTCCATGCGCACCGGCCAGATGCCGAGGCCGTGCTGAGAAACCAGGAAACCAAACACGGTCATGCCAATCGCGCCAAGAGGAATCAGTCCATATTCGATTTTTCCACCGGAAAGGTATCCGGCCGCAAGACTTCCTACTCCAATGCCGATTCCCACGGCGGCCTGCAGGTAACTGATCTGCGTTTCGTTCACGCGCAGCACATCGTGGCCGTAAACAACGATCACAAATTGCAACAGCGCCGCGAGAAACCACAGGTACGTATTTCCCGCAACGGCCCAGGCGAGTACGCGATCCCGCGAAATAATTCGAAGTTGTCCGCCAAGATCGGAGAATGGATTGGCGCGAAACTTCCGCGCCGGGTCGGCAGCAGGCACGCGCGAAATGCCGAAGCTCATCAGCAGGCCCGTCAGAGTGAACGCCAGAAGAATCGCGCCCGACCAGATTTGACGCCCGCGAAACGCCTCCGCCAAAAATCCCGCGCCCATCGTGGCCGTAATGGCTGCGATGAAGGTGCCGAGTTCGATGATGCCGTTTCCCCACGACAATTCCTTTTCCGGCAGCAGTTCGGGCAGCAGGCCGTACTTCGACGGGCCGAACAGCGCGCCCTGCGTGCTGATCAGGAAGACGGCGGCAGCCTCCATCGGAAGATTGCCCAGAGCCAGCGACACGAGCGCAAACGCCATCACGCCGATTTCAAAAAACTTTGTGCCGATCGTGACCGAGCGCTTGCTGAAACGGTCGGCAAGATACCCGCCGGCCAGCGAAAAGAAAATAAACGGAAGCGCGAACAGCGCACCGACCAGCAAAACAAACCGGTCGCGCACGCCGGCAGGGAAGCTGCGTTCGACGATCAGATAGATGACGAGAAATTTCAGCGCGTTATCGTTGAACGCGCCCTGAAATTGCGTGGCGATCAGGCTCCAGAAACCCAGCCGCCAGTGGGAAGAATGGGATGGGGTCTCTATGCTCTCAGCCGTTGAGTGATGCGCGTCGGATTTCATTTCTTCGGGGGCAGGGCATGTTCGCCGTACGAATGCCCGGGCTACAGGGCAGTGTAGTCACAGAGCCCTACTTCGAGCAAGACTTTGGCAACCGGCGGGTGTCGTGTAGAATCAAGGACGCGCCGGAGTGGCGGAATGGCAGACGCGGCGGACTCAAAATCCGTTGGTCGCAAGGCCGTGTGGGTTCGACTCCCTCCTCCGGCACCAAAATACTAACGAATCCTTCATTCACCGGGAGAACCAGGAGTCATTCTCCCGCCTCAATACCTCAGTAATTATCCAACCGAAAAATATCCACAGATTTAAGTTCACGCTTGTTTTAAAGGGCTCTGCTAACGGGTCGGCGGGCTTCACCGGAAGGGGTGCGATCATGGACGCACCGCGTTTGCCCGGCTCAAGCGCCGGCGAGAGAAAGTTATAGCTTCTGCTTGCCGATGGCCTTCACGCGCGGCAGGAGCACCAAGTCGGCCGCTTCCTCAGCCTCTTTCAGGAGCGTCTTGCGCGGCGTGCCTATCAGCGCACGCATGGTCAGGCCACGAGCAAAATCCGTGACTTGGATCGCGCGCACGGCTACCGGAAAGTCAGGCGGGATGTCTCCCGCGCTGATCCCGTCCCGGAAACGGCGCTCCACCAGCGCCGCGCCGCCCGCGACCGCGCTCTGTAGGAACCGCTGAACCTCAGCGTCGTTCACAAGCGGCGCGACGCACACCATAAGGCAGCCCCGGGCGGACCCTTTCTGGGTCGCACTTTCGACAGCGTACCTCAGAAAGCCCGCGATCGAGTCGCGAAGACTCTGTGGCAAGAGGAGTGCCTTCGCGGCTGATGCGCCCTTCCGTTCTGCGTACGCCCTAAGGACGCGCAAGAATATCGCCCGCTTGTCCCCAAAGACGGCATACAGGCTCGGCCGTCCCACGCCCATCCCGGCGACGAGATCGTCGATCGTCACTCCGTCGTAGCCCTTCGACCAAAATACCTGAGTCGCCTTTTCCAGCGCCCCCGCCTCGTCGAAGCTGCGCGGTCGACCCCGTGGCCTAGCGGTTTTCTGAATCATTTAGTTCAAAACTCCTTGACAATTTTCATCCCACCAATATATAACTGAATAGTTCGAAAATAGCAAGCCGGCTCTGGCCTCGCGGGGCCTCACGACTCGGCCTTCACCCTTCACCACGGAGACGCCCATGGAACATTCGATCGCTCTCGAAAGTATATTAATAACCGGAGCAAATGCTGGGCTTGGGAAAGAGACTGCCCGACAGTTAGCATTGAAAAAAGAAACAAAAAGGGTAATTCTTTTTTGCAGAAATCAAGCGAGAGCAGAGGCAGCAAAAAAAGACCTTGAGGAGAAAACGGGGAAAAAGATTTTTGAAATTATTATTGGGGATGTTACGGATGCAAATTCTGTAAGAAAAGCAGTAGAAGAAATAAAAGAACCTGTTGATGCAATAGTTTTAAATGCAGGTGGAGTAGTTGGGAAAACGGCTGCGAAATCTACGCCTTCCGGTATGAATCAATTAGCTGCTACGAATATTTTAGGTAATGTAATTCTAGTCGAGGAATTAATTAAACGGGACAATTTAAGGAAAACAGTTCTATCAGTCAGTGCGGAAGCTGTTCCAGGAGTAAAGATGCTCGGGGTAAAACCAGTTTCAATGAGGACTTCTTCTGTAGATGAGTTTGCCGCTGTTCTTGATGGATCATATTTTGGTAATAAGTTCGATGCATTGCAAGCATACGCATATGTCAAGTATGCAGAAACCATGTGGACGTTATCAATGGCAAGAAAATATCCTAAGCTCAAGTTTATTGTTGTGAGCCCAGGAAATACAAAAGGAACTCAGGCGCCAGATAGTCTTCCCCCGGCAATGCGGTTTATGTTGAAGTATGTGATGATGCCTATTGTATTCCCATTGATGGGCGGAATGGTGCATGAGCTGGAAGTAGGTGCAAAACGCTTTGTAGATGGCATTTTGGATGAGCGGTATGAAAGCGGCGTTTTTTACGCCAGTAAAGAGGGTAAGTTATCAGGGGACATGGTGGACCAGAGCACTTTTTTTACTGATTTGAAAAATACTTCATTTCAAGATAACGCCAACGAGGCAATTCACCGTTTCATAGATCACTCGCCTGCCAGACCCGCGTCACAGTCGACTCCGCCGATACCAAAGCGGGCCGCAGGATTGACATAGAAAATCTCGTCGTCTTACGCAGCAATGTAAGAGCCGTGTCCTAAAGGACCGCCCAATCGCGACTGAACTGATCCCTGTAACACGGATCGGCAGGCGATTGCGGAGCTACATCATCGTCCAAGAAGTCTTACAGTATTATGAAACAAATAGTTCAGAATTACCTTGACCGCATCCTTCGTACCTGATTATCATACTAAACAGTTCTAAAGTATCAAGCGACCCTAGCCTCGCGAGGAGAATACCCATGGAGCGATATCAAGGTAAAAAGGTTGTGATTAGCGGTGGCACCAGCGGCATGGGACTCGCGACGGCGAAGATGCTCCTCGATGGGGGCGCGCGTGTTCTGGTAACTGGCCGCTCGCAAGCCTGCTTGGAATCGGCGCAGAAAGAACTTGGAAAGGACGCCATCGTGGTTTCGAGCGATGCGCGTTCGTTGACGGAAATCGACGCCCTCGCCTCTCGGGTTGGCCATAAACTGCACCGCGACAGCCGCCTTGTGATCTATACCGTCGATGCCGACGCCCGCCCCGTCGTCGCGCTGAATACCGTCGATATCAGCCTCGACCGGCTGTCCGATGCCGATTTCAAGAAAGCGCAGGCACTGATCGAGGACATCCGTCATCCCGGGGCGCTGAAAGCTTGGTACCGGGAACTCGTGAACAACGACAGCGAAGACAATCGCGGCTATGCCGTCAGGCTCGGCAACAACAATGCGGCCGATAGCTATCTTTGCGACGTCTTTCGCGGCGCCGTCTCCTCGGCCCCGGCAGCGGTCGGCAAGCTCGACAGCCTTGTCCGCCGGGCCGCCGGACTGCCGGCGCGGCAAATCCGCAAGCTCCGTAGCGGCGGCTGAAATATCCACCCGAAGAAGTCGTTGGCCTCTTTGTGCTTTTCATTTTTCGGGGAATCAGATGCAGGGGGGACGTACACAGTTACTCACACAGTTTCATAGTGGCAGTCGGTATAACTCTGAAACAAAAGATATTTGCGGACACACGCAGTGCACTCAAAATCCGTTGGTCGCAAGGCCGTGTGGGTTCCACTCCCTCCGCCCGCACTATATTTTCTTACCCCGGAAAAGGAGCGTCACCACTCCAGAAGTGTAATAACTTCTGGAGTGGTGACGCCGACGTTTTGATCACCACGAGCTGTTGACGGTCTGTGTGACGGTAACCTTTACCTGGGCCGACTCCACGACCACTTGGTTGAATTCTCCCGACCCCGTCGCCTTATTGACGATGGACCCGAGTCCGATCCTCTTCAACTCGAAGATGCTCTGCTGGATATGGCCGGTCGGCGGGGGATTCACGATGCCGCCGTCGGAGTAGATGATGATGGCGACGATGTCACCGACCGCAGGGACGTAGTTCGGATGCGCCTTCGCCGCTTTGATCATGTTTTCCGCGTTGGCGGTCACAGGGAAGTCGGTATGCGTGTCACCGACCAGCAACCAGATCGCAGTTTGCACATCCTTGAAGAACTGGAGGGTCGTTTCAGTACTGCGTGCGAGTCTTGTGATTGAGCACGTAGTTGACTTCATTCCATGGAAGACTGGCCTCATTCGCCGGGATGCTGCCCCCAATCGTCGAGTACAGCGTCGCAGGCTGGTTGTGCAAGTCGGTGGGTACATGGTCCTCTATGCACCAAGCGGGATAAACACCGTTGGGTATGTTGGGACCGGCATTGGTGATCGTTGTGTCTTGTGTACTCATGGAGGTTTGGAGCCAAGGGCCCGTGTTAATGTTCGCAATAACACCGGTTGGCAGGTTCGTCCCGCTGCCTCCGATATCGCTGGCCTTGGTCGTGTAGCTCTTGGTGCAGGTGACTGTGGCGCCGACCCCCAAACTTGTTACGGACCCGCAGGTGAATGTGCCGAGCTTGTTATCAGTTACCGTGAATGGACCTCTGAGTGGCACGTTGCCGGTGTTCTCCAGGACGTAGGTGTACACAATCACCTGACCTACACTCATGTAAGTTGTCGGGTTCGCCAGCTTGGTCAGCGACAGGATGGGGGTAGGCGGGGGAAATCACAACGACCGGGAGGACGTTCAAGGTTGCGATAGCTGTGCCCATGGTGTTGATGTAGGTGCCCGCGATTGCCACAGTTACGTTTGCCGTGAACGTGCAGGAGCTATTGGCCGGGATCGAGCCACCACTCATGGTCACAGACGTGCCTCCAGTGGTGGCCGTGAGCTTAAAGCCGCAACTGGTTGCTTGACCGCCGGTGGCAACCGTCATGCCGATCGGCAATGTGTCGACGAGGGGTGCACTTAAGGTCGCGGTCTTATTGTTCGGGTTGGATACCGTAATGGTAAGGGCCGAGACGCCGCCGGCAGTGATGGTGGACGGAACGAAGGCCTTGCCGACCGTGGGCGGGACAACCACGGGCGGGACTGTAGGGATGACGATCAAGGTCGCGGCGGCGGTGCCCAGCCTATTGATGTAAGTGCCCGCGACTGCAACCGTTACAGGTACCGTCACCGAGCAGGACTCGCCGGCCGGGATCGAGCCTCCCAAGGTCACTGTCGAGGTGCTCGTGGTGGCCGTGAGCGTTCCGGTGCAGCTGTTGGTGAGCGCAGGGGTCGAAGCTATTACCATACCGCTTGGCAATGTGTCGACGAGTGACGGGCTTAATGTCACTGAGCTGGTGTTCGGGTTGGACACCGTAATGGTAAGGGTCGAGTCGCCGCCCGCAGTAATGCTGGCCGGACTAAAGGCCTTTCCGATCGTGGGCGGGACAGGAACGGGCGGTGGAGTGCCGGGAATGACAGCCAAGGTTGCGATAGCCGCGCCGAGTACGTTGGTGTAGGTACCAGCAACTGTCGAGGTCACGTTCACCGTAACCGTGCAGGAGCTATTGGCCGGGATCGAGCCTTCCAACGTCACTGTCGAGGTGCTCGTACTCACAATGAGCGTCACGCAGGTACTGGTGGGGGTGCCGGAAGCAACCGTTAAGCCAGTGGGCAATGTGTCGACGAGGGGCGTACTTAAGGTCACCGAGCTGGCGTTCAGGTTCGTCAACGTAATTGTGAGAGTCGCGTCATCGCCCGCAGTGATGCTGGCCGGACTAAAGGCCTTGCTAACAGTGGGCGGGACAATCCCAGGCGTGTTGACCGTCAAGGTAGCCACGGCCGGAGCGGCATTGGGGCCGTTGCTGGTCGTCAAGGTGCCAGCGGCCAGCGAATTGATGTAGGTGCCGGCGAGTGGCGCGGTCACCGGTACCGTTATCGTACAGGAGCCGTTGACGTTGATTGAGCCTCCCGTCAGCGTCACTGCTGCGGTCCCCACAACGGCCGTGAGAGTCCCGCCGCAGTTACTGCTGTATGCGCCGGAGATTAATAAGCCGCCGAGCAATGTGTCGGTGAACGACGCGGAACTGGCGACATTCGTGGGATCAGCGTTGCTCAGCGTAATGGTGAGGATCGATGGGCTGCCCGCGTTCACGATGACCGGGCCAAATGCCTTGCCGATCGTGGGAGGGATAGGACCGACCGGCGGCACGGCGCACGCGGTGACGGAGACCGTATTGGCATCTAACGTCACTGCACCGGTTTGCGCCAGCGCTCTACCGGATAGGGTCGTGCCGGTGTTAAGGGTAATGCTTGCAAGGGCGAAAATATTCCCGATGAAGGTGGTGCCTGTACCGAGAGTCGCGGAGCTGCCGACCTGCCAGAAGACGTTACATTGTTGACCGCCGTTTTCAATCATCACGGACGAGTTGCTCGCTGTCGTAAGAGTAGACCCTATTTTGAATACCCAGACTGCGTTGGTGTTGCCCCCGCCATTGAGAGTGAGCGTCCCCGTCAACTGAGCAGAGGACGTAAAACAATAGACACCTGGCACGAGTGGTGGCAGCGTACCGAGATCCGTTGAGATATTAGCTGTGCATGGGTCACCTGCCAGATCATTATACGCAGTCGTATTATCACTCTGGGCTTGAAGCGAGACCGCATCAGGTCCATTTATCGTCCCGGCTACCGTCCCGGGAGGGAAACCGGTGATCGCTGTGCCCGGGCTGAGATCGAGGTCTCCGGTTATGATGGTCGGGCCGGTATTGGTCACCGTCGAGGCACCCAATACCGCGACGCTCTGGGTCGTACCCAGAGGTGGTGCAGTGACCTGGGCGAATGCTGCTTGGAATGGAACCAGTATGAAAAGTGCCGTCATCAAGACAATTGGGACAAATCTTGCAAACAAACTTCCAAACGCGAGCGTTCGAACCGTTAATCTTTTCATAATGGCTCCCTTTCGTAGCATCAAAACGCAACTTACATGCGACACAACCGGTTCGCGGTGGACGACAATTCGAACCTCGCCTTGAGCCCGCGAGTACTCTTGATTCGCGCGCAGTCTGGTCGACGCCGTGCAATCACACTCGTATTACTTGAGCAATTCGTAACGACAAACGTGGGACATGCGTATGCCGCTTATTCTCTGGGTTAAGAAGCGCGCGATCACTCACTCAAGCAGAGATCTTGAGGAGCTTTAAACGCGCACAAAGCCATTACGAGTTGACATTGGGCGCTTCGGCGCTGAGGCGTAATTTACTTGGAGCATAAGTAATCGTCAACTTACCGGATTGCACGCAATCGGACACTTTCGGACGAATTGTTTCGAGTTTCGATTGTGCCGCTGAGGAGAGATAGGTCCGGGCAGGCTCGATGGCATAGCGACTCCTTGCAAATGACACGGCGGCGGCTGGGGAGTTCGAGCCAGTGGATCCAGTGGCGATCCATCCAGTAGTAGATGGTAGAGCGGCTGACTCCAGTGAGTGTCACGACGCTTCGGATCGGAAGAAATGGCGTTTCTTTTTCGCAATGCTTACAGAAGAAGTGGGCCATTCGCAGAGCGCTGATCATAATCCTCCGGGGCTGCTAGGGGGCAGCGGAGAGATTTCGCATTCCGTTCTCATTATCTCATCTGTATTGCTCCCCTCTAAAACTGGACACCTCAATTAGGTAGAATCAGGGCCTCCAAAAACAGGAGGCAACATGAGCAGGAAACCACGAGTAGATCGATCCCCTGAAGAGAAGTGGCAAATTGTGCAGGAAGGCATGAAGAGCGGGAACATTTCGGAGACGTGCCGGCGTCACGGCATTGCTGCGAATCTGTACTATCGCTGGAGGGACGAAGCGGAACAAGGAGCCAAGGCAGCGCTTGGGGGGAGAAGCGCTGCCGCGGCCGAAACCGAAAAAGACCATCGCATCCGGCAACTAGAACGCACGCTGGGGCGCAAGGCGCTGGAGATCGAAATCCTAAAAAACGTCGTGGGGGAGTGAGCTGCGGTGCGGCTCACTCCCAGGCACGAGAGATGATGGCGCAGGGCTACACGGCGACGTTGGTCGCGACGACTTTAGCGATTAGCCGGTCGAGCTTGTATTACCGCAAGAAGCCGCGAGGCTGTCGGGCCAATCGAATCTACGATGAGCAGATCGTCGAGGCGTGCGGAGAGAAGTTGGCATACGGCTATCGGCGCGTGGCTTGGTGGCTGCAACGGAACAAAGGGCTAGCCGTGAATCGCAAGCGTGTGCTACGCGTGATGCGCGAACGTGGTTTGCTCGTGCGCTCTCGTCGTCTGCGCGCACGACGCAAGAAAGAGTGGGGCCGCGTGGAAGCTGCAGAACCGAATCAAATCTGGCAAACGGACATGACGAAAATCTGGGCAGGGCCAGCTGTGGGCTGGGCGTATCTGGTTTGTGTGATTGACTGCTGCACACGGGAGATCGTGGGATGGGATCTTTCGCATCGCTGCCGAACGGAAGACGCACTGGCAGCGGTCGAGCACGCGGTACTGGCCCGACTGCCCGAGGGCAGTCGCGAGGCCTGCGTGACGCTGACCACCGACAACGGAACGCAGTTCACTTCGTCGCGGTTTATCGAAACACTGAACCGGCTGGGAATCACGCATCGACGCACGGCGTATCATCACCCGGAAGGCAACAGCTACATCGAACGATTCCATCGCAGCCTGAAGGAAGAAGAAGTATGGACGGCGGAATATCGCAGCGTGCCGGAAGCGCGGGAGTCGATCGGTCGCTGGATCCAGGAGTACAATCACGACCGGCCTCATCACGGAGTCCAAAATCGGACGCCGCACGAGGCCTTCTTGGCTTTTGCAGCTGTACTAAAAAACGAGACCCTGACTGTCTAAATTAGTGGGGAGCAATACACATCTCTACAATATACACTGTTATATACACCATCACGGACCATGACACTTATATAAGGATTAGCGTGGCGACTTGTCTGTTCAATATTGCACAGTGTGGAGACTTGGCGAGTGGAATGCCGTGAGAGTCGTGCTCACAGGGTACTCAGACAAAAGACAGTGAACAAATTTTGACGACAAACTGCCGAATACTCACCCTAGGGCACCCTAGGGTTGGTCTAAAAAGCCCGGGCCAATCAAGTGATATACATCTCTGTCTCCACCTTGGACTAAAAACTCGGGCTGGTAACGGGCGTGGCAAATAATTCTAAAGCGACGGAACTTACACAGGTCCTTACACACTTTAACATCGGCCACTTCTAATTGACAGAAAACACAACTTGTTAGTAATGTACTGCGTAGACTCGAAATCCGTTGGTCGCAAGGCCGTGTGGGTTCGACTCCCTCCTCCGGCACCAAATCTTCTTTCACGGTTGGGCTTCCTCTCGATTTGAATCGCAACTTGAGTGCAAAATCAGAAAACTCGATTCATTTACTCTTTGAGGCGCCGTCCCCGGTGACCTGACGCACATTTGAATGTGACAACAATCACGTCGAGCTTGCGCCAGCCGAGCTATGCTGGTGGTAGAATGAGTTTGCGTCGTGAGGCAGCGCACGTGAAACCTGAAAAGAGTTAATGTTCCTGAATCGATTCCCAACCAGGAGGCAGGCTCATGGAGTTACCCGTACAAATCACGTTTCGGAACTTGGAACCCTCGCCGGTTATCGAAGACTGGGTCCGTGTTGAGGCGGAGAAACTGGAGAAATTCTATAGCCACATTATTGGTTGTCGCGTGGCGATCGAGTTTCCTCACCGGCACCACAGGAAAGGGAAGCCTTGTCACATTCGGATCGACCTCACATTGCCCGGCAAGGAACTTGTGATCAAGCGCGAACCAGCGCCTTCCAGCAAATCACGGAAAACCAGGGCGGAGATGGCCGGAAAAGTGGCCAAGGATGAGCCGCATCACGATCTTCACCTCGCAATCCATGATGCATTCAAGGCAGCCGGGCGCCGCGTGCAGGATTTTGCGAGGCTTCAGCGCGGGGGGATGAAGGGCAACCGGCAGGCCTTGCAACTTGCGACCTGAGGATCGGACATGAAAGGCTAATTTTTTCGCGCGGGCTATCCCATGGGTAGTCCGCGCTTTTGTTTTGTGAGGTCCAGCGACATAACAAATCCAAAGTCTAAATATTTATTTGGGCGCCGGTGGAGGAAACATGGCTTCGTGGTAGGTGGTAAACAACCACTGGCCGTTATGCCTGGTCATTACCAGGTTGATTAAACCATTGCGAACCGGGGCTTCAGAACCGTCCGGGGCCAGCGCCCCTTCCGCCTTCCAGGTGAAGTCGACGCCCGCCATATTCGGGGCCAGAAATCGAATCCGGATTACGACGAACGTGCTGCGCACTGCCTTTAAATATCCGTTGAAAATGCCGTTGTAATGTTCGAGCAGCTCCTTATGGCCGTGGCTGAATTGCCCCGCGATTCCCACAAAGTCTCCGTCGTCGGTATAGCGCGCGGCGCAAGCCTGCGCGTCGTGATGGTTAAACGCATCTGAAAAGCGGGCTACCGATTGCTTGATGGCGGCTTCTTCCGCGTCGCTGAACTTCGCCTGGGTCTGCGCGCTGCAAACTGATACGGAAAACGCGAGCACGAGGAACAGCGCACCCAGTCTCTTTGCGTGAATCGAAAACATCCCACCCTCCGATGAGCCGTTTGAACGGCCTGATGTTTTTTTTGAAAAGATGAAGGAACCTGGGGCGATGATAACACCAATCAACGTTCGGCCGAATTATGATTTTCAGCGTCTCCGCGCCTTCCGGGCCCACTGTGGTCCCGCGAACTGCGAACTCGCAATCCCGTCGTCTGATGAGATAAGCTTGTCGCCGTTGCCTGAGGATCCCAACATCGAAGCGGCGATTCGCCCAATCATCTCCAGCGCACGCGTGGCCGTCAACCGGCCGGCGCAAGTGCTTTTTGCCAGCCTGATCGGGACGACGATCGAATTTTTCGACTTCTACATCTACGCGACCGCGGCTGTTCTTGTTTTTCCGAAATTATTCTTTCCAACATCCGACCCGGCCTCCGCGATTCTCGCTTCACTGGCGACGTTTGCGATCGCATTTGTCGCAAGACCCATCGGTTCGGCACTCTTCGGACATTTTGGAGACCGCATCGGGCGAAAGACGACACTGGTTGCGGCTCTGCTGACGATGGGACTCTCCACGGTTGGCATTGGCCTGTTGCCAACTTACTCGACCATCGGTGTTGTCGCGCCGCTTTTGCTCGCGTTCTGCCGCTTCGGACAGGGCCTTGGACTGGGCGGCGAGTGGGGAGGAGCGGTGCTGCTGGCCATCGAAAACGCGCCGCCGGGAAAGCGCGCCTGGTATGGTATGTTTCCGCAGCTCGGCGCGCCTATCGGATTTATTTTCTCCGGCGGCATATTTCTGGCGCTCTCGAAGTGGCTTACGAACGAGCAGTTCTTTGCGTTCGGCTGGCGCATTCCATTTCTGGCAAGCGCCGTGCTGGTCCTCGTCGGCCTGTACGTGCGGCTCACAATTACCGAAACCCCGGTGTTCGCAAACGCCCTGAATCGGAAACAGCGCGTGAAGGTGCCGATGTTTGTCGTGTTCCGCGATCATCCCCGGGCCCTGGCGATGGGCACGATGGCTTCGCTCGCCACATTCGTGCTTTTTTATCTGATGACCGTCTTTGCCCTGTCGTGGGGCACGACTGCGCTTGGATACAGCCGGGAGAAATTTTTAATCATGCAGTTGTTCGGCATTCTGGTATTCGCCGCGACGATTCCCTTGGGCGCGATCATGGCCGAGCGGGGCCGCCGTCGTACCCTTGTCGGCGTTACGATCGCCATCGGATTGTTCGGCCTGGTGATGGCGCCGATGTTCTCCGCCGGAACCGCCGGCGCGGTGTTGATGATGGCTCTGGGGTTGGCGTTGATGGGCCTGACGTACGGTCCCCTCGGTACGGTTCTCTCGGAAATTTTCCCCACAGCGGTGCGCTACACCGGAAGTTCTCTGGCGTTTAATTTTGCCGGAATTTTCGGAGCATCGCTCGCACCCTATATCGCAACCTATCTCGCGAAGAAATATGGATTGCAGTATGTGGGATATTACCTATGCGCGGCGGCGGCCCTGACGCTGATTGGCCTGCTCGGGACTCGCGAGACGAAGGATGCGAGCCTCTGATGGATTGGAATTTTTAAGTCCTCCATCACCACAAACCGTTGCCATTTCAAGCGGAGCGAGGAATCCCTTCTTGTTCGCGCCGCCTGGTCATGTGCCTGAGAGGGATTCCTTGCTTCGTTCGGAATGAGAGAAATCCGGGGCAGTCGCTAAGATGTGGCGGCCACGCGAAAACCATAATCCGCATATTTAAATTCCGGAGGAATGCTGGAACGCGCAGCTGTGCGAGTGACTTTGACGTGATGCCTCCAGGAACCGCCGCGCGAGGCGCGGCGAGTGCCGGTGGGCGGGCCTTGCGGATTTCGATTGACGGAACCCGCGTAATAGCCGGCGTCGTACCAGTCGGAACACCACTCATGCACGTTGTCGCCGCAATTAAACAGCCCGTAGGCGTTCGGCGAATAGAGTCCCACCTGCTCGGGTCCTGATTTCCAGCGATTGGCGTATTCGGGTAGCTCTTCGGGCGGACGATTTCCCCACGGGAAAAGACCATCCTCGATTCCTCCGCGAGCGGCACGTTCCCATTCGGCCTCCGAAGGTAAGCGAAACTTTTTTCCGCGCGCGGCGGTCAACCAATCGCAGTATGCGACCGCGTCATGCCAGGAAACACCCACGACCGGCTGTCGTGGATGGTTGAAACTCGATTCTCTCCAATACGGTGGCGCCGGGCGTCCAGTGGCATCGAGGAAGCGCGCATATTCCTCGTTCGTCGTCTGGAACGCGCCGAGATCGAATGCATCGACCCAAATGCGGTGTACGGGTTTTTCGTCATCGCGTCCCTCGGCGCAGCCCATCGAAAACCAGCCTTCGGGGATGCGACGCAAGATCGGTTCAACGACTTTGTCGGGTCTTAAATTTGGCGTCGCCATGCAGTTGAAGTCCTGTTCAGTGTACGCGAAAGAGCAAATCGCGCTGGATTTTGTTCAAGTAGCACAGGCGGAAGCCTATGCTGCTCAAACCCACCTCATTCCTTTATCGATGCTCAAAAAAGAATAAGGAATGACGGCGCCCGGTCCGCGGCGGTCGAGTCTTACCGGTACCCCGCTGTCGATCTCCGTTCATTCACAAGTTCTTCCAGCAGATTATCATCCGAAGGCCTTTCCGGTGGAATGGTAAGCTTTGGCGCGATGCGCCGCACGATTCCCGCGGCCATGTCATAGCGCACAAATGGTTCGAGTGAATTCCGTCTGCCGAGATACGCTTCGATCAGAGCAAACTCCTGGGCCGTGAGGCGGCTCGCTCCATACAGGTGCGCGGCCTGCGGCGCGGACGTGTTCCATTGCACCGAGCCGGTTTCGAATTGTTTTTCGTGGACGACGACCGTGCCGGCAACGTAGTCGCCGATCCGCTTGCTCTGCGGGCTGATCCACGCACACAAAACGCCGGCCCCGTAAACAGCGGGCAACTGGTCAACGATGCGCAGCAGGTTTCGCGCGACTGAATCCACCACCGTGATCGGTTGGCCGGAATCCTTGATCACACGGATATGCGTAAGGCGTTTCCCCGGAGTCTGTCCATTCCAGATCGCCTCAAACAGGATGAAGTATCCGTACATCAGTACAAAATAGGCGAGGATTAGAATCGCAACCACCCAGACAGAGGCATTCGACGATCGTCCGATCCCGCCGAAACTAAATCCCAGACTCAGCCCGGCTAAAATTAACGCCAGGACAAATATGGAACAGCCCTGAATCAGCGAATCGATCAGGATTGCGAGAAAGCGGCTGCCAATCCCCGCCAGCGGAAATTCAATGGACGTCTGTTCCGGCGTTTCAATGATAAGCTTTTCGCCTGTGGCGGAATCGAAAGCGGCGGGATCTGTAGGGTTCGAGGGCAAAATTGATCTCCACTCGATGGCTCGCAAAACGTAAACCGCAGTGGCAGCGTCTCGAGCAGATTGTCGATCGCTCGGGCCGCAGCGGCGTCGCAGGTCTTGCCCACGATGAACTTCAGGACCTGGGCGTGCTCTACCGCCAGACCGCCTCGGACCTTGCGACGGTTCGAGAGGATATCACGAGCCGAGCGCTGGCGTCTTATCTGAATCAATTACTGGCTCGTGCGCACAATTTAATCTACATGGGCAAGCGTCCGAAATGGAGCGCGCATTGCCGATTTTTATCTGAATACATATCCTCAAATTTTTCGTGAAATATTTCCACTGGTTCTTGCGGCGGCCCTGCTTTTTATTGTCAGCGGAATCGCCGGGGCTGTGGTGACGTGGCGCGATCCCGGCTTCGCGCACCAGATTTTGGGGCCGCAGATGATCGAAACGATCGAGAAGCGCGAAATGTGGACGCACTCCATCCTCGCCGTGAAGCCGATGGCCGCTTCCGGAATCATGACCAACAACATTACCGTCGGATTCATGATGTTTGCTGCGGGGATCACGGCTGGAATCGGCACGCTCTGGATGGTGGTGACAAACGGATTGTTGATGGGCGTCCTGGCGGTGGCTACGGCCCGCGCGGGTATGTCCATGCAACTCTGGGATTTTGTCGCGCCCCACGGCGTGCTGGAATTGCCGGCGATTTTCATCGCCGCTGGAGCTGGATTGGAGGTTGCGAGGGGCTTGCTTTTTCCAGGGATCATGGCGCGCAAGGAGTCGTTGATGCGCGCGGGCAATCGTGGCGCGAAGCTTCTGCTGGGGACGATTCCGCTGTTAATTGTTGCGGGCGTGATCGAAGCGTTTATTTCGCCGGTAAAATTGCGACGCCGCTGAAATTTCTATTTGCGGTAGTGATGTTCACATTGTTGGTCGTTGCTCTATCGCGCGGAATCGGCAAGAAGGATGAGGGTTGGGTTTGAGTAGCACAGGCTTCAGCCTTTGGGTTTTTGAATTTTGCCACGGCATCGAAATTCAAAGCCCCAAAGGCTGAAGCCTGTGCTACTAAAATCAAATCAAGCTTCGATCTTTAATGTCTAGATATTGATTCACCAGAGCGCTCGTCAGAGCGCCGGGCAACAATTCCATCGCCAGCACGCCCTGCTGGCGCAGCCTGCGAAGAAGCAGTTCCCGACGCTGCACAATTTCGATTCCCGCGATGTAACGAAACATTTCCTCTTCCGAGTCCGGGCGCCGCGCGACCAATTCATTCAAATCGGGCTGGCCGATCGCGGCAAACAGGACGAGGTGCCGCCGCGTCATCTGCAATGCATACTCAACCACGTCCGGCATCCCGGCCGTTTCGGCGAGGTCGGTGATCCATACGATCAGGCTCCGGCGTTTATTTTCAGAGAGGATGGCGCGCGCGGCTCGTCCGTGGTCGGCTTCGTACGGTTCGCCGCGCACGACGGCGAGCGATTCCACGATTTGCCGAAGGTGCATCGCTCCGCGTCCGGCATTCAAATTCTGCTGGATTTCGCGGCCATAGGCGAGGAGGCCGACGCGGTCGCCCGAGTGCATTGCAACTTGCGCGAGAGCGAGCGCGGCGTCCACGGCGTAATCGAGTTTGGATAATCGCAGCGAAGTTCCCGCCTGGACGATCTGCGCGCGCAACAATCGGCCCGCGTCCAGCACAATCCACACGGACTGGCTTCGTTCGACCTGAAACACGCGCGTGATAAGTTTCGAGCGACGCGCCGTCGCGGTCCAGCAGATGTTGCGGAGTTCATCGCCGCCGCGATATTCGCGCAGACTTTCGAATTCACGGCCGAGGCCGCGCACGCGCCTGCGACGCCGTTCCATGGCAACCTGCCGGGAGCGAATCAGAAAAAGTGTTTGCTGTTTCGCCTGCTCCAGATTAGGGAGCACCCGCGCGGTTCCGGCAACATCGGCGACGGCCCAGCGTTCGGCGAGACGCAACGCGCTCTGATATCGAAGAAAAACTTTTCCGAGTGGCATATCGCCGCGCTGCCCGGGCAGGATCGCGTAGCTCGCGTTTGCTTGCCGCCCTCCTGCGGTAAAGATTTCTACAGTGGGAGGCTCACGACGCAGCGAGCGAGGCATTTCGTCGGTCACTCGCGCGAACACGGCCCGTGGCCCGTGGTTGTGCAATTCGATGGTTACATTGGAAGAAACACCGAGAGATGGCGGAGCCTCCCAAATACGCTGCAATTCGAGGTCTTGCGGCTTGACCATTCGAATCAGGTCCCACAGCCACAATGCCAGGAATAATCCATCCCAAAAAAACATCCCGACAATGAATTGTGACGACCACACGGCGGGCACGACCCAGAGCAACCCGAGAAGGAGCGCGATGAAGAATCGCGTTGCAAAGCCGACGCCCAGCCCCTTCATTTTTCGTGCGCGTGCCGACAGGGGCGGAGGTATGAATGTGGCATTCGTACTCAATGCGTGGCGTCCTTGGGAATATCTTTTGGAACTTCGACCGCCGCGAGAACCTCAGCGATCACGGAATCGGCCGAGAGGCCTTCGAGATCGGCTTCGGGCTTAAGCAGCAAGCGATGGCGCAGCACGGCTGGAGCGGCGGCCTTAATGTCGTCCGGGATTAGGAAATCACGCCCCTCCATTCCAGCGAGAGCACGCGCGGCAAAGAACAGCCCAATCGCCGCGCGCGGACTTGCTCCAAGCGAGAGGGCAGGCCAGTTGCGCGTCCTGCGAATCACGGACACGATGTACTGGTAGAGCGTGGGTTCGACACGCACGTGAGCCACTTCATCGCGCGCTGCCGCAATCGTCGCCGGATCGATGGGCACGAGCGGGATTTGTTCCAGCAGGTGCGGATCATATACCGCTTCGTAGCGTTTCAGGATGGCGGCTTCCTCGTCGGCGCTGGGATACGCGATGCGGATTTTTAAAAGAAACCGGTCGAGCTGCGCCTCCGGCAACGGATACGTCCCTTCGAACTCGACAGGATTCTGCGTGGCAAACACAGTGAAGTTCGAACCGAGCGAATGGCGCACTCCGTCAATTGTGGCCTGGCGTTCTTCCATGGCTTCGAGCAAAGCTGCCTGCGTGCGCGCGGTTGTGCGGTTAATCTCATCCACGAGCAGCAGATCGGTAAAAATCGGCCCGCGATGCAACGAAAAGGAACTCGTGGCGAGATTAAACACGTTCGTGCCGATCACGTCGGCGGGCATCAGGTCCGCCGTGCATTGGACGCGCTGGAATCCCAGGCCGCAGATGCGCGCAAGCGTCTTGACGGTCAGCGTCTTGGCAAGCCCGGGGACGCCTTCGACAAGGGCGTGGCCGCCGCACACGAGCACAATAAGCAACTGGTCAATGACCTCCTGTTGGCCGATGATGACTTTCGAAAGCTCGGTTCGAATATGGGTCGAGAGGCGTGCGAGATTTTCCACTTAGCGTTTCTCCTCGGTTGGGCGCTTCAATCCAAATAACAACTCGTAGTGCTCGAGTGCCTGAACGATGGTTAATGCGTCGGCGCTGTTTAGTTCCCTGGCTTGAGCTGCTTTCTCCGCGCGTTGCAAGGTATCAAATAGGCCGGGCTGCTTCCATCCCAGGCGTTCGCGGACGGCGGCATCGAGTTGCAAATTGGAGATCGAAGCAGGGAGCGCCAGCCGGCGTGTGATTTGAGATCGAAACCGCTGGTAGGCCACGCGCACGGCCGCGGGCCCTGCTTTGGCGCGCGCATACAAGTCGCCCAGCGTATCCACAAATTCCAGCGGCGACAGGCGTGAGACCGCGACCGGGGCATAGAGCGGGCCGCTTCGACGCCCGAAGGTAAATAGGACGAACAACGCAACCAAGGCAAGTTGAAAAATCGCCCAGGGAATGGGAGTTTCCTCAAAATAAGTCCACAGCGATCCCCGGTAACCGTGAAAATATTCGTCCCACAAGACCGTTGTCTGATTGGGAGGCGCGTTGGGCCGAGCGGCCCCGATGCAGTCCAGAAAGAATTCCAGATTGCCGGGCCGCGTGATGCCCGAATTGGTGAGCGGCGTGGGACCCGCCCACCAGAGAATGCGCCCCTTCTCGAGCCGCCAGGTGACGACAACGGGATTGCGCGGATCGCCATACAGGGGAAACTGATTGCCGTCCGACACCACCCATCGATTCCGGGCAAAAACAGTAATCTGCGCGGAGTCTCGCGTGAACGGGCTGGGCGCGAGCGCAGGAAAACTCTCCGCAGTCAGTTGCGATTTCCCGATGGGAGCGGGAATGACTTCGCCAGTCCCAAAAAAGAGGAAAGGGAATCTGCCAGCGTAAATGACCCAGCCTCCGGCTCGCACGTATCGTAGTAAGGCGTCGCGGTCTTCGGTCTCCGGGAAATTCGAGGGTTCGGCGATAATCAGTATGCTGGCTGTAGGATTGGAAGGCAATTCAGTGGGCGATTTTTCCCAGCGATCCGATTTATATCCCAATTCGCGAAGGAGCAAATACGCAGCCTGCGCGCCGTTGCCGGCGGAAGAATATGTGGTGGGAGTTCCTTGACCATCCTCCTCTTCGCGACGGGGTGCAAGCACAACCGTGGCGGCAATCAGTACGAGCAAAATTGCTCCTGCGAGGAGCAGGAGCCTGCGGTCGCCGGGATCTAAGTTAGCGGGCAACCCAGAATCTCCAATTGAACGAGCGAATCGCGGAAGTCTTCTTCTGTTGGGGTGCGATAACCGTACCAGGTGTTTTCGAGGCGCGAAGTCATCGCGGAAAGCGCCTGATAGCGGGCTGCATGAGTTTCGGGAAAAATTAATTTCGATTTTGACAGGCTGCGCAGATATTCCCGCGGCGTTTTTGCGTGATCCGGCGGAACGGTACCCTGATCCTGCAATCGCGAAATTCCGGCCCAGTAGGCGCAATGAATGGCCAGACGGTAGTCACGGCGATCGGCCGCCGCGCGCGAAGCGTAAATCCATTGCTGCCAGGAGCGAGCCGGGATTGCGGCCGATTCGAGAGCCATTTCTTCGAGTCGCGCGGAGCGAATCCAGCGGCGGAACATGGCAACGGCAATCAGGACCGCTGCCGCACAGATGCCCAGCCACAAGAGAACCTGTCCCAGGGATTTTTGGCTGCCAATATTTCTAAAAATTCGACTCAGAGCGTCGAGAATCATCTGGTTCAGTTGCGCGCGCATTCGATCCCACCAACTCGGCGCGCCGTTACGGTGGTATTCCGGCTGGGCCAAAATTTTGTCGAGCGCGATCTTGGCGGAGGATGAATTCGGAGGCGGCGTTTTCGAAAGCTCATCGGTTTCCGACACAAGTGCGTCGAGGTATTCTTGTGCCTTGTCCAATTCCAGTCGGCGTCCTTCCGGAAAGTGTTCCGCTTTTTTCAGTCGATCGGCAAGCGTGGAGGTCGGAACACGGTATTCCTGCGTTCCCGCTTCGACCGTCCACAAGTTCGGCAGGGAATTGATCAGGACCTGGAGGCGTTCCGGCGATTCGCGGGCGGTTTCCAGAGCGGATTTCAGGCGCGCTATTTCCTTCACAAAGGAGGGGGCAGTATAGGTATTGGAATTCGACGGGTCCGGCAAGCTGCCGGAAGTGTTTGCAAATCCACGCGGGCAAATCGGAAATACAAGGAAAAGCAAGGCGGCAAGAATCGAAGCCATTCTTGCCGCGCACAAAAAACCCGAATTCAATTGTTCAGAAAGCATCTCGTCCAAACATCGATGGGATGCCCCCCGTGACGGGAGGCGGAGCGGGATCGGCGCCGACGGCTTGCATCATCATCTGCAGATCGAAGGCTTCCTTGCGCACGCGCAGGTCGTAATAAAATAGGGCCGTGCTGATCGTACTGACGGGAGCGACAAGCACGCTGCCGATAGCGCTTCCCACCTGCGCCAGAACTGTCCAGATCAGAACGAGTTGCGGCTGCTTCGCAGTGACGGCGATAAGAACATAGAACGGGAGTTGAAACAGAGCGGCCACAGCCCAGGTCATCGACAAAGTCAGCAGAATAATCATAAATGCGCGTCCTGCGAAATCTTTTGTGAGGTCGAAGCTGCGCCGGATCGCATCGGCGGGACCGAGATTTTCAATCAAAGCCGCGGGCGTCGCCGCCGGGAGTCGGCACAAAAGGTATACGCCAGGAACGATCAGCGCGATGAAACCAACCCCCGCAATCAGGCCGCTCAACAGCATCACCCCGAAAACGGTGCCGGCATGCCCTCGAACCATGCGGAGGCACCCGCGAATCGTGGGCCGGCGGCCGGAGTAGAACTCAGCCACAGCGAAGACTGTGGCGCCCACCGAAAAAAGCAGCGCCACGAAAAATGCCAGGAAGGCGAGGAGGGCAACAATTCCAACACCGGCCATGCCAATTGCCTGAGCCGCCGAAGGGGCGCGGCTTCCGCGAGCGAGTCCCGCCAGAAGAACGGGGGCCAGGCCGGCGAACATCAGAATTAAATATGGCGCGGCGGAGATGCCGATGAACAGGAGGAAATTCCGGCGATATAGGAAAAATGTGCGGTCCAGCAATTCGCCGAGGCTGAGGGGTCGCAGATCGAGCGTGGTCACAGATTCTCCTCGCGCGCCGGGCCAGCGCAAAGTGGGCTTACTCTAGCAAGAATTATTGAGAAAGCAAATGGGGCCATAACGATGTATCCGTTCCCGGATTGCATTGCAGGCGGAACAAAGACGGAACAATTTGTATTCAGGTCGGGAATTCCTCCCTCGGACCTGCCTCACATCTTTGAGCGGTTTCACCGGGGCAAGCCGCCCCGCGCAAGGTCCTCAGGCAGATTCGGACTCGGCCCGGCACTCTGCAGGGCCCTGGCGAATGTCTACAGCACCACAAATAGTAGCGATTAACGTCGTCCGGCGGGTGATTGCCGGAAAATGGGCTGAAAATCCGAGTGCGATTGCCCGTTGACACGAGCCGACGAGTGACTTTTTTAGATGGACGTTCCAGCACATAAGAAGAAACCTCTTGCGTGCAAATGTTCCGCTGCGTAAGATAACCGCTGACTTGGAAGGTGTGGGGCGCGTGCCAAAAGAAAAGCCGAAAGTAAATATTGGGGAAGTGATCCGGAGTTATCGTGGCCAGCGAGGCTTGTCGCAGGGCGATATCGAGCGGCGAACCGGGCTGCTGCGTTGCTATCTTTCGCGCGTCGAGAACGGCCACACCGTTCCGTCTCTCGAGACGCTGGCGAAGATTGCCGAAGCGATGGAAATCGCGCTTGCCGATTTTTTTCCCGGCGCGGAGACCCCGCGCGACCGCGATACCCAGAAAATGCTGGGTGAGCTTTCCGAAGACGAAATCCGCTTCCTTTCCGAAATCAAGAAATACAGCACCACGCTGTCCGATGGCGACAAGCGTCTGGTACTGGCCATGATTCGCAAGATGGCCACGGTGATTCCGCCTCCTCCGCGCAAGGTTGCCGCACGGCGATCCGCGTATTAAGCCCGTTATTTGTGAATCGTGATTTGTAATTCGTGAGCGCCTGCGTTCGAAGGGTTGTTCTTCCGCTTTACTTCATTTGTTTTCCACTCGCGATTCCCTGGAAACGTTCATGCGTCACGATGGCCCGGTGAACGAAACCTCGCCCAATCGTGCTGCCACCGCTGGATACCTCGACTTCGAAGATCAGCCGCCTGCCGTTCACTTCGACGAGCTTGGCTTTGGAGATGGCTGTGACCCCGGCGGGGACGGCCCTAAGGTGATCGACTTCAATTCGCGTGCCCACCGTCAACGCTCCCGGCGGGAGGAACGGAGCGATGGCGTGCGAGGTGGTCATTTCCATCAATGCAATCATGGATGGCGTGGAAAAAACGCCGGGGAGCTTCGGATCGAAATACGTGAGGGTCCACTCCGGTTTTACGACGCGCTCGAGAGTTCCTTCGATGCCGGGCTCGATCTTCGATTCGTCCGCCGGGCTCACTGTAGGTTCTCAGTACCGGCTGCGGAGGCGCCCTTGGCCATGGCGGGCTGGCTCTTCAACATGCTGCCGACTACTTCGGTCAGCGTTGTGCCGCATTGCGCCCAGAGACGGCGCTTCAGGCTGCAATAATCCTGCGCGCCGCCGAACAAATCCGCCATCAAGGCGCGGAACGTCGGGCTGCGTTCGATGAATTGAATCATGCGCGTCGCGACTGCGCCTCCCAGAAAATTTCCGCGATAAAAACGACGCGCGATTCGCGTGGCGAATTCCAGATCGGCGGAAAATGCTTTTCGGATGCGCGCGGGATATTCCTCCGGCTTCCCAGCGATCAATGCGCCGGCCAGCAAATCGCCGGAGCGCAGGGCGTAATAGAGACCTTCTCCGGTGATGGGATCGACCCACGCGGCGGCATCGCCTGCCAGAGCCCAGTTGCTTCCCACAACGCGGCGCGCGGAAAGCGTTTGTTTTTGCGGAGAAGGCAGCACGTGACTGTAAAACGTCGCGCCCTCACGCGAAATGTTCTCATCGGCCATGAATGTATGCAGGTGGCGCCGCAATTCCTGGCTGGTATGGCGCGCCATGCTGCCGCAGATCCCCACGGAAAGATGATCGCAGCGCGGGAAGGACCAGAGGTAGCCTTCAAAGCGGCGCAGAAATTTTACGGAAATCCCTTCTGCCTGAGCGGGAACGAAATAGCCGAGCGTCATTTCCAGATCGCGCCGCCCAAGAGGTTGCGTATTGGGCAGCAGGGAATTTCGCGCTCCGGCGGCAATGACCACGAAATCGGCTTCGACGCGCGAATCGCCGATCGCCAGCTTTGCGCGGTCGCCAGACGTTTCAATCTGATTCACACGGGAGCGAATAATGCGGCAGCCGGCGGCCTCGGCGCGTTCGAGAAGAAGTCCGTTGAGCACGGTTCTTGAATAAATGACAATGGGCTGTTCCAAAGCCAGATGAGCGCGATGGCCCTTGCTGGAAATCAGCTCCACCGTGCGAATCAGTTTTTTGGGATAAGGGCCGTTCAGAAGGAATGGATAGGCTTCGATGGCCTTGTGCGTCAGGCCGCCGCCGCAGGGTTTTTCCCAGGCGAGGTGCTCATCGTAAATCGTGATGCTGTAGCCTGCGCGGGCCAGTCGTTCCCCGCACATCGCGCCTGCCGGCCCGCCACCTACTATCGCTATCTCACGCATCGAAACGCCTCGATGAAAAGGGCAGAGCCCGGCACAGGACCCGGCGCTGGAAAAACGGGTGCAGGCGGCACTTGTTTACACCGTAATTCCAAGTGCTACCCGCGGGAAGTTGAGTTCTAAGCCTGAAGGCGAAATATTCCCGCGGCCACGAGCCCGGTCGGGAGTATAGCAGAAAAAGCTTCCCCGCTTGCATAGGCCAGGGTTTCAGTGGCGCAGGCTTCAGCCTGTGGGGGTTAGGCGTTACACGCGCAAGGCTTAAACCCCACAGGCTGAAGGCTGTGCCACTGAAAAGCGCTCCAGGCTCGAAAGGAAAGCAAGATCAAGGCCAGCCTATTTTTGCATCTATTTTCGCGGCTTGTAGGTTTTCATGAAAGTATTGCCGCGGCTGCTGATCGTAAACGTGCCATTTTTTTCGATGGAAACTTTGATCCACTTTCCACCCGGGGCGCCTTCTCCATTCGCCATGAAATCCGGTTTGACGTTTGCGTCCTTTCCTGCCGATGGCGAATAGCTCAATTGCCAGTAATCCTCGAGCCCGGGCGCCGCTTCGATAATGTGGAAAACATCCGCCGAAGCGCCATGTTCCGGAACGTTATCGGCGATGACCACTCGTGGGCGGAGCGCATTCACCATCACCGGAGAGTTGCCGTTTTCGATGCCGTGATTGGCGGTCATGAAAAGGTCCACTGTGCCCACGCGATTGATCGGGCAAAATAAGTCGCGATCCTTGTTCCACGTCAGGTCCGCCGGATCGAGCATGCGAAATTTTCCGTAGGTGATCAGCAGGACAATCGCCTGCGAGTTTTCGTTGGTGTCATGATTGTCCACGACGCCCCGCGCATTCGGGCCCCAGATTTTACGAGGCGTCGTGTCGCAGAGCGGATTGGGCTGGCCTCCGGCCTTGAGCGGGTCGACAATCGCTTTTCCCGCCGCCATAACGACGAGCGCGTCGAAACCTTTGATCGGAATTCTGTCGCCGGCCTTTACGACGATGTGTTTCGCTTTTGCCGTGAGGGCATTGTACGCTTCCACATTCTTGATTGTGGAGGGCGTGAATTGAACGTTCGCGCCGTGGTCCACGTAAGTGCCGATCGGTATTTGCGCAGCCAGCGGAGGGACGCCGCCCACGTGGTCGCCATCGTAGTGGGACACCACCATGTAATCGATTTTCTTAATGCCAAGGAACTTGGCGGCATTCACGATTTTGTCCACAGTTGCCGGTATGCCGGCGTCGATCAGCATCGTCTCTCCGGTGGGCGAAACGAACAGAGACCCTTTTCCGGCCACATCGATGACATACAGTTCGAGTGGTTTGGCCGCTACCGAAGTCGAGACCATCAGTACGGCAATCGCTAGAATTCGCATCCATCTCATTGTGAAACGCTCCTTGGTTTTGCTTCAGTACTCAGCGATGACATCCGCTTTTCAAATTTTGAAAAATTTAATTATCTTGCCAGCGGGTCCGGTCGAATCTGGAAATGAA
The DNA here is from genome assembly GCA_963788335.1 of Terriglobia bacterium. Lineage (GTDB taxonomy): Bacteria > Acidobacteriota > Terriglobia > Acidiferrales > UBA7541 > Palsa-360. Next base: position 118,753 of record CAWBGM010000016.1, read on the forward strand.
CCACCTGGCTCGTCATACCTTTGCCGCCTTCAACATGCCAGACGACGCGTTCATTGTTGCCCGCCCAGATTCCACGGCCCTTCCAGCCGATTTTCGGATTGTCGATTCGCCCGTCCATCGAGCGGGTATAAAAACCCATCGGATACGGCACGCGCATGGTAACAAATTTCTTCTGATCGGGGATGTAGGCGATGAGCGAATCGGAAGTTGTTCCATCCACAAGCGGAATGTCTTTGCCGAGGCCGAGCGTATTTTCGCGGTCCACCCAATCCAGATAAAAATAGTCGGACCGCACGTCCGTACCCTTGAAGACCGGACCCGGCACCGGATACAGCGTCCAGCCTTCGGGACAGTGCTGTCCCGTGGCGGTGGGCCCTCGCAGCACCTTGCACTTTGTCCGATCGAAACTTGCCAGGTGAGCGCTGCCGCCGAGCGAAACCCACGCGACGCCTTTGTTGTCAATTTCCACGCCCTGGGTTTCATATCCCTCGACCCCCGGAGCCTTCGGATTGTTGAACGGCGGCTCATACACTTCCGTTGTGCAGGTTGCGGGAGGATTCGATCCGATTGTGTAGCGAACGATTTTCCCCGGCACGGAAGCTTTTGGCCCGCCGTTCACGCCCCCAACAACCCACACGCTGCCGTCAACTGGGCTGACGCCCATGCCGTATCCCTGGACGCCTTCGAGCAGGCGATCGAGTTTCGGATCGGGCGGATCGGGCGGGCGTGTGAAGGGACCGGTCTTACCGTCGCCGTTATAATCGATGACCGCGGGGCACCATCCTTGCGATTTCTCGGCATCATGCGTTTCGTCCCACACGCGCGTCTTGAGCCAGGAAATTCCGCCGGTAGTCAGTCCCACGCCCAGATACAACGTATCGTCTTTGTCTTTCGCAAAGGCTGTGTGCCCTCCCCCGCAAAAGTCGATTGAGACCTGCTTGCCCGTCTTGGGGTCGTACATGGCTAGTCCAGAAGGATCGCCCTTCCACGGGAAATTTTTCGCGAAGGGATTGTTCGAACCCGCTTTGCAGAAGTCAGGCATTTCGGCCCGGCTTTGCGAACGGTACCAGACGCGGCCCTTGCGGTCGATTCTTGGCTCGCTCGGATTGGTCGGATCGTCCCAGATAATCTGATTGCCCCAATAGGGCGAGGGCGCTTCGTTGACGGGCCAGGAACGCGGCTTGATCCGGCTGCGCTCCTCGGGATGCGTCATCGGAGCCTGCATGCTTCCTTTGACGAATTCCTGCGGATCGAGATATTCCAATGTGTTCGCGGAAAAATCTCCGCCGTAAATTGTTCCATAGGCGTTCACGGTCGGGTCCCACTGATAGGATGCCGTGATGTCATGAACGAAGGCCTTGTCTGTCGCGTAATCCCACACGGATAGCACGACATTGCGTTCCACGCCCTCCGGTCGCGGCGGGGCAGGCGGCAACTCACCGGCGGCGATGCGGTCGCTCCAATCGGCGAACAATTTCAGGCCCGCGTCGTGGCCAAAGCGAGTGTCCAGAGACGCCATCATTCGTCCGCCCACCTGGCCGGCTTTCACGCGGCGGTCCCACGCCTCGACGCTGGATTTAAACGTTCCGAGTTCGGGCTCGATTTCGCGGGTGGCTTTGTCGCCCATCTGATGGCAATCCTCGCAGAGCCGCTTGACGTTGAAGATGTACTCTCCCTGATTTGCGACGACGATTCCATTTCGCACATCGTCTTCCGTGAGACCCGGGACAGTGTCTCTGGCGGCATTTGCCGCGCAGCGCGCCGCGTTTTGCCGGCAATCTGCGAAGTGCAATGCCTTTTCAGGATCGGCGGTCGGCGGAATTTTCATCGGGAACGCGCTTTTCGGAGGAATATTCAGCAGGGCGTACCAGTAGTTGGCGGGATAATATTGTGCGGCGGCGCGCTCATTCGGCGCGATGACGGCGGTCAGAGCGAGCGTCATTCCGGGTTTGGCATCCACGTGCTCGGAATCGACCAGGCCGTAGCCGCGCACCCACACTTTGAAGTTGGCCTTCGGGAGTTCGGGGAGGAGATATCGTCCCTGATCGTCGGTGACCACAATCTTGCGGAATTTGACTTTGAAATCGCTGGTCTCCGCGATCACCCAAACGCCTGCTTCGGGGCCCTTCGCGCTGGTGACCACGCCGCCGATGTTGTCGGGACCTACGGTCACGCGATTCGCATCGCTTTGCGCTGCGGTTGCGGTGCTGCGTGGTTTCGCTTCAATCGCGGACCATTGCCGTCATGGCTACATAACCGCACAACAGCAGAGCCAAACCGACAGATCGCCTCGCCCAGTTTGTTCGCATCAAATTTCCCCTTTTTTAAAAATCGTGTAGTGTGTAGGTTCGGCCCTTGTAGCACAGCCACTCCTGGCTATGCCCCGTTTGCCATTTCGGCTATCGCAAAAACCACACAGCCAGGAGTGGGTGTGCTACAAAAACCGGACCCACCCGGCACGCAACCCTAAGCCGCAAACCGCCAAGATAATCCTGGATGTTCCAATCGATCGTCACGTGATTTAATTCTATACATCCGGGGCCGTTCCGAAAGAACCAAATTATTTTTCGTGCCATCCAGCGGGTACCGGATTCGCCGACTTCGTTTGCAGGGCCGGGAATAGCTGGCGCTCGAAAGCCGCGCTGTCAAATGAGCCGTTCTCCGAACACGAGATCCAACTTTCAAGCGGTGAAACCGAAAGCCATCTCCATCCCGGCAAATGATCGAGGGCCGGGGGCACGGGGATGTGCAGCTTGATCCCATCGGAAATCAGGCCCGCGTAATAGCTGAAACATCCCCGGGCCATGATCAGGACATCGGCCTCGATCAGTTCCTGAATCGTCCGGATGGCGTCCGTGCCGAGGAAAAATTCGACCTCCGGAAGAGATAGATCCGCAAAGTCGGCTCGAACGCCTTCGGAGTACACGCAAATTCGGTGCCTGATTTCCCGGCCATCGAGAATGGATTTCACTGCGGTAATCGTTCGCAGGACAATTTCGTTGCTCGTGAAGTAATCGGAATCGGCGGAGGTCACGTCGCCGCGACGGATGTGCACGGCGACTTTGAACACTTCATTCGTGCGCGAGGATTTATTCGAGTAGTATTTTCTCCGGAACTCGGGAATCAAGGATTTGAAATGCCTCGCGTCTTCGACTTCGCTCCCATGGCGGCCAAGGCAAAGGTCCAGGTGAGGAAATGCGTAACAGAAATTGATAACGCCGCGCCGGTCGCCGTCCCAAACGGCCTCGCCTTCGCCCAGATTGAATAAATTCTCCCACGCCGTAACCCACTCCTGCATCGGTCTTTCAGCATGCGCGATGTGCGTGAACGGAGTGTGCACGTAGGGTAAGCCGGAACGCCGGGCAAAATTGATTGCGTTCATAATCATCAGCGCCTGAGATCCGGCGCCTTCCCCGGGCAGTCCGGTGCAGGTGATTTTGCGAATCGGCCGAAGACACAGGAGATGCAAAAGAAATTGCCGCAGGAACAGCCCGCGTTCATCGAAGTAGGGCTTGCGTCCCATCGTTATTTTGACGCAATTCTTGAATGACACCAGGGCGGCCCGGCTCGCTGCCCCCGCCGCAAATCGGACCAGAATCAGCAGACGCTTCATTGAGTTTCGCGCCGAACTCTTGTTATCGATTTTCATGCCCCGAGCGAATCGTACACGTGTTTCGCGCTCGAAACAATGAAGACCCATCGTCCATCCCTGGAAAATCAATACGAAAGAAAATGTGCGTGAAAATAAATTTACTCGGATGCTTCGTGGATGTATAAATGTGCCCGTCCGCCCGCAACTTACGTCACTGGAGATTTTGATGGCCCACAAATTTCGACACACCGGTCCGTTTGCCGCAGCCATTTTTCTGCTCGCAATCATGCCTGGACACTCTCGCGCGCAAACACCGCCCGACTCTTTGCCCAATCCGTACAAGCCCGCCATCGAGAACTGGGGAACATTGCCGGAGGGGAGAACGTGGGGATCGCCCGCGGCGGTGGATATCGATCGCAAGGGAAACATCTGGGTCTTCGAACGATGTGGAGCAAATTCCTGCGCGGGCAGCGACAAAGATCCGATTCTTGAATTCGATCCGTCGGGGAAATTCATCAAAAGCTTCGGCAAGGATATGTTCGTGTTTCCACACGGACTTTACATCGACAAGCACGGCAACATCTGGGTCGCCGATGCGAACGGACAAGACGGCAAAGGCCAGATCGTCGTGAAATTCAACCCCGAAGGCAAAGTCTTGCTGACTTTGGGCAAGCCCGGCGTCGCGGGCGCTGGAAACGATACGTTCAATCGTCCCTCGGGGGTTGTCGTTGCTCCCAACGGCGATATTTTTGTCGCGGATGGACATGGCGGCGATTCAAATTATCGCATCGTGAAATTTTCAAAGGATGGAAAATTCCTGATGGCCTGGGGAAAGAAGGGAACCGGCCCCGGCGAATTCGGCGAACTCCACGCCATCGCGATGGACGCGTCGGGCCGCCTCTTCGTCGCCGACCGGGGAAATAACCGCATCGAAATCTTCGACCAAAATGGAAAATTTCTCGAAGAGTGGAAACAGTTCGGCCGCGTGAGCGCGATTTACATCGACAAGAAGGGAATGATCTACGTTGCGAACAATACCGAAAACCGCCCTCCACAGTGGAAGAAGGAAATGCTCATCGGCAGAGTGAAGGACGGCGTCGTCACCGCGCACGTCCCCGATCCCGACGCGGAAAATTTAGTGGTGGATAAGCTCGGCACGATTTATTCGGCGGATGTGTTGCCGAAGATGATGAAGAAGTGGGTGAAGCAGTAGGGATCGTCCAGCAAAACCGACCCAGAGTAGCAACTGAATTCTGGTTGAGAATAGAGGCGAAAAGCGAACCGCCCCGGTAGCGCCGGCGTCTCGCCGGCGGGCTTCTACACTCACGATGCCTCAAAAATCCGCCGGCGAGACGCCAGCGCTACAAAAGCCCACCTAGTCGCGCGGTTGCACACGAACCAGATACCCGTTGTAGTCCACAAACCAGACCGTGACCGGATGCGTGGATGAATCGATATAAGTGCGCCGGTCGTACGCGTAAGGCTCCGGCAATTGATACGCGGCCCAGCGGCTGGTCTTCGGATCGAGCCGCAGCATTTGACGGCCGTGCAGCACGCCGGCCCACACTTCGCCGTTTCCGTCCGGCATGGCTTCGTAGAAATCGGTGTAGGGATGCGGAGCGATCGGCGGCCAGAATTCTTCCATGCGCCCGGCTTTCTGATTGAGCTCGATTAGAGCGCCATCGCCGCCCCCGAACCAGGCATTGCCGAAGGGATCGAAGCCGCCGCGTTTTGCGGTCGCCATGTGCGCGCCGGTATTTACGTTCAGCCATTTCCCGGTCGCAATGTCCATCATCTCGGCCGTGTTGCCCCAAACCGCCGGTCCGCCGCCCGCCCACTGTTTTCCGTCGTAGGAAATCAGGCTGTCATAGCTGGTGTCGGATTGGAGCGGGAATTCCTGCACGACCTTGCCGGTTTCGGAACTGATTTTGCGAAGGTGGCCGCTCCGTGTATCCCATACGAAGCCATCCGGCGTCATGGAAAAATTTCCAAAATTGGGGACATTGATGGGAGCCGGGCCGTCGATCTTGAATTGTGTGACCTTGCCGGTTTTGGGATCGAGGCGGTTGAGCTGATGCGCCCAATTTTCCGAAAGCCACGCGATGCCGCTCTTGTCAATTTCGGCGTGGTGCGTTCCCGGCATGGCTCCGGGCGTGAGCGGAAGCGTGTACTCCGTCACGATGCCCGTTTTCGGGTCGAGTTTGCCGACGTAGCGCGTCTTGTGACTGGTGAACCAGATGTTGCCCTGCGCGTCGGCGGCTGTATCGTGCAGCGCGAGCAACTGCTGCGGCAGTTCGTATTCGGTGACGACGACCTTCGTCGATTCTCCGCGAGGCCGCGGGAAGATTTGCATCGGGGGATCCTGCTCGCCCGGTGCGCGGACTCTGGCCAGGAACTTGACGATAAGATTGTAGGCAGGGTCGGGCGTGGACATGGGCTTGTTGCGCACGACAAGCGAGGTGCCGCTGTAGTGCATCATGCGGTCAACGATCAAGCCCCAACTCCGCTCGTCGTAGCGATTCCGGAAAATCTGCTGCCAGGAATGGCATCCGGCGCACTCTTTTTGAAACACAGCTTTTTCTTCGATTGTGCCCGGCAGGTTCCACAAAATTTCCGCGCCGGTCATCTGGGATTCCAGCTCCGGCGAAGGAGGCAAACTATCCGACGGGCTTACCCGCTCGAGTACAATATCGTCGATCTTCGAAGCGCCATTGATCGAGACGGAATTCCGCAGGTATGGCTTGAAGGGAACAGGACTGGGAACGCGCAGCGTGTAAGAGCCGGCCTGCATCTTCGGAAATTCAAATTTGCCGGTGGCATCCGCGTACACCGTGGTTCGCACGCCGTTGGGCGCGATCAACTGTACGCCGACGCCCTCGGGTGTATCTCCGCTGGCAATCCGGATCATGCCTGTCGCGCCTCCCGAGAGGCCGCTCTGCACCGGCCATTTCTGCGTCTCGGCTCGATACCACGGGTTGGCCGGAGGATTTTCGCCTTCCGCACAGCATTTTCCCGAATGGAAATAGGCGCGCAGATCCGAGATGTCCGTATCGGAAAGAGTGGTTCGAAAGGACGGCATTCCGGGCCCGCCCTCTTTGATTTTGGCGGTGACGTTGTCATCATTCACGGCGTCGCCGGAGGTCAATGTCTCGCGCTGGTAGAGGTCCTTCAACAGGGGGCCGGTCTTCGTATATTGGTTGTGACACATCCAGCACTTATAGAAATAAATGTTTTCGCCGCGCGCCGCTCCGCTATCGCCGAGAATTCGATAGGTATCGAGGCGCAGCGATCTCTGGAGGTCGTCGGTTGCGGCGTCAGTTGTGGTGTTGGGGGCGGCCGCGGTCTTGGGAGGTTTGGGCGCCGCTTTGGCAATGCTCTGGCGCGCCGTCGCGCCGGCGATGAGCAAAATCATCATTGCCAGCAGGTTTGCCGCTGCGCGTGAGCCACGATGACTGCGGTTCTCTCCCAACATGCGTTCACCTCGACCATCTTGCATGAATGATTGTCTGTGCGCGAAACATACTTCCCCCAGCCTCGCGCGTCAATTCAAATTCGAGTGCCCGGGCAGGAATCGGCGGCTCAGCTGGAAGATTTCAAGAACTCGATCGTTATCTTCCAAGCCTCCTGAGCTGCGGCGGCGTTGTACTGCGAAGCGGTGTCGTCGAAGAAGGCGTGTCCGACGCCGGGATATAAATGGTAGGTGAACTGTTTGCCGAGCGCGGTCATTTCCTTTTTCGTAGGGAGAGCATTGCCGGTCGTACGGAAATCATACTGGGCGTAATGGGCCAAGACCGGCGCGTGAATATTTTCGAGGCCTGTGATCGGCGTCGCTCCGCAGAACATGACCGAGCGATAGAGAGAGGGGATCGCCGTTGCCAGCATGAAACTGCGCCAGCCGCCCCAGCCGTAACCCACCGAGGATATTTTCGCGGCATCCACCGCCGGATATTTTTGCAGAAAATCGTATGCGGCCTTCAGGTCTGCGATAGTCGAATTGGACGGAAGCTGATTGACGGCGGCCATGGCGGCGTCGGGAGCAGCCACCTTCATGGTTCCCCCCGCGCGCGATAGTAAGTCGGGAGCCATTGCCACGAAGCCAGCCGCCGCAAATCGCCGGGCCGTATCCTTCGCGTATTCGTTCAGGCCCCCGTTGTCGTGGACCAGAATGATGGCGGGATGATTTCCTTCCGTTTTTGGTGTCGCAAGGTAGGCCTGAATATCGAAACCGGCCGATGGGTAGTGCACGGTTTCCGTATTGACGTTGGTCGCTTGCGATTCCTGGCTTGCGGAGAACGGGGTGGCGAATACATTCGGCTTCATAAAAAGCGCTGCCGCCGCGCAACTACCGGCTGCGGTAATGGCCGACTTCAACATTTCGCGGCGGCAAATCAAGCCACGGCAATTGGAACCTACTGGCCCGGCATTGTCATGCTGCATTGCGATCGTGCCCCCGAAAAGCGATTCAATTTTCCAGATTCTAAATGAAGACGGAAAACCTGCTATCGAATGCTTGCCTGCTCGCGCCCCTGCACCTGCTTCTTGAGCGCCTGGATTTCTTCCGGCGACCGGAATGTCATGCGCGCAATTTTCCTGGTGCGGGAATAGGGCAGGATGAGTTGCATTGACCCGTCGTGTTCGCGAATCGAGAAATATCGCGTTTCCGCGCCCAGCGTCGGCAAGGGATACGACGTCCACTGGCCTGTTTTTGTGTCGTACTTCATGACTGCGTCGCCGTTCATCAGGTTGGCCCAGACGTTGTGATTGCTATCGACCTGCGACTGATAGGGTTGCTGCGCGGAGGGGTTGGGCATGGGTATCGTCGTCAACTTCTGAGTGTGGATATCGATCTTCGCCAGGCTGCCGCCCCAGAAATCGCAGACCCAGACGGTGTCGCCGGCTTTGTCAGCGCTCATCCGGCGAGGACCGGCCGCCCACGGAATTGCATTGTGAAATTCCGAACCGCTCATCGAGAATAATTGCAGCTGTTCCGGCGTGTAGAGTTCCTTGACTCCAGAAACTGGAGGAACTTTTACTTCAAGCGATTTGCCGGTTTCGATGTCGCTGTGGCCTACGATGTCGGCGGAAAATTCCGACCACCACCCGTTGCCCTGGCTATCGCCAGCGATTCCGTAGGGCCGTCCATCGCCTTCGGATGTCGCGGGCGTGATCGATTTAAATTCAGAGAATTGGCGCGTATCGGGATCGAATCGAATAGCGCCCTGTGCCGCTGTAATCCAGATTCTGCCCTTCCCGTCGTAGTCCACGCTGGTGCCGCCCATGCTCTTGGGCGTGGTGAACATTTCGAGTTTTTCAGTCACGGGATCAAGCCGGACCAGGCTGCCCTGGCCATTGGGCTGTGTACCATTCAAATTGAACCACAGGTTGCCCTTCGCATCCTGGATGAGCGCGTGGCCGATCGCGGCAGTGCCGTGAGGATTCGGCACCGTGATGTAGCGAACTTCCCCGGTCTTGCCGTCAATTCTGCCGATCGAAATTACCTTGCTGGCCACATTGTTGGAGAACCAGATGTTCCCGTTTAAATCGGTCTGTGCGTCGTGCACGCCATGGGTTCCATTCAACATGGAAGGAGTTCCCATCGACCAATCGCTTCCGTCATTTGTTTCATAGTCGGTTTCGTGGCTGTACCCGGGATCGAGCGGGATTTCATATTCAGTGAACACAACTCGCGCGGCATCGCCGGAAGGACGCGGGCGCACTTTGAATTTCATGGCCGTTGGGCCCGGTCCGCGAACTCTGGCGAGATATTCCGCCAGATCGTTCTTGAAATACTCGATCATCGGTTCTGCGGGGGCGTCTTCGCCGTTATAAACGCCGCTGATGGCGAGATCGCGCATTGCGTTCAGGATGGCGATCCAGCCGTCCTTATCGAAACGATTTTGAAGGATGTAATTTGGCTGGTGGCATCCGGTGCAGTTGTTTCGAAACACGCGCTTGAGGCGGCGATCTTCCGGCGTCGCTTCGGGAAGCGAGGCGAGGAGCTGATCGCCGGTAAGTTGGCGCTCGAAATCCTTCAGCGGCTTCAGCGTAAAATCCTGATGGCGCGTGGCGGCGAGGTCCACGCCGGCCTTCGCCGTTTCGAACGTATCCGCCTGAGCCCACACCTGATACTTGCCCGCATCCAGGGCGGGGAAGAAGTAGTTGCCCTGTTCATCCGTGAAAACAGACGTTGTGATCGTCCGGCCTTCCATCCTGGCGGACACGGTCACGCCGCCCATCTTGGCGCCCGCAGAAGAATCCACGGTTCCGGCGAGCAGGGCGACGTTCGAATCCGCATGCACGGCCTTCGAAAGCAAGGCGCCTGACACGAGCGCCATCGCGGCAATCACGGCCATCACGAGTGTAAGCAACTCACGCCTGATCTTCATTTTTTTCCTCCCACCAGTTAATCCTGAAACATTAATCCATGCCGCCAGTTTGAGGCGCCACCGCGTTTTGTTTCGCCGGGCGCGGTCGGGTCTTCAAATATTCGACAATCGCATCAATCTCAGCAGGCTCCAGCCCATACCTGAATCCGGGCATTCTCTGTTTCACGCCATTGGCGATAAATCCCCGGATCGTGTCTTCGTTGCCGATCACCAGCTCTTTGTACAAATCCGGCCCATACTTTCGCGCGCCCGGCGTCGATTCCGTGTGGCACACCGCGCAGCGCTGTTGAAACAACCTTCGGCCGAGGACCTGCGTGTCGTTTAACGGAGCGGGTGAAGCTGGAGTGACCTGTTGCGCAGGAATCTCAAGCGGGAGTGCAAAGAGAAACAGGAATACCGGCACAGCTCTTTTCATCCAAGACTCCTGCGTGGGGCACATTCCGTTGCAGTGGATCAACATTTCGGAGGCCTAAGTTATTGTCATTGCAACCAACTACGGAATCTAGGGGCGAGTATACACAATCCAGGTGGGCGGTCAATAAATGTTTGAACAGCTTGTATGCCGATTCACGATCCCTTCATTTCCACCTTTGCAAAGTTTGCAAAACCTATGGCCACAGCGTTCGCAGACCACCGTGAACTTGCGTGTTTTTCGCCCGCATTTACAGCACTTCGTCGCGCTCATTTGACCCGTTCATCGAGACGAACTTTCAATCGCACGATCCGTGCGGAACAAATAGATCATGTACAGGGCGGCTCGGCAAATGGAGCCGCCCTGTATTATCGTCATGGTTTCCGTCAAAATCACTTCGATGTTCCGCCAATGGGTCCTGTCGGTGCGGTAGGCGCTGGACCACTTGGTGGATTCGGATTGTTCGGGCCGCTCGGTGGATTTGGATTATTCGAACCACTCGGCGGGTTTGGATGGTTCGGGGTGTTCGGCGCGTTCGGATTATTCGGATTCTTACTGTCGTGTGGATTGCGGCGATTTCGGGGATGTTTCGGCTTGCTTGGCGTATTAGGATTGCTGGGTGTGGCGGGATTCCCCGGTTCGGGACTATTCTGGCTGCCCGGTTGTTGCCATTCCAATGCGGGCAGTTTATTTAGCGCAGCGCCGCCGCTGTTTGGCACCACAAATGCCCCGAGGGCAATGAAACCTGCGTAGAACGAAATTCTCTTAAAACTCATAACTCAAGACCTCCGATTTTACGATAACGAATGAATCCATCCTTACCCCATCGGGGATTATCTGTAATTCGGCCAGTCATTTCAGGTGGTCCGGCTCCAAGCTGCCCGGAATGTCTCCGCCAGAAATGCCAATTGAGCCATTGCAAAAGCTAACCTGGCCAAGGATGTCCACCATCGCTTACTCCAGTGAAAATCTTACTGTGGAGTCACCGAGTCCGGCCGTGGATCTAGTTCCCGCCTTGCGCGCACGGACAACGAAAGACCTTGGCTGCGCCGGCCTTGCCAAAACCAGCATGTCGCTAGATAGGGCATCCTCTCAAAATGAGTCACTACATCAAGTCATAACAAGCAGCTCGATGAGTTCCGAAGCGGCGGACGGTCGGCGGCAAGAACGAGTCGCAAAAGGCGCAGTCGAAAAGCAACGAAGTTACGTCCGCGTGATAGTATGAATAAGGTTGCTGTACTGGGCGCTTGGCACAAGGCGTTTTTTTGCGCAAGACCTATCCATCGATGGGAAAAATAGTTTCGCAAGCAGATCTGGTTCAGGCCGTGGGGGGCGATCAACGCTGCGGGCGCATTGTCGTGTTCACCAACGGCTGTTTTGATCTTTTGCATCCGGGCCACGTGCGATGTCTGGCGGAGGCGCGCGCGCTTGGCGATCTGTTGATCGTGGCGGTGAATAGCGACCGGAGCGTGCGCGGCAATAAAGGGCCGGAGCGTCCGCTGGTGCCCGAAAAGGACCGCGCCGAAGTGTTGGCCGCGCTGGCATCGGTGGATTACGTGACGATTTTCGATGATCCGACGCCCCGGGAACTGATCGCGCGCGTACTCCCGAACATTTTAGTGAAAGGCGCTGATTGGGCGCTGGACCAGGTGGCGGGGCGCGAGGAAGTCGAGGCGACGGGCGGGAAAGTGGTTTCGATTCCGCTAGCGCCGGGATACTCGACGACGAGCCTGGTGGAAAAAATTCGCAGGGGTTCCGCTGTGTCTCAAGATGCGGCGGCGAAACGTCACACCTGATCAACGCTGAATCATGATTCTCCCTTCGGTTTCTGAAACGCTGGCATCGGTCAGCCGACATCCCGCGCTGGAATCCGCAATTTCAGATCTGCGCCGGAGTGCGTCCCGCGAACGAATCGTGGGGTTGAACGGCACGGCCAAGGCGCTGGTTGCCGCGCAGGTGGCGGCGGAATTGCGGCGACCCACGATTGTACTTGCCGCATCGGGCGCCAAGGCGGAGACGCTGGCCGCGTCTCTTCAGTTTTTTTACAACGCGCTGGCGGGGCAGGAATCCAGTCAGGTCGAAATTCTTCCCGCGGTAGACGTTTTGCCGTGGCAGGATGCAGCGCCTCATGCGGAAATTCTGGAAACCCGAGCGGTCACACTGTGGCGCTACTCGGCGGGGATCGCGCGCATTGTGGTTGCGCCGATCGCCGCGGCGCGGATGCGTCTGGCCGACGCTTCCCATTACCTGGAGCAGGCGCGGACGCTGGCGCGCGATGAGAATGTTGTGCTGGAAGAATTCGTCGCGCATCTTCGGCGCGTGGGCTATGAAATGCACGACATGGTGGAAATGCCCGGGCAATTCACGGTGCGCGGCGGAATCGTCGATGTGTTTCCCGCGGAAGCCGAGCGGCCGGTGCGCCTGGAACTGTTCGGCGATTCGGTGGAATCGCTGCGGGAGTTCGATCCGAACACGCAGCGTTCGGTGCGGCCCATCGAGCGCGTGACGTTGCCTCCGTTGCTGGAATATCCCTCAAACTGGCTCACGCATGGAAACGGGGATTCACCCGCCTTGGGATTTGCGCCGCGCGCGCACTCGCTGCTCGATTTGAGGGAAGACACGGTCGTCATCGTCGATGAGCCGGAAGCTGTCGAGGAAGCGGCGCGGAAATTTGTCGCATCCGCCGAGGAAAGTTTCCAGGGATCGGAACACGCCATCCCCGCGCAATTGTCGGATTATTTATTTACCGAGGATTGGAATAAGCGCCTGGAAAGTCACGCGCGCATTGAACTGGAAACACTAGGCGCGATGAAAGAGAACTCCGAAGCGCGGACGATTCAGACCCAATCGACCACGCGGTTTCGCGGCAACGTGCCCATTTTCATGGCGGAAGCGCGAAGGCGCATCGACGCCGGAGAGCGCGTACTGCTGGCCGCTGGAAATCTCGGCGAACTCGAACGGTACGTGGATTTGTGCCACGAGTACGAAGTCCCGTACCGCCTGGGCGACATTGAAAAAAATCCCACCAGTGCGCGCCTGGCGGAAGATTCTTCAGCGGGCAGTGTCCCGGCGATTGTGCTGTGCCGCGCGCCGTTCGACGATGGAGTCACATTCCTCGACGCGCATCTGACGATTTACGGCACAGGCGATCTGTTTGAAACAATGCCGCCTGGGGCGCACACCAAGCGCCGACCCAAGACGGCAAGTTTTTTCAGCGATTTTTCGGAACTCAAGGCCGGAGATTACGTGGTGCACGTGGATCACGGCATTGGCCGCTTCGAGGGATTGCAACAGATTGAAAACGGCGGGGCGCGCGGCGAATTCATGAGGCTGAGTTTTGCCGACGATGCGAGGTTATACGTTCCCCTCGAACGGCTCGACCTGGTGCAGAGCTACCGCGCTGTCGAGGGCGCCAAGCCCGTACTCGACAAGCTGGGCGGCACCACGTGGACAGCTCGAAAAGCGAAAGTGCGGAAGTCGGTCGAGGACATGGCCGACAAATTACTGAAACTTTACGCCGAACGAAAAGCCGGGAAAGGATTTGCATTTGCGCCTGATGGAGAGTTCCAACGCGAATTCGAAGATGCGTTTGAGTTTGACGAAACGCCGGATCAGATCGTCGCGATCGCGGACGTGAAGCGCGACATGGAAAAGCCGCAGCCCATGGATCGCCTGCTCTGCGGAGACGTGGGCTACGGCAAGACCGAAGTGGCGATGCGCGCCGCGTTCAAGGCGGTCACGGATTCGAAGCAAGTGGCTGTGCTGGCTCCCACAACGGTGCTCGCGTTCCAGCATTTTGAAACATTTCGGCGAAGATTCGCGGCGTTCCCCGTGAAAATCGACATGCTCAGCCGGTTTCGCAGCCCGAAAGAGGTCAAGGATGTCATCGCCGGAGTGGAAACCGGGAAAATCGATATTGTCATCGGCACGCACCGCCTGTTTTCACGCGACATCAAATTTCACGATCTGGGCCTGATGATCGTCGACGAAGAGCAGCGCTTCGGCGTGGCGCACAAGGAACGCCTGAAAGAATTGCGGACGAATGTCGATGTCCTCACGCTTTCGGCAACGCCGATCCCGCGCACGCTGAACATGTCATTGGTGGGACTGCGTGATATGAGCGTGATCGAGACGCCGCCCAAGGATCGCCTCGCGATTCAAACCGTCGTCGCGCCGTTTTCCGAATCGCTGGTGCGGCGCGCGATCGACGAAGAAATGGCTCGAGAAGGCCAGGTGTTTCTTGTGCACAACCGCGTCGAGACGATTTATTCGCTCGCGGACCTGGTGCAGAAACTGGTTCCGAAAGCCCGGATCGTTGTCGGTCACGGCCAGATGAACGAGAAGGAACTGGAATCGGTGATGTTCAAATTCGTCAACGACGAGGCGGACGTTTTGATCTCGACGACCATTGTTGAAAACGGCCTCGATATCCCGCGAGCGAACACGATTCTGATTAATCGCGCCGATCGATTCGGACTTTCCGAACTGTATCAGTTGCGCGGGCGCGTCGGACGTTCCGACCGTCACGCCTATGCATATTTAATGGTTCCCGAAGACGTTCAGCTGACGGAATTGGCGACACGGCGCCTGGCCGCATTAAAGGAGTTCAGCGCCTTGGGCGCCGGATTTCGAGTCGCCGCTCTGGACCTTGAGTTGCGCGGCGCGGGGAATTTGCTGGGCGGCCAGCAGCACGGGCATATCAACGCGATCGGCTTCGATATGTATGTCCAGATGATGGAACGGGCCGTCTCGGCGTTGAAGGGCGAAGAGGCAAAACCGGAAATGCGGTCGACAATCAACCTTGGCCTCGACATCCGCATCCCACAGGAGTACATCCCCAACGAGAATCTCAGGTTGCGGACGTACAAGCGAATTGCAGGCATCCTGAATGAAACGGAAAGGGAAGAAGTGAATCGCGAACTCGCGGATCGATTTGGCCCGCCACCTCCCGCTGTGGGCAACTTATTGGACTACGCATTGCTGAAGGGACTCGCGGAAGGTTTGCTGGTTTCGTCAATCGAGAGAAGATCGAACGAAGTAGCCATCAAGTTTTATCCGGAGACGCCGCTGTCGCCCGAGAAGCTAGTCAGCTTGATTCGGTCCAGGGGAGAAGGATTTCGGCTGGATCCGAGCGGAACGCTTTGGATGCGCCTGGAAAAGCGCGGACGGATCGCGGAAAGCGTCAGAAACGTGTTGCTTCCCTTGGAAGCGAAGCGATAAACTCTTGAGTAGCACAGGCTTTAGCCTGTCTTGTTTTGACTTCTGCTCCAGCGCCTCAAAAGTCAAAACCAAACAGTTTAGAGTCTGTCCTAACTGGGCAGATTCCATGAAACTACAAAAGTGGCTGATTGTTGCTTTAATTTTCGGTGCCGTAAATGTACGCGCCCAGACCAAGAGCGTCGTGGTCGAGGAAATTGTCGCGCGGGTAAACAACGACGTCATTACCCGGGAAGACCTCGAGCACGCGCGGCAGAATGTGCAAAATGAAGTGCGGGACGACTGTCCCAATTGCTCGGCGGACCAGGTGCGGTTGGCGCTTGCGGCCAAGGAAAAAAATCTCCTTCGCGATCTGATCGATCAATCCCTGCTGGTGCAGCGCGCCAAGGATGACGGAATTAATGTCGAGACCGACGTCATCAAGCGACTGGACGCGATTCGCCAGCAGGCCAAGCTGCCAAGCATGGAGGCGCTGGAAGCGGAAGTGACCAAGACCGGCCAGGGATTCGAGGATTTCAAGGGGCAGATTCGCGACCAGTTGCTGACCCAGGAATTGATTCGCAAGGAAGTCGGCGGACGCATCATCATCAGTCATGAAGACGTGGCGAAATATTACAACGAACATAAAAGCGAATTTGTCCGCCCCGAGACGGTCGTGTTGCGCGAGATTTTTGTCTCCACCGAGGGCAAGCCCGACGCGGATATTCCTGCCTTGCGCAAAAAGGCGGACGGCTATCGCGATCGCGTGCTGAAGAATGGGGACGATTTCGGCGAACTGGCGAAGCATTTTTCCGATAGCACCACCGCCCAGCAGGGCGGAGAGCTTGGCTCGTTCGAGCGTTCACAGCTCGATCCGAAAGTCGCGGAAAAAGTATTTGCATTGAACCGCGGCCAGATGACGGACATCATCGAGACGAAAACAGGATTTGAGATTCTTCAAGTGCGCGAACGGTACGACGCGGGCGAGCAGCCGCTCGACAAGGTGGAAGCGGAAATCACCAACAAGCTTTACGATGAGAAGATGGAACCGGGCATGCGCGCCTACCTCACCACGCTGCGGGAAGACAGCTATGTCCAGATCAAGCCCGGATTTGTGGACACGGCAGCGGTGAAGAACGAGCCGATCGAGGAAGTCTCCGCGACGCCCGACAAGGACGACTCAAAAAAGAAGCCCGGCCACAAGTTTCTGATTTTTCCAAAAAAGGGCACATGAAACAGAGCTTCGTTAGCGATCTGCAGGATGGCCAGAACGTCACTACCCACTTTCTCGTTTGTGAAAAAGAAATTCGCGCCACTCGCGAGGGAAAATCCTATCTTCGCCTGGAGTTGGGAGACGCCACGGGCCGGGTGGAAGCGCGCATGTGGGACGGGTTTGACAAATTTGCCGCCACGTTTGAACGCGACGATTTCGTGAAAGTGCAGGCTCGCGTCGAAAACTACCGCAACAAGCTTCAGCTGATGATCGAGAAAATCCGGCGCGTCGAGGAAAACGAAATCGAGGCCGCGGATTTTTTCCCGCACACACGCGAAGACGTGGAAACGCTCTACCAGAAGCTGCTCACGATTGTCGGCGCAATGGAAAACGCCTGGCTGCGGGGTCTAGTGGAAGGCATTATTACCGACCGCGAGGTCGTTCCGCGATTAAAACGCGCTCCGGCCGCGAAAACGATGCATCACGCATTTTTCGGCGGCCTTCTGGAGCATGTGGTCAGCCTCTGCGGCCTTTGCCGCGCGGTCTTGTCGCACTATCCGGAGGCCGACCCGGACCTTCTAATTGCCGGCGCGGTCCTGCACGATGTGGGCAAGCTTTCGGAATTGAGTTATGACCGCTCGATCGGCTACACCGATGAAGGGCAGTTGCTCGGTCATATTCTGATCGAATATGAATTCGTCACGAAAAGAATGGATTCGATGGAGGGATTTCCCGCCCCGCTGAAAGTGCTTGTGCAGCATATGCTGGTCGCGCATCACGGGAAATATGAATTCGGTTCGCCCAAGCTCCCCATGTTCCGCGAAGCTTTGATGTTGCACTATCTCGACGATCTCGATTCCAAGATGGGCGCGATTCGCGCCTCGCTCGAAGCCAGCGCGGGCGAGGGGAACTGGACGGCGTTCAGCGGCGCGCTGGAACGGCGCTTCCTTCGCACCGACCGTTTCCTTTCTGCAACCAAGGAAGAACCTAAGAAAAACGCGGCTTCTGTGGGCTCGACGGATCGCACGGATGCCAAGGCTTAGTGGATGCGACAAGCCGGATCATCGAAGCGAGGTTGAGCGCGCCACGATGCGCGGCCCCGGTCCCCGGCGTTCCATTCTGGACCTGGCGCCGCTCGAACTTGAATGCATGACCGCCCTGTGGCTGCTGGACGAGGGGACGGTTCGCGAGATCCGTCAACAGTTGGAATTGCGGCGGCCTCGCGCCTACACTACAGTCTTGACGATCATGGACCGGTTGGCGGAGAAGGGAATCGTCGCGCGCCGCAAAGTGGGGCGCGCGTTTCGGTATCGTGCCCACCTGAGCGCCGACGAAGCGCGCCTGAAAGCGGTCGAAAAAATAGTCGAATGTTTTTTTGGCGGCTCGGTCGAAGCCCTCGCGTCGCATCTTGCGTCTCGATGCGCGGCGGCTCGTGCTCTCGCGCAATCCCCCGCACAATCCGGGGACCCCTTGATGGAAGCGTTGAAAAGTCCTGGCGCGAAATCCGCGCTGCGCGGATCCGAGGAGAAGCGACTCTAAGAGTATGTTGCCCGAACAATTCTCCATCCGCGACAAGATTATTTCTCCCGCAACGGTCCTCGCTCCCATGGCCGGCGTCACCGACACTGTGTTTCGCCGCATGATTCGCGGCCTCGGCGGGTGCGGCCTGATCATGACGGAATTTACCAGCGCCGAATGCATCACCAGAAACGCCGCGCGAACCTCGCGGTATCTTTTTTTTGAGCCGGACGAGCATCCCATCACGGGCCAGATATTCGGGGCGGTCCCGCATGTGATGGCCGACGCCGCACGCATGGTTGAGCAGCTCGGTTTCGATATGGTGGACATCAACCTGGGCTGCCCGGCGAAAAAAGTGGTGAAGTGCGGCGGCTCGGGATTACTGCGCGACTTGAAGGCCCTGGAGGTGTTGTTGCGCGCCGTGCGCTCCGCCGTCGGCATACCGCTGACCATCAAGATTCGTGCCGGATGGGATGAGAACAGCATTGTCGCGGTGGAAGTGGCTCGCATGGCCGAGCAGATCGGCATCGAAGCAATCGCCGTCCACCCGCGCACTCGTCTTCAGGCCTATACCGGACGCGCCGATTGGAGTATCATTCGCGCCGTGAAACAGGCGGTTCGAATGCCGGTGATCGGAAATGGCGACATCAATTCGCCGGAAGATGCCATGCGCATGCTTCGCGAAACCGGATGCGACGCCGTGATGATCGGCCGCGCCGCATCGAATAATCCCTGGATCTTCCGCCAGATTTCGCAATACTCGCGGACCGGCTCATTCGACGAGCCCACCGAATTGGATCGCTATCGCCTGCTCTCCTCCTATTTTCGGAATCTGGTCGACACCGAATGGCCCGACGCCATCGGAAAAATGAAACAGTTCGCCTGCTATTTCACCTTCGGCGTTCGCAACGGCGCGGAGCTTCGCCGCAACGTGCATACCGCTCATACTTCCGCCGAAATTCTCGATCGAGTCAATTCATTTTTCTCACGTGCGATTGCCGCAGGAGGCACATATGAATGCGAGCGCGACCAGCCCGTCGCTCGAACGCCGCCGGGAACGACGAGTTCCGGTTCAACTTCCAATGCTGGTTCGGGGTACTGACCGCACCGGAGCATCGTTCGAAGAGCGCACCGCCAGCGTGAACCTGTGTCGCGGCGGCGCCGCTTTTGCCACGCGCTATGCGCTCGATCTGGGCGCAAAAGTGGAAATTAATATTCCGGCCGTTTCCTCGACGGGCGACAAAGATGCCGGATTTATGACCCAAGGGCGCATTGTTCACCTCGCGCGCGGCTCAAGCGATCTCCAGCTGATCGTAGGCGTCGAATTTACCGGACCGCGCTTTAACCGTATTTTTGTTTCGGAATCCACATCATAAAAAGCCGCGGCGCGGGTTAACGTTCGAGCAGAAGTTGCTTGTAGGCTTCTCGCTTGGCAAGGCCTCGTTCCCGCGCAGCCTGCTTCAGAGCGGCTTTGCGGTCCATCCCGGACTCGCTTTCCAGTTGAGCCACCCGGTCTTTCAAGGATAGCGTCACGTCGGAGGTTTGTTCCATTCCAAGCCCCGGTCCGATCATCAGGGTGATTTCACCGCGTGGCGCGCGCTGTCGCGCGGCATCGCGCAATTCCGCGAGGCTTCCGCGCAAAAATTCCTCGTGAATCTTTGTGATCTCCCGCGCCACGACAGCCGGCCGGTTTCCCAATACATCCGCCGCGTCGGCCAGAGTATCGACAAGCCGGTGCGGAGCCTCGTAGAAAACCAGCGTCCGTGGCTCGGACTTCAGCGCGTCGAGCGCTTTTCGCCGCGCTCCGGCGCGCGACGGCAAAAATCCAACAAAGAGAAACTCCCCGGTCGGAAGCCCGGATGCGGCAAGCGCCGCGACGAGCGCGGAAGGCCCGGGGATGGGGATCACCGGAATGTGATGACGCAGGCAGAGCGCAACGAGCCTGTGGCCGGGATCGGAAACCAGCGGCGTTCCCGCGTCGCTCACCAGGGCAACTTCGACGCCCTGCTCGAGCTCAATCACAAGCTCGGGCGCGCGTGTTAATTCGTTGTGCGAATGGTAGCTGATCAGTTCTTTATGGATTCCGTAGTGCTGAAGCAGTTTTTGCGTCTGCCGCGTGTCTTCGCAGGCAATGATATCGGCTTCCTTGAGCACGCGGAGGGCGCGCAGCGTAATATCTTCGAGATTTCCGATCGGCGTCGCCACCAGATACAGGCAACCGCCTTGTGTGTCGTCTTGTACTTCTATCGTCATGATTGCGTCCGCGCCGTGCAGTTTATCATGCGCGGACGGGTGAAAGGTTCATTGGAAAAGGCAATTTCCACTTCGATCTCAGGCCGCTTTCATTCCGGGTTGCCAGCCATGATAAGATGGCGTGTTCCATCATCGCTCGGGAGGAGATCAGAATTGCCGCTCTACGAATACCGCTGCCTGAAGTGCGATCGCCATACCGACAAAATCGAGAATATGAACGGCCCGCATTTGAAGAAATGCCCCCACTGCGGCGGAAAAGTGGAATCGGTCATCACCGCCCCCTCGATTCAATTCAAGGGCACCGGCTGGTACGTGACCGACTACGGCCGGAAAACATCCGGCGGCGATAGCTCGAAATCGGAGAAGAGCGAAAAATCGGAGAAGTCCGAGAAGTCCGAAAAGCTCGAAAAATCCGACAAGTCCGAAAAAACCGAGTCGAAAACGACTGCCCCGGCCAAAGATCAGAAGAAATCTTCCAGTACATCAAGAGATAAGTAGGCCACTTTTTGAACAGATTTTAGTTGCACGGGCTTCCGCCTGTGGGGTTTAGAGTTTGCTCAAACGAAATCCCCACAGGCTTCCGCCTGTGCTACCAGAGCCTGCCCAAATTTAAATTTCTACAGCTTTAGCCCTCGCAAATATTCCCGAAACTCTCCACCAAAATCCGGATTGGCCAGGCCAAGTTCGACGGTGGCTTTCAGAAATCCCACCTTATCTCCCGCGTCGTACGATTTCCCTTCGGAAACGTGGGCGTTCAATCCGGAACCAGCGGCCAGAACGCGAAGGGCATCTGTAAGTTGAATTTCTCCGCCTCGTCCGGGCTTGGTTTTTTCCAGTAGATCGAAAATCTCCGGAGGGAGAACATAACGTCCCGTCACGGCGAGCGTGGAGGGCGCTTCCGCCGGGTTGGGCTTCTCGACCATGTCACGGATTTTCATTAACCGTTTGTCAGCCCCGCTGACGGGTTCGACGTCCACGATGCCGTACATGCCGGTTTTTGCCCGCGGCACGTCCTCGACGGTGATGGCTCCGATGCCGGTGGAGGCATACGCCTGGACCAATTGTTTGGTGGCCGGGTTGGGGCCCGGAAAAATCACATCGCCCAGCAGCACGGCAAATGGTTCATTGCCGACCAGGTCCTTGGCGACGAGCACTGCGTGCCCCAGTCCGAGCGGTTCCTTCTGCCGCGTATAGCTCAGGTGAACCATGCTGCCCAGGTCATGCGCCAGTTTGGCGAGCTCCGTTTTTCCCTTGCTGTTCAGAAAGTGTTCGAGTTCCGGCGAGAAATCGAAGTGATCTTCCATTGCCGTCTTGCCCCGCCCGGTCACGATAATGATGTGGTCAATTCCGGATGCGACGCACTCCTCGACCACATATTGGATCAGCGGCTTATCCACGACCGGAAGCATTTCTTTGGGGATTGCTTTGGTCGCAGGCAGGAATCGAGTGCCCAAACCGGCGGCCGGAAGCACGGCCTTACGAACGCGCATCTTCGTTTTAGTCAATGTTTCAGTCGTGGTTTCAGTCATGTATTTTCCCTTCGTGTTACCTTACGGGGCGATTCCGCGCGGTGTCAATCCATCGATCGGTTGGAGAGTGGCGAATATCTAATCTTTGAAAGAAGGCTGGACGGTGTCGTTTTGTGCAAAGAAATGGAGCCGGGGGCGCCGCAGGCGGGGCATCGGCGAGAGTTGGATCATTGTCGAGAAAACCCACATTTAATATATTTCACAACCTCGTGGAACGTTTGCAGGACTTAATAAATTCGAACCGGCTTGCCCGGGCCTGGTTTAATCCCCGACCGTGTGCGCCGGCACAGGTCGCGGTGGCTGTTTACAAAATCCGCTGATCCAGCCGCGAAACCCTTCTTTCACCACATCGCAGATGGTCTGTCCATTTTCGCTAATTACACTCAGCCAGGCTAGAACTCCCATCTGCGGAAAATAAATTCCCCGGAAGCAGAGGCGCGCAACCAGGATGTTGATCCGGTATCCCAGAGGCTTGTGGGACAGCGAATTCACCGCTTGGGCGATGGCTTCCGGGCTGTAGGAATTCGCCCAGCCGGATTTAACCTCCGCGTGTGCCTCCGCAACGGTCATCTTCATCGGCGTATGGGCCATCGTGAAGGGGATGAAGTCCTGCCAGTGTCTGGGCCGCGTCAGGCGGCCTGCTTCCTCAAGGCGGGTGTACAAGGGGGTTGAGGGGAAGGGAATCAGCAAGCCAAAAATCGGGAGCCCCGGCGGCCACGACTGTACCTGCTTCAACGTCCGGTCCGCGACACCGACGGTGTCATTGTCCATTCCGAAAATAAAAGAAGTGATCGCGTACACATTGCGATCGGCGAGGCGCTGCAGCACGGCGGCGTATTCCCCGGGTTTGTTGAATCCCTTATTCATGTCGGCAAGATTGGCAGGGTCGATGGATTCCATGCCGATGAAAATCCACTTGCCGCCGGAAGCGGCGATGAGGTCCACCAGTTCCTCGTCGCGCAACAAATTGGCGCTGATTTGCGCCACCCAATGCACCTGCGCTCCCGCGGCGATGATGTCGCGTAGCAGTGACTTGGTGCGTTTGACATTGATGGCGAAATTATCGTCGATGAAAAAGACGGCGATCTGACCGCTATCGCGCTTCGCGCGCGCTTTTAGCATAAGCAACTCGTCAACCACGCTCTCGTTGCTCCGAAACCGTATGGAGTCTCCGAAAAATCCGGTCACAGTACAGAACTCGCACCCGTAGGGGCATCCCCGCCCGGATTCGACCGGGACGATGCGAAACGTCCCCCAACCTCCGCCGAGCCGTCTGAGCAGGGGGGCTGCAAATTTCGGAACGATATTGAATTGGCTCAGGTCAATCGTATCCCACGGTATCTGTGGATACGACTGCAGGCTTGGCTTGCGATCCTGGCCGAATTCATCGACAGGAGCATAAATTTCCTTGAGCTGGCCGCGCTCGGCGTCGGCCACAATCTTGGGCCATGTCTCGTCGGCTTCTCCCAGCGCGACGGCATCCGCGTGGCGCATCCCGGATGTGCGGCCGAGCGCTTCGTCGGGCATTTCGGTGACATGCGGGCCGCCCATCACAACAGGCACTCCGGTAGCCCGCACGGCATCGGCCATGCGGTAGGCCTTGGCGACCATGCGCGTCATTGCGCCGATGCCCACGAGACCGATTTTATTTTCGCGAACATATCGCGCAAGCGCTTCTTCGTCCATGGGCTGCGCGTTGCCGTCAATCAGGGTTACCTCGTGGCCCGGAGGAGTCAGCGCCTGTAGAAGAAACATCCACAAGTGAGGCATGAAATTACGAGTGACCCCGTTATCCGGGCTGTACAGCAGGATTTTCATTTTTTCGATCTTTTCCGACGAGGGCGCCGGCAGGGCGGTCATTCAGAACGGCCGGATATCGTCTGTGGTTCTAAGGCTGTAAGGACCGTCGCCCTTGGGGGCGCGGCGGAGGAGAGTGTTCGCGACGAATGCAGTGTACCACCGCGATTGTCACTAAAGGTGATTATCTTCCGGCGAGACATGTATCCGTCAGCAGGTCTTTGCAATATTTTTGGAGGCTAATTGTTTCGCGTGGCTTACGTTGGCCGACTTCTACTCGAAGGCCTGGTCACGGTGACAACTTCGGAGGCTATGCTAACATGTCACCCTGTGCAAGCCAGGGAAATAACAGATGCCTATTCGCATTCTTGGAATTGAATCTTCGTGCGATGAAACTGCCGCCGCGGTTGTCGCGGACGGACGGGATATTTTATCGAGCGTCGTCGCATCGCAGCTGGACATCCACCGAAAATACGGCGGTGTTGTCCCAGAACTGGCTTCCCGTGAACACCTGAGGCAAATCGTTCCCGTCGTTCGTGAGGCCCTCGCTCAGGCCAGTGTCACGTTTCGCGATCTCGACGCCGTAGCTGTGACGTACGGCCCCGGGTTGGTCGGATCGCTCCTTGTCGGATTGACATACGGCAAAGTTCTGGCCATGGAAATCGGCAAGCCGCTGATTCCCGTAAATCATCTCGAAGGCCATGTCCATGCCGTTTTTCTTGAAGCTCACCTCGCCGGACGGACTCCCGCATTGCCTGCCGTTTGCCTGATCGTTTCGGGGGGACACACCTTGCTGTATCACGTCGAAGCGGCCGGCCAAAATGGGGATGCGCTCCGGCACGGATTTCTCTATCGCCGGCTTGGCGGTACGCGCGACGATGCAGCCGGCGAAGCCTACGACAAAGTGGCGCGCTTGTTGGCTCTCGGCTTTCCCGGCGGACCGATCATTGACCAACTGGCGGGTAAAGTGGCCGAATGGGGCGCAAACTACCGCGATAAAGACGGCCTGAATTTCGGCCATGTGAAGATTAAGGGAAACGCGCACGATTTCAGCTTCAGCGGAATCAAGACGGCTGTCCTGTACTACGTTCGCGCCCATCCCGAATTTGCCGGGGAAATTGAAATTCGGAAGAAAGCACTGCTGGAGGGCCGCCGCAAGGCTGCCGATTTGTTGCCTCTTTGCAGCCCGCGCACGCTCTCCATGATCTACAACTTTCAGACGGCTGTCGTGCGCGAGTTGGTCACGCGCACTCTCGATGCCGCCGCTCAGACTGGGTCTCGAACGGTGCTGGTTTCCGGTGGCGTGGCCGCAAATGCCGAACTGCGGAAGCAGTTTGAGGCCAAAGCGAAACCCTTGGGAACGGATACCTTTTTCCCAAGCCGGGCGCTTTCCACGGATAATGCGGCCATGATCGCCGCTGCGGCTTATCCGCATTTGCTCAATGAAGACCTGGCTGCGTCCGATCTGAACGCCGAGCCGAATCTAAAGCTCGTCTAGCGGCATATGACTCGGCGTGGCGATGGCGCGATCGCCATGGAAGATACCACGGAAGATTGACGCCGAGGATGTTTCAACCCAGGATGGTTGCATTTCGATTGTTTTGACGATATCTTGCGTGTGGCCTTACCCCGAATCAACGTTCCATCTTGCATTTACAAAGTGGAGTGCTTGAAAATGAAACTCGCGCGATTGATTTGCTTTGCCTTGTTGGCCTCCCTGGCGGGCGCTGGACATGCCCAAAATGCTGCCGCCGCCGACACCGAGCGCTTTGAGGTCTCCAGCATTAAGGCCGTCCGGCCGACTCTCGTGAATACAATCAATGCCCTGAAAAAGGGAGACGCGGCCGCAGCCAAGGCCGCGTTCGATGCTTACGATTCCGCATGGAATGGCATCGAGGTGTACATCAACACCCGTGACAAAAGCATGTACGGCGAACTCGAGCAAACCTGGCAGTCCAAGATCGCCAAGGAATTGAACGCTCCGACAGTGGATATCGCGGCTACGCTTGCCGACGCCCAAATGATGCTTGCCCGGTTCGATGACGCGATCGCCATGGTGGAAAAAGGCGCGCCGCTCAATCCGCTGTTTGATGATGTCGCCCGCCTCCGCATCGTTCGCGCCCCTCTGCGCGGCGTAACCTCGGGGTTAAAGGCCGGGGACTTCGCCAAGGCGCGCACGGCTTACTCGGCGTTTGACGATAAATGGGACAGCATCGAAGACCTCATCAAAGCGCGGTCCCAGGATGCCTACACCGCAATCGAAAAAGACATGATCCAGATCGAGAAAGCGTTGATGCCGGAAAAGCCGGATGTCGATTCGACAACCGCCCTGGTGAAAGACATCATGGACAAGTACAACGCAGTCGTGTCCGACATCACCAAGGAAGCCCGGACTCCGAAGTAAATTTCCGAGCCGAGAGGCCTGAGAGTGGATCGTATAGATCAATCGGATCGCAACGGTGGACGTGTGGATTGGCTGCGGCGCTGCCTGTTCTGGGTGCTGATTCTTGGTCTGGTCGGCACCGAAGCGGAGTTGCTCCTGTTGGAGCATTACGAAAACCCGTTGCAATTCACCCCGCTGCTTCTCATCGCACTCGCATTTGTCGTATTGCTCTGGCATTGGAAGAGCCCGGCGTCCGCCAGTCGGCGATCCCTGACGATCCTCATGTGGCTGTTTGTGATCGCCGGATTCGTGGGCGTCGCGCTGCACATTCGTGGAGCGGTACTCTATCAGCTGGAGCTTGACCCGGACATCGCCCGATGGGAATTGCTCAAGAAAGCGATGCGCGCCAAAGCCCCTCCCGTACTGGCGCCCGGCGTCATGCTTCAATTCGGCTTGATTGGCCTTGCATACCTATTTTCGGATTCGCAAAATAAAGGTCCTGTCTAAAAAAACAGTATGGAAGGCCACTGTTGAAGGCCATTGTCGAAGGAGAACCCCACCGTGAAACTCATCCGCTGCACCACGATGACGGCCTTGAGCGCCATGTTTCTATTCTTTGCCGCCTCTTCTCCCCTTCACGCTCAATTGGGAAAGGCCTTTTCGACGCGAATACGGCTTCTCCGTCTGAACTTCAGGCGCTGCCGAACATGACTCCGGCCATCGTAAAGAATATGGTCGACAAGCGCCCGTTTCTAACCATCCTGGATTTAAATGCGTTCCTTCTCGGCCAAAAACTGACGCAGGCGCAGGCCACGGAGTTTTATCGCAAGGCCTTCGTTCAGATCAATTTGAACTCGGGCTCGCCTGAGGAATTTATGATGGTCCCCGGATCCGGCAAACGCATGTCCGCCGAATTCGCCGAATACCGGCCATGGAAGAATTGGCTGCAATTCGACAAGGAGATCGGTAAGTACGTGGGCCAGCAGGAAACCGACCGCTTCAAGCAATACATGTTCATTCCCATCAACCTCAACACCGCCAGCGACGAACTGCTACTCACGATTCCCGGCGTCACCCCAGCCATGGTGCAGGGCATGAAAAAAGTCCGGCCCTGGAAAGCAAAGGACGAGGATTTCGAATTTATTCTCGGGAAGATCGTTGGCGCGAAGGACGCAAGGCGAATTGGACGCTACCTTGCCACTCCGTAAACGGCCCCTCAAAATGCGTTCCAGTAGCACAGGCTGTGGGTTTTGAATTTTGCCCATTCCAACTAAAGTCAAAATCCACAGGCTGAAGCCTGTGCCACTGGAACCCACAACGCCGCGGCTTGCGGTTTCGATCATGCGGGAATAGACTGCGTCAAAGCGTCTGACAGGGGAGGAAATCGTTATGAAGCGTTGGATCGTCCGGTTTTTCTGCATTTCGATCGCTGCCGCCGGATTTGTACTGGCAGTCACCACGAAAAATGCCTATTCCTCGGACAAGGAACCTCGCCTCGCTCAAGTGAAAATGGATCAGCTCAACGATCAGCAGAAAGCATTCGCCGACGAAATTTTAAAAGTTTCCAGCAACGGAATTTCCGGCCCCTACAATTCAATGATGCGCAGTCCCGACATGGGACAGCGCATGCTTAAGCTTCTCGACTATCTCCGTTTCCATACATCTCTTCCGAGGAGGCTGAACGAGTTTGCGATTCTCATTCAGGCGCGTCTGTTGACCTCGCAAGTCGAGTGGAATGCGCACGACAAGCTCGCGAAGAAAGAAGGCCTGTCGGACGCGGTCATCGCCGATCTGAAGGAAGGGAAGCGCCCGGCGTCCATGCAGCCGGACGAAGCGGCCGTGTACGACTTTTCAATGGAACTTTTCACCAGGCACGAAGTCAGCGACGCCACATATAAGAAGTTCCGGGAAATTTTCACCGAGCAGCAGGTGGTGGATCTCGTCACCTTAAATGGAATATACGACACCCTGGCATCGATGCTCAAAGTCGCGGAAAACGATGTGCCCCCAGGAGGCGTGCCGGTTCTGCAACCCTTGCCCGAGCACTGATTGTTCGTCGCCGATTATTCGTCGCCGATTATTCGTCAACGATTTTTCGCCAGTCGGGGACATTGAATTGTTTTCTCGAAATATTCATGCATCAAAGAAAAAAGCCCCAAGGAAGTGACCCTTGAGGCTTTCGGGAAAGCAAACTTCGCGACTAGAATTCCGCGGCTTCGGAATTCTCAAGCGGCGAAGGCATCTGCAGGCGCGCTTTTGCCAACGATCTTACAAGTGCGTCTTCCATTGTTTCAGCAGAGGTGTTTCGTGCGGTGGCGAGTTCGCTGATGAGGAGGAATTTGGCCCGTTCGAGCATTTTCTTTTCGCGGAAGGAAAGAGGCTTGGTACGGCTTAGCGATACCAGGCTTTTCAATACCGCGGCTACTTCGATCAACGCTCCGGTTCGCATCCGTTCGGAATTCTCTTTGAACCGGTGTTTCCAATCATGGTGCGAGTTCGGTTTGCCTTTTTCGAGGAAACTCAGGACTTTCAGCGTTTCCCCGTTTCGAATCACGGGCCGCAAGCCAACCGAGATGGCGTTGCTGGCGGGCACCATGACTTTCAAGCCGCTCGAGTAAATCTTCAGCATGTAGTACTTTTCTGTTCGTCCGTTCAAAACCCCGAAGTTGATTTGCTCGATAATACCAACACCGTGGTTCGGATAGACGACTTTGTCCCCTATCTTATAGTCCATGGTCGGAGGCCCCCTCAAGGTGAGCAGATTCAGTTTGAACCTGAAAAGGCCCCAAGTCAAGTATATTTGTTCTGGAATCAGTAGGTTAAGTAAGATTTTGCTGTTGAAATGGTCATCGAATTGCACATAAAGTTTTACTTGGTTTTTACATCTCAGTCACTCATTCCAAGGCTGACAACCCGTACTTTCAGCGTGGATTTTGCCTGGTTTACGCTAGAATATAGCAAATGCTAATTCTGGCCATCGATACCAGCACCCGCACTGGAAGTGTGGCTCTTTTACGCGACAATCTTGTTGTCGACCAGGTTTCGGGATACGAGGAAACCCCTCATTCCACTAGACTTTTTCGCGATCTCGAACTGCTGCAATCCAGGGCACATTTCAGCCTGGGCGACGTCGATGTCTTCGCCGTCGCGGCCGGTCCTGGATCATTTACAGGCCTCCGGGTGGGGCTTACGGCGATAAAAGCATGGTCCGAAGTGTACGGCAAGCCGATCGCTCCCGTTAGTGGTCTAGAGGCCATTGCCGCGCAATCCCTGTCTTTGAAGGGGAGCGCTCCCGTCACAGGCACGATCGCGCCGTTCCTGGATGCCCGGCGAGGACAACTCTTCGGCTCGCTTTACCGTCCGACCGGAACAAACGGCTCCCTCCAACTGATCAGCGAAGAATCAATTCTGACCGTCGAGGAATTCGTTGAAATCGTAAAGGGGAATCGTGACGGCAGGAACACCATTCTGGTGTCGCCCACACCTGAAATTCTTCCCGCGGAAAATTTGAAGGCGTCGCTGCCGGAAACTGAAATCGAAACCGTATCGGCCGTTCTCGCGCCGACGATCGGGCATCTGGGATTTGACCTGGCCCTGCGCGGGGATTTGGTGGATGCTTTGAGCCTCGATGCAAACTACGTTCGCCGGTCGGACGCCGAATCTCGCTGGAAAGACGAATAAAGATGACGGATGTTGTCGTGGCCTACGATTTTTCAGACCTCAGATTTCGCAAGTTTTCTCCTTCGGATGTGACGGAACTCCTCGAAATTCTTCGCGAAAGTCCGCAAGCAGGGAGCTGGTCGCCGGAGGCCCTCAAGGAATCCTCAACTTCCGGAGCAGTGTGGGTTGTCGAAAAAAATGGAAAGGTTGCGGCCTTTGTTGCGGGAAGGGTTGTAGCGGATGAGTTTGAAATTCTGAATTTGGCCGTTGCTGGAGCTTTTCGCCGGCAGGGAATAGCCCGACGACTGGTAAGCTTCTCGCTATTCAAGGCTTGGGAAAGTGGAGCACGAAAGGCATATCTGGAAGTTCGTGCTTCCAACGAAGCCGCGATTTCGCTTTATCGCCGGCTCGGGTTCCTGGAATGCGGATGCCGCCAACGGTACTACCAGTGTCCAATGGAGGATGCAATTCTGCTTTCGCTCAACCTGGACGATGGGCTGAGCTGAGACGGGCTGAAATCAGACATTCAATTAATTTTCACATCTCTGTGAAATTGCTCTTGGCGGGCTTTTTGCATTGTGCTAGGTTGGCCTCGTTATGTAGTCTCCACATACAAACCGGCGCAACAGGAGGCACCCAATGCCTACGCTGACACGAGAAATACGCGAGCAGCTTCTGACATACGATCAGGAGTTTCAAAAGCTCGCGCAACAGCACGAGGAATACGAAGCACAGCTCAGACAACTCCTCTCCTCCCCCTACCTGAATCTGGAAGACCTGCAAAGAGAAGTGACCCTCAAAAAATTAAAATTGCGAGTAAAAGATTCGATGCAGCGCCGCATCGCGAAGCGGTTGCAGTACAACAAGGCGCACTAGCCTCCGGTCCATCGGCAAATTGAGATAGAATGTCGGTGCTCAGAGCGGGAGTGTGCCCGATGCCTCCTCTCAAGGACCCTCATGGTAAAGGATGGTTATAAGTTTGCCGCGCTGCCGCTGTTGCTCGGCGCGATGGCTTTCACTTTGCATTGGAACTGGCCCGGCGGTGTTTTGATTTTTCTGGGTGTATTCGTTCTCTTCTTTTTTCGCGATCCGGAGCGCACTCCTCCGGCCGATCCAAATTCGATCGTCTCTCCCGCGGATGGCCGCGTGATGGAAATTGTCGAGGAAATGCACGGAGATCAGCCGGGGCGCCGGATCAGCGTCTTTCTCTCCATTTTCGACGTGCATGTGAACAGGTCGCCTGTCGCCGGACGCATCACGTCCATTGAATACCGTAGCGGGAAATTCTACGCAGCGATGCGCGGGCGAGCCTCCACGGAAAACGAACAAAATGCGTTCCACGTTTCGACCGAGCACGGACCCGTTGTGTTCAAGCAGATTGCAGGTTGGGTGGCGCGCCGCATCCTTGTCTGGAAAGCTGTCGGCGATTCCGTGACTCGCGGCGAGCGAGTAGGTATGATACGTTTCGGTTCACGCATGGATATTTGGCTTCCCGATCGGGTGGAAATCCTGGTGCGTCCCGGCCAGCATGTTTCGGCGGGATCGAGCATCGTGGCACGGTGGAAATGAGCGACTTCGAACAACATGAACTCGGGTTTCCCGGCATGCGCAAGCCAAATCTAAAGCTCCGTCGCGGGATCTATCTGCTGCCCAGTTCCATGACGGTGGCGAACATGCTCTGCGGTTTCTACGCGATCATGTCCACGCTCAAGGGCGGAGGGGCGGATTTCGACAACGCCGCGAGAGCCATTGGCCTCGCAATTATTTTCGATTCCTTCGATGGATTTGTGGCCCGGGCCACGGGAACCAGCAGCGAATTTGGGAAACAGTTTGACTCGCTTGCCGACATGGTCAGCTTCGGGATCGCTCCCGGCGTGCTGGCATACACCTGGGGCGTACAGGGAATTTTAGAATCGCAATTTTTGGATATTCGACGCCTGCATCAGATCGGCTGGTGGGTTGCCCTTACGTTCGTGATTTGTTGCGCCTGGCGGCTGGCGCGATTCAACATTCAGGGAATGGCGCCGGGCAGCGGGTCGCGCTTTTTTGTCGGCTTGCCGTGTCCCGCGGCGGCCGGGCTCATCGCCGCAACGGTTCACGCAATCAAGTCTCCCATCGCCGACTGGCGCTGGTCGGTCTTCTGGATGGTTGTTGTGGTGGCGGATGCGGCTTTAATGTCCAGCACGGTGCGCTATCGAAGCTTCAAGGATGTGCCAATGGCGCGGCGCCAGCCTTCTTTAATCATCGTCCTGATCGGCTTGCTGGTCTGGTTGACAGTTCTCTACTCGGAAATCCTCTTAATGCTCATCGCTACAACTTACGTCGCGGTTGGCGTGGCGTTTCAACTTGTACGTGTTTTTCGCCATCGCCCGGTATCAGAACCGGCCAAGACATGAAGCCTCCACGCGAAGCTGTACGCATTGCCGTGGCGGGAGCATCTTCCCTGCGAGGCAAGGAACTACGCCATTGGATAGAGGAATCGAAGTTTCCAGCCCTGGACACCCGCCTGCTGGATGAGGAATTCGTCGCCGGTTTGCTCACCGAAGTCGCGGGCGAGCCCGCGGTGATCGAAACCGTCGATGACGAGAGTTTTGACCGGGCACGATTCGCCTTTTTCGCCGGATCTGAAGGCTTTGCAACCCGCCACGGGATGAAAGCTCAAAAGGCCGGTGCAGTTGTGATCGACATGAGCGGAGGGTTGATCTCGGAACCGTTGGCGCGGCCGTGGATTCCGGCGCTCGATTCAATTCTGCCTTCTCCGGCGGGGAAGACGGCCACTGGTATTGCCCAGAGCTTGTATGTGGTTCCCTCGACTCCCGCGGATATTGCAATATCGATTTCCGCCGCGTTGGCGCCCCTCGAACTCGATCGCTTGGCCGTGACATTTTTTCGTCCCGCATCGGAACGCGGCCAGGAGGCGATTGAGGAGTTGGAAGACCAGGTCGTGAAACTTTTATCGTTCCAGCCGTTCGGTCAAAAACTTTTCGATACGCAGGCGGGATTCAACATGCTTTCGAGCTACGGCCCCGAAAGCACTGAAAAACTTGCGACCGTCCGCGAGTCCATCATTGGTGAAGTGCGAAATTATCTGGCGAACCGGGTCCCGCTCCCCGCGATTGCGCTGGTGCAGGCTCCGGTATTTTATTCATACACGTTCAGCGCTTACGCGGAGTTCAAAAATCCACCCGCGCTCGAAGCCTTGGCCGCGCGTCTGACTGACGCTGGGCTGAAGGTGGCCGATGCTAACGATGAGCCGCCCAACAATGTGAATGTCGCAGGGGAAAGCCGTCCCGTCCTTGCAAACCCGGAGCGAGATTCCAGCGTTGAAACCGGCCTGTGGATTTGGGGGGCCGCGGACAATATGCGTGTGCCGGCCGCCACCGCCGTTGCCATTGCGGAAAAATTGCTGGCATCGTGAAGCAGGAATGAAATCGGTCACAGAGTCACAGAGGCACAGAGTAAAAGAAGAAAAGAGGGAAAGAGGAAAGAGGGAAAGAGCTAGAGGCGGGGAAGCATTGAGGCCCGGAGGCGGGAAAGAATCGCTCTAAAATATGAAATCTGAAATTTCAAACTGGAAATCGCATTTCTCTTGGCTCTGCCTGAGTGTCTCGGTGGCATTGCTTCTTTCCGCGTGCGGATACCACGTCGGTGGCATGGCAGCGCTCCTGCCCCCCGGCCTGAAAGTTATCGCGGTGCCCACGATCGAAAACCGCACAAGCCGCTACCGGATCGAACAGCGCATGACCGAAGCGGTCGTCCACGAATTTCTGACACGAACGAAATACCGGATCGTATCGAGCGAAGATTCGGCGGACGCGATTTTGCACGGCGAAATCACGAGTTTCGAAGCGACTCCGGCCGTGTTTGACACCACCGCGCCGCCCAATTCTCCTCTCAACACGACCGTCAACGAGCAAACCGCGCGCGCGACAACCATGCTGATTTCCGTCCACATGAAAGTCCGGCTCGAGGAGCGGGAGACGAAGAAGACGCTCTACCGGAACGACAATTATCTTTTCCGAGAGCCCTACGAGATCTCGACCGACCCCTCCACATTCTTCGATGAACAGGGCCCTGCGCTCGAACGCATGTCCCGCGATTTTGCATCGCGACTGGTCGCCGATATTCTGGAGAATTTCTGATGGCCTCTGTCTCCGTCGATCAACTTCTGGAGTGTTTGTCGAATGGGAAACCTATTCCCGGGCTTCTCCTCCTGGGCAGCGATTCCTATCTGCGCAAAATATGTCGAAAAAAAATTGCCGACGCGTATGTGGATGCGGCCTCCCGGGATTGGGGGATCAAGCGGTTTTCGGCCGACGAGGAAGAGCTATCCACCATCCTGGGACAGGCGCAGACGCTGCCCATGCTGGCTCCTCGACAGGTGATCTTTATTAGCGATGTGGACGCCTGGGAGCGGCTGGGAGACGAAAACCGCGACGCTCTGGTGAAACAGCTTTCCGAATATCTGTCGAATCCCGCCCCGTTCACGATTCTGGTGTTCGAAGCGGGCGAGTTGGATCAGCGGATGCGCCTTGCCAAAACACTGGTCGAGAAGACGCTGACGGTGTCGGTCGAGCTCTCCGGCAAAACGGAGGAGCGGGCCAAACTCGCAATTCCGATTTCTTTCGAAATGGCCCGTGAATTGGGAGTGGAAATGGAACGCGAAGCAGCCGAGGAACTCTGCGAAATACTCAACGGCGAGCTGGCCGCAATTCGAACGGAGATCGAGAAGCTGGCCTCCTATGCGGGCGACCGTCGAAAGATCGTACTCGCCGACGTCGATCTGCTGGTCGTCTCGTCGAAAAAATACGAAGTGTGGGATCTGGCGGACATGCTTGCGGCGCGAAAGCCGGCTCGCGCATTGGAATTTCTTGATAACCTATTACGCGAGGGAGAGGCAGCCCCGGCATTGCTGGGCGGACTTGCCTGGATGTTCCGCAAGCTTCTTGAAGCCCAGGAGTTACCGCCGGGCACACAGGGTTGGCAGGCCGCAAGCCGCCTGAGCATGCGTCCGCAAAAGGCGGAGCTTGCCGTCGCGCAATCCAGAAAATTTCCGAGGATTCAACTGACCAAGGGACTCATGGCGTTATATGAGGCCGACAATCGCTTAAAATCGGGCGGATGGAGCCAGCGAGCCGTGATGGAATTTCTGGTGGCGCAACTGGCCTCGCCGGGGCTTTAGTTAGTAGGATAGGCTTTCGCCTGTCCTCTTTTGACTTTCGTTGGAGTTCTTCAGAAGTCAAAAACGAAATTCAAAGCCGAACACGCTAAAGCCCGCTCTAAAGAATTAAGCCTTCGCCGCCGCACGCAGCCCGTTCGTCGCCAGGCTCAGACGCGATTTGTAACGATTGCCGGTGTTCTCTTCCAGCACGCCCTTGCTGATCGCGCGGTCAATCGCGGACAGCGTCGGTTGGAGCAAATTGCCGGCCTGGTTCGCATCTTTTGCGGCAATGGCCGTGCGAAGTTTCTTCATGATCGAACGCACGCGGGTTGTATTCGCGCGATTCACCGCCGCGCGCACATGGGATTGCTTGGCCCGCTTCAATACCGACTTCTTACGCTTCTTTACCTTTGTTGCCGCACCTTGCGCCATTCAACTCTCCTCAATTTGGTTGTTTCGATGGAAATACACTAACGGAGGCGCAACTCTTTGTCAACGAATGGCCCCGCATTTGCTATCGTCCGTGTTTTAATTTTCGCATCAGAATGCAGTTCTTGACCCTTCGGTTCCTTTCGAGTACGCTTTGTTTTGGAACTTTCTTCGGAATTGCGGAGGTGTTAACCCCATCGGCTGGTTGTGTTCGGGCTCTTCGCCTGCCGAACTTTCCATGAGGCGCACGGTACAAATTGCTGGCGGGGTTGAATCCCTGTTTGGCACACTTGACGAAAACGTCAAACTGCTGGAATCCGCGTTGCACGTCACCACTCAGCTACAGGATGGCCACCTTTCCATCGAGGGCGAGTCCGCTCAAGTCGATCGCGCCGTCAATATCCTGAACGAGTACAATCAACTGGTGCGCGAAGGACGTCGCATGAGCCACAGCGACGTGAAAGCGATGATCCGCGTGGCCACACAGGACGCGAAAACAACGCTGAAACAGGTTCTGGAACCGGGCGCGCCATCGCGGCCCCGGATTTTCGGCAAAAAAAATGTTACGCCCAAAAGCTCCAATCAGCGCGCGTATATGGAAGCAGTCGAAAAGCACGATATGACATTTGCCGTGGGCCCTGGCGGCACTGGAAAAACGTACCTGGCCGTGGCCATGGCGGTTTCCGCGCTCCTCACAAAACAAGTGGATCGAATCATTCTGGCGCGTCCCGCTGTGGAAGCGGGTGAGCGCCTCGGGTTTCTACCCGGCACGCTGCAGCAGAAGATCGATCCGTACATGCGACCGCTTTACGACGCACTCTACGACATGCTCGATGCCGACAAGCTGGAACGATTCCTGGAAAAGGGAATCGTTGAGGTTGCCCCTTTGGCGTTCATGCGCGGGCGCACGCTGAACGATTCGTTCGTGATTCTGGACGAAGCGCAGAACACGACGAGTGAGCAGATGAAAATGTTCTTGACGCGCCTGGGATTCAATTCCAAGGCCGTCGTGACCGGAGACGTCACGCAAATTGATCTGCCGTCGGGTCGCCGCTCCGGTTTGGTTGAGGCGCTAGAAGTGGTTGGGCGTATCGAGGGCATCGCGTTCATTCGATTCGACGATCGCGACGTGGTTCGCCATAATCTGGTGCAGCAGATCATCAAAGCCTACGAGGATTTTGGGGCCGGCGATTCCCGGCGTACGTCCGCTCCAAAGGCCGGCAAGGTTGAAACGTAGGGTTAACCCAACGCGGGCGCCACTGGAAACCCGCCATCGTCCTTTGTTCTGACTCTCATGATCGTAAACCGCCAGCGCCGCGTTCCCGTGGCCGTCCAACCATTAAAAGATTTCTACGAGCGTGTGCGGAGAGAACTCCATTTTCCGCCGGAGTCTGTTACCGTTCAATTGATCAGCGATGACGCCATGTCGCGGTTAAATCGAGACTACCGGAAGAAACAGGGCCCCACCGACGTGCTTTCGTTTCCCGCGAAGAACGGGAAGCCCCATCCGGAGTATAAAGCGTACGTGGGCGACATCGCGATTTCTCCAGAAACGGCGCGGCGCAATGCACGACGGTTTTCTCGCGCCCTGCCTGTCGAAATACGCATTCTGATCCTGCACGGCATGATTCACCTTGCCGGCTACGACCACGAAACCGATCATGGCGAGATGGACCGCTTGGAACGCCGTTTGCGCCGACGCCTCGGAGTCGCCTGACGATGTTGACACTCCTCTATTTTTTGAGTATCGCGGGACTGGGCGTTGGACTGGTCGTATTTTCATACCTCGACCGGATTTATCGCGAACTGGGGCGCGTGACCAAAGGCAGTGTGCATGAGCACCTGGAACTCTTCGAAACGGAGATTGAACCGCATTTCGGACTCGATCGTGCCCGGGCCACGCTTGCATTCCGTTTACTCGCGAATCTTTGGCTGGTTCTGGTCACCGCGGAGACTGCGCGCGGTGTCATCGTATTTGTCCCCGGAACGTGGGACGCGCTGGCCCAGGCTCTCATTTATGTGCTTGTGGAAGTTCTGCTCTTGTCGCAATTCATACCTGATTTTTTATTAGCTCGTACAAAAGGCCGCTGGCTGATTCGTTTCGCGCTGGTGATCCGCGGGTTCTTGTGGATTGTCTGGCCGTTTCGCGTGCTCCTGGAAACCGCGATCTCCATTACTCAGCTTTCCGATGAGCATGTGGCCGATGACGAGGCGACTCAGCAGGAGGGAATTGAAGCCCTGGTCGACGCCGCCGAGCAGGAAGGAATCCTGGATCCCGGCGAAGCGCAGATGATCGAGCAGGTCGTTGAATTCAGCGACAAACGAATTGTGGAATTCATGACGCCCCGGCCGGATGTAGTCGCGATTCCGGCCAGTTCCACGGCGGAGCAGCTTCGCAGGCTCTTGGTCGACACGAAATTCTCGCGCGTCCCCGTGTACGAAGAATCGCTCGATGACGTTTTTGGGATCGCGTTTGCCAGAGACCTGCTGCGGGTTCCTGAAGAAGTGGCGCGTCACCAAACGGTGCGAGAACTCGCCCGTCCGGCGCTATTCGTGCCGGAAACCAAGCGCGGCTCGGATTTATTAAAGGAAATGCAGCGGCGCAATCAGCAGATGGCGATTGTGGTGGATGAGCACGGCTCGGTCGCGGGCATTGTCACGGTCGAGGACCTGGTCGAGGAAATCATCGGCGAGATCGGCGAGGACGACCGTGTTCCCTCGCCGGATGCGGTGCGCGAGTCCGACGGAAGCCTGATTTTGCGCGGCAGCGTCTCCATCGAAAAGGTGCAGGAATTATTCGGTGTGGAATGGAGAGTGACGGGTGAAGAATCCGCCACGACGATTGCCGGTCTGCTCAATCATGTGGCTGGACACGTTCCCTCGGCCGGGGAGCAGGTCGAGTACGGCGGGCTGCGATTTGAAATTCTCGAGGCGAATCAAAGGAAAGTGCTGCGGCTGAGAGCCAAACGCATTACCGCCGCTGTCACAGCGGATTGATTTGAAGTAGAACAGGCTTCAGCCTGTTTTCTTTTGACCTTCGTGGAATCAATCGAGAATTCCACAACGAACCCCTAGCGGCTGATCAGCTTCGCAATCACGAATGCAGCACTGGCGGCGAGTCCTCCGGTAACGACAGTTTGAATCGCGCCCTTGAGCGGATGGATGCCCGTAAAAGTTCCCTTGACCCAGCCGAAAACAGCGAGGGCCAGTAGCGTAAATCCCACCGAGTAGTACAGTCCCACTTGAACATCAGAGAACAGGATATAGGGCGCGAGGGGAATCATCCCTCCAACGATATAGGAAATCGCAATCGTAAATGCGCTGATCCGCGCTCGCTTTGGTTGGGGTTCTTCCAGACCCAATTCAAATCGCATCATGAAATCGACCCAGGTTTCGCGATTGCCCGTGATGGCTGTTACGGCAGGAGCCATGGCCTCTTCCGTCATGCCGTAATCGCGGAACACTTTTGCGACTTCTTCTACTTCCACATCCGGCAAATCGTAGGTTTCCTCGAGTTCGCGTTTGCGCTCGGAAGCGTAGTGTTCGGAATCGGTCCGGGCCGCTAGATATCCCCCAAGGCCCATGGCAATCGACCCCGCGGCAATTTCCGCAAGGCCCGCCGTAACCACCAGGGCAGAGGCATGAGGATTGGATCCGATCGCGCCAGAAATTCCGGCAGCGAGAGCGAAAGGAACCGTCAGCCCGTCGGACATTCCGATGACAACATCGCGAACCGCTTCGCTCGCGGTGAAGTGTTTTTCGGTATGGGGCGTGGCAGGCATCGGGTCTTCTCCGGTTGGAATATTTCTATCAATTGTCAGGCGCTCCTGGGGCTCCAGACGTGTCCCGGGCCAACGAAGTTTATCATGTCCATCGCTTGCGCTCGATAAGGGTTACAGCTTGGCGGTGGGTCCATCCGGCTCAGGTGGCACAGCCACTCCTGGCTGTGCGCCTTTCGCGATGTCTACATTTGCAAAAGACACACATCCAGGAGCGTCGGCGCTACCGGATATCCCCATTGACCTGATGTGTTTCCTCCGACCGCGGGTTATCATGAATGCATGACTTCAGAATTCAAATCGGGTTTAGTCGCCGTCGTGGGGCGGCCCAACGCGGGCAAATCTACGTTCGTAAACAAGCTGGTCGGGGAAAAAGTTGCCATTGTCACGTCGAAGCCGCAGACCACGCGCAACCGCATTCATGGAATAGTGAATCGGACGAATGCCCAAATTGTTTTGATCGACACACCGGGCTTGCACCGCCCGGACTCCGCGCTGGGAAAACAAATGATGGGCGAAGTGGATCAGGCTGTCGACGCCGTGGATGTGCTCGCATTGATTCTGGATGCCAGCGAAGAAGTCGGCCACGGAGATCGCCGGGCGTTTGAGCGCGTCAGCCGGTTTGTAGGGACGCGCATCCTGCTGCTGAATAAAATCGATCGCGTCCCGAAGACGCAGCTTCTGCCGCTGATCGAAACCGCCGGAACAATGGGCGATTTCACGGACATCATTCCGATTTCCGCGCTCACCGGAGACGGCGTTGAACGCGCGCTCGAACGGTTCATCCAGCATCTGCCCGTCGCTCCGCCGCATTTTCCTGAAGATCAATACACCGATCAGCCGGAACGTTTTCTGGCCGGCGAGTTGATCCGCGAAAAGGCGATGGCTGGGACCACGCAGGAAGTTCCGCACGCCGTCGCCGTCCTGGTGGATGCGTTCGAAGAGACGCCGAAACTGATTCGCATCCGCGCGACGATTTATGTCGAAAAGGAAGGCCAAAAGGGAATCCTGATCGGCCGGGGCGGCGCCTCGTTGAAACGAATCGGCACCGAAGCCCGCAAGGAATTGGAAGGAATTTTAGGCACAAAGATTTTTCTGGAACTCCACGTGAAAGTCCAGGAAAACTGGCGCGACAATCCGCAGATCGTCCGGCAGATGGACTGGCACTGGCAACTGGATCGGATGACCAAGGATTAAGTACAACAGGCTTCAGCCTTTTTTCATTTGACTTCTTTGAGTATCGAGAAAGTCGAGGTTCGTGGGATGAAGCAGGTTCACGGAGGGGAATGAAAATCGGCGAGTTGGGTTACGCTTTGGCCCTACCGATTGATTCTTGTTACCCTACAGAAGTCAAAATCGAACAGGCTGAAACCTGGGCTACTTTTCCTCCTCGGCCGTAATTCCTA
Source organism: Terriglobia bacterium (assembly GCA_963788335.1). Taxonomy (GTDB): domain Bacteria; phylum Acidobacteriota; class Terriglobia; order Acidiferrales; family UBA7541; genus Palsa-360. Next base: position 159,467 of record CAWBGM010000016.1, read on the forward strand.
GCGTGCGCATGCGGCGGTAGAGGTGGCTGCGTTCGAGTCCCAATGCTTCCGCGGTGCGCGTCATATGCCACTGATTTTCCTCCAACTTGCGCAAAATAAACTCCCGCTCGTAGGCGTCGCGCGCTTCATGAAGCGTCGCATTGGGCTGCTGAGCCATTCGCGAACTCGCGCGGAACAGTTCCGGGGGAAGGTGCAGTGGTTCAATCTTGTCCTGCGGCACGACAATCATCAGGCGCTCGATCAGGTTGCGCAATTCGCGGATGTTTCCCGGCCAGTGATACCGCAGCATCACACCCAGCGCGGCCTCGCTGAATTCCTTCGGCTTCCGCCCGTACGCGGCGGCGAATTCGGACATGAAATGGCGGGCCAGCACGGGAACATCCTCGATGCGTTCGCGCAACGGCGGCAAATTAAATGGAATCACATTGAGGCGATAGAAAAGATCTTCGCGGAAACTGCCATGCGCGATTTCTTCCTCCAGCACCTTGTTGGTCGCGGCGATCACGCGAACATCGACGGTCACCGTTTGATTTGAGCCTACTGGTTCGAGCCGCTGCTCCTCGAGAACGCGCAACACTTTGGATTGCGTGCGCAGGCTCATGTCGCCGATCTCGTCCAGGAACAGCGTGCCTCCGTCGGCCTTCTCGAATTTTCCGACTTTGTTTTCGCTCGCGCCTGTAAAACTTCCTTTCGAGTGGCCGAACAGTTCCGATTCGATCAGCTCTTCGGGAATCGCGGCGCAATTCACTTCGACAAAGGCGCGGTCGCTGCGCAGGCTCGCGGCATGAAGCGCGCGCGCTACCAATTCCTTGCCTGTCCCGCTTTCCCCATAGATCAAAACGCGTCCGTTGGTCGGCGCGGTGAGCGCGATCTGTTGCCGCAGAGCGCGCATCGGGACGGTGTCTCCGTACAACTCCGTTTGCCCGCCCAGTTCTTCGCGAAGCTGGCGATTCTCCTGCCCGAGCCGGTGCACTTCCAGAGCATTCTTGATGACAAGGATGACTTTTTCGAGCGACAGCGGCTTCTCGATGAAATCGAATGCGCCAAGTTTCGTGGCCCGCACGGCGGTTTCGATGTTTCCGTGGCCGGAGATCATGACGACCATCGGGTCGTTCCCATTTTTGCGGATGCGTTCCAGCGTTTCCATGCCGTCGATTCCATCCAGCCACACATCAAGGAGCACCAGATCCACCGAACGTTTGTCGAGCAGGGCGAGAGCTTCTTCTCCGGAAGAAACCGCGGCGGGTTCGTAGCCTTCTTCGGCAAGAATGGACGAGAGCACCTCCCGGATGCCTCGTTCGTCGTCCACGATAAGAATCGAATTGGGCATGAGAAGGCTATCTTATCCGATTCTTGGGGAAACGGAGGATGCGGCAACCTCCGTCATGGGAAGTTGCAAAATAAATCTTGCGCCGATCGGATCGTTGTCTTCCACGCGAATCGACCCGTGGTGCTCGGCCATGATCCTGCTTGCAATCGCCAGCCCCAGACCCGTCCCGCGGTCCTTTGTGGAGAAATGAGGCAGGAAGAGCCGGTCCTTATCCTCCGGCGAAATTCCGTGGCCGCTATCGGCGATGATAATCTCGATTGTTTCGTGATCCAGATTCACGCGAGTACACACCTGCAGATCCTTGACCGATGAGCCTTCCATGGATTCGGCGGCATTGTCGATCAAATTCACGATGACGCGGCGCAAAAGTTCGCCGTCGGCGCGGATCGCGGGCAGTTCAGGAGCAAGGTTCGTTTGAACGCGGATGCCCTCGAGTCGTCCCCCGAACACGGCCAGCGCTTCCGTTACGATCTCATTCGGAAACGCGGAAGAAAGCTTGGCGGTGGGAAACCGCGCGAACTGGGAAAATTCTCCAACCAGGGATTCGAGCGCCCCCACTTCGCGCTCGATCAGGCTGGAGCACTCGCCGACGAGGCGCACCAGTTCCGGCGGATCGGTTTTGACAGGGTTGGCGCGATGGCGCTCGAGGTACCGTGACAACCGCTGCGAAGATAGCTGAATCGGAGTCAGAGGATTTTTGATTTCATGAGCGATGCGTTGCGCAACTTCCTGCCAGGCGGCGGCTTTTTGCGCGCGAAGCAATTCCGTGAGGTCGTCCACCACAACGACGTAGCCGCGGTTGGATCGCCGAGGCCCCAGCGAACTGACCGTCACGGCAGCGCGTAACAGCCGCCCCGATACGGAAAACTCCATCTCCTGCGTGGCCGTGCCCAGGCGAAGCGAGCGCCGCATCAGCAAATGCAGCGTTCGCGCCGCTTCTTCGCCCAGCAGTTGCGCAAAATTTGCGGCGTGTTTCGCGATCTCGCCGAACACCCGCACGGCAGCGGGGTTGATGCGCCGGATTGTTTCCGTTTCGTCCACGGAAATGACTCCGGTGGGAATATTTTCGAGAATGGTTTCCATCAACGTGCGCCGCCGCTCCAGTTCCTGCACGGCCTGCTGAAGATTCTGGGTGAAGACGTCGATTTGCCGCCGGCTGTCGCCGAGTTGCTCGGTCATTCGATTGAACGAACGGACCAGCGTTTCGAGTTCGTCCTGCGCCTGAACGTTTACGCGAGCGTCGAAATTCCCGGCGGCAATTTCCTGGGTTGCTTCCGCCAGGGCCTGAATCGGTATGGTGACCTGCTTCGAGAGAAAAAGGGCGAACCAGGTATCCGAAAACATCAGCAGGATCGTGAACAGCAGCAGCGTCAGCAGCAATTGTTTTTTATAGGTCCGCAATCTCTGGCGCTGCATGCCATACGTTCTTGTTTGCGAATCGATTTCCTGGATGCGGTCCGGAAAGTCGTCAGGGACATTGCGCCCGACAAGGAGAAAGTGGGCTCCCGATTTAGCGCGGCCCGCGAGGAAGTATTTACCGCCGTATTCCCACAGCTCCGCGCCATTCGGCATTCGGCGGACCATCGCCGGCAGATTGGGCTGTGAATTCGGCGTGGAGGCGCTCGTATTCAAGTTGAGTTTGAAATTGGAATTGACAGCAACCGCAAGCGCCTGTCCGCTCTCCGTCGTCTCCCAGGCCAGGTCCGCTCCTCTTGCAAACGCGGAATCGAACGCATGGATGGTTTCCTGCGCCGTTCCTCGCGCATCGGCCGCCGCCACGTTCCGGGCAATTTCCGTCATGCGGTCGGAATCCGCCTTGCCGATTTCCGTGAGCAAATCGCTGCTGGTCTGATTTGCAATTTCGAGAGGACGGGGGAACCAAAGAACGAGCGTACGGTTCAGCAGGGCATAGCTCACGAAAAACATGAAGACCACGGGCAGGAAGGAAACCGCAATGGCGCCCAGGACCATCTTTGATTTGAACCGCGAACCGGGCTGGTGTGCGCGCCTCTCCGCCCACAGCCGCAGGAGGCTGCGCGTGAGAATCAGTCCAAACACGAGCAGCGTGGCAACGATGAACGTGGACAAAGCGTAGAGAACGATGACCTGATCCCAGTCATGCGGCTGAAAAGGCAGGTCGACAGAACCAAGCGTGAACACCGCAGCGAGAAGCAGCGCGATCGCCACGCCGCCCAGCGCGAGGAAGAATTGTGATTTCCGAGACGTGCTCATGCGCCTGTCTCCATGGGCGAAGCCGTACGGCTTCCCATTTGCGGCGCCATCGATCGAGAAAAAGGAGAATCCGCCGGAAGCAAAGGTCGCAGTGGGCATTCCCCACAGCGCGGAACACCCTTGCGGCACCAATTTTTCCCCGTATTCACGATGAGGGCGTGGAACTCGTTGTAGAGTTGCGGCTGGCGGGGAAGCGCCGCCTCAAAATGGCTGCGAACTTTTTCGTAATCCGGCTTTCCGGAGGTGATTCCGTGTCGCCCGAATATTCTGTGGGTGTACGCATCCACCACAAAGACGGGATGATTTCCGGCGTAAAGTAAAATCGAATCCGCGGTTTCCGGCCCGATTCCATGGACGGAAAGAAGTTTCTCACGCAGTTCCAATGTAGGCGTTTCGAACATTCGTGTCAGGGAACCCTCATACTCCGCTTGAAGGAATCGAACAAACGCTTTTAATTTTTTGGCCTTCTGGCGGAAATACCCCGACGGCCGCACCAGGGACGCCAGCCGTGACGTTTGAACCGCCATCATTGCCGAAGGGTTGATCATTCGCGCCGCGCGAAGATTTTCGATGGCGCGTTCCACGTTTCCCCAGGCGGTGCTTTGCGTCAGAATCGCCCCTACAATCACTTCGAAAGGCGTCCCGGCGGGCCACCAGCGCATCGGACCAAGCGCATCGGACATCGCTCCATAATAGCTCATTAGTTCTGCATTCGGGCGGACTGTGGGCTCCCCTGGAATGGCTGAAGTCGGTAGGGGCCGGGGTCGGGGAGGATGCGTTAATAATCGGCTCATTCCAGTTGTCCCGCCTGTCCTTCGGAGGATAACGGTCCCCGTACGTGTAGTCAACGCAAGGTGTTGCGGATGTCAAGAAATCCCCTGTACGGACGGACAGGGACCGGTCGTATTACCCATTACAGTACGAGGCATGAAATTGGGACAGGAGGCATTCCCGCCCATCTGCTACCTTAAAATCTCCGGGGAGTGTGTGGCCCCCGGGGAGCTCTTTTCCGATGTCATCCCGGCTCGGCGAAATACTGATCAAAGAGAATTTGATCACGTCCGACCAACTCCGGCAGGCCCTGGAACAACAAAAGGCTACCGGAGGGAGGTTGGGGACGTGCCTGATGAAGCTCGGCTTCATCACGGACGATGAAATTACGGGTGTGCTCTCCCGCCAGTACGGCGTTCCCTCCATCAATTTAAAATATTACGAAGTGGACGCTACCGTCATTAAGCTGATTCCTCAGGATACGGCGATCCGTTACCAGATCGTTCCGCTCTCGCGCGTGGGTTCCACGCTGACGATCGCGATGACAGATCCCACCAACGTTTTCGCCATGGACGACATCAAGTTCATGACGGGTTTCAACGTAGAGCCGGTCGTGGCGTCGGAAACCGCGATTTCAGAGGCGATTTCCAAGTTTTATGGCGAGGTGCAAAGCGAAGAGGAGCTGAGCAAGGTCATCAAGGACCTCACCGGCGAAGACAATGCCGACCTGGAGCTGGCCGCCGAAGAACAGGAAATGAACCTCGCCGAGCTGGAACGCATGGCCGAGGAAGCGCCGATCATCAAGCTGGTGAACCTGATCCTGACCGATGCGGTCAAGCGCGGCGCGAGCGACATTCATATCGAGCCTTACGAAAAAGAAATCCGGGTGCGGTTCCGCATCGACGGCATCCTGCAAACCGTGATGAACCCGCCGATGAAGCTGCGCGACGCGATGATCAGCCGTGTCAAGATCATGGCGAAGCTGGATATCAGCGAAAAGCGCCTGCCGCAAGACGGCCGCATCATGATTAAGTACCGCAAGGAAGGCCGGATCAAGGACCTCGATTTCCGCGTTTCAACGATCCCGACTCTGTACGGCGAGAAAATCGTGATGCGGTTGCTCGATAAGGAAAACCTGCGGCTGGACATGACCAAGCTCGGGTTTGAACCCGATTCTCTGGCGAAATTTGAGCGCTCGATCCTGCGTCCTTACGGTATGGTTCTGGTGACGGGGCCGACCGGGTCGGGCAAGACGAACACCCTCTATTCTTCGATTTCACGGCTGAACACGCCGGAAACCAACATCATGACGGCCGAAGATCCTGTCGAGTTCCAGCTTCCGGGCATCAATCAGGTGCAGATGAAAGACCAGATTGGTTTGAATTTTGCCGCCGCATTGCGTGCCTTCCTCCGGCAGGACCCCAACATCATCCTGGTCGGCGAAATTCGCGATTTTGAAACGGCGGAAATCGCGGTAAAAGCCGCGCTGACCGGGCACCTTGTTCTTTCCACGCTCCATACCAATGATGCTCCATCGACAATCAGCCGATTGATGAATATGGGCATCGAGCCGTTTCTTGTGGCCACGTCGGTGAACCTGATCTGCGCGCAGCGACTGGTCCGCAGGATTTGCGTGAATTGCAAGGAACCGATGGAAGTTCCCGAACAGGCCATGCTGGACGCCGGTTTTACGCAGGAAGAAGTCGGCACGGTGACGATCTCGATCGGAAAGGGCTGCGGCACGTGCAACAAGACCGGGTATAAGGGGCGCGTGGGTCTGTACGAAGTGATGGAGATCAACGACGAATTGCGGGAACTGATCCTGGTGGGAGCGTCGGCGCTGGAATTGAAGAAAAAAGCCCTGGATCAGGGAATGATCATGCTCCGCAGGAGCGGCCTGACGAAAGTGGCTTTAGGCCAGACGACGATCGAGGAAGTGGTACGCGAAACCGTGCTGTAGGAAAGGCAACAGAATGTCCGGAATCACATTAAGCGAACTGCTGAAGAAGATGATTGAGCTGGGCGGCAGCGACCTGCACATCACCACGAATAGCGCGCCACGCGTGCGCGTGCACGGAAAGCTTCGTCCGATGGATATGGCCCCGTTGACGGCCGCCGATACGAAGGCCCTGGCCTACAGCGTGCTCACCGACGCGCAGAAACATCGCTTCGAGGAGAATCTGGAATTGGATTTTTCATTCGGTTTGAAAAATCTCGCCCGCTTCCGCGGCAACCTGTTCCAGCAGCGCGGCGCTGTGGGAGCGGTGTTCCGGACGATTCCCTGGGAGATTAAGGGCTTTGACGCTTTGGGGCTGCCGGCAGTTGTGCGCGGGCTTTGTGACAAGCCGCGAGGACTCGTGCTGGTGACCGGCCCGACGGGATCGGGAAAATCCACCACGCTGGCCGCGATGCTGGACAAGATCAACAGCGAACGCGAAGAGCACATGATCACGATCGAAGACCCCATTGAATTCCTGCACAATCACAAGCGTTGTTTGGTGAACCAGCGGGAAGTCAATTCGGACACGCACTCCTTCTCGAATTCACTGCGCGCCGCCCTGCGCGAAGACCCGGACGTGGTGCTGATTGGAGAAATGCGCGACCTCGAAACGATCGAATCCGCGCTCCGCATTGCGGAAACCGGACACTTGACCTTCGCCACGCTGCACACCAACTCCGCGATTTCGACGATCAACAGAATCGTGGACGTCTTCCCGTCTTACCAGCAGCCGCAGATTCGCGCGCAGCTCTCGATGGTGCTTGAGGGCGTGCTTTGCCAGGCATTGCTTCCGAAAGTGGATGGACGCGGACGCGCCATGGTCATGGAAGTCCTGATCCCCAACCCCGCAATCCGCAACCTGATCCGCGAAGACAAGATTCACCAGATTTATTCGGCCATGCAGACAGGCACGGGAACCACGGGTATGCAGACGTTCAACCAGAGCCTGGCGAACGCATATTTCGCGAAGTTGATTACTCTGGAAATCGCTCTTTCGCGTTCGTCGAATCCGGAAGAATTGCAAGATATGATAAATCGGGGAGTGACATCGCCCGCCTCGCGCGGGCCTGCCCCGGTTCGACGCTAACACATTGCAACCGCCCTCCAAATGTGTATGAACAGGATCGGGCAGGACGAATTTTGAGGAGGATAGGACGATGCCGGTTTTCACATATCGCGGTACGAACCGAGCCGGAGCGACGGTCACGGGAGAACAGTCGGCCCCCAGCAAGACCGAGCTTGTCAACGCGCTCAAGCGCCAGCAGATCAACGTGACCAAGATGTCGGAGAAGGGCAAGGAGTTCAACCTGCCCACCTTTGGCGGCGGTGTCGATGCCAAGGAACTGGCTATCTTCACGCGTCAATTCTCGGTGATGATTGACGCCGGCTTGCCCCTTGTGCAGTGTCTCGAAATTCTGGCCGGGCAGCAGGAAAACAAAGTCTTTCAAAAGGTGCTGACCGGAACTCGGGCGGCGGTCGAAGGCGGATCGACTCTTTCGGCTTCGATGCGCCCGTACGAAAAAGTGTTCGACTCCCTCTACGTCAACCTCGTCGAAGCCGGGGAAACCGGCGGTATTCTCGACACGATTCTTCAGCGGCTTTCGTCGTATATCGAGAAGAACGTCAAGTTGAAGCGCGCCGTGAAATCGGCGCTGGTGTATCCGATCGCCGTGCTGGTGGTCGCCGCCGGCGTTATCGTTCTGTTGCTTTGGAAGGTGGTTCCGATTTTCGCGACATTGTTCACCGGGCTTGGCGTGAACCTTCCCCTGCCCACACGAATCGTCATCGGCATGAGTAATTTTGTCGGCAGTATATTTGGATTGTTGATCTTTGTCGGTGTCATCGTGACCATTGTCGCGTTGAAATTCTGGTATGCCACCCCGACGGGCCGAATGGCGATCGACGGCGTGCTGCTGAAGCTTCCGCTGATGGGCATCCTGCTCAGAAAAATTGCCGTCGCGCGCTTCACTCGAACGCTGGGTACATTGATATCCAGCGGCGTACCCATCCTCGAGGGGCTGGATATTACCGCGAGAACCTCCGGGAACGCCGTGATCGAAAAGGCGCTGCTGGGGGTTCGCAAGGCCCTGGAATCGGGCCGCAACCTTGCCGATCCGTTAAAAGAGTCCGAAGTGTTTCCTGGAATGGTGACGCAGATGATCGGCGTTGGAGAACAAACCGGCGCCATGGATGCGATGCTTCAAAAAATTGCGGATTTCTACGAGGATGAAGTGGACGCGGCAGTGAAAGACCTTTTGTCCGCATTGGAACCCATGATGATCGTTTTCCTGGGTGTTGTGGTCGGAGGCATCGTCATTTCGATGTATTTGCCTTTGTTCTCGTTGATTGGACAGCTTAGCTCCGCGCACTAATCGGCGCACGCTGCGTTCGTGGTTCGGAAGGGGCAATCCGATTCGAATTGGATCGCCCCTTGAACTCGCCCCGGTGCTTGTCTTTTTGAATTTTTCAAAATCTGAAAGGCCATTGGCCGACAAGTCCGCCTCAAATGGAACTGACACAAAATGTCGCTGCGTGGCTCGGATGGCTGTCGCGTGTCCGGTTTTTCCTAATCACTCTTCTTCTCGCCATCGTGTTGGTTCTCGGGAAGACCAGCCAACTGGAAGTTTCCACCAGGCTATTTATTCCCCTGATCATCCTCTGGTACACGTTGGCAATTTTCTACACGATTTTGATGCGATGGATGCCGGTGGCCTCCTGGCACGGTCCCATTCAAATGGTGTGCGATCTGATCCTGGTGACCTGCCTGATCTATCTCACCGGCACGCAGGACAGCTACTTTATCTGGCTGTATCCGTTGGCAATTATTGTGGCAAGCATTTTGTTTTCCAGGGAAGCCACGTTCATCGTCGCTGGATTGAGCTTTATTTTGCTCGGTGGTTTGGCCGAGATGATTTTTTACAACATCCTCCCGCGTATGCAAATCGCAGTGCCCAGCAGCAGGCAACTGCAGACCTGGATTTTCAGCAACTTGTTTTACTTCATGGCCGTCGCCTATCTTTCCAGCCTGCTGGCGCAAAACCTGAGGCGGCAGGGAGCGGAACTCGAAGTAAAGCGCGGGGAATTACAGGACCTGCAGGCGTTCAACCAGGACATTATTCATTCCATGCGCGGCGGTTTGCTGACCACGGACCTCGACGGTCGAATCCTTCTATTAAACCGCACAGGGGAAGAAATCACCGGGCGCCAGTTTCAGACGGTTCGTGGGGCCCTGATGCCGGACCTCTGGCCGATTTTCTGGTTGCCGGGTGACATGACCGAAGACGGCAAGCTTCCGCAGCGCCGTGAAGTGGATTTCCTGACCCCGGAAGGACAGCAGCGCTTTATCGGAATTTCGGTATCTCCGCTGCGTACCGGCGAACGCCGCACGACCGGTTACGTTTTCAACTTTCAGGACCTCACGGATTTGAAGCGTCTGGAGCAGGAAGTGGCTACCAAGGAACGCATGGCCGCGTTGGGAAGGCTTTCGGCGGCGATCGCCCATGAAATCCGCCAGCCGCTCACGGCGATGGCGGGCGCGGTTAAAGAATTGGGCCGCCTCGTGCCGTTGCAGGAGGACGAGCAGCACCTGGTCGGCATCGTCAGCAGGGAATCGGAGCGTCTGAACCGGATTATCACCGAGTTTTTGAACTACTCGCGCGAAAAAACTTATGAGTTCGCCGAAGACAGTCTCTCCGTCTTGCTGGATGAAACGCTGACGTTGCTCGAACGAAACCCTCAATGGGACGGGCGGTACACCATCAATCGTATTTTTGCGGGGTCCGAAGTGCGCGCCCGCGTGGACCGCAATCGGATCAAGCAGGTGTTCTGGAATCTCTCCGAGAATGCGTTGCGCGCCATGCCCCGCGGAGGAGTCCTGACGGTCTCTGTCGAAGTGATCCCTTTCTGGGTTCGCATCCGGTTTCGCGACACCGGCGTGGGATTCGATTCCAAGCAGGGCGCGAAGATTTTTGAGCCTTTGCAATCGACGTTTATCGGAGGAACGGGCCTTGGCCTTGCCATCGTATATCAAATTGTTCAGGCCCACAGCGGCAGGATCAGTGTCGCTTCTGAAAAGGACCAGGGAGCGGAATTTACCGTGGAGTTGCCTCGCGTCCTTTGACGCGCGGGCAGCGGAAAGTGGACGTCACTTATGGCTCACATCCTGATTGTCGACGACGAGCGGTCCATCTGCGAATTGCTCGAAATTACTTTCCGCAAGGAAGGGCACCGCGTCGAAGTAGCCATGAACGGCGAAGGAGCGCGCCGGAAACTCGAAGCGCAAATTTTTGACATCGTCATCTCCGATATCCGGATGCCGGACACGACCGGCGTCGAGCTTCTGCAATTCTGCAAGGAAATTTCGCCATCGAGTTATTTTTTGCTGATCACCGGCGTTCCCACGGTGGAGACGGCCATTGCGGCGATTAATTCCGGCGCGGATCGGTACGTCATCAAGGATCACGATCTGGTCGACCAACTGCGCCGGGCCGTTCGCCAGGTGGATGAAACGCTGCGCCTCAAGAACGAAGCCGGCTACCTGCGCCGGGAATTGCGCCGCCTGACGGGCATGGACAAAATCATCGGCCACAGCGCGAATATGCGCGCGATCTTTGACATGATCATGACCGTCGCGCCGCAGGCCAGTCGCGTGATGATCACCGGCGAAACGGGAACCGGGAAGGAGCTTGTGGCCCGCGCAATCCACGAAAACAGCCAGCGCAATCAGGAACCCTTCATTACCATCAATTGCGGTGCATTTCCTGAAACGCTGCTCGAATCCGAATTATTCGGTTACGTCAAAGGGGCTTTCACCGGCGCCAACGAAAACCGCCAGGGATTGTTTAAGGCCGCCAACGGCGGCACCATCTTCCTGGATGAAATCGGCAATATGAGCCTGCCGATGCAGGTGAAACTTTTTCGTGTTCTTCAGGAAGGCAAGGTTCGGCCGGTCGGATCGAACGAGGAAACCGAAATCGATGTACGCGTGATCGCGGCGACAAACAAAGACCTGGAAAAGGCCATCGCCGCCGGAGAATTTCGCGAGGATTTATTCTATCGCTTGAGCGTGATACCCATCCACCTGCCCGCCTTGCGCGAACGAAGAGAGGATATCCCCCTGCTGGCTCGCTCTTTCCTGGAGCGCTTTCGCACATCCATGGAAAAGCCCATCGAGGGAATCGCTCCAGAAGCCATGAGCCTGCTGGAAGCCTACGACTGGCCCGGGAATGTGCGGGAACTCGAGAATACGCTGGAACGATCGGTCGCGTTGGAGACGGGAAGCGTGATTTCCGTCAGCGTGCTACCCGAAAAAATCCGCAACTGGGGATCCAGGGAGGCTGCGAGCGGCCTCCCTCCCCTGAACGGCCCTGCGCAAATTCCGGAGGCGGGGATTGATCTCGAAAAGCACGTGCAGGATATCGAGAAAGCCTACATTATCGTGGCGCTGGAGGCGTCGGAAGGCGTCGGGACCCGCGCGGCCGAGCTGCTGAAGATGAGTTACCGCTCCTTCCGGCATTACTCCAAGAAATACAATATTCGATAATTCCCCGGTGGATTCTAAAAAGCGCTTACGCGCGGCAGTGGTGTCGGCGAATCCGTTCGATGCGCCGATCGCTTTCGCGGGAGCGAAAGCGACTGCGCCACGCCGTGAGCGGCGAGCACGATCATGATCGGATCCATCGGAAAGCGGTAGCGCAGGGAAGTATGCGTTACGTAAAAAATCAGCGGAAAAATCAGGAGAACCATTCCGTACGGCAGGGCTTCCGGCCGTCGTTCCCGGGAGGCAAACAGAGCGCCAATCAATGTGAACAGTGGGAAAAGGATATTCAGGACCATGAAAAATTTGAAGTAGAACGGCGCGCTCGACCACGTGTCCATGGGACTATCGGTAAAGCCCACCCAGTTGTTTGTAAATCTGCGAAACATGGCCGTCATTGTATCGGAGGGATGCGTTCTCATGAATGCGAGGGCCTCGCTCTGCTTTTCAGCCATAAATGCGATTTCGCCCATGCGCCTGTATTTTTCGGCCTCCTCGCGGCTGTCATTGGGATGCAGCCAGGGCGACCACGTATCCGGAACGGCGGGATTATTTCCCAGCCACAACTCCAGGCCGAAATTTGAACGCAGGACAATGAATTTTCCCATGACGCGATAATTGCGAATCGTCCAGGGAACAAGTGCAATTGCAAACACCAGCAACGCGGCACATGCGAATTTCGGCCATCGCGCGGAATCTTTCCTCGATTCCCACAGCGCCCATCCCAACAGGAAAGGGAACACGGAAAGGATCGATGGATTGATCAAAACACCGACGGCCCACAGCGCGCCATATCCCGTCCACGCGGGGATGTTTTGATGCTCCCTCATCGCCAGGGTCGCCCAAAAAATCAGGCCGAGGAAAAGAGCCGCGAGCGCCGTGTCCCACACCCAGATGATTGGAAAAAACAACGCGGTGGGAAGAAAGACCCAGGCCCACGAAGCGCCGATGGCTACCCCTTCTCCAAACGTTCTTTTTGCAATGCCGTAGATCGGGACGATCGTGAGTGCGACGAACGCGCAATTCAGAGATTCGATAATCAAATGAGAAGGAATGCTGTAGATTCCCCAGATCTTAAATATTCCCGCCACAAGATACGGATAGATCGGGGTGAACCAGGCCGTCGGTCCGCTGTCGAAATACCGCAGCGGAGAGGAAAATCCCCTGCCTGCGGCAATAGCGCTGGCGACTCGTCCCAGTTCGTACCCGTAGGGCGAATAGGCATTGACAGGAGTGGGATTTCTCTGCGAATCGCGAACCATCAACAACACGCGAATCGCGAACGCAGATACCACGATGAATACAGGTGAAGAGAACAGGCCTTTGAGAAAATTACGCATGATTGAATTGAGATCGCTCGTCGTTTCAGGACGGAGCATGCATCGATTCCTGCACAGTTTAAGGGCTTGTCACAAATCAGGCAATTGCGATGTGCCACTTGCCGGGGCGCGGTTGTCGTTTCGATAAGTATATCGGATCCCGAGATAAATGTTCGAAATCCCGCGGTATGGAGCTAATTTGAGAATGTTGCATATGTTGTCAACGTAAGACTTCGTCTGATGCCAAAATTTGTCGCCCTGAAGACACCCGATCAAAGCAGCAATGGCGCCAATTTACCGATAGGAATATCCCGTCGAAGGCTAAATCTATTGAAAACAGCAAGTTAGATATTGTGTGACCAGAGGATTAACGAAGCGACTTCGATTGGCCCCAGTGTTGCTCTTAACCTGTCGAACTCCTGAGACGGCGGAGTTAAAAGGATTCGAACTTCAACAAGAATTGGAGCGTGAAAGATGCGGACGAAACAGAAGGGTTTTTCTTTGATCGAGTTGCTGATCGTGGTGGCAATTATCCTGATCATCGCAGCGATTGCAATTCCGAATCTCCTGCGTTCAAAAATGGCGTCCAACGAAGCATCTGCTGTTGGCTCAATTAGAACTATTAATACATCTTCGGTGGCCTATTCCACCACCTATGGGAACTATCCACAGAACCTGGCGAGCCTGGGTCCTGCCAGCGGCGGCAATGCCACTTCGGCGACGGCAGACTTGATTGACTCCGTCCTGGTCTCCGGCACAAAGAGCGGATACACGTTCACTTACACATCTGCTACGCCTTTTCAGTCCTACTCCATCACGGCCGCGCCTACGGCTCAGAATACAACTGGCCAGCGTTACTTTTACTCTGACCAGAGCGGCGTGATTCGCGCCGATACGGCGAACCCGGCAACGTCGGCCAGCACGCCTATCAGCTAAGTACGGGCGTCGAAAGATATATGTGGGCGGGAGGAACCGATGAGGTTCCTCCCACCTGGTTTCACAAATCGGTCAAATCGGGCGGGATGCTTTGCAAGGAGTCTTGAAGCAACCGGTCACAGGTGAAATTATGGGGAAGCCAACGGAACGTCGAATTGCCGGAACGCATAACCGATCGAACTCGGGTTTCTCGTTGATTGAGTTGCTTGTTGTGGTCGCTGTGATTCTGATCATCGCGGCAATTGCGATTCCCAATTTCATCGACTCGAAAATGCGAGCCAACGAAGCCTCCGCGGTTCAAAATTCCCGAAACGTTACGACTGCGGAAGTGGTTTACTCGACCACTTATGGGATCGGGTTCTCCCCATCCATGGCGGCGATGAGTGGCAACGGCGTGACCGTGGATCAGAATAACGCCGGTCTGATCGATTCGGTCCTGGCCTCGGGCACCAAGAGCGGCTATGTTTATTCTTATACTGTCATTGCATCAGACCCCTTGGGGCACGTGATCAGCTATTCTTTGAACGCTGATCCGCAGGTTCAGAACAATACCGGAAGACGCCACTTCTACACCGACCAGACAGCGGTCATCCGCTCAAACGACTCGGTTTCGGCCGGTCCAAGCGACCCTCCAATTCAATAGACTTTTGCTGCGCGCAACCCTCCGCTGGCTTGGAAGAGTGGTTCGCAATCGCCACTCCTGATAAACTCGTCCTGTGAAGTTAAATGCTTCGATCCGATTTCTGTCCATCCTTATTTTTGCCTGCACGTTCGGATTCTCTGCCGTGCCTGAACGGTCCGCTGACTCGGATACCGAGGCTAAATCTCTGATTCGTCTCCTGGAAACGCATTACCGCCGCCCGCGGACTCTCCGCGCTGTATTCCTGGAACGCTACAGCGAAGGCCCAAAACAAGCGCGCGTTGAGTCGGGAACAGTCTATTTCAAACGCCCGGGGCGCATGCGATGGGAATACGAATCGCCGGAAAAGAAGTTGTTCCTGGCGGACGGCAAAACAGTTTGGTTCTACGTTCCGTATGACCACACGGTGACGAAAGGCCCAGCGAAAGAAAGTTCGGACTGGCGCACACCGCTTTCTCTGTTAACCGGCAAAGTAGACTTGGCCCGGTTGTGCAGCCGGGTGGACCTAATCGCCCAGAGCGGAGTTCCTTCCGGCCATTCTGTCCTGCGTTGCCTGCCCAAAGGTTCCAAGCCGGCGAATTCGATTTCGAAGCAATCCCCGGAACCAGTTTCCCCGGATACTGCTGAAACTCAAGATTTTACAAACGTTCTACTTGAGGTGGACGCGGCCAGCGGGGAACTGGCGCGGATCGAGGTACGACAGCCGGGCGGGATCGAATTGGAATACCGGTTTGGGAACTGGCAGACCGACATCCCACTTTCAGACGACCTGTTTCGCTTCCAGGTCCCTCCAGGCGTCGCTATTGTCAATGGAAGCAACACCGGGACAACTCCGCAATAAACCTCCGTCAAATACACGTAAGTGATACTAACGATTTGTGTTGGTGTGGATTTCTATGCGGATTCGCGAATATCCCGGAATGTTAAAATTTCCTGTAACTTCCAGGAGCGGGAAACAATCATGGAATCGGAATCCGCACACACAACCGTGAACGCAGGGAGGCCCAGCGCCTATGAGCCGTACTATATCAAGATTATTCTTCTGATCACGGCGATCACGTATCTGGGCACGCTCAAATTTGATTTCGTCTACGACGATTTTCCACAAATCGTTTACAACCCTTTTTTGAGAGCCTGGCGCTACGCGCCGCAATTTTTCATCAGTTCCGTATGGAAGCAGGTGTCGCCTACCTCTCCGGGCAACTATTATCGTCCCATGTTCCTTTTTCTGTTCCGCGTGTGCTACGCGGCGTTCGGAGACAAGGAAATGTGGTGGCACGCGGTTACCTTGGCGCTACATCTTCTCGTCACCTGGTTGGTCTATGTTTTGGTAAAGAAAATGACCGGGCAGTTCACAACTTCCTGGCTATCCGCTCTGATTTTCGGGGTCCATCCTATGCACCACGAAGTGGTGGCGTGGGTTTCGGCCACCACCGAATCGCTCTTCGCGGTCATGTTTCTGGTCGCTTTTGTGGCGTATCTGAAATCCAGGGAAGGTTCAAAAGCGATTTGGACGACGGTCTCCTGTATTTTCTATATTCTGGCGCTGCTCAGTAAGGAGACGGCGATTATTTTACCCGTCCTGGCGTTTGCGTATGACTGGATTCAATCTGCTCCCGAGGGCGACGCCGCCAATCGCTCGCTCGGCGAGCGCTTCAAGACCGCGATCGCTCCGGCGGTTTGGTTTGCACCCATTGCAATTCTCTATCTTCTGGTGAGAAATAAAATCTTGTCCGGTCTCGGACATTCGTTCGGAAACGCATCCGTCGGCACATGGCTGATGACGCTTCCTTCCATTTTATTTTTCTACGTCCGGAATTGGTTCTACCCGGTTCACCTGTCGGAATCCTATGATTTGTTCTACCAGACCCGGCTAAGTTTTGAGCACGTTCTATTGCCGGCGCTGATTCTGGTTCCGTTGATCGCGGCCGTTTGGATGTCAAGGAAACAACTGGGCGCGAAAGCGGTGGATTTGGCTATTGTCTGGTTGGTGATTCCTCTGCTTCCCGCTCTGGATACTTTTGTTTTCAGGTCGGACGAGCTGGTTCATGACCGGTATTTTTATGTTCCGAGCATCGGAGCGTCCATGCTGGTTGCGCTGATTATCGAACGCTTCGCTAAATCCCAAAGCCAATTATTTGGCCAGCCGAAACGAGTCATTGTGGCCGCTCTTGCGCTCACGATCCCGCTCGCGTTCCTTGGCGTACGGGCGGCAGGCGTTTGGATCGACGACTACACACTTTTTACCAACGCTCACAAGATCGCGCCTCGCAATGCGACGGCAGCCAATAACCTGAGCGCGGAAATGATGAGCCGCCAGGAATTATCAGGCGCCCAGGCGATCCTCGAATCCGGATACCAGAGCGATCCTTCCGATTTTCGGTTCACATTCAATCTCGGCCGTCTGTATTATCGCCAGGGCGACTATGGAAAAGCGGAAAAATTTATTGCAAGGACGTTGGAACTTGACCCGGTTATGGCCGACGCCTATGTGACGATGGGGCAGATCCAACTGAAGAGGAACCATTTGGCTGATGCGCAAAAAAGCCTTCATCAGGCGGTGGTCATCAATCCTTATTCCGCCCCTTTCCATACCATCTACGGTATTTCGCTGGCCATTGCGGGGGACTGTCCCGCCGCCAATGAACAGTACAAAGCGGCGTTGATTCTGAGCCCGGGAGATGCGCTAACGCAAGTTCAAGCATTTCATTGCCGTATGGGCCAACCGGCGAGCCCGCCGGCCGCATCCGCTTCCAAAACAGCTCAGCCTTAGCCAGCCGGTCCTTTTCGGAGTCGCTGGCGGGATGGTTGGAAGCCATGAAGTGAATGCAAAAAACGAAGCGGCGTCCCGAAAGGCCAAGTCGCTGGTGGAACAGCCGGGGACGCCGCGTAATCGAATCCGAGATTTTCGTCTCGAGTTCGTGCGTGGGGGGATCAATTTCTCAAAATGAATTTCGGTTCGAAATTCGAACGCTGAATTCAACGCCTCCAAAAGAAATCAATTGGTCGCTTTTGCCGGCTCGGCTCCCGTGATCGAAACCATGGGTAGTCTGTCCCCCCAGGGACCGGTCAGGATTGTCCGGCAGGGCGGGCATTTTAGCCAGACAGGGTAACAAAGGCAAGGATTGTGTTGTGGATTTACCTGAATTTTATGTAGGTGAAAAACTCGGCGTCTCCGGAAATGGGATGCTGGTAACGGACTCGTGCCCAGTGAAGGCTGGAGGTGTCACCCAGCGCACGCATCCAATGGGGGCACTTCATGCATCTTGTAGGGTTGAGGTACACTTAGTGAATGGCTGAGTTTCTTTGCAAAGTCGCTGACGCCAGCGGCCGCGTCTTTTCGCAAGTCGAGGCTGCTGAGTCCATTACTGAGGCTCGCCAGAAGCTCGCCGATCGCGGCTTTTTTGTGTATCAGGTCCGTCCGCAGGCCGGCGTATTCGGGTCGTCCTTTGGAGGGCCCCGCGAAAAGAAAGTGGATGGGAATGATTTTCTGGTTTTTAACCAGCAGTTCAATACCCTCATAAAAGCCGGGATACCCATTCTCAAGGCTCTCGACTTGCTGGCCGAGCGCGCCGCCGCGCCTCGACTTCGTCCGGTTCTCGGCGAGGTTCGCCGGCTGGTTCGCGAGGGCACTACGCTCTCGGACGCGTTGGAACAACAGGGAGTTTTTCCGAAAGTTTACACGGTATCCATCCTCGCGGGAGAAAAGAGCGGTAACCTGTCGGGTGTTCTCGAATATTACATTGCTTACCAGAGAGTTACGACCGGCCTGAGAAAGAAACTGATTTCCACGCTGATCTATCCCGTCATCCTGATCACGGCCGCTGTGATGATTGTGACGTACCTGGTGACCAGCGTGATTCCCAAGTTCGCATTGCTGTACAACGACTTGAATATCAAGTTGCCCGAAGCAACCCGGATCCTTCTGGCGGTTACCGTTACATACAGGCCTTACCTTCTGGGCGCACTTGGACTCATGGGATTGACCGCCATTGCCGCTTACGTCTGGTCGCGCTCTGAGCAGGGTGGGCTTTCCCTGGAACGGATGCGGATGAAGTTGCCGCTGGTCGGCGAAACGCTGACGAAATTTCAGTTCGCGCAATTCTGCCGCACGCTCTCGACGCTTCTGGCCGGAGGAACGCCGCTGGTTCAAGCCATGGAGACTTCCGGAGCGGCCATTCGCAGTCGTCTGGTTTCCGGAGCGATCACACACGGGGCCAAGCTCGTGCGTGAGGGACAATCGTTGCACAGCGGATTGGCATCCACGGGACTGGTTCCCGAGTTGGCGCTCGAGATGATTGAAGTGGGCGAGGCCAGCGGCGCGCTTGCCCCCATGCTTGGAAGCGTCGCCGAGTTTTATGAAGACGAAGTAAATACGCAGCTCGCGAATATGGTGGCGCTGATCGAGCCTGCGCTGCTGATCTTCATGGCCGTATTGATCGCTTTTATCCTGGTCGCACTTTATCTGCCGATGTTTTCCTTGTCCGTCGGCGGACAGTGATAGGGAAAGAATCCAATGAGCACAACCGATCAATCGTTAACGATAGCCGCCGATCCACAGGGCGAACGGGAAAAGGCCAAGCGCCTCGCGGAACGTTACCGCTGTCCGTTCATCGATTTATTCGAGCAGCGGATCGATCCGGAACTGTTCCGCAGCATTCCCGCCGAACTGATGTTTCGATTTAATTTTGTTCCCATCGAAGCGCAGAATGGCGCGCTGGTCATCGCCGTTGCCGAGCCAAGCCAGGTCCTGCTGAGCGATGAATTGCCGCTTTTGCTCGGCAAGAAATTAATATTGAAAGTGGCCACGCCGACGCAGATCGGCGACCTTCTGAAGCGAACCGAGCAATCCCAGCGCGTTCTCGATCAGGCAACCGAAGCGTTTACTCTCACCGTCGTCGAAGATGAGGAAGAATCCGACGCGAATATTTCCGCCGACAGCTTGACGCGCGAATCGGCCGTCAGTCCGATCGTTCGCCTGGTGGACACAGTGATCTTTACCGCGCTCGAACGCCGCGCTTCGGATATTCATATCGAGGCCCGGGACGTGGAAGTCGCGGTGAAATACCGCATTGACGGCGTTCTGGTGCACGCCATGGCCCCCATCTCGAAGGACTGGCTGGCCACCATCATTTCGCGCATCAAGGTGATGAGTGAGTTGGATATTGCCGAGCGACGCGTGCCGCAGGACGGCCGCTTCCGCGTCCGCTACAAAGGCCGTTTCGTCGATTTCCGCGTTTCCATCATGCCGTCGAGCCACGGGGAAGACGCTGTGCTCCGCGTGCTGGATAAAGAAACGCTCTCCGAGAAATTTCAAAACCTCAGTCTCGACGTCGTGGGATTTTCCGTCGAAGAAATGCGCAAGTTCCGGCGGTACATTCGTGAACCGTACGGCATGGTGCTTGTTACCGGTCCGACTGGATCGGGGAAAACGACCACTTTGTACGCCGCTATCAACGAAATCAAGACCGACGAAGACAAGATCATCACCATCGAGGATCCGGTTGAATATCAGGTTCGCGGCATCACCCAGATCCCGGTCAACGAGAAAAAGGGCCTGACCTTCGCGCGCGGATTGCGTTCCATCCTGCGCCATGACCCGGACAAAATCATGGTCGGCGAAATTCGCGACAATGAAACCGCGCAAATTGCCATCCAGTCGGCGCTCACCGGGCACCTGGTGTTCACCACGGTCCATGCGAACAATGTGACCGACGTGATCGGCCGCTTCATCAACATGGGCGTCGAGCCGTACAATTTCGTATCCGCGCTGAATTGCATTCTGGCTCAGCGTTTGATCCGCGTAGTTTGTGTCCATTGCAAAAAGGTCGTACGCTATTCGCCGGATTTGTTGAAGGCTTCGGGCCTGGAGCCGGATGCGTGGGATAAGGTGCAGTTTGTGGAAGGCGCGGGCTGCCTGGAATGTTCGGGAACCGGTTTCCGGGGACGTAGCGCCATCTCCGAATTGCTGGACTTGTCCGACCACATTCGCGAGATGATTATCGGCCGGCGGCCGACTTCGGAAATCAAGCGCGTGGCGCGCGACGAAGGCATGACTTTCCTTCGCGATTCCGCCCTGGCCAAGGTGCGCGAAGGGATTACAACGCTCAAGGAAATCAATAAGGTGACGTTCATTGAGTAGCACAAGCGGGGTCCGACAGGGCATTTACCAAAGTCATTTTGTCCGCCGCATGGCGCGCTGGCTGGATGCGATTCCCCATCCACCAATGGCCTGCGAGATTGCGCCCGATTATGTGGCGGCGGCGCGATGGGCGCGCACGGGAACTGCTCTCGACGGATTTGCGGTGGAACCATTGTCCCCGGGCTCGATTTTCCCCACTGCCGCGGAATCGAATTTGATCAATGGCGCGGAAGTGCGCGCCGCGATTGGGCGCGTCTTCTCCCGGCTGCGTGCGAAGAATGAAGAGGTTGCGCTTCTGGTCCCGGACGCCGTGATTCGCGTGTTTGTACTGCATTTCGATGTTTTTCCCCGCAAGAATGACGAAGCTATCCCCATGCTTCGCTGGCGCCTGAAAAAGAGCGTCCCATTCGAGGCCGAGGAGACATTGATTTCTTATATGCGCCAGGCCCCTCGCGAAGATGGCGTGGACATTGTGACCGGGCTGGCTCGCTTGCGAATCGTTCGCGAGTACGAATCTCTGGTAGAATCCATAGGCCTGTCCCCGGGCGTGGTCATGAGTTCGACGCTGGCAGCCTTGCCCTTGCTTTCCGACGGTAAACCATCTCTCCTGGCCCGCGTGGCAGGAACGACGCTGACAACAGCCATTGTGCGCGAGGGCGTGCTCTGTGGCTACCGCTGCATCTCGCTGCCGGCCGACGTGCAACACTTGACGCCGCAAGCGCTGCTGGATGAAGTCTACCCGCTGGCGGCGTATTATCAGGATTCCTGGAGCGAGGGCATCGCACAGGTGCACGTAGCCGGACTGGATAGCCGCATGGCGGAATTTCGGGAACCTATGGAGAGCGAATTGGGTTGCCCGGTCGGTCCGCTATTGAGCGCTGCCGCAGCGGAAGGCCGCATCCGCGCGGACGAGCAGCCGCTCGCCGAGCGGGGGTTGGAAGCGCTGATCGGCTGGACCCTGAATCGCGGGGCATGATGCGGGATCGCAAGGGAAAGGGAAGCGGGGCGCAATGAAGGTACGTCTAAATCTTTCGACCTCTCCGCTGGAGAGCAACCGCCGGTTCACACTGGGAGCGACCGTACTGGGTGTGATCGCCGTTCTGGCCCTGGCTCTTCTTTCGGAGCGGGCCTATTCGATCTGGAGCAGCGATCGAACGTACCGCGCGCGGGAATCGGCGCTGGAGACGCAGGTCTCGAAATTGGAGCAGCAACGCAACAATCTGGCTTCATTTTTTGAGGACACGGAAAATGTGAAGCGCCGCCAGCGCGCCGCCTATTTGAATTCGCTGATTCAGCAGCGCGCATTTCCCTGGATCAAGATCTTCATGGACCTGGAGCGGATACTTCCCGAGGGCGCGCACGTCGTCAGCATCGAACCAAAACTGGTGGGCGACAATGTGCATTTGAAATTCCTGGTTGGCGCGACCAGTGACGAGAGCAAGTTGAAATTCCTGAGGGCGCTCGAGACCTCCGCCCAGTTTTCAAATTTACAGTTGCTCACGGAAACCCGTCCGACACGGCCCGATTTGCAGGCGGATCACGTCATGTTGGAATTGGAAGCTCAATATTCGGTGATCTGACGATGAAACCAATCATAATTCGCCGCAACGCGATCGTCCGCTGGGGCCTCGGCGTCATCCTGTTGCTGGATCTGCTCCTGATCGGCGTCAACTGGAAATTGAATAATTCTCCTCATGTTCAGCCCGCCGACCTGAATCGCCTTTCCATGCTGGAGAAATCATACCGGGCAGACAATGCGCGCCTGGAAAGATTCCGGGCTGAGCTGCCCGCGGATGAGAAGCAATGGGACGAATTTTTCACCTCCCATTTTCAGCCTTCCCGGGCCGCCTATTCGGCCATCAGCGAGGACCTTGGGAAGTTGTCGCGCACCTCGGGTTTAAATTCGGAGAATGTTTCTTTTCGCCAGCATCCGCCCGATGCACGGGGCCTGATGGAAGTGGAAATTTCCACGGCGGTCGAGGGAGATTACGACAGCCTGCTGCAATTTCTGGACAAACTCGAACATTCGGAAAATTTCTATGTATTGGACAGCATGACCCTGGCTTCCAACAACGCCGGCAAGCTCCGGTTGAATGTGCTTTTAAGAACCTATTTCCGGACCACCTGACATGAAGAACCGAAAGCAAATGATCGTCCTCGGCGTCCTGTTCGTCCTACTGGGCGGGACTGCCTACATGGAAAGGGATGTTTTCTTCGGAATCGCCACCGATGCTCCCGTTCCTGAGTCGGTCGATCAACATTTTGCCCCCCTCGATGTGGATAACCCGGCTTTGCGTATGGACATCTTGCAGCGCTTTCTGGCGCTCGAATATAAGGGTGTTCACCGGAGCATCTTCAGTGCCGTGTTGCCGCCGCCTCCCGCGCCGCCTCCCTCGAAGCAGCCGGTCGTCGCCGTCGCGCCTGCCCAGCCGACGGGGCCTCCGCCTCTCTCCGTGGATGCAAAATATTTTGGATATGTCAGCGATCTGGGCGGAAGCCACCGCAAGGCTTTTTTCGCGGCGAACAATAATGAAGACATCTTCATCGCCGGTGAGGGCGACACGCTCATGGGCCGTTTTCGCGTGGTTCAACTCACCAGCACGTCCGCCGACGTCGAGGAAGTCTCTTCCGGGCGTCATGCGACACTGGCGCTGGAACAGCCGCCTCCGAACAGCTAATTCATTTGCCATGACGATTTTACGACAATCCATGCGTAGAAAAAAACAGGCCGGCTATAGCCTGCTCATGGTCGTCTTCATGGTCGCCACCATTATTATCCTTGTCTCTGCGGCCGCGCCCAATCTTCTGACGCAAGGACGACGCGAGCGCGAAGCCGAAACGATCTGGCGAGGCGAACAATACGAGCGCGCCATCGGTCTTTATTTCAAAAAATTCGGCCGCTACCCCACAAAGATTGAGGACCTGACCAAGCAGACCAATGGTGTTCGCTTCCTTCGCCAAGCATATACCGATCCAAACAACAAAGAAGACGGCGCATGGAGATTCATCTACGTCGGGCCGAACGGTCAGCTCATCGGTAGCCTGATGCACACCAGCTTGCTGCAAACCGGCGGTGCTGCACCCGCTCCCCCGGGCGGCTCGCTACTCGGCGGCATCCTGGGAATCGGAGGGCAGTCTTCGAATGTCCCGGGCGCAGGTGGGGCGGGCGCTTCCGGACCCGGCGGTCAGGCTTCAGGTCCTGGACAGGGCGGGACACAGGGCGGTGCGCAGGGCGGCGCACAGGCCGGGCAGCAAACCAACACCGCGGCATCGCCGAATCCCTTGGAATCGCAACCCCAGCCTCTGGATGGCGCCGTCCTTGGCGGCAATATAGGCGGCGTGGCAAGCAAGATCAAACAGGACTCCTTGCGAGTTTATAAGGGCGGGGACACCTACCAGAAATGGGAATTTATATGGAGTCCCACGCAGCAAGTGGGCATTCCCGGCCAGCCGCCTGTGAATCTGAATGCGCCCGGAGGAGCGGCCGCGCCGGGCGCGAATGGGGCCACGGGAGTTCCCGGCACGCCCGGAGGAGCGGGAGCAATCGGCGGTCCCGGAATGAATCCGCAACCACAGCAGCCCGCGCCGACAACTCCGCAATAGCACCCTCTTTTGAAGTTACTTTTATGCTGCGTAGATTACTTAAGTGGTAATATGTCGCCGGAAGATTTCGACGATTTTCGGTATTTTTCAGTTACGCGCCGCACGTAATCGCGCGTTTCGCGGTACGGAGGCACGGACCGGTATTGCTCGACGCGTTCCGGACCCGCGTTGTAGGCGGCCAGCGTAAGGGGCAGGTCGCCGTTGTAACGCAGCAGCAATTCCTTCAGGTACCGCGTTCCGGCATTGATATTCTGGGCGGGATCGAACGCGTTGGTAACGCCAAACCTCGCCGCGGTTTCCGGCATCAATTGCATCAGCCCGCGCGCAGACCGCCAGGAGACCGCTTTTGGATTGAAGTTCGATTCCACCTCGATTACGCTGGCGACCAGTTCCGGCGCAACGCCGTGCAGATGGGCCGCCTCTGCAATCAAGTCCGCGTAGGGAACGTCCAGCAATTTCACTTTGACCGGCAAAAATACATCTTCCGGATCGATTCGCAGCAGGGAATCGGTGGGAATTTCAATGGTGCCGGTAGGCATGGTCAGGCGAACGTTGCCGCCGGAAAATTCGTACGCAGTGACATGAATGCGCTGGCCGGATTGCAACACTGCATACTCGGCGCGCGCGGCGGGGGCAGCCGTTGCGAGGAATGCCATCGCGAGACCGCCGAAAATGACTGCCGAGTTTAGATTGCGGCTCACGTCAACGATCTCCCAGCGCATAAGTTTCAATCGCGGCTGCGACGCCGCCCTGATCGTTGGTCAGTGTTTCATGCCATCCCAACGATTTCAACTCCGGAACGCTGTTGCCCATCACAATGGGAAGCCCGGCATATTGGAGCATTTCCAGGTCGTTCAGGTTGTCTCCAATGGCCATCACGTCCTGCCGCGACCATCCGCGATGACAGACCCATTCCCGCAGCGTCGAGCCTTTTGAGCAACCTGGAGAAATGACGTCCACGAGACCAAAATCTCGAGTGTCGTACAGTGTTACCGCCAGCGAGTAGGCGGAAGCAATCGGCAAACGTGTGAGGAACATTTCCACTTCCCGCGCCCGCGCCACAGGCCCCGTAAACATGATCTGGATCGGATCTTCCGTGAGGCAATCCGCGAGAGGACTCATCTCCGCAAGGTACTCCCGATTGCGCTCAAAATATCCTCGCCGCAGAGGATCGTCCCATTCGATGCGCTCGTAAAAGAGCTGATTCTCCCGAGGCCGGTCAAAACATACCGAAGCCATGTCTCTAAAATCGGTGGCCTCGGCAAGCACGGCTTCAGCGACTTCGCGCCGCAAGAGGCGGACCCGGTGTTTCGCGCCGGTGCTGGATTTCACCATCGCACCGTTATTTACGATCATGGTGATCGGGCAAGGGAACTGCTTCGCAATCGGCATGGCGAAGTCGTACCGGCGCCCCGTCACCAGGGCGATTTCGATTCCACGGGCGGACGCTTCGGTCACGGCCTTCCGGTTGATCTCCGGGAGTTGGGAGTGGCCGTCAAGCAGCGTGCCGTCAATATCGAGCGCAATCAAACGAACAGGCATCAGAACATTTTACCGTGTTGTGGGTGAACGGGCCTAGTTTCGTGAAGTACAGGTGTTCCAGTGAGGCGACCAGGCGCGGCTTGCGTGGCGCAGGCGTCCCGCCCGCGCGGTTTTTTAATGTATGCCCAATCGGGAAATCCGCGGTCGAGACGCCCGCGCCACGAGAGGATTCCCTGGATTTCGCTCTTCGGCAAACTCGGAACTCTGCTACGATACCTCCGCTCGTTGTGAGCACAAATGGCGCGGAATCAACAACAATCGATGAATTTGCTCGCCCGCTTCTGGCGAGGCTGGAAACGGATTGCCCGTAAAGTTGGCCAATTCCAGGGCCGCGTGGTGATGACGATATTTTATTTCACCATCTTTGCCCCATTTGCCATCGCGATTCGCTGGGGCAGCGATCCCCTCGCGATCAAACCGGGTACGAACCGCGGTTGGTCGGCCCATCCCTCTCTCCGATGAACCGCCCCTCGATCAGGCGAGGAAACAGTCCTGATGAATGTTCTGGGGATCTCCTGCTACTTTCACGATTCGGCCGCCGCACTGCTTTCCCACGGCGCGTTGGCGGCCGCCGCCCAGGAAGAGCGTTTTTCGCGCAGGAAGCATGACCACGATTTTCCCGAGCTTGCCATCGATTTTTGCCTGGAGACGGCGGGCATTCATAGCGCCGATCTGGACGCCGTCGTATTTTTTGAAAAACCGCTGATCAAGTTTGAACGATTGCTCATGACCAGCATGCAGATGTTTCCCCGCTCGCACACCGTGTTCCGCGAGGCGATGATTACCTGGATGGGGGACAAGCTGTGGGTAAAAAGCCTGATTCAGAAAAAAATGAAAGTCCCGGCCGGACGTATCCTGTTTAGCGGGCATCACATGTCTCATGCGGCGAGCGCATTTTTATGCTCGCCGTTCGAGGAGTCGGCAATCCTCACGATTGACGGGGTAGGGGAATGGACAACCGCGTCGATCGGAATGGGTAAGGGCAACGCCATCACATTGCTCAAAGAGATTCGCTTTCCGCATTCGCTGGGATTGCTGTATAGCGCGTTCACCGCGTTCCTGGGTTTCGAAGTGAATGAAGGCGAGTACAAAGTGATGGGCATGGCGCCGTTCGGATCGCCGCGCCATGTGGACAAGGTGATGAAACTCCTCGACCTCGACGATCGCGGTGGCTTTCATCTCAATATGGAATATTTCACTTTTCCCTACTCGACGCGCAAAATGTACAGCAGGAAATTCCTGGACTTGTTCGGTCCGTCGCGCGACCCCAAAACGAATTTCTTCACGCCTTCGACCGGGTTTCCAGCCTATTTTGGGAGCAAGCCGGAAAATTATGAACAGCAGGGCGAACTCAATCAGTACTACGCCGATGTCGCCGCGAGTATACAGGCGGTTACGGAAACTGTGATGGTGAAGATGGCGATCGAGGCGCACCGGGCGACAGGGCTCAAAAATCTTTGCATGGCAGGCGGGGTGGCGCTGAATAGCGTCGGCAACGGGAAAATTCTGAAGGAAGCCCCGTTCGACCGGATTTACATTCAACCCGCTGCGGGCGACGACGGCGCCGCACTTGGCGCCGCGCTCTATGGATGCCACACCGTTCTTGGACAATCGCGCAGCTTTGTAATGGAACACGCGTACTGGGGTGAGCAACATTCGTCGCAAGATGCCGGAACGTTTTTTCTCCAGAGCCGCATCCCTTACGAGCGCATCGACGATGAAGTGGAATTGATCGGCCGCGTCGTCTCCGCGCTGAAGGAAGGCAAAGTTGTCGGCTGGTCGCAAGGACGTTTCGAGTGGGGCCCGCGCGCGCTGGGTAACCGCTCGATTCTCGCGGACCCGCGCC
Source organism: Terriglobia bacterium (assembly GCA_963788335.1). GTDB lineage: Bacteria > Acidobacteriota > Terriglobia > Acidiferrales > UBA7541 > Palsa-360. Next base: position 187,363 of record CAWBGM010000016.1, read on the forward strand.
GCCCCGACATGAAGGACATCGTCAACACGAAAATTAAATTTCGCGAACCGTATCGCCCGTTTGCGCCATCCGTGCTGGTGGAACGCGCGAGCGAGTTTTTTGAAATCGATGAGCCCGAGCAACGGTTCCCGGCGCGCTTCATGCTCTATGTCGTAAAAGTGAGGCCCGGGAAAGAGCATCTGCTTCCCGCGACCACTCATGTGGATGGCACCGCGCGCCTGCAAACCGTGCACCGCGATGTATCGCCTCGCTATTACCGTTTGATCGAGCGTTTCGGCGAGGAGACCGGCGTGCCCGTGTTGTTGAACACTTCGTTTAATCTGCGCGGAGAGCCGATTGTGAACACGCCGCGTGAGGCGTACCAAACATTCAGCAAGAGCGACATGGATCTGCTGGTGGTCGAGAATTGCCTCGTCTATAAGTCCTGAAATTTTGAACAGGTTCAACCAGGCAATCGTGTCACTGCAGGGAAAGATTTGGGCGCCACACCCTCGTTCAAAAACACTTTTCAGTAGATTTTGAAACTTCACTTCCGACAATTCGGATTCGGTCTCGGGATATGTTTGCCGCATGGGTCTGCATCCGGTAGAATCGTAAGCTTAACTAACATTTGACGGCGCGTGAAAGTTTGACTGAGGGGATGGCTGAAGCATTGATTGGCATCGAACCCGCCTACGACGTTGACGACGAGTATCGTCCAGAACCTGTGCCCGCTCCATTACCGCCTGCCTGGCAGGATGGGGGCTTTCGCATTGGAATTCACACGTCGATTGCGGGAGATATCGCGGAATCGCTGCACACGGCTTCGAAGCTGGGAGCGAATTCACTTCAGATTTTTTCGGCAAGTCCGCGGATGTGGCCGCGCGGGGGAACGCGCATCGCCGATGCGGAGGCTGTGAGGTTTCGGGCGCGACGCGCGGAACTTGGGCTCGGGCCGCTCGTGATCCACGATAATTACCTGATCAATCTTGCTTCGCCGGAACGCGTGATGCGGACGCGGTCGATTCAGGCGTTTCATGATGAATTGGTGCGCGCGGTGTCCCTGGGCGCCGATTTTCTGGTGGCCCATCCGGGATCGGCTTTGGGAGCGCCGGTATCACAGGCAATTGCGGATATTGCGGACGGGATGCGACAGGCGGCGCGGGGAATGAAATTCGGCGGGTTGCGCATTCTGGTGGAGAACACGTCGGGGATGGGATCGGCGGTGGGTGCGCGATTTGAAGAGATTCGCGAGATTCTGGATCAGACGACCGATCTGCCGATGGGTGTGTGCATGGATACGGCGCACACGTTCGAAGCGGGGTATGACATTTCGAATGAGGAAGGGCTTGAGAAGACGCTCGATATAGTGGACCGGACGGTGGGGCTCAATCGTGTTTACGTGCTGCACGTCAACGATTCGAAAACGCCGATGGGTTCGCGCGTGGACCGGCATGAGCATATTGGCCGCGGGAAGATTGGTTTGAAGGCGTTCGAAAGAATCCTGAATCATCCGCGGCTCAGTCCTGCCGTGCATGGAGTGGCGGGGCGGGCATTTGTTTTGGAGACTCCGATCGATGAGCCTGGGGACGACCGGCGGAATGTGCGCGCCCTGTGGGATCTGCTGGGCATTGCGGTCAAGGATGCTCCGAAAGCGGTGGAAGGGTTCTCGATGCTGAAGGGGAGGAAAAAGGCTGTAACAAAGAAAACAACGAGGACGCAGAGCAGAAAGAAAGCGGCCACAACGAAAAAAGCCGTAAAGACGAAGCGATAATCGATTCAAGGCCGTGCAAGGCGATCCACACAGAGCAGAGGCGGGACAAGTCACGTGGCTGAATACGATCCACAGGTAATTGAGAAGAAATGGCAGGCGCGCTGGAGCGCGGATCATGCGTTTGAGGCGGACGCCGATCCATCGAAGCAGAAATTTTATATGCTCGAAATGTTGCCGTATCCCTCGGGTACGCTGCACATGGGGCACATGCGGAACTACACGATCGGCGACGTGGCCGCGCGATTCAAGCGGATGCGCGGATTTAACGTGATTCACCCGATGGGCTGGGATGCGTTCGGACTGCCGGCGGAAAATGCGGCGATCCAGCACGGGGTTCTGCCGGGCGACTGGATCAAGACAAACATCGCGTCGTTTACTCGAGTGTGCCACCGCTTTGGATTCAGTTACGACTGGCGGCGGGAAATTTCCACTTGCGAGCCGGAATATTACAAGTGGAACCAGTGGTTTTTTTTGCGGATGCTGGAACGTGGAATCGCATACAAACGACGGAGCCGCGTCAACTGGTGCCCGAAGTGCGCTACGGTGCTGGCGAACGAGCAGGTGGTGGACGGGTGCTGCTGGCGGCACGGCGATACGCTGGTTGAGCCGAAAGAAATCGAGCAGTGGTTTTACCGGATTACGCAATACGCCGAAGAGCTTCTGGAATCGTTGAGCACGCTCGAAGGCGGGTGGCCCGAACGCGTGCTGACGATGCAAAGGAACTGGATCGGGAAGTCGCGCGGGACACGTGTGCAATTTGCAGTGGATGGTTTTTCCGGGACATCGATCGAAGTGTTTACGACGCGCGTGGATACGATTTACGGGGCGTCAGCGCTGATTCTTGCGCCGGAACATCCGTTGCTGGCGACGCTAATCGCGGGTGTGGATAGGGCAAGCCGAAATCGAAGAGAAGCTGCAAACGCTCCGGCGGCGTCCGATGCGCGCGGCGGATATTGCGACGGCGGAAAAGGAAGGACTTTTTACCGGCCGCAAAGCGATCAATCCATTTAACGGCGAGGAAATTCCGATCTGGGTCGGGAATTTCGTATTGATGGAATACGGAACGGGCGCGGTAATGTGCGTGCCCGCGCACGATGAGCGCGATTTTGAATTTGCGAAGAAATACGGGCTGAAAATTTCCGTTGTCGTGGAGCCGGGAGAGGGGCCGGAACTCGACCTGGAAACGTTTGACGCGGCGTTTACCGATTACGGGGTGTCCGTCGGGTCGGGACCCTATTCGGGACTGCCGACAGAAAAAGCCATCGAGAAAATGACCGCGAATGCCGAGGTCTGCGGGTTCGGCAAGGGAGAAATTGTTTTCCGGCTGAAAGACTGGGGAATTTCGCGCCAGCGGTATTGGGGCACTCCGATTCCGGTGCTGAACTGCGACGGTTGTGGAATGGTTCCCGTTCCCGACGCGGATTTGCCCGTGGTGCTCCCTCCGATGGCAAAATTTACAGGGATGGGGAAATCGCCGCTGGCCAGCGTGCCGGAATTTGTGAATGTGACGTGTCCGAAATGCGGCGGACCGGCGCGGCGCGAGACCGACACGATGGATACGTTCATCGATTCGTCCTGGTATTTCTACCGGTACGCGGACCCGCACAATGACAAGATGCCGTTCGATCCGGCGCTGGTGCGGTACTGGCTGCCAGTGGACCAGTACATTGGAGGGATCGAGCACGCCATTTTGCATCTGCTCTACACCAGATTTTTCTGCAAGGTGATGCGCGACCTGGGGCTGGTGAATCACAACGAGCCGGTATTAAAGCTGTTCACGCAGGGGATGGTGCTCAAGGGCGGCGCGGCGATGTCGAAGTCCAAGGGCAATGTGGTGGGCGCCGAAGAGATGGCGGAGAGATATGGATGCGATACGGGGCGGCTGTACACGCTGTTCGCAGCGCCGCCGGAAAAAGATCTGGAATGGAGCGAGACGGCGATTGAAGGGTGCGCGCGCTTTTTGCAGCGCGTGTACAGGCTGGTGGCGAAGCATGCCGAACAGGTAAGCAATGCGCAGGCGGGAAACACGGCTGATATCTCACCGGACTCGACGACGCCCAAGGAGAAGTTCCTGCTGCGCAAGGCGCATCAAGTGCTGCGGCGCGTGACGCAGGATTTCGAGACACGCTGGCATTTTAACAGCGCCATCGCGCTGCTGATGGAGTTGATCAATGAGATTCACGCGCAGGAGCCGCTGGAAGAGGGTGTGAGGCCGGAAGTCGCCAGGGAAGTGTTCGAACTGCTGACGCTGATGTTGGCTCCGATGGTGCCGCACCTGGCCGAGGAGCTGTGGGAGATGTTGGGCCACACGCAGGACACACTGGCGCACGCGCCCTGGCCGAAATTTGTGCCGGAGTGGGCGGCCGAAGACCAGGTGGAAATTGTGTTTCAGATCAACGGGCGCGTGAAGGCCAAGGTTTCTGTCGAGGCGGGACTCAATAAGGAGCAGATCGAGAAACGAGTTCTGGCGGATCATAAAATTGCGGCGATTCTGGACGGGCAACGGATCGTTAAAATCATCGCCGTTCCGGACAAGCTCGTAAACGTGGTCGTGGGATAATTAATGCGCGTCGGCTTTTTTGAAATGAAGGACTGGGAACGAGTCTTTCTCGCGGAACGGCTGGCAACAGACGAGATTTATTTTGAATCCGGTGTTTTGTCGGTCCCCGACGCCGGGTTGCGCGAGCTGGAAGCGCTTTCCGTGTTCATTTATTCCCAAGTGACGCGCGATGTGCTGGATGCGCTGCCCAAACTGAAATTCATCGCCACTCGGTCGACAGGATTTGACCACATCGACATCGAGACGTGCCGGAGCCGCGGGATTGCAGTTTCGAACGTGCCGTCGTACGGAGAAAATACCGTCGCCGAGCACACCGTCGCGCTGCTGCTGATGCTCTCGCGAAAAGTGCACCAGTCGGTTCTGCAGATTCGCAGCGGGCGCATCGACCTGGCGGAGCTGACCGGATTTGACCTGCAAGGGAAAACCATCGGCGTGGTGGGCGCGGGGCACATCGGCCTGCATGTGATTCGCATTGCTCGAGGATTCGGGATGCGCGTTCTGGGGTTCGATGTACGGCGCGATCCGTTTTTGGCGGATCTGCTGGGATTTGAATATGCGACGATGGACCGGTTGCTGGCGGAAAGCGATATCGTGACGCTGCATTGTCCGCTGACGGAGAAGACGCACCACCTGCTGGGGCGTGAACAGATTGCGTCCATGAAAACTGGGGCGTTGATTATTAATACTTCGCGCGGTGGGTTGATCGATACCGACGCGATGGTGGATGCTCTGGAGAGCGGCAAGCTGGGCGGCGCGGGGCTGGATGTGCTGGAGGGCGAGGAACTGATCAAGGAAGAGAAACAATTGCTGCAGAATCCGGTGGATGTCGGAAGGCTTCGCACGGCTCTGCGCAATCGCGTGTTGCTGGCGCGGGACAACGTGGTATTCACTCCGCACAATGCATTTAACAGCAGGGAAGCGCTCGTAAGGATTCTGGAAGTGACGCTGTCTAATCTTGAGGCGTTTCGCGCGGGGCAACCCGTCCACCGGGTGGCATGAGAGTCATATCGAGAGATTCGGACCATTAGGACAAAAAACCGATGAGTGAGCGCGGCGGTATCGTAGTTCTGGATTTCGGCGGGCAGTACACGCAGTTGATCGCGCGGAGAATCCGGGAACAGCAGGTGTTCAGCGCGATCTTGCCTTGCACGGCGAGCGTGGAACAGATTCGTAAATTTGAGCCGGCGGGAATTGTGCTGTCCGGCGGGCCGAATTCGGTTTATGACGAGGGCGCGCCACCGTGCGACACGGACGTGTTGAAGCTGGGAGTGCCGGTTCTCGGTATTTGTTATGGGTTGCAGTGGATGACGCATATTCTGGGCGGAAAAGTGGAGCGGGCGGACCGCCGGGAATATGGGCGGACGGAACTTGTGGTGAAGAATGGTTCGGCTTTGTTTGCGGGACTGCCGCAAAAGCTGCACATTTGGAACAGCCACGGCGATCATGTGATGGCTCTGCCGGAGGGATTTCATGTGACCGGAGAAACCGGACATGCCATCTCGGCTGCCGAAGACCCGGTTCGCAAATTTTACGCCGTGCAATTTCATCCGGAAGTGCGGCATACCGATCGCGGGTCCGATATTTTGCGTAATTTTGTCTTTGAAATCTGCCACGCGAAGCCGCTATGGAGCGGCGCGGCGTTTATTACCGAAACGGTGGAGGCGATTCGCAAGCAGGTGGGAAATGCGAGCGCGATCTGCGCGCTGAGCGGAGGAGTGGATTCCGCTGTGGCCGCCGTTCTGGTGCATCGGGCCATCGGGAGCCAGTTGACTAATATTTTTGTGGATAACGGGCTGCTCCGCAAAAATGAGTACCGCGAAACGCTGGAATTGCTGCGCGAGCGGATGGGCCTGAAGGTGATCGGCGTCGATGCATCGAAACGTTTTCTGGAGCGTCTAAAAGGAGTGACAGAGCCGGAGGAGAAACGCAAACGGATCGGCGGGGAATTCATCGCCGTGTTCGACGATCAGGCGCGACAGCTTGCCGCAGGACCGGAGCGGGCTGCGTTTCTGGTGCAGGGAACGCTCTACCCGGATGTAATTGAATCGGTGGCCGTGCGGGGGCCTTCGCAGACGATCAAGACGCACCATAATGTCGGCGGGCTGCCGAAGGATCTGCCATTTGCGCTAATTGAACCTCTGCGCGAGCTCTTTAAGGACGAAGTGCGCAGCATCGGGCGCGAATTGGGTCTGCCCGAAGAAATGCTGAAGAAACACCCATTTCCCGGCCCGGGTCTGGCCGTGCGGCTGCTTGGAGAGGTTAACGAGGAATACCTTGCGCCGCTGCGGGACGCGGACGCGATCGTTGTGGAGGAAATCCGGCGCGGCGGGCTATACGAGAAGGTGTGGCAGGCCTTCGCGGTGCTTCTCCCGGTGCGAAGCGTAGGTGTGATGGGAGACGAGCGAAGCTATGGGTACACTGTGGCTGTTCGTGTGGTGGAGTCGGAAGATGCCATGACGGCGGACTGGGCGCGGCTACCGGCGGAAGTGCTCGAGCGGATTTCAACACGCATCGTGAATGAAGTAAAAGGGATTAACAGGGTGGTCTACGATATCAGTTCGAAACCGCCAAGCACGATTGAGTGGGAGTAGAGGAAAAGGCGAGAAGGGGAAGTGCTTCGCCTGTTTCAAATCGGAACAGTGTATGATGTGAGGATTGGCTTCGGCCCGGGAGGAGTCACATTCGCCACTTCAGAAAAGCAGGGTGATACCCCGGGCCTATGAGCCTGTATGACAGAGGAAGCCTTCCCGAGAAAATCGGGAAACCGCGGGACTTAGCGGGTGGCCATCTTTTGTGCCATGTAAAGCAGGAGCTTGCGGTCGCCTTCTTCAATGCGGCCCATGAGCCTGCGAAACTTGCTCAAAAGACGGGCTTCTTTTCCAGAGCTGCCCCAAGCAATATCGTCGGCGCTTTTGCGCTTCGGAAGGTTGGGCAGTTCGGGAGGTTCTTCTCCGTCATAGAAGAGTTGATAGAGAGGGACTTCCAAAGCGCGAGCCATTTTCTCAAGTGTTTCAATGGCCGGAACGGTATGGCCATTTTCAACACGAGAGATATAGCAGCGGAGCAGTCCAGTGCGCTTTTCGATGTCCCCTTGGGAAAACTTCTTTTCTTCGCGCAGGGCGCGAAGACGGTCTCCAATGATCATGTATGCATTGTTCCATAGTGCTATAATGGCTGCAAGGAAAAAGTTGATCTATCGATAACGACGCTGTAACCGGAAATTCATGGCAAACGTCACAAATCCAGTGATTCCCCGCGAGCCGCAAGGCGGCAAGGAAACGGAAGCTTTGACTCCCGCGGAGGCAGAGCGAGTACTGGTACGCCGTGCGCAGGACGGCGACGTCACCGCGTATGAAGAGTTGGTCCGGATACACCAGCAACGCGTATTGGGAGTGATCGGCGGAATCCTGCGCGGCAGCGAAGACGTGGAGGACGTGGCGCAGCAGGCTTTAGCGAAAGCTTACTTTTCGATCCGGCGCTTTGACATGAGGTCGGCGTTCGGGACGTGGCTCTACAAGATTGCGGTGAATGAGTGCTGGGATTATCTGAGGAAGAAGAAAGTGCGGCGTCTCGTGTACGAATCGGACCTGAGCGAAGAACAACTGCGGAAGATGGATGCCTCGCCGGAGCACGGTTTCAGCGGCGCATCGCATCGCCAGGATGCCGGACACAAAGCGGAGCAGCGGCAATTGGTCGAGCGGCTGCTGGGGCAACTCGATGAGAAGGACCAGTTGATGCTGGTGATGAAGGAAATCGAGGGCTTTTCGGTCGAAGAAATCAGTGAAGTACTCGGGTTGAATGTGAATACGGTCAAGGTGCGATTGTTCCGGGCGCGCGGGCGGCTGGTGGAAACTTATCGGAAGCGGATGCAGAAACGCCCGGCGGTTCGGGAAGGGCTCAGGCAGGGAAGGAGCGAAAAAAGTGCATAAGAAATCGATCATTCCAATGCGGTGCCGCAAGTTTGAGGCGCGTCTTGAGGATTACCTGGATGGCTCGCCGGACTTCGAACTGCAGCAACATCTGGGCGAGTGCGCGGAGTGCCGGTCGGCGATTGACGATTCACGCTTGGCCGGGAGCCTCTTGCGGCAAGCCTGGGATCCCGCGGATGAGGCTCGTCCGTCATTTCTACCGGGCGTGATGGCAAGGATCCAGATGGAAAAGGCTCGCGTTGAATCGCCCGCGGCGTTCTGGACGCCGCTGGAATTTTTGGCGTCGAGACTTTCGCTCACGGCAGCGATGTTGCTTCTGGCCCTATCGGTGTATCTGGTGGGTTTTTCGCCGAGGCGGCCCGAGCAACCGGCAGCGACTCAGACGGAATTGACCGCCAGCGATTTCCCGCAGCCTCCCGTGGATCCCGTGAGTAACGAGGAAGTGTTGCAATCTCTGGCAGAGAGACAAAATGGACGCTAATAAAGGCAGTCGCAAGGCGTACCTGCTGGTGTCGGTGGTTTTCATCCTGGGTATTGCGCTGGGCGCTGTGGGCGCGTACCTGGTCAGTTCGCGCGTGCTTGCCGAAAAGGCACAGCCGGTTCCCCACGGTACGGCAAGCACCATCGCGAAGCTGAACCGGGAATTGACTCTGAGCGCCGACCAGCAAAAGCAAATTGAGACGATCCTGAACGAGACGCGCGCAAAATACGATGCTGTCCACGAGCGCGTCGATCCTGAAAACCAGAAAATCCGGCAGGAAGGGCGGGACAGGATTCGACAGGTGCTTACGGTGGATCAAAGGCCCAAGTTCGAGGACGTACTGAAGCAGATTGACGAAGAACGGCGGAAACAGGCGGCCGAGCAGGGGAAATAAGCCGCTCGGGAATGAGCGGGTCCGGGAGATTTTGAAATGGGACGTCTGGTCGAGATCCTGAAAAATCTGTGGGTGCGATCGATGATGCACCGGGCGATGCTGGTGGCGCCTCCGGTCGCGGTGCTGCTTTGGGTGGGCTATGTGACGGTCGGGACTCGAGCCGGGGTGCAGTATTTCACCGCGAAGGTGGATCACGGCGACATTTCACAAGTCGTCCAGGCCACTGGAACGATTAATCCTGTGAACACAGTGCCAGTGGGTTCAGTGGTTTCAGGCAACGTTGTCTCTCTGAATGTCGATTTTAATTCGAAAGTGAAGAAGGGCGACATCCTCGCGCAGATCGATCCCGTCCCGTTTCAGACGCAACTCGCGGCAGCCGACGCGGACTACAAAAATTCATTGGCCAACGTGACCAATTTGGAAGCGCAGATCGAAACAAGCAAGGCCAATGTGGCGACGATGACAGCCAATATCGCCAAAGCGCATGCCAATACTGTGGACATGCTGACGCAGCTGACTCGAATCAAGTCACTTGCGGAGCAGGGCGTGATGTCCGGTCAGCAGAAAGACGATGCTCAGGCGAATTATGACACGGCCATCGCGTCGGAACAGGCTTCCCAGGCGCAAGAGAAGCAGGCGGAGGCGCAACTGGCGGCCACGATTGCCCAGCGGGACCAAGCCAAGGCGCAAGCGATGATGAAGAAAGCGGCCCTGGATTCCGCCCGGCTGCAATTGAGCTATTGCACGATTCGTGCGCCGATCGACGGAACCGTGGTGAACCGCACCGTCAACGTCGGCCAACCGATCGCGGCAAGTTTGCAGGCGCCCAATCTATTCAGCATCGGGCAAGACCTGACGCACATGCTGGTGTACTCGAATACCGACGAGGCGGACGTGGGCCGCATTCGTGTCGGGAAGGATGCGACGTTTCGCGTCGATTCGTTTCCGCGGGAAACCTTTCACGGAACGGTTTCGCAGGTCCGCATGAACGCCACCACCATTCAGAACGTGGTGACCTACAATACGATGGTCGCGTTTGATAATCCGGATTTGCGATTATTTCCGGGAATGACGGCGTACGTTTCAATTCCGGTTGCGGAAGCCAAAAACGTCACGAAGATACCGAACGGGGCATTGCGATTCAAGCCGGATATGACCGACAGCCAATTGGCGGCCATCTACGCCAAGTATAATATTCAGGATCCGGCCACGCCCGCAGCGGGAGCGGCGCGCATGGCCGCCGGGGGATCCGGCGGTGCCGGAAACGGCGCGGCTGCTGCGGCGCAGACGCAAAGCGCCGGCGCGGGAAATGGCGGAGCGGCCGGCGGCGGTCAAGGTCGTGGTCAAAGTAGCGGCCGGCGCGGCGGTTCACAGCGCGTGGACACAGGAGTGGTCTGGAAACTGCTGCCTGACAAGACTCTCGAGCCGGTTCAAGTCGGGCTCGGCGTGACGGATTTCACCTTTACGGCGATGATGAGCGGGAACTTGAAGCCCGACGACGATCTGGTCATCGGGCAGTCCTCCGGCAAGACTTCGGCGAGCGCGTCTGCTGCGCGCAACCCCATCGCACCCGGAGGCGGCCCGCCGCGCAGGTTCTGATCTGTAAATTCCTCCCCCAACTGTGACTTCATGACAGAGCAACCCACACCTGTGACTGAACTTCAGCAAAAGACAACGGCCTCTAAGCCGGTGATTCGCCTGGAAAATGTTTACAAGACATATGATTTGGGAGAGATTCAGGTTCAGGCGCTGCGCGGCGTTTCGCTCGAAATCTTCGAGGGAGAATTTGTGGCGATCATGGGGCCGTCGGGGTCTGGCAAATCCACGGTGATGAATATTTTGGGGTGCCTGGACCGTCCGACGAAGGGCCGCTATTTTCTGGATGGCGTGGACGTCTCGGGAATGTCGAAGAACGAGCTGGCGCGGATACGGAATAAGAAGCTTGGATTTGTGTTTCAACAGTTCAATCTGCTGTCGCGGACATCGGCGCTTGAGAATGTGGAACTTCCCACGGTGTATGCCGGAATTCCTCCAGCGGAAAGGACTCGGCGTGCTCTGGAGTCGTTAACGCGCGTGGGGCTCTCGGAACGCGCGGGGCATCATCCTTCCCAGCTTTCCGGGGGACAACAGCAACGCGTGGCGATTGCAAGGGGATTGGTGAATCGTCCGGCCATCTTGCTTGCCGACGAGCCGACCGGGAACCTGGACAGTCGAACGTCGGTTGAGATCATGGATATTTTGCAGACTCTAAACAGCGAGCAGGGTTTGACGATCGTTCTGGTTACGCACGAGCCGGATATCGCGTCGTACACGAAGCGAATGATTGAATTCCGCGACGGCAAATTGCGGCGCGACACTGTGGTGAAGAATCGATCCCTGGCGCACGAAGTGCTGCTAACCCTCCCAACGGCGGAAGAGCAAGCGGCGGAAGATGCAGAAGACAATGCGCGGCAGGAGAAGCTGGCTGCTGATAAGGCATCGGAACTGGGTTAAGAGGCCGGGATTGCTTTCGTCCGGCGCATCGTACTTTCACCAGCAGCGGCAAACCAGCAGACAAGGAGGCGTCCGATGGATTTCATGAATACGTTTCAACTTGCACTTCGGGCGCTTTCGCGCAACAAGATGCGGTCTGCGTTGACCATGCTCGGAATTATCATCGGCGTGGGAGCGGTGATCGCCGTAGTGAGCATCGGCCAGGGGGCGCAATACCTGGTGCAGCAGGGAATTCAGGCGATGGGGACGAATGCGGTCTTCATTGCCGCGGGAAGCAACCGCGCCGGCGGCGTTCGTCAAGGCTACGGCGGGGTAAAGACTCTTACGATCGACGACATGAATGCGATTTTGCAGGAAATTCCTCTGATCAAGCAGGCGGCGCCGGCGCTGCAGGCTCGCCAGCAAGTGGTCTATGGAAATCAGAACTGGAACACCACGGTGATCGGCACGACGCCGAATTATTTCGACATCCGCACATGGCCCGTGCAGGAAGGCTCGGTGTTCAGCGATCAGGAAGTGGATCTTGCCGCGAATGTCTGCGTGATTGGGACGACGGTTGAAAAAATATTATTTGTGAACGAAGATCCGATCGGCAAAACGATTCGCATCGGAACGCTTCCGTTCCGCGTGGACGGCGTACTGGAATCGAAGGGACAAAACACGATGGGGCAGGATCAGGACGACATCATTTATGCCCCTTACACCACCGTCCAGAGGAAGATTATTGGAATCACCTGGATCCAGTTCATCAACGCGTCAGCCGTTTCGCAGCAGGCTTCGCTGGCGGCGGTGGGTCCGATTACGAGCCTGTTGCGCGAGCGGCACCGTATACGGCCCGGCACGGACGATGATTTCCTGATTCGCACGCAATCGGATATCGCCGACCTGCAGAATCAGACGCAGTCGACGATGACGTATCTGCTGGGAGGAATCGCTTCGGTATCGCTGCTGGTGGGCGGGATCGGAATCATGAACATCATGCTGGTTTCGGTGACCGAGCGAACGCGGGAGATCGGCGTTCGGATGGCCGTGGGAGCGACCGAGGACGACGTGCGCCGGCAATTTTTGGTGGAAGCGATCACGCTCAGCATGATGGGCGGATTCATCGGGATACTGTTCGGCCTGGTCGGTTCGGCGCTGATCAGCAATCTGCTGTCGTGGCCGACGTTGATTTCCGGCAAGGCCATCATTGCCGCCGTGATCTTCTCCGCCGCCGTCGGAATTTTCTTCGGATATTATCCCGCACACAAGGCGGCACAGCTCGATCCCATTGAAGCGCTGCGCTACGAATAGCCCGCTGTCTGAGCGGGAATTTAATTTAGAACGGAACGACGGGCACGGAGCCATTTTTCTGCGCGTCCGTCTCGAATAACGAAGGGTTGGCGGAAACCGGAGGTGTTTTTCCCGGGCAGCCATCCGGCTCGCGATTGCCGATGGCGGCCATCGCGAACCGATACTTTCCCAACTCATGGACTAGAAAATAAACGGGACGGGGATTCGGCAGCTTTTTTCCGCCGATCCAGTTCAGCGTCACGGCCACTTTCCAGTTGTCCGGGACGTCCCTACAGGGTTGAACCACATCGATATTGCCCGCCACCGGATTCCGAGCGATGGTGTCGTGCCATTTCTCGAGATCGTCGCGATTGTCAGCGAACGATCTGGAAATCATTTCGCTCCACGGACGGGTAAGCCATTCGTCGACGAAATCCTGAGGCTGGAGAGCGACCGGGTCGATCCGTTCGACGGCTGAGGGTCCAATGCTGTAGCGCAGGAAATGAGTGCGATTGCGGAACCTGGGGTTAATGCTTTGATCGCGGAACTCGATCAAGAACTCATCGGACGTCACTTGCGCATGTAAGACATCGCCGTCGGCCAACCAGATGCCGTGTTCGCCTGAAAACACGGGAACGGCCGCGCCTGTGCCCGGGATCAGACGGAAAAGGTCGTAGGAGAGCCGATTCCAGGACGAGCCGCACTGGACTCCCGTTCGGAGTGTAAGTATCAGACGGCCACCTGAGGTGTCGCGATTCGAAAAATAGATGGCCCTGATACCCTCGTCATGTTCCCTGGAGCTGCGCGATTGAAGGACGCGCAGGGGCGGGCCTCCGCTGTAATCGTAGACATAGAAGGAATCGTAAGTGCCGCAGGGCATTGTGATGCCGGCAACGACGGCGAGTGCTTCGGGGAATTCCCGGGGCTGAAATATTTCCAGTCGATTCACGTATCCGTAGTCGTCCATTTTGCCGACCGGGGGCAGGACTTTGGCGCGCTTCAAGTCGTCATTCAACCGATTTTGCAGGGACGAAGACTGGGTGCCCAACGCGCTTTTCGATGAAGGAAGGCGCGACTCGACCCAGTCGCGAAGGGCGTCGCTGAAAGCTCCCACGCTGTCTTGCTTGTCCTGAGTCGCTTTCTTCAAGTCGAAATCGGGCGAACTGTTTGTCTCGTGGAGGCGATTTGCTTCCGTCACAAGTTTTTTCGTCGCAGGATCCTGGGCGGGTGAAGGGGTGGAGAGGAGCAGGCTCAGAAAAAGGAAACAAGATGGGCGCAGGATTTTCGCGGTCAAGCGCGGCGGATGACTGCATGGCGGCGGCATTGACGTAGAATTCGGTCCCACCCTCAAGGCCCACGCAGGGGCAACGGTTCGAAAGGGCAGCGCTGGATAGACACTGCGGGGCCTTAGATTCGACTAGAACGGAATATCCTCGTCGGTGACTTCCGGGCCCGATGGCTCGTGTTCCATCGGAGCGTGCGCTTCGTGATCGAAGTCTCCCGAGGGAGCGGAAGGACGTGCGCCGCCTCCTCCACCCATCGAGTCGGATTTCGATCCGAGCATGCGGAAATTTGTGGCGACGATTTCAAAGCTTGTGCGCTTCTGGTTTTCTTTGTCGGTCCACTCGCGCGACTGGATGCGGCCTTCGAGATAGATGAGCGACCCTTTTTTCAAATATTGCTGCGCGATTTCGGCTTGCTTGCCCCAGACCACGATCTTATGCCATTCGGTGCGCTTCTGGCGCTCACCGGAGCGGTCCTTGAAGGTTTCGTCCGTTGCCATCGAGAAATTGCACACCGCTTGCCCGCCGCCGGTATATCGAGTTTCAGGGTCACGTCCCAAACGTCCTACCAAAATTACTTTATTAACTGACATTCTTTTTTCTCCAGTTGTGGGAGGAAGATAACACGGCATCGCGCGGCGTGCAAACTGCGGGTTTTCGCCGAGGGACTTCTCCACCCGTGTGGAATACGCGTGGGGACATGCTTCCGGATTCAGTTTTTCAGGAATTTGAAATCTAAACCCGAACCCATCCGCCGCGGCGGACGAGGGTGCGGCACCCGAGTTCCTATTCAAGATTGCAGATTCATATCGCCAAATTGAAATACTCACAGAAAAACCGCTCAGTGAAGCGCTTACCCGGCCGCGCCCATTTCCCGCAATTTTGAGGAAGAACGCTTGGCTTCGTCGGTTCCCGGATACTGGCGGACGACGGTGCGGAGTTCACGGATGGCGGCGGCCTTCTGGCCGAGCTCGGCAAGGCAGAAGCCCTTTCGCATTCGGGCCGAGGCCGTCTTGAAACTCTTCGGATAGTTCTCAATGACTTTGTTGTACGAATCCAGCGCGGGCTGGTATTGGCCCTGCATGTAGGAAATTTCGCCCAGGTAGAACTGTGCGTTCGAAGCCAGATCGGTGTCGCCGTAGTATTTCAGGTAGTCCTGAAATTCCTGAGTCGCCAGATCGTAGTGCTTGCCGTTAATGTCCCTCAGGCCATTGGAATAGAGGACGTCGGCGGAAGCGGGAGGTCCCGGCGCGGCAGCCATGGGAGCCGGCCCGCCAGGTCCGGGAGCAGCGCCGTTTGCCGCGGGGGAATTCGCGGCAGGCGGGGGAGCCGCGAGCTTCGAATCGACGTTCTGCAACGTGTTCTGAATGTCGGTTAGCTTTTGGTCGAGCTTGCCGAGGCGCGCCTGCAAATCGGCGACGTTGTCGGAGAGGCCCTGGACCTGGGTGCCCATGGTGTCGAGGCGCGCGCCGGAAGCGGCGGAGAAGTCCTGCGTGTTTTTCTGGACGGCAGCCATCGAGGTATTGAGCTTGTTGACAGAGTCGAGTGATTGCTCGATCAGGGTGCGCTGAACGGCGGCGTTTTCCGTGATCGCAGTCTGCATAGCCTGCTGGCCCATGATTAATTGGTTCACTCCGGTTTGGAGTTCAATAATTTCGCGCGCCACGGCGCCCGCTGGGACGGGGCCGAGCAAAGCTCCGCCCACGGCTCCTGCGAGCATGGCCGAACCGAAAAACAGAATTAAACGCTTTTGCAAGGTGTTCCTCCTTCGAGGGCAGGGACGCCTCGTAAGACCTTAGAGTTATGCATGAAACGCCTGGGATCGCCATCTTTCTGAACGGCGCGAGACTCATCGCCAATCGGAGGATTGGCGATCCCAGGCAGGCTTGGGTGATTCAAGCCAACTACTTACCCATAACGAAATGGCCTCGCCGGTTCTGCTTATAGCACTCCTCATCCGAAGCGGTGCAGAATGGGCGTTCCTTGCCGTAGCTGACGGTTTCCATACGGTCAGCCGGAATGCCGAGCGAAATCATGAACTGCTTTACCGCGGCAGCTCGACGGTCGCCCAGCGCCAGATTGTACTCGGTGGAACCACGTTCGTCACAATGGCCTTCGATGACGACTTTCATTTGCGGATAGGAACGCAGGAACTGAGCCGTCTGCGAAAGGGCGTCGCGCACGTCAGCTCGAATATCCGCCTTGTCGTAATCAAAGAAGGCGTCTTTGACTTCCTTGTCGAACAACTCCTGCAGGGAGGGCTCTTTGGTCATGGGCGCAGCAGGTGGAGGAGCGCTGACGGAAATATGAACGCTTGCGTCCGCCGAACCGCCGGGCCCGGTGGCCGTAATCGTGTAGGTAGTCGCGCTCTGCGGCGACACGGTTTGCGTGCCTTCCGCAGTGACCATGCCGATGCCCGGAGAGAGGGTCAGCGAAGTCGCGTTTGTCGAGGACCAGGACAGAGTGGTCGATTGGCCACTCTGAATGAATGTCGGATTTGCCTGCAAGTTCACCGTGGGTCGAGCCGGGGGCGCGACGGGAGTGGGTGGGGGTGGTGGTGGCGCTTGCGGGGCAGGTTTCTTGCTGCAAGCTGCACCCAGAGCAACGATTATGAGCAAAGTGCTGAATAGGGCCCTGGCGTTCGTGCGGTTCCGCATCTTTCTTCATTCCTCCTTTTATAATTTACCGGAGCATCTGGATCGAGTGCAATTAGGAACATTTTCTGAAACGCTATCCCAAAACAGAGTCGCTGCAAAAGCGGTCACTTCGGCGACCAGTTAGGAGATTCATTTTGTCCCTGCCTGGTTAGCTGACGTGCAGCAGTACCGTCGGCCAGCATGGACCAAATCTGCCGTGTACCAGTTCGGGTGGACTCAAAAACAATATGGCGGCCATCGGGCGCCCAACTCGGGCGCTCGTTGCGCGCGGCGTCCCGGGTCAATTCAAGCAGTTGGTGCGAGACGATCTCCATCAAATAAAGGTCGTAGTTTCCGTTCGGGCGGCGCCAACTGAAGGCAAGGAGTTGTCCGTTGGGCGACCATGCGGGATCGATCACGTATCCCATGTCGGGCAGATCGACCTTGGCCTGGCTGGTTCCGTCGGAGTTCATCATGTAGAGCTGAGGGATGCCGCCGCGATCGCTGACGAACGCAACCTGTTGTCCGGTTTTCGGGTTCCATGACGGCGAGGTGTTTGCACCGTTGGAATAAGTGAGGCGCTTGGGGCGAGCGCCCGAGGCGTCCGTCAAGAACAACTCGGGATTACCGTACATGCTGGACATGAACATGATCTGAGAACCGTCAGGCGACCATGCCGGCGAAGAGTTTGTCCCGTGGAAGCGTGGCCAGGAGATGAGCCGATTGGTGGCCATCGAGTAAATGCAAATCTGTGCATTAATTACCGCGCCTCCCGGCTGGGGGAAACATGTGAAGGCGATCCGGGAAGCGTCGGGCGACCATCGCGGCGTTAACGCAATCGTGTGAAGCGAGGTCAGTTCATGTTGATTTTCGCCGTCATAATCCATGCCCCATATTTCCTTGTTGCCGCTCCGGTTGCTCACGAATGCGATCTGCGTGGCGGCAATGCCGGGCAGCCCGCCGGAAAGCTTGCCGATAATTTCATCGGCGAATTGATGCGCGAAGATGCGAACCTGCGCGTCGGTGACTTCTCCCCGGTAGACCTTTCCAATCACGGGCGGCAGGGAGGCATTGCGCACGTCGATGAGCCATGCTTGGATTTCAAGCGCGTTTCCGCTCGCCGTCAGATTTCCAAAGGCAAGTAATTGCGACGATGCGGGGGCATCGGACCAGCCTTTGAAATCCACTTCACCCGGAGTCCCGGGCGATTGCAACGGGTTATAACTTTTGCTGACCAGATCGATGATTCCGCTGTAGTCGAGATCGGAGCGAACTACATCGCTGAATTCCGCGGACAATGGTTGCGAAGTCGGCGATTTGGGCGAAAAATCGGCCACCGCGACTCGCGCTTTCGAGACGCCCAGGCCGGTGCCGGTTTGAAAACGGTCCTGCGCTCTGACGGGCAAGTCGGAAAAAAGAACAAGGAAGGCACAGACACCCAAAGATAAACATAGATAGAGAAAGAACGTAGGATTTTGCAAAATTCCGCGTGGCCGGTGGATCATCTTCGCTCTGCCCCCGTTCGTTCTGCCCCTGAAGTTACGCTCGATTCGCTCATTCAATCATCCTCAGTGTTTTAGCGGCGAAACTCAAACCAGAAATCGACTGTCACGCTGCTGCCCGAATAGTTCGACGGAAGCGCGGACATGGGACTGGAACTCAAGATGGCGCGCAACGCGGAATTATCTACGGAACGGTTGCCGCTCGACTGCGTCATCTGAATGTTGATGACCGTGCCGTCACGCAGAATCTGGAACGAGAACTGCGCCCGGGGAGCCCAACGAACCGAAGGGTCTACGGTGGACTGCAGCCAATTGCTGCTGATCCGATTTCGCACGGCATCGACGTATGCGGGATTTTTGCCGGCAAAATCGCCTCCGCCGGGGCCGGAAAATCCCATACCTCCCTGCGTCGCCCCATTCATCGCAAAGGAAGAATATGGCAGCGCCGGAGAACCGCCCCCGCCGTATGGGACGGCATTGGGCGGGGGAGGCGTTTTGTCTTCCAATATCTTGGATGGTTTGGTGATGTAGTGGGGTGCCTTCTCTTTTGTAAATTCAGGGATTTTTTTGGCGTCGGTTTCCATTTCCTTTGGCTTCGGCTCCGGGTCCGCCTTGTACAGACCCTTGCTGGTGTCCACGACTCGGCTTTGCGTGACAGCATCCGGGCGGGGCAACATGACTCCGGGTAGCTTGCCCACCAGGCCGACGGCCACCGCGCCTTCGCCGCCGACGCCTCCCCAGGAATCTCCGGTGCGGGAAAAGATGGTGGAAGCAATAAGGGAACTGAAAAGAAGTGCGTGTAGCCCCACCGACCAGATGAAGAACTTCCTCAGGTCGCCCGAATCCGCATTTGTTGTGCTATAGGACATAGAATTTAATGCGGAGTTTCGTCGAGCGGCTCCGTTACGACGCTGATATTTTGGATGCCCGATTGCCTCAGAGTGTCGACCACAAGCGCGAACGAACCGAAAGGGACTGTTTTATCGCAGCGGAGAAAGATCGGGTCGGATTGCGCATTGTGCATCTGGGAGTGAACCTTGGCGCCCAGCTCGTGGATATTGACGGCTTCGTCGCCGATGTAGATGCGCTGGGCCCGGTCGATCGAAACCACGACGCGCGATTCGGAAATTTCCTTCACGGTTTTTGTTTTAGGTACGTCCACTTCGATCCCGGATTGCAGAATCGGCGCTGTGATCATGAAAATCACGAGGAGCACCAGCATGACGTCCACAAAGGGAACGATGTTAATTTCCGAAAGGGAACTGCCGGTCTGGCGTGAGAGTTGTGGCATTGTCGTTTTGTCCGGCTAAAAGCCGTTTAATACCGAGAACACAAAGGGCACAGTATTCACAGAAAAAATCAATGCCGCGGCCCCGAAGGATTGAACTACTCTTTCTATTCTCTTTGGCCCTCTGTGTCCACGGTGTTAAAACATTTCGCCTTTCCGCTTTCAGCCTGGCGATTCAAGATCGGTGCCCGGGATACATTTTCTCAACGAGCGCCGAGACCTCCATCGCAAAGCTGTCCATCCGGTTGCCAAGGTCCCGAATTTCGTGCAAAAAGTGGTTGTAAGCAATCACGGCCGGGACGGCGGTGAACAATCCAGCGGCCGTGGTGATCAAAGCTTCGGCGATACCAGGAGCTACCGCCCTCAAGCTAGCCGAACCGGCGGCGCCTAAACCCGTAAAGGCGTCCATGACCCCCCAGACCGTGCCGAACAATCCGATAAAGGGTGTAACCGATCCCGTGGTGGCCAGCCAGGGCATGTATCTTTCGGCTTTACGGATTTCTTCGCCGGCGGCGACTTGCATGCTCACCGTGACCGAATTCAGACTGGTGATTTTTCCGGCAGGGGTGCCCGTGCGAGCCTGGCTTTCGATCTCGCGGAATCCGGCGCTATAAACCGCCTCTAGCGGCGAGCTGCCGTTGCCCATTTGTTTTGGATCGGGAAGTATTCGATTGGAGCGGAAAATACGCAGGAACAGGGCGGTTTGTTGGTGGATGCGGGAAAACATTCGCGACTTCTGGAAAATCAGCGCCCAGGAAAACAAAGAAAAGAGCAGCAACATGGCAAGAACGACGCGAGCAACCCAGCCTGTTTGCTCGAGCAATGTGCCAAGTTGGCCTACGAACAGCCAAGACCCAAGTATAGGAATTGTCTCCCCCTCAGTACGCCGATCAACGGACCCAACTTGGAACCTAGCACACGCTCAAAATGGGGTCAAACGATTACGGGCCGGCGAGTGCCTGAATTCTCCTACCCGCGATAATGTATCGTAATACGATGTGTTTGTCGATACTGCGTTTTGGGAGGGGTTTTCGAAATGCAAACCATAAAATCCGGATTTCAGGAGGCGGTAGCGCCGGGAGTATCCGCAACAAAACGGGAGTCGGGGCCAGCCACGCGGGAAAGGTTCGGACAAACAGGTTCGCCGATTGTTCCGTTCCAGGGTTTTTACTTTCCCCTCCCGGGGCGGGCCGCCCAAACGACTATGATACTATTTAAATGAAAAAACGATGGCTCACACGTTCGATGTCCGCCTTGACGATCTGGCCGGCGCTTCCGCCGGTCCGCATCAAAACTCCCACGTGACTATCCCGCAACCGGCCGACGCGCGCACGTTTTATATCGAGACGTTCGGCTGCCAGATGAACGATCACGACTCGGAAAAAGTGGCCGGAGTGCTGTTGGGGCGCGGCTACCAGCAGGCGGCCAGCATGGAAGCGGCGAAGCTGGTTTTCTATAACACGTGCAGCATTCGGGAGAAAGCCGCCCAGAAAGTTTTTTCAAGGCTGGGGACGTACCGGAAAAATCCGCGTCATAACAAAATTATCGGCGTCCTGGGTTGCGTGGCGCAGCAGGAAGGCGAAGAGATTTTCGAGCGCGCGCCGTGGGTAAGCCTGGTGTGCGGATCGGCCAGTTACAGCAGGCTGCCCGAACTGATCGCGGAACTGGAATCCGGCAATCGCCGCGTAATGGGGTTGAACAAGGATACCGACGAGACCTTCGAGACGGAAATTACGCGGCGCGACAATCCGTTCCGCGCCTATCTGACCATCATCGAGGGCTGCGACAAGGCCTGTTCGTACTGCGTTGTGCCGTACACGCGAGGGCCGGAGCGCAGCCGCTCGAGCGCATCGATTTTGGAAGAGGTCGGGAGACTGGCAGACCAGGGCTACACGGAGATTCAACTTCTCGGGCAGACGGTGAATTCGTATCTGGACCCGACTTCCCGGGAGGCCCGGAAACAAATGACTTTCGCGGAGCTTCTTGTGGCCGTGGCCGCGGTGAAGGGAATCCGGCGCGTGCGTTTCACCACGTCGTACCCGCGAGATTTCGGGCGCGATATTATTGAAGCGATCGATTCGACGCCGGAATTGTGCGACCACGTTCATCTGCCCGCGCAATCGGGGTCGACACGAATTCTGCGCGCGATGCGGCGAACCTATTCGCGCGAGCAGTATCTCGAAAAAATCGAGATGATCCGGTCGGCTCGCCGGCCGATCGGCATCACATCCGACATCATCGTCGGGTTTCCGGGAGAGACCGAGCGGGATTTTGAGGAGACATTGAGTCTGCTCGATGCCGTGAAGTATGACAGCATCTATGCATTCGAGTATTCGCCGCGTCCGCATACGACCGCGAAGGACAAGCCCGATGCGATTCCGGAAGAAGAGAAGCGCCGCCGGCTGGCCGCTCTCAACGACCATCAGCGCGAAATTCAGATCGCGCGCAATCAGGCGCTGGTTGGAGAGACATTTGAAGTTCTGGTGGATGGGGCTTCCCGATATCCATTTTCGCCCACATCCCGCCTGGGGAATGGCGGGGAGGGGACTGGACTGTGGTCCGGTCGCAGTTCCAGCAACCGCATTTTAAATTTCACTTCGCCGGGGTCCGAGCTTTTGGGACAATATGTTCAGGTACGAGTGACTCGCTCGGCGCCGAACAGCCTGATCGGTGAACATATCGTTTGAGCGCATTCAATCAATGTCCGGGGAGGCCAGCATGGAAGTGGAAATGAAAATCCGCGGACTCATGATGGACCCCGTCACGAACATGCCGATCGTCGTGTTGAAGGACGCGCAGGGCACGGCTGTATTGCCGATCTGGGTGGGGATTTACGAAGCCAACGCGATCGCGCTTGAAATCGAAAAGGTGCAGACGCCGCGCCCGATGACGCACGACCTGCTGCGCAACGTTTTCCTGGGTCTCGATGTGCGCGTGCAAAAAGTAGTCGTCAACGATTTAAAGGACGATACGTTTTACGCGCTGATCTGGGTCGAACGCAACGGCGAGATCATGTCCATCGATTCGCGGCCCAGCGACGCCCTCGCACTCGCCTTGCGCGTGGACTGCCCCATTTTTGTGGAAGACGAAGTTTTAAAAAGCTCGAAAATCTCCAGCGCCATCTCCGAAAAATCCACCAGCGAAGAACTCCGCAAATGGCTCGAAGGCCTGTCCGACGACGACCTCGGGCGATACAAGATGTAGCTTTACCCGGATATCGAATCGGAATCGAGGATCATCCGTCCGGACGTGCGTTCGGTTTATTTGCAAATCTACGACGTTGCCTGCGAAACCGCCCGCGCCCCGTCGCCCTGTTCCTGGCGCCCCAGCCCGAACGCCTGATGCAGTGCCTTAACGGCTTTTTCCATTCCCGTCGATTCCACCAGAAATGAAATGTTGTACTCGGACGAGCCCTGCGCGATGGCGATGATGTTGATCGCTTCTTTTCCCAGCACGCTGAAGACGCGGCCGGCGACGCCGGGAGTTCCGGCCATGTTTTCCCCTACTGCCGCGACGATGGCGACGTTGCGATTCACTTTGATGTGTTCGAGGTCGTGCTGGTGAACGTCCTGGTAGAGAGCCTCGCGCAATGCGGTTTCGGTGCGTTCGGCGTCGCCGGCCTGCACGACGAAGCAGATGCTGTCCTGCGAAGAGGACTGCGAGATCATCACGATGTTCGCGCGGACCGACGCGGTCGCGGCAAAAATTCGCGCGGCGATGTCTGGTACGCCGATGATGCCTGGGCCGGCCACCGAGATCATGGCCACGTCGCGCGTGGCCGTCACGGCCTTCACGCCTTGCGGTGTGGGGCGCACGGCGACCGTGATTTTCGTTCCCGGAAGTTGCGGATGAAAGCTATCGCGAATCCACACGGGGATGGCGCTTTCGATCACCGGGCGCAGCGTCATCGGATGGAGAACCTTCGCGCCGAAAAATGCAAGCTCGCCCGCTTCGGTGTAGGACACTTCGTCGAGCGTGACGGCGTCGGGAACCATGCGCGGGTCGGCAGTGAGCACGCCGTTCACGTCGGTCCAGATGATGACTTCGCTGGCGTCCAGCGCCGCGCCCAGAATCGTGGCGGAAAAATCGGAACCGCCGCGCCCCAGCGTTGTCGGAATGCCTTTCGCCGTCGCGGCGATGTAGCCGGTGGCGACGGGAATGCCGCCCGCTTCGAGCAGCGGCGCGAGCGCGGCCTGCGTCTTTTCGCGCGTCGGCGCGTCGAGCGGCCTTGCGCCACCGTGGACTTCATCGGTGACGATCAGATCGGTGGCGTCAAATGCCACGCCGCGATAGCCCATTTCGCGCAGCACGGCCGCGGTGATTCTGGCCGTGAGCCGTTCGCCGGTACCTGCGATCACGTCGAGCGCGCGGGGAGAAAGCTCGCCCAGCAGCGCGCAGCCGCGGCAATAATTCGCCGCGCGTTCGATCAGCTTGTCGATTTCGACGAGCAGTTCACGCCGCCTGTCGATGTCCGAAATCAAATTACCGACGCACTCATGATGTTTCGTTTGAAGCGATTCGACCAGCGCATCCGCCGCCGATTCGTCGCCCGTCGACGCTTTTTTTCCGGCGGCGATCAGCATGTTGGTGACTCCGGACATAGCGGACACCACGACGACGACGGCGCGGTCCTTCGATGCCTCCGCCGCGATCGCCGCCGCGTTGCGAATCCGGTCCGAGCTGCCCACCGAGGTGCCGCCGAATTTCATGACCTGGATCGGGAGGCTCATCGCGTCCTCGCTTGAACGGCGGAGGACTCGTTGCGCGCCGGATTCACGGAAAGCAGACCGCGCGCCTGCAAAAGTTCGGCGTTCAGAATCGCCGCACCCGCAGCTCCACGAACCGTGTTGTGTCCCAGGACGACAAACCGGAAATCGAACACGCTATCCGGCTGAATGCGCCCGACGGTGACAGCCATGCCGCCGCCTGCGTCGCGGTCCAGGCGCGGCTGCGGCCTGTCATTTTCATTGCGGACGAGTACCGGATGCTCGGGCGCGGTGTGCAGTTTCAATTCCTGCGGCACGGAGCGATACGCCGAGAGAACGCTGCGAATTTCATCGACCGTCGCGCGCTTGGAAAGCTTTACGCGCACGGCCACCATGTGCCCATCGGCGACGTTCACGCGATGGCATTGCGCGCTGACCTGAAACGGCGCGTTTTCAAATGAGCCGTTTCCAATGCGCCCCATAATCTTCCGCGTCTCAATTTCCATTTTCTTTTCTTCGCCGTCGATGAAGGGAATGACGTTGTCCACTACGTCCAGCGAAGGTACGCCGGGATAGCCCGCGCCGGAAACGGCTTGCAGCGTTGTCGCCATCACGGCTTCGATGCCGAAATTGGAGTCCAGCGGCGCCAGCGGAAGCGCCATGATGATCGTCGAGCAATTCGGATTGGTGACAATGTAGCCGGAGGAAAATCCGCGCTCTTTTTTCTGGCGGCCGATGATGTCCAGATGGTCGGCATTGATTTCAGGAATCAAGAGGGGGACATCTTCGTCCATGCGGAAAGAGGAGGCGTTGCTGATCACCGGATAACCGGCGCGCGCGAAGGCTTCTTCGGAAGAGCGCGCAACATCGGAGGGCAAACTCGAAAGCACCACGTCACAATCCAGCGGCGGCAGCGGCGGCTGCACGACCATCGCTTTCGCGTAGGCCGGCATGTCGCCCACCAGCCGCCACGTACAGGCTTCCGCGTACGTTTTTCCCTGCGAACGGTCCGAGGCCGCCAGCGCCGTGATCTCAAACCCCGGATGCTTTTCCAGCAGTTGTATAAATCTTTGCCCCACCATTCCGGTCGCGCCCAGTATTCCCACCCGTACTCGATTATTCGACACCGCTCCCCCCAGTTTTATCGTGGATTGGATGTTGCAGGGCAAGACTCAAAATTTCCTCGTTGAGCCTGCCCGAAAATTCGCCTCTTCGGAATTCTTCTCTTGCCGATAATCCAGCAACCGCTCCGACAATAATCAAGGACGGAGATACCGCTTCCGGACACTCCGACAAATTGCCGACCGTTGTCGGGAACATTGTCTCGTTCTTTGTCGTGGCTCGCGAAATGACAATGCACGGAATCTCCGAGCCGATGCCGGCATTTTGTAATTCGTCCGCCAGCGCCCCATAGCGATGGCCCGGCATGTAAATCACGTACGTCGTGTCCGGCGCCACATCGCGCTCGTTGTTCAAGCCGGTCCCGCCTTCGCGATGCGCCGTGACGAAGACGACGCGTGCCGCAAGCCTCCGGTCGGTCAGCGAAATTTTAGCCGAGGCCGCCGCGCCTGACGCGGACGTTACGCCGGGAACGATTTCAAACTCGATCCCCGCGCGCTGCAGCGCTTCCATTTCCTCGCCCGCGCGGCCAAACAGCAGCGGATCGCCATTCTTGAGCCGCGCGACAATTTTTCCCGCGCGCGCCAGACCAACCATCAAATCGTTAATCTCGTCCTGCGAAAACTTCTTTGCGCCGCAGCGTTTTCCGACGTTCACGACATGAGCGGTTGCCGGCAGAACACGCAGAATTTCCTCCGACACGAGGTCATCGTGCAGCACCACGTCCGCGGATTGAAGCACGCGCCACGCCTTGCGCGTCAACAGTTCCGGATCGCCCGGTCCGGCGCCTATGAGATAGATTTTCTCCGGCATTTCAATCCCACAGCCTCTTGTTCTCATTTCCAAAGTCAAAACAAACGCCGTCATTCCGAGCGGAGCGAGGAATCCCACTTCGTTTTGTCCGAACAGAAGGAGGGATTCCTCGCTTCGCTCGGAATGACCGGCCAATGACCTAATGCCCCTTCGGGTCCAAACTCGCATACTGGTGCAATATCTTCTTCCGTTGTTCCGGCGGCATCGGAATGCTCTGCAATTCGTCGCGCGTTCTGCCGAGCTGCGCCACCCATTCTTCCCACTCGGGACCGAATTGCTGTTCGAGTTCTTTCCGCAGCCGCTGCGCGAGGGCAGGACTCAGCCCGCCCGTGGAAATCGCGATCTGCAATTCGCCGCGCCGCACCACGGCGGGGAAGTAAAAATCGCAGCGCGACGGTTCGTCCACCGCGTTGCAAAGCACGCCCCGGCTCTGCGCCTCGGCATAGATATCTTTATGCAGCGGGACCGATCCCGTTGCGGCAATGACTAGAAACATTCCTCCAAGGTCCGACGGCGCATACTCGCGCTGTTCCCATTCGATTCGCCCATCGCGCGCCCATTCGCGCACGCGCGGCGTGGCCCGCGGAGAGACGACGCGTACGGCGGCGTCCGTCGCGATCAGGCTCTCGATCTTCGATTCGCCAATACTGCCAGCGCCCACCACCAGGCAGCGGCGGCCTTCGAGTTTTACGAACATTGGGAATAAACTCATATTGTTCTAACACTCAGTCCCGAATTCCGTCTCATATTCCACATTTTCAATTTCAAATTTGAAATTTCAAATTTGAGATTTCGTCATTCACTCCGGCGCGTGCAGCCCGCATTCCTTCTTTGCAAATCCCGACCAGCGTCCCGCGCGCGGATCTTCTCCGGGCTGCACCTGGCGCGTGCAATACGTGCAGCCGATGCTGGGATAGTTCTGTTCGTGAAGCGGGTTGTAGGGCACATCGCGCTCGCGGATATATTCCCAGACGTTTTCCCAGGTCCAGTCCGCGATGGGATTCATTTTCACGAGGCCGAATTTTTCGTCCCATTCGATTTTCTTTGCGTTCGCGCGCGTGGGGGCCTGATCGCGCCGGATTCCGGTGGCCCACGCGGTCAACTTCGAAAGCTTGGCCTTTAGCGGTTCGACCTTGCGCAAATCGCAGCACTTGTTCGGGTCGATCGTCCAGAGCTTTGCGCCGAATTGTTCGGCCTGTTTTTCCGGCGTCAGCAGCGATTTCTCGCGTTCGACGCGGATGCCGTATTTCTTTTCGATTTTGTCGATCAGCTCGTAGGTTTCGGCGAACAGGAAATCCGTGTCCAGCGTGAACACGCGGATGTCGGGCCGCACGCGCGAGGCGATGTCGATCAGCACCACATCTTCCGCTCCGAAGCTCGACGCGATCGCCGCGTCGGGATGAAACTCCGCGAGGCCCCAGCGCAGAATTTCCTCCGCGCTCCAGCCTTCCGCTTCGGCCTGTACTATGCCGATTTTTTCTTTTGCGACAGCGCTCATGAAGTCCTCATCTCAAATCTCAAATCTGTCCTGCCAGTGGCGAGAGCCGGCGTCTCTGTATTCCATTGGTCTTTCCATGACGGCCGGACATTCGTCCGTAAACAAAAACGCCCGCGAGCTTTTCGCTTCGCGGGCCGCGTCCAAGAGCTTGAAGGATTTTTAAGTCGACTGCGTATCCTTGGCTCCCAAGGGGGTCCGCGCCGCCCCTAAACACTTGGGCGTGCGCGTGGTAATCGTAATTCCCTTGAGTATGGAAGTCATCATTGCCTCTACAGATTAAATCACCTATCCGATAAGTCAAGATGAAAATCCCGGCCTGTGAGTGAATTAATTCTCCGGCAGCCGCATGTGCCTCATCAGCCGGCAATTCCGGGCGCTCCGCCGGCGATCGAGGGAACCACCAGCACGCGATCGCCTTCGCGAAACTTGTAGTCGTTGCCGCCGAGGAACCGGATGTCTTCCTCGTTGACATAGATGTTCACGAAGCGCCGAACCTGCCCGGCTTCATCGCGCAAATGCTTGCCGATCGCCGGAAATCGCGTTTCGATTTCGCCGAGCAGTTCGGGCAGCGTCGCCGAGCCGCATTCAATCGTCTGAACGCCGTCCGTAAACCGGCGCAGTGCAGTGGGAATTTCTACCGTAATTTTCATCTGCTCCGTACCCTCTTTAGTTTCCATATTAGATGCTTTCGGGCAGCACTTCGATCCTAGTCGCCCGCCACAGCCGCCACGCGGTCGTTGATGAACGATTCAAACACAGACAGGCGCGGCTCGATGGCCGGTGTGATCGTGTACTCCTGTGAAATTGCGTCGATGGTCTTTAGTCCATTCCCAGTAATGCAGGCCACGGTCGTTTCGCTCGGATTAATGTATCCGTTCTCGATCAGCTTTTGCGTAACGCCGGTGGTCACGCCGCCGGCGGTCTCGGTGAAAATCCCCTCGGTTTCGGCCAGCAGCTGAATGCCCTTGACGATCTCACGATCGGAGACATCTTCCGCCCAGCCGCCACTGTCGCGAATCGCGCGCGATGCGTAGTAACCGTCCGCTGGATTCCCGATGGCGAGCGAACGCGCAATCGTTGCCGGCTTTTGGGGCACCAGTTGATCCAGCTTGCGCTTCACAGCGTCGGAAATCGGAGAGCATCCGGTCGCCTGCGCGCCGAAAAATTTCACTCTCTTTTCTTCGACGAGGCCGAGCGCGATCAGTTCGTTGAACGACTTGCGAATTTTCGTGATCAACGAGCCGCCGGCCATCGGCACCACAATGTTGTCCGGCAATTTCCAGCCGAGTTGTTCCGCGATTTCATAGCCCACGGTTTTGGACCCTTCGGCGTAATAGGGACGCAGGTTCACGTTCACAAATCCCCAGCGGAATTTTTCGGCGATTTGCGAACACAGCCGGTTCACCTGATCGTAGTTCCCGGCAATTCTCACGAGCTTCGCGCCGAACACCTGGGTGCCGGTCACTTTCGCGGCTTCGAGGTCAGAGGGAATAAAGATCCAGGCGTCAAACCCTTCGCGCGCGGCTTGAGCGGCAACGGCATTGGCCAAATTGCCTGTCGAAGAGCAACTCACCACCTGGAAACCGAACCGCCGGGCAGCCGCCAGAGCCGTCGCCACGACGCGATCCTTGAACGAGAGAGTGGGGAAGCAGACGGCGTCATTCTTCAAATAAAGCTTGCTCGCGCCGACCTGTTTCCCGAGGCGCTTCGCATGCACAAGCGGCGTAAACCCTGTCGGAAGAGTCCCTTCATAGCCCTCAGGCAGAGGCAGCAGAGCGCTGTAGCGCCACAAATTGGTGGGGCCAGCCTCGATATTCTTGCGCGTAAACAGGGGGCGAATCGCTTCGAGATCGTAGGTGACTTCGAGCGGCGAAAGGCATTCATCGCAGAATGACAACGCAATATTGCCCCACAGCTTGCCGCATTCCCGGCACTTCAACTGATAATGTTCAGCCATCACGGATTCCTGTCTGTCTGGATGAACTGCTGCGGCTTTGGCGGCGTGAGAGGGGCTAAAATAAAAATCCCTCCACGCCAAAGAGGGGGAGGGCTCAAAAAATCTGATTGAGTGCTCGTCCGACTCTTTAGCAGTTTTTTACGTGGAGCAAGTTGCCTTAAATCGCCACGTGTCCAGCAAGGGAAGTATACGTACCCCCTAACGATGTGTCAAGGCGATTTTCATTTCGCCAGCGACTCAATTCGCAGGATTCACGAGAATGACGACTGCTCGGTTTTTGTAGCGCCGACGTCTCGCCGGCTGTTTTTTAGGCGCCTGGAAAGAAAAGCCTGCCGGCGGGACGCCCGCACTACAGAAACAAAACCGTTTTCGAGTTCCAAATGGCTGCTGAAAGTGAGTCACTACACTCATTCGCCAGGACATTTGGATTCGCCGCGCCTTTTCATACTCCGCTATTTTCTTTTGGAGCTGTCGCAGTCCTGAAAGACTTCAAAAACACAACGATCTGCCAACGCTGCGGCTCAGGAAGTTTTGACCAATCCGGCATTCCGCGCCGCACAACTCCGTTTGATAACAACCAAAAAACTGCGCCGGGCGAAGCTTTTTGGACTTCCTCACGCAGCAGGCTCGGGCCTCTTTTTCCTCCTTCGGCTTTCATGCCATGGCAACCGGCGCACTCGCGCTGAAATAATTTCCCGCCTGCAAGGACGGCGTCGGCATCGTGTTCAAAAGGATTCCGCTTTCGGCGCGCTTTTTCCGGAGCGTTCTTGATTTCATCGTAGTTCCACTTTCGATTTTCCAGCGCGGGCGGATTGTTTTCCTGGGCGGTCGCAATTTCGGCAAAAGTCCCGAAAAAACAAATCGCCGTGAACAGGCATAAAGCGAGGAAGCAAACGCGGGCGAAGTTGATTTTCATTGCCGTCCTCCAAAAAAATGGCTGAGCATCTCGCCGAATCCGGAAAACTCACGGGACAAGCCCCAGCGCATCACGAAGCGATGACTGTTGTCGTTTAATCCAAATCCCGGCGACACACGCACCGTCCAGCCCGAGGGAAGATTCCAGGCGGCAACGGGCGCGAGATAATGGGACGTATCATGGAGCCCGAAATGGTCCCGGTCGCCCAGGCCACCGTACATCTCAACCCCCGTGATAAAGTTTTCAGCACAAAAACCGCACTGCCCGGCCGAGGCTTTCAGCGCGAGCGGACGGCTCACGCCGATCGCATAACCAAACTCCCAGGGCTCGCTGGGCAGAAGGTTTTTGACGGCAAGGGGATTCAACGCAAAGTTCCATCCTTTGTACGATTTTGAGAGCAATAATTTTAATTCCAGTTCATGGTCGTGTTCCTGCCGCAGGTTGGCGTTTGAATCCGACGCATCGGATTCGACGTCGTGGCCTTCGACTTCCTTCATGATTTTGTCCGCTCCGTTTGTATTCTCAAACTCGACATAAATCACGGGATTGACGAAATGCTCGTGTTTTAGAGGACGAAAACGATTTTCCCACCGGTCGCCGGTGAAGACGGTGCCATCGCCGAACGTCGTCTGCCCCGAGAGGTAAACTTCCGTTGTCCACCACGCCGTCACGCCATATTCGAATTCCGCCCAGAATGCATGGAAGTCGTTCCCGTCGCGCTGGGTGGCGAAGGTCGAGAAATATTCGACATCCAGGCTTCCCGGTTCTTCAAGGTAATGATCATAAGTAACGATGTACGGGCTTTCCTGAGCCCGGGCGGGCTCAGCGTGAATCAGCGAAACGATCGAAACAAAAATAAAAAGGAAAACTGCCAATGCCCATGGCCTTTTCACTTCGTACTCGAATTTCGCGATCGGAGCGGGGAAGGTTCTGCCATGGATTATGTTCGGATGCCACTT
Source organism: Terriglobia bacterium (assembly GCA_963788335.1). Classification (GTDB taxonomy): domain Bacteria; phylum Acidobacteriota; class Terriglobia; order Acidiferrales; family UBA7541; genus Palsa-360. The sequence continues at coordinate 218,922 of CAWBGM010000016.1, forward strand.
CAACGGATGAGGGGGGCGATGCCCGGTCATACGGTCTCCTTGATATACCCTGGCCGGCGCGCCTAAAATACAATCGTGTCGCCGACCCTCCGGGTTGACGGCTTCCGGTCCCCACGGGCCTCGGCCAAGAGACTTCCGTGGGGACCGGCCTGTTTCAGAAATCAGAAATCGTAAAGCGATTGACGAAGACGATCAGATCCATGTCGTGCGGTCTCCTCACTTGCAAACCATTTGCAAGAAGAGCGCATGCCTGGAGCTCGCTTCCCAACCGCCGGGAATTCTTCTTGCAACTCATTAGCAACTGGAGCAGGCATTTGAACCCAGACCCGCCGCCAGTGTCAAGCTCGAATTGCGACTTGCGAAAGGGCTTGCTCCCGCCCCCCCTTCGCGACATGGCGTACGTTGATTGGTTGAGCCACTCTTCCCGAACCGTAAATGGAAATCCTCCGTTTGAGAGAGAATGAATATGTCCGGGTGGAGGGGCGTTGCGCGGAAGGGACCAGGGCGGAAACCCGCATTGAGCTGAGTGGCTGGTAGGCAATTGTCGCTGTTGCCGTGGTTCTGGCCGTCACCGGCATTCAAATTGCTTTCCGGTTGCAGCAGGTGGCGGCTCGATGGTTCTCCGTGACAGCGATTCCTTCCAGTATTACAGGGCTCTTTTCCGCTCAGCGGGCGAAGCGGGGACTCGTCCTTGCGATGAGTTATGGGTTCAGTTAAACTGAATTTCGTGAGATTCGCGCCCTAGAGTCTAAGAAGTTGCGAATGTTGCTATCGTTGCGCATCTAAGAGCGCGCAGTTCTTCCTGGTAGGGTGAAACAGTCAATCGAGCGGAACGGTTTCAGACTGAAGGTTCGCAATCCCACCACCGGAAGACCTGGTCGGTGGGTTTATTGTTTTAGGCGGTTGCCCCAATAGCTCCGTCGTTCCGACCGGAGCAAGGAATGACGGAGGCGCGCGGGAGACGGATTCAAAGAATCAATGTCCACGGCTGACGCATCGAAGAATTCCATGAATACACCATCAACCAATGGCGGCGTAGGGCAGAGCCTGCTTGCCGCGAGCACGATCAATTATCTCAAGACGCTCGAAGCGGAGAGCATTCACATCCTGCGCGAAGCGGCGGCGGAATTTGCGCGGCCGGTGATGCTCTATTCCATCGGAAAGGATTCGTCGGTGATGCTGCGCCTGGCGCAGAAGGCATTTCACCCCGGCAAAATTCCCTTTCCGCTGCTGCACATCGATACGAGCTATAAATTTCCGGAGATGATCGAATTTCGCGACCGCTACGCGCGGGAAATCGGCGCCGAGCTGATTGTTCATAAAAATCAGGAAGCGCTCGACGCGGGCGCGAATCCGTTTGTGCTGGGGACGCAGAAATGCTGCGGCCTGCTGAAAACGAAATCGCTGCTGGATGCGCTGGCCGAGGGCGATTATACGTGCGCCTTCGGAGGCGCGCGCCGCGACGAGGAAAAATCGCGCGCCAAGGAACGCGTCTATTCCTTCCGCGATTCGTTCGGCCAGTGGGACCCGAAAAATCAGCGCCCCGAACTGTGGAATATTTTCAATTCACGCATCAACAAAGGCGAGAGCATTCGCGTATTTCCGCTCTCAAATTGGACCGAAGCGGACATCTGGTTCTATATCTATCTCGAAAATATTCCCATTGTGCCGCTGTATTTCGCGAGGGAACACGAAGTTGTGATTCGCGGCGGTTCGATTGTGGTGATCAACGGGAATTCTGAATTGTTGCCAGGCGAAAAAACGCAGCGCATGGTCTGCCGTATGAGGTCGCTCGGCTGCGTGCCGTGCACGGGAGCCATTCGTTCGATGGCCGATTCGGTACCGAAGATAATCGAGGAGATGATTTCATTCCGCCGGTCCGAGCGCGAAAACCGAGTCATCGATCACGACGAGGAAGGCTCGATGGAGATCAAGAAGCGCGAGGGCTATTTTTAATGAGTGTTGCCGCGAATACCGAAGCCTGGGGCTTCGAGTCCTTCATGCAACGGAACCTGGAAAAGGAACTTCTGCGCTTCACCACGGCCGGCAGCGTGGACGACGGCAAATCGACACTCATTGGCCGCCTGCTGCACGACTCGAAATCCGTCTTCGAGGATCAAATGGCCGCGGTAAAAAAAAGCCGTATCAACCGCTCGTCGGGCGCCGTGGATTTTTCGCTGCTCACCGACGGCCTGCGCGCCGAGCGCGAGCAGGGCATCACGATTGACGTGGCCTACCGCTATTTTGAAACGCCGCTCCGCAAATTCATCATCGCCGATACGCCCGGCCACGAACAGTACACTCGCAACATGGCGACGGGCGCTTCCACGGCGAATCTCGCCGTTATTTTGATCGACGCGACAAAAGGTGTTTTGGCGCAAACGCGCCGTCACACGTATATTGCGTCGCTGCTCGGGATTCCGAATGTTCTGGTCGCCATCAACAAGATGGATTTGGTCGAATATCGCGAGGAAGTTTTTCTAAAACTGCAAAAAGATTTCGACGCACTGGCGAAACAACTTGCCGTGCCGCACGTCGTCACGATTCCCATCAGCGCGCTCGCGGGCGACAATGTGGTTACACGCAGCGAACACACGCCGTGGTATCACGGTCCCACGTTTCTGGAGCATCTTGAAACCGTGCCCCTGCGCGTAGAAGCACCTTCGGACGCTGTGCGTTTTCCAGTCCAGTATGTCATCCGTCCCGATCAGAGCTTTCGCGGCTTCGCTGGGCAGGTCGCCAGCGGAGTGATTCGCCCCGGCGATACGGTGGTGTCGCTTCCCTCCGAACGCAGGACGCGCGTGAAGGCGATCGCCACATTTGAGGGCGACGCGCCGGAAGCCTTTCCGCCGATGTCGGTTACCGTAACCCTCGAAGACGAAATCGACTTGAGCCGAGGCGATATGCTGGTTTCGCCCGCGCACCCGCCGCGCATCTCTCGCCATTTCGAAGCGATGGTCGTGTGGTTCAACTCCGAGCCAACCGAGCCGGGCAAGAGTTACCTGCTCAAGCACACCTCGCGCAGCGTCCGCGCCAAGGCGCTCAAGATTCGGTACCGGGTGAACGTCAACACACTCGTTCAGGAATCCGTTGAAAATCTGAAGATGAACGACATCGCCTATGTTGAATTCGAAACCGTCAGCCCACTCTTCTTCGATCCCTACACGCAGAACCGCATTACCGGCAGCTTCATCCTGATCGATCCGATTTCGAACGCCACGCTCGGCGCGGGAATGATTCGCGCCGACCTGTCGGACCAGACCGGTGTTGCAGAAGCGGCCACGCACGCGCAGGTGACCCCTGCAGAGCGTTACAAGCGCCATGGGCACAATCCCGGTCTGATTCTGGTGGAGGGAAACCCCGAACTCGCGACACGCCTGGAACGGGCCCTGTTCGACGAGCATTTCGAAGTCTTGTTGGTGAGCGGAGAAAACGTTTCCCCTTCCGTTCTCGAATCTCAATTCGCCGCGTTCGCATTCGCCGGAATCGTTGTGATTTATTCCAGCGAGCCGCTTTCTACGGACATCAAGGGGAAATTGACCACTCTTGCGGGGAATCAGCTCTTCGATCTTTCAAAGCATGAATTGCCTGCGGAAGACGGAGATGCCGTAAGGAAAATACAATCCTTGATTCAGCCGCTCCGCTCCAACAAGAACTAGAATCATCGAAACATTCAGCTTACTGCGCCGCCTTTAACTCACCGTAAATCGCCCCCACCAGCCGATCCGCCGGCGCGCGATTCGTATCGAATTTCGCATCGTACTCCGCCGTCGGATGCGACTGCGACGACCTGTTCCTGCGTCATCCCTTGCTTGATCATCGCGGCCACTTTGGCCTGCACGGCGAGCAGCATGTCGCGCATGGCCATGATGGCGGTCCTGTCGACGGTGGGGCCGTGGCCGGGGACTACTTTCGTGTTCGGGCCGCAAAGCCCGATCATCATGCCTTGGGCCTCAATCATCCCCTCCACCGATCCGCCGCTGGCCTTGTCGACAAACGGGTAGGAAATGGCGCGGTAGGCGTCGCCCGTCATCAGGACATCGTTGTTGCGGAAATAAACCAGCGTGTCGCCGTCGGTGTGCGCGACGATGGGGATCAGGTCCACGATCTCGCCATCCATGTGCAGGGTCACCGGCCCGCGGTAGGTTACGATCGGCAGAGCGATTGCCGGAGAGGCCGGGATCACGGCGCCGGTCAGCGAGGTGGCGGGATGCGCGAGGCGGTCGCGCAATTCTTCGCGAGCAAAAATCGTCGCGCCCATCCTCGCGAAATTTTCATCGCCGCCGGTATGATCGGGATGCACATGCGTGTTTACGATAAACCGGATCGGTAGCGGAGAAATCGTCTTGATGGCCGCGGCGATTTTCTGACTGAGCTGCGGGAATTGTGTATCCACCATGAAAACGCCTTCCGGCCCGGTCAGTACGCCGATCGTTCCGCCCATTCCCTCGAGCGTGGAAAAATTGTCGCTGACCTTATGGATTTTGATCTCGACTTTGCTGTAATCCGGCGGGGCAGCGGCAGCGGGAGCCTGCGCCCTCGCTTGCACGCCCGCCAGAGCGAGCGCAACAACCGGCAGCAGCAATGAACGAATCGATAGAGTTTTCATGGATTTGCTCCTTAGTTCTCAATTCGACGGGATGTCTTTTCTTAGAATCGCCAAAAGTATACACGAAAAAGTAGCACAGGCTTCAACCTGCGGGGTTTAAAGCTTCGTCCCATTGAAACAGGCTGAAGAGCCTGTGCCACTTGACCGAACCATCCGAATTTGACCGGTTGCTCGTTGGAATGTTATCTTGAGTGCGTCTTCGTAGAGGTGCGGAAGCAATCAGTAGCCGGGCGAATGTTCCGAGGAACTTCGGAGGCCCGAGCGAAAGGTGCAGCGTTATTTTCCGCCGAAGTCGCCCATGGCAATTCCGCCTGGCGCGATTGGTGGGCGCGGTTAAAACCAGCTCACTGTCATCCGTGGAATCGGATGGAGCGCTATCGAGGAGCGAGGCGTCTGATGTTTTTCCGCGCCATGCTTCCTTCCTTGCGCACATTTTATTCCACGGCTTTGAAACTCGATTCTGGTTTTAGTGGAACAGGCTTTAGCCTGTTCCACTCAAAGTGACAACAGGGCACATGCACCCATTTGAAATGACGCGCGAGCTGATCGACATCGAGTCGATCACCGAGAACGAAAAGCACGTGGGCGAATATCTGCTCCACTACCTTTCCGGCCTCGCGGCAGGTTCGGACGGCAAGGCGGAAGCCATGGCCGTGACGCCGGAGCGTTTCAACGTATACGCCGAATGGGGCCATCCCACCGTCGTGCTTTCGACGCACATGGACACGGTGCCACCTTTTATCGAATCCCGCGAGGACGAGGAAAATATCTACGGCCGCGGCGCCTGCGACGCCAAGGGCATCATTGCCGCGATGATTGCCGCCGCCGAAAAACTGATCGAGAGCGGCACGCGCAATTTTGGCCTGCTGTTCGTCGTTGGGGAAGAGCGCAACAGCGCAGGCGCGGAGGTGGCGGCAAAATCGCCACGCGGCGCGCGCTATCTGATCAATGGTGAACCAACCGAGAGCAAAGTCGCGCTTGGGTCCAAAGGAATTCTTCGCTATGAAATTGTGGCCTCGGGTAAAATGGCGCACTCGGCGTATCCGGAACTCGGCGAGTCCGCCATCGAAAAGCTACTGGATGCGCTCGATGCGATTCGGCGCTTGCCTTTGCCGGAAGATGCGATCCTGGGAAAGACCACCTTGAACATCGGAACCATTTCCGGCGGGCGCGCTCCCAACATCATTCCCGACGCCGCAAAAGCGGAGCTTGCGATTCGGCTGGTCAGCGACGGCCGTCATGTCGATGAAAAATTGCGCGCTGCAATGGGGGACCTCGCGCAGGTGAATGAAATCCTTTCCCTCCCGGCCATGCATTTCGCGGCGCTCGACGGATTTCCGACCTCGGTCGTTTCGTTCACCACGGACATCCCCGTACTGTCGCCGTCCTGGGGCGAGCCGTTTCTATTCGGCCCGGGCAGTATTCACGTCGCGCACACGACACGGGAGAAAATTGCAAAAAAAGATTTGCTCGCCGCCGTCGATACTTACGCTCAGATGACTAAAATGCTTCTCGGGAAGGCGGAAGCGCATCATGCCTAGGAATCTTGCCATTGTTGGCTACGGGAAAATGGGAAGGCTGATCGAACAGCTCGCGCCGGAATCTGGATTTTCCGTGGGGCTGAAGCTGGATATCGACACCAATGTGAACCAGCAGGCCATCACGCCTGAAAATTTTCGCGGCGTCGATGTCGCCATTGAATTTTCAACGCCGCATGTGGCCGTGGCGAATCTCGAACGGCTTTGCGCGATCGGCGTTCCGACAATCGTCGGCACAACCGGATGGTACAGCGAGCTCAATCGGGTCAGGGGAATCGTCGATACCTGCGGCGTAGGCGTCGTCTGGAGTCCCAACTACTCGATCGGCGTGAACGTGTTTCGCCGCGTCGTTGCCGAGGCCGCTCACCTGCTGGCGAATGAACCCGAATACGGGGCGTGGGCCTGGGAAGTGCATCACACGGCCAAGAAAGATGCGCCCTCCGGCACGCTGCTGCAACTGATCGAGGAAATGCAGCGCGCGGGATATTCACGCCGCATCGACGCCAGCTCGAATCGTGCCGGGGCGAATCCGGGCACGCATGAAATCGGATTCGATTCGCCTGCCGACACCATCACGCTGCGGCACACGGCGCGGAGTCGCGAAGGGTTTGCGCGCGGCGCGTTGAAAGCGGCGAACTGGGTGATCGGCAAGCGCGGATTGCACGAATTTGGAGATGTACTTTTCGCGGGTGATGCAAAAGCGGTTCGTCGCCCGACCGAATATAAGGAGTGACGATCATGGGGAAGGGATTCGCGGGCTGCGGAACGGCGATGGTCACGCCGTTCAAGAAGGACTTGTCGTTCGACGAAGAGACGATGCGCAATCTGGTGCGTCGCCAGATCGCCGCGGGAATTAATTTCGTGGTACCCTGCGGCACGACGGGCGAAAGCCCCACGCTCACGCACGAAGAATATCTGCGCGTCATCGGAGTCACGCTGGAAGAAGCGAAGGGCAAGGTGCCGGTGCTAGCGGGCGCCGGCGGCTACGATACCCACAAGGTGATCGAGATGGCGCGCGAAGTTGAGCGCATGGGCGCGGACGGAATTCTCAGCGTCACGCCGTATTACAACAAGCCCACGCAGGACGGGCTTTTCCATCATTACAAAGCCATCGCGTCGTCGACTTCGCTCCCCATTATCCTCTACAATGTGCCGCCGCGCACGAACGTGAACATCGATCCGCCGACGATGCGCCGCTTGGCGGAAATCGATAACATCATCGGCGTCAAGGAAGCTTCCGGAAACATTTCCCAGATTACGCAGGTGATTCAGCAGACCCCGGAGAATTTCATCGTGCTTTCGGGTGACGATGCGCTGACCCTGCCCATCGTGGCGATGGGCGGCCGTGGAGTGATTTCCGTAGCTTCGAACGAAATTCCCGCGGAGATGACGCGCTATGCGCAGTTGTGCCTCTCGGGAGATTTTGCCGGCGCTCGCGCCTGGCAGCACAAGTGGACGCCGCTGCTCGACGTGAATTTCGTGGAAACCAATCCGATCCCGGTGAAGGCGGCCATGGCGGAAATGGGATTGCTTGAACCGGCGTTCCGCCTGCCGCTGGTGCCGCCGCGCGTGGAAAATCTATCGAAGATTCGCACGGTCCTCGAATCGCTCGCGCTACTGGAGAAGGCCCACGTTGCCAATCGCAACTGAGAAGCTCGAAAAGCAAATCGAAGCTTTATTCGATGCGAAGCCTGCGCATTACACCGAGCAGGATCATGAACTCTTCCGCGTATTCAAGGCGGAACTGAACGCAGGACGGCTGCGTTCGGCGGAACCCGACGCCTCGCAACCCGGCGGCTGGCGGACCAACGCATGGGTGAAAAAGGGAATCCTCGTGGGCTTCCGCATGGGGACGATGGTCGATATGTCGATCGATCCAGCCAAACAGCCCTTCGTCGACAAGGACACGTATCCGGTGAGACGGCTTGCGCCGGGCGATGGCGTGCGCGTCGTCCCCGGCGGATCGAGCATTCGCGACGGATGCTACATCGGCCGCGACGTGGTCTGCATGCCGCCCATGTTCGTAAACGCGGGCGCCTATGTGGGCGACGGCACGATGGTCGATTCACACGCGCTCGTCGGAAGCTGCGCGCAGATTGGCCGGAATGTTCACATCTCCGCCGCCAGCCAGATCGGCGGCGTGCTCGAACCGGTGGGCGCCATGCCCGTGATTATCGAAGACGAAGTCCTGGTGGGCGGAAACTGCGGCGTCTATGAAGGCACGATCGTGAAGCGCCGCGCTGTCCTTGGCACCGGAACAATCCTGAATCGCTCGACTCCTCTGTACGACATTGTGCGCGGCAAAGTGTACGCGGCAACCGAGACGGAACCTCTGATCGTTCCGGAAGAGGCCGTGGTGGTCGCGGGTTCGCGCTCTGATCTCGCGCGGCATAGGCCTGGAGTGGGGCATTTCCCTGTACACGCCGGTGATTGTGAAGTATCGCGACTCGAAAACCGATGCGAAGATTCAGCTTGAGGATTTGCTGCGCTGATCGTGATGGGACAATACGGGACGCCAAACCCCCGGACGACCCCAATACAGCGAAATCTATGCAAAAACGGCCTTAACCTCTGATATAGTTGACTGGTTTTAGAAGGGAGTCAGGAACCTTCGGTGTCCTTCCGGGTGCGGGGGTTGCCCAATCCCTTCGTGACTTTATCCGGTCTTCATGTTTGCCGCCAGGCGATTTGAATCCGGCTTTTTTTTTGCGATGCGCGCGGGACGCAGATTTTCATAGATGGAAAGTGAGAAGAATATGAAGAACCTGTTTGTTGGGAATATGAGCTTTCAGACGACCGAGTCGGAATTGAAAGCGTTATTTGAGCCGTTTGGACAAGTCTCTCGCGTGCACATCGCGATGGACCGCGAGACGGGCCGCGCTCGAGGATTCGCGTTCGTGGAAATGCCCAACGATGCGGAAGCCGCCAAAGCCATTCAGGGTCTGGATGGCAAAGATGTCGGCGGCCGGAATTTGAAAGTCAACGAAGCTCGTCCCAAGGGTGCTTCCGGCGGCGGCAGTGGCCCGCGCGGTGGGGGGGGCGGCGGGGGTTTTGACCGCGACCGCGATCGCGACCGGCCGCGTGGCGGCGGGGGCGGCGGCGGACGTGGCGGAAATTCCAAAAGCGGCCGGTTCTCGACCGAAGACTATCGAGACAGTCCCCGGCAGCCGCGCGAACCGCGCTGGTAACACGCAACACTTTTTCTCGCAGAACCTTTGCCAGCCCCTCGCGCAGTATTTTTTTGCCGTAATTTAATGGCCAGATATTCTTGCCGAGCCCCGGCAGCGTGCCTAGACGCACGATTCAAGGAGATTCCATGGCAACATCGAAGTCCACATTCCAAAAGCGCCAGAAAGAAATGAAGCGTCAGGAAAAACAGAAAGCCAAGGCCGAACGCCGGGCGCAGAAGAAACTCCTCGGGCCGTCGGAAGAAGAACCGTTGATGGAGCCGTTGAGCGGCCCCCTGATCGATCCTGAAGGATTGTTCGCGGATCCGGAAGCAGATAACTAGGCGGAATTTTTTTGGTTTGAGTAGGACGGGCTTCCGCCTGTCTTGTTTTGACTGTTGTGGGAGCGCCACAAAATTCAAGAGAAGACAGGCGGAAGCCCGTCCGGGTGGAATACAAAATCTATCATTAGAAATGGTCGCCTGAAACATCCGAAGAGATTTTTCCCCACGCCGTTCTTTTCCAATTCTCCACAAATTTTGCGCCCACGCCCCAGGAGGGCAGCGGCATCAGCAGGCGTGAAGAGAGTCCATTCAAGTAGGGTTCATACATTTCGCGCAGTTCGAGCAGTTTCTTGTCTCCCGCCTGGCCGCACCTGCGGGACGCGCGACACTCCAACAGAAGGTCGCGCACCTGCGCGACATCGTCCGGCGGGAGCCGGTCGGTGAGCGGCGGACACGCCGGAACGCGCAACACTTCGGCCAGATCCACGACGGCGTGTCGGGCAATGGCGAATGTCAGTTGCGACTGCCACTTTGCCGTGCCCTCGCCGTAAGCAATGAGCAGTGCGGAGACGTCCAGCACGGCAGTTAAAGCGGCGAGCCACGATTGATTGTCATGCTGAGAACGGAAATAGCTAAGGACCGGATAGGAGAGGTGGCTTTCCATTAATTGCGCGGCCCAGGTCTCCCAATCGCGCAGATACGTCGCCAGCTCTTCGTTATCGTTGAAATGTGCATGCCGGCGAAGCAATTCCGCCGCCGTGGGCGGCGATCCGGCGCGCGCGTCAAGCAGCGAAATATTCAGTTCGCGCTGCGAGAAAGCGCCATAGAGCGTCGGCAAATAGGAAATCATCAGGCCGAGAAAGGCAAATCCCGTCCCACCTTCGAACACCGTGATCACACGCGCCAGACTCGTGCGCGGCGTCACATCGCCCAATCCTAGTGTAAAAAATGTTGTCCCGCTCATATACAAATCGGTCAGAAAGCTCGGCTTTTCTCCGGATGTGTTGAGCGACGAACCGGCGGACCAGTGCAGCATCGCGAACCCGAGGATCAGAAGCAGGGCCCAGAGGGCGAATAATGCCAACAATGAAAGCGGCCCGTAATAGCTGAGGTGCGAGTCGCGCATTTTCTGGGTGCGAAACAGCCGGTTGACCGCGCCCCAGGCCAGCCACGAGACCCGGTAAAATGTGCGTACCAGCCGCAAGCGGCGCGTGACACGCCGGGGAAGAATAATGGTCTCGAACGCCTCCCACAGCGTGATGAAAAGGATAAAAAGTCCGAGAATGGCGATCAGCGGTTTCATCGTGGGTCGAGCCGTCGGAGCCAGAATATCAGGTGTTGCCGCCCAGAAGAAATTCCTGAAGCTCGGAAAATCGGTTGGGAAAGGGAATCGATTTCTTCGGGCGGTCCAGAAATGCAGCCAGCCTCCCGGGCATTTCCGGCTGAACGCCGATGGCGCGAGCGACCGTGTCGCCGAATTTTGCGGGATGGGCCGTGGCCAATACGATCCCCTGCGTCGTCGCGGCATTCTGTTTCGCATAGCTTTGCCATCCGAGCACGCCGACCGCTGTGTGCGGATCGAGCACGTAATGGTGTTGAAGTTCGACATCGTGCATGACTCGCAGGGTTTCCTCATCGCTGAAGCCGCAGCCCCAGATGTCGCGCCGGATCGCCTGTAAATCGTTGCCGTACAAATCGACGATGCGCGCGAAATTGCTCGGATTTCCGACGTCCATCGCATTGGAAATCGTGTGTCGCGAAGCGCGCGGGATCATGTTGCCGCTGCGAAGAAATTCAGGCACCACGTCGTTGGTGTTCGTCGCGGCGATGAATTGCGCGATGGGCAGCCCGATTCGCCTGGCGAACAATCCCCCCGTCAAATTCCCGAAATTCCCGCTGGGAACTGAAAATACCACCGGAATTTCAGGAGACCGAAGTTGCGACACCGCCGCGAAATAGTAAAAAATCTGCGGGATCAGCCGTCCGATATTGATTGAGTTCGCCGAAGTGAGCGTGAGCTTTTGCGCAAGCACCGGATCGACCAGTGACTGCTTTGCCAGACGCTGGCAATCGTCAAACGAGCCGGCCACTTCCAGCGCGGTAATATTCTGTCCCAGCGTCGTCAATTGCTTTTCTTGCGCCGTGCTCACACGTCCCGCAGGATAAAGGATCACCACGCGGATGCCCGGCACTCCCAGAAATGCCTGCGCCACCGCGCTCCCGGTGTCGCCGGAAGTAGCAACAATCACGGTGAGTTCTTTTCCCGATTCCTCGACGAAATATCCCATCCATCTGGCCATGAACCGCGCCCCAAAATCCTTGAACGCGAGAGTCGGCCCGTGAAACAACTCAAGAATGTGGAGACGCTGTCCGACCGAAACCAGCGGCACCGGAAAATTAAACGCCTCGCTCACAATGGTTTGCAGTACGGACGGCGGGATTTCATTCCCGACAAACAGCGCGCCCACCTCCTGGGCGATTTCAGGAAACGAAAGAGAGGGCAGCCTTTTCAAAAAATCAGCGGACAAATGCGGCACAACGACGGGCATATACAGCCCGCCATCCGGCGCCGAGCCGCACAGTACGGCGTCGCGCAGGGAGACTTCGGGACTGCGGTGCAGGGTGCTTCGGAATTTCATCACGCGGGCCTTGCCTGGGCGTCGAGAAGTTCCAGGAATCCGCGAGCATCGGGGTTCGCATTCCGCAGGCGCTCCATGGGAATCACGCGGTGGGCGTAGTGCTCGTACAACGATTTCCGGTGCGCGATCAATCGCGGGTAGCAGCGCGCCACGGTATCGTTCGCGGATTCGCCCTCGCGCGGAACGAATTGGTCTCCCCACAACACGGGCTTGGGATTCGACAAATATCGCTCGATCAATGTTTCCTCTTCCGCCGCAGTTGCCGCGAGATACACCACCAGGGTTGAACTTCGCAGGCGGCGGCAGATTTCTTCGCCCGTATAGACGACGCTGCCGGTCGTGTCCAGAATAATGCCTTCATCGGTTGAAGTGTTGATTTCGTCCAGCGCTTCGTTCATCGACTCCACTTCGTACTCCAGATATTTTCGTTCGCGCTCGCGATAGGCGGGCTGGTGCGGCCATCCCATCCAGGCCGCAACGCCGCCGATGCCGCGGTAATCTCCGGCGGCAAGGTCGGGGGCGAGTTTCCGCTCGATGCGGTCGTCAACGCCGATCACGCGAAATCCGGCGCCCGACAGCTTCTGTCCCCAGTGCGATTTTCCGGCGCCCGACATTCCGATAAATGAAAGTTTAAGCACTACCCCTCAACCGTATTTCCGGCGACACTTCCAGCGCGGCATTCGTTCCTGGATTCGTGAACTCGCGGTCAAATCCTGCCTTCGCTGAGGAATGCCGGCTTCTGTCCTGTTGCATTCCCGGATAATAGAACACAAAGGATAGCTTCCCCCGGCGGACCTCGCAAGCGTTGAGTCGCGAATGGGTGCCCGATTTTCCAGCGGGTCGATTGGCGCGAATCCCCGTTCTTTCGCGAAGTAAGCGGTAGGGCGAAAACGCCGTTCCGAGGGTGCCGCACCCTCTTTGTTGCGAATCGGCATTCCGGAAAGTCAGATAGCCCGAACTGACGCACGACCCACTGCCGGCCTCGCTATACATTCGCTTTTTATTCGCCTATACTAAACCTCGCCCCAGCCCCCGGAGCGCGCCATGGCCGCAGACCTGATTCCCGTTGCACCCGCCGCGCCGACGGCATCGCCGTCGCTGCCATCAAGGCCGTGGGCGCTGCCTCCCTCGGGCCTGTCCGTGTTTTACGGGCGGCCGGAGACGCCGCGGCTGTTTCACTATTTTCTGCCGCGCCTGCTGGCTGAAGGAAAGCAAGTGCTGTGCCTGGACGGGGCGAACCGGTTCGATCCGCTGCTGATTGCGCGCCTCGCGCGGCAGCGGGGAATTGCGGCGGCGGAGTTCAACCGGCGCATCCGCGTGGCGCGGGCGTTCACGTGTTTTCAGTTGACCGAGCTGCTGGTGCGCGTACCGCTCCTGCTGGAAAAATTTGCCACCGACGCGCTGATTGTGACGGCGCTGCCAGACCTGTACTTCGACGAGGACGTGCGCGACCGCGAAGCCGGTGTGGCGTTCGGTCATGCGTTGGACGCGCTGCGGGCGATTGCTCCGTTGCCGCTCGGCGTCGCGGTCTTTTCGGACGCGACATCGTTTGAGGCTTCGATCCGCGCCGGGCCGCGCCGCGCGATGTTTACGCAGCTTACGGCGCAGGCAACAGCGTTGTGGAGGTTCGCGCTCGATGGAGAAAGCGGCAATCTGCGTTTGATCGGAGAAAACAATGGAAGCCAACTCACAAATGCACAAAGCCGCAAGTGGCCGAGGGCTCAGGGGCTAAAGCCCGGTGTATGAGCAGCCTTGCATGTCGCGGCTAAAACCGCGACCCACAAGGATCTGGTGAAATGGATTCTCCATTTTTTCTCTGTGTTCTCTGTGCCCTTTGTGTTCTCTGTGTTGAAAGCTTTTTCTGCTGGCGACCCAAAGAAAGATTGAACACAGAGCGCGCAGAGAACGCAGAGGACACAGAGAATACACAGAAGAGGCGCACAAATTACGCATCTCAAATTTTAAATTTCAAAATCAAGAATCACAAACCTGCGGCAGGCAGACACAAGTCACGAATCACAAATCACAACTCACGAATCACGGACCCCCATGGGCCGCACCGTTCCCACATTCCGCCAACTGATCGACGACGCCATCGCGCGCTGGTCGAAATTCCGCCGAGCCTTGCGCCGTGAGGATCAGGAATATTTCGACCGCCTGTTTCGCCGCGTGCGCACGTACACACAGGCGGCCACGTATCAGGCGAACGACAATCCGATGGAAGCGATTCTGCTCTCGATCGCGCTCGATCAGGAAAAGCGCCTCGATGCGCTTGAACACGCCGTGCAATTGCCGGAAACGTGTGCGGACTCCAGGCTTCAGCGGAACGCCGCGAGCGAAGCGTCAAGTTTGTCACAAAAAGTTTTGGAGCAACTCGATGCCCCTCGCAGCGCCGACGAACCCGATGAAGATAAAAATGACCAGTACAACGCAAATCACGGGATGGATTCTCGATCTCTACCCCAGCCTGCACGGGATGAAGCTGTGGCTGATCGACCCAAACCGGAAAAGACACTGTTTGATTGACCGCTTCGCGCCGGTCTTTTACGTGTCCGGCCCGGAGCCCGTGCTGCGCCGCCTGCGCGACGAAATCGCGCGGCAGCCGCACGCGCTCGCCTGCCGCGACGCCGCGCGCCTGGATTTGTTTGAACAGCGGGCGCGCCCCGTGCTCGAGATCGAAGTCGCGCATCCCAGCGAATATTCCTCGTGGACGCGCTGGGTGCGCCACTCCGATTCCTCGCTGCGGATGTACAACAGCGATCTGATGCTTGCGTCGATGTACTGCTGGCAGCGCGGTATCTTCCCGCTCGCGCGCGTCACGGTGGAAGTCGAAGCCGCCGATGCGGACGGCATTGGCGGCGGCTTCGGCAATGCCTCCGGCGCGCGCCGCATCCTCGCCCTCGAATGCCACGACACCGAATGGGCGATCGACTACGAACTCCCGCCGCTGGAAATCCTGCGCATCCGCCTGGGAGGCCACCGCCGCGTCGATCCCACGCATGGCGCTCATCTTGGGCAAGGGGCCGCGCTCGAAATCGAAATCGACGGCCGCCAGTTCGAACTGGATGAAGAAGGCGAACCCGCCGCCGTCGCGTTCCAGCATCTGCTCGCGCGACACGATCCCGACCTGATCCTGAGCGATTGGGGCGACGCCACCATTCTGCCGCGCCTCCGCGAACAGGCAGCAAAACTGCGCCTGCCGCTCACGCTCAACCGCGATCCCCACGCCGAAGTGCAGCAGAGCCGCGGCCGCAGCTTCATGAGCTACGGTCGCATTTTGTTCAAGAACAGCGCGACCACGCTCTTCGGCCGCCTGCACGTGGACACGCAAAATTCCTTTATCGCCGACAAGTGCGATCTCTCCGGATTGTGGGAGCTCGCGCGCATCACCAAGCTACCCGTGCAATACGCCGCGCGCACCTCCACCGGCACCGGCATTTCCTACATGCAGATGGAACTCGCCTGGCGCGACGGCGTCCTGATCCCCGAGCAAAAAGCCGAGCCCGAAGATCCCAAGCCGCCCGACGAGTTGCTCATCGCCGATCGCGGCGGCCTGGTGTTCACGCCAAAAATCGGTTTCCACGCCAACGTCGCCGAACTCGATTTCGTCAGCGAATACCCGAGCATCATGGCGCGCTTCAACATTTCGCCCGAGACGATCAACTGCCCGTGCTGTCCCGATGCGCCGCGCGTGCCGGAGCTGGGCTACCGCGTCTGCCAGGCGCGCCGAGGCATTACCAGCCGCGTGGTCGAGCGGCTCATCGCCAAGCGCACGGAACTTAAGCGGCGTCTGCGCGATGCGCCAAAAGAACATACGCAGCAATACAAGCTCCGGCGCGACAGTTTGAAATGGCTGCTCGTCTGCTGCTTCGGCTACACCGGCTACAAAAACGCGCGCTTCGGAAAAATCGAAGCGCACGAAGCCATCAATGCCGTGGCCCGCGAAACGCTGCTCGTCGCCAAAGAAATTGCCGAGGATCGCGGCTACGAAATCCTGCACGCGCTGGTCGATTCGCTCTACGTGCAGAAAGCGGGAGCGGTCCGCGCCGATTACGAAGCGCTCACCGCGGAAATCGAGACGCGCACGCAGTTGCCGCTGGCGATTGAAGCCCTCTACCGCTACGTCGTTTTTCTGCCGTCGCGCCAGTTTGAAGACGTGCCCGTGCCCAACCGTTTTTTCGCCGTCGCCGAAGACGGCGCGCTAAAAGTACGCGGCCTCGAATTGCGCCGCCACGATACGCCGCCGCTGGTCGCCCGCATGCAGCGGCAGGCGCTCGACATCCTCGCCGAGGCGCGCGACTTCGCCACCTACATCGCCAAACTCGAAGAGGCTCGCGAGATTCTCCGCCGCTGCGAAGAATCCCTTGCCGACGGCAGCGTGGCCATCGAGGACTTAATCGTCAGCAAACGCCTCACGCGCGAGCCGCGCGAATACAAAAAAGCCAATCAGACCGCCATTGCCGCGCAGCAGCTTTTCGGAAACGGCGTCCGCCTGCGCCCCGGACAGACCGTCGAGTACATCATCACCGACAGCGACAACCGCGTCCCCAACGACCGCGTCCGCGCCTATGCCCTCTGGGACGGCTGGTTCGGATACGACCGCCGCAAATACGCGGAGCTGCTGCGCGACGCCTTCGAACCGCTGACGATGGGCCGCGCCGGTAAAATTCTCTCCGCCACAGCCGGAATCCGAAAATAAAAATTAAGAAAAAAAGAAGAAGATGAGTGGCACAGGCTTCCGCCTGTGGGGATTGAATTTTCTCTCCAATGAAAGAATTCAAAAGCCACAGGCGGAAGCCTGTGCCGCTCGAGGGCAAGCCGCAGCCATCGACGCCCGCCTATGCAACATTCAGGCCTTCGTCCGGACTCCACCCCCAGCGTGCAGCGCACACGATGCATGCGGTAACTTCCGTGGGAAAAGGGGCAGTAAACCCGCCTGCCCCATTTCTGCTCCATTGGACACAGGCCTTCCAGATGGTAAGCATCTGATAATAGCTTCGGGTCATCCAACCTGACATGGCGGTACTCGGAGGATTCACGGTGATCAAGCGGACGGTGCGCAATGCGGGATTCATCCTGCTCGCGTGCGTCGGCTTTATCGCGCTGGGCCACTTTCTTCGCCAGCTGGATATCGTCCTCAATCCGCTCGCCTGGTCGAGCGCCGAAATTTTTTCCGCGCTGCTCAGTTTCACGATCGCCGCAAACGTCCTGGTGAGATATCACGGAACAGGGAATCGCGCGTCGCTGCTGCTCGGGCTGACGTTTGGAATTACCGGCATCATTCATCTCGGCGCGATCTTCGAGCTTTACCGCTATTTTCTGGAAACCTCCGAACAATATCGCGTCCCCATTTCCTGGATGGCGGGGCAGACGCTGCTGGCGCTTCTGCTGCTCGCCGCATACGCCATCAACAAACAATTGCCGTGGCCGCGCGATCCCAGAAGAAACATCCATGCCGTGCTGGCGATTGTCGTCAGCGCGTCGTGCCTGATCACCATGCTCTTCCTGATTCTTCCAGGCAAGCTTCCCGTTTATCCGCATAGCGCCATCCCGCGCCCGTGGGATTTAATCCTCGCGGGCGTTTTTTTCGCCGCCGCGTTTGTTCTGAATCGAGGGACGCATCCCGACCGCCTCGCCTTTGACGTCATGCTGGTCTGGGTCGCGGGCTTCAACGCCGCGAGCCACCTGATTGCCTCGCAATCCGCGCGAGTTCTCGACGCTTCCGTAGCCACCGCGGAATTGGTGAACACGATAAGCTACCTGGTTCTTCTGGGCGCCACGCTGCTCGATAACGCTCATTTGTTCCGCCAGGTCCGCACGCTTGCCATCAGCGACAGCCTCACCGGACTTGCGAATTACCGTCGCCTGGTCGACATTTTGCAAAACGAACTCGAACGCTCCGGCCGCACCAACCGTTCCTTCTCGCTCCTGATGATGGATCTTGACGGATTGAAGCTCATCAACGACCGTCACGGCCATCTTGCCGGAAGCCGTGCCCTGTGCCGGGTCGCCGAAATCTTGCGCCTGAACAGCCGCTCGATCGACACGGCCGCGCGATACGGCGGCGATGAGTTCGCCCTCGTGCTGCCCGAAACAAAAGAATTCGCCGCGCAACAAGTGGCCGACCGCGTTCGAAATTGCCTGGAAGCCGATCAGGAAATCCCGCGGCTGAGCCTGAGCGTCGGGATCGCCACATTCCCGCAATGCGGCGCCACAGTTCAACAGCTGCTCGAACATGCCGACCAGGCTCTCTATGAAATGAAGGGAAAAATAAAAACAGGAAAAGCGCAGAAACACAGCCGCCGCTAAAATCCAAATCCAAACTTAAAATCCCGGATTTCAAATCTGAACTATGAAATGTGAGGCTTCGAGCCCGAAATCCAACAGCTTCCTCCCGGCTTCACGCCCCTACTTCCCGAACACATCCTTCAGCAGACTCGTCACCCGCGCCGCCGGATCGGTGCGAATCTTCTTCTCCTCCTGTGCCAGCATATAAAACAGCCCGTCGAGCGATTTCCCGATCACATAATCGTCAAGATCGAGGGTCGGGCTTTTGGCGAAGGGAATGGTTTGGAACTGCTGTATCAACGCCTTGTATTGCCGGGTCACGCCATTTGCGCTCATCGTTTTTTCCACGGCCGGCCGGAACGCCACTTTCAGCTGGTCCGTGGTTTTTGCCTTGAAGTAATCCGTAGCCGCCGTGTCGCCACCGTCGAGAATTTTGCGCGCATCGTCGAAGGTCATTGCCAGAATCGCGTCGCCGAAGATTTTCTTCGCTGCGGGCGCTGCGCTTTCCGCGGCCCGGTTCATGCTCAGTACGAAATCGTCCACCTTCGGTCCATAACCGACCATGCGCAAACCCTTTTCGACCGGCTGCAAATTTTTGGGCATCAGGATTTTAATCGCCTCATTTTTGAAATATCCGTCGGTGTGCCCGGTCAATTTGACGGCATTCTCAGCGCCGATCTGAAGCGTCTGCTTCAATCCCGAGGTGATTTTCGAATCGCTTAATGAAGACGATCCGCTCAGCCCCGCCTTTTTAGCAAGCTCGGAAAGCTGCGCCGAAGACGATCCGGCGCACAAGACGAATACGATGCTCAGGCCTAATGCGCGGATTTTCATGAAACGGCTCCTTCGCGGGATCTCCGGAATAGATTTCCGCCTCGCGCATGGTACAGCAAATCCGCGATCCGAGTCTGCGATCTTCACTCCACCCGCCCGTCCACCGTCAGCAAGCCCGCGAGTTCGCGATTGGCATCGGCTCCGCCATCCTGCGCGAGCCTCTTCTTTATCGATGGTTTGTCTTGAATGAGCCAAACGCCCATGAGACGATTTCCTTTTCGGTGGCGTGCCTGAAAACCTTTCGGCGCCTCGCCGAAAACGGCATGGAGGAAATTGTGAACCGACGCGATATCATGAAATTCGGCGGCGCGGCGGCCATTGAATTGGGCGCGGCCAGGCTGCTGATGTCCCAATCGCAACCCGCCATGGCCGGAATGCGGGTGAATCCGGCGGCGCCGCAAGCCTCGAAAGCCAATTTCACTTTACGGATTGCACCGGTAACGGTGGAGCTCACTCCCAACCGCGTCATTAGCACAATCGGATACAACGGCACCGCTCCTGGCCCTCTGCTGCGCATGCGCGAAGGTCAGTCCGTCACCGTCGATGTCCTCAACGACACCGATGTACCGGAACTGGTCCACTGGCACGGCCTGTTCCTACCCGGCGAAGTGGATGGCGTCGAGGAGGAGGCTACGCCGATGGTGCCGCCGCGCGGCCGCATCCGCTACCAATTTACGCCGCGTCCGGCAGGCACGCGCTGGTATCACACACACACGATGGCCATGGCGGACCTTCATCGCGGCGCCTACACGGGACAATTTGGTTTTCTTATGATCGACTCCGGCAACGATCCGGGAAATTACGACCAGGAAGTCTTTCTCGCCTTGCGCGAATGGGAACCATTTTTCAGCCCTGAAGAAATGGACGACGATGACGAAAGCGCGTCCGGCCCTCAGCCGGAAAGACCGAAAAATCTCGATACCAGTCCATCCGGACTTGAAGTCGGCTACCAGATGTTTTCAATCAACGACAAATGTCTGGGCGCCGGAGAACCAATCCGCGTGCAACCCGGCCAGCGCGTCTTGATGCATCTGCTGAACGCCAGCGCCAGCATGAATCGCCGCATCGCCCTCCCGGGCCACAAATTTAGAATCGTTGCGCTCGACGGTAATCCGGTTCCCACCCCGCGGGAAGTGGACGTGGTCTACATGGGCCCCGGCGAACGCGTGGATGCAATCGTGGAAATGAATCAGCCCGGCATTTGGATTCTCGGCGCCACCACTGACAACGATCGCAACGCCGGCATGGGTATTCTCATTGAATATGCCAATCAGTATAAACAGCCGCAGTGGGTCGCCCCGCCAAAATCCTTTTGGGACTACACAATTTTTGGCCGCACGGGAATGCAACCCGCCTCGGATCAGACCATTGACATGATCTTTGAAAAAATCCCGAGTGGCGCCGGTTTATTCAATAGTTGGACTGTAAACGGAAAGGAGTATCCACACGACAGGGAATTCGTTCTCAAACAGGGCGCGCGCTACCGCCTGGTCTTCCGCAACCGCAGCGAAGACGATCACCCCCTGCACATGCATCGTCATTCGTTTGAGCTAGTTGAAATCAACGGCAAAGCCACGGCAGGAGTGATGAAGGACACGGTCATCGTCCCCGGCTACGGGCGCGCGACGGTGGACCTGGTGGCCGATCAACCCGGCTTGACGCTTTTCCATTGCCACATCCAGCAGCACATGGATTACGGCTTCAAGGCGCTGTTCCGCTATGCGTAGCCTTGAGTAGTACAGGCTTCAGCCTGTCTTCTATTGAATTCCGTGGCGCCGAAAAAAATCAAGACCCGCAAGGCAACGCCTTCGATCGTCTTTCATTTCGTTGCCATTTCCACTAAAGTCAAAACCGAACATTCTAAAGCCCGCTCTACTTACTGCTTCTGCTCCGCAGGCTTCCCGATTTTCACCGTTACGCCGAATCGCTTGTAATTCTCATACCTCACCGTCATGCGAATGGGAATATCGCCGGTGCTGAAATGAAGAATGTCATTCGATCGTGTATACGTCGGGAACCAGAAATTGCCTTCCACATTTTCGCGAAACGTCTCGAAGCGGGGGAATACATTTTCCTGCCCTTTCTTCTTGATGTCCGGCACGGCTTTTCCGTCGGTCTTGACGATTTCATAGTCCTTGTCGTCCACCCAGACGCGTCCCTGAAAATATCGTTGATTTTTCTCGATAACTTTCGGCCCCACATCGAAGATGTAAGTTCCGAGTTCGTCCAGTCGCACGTGGTCCACGTACTTGATGTCGTATTTGGGCAGTTCCGCCGTCGTGAGCACGAACGGTTGCACATGTTCCAGGTCGTCCAAGTCCTGTTGCGAGAGTGAAATGCGCTCCAGCGTGGGGGTGGGCGCGTAGGTGACATGCTCGTAACGCTTGCCCTGCGGGTTAAACACGATTTCGCTCGTCATTTTGTATTCGCCATCCGGACGGCCGCTGGAATCCAGCGTGGCAATTGAAAATGTCTGCGTGTAGGTGAAGTTGTCGCGTTCGGTTTTGAACTCAGCCTCGCGCTCCGCGAATTTCTGGATGATCTGATCGACCGGAATCGCTGGCGGCCCCAGTCCGGTTGAAGTCGAAGCACTCTTCGCCGTTTCGGCCGGCATTTGCCCGTAAGCGCCACGCGGCGCGATCGCAAGGACCAGCGCCATGACTACAAAGCAAGCTCCAGCCCGCATTCCTCGGCCCGCTGAAGTCGAATTTTGAGATTGTAATGGTAATGACATGAGCAGCCTCTTTCCGAACCTCATCGCTTTATAAGGCGTTTGAGTTTTTCATTCGTCTCCGGGTTGCTTCCTCACACCCGCCGCTCCGGCCGGGGGCCCGAATCCCCGCCCGCTCCCAACGCTAATATCGCACGGTCTTCGATGAAAGTGGAAGCCGTCATGAGTAACCCTTTGCAACAGACCATGCAACCATAACTTGGAATGGGGAGTCAAACAGGCGAATATAGGTGTCGTCTGCAATACATGGAAACAACGATCCATTTCATTTCTGATTTCAGCGGCTGATCGGGGCGGAGAAAGCCGGACTACCCGGCGCAGAAAATCTGGGGGTGAGCCCTCGAAACAGCTGCGAATCCATTAGGAGCATCGGTTGATGAAGTGTGGGACCGGGGGAAGGTTTAATTTTCGTTTATTCCATTTGGCGCTGTCGATGGCTGCTTTAGGTTGTGCCATTTTTGGATTACCGTGCCGGACAAGTGCGCGTCCGCAGGCGCCTTCCGGGTCGATCACCGGAAAAGTCAGCGTTGCCGCCAGCCAGGGTGTAACCAGCAATCTTTCCGGAATCATGGTGAATCTCACAGGGCCCGTTCCCGGCTATGCCCCCGTGCCCACTTACACGGACTCCGAGGGACGCTACGAATTCCTTCATCTGGCGCCTGGGAACTACACCGTCGCGATCAATATGGATGGATTTAAGCCCTGGTCCGCCGGTGTCGTCCTGAGCGCCGGACAGGCCGCTACGCAGGACACTGTCCTGCAATTGAACTCAGTCACCGAACGAGTGGAGGTGCAGGGCGAGGCCACGGAAGTCGCTACCGAGAGCACGACTCCGAACGCGACCGTGACCGACACGCAACTGGAATCTCTGCCCCTTGCCACCGGCAAATTTACCGAAGCCCTCTCCGTTTCCCCCAGTGTCATCAAAACCCAACAGGGCAGGCTGAACTTTAACGGCCAGGCGGAAAGCCAGAGCATGCTGCTGGTGGACGGCACGGAAAGCGTCGATCCGATTACCGGCAGTTTTGGGATTCCCATTCCCGTGGATGCGATTCAGTCGATTCAGGTGTTCACCACGCCGGATAGTTCCGCCTACGGTGGATTTTCCGGCGCCATGACCCGGATCGACACCCGGCCTCCTTCGCAATCGTGGAACTATAAGTTCGTCGATTTCATTCCGTCCTTTCGCGCCAAGAACGGCCACCTGGTCGGCCTCGCGAACATCACTCCGCGCATTCAGTTCGGCGGCCCTTCCATCAAGAATAAATTCAGCTGGTCGGAAGACATGACCTACGAATACCGGCGCGATCCGGTGCGCGGCCTGTCGTGGCCGTACAACGAAACCACCGTGTATGGCCTGGTTTCCTTCACGCAGGGACAGTGGACGTTTTCAGCCAAGCACATTCTGAGCGCGAATTTAAACATTTTTCCGTCTACCATACTGGACGCGAATATTAATGCGCTGATTCCTCAGACGGCTTCGGTGAATTTTCACCGCCGGGGAGTTTCTCTGGGCATTTCCGACGACTACCAGTTCAACTCCGGAGCGGTTTTGAACACGGTCGTTCGCGCCACGAATTTTTACAGCGATTCCGAAGGCCATGGCTACGCCGACATGACCATTAACCCCGAGGGCTATGGGGGGAATTATTTCAATGATTACGCACGCAATTCCAATCAGGTGGAAGTCCTCCCGATTCTTCAACTGCCTACCCGGAACTGGCACGGCGCCCACCAATTTCAGATGGGCGAGGATATTCTGTACCGCCAATACGCAGGCAGCAGTCAATCCCGGCCAGTTCAGCTGCTCGATCAGAACGGCACGCTCGATGAACAGATTAATTTCGTCGGAGCAGGCCAATTGCGGGCAACCGATTACGAGTTCTCCGAATTTTTAGAGGACCACTGGACGTTGACCAGTCGCTTATCCCTAAATTATGGTGTGCGCCTGACGTCGCAGCACCTGGGACGCGATCTCGGCTTCGGGCCGCGAGGCGGCCTGGCTTACAATTGGCCTCGAGCGAAAACTGTGATCCGTGGCGGAGCCGGCTTAATTTACGGTCATGTTCCGCTGCTCGCGGCTGATTACGCCGACAACCAAACCCGTGTCCGTCAATATTTTACGGGGCCTCTGGCCGGTCAGACCATTACATTTCAGAATGTCTATGTTCCCTCGGGCTCCAACGGAGGCACTCCGGGGCCGGATAATCTCGCCAATAGTCCCCGCACCTTTGTGTGGAATGTCGAAGTCGAGACGGAAGTGTCGAAGACGATCCAAGTCCGCGCGCAATTTTTTGAAACGCACAGCAAGGATCTCTTCCTCTTGAATCCGATCCTGCCCGCCACCGGAACAATTGGCCTGCTGGAACTTAGGAACACAGGTAGTGCGTACTATCGCCAAGCGGAAATCGCCGCCCGGTACCGTCCCAGCGAAAAAGCTGAATTCAATCTGTCATACTCTTGGAGCCGCGCCCGCGGCGACTTGAACACGCTTTCCGACACGCTGATTCCGATCGAAACCCCTGTGATTCGTCCAAACGCTTATGGCATTGAGCCCTCGGACATTCCGCAGCGCTTGCTTGCGTGGGGGTATCTGCATCTTCCTTTTTGGGGCCTTGTCGTAAGCCCGGTCCTCGACGTGCACTCCGGCTACGCCTACTCGAATGTGGATGTGTATCAAAACTATGTGGGCGTGCCGAATTCCCTGCGTTTCCCCCTTTACCTGTCTCTGGACGGCAAGCTGTACAAAGACTTCAACATCCATCTGCCGTTCGGAGAACACCGCAAGACACGGAAAATCCGCCTCGGTGTCTATGCAATCGATTTCACCAATCGCCACAATCCGCATGACGTATTCAACAACGTCAGTTCTCCGTTGTTCGGGCAGTTCGCCGGGTTCCAGCGGCGATTTACCGGCCTGGCGATCGGCATGGGCGAATAAATTTGTTTTGTAGGCCGGTGCATTCAAGAATCGCTCATCGAGACCGGCCGCCGCACACAGCTCGAATGGTGCGCGGATTTTCTCCCGGCGACGAAAAACCATGAAAACTCGAAAGCTGAACCGATATCGGCCTGCCCTCTCATTCGAAGTTCATCGAAACCTGGAGTATCCTGAAGTCAGGTTGAAAATAAGGGATGCCGAATTCCATTTCTAAATCGAATTGGGGACACCCACCCTGGACGGTGGATTTCCATCCATCGAGAGGGCTCATTCCCGCTGAGGTTGACTTCGCGGTGGTTGGCGGCGGCTTCACGGGCCTCGCAGCAGCAGCGTGGATTCGGCAAATCGACCCGGGAAAAACGGTCGCATTGTTCGAAGCAAAAACGATTGGATCGGCCTCCAGCGGCCATACCGGAGGCATGACGCTCTCTGAGTCGGCCGCCGGGGATTTGCCCGGCCTGGGGGACGTACTGGCCGGTTTTTCGGCCACTCTGGAAGCGTTGTCGGTCGATTGCGACCTCCAACTTCCCGGCGTATGGGAAATCGCGCGAAGCGGCGCTTTGCCGGACTCGCCGATTTCCTGGACGGATTCCGGGACAGTCCGCGCCGTGAAACAGGTCCCCGGCGGCTCGATCGACCCCGGAAAGATGGTGAGCGCCCTGGCACGGGCTGCGGAATCCCGCGGCGTTCGAATTTTCGATCATGCCCCTGTGCAGGAAATTAATTTCGAAGAACCTCTCCGCCTGCGTGTTCTTGGGGAAACAATCCGCGCAAATGCTGTCCTTCTGGCGACCAACGCGATGTCCCTCGAATTGAACGGGCTTTCCGGCCATTCCCAGCCGAAATTTACACTGGCCGTGGCCACCGAGCCCCTGTCGAACGCCCAGTTGGAGGACATAGGCCTCAATTCCGGTAAGCCATTCTACACAGTGGATTTTCCATATCTTTGGGGAAGGGTACTGCCCTCGCGGAGCGTAGTCTTCGGCGCGGGTCTCGTCCATTTGAATGACTGGCGCGAGCTTGATGGTGTGGATATAGGGAAAGGAGAGGCGGCCAGACTGATTGACCAACTGGAGCGGCGAGTCCGCGGGTTGCGTCCATGCCTCCAGAATGTGCAGTTCACGCATCGCTGGGGAGGGCCGATCCTGATCGCCGACGGCTGGCGTCCCGTCTACGCCCTGCATCCGGAAAGCAAAAACGCGATAGTCCTCGGTGGCTATGCCGGACACGGCGTTGCCTTGTCCGTGTATCTCGGGCGCTGGGCCGCGGAGGTATTGTGCGGACAAAACAAATTGCCGGATTGGAATCCGAAGGCTGCCTCCGCGCAGCGCCTATACTCCCCGAGGTGAAGCTGGTTTCAGGAACGCCGAAAATTATTCATTGCGGAAGCATTGTGCCGCCATTCATCTAAGCCACGGCGTTCCTGGCTTTCTCGTAGGCTTGCACGCCCGCATCGACCGCATCGCTGACCTGTTCCTTGCCGTCGTCAATCATATCGGCAATATTTTTTCTCGTTCGCCGAACTCCCGCGTTCACCGTATCCATCCCGTCCGCGCATTTCGTCGATATCCATTCACGGGTTTCCCTGCCGGATTGCGGAGCCAGCAGGATCGCCAGCGTTGCGCCGATTCCCAGGCCGGCGGCCAGATATACAAGCCCCGACAACGTATCATTCGATTGTTTCATTTCATCCCTTTCGTCGTATTGGGTATTCAACTGTTTTCCCTCCGGGAATTATTCATTAATTTTCAGCGAGTGCTTCAAACTTCGACATTTGTTCCAATGCGGAGACAAACTCAGCTGGTCGCAGAGCGGCCAATCCCAGGCAGACTTTTCCCTGATCGATCGCGGGAAGCCAGAAACAGCCTTCTTCCAGAGGAAGACACAGAAACGCGGTCACGGGCACTCCCGACAAATCCGCCAGCAGGCCAAACCCGGTTCCGTCCGGCAGATAAACGTTGCTCAGGATGAGATTCACTTCGGTTGTTTTGAACAATTCGCGCGCCGAGAGCAATCCATTCGCAAAGTGGCATTGAAAACCCCACTGGAGCAATTTTCCCGTCAAGACCTGTGTGTCGTGGAAGCCGGGTCCGACGAACATTACGTTGCCTCCGGAGAGTGTCATGAGCGACCTCCACACCTTGCAGATAGATAGATTTCGAATGGCTCACCCTCGCCGTCGAGAAGCGGAAAATCCATTCGTGGAGCGAAATTGTAAAAACTTATTCGGAAGGCGTCTGTCCAAAACAGAACACACTGCGGGGGGAATTGACATTCGGGTAGAGATTCATTTTGCCGGGATCGAATCTGTCGAAGACTGCCGATTTTGCCAGGCCCGGCGCAGGAGAGCTAAGGAAAACGCATGGAGGATTGTTACCAGGAACTGTACGGTGTGTTCTCGAACGGGGAAGTGGCGTTGGAGGACGAATGGACATCCGTCAGACCGGCCGATGTTTGCTCGGCGCTCAACAGCACATCGTCAAAGTCCAGATGCCAATCCTTGTTTCGCGTGATGGGATCGATAGGGACTGCGCCCATATACTTGGCTTGAACCAGGTCGTCGAGCGAAGTGGGGGCCGCCTCCTTATCCAAGGTGAATTGCTGAATCGCCCCGCGCATGACGAACAGGTCCTGCTTCAGCACGGCTTCTCTGGAGCGCAAAACGGATTTTTGATATTGCCCGATGGCGATGCCGGCCAGAATCATGATCATCGTAATGACGATCAAGAGTTCGAGAAGGGTAAACCCCGCCGCTCGCGCTTCACGACGGACGGGTTTTTCGGCGCCATTGTTTTCGAGTCGCCGGAAGATCGGAAATTTGTTGGGTCGGATCAATATTTTACTTTCTATTTTACTTCCTATTTTGCTTTCTGTTTCGATTTCTCGTTTATGTGATATCGCTTTTACCAGTCCTGATATTTCGTGCCGTCGATGGCTGTGGACGTGGACTCCGAATACACATCGAAAACATTGTGCCCGCCCCAGCTGTGCGAGTCGGGATCGTCTCCGATGGCGCGCAAGCCCCAATCGGCTTTTCCCGTCATCGGGTCCAGGGGAATCTTCCGCAAGTAGCGCACCTTGTTCGGTGTATCCGAAATGGAAGAGCTCTGGCCGGCTGCGGATCCCGCCGCCGCTGCCGCTGCGCCCGCTGCCGCTGCGCCTGCTGCACCGAACGGCGATGCGCCTGCCCCAGCCGTCTGAGGCGTACTCTGTTGGCCCGGTTGGGGAGTGCCGCTAGAAGCTGCAAGGGAAGCGGCGCTGATTCCGCCGATATTTCCGCCGGCTGAGCTGACCGTCACTCCATCCACAAGGGTTTGAAGGTCAGGGGGATATCCCTGGCTTCCAACTTCCGTGCGAATCAGATTCTTGTCCGCATCGTCTTTGTATCGGTCGATCGCATTTCTCATCTCGCGCAAGTCGCGCCGCAGTTCCGCTTCCCGCTGGCGCTGCACTGTCATTCGTGCCAGCGGCATCGCGGCTGTGGACAGCACCAGCAGAATTCCGCAAGCGATGATCAGTTCAAGCAGCGTCATCCCTGCTATCCGGCTGTGCGCCTTACGACCCGGCGTGCGACGTGATGGAATACTCTGTAACATTCTGAATTGCCACCGCCTTACTGCACTCGAATCGCGGCTTCGCTGGTGACAAGCTGGACCGGCCGCTGCTGAGAGTCCTTCGCGTTCACCTGAACAATGGAAAGCTGCGAATTGCCGGGAGCCACGCCCTTGATGACGATGCCCACGAGTGTTCCCGAGCCGCTTACCCCGGGAGTATTGGGCATGCGCGTCGCGGAAACGATGGCCTGTCCGCGCTCTTTATCCACGCGTTCCACAATGGCCACTTCCTGAGTTCCGCCCGAGAGGAATCCTCCCTGACGAACGTCCTCAATGGAAATGACTGCGGGATTAAATTGCAACAGCAGGGGAATCGAATAAAGGTCCTGAACGTTTTGAACAACCACTCCGATCGTTGTCGTTTCGCCCGGCTTCAGGGAAACCGTGGCCGGCTCAAATCGCAGCATCGAACTCTGAGCGCCAGGTCCCGCGCCTTGGCCGGGACCCGCTCCCTGACCAGAAGCCATCCCCGGACCTTGATTCAAACCGGCACCCGGGCCTTGATTCGAACCGGTTCCCGGAACAGACGCCCCCGGAATCGGCCCAATCTGGGGCTTGGGAGCAGGCGGCGCCAGGGCATCGTTTTCCATGGTAATTTCTGCGTTCGTATCGGTTCCCGACGCAATGCTTCGCAGATTCTCGGAGGTCAGAAGGGGCATCCGCACGATGTGGGGGATCAGGACGATCAGGACTTCATTCTCCTGATGATCGACCGTGCTGTTGGCAAACAGGTAGTGGAACAGGGGCAGTTTCGCCAGCCCGGGGAATCCGCTGAGGACGTCGGAATCGGTCCGCTCAATCAAACCGCCGAGGATGTTGACTTCGCCATCCTTCAGCCGAATATCGTGCTCGATGCTGCGCTGGCTGATAATCGGCTGATTGATTCCGCCGATGTTGGACGACCCAGTCACCGAGGAAACCACGATATTCACTTTCATGCTGATTTCGTGGTCGGGATGGATGCGCGGCGTCACGTCCACGTTGACGCCGACATCGAGATATTGAAACTGAGTGTTCACCAGGGGATTGACCGAGCCGACGCCCGTTCCGGTCGAGCCGACGCCGATGCCGGCCTGAAAACTTCCGGTTGCGACGGGGATGCGGTCGCCGATTTTCAGCTTCGCGGTTTGCCCGTCCACGACTCGAATTTCAGGATTGTCGATAATGTGCGTCGAGGTGTCGGTCATCAGGAACGATGCGGAAGCGCCCGGAACCGTTACGCTATAACCCTGGGAGAAGATGTGCGGATCGCTGACCAATTGGCTGATGGTGGATGCGCCGGCAGCGGCGGTCCCCGTGGTGGTGGTGCCTGTGGTCGTGGTCGACGTGGTCGTGGGGTTGGCAAACGTCGCGCTGATGCTGGAGGGAGGAGTGACTCCAACATTCTTCATGCGATCCACGCGAGCCTGCATCACGGCGACCTGGATCACGACCTCCGGCTTGGCCTTGTCAATATCGTTGATGATTTTTTCCGCCAGCATCACCCGGTCCGGCGTATCGCGAATCACAATTGCGTTCTGCGCGTTGATCTGCTGCACGCGACGCAAATCGAGCAACTGGCGGATCGAAGTAATAATTTCCGTGATCTCCTGGGGCAGAACGGTATTGTGCAGATAAAATGTTTTTACGATTTCCTCTTCGTAATCCTTGCGTTTTTGCGGCTGGTCGGGAGCGACGAAAATAATATTAGAGGTCACCGGGCGCCAGAACGCCTTGCTCTGCAGCGCCACGATGTTGAGCGCCTGCTCCAGGGTTACGTTGGTCAGTTCGACGGAGATGCGCCGCGAAGTGAAATCAGCATCGAAAATAACGGTGAGTCCCGCAAGTTTCCCCACCGCATCGAACACGGCCTTGGAGTCGTTGGTCGCCTTCATGTTGATCGGCGCACGCGAAAGCGGCTGGATGGCGGGAGGTCCCTGCATCGGCTTCGGCTCTTCCGGAGCCTCTGTCGACCCCGGAGCGGCGTTTTGCGTTGTGCCGTTCTTGGCGGCGATCATTTGAAGAGTGACCTGCACCTCCTGTTCGGCAATGGGACTGGAGGGATCGATCATCGCGGCCTTGCGAAATTCCGCCAGGGCCAGTTCCAGATTGGCCTGCTGTCGAATGTGGCGGCCCTGATCCACGTGCCACTGGCTCGCCTCAAATCGCGCGCGTGCGGCCTTCAGTTTGTATTCTGTATTGTTCGGCTCAGCCTGCAGCGCTTTGTTATAGAAATCGAGCGCGGTGTCGTAGTCCTTGAGCGATTCGGCCTTCGATCCCGCGTTGTAGTTCGGGCCGCCTTTTCCGCATCCGGAAATGAGCACGGCCGCAGCGATTAAGGTCAGTCCGCAAAAATGCCTGAGTTTCATCCATGCTCCAATATCAAATTAAGATCAAGTCAGTCTAGCATTCACACAAAACACGAACAAGGCGCGTGCTTGCATCTAGTTACTAGGCACGGCTAAGATAAATTCCGTGGCCAAGCCAACCCCAAAACCAGTTCGGAAAGCAACCCGGAAAAAGGATGAACCCGCCGAAGTGCTGGTGTCTCAGAATCGAGCCGCTTCCTACAACTACCATCTGCATGAGAGGCTGGAAGCCGGCATGGTGTTGCTTGGCACGGAAGTAAAATCCTTGCGCGATGGAAAAGCGAATCTCCGGGACGCCTATGCCATGATCCGCGGCGGCGCCGTGTGGCTCCTCAATTGCCACATTGGAGAGTACTTGCCCGGCGGTATGACCAATCACACGCCGCTGCGGCCCCGCAAACTCCTGCTCCATAAAGCCGAAATCGAGAAGCTGGAGCGCAAGACGGAAAACAAGGGACTGACCCTGGTGCCATTGAAAATCTATTTCCGCGAAGGCATCGCCAAATGCGAGATCGCCGTCGCCGAAGGCAAAAAGAAATGGGACCGCCGCCAGACCGAAAAGGACAAGGAAGCCAAACGCGAAGTCGGCGAAGCGATGTATAAGTTCAGGCATCGGTGATATGGCCGGGGAACCAATTTGAGATTTCAGGCTTTGCTGTGCTGTTAAGATCGTGTCATCTTACGATTAAAAAGGGGAAACATGGAAATCACAGTCGAAACCCGCCCGCTCGGTCAGATCGATACTGAGGCTTTGGTTTGCTACATGTTTGACCAGGAAAAGCCTTTCGAAGGCATTCTGGCGCAATTGGATGGTGCAACCGGGGGCGCGCTTGCGAAGCTGGCCGCATCGGGCGAACTGACCGGCAAGATGCTGGAGACAACGTTGCTGTATTACCCGCAGGGGTTGGCCGCGCAGCGACTGCTGATCGTGGGCGCGGGCAAGAAGGACAAATTCGGCACGGCCGAGCTTCGCAAGATCGCCGGGACTGCCGTGCGGGCGCTGAAATCGCGCCAGGTCAAGACGCTCACGTTTCTCTCGCGCGAAAACGACCGGAGCGCCGACACGGCGCAGGCGATTGTGGAGGGCCTGATCCTCGCCAATTTCGATTCCGACAAATACAAATCGGACAAGAAGCCCGGCAACGAAATACTTTCCGCCGCCTTGGCCGGATGGGAAGCGTCCGCGCGCGCCGCAGTCGATCGCGGCCTGGCTCGCGGCCGCGTGATCGCCGAATCGCAGAACTTCGCCCGCGATCTCGGCAATGAGCCGTCGAACCTTTTGACTCCGCCGATGCTGGCCGACCGGGCCGCGGCCATGGCTCGCGAAGCGGGCCTGGCGGTTGAAATTCTCGACGAAAAGAAAATCGCGGAACTGAAGATGGGTGCGTTGCTTTCCGTTGCACAGGGGAGCGAGGAGCCTGCCCGGATGATCGTCATCACGTACACTCCCGAAAAACTAATTCCAGGCGCGCCGGTGCTGGGGCTGGTCGGCAAAGCCATCACGTTTGACACGGGCGGAATTTCGATCAAGCCCGCCAACGACATGGAAAAAATGAAGTACGACATGTGCGGCGGCGCGGCCATGATCGGCGCGATGCGCGCGCTTGCGGCTTTGAAGCCCGCGTGCAAAATTATCGCTGTTGTCCCCTCCGCCGAAAATATGCCGGGGGGCCGCGCGCAAAATCCGGGCGACGTGCAGATCGCGATGTCCGGCAAATCGATCGAGGTGATCAATACGGACGCCGAAGGCCGCCTGATTCTCGCCGACGGCATCGCCTATGCCAAGCAGCTCGGCTGCACGCATTTGATCGACGCCGCCACGCTCACCGGCGCGGTTGTGGTTGCGCTGGGAAACATCAATGTGGGCGTTTTCGGCTCCGACCAGGCGTTTACCGATCGTCTTTTGGCCAGTGCAAAAGTGGCCGGGGAAAAAATGTGGCTCCTGCCCATTGACGACGATTATCGAGAATTGATCAAAAGCGGTATCGCCGACATTCAGAATGTGGGCGCCGGCAAGGGCGGCGGCGCAATCACGGCCGCGATGTTTTTGAGAGAATTTTCCGGCGACACGCCTTGGATTCACCTCGATATCGCCGGCACGGCCTGGCAGGACGATACGAAGCCGTGGAATGCGAAGGGCGCGACTGGTGTGGGCGTGCGGACGCTGATTGATTTGGCGATGAAGTTCGGGGGATAAAGCGGCGTAGGTTTCGCCTGGGCGGTTTTGAATTGTGACGACTCGAAAGAAAGTCAAATCCGCACAGACCGAAGCCGCTTTTACCCAGGTGTAGCGACGCGTTCCTGCCTCAACTTTTCTCGCGTGAAATGACTGCGCCGATTGTTACCCAGGCGATATCCAGAACGTAGAGTGCGATCACGACGTTGCCCAGTCGTCTCGACAATGTATTCTGCGGCATGAGTTGAACGGCGCCCCACAGCAGGAAGGTCCCGGCGAGCAGCACGTTTTTCAGCAGGTCAGCGCTTCTCGGGCGAATCAAGGTTTGCGCGATCAGGAACGACGCCCCGGCAAGGAACAAAGGGGCGGCGGAAATCGCGGCTGCGGTAAACCCGAGTGGAGGATCGATCGCATAATCGGCGATCAACAAACCGACGCTTGCGGCGAGAGATAGGACGGCAAGGGCAAAGCTGGTCCAACGCAAAATCCAATTCACAATAGGCATCGTCTGAAATCCCATGGTCGATGAAGCGCCGATGTTACCAATTAGATGTTACCAACTATAGATGTAGCCGAAAGTGATTTCGTCGCCGGCCGGAGTTCTCTTGAGGAATCCGAACGTGTGGCCGATGCCGATGTTGTAGTTGGCTTTGTGTTCCCCTCAACCTGGGCGGCCAATTCCATTGGGTCCCGGCGAATTGTGCGCAGCTCGCCCGATGAATCCAAGCGATGTGCC
This sequence comes from Terriglobia bacterium, assembly GCA_963788335.1. Taxonomy (GTDB): domain Bacteria; phylum Acidobacteriota; class Terriglobia; order Acidiferrales; family UBA7541; genus Palsa-360. The sequence continues at coordinate 252,827 of CAWBGM010000016.1, forward strand.
ACGGGCATACTTGCACCAGAAATGTACACGCCAGCGCATAAATAAGTCGTGAAGGGAAAGGCAAGAAAGCGCAATGATGGCCGAAATTTGCCGTCCCGGCCGCGCGAGGGACGATGGAGCGATCATGAACGAGCTTACGGAAGCGGGGGAGCTTCTGCCGTGTAACCGTTGGGATAAAAGTGTACCGCTGTCGCGATGGGAATATTTCGCGTTCCAAACCAGATGGTGTTGTCCTCGGCAACCTGGATTTTCGGGACGCTCTGGAACGGTTGCGGCATGGGGTAGAAGGCGAACTTGCCGGATTTGGGGTCGAGTTTAATCATGGCGCTGTGGGGCTGATCGCTGGTCCAGACGTAATCTTGCTTGTCCGTCCAGGCTTCGTAGGGTTTCGCGCCGTTCAGGGGAATTCGGAATTCGCTGAGTTCGCCGTTCGTGGGATCGAGCCTTGCAATTCTGCCGCTGGGATATTCCGCCGCCCACACGATGCCTTTGGAGTCGACGCCGATGCGCCGGACCTGTCCCCAGGAGTCGGGTACTTTGTATTCCTTCACTTCCTCGGTTTCGGCGTTCCACTCGTTGATCATGCCTTTTTGCCAACCGCCGCCCCACATATTTCCGTGCTGGTCGACGGCGAGACCGTAGATGCCGTTATCGGGTGTGGGAGTGGGATACATGTGAATTTTTCTAGTCTTCGCATCGATGCGGCCAAAGGCGGAGCCCCAGATCAGGCCGAAATCGATGTTGTCGTCCTTGTCCACGACAACCTCCTCGATCGCGCCGATCAGCTCCGGCATGGCGTGGCGGATTTGTTTTCCGGTGGCAGGGTCGAGTTCTCCGACGAGCCCCGCTTTTAATTCCGCCCAGTACACGCGGCCTTCTTTATCGATGGCGATTCCGCTGGGCTGGACGAAGGGATCGCCCTTGATCGGATAATTTTTCCAGCGCGCGACAGGGTCGAGGCTTTTCGTATCGAGACGCAGCAGGGAATTCGAGTGCGAAGTGAACCACAGAGAGCCGTCCACGGGCGAAATATACGCGGCCTGCAAATGATGCGTCGTGTTGGGCGGCATTTGCGGGATTACGCCGTCAACCATATCGGCGCCGACCACATTCCCTCGTGTAGGCATCGGCAGGTCCGCGGGGACGTCGTAGGAAACGTAGATCGCTTTCGAGGCGATTTCCTCATCGAGGACCAGCGGATCGAGGCGCAGGCGTTTTTCCACCGTGCCGGGGCCGAAATTGGTTGCAAGATATTCGGCAAGAAGATTTTTTTCTTTTTTGTTGATCGGCGTGTGGCCGAGGGCGAGAACGTAGGGGTTATAACCGGGGCCGGTTTCGGTCATCCTTTCGATCGCTTCGAGGTAGCGTTCCTTGGTGAAGTGCATCGCGGGGAAGCCGTTGAAGCTTTCAAAATGGCAGCCGGTGCAGTTTTTTTTCAATTCGTCGAGGCCGGGGCCGGGAGGAAAAATGTCTTCGATGCGGGCGACATACTCGATTCTCCCGCCGCCATTGTTTGCCGCATCCGGGCCGGGCATTTTCTTTTTGATGGCAAAGTTCAGAGTTTTGCTCTCGCCGGGGTCGAGTTGCGCCGGCAATTTCGGGGAATCGTAGGCCGGCTCGTATACCATGATTTCGTAGCGGCCGGGCAGGGCCTGAGGGACGACGTAGCGGCCTTTGTTGGTGAAGACCGTGTACCATAGGCGGCGGTCGAGATTGTGAGCGGCGACGCGGAAGCCGATGACGGCGCCTTGATCGGCGGTGACCGTTCCTGCAATTGTGCCCCGCACGGGTTGCTGCGCCGAGGAGCTTAGGCAGATGAATGCCTGCATCCAGAAGAAGATGAGGGCCATGCGGGACATTCTACGCGGAGTTATTCCGACCGGCATACTCACCATCGTTTAAATCTCCTGAAGACACGAAAATTTGCATCAGAACGAATTTAATTTTGAGGCCGATTGTGTAGCCTCGGAAATAGCATGTCAACAGGTCATGTCAACGTAGCATGTCAAGGACTTGCGGCTGCCGTCCCTGCAATATTGTCCCGGCATTCAAGCCTGTGAGCATTCAATTGTTCCCGGCCCCGTGTTCCTGGCCCTGGCAGAATTCAATCACGCGTAGGTTGCCGAGACTGAATCGATGGCTGCATCCCATTACATTTTCTCTGGGGAATCGATGCCGAGCAGTTCCAAAGCGGCGACGAGTTGGACTTCCACCAGGCGACCGATCTGGAGCAGGAAGAGTTTTTTCTCCGCGTCCTCTTCGGCAAGAATACGGTGATGATGGTAAAAGAGATTGAACGACTGGGCGAGTTGGAAGGCGTATTTGGCAATGAAGGCGGGTTCCTGGGAACCGACGGCGGCATCGAGTTGCGTGCCGAGGGATCCTGCGAGCAGAACGACTTCCCAGAATGAGTTGCCCTCGGCGGCGCCGAACAGGCCAGCGGCGGTCGTGCGATTCACTTGTTTCAGACAGGACTCGTCGAAATTCGGATTCTGTTCGCGCAGTTTGCGGAAAATATTGCGGGCGCGGACAACGGCGTACTGGCAATACGGGCCGGTTTCGCCTTCGAAGCTGAGCGCGTCCTTGAAATCGAATGCGATGATTGCTGTCCGTGTGAATTTCAAAAGGAAATAGCGAAGCGCGCCGATGGCGATGGTGTGCGCGATGTTGGCGCGCTCGGTTTCGGTCAATTCCGGCTGGCGTTCATCGACCTCGGCGCGGGCCGCTGCTTCGAGACGGTCGAGCAGGTCGTCGGCTTTCACTCCGAGCCCTTTTCTCCCGCTCACTTCGACATAAGGTTTTTTCGCGTCTTCCTCGCTCAGCGTGTAGCCGAGTTCGGCGGCGCAGCGCGGGGTGAGCGCGACGATTTCATACGAAAAATGAATTGACTTGTCAGCCTGCTCGGTGAAGCCAAGGGAGCGCAAGCCCGCCTCGACAACATCTTGCAGATAGGCTTGGCGGGCGTCGATGACGTTGTACACCATGGCGGCGTTTCCGAACTTGGGGGAATTCGCTTCGCCGCCGCTGGAAACGGTGGCCCACAGCGGGTGGCCGCCGGCGTACGTGTGGAACTTTTCGTATTGGAAATCGCGGCCCAGGAGACCGAACTTCCAAAGTTGATAGGCAATGTCTTTGCCAACGTACGTGACTGTGCCGTTTGAGCGGACGATAATTTTCGCGTCGTCGTCCTCGCTCGCGGGATCGGCGCCGCCGGCGCCTTCGTTCATGCGCATGACCCAGCATCCGGCATTTTTTCCGGCGGCGGCCAAATGGATGGCCTTGCGCTGCTTCAAAAGCTCAAACGCGGTGTCCCAGAATTTCAGATGAAGAATTTCGCTCTCGCGGGGGAGCAAGTCGTACTCAATACCGAGGCGCTCCATTGTTTTCAGGTGGCAGCGAACGATCGCGGGCGCAACGATGCCGGCCATCTCCGCGGCGGCGCCGCGGCCCTCTTCGATCGATTTCAGAGTTTCGCCGCGAAGGGCGAGGCGGGTTTTGTCTTCGTCGTAGAATCGCGAGACGCTCGCGTAGAGATCCCAGCAGAAATAATCGAATTTCGGCTGCGCGGCGAGGGCGCGAACTTCTTCCAGGGATTTCTTCGCGATGTGAATGAAACCGATGACCACGTCAGCGACCTGCACGCCCGTGTTGTCGATGTAATTCTGGATTTCAACGCGGCGTCCGGCGCGGCGCAGGATGCGCACGAAGGTGTCGCCCAGGACGGCATTGCGCAGGTGGCCGATGTGCGCGGCCTTGTTGGGATTGATGTTGGTGTGCTCGACGATGCACTTTGGCGAGTCCGGCGCCGCGGCCGTGGGCGCGGTTTCCGCATCCGCAATCGTGGCTGCGAGAAATTCAGAACGCGAGAAATAAAGATTCACGTATCCGGCGCCGGCAACTTCCACGCGATCGACGCCTTCGATCGGCGCGAGCTGCACCGCAATTTCCTGCGCGATCTGCCGCGGAGCGCGTTTCAGGCGCTTGGCCAGATCGAAGCAGACAGGCGTGGCGAGTTCGCCCATTTCGAGTCGCGGCGGGCGCTCGGTGACGACGGCGACGTCCAGATTGTAGTGCAGCTGAATGTGCGCGGCGAGGGCGGCGCGGATGCGAACTTCGAGTGCGTGAACCACGGGACTCCAGTCTATAAGTAGAAACTGTGATTATAGGGAAGGCGGGGTCAAACTAGAAGGTGGAATTCAGGGGCACAGACTTCAGTCTGCATGTTTTTGACTTTTGAAAAAAAATCAAGAAAGTCAAAGCAAACAGGCTGAAGCCTGTGCTGTTAAAAGCTACTTTGCGGACGGTTTGCCGGTGTAGGTGACGCGCCAGATGCTGTTGGAGGCGTCGTCGGTAAAGACCAAAGCGCCGTCCATGGCGACTGTGATTCCTACGGGGCGACCCCAGACGTGGGCGTCATCGACCACGAATCCGGTAACAAAATCCTGGTATTCACCCGTTGCTTTGCCGTTTGGCGTGTAGGCTCGAATGATTTTGTAGCCTGTTCGGTTGGCGCGATTCCAGGAGCCGTGCGAAGTTGCGAACACATCGCCGCGGTATTCCGCCGGGAATTGCTTGCCTTCGTAGAACGTCAGGTTCAGCGGCGCGGAGTGGGATTGGAGCAATACGTCGGGAACAATGACTTTTTCCTTCAGGTCGGGGCGTTTGCCGGCGTGGCGCGGGTCCTGATTCGGGCCCATGTAATACCAAGGCCATCCGTAGAAGCCGCCGTCAACGATGTGCGTGATGTAGTCGGGGACGAGGTTGTCGCCCAGCGCGTCGCGCTCGTTCACAGCCACCCAGAGCTCGCCGGTTTTGGGATGAACCGTCAGGCCGGAGGGATTCCGAATGCCGGAGGCGTAAACGCGCTGGCCCGATCCGTCGGGGTTGAATTCAAGGACGTCGGCGCGATTGGTTTCGGCGCTGTCATCGTCGATATTGGAATGCGATCCGACCGACACATAGAGTTTCTTTCCGTCTTTTGAAAAGGCGACGGCGCGTGTCCAGTGTCCGCCGCCGTATCTGCCGCCGCCGGGGATGGCGGCGATCGTTTCCGCTGGGCCAGTGGCTTTCAAGTCGCCGTTCTTGTAGGGGAACCGGACGACAGAATTGGTATCGCCGATATAGACGTATTGCGGATTCGGTCCCGGGGGATAAAACGCGATGCCGTAGGGCATCGTCAAGCCTGTGGCGAAGATTTCGTTCGAAGCGACTTTTCCGTCGGCTGAAAATCCACGAACCACGCGGATGCGTCCGCCATCGCTTTCGGTATAGAACAGGTCGCCGTTCGGCGCGGTAACGATATTTCGCGGATTATCGAGCCCGGTGGCTGCCTGATCGATCTTGAAGCCCTCGGGCACTTTTGGCCAGGCATCGGAGGGGCGGGGGACAATCTTGGATTGGTTCGCCGACGATTCGGTGGCGTAGGGTTTTGGCAAATCGGACGATTTGATCAGGTAATTGTTTCCGGGGGCTTCATGCTCCCAGTCATTAAAGGAGCCTTCCCCTCGCAGCAGCTGGCCGGATTTTCCGGAATTTTGTGCGTGCACAGCAGTCAGCAAAAACAGGCCGGCGCCCAGCGGAGCAATCAACATTGCAGCTGCGAGAGCGAGTGTAACCTTGGGTTTCATAGATCGTCTCCCCCTTATAGAAGTCTCATTTTGTACGACGAGCCTCGCGGGAAACCGGTTACATGGCGGATAAGATTTAGAAAGCGCGCCGGGACCGATATTGCAAAACCCGCGGTTCATTGCTGAAACGTTCGAAGCAAATAGGATTGGCCGCCCAGGAGCGCGTCCAACTTACATCTTAGTGCGCCGCCATTTTTGCGAAGAACTCGGCGCCGGCTTTGGCTACGCCGCCATCCTGCGAGGAATTGCCGCCACTCACGCCGATCGCGCCGATGATTTTGCCATCCGCCACCAGGGGAATTCCTCCCTCGACCATGACTGTGTTCGGTATGGTCATCATGTTGGTGCGGCCGCTGGTGACGGCGTCTTCGAGTGCCTTGGTGGGCCGCTTGAAGGATAGGGCCGTGTGCGCCTTTTCTTCCGCGATTTTGATGCTGGCGAGTTGGGCTTCGTCCATATGCTCCAGATAGATTAAATTCCCGCCGTCATCCACAATGGCGATCACCATGGTGAAATTATTTTTGGCGGCTTCGGCCTCGGCTGCGGCTGCCACTTGCTTGGCAGCGGCCAGGGTGAGCGCTTTTTTATCCGCGAGTTGGGCGGATCCTGACGCAGTTGCCAGCGCAACAGCAACGAGCAATGCGCCCAGTTTTGCAGAAATCGGTTGCACTTGTTCCTCCGGATTGTGGCTATTTCGAGCATAGCCAGCATACACTAAGTTGTCTGTTTCCAAAATTGTATCGCCCAGGTCGCCAGTGGAATCACAGGGTGAAGATCATGGAACTTTTCGCCCTCCAGGAAGTAATTGATACTGAAAGCAGAAAGCGCACGTCCAATACGGACAGATGCCAGAAGCAGCCGAACCGCGCGATATCGAACTGATGAGGCGGCTCTCCCAGGGAGACGAGGACGCCTTTCTGGAGTTTTACCGCCGTCACCAGGGCGGGCTCTACCGGTTTGCCACCCATATGGCCGGGCGGCCTGAGTCCGCAGCTGACGTGGTTCAGGAGACGTTTCTAACCTTAATTCGCCATGCCGCGAAATTCGACGAGGAAAAGGGGACTCCGGCCGCGTTCCTTTACGGCATCGCGCGGAATCATGTGCGCAAAATGCTGGAGAAAGACTCCCGCTATGTGCCATTTCTCGATGAATCGGGGGGCGGGAACTCTCCCGGCTGGAATACGGAGCCCGGACGCACGAACCGAAATGGCCAGGCGGCCATACATCCTGTCAGGGACGAGTCAACCCTTGACGGTCTGGAACGCGCGGAAATCGTGGAGCATTTGAGGGACGCGGTCCTGACCCTGCCGCAGCATTATCGCGAGCCCGTAACGCTGTGCGATCTGCAGGGGAGGAGCTACGCGCAGGCAGCGGAAATTCTTGCTTGTCCCGTGGGAACGGTGAGGTCGCGGCTTAATCGCGCGCGGGCCATTTTGCTGGAAAAACTACGACCGGGACGTGTGGAATCGAAAGCGCTGTGGGCGGGCACGGGAGGAAAAGAATGAACGAGATGACCTGCAGGGAATTCGACGAATTCGTTCACTCGTTTGTACGTATGGAAATGCTCGACGTGGAACTTCGCGAGGCGGCGCTCGAACACGCGGCTGACTGCGCTCGTTGCTCGGAGCGGATGGTGGAAGCGACGAGCCTTGCCGATGCCACCGAAGCCGCCGGCAAATCCGTACAGGACCAGCAGACTCCTGCGCGAGTGGAAGCCGCGGTCCTGGTTGCGTATCGCAGCCATCACAGGCGCGCCTCCTGGCGGCGAATGTTTGAATGGGCCACGGTGGGCGCTGCCGCAGCGGTGCTTCTATTGTTTGTGTGGACGATGACAGGAAGGACGAAGGGGACTGCGGCGCCGGCATCGGGGAAAGATGATTCTTCGAAGTCTCAGGAACCGCTGCAAGCGAATGCATCCTTAACGCCGGATCAGGAAAGTCAGGACGAATTGATGCGTGGAGCCGAAGTGGAAATCGCGGATACGTCCGCGAGCGACGCTTACGTGGCGTCTGACTTCGTGCCCGTGCCGTACACCGCGGGCGTTGCTTCGGACGATCCGGGTATGGTCGTGCGGGTGCAGTTGACGCGGGCTTCGCTGACGCAGTTGGGCTATCCGGTTGCGGAAACCCCGGACGAAGATTTGATTTTGGCGGATGTGCTTGTAGGTGAGGATGGATGGCCTCGCGGGGTGAAATTGGTTCAGTAAAGTTTTGCGGCGGCATGGTTTCAAAAGGAATTTTCCACTGAAACAGCTTTAGAATCGGGAGGAAACGATGTTGACGAAGAAATTCGTTGTCGCGGTATTGGTTGTGGTGGCCGGATTCGGATTCACTCAGGTCGTTGCAGCGCAGGGTCCTCCGCAGGGGCCGGGCGGTTTTGAACGCCATGATCGTGGTCCGGGAGGCCGAGGGGGACCCGGAGGTCCGGGTGGGGGCTTCATGGGGGGGCAGAGGGGCTGTATTCCCGCTGCTGCGGCTCCGTGTCCCGAGTATCAGTTCACATTTACGATTACGAGCAAGGAACCCGTTCTTCTGGGCGGTTCCACGAGCACGATTACCAATGTGACGACGGGAACGATCGCGGCTGAAACCAACGGGAGCACGTACCGCGACGTAAAGCTATCGGGAATGGGCCCGTGGGCTTCCTCCGGAGGTTCCGCGGAATTTATCGACATCAAGAATCTAGACCCATCGAACATGATGAACTATCTGGTCAATGTGACCAAGGGGACGTATGAGGCGTTTGCGGTTCATCCGCATGGCTCGGACGGGAAGTGGAAGGGGCCGGAAGGCGGACCGAAGGACGGTGGGCATGGAGGCACGCGTCCGACTCCCACTCCCATCGCGAACTACAAGATTTCCGATGGCAGCTACACTTGCATAGCGGCTGAGCAGGTATCCATGTCCCACGCGATCCAGCTTCCGGGTGTGAGCGGGACCACAACGATCACTACGAACCGCGTGTTTTGTCCGGCGCTGAAACTCGTGCTCGAAGAGGATCATAGCGATCCTCGATTTGGCACGAGAACCTATCAACTGAGCGGCTATTTGGCGGTGCCGAACGTTACGTTTGCTCCTCCTTTCGGGCTGAATCCGCCGCCGACACTTGTCCAAAAGAAGGATTTCGGACACGGGCATGGGCGAAAAGGCGGATGGCAATCCGCCGCCCGCCGTCTAGTACGATCGTTCCGTCTTTCGGAATAGCGGGTATTTAAGGGCACGCTGATTCTGGCGTGCCCTTTTTTTCTTTTGTTTTGACCATGGTGTCGTTCGCACGTGATTTGACAGCATGGGGTGTCGCGCTTACTATCGTTTTCGCGCTCCAGGCGCTCCGGTTGCCGATGTTATCAGGCAGCCCGCCGGTACAGAATTAACCTGAACATTTCACGCGGAAAGGGTAGATGAGCACCTCCCGAGCCAAGCCGAAGTATTATCTGACGACCCCGCTCTATTACACCAACGGCCTTCCCCATATTGGTCATACGTACTCGACCATTGTGGCGGACACGATTCGCCGGTACAAGCGCATGCGCGGGTTCGACGTGGTCATGACGACGGGCGCGGACGAGCATGGCGTGAACGTGGAGCGCTCGGCAAAAAAGGCCGGCCTGTCCCCGCAGGAATTTTCCAACAAAATCGCCGTCCAGTGGAAGCAGCTGTGGGACGATTTGCAGATCCCCGGCGAAGAGTTTATTCGGACGACGGACGAACGGCACCACAGGACCGTTCAATGGCTTTTTAAGCGCTGCCGCGACAATGGATTCGTCGAGAAGGGCAGCTACACGGGACAGTACTGCATCTTCGACAATGCCTACGTTGTGGACGCGGAGCCGGGCGGTCCATGTCCGGATTGCGGGCGGCCCACCGAGACCGTCACCGAAGAGAATTATTTTTTTAAGCTTTCGGAATTTCAGCAGAGGCTGCTGGATTTTTATGACGCCAATCCCGATTTCATCAAGCCCGAGAGCAGGCGAAATGAGGTGTTGAGTTTTGTGCAGGGGGGGCTGCGGAATCTTTCGATCACGCGCACGACGATTCGCTGGGGCATCCCTGTGCCGGAGGAAGCGCCGCACGTCTTTTATGTTTGGTTTGACGCGCTGATTGGATATCTGAGCGCCGTGGGCGGCCCGGAATACGATGAGCGCGGTCTGTGGCCGGCGGATCTGCACATTGTCGGCAAGGAAATTATTCGCTTCCACGCGGTGTACTGGCCGGCCTTTTTGATGGCGGCGGATTTACCTCTGCCACGGCAGATCTGGGCGCACGGCTGGCTGCTGTTCGATAGCCAGAAGATGAGCAAGTCCAAAGGCAACGTGGTGCGGCCCATGCCGATCGTCAACGTGTTGGGGATCGAGCCGCTGCGCTACTATCTGCTGCGCGAAATTGTGTTTGGGCAGGACGGCAGTTTTTCCTACGACGCTCTGGTAAGCCGTTACAACAGCGATCTGGCGAATGGGCTGGGAAATCTTGCCAGCCGGACGCTGACCATGATCGAAAAATATTTTGCCGGGGAAATCCCCGACCAGACTTCGGCGAACGGCAAATATGCTTTCACTACGGCGGAATTTGCCAGTGAAGCGCTGACGCGAATCACGCAATTGTACGACCGTCTGAACTTTTCCCTGGCGCTCGAAGCGATTTGGGAATTGGTCGCCACAATCGATAAATTCATCACGGTAGAAAAACCTTGGACACTGGCGGACAGGCCGGAAGACAAAGAGCGGTTGTCGAGAGTGTTGTACACCGCGGCGGAAGGGCTGCGCATTGTCACCGCGCTGGCACATCCGGTGCTTCCGCAATCGACGGAGAAAATCTGGCGGCAATTGGGGCTGGCCGAGCCGTTGAGCAGCGTTCAGTTGGATTCACTTTCCTGGGGGCAACTCAAGCCGGGAACGAAGACAGGAAAGCCCGAGGGAATTTTCCCTCGTATTGAAAAATCGGAAGCGATCGAAAGGATAGAAGCCATGGAACAGGAACAGAGCAAGCCCGCGGAAGCACCGGCAACAACGCCCAGCCCCGCGCCCGCGGCGGCAGGCGCCGCGGCACCGGCCACGGCACCAGCCGTCGCCGCCACAACGAAAATCGGAATCGAGGATTTTGCGAAGGTGGAGATGCGCGTCGGGCAAGTGAAAACGGCGGAGCGCGTGGCGGGCGCGGATAAATTGTTGCAGCTGCAAGTCGATATCGGCGATGAAGTCCGTCAGATCGTCGCCGGGCTGGCGCTGGCATACAAACCGGAAGACCTGGTGGGCCGGAAAGTCGTTGTGGTCACGAATCTTCTGCCGAGGAAATTGCGGGGAGTGGAATCGAATGGAATGATCGTGGCGGCGACGGGGCCGGATGGCTCACCCGTGATCGCGGGATTTTTGGAAGAGGTTCCCGTGGGGGCGCGGCTGAAGTAGTGAGCGATGCTTTGTGGGGCACGGCTTCGGCCGCGCGGTCACATGGAGTTCGTGTCGCGGCTGAAGCAGCCACCCACAAACATTCAAGAATTCTCAACCGAGCTCGAAGCCTCAAACCACCGGGTCTGAAGTCTCAAACTCTTCCATGCGGAGCGATAAGCAAAAAGGGATTTCCGTGGACCTGATCGATTCACACGCGCACGTGGATGTTTCCGACTTTGACGCCGACCGCGAAGCCATGCTGGGGCGCGCCCAGGCAGCGGGTGTGGGAACATTGCTGGCCATCGGCAACGGTCCGGAAATTGAAAAGCTCGGCGCGGCGGTTCCCTATGCCGAGCGGTACGATTGGATTTACGCCGCTGCTGGAATTCATCCGCACGAGGCCCAGCATGCCACCGAGGCGCATTATGCCGAACTCGACCGGCTGGCGCGCCTTCCGAAATTAATTGCGTGGGGAGAGATCGGTCTCGACTATCACTACGATCATTCGCCGCGAGACGCGCAGGCCAGCGTATTTCGCCATCAACTGGACCAGGCCCGCGCGGCCAAACGGCCCATTATCATTCACTGCCGCGAAGCGTGGCCGGATTGCCTGCGAATTCTCGACGAAGCATGGCGGAGTTCCGGCCTGGGCGGAATTTTTCATTGCTTTACCGGAACCGAAGGGGAAGCGCTCTCCGGAATCGATATGGGCTTTCTCGTTTCGTTTGCCGGTAATGTGACGTATCCGAAGGCGCAGAATTTAAGGGACGTCGCGGGGCTTCTCCCTTTAGATAAGTTATTGATCGAAACCGATTCGCCGTTTTTGGCTCCTCAGCCACATCGAGGAAGGCGAAATGAGCCCGCCTATGTTACGGAAGTGGCGCGAACCATCGGGAATGTGAGAAACTTGCCAGCGGAAGAAATTGCAGGGGTCACGGCGGAGAACTTTCGTCGTTTGTTCGGAATCAGTCATTCCCGCACTCGTAGTGGAGCAGTTCCGGAGGAGCACCATCTCACTTCTGACCGCGAAGGAAATCTTTGATCTTGTACGCGACGACCTGATCAAGGTCGAGCAGGAACTTGCGCTGCAAAACAGCACGGCCATTGAACCGGTCGCCGAAATTTCCAGTTATTTACTGGGCGGCGGCGGGAAACGGCTGCGCCCGGCGCTGTTGCTGCTTTCCGCCGGATACGCAGGCTACCAGGGCGAAAGCGCGATCCGGTTGGGCGCTGTCGTGGAATTAATTCACAGCGCAACCCTGATTCACGATGACGTGATCGATGGAGCGGACACGCGACGCGGCCGCCCTTCGGCCAATTCCCGCTGGGGAAATCACCGCAGCGTGTTGGCGGGGGATTGGCTCTATATGCAGTCGTTTCAAATGGCGCTGACCGAGCGCAACTTCGAGGTACTTGACGTCCTGATTGAGCTGACGCAAAACATGGTGGAAGGCGAGTTGGTGCAACTCAGCAAGCTTGGGCGCATGGACTTGACCGAAGAGGACGCTCTGGAACTCGCGGCGCGGAAGACGGCCTGCCTTTTCGCCGGATGCGCGCGGCTGGGCGCCGTTCTGGGGAGCCTGGACGATGCCGGCATTCAAGCGCTCGCCGATTACGGCCATTTCGCGGGCCTTGCGTTTCAACTTGTGGACGATGTGCTGGATTTTACGGCGTCGCCGGAGCAGTTGGGAAAGCCGGTGTTGAGCGATTTGAAGGAAGGCAAAGTTACGCTGCCGTTGATCTACGCAATGGAAAGTGCGGGATCGGCGGGACAGCGGCTGGTGGAGACAGTGCTGGCGGAAAAGGGATTCGAAACCGTGCGGCCGGAGCAGATCCAGGCGCTGGTGCAGGAGACCGGCGCGCTGGACCGCACACGAGCGGCGGCGCACGATTTTGCCAAGCGCGCGAAAGCCTGCTTGAACGGCAATGCGAAAGCCGATTTCGGACGGGCGTTGTTCACCGTGCCGGATTTTATTCTCGAACGGGATAATTAGGCTTTCAGTAGCACAGGCTTCAGCCTGTGGGTTTTTGAATTTTACCTGAGCAATGAAAATCAAAATCGAACCGGCTGAAGCCTGTTCCACTACTCGATGCTCCCTTTCAAGATCATTTATCACCCGCTTTACGATTTAGACCTCGGGCCGCACGTTTTCCCCTCCCAAAAATTCAAAATGATTCACGATTCGCTGCTCGGAGAGGGAATTGCGGAGGCGTCCGATTTTATGCAGCCTGCGATGGCGTCCGATGAAGACGTTTTGCGCGTACACACGCAGGCGTACATCAAGAAGTTGCAGACGGATACGCTCACACTCAGCGAGCGGATGAAACTGGAGATTCCTGTTTCGGAATCCACGGTCAAGGCGTTCTGGCTCGCGGCGGGAGGGTCTATTCTGGCTGCGCGCAAAGCCCTTGAGGATGGATTTGCGGCAAATCTGAGCGGGGGATTTCACCACGCTTACACGGGGCACGGTGAGGGTTTTTGCATGCTGCACGATGTGGCCATTGCGATCCGTGCGCTGCAGGCGGCGGGCGCGATCCGTACGGCGATGGTGGTCGATACCGACGTTCATCAGGGAAATGGCACGGCCGCCATTTTTGAAGACGACAAAAGCGTCTTCACGCTCTCGATCCATCAGGAAAATAATTATCCGATGCCGAAACCTCCTTCGGACGAGGATATCGGACTCGAAGACGGCACGCGCGATCCGGAATACCTCGATGCGCTGGAGGAAGGTCTTTTGCACGCGCTGAAGACAATGACGCCGGACCTGATTTTCTACGTCGGAGGAGCCGATCCGTATCGCGAAGATCAACTCGGTGGGCTGGCGCTGACGATTGAGGGGTTGCAGAAGCGGGACCGCCTCGTTTTCGAGCACGCGCGCCGGCGGGGGATTCCTGTTGCTTCAACATTGGCCGGTGGATACGCGCGGCGCGTCGCGGACACGGTGCGGATTCATGCGAATACGATTGTCGCGGCGCGAGAGGCTCTGAAGTAGGGCAGGCTGAACCCTGTGCTACTTGACCCCGACAGACTTTGTAATCGCCGCGGTTATCGCATCGACAAAACCGTCGGGCACGTAACCCTGCGTTCGGTAGGCAATCTTTCCGGCGCGGTCCAGGACGATAATCGTGGGAATCGATGCCACTTGCAGCGAAGGGCCGAGGCCGTCGGCAAACAGTAAAGTTCCGCCGATTTTTTGGGCTTGCAGGAATGGCGCGACGAGCGCTTCGTTTTCGTCGGCATTGACGGCGAAGGATTCCACGTCGTCGCGGCCGGCAAATTTCGTCCGCACTTCGGCCAGCATCGGTTCCAGCGTCTGGCAGTAGGCGCACCAAGTGGTCCAGAAATTCAGGATCACGACTTTGCCGCGCGTGTCGGCAAGCTTTACAGCGCCATTTCCATCCACTTGCCGCAGGCTGAACTGCAATGGATCGGTCGCGCCTTTGTTGTATTCGGTCGGCGCGGGCTTGTCAACCAGCGACGACTCCTGAACCATCTCCAGATTTCTGTTGAATGCGGAAAGAAAGATGTCACCGAGGCCGGCATCCGAGTCGTGCGTGAAATGCCAGAGGTTTGTCATTCTGTGGAGCAGAATATTTCGCGCCGACGCATCGGCATCCTGATCCGGGCCGGAAAGGATCAGCGCCAGCGCGTATTCGCGCACAGCCTCGTCGGTGTGCTTGTCCTGTTCGGCAATTTCGCCGAGAGCGACAGCGGCGTCTGAACTGGGCACCAGGCGGAACGCGATGTTGAGGTCCTTGATCGCCTGATCGTCCTGATGGAGTTTGCGCTCGATGCGGCCGCGGATCACGTAGAGTTCGTTAGTGAATTTGTTTCTTCCCGCCTGCCATTCTTCCAGCGACATTTGCGGGGGGCGCGTCTCCGGGTTTGCTTTTGCGATGACGCCGATCAGGCGCGTGTCGTAATCGATGGCGCGCTTCTGGCTGTCGTCGTCCGGCAATTTTTGCAGTGTGGTGACGGCGAGGTAGAGCGTCTGGCTGTCATCCGGCTCAATGGCGATGGCTTTGTCTGCAAACTCGAGCGCCGCTTTGGGGTCGTTCATCTGCATTGCCGCCTGCATCATGCCCCGGTAGATCGCCACGCGCCGTGGAGTTTGCGGGTATTTGTCGAGATACGCCTGGAGATTTTGCAGCAGCTTTGCGTTATCGCCCATCGATTGCTGTACGGTCGCGCGGAGTTCGGTGTCTGGATCGAGGCGTGGCTCGGGCGGTTGCTGGTCGCTCGACGGCGCTCCGCTTTTTTCTTTTCCGGGAGAGGACGCGGTGTCCGGGGAAGACTGCGGTTGCCGCCCCGATGCCATCCCGCTGAGGCCCAGCGTCAGCAGACAGGACAAGATGGGTAATTGCCATCGCATAATCGGGGATTATAGACCCAAATCGGGGAAGATGTTGGAAGGAAGACGAAGGACGGAGCGGGAAGTTATTTGAAATCCAGCAGGACGTCCACGGTGTGGCGGTCGGGGTCGGGGCGCAGGAAATGACCGAACTCGATGTAGTGAACGGGCATCTCTCCGAAGACGGCGGGAGTCGGTTTTACGAGTTCCTTCGTAATGGTTTCGTAATAGCCGTTGTCAAATATCTGGCCGGGAGCCATCTGCCAAATGCGCCGCAATCGTTTTTCCGCATCGATGGAAAGACCCGTGACAATCATTTCTCCCATGCGATATTGTGGGCCTTCCGCGATTTCCACGTTGTAGGAAACCTGGCGGGCGGCCTCGTCAAATTGCGGCTGTTTATTTATTTGGACGTCAAGGTAGCCGTGCCTTGTGTATTCGGACTCGATGCGCTGCCATTCGGATTCGATTTTCATTCCGTCGGCGACATCGCCGGGCTTGAGTCCGAAGTCGCCGTCGAGGACCGTGGAAGTGAAGGCCGTGTTTCCTCGCCACGATGCTCCTTTCCAGGCGTAGGCGGCGCCGGGCACAATGGGAATCAGGAGATCGACGCCGGGTTCCGCGGGAGTATTCGCATCGGCGATGAGGCGAGGCTGCGGAGGTCCGATTTCGGCCCGGAGGAAGCCTTTGGCTGCATACAGGGGCCTCACCTGCTCATTTTCAAAAACTTCGATGGCGAAGCGGGAATAGGGCTGGCCTTTCACGTCAGAGATGCGATCCTTCAGGCGTTCGGATTCGGCGGCGAGGGAATCGCCGAACTTCACGGATTGAACGCGGAGCGTTGCGCCTTCAACCCGGAACTGCATCATCATGGCGTCGCCTGCCGGTTGAGCGAGAAGTTGATGTGTCACGTTTCCCTTGATTTTTTTGGAGGCAAGAAGCTTTTCCAGGACAATCGTGATTTCATCGATCATTGCGCCGTTGTCCGGCGTTTCTCCGGTAAACAATCCAACATCGGCGCGAATCGCATCGGCAAGTTCGCGGTCTTGAAACCAGGGGAAATTATCAAACGAGAGTGGAAACGTCGGGGCATCCTTCATTTCGAAGCTTATGACGATCCCATCGTCTTTTGCCGTGTAGTGAAAATTTACGGTCGAGAAAAGGCCCAACGCCGCAAGGCGATCGGCGGCTTCCTGAACCTGCTGCGCGGTCACGACGTCGCCGGCCTTGATCCCGGCGGCCGCCAGGATCTGGTCCGTAGGAAATTTCTGTGTCCCGGTGACTGCAATGGCCGCGATTTTCGCTGCCTTCGCGGCAGGTTGCTGGTCTTTTTGAGCATGGGTGGGCGAGGAAAGGCAGAGAATCAAGGGGCCGACAAGAAGTATGAAGGTATGGCGTTTCACAACGAATACATTCTATGCGAGGATGCCGCGATTGGTGAAGGGGAGTGGGCGGGTGATTTGCAAACTCCAAATGTGCCGACCCATCTTTCACTGGGAGGCGAAAGATCCCTGCGCCAGGCAGGGCCTACTCCACGGTTACGGATTTCGCGAGATTGCGCGGCTGGTCCACGTCGCAGCCGCGACGGACGGCAATGTGGTAAGCGAGAAGTTGCAGAGGAATCACTTCGAGCAACGGAGCGAGTAATTCGATTGTAGGCGGTACGACGATGACATGATCGGAGGCCTCGGTGGCCAAATGGTCGCCTTCGGTCACAATGGAAATGACGATGCCGTCGCGCGCTTTCACTTCCTTGATGTTCGAGATGCTTTTCTCGTAGCGCGTCATGGCGTTGGGATCGCTTTCGTCGCGTGTGGCGAGCATGACGACGGGAAGATTTTCATCGATTAACGCATTCGGGCCGTGCTTCATCTCGCCCGCCGGGTAGCCCTCCGCGTGGATATAAGAAATCTCCTTGAGCTTGAGCGCCCCTTCGAGTGCGATGGGGAAATGGATGCCGCGGCCGAGGTACAGGAAATTTGTGTGGCGGAAAAATTGCCGCGCCAGCGTTTCGTAAATGCCGGTTTCGTCGCCTTGCAGCACCGTTTCCATTTTGTGCGGGATGCGCACGAATTCCTGCATGAGGCGCTTGGAGCAATCTTCGGAGAGCGAACCGCGCACCTGGCCGAGATAAAGGGCGGTCAGCATTAGAGCGGTCAGTTGACCGGTAAATGCCTTCGTCGAGGCGACGCCGATTTCCGGCCCCGCGTGCGTCAGAATCGTTCCAGCGGCTTCGCGCGTGATCATCGATCCGAACACGTTGCAGATGGCCAACGTTTTTGAGCCTTTGTTTTTGGCTTCGCGCTGAGCGGCAAGGGTGTCGGCGGTTTCGCCCGACTGGCTGATGCAGATGGTGAGCGTTTTCGAGTCGACGATCGGGTCGCGATACCGGAATTCGCTGCCGTAATCCACTTCGACGGGAACCCTGGCGAGTTGCTCGATCATGAACTTGCCGGTTTGTCCGGCGTGCCAGCTGGTGCCGCAGGCGACGATTTTGACGTTGGTGAAAGCGCGGAATTCGTCCTCGGTAATATCCATTCTGTCGAGGAAGACTTTCGCTGAATCCAGAGCCACGCTGGCGAGCAGCGTGTCGCGGACGGCGCGGGGCTGCTCGAAGATTTCCTTCTGCATGAAATGCTTGTAGCCGCCCTTTTCCGCCATGATCGGATCCCAGGAAATGTGCTGGACGGCGCGTTCCATCGTGTTGCCTTCGAGATCCATGACGTGGACGCCTTGCGGAGTCAACACGGCGATGTCACCATCGGCCAGGAAAAACATTTCCCGCGTATGGGCAAGGATCGCGGGAATATCGCTGGCGACGAAATATTCGCCCTCTCCCAAGCCGATGACGGACGGTGGCCCGGTTCGAGCGGCAACAATTTTATTCGGGTCGTCGGCGGAGAGAACAGCGATGGAATATACACCTGTCAGCTGCTTTACGGTTTTTCTGACGGCCTCTTCGAGACGTCCGCCTTCCTTCATATATTTTTCGATGAGATGGGCAATGATTTCTGTGTCGGTCTCGGTGACGAACTTGTGGCCCTCTTTTTCAAGCTGGCGCTTGAGATCGACGTAATTCTCGACAATTCCGTTGTGCACAACGACGATGTTTCCGGTGCAGTCGCGATGGGGGTGCGCGTTTTCTTCCGTCGGGCGGCCGTGCGTGGCCCAGCGCGTGTGGCCGATGCCGTAGGAGCCGTCAATCGGGGAATGACGGACGACTTCCTCCAGATTGTGTAATTTGCCGGGAGCGCGCCGAATTTGCACTTTCCCGTCCGGGCCGACCACGGCGATGCCGGCCGAGTCATAACCGCGGTATTCCAGACGCCGCAAACCGTCCAGGATAAGGGGGACGACTTTTTTAGGCCCGATATATCCGACAATTCCACACACGGTATTTTCTCCGGACGGTTAGGCTGGGCGTCGGAAAAGCAAGCCCGCATCAAAAGATTAGCACAAAGGGAACATTAGATTTGTAAGGTCGAAACTGTATGTTTCCCGGGATTAACAATTGCGAGGGAAATGGCCCACGAGGCCTATTCCAGGATTTCGTAACGGAATTCCTCGATCACGGGATTCGCGAGGATTTCATTCGCCATGCGTTCGACCTGCTTTTCGGCGGCCTCGCGGGTCGATCCGTTCAAATCCAGCACAAAGAATTTACCCTGCCGGACATTCTGGACTTCGCTAAAGCCCAGCGACGACAGGGCGTGGTGAATCGCCTGCCCCTGGGGGTCGAGAACCGTGCGTTTTGGCATGACCCAAACGTGTGCTTTCATGGCCCTGGATTATATCAAGCCGAGCGCCGCTACGCCGGTATGAAATTGCTCAAGCAAGGCGAGCTTCTCATTGGCCGGGAGAAACGCGTGATGAAAACTGGCCTGCGCGAGTTGGATCAATTCCGCGTGCGAGAGGCCCATCTGATGCGCGCGGCCGTATTCCTCGCTCACGGAGGTCTCAAACATCGCGGGATCGTCGCTGGAAATCGTGACGGGAAGGCCTCGCCGGAGAAATGACGGGAGCGGGTGCTGGTCATATCCCGCATTTTCGCGGCCCGTTTGGCGCGTCAGTGCCCCGGTGCGAAGATTGCTCGTCGGGCAGACTTCGAGGGGAATGCCGCGGGAAGCGAGGAAATCCATAATGCGTTCGTCTCGCATCACGGCGATGCCGTGGCCGATGCGTTCGGCGCCGAGTATTTCCACGGCCTCGCGCACCAGTTCCGGGCCGCCGATTTCCCCCGCGTGGATCAGGCGGCGCATGCCCTGGCTCGCCAGATACTCATAGACGCCGCGCAGGTCGCTGGTGGGAAGCCCGAGTTCATCGCCGCCGATTCCGTAGGCCACGATATCGGGAGATCGCAATTCGGTGGCGATGCGCGCGACTTCCATGGCCGAAGCGGCCCCCCACTGCCGCACGGCGTCGAAAATATATTTCAGGCGAACGCCGGGAATTTCGGCGGCGGCGTCGCGAAGGGCGGCAAAGTTGGCTGCCGGGTCCTGATTTCGGCGGAACATGATGCCGATCGAGAGAGTAACTTCGGCATACAAAACGTTCTGGCGCTTGAGCGATTCGGCAAAACGCCGTGCGATCAGGGCATAGTCGTTGGGGCCGCGCAGGAATGAAGTCACCCAAATGAAAGATTCGATGAACCGGGTGAAATCACCGGGCGCGTAGCGGGCCGCGGCTTCCTGAACGGTGACAACGACTCCGTGGCGGGCCGCCAATTCGATGACCGTGGGCGGTTCGATCGAGCCTTCGAGGTGGACATGAAGCTCAGCCTTCGGCAGAGCGGTGAAAAAACGTTCCAGCTTTTGCGAATCCATCGGAATGCTTGTCATTGGGGTGGGAGCCTGGGCCGGCCCGCGTTGATCCACGCGGTGAGCCAGTAGGAGCCGACGTCCGTCGCGGCATCGGAAAGCTCCCGAATCAGGATTGGCCCTGCCAGATTATAAAATCGGTCGAAAAATTCGTCGGTGTAATCGGACAGGCCATCGCGGGCGCGGCGATCGGCGAGCAGAATATTTTCCAGAGAGGCGTGAGCGGACATGGCGGAGGCGAAGGCCACGGCGACGGGCACGAAACCAGGCCTGCTATTCAAATGCGCCGGGCTGTCCGTTGATCCGCTCATCGTTATCTCCGCATCGTTACCCGCGTGCGGCTACACCAGAAGTAAAACACAAGTGCGGCGGCGAGCCAATCGAAGAAACGAATCGAATTTAGAGGCGTCGTGCCGCCGGGTAACTTCCCCTTGCGCAGGCAGGACGCTCGGCTATGATGGTTTTTCGTTTTCTGACGGAATTTTAGGGGCGGAGATCGGCTTTTCCTGGAGACAAAATCCAATTCGGCTGACTCAAAAAGCGCTGGACGCGGGCGGCTGATCACCACGCTGGGCGTGGGTTTCGGAATCGCCGTGGCCATTGGCAATACGATTGGCGCGGGAATTGTGCGCACACCGGGAGAGATTGCGGCGCTGCTTCCTTCGACGTGGCTGTACTTCGCGGCGTGGGCGACGGGCGGGATTTACATGTCGCTCGGCGCACTCCAGTTTGCCGAACTTGGCGCGATGTTTCCGCAGAGCGGCGGCCAGTATAATTTCGCGCGGGCTGCGCTGGGCGACTATGCTGGATTCATTGTTGGTTGGAGCGACTGGATATCAACGGCGGGAAGCTTTGCGGCCGTCTCCATCGTTTTCGGCGAGTATGCCAGCGACATGGTCCCGGCGGCCCACGGTCACGTGCGAGCGCTTTCCGCCGGGGTGATCCTGGTGTTTGCACTGCTGCAATGGAAGAGCATGCGCGTCGGCAGCGGGGTCCAGGACTTGACGACGATTTTAAAGGCCGCGCTGTTTCTGGCGGTGGTGGCGGTCTGTTTTTTTCACAGCGCGTCGCCGGCCACGGCCGTGCCTTCGCGCGCGGCCGTGCCGGTGGGTTGGCCGCTGTTCGCCTCCTTCATTCTTGCGCTGCAAGCGGTGATTTATACCTATGACGGCTGGTACGGCGTCGTTTATTTCAGCGGGGAAGTCCACAATCCGGGCAGGGATATTCCGCGCGCGATTTTCGGGACCGTAATTTCGGTTCTCGCGATCTATTTCCTGGTGAACGCTGCGATCGTTCATCTGGTGCCGGTGCGCGGATTTGCCGGGAGCGATTTCGCGATGGGAATTGCTGCGCGGCGCGTCCTGGGACCGGCGGGCGACACGTTTATTCGCATCGTGGTCGCGGTGGGTCTGCTGAGCAGTGTCAATGCAATGGAAATGGCGACTTCGAGGGCGCTCTATGCAATGAGCCGGGACGCTCTTTTCTTTCCCGTGTTTGCACGTGTGAATAAAGGCGGGATTCCGGGACCGGCTCTCTGGCTTTCCACCGCTGTGGGATTGTGCTTTGCGATGTTTACCTTCGAGCGTGTGGCGGCGATTCTCGCTTCCTTTTTCGTCGCGGATTATGCGCTGACGTTTGTGTCGTTGTTCATCCTGAGGCGCCGCCTGCCCGAGACCGAGCGACCGTATCGCGCTTGGGGTTATCCGTGGACCACGGCGACCGCTCTGGTCGCGTCGGTCGTGTTTCTGATGGGCGCGCTGGCCAGCGACCGGGAGAATACGCCGCTGACGTTTCTGGTGCTGGCGGCAAGTTATCCGGTGTATCGAGGGCTGAAGTGGGTGTCGCGACGCCAGTAGCACAGGGTTCAGCCTGTCTGGTTTTGATTTCTTTGGGTGAAATGCGAATCGCCCCGGTAATCACAAAATTCAAAAATCCAATGGCTGAAGCCTGTGCTACTTCAGGCCCAGCTTAGATTTGCATAGCGCTCGACCAACTTCTTCGTGCCGTGGTCCGTGAAGCGTACGGTGAACTTGCGGTCGTCTTCATCGCCCTCGACGCCGATGATCGTGCCCGTACCGTAGGTGGCATGGCGCACGCGTTGACCGATCAGCGGATTCGAGGATTTTTGGCCGAGGCGCGGTTGCGCAGCGGCACGCGGCCTGGCGGGCGCTTCGCTGGCGGTGCGCGAGGGAGTCGCGATGCGTTTTACGCGGCGCGAAAATTCTTCCTCGGAGTATGAATATTCCGGGTCGGGCTCGTAACGGCGCGTTTCGCCGGCGTCGGCGAGGGAACCGGCGGCGGTGTCGATCAGTTCGGTGGGAATCTCCTGCAGGAAACGCGAGGGCAGCGAACCGGTCAGACGCTCGGAGCCGTAGATGCGGCGATAGACCGCGCGGGTGAGCGTAAGAGTTTCTTTCGCGCGCGTCATTCCAACGTAGCAGAGGCGACGCTCTTCTTCGAGTTCTTCGTTGTCGTTCTGCGAGCGGCTATGCGGAAAGATTCCTTCCTCCATGCCGGTCAGGAAGACGTGATCGAACTCGAGACCCTTGGCGCTGTGCAGCGTCATCAGGGTGATCAGCGCGTCTTCGTCAAAATTGTCGGAGTCGCTGACCAGCGCGGCGCGGTCGAGGAAATCGGTTAATGTTTCGCCGCGTTCGGCGCCTTCGGCCATTGCGTTAACCAGTTCGCGCAGGTTGTCGGTGCGCGCGATGTCTTCGCTGGAATCGCGTTGCGCGAGCATGTCGAAATAGCCGCTCCGCGTAAGAATGGATTGCAGCAAATCCGCGGGGCTGGAAGTAAGAACTTCCTTTTGCAGGTCTTCGATCAGAGTCCGGAAATCTTTTAACGGAGCGATGGCGCGCCCCGAGGAAGCTGTTTCGAGCAGTTTGCCCAGCGCGACCCACAGCGATGAGTCATTTTCGCGCGCGATGACGGAAAGCGAGTCCACCGTTGTCTTGCCGATTCCCCGCGGGGGCGTGTTGATCACGCGCAGCAGGGCGATATCGTCGTCCGGGAAAATCGCGAGGCGCGCGTAGGCCAGCGCGTCTTTTACTTCGGCACGCTGGTAGAAGGAAAATCCGCCAAGCATTCGGTATCGCATGCCGCGAGCGCGCAACGCTTCCTCGAAGGCGCGCGACTGCGAATTGGTGCGGTACAAGATCGCGACGTGAACGGCCGGATCTTCCCCGTGCAGGATGCGGATGCGGTCCGCGACATACTCCGCTTCGGCTTTGGAGTCGCGCGCTTCAAAAAATCCAAGATTGTCGCCTGCCGCGCGCGTCGTCTTTAGATTTTTGCCCAGGCGGCGCTGGTTGTTGGCGACCACTCCGGCCGCGGCGTCGAGAATCTTTTGGGTCGAGCGGTAATTTTGCTCGAGGCGTACGACGCGCGCGCCGGGATAATCCTCATCGAACCGGAGAATATTGCCGATGTCCGCGCCGCGCCAGCGGTAAATGGATTGATCCTCATCGCCGACAACACAGAGATTGCGCGATTCGCCGACAAGCAGTCGCAGCAGATCGTACTGCACGCGGTTGGTGTCCTGATATTCGTCTACGTGGAGGTAGCGGAAACGGCTTTGCCAATTGGCGCGGGCTTCCGGAAATTCTTTCAACACCTGTACGGCGCGCAGCATCAGATCGTCGAAATCGAGCGCGCCACCTTTACGAAGAATTTTTTCGTAAGCCTCATACACTTTGGACGCGGTGAGGCCCGGCGGGTCGTTGCGTCTCGCGGCGTCGCTGGCGACCTGGGCAGGCGTGAGTCCGTGATTCTTCGCAAAACTGATTCGCTCGAGCAGGCCGCGAATTTTTTCGCCGGGATCCTTGATATTGATGTGTTCGAGCGCCAGTTTCACGGCTGCCGTTTGATCGTCGGAATCGTAAATTTTGAAATCGCGGGGCAAGCCCAGGCGCGTCGCTTCCCGGCGCAGCAGCCACGCGGAGAAGGAGTGAAACGTGCCAATCCACGGATCGTCAAACCCGAGTCCCTTGCGGACCAGGAGATCGCGCACGCGTTCCTTCATCTGCCCGGCGGCTTTGTTTGTGAAAGTTACGGCGAGAATCGCGCTGCCCGGCGTGCCTTGTTCGATCAGATGGGCGATGCGGTACGTAATGGCGCGCGTCTTTCCCGTTCCTGCGCCGGCAAGGATCAACACCGGCCCTTCTGTTGTTGTCGCAGCTTCGCGCTGACCCGAGTTCAGTTCTTCCAGGAGTGTCATGTTGGGGAGTTGGCCCGTTTGAAGTTTACATTCTAGCCGACGAGGTCCGGTTCGGCAAATTTGATCGCCGGTTGGGCGTGCGGTAGGGCTTCGAGACTCATTTCGTCGAAAGACCCGCTGGAATAAAATCTACGACCACACAGAGGCTGAGCACAAACGGACTGCTACCTCAAATACCCCCAAGTGTGCAGCCGGTCGGTATCTTCCACCCATCGGTCGCCGATATCCGTGCGGTAATACATGTTGGGGATCAGCACATTCTTAATTCGAGAATAGACCTGGCTTTGCGCCTGGCGCATGGTCGGCCCCAGGCCGACTACAATCAGGATCACCCCCGAAGTCCCCGCGACCAGCCATTGTCCGTTCACCTGTTTCACGTCTTCAATATGAATTTCGTCCTGGGGCGGCTTCCGGAAAACGATCACCGAATCCTTCGAGAAGGTATCGAAAGTTTCGTCGTCGTCAAAGGGAAACGGCGGCACAACAATGCGCACGCCGATCTGGAACCCGCTGCGCGTTTTTAATTTTGGATCGTTTCCGTTCGCCAGATCGAGAAAAAATTGTCCGATCGGCGTCAACATCCCCGCCTGCTGAATGCTGATCGTCGGATATCCGAACCGCGAGGTGAACTCCAAAGGATAGATGCCGTGGCCGTTGACGATGCAATTCAGATCGATGTAGCCGACATAGCCTTCCGCGGCCAGCACCGATTCCATTTTCATTAGCGTCTGATTGAACAGCTGGTTGGGACCGCTCCAGAACATCGACGTTCCCATTTCTCCAGTCGGCGGCCCGATATCGCCGGGAAACAGTTTCTTGTGCTCGAAATTCACATTGATCGGATAGATGAAATTCCTGCCGTTGAAAAAGCCTCCGACCGCGACTTCCACGCCCGTCACGCGACGTTGCAGCTGAAACACTTTGATTTCGTCCGACAGCGCCTTCTTATAGGCTTCCAGCATGCGGATGACGTCCTGCCCGTCTTCTTCCTCGCCCACAAACAGCCGCCGCTTAACGTTCTGCGCCTCGCCGCTCGGCTTGATCACATACCGGCCCGGATTCTGCACCACGTGCTCGACGGCATCGTCGAACGATACAAATTCGCCGTAGGGAAGGATGTTCACGCCGGCCTTTTTCAATTCTTCCTGGCCAAACGAGCGGTCGTCCTCGAGGCGATCCGAGTAGGCTGTTCCACCAATCACCTTCTTGCCCTCGGCGCGCAACTTCGCCGCTTTTTCCCCCTGGCCGAGCGTATCGTCAAAAATAATAATGTCCGACCAATCGACATCCTTTTCCCAGTCTTTCGACTTGGCCACAAAGCCATCGGCGATGTCACGTTCCTTCTTGTCGCCGATAAAGTAACGGACTTCATGCCCCTCCTTGGACACCTGCCAGGCGATATCGCTGATGAGACCCGTGAGCGATACGAACAAGAAATTCTTTTTTTCCATCACGCTCCCCATGGACTTTCCGTTCCGGCGAAGCCTGCGATGTTACCCGACTGCATGTCCGTCAATTGTTAATGGTGTGTTACTTCATTCGGCCAGGCGAAGGGACTTCATTAGGAAGGGTCCTTGAAACCAAGAGCTTGCTTTACCTTTACGTTCGGGATAGCCCTCACCCCTGACCGGTCCAACCGCCACTTGTCCATGTACTGAACCGGCTTGATGAGTTTCACGCGCGAGGAATTTAGAAACCCTTCGAGAGGAGCATCCGCATACGGCTTCGTTACACCGGTCGCGAATGGTTGGAAAAAGCTGTCCCAGTGAACGGGGAGAAATGCTTTAGGCTTAAGAATGGGGACCACCATTTTCGCAACTTCCGCGCCGCCGCTGCCGATCCACAGGTCCACCGAATCGACTCCCGCGTCGTGCATGGCCGCCTTCAGGTTTTCGATGGGCGCGCCGTAATTCGTCCCATCGACCACGATGGGAACGTCGAGGTCTGTGGGGCTCGCCGAGTTCTGAAAAAACCAACTGAAGCGGCCGTTGGGCCCATCCACCGTAAACAGGAATCCGCGCGCGCCGCCGCCATTCGGAAAATCTTCAGCCACGCCGCCGCGCAGGCCGCCGGTGGCGGTGTCGGGAATCGGAACGGATTCGAGTTCCACGGGATTGTGCTGCTCGGGATTTCTGTCCGCGCTGCCGCTGTGATTCCAGCGCACCACATACATTGTCACGCCGCTGGCCAACCTGAATTTTTCGCGGCCAAACACAGCGGTGCAGCGCGACGAAGGAATTTTTTCGGCGAGGGCCTGAAAGCACGTGGTCTTCGACCCGATAATGCGCGCTCCCGTCAGCCGGGCCCAGGTCGGCGTATCGAACGTATGGTCAAAGTGGCTGTGGCCCGTGAGCAGCAGATTGATTTTTTTCGGTCCGCCGAGGGCGCTGAGCACGCGCGTCACTTCTTTCACATCCGGCGTGTAAGGGTCATGCGTATGCGCCAGTCCGCCTCCGCCTCCATAAAACTCGCTTTTGGGAATCCTGCTGATATATCCATCAGTCAGAATCCGCAGAGAACCGATTTCGTAATAGATATTCGAGACGGACAGCCACGTGATATCAACATGCGAAGGCGGCGCCGCCGAGGCTGGGAGCAGCGCAAAGGTCACAACGGCAAATATAACGAGGCTTTTGCGAATGGATGGCATTGTTCTTTCGCGTCGGATTGTCAAGGATTTCCCTTTTTCCCGCTCAGGTTGGCGAAAGTGTACACTGGACCTCCATGCGAAAAGTTTTAAGTTCGCCGCCTGCGCCGTTTTACAGCCGCCCCAAACGCTTCCCAGATGTGGTGGTTGCCTTCGGATTCTTCCAGCATTCGCTCTGGATGAAACTGAAGCCCCACAAGAAAATCGGCTCTGGGATCGTAAAATCCTTCGACCAGCCCGTCGGGCGCGTGGGCCATCGGCTTGAATCGCGATGCCAGTTCCCGAGTCCCCTGATGATGGTAACTGTTCACCTGCAGCTCGTGCCGCCCGTACCATTTTTCAAGCGGCGCTCCGGGAACTATGGAGATCGGATGCCGATAGGTGTCGTAGTGCTCGAAGTTGATGTGTTTCAAATCGGATTGTTTCTCTTTTTGCACGTCGCCGTACAAAGTGCCTCCGCAAACGACATTCAGAAGTTGCGACCCGCGGCAAATCCCCAGGACCGGAATCTTTCTCCACAGCGCCGCGCGAATCAGGCGAATCTCAATTTCATCCTTCAAGGGATGCGTCTTCTCGAGGTGCTCGAAATTTTCCGGGCTGGCTTTATAATTGTTTGGATCGATGTCCTCGCCTTCGACGATCAGAAGCCCGCGCATGTCCGCCATATAATTCGGCACGCAAGCGCCCGCGCCCTCCACGACGGGAACCATTACGGGCAGCAGTCCCAGCCGGACAAGCAGCGACAGATGAAGTTCCCCTACATAATCGATGTACTTATGCTTGCGAATTGTCCTGCGGGTGACGACGAGAACCGAAGGCCGTTTCATCGGAGCAGCGTTTGCAGCGCTTCCACAAGTTTAGCGTCTTTTTCGCGCCCCTGCGAAGCCACTCGGATGTGGTAGTTGTCCATCCCCACTTTGTTCGAGCAGTCGCGCACGTACATGCGGTGCTCTTTGAGTAGCAGTCCCTGAAGTTCAACCGCCTGCATCCCTGTCTTGATCTTAAACAGGACAAAATTCGCGCCGGTCGGATACACCCCAATTCCAGGGATCGCGCGCAACGCCTCGTAAAGCCAGCGCACATCGCCGATCAGTCGTTTTCTCGCCTCTTGATAGGCTGCATCGGTGGAGGGCAGCAGCGACAGAAAATATTGCGCCAGCGTGTTGACGTTCCACGTGGGAATAAACTGGCGCATGCGGTTGAGCACGTACAGATTATCGCTGTAGCAATATCCGAGCCGCAGTCCGGGGACGCCGCAGTGTTTGCTCATGCTGCGAACCAGCAATAAATTGGTGAACTTGTCGGCCACCTGCAGTAGACTCGGCACGGGATCGCCCGCGAAATCGATGAACGATTCATCGACAATTACCAGTTCCATGTCCTTCGCCTGGTGCAGAAATTCGATCATTTCGTCGAGCGAAAAAAGCTGCCCCGTGGGATTTCCGGGATTGATCACGAGCAGAGCCTTCAGGCCGCGACGCCGCACCCACGCCAGATATTTCGCCAGGTCGAGGTTGTAGTTTTCCTCGGGCTTCAATTCATACAATTCGCCGTCGCGCTGGTCCTTCAACTTTTCGATGTACTCGCCAAAGGTCGGCACGGGCACGGCGATGCGGTCGATCAGGGTCGTATTGATCAGCACGATCAGTTCCGTCGCCCCGTTTCCCACGATCAGGTTTTCCGGATTCACGCGCAGCACCTTCGCCAGATGCTTCTGGCTCAGGATCGGGCTGCTGGAGGGATACGATTTGATGAGGTTCGGAAAATTCTGCTTCAAATCCTCGAGCATTTCAGGCGTCGGGTAATACGGGTTGGCAATAAAACAAAAATCGATCATGTCCTTTGCGTTTTCGTATCCCACCAGATCGGCCAGCGAAGGCGAATGCGAGGTTTCGTAGAAAAGATGCTTCCTCAACTCGGTCGGCATCAGATCGGATCGCGCGTGCGCCATGATTTCCATTTTTGCACCGCAATATTCGGCTTACAAGTTATATTTCCCCGCGCACAGGCAAGCATCTTCTCGACGTTGGGTGCCCCGCCCTCGCGGGTTTGCAGGGGTGCGGGTTTTTGGAATCACGCGGTGAGATCGTTCGCAATGAGAGAGAGCATCGCACCCGCCGCTACTTTGAAGAATTACCGCTCTTCTTTTCCATTCGCGAGTTATATTCCATATATTCCCGCTGGCTGCAGATGAACTCCTCGAAATATTCCTTTGGCATCAACTTGAAATTGCGATAAAAACCCGTCCACGATTTATCGCCCCAGGCCTTTGGATCGTAGTACGTCATCTCGAGCCGCAGGTGATTGTAATCCACGCGCGTGAACCGCTCGACCAGATGAAACGCGTTGCTCTTGCGATGTCCCACGCGCTGGCCGATCATCGTGCGGTCGTTGTAGCCAATCGTATCCACGACCAGCGTGTTTCCCTCCCAGTGAGCGGCTGAGTCGCCCTCGTATGTGGGATCCAGATCCTTGGGATGTTCGCGATTCAGCCAGAACGTGCGCCATTCGCGGTGGTAGGCCAGCATTTCATAAATTCGCGTTCCATCTGGCGTGGAAATAAACTCCGTCGAACCCAGTCCTGGATAGTCGTAGATCGCGGGCGTCGAAAGTGGTTCACAATCTTTGCCCGGATACTCGCCGTCGGGATCGTTCCCCGGGACGCCGTTCTGGTCCGCCGAATAGCATGGGTCCTGATTGCTCGGGCAATGGTGCCCCGGGCGATCCCACCCGGGAATCGGCGTGCCGCCGAAGGGATCGTGCGAAATCGATTTATAAAGCAGATGTTGCTTGCCCCATTCCGTCAAAGGGGGCTCTGGATTTTTCTGGTCGGAGGCTTCGATATCCGACCCGGTCCAGACGCCGTTCAGATCGTGGGGATCGAATTGTTTGTTCGCGCCGTCGATGGGTTGCGCATTATAAGAGTTCGGAAGTTGTTGCGCGTTTAAATGCGGTGAGGAAACAAATGCAAAGATCGCTGCAAGAAAAATGCCCAGAATAAAACGAGGTTGCATGGAGGCCCCTGGTGGTTCCGGTTTCTGATTACATTCATTAAAAAAACTCAGTTAAACTGCGGGCGAGAGTGTTTTCGTCGCGCCGGCGTACCGTCCGTGTTTTTTTTGCGCACCATTACATCCGAAAGGCAGCGGGCGAGACGCCCGCGACACAAGGTCGGCACATTCTCACTACTTGCCAGACGTCATCGCGCCGCCATTTTTTCCAGCCAGATAAAAATATCCAACCTTGTTATTCGGATTCGACCCGTACCACATCCGCCCCTTGGTATCGAGGAAGAATTCCCTCATGGAAAGTTCCGCATGCGGGAAGGGATACTCGATCACTTTCCCGGTCCTGGGATCGAAGCGCCCCACCGTGTCCTGGTGATGGGAGTTGTACCAGATGTATCCGTCGCTATCGATTCCCAATGCGTAAGGAGTAGGATCGGGACCGGGCAGAACATATTCTTTGAATGTTTGCGTTTTGGGATCGAATCGCGCCAATTTTCCCGCATTGAATTCGCCGACCCAGATCATTCCATCCGCGGCGATTTCCATTCGTCGCGGATAAGAATCCGTGGTCGGCATGATCCATTGCGTGAGCTTGTCCGTTTTCCCATCCACGAAGCCGATTTTGTTCGTGCGCGGCACAGCGAACCAGACGTTTCCGTTCTTGTCCGGCTTCACGTCATACAGGCGATGAACTTCGGGAAAATTCTTAAACGTTTTGGTTTCCGGATCGAATTTTGACAGCGGCACGCCACTGGCCCACACATTTCCCTTTGTATCGACCCGCACCGTATGCTTTTCGCCCCCTTCTTCGATGCCTTCCTTGCCCGGTTCGTACGGATCCTGATACTCGACCACTTTCTGCGTTGCCGGGTCCCACTTTCCAATTTTGTTCGAGCCTTGCTCGGCGATCCATACGGACCCGTCCGGCCCGGGAACGGCGGAATGAACCGCGGCCGTCCCGATGTTGGGAACTGGGAAGTCGGTCATCGCGCCGGTATCGGGATTGAGCCGCGTGATTTTATTGGCAACGCCGAAATCCGGAATCCAGAGATTCCCATCTTTGTCCGGCGCGGCGCTGAACGGCATGTAGCTCGGCCCAGGCATATCGTACTCGACGTAGACAATGTTCATCGCCTCGCTGCTGAACGGCCGCACGGTGTCTTTATATTTCGGCATCTCTTCGGGCGATTTCGGAAGCACCGAATCCGGCCCGAACAGGCTGGTCAGATAGGTTGCGATTTCATCCGCCTCCTGATCGGTGAGCCGGGAAATGCTGAAGTGCATCGCCGTCCGCATGTACGCAACGCGATCTTTCCATCCATCCGCGTCGCGCCGCACCGCGGCCATGCGGCTCTGAAATCCGTGGCAGATCGAGCAGTCGTCTATGATCAGCTGTTTGCCCTTGGCGTCCGGCCAAAGCTGATAGCCCTGGTACTGGGAGATGTCGCTCCATCGCACTTGGCCTTTTTGCAGCGAAAAATCGAACGAAGCATTCTGATCGGAGGTGAGGCTCACTCCAGTCCGGGGATCGGCCTTGAATCCGACCGCGCGAATCGACACCCGATAATCTCCGGCCGGCAGTTTTTCCACGCGGTAACGTCCCTGGCCATCGGAAAGCACATTGACGGTAATTTTCGTCTTCGTGTTCTGCGCCTGGACAAATGCGCCTTGGAAGGGTGCGCCGTCGACGCCCTTCACGGTCCCTGTAATCGTCGCGCTGTTGCAAACGGAACCAAATAAAACGATGGCGCTCACGAGCGTGAACACTCGGAATTTGAAATGCATGGAATCTCCTCTTCGACAATCGGTCGCGCGAAATGTTTTTGCAGGCTACACAGGTGAATGTGTTGATTTCTGGCCGGATATTATCATAGCCCCACAGGACCGGCAATCGGCGCGTTTCGTGGCATTTCGTAACACGGGCTGAAGCCTATGCTACTGAAATGCAAAAAAAAATGTATCGCCACAAATGAATTCAATCGGAACTTCACCCGGTGTATAAGAGTGCCTAACAAGGCAGTCGAAACTTGAGTCCGGCCCAAAAAGGCGGTTGAACATGTCAAAGTACATTCGATCGATCTTTCTGATGGTGTTCTTGCTTCGTTCGAGCGCGGCGCTCGCGCAGACCCGCAACATGGACATTTATTGGGTCGATGTGGAAGGCGGAGCCGCCACGCTTATCGTGTCGCCCTCCGGAGAATCCCTGCTGGTGGACACCGGTTTTGAGGCGGACGGCCGCGACGCCAATCGAATTTTCGCGGCTGCCCAACAAGCCGGCCTCAAGAAGATCGATTACTTCCTCCTCAGCCATTTTCATGCAGACCATGCCGGCGGCCTTCCCGCCCTCGCGAAATTGATTCCCATTGAAAAGTGTTTCGATCGTGGTGATTTTATCGAGCCCGCCAATCAAAAGTGGCGCGACGGCTATCTGAGCGTCTGTGAGAACAAACGCACCATCCTGAACGCGGGCGATCGAATTCCCTTGAAAGGCGTGCAGGTCGATGTGGTGGCCTCGAATGGAAAAATCATAACCAAACCCGTGCGTGGCGGCGGCAAGCCGAATCCGCTTTGCGCAACCGCCGAAAACCATCCACCCGACGTGCCCGAGAATCAGCTCATGGTGGCTACACTGTTCACCTACGACAGATTCAAATTCCTGGACCTGGCCGATCTCGATTGGGAAAAAGAGATGGAGCTGGCCTGCCCGATTAATAAACTTGGCCCGGTCACGATTTACCAGGCGGGCCGCCACGGGGCGCTTGACGGCGCCGGTGCACCGGGCTTTCTGTACGCAATCAAACCGCAGGTCGTGGTTGTGAACAACGGCCCTCGCAAAGGCTTGGGCGGACCATCCCCCGGCGCGGACAAGGCGAAAACCGCTCATTACAAGCGCCTGGCCGGGATTCCGGGCGTGGAGGGCATCTGGCAGGAGCACCTCTCGCTCATGTCCCCGGCGAAGGAAGACAACACGGCGGAAGACATGATCGCCAATCTCGAAGACACAAAAAATTGCAGCGGCCACTGGATCAAGGCAACGGTTCGCACCGACGGAACATTCACCGTTTTCAATAGCAGGAATGCATTCAGCAAGACCTACAATATCCGGTGACCGATCTTCGTCTGGCGACCGATCTGCGGACAACGCGATACAAACGGCGGCAACATTTGAATTCATCCGGAACGGTTTCAGGTGTATAAGTATGCGCATCCGAGAATCGGAATAAAATTCCGGTGAAATTGTTTCACTGAGGAGATCGATATGAACGTGCCGAAAAGTGTCGGAATGATTCTGCTTGTCACCGTTGCGAGTGCGCTGTCGTTTGGAATTCACGCGCAGACTCCGGCTAAAAGCGCCGATTCATCCGGTCTGCCGGCAGATGTCTATGCGGACTCCAGGAATCGCCTGCCTTTGCCCAAACGCGACGATTTCGACGATGAAGGCAAGAAGATTTACGACAAGCTGACGGCGAAATCCGAACTGGCCGTTGGGATCGAGCAGCCTGGCGTCCGTTTGTGGGACCCCAAGCTCGCGGGCCTCGAGGGCAATGTTAGCCACTATCTCAAATATGAAACCGGATTGCCCGACCGGCTGCTCGAAATCGCCGTCCTGGTGACGGCCCGCGAAATGGATTGCCAGTACGAGTGGACACAGTGGGAGACACACGGGCGCGACCCGAAAGATCCACGTTTTATCGAGCCGGCCATCATCGACATGATCAAGTACGAAAAGCCAGTGGTCGGCCTGGGCGAAAAGGAAACCGCGATTATCAAATTCGGTAGGGAAACTTTCGGGCAGAGGATGGTGACTTCGGAGACGTTCGCCGACGTTTTGCGCCTGTTCGGCCGCAAAGGCACCGTTGATCTGCTGTGGACAATGGCCAACTATTCCGCGGCCGCAGCGGAATTGACGGCCTTCGACAATCATCTGAGAGCGGACCAGAAGCCCCTGTTGCCGCCCCTCTCACATCCGCGCAATCCGGAGCGTTTTGCGGCCGCCGCCGCAAACCCGCTACCTAAAGATGTTTATCCGGAATCCCGATATCGCCTGCCGATACCGAATCGCGCGGGGATGTCCCCTGCGGACCAGAAAGCGTTCGACGAACTGACCGGCGCGTCGGCGAATTACAATATAGGCCTGAAGGAAAAGTTGCCCGTTGGGAT
Source organism: Terriglobia bacterium (assembly GCA_963788335.1). Lineage (GTDB taxonomy): Bacteria > Acidobacteriota > Terriglobia > Acidiferrales > UBA7541 > Palsa-360. Next base: position 287,044 of record CAWBGM010000016.1, read on the forward strand.
CGAGCAACTCGCCGTCCGCCTATGGGACCCTCAATTCGCCAAGCCCAAGGGCGAAGTGGGCCACTATCTGAAATATGAAATCGAAATGCCGGACCGCCTGATGGAAATCGCTGTTCTCACGGTATCGCGCGAAATGGACTGCCAATACGAATGGACCCAATGGGAAACGCACGGACGCGACCCAAAAGATCCGCGCCACATCGATCCGTCCCTGATTGACATGATCAAATACAGAAAACCCGTGGTGGGCCTCGGTGAAAAGGAAACCGCGATAATTACGTTTGGCCGCGAAACATTCGGCGACAGGAAAGTTTCCTCCGAAACGTTTGCGAATGTCTTGCGTTTGTTCGGCCGCAAAGGCACAGTCGATTTGCTCTGGTTTATGGCCAATTATTCGGCGGACGTGGCCGAGATCACAGCGTTCGACAACCAGATCAGAGCGGATCAAAAACCGTTGCTGCCCGCTCTATAGAGCCAGTTTGACATCTCCTGAATCCCTGGCGCAGTACAGTTTCGTCCGTGCCTTAAAGTTCGCAGAATCTGTCCGGCGCGGCAGATTGCGTATAAAACGCTCGTACCATAGACGTCCGCGCGCATCCCCTCCACCCTACGAAATAGCTTCCGCACGCCTCGTGCAGGAGCACGGAGGAGCATGACCAGGCTCTCCAAACTGGGTATAGTTCTCGGCGGTTACGCTGCGGCGTTCCTGGTGTCCTGCGCCGCATTTTATATTTGGACGCGGTTTGAAACGATTGCGGACATGTCGGGAGGCATGCAGGCGTTCGGCGATTCACTTCTCTTTGCAGGCTTGTTTGGTTTCCTTTCGCTCGCCCCGACTGCCGCCGCCCTCTACTTCGTCCGTTCCTACCTGAAATTATGGACACTGCTTTCAATCGCATCGCTGACCTTCGCTACCACCGCCCCCATTGCCGCGCTCATGATTCCGAGGACGCCGAAACCGCCCTCGTTACTCATGCTTGCCGGTTTCTTCGGTCTCATGGAAGTGTTTGCATCGCCGCTGTTTGGCCTGTGTTTTCTGCTCGCCGCTGCGATTGCCCCGGAACGGCGGCCGCGTTGGATTCTGGCGGCATCCGCGGGATTGGAATTTGTGGTAGGCGCATACGCTTTCTACTGCATGTGGGTCGTTGGCCGCTGGGTACTGTAAAAACGCCCCGTTGCAGACAGCTTCAAATTCCGGTAAGTCGGAGCGGCAAAAAATAAGGGCCAGGCGCGAATCTCATGCCTGGCCCGATTGGAGTTAAATCGATCTTCAAACATTGCGGATAGCGAATCTGAATCAGCTTCCGCTTCTTACTTCGTGGACGCCATCGCCCGGCCCGTATTCTTCGCCAGGTAAAAATACCCGACCTTGTTATTCGGATTCGATCCGTACCACATGCGTCCCTGATCGTCGCGGAAGAATTCGCGCATCACAAGTTCCGAGTGGGGAAACGGATATTCGATGACCTTTCCGGTTTTCGTATCGAACCGCGCCAGCACATCCATCTTGTGCGAGTTGTACCACAGGTATCCATCGGCGTCGAAACCCATTCCGTACGGCGTCGGTTGCGGGCCGGGCAGCGGGAACTCTTTCATCTCCTGTGTTTTGGGATCGAACCGGAGCATCTTGCCGCCCTCGAATTCGCCGATCCAGATCATGCCGTCGGGCCCAATTTCCAACCGGCGCGGGTAGGAGGCGGGGGTGGGAGATTTCCACTCGGTGACCTTCAACGTCTTGCCGTCAATTTTACCGAAATAATTCTTCATGTGCTCGGTAAACCAAACGTCGCCGTTGCCATCCACCTTCACATCGTAGGTCCTGGGCAATTGATCGAAGCGCGTGAACTTCTTGGTTTCCGGATCGAACATGGTAAACGGCGCGCCGCTCGACCACACTCTTCCTTTTTGATCGATGCGAAGCGTGTGCTTCGATCCCGCTTCAATAAAACCTTCCTTGCCCGGCAAATACGCATCCTGATATTCGGTGATCTGTTGCGTCGCCGGGTCCCAGCGTCCAATCTTGTTTGGGCCTTGCTCGGTCAGCCACACCGAACCATCCGGCGCGGGCACCGCGGAATGGACCGCCGCCGTCCCGATATTCGGCACAGGGTAATCCGTCATCGCTCCGGTCTTGGGATCGAGCTTCGTGATTTTATTGGCAACGCCGAAATTCGGAATCCATAAAAAGCCGTTCTTGTCCGGAGCGGCGCTGAAGGGCATCCGGCTCGGTCCCGGCATGTCGTATTCGACGTACACGATATTCATCGCATCGCTGCTGAACGGCCGCACGGTGTCCTTGTATTTCGGCATATCCTCGGGGGAGCGGGGGAGCACGGAGTCCTGGCCGAACAGGCTGTTCAGGTAGGTGGCAATATCGTTGGCCTGTTCATCCGTAAGGGCATGCAGGCTGAAGTGCATCGCCGTCCGCATATACTCGACGCGATCCTTCCAGCCGTCCGCATCGCGCCGGACCGAAGCCATACGGGTTTGAAATTCGTGGCAGACCGAGCAGTCGTCTTCGATCAAAGTCTTGCCCTTGCCCTCCGGCCAGAGCGTGGTGGCTTGATACAGCGAAATTTCATTCCAGCGCACCATCCCCTTTTGCAGGGCGAAATCGAATGAGGCGTTCTGGTCAGCCGTCAGGCTGACGCCGGGTTTCGGATCCGCTTTGAAGCCGACGGCCCGGATCGTCAATCGATAATCGCCGGGGGCCAGATTTTCCATATGGTATCGGCCCTGGCTGTCGGACAGCACATTCATCGTAATCTTGGATTTCGTATTTTGCGCAATGACGAATGCGCCTTGAAACGGGGCGCCGTCAACGCCCTTCACGGTACCCGTAATTGTGGCGCTCTGGCAGATGGAGCCAAACAAAACGACTGCGCAAACAAGCGAGAGCAGCCTAATCTGTGACCGCATGGGTCCTCCTGGAACTCATGATGGAAAAACTTTTCGCGCGGAATGCCGGCATCTATGCCCCGAAATCGTGCTGGATGATGTTCCAATCTTAACATAGCGCTGGATATGCGGCAATTGTGGTGTGACGGGCGGCGTGATTCGCGTTGGCGTCGTAGTGATTTGACGCAATTCTATAGAAATCGAATGTCCTACACAGAATTCCCCACAGGGGTGCCGCACCCTCTTGGCGGTTACGGCGGGCGGTTCGTAACCGACCATCGAAGTTGTATACTTTCCGCGGAGGGGAACCATGGGGGCATTCGAACGGATCATCTGGATTGTGCTCGATAGCGTAGGCATCGGCGCGCTTCCCGACGCTGCGGATTACGATGACGTTGGCCGGGACACTTTGGGGCACATCGCGAAATCCCGCCCACTGGCTTTACCCAACCTGGTACGTCTCGGACTCGCCAATATCGCCCCGCTGGACCATCTGGCGGCCCCTCAGAGCCCCGAAGGCTGCTTCGGCAAGGGTGCGACGCATTCCCCCGGAAAAGACACGACCACGGGCCACTGGGAGATGGCCGGCATTTGGCTGCCACAGGCGTTCCCGGTTTACAAGCAGGGTTTCCCGCGCGAACTGATCGAACAGTTCGAACGCGCCATCGGCCGCAAGACGCTCGGGAACAAGCCTGCCTCAGGCACGGAAATCATTAAGGAACTTGGCGAAGAACATGTTCGAACCGGCTTTCCGATCGTGTACACGTCCGGTGACAGCGTATTTCAGATCGCGGCGCACGAAGATGTGATCCCGATTGCCGACCTGTATCGCATGTGTGAAATTGCCCGAAAAATGCTCGACGGCCCGAACAAAGTCGGACGCGTGATTGCCAGGCCGTTCACCGGGACGCCGGGGAATTTCCGTCGCACGGAGCGGCGTCACGATTATGCCGTCGAGCCACCGCATCCGATGCTGATGGACGTGCTCGTCGAGCGAGGGGTCCCGATTTTCGGCATCGGCAAGATACATGACATCTACAACGGGCGGGGCGTCAACCGCTACGTCACAACGCGAAACAATGCCGACGGCATGGAAAAGCTGCACAAGACGCTCGGCGAACAGAAGTCCGGACTTATATTTGCCAATCTCGTGGATTTTGACATGCTCTACGGGCATCGGAAAGATGTGGAAGGTTTTGCGAAATCGCTCGAGGAATTCGATCTGCTGCTTGCGCCGCTGCTCGAAGCGATGGCGCCGGCCGATTTATTAATCCTGACGGCCGATCATGGCTGCGATCCAGACCCTCACTGGCCCACGACGGATCATTCGCGGGAATACGTGCCGATTCTCACGTACAGCCCGGCAGGGAAGCATGGCGTGAATCTTGGAATCCGCGACACTCTGGCAGACATGGGACAAACGATTGCCGAAAATTTTGGCGGGGGAATTCCTCACGGCACAAGTTTTCTTGCTTCAATTTCCGCGAAGTAAATCTCGAACGAGGAGCGGGTTTCAGTGGCACAGGATTCAGCCTGTGCCATTAAAATCAACAGTCCCACATGTTTTATTGCGTTACTCAATTCCCGGAAGCGGGAGCGCGTGGTGCGTAGTAACCCGATCGTGTGCGCACGGTCAGTTTTCCCGCGCCTCGCGGAGGCACGACATTGACCATCACCGAGCGGTACGACCCGTCGCGGGCCGAGTTGGTCGGATAGTAAGCCAGCGTATATTGGTTGCGGATGTCGTGGGCGATCTGTGTGCAGATGGCTTCGGTATCGTTGGCGTCTTCGGGAAAAAAGGCCAGGCCGCCGGTGGCATTGGCAAGCTGAGTCAGGGCCGTGCGGGCTTTTTTCATGGCGCGGTGATTGTGTTTGATGTCGTCATCGCTGAACACGCCGACGGCATAGATCACCGCGTCATTGCGCTGAGCCTGCTCGACTGTGTTTTCCAGGCTGTGGCGGCTGGCATTGTCCTCGCCATCGGTCACCACGAGAATTACTTTTTTATCGCGCGAGCCTTTTTTCAGGTGATCGAGCGACCCGATGACGGCGTCGTACAAAGCCGTACTGCCGCGGGCGTCGATGCGCTCGAGCGCCGTTTTCATCTCGTCGAGGTCGCTCGTAAAATCGTGCTCGGTGTCCAGGTAGTAGTCGTCGTTGAAATTGACGACGAAACCTTCATCCTGGGGATTGGAAGTTTTGACGAACGTGAGCGCCGCCGCGTTCACCTGGGGACGCTTGTCGCGCATGCTGCCGCTATTGTCCACCACCAGTCCGAAGCTGACCGGAACATCTTCCTGCTTGAACACGGAAAGTTTCTGTTCGACCTTGTCTTCGAAGACGTGAAAGTTTTCTTCCATCAGACCGGGCACAAACACGCTGCGGTCATTCAGCACGGACGCATGGAGCACGACCAGGCTGACCTGCGATTTAATTTTGTAGGATTGCGGATCGTCGCGAACGGGAATATTCGGCGCATTCGGCGCGGCCGGCGCCGTTGACGGCGAAATGGGCGCTTGCTGTTGCTGCGCGAAGGCGCCGGAGACCAGGCACACACACCCGGCAACAAGCCCGAAGGTCAGGAAAAAAAACGAAAGCCGTTTGCGGCTACTGGTTCGGAGCGTAGTAGCCGGTTTTTGCGTAAACGTTGAGGGGTGGGAGGCCCTTGGGTGGGCGCAGCTTGACCTTGATTTTTCGCCAGACGCCGTTGTGTTGCGCGTTGCTTGGTTTGTATCCCAGAACATATTGGTTTCGCAGCTCCATCCCGATCTTCGCGGCGATGTCGGGTAGTTCACTGATGTTTCCCACTGGAAAAACCCGTCCTCCGGTCAACTCCGTCATTTCCGACAGCAGCGAAGGTCCGTTAAGTTCTTCGGCCGTTCGAGAACGAATGCCGATCGAATCGTAAATGCCAATGGCGTAGATCTGGCAATCGGCCTCTTTCACGAAGTTCTTTACATCGCTCTCATTGTACCGACTATGATTATCCCCCCCATCGGATATGATGAGCAAGGCCCGTTTGGCGTTGTGTGCACCCCTCATCTGGCTCAGGCCGAGGTAGACCGCGTCGAGCAACGCCGTGCGTCCCTTCGATTCCGTGAACATCATGCGGTTCTGCAATTCTTCCACGCTGCTTGTGAATCCGCTGGTTAATTCGGCGCGGTCGTTGAAACTCACCAGAAAAAATTGATCGAGCGGGTTGGCCGTGCGCATGAATTGGACCGCGGCCTGGCGCGCCTTGTCCACTTTGTCGGACATGCTCCCGCTCATATCAAAAATCAGGCCGATGGACACGGGAACATCTTCACTGGACATCGTTACCACTTCCTGCTCGACGCCGTCCTCGAAGACGCGAAAATTCTCTTTTTCGAGACCCGTGACCAGCCGGTTGAGCGGATCGGTAACGGTAATGTTCACCAAAGCCAGGCTGACTTCGGTCTTAATTCCTTCAGATGGTTTGATTTGAGAACTGTCGGATTTCTTCTGGGGTTTCGCGGGCCCTTGGGTTTGGGCATGGCCCACCGATGCAATCAGGGCGAGCACAACAACAGCGAGCGCACGCGCCACGAACGAATTTTGTCTTGCCATCACCGCATTGCCCGCCTTCACCGGCTCCTGCCGGGCGGTTACGGCCGTTCCGAAATCGAACGTACTTCTATTCTATCACTTCGGTCAACACGGCAAACCCTGTACTCTGAGTTTTGGCAATTTATTTATATTAGGGAGTGCATCGCAGGTTTCGATTGATGTGCGAGCGGCTGAGTCGATGACGTTAATGCGAAGTTGCCGAATCGTGTGGTAGCATCTCGCCGTTCCGCGCAAAATGCCAATCGGCGCGAAGAGAAGGCACACGATGGCGATTGTCGTGATTCCCGCCCGTTATGCAGCCACCCGGTTACCGGGGAAGCCCCTGGTTTCACTTGGCGGCAAGCCCATGATCCAGCGCGTTTGGGAGCGAACCAGGCGCGCGCAGAAGGTGTCCCGCGTGATTATCGCGACCGACGATCCTCGAATTCTGCGAGCGGTTGCCGATTTCGGCGGGGAAGCGGCCATGACGCGGCCCGAGCATCGCTCTGGCACCGAACGCGTAGCCGAAGTTGCCGCTTCGATGAAAAACGCGGAGGACGAGATTTTTATCAATGTGCAGGGAGACGAGCCGCTGATTGAACCGGAAGCGATCGATACGCTCGTGGAAGCGATTGAATCGGATGAAGAGGTGCAAATCGCGACGCTCATGGTTCCGATTGCCAGGCCCGCCGATATCATGGACCCGAACGTCGTCAAGGTGGTTTTGGATTTTGACGGCAACGCGCTTTATTTTTCCCGTGCGCCGATTCCCTGGGTGCGCGACCGCAACGCTCCCGTCCACGCGCAGCACATGAAACATCTCGGCATCTACGGATTCCGGCGCAGCGCCCTGCTGGATTTTCCGACGCTGCCGCTGGGAGACCTCGAGCGCGTAGAACAGCTCGAACAACTGCGCTGGATGGAAAACGGTTTTAAAATTCGCGTCGTGGAAACCAGGCACGATTCGGTGAGCGTTGATATACCGGAAGACGTGGAGCGCGTGGAGCAGTTGCTTCGCGATATGCCGGCGGCGTAGGGCTTTTAGTAGCACAGGCTTCAGCCTGTTTGCCTTTGACTTTTGTGGCGTGACCAAGGAATTCAAAAGCATACAGGCTGAAGCCTGTGCTAATAAACGCCCTAGAACTCCCTGTATAACGCGCCGGCGGCGACCCGGCCGGGGTCGATCCCCAAAATAAATACCTGAGCCGCATTTACGACGTATGCAGCGAAGTTGCGGTTATCACCCGTCGGATTCAGTACGAGTGTGGAGCGTCCATTCGCCGCTGGGGCTGTATAAGTGCCTGTGACGGCTTCGCCCGGCGTCAGGACTCCCCCGGTATTGATGTCCATGGCACCGGAAGGGACAACTCCGGAGCCGTTCGAAGCGAATTGCCCCACAATGACCTGACCTGCCGAAGGCGAACTTGTTCCCCCACTTGTGGACACCGCATAATTGCCCTGAATCGAATTTAAAGCAAACGCCGCGCTTTGCTGCTGCGCGAAAATTCCGTCGCTCGTGATTCCAGAATCGGTTTCCTGCGCCGCGGCGGTCAAGGTGCCGTTTCCGATCGGTCCAATGTAAAAAACGAGGTTGTAGGTCCGCGTAGCGGTCGTGAAAGTGGCTGTTCCTCGTCCATTCGAAGCGACCGTATATGTCCCACTTGGCTGGAAGGAAAGATTGGCAATGGGCGAGCCGTTCACGTTTTCATCGGCAACGCCGCTGGTGAAGTGGCCGGCGCCATCGGCGAGGAAGCTTCCCGCTGTCGCGATTTTGCCGCCGGAAGCCGCTCCCGCCAGAAGGAACGCGTAATTGCCATTCAGAATGGTATTGTCAAAAGTCGCATTCGGGGCTTGCTGGGAAACCGTGCCGGCTACTTGCTGCGCGGAGTCTGTCCCCACAAATTTAGCCTGGCCCTGGGAAATCAGGTAAAAGGCGAAATGGAGAGAGCCGTTGGAAGTGACCAGCGTGGCTGTGCCGCGCCCGTTGGAATTCAGCGAAACCGTATAGGTTCCACCGGTGATAGCGACCCCGGAGGCGATTGTGCCGCCAGTGTTGCTATCGATCAGGCCGCTCGTGACGTTTCCGGCGCCATCGACCGTGAATTCACCGATTTGTGATAGAGGATTTGCGCCCTGAACTCCGGCGAAATCGAAGACATAAGTTCCGGCGAAACTGGAGATGAATTTGGAAGCGTCCTGCAACACGGCTTGCCCGGCGGAGGTCCCCGTGGCGTCGAAGCCGATGAATTGTAACTGGTTGCTATTGGCTATCACGAAGTCGAAAATGGCGGGAGTCGTTGCGCGATTGTCATAGAAATTTAGAATTCCCCGGCCGTCCGCGCCGACCATGTAGGTTCCCGTGAAGGCGATGGGCGCCAGCGTCACGCCCAAACTGTCGTTCACGTCTTCCAATCCGTTATTCAGATTGCCCGCGCCATCCAGTACAAAACTGCCGGCTCGGTAAAAAGGTCCTGAGGCTGTTCTTCCGGAGATCGAAAAAGCGAATCGCCCCTGAAGCGAAGGAGTCGAGTAGCCCACAATCGTGACGGTGTCGCTTGCCAAAGCCGAGGGGAAGTCGCGTGAAGCAGCGCTGACAATCACCGTCGAGCCAATCGGCGGGGTTAGCGGAGGACTATAAACGCCGGTGCTTGAAATTGTTCCCAGAATCGGATTTCCACCTTTGATAGACGCTCCGCCTGGGAGCGCCACGTAATAATCCACGTTGGTTGTCGCCGCGCCAGTCACCGTCCCAACGAAAGTCTGCGTGTTCGTAAGTGAACCGCTGAGGCTTCCGGAGGGCAGGGTAACCGGGGTGCTGGGCGAAATTGTCACGGTGGGCGGAGGCGTGATCGTGACGGCGGAACTTGCGGACACATTGGGGTCCTCGAACGAAGTGGCCGTGACCGTCACAGCGCCGCCGCCGGTGGGGACCGCCGAAGGGGCGTGGTAGAGGCCGTTGGAGTCGATGTGTCCGGTAGCGTCACTGCCGCCGGTAACGCCGTTCACCGACCAGGTCACGACGATATTCGTGCTTCCGCCAACGCCTGCGGAGAATTGATATGTGGTGACCACATTTATCGAAACCGTGGCGGGCGAAACCGAAACTGAAATCCCGGTGACAGGATCCATGCAGGCGGAGCTCGAAGTGGCCGTGGATGTACTCGATGTCGTCGTCGTGCAAGTGATCGCGGTGCTCGCGGCCGGCGTTCCGCCGCAAGAGGTCAGCCCAATGGAGGACACGCCGAGAAAAAGAATATAGATGAGGCGTCTCACTGCAGCCCATTCCTGGAAGCGCGTTTCAATTCCGATTTCAATCTCAACGAGTCACTGCCTGTGCGATTCAATCTCAATTCCTGGATCCTCGGAACTGCGAAAATTGGTTTCAATCTTAACCTCGAAAATTTGCTCCCGCGGATTGACGCTGCGTCAGGGCCTCGGAAGGAGAAGAATCGCGTTAGAACTGGTCATTCAGTGTGCCCACAGCAAAACCCGCGCTGTCGGTATCGAGCGCGTAAATCAGTGTCGGGTTGACGAAATACAGCACCAGGTTGCGCGTCGGACTGAGCTGCACGGTGGTGCGGCCGGTCGCGGCCACATTGGTATAAACCCCGGTTTGCGGCGTCAGCGTTTGAGTTACGCCAAAATTATTGAGATCGAGCGTTCCGGCCGTCACGGTTCCTGCCCCGCCGGCGGTCAATTGACCGAGAATATCCTGTCTCCGCGCTGGAGAGCCAGCAACCCCACCCAAATAGATCGAATAGCTTCCGCTGAACGAGCTATTTCCGAATGACGGTGGCGTCGGCTGTAACTGCTGAATCATAAATCCATGCGCCGCGACGCCCGCAGTGGTTTCCTGGACGACAAAGTTGGGAAGAACTACGTTGGAAGTCGAAATCGGGTAAAACACATACGAATGTCCCGCAATGGCGATTGTACCTCTTCCGCAGGAATCGACTGTGTAGGAGCCGCCAAAAGATGAAACAAAACTGACGGGAGTGGCGTTATTCAGATTGTTTTCGTCGATGGATACGCTTGTAATTCCCCCGGTGCCATTTGCAGTGAGCAGACCGACATCGCCGACGCCCGAGCCCTGCGAGGTTCCGGAGGTTTCGAACACATTGGCGCCATTGAGCAGATTCGAACCCCACACACAAGGTAGGCTCGTCTGCTGCTTGAAGGCGTCGCCGACCAGGATCGAGGCCGCGCCGGAATCGATCTCGATAAACTTCACGCGGCTGGCGGAAACCAGGTAAAAGCTGAAATTCAGGGATCCAAGCATGACCGTGCCGCGACCGTTCTGGCTGATGGTGTATTGCGACGCAGTGAGGGATTGCGTGCTGCTGGCGCTCCCGGTGTTGATGTCGATTGAACCGGGCGTTGCGCCGGCCGCGGCCGCGAGGATGTTGCCATTTCCATTGGCGGTAAATTCACCGATGGCGGATTCAAATGTCGCTCCGGGCGAAACACCGGAGAAGTCGAAGGAATAAGTTCCGGCCAAACTTCCGTTTCCGATGCCAAAGATCGATTGATCCTGCAGATTGATTTCACCGCCGGACGTGGTCTGGGAACCGAATTCAATGATTTGCGCCTTGTTGGCGGAAATGACGACGATTCGAAATGTCGCAGTGGTTGCCCCGGCCGTACACGTAGTGAGGATGCCTTCGCAGAACTGCATGGTTCCGCGGCCATCGGGTCCGACGGCAAACGTACCGGTAAACGGGCGTTGGGTGGTGACGACTCCTGCGTTATTGGTGTCCTCAAGTCCGCCGATCAGTGTGCCCTGAGCGCACGACGCGGAACAGCTGGCCGTGAAGCTTCCCGCACGCGCGAAAAATCCATTGGATGCAACCACTCGTCCGCTGGTTGAAAATGCGTAGGACCCCTGCAGGACCGCGTTTCCGAAAATCACGGAGACGGTAACGCTTTGCGTTTGCGTGGACACGGACTGCGATGCGGCCGTGATGGTCACAGACTGGCCGGGAGGCGGGATCAGCGGCGCCGTGTAGATACCTTGCGAGGAAATGGTTCCCACGTTGCCGCCAAGGGCGCCGCTGACCGACCAGTTTGCCGTGACTGCCGTGCCCGAGGATGTCTCCGCCGTGCAGGCCAGCGAGAGGCCGGAAGCCACGGTGGTCGAGACGAGCCTGCTGATCGAATCCAGACAGACCACGGAAGAGATCATAGTGGGTTGCGTGAGCGTGATGGTGGTCGTTGCCGTCAAGCTGGTCTGCGCCTGGGCCGTTGCCGTAATTGTGATGATGTTGTTTGTGGGAATTGTGGGCGTGGGGGCTGTGTACAACCCGCTGTTGGGATCGATCGTCCCGTTTGCCGCTCCGCCGGTCACGCTAAAGGTCGCCAGAGTGCTGCTCAAATTCACGATGCTGGCGGTGCATTGAGACGTTTGACCCACCGTAATCGTCGAAGGATTGCACGAAACGCTGATGGCGGGCGCGGGCGTAGATGAACTGCCGCCGCAGGAGCTTATAATCGCCACTGCCAGAACCAGCACGAGGATCCAAAGAAAACGCAGCCACAGATTTCCCCGAAGACGGTTAAAAATATTCGAATCCACCACTAGAAGTCCCCCCACCCTGCGCGATGCTCGGCTCTCTGAGACAGTCTCTGAGAAGTCAGATGCTTCACGACAGGGAAGCATCGCCTGCATCGATCGGTATGATTGTTTCCGTTCAGTTTTCGAAATGGTTCCACACACATCCGTCAAATTGCGATCCGGCACCCCGGAAACTGGACGGATTCACTCCCCCCGCGAGGCATAGATGCGGTCACGCATCATTGTGTCGCCTGCACTTAGCGGAATGTGACAATAGAACGTTGCCCCGAGATAAAGTCAAGGGAAATTTGGCATTCTTCCCATTCGCCCGCCCCGGTTCACGTCGCGCGCGGCAATATAATGTACACTAAAATTCGCCGCGACGCTCCGCGCGCCGGAATATTTTTATCTTGTTTTATCCGGTATCGATTTGGGCGATTGACAGCGACTCGGGTTCTCCGTAGAATGCGTTGTACGCCAACATCTTCAGGGAGGTTTTACCGGTTCTGGTGCCGTGTGTTTGAGCGGCGGGAACTGAGCGGATGGCGCCGAAGTATATTTTTGTTACCGGTGGTGTAGTTTCCTCACTTGGCAAAGGAGTGGCAGCGGCGTCGATTGGCTGCTTACTCGAAAGCCGGGGTCTCCGAGTTACCCTCCAAAAATGCGATCCATATTTGAATGTCGATCCGGGCACGATGAGCCCGTACCAGCACGGCGAAGTGTACGTCACCGACGATGGCGCGGAGACGGACCTCGATCTGGGGCATTACGAACGCTTCACCAACGCCAAGCTCACGCGCGATCATAATTGGACGACCGGAAGAATCTACGAATCGATTATCTCGAAAGAGCGCCGCGGGGATTACCTGGGAAAAACGGTGCAGGTAATTCCGCATGTGACCGATGAGATCAAGTCTGCGTTTCGCAAAATTGCGAACGATACCGATGTTGTGATCATTGAAATCGGCGGGACCGTGGGCGACATTGAGTCGCTGCCGTTTCTGGAAGCGGTGCGCCAGATGCGTCTGGAGCTTGGGCCAGAGCAATCCATGCTGGTTCACGTGACACTGGTGCCGTTCATTCCGACAGCCGGAGAATTGAAGACCAAGCCGACGCAGCATTCCGTGAAAGAATTGCTTTCCATTGGAATTCAGCCGGACTTGCTGTTGTGCCGCAGCGACCGATTCCTGCCGCAGGATTTGAAGCGGAAAATCGCATTGTTCTGCAACATGCCGGAAGCGCGCGTGATTTCCATGCGCGATATGGACACGATTTACGCCGTTCCCGTCGCGCTTTCCGAGGAGGGCCTGGACGACGAAATTTTGCGCCTTCTGCATTTACAAGCCTACGAGCGCGACATGAGCGCGTGGCTTGAACTGCTGGACCGCATCCACAATCCGCAGGGGGAAGTGCGCATCGCGGTGGTGGGCAAGTACGTGCAACTGGAAGATGCGTACAAGAGTTTGCGCGAAGCGCTGGTGCATGGCGGACTCGCGCATAAACAGCGCACGATCGTGGAGTGGGTCGAGGCGGAAGACCTCGATTCGCCGGCGACGGCAGAGGAGAAATTGCGCCATGCCGACGGCATCCTGGTGCCCGGCGGCTTCGGCAAGCGCGGCATTCAGGGGATGGTCTATGCGATCGAGTATGCGCGCACGCACAAGATTCCATTTTTCGGCATCTGCCTGGGAATGCAGTGCGCGACGATTGAATACGCGCGCAACGTTTCGAAGCTGTCCGGGGCGGACAGCACCGAGTTCGATCCGCAGACGCCGCATCGCGTGATTTACAAGCTCCGCGAACTGCTGGGAGTGGACGAAATGGGCGGCACGATGCGCCTCGGTTCGTGGCCCTGCAAGATTGAAGAAAATTCCACCGCGTTTCGCGCCTATGGCTCGACGGAAGTCAACGAGCGCCATCGCCACCGGTACGAATTCAACTGCGAATATGAGAAAACGCTGACCGACGCCGGGTTCCGCATCACGGGCCGCTCGCCGGACGGCAAGTACGTGGAAATTATCGAGGCGCCGGAACATCCGTGGTTCCTGGCGTGCCAGTTTCATCCGGAATTCAAATCGAAGCCTCTGGCGCCGCATCCGTTGTTCTTTGCGTTCATGGGCGCGGCGCTTGCGCAGCAGCAGCGCGTTCGCGGCGTCTCCAACTCGAATCCGGGCGCGATTTCCATGACGGCCAAGCCTTCGCCTGCAAGTTAGAAAGTGATTCTCTCCCTTTTTCTATCGAATCGGAAAAGCGGATATTGTAGCGTGGGCGTCCGGCCCGCGGTTTCGGCCATGCCTCAAATACAAAAGTACAAAAGCTGCCGGCGGGAGCCCCTCGCTACAAAAAATGTGAGCATTGCCTGTCCTCCCATGTTGAACCACTCGTTGCAAATCTTGCCTGTCCCGCATAGGCTATGAACCGCGATACCGATTTGGAGTCCATTCTGGATGCAGACAGCGCGAGAAATTTCGATTGGAAATTTCCGGATCGGCGGCAACCAACCGCTGATTCTGATTGCCGGGCCATGTGTCATTGAAAGCGAAGCGCACGCGATGCAAACCGCCGAGCGGCTGGTGGAAATTACGGGGCACGCGAAAGTGCCGTTTATTTTCAAGGCGTCGTATGACAAGGCGAATCGGTCGTCCGAGCAGTCGTATCGCGGCCCGGGTCTTGTCGAGGGCCTGCGCATTTTGAAAAAGACCAAGGATACGTTTGCGGTTCCCATACTGACCGATATCCATGAGGCTTCGCACGCGGCGGCGGCCGCGGAAGTTGTCGATGTGCTGCAAATTCCGGCGTTTCTTTCGCGCCAGACGGATTTGCTGATCGCCGCTGGAAAAACGGGGCGCGTGGTGAATCTGAAAAAAGGGCAATTTCTGTCGCCGTGGGAGATGGCCAACGCCGTGGAAAAAGTGGCCAAAACGGGGAATGACCGGATTATTCTGACCGAGCGCGGCGCTTCGTTCGGCTATCAGAATCTTGTCGTCGATATGCGGTCGTTTCCGATACTACGCAAGACGGGGTGTCCTGTGATTTTCGATGTGACGCATTCGGTGCAACTGCCGGGCGGCGCTGGGAAGTCGAGCGGAGGGCAGCCGGAATTTATCGAGCCGCTGGCGCGCGCGGGAACGGCGGTGGGCGTGGACGGCGTGTTTCTCGAGGTTCACGAGAATCCGTCGAAAGCGCTTTCGGACGGAACGAACGCGCTGCCTCTGGCGGAATTGCCGAGCCTGCTGGGAAAATTGAAACAAATCGCCGCGCTGGTTCGCAGCTGGAGCGTGCAGTGAGTCTCGACGCGGCGAGGCGCGTGCTTCGCATCGAAGCCGAAGCGCTCGGCGAACTCATGCGGCGTCTCGATGCAAGTTTCGAGCGCGCCGTTGAGTTATTGATGGCGTGCAAAGGACGCGTGGTGGTCACGGGAATGGGTAAGTCCGGACTGATCGGGCGGAAAATTGCCGCGACATTTTCGAGTACGGGAACGCCTTCGGTGTTTTTGCATCCGGCGGAAGCCGTGCACGGCGATCTGGGCATGTTGATGCGCGATGACGTGGCGCTGGCGGTGAGCTACGGCGGCGAGACGGAAGAAATTGTCGCGCTGCTCGAGACGATCAAGCGGCTCGGGCTGCGCATGATCTCGCTGACCGGACATCCTCGATCGACAATCGCGGCGGCAAGCGATGTGGTCCTGGATGTGAGCGTCAGGGAAGAAGCGTGCTCGCTGAACCTCGCGCCGACGGCTTCGACGACGGCGGCGATGGCGATGGGAGATGCGCTGGCCGTGGCGCTGCTGGACCGGCGGGGATTCGGTCCGGGAGATTTCGCGGCGCTGCATCCGGGAGGCCGGCTGGGCAAGAAACTTTTGCGTGTGGAAAATCTGATGCACGCGGGAGCAAACATGCCGAGTGTTACGGTCGCGGCGAAGATGCCGGATGTCATCTATGAAATGAGCAAGAAGGGTTTGGGGATGACGACGGTGGTTGATGGGGAGGGACGCCTGGCGGGAATCCTGACGGATGGCGACTTGCGCCGCCTGATGCTGCAACGAGGCGCGGCGACGATCGATCTGGTTGTCGGCGATTGCATGAACGTGAGTCCGCAAACGCTTCCTCCCGGGGAATTGGCGGGCAGCGCATTGCGGATCATGGAAGAAAAGAAAATTACTTCGCTGGTTGTGACCGATGCGGAACGAAAACCGCTTGGGGTCCTGCACCTGCACGATCTGTGGACTCTGGAATTGTTTTAAGTAGCACAGGCTTCTTCACACTGTGGTTTTAATTTAGCAAATGGCGAAAAAAACTTCTCGAGCGAAAATTTTCTCCCGTGTCGCCGCCCGCGCGAAAAAAATTCGCGTTCTGGTCATGGACGTGGATGGCGTTCTTACGGACGGTCACATCTGGCTGCTTTCGCGGCGCGATGGAACGGCCAGCGAAATTAAAGGGTTCAGCTCGCTCGACGGGGCGGGATTAAAGATGGCGCGGGCGGGCGGCCTCCGCACGGGAATCATTACCGGCAGGGAATCGACCGCGGTATCCCAGCGCGCGCGGGAATGTCAGATTGAATTTGTGTTTCAGGGACGCGCGACCAAGCTTGGGTCGTGGGAAGAGATCTTGCATTCGACAGGCGTCGAAGAATCCGAAATGGCCTACGTGGGAGACGATTTGCCGGATGTTCCCGTGCTGCAGCGCGCCGGCTTGGCGGTGGCAGTAGCCAATGCCGCGCCGGAAGTGAAGAGTGCGGCGCACTACGTGACGTCACGAAGTGGCGGAGAAGGCGCCGTGAGGGAAGTGATTGAAGTAATTCTAAAAGCGCAGGGAAAGTGGCTCGAAGTATCCCGAGATGCGAAGGCATAATTGAGAAGGCTGCAAGTCCTGACGCCCTCTGCGTGGATTCAAACGCCGTTATGCATGGTTTCCCGTTTAGCTGATGGGTGTGCTGCTGGATGTCGCGCTTCCAGTGGGATCGGCGCGAATCACGAAACTCTGGTCCGTATAAAATCCCCGCGTCCCGCTGACTCCGGGACTTTGAGGGGCGGCTGTTATGGAATAAGAGTTAATGACACCGGTGGAAGTGGCGGCGCCGGCGGCGTACGTGAATACGTATCCGCTTTTCGTTCCCGAAGCCAGGACCGCGTCCAGCAAATCCGCCGCGGCGGAGGTTGGGGATGCGGCCGGGGCCATGTTTGATAATGCCGCGGGATACCCGATGCCATACTCGCCGGCGTAATTCACACATGCGGTGTTTATCGAGCGCAACGAACCAACGGCCGAGGATTCGTTGGCCGCCATCTTGGAATGCAACAAACTGGGAATCGCAATGGCAGCGATGATCAGAATGATGGCGACAACGAGCAGCAGTTCGATGAGCGAAAATCCATGATTACCAGTTTTATTTTTCTTCATTTGAATGCGTCCACAACTGGGGCTGCGGGCACCCTGAAGATTTAACTTCCGAGACTCAATTCACAATACATCCGCGCAGGCAATGCCGCAATTGACCTTTGGTACAGGTGTTGGGTGAAATGAACTAGTGGTAACGCCCGTCTGGATTGCAGCGGGCTGCGGTGTTCGAAAACGGCACAGGATCGATGCGCGACGAAATAAGTCATGCTGGATCAGCGGCTTGGAATAAACAGGTCGATTGAAGCAAGACCGGCTGCGGCCCGTTCGCTGAATCGGCGCTCCCTCTGCTCCCTGTACTTCCCTCGAATCCTGTCGAAATGAATCCTTCTCGACACGCCTTGCATTCCCGATCGATCCGGAATTCATCAAACGGCTGCCTCCAGTGAAATAACTTTGTTCCGGCGTCCATCCAACCATGGTTTGAGATGCCGCGAATCCATCGCGTCATTATTAATGTGAATGGCGGGGATCCCCGACGATTCCGCATTGATTGCTTCGTGTATTGCCCAATTAAAATGTTTTTGAAGATTATGGGCGCGTGACGCGCAACTCTCTTTCGGGTTTCGTGTTGAGTAAAGTGCTGGCGGGAGTCCTTGTTCAGTTCGATGTGCCCGGCGCGCGGGCATACAGTTTCTACTACACGTCGAAAAAAAGCGGGACAAGTGTCCACGCGGGAGAATGAACATGAATTCGAAAACGATGCGGATATTCCTGGGGCTGGTTTTGGCGGTTGTACCTGCCTTTCTGATTTCATGCAGTTCCGGATCGAGCGCCGGCCTAGTCACGACGCCGGGAGTTCAGGACGGTAGCGTGAATTTGCTCGTGAGCGATGCGTCCTCCGAAGATTGGGCGGCGATCAACGTTAAGATCCTGGGCATTTCTCTGGTGCCGCAAGGCGGGGGCTCACCCATCATCATCTTCACCGCGCCGACTCCGGCGCCGATGCTCAACCTGGTTCAGTTGGATCAACTGGGGGAACTGCTGGGAACCATCAGTGTCCCGGCGGGAACCTATACCGGTGCGATTCTAACCGTCAGCGCCAATCCTGGAGACGTCCAACTGACATCGGCCGCCGATCCGGAACCCGGATTTGCGGGCACTGCGGGAGCGACGGTGGCGCAGGGACAAGTTCAGATCATGGGAGCGACCGGGAGTTCCGGTAGTATGAGCGTTCCCGTAAGCGTGAATTTTGTTTCGCCACTGGTTGTGGCGGCAAACCAGACCGTCCCACTGGACCTGGAATTCGATCTGTCTCATCCGGCGTTTCTGGTGGGTCATATTCCTCCCGTTTCCGCGGGGACGATTATTTGGGCGGTAAATTTTAACGGTCCTGTGCGGCACCATCCGATTGCGGACATCACACGCCTGATTCTGCGCCACACGTACGGAACGGTGACTTCCGTCTCCAGCGACAATACTTTCATGACAATCACCAAGGATTTTCCAGTCGAGCCGCCCACCAATCCGGAAACCGAAATTACGTCCGCTCGTTCGCTTCAGATTCTCGCGGATGCCGCGAATGGAACGATTTTTTATGATCTCGACGCCAAGACAAACGTCACCATCAAGAATTTTTCCACGCTGGCGACATCGCTGGGAGGAAAGTTCGTTCGAGTCGCTGCGCGGTATCAATCGAACGGATCCCTGGTGGCGGTGCGCATCTGGGCGAGCACGTCCTTCAACACCGTTTATGTCAGTCCCGAGGGACACGTGCTGCATGTGAACACGGCCACCGATATTGTGACCGTCGAGAATGAACAGGGTGCCGGCGTACAGCTGAAGGTGGACGCGAACACGCAGTTCTTCTTCCGGACACCGTGGAATGCCGTATCGGATTCCATGCCCATCGCGACGGGAACCAGTTTCCTGACGAACAAAGACCTGGTGCGGGGATTCAAGGTACATGCCAGCGTGGTCGATCCATTGCAAGTTCCGCTGGTGGCTCAGACGATCGACATCGAAACCGCCAGGTACGATGGCAACATTTCGCTTTCGAACCTGAGTAATTTTACCTACACGCGCAACTTCAACACGGCAATCGATAACTACTCGATTGCGTTGCCGTTCATTTCCTCCAGCACGGCGAACGGAAACGATCCCGCGACCGGGCTTCCGATCGTCGGCTTCAAATGGTGGAACTTCACATTCCCAACCGTCGTGACCAGCGGCGCCAATGCGATCTCGTCCTTCGACACGGCAACCAACGGCACCGTGAATTTCGGCGGGACCGCAGGCGCCTTCCCGGCAAGAGGCGAAAGCTTTACCGTCTGGAATGACCCGGCTGCCGCGAACACCTGGGCTGCGCCGTGGACCGTGCTCATGCCCACGACCGTGCCTCTCGGAACCGCGGCCACTTCGTACTCCAACGGCATGTTCACTCTGTCAGAGGCCGGAGGCACGACAGCCGTCACTGTGTCGCTGAGCACCACGCCCGGCTCCGGAACGCTTGTTTATCAAGTGGACCGGACAAGCGGGATCGTTACGATCAGCGCTGTGGACATCACAACGCAGGCTGGGCAAACAACCATCACGAACAACCTTGTGGCCACAACTCCCGTTAAGGTTTATGGCATACCGCAGGCGAATGGGAGCATCAAGGCGTACGTGGTGACGTACTTCACGGGAGTGAAGCCTACGGCGGTGGATTGAAGTTTCGTTTCTCTGCTGAAGGTTGAAAACGCAATGAGCATGGGACGCCGGATTTTCGACGTCCCATTTTGTTTCCGTTCGGAAGCGCACAGGCAGAAGCCTGTTCCGCCGATCAAACGTAAGCCAACACGACGGCGCCGGCGAAGATCAGCGTGCCGCCCACCCAGTGATGCCAGGTCATTTTCTCGTGAAGAAAAATTGCGGCCAGCGCGATTGCGACCACCACGCTCAGCTTATCCACCGGGGCGACCTGGGACGCTTCGCCCAATTGCAGGGCGCGAAAATAGCAGAGCCAGGAGAGGCCGGTGGCGATACCCGATAGGATCAGGAAGATCCATGTCCTCCGCCCGATCGAGGAAAAGGACTGATTTTTGGTAAAAAGCGCGACCGACCACGCGAAAAATAAAACCACGACGGTGCGGATCGCCGTCGCAAGATTCGAATCGATTTGCTGAACACCGACTTTGGCGAGAATTGCGGTGACGCCCGCGAAGAACGCGGAAAGCAGCGCCCAAATAAACCAACTCATAGTTTTTCAGCCTCCGTGCGGGACGCCCCTGAATCCTTCGGAGCCCATCGGATTCACCTGGACCAAATCATGGGGACCAGGACGACCATCGGCGTCGGATTGCTCGCCCTCCGATTTACGTACCAGCAGGGAGTGTAGCCGAAATGAGGGAACAAGGAGTGGACGCAGGGCTCGGAAGCGATTGGATCGATTGCGTCGAGTGCATACTCGATACGATTCCCTTTTTGCGGAATGGCCAGGACATGCGGGTAGGTGATGACGTCGAACGGATCGTTCTGTTTTTGCGCGCCCATGCGACGGCGCACGGAAAAATAATCGTACGCGTAAATAGTGGCTGTCAGCAGGAGGACAGCGATCATGACTCGTTTGAGGAATTTGTGCATTTGACGGTCTTGTCCGCGGATTCACGCCTTTCAATATCTTGACGAGTATAAAGGAACCGAAGTTTCACCGTTAGGAAAAGGAAGAAATCTCCTTCGTGCGCCGGCGCAAAAAAACGCTGAAAAGGGTGCCGCACCCTCGTTTCAGAGTTGGTCGATCGGATAAGAAATGGGTACACCGCTGCTTTCACCGGGGAAAAAATTAGAAGCCCTGCCGCGATGTTTCCATCGCGGCAGGGCTTCTGTTCAGGGCCCGGGAATTGTTTCATTAAGAAGCGATAAACAATGTGCTCCCATGACGATTCACGAGCAGGAGCGGATTCTTTCCCGCCTTATGAATCGCTTCTTCCAGTTGGGAGACATTCTTAACCGGTTGATGATTGACTTCCTGGATGACATCTCCCTTTTGCAAGCCGGATGAAGCTTCCGGGCTTGACGGATCGATGTCGGTGACGACGACGCCTGTTGTCGCCGCTGACAGGCCGAGCTCTCTCGCCGTGCGGGAGTCGAGATTTTCCAGGGTCACTCCTTCAAGGATGCCTTCCGAGCCGCCTTCCTCTGTTTTGGCCTGTTCCTTGTCGCCTGGCAAAACTCCCAACTTCACGTTCATGTTGCTGGGGGTGCCGTCGTGCAGCACTTTCAACTTCACGGTGGCGTCAGGATTCATCATGGAGATGGCCATTCGCAGTTCGCGGCTGTCCGCCATCGTCTTGCCGTTAAGTTCCAGGATCACGTCGCCTCTCTGAATGCCGCTTTTCTGAGCCGGGCCAGAGGGAGTGACGTCGCCGACGAGCACGCCCTGCATATCGTGCAAACCCATCGCTTTGGCGATGCCCGGCGTCACGTCTTGAACCATGATTCCGAGGTAGGCGCGATTGACTTTCCCGTGATCGAGAATCTGATTCATCACGTCGCGGGCGAGATTGACGGGAACGGCAAAGCCGATGCCTTCATTGCCGCCCGATCCGTGCGAGAGAATGGCCGTGTTGATGCCGATGAGTTCGCCGCGGTCGTTCACCAGCGCGCCACCGGAATTACCGGGATTGATGGGCGCGTCGGTCTGAATGAAATCTTCGTAGTCTTCGATGCCGAGGTTTCCTCGGTTCATGGCGCTGACGATTCCCATGGTGACGGTTTGCCCGACGCCGAAGGGATCGCCGACGGCCAGCGCGTAATCGCCGACCTGAACCTTGGACGAATCGCCGACGGTGATCGGGGAGAATCCGCTGCCCTCGACTTTCAGGACGGCGATATCGGTCTTGGGATCTGCGCCAATCACTTTGGCTTCCAGTTGCCGCTTGTCACCGAACGTCACGCGGACATCAGTGGCGCCATCGATCACATGATTGTTGGTGAGAATATAGCCGTCGGGACTGACGACTACGCCGGAACCCAGGCTGTCTTCGCGATGGTTGCGCGGCTTCTGCGTACGGCCCTCAAAATTCTGGCCGCCGGGCATCTGTTGTCCGAAAAACTGTTGAAACATCGGCGGGATTTCATCCGAACCCGAAAAATCCTCAGCCGATGCTTTGACAACTTTGGACGTGGATATATTAACGACGGAAGGCAGGACGCCCTTGATCATCGGGGCGAATCCTGTTCTGCTGAATCCTTCATTGGGGTCCGCCATTTTCATGGCGACGTGGAGTCCCGGTGAAAATATTTTCTGGCTGGCCCGTGCGATGCCAAGACCCGCCAGGCCCAGCAAAGCGATCATTGCGACAGCGAGTACCTGAGGTTTGCGCCAAAAGGTCCGCGAGTTCATTGTTTCTCCTCTTTCTTGAAGATCCCGTGTTTCCGATTCATGGCCCGGACGGCCAGTTTGATGCTTCAACAAGTAAGACGGATGGAAGGGAAGAGGGTTAGCGGCGAGCGGGAAACGTAAATAGTTGAGGCGGCATTGATTACAGATTTTTTACAGGGATCGCCCCGCTGCGGCGCCCGAGGCCCAGGCCCATTGGAAATTGTAGCCGCCCAGTTGCCCGGTCACATCGACGACCTCGCCGATAAAAAATAATCCTGGAACTTTTTTCGTTTCCATTGTTTTACCGGACAATTCGCCGGTGTCCACGCCGCCGGCGGTGACTTCGGCTTTTTCGTAACCCTCCGTGCCTGAAGGTTCGAGGACCCAGCCGTGAATTTCCCTTTCCATTTGGGCGAGAGCTTCGTTCGTCCATCCCTCGGGCGGGTGCAACTCCAGCCAGCGCGTCGCAAAGCGCTTCGGCAGGCTGTCCTGCAGAGCGGCGCGAGCGGCGGAAAGGTTTCTAACTTTGGCGTCGCGAATGGCGGCGCTGACTTCGCGGTCCGGCGCAAGATCAATCCGGACAGGCTCATGTCCATCCCAGTAGGAAGAAATTTGAAGGATCGCCGGACCGCTGAGGCCGCGATGCGTGATGAGCATTTTTTCGCGGAACGCGTGACGTCCTGTGGAAGCCACGACATTGGCGGAAAGGCCGGCCAGATCGCAAAACGCCGCGCGGTCTTTGTCCTTCAGCACAAGCGGAACCAAAGCCGGTCTGGCTGGCTCCATTTTCAATCCGAACTGGCGGGCAAGATCGTATCCAAACGACGTCGCTCCGATCTTTGGAATCGAAAGCCCACCCGTCGCGATCACCAGGACCGGCGATTGAAATTCTTCCGATTCCGCGCGAACGACAAATCGATCCGGGCGGCGAACGTCGCGAATATCGCAATCGAGAATAATGTCCACGCTGGCGGCACGGCATTCGGATTCGAGCATGTCCACGATCTGGCGCGCGGAATGGTCGCAGAAGAGCTGGCCGAGATTTTTCTCATGGAAGGGAATGCCGTGTTTTTCGACCAGGGCGATGAAATCCGAAGGCGTGTAGCGCGCCAGGGCCGACTTTGCGAAGTGCGGATTGGCCGACAGGAAATTTTCCGAACGGCAGTCGAGGTTTGTGAAATTGCAACGGCCTCCGCCGGAAATGAGGATTTTTCTGCCGGCGCGGTCCCCTCGCTCGAGCACAGCGACGCGCCTCCCGCGTTTACCCGCTTCGATGGCGCACAGCAGACCGGCCGCGCCGGCGCCGATAATGACAGCGTCGTATTGGCGGGTCACTGGGTCATGGTCCGGTTTTGCGGGGAATGAATGGTCTTGCGCCCTCGCGAATTACCGCCGCAGATTATCGCATTTCGCTCCGGGGATGGGGAATCCCGGAAGCATTTGCTATGGCGAACATAGATTTTGTCGATTGGACATCGGAGAGGCCTCTTGCGAAAGTAACGATGTGAAGTTGTATTGCTGATCGAATCGCTTATGCGATGCGAACTTCGACGTTCGATCCGCGGGCCAAGATTGCTTTGATCGATTTTGGGCGATTCCGGACCAAGCCGTCTCCAGCAAAGGACATCAACTAGGAGGCGCGGCATGGAACGGTTTCGCAACACATCATATATATTCGGGACAATTCTCGCGGCAGTTGGAGTACTCTTTTCTTCGGGTCCAATGTTTGGCGGAGATCGCATGGGAGGGGAATTCAAGCTGTCCGAGCCCGTGCACTGGGTGGACTCAATTTTGCCGGCGGGCGACTTCGCGTATACGGTGGATGCGGAGGGCATGACGGCGGCGGTGCATGTCCACCAAAAAGGCGGCGGTTTTTCAGGCACGTTCATGCCGAAACAATTTATACGAGGGACTTACACGGGTCCCAGCAGGGTCATCGTTGAAAAGGTCGGGACGGAAACGTTTGTGATTACGTTGCGCGTTCAGGAAATCGGCGCTCAAATGCAATTCCCGATCTCGCAGAGCAACGCTTCCACGCTGACCGCCGGCATGGATCATTTGCAGCAGGCTCGTGTCTCCAGCCCGCTGGACTTGGGTTTTTTTTCGATTGTGAATCCGAATCACGAGCAGTTGCCGGTCGCGGAGGCTGAAAAAGTTTACCTGTCGGCGTGCGAAACGGTCGAACGCGAATTCCAGCGGCCCGAATCGATTCACCCTCGTCTGACATTGTTGGTGGGGACCGCCGACAATCTGTTGCGGTATGAGACTCGTGAGATTCTGTTGAAAAAGTGGGACGAATATATGTTCGCGGAAGCGGTCGTGGCGCTGGCCATCAACGATCTGGGCTCGGTCGAAGAGCGGGTAAAACTGAGCAAGCTCGCTGTGAGCCAGGCATCGGCCACCGTGAATCTTTGCGATTTAAAGAGATGTACGAACTAGGGGGGACCTTGATGTCGCCGGCTTCCGGACCGCAGCGCAACGAAGATGATTTTTCCGCGTCAACGCAATCCGCGTTTCCGAATGACCCTATCCACGTGCTGACGCTCGAGGAGATCGCGAACCTCGCGGCGGAGGGTGGCAAGCCGGCCGAGACGCTCACCAACGTCACCGCGCTGATTGCTAAGCGATTCAAGACGGATGTCTGTTCGGCATATCTGCTTGAGCCGGACCGCGCAAACTTAATTCTGGCGGCCACTCTGGGATTGCGTCAGAGCTGCGTGGGAACCCTGCGCATGGCGCTGCACGAAGGGCTTGCCGGAATGGTGGCGGAATACGTGCAGCCCGTCGCGGTCCAGCAGGTCAAGAATCATCCGCGTTATAAATATTTCAGTGAATCGGGCGAGGAAGCTTACCAGTCGTTTCTCGGCGTGCCGTTGATCGACGGGGGCGTCCTGCAGGGCGTGCTGGTGGTTCAGACGATTGATGCGCGACTATTCACCGATGGAGAAATCAAGATGCTGGCGGAGGCCGCCTCGCAACTGGCTCCAGTGGTAAGCGAAGCACGCACGCTGGACCGGTTCGTTGCGCCGATCCAGGAACGGTTGTGGGCGCTGGCGCGGAATCTGTGGTGGAGCTGGGACAGCGATTCCACGAGCCTGTTTCGCGATCTTGACCCATTGCGCTGGAGGCAGCTCAATCACAATCCCATCGCGTTGCTGAGTGAGATTCCGCTGGCCGGGATCGAACGCCGCGCGCGCGAACTGGTTCTACATGGGCGAATCAACTACGCATATCGCCGTCAGCGTGAATATTTGGAGGCCGACCGCACCTGGGGAGCGCGTCATGCCGGGGCGCTGCGGCCCCGCCCGGTGGCTTATTTTTCAGCCGAGTTCGGATTGCATGAATCGGTGCCTATCTACTCCGGAGGCTTGGGCGTTCTTTCCGGCGATCACATCAAGAGCGCGTCCGACCTGAATATTCCACTGGTGGGGATCGGTTTATTCTACGGACAAGGGTATTTCCGCCAGCACCTGGACAAGAACGGCTGGCAGCAGGAAGAGTATTTACAGACCGACGTCTCGCAAATGCCGATGGAGCCGGCGATTGGCGCAAAGGGCGAACCCGTCACCATTCAGATCGAAACGCGGAGCGGGTCGATTCGGGCAAAGGTCTGGCGCATGAAAGTCGGGCGGATCGATCTTTTGCTCCTGGATTCAAACGTCGAAGGAAATGCACCCGAGGACAGGGAACTCACGTCGCGCTTGTACGGTGGCGACGGACGTGTTCGCATTCGACAGGAATTGCTGCTGGGTGTGGGAGGATTCCGCGCGCTAAAGGCGATGGGGATCACGCCGAGCGTGCTGCACCTGAACGAAGGCCATAGCGGATTTGCAGTGATCGAAGCGATTCGTTGCCGGATGGAAGATGAAGGGCTAAGTTTCGATCAGGCCGTTCCGCGCGTTTCCCGCGAAGTCCTATTCACGACGCATACACCCGTCCCGGCGGGCCATGACCGCTTCGACTCCGGCCTGATGGAAGAGCATCTGGGGCCGTTGCGCGATTCGATTGGGCTTTCTCACGACCACCTGATGTCGCTCGGGCGCGAGAATCCGGACAATCACGGGGAATCGTTCTGCATGACCGTGCTCGGTTTGAAACTTTCCAGGCGCGCCAATGCCGTATCGGCTCTTCACGGAGAAGTTTCCCGCCAGATGTGGACATCGCTCTATCCGGGCAGGTCGGAAGAGGCAGTGCCCATCCGGCATATCACAAACGGTGTGCACGTTCCCACGTGGCTCGCGCCGCAAATGTTCCGCCTCTACGACCGGCATCTGGGAAGCGACTGGCACGAGCACAGCGGCGAACCGCAAATCTGGGAAGGAATCGAGAACGTCAACGATGGCGAACTCTGGGAGACGCATCTCAGCCTGAAATCGCGGCTGCTGGAATTTGTGCGTCTCCGCGCGGTGGAACAGGCCGAACACCGCGGCGAATCCGCAAAGACATTGCAGAATCTGGGGAAAGTTTTGAGCCCCGATGCGCTGACGATCGGTTTTGCGCGCCGTTTCGCCACCTACAAGCGCGCGAATTTGATTTTGCGGGATATTGAATTGCTCGCCTCAATGGTGAACGATCCCAAGCGCCCGGTGCAGTTCGTTTTCGCCGGCAAAGCGCATCCGCACGATATTCCCGGCAAGGAAGTCCTGCAGCAGATCGCGCAACTGATGCGCGACAAGCAGTTTGCCAATAAATTCGTTTTCATCGAGGATTACGACATCAACGTGGGCCGCCATTTCGTGCAAGGGGTGGACGTGTGGCTGAACAATCCTCGGCGGCCGCTTGAAGCATCGGGCACCAGCGGGCAAAAAGTCGTTCTCAATGGAGGCTTGAACCTGTCCGTCCTCGATGGTTGGTGGGCGGAGGCTTACGACGGCCTGAACGGTTTCGCCATCGGCACAGGCAGAACGCATACGAACATGGATGTTCACGATACGCGCGACGGCGATGATTTGTATCGCGTACTTCGCGAGGAAGTCATTCCTTTGTACTACCAGCGCGACCGGGACGGATTGCCGCGCGGCTGGATCAAGCGGATGAAGCGCACAATCCGCACGCTTGGCTGGAGGTTCAACGCCGACCGTATGGTGATGGACTATTCGCTCAAGGGCTACGTTCCGGCGGCGGGCGGCACATCCAGCGATATGCGCTCAACGGTTTGAGGGGGGGGGGCTTCACTCAGTCTTGTTTTGAGTACTAATATAGGCTCCTTCGAAATTCAAAAGCAGACGGGTTGAAGTCTGTCCTACTGTGATCCCCATCACCCCGCGTTGTGCCACTTGGCACATCTCTTTTACCATCATCGTGTCACCCTCTATTTGGCTTTGGAGTCGAGTGCAGGGAGGGCGTCATGGTCCGACAAGATTATTTGTTTATGGCATTGCTCATGTTTAGCCTCCTGTTCTTTACGCATATGTCGATCAGCAACCATTTTCGCCACTGAGCCGCCGTAGAGCGGCGTATTGAGACCGGGAAATGGATTGGAATTTAGTAAAAATGGTGAAGTGTATCTTTCGGCCATCACATCCGGTTAGAATGTTCGCGTCCATCTGAATGAGGGGGCGAAGGGTGAGAATTTCGACGAGCTTGCAGATTCTTGGAAGTTGGACGCTGGGTGTCTTGGGTGTCATTTTGATCTCCGGCAGCAATGTCCTGGCGCAGTCGAAGCCTGCAACCCAGGCCATGGCTCAAAAGGACTACGAGCAGCTCATCTACTCAGTGAAGGGACCCGATCTGTTTCGCGCTTACTGCGCACCCTGCCACGGGCTCGATGGGAAGGGCGGTGGGCCGGTGGCTCCAACCTTGAAGACGAAACCTGCGGACTTGACCGCCATGGCGAAGTCCAATGGAGGAAGCTTTCCGGGTGAGCAAGCGAGCAAGACCATCTCCGGCGACGCGCCATCGCTTCGCGCTCATGGAACGAGGGAAATGCCGGTGTGGGGGCCGATTTTTCATCGAATTGAGAGCGATCAGGATTTTGGCAACGTGCGCGTGAAGAACCTGGTCAAATATCTGGAGTCGATTCAGCAGAAATAATGAAAATGAACCCGATGTTTCGCTTTTTGTTCGATCGCAATGTTGCTCTTCTGGCGCCGGCTGGTTCCTTCGTCCCCGATTCGATCTACAATAGGTGAATGCAACGCAAGATGTTCTGGACAACGTTTACGGTTTTGGGTTTAGTGGCCGACCTTGCTTTGCCGTTCTGGTGGGCTTTGGGCGCAACAATTCCGCTCGCCGTGTTGAGTTGGTGGGTGGCGTATCGCAGCGAGTGGTTCTAAAACTCATTCCAATCGAGCCGCAACGAAAACAAGCTGCTATTCCGAGGAGTGAATCAGACAGCGGCCCATCGCGGCATCTTCCGTGTCCGCGCTCCGTTTTGCGCCTTTCATCCCTTCACGTTAAACTAACTGCGGGAGAAAACAGAATCTTTTGCCTCCGATCATAACTGCCCAGGGACTTTCCAAACGATACGGCGCTGAACCACTTTTCCAGGACATTTCGTTCACGGTTTCCGAAGGCGAGCGGATTGGCCTGATTGGTCCAAACGGCTCGGGGAAATCGACGCTGCTCGAAATTCTTTATGGCCGCGTTGCGCCCGATACCGGGGATGTCGCGGTTCGCAAGCGGACGCGGCTGAGTTGCGTTACGCAGGTCTCGGACTTTGCGCCCGGAGCGACGATTCGCTCGGTGATCGAGGAAGCTCTGGATCGCGCGAGCGTCCCGGCGAAGGATCGGGCGGCGCGCATGGCCGAGCCGCTGGGCCGCGCCGGATTTACGGAACTCGATACGCTGACGGCGGCACTGTCGGGCGGATGGCGCAAGCGGTTGGCAATTGTCGAAGGGTTGGTGCAGGCGCCGGACATTCTGCTGCTCGATGAGCCGACCAATCATCTGGACCTCGCCGGGATCAACTGGCTGGAATCGGTCCTGCAGAATGCGTCGTTCGCGTGCGTGGTGGTGAGCCACGACCGCTATTTTCTGGAAAATGTAGCGACGGCCGTGGTGGAGTTGGCGCGCATGTACGAGAACGGATTTTTGCGCGTCGGCGGAAACTACAGCACGTTCCTCGAAGCGAAAGAGGAGTATCTGCACGCGCAACGCAAGCGGCAGGAGTCGCTTGAAAATCGCGTCCACACGGAAATTGAATGGTTGCGCCGCGGCCCCAAAGCCCGGACGACGAAATCGAAGGCGCGCATCGGAACCGCCAACGAAATGATCGGCGAACTGGCGGACCTGAATGCGAGGACTCGCACGACGTCCGCGAAAATCGATTTCACCGCGACGGACCGGCAAACCAAACGCCTGATCGCCCTGAACGATTTGACGTATGAAATCGGCGGCCGCACATTGTTTGCGGGAATCAAGTTTGCCGTAATGTCGGGAATGCGAGTGGGCCTGGTGGGCCCGAACGGCAGCGGCAAGACGACGTTGCTTCGTTTGCTGCGCGGTGATATTCCGCCCACGCGCGGGGAAATTCAGAAAGCCGATTCGTTGCGGATCGTTTATTTCGATCAGAATCGCGTGCTCGATCCCGACATCAGTTTGCGGCGCGCGCTGGCTCCGGACAGCGATTCGGTGATCTATCAGGACCGCGTGATTCATGTCGCTTCGTGGGCATCGAAATTTCTGTTCGATCCCGAGCATCTGAGCCAGCCCGTCGGAAAACTTTCCGGCGGCGAACGCGCGCGCGTCTTAATCGCGCAGCTCATGTTGCAGCCGGCGGATGTGCTGCTGCTGGACGAGCCGACCAACGATCTTGATATCCCGACGCTGGAAATTCTGGAAGAGAGTCTGCTCGAATATCGCGGCGCGCTGGTCCTGGTTACGCACGATCGCTACATGCTCGATCGCGTGTCGACGATTGTTTTAGGGCTCGACGGCCTCGGCGGCGCGGAACGCTTTGCCGATTACTCGCAGTGGGATACCTGGCAGCGCGCTCAGCAGAAGGGAATCGCCAATTTTTCGAGCGGGTCGCGGCGCGTGGCTTCTTCGGCGGATTCGCAGCCGGCCGGTGCGAAAAAAAAGCTTTCCTACAACGAGATGCGCGACCTGGAAACAATCGAAGAGCGCATCGCCGACGCGGATCGAAAATTGGAAGCGAGCCGCATCGCGCTGGAAGATCCCGCAGTGACGGGCGACCCCGCAATGCTGAAGAAAACGTGCCTGGAAATGGACGAGGCGCAGAATTCACTGGACCATCTGTACGCGCGCTGGGCTGAATTGGAAAAGAAGAAGGGCGGTCTGTAAACGAGGTCCACGCACTTTGCCGTTCGCCCCCGCCCGGTTAAGTCATTCCGAGAATCGAAGCACGGAGGAATGCGTCTTTGACAGTGCGCGAAAAGAATGCGGGATTCCTCGTGGATTCGCTCTTCGGAATGACGAGAATTTTAATTTTTCAGTAAACGGACTAAAAGTTCGTCCTCCGGCCGGTTTCTGTTCGCAGCGGAAAATATAAACGATTGTGCCGCTCCTGGCGTGCCCGGGCTGAAGGTAATTCAGGCGTCGATTCCTTTCCTAATCGTTGTGACACTAAGACAATCGTCATCCTATAGAAACAGGAAATGCCAATTGACAACTCAGCGTGTGCCGTGACACATTCACCGCCAAAATGAGGTCCGTCATGAGAGTCAAGCCCTTCGTTCTTTTTGTTCTGTTTGTCGGCACATCTCTGGTTCCTGGTCCGGTGTCCGCACACCACGGCAACGCCGCTTATGACTCGAAGACGCTGACCACATTGAATGGAACCGTGACCGATTTTCAGTTCATGAATCCTCACTCGGAAATTTATTTTGAAGTAACGGACGCGGCTGGAAAAACCCAGAAATGGATTGCCGAATCGCTTGGCGTGGCCAGCCTGTCCCGGTCCGGATGGACCAGGAATATGCTGAAGCCGGGAGATCAAATCAAAGTAACGGGCAATCTGGCGAGAAACGGCTCGTACACGATGCGTCTCGCCAGGATTGTATTGCCAAATGGCAAAGAGCTATCGGTCGAGCGTGGCGAAGACGCCGCGGGGCAGTAAGAATCGCGCCGCGTCTTTAGTAGCACAGGCTTCGCCTGTGGATGTTGAATTCTGGACGCTTTGGAAGAGCCTAAAACCCCACAAGCTGAAGGTTGTGCCACTGGGGTGGATTGCCAAACGGAAATGGAGCATTGCAATGGGCAATTGTGCAAGGCATTCGGCCCTGGCTTTACTAGCGGTGCTGGTTTGTTGTGCCCTCATGTACGGCCAAGGCGGCGAGCCGCAAAGAACGTCGAACGCTCCCGAGCCCGACCTGATGGGAGTTTGGGCGGCTTCCAGGCGGCCGCCCGACAAAACTCGCCAGTACACGCTTGGCGAAGTGGTAAGCTCCCTGGGCGAGGCGCCCCCGATGACTCCCTGGGCGGAGGAAAAATTTAAGGCCGCCAAGCCCAACGGGGGTTCCAGGGGCGTCACATTGGAGGAGTCAAACGACACATTTCACAGATGCTTTCCGCCGGGTGTGCCCAGGATCTACACTTCCGGATTCGGCGCGCCCTTCGAAATTCTGCAGATTCCCGGCCGGGTCGTCATGATCTTCGAATACGATCACATTGTGCGTCAAATCTACACTGACAGGCGCCAGCATCCTCAGGATCCGAACCCTACGTGGATGGGCGATTCGATTGGCACGTGGGAGGGCCGTACGCTCGTGGTGGACACGATCGGTTTCAACGATAAAACCTGGCTCGATGGGTCGGGTCATCCGCATAGCGAAGCGCTGCATGTGGTCGAGCGCATCCAGCGTGTCAACCGCGACACCATGATCGATGACATTACTCTTGATGATCCAAAGGCATATACCAAGCCCTGGGTTGTGCACAAAGCCTTCGAGTTGAAGCCGGACTGGAACCTTGCGGAAGATGTTTGCGAGGACAACCTCAATTTCAGGGACTTGCAGAAGAGAGCGGAGGCCCCGAAGTAGGTTTTGGGGGCCGCGTGGGGCTGAGGATAGGATTCTCCGCAGGGCAGTTGTTGCATCGTCGATCGCTCGAACGCGATTCCGCCATCTTTTGAAAACAAATTTCAATTGGAGGGGCAGGCGACAATTCAAGATTTCTTAAAGGCCGGGCCTGCGTCCTCTTGACTTGACAAAATATTATATTAGATTTAGTTTAAATGAATCATGAACGCCGAGGCGATTCGACGGTCCCTGGAGGGCGGCGGTTTGCGTTGCACTCCGCAGCGCTACGGAGTGATGGCGTTTTTGATGCAGCACACGGGGCATCCGACTGCGGCGGAAATCTTCAAAGCGGTAAATCGCATGGATCCGCGATCTTCCCGGGCCACAATTTACAATAATCTGCGGGACCTGGTGCGGGCGGGCTTGGTTCGCGAAGTGGCCGTCGAGGGGCGCTCCGCGCGATTCGATGCGAAGGGCATGCGGCATCACCACTTCATCTGCGATCGCTGCGGCGAGGTTGAGGATATAAAGTGGTACGATGTGCCCCGGCCCGCCCCTGGCTCGCTCGGCAAGCGGGTTCTTCGCGAATGCGAACTGATTGTCCGGGGATTTTGCATGAAATGCGCCTCGCGGACGCATCCCGTAAAGTTTCGCGCGCTTAAGATCGGGAGCATGTGATAGCTTCTTAGTTCGTTGCAGGTTATCGGAAATTATTCAAAGTCGGATATTTTTAGAAAAAATTCATCACAACCACGGGGCGATTGTCCCCGGTCATAAGGAGCAAGAATCATGGCAGACGAAAGCAAATGCCCGGTAGTGGGTGGCGCTCGCAGACACACGATCGCAGCGGCCCCGTCCAATGCGGAATGGTGGCCGAATCAGCTGAACCTGAAGATTCTGCACCAGAACTCCGCTCTCTCCGATCCGATGGAGAAGGAGTTCAATTATGCCGAGGAATTCAAGAGCCTGGACCTGAATGCCGTGATCAAGGATCTCACTGCCTTGATGACGGATTCACAGGACTGGTGGCCGGCCGACTTTGGGCATTATGGGCCGCTTTTCATTCGCATGGCGTGGCACAGCGCAGGCACGTATCGCATCGCCGACGGACGCGGCGGAGCGGGCTATGGCACACAACGTTTTGCGCCCCTCAACAGCTGGCCGGACAATGTGAATCTCGACAAGGCGCGCCGGTTGCTCTGGCCCATTAAGCAGAAATATGGCCGGAAAATCTCCTGGGCCGACCTGATGATTCTCACCGGCAACGTCGCGCTTGAATCGATGGGGTTCAAGACCTACGGTTTTGGCGGCGGGCGCGAAGACGTTTGGGAGCCGCAAGACGACATTTTCTGGGGGCCAGAGGGCAAGTGGCTGGCGGACGAACGCTACACCGGCGATCGTGAACTCAACAATCCTCTTGGCGCGGTTCAGATGGGCCTGATTTACGTGAACCCGGAAGGGCCCAACGGGAAGCCGGACCCGCTCGCCGCAGCGCGGGATATTCGGGAGACGTTCGCCCGTATGGCAATGAACGATTATGAGACCGTTGCGCTGATTGCCGGTGGGCACACATTCGGCAAGACGCACGGCGCCGCCGATCCGAACAAGTATGTCGGCCCCGAACCCGAGGCCGCTCCGCTCGAGGAACAAGGATTCGGCTGGCACAATACCTATGGCAGCGGCAACGGAGATCAGACGATCGGCAGCGGGTTGGAAGTCACGTGGACTACGACCCCCGCGAAGTGGAGCAATAATTTTCTGGAAAATCTGTATGCCTATGAATGGGAACTTACGAAGAGTCCAGCCGGCGCCAACCAGTGGGCTCCCAAGAACGGCGCGGGGGCGGGAACTATTCCCGATGCCCACGATCCGTCTAAGAAGCACATTCCCATGATGCTGACAACGGACCTTTCGCTAAGGGTGGACCCGATCTACGCTCCAATCTCGAAGCGCTTTTTGGATCATCCACAGGAGTTTGCGGATGCGTTTGCCAAAGCCTGGTTTAAGCTGACGCACCGCGATATGGGACCTGTCTCGCGCTACCTTGGACCGCTCGTTCCCAAGGAACACCTGCTGTGGCAAGACCCGGTTCCCGCGGTGGATCATGCATTAATCGGGGAAGCGGAAATTGCCGCTCTGAAGACCAAGCTCCTCGCATCCGGATTGTCGATTTCCCAACTGGTTTCAACTGCCTGGGCGTCCGCGGCAACTTTCCGCGGCTCCGACAAGCGTGGTGGAGCGAACGGGGCGCGCCTTCGCCTGGCGCCGCAAAAAGATTGGGAAGTCAATGAGCCGGCCGGGCTGGCGACGGTGCTGGGGAAGCTGGAGACGATCCAAAAGGAATTCAACAACTCGTCGTCCGGCGGTAAGAAGGTCTCGCTTGCCGACCTGATCGTTCTGGGGGGCTGCGCGGCTGTCGAGGAAGCCGCGAAAAAGGCCGGGCACGATGTGAAGGTTCCCTTTACTCCGGGACGCACGGATGCTTCTCAGGAGCAGACCGACGCGCACTCATTCGCTCCGCTGGAGCCTACAGCGGACGGGTTCAGGAACTACCTCCGGATCAGGCAACAGATGTCAGCGGAAGAGTTGCTGTTGGATCGGGCGCAACTGTTGACGCTGACTGGACCGGAGTTGACGGTTCTGATCGGGGGGATGCGCGTGCTGAATACGAATTACGGGCAGTCCAAACACGGCGTCTTCACCAAGCGGCCCGAGACGCTGACCAACGATTTCTTCGTCAACCTGCTGGACATGAATACAAAGTGGCAGGCTTCAACCACCTCGGAAGGCGTGTTCGAGGGACGCGACCGCAAGACGGGGCAAGTCAAATGGACGGGCACGCGTGTCGACCTCATCTTCGGTTCAAACTCCCAGCTACGTGCGCTGGCAGAGGTGCACGGATGCAGCGACTCGGAAAAAGCGTTTGTGAGGGACTTCGTATCCGCATGGACCAAAGTAATGAACCTCGATCGCTACGACCTTGCCTGATGTCGCGCTGACAGGGCTGGTCCATCTGAGAATTAATTGCGGGCCGGCTGCGATCCGCAGGAGTTCACTTTGCGCTCTTCCGGATTGCGGCCAAGGACCAATTTCTCTCTAATGCTTTCGATGCCCAAACGGCGGGCCATTTATTTTCATACTTCAAAAAATTTGAGGCACGAGAATCCAAGGAGTGTTCATGAATCCGGAGCAGCACGGAATTCTGGTCATCGATGTGGGCGGCACGAACGTGAAGGTAAGAGCCGCAGGGCAAAAGGAGCCCCTTAAGATCCCGTCGGGACCTGAAATGACCGCCGGCAAAATGGTGAAGCAGGTGCTGGAAGCGACGGCGGGCTTGAAATATTCGCGTGTCTCGATCGGCTATCCCGGCCCCGTGATTCACGGGCATCCGTTGACTGAGCCCCACAACATCGGAGGAGGCTGGGTGGGATTCGATTTCGAGAAGGGGTTCGGGCATCCGGTGAAGATCGTGAACGATGCGGCCATGCAGGCCCTCGGAATCTACAAGGGCGGCCGAATGCTGTTCTTGGGACTGGGGACCGGCCTGGGATCGGCCATGATTGTGGACGGAGTCCTGGAGCCGATGGAGATTGCGCATCTTCCTTACAAGAAAGGCCGAACGTACGAGGATTATCTTGGAATCCGGGGATTGAAACGTCTGGGAAAAAAGAAATGGCGCCAGCATGTGGCCGACGTCGTGGAAAAATTTAAAAATGCACTCGAGGCCGACGACGTGGTTCTCGGCGGGGGAAATTCGAAGTTGCTGAAGTCTCTGCCTCCCGGTTGCAGGCTGGGTGACAACGCGACCGCATTTACCGGAGGCCTGCGCCTTTGGGAGGAGCCTGCCGGACGCGTCAAAGTGAAAAAGTCCTGAAATAAAGAAAAGTGTCCGATTCGCCGCTAAACTTGCCCCGATTTTAACCGATGATTCTTTCGGGAGTCATCGCGTGCCCGAATTCAGCGATCCGGAGCTTTACCAAAATGTTCTGGAAGAACTCCAGACGGGCATCTATTTGGTCGACCGGAACCGGCGCATCCGGTTCTGGAACGAAGGCGCAGAACGAATTACCGGCTATTTGCGCCAGGATGTCGTAGGCCGCTTTTTGCGCGACCACCTGCTCACCGCTTCGAACGAATCCAAAGACCTGAATTCCGATCCCACCGATCCGATCAACATGG
Source organism: Terriglobia bacterium (assembly GCA_963788335.1). Classification (GTDB taxonomy): domain Bacteria; phylum Acidobacteriota; class Terriglobia; order Acidiferrales; family UBA7541; genus Palsa-360. Next base: position 323,860 of record CAWBGM010000016.1, read on the forward strand.
TTTTCCGCGACGGAAAATCGTCGATCCAGGATGTTTCCATCCTTCACAAAGACGGATATCGGATTCCCATTGTCTTGCGGACGATTCCGATTCGCAACGGCCGTGGCATGGTCGTTGGGGCGGCGGAAAGCTTCGATACGAACCGGTCCGCAACGGACTGGACGCGCCGCCTGGCGGGGCTCGCCGATTACGGATGTCTGGATGAAGTGACCGGAATTCCGTCGCACAATTTCATGGACACCCAGCTACGTGAAAACCTGATCACGTACTCCGAGCATTTGATTCCGTTCGGGATCCTTCTCATTCAGGTCGATGGAATGGATCAATTTCGAGCCAGACGGGGCCCGGGCGTGGTGCCGATCATTCTTCGCGTGATCGCACCGACGATTGAAAACTGTCTGCGGCCCACCGACCTACTGGGATGCTGGTCCGAAAATAAATTCCTTGCCGTGTTGATGGAGTGCAAGGAAGGCGAAGTGATCCGGGTGGGCGAGCGCGTGCGAAAAATGGTAAACGAGTCGGAGATCGAATGGTGGGGCGACGCGTTTTCGGTGACGTGCAGTTTCGGCGGAGCGGGCAGCAGGCCGGGCGACGATTTCAATCAGCTGGTGGGGCGCGCTGAAAAGTCCCTGGCCGAAAGCGGCAACCGGGGTGGGAATTGCGTCGTCGTGTTGGATTGAGATTCGCGGGACGATCCGGAGGATTGAGGGGCGATGTTTTCGATCATAGGAATCGTAGTGGTCTTTGGATGCGTGGCCGCCGGCTATCTCATGGAGCACGGCAATCCGAAAGTTCTGATGCAGCCCGCGGAATTGATCATCATTCTCGGCGCGGCGATCGGAACCGTTCTGATCGCCAATCCCCTGCACATCCTCACGAAAATCGGGAAAGGAATCGCCGGGGCGTTCGGAGGATCCGCATTCACAAAACAGAGGTATCTGGATTCTCTGAAGATGATGTACGAGCTGTTCACCCGGGCTCGAAAAGAAGGATTGATGTCGCTGGAGGCGGACAGCGACGCTCCGGACCAGAGCCAGATTTTTTCCAAATATCCGAAATTTCTGCACGATCACCACGCCCTCTATTTCGTATGCGATTCTCTGCGCATGGCGGCCAGCGGAGGAATTGAGCCGTTTGACGCCGATCAAATGATGGAACTCGACATGGAGGTGCACCATCACGGCGCATCGTTGCCGGTGAGCGCGCTTTCGACGATGGCCGATTCGTTGCCCGGCCTGGGAATCGTCGCGGCTGTTCTGGGCGTGGTCATTACGATGGGCGCGCTGGGAGGACCTCCGGAAGAAATCGGAAAAAAAGTTGCCGCCGCTCTGGTCGGAACATTCCTCGGAATTCTCTTGTGCTACGGATTGGTCGGTCCGCTGGCGGCGAATATGGGCAAGGTCGCGGACGACGAGCACGCTTATTATCATGTCCTTCGTGTGATGCTCGTCGCGCTTCTCAAGGGCACGGCCCCCACCGTGGCCATTGAAATCGGGCGACGAGCCATTCCCGGGCACGTGCGTCCGGATTTCAAGGAAACAGAAGCCTACATCAAGGACAAAGGCGCCGCTGCGTAGCCAGGCCCTCAGGAGATCGATCCATGTCGGCAAAAGCACCGATCATCGTCATCAAGAAAAAAGGGGGACACGGCGGGCATCACGGCGGCGCCTGGAAAGTCGCCTATGCGGATTTTGTTACTGCGATGATGGCGTTCTTCATGGTGATGTGGCTCATGAACAGCAGCAAACAGGTTCAGGAAGCAGTGGGGGGATATTTCAAGGACCCGACCGGCACATCGAAAAAAATCGGCAGCGATATGGAGGGCTCGGGGGAGGCGTTCACCGTCACCAAGGACAACATGGAGAAATTGAAGGAAGAACTCCAGGAAAACATGCGGCAGGTGCCCAATTTCGACAAGTTGAAAAACCACATTGACATGACGATTACTTCGGAAGGGCTTCGCATTGAACTCTTGGAATCCGCCACCAGCGAGTTTTTTGACAGTGGGAAACCGGAACCGAATGGAGACGGCAGGGACATTTTGATCTCGCTTTCAAAAGAATTAAGCAAGCTTCCCAATAAGATCGCTGTCGAGGGACATACCGACTCCAAGTCCTATGCGACGAAAGGGGGCTACGGGAATTGGGAGCTTTCCGTGGACCGCGCCAATGCGGCGCGGAGATTGATGCAACAAAATGGGATTCGCGAAGATCAGATCATGCAGGTTCGGGGATTTGCCGACCAGCATCTGCGCAAGCCGGATAATCCTCTTGACCCGTCGAACCGGCGAGTCTCGCTGATTGTGCAATATATGAATAAGAAGCCAGAGGCTGATGAGGCTCCAGCTGGGGAGGCCAAAGAGGGATCGAAAGAAGGAGCGAAGAGCGGAGTTGCGGAGGGGACGAAGGAGGGGGCACAACCGTCTCCGGGACAAGCCTCAAAAGGGGGGGCTGGCGAAAAATGAAGGGCGCGGTGGGGAAGCGGCTGGACCGTCATGCGTCTAGACCGTCATGCGGGCATCGGGAAATCAGTGAATTATCGGGTGATCCGCGATAGGGATCCCACGCGGTATCCGGCGCCGCGCACGGTTTGAATCAGGCTCGCGGAATTATTCGAATCGATTTTTTTGCGCAGGTAATTGATGTAAACGTCGACAACATTCGTCATCGTATCGGAAGAAAGCTTCCAGACGTGCTGGATGATCGAGGATCGCGAGACATTGTTTCCCGCGTTGAGCATCAAGTATTCCAGCAACGCGAATTCCTTGGGCGTGAGTTCAATGGGCTTGCCGTTGCGGCGGACGACATGCTTGACGCGATCCAATTCCAGATCGGAGCTGTGCAACACAGGCTCAAAGGGCAGGCTGCTCCGGCGCATCAGGGCGCGCACCCTCGCCAGAAGTTCCGAGAAGGCAAAGGGCTTGGTCAAATAATCGTCCGCGCCGGATTCAAGTCCGTCCACGCGATCTTCCACGCGGGCGCTGCCGGTAAGAATTAACACAGGCAGATGCGGCCGGACGGAGCGAACCTGGCGCAATGCCTCGAGGCCGCCGATGTCCGGCAAATTCAAATCCAGGATCAAGATGTCGCACGGCTCAGATTCCATCATCGGCAGGATCTGCCCGCCGGTAGTTGCTATCCGCACATTGTAGTGTTCACTCGCGAGACCTCCGGAGAGAAATTTTGCAACAGGCACGTCATCTTCAGCGATCAAAATGTGCATGTGAAATCCTGGTTGAGATGGAAATATTGTTGAAGGGGAAGACAGTCTCGCTGGAAGATTAGAAAATGTCAACTCGACATGCGCGAAATTATTTGCCATGACTTCAATGTGAAACACAAGACACTTTGACTTGTCCTGAACAACATTTCTCATTCGAACTGCTAACCGGAAAAACTGGATGGAAAGTTTCAATTGAGGAAGCTTTCTCCTATTTTGGCTCCCGCGGAAAAAATCATATTTGTTATCTGCTTTGTTTCCAATTCTGAATTCAGCCGGGCTTTGGGCCTGCAAACGCTTGGGGAGTGTTGCCGACTGAAGGTGAGAAGGGCGAACGTCTTTGGCGGTAGAGATAAGGCGATTCTAATTTGAAAATGTGAAGCGAGAGTGGGGGAGAAAATAATGATCGCTGCACAAGCGCAGGCTGTCCAACGGAGTTCACGCGTTTTAATCGCCAGTTCCAACGAAGCGTTTCGCCGGCAATGGATCGGGCACCCTGAATATTGCACGGTGGATATGGAAGAGGCCGCCGGCGGCGCCGACGCGCTTGCCAAGCTGGAATCGGAGAACTGGGGCGAAGTGTTGCTGGACCGCCGGTTGCACGATCTGGACGTGAACGAGGTTCTTCACATGATCAGCCTTCGTCATCCTCAGTTGCTGGTGCGCCTGGTGGATTCCGATGCGGGCGCCGCGGACCACGTGCGAGATCTGGAGCCGGGCCAGGCACTCGAAGCGGCAGCTGAGGGTGCCCACGCTGAGGCTTCCGGGGAAGCAATCGAAAAATGGCGCGAACCGAACCTCGACTCGGAATCGGCTTCCGAAGATTCACTGTCGGAAATTGAAGAGCCGCAAACCCGCTTCGAGCCGCTTCCAGGAATGCTCGGTGACGGCAAGTGCATGGAACAGATCTATCGACTTGCAAGGCTCGTCAGTCCCCGGCAGACGACCGTACTGATCACCGGAGAAACAGGAACCGGGAAGGAGCTTGTCGCCCGCGGAATTCATCAGATCAGCCTCCGCTCTAAAAGTCCGTTCGTTGTGGTCAATTGCGCCGCCATCCCCGAGCAACTTCTGGAAGCGGAACTTTTCGGGCACGCGCGGGGGGCCTTTACAGGAGCGGTGCAATCGCGCCTCGGGCGAATTCACGTCGCGCATGGAGGCACGCTGTTTCTCGACGAAGTTGGCGAATTGCCGCTCAGCATGCAGGCAAAACTGCTGCGCTTTCTCCAGGACGGGGAAGTGCAGCGCCTGGGCAGCTCGGATGTGTTTCGGGTGGATGTGCGCGTGATCTCCGCGACGAACCTGAACCTGCTGCGTTCGGTTCAGGAAAAGCAATTTCGCCAGGATTTATATTATCGTCTCGCCGTATTTCCACTGGAGCTTCCGCCGTTGCGGGACCGCAAGGAAGATATTGTTCCCCTCGCGGAGCAATTTCTGAACAGCCTTTCCGAGCAAGCTGGTGTTCCGCCGAAAAACTTTTCTCCCTCTTCGTCCTCCGCCCTGCAGCAATATTCCTGGCCAGGCAATGTTCGCGAACTTCAGCATGCCGTCGAACGCGCCTTCATCCTCGCTGGAAATGAGCGGCAGCTCCGCGCGGCTTATTTCTGCCTGTCCGATGCGCCCGTGCTCTAAGAGAAATCTAAGTCCCGGCCGCGCTTGTTGGCCACCGCCGTGCACCAACGTTGGGCATGACAAATCTGCCCAGTGCCCGGCAAGAAACGCGCACTTCAAGGCGCTTGGTTCCCACGCGAAAAGCGGCGGAGCGCTCACTGGTTCACGCGTTCACCACATTCACCCAGGCCGCCGATTCACTGGAGAAATCGTACGCGCAATTACAAACCGAAGTCGCGCGCCTGAGCGTGGAGCTCGAGCGCGCCAATTCGGAATTGACTCAGACGCTCGAGGAAAATTCGCGAGTCAGAAGTTTTCTTTCACAGATATTAGAAGGACTGCCGTGCGGCGTGCTGGTCTTCGACGCCAGGGCGCGGCTGCGTGTCATCAATCCGGAAGCCCGCCGATTGCTGATGCTGGATCCTTCCTGGTTGCCTGAAGAGGGCGTAGCGTGGCCGGCGGTGATCGATCGGCTCCTGGCGGAATCTTCCTCCAAAGCTGCCGCTTCGGAACGGGAATGGTCCATCGAAGATCCCGCCGGCACTCGCTTCCTTGGCATTACGGAAGCATACGTTTTGGATAAGGACGGCTTCACCAGCGAGACCATCTGCACATTGCGCGACGTGACGCAGGAAAAACGCCTTGCCGCGGAACGCGAAAAGTCGCGGCGCAATCAGGCGCTGGCGGAAATCGCCACAGTCCTCGCGCATGAGATTCGCAATCCACTGGGCAGCCTCGAACTTTTTGCCGGGCTGCTGGCGGACTCTACCGCTGCGACATCGGAGGCCAGCCAGTGGGTCGGGCAGATCCAAGCGGGACTCCGAACGCTGGCGGCCACGGTAAACAACGTCCTCCAGTTTCATAGCCAGCCGTGTCCGGAGGCGATTCCCACGCATCTCGATCGACTGTTGCGCGAGACCATCGATTTTCTCGCGCCGCTGGCGCGCCAGCGCGGTATGCAAATCCGGTTCAATAACCGCGCCGGAAAAGTTTTGCTGCACGCAGACCCGCACCGCCTGCAACAGGTGTTTCTGAACCTGGCTCTCAACGCGTTCCGCGCAATGACGCCGGGTGGATGGCTCATCCTGAATGTTTCTTGGGCGATGCCCGGTGAAAATCCGGTCGTACAGATTGAATTTGAAGATCAGGGAGTGGGGATCGGCGAGGAGCAAATGGAAAAAGTTTTCGATCCGGGGTTCACAACGCATGCAGGGAGTCCGGGGCTCGGGCTTTCGGTTTGCAGGAAAGTGATCGAGCAGCACGGGGGGAGCATTCGTTTGCACAGCGCGCCACGTCTGGGAACCACGTTTACGCTGACCTTGCCGGCCGCGGGAGATCTGGAATGAACACAGGCGCCGTGCTCGTTGTCGACGACGAAGTAGCCATGCGAACAGCGCTCGAGGCCAGTTTCCGGCGCAACGGCTGGAGCGTGGCCACCGCCAGCGGGGCGGGCGAAGCCCTGACAAAATTCAAAGCCGCTCCGTGTTCGCTGGTGGTCACCGATGTTCGAATGCCGGACGGTGACGGGCTGCAGGTGATGCAAGGCGTTCGGGAAATGGCGCCAGGCACGGCTGTCATTTTCCTGACCGCCTACGGCACGGTGACCGATGCCGTACGCGCGATCAAGGAAGGCGCCTGCGACTACTTGATGAAGCCGGTGTCGTTCGACCGTTTGCGGGAAGCGGCCGAGCGAGTGCTTGACGTTGCGGGCAGCTCGAACAAAATGAAAGCTCCGCATCCAAATTTCGCGAAGCCTGTGGGCCGCTCGCCCGCGTTTCTCCGCCTGATCGAACGGGCGCGGCAGGTGGCGCGCAACGGCGCGGACGTATTAATCGAAGCGGAAAGCGGTACGGGCAAGGAATTAATCGCCCGCCAGATTCATGCCCAAAGCGCCAGGAGCGAAGGCCCGTTCGTGCCCGTGAATTGTTCCGCCTTTCCCGATCATTTGCTCGAGAGTGAACTATTTGGCCATGTTCGCGGCGCATTTACGGGAGCCAACTCGAACAAGCCCGGAAAATTTGAGCTGGCCAACGGCGGAACGATCCTGCTCGACGAAATCGGCGAGATGCCAATCGAGCTGCAACCGAAAATACTGCGAGTGCTTCAGGAAAGGGAGGTCGATCCACTGGGCGGCACGCGCACCATTCCACTGGATGTCCGCGTGATCGCGACAACCAATCGCCCGCTGCGCGCCAGCATCGCTTCCGGAGAATTCCGCGCCGATTTGTACTACCGGCTGAATGTTTTGCCCCTCGCGATACCGCCGCTCCGGGAACGCCGCGAAGACATTCTTGAACTTGCCCAATACTTCCTTCGAAAATATTCGTCCGGCCCGGCGGATTTGCTTCGAATCTCCCCCGGGCTGGCTGCCGGACTCGAATCCCATAGCTGGCCGGGCAATGTTCGCGAGCTGGAGAACTTCATCCGCCGCGCATTGGCTCTTTCGAACAGTCCCGCGCTGGGCCCGGAACTTCTCGCCCATCTTGAACTGGCCGACCAGCCTCCGCCTTCAACCTCGATTGAAGCCGGGCTTTCTCTGAAAACCGCCGAGCGGCAACTGCTTGAACGGACACTTGAGGCTACGGGCGGAAATCGCACACGGGCGGCTGAATTGATGGGGGTGAGCTTGCGCACAGTTCGAAACAAAATTCGCAACTACGGCCTGCCTGCAAGGAGGATTGCATGAGCGTGATGAACACTTCGCAGCTTTCCCTGATCGAAAAGTTTCTGGATCTCGCGACCGTGAGGCAGTCCCTGCTGGTCAGCAACATCGCAAACGTCGATACACCGGGCTATCGCGCACAGGACATCGATTTTCACGGCGAACTTGTGCGCGCTCTCAACCAGGATGTGGGCGTGCCCGTGCCCGCCACGGTGCGGCAGGTGCCCGGCCTGCTTTCCAGACCGGACGGAAACAACGTGAGTGTCGATCGAGAGGGGCTGTTACTGGCCGAGACACAGCTGAAATACCAGGCCGCGATTCAGGCCATGCGTTCTGAATTTTCACTCATTCGCTCGGCGGTAAACGCAACCTAATCGAAGGAGACAAATCGAATGAATCTTTTTGGAATGATGCAGCTGAGCGGCTCGGCATTGCTGGCCGAACGCGAGCGGGCGGAATTGACCGCGACCAACCTGGCAAACGCGGAAACCACTCGAACGGTCGAAGGCGGACCGTACCGGAAACAAAATGTTGTTTTCCAGGCCAGCCATCCGTTTCCCACCGGGTTCGCCGCAACTTTGGCGAGTTTCACGGACATTCACACACAGACCGTGCAGGTTGCCGGAGTCTTCGAGGATAATTCGGCGCCCCTCCGCCGGTTCGACCCCAGCCATCCCGATGCCGACGCCACCGGGTATGTGGACCTTCCGAACGTCAACCCGGTGGAAGAGAGCGTAAACCTGGTAGAAGCCGCACGATCGTACCAGATGAATGTGTCGGCTATACAAACGACCAAGGCGATGATTCAGGCGGCGATTCAGATTGCGGCGTAATCGCGGCGGCGACGGAGGACGGCCATGGCAAACGTAATTCAAGGATTGCCCGCTCCGAATTTAGGGACAACAACGTCCCGCGGAACTTCCGGCGCCGGCGAACAATCTAATTTCTTCGACACATTGCAAGGCGCGATGGACCAGGTCGAGCAGTTGCATGTGGACGCGCAGGGCAAAGTCGCCGGAATGCTGGATGGCTCCGGGGACGACGTTCATTCCGCCATGATCGCCGTGGAAAAAGCGGGGCTCGCATTTGAAATGATGGTGCAGGTGCGCAACAAGATTGTGCAAGCGTATCAGACGGTTTCGCAGCTGCAATTCTAAACCCGCGGAAATAGCTTTTCGCGCGGCGCGTTCCGGGAAAGAGCGCGCTGGAAGTTTCGCGGCACATACTACCGACGGCCATGGACAAAATTCTGGAGCAGGTTCGCGCATTTCTGCGCGGGCTGACGATGAACCAGAGGTTTCTGCTGGGCGGCAGCATCGCACTGGTCGCCTTGATTATTTGGCTCTTCGTGCGACTGTTCGCGGCTGCGGACTATAAAAACCTGTACACGGGACTCGATCCGACCGACACGCAGAAAATTGTCCAACGCCTATCCCTGGAAAATATTTCCTACCAGCTTTCCAGCGACGGAACGTCGATTGACGTTCCAGCAGACCGGCTGGATCGCATTCGCGTCGAGCTTGCCTCGGAAAGTCTTCCGCATACGGGAAGAATCGGATTCGAATTGTTTGACAAGCCGAACTGGTCGAGCAGCGATTTCTCCGAAAAAGTGAATTATCAGCGCGCGCTGGAAGCCGAACTCGAACGCACGATCGAGACCATGGATACGGTGGAATCGGCGCGAGTTCACCTGGTCCTTCCCCACGAATCGCTTTTTACCACCGATGAGCGCCCCGCGAAAGCTGCCGTCGTCGTAAAGCTTCGAACGCAGAGGCTGGCCGATCAGACGATCCTGGCAATCGCCAATCTTGTTTCCAGCGCCTGGGAAAATCTTTCTCCCGACGATGTCACGATTGTCAGCGCGGACGGACGAATTCCTCTGACGCCGGGAAATTCCCACGGGAAAGGAGGCCTGCGCGGAATGCCCGACATGGAATCGATGATCGCGGAGCGCATTGTAGACACGCTTTCTCCCGTGGTCGGCGCCGATCACGTCAAATCCAGCGTGACGATCGAATACGATCCGAATTCCGGCGAGACCACCGAAGAGACATACGACCCGGACGAGACGGCTCTATTGACATCGCAAATCTCGGCGGACCAGACTTCGAGCGCCTCACCCGGCGGAATCCCCGGCACTCCCAGCAACGTGCCGGTCGCTCCTCCCGCTCCGCCAGCCAATCAAACGCCGGCGCAGGCTGCGGCGACAGCCGCGGCCCAAGCCGCTGCCGCATCGGCGCAACCAAAGTTTGGGGGCGCCACGCAGGGCATGAGCAGCGAGAGCAAGACCTTCGCCGTCAGCAAGACCGTTCATCACACGCTGGAGCCCCCGGGGCAGGTGAGGTATCTGGCCGCCGCCGTTCTGGTCGATGACGCTGTGGAGACAAAAACCGTAGCCGGAAAGCCGCAGTTGACGCGAAGAAAGAGAACTCCCGAGGAAATGAAGCAACTGGAAGACCTGGTTCGCGCAGCGATCGGATTCAACACGATGCGGGGCGATGAGCTCTCCATTCAAAATGTTTCCTTCCAGGCATTGCCCGACGAGGTTCCCGTCACGCCCACGGCCATCCAACGAATACTAAAAATAATTACGCCGTGGACCTGGCTGCTACGGTACGTGGGCCTTGGAATTCTCTTCCTCTTGATCTACATGCTCGTCCTGGGACCTGTTAAGAACCAGGTTCTTGAAACCCTGCGCGCTTTGCCGGACAAAAATCGGTTGGCGGCATTGCCCACCGGAGAAGCGGGCAAAACTCATGATGTCCCGCTGACCCTTTCACAGGCCGAAGGCCAATTGGAAGACGAACTGTCGCAAGCGAATTCGGAAGTGATGCGAGCGGTCGTTCTGAAGCGACATCTGGTCGAGAAAGTGAAGAAGGAACCTGAAGGCGCGACGCGTCTGATTCAAAGTTGGGTCCGACAAGGAACATCGGGGGCGTGATGGCCGAAGAATATGGATCTTTGAGCGGCACACGCAAGGCAGCGATTCTCCTGGTCGTGCTGGGAGAAGAAGCGGCGAGCGCGATTTACAAGCACCTTCCCGAAGAGGACTTGAAAAACATCACGACGGAAATTACGGAGCTAGACTATATTTCGCCCGAGATTGCGGCTTCGGTTCTGGAGGAATACAAGCGCCTGACATTGACGCAGGAGTATCTGGCGCAGGGAGGCCCTGCCTATGCAACGCAGTTGCTGATGAAGGCATTCGGAGAAGCTGGAGCGAAAGCGCTGCTCAATCAGGTGATGCAGGCGCAGGAAGGCGCCGCGCGCAATCTGGTTTCCTTGCAGAAAGCGGACCCGCAGCAACTGGCTAAATTTATTCAGGGCGAACATCCCCAAACCGTCGCGCTGGTGCTGGCGCACATGAGCGGCAAGGCAGCTTCGGCGGTGCTGGCGGTGTTGCCCGAAAAATTGCGCGGCCAGGCCGTGGTGCGCATGGCGCAGATGCAGCAGTTTTCCCCCGAAATGGTCCAAAAAATCTCGCTGATCCTCAGCAAGAAAATGATGTCGCTCGGCGATCAGAGCCGGCGGGGCTATGGGGGAGTGAAAGCGGTCGCGGAGCTTTTGAATACGATTGATTCGGGCCTCAGCACGACGATACTGGAAGCGGTCGAGCAGGACAGCCCGCAACTCGCCGTTTCCATCCGGAATTTCATGTTTACATTCCAGGATTTCCTCGAGGTTCCGGAAACCAGCATTCGCGAACTGCTTGGCGCGCTCGATAAGAAAGTTCTGGCGACTGCGCTCAAAGGCGCTTCCGAGGAACTCAAAGATCATTTCTTCAAATCCATGTCGGGCCGTGCCGTCGAAATGTTAAAGGAAGACATGGAATCCATGGGGCCGACAAGATCCCGCGAAGTCGCCCAGGCGCAGCAGGAGGCTATTACCGCAGCCCGCAAGCTGGAAGCCCAGGGAAAGATGGTCTTAAAGAATGAATCGGAGGATGCGCTTGTCGTCTAAAACATCAAATCCGCCGCTGCCGTTTGGAACCGAGGAGTTTACGTATCCACAGGCGCCTCCTGGAATCGGTTCCGACGGTGGAGAAGGACCGCAAGGAAAGCAGCGCCGGTACGCAAAACAGGATGCACATGTTCAGACCGACCCCGTGGCGGCCGCGCACAGGGAGCAACAGGCATGGATCAAAGGGGTGGAGGCCGGCAAAGCCGAAGAGAGAGTTTTCCACGAGCAGCAACTAGCGAAACAGCGCGATGAAATCGCCAAAGCCCTGCGTGATTTCGCCGCGGAGCGCGATTCTTATTTTCATGCCGTTGAAGAGCAGGTGGTACGTCTCGCCCTCGCCATCGTGCGCAAAATCCTTCACCGGGAATCACAGATCGACCCGTTGCTGCTGACCGGCGTTCTGCGTGTCGCACTGGAAAAAGTCGGCGCCAATACGAACACGCGCATGCGGGCGAACTCCGCCGATATCACAGTCTGGCGCGATTATTTCGCGCAGGCTCGTGAAAACTTTCCCACGCCGGAATTGATTGCCGACCTGGAACTTGAACCCGGCCGGTGTATTCTGGAAACCGAACTCGGGACCACGGAAATCGGCCTCGACACGCAGCTCAAGGAAATTGAGCAGGGCTTTCTGGATTTGCTTGCCCAAAGGCCGGGGCATCGCGGATGAGTACGCGGGAACTATTGGAGCCGTACTTTAAGCGGCTCGATGAATTTTCCTCGCTGCGCTGGGTCGGGCGCGTGACCAAATCGGTTGGCCACCTGATTGAATCGGAAGGCCCGTACGGATCGATTGGTGAAGGCTGCGGCATACTCACCGCAGACGGAAAAACATACGCCGGAGAAATTGTCGGATTCCGCGGGCGAACCGTGCTTTCCATGCCGCTGGAGCGGCCTTCGGGAATCCGCTTCGGAGACCGGATCGTCAGCCGAGGGACCCGGCCGTCGATCCTGGTGGGTCCGGGCCTGCTGGGGCGCGTGATTGACGGAGCCGGACGGCCGCTCGATGACAAGGGCATCTATCGCGCGCGCGAGTATCGGCCGTTGATGTGCGAAGCGCCACTGCCGCTGGCGCGCACTCCGATTCACGATCCCATCGGCTGCGGCATTCGCGCCATCGACGGCTTCGTCACTTGCGGACGCGGACAGCGCGTCGGAATTTTTGGCGGCAGCGGCGTGGGCAAGAGCACCCTGATCGGAATGATGGCGCGCGGAACTTCCGCCGAGCTTACCGTGCTCGCACTCATCGGCGAACGCGGCAGGGAAGTCCGCGATTTTTTGGAAGACGCTCTTGGTGAAGACGGTTTGAACCGATCGGTTCTTGTGGTGTCGACCTCGGATCAATCGCCCCTGTTGAGAATTCGCGCGGCGCTTACGGCTACCGCCGTGGCGGAATATTTTTCCAGCCTTGGCAAGCACGTTCTGTTGGTCGTTGATTCGCTGACACGATTCGCGATGGCCCAGCGTGAAATTGGCCTGGCGGCCGGCGAACCTCCCACGGCAAAAGGATACACGCCCTCCGTATTTTCCCTGCTGGCGCGCCTGATTGAACGGGCGGGACATTTCGGAAATGGGAGCATCACGGCGTTTTACACCGTGCTGATGGAGGGCGACGATCAGCAGGATCCCCTCGTCGACGCGGTTCGCGCATTGCTCGATGGCCATGTCATCCTCGATCGCAAGCTGGCGGTTCAGGGGCACTATCCTCCCATCTCGGTGCTGGACAGTTTGAGCCGCTTGATGCCCGAAGTGATTTCCGCTGAGCACCTGGCAAAGGCCCGTCGAATACGCCAATTGCTTTCCTCGTATTCAGCCTCCGAAGATCTGATACGCATCGGCGCGTATCAAAAAGGAGCCGATCGCCTGCTCGATCAGGCGATCGCGGTTTTGCCGTCGGTAAATGCATACCTCGAGCAAAATCGCGGCGAACGCGTGACTCTCGAAGGAAACATCAACGCTCTGCTTGCACTTCAGGGTTAATGACGTCATGGCCTTTCAATTTCCACTGGAGACGGTGCTCCGCCTCAGACGCGGTCAAGAACGTCTGGAGCGTCTGAGGCTGGAAACCATCCATTCCGAACTGGCGCAAACGCGCGCCACGCTCGAGGACTTGATCGAGAAGTCTTTGGAATTGCGCAGGAAAGTCCAGCGCGATCTAGCCAACACGCTTTCGGGTTCGGAATTGCAAATTGCCGCTTCGCAGGATGAAACGGTCGCTTTGACGCGTGCCTCCCTGAGAAACCGGATTGTGGAGCTGGAGCAACGACGGCTCGCTCAAATGCATGTATATACAAAAGTCCGCCAGAGTCGCGAAACATTTGAAAAACTTCGCGACAACAAGCTGGCTCTCTACCGTATGGAACAGGCCCGTCGCGAGCAGCAAATCCTCGACGACCTTTTCCTGACGAGGCACGATTTCTCAGCGGACGAATAGATGTTGCCCGGTGATTGGGCAAAGCTTGCCTTTGGATGCAATCCCACACTGTTTCATTCCGGGCATTTTAATTTGTGCACTCGGCTAAAGCGATTGTCTTGAATGAATTTCTGAAGATTTAGAATTGTTTTGCCGATGGTCCTGCCGTGGCGTCCAGCTTGCATTGTCATGTCCGGGAAATGATTTACCCGAGTTTACGATGCAAGCGACGCCCATATCCAACGTGTTGTCGATAAATGCGCCAGGCCAGGCGGGCCCGTCCGTATCACACGCCGACGCGCAATCATCCTCTCCGTTTGCAACGGTGTTTCAATCAAAATTAAATGTGGCAAACGGCTCTGGAAACGCGCCGCTCACTGGGCAATCCGGAGCGGTGAGCGGGGGCGATGAGCAGGGGCAGTCCGGCAACGGTGGTGTTTCGAGGGATTCCGCGCGCGAACCCGATTGCGCGAAGCCGTTGCCGGTGGGCGCGTTTCAGTTCCGGCAAGGGTTGCATTCGGTCATTTGTCACGCGACTTTATCCGCGCCTTCAGCGCCTTCACTGTGGAGCGGCGCGCAAGACGGCCCTGCTTCGCAGTCGCCGGAGACGGCACCGGCATTTGTCCCCGATCAATTGTTAGCGGCGTTCGTACCCACCTTCACAACAAATACTACGCGCGGCAAAAGTTCCTCTTCGATTTCAGGCGCCCCTCGAAGCAGCAACGCATCGAGGGCATTGACTTCCGCCTCGGCGTTGGCGTCCCTGCTTGTCCTCGTTCCGAGCGTGCCTGCAACTCCCAATACGGACACACAACCTAACAGCAATCTTTTGCCAGATAAGAACAACACGCCCGGGGTTTTAAACAATATCGGGACAAATGCTTTCGATCCATTTGCCGATGAAACTTCGCGAAACAACCATCCATTTCAAGTCGCGGGCATTGCCACAGGGAATAAAACTTCGGCAAGCCTTGGTCCGCTTCACGTTTCCCCGACATCAACGCCGTTATCCGCACTTGAAATCCCCTTTCTGACGGCGGCTGATAGCCCGGCAAGTCAGGCTTCGGCGCCCACGAAATCTGCTGGCGCACCGGTTCAAGTCCAACCGCCCCCTCCGACGCCGGACGCGGGGATCACGCCGAATCTTTCGAACTTATCCCTCACTCCTGATCCAACCTCAACCCAGAATCCGGATCCAGCGGCACAAAACTCCAACAATACAAACCAGATTTCTTCGAACGACGACAACTTGAACCCAAACCAGCCCGACTCGAGTGACGCGACACATGCGCCTGCAACTGGACTAAACCTACAAGCTCTATTGGGCACGGTCGCCGGCAATGGCATTTTGAATCCGACGGCGCCGACAATGGTTGTTACGAACCAGGGAGTCTATAACAAAAACGGTGTCGCCGGAGCGCAGGGGCCTGCAGCGAATCCTGCTGCGAACGCCGATTCTTCTCAAGCCACCGCGCTAAATGCTGGCGCGCAACCGAACCCGAAATCGAGCGCGCAATTGAACTCTCAAACAACGGCTGGGCTATCTTCAACAGCAACCGGATCGGCGGTCCAATCGGCCGCGAGGTCGGCTTCGATTGGACCGCCGAGTCCAACTTTTCATGGACCGCTCATGTCCCGCCCCGCGAGCGTCGACCCGTCGGGCTCCGGAGTGGTTCCCGCCTCGAGATCTCAATCGAAAGGCACGTCGAACGATGCTCCGGGCAACGATTCGAATTCGAAATCGGATCGCGGGTCGAATGGCCCAGCCGGACGAAACGACGGAAAGGGATTTGTACAAACGCCGGACACTGCCCCGGCGATTGCGCCGGCAAACAATCCACCCGCTTCCGATACGAATAGCGTTGCCATTGCCTCGCGAACGCCGGTCCAGCCGCAGCCTGAAAGCGGCGGTACACTTCCAGCCAGCAGCGGCGGCACAGATCCACGACCATCCTTGCCGGCGCCCAACCCACCCGGCAACTCTCCCGTCGTAAGCTCGGCGCAAATTCTGGACAAGCCCGGGCAAACCGAAATTCGGATAGAGATGCAAGGCACATCGCTGGGCAGTGTCGAATTGCGCGCGCACATCGCCGGGGACCAGATCGGCGCTTCCATTTCGGTCGAGCATCACGATACACAGGTCCTGCTCGCCTCTGAACTTCCGGCACTTCATAGCGCGCTCAACGAAAAAAATCTGCGCGTGGATATACAAAGCGTTTCGCAGGGATCGTTCTCTTCGATGGGCGGCGGCTACGGCGGAGATTCGGGACAGAGAAGTTATTCACAATCAAATTCGAAATTGACTTACTCGGGACAACCAGAAACCACAATGACATTTTTGGACGCTCCTGCGGAGCCGGCTGGTTCAAACGGCACGAGCGCCCGCCTGAGCGTACTCGCATGAGCATTGCAATTTAAGCAGGAGAGGAGAAATAAAATGCAAATAACCAATCCAATGGCGGTGACGGCGAATGCGGCGGCAACCTCCACGACGAGCACATCGAGTTCGTCAACGGCCGGAAGCATTGCAGATCCAAATTTGTTTATCACGCTGTTGACGGCACAACTGCAGGCGCAAGACCCGACAAATCCCATGAGCCCCGAGGACATGGTGAATCAGTTGACCCAGGTCAGTTCATTGCAGCAGTTAATCAGCATCAACCAGACGCTTCAGACAATTTCGGGAACTCCGGCAACAACAGCTTCAATGCAGTCCAATCCATCGGCAATATGACTCTAGGAGGAAAAATCCATGCCATCCTTTTCAACGCCTTTATCCGGTTTGAACGCGAATTCGCAGGACCTTTCCGTCATCGCCAATAATCTGGCCAATCTCAACACCGTGGGTTACAAGGCCGACGTGACGAATTTTCAGGACTTGTTCTACCAGCAGATCGGCACCAACGGCGCCGGCGATCCCGTGCAAGTCGGCGTCGGAACGCAAATCAGTTCCATCTCCGGCGATTTCAATCAGGGAAGCATCGAATCCACTGGAGTTCCCACCGATATCTCCATTCAAGGCGGCGGTTTTATCACCGTGGTCAAAAATGGCTTGCAGGAGTACACGCGCGCGGGAAATCTTTCCACCGCGGCAGACGGTCAACTGCTCACCGCCGATGGCGGCCTGGTTCAGGGATACCAGGCAGTCAATGGAGTCCTCAACCCGAATCAGACGCTTGGCGCCATCTCGATTCCCGCGGGCTTGACGAGCCCTCCCAAGCCTACTTCCAACGTCGAGCTAACTCTGAATCTTGATTCCGGAACGCCGATCGCCCCGAGTCCGGCCAGTCAACAAACCGGGACGGGAATCGGCTCCGCCACGGTCCTGAAGACCGGCAGCGTCCTCTCGATTTCGGACGGCACCAACACGTTTTCGTACACAACCATCGCCAATGACACCCTGAATAACGTTATCACCCAGATCAACTCCAATCCGAACTTCACCGCTAATCTCTCAGGAAATTCTCTGGTCATTAACGCCACCAGCGGAACACCTGTAACTTTCACCACCAATACGCTCACCGACGCAACCACGAGCACGCAGGCCGAAACATTCGCAGCTTCCGGAAATTCCACCGTCGGCACATTCAGCACATCCATTGCCATCAATGACGCCCTGGGCGCTTCCCACATCTTGACCTATACCTTCACCAAGACCGCCGCCAACGACTGGAACTATTCGATCACGATTCCGGCGGCGGACGTTGGTGCATCCGGCAATCCCGTCGTAATCAAGTCGGGGACCTTGACTTTTAACGGCTCGGGGCAGCTTGTAACTCCAGCCGCTAATGTCGCAGGCATTTCGGTCACTGGGTTTGCGGACGGAGCGAAGAATCTCAGCTTTGGTTGGCAGATCTACGATCCAAACGGTTCAGGACTGCTCACTCAGGTATCGGGCTCTTCCGCCACTTCATCCACGCTGCAGGACGGTTATGCCAGCGGCACTTTGAGTAGCTTTAATATCGACGATACGGGAACCATCGAAGGAATATTCAGCAATGGCCAGACCGTCCCGGTCGCGCAAATCGCGTTGGCCACATTTTCAAATCAAGAGGGACTCCTGCGCAACGGTTCGAATGATTTTCTCGCCAGTCTTTCTTCCGGTGCCGCGAATGTCGGAATTGCGGGAACGGCGGGACGAGGAACCATCTCCGGCGGCTCGCTGGAACTCTCCAACGCCGATATCGCAACCGAGTTTTCCCAGTTGATCCTCGCCGAACGCGGGTATGAGGCCAATGCGCGCACGGTAACCACATTCGACCAGGTCACGCAGGACGCGATCAATTTGAAACAGTAACGTTTTCCCCCGTCGGCCCGTAAGGCCCCGTCCCTCGCGCCGCGAACGCGGGGGACGGGCGTCGCATTCCAAGCGATTCTTAATGAGAGTTTTCCTAACCGCCGAATCGCCGTATGCATAAAGAAACAGTTTTAAATCTTCACTCCATCGAATTCGACGCAACCCTTTATCGATGAGTGTTTTATCTATTTTCCGAAATCATGCAGCGTGAGCGCCTGCGCGCATTTTTCGGCGCGTGAATTGCTTTCTCCATTCGGCCATGGCAGAGAACCAGGAGAATACCAATGCGCCGGTAAGCGTCGGCAAAGCGAGTCAGCTGGCCCCTGCCAAAAAGGGTTATCTGACTGGCTTTATTGTCGTGTGCGTAATTGGCTTTGGCATTTGGTGGATGTTCGGACGTTCCCGCGAACAAGCTGACGCGAGCCAATCTCAAACGGCATCGGCAAGAGTTGTTCTGCCCCTTGAAAGTTTCACAGTGAACCTTGCCGATCCCGAAGATGGACGATTCCTGCGTGTCACGTTATCGCTGGGTGTCGAGGGACAAATACCCGGCAGCACAAAGACAGAAATCAAGGCGCCCGAATTGGGCGCGGTTTCCATCGCTACGATTCGCGACTCGATTATTTCCGTGCTGTCGCAATGTAAATCCGCCGAACTGCTGACCCCTGCGGGAAAGTCCAAGCTCAAGATGGACATTATCGATTCGCTGAGTAGAGATGTGCCTGCCTTGGAGGCACGCGATGTGTATTTCGTGGAATTCCTGGTGCAGCGGTGATGCGTGGTTGAGATTTCGTCCATTCCCGCGCAGCTGAAACCCGGCATATCGCCCGAATTGTGGGAAGAGGCGGGATGGCTGGGATGCAACTTGAGCGTCGAATTGCCTGTGCACGATTTCTCAGTGCGAGATTTATTGCAGCTTTCGTTGGGCTCCATCGTCGAGACGCAATGGAAGAGCGGCGAGGACATGCCGGTCCGGGCCAATCGCCGGCAGATCGGGTGGGTCGAGGTTGAGACGTTGGGCAACTCGCTCGCGTTCCGTTTGACGGAATTGATTTGACAGCGTTGGGGAAAGGTGGAGAAACGTGATCGCATGGGGAACGGAGAACGCGGCGGGGCAAACAAAATCGGCCGGCTCGAAAATGCTGGGTTTCCTGGCCCAAATCGCCTCCTTGATTTCGGTCAAGCGGATGGATCGGCGCCTTCGCCTTTGCGAAATGCTCTCACTGGGGGAAAAAAGGTTCGTTGCCGTTGTCGAGTACGGATCGAAAACATTTCTGTTGGCGGGGACGCCGCAAAACATTTCGCTACTCCATCGTCTGGACCGCGATCTCGAAGCTCCCGGAGATTTGCATCGAGAGGGGATGGATGGGGAATAAGCCTTTCACTCGGGACATGACAACATCCCTAACATCCCGGTTATTCATTTTGTTCCTCGCGGCATTTCTGTTTGTGACTGCGCTCGCTCCCATCTCCGTTGCCGCCGTCCCTGCGCCGCGGCCCGCTCCCCAGGCTCGCTCCATTCCCATTCCTGGATTGAGCGTTAAAGGCGATTCGTTGCCGTGGACCGTCCTGCTTCTATTCACGGCATTGACACTGCTTCCGGCTCTGTTGCTTTCCATGACTCCGTTTGTGCGTATCCTGATCGTGTTTCATTTTTTGCGGCAGGCGCTGGGGACGCAAACGGCTCCAACGAATCAAACGTTGCTTGGCCTCGCCCTTTTTCTCACTTATTTCGTGATGCAGCCAGTGGGAATGTCCATCGACAAAGTTTCCATCGAACCCTTCGAGCGCGGCTCGATTACCGCGTGGCAGGCCATCGAATTGAGCGCGGATCCTCTACGCCAATTCATGTTGAAGTACACGCGGCAGAAAGACCTGGCCCTGTTTGTCGAACTGTCCCACGAACCCCGTCCCGCCCGTCCGGACGATTTATCCATGCGCGTGGTGGTGCCCGCATACATCACCTCCGAACTAAAAACAGGATTTCAGATCGGTGCGGTGCTGTTTCTTCCGTTTCTGGTGATCGACATGGTTGTTGCGGCGATCACGACATCGGTTGGAATGTTCCAGCTTCCGCCCGTCGTGATTTCAACGCCGCTCAAGATTTTGCTGTTTGTCGTGGCCGACGGCTGGAATCTGGTCGTGGGCTCGACGCTGAAAAGTTTTTACTGAGGAAATAAATGACAGTCGAGAGCGTGGTGCAACTGTCGCGTCTGGCCATTATGGCGGCCTTCTGGGTGACGCTTCCGGTGCTGGGAGCGGCGACGGTCATCAGCCTGGTCATCAACGTTTTACAAGTCATGACGTCAATCCAGGACGTTACGGTGACCACCGTGCCGCGTTTGACCGCTGTGGGCGTCATCCTTTTTTTCATGACGCCGTGGATGCTCAACCATCTGGTGGCATTCACCGTGTTGCTGTTCAAGGATTTTCGTCCGTACTGCCGTTGATCGAATCGAGGAGGCAAAGTTTGAACAGTTTTCTCTTGCAGTGGCTGTCGCAAATCGCTCCCGTGGGTCTTCGCGTGGGAGGATTGCTGACGTTTGCGCCATTGTTCGGAGATCGGGCGATTCCCAATCCCGTAAAGGCGGGACTCCTTGTAGCGCTTACGGCCCTGCTGTTTCCCGTGGTCCCTTCACGGCCCGCGCCGATCGGTCCCGTGGATTGGGTCGTGATGGTGCTTGGCGAATTGCTCGTCGGTTTGCTCATGGGATTGGGCTTGCAAATTGTATTTGAAGGGATGCAATTCGCGGGAAATATCTGCGCGGCTCAGCTGGGACTGTCGCTGGCCTCATTATTCGATCCTCAAAGTAATGCAGACTCGACGGCGATCCCCGTGTTTTTCAATCTCGTTACTTTGCTCGTGTTTCTGCAATTCAACGTTCATCACTGGCTCCTGCGGGCTCTGGACCGGAGCTTCAGCTATCTTCCGGTCGGCTCGGCTGTTGCTTCGCAGTTGTTAACAGGAGAGTTCGTTCGAGTGATCGGCGCGCTTTTCGTGTTGGGGATTCAAATCGCCGCCCCGGTGATGGTCGCGACAATGATGATCGACCTCGTGCTGGGCTTTCTGAGCAAAGCGTCTCCACAATTGCCGGCGTTGCTGCTCGGCATCCCATTCAAAAATTTGACGGGCTATGCGCTCCTGTTCGGCGCGATTGGACTGTGGCCCTCGATTCTCGAGCATTGGTTCGTCCGCTCGATCGACGCGGCGGAAAGTCTGTTGCACCTGGTTCACTAGGGAGGGGAAGTGGCAGGAGAGGATCGCAGCCAGCCGGCAACACAGAAACGGAAGATGAAGGCGCGCGAAAGCGGGCAAGTTGTTCGAAGCCGCGAACTCAGCGGCTCGTTGAGCCTGCTCACCATCGTGTTGCTTGCGGGCTGGCAAACGGGAATCAATATCCGTCCATGGCGCAGTCTGCTGGGCCATGTGCTTGCCGGCGCCCGGTCGGGCAACCAGCAATTCATGACCACGCTCGCGCCGATGTTCGGTTTTCTGTTTCTGCGATGGCTGGGCCCGCCTTTTGCCCTGCTTTTGATCGTGACTTTATTCTCCAGCGTTGCGCAGGGCGGCATCGTATTTTCGGCGGAGGCTCTCCAGCCGAAATTGGAACGTCTGAACCCCATCACGAATATCGGCAATCTTTTTTCTCTTTCGGGTCTGAGCCGCATGCTGAAATCGTTCATCCCCGGCGGGGTAATTGTTTATCTCGCGTACGCGATCGGTCGGCGCGACTGGATTTCGATCGTGACATCTTCCAGAGCCGGCGCGAATACCCTGCTGAACTGGACAATCGGCAGATGGTACGAAATCTCGTGGAAAAGCGGCATGGTCCTTCTGGCGTGGTCGGGCGTGGATTACATCCTCCAAAGACGCCATCTGGACAATTCCCTGAAAATGACGAAACAGGAAGTCATTCAGGAATCGAAAGAGAACGAAGGCAATCCGCTGGTCCGCGGCCAGATGCGCCGGCGCCGGAATGAAATGCGCAAGCGGTGGACTATAAAAGATATCGCGCGGGCCACGGCAGTAGTCACTAATCCTCAACACTTTGCCGTGGCCATCGAATACCGCCCGCAAACCATGGCCGCGCCCGTCGTCATTGCCAAGGGAATGAACCGTGTCGCGCAGCGGATCAAAAAAGCCGCTCGCTGGCACAATGTGCCCATCGTTGAAAATCCTCCGCTGGCCCAGGCGCTGTTCAAGGCCACGGAAGTGGGCGAAGCGATCCCTGCAAAACTCTACGCCGCGGTCGCGGAAATTCTGGCGTTTCTGTATCGCACACAGGCAAATCTTCGCAATTCCATGCAAGCGTCGCGTGCCGCCGCCGGAACGTCATCCGGAGTGAGGAACTGATATGGCGATCGCCTCTGCACCGGCCCGGAAACAAGGCGCGTCGGACTGGCTTCTGCCCGTTGCGACCGTGGTGCTGGTGTTTGTCATGATCGTGCCGGTACCGGCGTTTTTGCTGGATCTGCTGCTCGCGACCAGCATCACCCTGGGCGTGATTGTCCTGCTGGCATCGCTTTACATTCTTCGCCCAACGGAATTTTCGGTATTTCCCACATTGCTTCTTTTCCTGACATTGTTTCGAATCTCTTTGAACATCGCCAGCAGCAGAAGAATTCTCCTGCACGGCAATGAGGGGCCGGGCGCGGCGGGAGCGGTCGTCGCTTCGTTCGGGCAATTCGTTGTGGGCGGCAACTATGTCGTGGGCTTCGTGATCTTTCTCGCCTTGATCGCGATTCAATTCCTCGTCATCAGTCACGGTGCGGTTCGAACGGCGGAAGTTACTGCGCGCTTCACCCTGGATTCGCTGCCCGGAAAGCAAATGGCCATCGATGCGGACTTGAATGCCGGTTCGATTGACGAGAAAGAAGCGCGGGCGCGACGGGCCAAAATCGCCCAGGAAGCCGAGTTTTATGGCGCGATGGACGGGGCGGCGCGCTTCAGCCAGCGAGACGCGCTGGCGACGATTTTAATTACGGCCATCAACATTTTGGCCGGATTCCTGATCGGCGTTTTTCAGCTCAACATTCCATTCCAGGACGCGCTGAAAACCTACACGATTCTCACGGTCGGGGATGGACTTGTCACCATGATTCCTTCGCTGCTGGTTTCCGTGGCCGGCGGACTGGTGGTGACTCGCGCCTCTTCCGACAAAACAGTGGGATCGGATCTGACCAGGCAGTTGTTCTCGAAAAAATATCCGCTGCGCATCGCGTCCGGAGTCATGTTTCTGCTGGCGTTGATTCCGGGCTTGCCGAAATTTCCGTTCTTCCTTGCTGCCGGGTTTGTGGCGTGGCTTTCCTCGCGCGCTTCCGACGCCGACGCGGCGGTGGTCGAATCCGGGGCGACGGCGCCGGAAAAAGGGAAGGAAGCGACGCAACAGCAGCAACTGGAAAGCGTGCTGCATCTGGACGATATTCATTTGGAGGTGGGTTACGCGCTGGTGCCGCTGGTGGACCAGGCGGCCGGCGGCCAATTATTGCAGCGGATTCGCGCCCTGCGCCGGCACTTGGCGACTCAGTTGGGTTTCCTGGTTCCGAGTGTCCACATTACGGACAACATTCGCCTGAAGCCCCGGGAATATGTAGTCGAGCTGCGCGGCGTGGAATTCGCGCGCTTTGAAATGTACCAGGACCGGTTGCTGGCGATCAGTTCGGACCCGCACGCCCCGCCCCTCGAAGGAATCGACACGCGCGAGCCCGCCTTCGGCGTCTCCGCCAAGTGGATTGAGCCAAAGCTCCAGGAAAGCGCGCTGGCCTCGGGCTATGCAGTGGTCGATCAGACTTCGATCATTGCCACCCACCTCGCGGAAATTGTTCGCCAGAACGCGCAAGAATTGCTGACGCGTCAGGAAACCAAGCGCCTGCTCGATGCCCTGGCCGAAGCCCAGCCCAAACTGGTCGAGGAGCTGATTCCCCGGCTGATGACGCTTGGAGAATTACAAAAAGTTTTGCAGCTTCTGCTTCGTGAACAGGTCTCCATTCGGGACCTTCCCGCAATCCTTGAAACCTTGCTGGAAGCCGCGCCAGCGAACAAGTCGCCCATCCATCTGGTGGAGGCGGTGCGGCATACCCTGGGGCGTTCACTGGTCGCGCCGCTGCTCGGGACAGACCGCAAGCTGAAAGTTTTGACGCTCGATCCGGCCATGGAAGATGAGTTTTCGCGAAGCATCGAATCGCCCGTTGGCGGCGATCGCGGCCCATCCCTCTCGGTGCCTTTTGCGCGTCGGTTGCTTGATGGGTTGCAGCGTTTAGTCGGCGATCCGGCGGCTTTATCCTCGACGATTCTGTTGTGCAAGAGCCCGGCGCGGTTTCACCTACGCCGTCTTCTTGAGCCTTCGCTTCCGCGTGTTGTCGTTCTCTCCCCGACGGAAATTCCGCCGGGCATTTCTGTGCAGTCCCTCGGGGTGGTCCGATGAAACAAAATGAATCGTCAACGCAGCTTTCCCGCAGCGTGAAAGATCCCGAAGAGCGGGAGCGGTTGCTGCTGGAGCACCTGCCGCAGGTGAAGTACATTGCGCGGCGCATTCACGACCGGCTGCCGGCGCAGGTTCCGCTAGACGATTTGATTCACGCCGGGGTCGTCGGATTGATCGACGCGGTGGAGAAATTCGATCCGAGCAAAAACGTGCAGCTGAAATCCTACGCGAAATTCCGGATTCGCGGCGCCATATTGGACAGCTTGCGCGAAATGGACTGGAGCCCGCGCCATTTGCGCCGGCAGGCCCGCCGCATTGAGGAGGTACACCGCGATTTGAAATTAAGGCTGGGGCGCGCCGCGACGGAACCCGAACTGGCCACCGAGATGGGAATGAAGCTGGAAGATTTTCAGCACCTGCTGGGCGAGTTGCGCGGCCTGGACCTGGGCAGCTTGCAAGCCGAGTATACGGACCCGGATTCCGACGAAGATGCGGTGAGCTATCGTCCTGGGGGCTCGGACAAGGATCCTTTCTTCCTGTGCCTTCACGGCGAAATGAGGTCGCTGGTGGCGACGGCTCTGGAGGATTTGGATGAAAAAGAAAAGCAGGTCGTAACGTTGTATTACCTCGAGGAATTGACGATGAAAGAAGTCGGAGCGGTGCTGGGAGTCGGCGAATCGCGCGTCTCGCAGATTCATTCCGCGGCATTGATCCGGCTGCGCGCCCGGCTGGAGGATATTTTGCGCGCCCGAAAACGGAACCCGGTGCCCGTGCCTCCGCAAAATTCCTCGACAGGAGAGGTGGCATGGAAAAGATCCTGAATCAGGAGGAAATTGACGCCCTGTTTAAGGCAACGCAGAAGGGCCAGATTCCATCCGCTGGGGCGCAGGCCGTAAAAAAAACAATTTCGAAATTCAATCTGCGCGAGATCAGCCAGATCAACAAAGACCAGGTTCGCGCGCTATCGAATCTCCACGACAGTTTTGCGCGCAACGTCACCAACTCTCTGGGCGCCTACCTGCGCGTCGGTTTTGACGTAAACCTGGTTTCCGTCGAGCAACTTACGCTGTCCGAAGTCCTTTCGCGGCTTCCCGATCTGACGTACCTGTGCACCATTCGCATCCAGCCGATTGAAGCGGTCGCGTTGCTGCAAATGGATTTGGCGATCGCTTTTCCGATCATGGACTTGGTTCTTGGCGGATCGGGGACCGGAACGGTGGAATTGCGCGATTTAACCGAAATCGAAGAGCAAATTTTGGAGTCCGTTATACGAATCCTGACCCGCGAACTGCAATTGTCCTGGGCGCCGGTGATTGAAGTGCAAATTGAATTTGACCAGCGCCAGCAGACCTCGCAGGCACTGACCTTAATGGCGCCCACTGAGCGGTGTCTGGCCATGAGCTTCGAAATCAAAATGATGGATGCGCGCGGCATGCTGAACGTGACCCTGCCCGCCGTCGCCTCCAACGCGCTGCTCAGAAAGCTGACCGCGCAAACCACAACCTACCGGCGGGGAAGCTCCGCTACTCATTTGAATCAACTCCGGACACAGATGCTGGATGGAGAATTTGCCGCCGAACTAAGACTCGCCAGCGTTCCCGTAAGCGTTCGCGAATTGACGGGATTGGAGGTGGGACATGTGTTAGAGCTGCATCAGTCCGTGGAACAACCAGGTGTGTTAAGGATCGCTGAAAAAGAGATGTTTGCGGCATACCCGGTGGCCTGCGGAAAAATGCGCGGCGCGCAAATTCTCCACCAGAATTCGATTCGACCCATCACCAGCAAGGCGGATTCATGAGCGTTCAGGCGCCCACGGCCGTCGATCCCAAATGCATCGTCCTGCAGAAGATCTGGATCGATTGTTTTCGCAGCGTCCTCGGCCAGGTGGCCGGGTTTCCAGTGACGGTGGAAGCTGCGACGGAAGCGGAATCCGCGGAGGCTGGCGCGGAACAGGACAAGCCCCAGGTCTGGTTGTTGTTTTCGGCCACGAAGGCGCTCGAGGGTGATATGGCCATTGTCACGGCCGAAACCGGCGCCCTGCCGCTGGCGCAGATGCTGGTGTCAGAGCCGCCGGATCCAGCGGTTGCATTCGATAAGGACCGCCGGGACGCTTACGAAGAGTTGATTCGTCAGGTCCTCGGTCAGGTTGCTACGGGCCTAAAGAGCGCAGCGGGTGGCGAAGTCGAGGTCAAACAATCAGGTAGCGAGGCCCCTACGTGGAAGGAAGTCACTCGCTTGGGAATTCGAATCGCGGGAGAAAAACTCCAGTCGACCCACGTAACCCTCGTGGTCACCCCGGAGCTTGCCAAAAGTCTTGAGGCGTCTTCAAAACCACAGGAAGCGCCTCCCCCAGCCTCCCAAGAGATGCTTTCTTCGGGACCCGAATTATCCGCCGCAAGAAGCACGAACCTTGAATTGCTCCTGGATGTCCGGCTGGACGCCACAATTCGATTCGGCCAAAAGCAGATGCTGCTGCGGGAAGTTTTGGATTTGCATCCCGGCACGGCGGTTGCACTGGACCGTCAGGTCGAGGAACCCGTGGAGCTTCTGGTCGGCGGACGCATGGTCGCGCGGGGAGAAGTGGTGATCGTGGACGGCAACTACGGCTTGCGAATCACTGAAATTCTAACTCCGCAGCAACGAATTGAATCCCTAAGGACATAACCGATGGCCGGACGAAATGAAACTTTACGAGGTACCCTACTGGCTGGGATGCGAAACCGGATCGCGAAAGGGTTCGCCCCGCTGGAAAATGTTTTTCGAAATTGTGAGAATCCTTCCTGCCGGCAGGGTGGGTTGCTCAAGCCGGGCTGGTTTCGAAAAAAAGAGGGAATCTATCTGCAAGGACAATGGTATTGCAGCCCCGAATGTTTTGAGCTGGCTGCGGGGTCGACATTCCATCGCCTTCTCCCCAACACGGAATCGAGCCGGATAAAAAAACACCGGCTCCCGATCGGCCTGCTGTTGCTTTCCCGCGGCATGATCAACAGCGACCAGCTGAAACACGCGCTTGCGCTGCAACAGGAATCGGGGCATGGAAGAATCGGTAAATTCCTGCGACAGATCAAAGCCGTGTCCGAACGCGATATTACCGATGGCTTGGCCGCGCAGTGGGGCTGCCCGGTGTATCCGCTTGGCCGGGCGCGGGAATTCATGCAATGTGGCAAACTCCTGCCATTCGCGCTGCTCGAGTCCGGGCTCATGTTGCCGGTACATCATCTGCGTCTCCAGCAAACCCTGTATCTGGCTTTTGTAGAGGGGGTGGATCGCACGGCACTTTATGCGGTGGAGCAGATGCTGCGTATGCGCACGATTCCCTGCATCGTCTCCGAGTCCGAACTCGCGGAGGCGCTCGAGTTGCTGCGGAAAACGGAAGGGGCGTTGACCACCGTTTTTGAAAGTCCCTCGGAGCCGCTCGAAATGGCGCGAACCGCCCGGAGCTACGCGTGGCAGTTGGGAGCGAAAGAAGTTTGGATCGCCCGGACAGGCCGTTTCATCTGGATTCGGCTCCTGACTCCTCAGGAGCATAAAGATATTCTGTTTCAATCACTTGGGGAAGTTCAATAACGGGGCACCTCCTCGTTACCTCCGGCCTGCGCCCGCTTGCTCTCCTAAAGCCCTGGCACCCAATGCCGATAATCTGATTTGTGAGTCATTGAAGATCGATAGGAGGCGGATGCAAGTCTACGCGCAAGCCCGGTCATCCGCGCACACTGTCGTGGAGCCAGTCGCAACGGATAAACAAAAACGTCGCAAAGCACGGCTGATGTCCGTCCTTACCGATGGACTGCCGACGCTGCCCAGCTACGTTTTTGAACTCAACACGCTGCTCAGTTCGCCTTCGGTGGACCTGAAGCGCGTTGGAAAAGTGATTCGCAACGATCCGAGTTTATCGGCGCAGGTTCTGAGGCTCTGTAACTCGGCAATGTTCAGCCTGCGACGGCGTGTGCTGAGCATCGAGGAAGCGGCCATTTTGATGGGTTCCGAGCGATTGCGCACGCTAGTGCTGACATGTTCGATCATGGAGTTTTCCGGGCGGCAGCTTCCGCGCGGCGAGGTGCAGACATTCTGGCAGCACAGCTTCATGTGTGGAATGCTCAGCGAACGGATCGCTCGATGGCTGGAATATTCAGAGCGCGAGCAGGCGTACCTAGGTGGTCTGCTTCACGATATTGGAACGCTGCCTCTTCTGGTGGCGGCCATGGAGGAAAACCTCCTGACAGGAGATAAAAAAAGCGGGCCCTGGGGCGGAACGCTGGAAGCAGAAAAAGAATTTTTCGGCATGACTCACTGCGAAATCGGAGGCTCGATTGGAAAGGCCTGGAATTTTTTCCCGTCGTTCATCGATGTCTTTGAAAACCATCATCACCCGGACCGCAGTGTTCGGGACCCCCATATGGTCGGAATCGTGGCGGCCGCCGATCATTTTTGCGAGATTCACAGTCTCGAACCTCCACCGGAGGGAGAGGGGCAAGAGCCCAACGAGAATTTATGCCCGCTGGGGGACGATTTTTTGTCCATCTGTTTGCCACGTCTGGACGCAAAGGACCGTTCCGAGCTGACCGAGATGCTGGAAACCGAGTACCTGCACCTGTTGCCCGTCATAGAATTTAATAACCCAACGGAGTCGCCGTTGGCTGGGACAAAAGTCTGAGAGGAATGACCGGAGAAAATGAATGAAAAGACCACGCATATTAATTGTTGATGACTCCTCCGTGATGCGGAAGATCATCGAGCGGTCCTTGCGGCAGGCGGGACTGGAATTAGGCGATATCGTCGAAGCGGGCAATGGAATCGAAGCCCTGGCCGCCGTAAAAGATGGTACGTTCGATTTAATCCTTTCGGATATCAACATGCCTGCGATGGACGGCTTGGAATTTCTTCGCCAGCTGGCCACAGTCGAATCTGCCAAGGGCACACCGGTCGTCATGGTGACGACGGAAGGGAGCGAATCGCGCGTCGTCGAGGCGCTCTCCATCGGAGCCAAGGGATATATTCGAAAACCATTCACTCCCGATCAGATCAAGGAACGAGTAACGCCGCTTCTGGAGGTGCTGCGATGAACCCGGCGCTGGACACAAAAGTTCAGAATCAAGTGCGTCCCGACGCTACGTGGGAATCGCTTCTCGAGCTGGCGGCGAAGGAAGTGTTTCAGATGATGGTGCAGTCCGATCTGGAATCAATCCCAAAGACGGATGAGAATACCGCCGTGGGAGACACGACGGCAATGGTGGGGCTGGCCGGCGCAATTTGCGCAGTGATGTCAATCCGTTGCACCTCAAAAACCGCGGAGAGTATCGCAGGCAGGATGCTTGGGTCGGTGGGAGAAGTGAACCCCAGCGAAGTCCCGGACGCGATCGCGGAAATCTGTAACATGGTAGCCGGAAATTTTAAAGGGAAGATTACTCGACTGGCCGACAACTGCATGCTTTCAGTTCCCACCGTGATTCGAGGGGATGACTACGAAATGGTGGCTATCGCCGACGGCGAGAAAATTGTCGTTCGGTTGAACTATGAAAATCATCCGATCTGGTTTTCTTTGGCGATTCATTCCTGATTTGGTTTTTAATGTACGCGGAATGTTTCGGTCTACGATCGTGACGCACGGCAAATCCTGCCGATTTATTTTGAGAAGCTGGGCAAGATGGGCCGTGCGGAGATCCTCATTTTAAAATCCCATATTGAAACCAAAATAATCAAACCATTTTCATGCAGTTAGCCGCTGGTCGATTCCAGGGTCACTGGCGGCTCGATTGCTCCCTTGTCCCGCGGGGGAAATCATGGAGAGCGGATACTACGTGGCATACGCGGGGCTCGCGGCAAGAATGCAGGCGCTCGATATCGCTGCCAGCAATTTGGCGAATGTTTCAACCGCGGGTTTCAAAAAAGAAAATTCGTTTTACAGGGCGCTCACGGCCGTTCAGCAGGATGAAGTTCAATCCCCTCTGAATTTGGCGGTAAATAAATTTGGAGTCATGGGCGGGAATCGCGTCGACCTCCAAACCGGGCCATATGAAACTTCAGCGAACGAACTGGATCTGGCGATGCAGGGCGATGGTTTCTTCTCCGTGCAAACGAGCGCGGGAATTCGCTACACGCGCAACGGCAGTTTTCGCCTGAACGCCGCGCGTCAGGTTCTCACACAAAATGGCGACCCGTTGCTGGCCGATCAAGGGACGACCCAGGTCCCCATCACTGTCCCTACAGGCGCTATTACGGTTAGTCCCGATGGCACGCTTTCCGTCAACGGCGGCCTGGTGGCCAAGCTGCACATCGTTCAATTTGCTCCGGGGACGGACCTGGTGCCTGAGGGCGGTTCGAACTACGTTGCTCCCGCGGGAAGTGAAGGGCCTTCGCCCGGTTCGACGGTGGTTCAGGGAATGTTGGAAACTTCGAACATCAATCCGGTCGAGGGGACGATTGGCCTGATTCTGATGCAGCGCCAGGCCGACATGCTGGGCAAGGCCATTCAAATTTTCAGTTTGGATTTCGATCGCTCGGCGGTGCAGGACGTTCCACGCGTTTAAACAGTTAAGAAACTTGAGAAGGTCCAGCGGAAGGCGGAGGACATGATACGCGCACTCTACACGGCGGCGAGCGGGATGCAGGCGCAGCAATTAAACCTCGACAACATTGCGAACAATCTCGCGAACGCTTCGACGACGGGATTTCACAATCGGCGGCTTCAATTTCAAGATTTGATCTACCAGAGCGTCGTCGTCCCAGGCTCGGCCGC
Organism: Terriglobia bacterium; assembly: GCA_963788335.1. Classification (GTDB taxonomy): domain Bacteria; phylum Acidobacteriota; class Terriglobia; order Acidiferrales; family UBA7541; genus Palsa-360. The sequence goes on from CAWBGM010000016.1 coordinate 355,183, forward strand.
GACTCAGCAGACCACCTTGCCTGCCGGGTTGCAGGTGGGTTTGGGGACTCGCCCGGCGTCGTCTGAAATTATACAAATCGAAGGAAATTTTGACGCCACTGGAAATCCGTTGGACCTGGCGATTCAGGGCCAAGGATTCTTTCAGGTCACTTTGCCCACGGGCGATTTGGCATATACGCGCTCGGGCGCGTTCCACATGGATCAGAACGGAAACGTGGTAACCGAACAGGGCGATCCCCTGACGCCGAATATTACGATTCCATCCAACGCGCTTTCGATCACGGTTGGAGCCGATGGGACCGTGAGTGTCACGCTTCCGGCTCAATCGCAGGCGCAGCAAGTCGGCGCGATTCAACTGGCAACGTTCGCGAATCCGGGCGGACTGAACAGCGTGGGCGCGAATTTGTTTCAATCCACGACCGCGTCGGGAGATGCAATTCTGGGGACGCCAGGGGGTTCGGATGGGGTAGGCAGCATACAGCAGGGCAATCTCGAGGAATCCAACGTCAATGTGGTGACGGAATTCGTGAACATGATTCTGGCGCAGCGTTCTTACGAGGCCAATTCCCGCGTGATTCGCGCGGCGGACGAAATGTTCCAGACAGTGAATGGCCTGACGCAGTAACGGAGAAATTCAAAATGAGAATGCAGAGGTATACGGCGGTCATGGGGATAGCAATCACGGTGTTCACTTTTTCAGGAAGCTTCGCGCGGGCGGCGCGGGTCCCGCGAATCGAATTGTTGCGCGAGATCAGCATCAGAGGGAATCGAGTTGTTTTGTCGGACTTGCTTCCCGCATCTTCGCCGGAGGCGCTGCGCCTGCTGGCGGATGAAATCCCGCTGGGGGACGCGCCACAAGCGGGGACCACTCGCGTCCTGGTGCGCGAGGTTGTGGAACGCAACGCCGGAGCCAGTCAGGACGTGCTCTCAAAAATCGTGGTTCCCGACCGCATGGTTGTCTCCCGGGAATCTCGCCTGGTCACGCTGAACGAAGTGTTTGACGCGATTCGAGCCGCGCTGCGGAACAACGGGATGGCCGCGGCGACATTCCTGCAGCCCGAAGACATTCTGATGGAATCACAAGTATTCGTGGGGCCGGGAGATTCCGGTTTGCGGGTGATGCGGATGGACGTGGACCGTGGCCTGGGGCGCGCTCGTTTTCTGTTGTGGACTTCGAACGATCCCAAGACTTTGCCGTTTTATGTGACCGCCCGGCTGGCAGGGGAATTTCCGCAGGCCTTGATTCGCATGGCGCCGCAACCGAACCAGCCCTCGCAGGATTATTCTTCGAAACCCGCCGTCGCGAAGCCGGCGCAACGCGACATGCTTGTGGCCCGGGGGCAACTCGCGAAGCTCGCGCTTCACTCGGATGGCGTGCGCATTTTTGTGGACGTCCTTTCCCTGGAACGCGGGTCGCTGGGGCAGCAAGTCCGCGTGCGCCTGCTGGATTCGGACAAAGTCTTCAGCGCACGAGTGGATGGGCCGGCGCATCTGGAAGTGAAATTTTGAAACGGGACGGCAGCATGAAAAGAGGGTGCGGATTTTGCGGGAGTGCGGCGATGGGCGCGTTCCTTATCGTGTGTTTCGGGTTTGTATCTTCAGCGGGTCTTCCGGCGCAGTTGAAATTCTTCAAAAAATCTCCGCCGTCCAATAAGGTTCAGGAATCGCTGGACGATTATTTGAAGCGGATTCATGCGGCTTCCGGCGAACCGCTTCGCACGATGGGAAGCCTGTGGTCTCCGGGATCGCCGATGAGCAATACGGCAACGGATTACAAGGCGCGGCAGGCCGGCGACCTGCTGATCATAAAAGTCGTGGACAATTTTTCGGCGACGGCCGCAGGAACAGCGCAAGGGCAGCGAACGTTCAACGCATCGTCGGGAGTGAGCGCGTTTTTAGGAAATCTCAGCTCGACCAATCGCCTGCAGAATCTTTTTTCTCCCAATTCAACGCAGAATCTGGCCGGCAAAGGGCAATCTTCGCTGACTTCCACTTTGTCTCTCAGCCTTGCCGGTCGCGTGGTGGAGGCATTGCCGAACGGCGTGCTTGTCGTGGAGGCGGTTCGCGATCTGACGGTGGGGAACGACCGCCAAACCATTATTCTTCGCGGGCTGGTGCGCCCCGGGGACATCGCATCGGACGGGTCGATCCCATCTTCCGACGTTTCCAATCTGGAAGCGGAAGTTCGCGGCAAGGGAGTCGTCGCGGACGCGATTCATCAGCCCAATGTGGTGGTCCGCGGATTGCTGAAGATGCTTGGTTTTTAAGAGGGTTCATGCCAATGCAAAGAAGATTTCTGTGTTTCGCAATGATTGCCTACGGGTTTGCGATGCCCGTTGCAAAAGCCCAGGCCGTGAAAATCCACACGGCTCATCTGAAAGACGTGACTACCGTCGAAGGTGTGCGCGACAACATGCTGATGGGGTATGGATTGGTCGCAGGCCTCAATGGAACCGGCGATCGCCAGCAGACAATTTTTTCGACACAGACACTGGCGAGCATGCTGCAAAAAATGGGCGTGACCGTTGGAGCGCCGGCAACGATGCTGGTTCATAACATCGCCGCTGTCTTTGTTACGGCCACTCTTCCTCCCTTTTCTCAACCGGGCATGCGAATTGACGCGACGATCTCCTCGATTGGCGATGCGAAGAGCCTGGAAGGCGGGACGCTGCTGCTGACGTCGCTGTTTGGCCCGGACGGCCAGGTTTATGCCGTCGCGCAGGGAGGCATGGTGCTGGGCGGTTACAGAGCCGGGGCGGGCGGCAACGCCAAGCAAGTCAATCACCCAACGGTCGGACGGATCGCCGGTGGTGCGTTGGTGGAACGCGATACATCCGTCAGCCTGCGAGATGTCAGCTCGATTTCGTTGCTACTGCAAAATCCGGATTATTCCACCGCGCGGGATATCGCGGCCGTAATCAATAAGGAACTTGGAAACGACAATGCGCATGCGTTGGACAGCCGCCGCATTGAGATTACGGGAATCGAAAAAGGGGCCGATTCGGCGCCGCGTTTGCTCGCGCGCATCGAAGAACTTGAGGTCGCCTTTACAACGCCGGCCAAGGTGGTGGTCAATGAACGAACGGGAACCGTTGTGATGGGCGCCGACGTTTCGCTCGGTCCGTGTTCGATCCTTCACGGCAATCTGGCCATCGAGGTGACGACAAAACTAGAAGTGTCTCAACCTCAACCCCTTGCGCAGGGCCAAACAGAGGTCGTACCTCAGACTGCGGTGAAGGCGCAGGAGGGGCCCGCGCAGGCCATCCACCTGGAAGAGGGCGCGACCGTAGATGAGTTGATCCGGGGACTGCAATCCATCGGCGCAACGGCAAGAGATATTGTCGCCATCCTTCAGGCAATTAAGGCAGCAGGCGCATTACAGGCCGAATTGGAGATCATGTGACGCCGCTAACCGCTCTTGTAACCGGTTTCACGGCTCAGGCGGAGACACCGACCTTGCCGATCCCCACGGGGAACTCCGCGCGCCCCGGCTCTCCGCAACTCGATAAGCTTCGAAAGGCTGCGGGAGAGTTCGAATCCATGCTGCTTGAATCGTTGTGGAAATCGATGAAAGAGTCGTTTTCCGATCCGGATGATCCGGATTCCGATCCAACATTACAAAGTTTTGATGAATGGGGCATCCAGGCGATGGCGAGCGCTGTGGGAAATGCGGGGGGGCTTGGAATTAAAAGTCTGATCTTAAAGCACTTAGAGCCGACCGCGTCCACCGTGGCCGGTGCACCGAATCGGGCATAGAAGGGTAAGTTAACTAATATCAGTATGTTGCAGATCCGATAAGAGTATGGCTGCGCAGATGCTGTTAAAGGTTCATGCCAATTGGCCGATGGGATAGATGTAGGCGGCTTCCAAAGGGGAAAGTAAAAATCCTCTTATTCGCAGCCGACAACGCTTCCGGAAGGTTCGGAAGGATTTCCCGGCAAGAGGAAAGATTGAAATGAGAATCGATCCACAGAATCCTTTTACACAAAATGCAGGAACAAACCGTGTCACCGATGCCCAGACGAGCACAACAAATAGCGCATCGAACACTGGCGCCCTTCAACCGAACGATACTGTGCAATTGTCTTCCGGCCAAGCCACCGTCCGGAGCCTTGTGTCGCAACTCGATCAGGTTCCCGATACGCGCCAGTCCCAAATCAATGCGCTGCGTTCTGAAATCCAGTCGGGCAAGTTCAACCGGAGTAACGATCAAGTGGCTGGAGCCATTGTTTCTCAATTGTTCGGAAACGGGTAGAACGAGCAGCTGCCATGGAGTAATCCGTCATGGAGGAGATCACAACTTCCCGGATCGGGTTGATTTCCGACTCGGGGTCCGGCCCTCAGGAACAGCCGCCCGCTCAGAAACCTCGCGTAAAACCCGCTGCCGCTGGAAAGCCCGCGCCGCATGATCCGCCGAAGATCGGTGCACCGGAAGAAGGGGAAAAGCACGAACTCGACGAAATGGCTTAACCCGTGAATGCTGAAACCGAAAAATATCTGGCTTTGCTCGAAAAGCGCCTCATGTTGTTGAGGGCTCTCTCCCGGCAGCTTTTGGATTGCCGCAAGGAATTTGTTGCGATGGACCTGGATGGAATGTACAGCCGGATGACCGAACAGGAAGAGTTGTGCCGACAGATTCAATCGCTTCATCCGGCGATTGACTCACTGCAGCGAAAATGCGCGGCGCATTTGGGCCTGGAGCGGCGCGAGTTCACTGTAAACGACCAAGACGGGGAATGGCCCGGCCGTTTGAGCGGCGTACTGCAGGAACTGAAAGAGGCTCAGACGGAGGTCGGCCGGCTGAGCCAGATTCATGCAGCCTACCTGCGGCGATCCGGGCGAACCATTCAGGTGCTACTAAACTTTGTGGGAAATTATGCGATTACGTATGCGCGTCCCGAGCCAACCATGAGCGCAGCCTCGCGGCATTCGGAGAAAGGTTGAGAATATGGGCGGCCTGCTTGGTATTCTGAGCATCGCGGCCGGGGCCCTCAATGCCGACGAGGGCGCCGCCACCATTACCAGCAACAATATCGCGAACGTGAATACGCCTGGATATTCCCGGGAACAGGTAAACCTGTCTTCGAACCCACCGATCCAGGTGGGAGGGCTGTTGTTTGGCGACGGTGTTTCCCTGGAACCGACGACGAGCATCCGCGACAATCTACTGCAACAGCGGGTCGATCAGGAAAATCAATCGGCGGGTCAACTCAGCGCTTTTCTCGGATCGCTGAACCAGGTACAGGCTACCTTCAACGAAACATCAGGCTCCGGGTTGCAGACTCCGCTGACCGCGTTCTTTAACAGTTTGACGCAACTCTCCGATAATCCAAGCGATTCGTCCCTGCGCGAGGGAGTGATTACAGCGGGGCAGAATCTGGCGTCAGCCTTTCAGCAGGATGCGAAGGGTCTTCTATCGCTGCAGAGCAGCGCCGATGTGGGAGCTCAGCAATCGGTAAGCCAGATCAATACTTTGACAACGCAGATCGCGGCTTTGAATACTCAGATCAGCGGATTGGTTGGCACGGGGCAGGATGGCGGCGAATTCGAAGATCAGAGATCGCAGCTTGTGAATCAGCTATCCGGGCTGATCGGCGTTTCACAAATCAACGCGGGGAACGGCAATCTCACCCTCACCACAACGAATGGTGCGGCGCTTGTAGTCGGTGGGCAGAGTTTCGCGCTCTCCACGCAACTCAATCCCAGCACGACATTTCATGACGTCTATTCCAACGGCACCGACATTACTTCGACGATTACCGGCGGGACTCTGGGAGGGCAGATTCAGGTGCGGGACCAGGAAATTCCGTCCATCCTGAATCAGGTGAATACACTGGCCTATGGACTGGCCACTGCCGTGAATACGCAGAGCCAGGCCGGATTTGACTCCAACGGAAATCCGGGTGTGGATTTCTTTACCGCTCCGGCGTCGGTTGGAAGCGCTGCCTCTACAATTTCCGTGGCCATCAGCGATCCGAATTTGGTTGCGGCCAGTTCGGACGGTTCGGTGGGGAGTAACGGCAATGCGCAAGCGCTGGCGAACATTCAAAATCAGAACGTCGTGAATGGCGAAACGCCCGCCAACTATTACGGGAAACTGATCTATCAAATTGGAAACGATATATCGAACGCGAATAACGAGCAAACGTCAGTGGGGTTGGTCCAGCAACAATTACAGGATCAGCAGGGCGCGATCTCCGGAGTTTCGCTGAACGAAGAGGCGGTGAACTTAGTTCGCTATCAAAGCGCTTATCAAGCTTCGGCCAATGTCCTGAACGTCATCAATACGCTGCTTCTGGAAACCCTTTCGATCACGACGGTAACCGGCTAACCGCTTATGAGCATACGCATAAATCCCGATCCTGCTCCGGATCTGCTGGCCGCGATCCAATTGGACCAGCAGAAACAGAGCACGGCCACCCAACAGGTTTCCACGGGCCGGGCCGTCAATTCGCTTTCGGACAATCCGGCCGCGGCGGCGGATGTGGTGTTCAATCACATTCAGGGCAGTGAGGACGACCAATATCTGCAAAACATTTCCGATCTGAGCTCGCAATTGCAAACCGCGGATTCGGCTCTGAATTCAGTGGTGACCGCAGCGACGCAGGCGATTTCCCTCGGCGTTGAGGGCGCGAACGGAAATCTCTCAGCCGCCAACCAGCAAGCCATTGCGACGCAAGTGACGGGAATCCGCGACCAAATTCTGAGCCTGGCGAACCAGACCTATGAAGGGAATTATTTGTTTGCGGGAACCGCGTCGTCGACGCAGCCATTTGTCCTGAACGGCGCGCAACCCGGTGGCGTCCAATACAACGGGAATACACACGTCAATTCGATCGACATCTCGGCGGGGAATTCGATCAACATTAATGTCCCGGGAAGTCAGATCTTCACGAACCCGAACGGCAATCTAATTGGGTCGCTGAATGGCCTGATTACGGCCTTACAGACGAATACGGGAGTTGGAGCGGCAGTGACCACTTTGCAGACCGCGTTTTCCCAGGTGACTACCCAACGGGTTTTTTACGGGAATTCGCTGCAGCAACTGACTGCGTCGCAAACCTACCTCAATACGGACAAGACTCAAGTGGCCACGCAGGAAAACACGCTGATCGGCGTAGACCTGGCATCGGCGGCCACGAACCTATCGCAGTCCACCACCGCGCTGAACGCGGTTCTTTCCGCGACAAATCAAATTCTTTCGACGCTGAATCTGTTGAGCTATCTCAAGTAATTTGTCGGTCCCGGAAACGTATGAATCGGGCAAGTGTATTCATTCGCGAAAAACTAATTGGGCAGAATGGCCAGGCGTTTTTTGCCGGAATCGAGTTGCAGGCGACGAACTATCCATAGCGTTCGAGCCTTTTCGACCGCCCGTTGAAGCGCGGCAAAGTTCTGAACATACTCGGCGATTTCACCCAGCGAGGATTCGTCAAGTGTTTCGCTCCGGCTGGAATCTCCCACTTCCGGCTGCAGGTTCATCAGACGACTGCAGATTGGCTCCAGATCGCTTTCACCGGACGCGCCTGCACGGTTCGCAAGCGCTTCCGCGCGGCGCAGAAATTCGCGCAACTCGCGATTTGCGGCCATCAATCGAATATGTTTCTGAGGGACCATTTCTCTTAATCGGTTCGGGGCGCCGCTCAATTTTGATGTCCATCTCATTTTTAGATGGAGCAGGCGGGAATCGGTCTGTGTTGCATCAAGTGGTTTGGCGATACGCACTGACCCAACCTTGTAGTCCCTGTACGTGGCGTTGCGCCTCATCGAGCTTTGCCCTGCGGGCCAGCATTACGCATTGAACCTGTTCCAACGACGATTGCAGGGCTCTCAGGTTTTGAATGTACTCCTGAACCTGCGATTGCAGTTTGGCATTCATGGAAGTATCACACGAGGCAGCCGTCATTTCCGGCCCCATGGACTCCACAAACCTCCCGATGAGGCGCAATTGCTCCGTGCTTACATCGCTCTTTCCGTGAACCAGGCCATCGACGCGGGCCAGGAAGGCTCCGAGTTCGCGATTGGCGGAAACAAAAAGTGCAAGGCGATCGGTGGTCATCATACGCTCCAGTGAGATTGCGACACTTCGACCAGATCGAATGCTGGACGCACGGTCTGCTCGTCGGCCGCAGTCGGCTGGTTGACCTTGGAGCGCTGTTCCAATTGATACCAGGCGTTTCGGACCTGTCCGTAGAGATTGATCAGATTTTGGATGTTCTCGGGAGTGGGCGTAAAGTTGACTCGCACAATCAGTTCGCGCGTCACCCTGTAAAACGATGCAAATGACTTCGCGGCCTCCGCGCCACGTTCATGATCGAGGACGCTCTCCAGATAGCCGATTACTTCAAGGGCGTGGTTGAACTGTTTAACACGCTCCTCGATCCTACCGGCTGCCTGGGCCGCCAGGGCGCGCCCGAAATCGCGCAGAATCGTATCGTAGAGCGCGATGATTTCGCCAATGGGCGACGCGCCCTGGACGGCAATACGCTGGTAGCTCAGTTCGGGTGGGTTACTCATGCGATGGTCGCCAGTTGTTGGGTCAGTTGGGCCTGTAAAAGGGGCAATTCTTCCAGTGTTGTATTGACTTGGGAATAGGTGGCCGTGAGGTTCTGCGTTTGCACAGCCAGCGCCGCCTGCAGGTCGGAGATCTGCTGCGATAAATCGCTTGCCGTAGTTTGATACCCCTGCGCGTCCAGGGGCAAAGAACCGCCGGGACCAGCGACATTATTGAGGACGGTGTTCAAGTTAGCAGCAAACCCGGTGGTAGCCGTCTGAAGGAAACTTTGAAATCCTGAAAAGTTCGAGGACAGGGCTGTTGACAATGCGCCGGAATCAACGGTGAGCGTGCCGTCGTTATTCGTGTTGATGCCGAAACTGGCTAAATTCACAGCGCTGCCGGTTCCACCCACCGAGGCCGACACCGCTGAAAGCAACTGAGCCTGGGCATCTTGCAGCGTCGAGTCTCCATTGAGGGGTTGTGCTCCGCTGCCATCTGAGTTTACCTGGAATTCAGCGTTGATGGATGTGATGGCCGTGTTGTAAGCGGAAACGAATGAATTGACGGCATTTGTAACGCTGGAGGTATCCGGAGCCACGGTGAGCGTCACGGGTGCGTTTCCCGTAGGGGCTGCGAGATTCAATGTGACGCCAGGAATAACGCCGCTGACTGTGTTTGTGGCGCTGCTGATGGGAACGCCGTCCACCGTCAGGGACGCATTCAAGCCCGCCGCTGCCTGGTGGAAGTTAATAGCTGCGCCGCCAGACTGGTGAAGAGTGCCCGAAACGGATAGGTTGCCGGGAGTTCCCGAAGCGGAGCTGACGATGGCCAATCGCGCGCCATTTGCATCGTTAATGACACTCGCTTGCACGGCGGTTGATTGCGAGTTGATCGCCGCCGCGATGGCCGAAAGCGTGTTGTTATTTGAATTTACCGTAACCGAGGCAACCTGTGTGCCGCCGGCGGAGATCGTTAAAGTGTCACCCGTTGCCAGCGGAGTGGTGCCTGCGGCAACAGCATCCGTGTAATAGGATGACGTGGTCGCCAGCGAAGTGATTGCAATGCTGTGTGTGCCGGCCACTGCGCTTGACGTCGCAGCCGCCGTAAGATCGTTCGTATTGGACGATGTAGCGGTCTGGGCGGCCAGAACGCCCAGGGGATCATTCAACGCCTGGACGGCCGATTGCAACGCCGTCAGATTGGCCGTGATCGTCGCCAGCGTCGAACTTTGCGAATTTACGGCGGTCTGCTGGGCCTGGAAATTAGTGATATTGGCCTGTGCATCCGCTTCGGCCAATTGCACGAACGAAGTGACGTTGATACCTTGTCCCAATCCTGCAAACGTTGTACTTCCGCTGGAACTGGTTCCGGAACCGGTACTTGACAGGCCGGTTGACAATAGACTTGAAAGGGCGGTTGCCATTGGATCTCCTTATTACCTCACGCCTTGGTTTCGATGTGCGTAGCCGCAGCGCTTTTCGCTTCCTGCTCCTGCAAATAGCCGGCAATTCCGTCTTCGACGTTTCGCAATTCTTCGGGCGGCAATTGCGCGATCTCTTTTCCCGTCTGGGCGTTGGTCACGACGTAATAAACGCGGCCAGTGGGGTCTTGCTTAAAAGTGAGTAGCGCGTTCAGTCCCAGATCGGCAGGCTCGGCGGGTTGTGGAGTGGTGACAGCTTGCGATTCCTGGGGAGCGGGAGCGGGTGTACGATTCACTGTTTGCTGAGTCGCCGACGCCTGCGCCAGCTCTGACGCAACATTTAAGGCGTTAGCTGCGAGGACCGACATATTTTCCCTCCGATTCAACGCAACGGGCGAGGCTCATCGAGCCTCGCCTGCCGCGCTCCTTTTTTGATGCCGGCCATATTTACTGGAGCAGCTTCAAAATGCTCTGCTGCGCCGTGTTTGCCTGGGCCAGGGCCGAGATGCCGGACTGTTCCAGAATGGTGTACTGCGACAAGTTGGCGACCACGGACGGGATGTTGGCGGCGGTGATGCCGTCTTCCGCTGAGGTCAGGTTTTGCACTTCGTTGGTGATAACGTTTCCGGCCGCTTGCAGCCGGTTGACGTTCGCACCGAGCGTTCCGCGAAGTCCAGCCACGCCGGCGATGGCGGAGTTGATCAGGCCGAGTGTTGCCTGAGCATCCGCAGCCGACGAGAGGTCGTTGGTTTCATTGACCGAGTTCGATCCCGCTGCCGCGCCGCCGGTGAAGGTAGCCCCCGAAACCACGAGATTTCCGCTGGCATCAGTAGGAGTCGTCAGAGTGTAAGTGTTGTTGTTTCCGGTGGTGAGCGCTGTGAAGGTAACGGTGCTTCCGGTGACTGTGGCGCTCACGTGCGTGTCCGCCGAGGCGACTTTGTAGTCTGTGTTGGCAACACCGCCCGAATCATTGATGGCGTGCGCCAGGTTCAGAGCCGTCTGGTTTGTGTTGCCCGCCGAGATGGCGACGTCGCCGTTGTTGGTAACGGTACCGGCAGTGACGAATGTAAATGTGTGGCCATCAACGTCCACCTGGTCGCCGTTTTGCGGGTCTCCCGTAAACGTGAGTTGGGCCGTTGAAGAGGTTGCGGGAGTAGCGACCGAAATAGTTCCGGTTGTCAGGCCGAGGGAAGCGGCGGTCAGCGTGCCGGTAGTTACGCTGATGGTCGTCGGGCTGACGCCATCGCTCAAGAACGTGCTGTTCGCCGTGTTGCTGAACACCGCCGAGCCGTTGTAATTGGTCGTGCTGCCGATGGAATTGATTTCTGTATTGATCTGTGCATATTCGGCCTGTAGCGCCGTGCGCTGTGAGTTGGACACGGAACCGTTCGCCGATTCGGTCGCCAGGGTGATGGCGCGATTGAGAAGCGTGGTCACCTGAGCGAGGGCGCCATCGGCCACTTGAAGGGATCCGACGCCGGCGTTTGCGTTCTGTGCCGACTGCGTCAATGCCGTGATGTTCGCTTGCAACCCGTTCGCGATGGCCAGGCCCGCCGCGTCATCCGCGCCGGAATTGATTCGTGAACCGGAAGAGAGTTGTCCGAGCGTTTTATTCAGGTTCGTTTGTGTCACGGACAACTGGTTTTGTGCTGCGATTGATGCAATGTTATTTAAAATGCTCAGTGCCATGTTGTTAGGCTCCTTAGAAGTGGATCCGTTTCCGTTTTGGAGGACCCAGCCCCGGTGCTGAGTCGCTCCGGAACTTCCTTGGCTCTCTCCCGAATTTCGGAACGGCTTTTTCTTCCTCCACAACTCTTATCGGCTTCAGGTCCGGGGGCTTTAGTTCCTCAAGGTTCTACTCCAATTCCGTGTTGACGTTTTAAGGACATGAGGTACCAGCGAGAAGTACTACCGGAAAAAGAGAGAGATGGAAGGGCGGCTTTGCAATCCGTATATGGATGCTAGTCCTCATGTCCCCAAAGGATGCGCGGGCGGTTTTTCGGGTTCTGATCTTCCGCAATAGTCATAAGGCAAATTGAGTGCCAGTCCACATAGAAACGCGATTGTGACGTAACGCCCCGGAACGATTCGCCGATAAGTCAAGTGTGCCACGGAAGGATTGGCACGCAGTCCCAAAACGAAACAGGCGCCGTAACCCCAATGATTCAACTCACACGACTCAACGGCCAGTCCATCACTATTAATTCCGATCTCATCAAGCAGATCGAAAATGCGCCGGACACGGTGATCGCCCTGGTTAGCGGCGAAAAATTTATCGTCCGGGAAACTGTGGAACAGATTCTCGAACGGATCGTGACTTTTCGCCGTCGCGTGCTGGATGGGCTTCAACTAAATTTCTCAGGATGGTCCGCCCCAAAAGAAGAAATTGTAGAACCCGACCGCAAGAATTCTATTCCTGAGGGCGCGTAGCAGTATGGATATCGGGACCATCGTTGGAATTGTTATGGCCGGGGGAACGATCTTGCTCGGGCTATTCCTGGAAGGAGGGCAGATCGGGCAGATTTTGCAGCCCACGGCCGCCTTGATCGTATTTGGCGGAACACTGGGCGCCATTATGGTTCAGTTTCCGCTCAGAGTCGTCAAGACCGCATTCATCAGTTTGGCAACGATATTTTTTGAGCCGAAGAGCGACCCTCGGGGAATCATTCGGGAAATCGTGGTGATTGCGCACAAAGCGCGCAGAGAAGGAATCGTTTCGCTGGACAGGGATCTGGACAAAATCCGCGACCCGTTTTTGCGGAAAGCCCTGACGCTCGCGGTGGATGGGACGGAGCCTGGAGAATTACGAAAAATAATGGAAATGGAAATCGAAAGGCAGGGCGAGCATGAAGACAACATTCCCCGGGTATTTGAATCCGCCGGAGGGTTCTCTCCGACCATTGGAATTATCGGCGCCATCCTTGGCTTGATTCAGGTCATGCAGCATCTGGACAACATTGACGAAGTGGGAAGGGGCATCGCCGTCGCATTCGTGGCTACGGTGTATGGAGTTGGGGCCGCGAATTTGATTTTACTGCCATCGGCGGGGAAATTGAAAATCCGGATTCGGGAAGAACAGGTGATTCACGAAATGATGCTGGAAGGCGTTATTTCGATCCTGGAGGGAATGAACCCGCGAATGATCGAAAATAAACTGGTCAGTTTCCTGGCTCAAATACCGGCGCAAACAAAGGAACAGGGGGTGCCGGCATGAAGAAGAAAGTTCCCGAACATGTAAATCACGAGCGCTGGCTGGTTTCGTATGCGGATTTCATTACGCTGCTCTTCGCGTTTTTCGTGGTCTTGTATGCTTCGGCGCAGGTCGATAAAAGAAAGGCGGGACGCATGGCGATGGCCATTCAGGTGGCGTTCCAGGAGCTCGGCGTGTTTCAAGCTTCCAGCAAGGAAGTTCCGGTGAAGGAAGACGAGGCGCTGCCGTTTCAAAAAGTACAAGTGGTGGAAAACATCAGCAGAGATGTCGACTTGAAGCGTTTCGTGAACCCGATGAAAGGAGATCTGGCTCCTTCGGCCGAGGCGCAATCGCTTGAGGACGCAAAGCAGGCGCTCCAGACGGTGCTTAACCCTGAGATTCAACGGCACGAAGTGACCATGTCTCTGCGCCGGGAGGGCTTGATCATCAGCTTGAAGGAAATGGGGTTTTTTGAAAGCGGTTCGGCAACGATACGTCCGGCTTCCATGGACGCAATTGCGCGCCTGGTCGAAGTCCTTAAACAGCGGCCGGAAAATCTGCGTGTGGAGGGGCATACCGATAACGTTCCTATTCACACCGCCCGATTTGCGTCTAATTGGGAGTTGTCTACGGCGCGGGCGACGGAATTGATTCAGTTGTTGATCACCAAATACGGGTTGCCACCCAGCCATCTGTCAGCCGCCGGTTATGCGGAATTCCATCCAGTTGCGCGCAATGACACCGCGGAGGGGCGCGCCCAAAACAGGCGGATGGATGTGGTAATCCTTGCGCCATCTCAACCCGGCGGCCTGTCGTTTCAGACCCGGGAGCCGGATCCGATTCCTGCCCCGGGCCCTTGAGACGCGCCCGGGACCTTCTCTTCAGATAAGCGAGTCTCGGAGTCAAGCTTTACCCGCCTCAGCCGATGGGACTTTCATGTTTCGTGCGTGTTGATCAGGGAGCGTGGATGAGATTCCTCAAACACATGAGCATAGGTACGAAGATGGTGGTGCTGAGCGGAATAGCCGTTTTGGGGCTGGGCGGATTCGGATATGCGGTATTCAATACGATGGCGGCGATTCGGATAAACGGCGATACGTACGGGCAAATCAAATTGAGGTCTGCGCTGTCTTCCGATCTGTCGCCTGCCCGGCTCGAACTGACCGAACCTTCGATGACGATCCAGGCGATGCTGGAAGATCAGGATCCGGCAAAACTACGCACGGAGTTTGAGTCGTTGAATGCGCAACGCAAACAATTCAATGACGCGTACGATTTTTATATGAAGCAGCTTCCGGAAGGAAAGCTAAAGGAAGGGCTGAGCGGCGAAGTTCACGAGAAAGGATCGCGATACCTGGAACTGGCGATCAATCAGTTTTCTCCAATCCTGCTGGTAGGTGACCGGGGGAGCCAGGAGCGCGCCGCCATTTTCAATTCCCAATCCATGCAACCGCTATTCCAGCAGCAACGGGCGGCAGTGTCCGCGCTCGAAGAGGGCGTAAACACGGAACAATTAAATTTCGAACAAGGGGCGGACCGGTTTCTCGTTCGCAGAACATGGATTCTGTCCGCGGGAGGATTTCTCATCCTCGTGTTCGCGATTTCATTTGGAGTGTCCCTGGCCAGGGTGTTTTTTTCCTTTCTTCACGAAATTCTGTCAATGGCGAGCGAAATGTCGAGAGGGAATCTGAATCTGGACGACATGAAATCGCAATCCAGAGATGAAATCGGACATGCGGCTCGGGCCATGAATGAAATGAAACGAAGCCTGGTGGAGATGATCCGGTCCACAGCGATCATCGCGGACCGTTTGGCAACCGCCAGCGGAGAGATTTCGTCGTCGGTGGAACGCCAAGCGCAGGGAGCGGAGACACAAAAGGATCAGACAAACCAGGTGGCCGCGGCGATGGAGGAAATGGCCTCAACGGTCCTCCAGGTTTCGGAAAATTCGACGAAGGCCGCGGACGCTTCGCGCGATGCGGCGGAGACTGCAAAAAGCGGGGGCAAAATTGTCGACGACACCCTGGGGAAAATGCGCGCGATTGCACATTCGGTCGGGGAAACCGCGAAGAAAGTGCAATCTCTTGGAAAGGGGTCCGACCAGATCGGAGAAATTATAGGCGTGATCGACGACATCGCCGACCAGACGAATCTGCTGGCTTTGAATGCCGCGATTGAGGCGGCTCGCGCCGGAGAACAAGGGCGGGGATTTGCCGTCGTGGCCGATGAAGTGCGCAAGCTGGCCGAGCGCACCGGCAAGGCAACGAAGGAAATCGCTCAGATGATTAAAGGGATTCAATCCGAGACGAAAAATGCAGTGGGAGCCATGGAAGAGGGGATGGTACAGGTCGAGGAAGGGGTGAAATCGACCGTGCAGGCGGGAAGATCGCTCCAGGAAATTATCCGCATGTCCGAACAGGTCGGGGACATGATTCTGCAGATCGCCACGGCTGCGACTGAGCAGTCGAGCACGACAGAACAGATCAATGTCAACGTCGAACAAATCGCTACGATTTCGCAGGAGTCCGCATCGGCTTCGCAGCACACCTCGAAATCCGTCCTGGAACTTTCGTCCGTCGCCCAGGAATTGCACTCTCAGATTGCAAAGTTCGATATCGGAAACAATGTGCAACCGGGTGAATCCAGAAAGCGCACCCCGGAGCGCCGCTCGGGAGGTCCTAAGTCGCTCCGGCAGCGTGAACCAGACCGAGAGTTGGTGGAAGTCGGGCGCTAAGGAGCTGAATTTGCAAGGGCGCCTTACCTGTGCCTGGCAAAGGGACCCGTTTGCGGGAGTGCGGCGGGTGAGAGCGGTTACCGAAGTGAACAAGGGAGAAGCCGATGGAGCCCAAGGGAAAGCAGACTGAAAAAGTCGACCGAAAGGAATCGGACCTGCTGCAACTCGTCAGTTTTTTCCTGGATGAAGAAGAATACGGGATCGAAATTCTCAAAGTGCAGGAAATTATTCGGATGCAGCAAATTACGCGCGTGCCCAACTCAGCGCCGTTTGTGGAGGGTGTCATCAACCTGCGCGGCAAAGTGATTCCGGTAATAGGTCTGCGAAAGAGATTTGGCATGCCGGCACGCGATGTGGACAGGCAGACGCGAATCGTGGTCATCGACGTCGCGGAAACTGTCCTCGGATTTGTGGTGGATGCGGTGTCCGAAGTCCTGCGCATCTCAAAAGCGACGATTGAGCCGCCGCCACAGCTTTCAAAAGTGGAGCAGGAATTTATCTCGGGCGTGGGGAAACTCGAAAACCGCCTGCTGATGCTGCTGAACGTCGATTGCATGATGAAGGAAGTGATCGGCGCGCCCGAGGCCGATGTGGGGCCGGGCATTGAGACAGCGTCGCGCGAACCCGAGCCGGTCCCTGCTCACGGATGAGCCGGGATTTTCAATTGATTGTTTTACGAATATGCCGATGGTCTTTGCGGGACGCATAAACCGATGAGCGATGAACTGGCGCAGGACGAAAGTTTAATCAAGGACTTTCTAAATGAGTCCAACGAGTTTCTTCAGCAGCTCGACCAGGATCTGGTTGCCCTGGAAGCCTCGCCATCGGATGAGGAGATGCTTAACCGCGCGTTTCGCGCGTTCCACACGATTAAGGGGACATCCGGATTTTTGGGATTTACGCAGGTTGTGACGCTGACCCATCACGCGGAAGATGTCCTGAATCTGTTGCGCAAGAAAGAGCGCATTCTCGACAAGCACACAATCAGCACGCTGCTGATCGTCCTGGACCATCTCCGCATGATGATGCGGGACATTCGCGAAAATCAGCAGCACGCCTACGATCTCGACGGGATCATCAAGGAATTAACCGATATCCAGCACATGGCCCCGCCCCCCAAGCCGAAACCCCGGTTGGGCGAAATGCTGGTTGCGGAGAATGTTCTCACGCCGGCGGAACTGGACGACTCTCTCAAGGAAAGCGCGGCAACCGGGAAAAAAATCGGCGAAGTTCTGGTCGAAAAACAGCTGGCCACTCCCGAACGGATTCAGGAAACATTGTTGCGCCAGACGGCAATGGCAGCCGGACAGGAACCGGCGCAAACGGTGCGCGTGGACGTCAAAAAACTGGACGAGCTGGTCAATCTGGTGGGCGAACTTGTGCTGGAACGAAACCGCCTCACCCATCTCGTCCGCGATCTCGTGGAGCACCGGGCTTCCGGTGAAGCTCTCGAAAGTGAGCTGGCACTTGCGACCGCCCGGCTGAATTTTATCACCGACGAGTTGCAGAACGCCGGCCTGCGCACGCGAATGGTCCCAGTCGATCTTGTGTTTCGACGTATGCCGCGCCTGGTGCGCGATCTGTCCGCATCGTTAAACAAAGAAGTGGATCTGAAAATCGTAGGGGAGGACACGGAACTCGACAAGACCGTAGTCGAGCAGATCGGGGATCCGCTGGTTCACCTCCTGAGAAATTCGCTGGACCACGGCATCGAAAATCCCGATACGCGGGTGGCCCGGGGCAAGCCGCGCAAGGGAACCATTCGTCTCGAAGCGCAGCAGGAAGGCGATCACATTATGATCGTGATTTCGGACGACGGAGGGGGCATCGATCCCGACCGGATCGGGCGTATTGCGATGGAGCGCGGTCTTGTGACGGCGGAACGCCTCCAGGGCATGTCGAAACGCGACATCCTCGACTTGATCTTCGTGCCCGGGTTCAGCACTGCGGAAAAAGTGAGTAACGTATCCGGTCGCGGCGTTGGCATGGATGTTGTTCGTTCCAATTTAAAGAAGCTCAACGGGGTGGTGGAACTCTCGAGCGAAGTGGGAAAGGGAACGGTCATCACTCTTCGCTTGCCGTTGACACTGGCCATCCTTCCCGTGCTTCTGGTGAGGGTGGACTCGGAGACTTATGCGCTGCCCCTGCGTTCGGTTGTCGAAACCCTGCGTGTTGGCTCGCGCGAAGTACATCGCACGAATGCGGGAGAAATGTTGCGCCTGCGCGACCGCGTATTTCCCCTTTTCCGGCTGGGAAATATTTTGCATGGCACTCGAAGCGAGCAGGATAAAAGCCAATTGTTGCGAATCGTAATCATGGGAATAGCGGACCGTCAGCTCGGCATCATTGTCGATCAGCTGTTGGGACAGGAAGAAACGGTGATTAAGCCTCTTCCCACGTATTTGCGCATGGTGCCTGGGCTGGCCGGGGCGACAATCAGCGGCGACGGCCTGGTTCGTATGATTTTGGATCCGGCGGGAATCGCGTCACTTGCGGGAAACGCTTCAATGAGGGCGGATTAAGGATGGTGGGCGCTCAATATGGCGAATGAAACCACGCTGTTGAAGGAAGATTCGGTCGTAGCGGAAAGCTTATCCGATCCGGCATGGATTCGCATCCGCGATTTGATCTACCAGGTTTCGGGAATTTACCAGGCGGAAAGTAAATTTTATCTGCTCGTCAGCCGGGCCACGCGGAGAATGAAGGAAGTGGGGGCTCGATCGCCGCGCGAATATCTCGAATTTCTAACCGCGCGTCCGAACCGCGATTCCGAAATGAGGAATCTGCTCAATGAAATCACAATCGGCGAGACATGTCTGTTCCGGAGCATGCCGCAAATAGACGCTCTTCGCAAAGTGGTAATCCCGTCGCTCGCCGAAGCGAAGAAGAAATTATCGTACACGAAGCTGCGATTCTGGAGCGCCGGATGTTCCACGGGCGAAGAAACGTACACGCTGGCGATGCTCCTGCTGGAAGAGACATTGACCAATCTGAAGGGCTGGACTTTCGAAGTTGTGGCGACGGACCTGAACGACCGATCCGTGGCCAAGGCCCAGGAAGGCATTTATAACGATTATGCCGTTCGAAACGTGCCGCCGGAATACATGAAAAAGTATTTCACGAAAATCGGGACGGATTTTCGAGTGGCCGATTCGGTGAGACCCTTCATTACATTCAACCGGATGAATCTGCTGGAAGACAGCAAGATGCTGTTCATGCGCGGGTTCGACGTGATCTTTTGCTGCAACGTTCTGATTTATTTCGATGGAAAATCCAAGACCCGCACGATCCAGCATTTCTATAACGCGTTGCTCCAAAACGGATATTTTTTCCTTGGACATTCCGAATCGCTATTTGGGATCAGCGAAAAGTTTCGACTGGTCCATTTTCCCGGGACGACGGCGTACTGGAAAACAACAGAAGCCGCCCCAAAGGCAGGCCAGCCATGAAAACCGAAACCCTCGACCATCTTCGGTCCAAAATTGTGAGAATTGATGCCATGCCGGCTCTCCCCGTCATATTGCGCCCTTTGCTGCGCTGCATGGATCAGCCGGTGGAACAGATCGATATGAACCGCATTGTCGAGCTTGTTTCCTACGACAAATCGATTGCGGCACAGTGCATCCGCATGGCCAATTCCGCGCTCTTTGCCCGCAGCATGCCGGCCGAAACCGTACGAACGGCCGTCATGAGCCTGGGGATGTGGCGCGTTCGCGATCTTCTGTTTTCCAATTCGCTTTCGCAGGTGATTCCCGCAAACCGCTGGATTGTGGACCCGTCTATTTTTTGGAAGCACTCGTTGGGATGCGCGCTGGTCTGCCGGAAGTTCGCGGAGTTAATCGAGTATCCGGACACCGAAAAGGCCTATCTCGCCGGATTGCTGCACGACATTGGCGTGCTGGTGAATTCCATGGTCGCTCCAGAGGAATTCCGCGCATCTTATGAAAAAGCGATGCGCGAAAAGATTCCTCTTGAGGAGGCCGAACAAACCATCCTCGGTTTTACGCATGCCGATTCCGGCAGGATTCTCGGAGAGGCCTGGAAAATGCCTCCGGACCTGATCGACGTCATCGAGTTGCATCATGACATTGGGGATGCAAAACGGGGAGGCCCCCTGGTGGCCCTGGTGCACCTGAGTGATCTGCTTTGTCGACTGCGCGACCTGGGTTATGGCTATTACGAGCCGCGTCAGGTCGATTTCGCGAATGAACCGGGCTGGCTCTACCTGGTGATGCAGTTTCCAACCATGGCCGATATTGACCTTGCCCGCTTCACATTCAATCTCGATGAATACGCGAAGGAAGTTTCGGAACTTGTTGCTACAGTCTTCAGCAGCCCCAAGCCGTCTTGAAGTTAATCCGGATCGTCACATTCTTACAAGTTTCACGTTGACAGCGTTCGGGTCGCGGAATAAATTTAAGCGGCTGTTGGTTCCACAGATCTTTGCCGGCTTGGTTGTCCCCCTTCCCGCCGCTTTGTCCGACCAATTATTTGCTGATGAGGGAATCCGTGTCCAGAATCTCTGGTGTGTGCAAGAACCCGCGTCTCCGTGCTAAGGCAAAACCGAAAAAGAAGCCGCGGGAAGGCGAGGGCAACACCAAAGGTTTCATTACTTCGCCATCCCGGCTGGGCCGGTCCGCCCAACAAGCCAGCCGGATGGAGGCAATGGGGCAGCTCGCCGGAGGCGTTGCCCACGATTTTAATAACCTGCTTACGGTGATTCTGGGACACAGCGAATTTCTTTTGAAACGCTCGGAATCGCAGGCGAAATGCAGAGAACGAGTCGAGGAAATTCGAAAAGCCGCGGAACGCGGCGCCTGGTTGACCAACCAGTTGCTTGCCTATAGCCGAAACCAGATTCTGGAACCGGCGGTCCTTCAAATCAATGCCCTGGTCGAAGACATGGATGGCATGTTGCGTTGCGTGCTTGGCGAAGACATCGCCCTTCAACTGGTGGTGGACCCGAATCTGGGCTGGGCAAGAGTCGATCCGGGGAAGTTGCAGCAAATTGTTTTGAACCTTGCCGGGAACGCGCGCGACGCCATGCCCACAGGCGGCCAACTGCGAATTGAAACTTTGAATCTGTCCGTTGAACGGGAAACAGCGAG
Source organism: Terriglobia bacterium (assembly GCA_963788335.1). GTDB lineage: Bacteria > Acidobacteriota > Terriglobia > Acidiferrales > UBA7541 > Palsa-360. Next base: position 376,132 of record CAWBGM010000016.1, read on the forward strand.
ACCACAGCCGTTTATTGCGGCTGGTGAGTACGTCGCTCTGGTTGTTCGGGATTCGGGACATGGGATGGATGCGGAGACACGCGCCAGGATTTTTGAGCCTTTCTTTTCGACCAAAGAAAAGGGAAAGGGGACGGGGCTTGGTCTCGCAACTGTGTACGGTATCGTGAAACAAAGCGGCGGGTACATCTGGGCGGAAAGTGAAATCGGCAAGGGCAGCTCGTTTCATACCTTGTTGCCTCGCGTGGAACCGCCTTCCGGCTCCGTTGTCACCCAGGAGATGCTTGATTTCCGGTCCGGCGGCGAAACGATTCTGCTGGTGGAAGATAATCCCGGTGTTCGGACCATGTCCGCTGAAGTTCTGCGCCAGGAAGGTTATCGTCTTCTGGTCGCGCCAAGCGCGGCCGACGCTTTGCTTCTGGCGGAACAACACGATGGGCCTTTGGATCTTCTGTTGACCGACATCGTCATGCCCGGCATGACTGGGCCGGAGCTCGCCAGGCAATTTAGCTCAAGCTTTCCGCGAGTTCAGATCCTCTACATGACGGGTTATACAGACGATGCACTGGGAAATCACGGGCTTCGAAGCCAGGCGCGTCGTGTCCTGCAAAAGCCATTTACCCACGACACATTAAAACGTAGCGTATACGAGGCGCTGGAACCGGTTCGAAAACCGCAGCGCGCGAAAATTTAGCGGCACGCGCTTACCTCCGACAGGCAGACTTCAGATCGACCGCTTTTGAATTTCGGCGCCGCTGGCGGGATTGAGAACTCGCCAGGCCAAAGCCCGCGCCACTGGAAGCGCAGGCCGAATATCGCTTAAATATCCTTCTGTGCAACCGGGAGAATTGTCGGACTCTTTTCGCGGAAGAGCGACGCGCGGAACCGCCTGATCAGTTCATCGAATTCCTGGATTCGCAATAGTTTGGCTGCGATCAAGAGAAGCACAATTCCAACCGTGGTCACGATGACGAGCAGCGTGAACGCTCCCGCGGTCGTATGCCAGGCGAAATGTGGCTCAAGGAAGAGCTGGAGTCGATGGCATACCCACGCAACCCCTGCGGAAACCGTGGTGATCTTGAGGAAAAATCCCATGATCGCGCCGGCTTCGCGATTGTGGGTCCTTCGGTTTAGCAGGAGGAACAGCACGATTGTGTAAACGGTGATTCCCAGCGAGCTGGCAAACGCCAGTCCCAGATGCGCTTCGCGCCTTACCAGCAGCCAGTAGACGGGAAGATTCGCAAAGGCCAGCAGGGTGCCGACAATCGCGGGCGTCATTGTGTTGCGAGTGGCGTAGAAGCCGCGAGCCAGAATGTTTTGCGCGCCCCAGGCGAACATGCCCAGGGAAAAGAGAACGAGCGTGGCCGAGGTAGCGTCAAAATCGGGGCCGCGCAATCGCGTGTGCGAAAACACCAGGTAAACTACAGGCGAACTTTGGGCGATGGTGAGCGCGGAAATCGGCACCAGCAGCGCGATCATCCATTTCATCGTCGAATTGAGCAGCCGGTTCAATTCGTCTATTTTTCCCTCGGAATAAAGCTGCGCGAGAAACGGAAACGACGCCACTCCCACTCCCTGTCCCACAACTCCAAGCGGGACGCGCATCAACGTCTTCCCGTAGCTGAGCCACGTGATGGACGCGGGCTGCAGATAAGAACCAAACCAGCGGATGACCCAGTCGTCAGTAAACACCAGCGACAGCGCCAACATGATGGGAACGGAAAGTTTCAAGAAGAGAATGAATCCGGGATGCCTCAAATCGAGGTTCGGACGAAAATGCGCTCCAATCGAATACGCGCCGTAAACCTGAAGCAGGAAATTCCCCAGCAGCGCCCCCACAAGCACACCGACGGCAAAACCGGTCATCCCGATGCGCGACGCCAGCAGAAGTCCGCCGAGAACGATCATAATGTTGTAAAGGACGGGCGCAAGCGAGGGAATCACGAAGCGCCCCTTGGCATACTGCACGGCGCTCAGGATGCTCCCTTCGTAAAAACAAAACTGCGCCGGAAGCATCAGGCGCGTGAGAAAGATCAGACGATCGCGCTCCGCCGGAGCAAATCCGGGAGCGATCACGTGTGCAAGCTGCGGCGCGAAAATCTCCCCGAGGACAATTAGTCCCGCCAGCAGCGCTCCCATGAAGGTCATTACCGTCGAGAAAACGTGCCAGCCTTCGTCCTCGCGCCCCTCGGCGGAATATTTGGCGAAAACCGGGATAAACGTGGCGCTGAGCGAGGCTCCCGCGACGAGGTAGTTTAGGAAATCGGGCAGCGTGAAAGCCGCATAATACGCGTCAGTCATCGCGTTCGAGCCCACCTGATGCGCGACAGCCCACTCGCGAAAGAATCCGAGCAGGCGGCTGGCCAGAATTCCGCCCATCACAATTCCTGTGGAAGTAAAAACGCGTCGATGAACGCTCGTCGTACTCACGAAAGTAATGTTAGAGGTTTTGGCGGGCTTCGCCTAGCAGGTTCGTCGCCGGATGAATCGAATCTGTACTGTACGTTTTCGGGGATAAAGCGCCGGGCACGATGCAATGCGAATCCAATCCAACAAACCGTTATTTCCAGGTCACATTTGGACGAACGTGTTGCTTCTTTGCCCTAATGATTTCGTCGCGTCAGCCGATGTTTTGGTTACAGACATGGTAGCGGGTCATTTGAGCTCACCCAGGGGCACAGACGAGCCTTGCGCTTTCATTTGGGGGGGAATCAATGGCCGTATCCGGCGTTGGGCATCACGCGTATCAGCACATCCGCGACGATTTTCAGCAGCAAAGCACCCAGTCAACGACAAGCAATCGGGCAACCGGGCGGTCGGCCGGAGATCCAGACAGGGACTCAGGAGCGCATTTTGATTCCCATCACACCCCGTCAAACTCTTCGGGCGGCCAGGATTCGCAGGCAATCGCCGGAACATATCAGGTAAGCCAGGTTCAACTGTTTTCTGCCGCAGCCCTGGTCCTTCTGGCAGGCTCATCATCCACGCAAAATACGCAGGCTCCGGTTGCGGATTCGCCAGTGCCAACCCAAACCGCACCCGCCGTGCCGCAACCCTCTCAGTTGGATAGCGCCGATCCTGTATCTCCCACGGCCGTTCCATCAGCCGGAGCTTTGACGGCACCAGTCACGGCGCCATCCACCGCACCATCCACCGCACCCCAAGTAACAACGGGAGACCCGACCTCTAGCGCTCAGGACCCGCTCCAGGCCCTAAATGATTCGCTTCAGAGCCTCGGCCTCAGCCGACAACAGATTCAGGCGTTCGATCAGGTCGCCAGTTTCATCCAATCCGTCAGCCCGCAAGCATTTGCCGACCTTGTCTCGCAGCTCCAGAATTTGGCGCAGCAAACGGCTGCCGGGGTGCAGAGTCCGACAGGGGCAGTCGCGGCAGATTCGACAGCCGCCACGGGTGTGGCCAACGATTCGACGCCCGGGTTGCCGATCGCAGGTCCAGCTTCAACCACAGTAGGCTCCATCGCGCCGAGCGCAAATCCGACCGTCCCTACCGGCACCTATCAGATCGAGGAGCTTTCCATCAAATTCTCAGCGATCGATGTGCAGGGCAATACGGCCAGCACGAATGGAAATGGCGGCAATACCACCGGAACTTTCGATCTTTCTTCTTTTAATTTGAGCATTCAGGAAGTGAAGGTCACATTGACCGACGGCAACGGTCAGTCGGCTCAGATTACGGCTGCTCCTTTGCCGGCAACAAGCGAATCGTCAACCGGACAAACTTCAATTTCTTCCGGCGCGGCTGCCGCATAAAACGCGTTGGAATTTTCCCGATTGCAGCGCGGATTTTCTCAAAACGAATTTAAATAAGAAGAGCGACCCGGCATGTCTTTCCGGGGCCACTGTTTTGTTCCGTCAAGACGCCCTCTGAGCTTTCGTAGGCTCCAATGGAATTGCCGCAAGCTCGGAGGAATCCGGGGGGGCGGCGCGCAAGTATTGCACCGGCCAACTCATCGGCTGATTCAATTCGCGGGCAGTTCGCAGCGGCCAGTACGGATCGCGTAGAAATTCACGAGCCATGAACACCAAGTCGGCCTGACCCTTGGCCAGGATTTCCGCGACTTGCTCTTTTGTCTCAATCAGACCTACAGCGCCGGTCAGGATCCCAGCATCGCGGCGAATCCGTTCAGCGAAGGGAACCTGAAAACCGGGGCCTGCGACGATCTGTTGATCTCGGACGAGTCCCGCCGATGAAGAGTCGATCAGATCCACGCCCAGTGGCTTGAGTTGCTTCGCCAGTTCGACGGATTGCTCCACGTCCCAGCCTCCGTCTTTCCAATCGGTTGCCGAAATTCGAATAAAGAGCGGGAGATTTTCAGGCCATTGCTTGCGTATCGCGGAAACTACTTCGCGGCCAATGCGTGTGCGATTTTCGAAAGAGCCGCCGTATTCGTCTTTCCGGTTGTTGGTTAGGGGAGAGAAGAACTCGTGAAGCAGGTAGCCATGGGCGGCATGAATTTCGACGACGCGAAATCCTGCTTGCAGCGCGCGACGCGCGGCTTGTCCAAAAGCTTCAACGATCGTTCGAATGCCATCCTTCGACAATGCCTCCGGCATCGGGAATTTATTCGAATACGCCAGAGCGCTCGGCGCGACGGGCACCCAGCCTCCCTCGGCGATTGTTACCTGACCCGACCCGACCCAGGGCCGTTGCGTGCTGCCTTTGCGGCCGGCGTGCGCCAATTGAATGCCTGGCACGGCTCCTTGAGCCGCCAGAAATTTTGTAATTCGCAAGAGGAACTCGATGTGCGCGTCTTTCCATATTCCCAGGTCCTCGGGACTGATGCGGCCCTCGGGTGTTACGGCGGTGGCCTCGGTGAAAACAATTGCCGCCCCGCCCACGGCTCGGCTGCCAAGGTGCACCAGGTGCCAGTCGTTCGCGAATCCGTCCTCACTCGAGTACTGGCACATCGGTGAGACAACGAGTCGATTCTTGAGGGTGATTCCGCGAATGGGAAGGGGATCGAATATGAAGGCCATGGTGTCCTTTGCTCCGTCTCTAAGGTTCATAGGCAGCAGTGTCTGTGTCACAGCGGCGCGGCGCGATCTCTGCTAATCTTCAAGCCGGAAATGTTCACTGGGTTAATTGGATGCAATGCGCCTTAAGCAAGGTGCAAAGATCGTTCCGCATTTTTTTGTCGTCGATTCAAATGAAAACAGAAACCTTTATTCGCCGATCCCGCATGGAAGCTCCGGCAGCCGATGTGTACGCGTGGCACGAACGGCCCGAGGCACTGGAAAAACTAACTCCGCCCGGCGCGCGCGTAAAAATCATCGAACGAATCGGCGGAATCGAGAAGGGCGCGCGCGTCACAATTCAATTTGGAAAATGGCCCTTCCGCCGGCGCTGGGTCGCGGAACATCAGGAATATGAACCCGGCCACTTTTTCTCGGACCTTCAGGTTTCCGGTCCGTTCGCTCATTGGAAGCACACGCACACATTTGAGCCGGATGGTCCGGCGGCGTCTATTTTGGAAGATCGAGTGGAATACGCGCTGCCATTCGGATTTCTGGGCCGATGGTTCGGGGGCGTCCTGGTTCGCCGAAAGCTTCGTAAACTGTTCGAATATCGCCATCAAGTGACCGCGCGGGAACTGGCCGGGCGGACTAGTCGGTTTCCTGCGTAACGATATGCACATCCACGGCGGGGGCGTCGCGCAAGAAGCGGTGAATGGCCGTCATATATAAATATTTTCGCCAACCCTCGACGGCCGACCGCCCGAAGATCACTTGCGTCACATGCTTTTCGCGTACGAATTCCGCCGTCGCGGCCGATACGTCCTTGCCCTTCAGCTTCACAACTTTCGCGCCCAGGCTTTCCGAGAACTGAATGTTGGCGGTCAGGGAATTCTGGTCCTGATCCGAAGTGTCTTGACCGAGATCGACGTAGATCGCGAATAACTCGGCATCCATGCGCCGCGCCATACGGGCTGCGCGCGCGATCAGATACTGCGCCCTGGGATTTGAACTGAAACAGACGGCAATCCGTTCCCGCACCGGCCAGGGATCGTGAATGTCCTTCTGCTCCATATAAGATTCCAGGCTGCGGTCCACTTGTTCCGCCACCTGGCGCAGGGCGAGTTCTCGCAACGCGATGAGATTCCCCCGGCGGAAAAAATTCTTGAGCGCCTGGTCGACTTTTCCTGTGTGATAAACCTCGCCGCGCTTCATGCGGTTTTGCAATGCTTCCGGCGTGAGATCCACCATCACAATTTCATTGGCGTGCTCGAGCACCCAGTCGGGAACCGTCTCGCGAATTTTGATGCCGGTAATGGCGGCGACCGTAGGGGCAATGCTTTCGAGGTGCTGCACGTTCACGGTGGAAAGGACTTCCATCTTTGCTTCCACCAGATCGAGAACGTCTTCATAGCGTTTGCGGTATTTGCTGCCGGGAATATTCGTGTGCGCCAGTTCGTCGACCAGGATGACGTGAGGATTTCTGATCTTGATGGCGTCCGTGTCCATCTCCTCAAACACGGTGCCCTTGTATTCAATCTTGCGCATGGGAACGCGTTCGAGCTGGGCCGCCAGCTCCGCGATCCCCTTGCGTCCGTGCGTTTCAACCACGCCGACTACCACGTCTTCGCCGCGGCTGCGCCGCCGGATGGCTTCGCTCAACATGCTAAACGTTTTGCCAACGCCGGGGGCGTAGCCGAGAAATAGCTTCAGGATTCCCTTGGTTCGCTCCTGGGGAGAGACTTCTTCAAGCCATTGTTCAGGGGTTTTCGTCATTGCAGATATGCTCGTTTATTATGCCAGAAAAATGCTAAATTAAGACGCCTCCGTGAAGAAGAATTTGCCAACGATGGTCGCCCGATATGCCGCCGCGCTGGCGGGGGTCGGCCTCATCACTGAGTTCTACCGGTACCATCACCGGTTCAATCCGACAACCATTGCGTTCACGTATCTTCTCGCCATTCTCGGGGTTTCGGCCATATGGGGGCTCTCGGTATCCGTATTCATGTCGCTGGCCGCGACACTCACCTACAATTATTTTTTCCTGCCTCCTATAGGCACCTTCACCATAGCCGACCCTCAGAACTGGGTGGCATTATTTACGTTCCTCGCGACTTCGGTGCTTGCCAGCGACCTGGCAACACGGGCGCGCAACCAGGCCGCTGAAGCAAATCGCCGGCGCCGCGAAGTCGAGCGGCTTTATAAATTTAGCCAGCGCCTGTTGAGCGCGGGCAACCCCATCGAATTGCTGAACGCGATTCCGCGTCAAATGGTAGACATTTTCGAAGTCGGAGCCGCAGCGCTGTTTCTGATCGATAAGCAGAAAATCTATCGTTCCGGAATGAACCTCCCCCAGCTCGATTCCGACGTTCTGAAAGCGATCGTGATCCGCGAAGACCTTCAGATCGACGAGGAGCATAGCCTGTGCTTTGCTCCTCTTCGCCTGGGCACACGCATACTGGGGAGCGTAGGTATCTCTGGGCCGGTGCTTTCGGCGCAATCACTGGAGGCCCTGGGGTCGCTGATCGCCGTCGCCATCGAGCGCGCCCACGCAATTGAAATGGTTGGGAAGACCGAAGCGGCTCGCGAAGGCGAACGTTTGAAATCCGCCTTACTCGACGCAATCACCCACGATTTCCGGACACCGCTCACCTCGATGAAGGCCTCGGTGACCAGCCTGCTTTCGCCGGCGAAACTCGACGATGTCCAGCGGGTCGAACTGCTCAGCATCATTAACGAGGAGTGCGACCGTTTGAACCGATTGGTGGGTGAAGCGGGGGAAATGGCGCGGCTCGAGGCGGGCGATGTGAAACTGAAAATCGAAACGCTTCGCGTGATGGATTTGATTTCCGAATCGCTGGATATCTGCAAGGGCGTTCTCGCCGCGAGGCCGATTCAAATCGACGTGAAAAATCAGGAGCTGCACGTTCGCGCCGACTCGTCACGCGCGAGGGAAGTGCTGGTCCATCTGATCGAAAATGCCAATCTTTATTCTTCTCCGGATATGCCGATCACGATCAGCGCGGAAGAGAAGGAAGATTTTGTCTTCTTCAGCGTCGCGGACCACGGCCCGGGAATTGCAGATGCGGAACTTGGCCTGATTTTTGATAAATTCTATCGGGGAACCGATCAACGCTACCGCGTCCAGGGCACGGGCATGGGGTTGCCGATCGCCAAAGCCATTGTCGAGGCGCATGGCGGCACGATCAGCGTGATCAGCCAGTTGGGTATAGGATCCGTTTTTTCGTTTAGCTTGCCGATTGCCAGGGGGACGACAGATCACCGATGAGTAATAACACCGATGAGTCATACCGATGAGTAACTCAACCATTTTAGTCGTCGACGACGAACCGCAGATTCGCCGCGTCATGCGCACGACACTTTCGAGCAATGGATATACGGTGATCGAGGCCAAGACCGGTGAAGAAGCCGTTGAGATGGTCCGCAGCGAACGACCGGAGCTCGTGTTGCTCGACGTGAACATGCCGGGAATGGGAGGCATCGAGGCCTGTCGCGAGATCCGCGAGCACTCTGACATCGCGATTATTATGCTCACCGTACGCAATACCGAGCACGAAAAGGTGATCGCGCTGGACGCCGGCGCCGACGACTACGTCGTAAAGCCTTTCAGCATTGAGGAGTTGCTCGCCCGTATTCGTGCAGCCTTGCGCCGCACTTCCTCCTCGGAACCGGTGCCATCCTACGTTTCGAACGATCTGGAAATCGATTTCGAACGCAGGAAGGTTCTTGTGGCGGGCAAATCGGTGCGGTTGACGCCGAAGGAGTTCGATCTGCTTCGTCATCTGGTGGCAAGCGAAGGCAAGCCGCTCGAGCACAGGCGTCTTTTGCAGGCTGTCTGGGGCCCGGACTATGGAAATGAGACCGAATATCTGCGTGTATTTATCAACCAGTTGAGGAAGAAGATCGAGCCCGATCCCGCCCATCCCAAGTACATTCACACCGATCCGTGGGTGGGTTACCGGTTTGAGCCCACAGGCGGGGCGCCCCCGAAGCCGAAGAAGAAGTAGGATTCTGCAGTCCGGGCCTGCACAGCCAGCCGAAGGAGGGCTTCCGCCTGTCTGGTTTTGACTTTCAGGGGGATCCCTCAAAAGTCAAAAGAAGACAGGCGGAAGATTGTGCTACTTGTGCATCGGGTGCGCCGCGTCCAAATCCAAATTCAGTTCCAAAACATTGACGCGCGCTTCGCCCAGGAAACCGAGTTGTCGTCCTTCCGTGTGCTTGGCGATAAGAGAATCGACATCAGCCTCGCTCATACCTCGTTCCCTGGCCACTCGGGGAGCCTGAAAGGCCGCGCCTTCGGGTGAGATGTGCGGATCGAGGCCGGAACTGGAAGTGGTGATCAAGTCCATGGGAATGGGCATGTTGGGATTCTCGGTTTGCAGCTTCTGCACATCGCCACTGACTCGGTCCACCAGCATTTTATTGGTCGGCCCCAGGTTCGAGCCGCCGGAGTTGCCGGCATCGTAGCCATTGCCGGCGGCGGAAAGCCGTGAGCGAAAATATCCGGGCGAAGAAAATTGCTGGCCGATAAGACTTGAGCCCACCAGCTTTCCATTCATTGAAATCATGCTGCCGTTGGCCTGTTTGGGGAAGATCGCCTGCGCAAGGCCGGTTACAACGAGCGGGTAAACAATGCCGAGCAGGATGGTTGTTACGATCGTCATCAGAACTGCTGTTTTAATGTGTTTCATCATGGTCGTGTCCTTTTGGTTTCCTGTTCCGTGCCTCAGGCCCAGTGCAGGCCGGTAATGATCACGTCAATCGCTTTGATACCGATAAAGGGCGCGATGATGCCGCCCGCGCCGTACACCAGCAGGTTCCAGCGCAGTAATGCGGAAGCGCCCATGGGGCGATACTGCACGCCGCGCAGGGCCAGCGGAACGAGCGCAATAATAATCAGCGCGTTGAAGATCACGGCCGACAGAATTGCGGAGTGCGCTGTCTTGAGTCCCATGATATTCAGCGTGTTCAGCACAGGAAAAGCGCCAGCGAACATCGCTGGAATGATCGCGAAATATTTCGCCACATCGTTGGCCACGGAAAATGTGGTGAGCGCGCCGCGCGTGATCAGCATCTGCTTGCCGATCTCGACGACCTCGATCAGCTTCGTGGGGTTGGAGTCCAGGTCCACCATGTTGCCGGCTTCCTTTGCCGCCTGCGTGCCCGCATTCATTGCGAGGCCCACGTCGGCTTGAGCCAATGCGGGGGCGTCGTTGGTGCCGTCACCGGTCATCGCCACCAGTTTGCCCTTGGCCTGCTCCTTCTTGATGAGGGCCAGTTTATCTTCCGGTTTGGCCTCGGCGAGGAAATCATCGACGCCCGCTTCCTGCGCGATGGCCGCGGCGGTCAACCGGTTATCTCCCGTGATCATCACGGTGCGGATACCCATCGAACGCAAGTGGTCGAAGCGTTCCTTCATGCCGCCCTTCACGATGTCCTTCAAGTGAATCGCGCCGAGGATTTTGCTGTTGCTCGCTACCAGCAGCGGGGTTGCGCCGCTATTCGAAATCCGGTCCACGCACTCGTCCACCTCCACCGGAACAAGCCCTCCCTTATCGAGAATAAATTTCTTGATGGCCGATGCCGCGCCCTTGCGAATCATCGTACCGTTGAAATCCACTCCGGACATGCGAGTCTGAGCGGTGAAGGGGACGAAAGTTGCATCCATCGGCGAAAGAGCACGGCCGCGCAGGCCATATTTTTCCTTGGCGAGGACGACGATGGAGCGCCCTTCGGGAGTTTCGTCCGCCAGGGAAGAGAGCTGGGCGGCGTTTGCCAGTTCCTCGTCCGTGACGCCGGGCGCGGGAACAAATTCCGTCGCCTGGCGATTTCCGAGGGTGATCGTCCCCGTTTTATCGAGCAGAAGTGTGTCCACGTCGCCCGCCGCTTCCACCGCGCGGCCGGACATCGCCATCACGTTGCGCTGGATGACGCGGTCGATTCCTGCGATGCCGATGGCGGAGAGCAGTCCGCCGATCGTTGTCGGGATGAGGCAAACAAGCAAAGACCACAATACAAATGGACTTTGCGGCGTTCCGGAATAAATCGCCATCGGTTGCAGCGCGGCGACGGCCAATAAAAAGATGATCGTCAATCCGGAGAGCAAAATATTGAGCGCGATCTCGTTCGGTGTCTTCTGTCGCGACGCGCCCTCGACCATCTTGATCATGCGGTCGAGAAAGGTTTCGCCGGGATTCGACGTGATGCGGACCTTGATCTCGTCGGAGAGCACGCGGGTGCCCCCCGTTACCGCCGAGCGGTCGCCGCCGGATTCTCGAATTACGGGGGCGGATTCGCCCGTGATGGCGGACTCGTCCACCGAGGCGACGCCCTCGATCACTTCACCGTCTCCAGGAATGAATTCGCCGGCGGTGACGATTACCACGTCGCCGGTGCGCAACTTCGATCCGGAGATTTCCTCTTTTACGCCGTCGCACGTCAAGCGGTACGCCACTGTTTCCGTGCGCGCTTTTCGCAGCGTGTCGGCCTGGGCCTTGCCGCGGCCTTCGGCCATGGCTTCGGCAAAGTTGGCAAACAGCACGGTAAACCATAGCCAGACGGTGATTTGGAACTCAAACGCAAAGGCGTGTGTGTGGTTCATCGCGTTGCGAAATAACTGCACGGTGAGAAGCGCCGCACCAATTTCCACGACGAACATCACGGGATTCTTCATCAGCGTTTTGGGATTCAGCTTCACGAACGAATCCCCGAATGCCCGGCGAGCAATGGCTCCGTCCCAGATCGACTTATTTTTCCTAACTTGGGCTGTCATGGCGTATTTTCCTTAGAAAGTCTTGCCCGCGTTCATCAGCAGGTGCTCCAGGATTGGGCCCAGGCTGAGCGCGGGGAAGAATGTCAATGCTCCTACAATTAAAATCACGGAAATCAACAGTCCGGTGAATAACGGCGTTGTGACCGGAAAGGTGCCTAGCGTTTCCGGAACCTGCTTTTTAAGTCCCAGGCTTCCGGCAATGGCGAGCACCGGGATCACCATGAAGAAGCGGCCAAACAGCATCGTCGTGGCCAGGGTTGTGTTGTACCAGAGCGTGTTGGCGTTGAGCCCGGCGAACGCCGATCCGTTGTTTGCGCCGGCTTCGGCGTAGGCATAGAAGATTTCCGAGAGTCCATGCGGGCCGGCGTTGGCAAGACTGGATAATCCGAACTTCGGCGCGACCACGGAGATTCCGGTAAACGTCAGAACCAGAAGCGGGTAAATCAGAACCGTGAGCATCGCCATCTTCACGTCGAACGCTTCAATCTTCTTGCCGAGATATTCCGGCGTGCGGCCCACCATCAGCCCGGCGATAAACACGGAGAGAATGATGAACACGATAATTCCGTAGAGGCCGGAACCCACTCCGCCGAACACAACTTCGCCGAGCAGAATATTGACTAACGGAATCATTCCGCCCAGCGGGGTGTACGAATCGTGCATCGAATTCACCGCGCCGCAACTGGTGTCCGTGGTGACGACGGCGAACAGGGCGGAATCGGCTATGCCGAAGCGGACTTCCTTGCCTTCCATATTTCCCGACTGTTGAATGTGGCTTGCTGAAGTCTGAAGCAGCGGATTTCCGTGAGACTCGGCGGAATATGCCACGGTGATGCCGACCATGAATAACAGAGCCATCGCGCACCACACGGCCCAACCGTGGCGTGGCGACCCGGTCATCTGCCCCAGCGTGTACGTCAATCCCGCGCCGATCGCAAAAATCAATACCATCTCGAAGAGGTTTGTAAGTGGGGTGGGGTTTTCATACGGATGCGAGCTGTTGGCATTGAAAAAGCCTCCGCCGTTGGTTCCCAGTTCCTTGATGATTTCCTGCGAGGCCGTCGGACCGAGCGCGATCGTCTGCTCGCTCACCAACCTGCGAGGTTGTCTTTCCGTCCGTCCCGGTGGTCTGTACAGTCTGAGGGTCGACCAGTTCAGCGGTTGCATAGGGTTTGAAGTTTTGCGGCACCCCCTGCCAGACCAGGAAAAGGGCGCCGAGCACACACGCAGGCAACAGCACCCAAAGCGTCGCGCGCGTCATATCCACCCAGAAATTGCCGAGTGTCTTTGATTCGTGGCGCGCGATGCCGCGTACGATTGCGATGGCCAGAGCGATCCCGACCGCAGCGGAAATAAAGTTATGGTAGGCAAGCCCCGCCATCTGCGTCAGATACGACATCGTCGTTTCCGGTACGTACGCTTGCCAGTTCGTATTCGTCGTGAACGACGCCGCCGTGTTGAACGCGAGATCGGGCGCGACGGCCGCAAGCTTTTGTGGGTTGAGCGGAAGGTGGTTCTGCACCCGCTCGATCAGATACGTCAGCGCCATCGTGACGCCGCTGAAGATCAACATCGCGCCGGCATATTCCTTCCAGCTCATCTCGGTCGCTTCGTCCACGCCTGTTAGACGGTACAGCAGCTTTTCAATCGGGCGCAGCAGGGGATCGAGAAACGTCTTCTCCCGATTAAATACGCGCGTCATGAACGCGCCCAGCGGTTTGGTTAGCGCCAGAACCACCAGGAGAAATACTATGATTTGGAACCATCCGTTGTTTGTCATGGTCAGAACTTTTCCGGACGCAACATCGCGTACACTAAGTAGATGAGCAATCCAACGCAAACCGTCAGCGAAACAATCGTATCCAGCATTTGTGTTACCTCAATCCGTCGCAGAATTTCACGTACAGCACTGAAGCTACGAAAAAAAACAGAGTCGATAAGGTAAAGATCGTGTCAAGCATGGCTTTCCGGTCTCCTCTTGTCCCGATCCACGGGCCGGGTCACGCTTCGACCCGGCTGCATGGTACTACTTAATCTTGAACCTTTACGGTGTCAACCGATGGACGATCGAGACGCTTTTGCCGGGAAGTTGTCTGAATCGCCGGCAAACGTTCGATCATCTTGCCTGTCACGCAGTCCTCGGCGCCGTGCCTCGATCGAAATCACGGAAATGCCGCCCTGCGCGTTATGTGAAATCGGGTGCGTTACAACGAGCACATTGGGCAATCCACTTCGAAGGTGCTCCATCGAATACTTCCGACCCGAGTTCTTTGACTTTTGCTCGTCGTCTCTGAACTTCGCCAGCACATACAGGAGAAAGACGACGCCCATGCCGTTCAACGCCAGGAAAATTGATGTCGCCATAAAACCCCCTTCAGGCGCCAGCCTTTTACCCTCTGTCTCCGGCATCGCTTTGCTAATGGCGTGCCTCAAACGCGGCCGCCATCCGATGCCACTACTACTACTTCGTTGCCACACCGGCTGTGCGCCCTGTCACAATCCACGGTGATGTGAACCCTGCGTGTGGCCTCTCTTACAACAGCAGGATGCGACAATGCAGGTTAGGAAGTCGTGCGCGTCTCGTAAGGATTCCGTTAACGGAAAAGGGCTGCGAGCGGGCGCGGCATCGAGTTCAGGCCCTTGCACCTGAATCGATGCGCCCCTACAATGTTGAAATCATTATTTTTATGACTTTTATGACTGCCTTATTTTTTCGGAATCGCCTTGCACGTTTCGTGTCCGTCTTCATTCTCGTACTTGTGACTGCGACCGTCGCACACTCTCAGGAGCGCGCCGACTGTCGCGCTTTTCGCAGCGCCATCCTTCACTCGCCCGTCCGGTATTGCGTTTTCCTGCCCGCCGGCTATTTTTCAGCGACTGCGAAAACGCAGCGATATCCGGTTCTTTATCTGTTCCACGGCCTGGGAGGAAACGAGCAATCGATCGCCGTGGACGGAGAGTGGACCGCCCTGCAGGATTTGCGGCGAGATCGCAAAGTGGGCGATTTTCTGGTGGTTGCCCCCGACGGCGGGGATTCTTTCTACATCGATTCGCGCGACGGAACTACTCTCTACGCAGATTTCTTTCTTCGCGAATTCATACCCTATATTGAACGCACGTATCGCATTCGCGCGGTCCGCGCCGCGCGCGGGATCACTGGATTTTCGATGGGCGGATACGGCGCCCTCCGGACCGTTTTTGCCGATCCGGAACTATTCGGTTCGGTCAGCTCGCATAGCGGGGCGCTCTCGCGACTGCCGCCGCGGGACATCGGCGGTGGCGTTACGCCGGGAAATCTGGCGGCCCGGTTGCTTGCGCCGGTCTTTGGAAATCCGATCGACCTGAAATTGTGGGACTTGAATAGCCCCTTTATTCTGGCGAAGAAAAATGCCGCCCATCTGGCAAGGACAGAAATCTATTTCGATTGTGGTACGGAGGATTCTTTCGGTTTCTATCGCGGCGCAACCGAACTGCACCAGGTTCTCGATTCCCTCAAGATTCCACACGAGTTCCATCTGTATCCGGGTGGGCATAGTGTTTCTTATCTGCTCGCGCACAGGGACGCGTCCTTTGAATTTCACTGGCATGAATTTGAGACGGCGCGGTAGACGTCTTTTTTGTAAGCGCTAGTTGTCCTCGGCACGGATTTACTCCCCGTCGAAGAAAAGTCACCGAAAGTGACAAATGCTGTAGTAATTAATGGAAAAGTATTTTAAATGACGCCCGCGTGGAGAAATCCGTCCTCCGATGGGGTCGGAAACTCAGTTCGGGCAGTTGCATACGTGCGTTTGAGCACTTGTTCATTTCTCGCGTGCCGGCGTGAACTCTGCTTAATAATTCCGCCGACCATGGAGCGGGAGGTCCGCATGCGCAAGGCGATCGCGGCAGTGATTTGGGCCTTCATTTCAGCGGGCAATCCACTTCCGGCGGCGCCAAATAACCCTGTCCCCTTCGTCAATAGCCCGCTTTCTCCATCCGTCGCGCTGCCCGGTGCGCCTGGATTCACATTGACCGTAACCGGCGCCGGTTTTGTGCCGGGATCCGTAGTGATGTGGAATGGAAATTCGCGGGCGACCACGTTCGCCAGTAAAACGAGCCTCACAGCGGCGATCACAGCTTCCGACATCGCCACGGCCGGGACGATTCCGGTAACCGTATCGAATCCCGCTCCCGGCGGCGGAATCTCGAATGCTGTCTTGTTTGAAGTGACCACGCAGACAACTTCGCTGGCGTTCACTCGCACGGAGTCAACTTTTCCGGCCATCGGTTTTTCCGAAGTTGCGATGCCGTCCACCCTCGCAGTGGGATACCTCCCAGGCCATGCCGTGCCTTATCTGGCGATTGCAAACGCCGTTTGCCCGGCCGCGTTTAGTTGCCTTCTTCAGAAAGCAACGATCGCGACCGTTGGAGATTCCGGGGTGAACGGAACGTTCACGGGAGCGAATCCCGCGGCGCTGGTGACCGGAGATTTGAACGGCGATGGAATTTTCGACCTCTTGAACCTGGGGCAATCAATTTCTGTTTCACTTGGAAATGGGGATAACACTTTTAAAAATCATCAGGATGTTGCTCCACCCCCGGAAACTATCGTCACGAGCACGCCCGTGCTCGGCGATTTCAATCTCGACGGCAAGCTCGATTTGGTCCTCGCGACCATCACGGGGGCCGATTTCCTTCCAGGCAAGGGCGACGGGACATTCGGAACGCCTGTCCCATTGAACACTTCTTCCTTCGCCTTTCAAACCCAGGTGATCGCTGGCGATTTTAATCGCGATGGAATCCTTGATCTTGCGGTTTCCAATAGCGGACCGTCGGGCGGCACAATTTCCATCTTGCTCGGAAACGGGGACGGCACGTTTCAGCCGCAGATCGATATCCCCGATCCATCAAGTCCGGGTCAGTTGATTGCCGCCGACTTTAATGGCGACGGCAAACTCGACCTCGCGGCGCTCAATATCTTCAATCCGACCATTTCCATTTTTCTGGGTAATGGGGACGGAACATTCGGGCCTCCAGTCAACTATGCGGCCGGAATGTCGCCGTCAATGATGGCGGCAGGAGATTTTAACGGAGACGGCGTCGTGGATTTCGCAATCACCGATTCCCAATGCACAACCTCTGCTTGCCCGGCAAGCGGTTCCGTCAATCTTATTCTGGGAAACCGCGACGGCACGTTTGGAAGCCCTCTGGACTTCGCCACGTTGGCCCAGCCAGGGGCGATGGCCACGGGAGAGTTCAGCTATTTCAGCACACCAGTGGGAAGATCGGGAATCGCGGTCGCCAACACTCTGGAGAATTCTGTGTCGGTGTTTGCCCAATTGCCTTCTCAGAACCAAACCAGTAATCCGCTTCCAACCATTTCATCGATATCCCCGGTTTTTGTCATCCAAAACAGCGGGGCGCTCACGCTCACAGTAAGCGGCACCAACTTTGTCTCCGGCTCCCAGGTTTCCTTTGGGGGAACTCTCGAACCGACAACCTTCGTGAGTGCTACGCAGCTCACTGCCGCGATTCCGGCCAATCTTGTTGGAATCGCGGGCGTCGCGAGCGTCCTGGTTTCCAATCCCAGCCCTGGCGGCGGAAATTCCACGACGGTTTCATTTAACATTTACCTTCCCCCGCCCACGATATCTTCCATCAACCCTCCCAGCGTGGTTGCGGGCTCGCCGGGATTTACGCTGACGGTGACTGGCGCCAATTTTGTATCCAGCTCGATGCTGAATTTCAACGGAGTCTCCCGTCCGGCGACGTTTGTAAGCTCAACGCAGTTGACCACGGCGATTGCGGCTTCCGAGATCGCCAGTCCGGCAACGATCGGTGTCACTGTATCGAATACGTTTGGGCTCAGCGGGTCGGGGGGTGGGACTTCGTCCTCGGCGACATTGACCATCCTTGCTTCCAATTCGCAGCCCACGATCGGGGCGTTGTCTCCGGCCAGCGCAACCGCCGGGAGCGCTCAGTTTACATTGATGATTTCCGGAACGGGATTCGGACCTTCCTCGGTCGTTACATTCGGTTCGGTTACGGTTACTTCAGCTTATGTAAGCCCGACGCAATTGTCCGCGTCGATTCCCGCGAGCGCTATTGCGGTGGGAGGAACTCCTTTTGTTACGGTGGTGAATCCCGGCGGCAGCCCGTCCGTGGTGACCACGTTTACCGTCAACAATCCTTTTCCGACCATCGGCGGACTTTCGCCGACAAGCGTTGCGCCCAATAGCGCCAGCTTAACCTTGAACGTGTCCGGCACAAATTTCAATTCGACTTCGAAAGTGCTGGTGAATGGCTCAGCACTTCCCACGACAATAATCAACGCAACAACGTTAACTGCAACGATACCGGCAACTGACTTTTCGCAAAGCGGTACGTTGAGCATCACGGTCAGCAACCCCACGCCCAGCGGAGGTACGACCGGCGCTCTGGCTTTTACCGTGGCCGATTACAGTGTCACAGTTCCATCGGCGAGTAATACGGTTGCCGCAGGAGCCACAGCTAAATTTAGTCTGATGCTGGTCCCCCTCAATGGCACACTCGGGGAATCGGTCGCCTTTGCCACCTCCGCTTTGCCTGCCGGGACAGTGGCGACGTTTAACCCGGCATCGCTCCCGTCCGGCACCCCGTCGACCGCCGTGACGCTCTCCATTTCCACAACGCCGCACTCGTATGTGACCTCCCAGGGATTTTTCCGAAGGGTATGGCCGCGCAGTCCTTTTGGTTTTTCCATTGCCCTTGTCCTGTGGCTTATGACACTGGGTTTCTGCTTCGCGACCGGCCGCCGGCGCATGGTTGCCCAATTGCTTGCCATACTCTGCTTGTTGATTGCCACGGGTCTGACCGCATGCGGAGGGGGGGCAAGCACGTCCGCACAGCAGTTCAATCCCGCGACAGGAACCCCCGCCGGAACGTACATGATCGTTGTGACGGCGACCTCGGCCAGCGCGTCGCTGACAACCATGGTGACGTTGACGATTCAGTAGCAGAGTCCTCAGCCTCGTTGCCCTGGACTTCCGCGGCCGCGCCCGAGGATTCAAATCCATACAAGCGGAACACGGCACGGAAAACGTGTCCCAAGCGGTCATTTCCGGCGAAGCGTCAAATCCCATTTCGAACCATGTCCGGGCAATCCAAAGAAAGACGGATTCCCCGCTGCGGTTGGAACGAAGGCGATTTGTCTCTCTCCCTGTTCTGCTTTTTCCAAAGCCTCTGAAGTCGGTTCCTTGCTCCCATGGATTCTGTATGTCCCAAATGGCCTCTATTGGATTAAAGTAGTCATTCGGCCGGGTCGATGATCAGGAATGCCGACACAGATATTTCAAGGGGGAAGCATGAGCGTAACGGACACGAGCGCAACGGTTCACATTGCCGCCACTCCAATCGAAATGGCCAGCATCAATACGATACGCACGCTCTCCATGGATGCCGTGCAGGCCGCTAATTCCGGGCATCCCGGAACGCCGATGGCGATGGCGCCGCTCGCCTATACACTGTGGCAGGAGTTTCTCCGGTACGATCCCAGAGACCCTCTCTGGCCCAATCGCGACCGCTTCGTGCTCTCCGCCGGTCACGCTTCCATGTTGCTTTACTCGGTGTTGCATCTGGCCGGAGTGAAGGAAGCCAACAAGGACACTCTTGAGGTCTTCGATGGCCCGGCGGTGCGCCTGGAAGATATCAAAAATTTTCGCCAGCTCGGAAGCCGCTGCCCCGGACATCCGGAATCGCTTCTCACGACCGGCGTGGAAACGACGACCGGCCCGCTGGGGCAGGGATTTGCCACGAGCCTCGGAATGGCTGTCGCAGGGCGCTGGCTGGCATCGCGTTACAACCAGCCCGGGTTTGAAGATCTCTACAATTTTAGCGTGTACGCACTCGGCGGCGATGGCTGCATGATGGAAGGGATTTCCAGCGAGGCCGCCTCGCTTGCCGGACACCTGAAACTTTCCAATCTCTGCTGGATCTATGACAGCAATCGCATCACGATCGAGGGCGGAACACCGCTGGCGTTTTCCGAAGATGTGGGCGCGCGTTTCGCCGCATATGGCTGGAACGTCATGCATGTTGCCGACGCGAACGATTTAAACCTCATCCGGGCCGCCTTCCGCGAATTCCAAAAAGGCAGCGATCGCCCGACACTGATTATCGTGAACAGCCATATCGGCTGGGGCTCGCCGCACAAGCAGGATACGGCCGCCGCGCACGGCGAAGCGCTGGGCGAAGAGGAAATCAGGCTCACCAAGCGAAATTACGGTTGGCCCGAGGATGCGAAATTTCTGATTCCCGACGGCGTGTATGAAAATTTCCAGAGTGGCATTGGCGCGCGGGGAAAACGACTCAGCGACGAGTGGAAATCGAAATTCAGCGCCTACAGTTCAAAATTCGCAGCGCTGGGCGGTGAAATTACGGCGATGGAAAAGCGCCAGCTTCCCGCCGGATGGGACAATGACATCCCATCGTTCCCGGCGGATGCAAAAGGTCTCGCGTCGCGCGACTCCTCGCAAAAAGTCGAGAACGCCATTGCAAAAAATATTCCCTGGATGATGGGCGGATCTGCCGACCTTGCGCCGTCGACGAAAACGCTGCTGACTTTTGAGGACGCCACGGGATTCCAGGCAGGGAATTATAATCATAGAAACATGCACTTCGGAATTCGTGAGCACGGCATGTCCGCAGCCGTCAATGGCTTGAGCCTCACAAAAGTCCGCCCGTTCGGGGCGACGTTTTTCGTTTTTACCGATTATATGCGAGGCGGCATGCGCCTGAGCGCCATCATGGGAATTCCCGTCATCTATGTTCTCACGCACGATTCACTCGGCGTCGGCGAAGATGGCCCAACGCATCAGCCCATCGAGCATCTTGCCATCGCCCGAGCCACGCCCGATCTGATCACCCTGCGCCCGGCGGACGCCAACGAAGTGGCCGAAGCATGGCGCGTGGTCATGCCGCTTCGGCATGAGGCCGCGCTGCTGGTCCTCACACGCCAGGCGCTGCCCACACTGGACCGAACGAAGTACGCCTCTGCCTCCGGTGTTGCACGCGGAGCCTACGTGCTTGCCGGAGATCCCGGGGCGACGCCTCAGGTTCTTCTCCTCGGCACGGGCAGTGAAGTTTCCATGTGCGTCGAAGCATTCGAACAGCTCGCCAAAGAGGGAATTCGTGCGCGAGTGGTCAGCATGCCTTCCTGGGACTTGTTCGAAAAGCAGGATCAGACCTATCGGGATTCGGTCCTTCCTCCGACGGTGAAGGCGCGAGTTTCCGTGGAAATGGCGTCCACTTTTGGCTGGTCGAGATATGTGGGCTTGACCGGCGCCAGCATCGGCATGCACACGTTCGGTGCATCCGCTCCATTGAAACCGCTGCAAAGACACTTCGGCTTTACGGTCGAGCACGTGGTGGCTGCTGCGAAGGAACAGATTCAATCTGCGTCACGGTAATCAGTCTTCGTCAATCCCTGGCCATCGCGCATCTTGCAAAACTCCACAAGAGCGACTGTGCCACGCCGCCTGAATTCGGAACGAAGATCGGCGAAAAAAAAGCGCACTCATCGAGGGAAGAATGAATCCCCGGAAAGAGTGCGCTTCAAGAAAGAATTCCAGTTAGTAGAGCACCGGCCCCACAGTCGCCCCAAATGGAGTGGACTGGCCGGCCACGGTGGTGGCAGGTGTGTTCGAGATCAAAGTGGCCTGGCCGATTGCCACGGTTGCGGCCATGCCGTTGTTATTGAGCGGTGTTGAAAAAATAAGTGTGCGATTGTTCCCGGAATCGGCGAGGATCAGGCGTCCAGTGGAGTCGAATGCAGGTTGAAACGGGTAACTTGATTGTTGCGCCAGTGGGGGCCGCTCCACCCTGGTTGGGGAGGTTATGAGCAAAGTCCAACTGGCCCAGGACCAGGCCTGCGGCCATGTTCGTCGTGAATGGGGACACGAACTCAAGAACGCGGTTGTTAGTGTAATCGGACACCCAAAGATTTCCAGAACTATCGAAAGCCGCGCCAGCCGGTCCGGAAATTGAATTCGCCGCCACCGCGCCGCCCTGGTTCGCCGCGCCATGGATGAAATCGGCTTGGCCTAAGACGACGCTTGCCGCCATCCCTGTCGTGAAGGGAGCGGTAAACTTCATAATGCGATTGTTATAGTAGTCGGATATCCAAAGATTTCCTGAGCGATCGAAGACAGGATAGCCGGGATCGTGAAAGCTGGAGTTGGTTGGGGCGGCATTCCCCTGATTCGCGCTGCCAGATGTGAAATTTGCCTGACCGATCACAAGAGTTGCAGCCATCCCGCTGGTGAAAGGCGGCGGGTACATCAACACGCGGTTGTTCGCGGAATCGGCAACCCATAGATTACCGCTACTGTCGAGTGCCGCTCCGAGAACTTCATCGTTGCCGTTGTTATAGTTCGTAAGGTTTCCCAGGCTGCTTGCGGTGATGGCCGCCGAGCAGTTGGCGGTCGTCAAATTGGGCTGGCCGAAAACCTTTCCGGCAGCCATGCCATTCGCAAACGGCGGAGTAAACTGAAGAACCCGGCAGTTTAAATAGTCTGCTACATAGAGATTGCCGGATCTATCCGTGGCGCTGCCCGAGGGGCCGTTCATGGTGCTCGCGGTTGCGCCCGTGGTTGCCGTGTTAAAGGTCGCTTGTCCTAAAACCACGTTCGCGTTTTGGCCGGTTCCGAACGGAGTGTTGTAGATGAGCACCCGGTTGTTTATATTGTCAGACACAAACAGGGACGTTGTAGTTGGCGTGGGACACGTAATTCCTACCGAGCTAACCGTGCCGGTTACGGTTCCGGATCCGGCGGCGACCACGCAGGTCTGCGGGGGATTTGTAGGCTGGGTCAGCACCGTAACGCTATAGTTTGAGCCGCTGGCAATTGGGGTGGTGAACACAAACACGCCGTTGCCCCCCGCAGGGACCGTGTAATTGTTGCCTAGATTATTTTGAAGCACGAGTCCCGTGCCCAAAAGGCCAGATACAGTTCCACCCACGGTGTAGGTGGTGGGCGTGGTGTTGCTGCTACTGTTGCAACTCACGATGAGTGCAATGGACAGAACGGCAGCGAACGCCGGAACCTTGCGGCAAACCACTTTACGGATGCGGGGATAAGGGGGCATCGATCCTCACTTGATTTGGAATCAAAAAGCCATACTCTCCGATGCGCGCGAGGATACGCCATGAAATTTAAGGTGTCAATCCAGTTGGTCTTTCGCTTGCAAGTGTAATATGCGAAATGGTAAACAATCACCAAGCTGCGAATCACGCGCGGGCGCCCAGCGGGGAATTCCACGCCCTGGAATCGAGAGAGGTTCTTTTTCGCTTGCACTCAATTCAATGGACGAGTAGATTGACTAGCGCTGGGGGTTGAGCGGACAATTTCATGAGAAGGTGTGCGAGGATTGCCGCTCTTGGAGGAGTTGCGCCCGCACCGAATCGCCGGGCCCATTATGACCGCCATCCTGACTATCGCAAATCAAAAGGGAGGCGTGGGGAAAACCACCACCGCCATCAATCTCGCAGCTGCTATCTCGCTTCGTAAAAAGAAGACGCTCCTGATCGACCTTGACCCGCAGGCCAATGCCAGCATCTCCTTCTTTGAGTCAAGCGACATTCAAGGGTCGATGTTTGACGTGCTGGGGGACCACCGCACGGAAATGGCAAGCATCGTCAAGCCCACGAAGGACCCGATGCTTTCCATCGCCCCGGCGCGCCTGGCGTTGGCGAAATTGGAACAGCAACTGGCCGGGCAGTTTGACGCGCCATTCAAGCTGAAGGACGCAATCGCGCCAATCGTCAAGGATTACGATTACATTGTGATCGATACTCCGCCGGCGCTGGGCATCATTACGGTGAATGCGATGGTGGCATCGACGCACCTTCTGGTCCCAATTCAGGCGGCTTATTTCGCGATTGAGGGGACCGACGATCTCCTCGAAACCTATGAACGGATTCGCGCGCGACCCAATCCGGATCTTAAAGTGCTGGGCGTTCTGATCACGCTGTTTGACAAGCGGACGAACATTTCACGCGACACACACGAGCAGATCCGTTCGGTATTCGGTTCGGTACTGTTCAAGACGCGCATTGGCAAAAATGTGCGCCTGGAGGAGAGCCCGGCCTATAAGGAAACAATCATGACCTTTGCGCCCAAATCACCCGGCGCGAAGGAGTATGGGAAGCTGGCAGTGGAGGTTATCCAACGTGTCGAAGAGAATGGGATTGCCCGTCACGCTGAAGATGCGGCATGACGCGCACTACGTCGAACAACTGACAAGTTTCAGCGGGGCGGCCGTCGGGCGGATGATTCCGCTGGAGAAGATCAGGCCGAACCCGGATCAGCCGAGAAAATTCATTGGAGATGTAAAAGAACTGGCCGATTCGATTCGCGAGAAGGGCGTGCTCGAGCCGCTGCTGGTCCGTTTCGTTCCGCATGACGATTGCTACCACATTATTTCCGGGGAGCGCCGGTATCATGCTTCCCGCGCCGCCGGTCTGCGCGAAGTGCCCTGTATCGAGAAAATTGCGGATGATGCGGAAACACTGGAACTGGCTTTGATCGAAAATTTGCAGCGCAAGGATCTGTCGCCGTTTGAAGAAGCCGATGGCTTGCAGCGCCTGGCGGAGCATTTTGATTACACGCACGACGACATCGCCAAGAAAATCGCCAAGGCGCGCTCTTCGGTGACGGAAACCATGTCGCTGCGCGTGATTCCCGAGGCGCTGCGCAAGTTGTGCATCGGGCACGGCATTGTATCGAAATCGCTGCTTCTGCAGATCTCCCGGCAGCCGAATGAAAAAAAGATGATCGAAGCGATTCAGCGCATCGCGCAGGCTGGATTGACTCGCGACGAAGCGCGCAGAGAGCGCCAAGACGAAAAAAACTCCGGGCCGCGGGCACAGCCATTTATTTTCAATTTTCGCCCCGAGAATGAAGCATTCAAGCTGCGCATTCAATTTCGGAAGAGCAATGTTTCACGGAACGAATTGATCGATACGCTGCGCAACTTGATCGAGCAGCTCGAGCAGGATGAAAATGGCTCCGCGAAGGCGGCTACTCACGGTCCGTCGGGTGGGTAGGACGAGCTTTTTTGTAGCCCGGGCTTCAGACTTTGGGGTTTGACCTTTGTGTGGGCAATAAACGCTTGCGTCCGGATCGCAAGAGTTGAAATCCACAGGCTGAAGCCTGTGTTACCGAAGCTTCATGAACGAACTCTCCCCGCAACAAATAAGCATCCTGGAGCGCATCGTGACGCATGGATTTCATGTCGTCGCATTTCCGCTTTATGCGAACGCCGTCGGCGTCCGGAGCGGTAACTGCGCAGCGCTGCTCGATCCGATTGCCAATGGGGCCTTCCGATTGCTCGGCGCGCCGTGTATTTTAATCGACGGCAATCTGACCGTGCGGATTACAGATAAGGACAATTCGTGGTTCGTCTGGAAGAAGTTGAGGGCGGAAGCGACTCCGGAGCGGCTCGCGGCATTGAATCGATTCGTGGCGGAATTGAATTTATTGCTGGAGCCGCATTTGTAACCGGCGCTGGCCCCCGGGCCGGCGCTTCCGTGTTTAACCCTCAGGGACCGGAACTGCTTCGAGAACTTCACTTCGTTTCAACTCTTTCGCCCAGCATCCGAAATAAGCTGTGAGGCAAAGCGGAATGATCCATGCCACCCGGCATTGATAACGGTCATATACTCCGACGGACATCGCGGAAACCGCGGCGTTGATCAGTAGAAAAACAACCGCCAAACACAAGAAATTGGTAACGCGTTCGAATCGGTCCGTCCAGGCAATCGCCAGGCAAGCCGCCAGACTGAGCCACAGCGTTGCGTTATGGGCTGGGGCGGCGGTTTCCAGGAGATCATATAGAATCTGGCGGGATTGCCTTGAATTTGAGAACGCAGGAAAATCCCGTGGAAACACCTGCCGGATCGCCGAGATGGTCCAATGCTGGGCGTTCGAGTCGCCAATCTCCTCACCGGTTCTGAAGGCCGCAAGCTGGTGAAAAGTATCTCTGGCGCCGAAGACGAGGAACCGCAGCGGATGCGCGAGCAGCGTTCCATGCACGATCGTCGCAACCTCTTCCGGGTGTCCGGCAAGCACTCTGCCCAGGGGATGCCGGAATAAAAACTGATCCGGATTGTTGGGCAAATCGGAGAGATATTTGCAGGAAATCAGCGGGCTCCTCGGACAGTTTTCACGGATAAAATCATCGGCCAGGCCCGTGCCAAATAATCGCGAAAGCAAAAACATATTTCTCGAAGGCGAAACGGAAAATCCGAGGTTCATGGTCCGATTCATTTCCGCCGTGGCCAGGGTGGAAATAAAGATCGGCACCAGCAGCCACGCCAGCGAGGATTTCGCGGAAGGGCCGGAGCCGGGCAGGGGATTCAAGCGGCTCAACAGAATCGCGGGAGGGATAAAGGCGAGCGCGATTGGAAGAAATGAGAGGTGGGCGGCGACGGAGATTGCGAGAATCGCCGCGAGCAGGATTCGATGCCCGATGCGCATTCCGCCCGCGAACGACAACAAGAACGACGAAAGGAATACCGCGCCGGCGAAAACGTCCGGCATCAGCAGGGAAACCAGCCAGGGAAGCGCCGTCATCGTCGCCAGCGCGCAGGCGCTGCAAAGAAGGGACCAGTCGCGAAGTTTTCCGTTGTCCTCCAGCAGGTACTTCCATGTCTGGTCCAGCAGATAAATGACGATTGCCGCCTGGAATGCGACGATGAACCACGCCGTGCCGCCGAAGCCGGCGGCGCGAGTGAAAAGACTGTAGCCGGGCGCACGAAACGGCGGGTAGGCGACCCAGAATTTCCCCGTCAACAGATAGCTTCCGGTGTCCGAAAAGTAAGTTGGATATCCGTTATAGAGGGCAACGGAAAGCAGGGCGCAAAGGGCCAGCAATCGAATCGATATCCAGCGCATCCAGCTGAACTGGTTCTGTTTAGCTTGGAGCGCGTCGAGGTTTGTTTTCAAAAAAGTATGACTCCGGTGCGGTTGGTCGGTTTTCATCCCCAACCTATCCAAACAGTCCGCAAAAGTTTAGCAGTCGGGCACAGGTCCGATCGATTCAATTTTTTGATGGACGATAAATATTCCGGAGGCGCTATTTCGCCAGAAGACGCAATGTGCTGGGAGGATAAAGGGCGAGCAATTGTCCCTGAGGCGGGGAGATGTGTTCCAAATTCAGATACGCGATGCCCGCTTTTTTTAATTCCGTGATTCTTGCCCCGGTGTGCAGGACATGGCCAATCACCAGGTGCAGGTGGGGTTCGTGACCGAAGCAAAGCACTTCCTTGGCGCGCAGCTTTGCCAGGTCGCGAAATAGTTCCGTGGGGGTGCTGGTGCCTTTCAACGTGTCCACGCGCGCAATTTTGTTTGAGGAAATTCGCATGACTTCGCAGAAAATTTCAGCGGTTTGCACGGCGCGCAGCCAAGGACTTGTCAGAATCGCGTCGGGTTGAACGTTCAGCTCCGCGAACCCCAGCGCGGCAGCGTGAGTTTTTTTTATTCCCTTGGGGGTCAGCGGGCGTTCAGGGTCGGGAGGACATTTCGGATCGTCGCGGTCCATGGCGATCCCATGTCGAACGAGATACAGATGCATCATCAGGCGACTCTCTCCTTTTCAACCACGAGGACGCGTTGAAACGACAGACGCAAATTCAGTTCGCGCTCGAGCAGGCGCGCTTTTCGTTCAATGCCGGCAAGGTTCAAGCGCGAATTGTCGCGAAATTCGACGTGGATCCTGACTTCGCGGGGTCCACCCTCGAAATTCAGCCGGGCAATCGCCTGGCTGTGATCGCTTTCCAGGCGTTCCGCCAGCCGCAACATCCCGGAAAGGATGCGTGTCGTTTTCCGATGCTCGGCATCGAGCATGGCGAAGACTTTATGCGCCGTGCTTGGTTCCGATTTCTTATTGTGATACCGGACCAGGCATGCCGTCATATTCTTTGCCCAGCCGCGCAAACCGGGAATTTTTGAATTCCGAATTAGATATTCGCCATGGCGGTGATGTCCCTTGCGGTTAATGAGGACTCCCGAATCGTGCAACGTCGCCGCGGCTTCCAGAATTGTCCTCGATTCAAGATCCAGCCGATGATAAGGCCAAAGTTTGTCGAAAAGCTGCAATGCCAGGGAGCGAACTTGTTGCGCATGTTTTAGATCGCAGTGCACGCGGCACGCGAAGGATTCCGCCCCGGCGAGGATGACCTGCGAGTGCTTTCGCTGTTCCGGAGTAGGCGCTGGGGGCAACATTTGAGCGGCCGCCAAATTGTAAAGCAATCCTTCGCGCACGCCCACGCGCGGCGTAATCATTTGCTGAAGCCGCAACCAGCGGGCCACCGTAACGAGGACGATGGCCGCGACACCCATAACTTCGGAACGGTCCGGACGTACGCCGAAGAGTCTCATTCGTCCTTCCACGTCGAGCTGGAGGATCTGCCAGAGCCGGTCGTTCAGCAGTCTGGGACTCAATGTCGCTAATCCGCCCACCCGGGTGCCGGGAGCAATCGTCGCGAGGGTCTCGGCATTTCCTCCGCAGGCGACAGCGAGGGATGTGGCGATGCGGGGTCTGTTCGGAACCGCGCTCTGCAGCACGGACCACACATGCGAACGGATTTCATTCGCAGTGTTCTCATGGATCACGCCCTGCGCCTTGAAGGCTTCCATCAGGCGCACCGTGCCCAGAGGCAATCCGGTACTTTCCTGCAGTACTCCGTTCCGCAGTACGTTCAGCTCGAGGCTGCCTCCGCCGAGATCGAGAATGAATCGTGGCGAATCGTAGTTGCGCATCGCGCGAAGCGCAGCCAGGCAGACTAGACGGGCTTCTTCATCTCCTGAAATAATTTCGAGATTAATCTGTGCGTACTGGCGAATCCGCTCGATCAAAACATGGCGGTTGCCTGCTTCGCGTGCGGCGCTGGTGGCGACGGCACGATAGGCCGTGACGCCATGCCGGTCCATGATTTTCCTGAATTCGCGAAATGCGGCTGTCGCGTCGCGCAGGGTCTTGCGATCCAGCAGTCCGGAAGTGAACGCCGAATGCCCAAGCCGCACGGGAGCGCGCACCGATTCCACAATCTCCCATTCGTCAATGGAGCGCACATTGGAGACAATCAGGCGGAACGCGTTCGATCCCGCGTCGATCGCGGCCAGGTGGATAGGTTTGGGTAGTCTCAGCGCCACAGTGAGGCCAGTGCTGCCGATGGCCTGTAATGAGTCCGTGTAATCCCAAGATGGCTGGCGATCCGTTTCCGGAGTTCCGTATTCACAGCGGCCACACTGGCCTCGCCATCCATCGCAAGAAATCCGTGCTGCTCGGAAAGCATCTCGAATTCCTTCTTAATTTTTGCCTGGTACATGATGAACGATTGGAACAAATCGTCGGAAAGCGAAAGGTCGCGTCCCGATTCCCAGTAGCTGATCGTGTGAGATTTTCTGAATTCGCGTTCAAACGCCGCCTCCGGCCGCACATTCAACCAGAACGTCAAGTCCGGCCGCAGGGCCATTTCGTAAAGCCCGTTCAGATAATCGCGCTGAATGCCACGCGCGGCCGCCCGCGCAATCAGAGTATAGAAATACCGGTCCGCGAGGACAACAAAATCCGAACGAAGTGCGGGAATGATACGGTGTTCGAGCTGGTCGTAAAAATCGGTCGCGTACATTAACGTAAGCGTCATGCGCGTGATCGTGTTTTCGGCCAGCAGGGCGTCAATATCTTTTGCGACCAGGCCGGACCTCCGCAGCCCCATCGTTTCCACGGCGAAGCCTTCCGATTCCAGCCATTCGGTGAGCAGAGCGATTTGCGTCGAGCGGCCGGACCCGTCCATGCCTTCGATCACAATCAGCGAGCCACCGAATTCCTCGTCTTGAACGCCCGGCAGGGGTAGCCCGTAGTTGCGCGGCGTCGCTCCGGGGGGTGCGAGGTCAGGTTTTTCATGGTTGCCTTTTCGGCTCTTCCCAGTTGTCTTCATGGAAGGGGCCTCCGTCCCGCCCGCTTCGGAGCGAATCGTGACAGATCGATGCGCGACTTTACGAACTGGCGCATCTGCTTCTGGAGTTTGTTCACGGGAAGCGTTCCGTCCATCACCACAAAGTGGTCGGATTCGATCATCTCGTCGTACTGCGCGAGAATACGGCCCTGAAAAATCCGGAAGCTTTCCGCGCGGTCCAGCGAAAGATTCAGGTCCATTCCGGCTTCATAATGCTTGAGTTTGGGGCGCCCGCTCATGATGCGGTTGACGGCCACGTCCAGAGGGGCGCGAAAGTAAAATGTGATGTCGGGGACGGGAGCGAACCGGTAAAGATTCCTCAGCCATCGTGGAGAACAATTGCGCGCAACGTCCCGCGCAAACGCCGTGTAAACATACCTGTCCGCCAGAACCAGATACCCGCTGTGCAGGAGCGGGAGAATTTGCCGTTCGCAGCGGTCTGCAAAATCGGCGGCATGGAGCAGTGAAAATGTTGTGGGAGTCAGTAACCGCCGCTGTTTCCCGCGCCGGGTGGCGGATTTTACCAGAGGAGAAGAATTCCATTCCGTGAAGTGCAAACGATAACCGCCAATTTCCAGCCACCGTTTGAGCAAATAAAGCTGGGTGCTTTTTCCCGACCCGTCAATCCCTTCCACGACGATCAATGCCCCCGGGTAACCACGGGCGGGCTCGAGCAATTGGGAGGCCTGGCTCGGGGCCTCCGCCGATTCAGTCAATGCGGAGTCGGTAGCTGAATCCGTGCGTGAGGCCAAATAAGTTTCTCCCGCTGCGTATTATACGCACAGAATGTAAATTTATGGTTACAAGAACATGATGCCGTGATGAACGCGCCTCCCACCGCCAGTTGCAAAAGCGTTCTTGCCAAGGCAAACTATTTCCGTGAGTACTTACGACGTAATCTGCATCGGCGCGGGACCCACGGGGCTGGCATGCGCCATTGAAGCCAAGCGCGCAGGGATGCGTCCGCTGGTGATCGACAAGGGCGCGCTCTGCAATTCCATTTATCATTATCCGGTGAACATGGTGTTTTTCACCACGCCGGAACTTCTGGAGATTGGCGACATTCCTCTTACAAGCGCGGCAGAAAAACCGACTCGCGTGGAAGCCCTGAAATATTACCGCAAATGCGTCGAGCACTTCGGGCTGGACATGCGCCTCGGACATCGGGTGGAAAAGGTCGAAGGTTCGGACGGGCGATTCATCGTGCATACGCGGGCCGAGCGGGGAATTGTCGAGCAATTTCACGCCAAAAAGATTGCAGTCGCGACCGGATACTACGACCTGCCGAATCGTCTTGGTATTCCGGGGGAAGACTTGCCCCACGTTTCCCACTACTACACGGAACCGCATCCCTTCTGGCGGCAAAACGTGATCGTCATCGGCGGAAAAAATTCGGCCGCCGAGGCAGCTCTGGACCTCTACCGGTCGGGTTCCAACGTCACGATGATCCACCGCAAGGCAGAACTCGGCTCGACGATCAAGTATTGGGTTCGTCCGGATATTGAAAATCGCATCAAGGCCGGCCAGATTCGCGCGCTCTTTGAAACCGTGGTGAAACGCATTGAGCCAGGACACGTCTGGATCGCCAACGGATCGGGTGAAACGTCATTGCCCGCCGATCAAGTCTTCGCATTGACCGGCTATCACCCCGATTTCGAATTCCTGCGCTCGATGGGCATCGCGCTGGATCGCGCAACAAACAAGCCCGTTATGGACCCGCAAACACACGAAAGCAATGTGCCGGGAATCTATGTCGCTGGAGTCGTCATCGGCGGAAATCACACCAGCGAGATATTCATCGAGAACGGCCGCTTCCACGGTAAACAGATAGCCGCTGCGCTAGCGGGCAAGCTGATCCCTTCCAACGCTTCTTGAATTCCGTTACCGATTCCTGGCCGATCGAGAATCTCCGATTTGCCGCCCAACCTCGACTTTGTTAGACTAGCTGGCGATGTCATCGATGATCAAAGAAGCTGGCGAAACATTCGTTACGTTGGTGAAGGGCTTCAGCGTGACGTTCCGCAATATGCTCCGGAAAACCGTCACCGAAAACTACCCCGAAGAGCCGGTCCATTTTCAAGCGCGGTATCGTGGTATCCACGTCCTTCATCGAGATGAAAACGGTCTGGAAAAGTGCGTCGGCTGTTTCCTGTGTGCTGCCGCTTGCCCCGCGCGGTGCATCTATATCGAAGCCGCGGAGAACACAGACACGCAACGCATCTCCGCCGGAGAACGCTACGCCAGCGTTTACAATATCGACTATTCAAGGTGCATCTTTTGTGGCTATTGCGTGGAGGCCTGTCCCACCGATGCCATCACGCACGGACATGGTTTTGAGCTGGCCACTTCCAACATCAATGCGCTGATTTACCGCAAAGAGAAGCTTCTGGAAAAGATCCAGTCGGCCACGTAGACGCACTCCCTGTTTTTTTCAAGAATCCAAGCACGACCGGCTGATCGCCGGATGTTTCCGCCGCCAGAGCGGCCCTGCCACACGGCGTAACCAGTTCCCCCCCACGCGCAGTGAGCTGCACCGTAACTAAATTCCCACCTACTTTTTTCAGGATTTCAATTTTCCGAGCGGTTGACTTTACGACCCAGAGGTACCGGGAACTTTGGTGTCCGGACCGAGGAAGAACGAAGCTGAAAGAATTGCAGGGTAACTGCAACCCATTGTGCGGATTAAAATGGCGGGGCCGACGAGACTCGAACTCGCGACCTCCTGCGTGACAGGCAGGCGTTCTAACCGACTGAACTACGGCCCCGCTGGTAATGATTCCTTGATGGTGGGCAGTGCGTGATTTGAACACGCGACCTTCCGGGTGTAAACCGGACGCTCTAACCGCTGAGCTAACCGCCCGTGCCCAATAAAATCTATCAGTTGCGGAAGAAAATGCCAATAGCAAAAGCCCGAAAAATGCCGATTGTCCGAACTTTGTCCGAAGATTTTTTACACACCCGAACGTAGAGGCTACGTTTCGGGAGTAAAGCGGGCTGTGCGTGGTAGAATCCGCCAATGCCTCCCGACCCCAGATGGCTGGAGATTCTCAAGGCAAGCGGCTTGCAGACAGCCGCGATCTCGGCGGCATCTGCACTCCTGATTTATGGGAACTCGAATAAATGGTTTCCCGTCGCGTTTGAGCCTTGGAAAATCCAAATAGCGGTAGTTGCGCTTGTTGTCTGTGGTTGTCTTTCGCTCGCCAGTATCGGCTCAGCCTCCGTGAAAAAATCTAAACTCCTAACGCAAAAGCTTAAGCGTATGTGGGCGATTCGCCAGGCTAAACGTCATGTGGCAAGACTGATCGCTCAACTGACCGCAACGGAAAAAGAGATTCTGAGTTACCTTTTAACGAGAAATCAGACGATGTTCACCAATACTGCCGACTGTGGTCACGCGAACACCCTAGTATCGAAGGGGATTATTGTCTGTGCGTTGCTTCCGGGACAGGCATACACAGATTTTGAAGTACCCTTCAAGATTCCAGCGCACGTCTGGGAAGTTCTCATGGAACATAAAGCCGACTTTCCCAACGAGCCGCAAACGACAACGCAACAATCTCATCCTTGGCGCGTACATTGGATGTCAAGATAACGACACTTGTACCCAATCAGTGCGTGGTAGAATCCGCCGCACGGAGGACCACCCGATGAACCGTTTATTGGTGCTTGCCGTAGCGATTGCATTTGTCGTCCCTAGTACGCCGTTAGCAGCAGATAGAACCGATTTGGATGGTTACTGGTGGGAAAAGCTTGACGCTAGTTTCAAACTTGGCTGGGTATCCGGGTATGCGAAAGCGATGGACTTAGCAGGTTCGATTCAGATGTCAACGTGTGCAGCCAACATGCCCATGTACGTGAAGCAGTTTCCAAACACCGACCCGAAAGTCATTTTGCAGAAGATGTGCCTTAGCGACAACCAGTTTGATTTCGACAGTATCTCAATGGGGCAGTTCGTAGGCGGCATGGATGCCTTTTATAAGGACTACCGTAACAAACAACTGGATGTGAACTGGTCGATTGAATACGCGCGTGACGAAATCAAAGGTAAGCC
This sequence comes from Terriglobia bacterium, assembly GCA_963788335.1. Taxonomy (GTDB): domain Bacteria; phylum Acidobacteriota; class Terriglobia; order Acidiferrales; family UBA7541; genus Palsa-360. Next base: position 409,923 of record CAWBGM010000016.1, read on the forward strand.
CGCCCAAGGACTAGATGCTGAGGTATCCCTTTGGCGCAGGTGTTCTGCCGCTGACAAGAGCCATCCGATGCCGCGAAGGTTCTTAGGATGCTGTACAAATCGGCAAAGCGTGTTCGCCTGACAACAATCCAGACGCCAAGTAGCGGTGCGTGTCAAAAATGAACTGTGTTTGGTCAGGCGTGGCGACTTTCATTGGCGGCGACAAAACCACAGCGGGACGGGCAAAGCGCGGGCCGTGTCGGCAAGCGATGCGGCGTGCTTCATTGCCGTTCGCGCTCTGGCGATTTGTCAGTGTATGAGTTTCACAGAGGCAACCTATCTTGCGCGGCCCGATACCAGCAAATCGCGGCGAATAAAAACGGCTTAGGTTCCTCGCGCTGGGCTTCTGTCATCTCGGGCGGAAACGTGCGGGCGATAGCTTCGACCAGCGCAAGGGAATCTTGCGGCAAGTGCCCGTCAAAAGATTTTTCGGCGACTTTACAAACGAGTTCGCGGGACACCCGCACCAGATCTAGGGATTCATCCGGCATGTTTTGCGCCTTTCACCCGGAAGCCGTAGCGGACTAGCATCCGATCCGAAAAGCCGAAACGTCGGCACACGTCACGCCGCCGCGCGCCCGATACGAGCGCGGCGCGGATTCGCGCTTTCGTCTTTTCGTCAAGCTGTAGCGGCTTGCGCCCGCCATGCGTTTCCCTTTCGTTGCGAAACACCCGGCGCACCGTAACTTCATGCACGCCAAAATGTGCGGCCACGTCTTTGACGAACTTTCCGTCACGCCTCATTTCCAGCATTTGCTCGATTTTGTCGGGAGTGAGTTTGAACGGTGCGCCACCTTTGGGAGTCAATATGCCCCTACGGTAGCAGGCTTTGTAAACGGTCGTATCCGAGGTATACCCGCGTTCGGCGGCGATTTGCCGTAGAGGTTTTAGTAGCACAGGTTCAGCCTGTGGGGTTTTATTCTTGCCGAGCAACTACGGTCTAAACAATTTGCATTACAGTTTCAATTGAACTTGCAGGTTTCAGAATTCGAAACCCAGAGGCTGAAGAGCCTGTGCTACTGTGCGCCAAAATTAAGGTTTTGCCCAAGTCAGATGGAAACTGAGACACTACTGAAGCGAGGAGTCGAAAGCAACCGTCGAGTATCCGGGTTATGATCGGGTTCAGCAGCACGTCAAACAAACATTCTCAACCGTGCGGGAGTTCATGAGTATGAGGACAATCAAGCTGATTGCGCCGTTGCTGTTGTGTATGACT
>CAWBGM010000017.1:0-310847 GCA_963788335.1 Terriglobia bacterium
GGCGGCGGCGTCCTGGCCGAGCTTGCCGCTGTAACCGGAGAGAACGGCAGAGCCAAGCAGCACCACAAGTCCGAGTCCGAGCAAGCCGCGCGTCCGGCTGCTGGTGCCTTTCCATTCGCCGAGCATCAGGCCGAGCGCGCCGCTGAACATGATTGAGCTGGCCATCAGCACCGCCCAGCCGACGTAGCTTTGGCTGCCCATCTGCGGCTCGCCGGTCTTGAAGGCGACGAACTGGCAGACCCAGATTGCGCCGGCAATCGCGCCGAAAATGACGTTGGGAACAAGCGGCGCGCCTTTCTTGGTGTAATCGCCGAACGTCTTGTTCTTGGCGTTCAGGAAGAGGCACCAGAGGAAGTTCACCGTGAACCCGCCGAGCAGCGCGATGACCAGCACGGGCATGCCCGCCCAAGCCAGCGGCGTGACCGGCTGGGTCGTCAGACGCCAGCTTCTCAATCGTGGGACCGCCGACCAGGCCGAAGCCGAGCGCGGCGCTCATCAAACCGGAGAACAGGGCGACCAGCATTCCTTTTTTGAAGTTGTATTCCGCCACGGATTTTTTCTTTTCCTCCTCCGGCAGTTCTTTTTCCTTGGACATGCCGGCCATGCCGACCAGCACGATGCCGAAGAGCGACACCAGCACGCCACAGAAGGAGCAGATTCCGGCATTGGATTGGAACAATTCGCCGAATTCGCCCTTCAGGATTTTCGGGACGATGGTTCCCGCCGCCGAGCAGAGGCCGCAGCCCATGGCCAGACCGAGACCGACGCCGAGGTAGCGGATCATCAATCCCCAGGTCAGTCCGCCGAAGCCCCACGCGGCGCCGCACAGGTAGCAATACAAAAGCTCCTTGCCCGGCGCGGCTTTGAGGACGCTGAACGTGTTCGGCGATGTGATCAAGGCCAGCGCGATCGGCACGATGAGCAGCGCGAACAGCGCCCAAAAGAGCCAGTAGCATTCCCAAGCCCAGCTTTTCACTTTCTTGAGCGGCAGATAAAACACCGCGCCCGCGAGACCGCCCATGACAAAAATAAATATGCCCAAGGCGGGATTCGTCGTCATTGGAATTGCATCATTCATAGGTTTTTCCTTTCAACTGCCACGGATTTGAATTGGGCCGGCGGCTTTGTGCCGCCGGCCATTTTGGTTTGATCGTTTTCGACGGGCTATTGGCGTTTTGAGAGCACGTCTTTCTCGTATTGCTTGACTTGGGCCAGCCATTCCTCGCCGATGGGCGCGCCCATCTTGAGGCAGTGATAATCCCACACCGCCGAGAACGGCAGCGACTTGGATTCTTCCATCAGCGCGAGGCGCGAGGTGTAGTCGCCGGCGAGTTCGAGCTTCTTGAACTTGTCAATCGGGTCGAGCATGGCGATGCACAATGAGCGGAGCATGTTGCGCGCGCCAATCGTCCACGCGGCGACGCGGTTGATGCTGGCGTCAAAATAATCCAGCCCGATGTGCGTGCGGCCGAGATAATCGCCGCGCACCAGTTCCTGCGCGATGGCCTGCAGGGCGTCGTCCAAAATGACCACGTGGTCGCTGTCCCAGCGGACGCCGCGGCTGACGTGCAGCAAAATTTCCGGCACGAAGCACAACACGGAGGAAATTTTGTCCGACATATTTTCCGTCGGGTGATAATGGCCGGCGTCCAGGCAGACGAGCTTCTGGTTCTTCACGGCGTAGCCGAGGTAGAATTCGTGCATGCCCACGGTGTAGCTTTCGCAGCCGATGCCGAACAGCTTGCCCTCGATGGCGTCGAGATGGTGCTTCGGATTGAGCGGTTTCTTGAACACTTCATCCAGCGCCGTGGCGAGACGCACGCGCGGGCCGCGACGGTCGGCGGGCGTGTCCTTCATGCCGTCGGGAATCCAGACGTTGGTGACGGTGGGCGTGCCGAGCGCCTTGCCCATGGCTGCGCCGACTTCGCGGCTGGCCTGGCAATGCTCGATCCAGAACTGCCGGATGCCCTTGTCGGCGGACGACAGCGTAAAACCGTCGGCTGATTTCGGATGCGAGAAGCAGGTGGGATTGAAATCCAGGCCGATGCCGAGCGACTTGGCCCAGTCAATCCAGTTCTTGAAATGCTCCGGCTTGATTTCGTTGCGGTCAACTTTCTTGCCGCCGAACTCGCCGTAGAAGGCGTGGAGATTGAACCGGTGCGTGCCGGGGATGAGCGACAGCGCCTTCGCGGCGTCCGCGCGCAATTCCTCGGGCGTGCGGGCCTTGCCGGGATAATTGCCGGTGGCCATGATGCCGCCGGTGAGCGCGCCGCCGTAATTTTCAAAACCGCCCACGTCGTCGCCCTGCCAGCAGTGCAGTGACACGGGGACTTTTGCCAGGTTTTTCAACACGGCTTCCACGTCCACGCCGATGGCGGCGTAGCGTTCCTTGGCCAGAGTGAATGATTTTTCCACGTTTGGATTGTTTTTCATAGGATGGATTCAGTTTTTGGTTTTTCAGTTCGGTTACAGTTTACAGTTTCAACATTTTCCGGCGGAGCGCCTCGTCGGGCCGGCCCGAAATCCGCGCGACATTTTCCGGCGTCATGAACTTCGGCCCGCCCAGCGCCGCCGCGCCCAGCCAGACCGTCGCCGTCTTTTCCGCCATCAGCATCGCCGACATGACCGCCTCGACGGAACGCCCCAGCGTGATGATGCCGTGGTTTTCCATGAGAATGACGCGCGGCGGACGGCCAATGTTACGGATAAATTTTTCCGTCTCAACGCGGATGGCCTGCGCCAGCTTCCGGCCGGGATCGGTGTAGGGGATGAAAACCGACTCCACGTCGCAGCAGACAATTTCATCGGGAAAGATTTTCTTCGCGGCGAACTCCTGCGCGCGCGGCGAGCAAAGGATGGAATTGACCGCCTGCGCATGGGTGTGGCCGACAAATTCAATCCCCGGCAGCGAGAGCAGCCAGGCGTGAAACAGCGCCTCCACCGAAGGCTTCTTCGCCGTGGGATCGAGCCGCGAATTGAGCAGCGTCCCGTCCACTTCGGCGTCGCTCAAATTATTTGTTTCCAGCAGCGTCAGCAGCGTTTTTGCGCGGCACTCGACCACCCCGTTTTTGTCGAGCGTGGGCAGGCTGCAACCGCTGGCCTTCACGAGAAAGGTCTCGTCGCTCAACTTGGCCGAGGCGTTGCCCTCGCCGAGAATGGCCATCCGGAGCGCGGGGTTGCCGAGTTGGTGGCAGAGGTCGAGCAGCAATTTCAATTTTTCCCGGCGGTCGGGCGTGGGCATGGCGGAATGGGTCTGAAGTTTTTTGCGTTGCATTTCGACCATTCAAAAAAAAACGGCGGCGGAATGCAAATCAAATCTTGCAAACAATTCTCGCCACACGGCCCTTTCTGGCGCTGGCGTGGTGGAAGGCGGCGCACGGATTCTGCAAACAATCGGCGATAAATTTTCAACGCAAAGTCGCGGAGAACGCGGGAGAATTCACGAAAACAGATTCTGGGGTTTCGACCCGACGGCGATCAGAATATAGTCCCCTCGCAAATAGCGTGGCGCGCCCTCCCGATCGACGACTTTTAACGTGTGTGGGTCTTCAAATCTGGCGAGGCCCGGCACCAATTCAATATTGTGCGCGGTCAGATTCGATGCAATCTTCGCGCGCTCCGCCGACACCACGGCGTCCTTGCGATGCATGAAGCCGCGCACCGTCAACCCTTCGCGAAGCGAATAATCGATGCCGTACAGCCCGCGCTGGCGTAACCCGGAAAAATAAAGCGCCGATTCGCGCAGCGTCTTGCTTGGCACCGTCCCGGTGTTCACGCCGGCGCCCCCCAACTCCGCTCGGCGTTCAATGAGTGCGACGCGCTTGCCGAAATAAGCCGCCTGCGCCGCACCTTTTTCACCGGCCGGGCCGGATCCGATCACGATCAGATCAAAGGATTCCACGGCAAAGCCTCCCTCGGTCGTTCGAACTTACGTATTGATTGTAAAGGAATTGAAGCCCCCTCAGAGACGGATTCTGTCCCGGCGTGTTGAAATCCTTTAAGGACAGCGAACGTCAGGTACAGCATAAACCCGATTCCTCTCACGGCTCGATTTTGGTAATTCTGCTTATGGCCATGTCCTATCTACCTACAATTCGAAAGTTAAACCAACAATTTCGGGAGCTCGCCTCCGATCTGGATTTTTGCGAACCATACGATCACCGAAAGGAAGTGTTCAAACAGATGAAGGCCACAGGCTTGGCCAGAACGATTAAGAAATTCCAGACGAAGGATACGATTTTCGCCCAAGGCGATGTATGCAGAGACGTGATGTATATCGAAAAGGGTTACGTAAAGCTCTCCGTTGTTTCCAAATTCGGGAAGGAAGCCGTTGTGGCAATCCTCAAGCCTGGCGACTTTGTTGGCGAAGGCGCGCTGGCTGGACAAAGGATGCGAATCGCCACGGCCGCGGCTATTACTCCCGCGACGCTGGTCATGATCGAGCTGGGAGAAATGATGCGGGTGCTCCACACCGAATGTGTGTTTTCGGATTACTTCATCAAATCCATGGTGCGGCGAAATATCCGCACCGAAGCGGATCTGACCGACCAGCTTTTCAATTCCAGTGAGAAACGGCTGGCGCGAACTCTTTTGTTGCTTGCCCGCTCGGGGAATTGGGAAGAACCGAATTTTGTCATGCCCAAAATATCCCAGGAGACGCTGGCGGAAATGATCGGAACGACGCGTCCACGAGTCAATTTCTTCATGAAGAAATTTGAAAAGTTGGGATTCATCCATCTAAACGGCGGGCTGCGCATAAACGACTCCCTGTTTAATGTCGTACTGAACGACTGACGGAACGACTGACGGAACGACTGAGCCGGCTCATTCGCTTTTTCCCAGGCATCGCTCGCGACGATTCCCCTTCGAATCTCGGAAAAACTGCACGGATTGAATGGCGGGTCTAAATCCATTCAAGCCTTCGGTAATGTTTCCGTTCGGGAGATCTGACTTTCCGGAATGCCGATTCGCAACGAACATGAGGGTGTCGCACCCGAACGAAACCCTCTCGTACGCGCTTTGACTTCTTGATGGAAAAGCCAGCCTTCCATTGACAACCCTTCGTGCCTCCGACATTCTATGCTCACAATTTAAAGTGAATCGCCCAGGCTTGGCGCGGCTGTGCCGGATGCCATGGCGCGATCCTGCAAGGAATCTCTGGGAGGCGAAGAAATGATTCGAAAGACGAGCGTGCTGGCGGCGACGGTCCTGGCGTTGGCCTTGGCATTCCTTCCGCGAGTTCTGGGGCAACAAACGGACGTGCTGGTGATCGACGGCGGCACACTGATCGACGGTACGGGAGCCGCTCCGGTGCCCGATAGCGTCATCGTTATCGAGAACGGAAAAATCTCGCGCGCCGGTCCGCGTTCGAACGTGAAAATTCCGGCGGGTGCGCGCGTGGTCGATGCCAGGGGAAAATTTCTGGTCCCCGGACTCACCGACGGCCACGTCCATTACCGCTCCTGGATGGGTGAACTGATGCTCAATCACGGCATCACGACAGTGTTCGATTTGGGGGACGACAACGATTGGATCCTCGGAGTGCGCCAGGCCGAGCGCGAAGGGCGAGTCCTGATGCCGCGCATTTTCGTCGCGGGCCTGGCGATCAATCGTCCCGGCGGGAATTTCGCGCCATCGTATTTGGCCGATGCCGGCACCCCTGCGCCAACGAAAACGGAACCTGGACGAAGCGGCCCGGAGTGGGCGCGCGCCGCGGCCAGGGCGCTGATTGCCCGGGGCGTGGACCAGATCAAAGTCACTTCCGATAATCTGACGGCCGAGGAAATCAGCGCCATTGCGGACGAGGCGCATAAGGCGAATAAGGTGATGCTGGGCCATACCACCGATATCTACACAGCGGTAGGCAATGGCTACGAAGGAGTGACGCATCTGTGGGGCGTCAGCGCGTCCTTGATGACACCCGAAAACAGAAAAAAATTCGGAGAGGGAAAGATTCAGAATCCATACGCCTATATGGAGCCGGGCAAAATGGACGCGCTGGTCCGCTTCATGGTGCAGCACAAGGCCAGCATCAATCCGCTCCTTGTGAATGAACACCCAGCCGTGTTGCCGGAAGCGCGCGAATTTGAAATGACCAATTACAACATGTACATGAATCCCGAGTTGCGCTACGTGCCGCTTGGAAACGTGATCAGTTCGATGAGCTTCTGGCACAAGACGCGGAGCTATTCGAGCGCGGTGGGAAGTTATCCCTACCTCGAACAGCTCCAACCCGCGGAACTGGAAGAAGCGGAGCGCGGCTACAGGAACGCTCAGGAATTCGTGCGACGATTTAACAAAGCCGGCGGGCGGATCCTCGGCGGCACCGACACGGGGGGATCGGCGATTGTGCCGGGCACGGGACTTTTGCAGGAAGTGCGTTTGTTCGTGGACGCAGGACTCACGCCGATGCAGGCATTGCAGACGATCACGAAGAACACGGCGGATTTTTTTCACCAGGCCGATAAGATCGGGACGATCAAACCTGGGCTGTTCGGCGACGTCGTCATTCTGGACGCCAACCCGCTGAGCGACATTCGGAACCTGGAAAAAATCCACGCCGTGATCAAAAACGGCAGGGTCCTCGACGGCCGCTATCACAACGACTACCATCCGGATTTCTGGACGACGAGCGATGACCGCGGAACTTCCTCTTCCACTGCCGATCCGCCATCGCTTTCAAGCGTCACAAGCAATTCCGCCATGGTGCATGGCGGCGACCCGGTCGAGCTGGTCGTAAGGGGCGCGGCTTTTAACAGGACCTCCCTGGTGTGCCTGAACGGGCGCCCAGTGAAAACAACTTTCGTGAGCCCAAGCGAACTTCGCGCAACGGTCACCTCCGATCGATTTCCGAACGCCGGGAACTACAGCGTCACGGTGACGACGGCGTGGCCGATTCCCATGCCGGGAGGCAGCGGCGGCCTGTCCGAGGCAAAAACCCTGGTGGTGAACTAGCCTAGAAACACACAAGCCTCGAGTTGCATCCGCGTACGATTGCCGCGACTCAAGGACGAAGGAAAAGAACGGCACGGGTATGCACCCGCCCATGCCCCCGCCCTTTGCCGGGGCGAGCCACTCAATTCCGGACCCTGATCGAGAAATCAGCTTTTGCTCTTGCTTGTCATTTTTTGCGCCAGAAACAGAAGAAGGTTTACATCGCCTTCCTCGATTCGTTCAAACAACTTGCGGAACTTGCCGAGCAGTTTGGCTTGATTGCCGGAGGCGCCCCATTCCTCCGAAGATCCTTTCCTCTTTTGCTGCGCGGGAATCTCCGGCGGAACGTCCCCATCGTAAAAAAGCTGGTAAAGAGGGACATCCATCGCAGCCGCCATTTTCTCGAGTGTGGAAATCGCCGGGACGGTGTGCCCATTTTCCACTCGCGAAATGTAACAGCGCAATAATCCCGTCTTTTTCTCGATATCCCCCTGTGACATATTTTTCTGTTCCCTAAGTTGCCGCAAGCGATTTCCGATGATCATCTTGGCCTCTTTCGTCGATTTTTGTCTTCCGGCTTCATTCTGCTTTTCGGTCCTTCAAATCAAGCCGGACCTGCTCCCGGCTCTCCTGTAAGACTTTCCTGGTTTCTTCATGCCTGGCGATTTCCACTTCCAGCGCTTGAACCGTTTCAACCAGTTCGTGATCTTTTCTTGACAGAACATCCCTCAATAAAGCTTGCGTTCCGAGAAATTCCCCCTCAATTTTCCTTCGCTCCACCACCAGGGCGGCGACCACCAGAGTCATCGTCCCAATCACTCCGATGAATGAATCCAAAGCGACCAAAGAAACCGTCAGATTCTTGGCCACAAAGGTGGATGTACCATGCAGGGTTCCCCATACCGCGCTCCCGAACAAAATAACCGTGGTTCCCGCCGCCTCCAGAGGACAAAACCGGAAACTGGCCCACATCAAGAATGGAATGCAAACCCAAACTCTTACCATTCCGTCTTTGTTCATCGTCATGGAAAGAGGGCCGAACACAAGAAAGCAGACAAAAATTAACCCCGCGAGCAATAAGAGCAATTCGCCGAACTCCCGCCGATCCATCCGGTGGTGCGAATCGCCGAACAGAAGAATCAGGAAAGGCGCGACAAGCAAAGTTCCGGTCCCATACGCAAACCACCAAGTCAGCCCCCGGAATTCGGAATTCACAAAATGGGGATAACCGGTAATTAAGTCTATCATAAGGCCAATTGCTGGATCAATTATGGGAGTGCAAATGCAAGCAAACAGTACAAATAGAAACACGCCCTTTGCCGTCTCAAACGCCTTCGCCCCGCCCGCAAATTTGTTCACCAGGTAGGCGCTGGCGAGCCCTTCCAGAGTACAGGCGACTGGAATTACGAATGTGCCCAATTCCCAGCCCCTCGAGTCCAGGTGGCTGATAAACGACCCGAGGTATATGGCGGGCCAAATGCGATATCCCAAAAGCACAACCGACGCTACGGTGATGCCGGCGGGCACCCAGATGGGCGTCACAAACGGTTCGATATAAATAATCCGCAACCCCAGGTTGCTGGCAAGGTAGTAAAGCAGTGCCACGGAAACAAAAATCGCAACGTTCTTGAGCGAAAATGAATAATTGAATTTTAGCTCTTCGGTCATTTGGATTCCCATCTTTCCGGGACATGCGAATATATATCAAATCGAACAAACAGGTACAATTAAAGCCTCTTGAACCGGCTGTGGGTGAGCGAGCGCACCCCTCCCGGGCCGTTTGGGCACACCTCCATTGACAACCTCCCGCCCCTCCCACATCCTAGGCGCACAGGTCAGAGTCGATAGCGATCTTGGGAAGCTGCCTCGGGCTTGATCCTCGTCACGGAGTTTTTCGACATGTCATCGCCCAGCGACAAGAATCTTTCCGCACTACTCGATGAGCGCCGGACGTTTCCTCCCTCCGAGAAATTCAAGCAGCATGCGAACTGGAACGATCCCGCAATTTACAGGCTCGCGGCGGAAGACCCGGAAGGGTTCTGGGCTGAGCAGGCGAAGCTTCTCGACTGGTTCACACCCTGGGAACGCGTGCTCGAATGGAACGCGCCGTGGGCCAAGTGGTTTGTCGGCGGAAAACTGAACGCCGCGTACAATTGCGTGGACCGCCACGCGCATTCGACTCGGCGAAACAAAGCAGCCATCGTCTGGGAGGGCGAGCCCGGGGATTCGCGCGTACTGACCTTTGGTATGCTCGAGCGCGAAGTAAATCGTTTTGCGAACGCGCTGAAATCGCTGGGCGTCGTTAAGGGCGACCGCATCGCGCTCTACATGGGGATGGTTCCGGAACTGGCGATCGCGATGCTGGCCTGCGCGAAAATTGGCGCGGCGCACTCGGTGGTCTTCGGTGGATTTTCGGCGGAGGCGCTGCGCGAGCGCATCAACGACGCGAAAGCGAAAGTACTAATCACCGCCGATGGAGCCTGGCGGCGCGGCGCCGTCGTGCCGCTTAAGGCCAGCGTCGACGATGCGCTGACGGGCACGCCGACCATCGAAAAAGTTGTGGTCCTCGAACGTGTTGGAAAATCCGGCCCCATTTCGATGAAGTCCGGACGCGATCTCTGGTGGCACGACCTTGTCGCAAACGTTTCTGCCGAGTGCGCCGCTGAGCCCATGGACGCCGAGGACATGCTCTTCATTCTGTACACCAGCGGCACGACGGGAAAGCCGAAAGGCGTTGTGCACACCACCGGCGGATATCTGGTCGGCGCGAGCACTACGCATCGATATGTCTTCGATATTAAGGAAGACGACGTGTACTGGTGCACCGCCGATATCGGCTGGGTCACCGGTCATTCGTACATTGTGTACGGGCCTTTGGCAAACGGCACGACAACCGTGATGTACGAAGGCACGCCCGACTTCCCCGATCGCGGGCGATTTTGGGAATTGATCGACAAATACGGCGCGAACATTTTGTATACCGCGCCGACGGCGATTCGCACGTTTATGCGCTGGGGCAAGGAATGGCCGGAAAAATATAAGCTGTCGTCACTGCGCCTGATCGGCACCGTCGGCGAACCGATCAATCCCGAAGCGTGGATGTGGTATCACGAAAACATTGGACACGGACGCTGCCCCATCGTGGATACCTGGTGGCAAACCGAAACCGGCGGCATCATGATCGCTCCCCTGCCTGGCATTACGGCGACGAAACCTGGCTCGGCCACGCGCCCGCTTCCCGGCATCGCCGCCGAAGTTGTGGACCTCGACGGCACGCCGGTGGGTCCCGGCGGAGGCGGCTACCTGATCCTGAGCAAGCCGTGGCCGGCGATGCTGCGCACGATCTATGGAGACCCGGAACGCTACGTGCAAAATTATTGGTCGCGCTATCCTGGAAAATATTTTACCGGCGACGGGTGTAAGCTGGACGACGACGGATATTTCTGGCTGCTCGGCCGGGTGGACGACGTGATGAACGTCTCCGGCCATCGCATCTCGACATACGAAGTCGAAAGCGCGCTGGTGGATCATGCGTCGGTCGCCGAAGCCGCCGTCATCGGCAAGACGCACGAGATCAAAGGCCAGGGAATTTCCGCGTTCGTCACCCTGAAGGAGGGCATTCCGCCCACCGACACTCTGAAGCAGGAATTGATGGCCCACGTCACCGCAAAAATCGGCTCCATCGCCCGCCCCGACGATATTTTCTTCGCCGCCGAATTGCCAAAAACGCGCAGCGCCAAAATCATGCGCCGCCTGCTGCGGGATATCGCCGAAGGCCGCGTCCTTGGCGACACCACGACGCTCGCCGATCCTTCGGTGATTGCCAAGCTTAAGGAACAGCATAAGGACGAAGGGTAGGGCCCGGCCTACTTCTTCGGCCAGCGTAGATGCACTTCGCCGGCCCTGGTAATCGAGGCTACAAATGGGGGACGATATCTGTTCCACATTCTGATCATCTTTCGAATGGATAATTCCAAAGTTGCGGCCATATCTAAACCTGACATATTGCCGGATGCGAAAACAAATTCACGCCGGCCGTTTCAAGTGTGCGCTTCTCCAATAAGTTGTATCGGATTTGTTTGTCTCCGGTTAGTAAAGCCCACCCATTCTTGCCAACGAGAGTGAGCTAAACCTCATCCAACGTTCCTCCAGGAAAATGTATGAGGTGTTGCTCAAATCGAATTCTGAGCTTGTCCAGGCTTTCAAGAATATGCCTGGAATTGCGAAGATTTTCCTCGAGGTATAGGACAAACTCTTCAGGCAGCGACAGGGATCGCGCGTTCCCAACGAATCGCTTCTTCGACTTGTTTGGGCGTGCAATCCTATTCCGCGGCGAGATCGCCAATGGATTCCGCGCGTTGAAACGCGAAGCGATTCTAGCAGTTGAGATACCTGTACCCGCAATTATGGGTTTGCCAAATCCGGCCATTACTACTTCCCGGAAATCGCTAACCAGCGTCGCAATTTTTTGCGCGCGCAGAGGATGAGTGGTGGAGAATGGCAATGAAATCATTGACCTTATGCCTAAGACATCTCTAAAATTGAACAATGCCTTCGTTAAGCGAGTCTTCCTCGGATTGCGCCTTTAGCGGCGTTCATGCTGACCAGTTGGGCCGCCCCCTGCGCAGCCTGCGCGTATCGGTGACAGACCGCTGCAACCTGCGCTGCAATTACTGCATGCCGGAAGTGGATTACATCTGGCTGCCCCGGCAGGAATTGCTGACATTCGAAGAAATCGTGCGCATGGTGGAAGTTTTTACTTCGCTGGGCGTTACCGACGTGCGCCTGACCGGGGGCGAACCGTTGTTGCGGCGCGATCTGAATCATCTGGTTCACATGCTCGCCGCCAATCCTCGTATTCGCGATCTCGCGCTTACAACGAATGGAGTCTTGTTCTCTGAACAAGCGGAAGCTTTGCGAGCGGCAGGGCTGCACCGTGTAACGCTAAGCCTCGACACGCTGCGGCCGGAGCGTTTTCTCGCGCTCACGGGACGCGACACGCATGCGCAAGTGCTCGAAGGCATCGCGGCCGCGCGTCGCGCGGGATTTACGAGAACGAAAATCGATACGGTTGTGCTGCGCGGCGTGAACGATGATGAACTCTCCGACTTGATCGACTATGGCCGCGGCATCGACGCGGAAGTCCGTTTCATCGAGTACATGGATGTGGGCGGCGCGACGGAATGGTCGTCCGAAAAAGTTTTTACGCGCGCGGATATGCTTGCTCAGTTGGGCGCGCGCTTCGGAAAGATCGCTCCCCTGGAAGAAATTTCTTCCGCGCCCGCCCAGCGATTCACGCTTCCCGATGGAACCGTCTTCGGCATTATTGCTTCGACTACAACGCCCTTCTGCCGAACGTGCGACCGCAGCCGCCTGACCGCCGACGGCCTCTGGTTTCTGTGCCTGTACGCCCAATCGGGCGTCGATCTGCGAAAACATTTGCGAGCGGGCGCTTCACCTGAAGAACTTGCGGCGCAAATCGCTTCGATCTGGCAAGCCCGCAACGATCGCGGCGCCGAATTGCGCGCAGCCACAGGCCATCGCGGCGTTCTGGTCGGCATCGATCAATTGCGGCAGGACCCGCACCTCGAAATGCACACGCGCGGCGGATAGATTTTCGTGTTTGAGTAGCACGGGCTTCAGCCTGTAGGTTTTGAATTCTGAACACTGCAAGCTCAATTGAGACTGCAATACAAATGGTTTAGCTCGAGGGCCCGGCAAAATTCAAACCCCACAGGCTGAAGCCCGTGCCACTGGAAGACGTACTCGCCACCACGTTCAGGACGGGTAAATTTCAGGACGGCTTTCCAACCTCTTCCAGAACTTCCTCCTGAATGCTTTCCCGCGGCGCCTCTGCCCGAACCAACCGCTGGAATTTCCGCGCGCCGTTGCGCTTCATCGCCGACGAAACCACAGCCTCCCTCAACGTGAATTGCCCCATCAACTTCCGAACTTCTTCCACCAGCGCGGATAATTCCGTGCACGCGCCCGCCGATTCCGAAGAGGCTTCCCCGGTCTCGCGGCTGATCGCGGCAATCTGTTCGACGCTCACGTTAATTTCCGCAGTGGTGCTGGATTGCTCAGTTGCAGCCGTCGCGATTTGCGCCACCATGTCCCCGACGCCCTGCGCCATGCGGATGATTTCCTTGAGCGCCTCGCCGGCATTCTCCGCCTTGGCCACGCCCTGTGAAGCCTTCTCGGTTCCCTCGGACATCGCGCGGACAGCGCGTTCAGTCTCCGATTGAATTTTCTTGATCATGGTGGAAATTTCCTTGGTCGCCCCGCCCGTACGTTCCGCCAGTTTCCGGACTTCGTCGGCCACCACGGCGAATCCGCGCCCGTGATCTCCGGCGCGCGCCGCCTCGATCGAAGCATTGAGCGCCAGCAGATTCGTCTGGTCCGCGATTTCGTCAATCACCTGGACGATTTCCGAAATCTGGCGCGACGTGCCTACCAGATCCTTCACTCGTCTGGCCGTTTCCGTAACCGACCCCGCGATCTGCCGCATCTCCTGGATGCTTTGCTCCACCGTATCGCCGCCGGCGGTGGCCGTCTCCGAAGCCTGCTGAGCAGCCCCCGCCGCGCGCTGCGAATTTTCGCTCACGTGATGGACGGTATCGACCATATCGCGCATCGCAGTCGCCACCTGATCGGTGTGATCGCGCTGCCTCACGGCTTTTTCCGCGGTGTGGGTCGCGGCGGCGGAAAGCCGTTCGCTCGCTTTGGAAACCTGGTCCGTGCTGGACGTCACGCGCGACATGGTATCGTGCAGCCGCGTGACTCCCTGGTTGAACCAGCGCGCAAGTTCCCCCAGTTCGTCTTTGCGGTTGTCATCCACCGTTTGCGTCAGGTCGCCTTCGGCTAGCTGTTTCAAGCGAAGGACAATCAGCGCCAGGCGATTGGCAATATTTCGCGCTGTGGAAACGGAAATGAAGGAAAGGATCAGAAGCGAGCAGACGCAGATGAGGGCCAGAATTTCTTCTGACAATTTCACAACGCGGGCCGAATCCGCTGCATCGCGCTTGGACTGGGCCTGCAGCAGATCGTTTCCCTGCTCCATTGTATTCCGCAAATCCGAGTAGGATTGCACGAAGGGGCCCATCAGAGGCATCGCCTCCGCCGGCTTTGCACGCAGCGACGAAATGCGGTTGATCTGGTCGAGATAGTCTTGCAGTTTCCCGGACTCGTCTTGCAAATTTCCGTGAACGGAAATGGCTTGGGTGAGATCGAGGACCTGCGCCATGCGGTCTGACAATAATTTCGCGTGATCGACCAGCTCGGCATATCGGTCATCGCGAGAATCTTCCGATGCGACCAGGACTTTGGATAAGTCCGATCGGGTCACATCCAGAAACGCGGTAGCCTCCAGGTGATTGCGAATCGCGTCCCCATTCCTCGAGATGTCCGCAGTTCCGCGAGCGACTTTGGAAATTCCGTACAACCCGGAAATTCCCATGGCCAGGGTAAAACACAGCCCCAGGGTCCCGAGGGCATAGAGCCTTTGGCGGACAGTCCAATGCATATGTGGAATCCTCTATTACGAATCGGCAATTCTCGGCGCACCGTGAGTAAGACCTCCTTTGCCGCATAATTAAATGAAAAGACTGTATTTATCCCGTTAGCACGAAAAGAATCGGAGCTGAACCGCACCATAATTATCTGTGCGGTGTGTAAACCCTCAATTCAATTTGCGTTTAACTCTTTGCCTTTGCTGCTTCCAACCCATCCATTTCGGGAAAAGTTCCGTACAACAGGATGCATGCAAACCTCACCGGAGGAGGGCGCAATCCAAATGCCCGACTTCACCTGGAAAAATACATTGAGCACTGGATGAAAGTGGACGTCAGCGATATAGATTTCAGTCCAATCGCGTAATATCCCCTGTTGGATGAGGAAGTTCGCGGGCTCACGTACATGATCGACATCGAGGCGGTCGCGCGAGGACAGCTTGTCCCGGATCGGCACGCTCGATCCCTCGCTTTCCCCAATGACGGTTTCGGACTAGGTAACGTCGCATGGCCGTTCGAAAGGGTTTTCAAATCGTAACTCGGAGATGTGTCGCACGCGTTCGACGCGGATTGCTTTGGCGCCATGAGGAAGAATCTTCCTAATTCGTCAAACCATTTGCCAGACAGGTGCCCGGCTCGCCTCCGGGATGAAACCAGTTAACTGTTCGCCTCTGTCCCGGCTAGAAATTTTTCGTCGCAAATTCCGGGAGCCTGTGTGGTTAGAAATTTCCCGAAGCGAATGAATGGCTTCTCCACCAGGCGATAAGCCGCAAAAGGCGCTGCCACGATTAGAAAAAGAAACACAGACCACTGCAGGGAGAGAGGCAGCGTCTTCATTTTCACGAAAGCCAGCCAGAGAATTGCCACCTGACCAAGGTAAATGCCGTAGGAATATTTTGCGATCAGGTGCGTTAACCAGTTCAGCCCGGAATGCGTCGATTCCGCGCAATCCAAGACCACCAGCCCGATGGCTAGGCAGCAAACCCATTCCGGAATCTTGAATGAGCCCGCCCCGCCTTCCCATAACAAATACACGATCGTCACTAAGCCCAAGGTGAACACCCACGCTAAAAATGGCTGGCTCGGCTTTTTCTCCCTCAAGGAAAGCTGGTAGGCAAGTACGCCCGCGAGGAAGCAGGGAATAAATTCCGCGATTCCCAGCCGATCAACCCAAAAACGCGGGCCCAGAGCGCTATCGGCGACCCACGGTTGCAACAATCCAAGCACGACGGACACAATCCATATTCCCATGAACGGCTTCAGGAAAGGTTTCCGGAAGAGGAGGAACAAAACCGGTAATAGAATGTACATCTGAACTTCGTAAGGTAAACTCCACAACGGTCCGATAACGTCGGGGCGCTTTGCCAGATTCTGCACGAGAAGGAAATTGGCCAGGATCGTGCCTCGAGACGGCGGCTCGTAAGTCAGGGCCCAACTCGAAAAAGGTACCTGCGCAATCAACGTGACCGCGACGGCGACCATGCTGAGCGGGTAAATGCGAAAGAATCGGCGGAGGTAGAAAGTCGTGAACAGCTTCCATCCGGAGAGCTGAAGCCGTCCCAACGACATCATCAGAACCAAACTGGTGTGTACAAAAAAAAGAAGGACGCCCCAGCGTCCAAGGGCAAATAGGAGCGGGTACTTATGCGCGATCCCGAAAGTCCCCGCAGTGTGATCGACCAGCACGGCGAGAACTGCGAACGAGCGCAGCAGGTCAAGATTGGGAGAATCTCCGGATTTGAGCTGGCCCATCTTTCGAGATCCTACTAGCTCTCTATTCTCCAATATACAGTTTTGAAGAAGTGGGTCGCCGAGGGCATGGTTCAGGGGTGCTTAACCAGCTAACCAGCGGATTTTTCGGGTCTTTGAATCCTTCTGAAAATGCTCGTTGTCGGGAAGTCCGGAGCTCTAATCGAGTCGACCCGCCGCGGCCTGACGGAATGGCGCTCTCCTGGAATGGAAATGTTTTTATTTTGCGATGACCTTCTCAATCCGCCGGTCTGGAATAAACCAGATGGCCGCGACCAACACATAGAGCGAGATGGAAATTCGCGGATCCTCGAACGCGAGCGGAATCGCCGCGGCATAAATCGCCAGCGAAGTTTTTCCTTTGTAATCCCTTCCCATGGCGATCGCCAGAACGGAATCCTCGCCCTCATACGCGATCAATAAGCGTACAAGAATCGTGAAGGCGAAGCCGGTCATGAGCAAAATCGATCCGTAGAAGGCCACAGGAACAGCCGCGCCGTGAGTCTGCCCCATCCACTCGGTCCCGATCGGCACGATCGACAGCCAGAACAACAAATGCATGTTAGCCCAAAGGACGCCCCCGTTGACCTTCCTGACGGCTTGAAGCAAGTGATGATGGTTGTTCCAGTAAATCCCCACAAAAATAAAGCTCAACAAATAACTCGAAAATATCGGAATCATCGGACGCAACGCAGCAAGGTTTGAACCCGTGGGAACCTTTAATTCCAGCACCATGATCGTGATAATAATCGCGATCACCCCATCACTGAACGCCTCCAGGCGGCCTTTCTCCATTCGCACGCTCCTTGGGGACTCATGGTAGCCGCAGCCATGTTTGGGCACAAGCAACGGTACGGCTTAGCGCTGCGACACCTCGATAGCGCCTTCAGTGGCACAGGCTGTGGCCTTTTTCCAGGTCCAGACAAAATTCAAAATCCACAGGCTGAAGCCTGTGCCACGGAAGACCCATCGCCGGCTCGGGAACTGAGGCAATCCCGACATATCACACGACATGTCACATGGGTTCAAATCGATTCCAAATCCCTGTATAGTTTAGGAATGCCACTCAGCACCAGGACACGTCGAAAACTGCGAAGCCTGCGCACGCGCGTGCGCGAATTGCGCGGCGTGGTACAAGGCATCGTCTCGACAAAGCATCCGCTGCTCGTCCACATAATTCCCATCCGGCGCTGCAATCTTTCCTGTACGTACTGCAACGAATTCGACGATTTCTCAAAACCGGTGGATACCGCGGAAATGCTGCGGCGCATCGATCATCTCGCGGAACTGGGCACAGCGGTGGTCACGATCAGCGGCGGCGAGCCGCTGCTGCATCCCGATCTTGACCAAATTATCGCGCACATGCGCAAGCGCGGCATTCTTTCGGGCATGATTACGAACGGCTACCTGCTGACGGCCGAGCGAATCGAACGGCTCAACAAAGCGGGCCTTGAATATCTGCAGATCAGCATCGACAACGCGATGCCCGATGAAGTGTCCAAAAAGAGCCTGAAAGTTCTGGACCAAAAATTAAAACTGCTCGCCGACCACGCCGTGTTTCAAGTGAACATCAATTCGGTGCTGGGAAGCGGCGTGAAAAATCCGGAAGACGCGCTGGCCGTGGCGCGCCGCGCTCAGGAACTTGGTTTCACCAGCACGGTGGGCATCTTGCACGACGATCAGGGGCAATTGAAACCGTTGGGCCCGCGCGAAATCGAAATTTTTGAAGAGATCATGTCCATGGGCAAGGCGGGGTTCACGCGCATCAACCAGTTCCAGCACAACATCGCCAAAGGCAAGGCGAATGACTGGCGATGCCGCTCCGGCTCGCGCTATCTTTACATCTGCGAGGATGGGCTGGTGCACTGGTGCTCGCAGCAGCGCGGCTATCCCGGCATCCCCCTGGCAAAATACACACCCGAAGATTTGCGCCGCGAATATTTCACGAAAAAACACTGCGCTCCGCGCTGCACCGTTTCCTGCGTCCAGCAAATTGCCGTGGTGGACAACTGGCGCGGGCCGCAGACGCTCAAGCCTGCCGCGCAGCCGCCGTCGTCGCCAGAATCGTTTGTGCAGATTCGATAAAAGTGTGGTGCCCTGGATTGACCCAGTGTATAAACGAAACCATCCGCGACGGCATGGGTGCCGCCCGCGTTTTGAAATCACAAGCGAACACCAAAGCCGCGTGCACAGCCAATCGATCGGGGAAGTCATGAAATCGTGTTTTTCGTCCGTCTTCATTTTTGTCCTGGCTCTGACTTTTTCTTCAGCCGCACGTGCGCAGACGGAAGTCACTCTGATTGCGCCGGGTGGCGCAAGAGACGTCATGAACAAGCTCATTCCGGATTTTGAAGCAAAGACGGGCTACAAAGTGAAGGCGACATTTGGCACCGGCGCAAAAACAAAACAACAGGTCGCCCACGGCGAGCCCGTCGACGTGGCCATCGTCCAGCCGCCCCTCGACGAAGTCCTCGCTTCCGGCAACGTGGTTGTCGCATCTCAGACCCCGCTTGCGACCGTGGCCGTCGCCGTGGCCGTAAAAAAAGGCATGCCGAAGCTCGATATCTCAACGCCCGACGCAGTGAAACGCGCACTGCTCACGGCGAAATCGATCGCCTATCCCGATCCGGGAGTGGGAGCGACCGCCGGAGTCAGCTTTGAAGCAAGCATGACGAAGCTCGGCATCATGGACCAGATGAAAATAAAGAGCAGGCTCGTTCCGACGGGCGTCGCTGCGATGGACTTAACCGCCAAGGGTGAAGTCGAAATTGGTCTGACGTTCATGAGTGAAATGAGCGATCCCGGAATCGACATTGTCGGCGCGCTGCCCGCAAGCATTTCTCCGCCCACAACGTTGTTCGGGTTTATCTCCGCGCACGCGAAAGACCCGGCAGCCGCAAAAGCGCTTCTGGATTATCTCTCTTCGCCCGTCGCCTCGGCTTCGTACAAAGAGGCGAGGATGAAGCCGGCTCACTAGGGAAATTATGAAATACTTTTCTTCATCGGCATGGATCCTATTTATTGCGCTGGTGGGTTCCTCGATCGCCAGCGCCCAAAACGAAGTGACTCTCATCGCGCCGGGCAGCGCTCGGGCGGCGATCCAACAACTTGTTCCCGGATTTGAAAGCAAAACGGGATACCAGGTGAAGGTGATATTCGGCTCCGGCGCGGGCACTCGTCAAAAGGTAATGCAGGGGGAAGCCATCGACGTCTCTGTCCTGCAACTCCCGCTCGAGGAAGTTGTTAAATCCGGCAACGTCGTCGCAGCAAGTCAGACGACACTCGCGACCGTGTCCGTGGGAGTGGTCGTAAAAAAAGGCGCGCCGATGCCCGACATCTCGACTCCGGAATCGGTCAAGAAAATGATGCTCGGCGCAAAATGGATCGCATATCCCGATCCGGCGTCGGGCGGAGCGGTTCCCGGCGCCGTCGCGGAAATGTTCAAGCGGCTCGGCATCGCGGAACAAATGCTGCCAAAGACCAAACTCACGCCAAATGGCGGCGTCGCAATGGAATTGGCCGCCAAGGGTGAAGTTGATTTCGGCTTAACGTTCCGAAGTGAAATGGACGGCGCGGGCATTGACATCGTGGGCGCGTTTCCGCCGGAGGTCTGCCCGCCCACGCCCTTGATTGGATTTGTTTCCTCGCACCCGAAGGATCCCGTGGCCGCCAAGGCGCTGCTGGACTATCTTTCATCGCCCGCCGTGGCGGCAGGATACAGAGCGGTGAATATGAATCCAGGTCGCTGATTCCTGGGAACGCCAATCTCCCGATTGGCGGCCGACCAAGCATCAATCGGGAGATTGGCGTTCCCAGGAATGATGGAATAGCAAATCGCCAGGGCAGAGCTAGCGACCGATTCATTGAGGAGCCAATGAAACATTTTCTGACATCAGCTGTGATCTTTGTCCTGTCTCTGGCCAATTCTTCCGCGGTTAGCGCTCAAACGGAAATTACCCTCATCGCCCCCAACACCGCACGCGGGGCTCTCAATCGCCTCATCCCCGGGTTTGAGAGCAAAACGGGCTACAAAGTGAAGATGACGTTCGGCACCGGCCAGAGCACGCGGCAGCAGATCGCAAGCGGCGATGCATTTGATTTCGCCGAAGTGCAAACGCCGATCGAAAACGTGGTCACTTCCGGCAACGTCGTTGCCTCGAGCCAAACCGCATTGGCCACCGTCGGCGTCGGCGTGGCCGTAAAAAAAGGCGCGCCGAAACCCGATATCTCCACGCCCGATGCCGTGAAGCGAATGTTGCTCGCGGCAAAATCAATCACATATCCCGACCCGGCAACCGGAGCGAGCGCCGGAGCTAGCTTCGACGCGATGACGATGAAACTCGGCATCTCCGAACAGTTGAAACCGAAACTTAAACTCACGGCAATGGGCAAAGACGCCATGGAAATGACCGCCAAAGGCGACGCCGAGTTTGGATTCACGCTCTCGAACGAAATGGATAACCCGGGAATCGACATGGTGGGCGAACTGCCGGCCGCGATTTGTCCTCCTCCGACCATGCTTGGATTTATATCCGCGCACGCGAAAAATCCGGCGGCCGCCCGGGCATTGCTCGACTATCTCTCATCTCCCGAGGCGGCGGAAGCGTATAAGGCGTCGAGGATGAGGCCCGCTCACTGATTTGCTAAAATTTTGTATCGGCATGAAATCGTTCATGCAGTACAAACGGACGATTCGCGGAGGACTCCATGAAATATTTTCTTTCGACGGCTCTAATTTTCGCGATTGCGCTCATCGGTTCGTTGAACGCTTACTCCCAAACCGAACTCACTCTTCTCGCACCAGGCAGCGCTAAAGATGCTCTCGAACAAATTGTCCCCGGTTTCGAAACCCAGACCGGTTACAAAGTGAAGGCGGCATTCGCCTCCGGCGGAAAGGTGAAGCAGCAGATTATTCAGGGCGGCGCATTTGACGTGTCCATCCTGCAACTTCCGCTCGATGAAGTCCTGGCCTCCGGCAATGTGGCTGCCTCCAGCCAAACGGCAGTAGCAAGTGTTGCCGTCGGCGTGGCCGTGAAGAAGGGCGCACCCAAACCCGACATCTCAACTCCCGAGGCCGTGAAACGCATGTTGCTCGCGGCAAAGTCGATCTCCTATCCCGACCCGGCGGTGGGAGGCGCCTCCGCCGTCAGCTTCCAGGAAACGATGAAGAAGCTCGGCATCACCGAGCAGATGAAGCCGAAGATCAAGCTTTCCGCCGGGGGCTCCGTTTCAATGGAGATGACCGCCAATGGAGATGTCGAAATGGGCTTGATTTTCGTGAGTGAAATGGTGAATCCCGGTATCGATATCGTCGGCGAACTGCCCGTGGAAATCAGCACGCCAACAACGTTCTACGGTTTTGTTTCCTCGCACACGAAAAACTCCGCGGCGGCACAAGCGCTGCTGGATTACCTCGCGTCGCCTAACGCAGCCGCCGGGTACAAAGCGGCCCGAATGTCGCCCGCTCACTGAAGGGACGGTACTCGTAGCGCAGGCTTCAGCCTTTGGGGTTGACACTTTGCCTGGCCACATCTTAAACCCCACGGTGGAAGCCTGTGCGACTGGTAGGACTTCCCCGTTGCTATCCCGGAACACTGTACTTCGAGCCCGTTGACGCTCTTCCTCCCGCCAGCTACCTTCGAACAGTAGTCTGTGCGGTGTGCTGGCGATTCCCCTGAGGAGCTGTTTGCCTCAGCCCCGGCCCTCCGTGAGCGCGAGATCTACGCCAGTTCCTCGGTTTCCGTTTTTGCCGATCCGGCCGGGCCGGGTCATAGGGCGCATTCGATGCGCTCGCGTGTTAAAACAAACGTGTCCATCCTAACCAAGGCAGGGCGTTACGAACTCCGCGAAGAACTGGGTCGCGGCGCCATGGGTGTGGTGTACCACGCGCACGACCCGGTGATTGGCCGGGACGTCGCCGTCAAGACCATGCATCTTTCCGAAGCCGGGACGGGCATGTCCCGCGAAGAACTTATAGCGCGCTTCCAGACCGAGGCGCGCGCGGCCGGATTGCTGACCCATCCCAACATCGTGGTGATTTACGATGCTGGCGAGGAAGAAGGCCTGTTCTACATCACGATGGAGCTGGTCGAGGGGCGCAGCCTGCAGACGCTGCTCGACGCCCACCAGTTGTTTCCTCTATCCCGGGTGATGAAACTGATGGAACAGGTCTGCTCGGCGCTCGATTTCGCTCACCAGCATAACGTGGTGCACCGCGATATCAAGCCCGCCAATCTGGTCCTGACCGCCGACGACACGGTAAAGATCACCGACTTTGGCACGGCCAAGATTCTGCAATTCGGAACGGCGCAGACCGCGCACGTGATGGGCACGCCCTCTTACATGTCACCCGAACAGGTAAAGGGCAAGCCGGTGGACGGCCGCTCGGATATTTTTTCGCTGGGTGTGATCCTGTACGAATTAATGACGGGCGAGAAACCGTTTCCCGGGCAGAACATCACCACCGTGATCTATAAAATTATTAATGAAGAACCAATCTCGCCCCGCTCGCTCGACTCTTCGATCCATCCAGGCCTTTCCGCGGTCATTACGCGCGCGCTCTCCAAAGATCCCGATGTTCGCTTTCAGAACTGCCACGAATTGCTCAACGCCCTGAAGAATTATCATGAATTGACAGGCCCGGAACAAACAATCCGAATGGTTTCCTCCAACCAGGCCCCCGCTCCATCGCCCCTTCGGGCGAACGCTTCGACGGCCCGGGACGCTTCTCCCCTGCAACTCGCGCGGCCGAATGAAGCCGTCACGCACACCGTTGTGGACAATGCAGTGCTGCGCGAAGAAGAGTCTTCGAAACAACGCGGCACGATCCTTCTCTCGCTGTTCCTGCTTGCCGTCATTGGCTTCGCGGGATACCGCATCTACCCGCCAATGGTCGATCTCTGGCAGCGCGCGCATGAATCCCAGGCGCCGTCCAAGCCGCCGGTCGGCGCCATTTCACCCGTTTCGAATCCTGGTCAGGTTCCCGCTCCGGTCTCTATTGCCCCGGAACCGATGAAGCCCGAATCGAAATCCGATGTTGCCTCGCCGCCCGCTCAGCCGAACTCGACGCCCACACCGGTCGCCGAGAAAAATTCCGCCTCGCCCCAGGTGATGACGGCAACGCCTTCCGCCGATGCGGCGCCGAAGTCTCCTGAGCCAGTTGCCGCTCCGCCGGCGGAAATTCCAGCCAGGAATGCTGAAAAAGCCATAGCGCCGCCAAAGCAGGCGGCCCCTGCTACAGTTTCAGCGGCCATTGAATTCGAATCGAAATTGCAATCCCAGCTGGCGGACCTGCCTCTGGCAAGCAAATTGAAAACGCAAGTCACAGCGAACTCCCTGACTCTCTCGGGGCAGTTGACGTTTGCCGAGCACCAGGAACTGTTGAATCATCTCCATAACGTCCCTTCCGGAGTTCGAGTGATCGACGATGTAGAAACCGATGCCAGCGCGAATAACGCTGCGGCATCCACGTCGGCAGGCTGGGTGTGGGTCCGCTCGCAGCCTCGAGGGGCGCGAATTGTGATCGACAATGCAGAAACGGGATTGCGTACGCCCGCTCGGGTTGAGATCCCTCAAGGCGAGCATACGGTTCAGGTGAAAATGCGCGGCTTTTCAAGCCCCGAAAGGACCATTCAATTGGAGGCGGGACAAACAATGCAATTCACGGAAACTCTCACACCTCAATAATCCCTTTCAGCTGATCGATTTACGGAGCTGACGGACACCCGCCCGGAACGAAATATTCGCGAGTTCGCGTCTCCCGGGAATATAGACTCGATTCCCTGCCTTGTAACCTTCCTACACGCGCCACGCCCGAGGGTTAATTCATAAGCGTCCGAACGCTCCCAATTCCCTGTATTTCAATGACCTAGGGGGGCATTCTGACGGTAGGCGGCGTGCTCTCAATTTAGGAATAGACCTGCAGGCCGGTTCCGATGATCACCAAGCGGGGCAAAACAGGCCCCCGGATTGATACAGATTGAGACAACGTAATAGCAAACATCGACTCCACGGACCCGAGATTCGTTTTTCGCATTCCGGCAAGGCACATTTGCCCGGACATTAGGAAAACTTAAGCGAAGATGAAAGTTCTCTCCAAACCGGATCCCGACGCGACACAGGAAGTTCCCATGGTCACGGCGGTTCCGCTCGCGCCACGCCGGGGAGACAATCCCCGCACGGAGGCCGTGCCCGTGCGTCCGGTGGTATCCAGTGGAGAGGCCGCAGCGATAAATTTCCTGAGGCAATTTCGGGTGTTGCTGGGAGCGGCGCGCCTTTACCAGCGAAATCATCCACGGCTGATGGAAACCCTGACGTCGGTGGAGCATCAACTGCGCATCGTTCTCGCTTCTCAATCTCCGCTCGTGCTGGCCATTGAGCGGAATGGAATCATCCTGCCAAAACACGAAGCGACCACAAATGAATTGTTGCACGATCCTCGTGGGGATTTGCGCGGTCTGGCCGAGGAATTGTTGCGCGCCGGGATCTGCTCGCTCCTGTTCGCGCCGCCGATCAATGTGGGCGAGCTTGATTTACTGGTGCATGAAATCAGCCAGGTTCCGCGCAGCGCCACGCCCGGCGATACGGCGTCGCGCAAATTGTGGGACTCCTGGACACGGGACAATCGTATCGCGGGAATTCGGCTGAATGTTCCGACCGAACGGCGCGACTCTCTGCTGCTGGCGAGCCTGGTGTCCGCAGTGCTCGCCTACGACGAAACGCCCGATCAGTCCGCGCATGCGCGGGCGACGCAGTCACAACCCGCGGCAAATTTCGATCAAGTCAGGGCGACGCTGCGTGTGCTGGCAAAGCTTGCGCCGCCGCGCGATCCGGAGATGCAGCCCTCGGCCGCGGATATGGCCCGGCGATTTCATTCCGTCGTGACCGGCACGGAAAAAACCGCGATTTCTCTGGTGGTGCATGGAATTTCCCACGTGAAGCCGCGCGAAGGCGAAACTCTGGAGCCGTACCTCGAGCGCCTTGCCGATTCGCTGGTGCTTGCGTATGTGAAGCAGGAGTTCGATGCGGGCCACGTTTCGCCTCCGGGAATCGCCTCGCTCATGATTCGCCTCGACCAGGAGCGCAGTGAAGCAGCGAACAGCGCGAATGCCCGGTTCGGCGGCATTCAACACAATGAAACGCGCGTCGCAAACTTATGCGAAAAATTCTGGAGCAAATTGCCGGCTCGGATCAAGGCAAAGACGCTGCGAAGCCAGGAAGCATGGTGCGTTCCGGCGGCGGTTGTTGCGCGCTATCTGGAACCGCTTGCCGTTGCGGTCGAAAGCAAAAAGGCCGACGCCGCGGGACGCGAAGGACGCGCCGTTTTGCTGGCATACGCACGCTGCCTGGAATCGGAAGAAAGCAAGGCGCGACGCGCGGTGGCTTCCGGCCTGGCGGAGATTGCTCCACAAATCGAGCGCCTCTGGCCGCACCCTTCCGCAGTGGATTTCGGGCGCGGAATTGTTCAGGCTCTCCTGCTGGAAACTTCCCCGGGGATTGCCGGCATGCTCTCCGCCGTTGTCGAGAATCTGGCTCGAGTTTCGCTGGCCCGGCACGAATACGGGGAGTTCGAACGGATTCTGGAAACGCTGGAATCCGCCCCCAGGGACGATGAGCACGCGCATATCTCGACATTGATGGGCCGCATCCTCGACGACGAGCAGTGGCTCTATCTGGTCGATGAAGCCCTCGCCAACCGGCCGCTAAGCCCCGTTATCCCCCGTTTGCTGCGCCGCTGCCCGGACCGCTTGATCGATCGGTTGGGCCTGCTCCTTACCGCGCCCAACGGGATGAATCTGCTTTCCGCCATGGTGCGGCTGATCCACGGAGCCGGTGAGGCGGTCGTGGGAGCTCTGGAATCACGGTTGTATGAACCGAGGCGCCAGCGGATTGCCACGGCGATTCACCTGCTCGCGTGCTCGGACCCGAAGCGTTTGGCGGGCGCTCTTCCGCGCGCGCTGGTCAGTTGGGAATGGGGCTTGCAGGACCTGGCCGTCACCGAGCTGACGAAATGGACAAATCCACCGGTTGTCGCCGCGACAGCGCACGCGTTCCTGGCCACACTGGCCGAAGCCCACGCGATGGTTGTGCCCTGTATGATCGATCATCTGGGAATGGCCAACGAAACAGCCGCCCATCCGCTGCTGGTTCAGATTGCGGCGGGCGAACACATTGTGTTGCGTGACATTTTTCTGCGCATTAAAGCCATCGAAGCCCTCGGCCGTATGCGCGTGACCGATGCCGCGCCCCTGCTTCGAACAATTGTTCGCGACCGCAACGGCCTTTCCTACAGCGAACCGGCCGCGTTGCGCTCGGCGGCGGAAGAGTCGCTGGGATTGCTCGAAAACCGTCCGTCTTCCGTCCGGGCACGCACATCGGAAAGCGCGCGATCCAAATCCAGCTTGGCGCACTCCCGCCCCCGTAGATACCTTCGCGCGCAGCTAAAATCTCCGATGTCGGCCGCTATTTCCGGAGCCAAGGGGGGGACGGTCCGCGTTCGAAGCATCGCGCTCGGCGGAGCGTTTTTGGAAACCGAACAGCGGATGTCTCTCGGCGATTCGATGCATCTGGAAATTCGAACCGGACTAAGAAAAATTGAATGTACCGCAGTGGTGCGCAATATCGCTCCCCATGGCACCGGGGTCGAATTCGTCCACCTGAAGCCGGAAGACCGCGAACGCTTGCGGCGGCTGGTGACGAGCCTGCTCAAGTAGCTTGCCTCCCTCGCGAAAATCCCCGAAGGTTCAAAGAATATAGTCAGCTGCTTCATGAGCGGCGGGCGCTGGCGAGAATCTATATTGTCGCATCGCTTTATTCTTCGTCCGAACTGGGAGTCGAAAGCAGCGGCCTGGGAAATGTCTCGACAGGTTCGAGTTCGGGGATATCCGAGGCGCCAACGCCCATCTCTTTGAATTTGCGCGCGGACGCAATGAGGCGGCTGTCAAACGACGCGACAGCTTTATTGTAGCCAGTGTTGGCTTTCTCCAAACCGGCCGCGATTTCCGAGAGATGCTTCGCAAACGTCACAACGCGTTCGTACAATTCCTTGCCCAGGTCCTTGATTCGTTCCGCGTTTTCCGCGACGAGTTGCTGCTTCCAGCCGTAAGCAATCGCGCGCAGAAGCGCAATCAGCGTCGTGGGGCTGGCGAGTACGACGCGCTTGTCGATGGCATCCTCGATGAGGGTGCGGTCCTGTTCGAGCGCGGCGCTAAAAAATGATTCTCCCGGAACAAAGAGAACCACGAATTCCGGAGTGGGTTCAAACTGTTTCCAATATTCTTTTCCGGAGAGCCCTTTGATGTGCTCGCGAATCAAGCCTGCATGTTGAACCATGGCCGCGGCATATTCCGCGTCGGAATTCGCGCTGACCGCTTTAAGAAACGCATGCAGCGGAACTTTTGCATCGATTACGATCTGCGTACCGCCGGGAAGATGAACGATCAGGTCCGGGCGCAGGCGGCCTTCGTCTGTCTCCACCGATTGCTGTTCGAAAAAATCGCAATGCGGAGACATGCCGGCGAGCTCAACGACGCGTCTTAGCGTCAATTCGCCCCACCGGCCCTTTACCTGCGGCTGCTTCAGCGAATTGAACAGGTTGCCGGTTTCTTGACGCAGCTCCTTGCTTGTCGTGGCAAGCAGTTGCACTTCGCTGCGAAGGCTGCCGTAGGCTTCCTGCCGTGCGGATTCAACGCGATTTACTTCCGTGCGCAAGTCTTTCAACGCCGTTTCGAGCGGATTCACCATGGACTGAATCGCAATCTTGCGCTGCTCGAGCTCGCCTTCGGCTTCCTTCTGCAGGGAATCGAACTTCGATTTCGCCAGTTCCATAAATTGCGCGCTGCTGGCCTGCAGGGCTTCGCCTGCCAGCGATTGAAAAGCTTCGCGCAGCTTGACCTGGGCGTCTTCGAGAAGACGTCTTTGTTCGGCAAGATTCGCCTTTTGCAATTCGGCGTCCTTTTCCGCCGAAGCGCGCAATTGTTGCTCAACTTCCATCCGGTTCTGGGTGACCCGCAATTCCTGGTGCAAATTTTCGTTTTGCTTTTTCAGTTCGCCAACCGTCCCGTCCAGCCCCGCGGCTCTGCGCTCCAGATCCAGCCGCGAAGCGCCCGCAGAAGATCTCGCCCACAGCCAGGCGATGGCGAATCCGGCCGCGAGGCAGGCGATGGCAATCAGGATTTCAGTTCCAATCATGAGCGCGCCTTATGAAAAAAACGAGTGACCCTTTCAAAGCATGGAATTCTATCATGTTCGCCTGCTGTTCGCTGGAAGCGCGGAATTGAAGGTCGTAACCAGGTTCGACTCGTTGCACAACGAGCGCCTGGCGAGTTCTTAGTGGCACAGGTTTCAGTGAGGCCTGTGCGCGTTTGATTTTCGCTGGAGTCGGCAGAATTTAAAGACCCACAGCCTGTGCTATTGGAGGGCCATCGCCGATATTGAACCGAGATTCTGGTGAGATTTTGGTTTCGACGGCGTGGGACGAAACGGGTGGAGCTACCAAATTTTGGAATTAAGGAACGAGCCGCGCAGTAACAATGTAATCCCCGGCCGCGAGCAGTTTCATATTCAGCTCGGCAATGTTTTGCTCGCCGCCGGATGTTTGCACCCGCTGCACGTTTCCGCGCGCGAGCTGCATAACGGCCGGCGATCCGTTGCGAACTTCGACGGCAAGCGGTTCAGTGGTGCCGCGCGCGCGAAGAACCAGTTTCGTTTCACTGCCGGCGTTGACGCTTTCCGCGGGCCCCGTGAATTCGAGCAACACCGCCGACACCGGTAGAGGTCCCAATTCCGTCCGGCCCGAATTGATCCGCATGCCAATCGGTCCGATCGGAATATGCAGCCCCGGCAGGACCACCAGGGAAACAGGCGAGGCCGCGAGAATCAGGCATGGCTGATCCGACAGGTAGACGTGGTTGGATGCCGCGCGGCCGTTAAACCCCGCGCCGTCGATCGTGAACCTGTCGTGAAGGGTGATGAATTTGGGATACGCGATATGAAATTGGTTCAGCTGAGTCTCAGTGCTGTCGCCGGAAGCCGGCGCTTCGGAAACGGATCGAGGAACCACGGTGGATACGGCTTTGGTCTGTTGACCCAGGATTTTAGCGGTCATGGGCCCCGCATCGGACGATGCCACGAACAGCGCGCGGCCCGTGGAATCGGTGGTGGCCTTTTGACCGGAGGAGAGCTCGACCACGACGCCGGAGACCAGACGGCCGGAGGAATCGAGCACGGCGAGCGTGGCCGGATCGCCCGCGACCATTTTGGGTGGAAGGATAACCGTGCGCGGAGGCGATGGGCGAGGCTTCGGAGTTCCCTGTGCTCCCATCGAAATCGCACAGCCGGAAATAAAAATGGCGACGGCCAGAATTCTGAGAGGCAACTTGCCGCTATTCGGCGATGCAAACATGAAATGAATTCTACCGCAGCGGGGGTTTAGTAGCACACGCTTCGGCCTGTCATCTTTTAAGTATTGGAAAATTCATCGCAATTCAAACTGGACTGGCTGGTCTTCGTTGCGTCCGGTGTAAAAACCCCGTCCTACGGGTGCTTCTCCGAAAGCTGGAAGACTTTCGCTTCGGTGAAAAAGCGGAACAGTTCGGGGTCGAGTTCTTTGTCGCGGACGGACAATTCCAAAATATCGAGTGCGCGGTCCGGGGCAACGGCTTTTTTGTAGGGGCGGTCAGACGCGGAGAGAGCGTCAAAAATATCGCAGATCGTCATGATCTTTGCCTGAACGGGAATTTCATCGCCGCGCAGCTTGTAGGGATAGCCGGTGCCGTTTAATTTTTCATGATGGGCACGAGCGATGCGCGGAATTTCCCTGATTTCCTTGGTCCAAGGAATCTGGAGGAGGAAATTAAAACTGTGCACGACATGCGATTCGATCTGCGAGCGTTCGTCGGCGTTGAGGCTGCCTTTCGGGATGGAGAGGAAACGCACCTCTTCCTCGGTGAGAAGCGGCCTTACGATGCCGCGTGGATCGAGATAGGTCTGCCGGGCGATTTCAAAAATGCGGTCGAATTGTCCAGACGGCATCACGGTCGGTTCATTGGACTTGACGATGGCTTCGAACGCGTCTTCCATCTGCGCCTTGCGGAGACGGTATTCTTCTTCGAGCGTCGCAATGCGAACCAGCGCTTCCGAACGGTCCATCTCCAGAAGGAGCCGTGCTTTTTCGCGCTCGAGGCCCGCTTCCAGATCTTTATAGAGATAATCGAACCGGTGGGAAACAACATCCATTTGCATGGGATAGAGCTTCTTCGCTTTGACCAGAACTTCTTCGCGTACGCCGACTTTTCCAAAATCATGAAGCAATGCGGCGTAGCGGATTTCCTTCATCTGCTCGTGCGTAAAGCGCGTCGCAGCATAAATTCCGGCATCGGCGCGGTCCACGATTTCCGCGAGTCCCACCGTCATCCTGGAAACGCGCTGCGAATGGCCGGAAGTGGTGGGATCGCGTTGTTCGATCGCGGTGACGGCGGCCTGCACAAAACCTTCGAAGAGTTTTTCAATGTCCTGATACAAGCGGCCATTTTCATAAGCGACGGCGGCCTGCGAGGCTAATGAAAGGGCCAACCGCACGGCGCCATCCGAAAACGGACGAACTTCGCGCTTCACAATTTCCGCGCCGGTCAGGCGTGCGTTCGAATGGAGTTTGCAGTTGATCAACTGCAGCACTCCGATCACTTCGCCACGGCCATTTTTCATGGGAAGCGTCAGCAGAGACCGCGTCCGGTATCCGGTTTCCTTGTCATACTTCTGATTGAACCGGTACGGGCGCCTGTTCGGAATGCGGTGGGCATCGGCAAGATTGATGACTTCTCCGTGCATTGCCGAATAGCCGGCGAGCGAATCCTCGCGCATGGGAAGGACGAATTCGGCAAACGGAAATTGCTGGCTGTCATTTTGAGTAAGTTTGAAACGAAGGCGACGCTCACCCGGGCCGGCGGCAAGGACATCGGGGCGAGCCTCTTCGACAAGGTAGAGTGAACCCGCGTCCGCGCCGGTGATCTGGCGGGCCTTGGAAAGAATCATGTTGAGCAGGGCATCGACGTCATGAGTCTGAGACAGGGCAATACCGATGCGGTTTAATTCTTCCATCTCGCGCTTGACGCGTTTGAGATCGGCGCGCGCGGCGCGCGCGCGCTGCGCAAGTTCGATGTTGGCAAATGCGGCGTCTACCGTCTTTCGAACGAGCGCGGGGGTAGCTTTTCTCGGAATCGTCGCGAAACAATCCCGATCGTGCTCCCGGGTGGCTCCGTTACGCGAAATGCCAATCAGGCGCACATGGGGAGTCCGGCGGGCGAGATGCCGCATAGCGTCCAGATCAACGCTTCCCAGGTCCGCAAGACACACAATGGGGGACTTTCCCTTCACGGGCAGGGCCCGGCGTCGGCCCAGGACACGCCGTGAAAGAACTTTGAGCGCATAATGCCTGCTCAGGGGTCGCGCCAAAGGGGCGACCAGGGACTGCTCGAAGTACCAGATTTGGGCGTGCTCAGGCATGAGAGAGGGCGCGGGAGAACGCAGGGGATGGAATTTCTCTGCGCACGCTCCGCAAAAGGGAGTATAACGAAATCGGGGTAGAGCGCCCAGCCCGTCGATTGAGTTGGTGTCGTGAAAGGACGTAACTACTTGCCGTACAGGCTATTGCACCTCAAAACTCTGTTTGCTAGTCTGAAAATTAGTAGGGTGTGGCTTCTCGAAGCTTTGTAGAACATTACACGAGTTGAATCCCGGTTCGCTTCGGGATCAATTTGCTTGAGCAGCCGCCCGAACGAGGGCCTTCTTGCGCATTCAAACCGGCGCGCGCACCGATCTTGGGCGCGTCCGAAAAAACAACGAAGACAGTTATCAAATTGAGCCCTCGCTGGAATTGTATGTGCTGTCCGACGGAATGGGCGGAGAAGCACACGGCGAAGTTGCGAGCAAGATGGCGGTCCAGACCGTCATCACGCACTGTCAGCAGGGGGAAAACAGTCGAACGACTCCGATATTCGGCGAGCCGAGGTCGGACGTATCAGATCGGACCAATCGGCTGACCAGCGCGATCCATCTGGCCAACCGCAAGGTTTTTGAAGCGGCATCCGCCAACCCCGATCAGCATGGCATGGGAGCAACCATCGTGGCCGCGTGGATGGAAGGGCAAAAACTTTCGCTCGCGCACGTGGGCGATAGCCGGGCGTATTTGTTGCGCGCCGGTTCTCTGAATCAACTGACCGCCGATCATTCCCTCGTCGCCGAAAAAGTGCGCATCGGAATTCTGACGCCTCAAGAGGCGGATGCCAGCGAATTGCAGAGCGTGCTGACACGCGCGGTGGGTACAAATGCCACCGTGGAAGTCGATGCGGACGAGCAGATGCTGCTGGTGGGAGACACCGTGCTGCTTTGTTCCGATGGACTGACGCGCATGGTGACCGATCCGGAAATTGCAAGTACCCTACTGACCAGCACCTCCGCACAGGAAGCCGCCGACCGTCTGGTGGAGCTCGCGAATGAAAATGGCGGCGTCGATAACGTGAGTGTCATTATCCTTCGCGTCTTTCAGAAATCGGAGAGCGTGCTGGATCGCCTGAAAGTCTGGAAGCGTAACTCCGGGTAAAGTTCTGTCGGCTTCGGCCGGAGGAGAGCAGCAATGTCGAGACTTGTCCTGAAATTCGAAAGATCAACGCTGAAGGAGGTTCCCCTGGGAACCCGGCCAGTGACGATCGGGCGCGCTCCGGACAATGACATCCCCATCGATAATCTGGCGGTTTCGAATTACCATGCGCGTGTGTATGTGGAAGCGGGATCGCTGGTGGTCGAGGATTTAAACAGCCTTAACGGGTCGTTTCTGAACGACATTCGAGTCGAACGGGCCATGCTCAAGGATGGCGACTCGATACTGATTGGCAAGCACCACATCGTGGTGGACCAAGTGAACGACGCCGCCCTGCCGCTCGATTCCTGGCGCAAGGCTCCGGCTCCGCGCGTGAATGAGACGATGGTTCTGGATACCGAGGAGCGCCGGAAATTATTCGAACAAGCCGCGGCGGCCGGCGAGCGCTCACAGGTTTCTCCCGACCGGCTGCGGGTTCCGACTCTTTCGGTTTTGCGCGGGAGCACGGATCAGAAGGAGTACCGCGTCGTCGGGAAACTGACGGTGATCGGGCATTCGAAAATGGCGACGGTTCGGCTGCGGCGGTGGTTTACTCCGGAAGTTGCCGCGCAGATCAACAAGCATGAAGATGGCTACTATTTGGGCCGTGGGGACTGGCTGCCGAAAATAAATGGAGTCGCGATTGATGGGTTGACACGGTTGAATGACGGAGACGTGATTGAAGTGGGTCGCGTGCGACTGAATTTTCTGTTCCGCGAGTAAGGGTTGAAGTGGTGGCACAGGCTTCAGCCTGTGGCCTTTCTTCCATGAACGAAGATCAAAAGCACACGGGCTGAAGCCTGTCCTGCTGAAAGCCGCTTCCGGATCATGTCAGGAATTCCCAAGGGGGGTAAATCGCGCCGTGCGCTGGGCGTGCTGCGCGACTGGGTTCAAACCTGGTGGTACCGCCGCGTCCCGTTTGCGATCAGCCTGGGGCTGACGGCGTTTGCGTTATTCATTTATATCAACACATTCATCGGCGACCGGCCGACCGCCGTATTTTCCTTCATCAACCGACTGGAATTGGATGCGCTCGATCTTCGCTTTCGGCTGCGGCCCGATCGTTACCGGCATCCCGATCCTCGCATCGTCATCGTGGACATCGATCAGAAATCGCAGGAGATTCTCGGGCGCTGGCCGTTTTCGCGCACACACTTTGCGCACCTGCTGGACGCGCTGCGCGAAGACGGCGCGAAAGTCGCGGCGTTTGACATCACGTTCAGCAAACCGGACGAAACGGCGGCGCCGATCCGCGAGTTGCGGCGCACCGTGATCGAGCGGCAGAAACAGGGCGGACGAACCGACCCGCGCGTGATTGCCGATCTCGACCGGCTCACGAAAGAATATGACGGGGACGAACAATTCGCCCAGGCGATTGAACGGTTTCACAATGTGGTTCTCGGAAATTTCTTTCTGTATTCCGAATACGATCTGAAAGGGGTGGACGACAAGACGCTCGACCGCTACGCCAATATCCTCGCCGATTTTCCGTTTCCGCAGGTGCGCGCGGCGAACCCGCAAACCGGACAGCGCGATCTTGTACACCTGATGCAGGGTTTCGGAAATCCGTATTCGCTGACACCGCGCGGCACGCAGGCGAACATCGAAGTTCTGAGCGATGCGCTACGCAAAGGCCATGGCACGACCGGATTTTTCAATGTCGAACCCGACCCCGATGGCGTCGTGCGCCATTCCCTGCTGGTGCTTCCCTACGGCCGCTCGAAAAATTTTGAGGATTGGGATCTCTACGGGTCGCTCGACGTGCAGGCCGTGCGTATGTTCCAAGGCCTGCCTGATCAGCAGACCGTGCTCGATTTCAGTGAGACAGGCGTGACCGCGATCGAGTTCGGCCCTTCGCTGGTTATCCGGCCCGATGCGATCGGGCGCATGATGATCAATTACGAGGGCGGCGCGACCACTTATCCTTACGTCTCGATTGCCGACGTGGTGAATCGTAAGTTTGCACCCGGAACATTTAAGGGAAAAATTGTTCTGGTGGGCGCATCGGCAACTGGGATCGGCGATTTGCGCTCGACGCCGTTTGGCGGGATCAGCTATCCGGGAGTCGAGATCCACGCGAACGTCATCGATAACATTCTAAACCGGTATTTTTTGTATCGCGGAGCGAATCAAGTGGCGGTGGACCTGCTGCTGATTCTTCTGTTCGGCGTGCCGCTCGGAATGTGGCTGGCGCTGGCGCAGCCTCGGTCGATGCTGTTCGGATTGCTGCTGCTTGTGCCGTTTGGATTGGGTTTGTGGTTCGGGTTCCTGCATGGCTGGTGGCTGAATTTCATAGTTCCGTCGGGGACGCTGGTTGCAAATGTCGGCTTCGTCGCGGTGTATCGCGCTCTCGTGGAAGAAAAAGAAAAGCGGCGCGTGCGCGGGGCATTTCAGCAGTATTTAAGCCCGGAAGTGATTCGCCGGCTGCTGGAAAATCCCGATCTGGTGAAGCCGCGAAAAACGGAAATCACGGTGATGTTCAGCGACGTGCGCGGGTTCACAACGATTTCGGAAAAACTGGACGCGCAGGAACTGGCCGCGCTGCTGAACGAATACCTGACGGACATGACGCAAATCGTTTTCCGCCACAGCGGAACGCTCGACAAGTACATCGGCGACGCGGTGATGGCTTTTTGGGGCGCGCCGTTTGAAGAGCCGGGACATGCCACGCAGGCCTGCCACGCGGCGCTGGAAATGATTGCGCGGCTAAAAGAAATGCAGAAAAAATGGAAGGCCGAGGGCAGGCCCGTGCTCGATATTGGAGTGGGACTCAGCACCGGCGTCGCATCGGTGGGCAACATGGGTTCCACGCTGCGGTATGGCTACACGGCGCTGGGCGATACGGTGAATCTCTCGGCGCGCCTCGAAGGATTGAACAAGGATTATGGCACGCACATTCTGCTGAGTGAATCGACGTATGCGGTGGTGGAAGATCCGCTGTTGATTTTTCGCGAGCTTGACCTGATCCGAGTGAAAGGAAAGCTGCAACCGATTCTGCTGTACGAATTGATGGGAGCGCGGGGAACTCCCGAAGGCGATGCGCCGGGATTGGAAGAGCGCCTGGAACTTTTCGCGCACGGCCGCGCATGCTATCAGAAGCGCCATTGGCAGGATGCACAAATCGTCTTCGGGCAAGTGCTCGAGCGCTGGCCCGAAGACGGCCCCGCGCGAATGTACTTAAATCGCTGTAAAGAATACGATGCGGCTGGACCCGAGGAAAACTGGGACGGCGTTTACGTGATGACGCACAAGTAGTACGTCGTTTCGCGGGAACGATCCCGGTCAGCACCAAGGAAAATGACTCCCCCGGATATTGCCACGCATTTCCTATCCGTTCGTCATCGAGTAGAATCCCCTCGCTACAAGCAGGAATTCACCGCGCATCGAAAAGGAGACCGAACGATGAACCGCCTCAAAGTTTTCTTTATGACCCTCTTAGTGGGTGCCACCTGTTTTGCGTCCTCTTGTGCCCCGGCAAATGGCGAGGCGGAAATCAACGCATCCGCGCAACGTTTGGTCGCGGCCGTCAATGCCAAGGACATGGACGGCATCATGGCATACTACACGCCGGACGAAAGTCTGCTCGTTTTCGATGTCGTCACCCCACGCCAGTACGTTGGCGCCACGGCGTACAGAAAGAACTGGGAGGGTTTTCTGGGTCCTTACCCCACGACGGTCCACGCTGAGTTGAACGACTGGAAGACGGAAGCGGACGGGAATCTCGGGTACGGGCATGGCATTTTCCACGTCAACGGGCCCGATAAAGACGGCAAACCCCTGGATATCACGGTGCGAGTCACTGACGTTTTCAAAAAGTTGAATGGGAAGTGGCTCGTCGTCCACGAACATGTCTCATGGCCGGTGGATATGGCGACCGGCAAGGCAGACATGAGTGCAAAACCCTAGCGAACCATCGCGGAGACGCTTCAACGGCAAGGCATTGGCGGCGGGGCCACCCGCGATTACGTCAGATAAACTTGACCCACGAGCGTTGCGATCAGGATGGAAAGAAAAATGAACAGCGTCGCGATCACCAGCATTCTGGCCTGGCTGCGTTGCATTTGGATTTTTCCCGTAGCAAAAGCTTTGGTTCTCATGGCCACGATTCCGTGCAGGACAATCAGGAACAAAACAAACGTCAGTTTGATATGCAGCCACGGCGCGTGAAGATAATAGGAAGGCTTCGTCATGATCAGGCTGATGCCGGCCAAGATCGTCAGCAGTGCGCCGGGATCGGCCAGGCCCCGAAGATAGATGCGCTCCAGGCGGGCGAGCGCCTCCCGGACTTCAACAGAGACCTCCTGTGTGTGGCGCGTGAGCGCCATCGACGTGACGAGCAAGCCGCTCACCCACAAGACAAGGCCGAAAATATGTCCGACGAGAAGCACAGGAACCACGGCAATCACCTCCGCGAAAGTTTTTACAGGTGGTTAAATAGAACGAACCGGGCGGGTCGCCCGCTTTTCCAAGTGTCTCTTATACATGGCTTGTACGTACGAATGATAGCACTCCCTTCGATTTACATTCGTTGACGAATTCAGGCTTGCGGGCGGGCTGTGTTTCCGGGATATTCCCGGCAAGCTTTTTTGTTGTGATAAAGTCAGCTGGAATTTCGATTCGACAAACCGCCTGACATTCCGCAGCCGCGTGGACTGGAGAAAACAATACGATGCGCTCGATGCGTGTCCTGATCATATTCGCGATTGCATTTCTGCCGCTCACGCGCGCCTCGGCGGCGGACGACCCGTATGCCGCCGGCCTATACGCGACGCATTGCGCGCAGTGCCATGACCAGGGCGGCGATGCGCGTGTCCCGCCGAGGGCGACGCTCGAAAAGATGACTGCCGCCGCCGTTCTTCGCGCGCTGGAAACCGGAGCGATGCGCGACATGGGTGCGATGCTCAAGACGCCGGAGCGGCTGGCGCTCGCCGCGTACGTGGGCAAGGGCGAAGCGTCGAAGATCGATCAATTTGCCGATCGCTGCGCGGCTTCACCGTCGACCTCATCGGCGGCGGGATCGGCTGGATGGAGCGGATGGGGCCAAGGCTTGGCGAACTGGCGTTTCCAGGACGCGGCGGGAGCAGGTTTGAGCGCTGCCGACGTGCCAAAACTGAAATTGAAGTGGGCGTTCGGCGTGCCTGAGGCAACGTCGATGCGCAGCCAGCCCGCTGTGTATGCTGGGCGCATCTTTGTGGCAGGGCCGGGCCAGGTGTACTCGCTGGATGCAAAGACGGGCTGCGTGCATTGGGCGACCAACGCGGCGGCGGCGATTCGAAGCGGGATAACCATCGCACCATTGAAATCGCGCACGCTGGTCGTCTTCGGCGATGAGACCGGAGAAATTCGCGCGCTCGACGCGTCCACTGGAGAACCGGTGTGGCATTTACGCGCGGACGAACACCCCGCTTCGTCCACGACCAGCACTCCTGTCTTCTACAAGGGCCGCCTGTACTTCGGCGTCTCCTCAGGAGAAGAAGGTCGAGCGGTCATGCCCGGTTACGTGTGCTGCACATTTCGCGGCAGCGTGCAGGCGGTCGATGCGGCCACCGGCAAAGCGATCTGGAAAACCTTCACCGTCACCACATCGCCCGAGCCCGGGAAATTGACCAAGGGCGGAGCGAAGACCCTGGGTCCTTCGGGAGCCGGGGTCTGGTCGGCACCCACAATTGATCCCGAGCACAACGTGCTTTATGCGACGACTGGAGATAATTACTCTGATCCCGCCAGCTCGACCAGCGACGCAGTTCTGGCGCTGGCTCTCGACACCGGAAAAATTCTTTGGAGCAAGCAACTGACCGAGGGTGACGCTTTTAACGGAACCTGTGGCTCGGCCGCTGCGGCCAACTGCCCGGATGCCAACGGACCGGACGCCGATTTCGGCTCGTCGGCGATCCTGATGCGGCTGGACGGCAAACGGCGCGTGCTGGTGCTCGCGCAAAAGTCCGGCATGCTTCACGGTGTCGATCCCGATCAACAGGGAAAAATTCTGTGGCAGTCGAGAGTGGGCGAGGGCGGGAGGTACGGCGGGATTCAGTGGGGCGCGGCCGCTGACGGAAATCGCGTTTACGTTGGCCTTTCCGATATTCGATTCACCGCGAGCACGGGGGCGGGCCGTCATCCGGATCCGGAAAAGGGCGGCGGGATGTTCGCGTTCGTGGCGGCGAGCGGAGAACGCGCGTGGGTGACCGCTCCCGCGCCCTGCGGCGAGCGCAAACCGTGCAGCCCCGCCCAATCCCAGGCCGTCTCGGCGATGCCCGGCGCGGTGTTTTCTGGTTCGAACGACGGCCACTTCCGTGCATATTCGTCCAGCGACGGAAAAGTCATCTGGGACTACGACACAATGCATGACTACAATACGGTCAACAGTGTTCCAGCCAAAGGCGGCGCGCTCGATGCCGGCGGGCCTGTAATCGCCAACGGCATGGTGTTTGTGGGATCCGGCTACGCGCAGTTCGGCGGCGCGCCTGGAAATGTGTTGCTGGCGTTCGGAGTTGAATAGGGTGCACAGCTGCACGAAAAATGAGTATTAGAATTATTTGGCGAGAGCGCTAGGATTTGTCGAACTACTGCATCAAATTTAGATTTAGGCAAGCTGGCATTACTTCTTTGTGATCAACTGCCCGATTGTCGATTTGTCCGGCCTGTAGCTGAACAACTCCTGGCATTTATTTCGGAGAAAACCGCCGGTGACGGGGATGCGGTGATTGCCCTTCTCGAAAACAAACTTGCAGGAGATGAGGCACGCGCGCCATTTGTAGTCTTCGGTGCCGCACTTGCGGCCATAGGCGTCAATGTCTTCCTGCGAGACGCCGTAAACCACCGCGCCGATTCGTGACCATACGCAGGCTCCGGCGCACATGGCGCAGGGCTCATGCGTGGAGTAGAGGATGAAATCGGGCAGGTAGCGGCCGTAGCCGCTCGACACGTATTTCAGCGTCTCGAGTTCCACGTGCTTGATGCTCGATCCGGAAGTTTTTACGCGGTTGCCGGCGGCGGCGATGACGACTTCACGCCTGCCGGTTAGGCGAGTGATGACCGCGCCGATGGGGTAGTCTCCGCGGTCTCCCGCGCGCTTGGCTTCATCGACGGCAAGTTGCATGAATTTTTTTCGGGGTTTGTAGGACGCAGGGATCATGAAGACAGATTATATCGATTC
Organism: Terriglobia bacterium; assembly: GCA_963788335.1. Lineage (GTDB taxonomy): Bacteria > Acidobacteriota > Terriglobia > Acidiferrales > UBA7541 > Palsa-360. Next base: position 39,980 of record CAWBGM010000017.1, read on the forward strand.
GATTAACACGGGCGGGTTGAAGTGCCGGTCGCTGTCCAATGGTTAACACGGTTCGGAGGCTCGAAGTGGCACAGGCTTCGGCCTGAGGGGTTGGTGCGAGCGAGGGGATGAGTGCTTGGCTTGGATGGAGTTTTGGGAGAAAGATCGAAAATCCACAGGATGAAGGCTGTGCCACTAAAACCAGAAATTGAGCCACTTTCAGCGGAGGGGAAATCGTTTAAGAGTGACATGCAGTGAGATATACTGCGTTCATGACCACTCGATTTAAACATTCCAAGTGGCTGCGATTCCTCTCTGCCGTATTGCTTGCTGTCGCAATGGTCTCGTTATCGTTCAGTGCGGGGGCGCAACAGGAGCCGGAACAGAAACAGATGAGCGCCGACGATCTGGCCGAAGGTTTGAGGCTCTTTACGCAGAAGGGTAACTGCCAATCGTGCCACGGCTGGGCGGGCGATGGGCGCAAGATGGACAGCCAGATGCCAAACGGCGCCAACCTGCGCGAAACCATGCTCAACCGCAACGGGTTGATCCTCACCGTCAAGTGCGGGCGGCTCAACGCGCAGATGCCCGCTTTCGACAAGTATGCGTACACGGACGGGCGCTGCTACGGAAAGACGAAGGCCGACCTGAGCAAATATCCCACTCGCATGCCCGATCCTCCGGCCACGTTGCAGCCGAGGGAGATCGAATTGGTTGTCGATTTTCTGCTGGCGAAGATCGTGGGAAAAGGGCCGATGGATCACGCCAAGTGCGTCGAGTTCTGGGGTTCGGAAAACGATGCCTGCAAGGAATTTCCGAAGTAAACCTTCAGCGGGAATTTTTACCAGAAAAAAGACGGCCGCCGTGATTCCGGGCGAAGCGAGGAATCCCTCCGGCGCTTTTCCGCCGTAGGCGCTACGTCAATGCAGGAAAAATTCCCCGCTCCGCTCCGGTCGAAATGACGGCGCTTTTTCGCGGGCGGAAAAATCAATTCAACGCAAAAACAAACAGGTAGCTGGAATCCTGAAAATTATCGTATTTCACGGGATGCAAGTGCCGCCCGCTGGATTGAACGGCAAGGTATTGTTTTGGTCCGATCGAATAGGTCACCGGAGCGCCCTTCATCGCGGTGCCCACGTTGAACCGCCACAGTTCCTCCATCGTCTCGTCGTTATATGCCACCACCCAACCCGACTGGAGGGCCGAGAAAACCAGGCCTCCGGCTGTGTCGATGACGCCCGACCTCACTTCGATGTCCGTGACGGCTTTCGCGACGACCTTGTGGTTAATCGTGTCGAACGCGGTGATCGAACCGTAGTAGAGGTCGCTGCTGTAAGTGCGTTTCTCGTCGTGCTTATGATCGAGGCCGCCGTTTGGCGAAAGGAATTTATCCTCCGCGCCGTTTTGTGAGAAGCACCCTTCGACGCCCGCGCCGTAGGCAATGTGCTTGACGGGATTATATGCGGTGGGCTGGTGAGCGACGCCACCGTGCCAGGTCGGGCAGGTACGCTTCTCGGGATCACCGCGAAGCGCCCGTGCTATAGGATTGTAGATTTGCACGTCGAGCTTCGAATCATAGTCGGCCGGCTTTCCGGTTTCCGCATTGAGGCCCTTCGTCCAGGTCAGATCGTTGACGTATTGAGCGCCCTTGATGAACTTTCCGTTCGTGCGGTCCAGAGAATAGAAGAACCCGTTGCGTCCAAAATGGCCGACGACCTTGCGGGGCTTTCCGTCGATGATCGTGTCGTACATCATGTGGACGCCGACTTCGTCGTAGTCCCATGAATCGTTGGGCGTGTATTGAAAATACCAGGCGAGCTTACCGGTATCGATGTTTAGGGCCACGGCCGCATCGGTATAAAGATTGTCACCGGGACGCGACTGCGGATCGAACATGGGAACCGGATTGCCGGTGCCCCAAATGGTGAGCCTTGTGCCCGGATCGTACGAGCCGGTTTGCCAGATACCGCCGCCACCGGTTTTCCAGGCGTTATTGGTATCCTTCCACGTTTCGCTGCCCGGATCGCCAGGCTTGGGAATCACATAAAAACGCCACAATTCTTTGCCCGTTCGCGCGTCGAGAGCGGCAATCCATCCTCGTGTTCCGGCATCTCCCGCTCCGTTGGCGACGAGGACTTTATCTTCCACAACGAGCGGCGCGGTGAGAAACCTTTCCCGCGTGCCGAACTCGTTGGTGACGGTCATCATTTTGTCCCAGACGATTTCGCCGGTGTCGCGCTTGATGCCGATGACGCGGCCGTCGGGAAGATTGGCGATAACCAGGTCTTCCCACAAGGCAATGCCACGCGTGCGCGAAATGTTTCCTTGATGTTTCACGCCAGGATCGGCGACCCAGACGAACTGGCCGCGGTCCGGTTCGCGCGCATCAATTTTATAAACCGTGCCCCAGCCGTCGCTGGTGTACATGAAACCATTGTCAATCAGCGGATTCAGTTCGGCTTCGGGGCCGCCCTGGCCAATATCCTGCATGCCGCCGAGCGCCAGAGCCCAGACCATCCTGAGGTTCTTGACGTTGTCGCGATTGATCTGCGTCAGCTTCGAGTAGCGGTTGGCCGCATAATCGCCATTCATCAGCAACCAGTTTTGCGGCTCGTTTTGGGCGTTGAGCAGCCGGTCTTTGTTGACGGTCATGTTGTACTGTGCAAACGCGGCAACGGCGAGCGCCGCCACCAGGCCGCCGGCGATAGCCGTGATTCTAAAAAGTTTTCGCAAATTCGGTCGCATGAGTTCCACCCCTCCGAGAAGATAGTGATTCAATACGCGGCGGTCAAGCGGGATGTCGAATCGGACTTCCGTTTTCGGCATCCCGCGGGCGTTCATCCGAAATCGCCGCTCAAAGATATCGGCCGCAGCCAAGACAATCGTTCTGGATGAATCGGCTTACTTCACTTCCACAAGTTCCAGCGCTTCTTTGCTGGGGCCCTCGAACATGAAGGCGCGAGTATCGCCCAGTTTATATGGAGGCATCAAAATCGTTACTCCTTCGCGTTTCAGTTTTCCGTACCACGCATTGAGATCGGTGACGCTGAGGGCGACATGATCGGAAAGATGTCCGAGTGAACTGACCAGCGGCGCGTCGTCGCCCGGCCGAATATAGAGACCGACTTCGTTGCTCGCCGCGTCGCTGAATACGACACCACCTCCCGCGCCGTTGTAAATGCCGCGCTTGTCCATGGATGGCCAGACGCGATCGCCGCGGGGGACTTTGCAAGCCGCTTCGGTGACCGGGGCCTCGAGGTTTTTGGCCCGGCGCTTCGCGTTGAGATGTTTTTCGTACCAGAGTTGCGCGCAAAGCGGATCGTCTTCCAACATATGGACGTGCGTGAAACGCTCCACGGGTACATTACCCGAAACTTCGATGATGGCTCCATCGGGGCCGCTCATATATGCGAAACCGCCGCCGCCCTTTGGCTTCACTCCCGCGGTTTTGGCATCTTCAATTTGCGCGCGCGTGCGTCCGATGGAGCCGTCCGCAGGCGGCCACGTATCGCTGCTAACTGTGACGGAGTTATCGCCGTCGCCCGTCCACTGCGGAAAGAACATCGATTGCAGCGCGAGGAATCGCGAGAGCGTCGCGCGCTCGTCGGTGACGCCCCAGCCAAAATGCCACAGGGCAGTTTGCGGTGCGAGAGCGGGAGGAGTTTCGACTTTGTTGAAAAGAATCAGGACGCCGCCGCTAATCAATGCAGGCTGGCCGCCCCAGGTTGTTCTTGAAGTGCTTTGAAAATGTTTCGTGTAGAAGTCGATTGCCGCTTCGGGATCTGTCGAATTGAGGTGCAGGTGGTGAAAACCGGGCGTCTGCGCGGACGCGGGGAACGTGATGCCCGGCAACACGAGGACGATCGCAAGCAATAGGGGACGAATGCTCAAATGAGAATCTCCAATTTGCAGTGCAGTTTATCACGACCTGACGAAACGCAAGGGGCCCGCGATTGGCCAGAGGCAAATACAGATTAGCTCCCCGGCAGGATACTTTTGGAGCAATCGCGTGTAATTCGACCTTTGACGTGACACACCGCCCGCACGATAGTGGATGCCGCAGAGCGTTTGGACGCACCCATTGGCGCAGTGGGACGGAACTGCGCGTGAACATAAGAGAGGCGCCCATCTCGAACGGAACGGAGCGATTTGTGCGAGGGCAGGATCGATTGAACGGAATAACGAATCGTCGTCGGGCCCCGCGAACGAGTTTGCGCGATCTCGTCTACATCGGCATGGGTTCGGAAAATGGCGGCGTTGTCCTGGATGTTTCAGAGGGAGGGCTTGCCTTTCAAGCGATCGCTCCCGTGCAGCTCGATCGAACCATCCATTTTTCATTGATGGTAGCGGGCACTGGCCGGTTCGAAGGGACTGGAGAGGTGGCCTGGAGTTCCGACACTGGTAAAATGTGCGGGTTGCGCTTCGTTCACCTGCCCGAGGAAGGGCGCGAACAAATTCAAATCTGGGCGGGGCAACCACGAGTCACCTCGTCCGCCGCCGTCGAATTACCCCCCATGATCGGCGATTTACGCGAGGTCGCGGGCAAAACCGATTTTGCAATCGCGGCCGCAACCGATACGGCTTCCGGCGATATTTCCGCTTCTCATGGGCCGGACGAACCGATTTTGGGTGAACTTGCGGTTAGTGACAGTTCGTCTGAACGCGCCGATCAAGCTGCGGATTTCGGTTCGGATCTCGAATCGCGAGAAAATTCGATGGCCCGCTCGATGTTAAATCCGTTTTCCCTGTTTCCGCCGGGGCCGCCTCACACAACAGAAAACGATTCGGCAGATCCGCCGCGTTCTTTTCTTTCCAGACATCCGGTTGCGTCAATCGTATCGACGGTATTCCTGGCATTTATCATCGCGATGGGGATTTTGGCTGCGATCTACTGGCGCGAAACGTACGGGTTGCTGTCTCATCTATGGGAAAAGGTTCGAGCGTGGGTCTGAGCCCCAGGAATTGCGTCTTCAATCGCGCGAGCTCTGAGTTCCCATTCACAAAATTAAAAACCAAACATTGGTACCGGCTCAATCAGAGGGCACGCAGAGCCACGGAAATTGGCTGCCGCGCCGCGCGAATGGCAGGAGGGACGCCGCCAATCAGCCCCATCAATAGCGCAAACGCGATGCCCGCGAGCAACAGTCCGGGCGTGACCCGGAAGGCAAAAGCAAGATAAGAGAAGGTCTGGAAATTCATCGCGCCCGTTGTCAGTCCATTTAGAGGAATGACGAGGAGACAGCCCAGAGCGCCGCCCAGAAAAGAAATCAGCAGGGCCTCGATGATGAAGGATAAAACGACGCTGGACGCACCGAATCCCAGCGCGCGTAGGGTGGCGATTTCGCGCGAACGCTCGGCGACGGCGGAGTACATTGTGTTCAGCGCGCCGAACACGGCTCCAATTCCCATGACCACGGCGATGATCGAGCCGAGGACCACAATCAAGGTCGAAAGCGTGCGTGACTGCTTGTCGTAATAATCGCGCTCGCGATCGACCTGCACCGTCATTCGAGGATCGGACGTGAGCGAGTCCCTGAATTCGCCGAGCGCCTCGGGCGACGTCAAATGCACAGTAATGGACTGGAAAATATTATCGGGGCGGTGGTACACCTGATTCAAAACGGTGGAATCGCACCAGACTTCCGAATCAAACGCGGAACCCCCGGCGTCAAAAATGCCGACCACTTTCCACGCGCCGCCGCCAAACTTGATTTGGTCGCCCAGCGCCAATCCGACGTATGAGTTTGTCGCATTTTTCCCGACAATAAGTTCATTGAGGCCGGGCTGAAAAAAACGTCCCGCGACAATCCTGACGTTATTCCTCACCTGGAGAGCCGTGGACGAGACACCGCGCACCTGGACATTGGCATCGGTCCCGCTGGATTTGAGCGGAAACGCCGCGATCACAACAACCTCGGCGGTAACCAAAGGGCCCATGCTGCCACGCGCGACTCCCGGCGCGTCTTCGATCACCTTGACCTGGTCGAGGGAAACGGAGCCATCGATTTCCGAAGTGGATCCGGCGCGGCGGACCAATGCGTTCTGCGGCAATCCGGAACTGACCAGCGTGGCCTTGAATCCCCGGGCCAGCGAAAGCATCGCCACGAAAACGGAAACCGTACCGGCGATGCCGAGCACTGCGACGATCGCCGAAGTCCACCGGGCTCCGACGCTGCGCAAATTGTAGATGACAGGAATGGCCACGGTCAGACTCTCCGTATCGCGTCGACAACGCGCAAGCGCATAGCGGAAATCGCGGGCAGAATTCCGGCCACGACGCCGACGGACAACGCCGTGGCCATTCCGGTCACGATGGCCATCGGCGGCAGATAAAAATAAGGAAGGATGCCGTGCGTGGGATCGCCTCCCAGGCTGAACAGTTTTGCCAGCAACATTCCCAGCCCTCCTCCGAAAAGAGCGATCGCCAGCGATTCTTCCAGGATCAGCATCAGGACGAACCGGTCGGAAAATCCGATGGCTTTTAGAACGGCGAGTTCGCCGACGCGTTCGCGCACCGCAATGGCCATGGTGTTGCCCGTCACCAGCAGGAGCGTGAAAAAAACGACGGCGCCGACCGTGAGGATTAGGAATTCGATGTTGCCCATCTGCTTTACGAACGACGCAGCAAACGCTTTCTCCGTGTCCGTCTTGGTCTCATAGGGTGAATTTGCAAATTCCGTGTCGATGGCTTTTGCCACCTGAACGGAGAGGTCGGGATTTGTTACGCGGACGACGTACCATCCGACGTCGCCCTTGCCGAACGTTCTTGTCTCGTCCAGGAAATCCCAGTGAAACCAGAACTGCGTGGTGTCGTCCTGCACGCGCGCGCCACGATAAATCCCGCGAAGATTGAACTCCCACGTTCCCGGATAGATCGAGCCTTTGATAGGGATGCGGTCGCCGACTTTCCAGCCGAACCGCTGGGCAATGCTTTGTCCCGCAATTGCGCCATCGCGATCCGCGGCGAAAGCTTTCCACTGCTCATCCGGAAGGATGAACTCCGGATAAATAGCTCTCTGGTGGTCGACGTCGATCGCAAACTGAGGGAAAAAATTCTTTTCATCCTGATAGACGCCGCCGAACCAGTTTGAAAAAGTCAATTCCCTAATTCCGGGTATCCGCAGCAATCGCTCGCGATAGGAAAGCGGCAGCGGTTGAATCAGCGAAACTTTATTGATGATCACGAGGCGATCCGCGCCGGCAATTTCGACTCCTTGACTGAACGCCCCGCGGACAATGGCCAGCAGTCCGAACAGGAAAAGCGCAACGGCAAAGGATCCGACCGTCAACATCGTGCGGATTTTTTTGCGGAAGAGATTGGCGATGACCAGGGGAAGAAATTTCATGCCGTGCCCGCCAGTTTCGGAGCTCCAACCAGACTTCCCTTCTCCAGATGCAAAGTCACATGGGCGCGGTCGGCGACGGCCGGATCATGCGTCACCATCAATACCGTCTTGCGATATTCTCCAACGAGACGCCCGACCAGATCCATGATTTCGTCGGCGGCCTTGCGATCGAGATCGCCCGTCGGCTCATCGCACAAAAGGAACGTTGGATCGGAAACTATCGCACGGGCGATCGCCACGCGCTGTTCCTGACCGCCGGAAAGTTGCCGAGGATAATGCTTCATGCGGTCGGCAAGGCCCACAACCTGAAGGGCGGTTTCCACATGCTGCTTGCGTTCCGCCTTGGAGAGGCTGGTAAGCAGCAAGGGAAGCTCCACGTTTTGAAATGCGTTCAAGACGGGGAGCAAGTTATACATCTGGAAAATGAAGCCGACATGCCGCGCCCTCCATGCCGTCAGCTTGCTCGAGGACATGTGCGTGATTTCGTCGCCGGCCACGGAGATAGTGCCGGCGGAGGGAACGTCAAGGCCGCCAAGCAGATTGAGCAGCGTGGTTTTTCCCGACCCGCTGGGACCCATGAACGCGACGAAGTCGCCCTGATCGACGTCCAGATTGAGGCCCTTCAGCACATGAATCTCTTCACCTCCACGGGTGTACTTTTTGTCCAGACCGCGCACGTGAATCAAGCTGGTTGAATTAGCCGCTTCCATCGACCCTTACCATTTTGCGAGCCTCACTGTTTCACTTCGATGGCCTGGCCATCGCGCAGGTTATTGGGAATTATTGCGACGACTGAATCGCCCTCCGACACTCCGGCCAGAACTTCCATGTCGTCCCCGCGAGTCGAGCCGAGCGTCACAGCGCGGCGCTCCACCTTGCCATTGCGCACAACAAAAATGAATGATTTGCCATCCTGTTGCTGAACGGCCGAGTTCGGGATAAGGGCCTTCGGGGACGCAACTCCTCCGGCTGAGCGCGAAGCGGGAGGCGCGTCCCCCAGGAACGCTACTTTCACGCCCATGTCCGGCAGAATGCGCGGGTCAAGCTTGTCGAACGAGATACGAACCTTCACCGTGGCTTTCTCCCGGTCAGCCGTCGGAATGATGGTGCGCACATGCGAAGGAATCTTCCAATCGGGGTATGCGTCCAAAGTCGCAATCACTCGCTGCTGGGGTTTCACGCGCGCGATGTAGGATTCGTTCACATCCACTTCGATTTCCAGGGACTGCATATCCACAATAGTCGCAATTCCTGTTCGCGTAAATCCGCCGCCTGCCGAAATCGGCGAGACCATTTCGCCCACCTGAGCGTCCTTGGAAACCACTTGCCCATCGAACGGCGCACGAATCGTGCAGTTATTTACGTTCTCCTGCGCGACATCGATTTTTCGGTCGGCGGCCTTCACCTGTTCTTCCGTAAGCGCGATGCGAGCGCGGTAGCTATTCACCAGCGTTGTCGCCGCATCCAGCGCCTGCGTCGTCGATACTCCGGCAGAAGTAAGTTTTTGCGTGCGATCCAACTCGCGCTCGGCGTTCGCCAGATTCACGCGCAAATCCTCGACGGTCGCCTGGGTGGCAATCTTGTCCGCTTTGGCCGAAGCCAGCGCTGCGTCGGACTCCGAGCAATCGAGTCGCGCGATGAGTTGCCCTACTTTGACGTGCATGCCTTCATCGGTATCAACTTCGATGACGCGGCCCGTGATCTTCGCCGCAACGCTCGACCGACGGCGGGGAGTCACGTAGCCGCTCGCGTTGAGCAATGCGGCCTCCGGAGCATTGGCCGCGCTTCGTGCCGTCGTGACTTCAACGACCAGTTTGGGGTCCCTGAAGCGATACACGCCAGCTCCGGCCACCGCGAGGGCAAACAGTCCCGCCAAAACCCACAGGAGCCCTTTCCCACCTTTGCTGGTCTTGCGAACCCTGTCGTCAATTTTCAGGGAAGACAGATCGGGAACCGGATTGTGCGGTGACGCGCTCATGAACTGCTTATTATACAGGTTAAAATGAGGGAGGCGCTTCACTTCGCCCGCGGAATGACCTGGGAGAAGCTCGGTCGCATTTGGAAACTTCTCGAACGACACTTACGGTTACAAAAATCCGGACGGCGAGTGAAATACATTCAGAATCAGGAGATGACTCTACCTGGGGCTTCCCTTCAGTTCCTTATACACCTGACTGACGAAGCGTTGCGCGCTCGTCTGCCCGTTGCCCGCGGGCAAGTGGCCGCCCGGAACTTGCGCATCGTAGGGGTCGGTCAGATTCGCCGCGACTGCTTCCTGTTCAGATTTGCCCTGCGCGATCATCTGCTGCACTTTTTCACGAACGCCGAGGATCATCGCTTTGTAGGGAGGAATTTTATCTTTCTTGATGATGTCGCCGTGACCCGGAATCAGAATCGTGTCCGGCCCGGCAATCTCGATAATTTGGTCGCAGCCATCCAGCATACCCTGCAAAGAGCCGCCATTGCCGCGGTCGATGAAGGGAAAACCGAAATCGCGGTAGAAATCGCCAATGAAAATCACATTGGCGTTTTCAAACCGGATCATCGTGTCGCCGCCGGTGTGGGCCGCGCGAACGCCGATCAGGTCGATCACTTCGCCATTCATGTGAATCTTCACCGGATTGCCCAGGCCATAGGTGATGACGGGAAGCGCGGCCGGATCGGGCGCCGGGCCGGGGACGCCATTCCCTGTGAGAGGGTGAAGCATTTCATTGCGCAGTTCCTCCCGAGCGATAATCGTGACTCCCATTTTTGCGAAAAAGGCATCGCCGCCCGTGTGGTCGCCATGAATGTGCGTGTTCACCATGTAGCGAATCGGCGCGGTGCTGATCTGCTTCACTGCCGCCAGGACTTTATCGCTCAGCTCGGGATATTGAGAATCGATCATGAAGATGCCGTCCGGGCCGGTCAGCAAGCCGATCCTGCCGCCGGCAGCGTCCTGATGCGTGGGATCGAGACCCGCCGAGCCGCTCAAGGTATAAAGGTTCGGGGCGATTTTCGTGGCCGTAATTTCAATCTTGCTGCGATCCTGCGCGTGGACGCTCATCGAAAGCGCCGCGATCGCCATGGCCATCACGGATAATTTCCGAAAAGATTTCATTTGTCGCTCCTTTTGTTGCACATGGCCGGGGTTGGATCCAGCTTTCGAGCCCTTCTCTTGAGTGGGCATAAACTATCATGTGGAAAGAAAGAAAAAAAGTGCCGGTTCTATTCCGAAATTCACGGGAGGGAACCGGCGCCACAAAACCGAAGTAGGTCAAGCTTTTAGTAGCACAGGCTTCAGTGTTCAGTCTCATGACATCCTTTACAGTATGTTATCAGGACATCCTTTACACTCGCCGAGGCAGTTGACGAGGGGCGAGAGAAGGAATGAGCCCTCGGACGAGGGCGAGGATGGCGTGGGGAACAGTGAACAAAAAGGAACGACGAATGGAATTCGTAGTATTGGCGCATCGGCGGGAGAAGACGATGCAGCAGTTGTGCGAGGAATTTGAGATCTCGCGGCCGACCGGATATGAGTGGTTACGACGATTCGACAAGGGAGGGATGAGCGCGGTGGTGGAGAAGAGCCGGCGACCGGTGCATAGTCCAAGTCAAACGGTGGAGGGGATTGAGCAACGAGTGGTGGAGTTGCGCAAGCAGCGGCCGGATTGGGGAGCGCGGAAGTTGCGAGTGCTGTTGGAGCAGGAAGCGGTGAAGCTGCCGGTGATCACGATCCATCGGATTTTATTGCGGCGCGATCTTGTGCGGGAGCAGGATCGGCACCGGACGGCGAAGAAGCGCTTTGAGCGGGCGGCGCCGAATCAGCTGTGGCAAATGGATTTCAAAGGGCCAGTGGGATGGAATGCGCCGATGGGACCGCTGTCGGTGCTGGACGATCACAGCCGGTACGCGATCACGCTGAGAAACCGGATCGACGCAAGCAAAGCCAGTGCAGGAGCGGCTGGAAGAGGCCTTTGAGCGGTGCGGAGTGCCGGAAGCGATGTTGATGGATCACGGGACGCCGTGGTGGAACATGCAAGCGGCGGCGGGATGGACGTGGCTGACGGTGTGGTTGATGAAACAAGGAATTGGGTTGTACCTGAGCGGGTATCGGCATCCGGAGACGCAGGGGAAAGTGGAACGATTCCATGGATCGTTGGAAGCGGCGAGAAGGCGACGGGGATGGCCCGCGGGTCCGCCGCAGCAACAGTGGCTGGACGAATTTCGCGAAGAGTACAACCAGGTGCGGCCGCACGAAGCGCTGTCGATGAGAACACCGGCGTCGGTGTGGAGCAAGAGCGAAAGGCGCTATCAGGTAAAACCAGCGGCGTGGGAATATGAAGCGGGAGCGGAAGTGCGGCAGCTGAGCGGGCAAGGACGGCTACAAGTGGGAGGACGCAGTTGGGGAATCAGCCGGGCGCTGGCAAGAGAATGGGTGCGGATAATCCGCATCGAGCAGCGGATTCTGGTGTACTACTGCCGCAGCCTGGTGCGCGAACTCGACCAGCGCTGCCAGCGGTCCACCGCGGTGGACCGCTGGCAGCGCTGACCTAAAAGTGTAAAGGATGTCCTGATAACAAAGTGTAAGGTATGTCCTGGAACTTTACACTGAAGCCCGTAGGTTTCTGACTTCGATTGGAGTTGGTAGAATTCAAAATCCACAGGCTGAAGCCTGCGCTACTAGTGGTACCAGCTCCGCTTGACGCGACGATGGGCGTTCGTTACTATCCGCGCATTCTTTGGGGGTAATGCCATGACAAATAAATCGGGAGTTTCACGCAGGAATTTTCTTGTCACCGCGATTGGCACGGCAGTCGTATTGTCGGACCAGCAGGCTGCCGGCGGATTTTCGCAATCTGCGCCGAGCGTCTCGACGACCAGGCGCGGAACCGTGCAAACAGTTTTGGGGCCGATGGACACATCGAAACTCGGCTTCACTCAGTGCCACGAACACGTTTGTTCGGCTTCGGCCGGATTCTGGGAAAATTGGCCGGAGCTTTTCGGAGGGCGAGCTGCATTCGTCCAATCGACCGTTGAAAAACTGAAAAAATATAAGTCGGAAGGCATGGATTCCTTCATCGACGTAACCACCATTGATTTGGGTAAGGACATCCGCCTGATGGAAGAAGTTTCGCGGAAGTCGGGAGTCCACATCGTCGCGGCTACAGGACACTGGCTGGACCCTTCCCGATCCATGCTGGTGCGAACCACCGAAGAACTTGTGGAATTATTTACTCGCGAGATTCAGGTGGGCATCCAGGGCACGAGCATCAAGGCCGGCGTGATCAAAGTGGCGAACGACATTGAGGGCATCACACCCTTCGGTGAACGGCTTCTTCGCGCGGGAGCACGCACCAGCAAGGCAACCGGCACGCCCATATCCACTCACACGTGGGCGCTGGACCGGATTGGCGACAAGCAGGCGGCGATTTTTGAGCAGGAAGGGATTGCTCCGTCAAAAGTGTGCATCGGCCATAGCGACGATACCTCCGACATGGACTATCTGACGGGCCTCACCCGCCGCGGGTATTACGTCGGAATGGATCGCCTGCAGAGCGGTATTCCTTCCCCTCCGGGCGTGCCGCCGCCCGACCCTCGCCGGCCATACTTCGAACAGCGCATGGCAAACATCAAGAGCCTGATCGACCGGGGGTTTGCGAACCGGGTCATGCTGGGGACCGATTTCCCGATTGGCATGGGGCTGAATGCGACCGCGAGCCTGCCGGGTCGAGATGCTCGAAACCCGGACGGAATTCACTTCATCATCCGTAAGGTGATTCCCGCGCTGAAGGCGATTGGAGTCCCGGAGTCTGCAATTCACACGATGACGGTTGAGAACCCGAAGCGTTATTTCGACGGCGCATAGGACCGATGCCGCAAATTCCGTTGTCGTAAATCTGGAATCATGTTGCGATGCGCAACGAGGAATAATGTGCTTTACTCGGAAAGGCCCCGATGTATAAGCTTGCCCAATTGAGAAATAAAAGAGGAAAATCAGGTCCAAGAGTTCAAGGTTTGATACGACTCATTTAGGAGATCGCTCATGAAATTCGCGAAATGGATTCTTTTTGCCTGCATGGCGCTTTCGATGGTTGGCCGAGCCACGGCGCAGGACCGCATGCCGCCGGTTCCGGCGGACAAGCAGACGGACGCGCAGAAAAAGGCTACGGCGGATCTGCTCTCGGGCCCTCGCTCCGGGCTTACAGGCCCCTTTATCCCGCTGCTCCGCAGCCCTGAACTGATGGACGCTTTTCAAAAAGTGGGCGAGGTGCTTCGGTATCACAACTCCCTGGGACCCAAGCTCACCGAATTTGCAATTATCATGACCGCCCGGCAATGGACGGTGCCAGCGGAATGGGCCAATCATTCTCAGGGCGCGATCAAGGCGGGGTTGTCGGCGGATATCGTCCAGGCGGTGAGCGAAGGACGCCGCCCGGCAGCAATGGCTCCGGACGAAGAGATTGTCTATGACTTCGCGCACGAGTTGTATCAGAACCAGTGCGTCAGCGACGCGACTTACGACAGGGCGGTCAAGAAATTTGGCGAGCAGGGCGTTGATCGATCTGACGGGGACGATTGGTTATTACACGGCGCTGGCGATGGTTTTGAATGTGGCCCGAACACCGGCGCCTCCAGGGAAAGCGCCCTTTTTGGCTCCTTTCCCGCACTAACACAAGGGACGCGATGGGGTGCTGACGACGAGGGATAGTTTTTAGAGCTCGGCGTCACCGTGTGCGAAACATTTTGTTAACGTGTCATTTCTCACTTCGTTCGGAATGACGATTTCTTAGTTTTGCACCGCCTTTTTAACATGACCGCAACGCAATTTAGTTTCCTTTCGTCCAAGGCACCAACGGCGAAAATCGTTGGGCAAACAGGTTGTGTGGCGATAGAGTGCGGCGTAAGATGCGCGAGCATGAATTCAAATATGAGACTTCGGAATAAGGGAGAATTACGATGAGCGAGAACTGGATCGGACGGCGGGCATTTCTTCAGGGGGCGGCAAGCCTTGCAGCGCTAGGCGCGGCGGGAATTATTTCGGCGGAAGCCGGTCAGATGGATATCGCGGTACCGAATTCCACCGGGACGGCGCCTCCAAAACTCAAGCTTCCTGCGCTGACTTGCGATACGCACCAGCATATTTACGATGACGTCCTGTTTCCTCCGCCGGTGCCGCCGGTGGAACCCAACTCGACGGTTGCGGATTACCGTTTGCTGCAGAAGAGGATCGGCGTGCAGCGGAATATCGTCGTGACGCCCGGACCTTATGCGACGGACAACCGTGTGACACTCGATGCAATCGCCAAGTTTGGAAAGAATGCGCGCGGCGTCGCCGTCGTGAATGACAAAATCACCGACGCCGAACTTCAGGCGTTGCACAAGGGCGGCATTCGCGGCATCCGTTTTGCGAATCCCGCGCCCGGCCGAGTCACCACGGTGGAGATGATCGAGCCTTTGTCCAAGCGTATCAACGAACTGGGCTGGCACGTCGATTTCAACCTGAGCGCCGAAGAAACGGTGAAGAACGAGGATCTGCTTATGCGCCTGCCCTCGCAAATTATTTTCGATCACATGGGACACTTGCCTCAGCCCGCGGGCGTCAATCATCCCGCCTATGCCGTGATTCAACGGCTGATCAACAAGGGCCGCACATGGGTCAAGCTGTCGGTAACCGCCAATAATCCCCCAGCGACTTACGACCAAATCAACATGGTGGCGGCGGCGTATCTGAAGGAAGCTCCGGAACGCATGGTCTGGGGTAGCAACTGGCCACATCCCAGCGAGAAGGTGAAACCGGACGATTCAGTGGTAGTGGACCTGGTCAGCAATTGGACGACCAACGAGAAGGTGCGGCATCGCATGTTCGTCGAAAACGCCGAAGTTCTATATGGTTTTCCGAAGTCTGCCTGAGCCTCTGTCTTTTTAGCTCGACCGGATCACCTCAAATGCCCCAGCCTTCAAAAACCGAAGGCTGGGGCATCGCTGGCATACGATCAAGTTCTCCGTCTCTCGTGCCCACTCCTTTTGCCTCAGGGGCCCCAGGGTCGTGCCGCACTTGAACTGGCTTCAAAGTCCACATATAATCCGCGCAACCTGAGCGCAGATACTTTCGATTTCCTGGAACAGGACTCACGGATTGAAAAATATGAAATTAAAACGGCAGGGATTTACAGCAGCCTTGTGTTGCGGCGCGCTTCTGTGGTTCGGATTTGCGGCGGCCGCACAAAATAGTTCGAAAAGCGAAACGTTCAAGGGACATATGTCTCCAGTGCCCATTGACGCCTCGATGTTACCCATCATTGCGGGGTCGGGTTCGCTGACGGCGACGCTCTCGGGCAACATTCTGACAGTGGCTGGAACGTTCGAAGGACTGAAATCGCCCGCGACGACGGCGCACATTCACCGGGGACCAAGAGGTATTCCCGGGCCGGCGATTCTCGACCTGACTGTCACGAAAACCGTGAAGGGCGCAGTCAATGGTTCATTCGAACTGACGCCGGAACAGTTGGCTGACGTGAAAGATGGCCTGTGGTATGTGCAGATCGAATCCGAAAAGGCCCCGGAAGGAAATTTGTGGGGCTGGCTGTTGCGATAAGACGACGTGTCTCGGGAAAAATTGAATGCCAGTACAGCGACTCGAAGTGGGTGCGGCACCCACGTTTGACTACGTTCGAAAGTTGGCGCGAAGGGCTTGGACGAACCAGCCCACTTGCAGTCGGCGCAGTCAAGGAAACTACTAGGATTTTTAATTGGAGAATTGGGATGCGTGGAATAAAAGCATATCGATTTTTGACGTGCGGATTGTTGGCGATGCTTGGCGCTGGCGCCATCACCGGCCAGCAGGCCAGGACCGGCCCTTTTACTGGCGCGCAGGCAACCGAAGGCCGTGCAACGTATCAATCCAAGTGCTCGGTCTGCCATCAGCCGGACATGAAGGGCAGCAGCGAAGCGCCGCCTCTTGCCGGAGGCAATTTCCTGAACACGTGGCGCAACCGCTCGACCGTGGACCTGTTTAACCGCATCCGAACCACGATGCCGCAAAACGATCCCGGCTCACTGAGCGATCAGGAGGCGGTCTCCATCGTCGCATACATTCTGCAATCGAATGGCGCCACAGCGGGAAGCAATGAGCTTGCCGCAACGCAGCTTGTTCCGATTGGCGCCGTCGTGCCGAACAGCGGAATCATTGCGCCGCTTCCAGACTCCCCGCCGGCTTCCGCAGCGCAAGATTCCGATGAATCGGCTCCCGCGGCAAGAAGACCAACCGTGCCCATGCCGCCCGCGGCCCCACGGATCGGAATTCGGGTTCCCGGCGAGGTAAAAAATTTCACGCCCGTTACCGATCAAATGTTAGTGCATCCCGATCCCGCCGACTGGCTGATTATTCGCGGCAATTATCAAGCATGGAACCACAGCACGCTGAACCAGATCACGCGCGAGAATGTGAAGGACCTCAGGCTCGCCTGGGTGTGGGCCATGAACGACGCCGGCGGCGGAGCGAATGAGGGGACGCCGATCGTGCACAACGGCGTCATGTACCTGATGAACTCCGACAACATAATTCAAGCGCTCGACGCAAAATCCGGCGACCTCATCTGGGATACTCGCCTGCGACCGACAGGCCTCGCCGGACCGGCCGGCGGCATGCGCAATTTCGCCATTTATCAGGATAAACTTTTTGTCGCGACAACGGATGCGCACGTGATGGCTCTCGATGCGCGCACAGGAAACGTGGTGTGGGACACGGTGAACGGCGATCACTCGAAAGGCTACGGCAGCTCGAGCGGCCCCATCGTGATTAACGGCAGGGTCGTGCAGGGACTGAACGGGTGCGAAAAGTACAAGGCGGCGGAAAAAGATCAGGGCTGCTTCATTAGCGCGTTCGACCCGGAGACCGGAAAAATTCTCTGGCGCTTCAACACCGAGGCGCGCGAAGGAACTCTGGGCGGCGACACGTGGGGCGATTTGCCGAACATGCTGCGCGTGGGCGCGGAAACATGGATCACGGGAAGCTACGATCCGGAATTGGACCTGACGTACTGGGGCGTCGCACAGGCCAAGCCGTGGATGCAGGTGAGCCGCGGCACCAAGGGCGACGCACTGTTTTCCAGTTCAACGCTGGCCTTAAGCCCGGAAACTGGGAAACTGGTCTGGTATTTTCAGCACGTTCCCGGAGAGACGCTCGACATGGATGAAGTTTACGAGCGCGTCCTGATCGACATTGGGGACCGCAAGTTGCTCTTCAGCATCGGGAAAACAGGAATTCTGTGGAAGCTGGACCGCAAGACCGGAGCATTTCTCGACGCAAAGGAAACCATCTTCCAGAATATTTTTACGATCAATCATCAGACGGGGAAGCTCACCTACCGGCCCGACATTCTGGATCAGGCGATCGGTAAATGGACTCCGTCCTGCCCCAGCACCGAAGGTGGAAAAAACTGGCATGCCATGAGCTACGATCCTGCCGCCGGACGGCTGATCATCCCGCTCAGCCAAAGTTGCATGGAAATGGCGGGGCGCAAGGTTGAGTTCAAGGACGGATCGGGCGGCACTTCGGCCGATCGCCGTTTTTTTGAGATGCCGGGAACCGATGGCAACGTCGGACGGCTCGCCGCGTTTGACGTGAAAACGATGAAAGAGGTATGGAGCTGGCAACAGCGGCCTTCATTTTTAACCGCGGTGTTATCGACCAACGGAGGCGTCGCATTCGTGGGCGATCTTGACCGCTACTTCCGCGCTGTCGATGTGAATACAGGGAAAACGCTCTGGCAGACACGGCTCGGAACTTCAGTACAGGGTTACCCGATAACCTTCAGCGTTGCCGGCAAGCAGTACGTCGCGATCACGACAGGCCTCGGAGGCGGTAGCCCGAGGAATGTGCCGCGCACAATTTTGCCGGATATTCGTTACCCGGCCAATGGAAATGCGATGTATGTGTTTACGCTGCCGGATAAATAGGGGAGACGATTGAAAGGGAGCCCGTTTCAACACCGGGCTCCCCGATGTGCATTACAAGATTCTCGAAAATCTGCTTCTTAAAACGATTACGACCACAGATGTAAGCGCAGCGGTTTGTCCAGACGAAAACGGATGATTGTCTCCGCTGGAACGTGGACTTCCTTGCCGCGAGTGATGGTCTGCACGCCGGCCCCTGCGCCGCCGCCTGCGACAGCGCCAATGGCCGCGCCTTTTCCACCGCCTGCGAGCGCCCCGATAATAGCGCCGAAGACCGCGCCGCCTCCCACGTATTCTCCCGTACGTTTGTTTGCGCCGACGCCATCGCGTTGGTTTTCGATTTCCTGACCTTCGGTGCTCACGCGATATCGCCGTCCGCCGACAGTAATCGAATCGACGTCCAGCGTGATATCACCGTTCTCTTCCAATCGTCTGGTCACCAGGGTAGCGTCGGCGCCTCGCGGGATGGCGATGGAGCCGTCGCTGTTTCGAATGTCATCGGAAATATGAGCCGGAAAGTTTTGTCCCGGTGCAACATCTTTCGAATCGATCCGCTGGTCGGTCATAAGAGCGATTTCAGTGCCGGGTGGAAGTACCACACGCTCCATGCGGGCCTGATCGTAGTAGTGATCGTCCCGATTGTCGCTCGGCTGAGGATTGGGGTTACCGCGATTGTCAGGGCTCCCATAAGCCTGTCCGTTGACGTTCCCACCGTTATCGGGGTAGCGGTCAGGGTATCCCGGCTGGTTTCCAGATTGAAGGTTGCCGTTGTTTGGATCGTTGTTCCGGTTGTCATTTTGGCCGTTATAAGGCGGGACATATCCGCCCGGCTGACCTTGCGAAGCTGTGGGGGCGTCGCCAAATTCAATTGCGTCCACATCGCTTACTGCATAGCGATGAATACGGCCTCGATCGTCCCTGAACATTATCGTATTCGGATTTGCTCCGGTCAGAGTGCCGGTAATATTCGCGCCGCTCCGGAGAATCAGAGTGTCGCTCCACACGGATGTGGCTCCAAGGAAAATCATTAGCGCGGAGACAGTCGCCAAACTTGTTTTAACCATAGAAATTCTCCTCCGAATCACCCTCGGTCTAAAATATACCAACCGGAAGGACATCATCGAAATCCAGTATGTCATAGTGAAAGGCTTGGGAATGTCCCGTAGTGAACATCCGGAGGAAACCGTAGCGAGCGTGCTCACGGATTAAGTCATCGCGCCATACGAGCGCTTCGTGCGCATTTGCCGGCTATCCGGGAGGCCATCGGAAATCGCGGCCTCCGAGCAAGTGCAGATGCAAATGAAACACGGACTGTCCCGCGCCGCGCCCATTGTTGAACACTGTGCGATAGCCTTCGGTAAGTTTGCGTTCGACGGCCAGCTTTGCCGCGACGAGTTGCAGCTTGCCAAGGATGGCTGCATCTTCCGGATTGGCTTCTGTCAGGGAAACGAAATGTTTTCGCGGGCAAAGCAGGATGTGGGTCGGCGCCTGGGGTTGAATGTCTTCAAAGGCGAAGATGTCATCATCTTCGTATACTATTTTTGACGGTATTTCTTTGTTTCCGATCTTGCAGAACAAGCAATCATTCATTGTAGTGCCTCATGTATTCGCGAATACCTCAAAACGGGGCTGCGGTCGGCAGCCTAAATTTCCTTACGATCGAAAAATTAGCGGCTATTCCCCGCGCATTATTTTGCGCCCAAATCATATGGCTGGTCCAGACGCATTACGAATGTCTGAAATCCGTCGCTGGATCGCAATTGCATCGCCAGTTGTTGAGCGGCGTCCGGGTTCGGTGCGCGGCCGACGCGCACGCGGTAGAAATGGCCGGTGGGCGAATCGTAATCCTGGATAAAGATCGGCTGGTAGTGAGCGAGCAAACGGTCGCGCAGCCTCTCGGCATTCGAACGATCGGCAAACGCTCCGATCTGCACGGTGAATTCACCAGGGTTGGCGCCGGTGCTCGGCCCGGAGAGAAGTTCGATGCGAACCGGCGCGGTACCCGTGCCGATCATGTCAATTGAAACGGCGGCGGCGCGCGCCAGATCGAGAATGCGGTCCCCCACAAAGGGGCCTCGATCGATGACGCGGACTTCCACCTGGCGTCCGTTGTTCAAATTGGTGACTCGCAGGATGCTGCCGAACGGAAGGAGTCGATGCGCGGCCACCAGCGTGTTCATGTCGAAAATTTCTCCGTTGGCGGCGCGGCGTCCGTGAAATGGAATCCCGTACCACGATGCGGTCCCCTCTTCCACATAAATTCCGGGAATGAAGGGAGCGCTTCTCGTCGGGCCTTGTTCCGAGCCCGATGCGGGAGGACGCCTGCCTGGACCAGGTTGCGGACCGGTAGTCGTATCAGGCCTGGGAATCGGAGGGGTGGGGGTGGAGGCCGTCAGCGGCGGACGCGCCGCGCAACCAGCCAGGACCAGCACGGCAAGGAATGAAATAAAGGGCCACACGGAAAGAAAATTCTCGTTTGCTTTTGCTGGGTTGGGCCTACGCACTCCGGACACCGCGTGCCTTTAACGTTTTCAATGCGCATCCCTTCGACGATCCGCCGCAGCGAACCTGCTCACAAGACGAATTTCGCGTCCGCGCGGAATTCCGGCTATTATAGGCATGCAAATAATTTCCGGCAAGGAGACGACGTGCCACTTCCAGTCCGATGGCGCTACAAAATTGACCGCTGGCGCAGCCAGATGGCTCAGATGTTTCAATCCGAGCCGAAACAGATGCGCCCGAGGCTTTGCCCTGCCTGCGGCACGCTGGTCGGCGCGTCGGCAACCAAGTGTCATGCCTGCGGGGCAAATGTGAATTATTCCTTCGCGGCGGCCAGCAAGTCGCTGGGCCGGTGGATGCCGCAGACTTCTCCGGTCACCTATGCCGTGCTGGCAATCTGCTGCGTAATGTATGCGCTGTCATTCATCATCACGCTGAAGTATCAGGGAGGAATGGGCGGCGGCGGATTGATGGGGCTCGGCGGAATCGCGACGCAAATCAGCGTGCGGCTGGGAGCATCGCTTCCGATGACGTATGAGCTGAGCCAGCCATGGCGCCTGGTCACTGCGATCTTTCTTCACGGCGGATTGCTCCATATTGGATTTAATATGTGGGTCCTGATGGACATAGGACCGATGGTCGAGGAAATGTACGGCTCGGCGCGGTACTTTTTTTTGTTCGTCGCAACGGGCGCTGCCGGATATGTGGCCAGTTCTTTCTTTGGACATCTGAGCGTTGGCGCGTCCGGCTCGCTCCTCGGTCTGATCGGAGTGCTTCTGGCGGCAACGACGGGCCGGAAAACCCCGTCCGCACAGGCGCTTCGCAGCGCTTTGATTCGCTGGCTGATTTATATCGCGGTACTGGGGTTGCTCATGAGCGGTACGGATAACGCGGCGCACTTCGGCGGACTCGTCGCGGGATACCTGCTTGGCCGTGTGATGGCGGACAGAAATCCGGCGGACGTCGGCGAAAAACGGATCGCGAATGCACTGGGTTGGGCCGCGGGCATCGCCGTAGTAGTCAGCTTCGGATTCATGGTCTTGAATTATTTGCAGAATACGTAGCGGGTTTTGAGTCGCACAGGCTTCCGCCTGTCTCCATTTGAATATTGACGGTGTGAGGCTGGATTTACCCTGCGGATCTTTCTATTTTTGGCCTTTGGAAACGCCACGGAAGTCAAAAGCAGACAGGCGGAAGCCTGTGCTACTCAAGCGGAGGATGCTCGTTGAGGCGCCGCGCAACCGTAAAGCAGTAGTGAAACCCCGAAAAAACCGTAAACACTGTGACCAGGTAGGCGATGATATTGCGGACGTGCGACAACCACTGCCAATCCCTGATCCCCAGAGAAACCACCGCGAATACCAGCATGATCTGAAACGCCGTCGTGAGTTTCCCGTAAATGCTGGGAGGGAACGGGCGATAACCCACCACCACTAAAATAACCGCCGCCGACAGAAGAAGGATCACGTCGCGGCTGATGATCAGCGTGGCCAGCCACCAGCTGATTTTGTGATTCAGCGCCAGCACAACGACCGAGGATGAAAGCAGCAATTTATCGGCGATCGGATCGAGATACGCGCCCAACGCCGTCTTCTGATTGAGCGAGCGCGCGAGAATGCCGTCTAACATGTCGGTTAGCGCGGCGAAAATCAGGATCCCGAGAGCGATGTCATACCGCTTGTAATGGATCGTGATGATAAAAAACGGCAAGAATCCGAGGCGCAGGAACGTGAGCTGGTTGGGAACGGTGAAAATTCGGGATTTCATTTTTGTGGATTCTACCGAAGTCTACACGAATAGCGCGAGATAGTCGCGCAGGGAGCGCCCCACGCGCTCCTCAAACCGTTCCGAGAGCGACACGATGGAGCCGTGCGGCTCGTCTAGCGCAATCCGCTCGACGCGTTGCATGGGAAAAAACAGCGTGGGCAGGCCGATGCGCTCGCCCTCCGGGTCCTTCACCTGGCGGATAAAATCGTCGAACGAGTTCAGGTCGATGCCGCGAATCGTCACACCCGACGAGTTCATGGAAACCAGCGCGCCCCACAACTTTTCCTTGGGCGTGTGAAGACTCAGAATTACGATCGAATTCGGTTCCAACGATGCTCTCGTTTCGGCCCCGCAACCGGGGTGCATCGACGTCTAGACGGAAATTGTTTTCAAATCTTTTGCGATTTGCAATTTCGGCTCGGTCAGTTTCTGCACGGCTTCCGGAGTAACTCCGGGCGCCACTTCACGCAGCACCAATCCGTCTGGCGTGACGTCAATCACGGCGAGTTCGGTGACGATCATATCCACCACTTCGAGGCCGGTGAGCGGCAAATTGCACTTGGTGAGAATTTTGGGCTGCCCGTCCTTGGTGGCGTGCTCCATCGCAATGATCACGCGCGGCGAAGTGGCGACCAAATCCATCGCTCCTCCCATGCCCTTCAGCATTTTCCCCGGGATCGCCCAGTTCGCGAGGTTGCCCTTTTCATCCACCTGCAAGGCGCCAAGCACCGTCATGTTCACGTGCGCGCCGCGAATCATGCCGAACGATTCGGCGCTCGAAAAATAGCTCGAACCCGGAATTTCAGTAACGGTTTCCTTGCCGGCATTGATCAGGTCCGCATCCTCTTCGCCTTCGTACGGGAAGGGCCCGACGCCGAGCATTCCGTTTTCGGATTGCAGGACGACCTCCATTCCTTCCGGAATATAGTTGGCGACCAGCGTTGGCGTGCCAATCCCCAGATTTACATAAAATCCATCCTGCAGTTCTTGCGCTACCCGCTTCGCGATCAATTCCCGCTTGCTGTCTTCAGACTGTGCCATGTTGTCCCCTTGTAGATGTGCGGCGGTAAATTTTCACGCGCGCTTTCGTACGGTCCTTTTTTCAATTCTCTTTTCGTAATTCGATCCCTGAAAAATCGCGTTGACGAATATTCCCGGCGTATGCACGCATTCCGGCGCGAGCGTACCCAGTTCGACAAGCTCTTCCACTTCCGCGATAACATACTCCGCCGCCGTCGCCATCACGGGATTGAAATTCCGCGCGGTCATGCGGTAGATGAGATTGCCCCAGCGGTCGCCCTTCCAGGCCTTGATGAAGGCGAAATCGCCGCGCAGGCCGCGTTCGAGCACGTATTTGCGTCCGTTGAATTCTCGCGTTTCTTTTCCTTCGGCGATCATCGTTCCCACGCCCGTGGGCGTATAGAACGCGGGAATTCCCGCGCCGGCCGCTCGCATGCGCTCGGCGAGCGTGCCCTGCGGATTCAGCTCGACTTCGATTTCTCCGGTCAGTACCTGCTGCTCGAATAATTTATTTTCGCCCACATAGCTTGCGATCATTTTCTTGATCTGATGAGTCTGGAGGAGAATACCGAGGCCAGAATCGTTCGTTCCCGCGTTATTGGAGACGCACGTGAGGTTCTTCGTGCCCTTGCGCCGCACTGCGGCGATCAGGTTTTCAGGAACGCCGCAGGTTCCGAAGCCGCCCGAGAGAATCATGGCTCCATCAAAAAGTTTTTCGATCGCAACATCGGCGTTGGCTACTCGCTTATCCATTGAATCAGGCTCCCCATCGAATGAAATTGCACCCCCACCACTCAGCCGCCATTTCGGCCGGAGCGGGGAGTGACGGTATTCTGCTGAACTCGATTCCGAGACAAAAACCCCGCACCCGCTTATTGCAAATCGCGCAAAATCCTGTACAGCTCTCCAGCCGCCGCGAACTCATCCTCGAGCGCGCGCGTCCGCAGATCCCCTCGAAGCTGCTCAAGCCCCTGAATCATCTGATCCAGGGCGCGGTCCAGGTTGTCGCTGTTCGTTAGAATAATATCACGCCAGACCGAATATGGGCTGCCCGCCAGGCGAAGCGCGTCGCGCAAACCACGGCCGGCAAGCGTCACCGGCAATCCGGTTTCATTCGTCTGGCTGCGCACCACTCCGGCAAGTGCGACGGAAAGAAGTTGCGGAAGATGCGAGACAATCGCCGCCGCGCGGTCGTGCGCCTCCGCATTGAGCCAGATCGGCTCCGCGCCCAGTTTTTGAATGAACTCTAAAAAATTGGTAATGTGCGGGCTGCGCGTATCGAACGAGGTCGCCCCGGCGTATTCGCTTGCGGGTCGCCGAATCAGCGCGTATTTCGAGCCGCGAAACAGCTCGGAATCCGCCGCACCGATTCCGGAAATTTCTTTTCCGGCCATCGGATGGCCGCCCAGAAAATGGGAGGATTTTCCAAGAAACGATTCCGCCGCCACACCGCAGACCGAACGCTTCGTGCTCGATGCATCGGTAACGAGCGAACCGATGTCGGCAAGCCTGGCGATTTCCGGCAGCAGCTCGATCGTTTGTCCCACCGGCAGCGCGACATAAATCAAATCCGCGCCGGCCAGAGCGTGCGAAAGATCGCCCGCGCCTTCGTTGATCGCGCCGCGTTCCAACGCGTGGCGCAGCACAAGCCCCTTATCCCAGCCGATCACGATCGTATCCGGTGAATATTTGCGCAGCGCCAGCGCAAACGATCCGCCGATCAATCCCGTGCCAAGAATCGCTACGCGACGGAAAGGAGCAGCCATGGCTTACGCGATGGTCCGGCCGACAGCGGGGGCAATGATGCGAAGTTCGGCCATGAGTTTTTCAAATTGCGCGAAGAAGAGCGATTGCGCGCCATCCGACAGCGCGTGCTCCGGATCGTTGTGCACTTCGAGGAGCAGTCCATCGGCTCCGGCGGCGACTGAGGCGCGCGCCATGGGAGGAACTTTGTCGCGGATGCCGGTGCCGTGCGACGGGTCGGAGACGATGGGAAGGTGCGAAAGTTTTTGGATGACAGGAATCGCGGCGAGATCGAGCGTGTTGCGCGTCGCGGTTTCAAACGTACGAATGCCGCGCTCGCACAGGATCACGTTGTGATTGCCGCCGGCCATGATGTACTCGGCGCTCAACAGAAGTTCCTCGATCGTCGCCGACATTCCGCGTTTCAGAAGAACGGGCTTCGTGGCCACGCCCAGCGCGCGAAGCAAAAAATAATTCTGCATATTGCGCGCGCCAACCTGAAAAATATCCACGTAGGGCGTCATCAATTCGATTTGCGATGCATCCATCACTTCGCTGCAAACCAGCAATTTGTTCTTGTCCGCCGCGGTGCGCATCATCTTCAGCGCTTTCTCGCCATGTCCCTGAAAACTGTAAGGAGAGCTGCGCGGCTTGAACGCGCCGCCGCGAAGAATTTTTGCTCCCGCCTTAGCGACGTGTTCCGCGATCAGATTGATCTGTTCCGGCGTCTCGACCGAGCAGGGCCCCGCTGCAACGATGACTTCTTTGCCGCCGACTCGCAGGCCGAGCGGAAGTTCCACTACAGTTCCCTCGGGGCGAAACGCGCGACTGGCTAATTTATAGGGTTGCGTGATGCGCACGACTTCGCGCACGCCGTCGATCACCTCAATGTCGCGCGGATCGAAATCCGCGGGCACGCCCACGGCACCCAGCACGGTTTGGGACGCGCCCGTCGAGCGGTGAATATCAAAACCCATCGACACGAGGCGGTCGATCACATGCTGAATCTGCTCTTCCCTCGCGCCTTCTTGCATGATGACTACCATTGCCGATCCTCATTTCGTTGCACGAACTTTTCTTGTGGCGCTGCGCGTCCCGCCGGCGGCTTTTGATGCGTTCAACAATGCTGAAAATCCGCCGACCCTCTCGCATCCGGGAAAGGAATATCCGGCGCTACAAAACCCTACCCTTCCTTTTTTCCTTCCACGTCGTGCATCACCGTGCGTTCCACCGAGCGCGCCTCATCCAGAATCCGCTCAAACAATCGGCGAATCGCCGCGTCGGGAAGCGGTCCAGGATTCATGCTCACGGCCGCGTCGAGAACTTTTTTCTCGCGGTCGGGCTGGTAGAGGGCGTCGCCGCTGGCATTCTTGATCCGACCGATCTCCACTACGCAACGCGAGCGTTCATTCAGCAACCGGACGAGTTGCTGGTCGATGTCGTCGATTTTGCGTCGCCAGTCTTCAAGGCTCATGCGTGTTTCCTTTGCGACCGATCGGATTGCAACAAAATAACAGAATTCGTCATTCCGGGCGGAGCGAGGAATGACGATGTCCCGGGTCGAACGGAAAACGCCTCATTACTGCGCTTCCCGCTTGCTCATCCCGGCCACGGCTGCGCCCTTCAACAATTTTATCCGCGCCGCCAGGGCCTCCGCCGCCGCTTCCACAGTGGCAGCTCGTTCAATCTCCTCGACCAGCGCCGAGCCAACCACAGCGGCGTCGGCCAGACCTCCAAGCACGGAAACATGGCCCGGCAGCGAAATTCCGAATCCGATGGCAATCGGCAGATGGGTGACGCGACGGACTCGCCGCGCAAGAGCGGGCAATTCCTCCGCGAGCTGATCTTTGGCACCCGTTACGCCGGTGCGCGAAATTAAATACAGAAACCCCGTGGAAGCCTTCGCGATCAGTGCCAGGCGCTCGTCGGTGGACGTGGGTGCGGCAAGAAAAATCGTATCGAGGCCGCGCGCGGACATCGCCGTGCGGTACTCGTCGCCTTCATCCGGCGTGAGGTCGGTGATCAAGACGCCGTCGGCTCCGGCAGCCTTCGCTTCGTCGCCAAATTTTTCCAGGCCCATCTGCAGGACGGGATTGAAATAACTGAACAGAACGATGGGCACCTGAGTTTTCGCGCGTAGAGATTTCACAAGCAAAAGCACGCCGGCAAGAGTTGTTCCCCCTTGCAATGCGCGTTCGCTCGCCCGCTGGATCACCGGTCCATCGGCAACAGGATCGCTGAACGGCACGCCAAGTTCAATCACATCGGCGCCGGCTTCGGCCAGAGCAAGAACGAATTTCTCCGTGGCCTCGAGCGACGGATCGCCCGCGGTGATGTAGGCGACCATTCCCATGTCGCCGGTGCGGCGCAGTTCTTCAAATCGGCGCGCGATGCGCGAGGAGTTTGTCATTGTTATGGCCGGTAAAGTCATGACCTTTTGCGATTACAAATAGCGCGCAAGGATTTCCATATCCTTGTCGCCACGCCCCGAAAGATTGAAAATCACGACGGAATCGCGCTTCATTTTCGGGACGCGCACAATCAATTCCGCCAGCGCGTGCGCCGATTCGAGCGCCGGGATAATGCCCTCCATGCGCGCGAGCGTTCGGGCGGCAGCCACTGCCGCGTCGTCGCTCACGGCAGTGTATTCGGCGCGATGACGATCGGCCAGCCAGGCGTGTTCCGGACCAATCGCGGGATAATCCAAACCCGCCGAGACGGAATGCGTTTGCGCGATCTGCCCGTCGGGAGTTTGCAGAACGTAAGAATACGTGCCCTGAAGCACACCCGGGCGCGCGCCGGAATATCCTCCGGCTGCGGACATCCGTGCAGCATGTTCGCCGAGCAGGTGACCACGTCCCCCGGCTTCGACACCGAGTAATTTCACGCCGGCATGGCCCAGAAACGCGTGAAATAACCCGATCGCATTCGATCCGCCGCCCACGCAAGCGACGAGCAAATCGGGAAGGCGCGCTTCCGCTTCCAGAATCTGTGCGCGCGCTTCGATCCCGATGACGCGATGGAAATCGCGCACCATCATCGGATAGGGATGCGCCCCCAGAACCGAGCCAAGCAAATAATGCGTCGTACGGATGTTGGTCACCCAGTCGCGCATCGCTTCATTGATCGCGTCTTTCAAAGTGCGCGTCCCGGAATTCACGCCCACCACTTCGGCGCCAAGCAAACGCATCCGAAACACGTTGAGCCGCTGGCGCTCCATGTCTTCCGTGCCCATGTACACAACGCATTCCATGCCCAGCCGCGCCGCGACTGTGGCTGTCGCAACGCCGTGCTGGCCCGCGCCGGTTTCGGCAATGATCCGTTTCTTTCCCATTCGCGCGGCGAGCAATCCCTGGCCGAGACAATTGTTGATCTTGTGCGCGCCGGTGTGCAGCAGATCTTCGCGTTTGATGTAAATTCTCGCGCCGCCCAGATGCTCAGTGAGCCGTGAAGCAAATTGCAGCGGCGTGGGGCGTCCGGCAAAATTTTTAAGCAGGAAATCGAGTTCCTTCTGAAATTTCGGATCGACGCGCGCCTCGTCATACGCGCGCTCGAGTTCCTCCAGAGGCGCGACCAGCGTTTCCGGAACATAGCGCCCGCCGTATGGGCCGAAGCGGCCCTTCGCATCTGGCCAGGTTTGTGCTGCGGTAGTCATTGGTTGCCTTGGTCAAGCAGCACAGGCTTCAGCCTGTGTCGTTTCAATTTCAATCGCAAAAAAGCAAACACAAGCTGAAGCCTGTGCTACCACCGAGCAGATTCCACTGCGGCAAACAGCGCGCGCAATCGCGCAGGTTCTTTTTTGCCGGGTCGCGATTCGACCCCGCTCGCGATATCGACGGCATAAGGTTCCGCGACGCGAATCGCCTCGGCGATATTTTCAGGCGTCAAGCCGCCCGCCAGAATGATGCGTCCATGCCGCCGCGCGGCGCGCGCCAGATTCCAATCGAGCGTGCGGCCCGTGCCGCCATGAAGCCCGCGCTTGAAACCATCAAGCAAAATTCCATGCGCCTTGCCGTAGCGCGCGAGCCTCGCCACCCGGAATCCCGGGCCCACTTGAACGGCCTTGATGACGCGATGCTTCCGCGCCAGTTCCGCAACACCTTGCGGCGTCTCTTCGCCGTGGAGCTGCACCGACCCAAGGCGCAGAGCCCACGCCAGCGCATCCACCACCATTGCCGGCCAATCCACGAACACGCCGACGGCTTCGACAAACGGCGGCAGACGCCGGATGATACTCCACGCGTCCGCGGGACTGATGGCGCGCGGGCTGGCCGGATAAAAATTAAATCCAAGCGCGGAAGCCCCCAGGTCGACGGACAATCGCGCGTCTGCCCAAGTGGTGATCCCGCAAATTTTAACACGAGTCGGCATGGGAATCAGGAACCGAGCAGCGTCCGCAGCGCCGCGCCCGGATCGGGTTGCGACATCAAATGCTCGCCGATCAGAAACGCGTCAAACCCCGCCGCGCGCAGCCGGACGATGTCATCGTGCGTGCGCAAGCCGGATTCGCATACGGCAATACATTCTTCGGGAATTTCCGCGATCAATTCGATCGAGGCTTCGACGCGCACCTGGAGCGTGCGGAGATCGCGATTGTTCACGCCCACGATCCGCGCGTCCGCCGCCAGTGCGCGAGCCAATTCTTCACGCGTGTGAACTTCCACGAGCGGCTCCATGCCGAGTTCGCGCCCCAGCGCGAGCAACTCGGTGAGCAGTGAATCGTCGAGCCCGGCAACAATCAGCAGAAACGAATCGGCGTTGGTTGCACGCGCTTCCCACACCTGCCAGGGATCGATAATGAAATCCTTGCGCAGCACAGGCACACCGACGGCGGCGCGAGCGTCCTTCATGTATTTCAAATCGCCCTGGAAAAATTCCTCTTCGGTGAGGACGGAGAGAGCCGCAGCTCCCGCCGCCTCGAATCCCTTCGCCAGCGCCACCGGATCGAAGTCTGCGCGAATCAGACCGCGAGACGGCGACGCTTTTTTCAATTCGGCAATCACATTCAGGGAATCGCGCGTCAGCGCCGCGGCAAAATCGCGTACGGGCTGCCCATGCTTCACGCCAAAACGCAGCGCCGTCTCCGGCACACTTTTCTTCCGGTGCGCAATCGCGGCGCGGCGCGCCTCGATGATGCGGTCCAGCACAGTCCCGGATTTGATTTCAGGCGCCATCTACAATTCCCCAGCTTCAAATTGGAGCGGAAGCGGAAACAATCATGCTATCTTCCAGCGCCGGGGGAGTCAATGAGAGGTGAAAAGCGTGAGAAGCCCGAACAAGGCGCGATGGATTCATCGCGTCATTCATCACAAATGGACCAAATCGCGGCGCTGGAGCGCGAAATCACCAACTGCCGCAAGTGTCCGCGCCTCGTGCACTACCGCGAGGAAGTCGCGCGGGTCAAACGCCGCGCCTATCGCGACTGGACTTATTGGGGACGCCCCGTGCCGGCATTCGGCGATCCTGAAGCAAAGCTCGTCATCATCGGTCTTGCGCCCGCAGCACACGGAGCCAACCGCACCGGGCGTATGTTTACGGGCGACCGCTCAGGAGATTTTCTATTCGAGCAACTTTTTCGCGCGGGGTTTGCGAATCAACCCCAATCGAAGCGCCCCGATGATGGATTGATTCTCACAAATGCTCTGATCTCCGCCGCGTGTCGCTGCGCGCCGCCGGATAACAAGCCGCTACCGGAAGAACTTCGCAACTGCCTGCCGTATCTCGAACAGGAACTCGCGCTGATTCGTCCACGCGCGATCCTTGCCCTGGGAGTCATCGCTCTCAATACCTATCTCGATCTTCTGAAGCAGCAAGGAGTGATCTTATCGCGCGCGGCGTTTCCGTTTTCACACGGAGCAAGTTTCGCGTTGCCGGGCGATTTACCGCATCTGTTTGCGGCGTATCATCCCAGCCAGCAGAACACGCAGACCGGGCGGCTGACACCTGCGATGTTCACACGCGTGCTGCGGAAGATTCGGAAATACCTCGAAATTCCCAAGGAAATAAGACTCAACTGAGAAGAGGGTGCCGCACCCACAATTTGCCAGATCGCGCATGAAGGTTACGTCAATTGGCAGAAAACATCGGAGCTCAGGAATTCGTTTCGCCACTGAGGGAAGGCTCTGATCGCTGGAGCACAGGTTTCCGGCGAGACAGCTTCGCGCGGAGCCGATCCATATAGAGATAGACGACGGGCGCGGTGAACAGCGTAAGGACCTGGCTCAGCATCAATCCGCCGACGATGCTGATTCCAAGAGGCCGGCGCATTTCCGATCCCATACCGGATTCCAGCGCGAGCGCGAGGCCGCCGAGGAGCGCCGCCGTCGTCGTCATCATGATGGGGCGGAAACGCAGCAAACAGGCCTGATAAATCGCATCGATTGGTTTCTTACCTTCCCGCCGCTCGGCATCGAGTGCAAAGTCGATCATCATGATCGCGTTTTTCTGCACAATGCCGATCAGCAGGATGATACCGATCAACGCGATGACGCTCAGATCGGTGTGCGTCAGATACAGGGCCAGTAGCGCGCCGACGCCGGCCGTTGGGATTGTGGAAAGAATCGTGATCGGATGGATGTAGCTTTCGTACAGCATGCCCAGCACGATGTACACCGTCATCAGCGCAGCAAGAATCAAGTAGGGCTCGTTCTTGAGCGAATCCTGAAACGCCTGCGCCGTGCCCGAAAAACTGGCGTGAATCGTGACCGGCATCCCCATCTGAAGCGTGGCGGCCTCGATTTCCGTGACAGCCTCGCCCAGTGAAATGCTGGGATCGAGATTGAACGAAATTGTCACCGCTGGAAATTGCCCCTTGTGATTCACAGCGAGCGCCGTGGTTTTTTGTTCGTAGTGGGAAATGCTTTTCAACGGAACCTGGCCTCCGGTCGGCGACATGATATACAGGCCTGGCACCGCGTCGGGACTCTTCTGATAGAGCGGATCGACCTCCATTACAACGTGGTACTGGTTCAATTGCGTATAAATGGTGGAGACCTGGCGCTGTCCGAAGGCGTCGTACAGTGCGTCGTCAATCTGCTGCGGCCGTATGCCGAGGCGCGATGCCGTATCGCGGTCGATCACGAGCGAAGCTTGCAATCCCTTGTCCTGCTCGTCGCTGGTCACATCGCGCAGACCGCGAAGCGTCCGAATTTTGGCCTCAATGAGCGGCGCCCACGTTTGCAGGTCCTCCAGCGTTTCGCCCTGCAGCGTGTACTGATACTGTGAGCTGGTGAAGAGCCCGCCGACACGAACATCCTGAAATGACTGAAGGAATGCGCTGGCACCGGGGACAACGGCCAGCCTGCGCCTCAATCGCGCAATGACGCCCTCCGGAGTGATCCTGCGCACATCCTGATCCTTCAGCTCGGCAAAAATTCGCCCGACGTTTTCCGCGCCTCCGCCGACAAACCCCAGCGCATGGTCCACCGCGGGATCGGTTCGGATGATGTTTTCAAAGGCGACCTGCTTTTCGATCATCTTGGCAAACGAACTATCCTGCGCGCCGATCACCGCAGCGGTCAGCCGGCCCGTGTCTTGCTGCGGGAAAAATCCCTTGGGAACGATCATGTACAAATAAATATTCAAGCCAACGGCTGCGATGGTCACGGCCAGCATCAGCGGCTGGCGATTAAGAACCCAGCGCAGCCCGACGGCATATCCCTGATGCAGACGCGCGAAAACACGATCTCCGAACATATACATCCAGCCGTGCTTCATATCCTTTGACGATTTTAAGAATTTTGCGCACATCATCGGCGTGGTGGTCAGCGACACGACCAGGGAAACAACCACGGCGATGCTGAGCGTGACGGCAAACTCACGAAACAGACGGCCGACAATTCCTCCCATCAATAGGATCGGAATAAAAACGGAAATGAGCGAAACGCTCATGGACAAGACCGTGGGCCCGATTTCCTTCGAGCCTTTGAGGGCTGCTTCCATCGGCGAATCGCCCGCCTCGAGATAACGGGAAATATTTTCGATGACGACAATCGCATCGTCCACTACGAAGCCCGTCACGATCGCCAACGCCATCAGCGAAAGATTGTCGATGCTGTATCCCACCAAATACATGATCCCGAACGTCCCCACCAGGGAAAGCGGCACGGAAATACTCGGAATGACGGTGGCCCAGACGTTACGTAGAAACAGGAATATCACCATGATAACCAGTGCGACGGTGAGCAGCAAAGTGAACTGAATATTCCGCACCGACGCGCGAATCGATGTCGTGCGGTCGGTGAAAAGGGTGAAATCGATCAGCGGCGGAATATCCGCGCGGAGTTCAGGAATCAGCGCCTTGACGTCGTCCACGGCCTTAATGATATTGGCCCCGGGCTGCCGGAAGATCAGGATCATGATGCCGCGTCTTCCATCGAGGAAAGCTTCGTTGCGGACGTCTTCGACGTCTTCGGTCACTCTTGCAATATCACTCAAGCGGACAGGAGCGCCGTTCCTGTATGCCACCACCAGCGGCACATATTGTTCGGCTTTCAATAACTGGTCGGTCGCTTCGATTGTCCAGCGGTTGTTCTGGTCCTCGACCATTCCCTTGGGCGAATTCGCATTCGCCTGCTGCAGCACCCCGCGAACTTGTGCCATGCTGATATGGTAGTGAGACAGCGCCATCGGGTTCAGGTCCACGCGCACGGCCTGCCTTGCGGCGCCGCCGATAAATACGCTGCCGATGCCGTTCACCTGCGAAATTTTCTGACCGATCACCGAGTCCGCCAGATCGTACATGCTACTGACGGGAACCGTTTCCGACATCATTCCAAAAATCAGGATCGGAGTTTCGGTGGGATTTGCCTTCTGGTATCGCGGCAGGCGGGGCAACCCGGCGGGAAGCTGGCCAGCGGCCGCATTGATGGCCGACTGGACATCGCGCGCCGCTGCGTCAATGTCGCGATCAAGGTCCAATTGAATCGTAATGCCCGTCGATCCAAGCTGACTCGATGAAGTCATCTCCGTCACGCCGGCGATGCGGCCAAACGAACGCTCCAGCGGCGTCGCCACCGAGGAAGCCATTGTTTCAGGGCTTGCGCCCGGAAGTCCCGCGCCGATTCCAATGGTGGGAAAATCAACCTTGGGAAGCGGAGCCACAGGAAGGAGAAAGTAGGAAACGCCCCCCGCGAGGAGAATCGCCGCGCTCAGCAGCGATGTCGCGACGGGACGTTCTATAAAAGGCCTGGAGATGTGCATTTGCTACTTAACTCATTTTCAAGAATGACGATGATCCGGACCTTCGCAGTGTATCGCCTTTTTCCCAGGCGTTTGTATTTTTGAGACGTTCAATCAGTCCGCAGGGGCGTTGATCTGCGCGGTGCTTTCCATGGTTCGGTGGCCGAGGCGTTTCGCCAGCCGGTCAAACGCGAGATAGACGACCGGAGTGGTGAACAGCGTGAGCGCCTGGCTGAAGATCAATCCGCCGACGATGGCGACGCCAAGCGGCTTGCGCAATTCCGCTCCCGTTCCGCCGCCCAGGGCCAGCGGCAAACCGCCGAGCATCGCGGCCATCGTGGTCATCAGAATAGGCCGGAATCGGAGCAAGCACGCCTGATAAATGGCATCGAGCGGTGTTTTTCCTTCCTTGCGCTCCGCTTCGAGAGCGAAGTCGATCATCATGATGGCATTTTTCTGCACGATACCGATGAGCAGGATGATGCCTATGAGCGCAATAACGCTGAAATCGATCTTCGTAATCAATAAAGCAAGCAGCGCGCCCACCCCGGCCGAGGGCAGCGTCGAGAGAATCGTAATGGGGTGAATGTAACTTTCATAGAGCACGCCGAGAACGATGTATACCGTGATCAGCGCGGCGAGAACGAGTATCGGTTCATTCGCAAGCGACGCCTGGAAGGCCAGCGCCGTACCTTGAAATCCCGCGTGGACGCTGGGGGGCAAACCGATTTCCTGCTGAGCCTGCTTGATGGCATTCACGGCCTGCCCGAGCGAAATACCCTGCGCCAGGTTGAATGAGAGCGTCACCACCGGGAATTGTCCCTGGTGGTTCACCGCAACGGGCGTCAATTCCGATGAATACTGGGTGAACGCGCTCAACGGAACCTGCGTCCCGTTACTGGAATGAACATAAATCTGTTTCAGCGCGTCGGGATTCTGCTGGAAAGTCGGATTCACTTCGAGGATAACGTGATATTGATTCAACTGCGTAAAGATCGTGGAGACTTGCCGCTGTCCAAATGCGTCATACAACGTATCGTCAATCGTCTGCGGGAGAATTCCAAGACGCGACGCCGTGTCGCGATCGATCGCAAGCGAGGCCTGCATTCCGTGCTCCTGCTGGTCGCTGGCCACGTCGGTCAGCTGGGACAAATCCCTCAGCTTCTCTACCAGTTTTGGGGCCCAAACGGCAAGCTCTTCCCCGTCGGCGTCTTCCATCGTGTATTGATATTGCGTGCGGCTGATGCGGTCTTCGACGGTCAAGTCCTGCACGGGTTGCAGATAAAGATTGATGCCCTTCACGTCGGCGATCTCGGTTTGCAGGCGGCGAATGATCGTGGGGGCGTCGTCCGATCTTTCCTCGCGCGTTTTCAAGTTAATCTGAATGCGCCCGCTGTTGGGCAGCATGTTCGTGCCGTCAATCCCAATAAACGACGACAAGCTGACGACATCCTTATCTTTCAAAATCGCTTTCGCCAAAGCTTGCTGACGCAGAGCCATGGCGGGAAACGAAAGTGTTGCGGGCGCTTCGGAGACACCCAGGATGACACCGGTATCCTGCACCGGGAAAAAGCCCTTGGGCACAATCAGGAACAGAAAAATCGTGAGCGCGAGAGTTCCGACGGTTACGACCAGTGTTGCGGGCTGGTGCTTCAGCACGAATCGCAGAATCACGGCGTAGCGGTCGATAATCCAGTTCAGCGAATTTTCCGATGCCTTATAGAACCAGCTCTTCTGCGCCTGTGTCTGATGATGCAGAATCTTCGAACACATCATCGGAGTGAGTGTCAGCGAGACCACGGCAGAAACCAGAATCGTCACGCTCAATGTGATCGCGAATTCACGGAACAGCCGCCCCACAACGTCCTGCATGAACAGCAGCGGAATCAGTACGGCGATCAGCGAAACGGTCAGCGAAAGAATCGTGAAGCCAATCTGCTCGGAACCTTTCAGCGCCGCCTGCAACGGCGATTCACCTTCTTCGATATAGCGCGTGATGTTTTCAATCATCACGATCGCATCGTCAACGACGAACCCGGTCGAAATCGTGAGCGCCATCAGCGACAGGTTATCGAGGCTGTAGTTCAGCAAATACATCACGCCAAACGTGCCCACCAGCGAAAGCGGAACGGCCACGCTGGGGATCGCCGTAGCCGCGAAACTCCGCAAAAACAGAAAGATGACCAGGACGACCAATCCCACAGTCAGCATCAACTCAAATTGCACGTCTGAAACCGAAGCGCGGATGGTTGTGGTGCGGTCGGTCAGAATCGAAACCTGCACGGACGAGGGCAAGGAAGCTTTCAGTTGCGGCAGCAGCGCCTGAATGCGGTCTACCACGCTGATGATGTTCGCGCCGGGCTGCCTCTGAATATTGACAATCACTGCCGGCGTCTCATTCTTCCACGCGGCCTGCTTTACGTTTTCCGCGCTGTCAATCACGTCGGCAACGTCCACGATGCGGACCGGGGCGCCGTTCTTGTAACTGATCACGATCGGCTTGTACGAATCGCTCGTCAGCAACTGGTCGTTCGCCCAAATCGTGAACGCCTGGCGGGGCCCGTCAAGATTTCCTTTCGCCTGGTTTACGTTTGCCTGCGACAGCGCCGTGCGCAAATCCTCCAGGCTCAGTCCGTAGGAGGCAAGCGCCGTCGGATTGGCCTGAATCCGCACCGCGGGCTTCTGGCCTCCGCTAATACTTACCAGACCGACACCGGGCAATTGCGAAATTTTTTGAGACAGGACCGTGTCGGCCATGTCCTCGAGCTTGGTCAACGGCAATGAGTCCGAGGTCAGCGCAAGCGTCAGGACCGGAGTGTCGGCCGGGTTCGTCTTGCTGTAAATTGGCGGATTCGGAAGATTCGTCGGCAGAAACGTCGTGGCCGCATTGATGGACGCCTGAACCTGCTGTTCGGCAACGTCAATGTTCAAATCCAGCACGAATTGCAGGGTGATCAGCGATGCCCCGAACGAACTCGTCGACGTCATCTGGTTCAGGCCCGGTACCTGCCCGAATTGCCGCTCGAGAGGCGTTGTCACGGACGACGCCATTACCGCCGGACTTGCGCCGGGATAAAACGTGAGCACCTGGATCGTCGGGTAGTCAACCTGCGGAAGAGCGGAAACAGGAAGCTGCCTATACGCCACGGCTCCAGCCAGCAGAATCGCCGCCATCAACAGAGATGTGGCGATGGGGCGAAGAATAAATGGCTTGGATGGATTCATTCGCTTTGCTTGTCCTTCTTCTTATGTTTCGCGGGGCCGTCGGCTCCGGCATCGGCAACGGTTCCCGCCGGCGCTGATGCGTCGGCCGCCCCGCCCTTGTGATGACCGCCCATTGCTCCGTCGGCGCTATTCGCATCCGCGCCCGCGCGTTGACCGCCGCCCGCGCCATTCCCGCCGGTCGGCGCATTCGTATGCGTGTCCACCGCCGCGCCGGACTGCAATCTGTCCTGGCCGTCCACGACCACTTGATCCCCTTCCGAAATACCGCTGGAAATCAGTGAAATATTTCCCTGGGTCAGGTCCACTTTCACGGGCTGCAAATTCGCCTTGCCGTTTTTCACCGTGTAAACATAAGTCCCTTGCGTTCCGCGCTGTATCGCCGCGAGGGGAACCACGATCGCATTCTTGCGAACGGTCAGCATCAGCCGGACGTTGACAAACTGATTCGGCCACAGCGAAAGATCGCTATTCGCAAATTGGGCTTTCAAGCGGACGGTCCCCGTGGTGGGATCGATTTGATTGTCGATCGTGACCAGATCCCCGGAAGCCAGCTTCGTCTGATCGTCCCGGCTGTAGGCCTCAACACCCAGTTTTTCGCTCTTCATATGCTGAATCACATCCGGGAGGCTGTCTTCCGGCAATGTAAACAGCGTGGCAATCGGTTGGACCTGCGTGATAACCACGAGTCCATTCGGATCGGTTGCGTGAATCATGTTGCCCTGATCGACGAGTCGCAATCCTACGCGTCCGCTGAGAGGCGCCGTGATCTTGCAATACACTAACTGCAATTTTTGATTGTCAATCTGGGCCTGATCGGCGCGAATGGCGCCTTCGAGCTGGCCTACCGTGGCGTTCTGTGTATCCACCTGCTGCTGCGCCACGACGCCTTCCTTGTGCAGCATGTCATACCGGTTGTAATCCACGCGCGCGTTGTTCAGCTGGGCCTGATCGCGAGCGAGTTGCCCTTCCATCTGCTCGAGCGCCACCTGAAACGGCCGCGGATCGATTTCCGCCAGCAGATCGCCCTCGTGCACAAACTGGCCTTCCTTGAAATTTACTTTTTGAAGCTGGCCATCGACGCGGCTCTTCACGGTGACGGTATTGAAGGGCGTAACCGAGCCCAGTCCGGCAAGATAGTACGGAACATCCCGCTTTAGAGCGGGAGCAACCGCGACAGAGACCGGTCCGAGCGCCGCTCCCCTGCCACCCCCCGGCGCTGGCGCCGCCTTGCTCTCCGACGCTCCGCGGGTCTTGTAGTAGTAAAATCCTCCACCCGCCGCAATCAGCAGAATGAGGATCCAGACCCAGCTTTTTGATCCCGGCTTGTCATTCCCGGCATCATTTAGATCAAGCGTGGGTGAAGCGTGCAGCTCGTTCTCGTGCGAAGAATCGGTTATGGCCATAGTCGTCCTGTCAGCTCGTATGTATGTGGTTTGCCCAATTGATTGACGTGCTGGGCGCTCGCCCGGTTTCGTCCCACCTGGAAGAACTTAATAGGGAACTTCCCCCACCCGGGGTTGTCCCTTGTTGACCGAGACACGCGGGCGATGATTGCTCACCGATCCCCCCGAGCCCGGGCCGTAAGTATATACCAATCAGGCCCCGACTGCCCTTCCATGTCATTGGCGCGGTCCCCTGAAAAGGTTCCATTTCATTTCTGGGGAATCGCCGCAGACCTGTGGGAAATCTAAAGTAAAGTTGGTAGCGATACCGGGATTCGAACCCGGATTTTGGCCTTGAGAGGGCCACGTCCTAACCCTTAGACGATATCGCCATATCGAGCCATGCGAGCATACCATTCCCAAACCGGGGAACTGAATTCCCTTGGATTCGCTTGGCGTAGCCCGACTGCCCGAGATTTTCGCATGGAGACACGAACAGCGCAAGCAAAGCGTGGGCGCGGTGGAATGGCGATCTTCCACTCTGACTGCCGGGACAGGCGGTTGGTGATTGGTGACACGTGGGCGATGATCTTAGCGACAAGCGGGTGACGATTGGTGACAAGTGAAAATACTCGTAGCACAGTTTATCGGCGGAGCGCGCCAGCCGCGGGTCAGCAGTCACCAATCATTAACTCAGCGCTCAAGACCCGATTGTCCGCCCCGCGATCATGCCGAGCCAGACCGCAATGAACCCCAGCACCACGCTGAGAGATACATTCAGGAACGCGATCAGCAGATCCCCGTCGCGAAAACTCTGGAGGGTTTCCAGTTCAAACGTGGAAAACGTGGTGTACGCGCCAATGAATCCAATCGGAATCAGGTAGCGCCAGTTGGCGTTCCAGTGGGTTCTCTCGGCAAGGAGAGTGACCACCAAGCCGATCAGAAAAGATCCCGAAATGTTAATGACAAATGTGCCGTAGGGAAATCGCGATCCCATCCGGCTGTTGATGTAGCCGCCAACCCAGAATCGGGCGATTGCGCCGATGAATCCCCCCAGGCCAACCATCCAGTATTTATTCATTGGTTATACGCTCGGCGAAACAGTTCATGCAGGCGTGACCGGATGGGTTTCAGTTCTTGTGTTGATCGGGTGCTGCGTCGGCACGATCCGGCGATAGGCCCGATAGGAAAAAAAACGATTCCGGCAGGGGGCGCAACGGTATGTGGGAGCGCGAAGCCAGCGGAACAACCATGCCATTGTCCCGGCTCCGTGATCGCTCGAAATGCGCTGCAAATCCATGTTTCCGCACATCCGGCAATGCACACAGCCCACGTATTTGATGGGCGCCGACCAGGCATAGAACCGCAGTTCGCAGCCGCGGCACCTCCAGGGACGCAACAGCGTTGCTCCCACCAGATAGTCCTTCACGCTGCGCCGCCGAGAACGGCGCGGGCTATCGCTATGGCATGCCGGACAAATCAATTTCGTTTCCCCTGGCGAACTGATTGAAGGATACGGCAGGATTTGCAAGGATGGCAAGTTCCATCTGCGCAATGTTGACCGGAAGTGTAAAATATGGAACGAGGTGCAAATGGCGGATTACACGGATGAGCACGCGCGTGCCGGACTCAAAACGAAACTCCCGGCGCTGGAGACCTGGCCCAATCAGTTTCCTGGATACCAAATTGTAACTCGTTACCCGGAATATACCTCGGTCTGCCCGAAGACCGGGCTGCCCGACTACGGAACCATCCTCATCGAATACGAACCGAAGAAAGCCTGCCTGGAATTGAAGGCCCTGAAGATGTATTTGCTGGCGTATCGCGACCTCGGCATTTTTTATGAAAATGCCGTGAACCGCATGCTGCGGGACATTGTGGACGCGATCCATCCGGCCTGGTGCGTGGTGCGCGGCGAGTTCACTCCCCGCGGCGGCCTGACCACCACGGTGGAAGCGCGTTGGCCAAGAAACACTCGCGGACACAAATCATAGACAACCTATTGCACCTTGGGGATAATCAAACGCGTTAAACGGGCGCGCCCGGTCTGTGGTTTGCCGCGCCCGAGAATGAATGGCAGCCCCAGTTTCAAAACTGGCCGCCGAGGAGAGCAGATGAGTATTTCCCCTAGCGTTCCCGAACCGAAGGAATCCTACACCTATGAGGCAGCTGCGACGCCGCGCTGGATCATCGTTGTGTTTATCGCTGCTTTCGCCCTGATCGGGTATGCGATGTACGCCGGCAACATGGAAAAAACCAAGCTGGAGAACGATCTGGCGCAGGCCAACTCCAAGGAAGCCGTCATGTCCGCGCAGATCGATCAAACCAACTCTCGCGTCGCCGACCTCAAAGGCCAGTTGGAAGTGACCACGCAGAAGCTTGGCTTCACGCAAGCCGAACTCGCGCAGGCGCGCGCTCTGGCCCAAAATATTCGCCAATCGCAGCAGGAATCCGACGCCAAGCTGACCGCGCAAATTGGTCAGGTGAAACAGGATGCCGACACGAAAATCGGCGCGGTGAGCACGGATCTGACCGGTGCGAAAAGCGACATCAGCGCCACAAAGCAGGACTTGGAGGCAACGAAGGCAAAACTGACCAGCACCGTCGGCGACCTGGGCGTGCAGAGCGGATTGATCGCCCGCAACCAGGAGGAACTCGATCAATTGAAGCGAGCCGGCGAACGCAATATTTTCGAGATGCACCTCACGAAGTCCAAGACTCCCACGCGCGTCGGCCCCATTCAAGTGACGCTCACAAAGACCGATCCCAAGAAATTTAAATACACCATGACGCTCATCGCCGACGATAAGACGATCGAAAAGAAGGATAAGACGGCGGATGAGCCGGTTCAGTTTTATATTAAAGGCGCAACGCGTCCCTACGAAATCGTGATTTTCGATGTGACGAAAGACAAGATCAACGGCTATCTGGCGACGCCGAAAGACATGGGAATCGCAAAAGCCCAATAGGACAGGCTTCCGCCCGTGTCCTTTCGATTTTTGTGACGAAAGGCAAGCTGGGGACATGCGGAAAGTTCGTGCCGCCCAGTTCACAAAAGTCAAAAGAAAGCGGGCGGAGGGCTGTTCTGCTTTACGATTCAAAACTTTTGAGTGTAATTGCCATTTCGTGCAGGCGGCGATCCACCATCGCAAACACCGTGTCCTGTTCGAATATGCCGTTCGAATCGCGGCGTCCGGCTTGGACTCCTGTCAGGACTTCGATTCCTTCTTCCACGGTGTGGATCGGCAGTATTTTGAATTTGCCGGCCGCGACGGCCTCAATCACATCGTCGCGCAGCATCAAATCCTCGATATTTTGAGCGGGGATCATAACGCCCTGGCGGCCGGTCAATCCGGCTTTGACCCGGCAGACGTCAAAGAAGCCCTCGATCTTCTGATTCACGCCACCAATCGGCTGAATGTCGCCCTGCTGGCTCACCGAGCCGGTGACGGCGATATCCTGGCGGATTGCCAATCCCGACAAAGCGGAAAGCAGCGCGTAGATTTCCGTCGAACTGGCGCTATCGCCGTCGATGCCGCTATAGGACTGCTCGAAACAGATGCTGGCGTCGAGCGAGAGCGGTTTGTCCTGCGCAAATTTCATGCGCATGTATCCGGCGATGATCTGCATGCCCTTGTCGTGGAAGCGACCGCTCAGATTCGATTCTCGCTCGACGTTGATGATGCCGGCCTTGCCCAGCGCCGCCGAGGCCGTGATGCGGACCGGTTTGCCGAACGTGTAGCCACCGATTTCGAGAACGCTCAGACCGTTGACCTGGCCGGCACGGGCGCTGTCGGTCTCGATCAGGATCGTGCCCTCCTCGATCATTTCGCGAATCTTTGTCTCGGTGAGGTTGTGCCGCTCGATGCGTTCCTGGCGGGCGCGGCGCACATGAGTTGCGTTCACGACCACGGCGCTTTCCTGCCGGGCGATGTAGGCGGCTTCGCGCGCGAGATCCGCGAGTTCCGGAAAGCGGGCCGTGATTTTATTGCGGCGGCCCGCCTCGCGTACGCCGTATTCGAGCATCGTGGCGACCGCGGTGCGATCAAACGGGCCGATGCCTTCGGCCTCGGAAAGCTGGCGCAGGCGTCCTCCGTACTGCCGCACGACCGCGTCGCTCATCACCATTTCTTCGTCGAATTCGACGCGAACCTTGAAAATTTTGCGGAAATCCTCTTCGTACTCGTACAGCATTTCGTACATGTGCCGGTCGCCGATCAGAATGATTTTCACGTCGATGTCGATCGGTTCCGGTTTCAACGCGGAACTCCCGAACGGAAAAAACATTTCGAGCGGCTGAATCTCGAGCTTCCCGTGATTCAACATGCGCTTGAGCGTGCGCCACACGCCGGTTTCGGTCAACGCATCCAGCGCATACATCACCAGAAATCCGCCGTCGGCGCGCAGCGTCGAGCCGGGACGCAAATCCATAAAATCCGAGCTCCACCCCCCTCGTGAGTCGTAGCTGCGCTGAATCGTCCCGAATAAATTCGTGTAGGTCGGCGCAGTTTCAAAAATCACCGGCGAACCGTCCTCATGATTGTGCGCCAGCAGGACATTCACGCCATACACGCGGAACGGATCGCGCTCCGGCGGGCCGGAACGCTGCCCGCTTTCCGGTGGAGGGCCGCCGGGATCCTCTTCCCCTTCGCGCTCCTTGAATGGATCGAGGTTATCCAGAATATTGTGGCGCACCTCTTCCAGATACTCGGTGACGAGCGCGCCTGAATATTTTTCTTTGAGTTCCTCGATGAAACCATCCACCAGCACAGAGGCCGCTTCCTGCTCGAGATAGCTCAACTCGCTTGCCAGTTCGCGCGAAAGCGTCAGCGTCTTCCTGTACACCACGGTAAATTCCTGGCGGAATTGTTCATACTTGCGTTCCAGGTCCTCGGCGACAATCGTCTCCAGCTTGCCTTCATGCACCATCTTCGGAATGTCCTCAATCGGCACCATCTGCCCTTCGAGAACCGGAAAAATTTCGGGCAGCGCGACGGCTCCGACCTGCATGTGGCCCAGGGCAAACTGCTCGCGCGCGATGCGCCGCGTGAAGTCGTCCATCAATTCTTTTTCGCGAACCGTGAAGCGGTCCACAATGCGGCCCTTCTGTCGCTGAAACGGTTCGCCTTCGAAGACCTGGGGAATTCTCCGCCTCAAAAATTCGATCCCGCTCTGCACATCTTTTTTGAAATTATTCGCCTGGCCCCGTGGCAAGGTAAGCAGCCGCGGGCGGTCGGGACTCTTGAAATTGTTGACGTAACAGCGGTCCAGCGAAGATTTCGCCGCGGGATGAATCTGATTGATGACGTGCGTGATCGTGCCGCCGCGGCTCGTGCCCGCCAGTCCGCAAACAAAAATGTTATAGCCCGGAGCGCTCAGCTCGACGCCCAGTTTCAGCGCGCGAAACGCGCGCTCCTGCCCCACAAGGTCCGTGACCGGCTCGGCATCGGCTGTGGTTTCAAACGGAATGGTCGCCGGATCGCAGCTCCAACGCAATTTTTCGGGCGGCAATCCAGCGGGATATTTCGTGGAT
This sequence comes from Terriglobia bacterium, assembly GCA_963788335.1. GTDB lineage: Bacteria > Acidobacteriota > Terriglobia > Acidiferrales > UBA7541 > Palsa-360. The sequence goes on from CAWBGM010000017.1 coordinate 84,592, forward strand.
TTGGATGTCATCGTGAAACCTGAACGTCCCCCCGGCGCGCTACTCTAGCACATGCCGAATGCGCGGTGCATTGGCGCCGCTCCGTAAATTTCCACCGCGTGCACTTCCGTTTTGCGGCGATCATGACACGCTTTCGTATGTTTCAGATGCGCCCTGCATCGGGAATGGCACATCCATACGGGATCGGGCATACGGGATCGGGCATACACGATCAGGACCCTATCGGGTCGCCCGCGACTTGAAGATCGGCTGCCCCCAGATAGACGTCGACGATGCTCACCGAGGTCGCCACCACAATCGGCCCCAGGACAATTCCCAGCACGCCGAACACGGCGATCCCGCCAAGCACGCTGATGAAAATCAGCAGTCCATTGAGCGATGTCCGGCCGCCCAGTAGCACAGGTCGCAAAATATTATCAATCATGGCGCCCAGCGCTCCGCAGACCGCAATCAGGATAACGGCGCGTCCAGGATGCCCGGTCGAAAAAAGCCAGATCGTCGCGGGGATCCATACAGGCCAGGCGCCCACCACGGGAAGAAGCGATAGAAAGGCCATCAACACCCCCCAGAATACAGGGGCGCCCAGGCCCACGACCGCAAATGCGCCGCCGCACAGCACTCCCTGGACAGCCGCGATTACCAGGCTCGTCGTGACACTGGCAAAAATCATTTCCCTGGCCTCCCCCAACATTCGTTCCCGCACAGTTTCTTCGAATGGCAGAAAGAGCCGGAAACGGTTCAGAATCGATTCACCGTCGCGGAGAAAATAGAAAAGGGCAAACAGCATTACGAACAATTCGAAAAGAAAAAGAACGATGTTTCGAATAATGGCGCCCACCTCGGATGCCATGGTTTCCCCAAACGTCCCCGCGCCCTGCCGTATAAGGCCCGGCAAATCCGCTGTAAATCCTTGCGCGGCGGCGTGCGAGCCAATCCAGGCCCAGGCGCGGCTGAGCCAGCCGTAGTTTCCCGCCGCCATCGCCGCCTGCACGGTATGCGTTGCAACGATCCCTTCCTGCACGAATAGCAGGGCAATCAGAAGGACAGGGACGACGAGAATAAGTGTCACCCCCGCGGTGCTCACCGAAGCAGCAACCGCACTCCCCCAGCGGCGTTCGAATCGCTGATTCAAAGAATAAAAAATGACCGCGAAAACGGCCGCCCAACCGAGCGGAACCAGAAAGGGTTCAAAGACCCGGAACACAAGGTAGGCAAGGCACAACACCACGCCGTAAAACAGAACATTGCGGAAGCGATCGTCTGAATTTGTCGTCACGCGTTTTTTAAATCTCCCTTTGCCGTGCTCAACGCAGGTGATGAGTTCTTCTTATATCTCAGGTCAGACCGTTTAGGGGATTTCCTTCGAGGCTTAACGACAGCCGGGTAAATTTACGCCCGTGCTATGATGGACGGGATTTAGTGCCGCAGGCTTCAGCCAGTCTGCTTTTGACTTTCGAAGGAGTTACCCGAAATCGAAAGTAGACCGTCTGAAGCCCGTCCTCCTGGGGAGCCACGACGATGGCCGAGTCCATACCGTGCCCACATCTTCGAACGCAGCTCATCGCCAAGGATTCCGACGCGGAATATGTCGAATGCCTGGACTGCGGCGCGATCCTGGAAGCCGCCGAGCGAACCGAGCAGCCTTCCGGGTTTAACGAGTCGCTCTCCGACGCGTAGTCCCAAGCGTCTACGAAAAGATTGGATAAAGAGACCGCAGAGGACACAAAAAAAACAGAGAAGTAACGGTCCGTTTGGAAGTCTCGGCGGAAAATGGGCCGTTCGTCGATCACGAATTACAAATCACGAATCACGATTCAAGTAATTCCCAGCATCCCGATAATGCGCGTCACATCCGCGGCTGAACAGTCGTAGAGCGGCCGCTCGTCCTCCTGCTCCAATTGCTCGCGCAGGTAGTGCGCGGCGATAAAGCTGGCCTCGCGGTCGCTCAGATTGCGGCCTGATTTATCGCTGAACTGCACAAAGCCCGTGTGCGCGAGGCCCACAATCGAGCCGGTTCCATCGACCAGGAATTTTGTATCGACCGAGTCGCTGTGGCGCGTCGCCACGCCGTTCCAGAGATGCGAGAAACGGCAGTGATATGTGTGGTCGGTCAGACGCGAGGTGACGTCGAATTCGCCGACGAAATCCCGCATCGCGCCCAGATTTTTGACGCCGATGGATGAACTTGCGGTAATTTGTTCTCTTCCGTTGCTTTCACTCACAATGGTTACTTTCCGTGGCCCGCGGCCACTGGTTCCGCATGCGCAAAACTTCCGGCTGCCGCGGCAATCCCGGCGCCCACCGGAAGCTTCATCCCCATGTCGAGCAGGATTCTCTCCAGCACATCGAGAAACAAGAGGACGTTTGCGCGCTGGCTGGAATATCCCATCAGGCCGACGCGCCACATGGTCGCCTTGAAATCCCCCAGCCCGCCGGAGATTTCAATGTTGAATTCGTTGAGCAGACGCGCGCGCACTTTTACGCTGTCAATGCCGCTCGGAACGGTGACGGCGGTAACCGTCGGCAGGCGATCGGCCGGATTTTGAACGAACAGGGCGAGCCCCATTGCTTCGAGGCCCGCAATCAGCGCCATCTGATTCTGACGGTGACGCTCCCAGCTCGCCTCGAGGCCTTCCTCCAGCACAATTCGCAGCGCTTCGTGCAACGCATAAATCAGTGGGATGGGCGGGGTGTGGTGATAGGTGCGGTCCTTGCCCCAATAATTGATGATGGAGGTCATATCGAAATACCAGCTCTGCACTTTCGATTTCCGATTCCGGAGCATTTCCTCAACGCGCGCGTTCACCGTAATGGGCGACATTCCCGGGGGCGCGCTGATCGCTTTCTGCGTGCCGCTGAAACAAACATCAATTTTCAGGCGGTCCACGTCGAGCGGCACGCCGGCCAGTGTGGCCACGCTGTCGACAATCAGCAGCGCTCCCAACTCATCGGCAACCTGGCGAAACGGTTCGATCCTGGTCACAACGCCGGTGGATGTCTCTCCGTGGGCAAGACCGATAAATTTAATCCTGCGTCCCTGGCCGGCCCGGCGAATATCTTCCGGATCCACGCTCCTGCCGAAGGGCGCGGACACGAGATGGACTTTGGCCCCTGTGCGTTCGGCAATGTCAGCCATTCTGGCGGAAAATATGCCGTTCACGGCGACAATCGCTTCGTCGCCCGGCTCGAGAACATTGACGACGGCTGTTTCGATGCCGCCCGAACCCGACGCGGAAATCGGATATGTCAAAAGGTTTTGCGTCTGAAACACGCGGCGCAGCAATTCCTGCACGCCGCCCATAAATTCGGTGAACCACGGATCGACGTGCCCCACCAGCGGTGAAGCCAGAGCCCGGTACACTCGCGGGCTGATACAAGAAGGGCCGGGCGTAAGCATCAGCCGCGTAGGGGGTCGCAACTCATCCATCGGATTCATCATGACTTCAAACCTCAATCTTCATTTGAGAGATGCACAGGAGTTGTTACTTTAAAGCAGTCCGTGCACGCCCGTCTAGTTTGCTCGATTCTTTCCGTGCGTGCAACGCCCAAAATAAGTGAAGGAACCTCCTTTTCTCTTTCTATCTCTCTTGCTTCTCCGGGCACGGCGTTCAACGCTTAAATTGAATCGCGAACCAGGCCACAAGACCGAGTTCACAAAAAAACACAGAGGCGCGCGAAGTAAACCTGGGATCCGCGATCCCCGCGAGTTGCGCCCCCCTTATTCTTCATCCGATTCGCAATCTTCCAGCGAAGCTTTGCCCGTTATGTTATCTTCGCCAAGCGCCGGAGGGGCGCGAAACGATGGCGGAGAAACTGGTTTTGGTTGGAGTGATTCCCGAAATAGTTGTGATTGGCCCAGGCGAGCAGGTGGTCTGGCTGTCGGATACGGCGAACCTTAAGATTGAGTTCGATCCGAACCGCTCCCCGTTCCAATCGAACGTGTTCCAGGCACCTCAGGGAAGGCAGCTGCAAAGCGGTCCCCCGAGGCCGGGCATCAACCCCGGGGGCTACAAATATAGACTGTGGATGAACGATCAGCCGATCGGGCACGGCGAAGTCATCCTGCGGGATAAATAGCGTTGGCTAGTTGCCGGGGGCTCCGGCGCGCCCGGTATCGATAGAGTCCGCCAAGCCCCGGCGAACCGGCGCCAGCAGCGCGGCTGGAACCGGCTTCTGCGGCGAGAGGGCGACGTTGGAGGATTTTCTGGGGAATTCAATGCGCCGGTCAAGTCGCAATCCCGCTTCGCTGACCAGTTCCCCGGAAAAAGTCGGGTCATCGGAGCGTTCGACGCCCCAGAACCGCAATCCCTCTTCCTTCTGTTGCAGGTATTGCAGGGTTTCTTCCAGTTTCTTCATTGCTCCGTCGAATGTGGAGGCAAGAAAATAGACTGGGAGAGTCCAGCCATTCGTTGCGAACATCGCTCGAATGCGGACGCAGTACTTTCCGTTCTGATTCACTTCGATCGTGCATTGATACTCATTGCGCTGATTTGTTTTCAACGGCATCTTCCACCTCACCAAGTCCCTCAGTTAAAATTACTCCAACTTGCCCCGGTAGAAATAGCACCCCTCGCTTAATGTCCCTGAGAGTTCAAGAATTGCGCCTGGTTGGAAGCCGCAGTCGGACTCCAAAAGGCGAATGCCCAAGAGAGGGGTCAAGCGCTGGGGAACAGCGGCCGATAGATTGCTAACCCCCTGGCGAAGGGCATACGGCTACTGACACAAATATGCTAGCCCACGGGGAGGCCGAAAGCAAGCCTCGCCGAGTATTTAATAAATACCTTATTTGCTTATAGTTACGGACTATGCAGGGGTTGTGAGACGCTTCAGATTTTCTTGATTCACGCGCAACTTCCCCTCCTGCTGGAGACGTGTTTTGAGCGTGGTGCGGAACAATTCGTACGCGGTTTGGCGTTTTTGCTGCAAGACCTGATCCTCAATCTTGGCCTTTTGTTTCGCGAAGTCGTCCTGATTGACCGGATCGTGCTGCGCCACACGGTAAACGACCCAATTCGAGGCAGCGGCGACCGGATCGCTGACCTGATTCAATGGCATACTAAAGGCTGCCGCGAATTGCTTGGCGCTTCCCACATCCGGGATTGAGCCGGTACGATTGATGGCATCGCTGGTTTTCATCTCGAAGCCGAGGGCCTTTGCCGCAGACGCGAGATTTTCACCCGCCTTGGCGCGCTTGGCGAGTTCATTCGCTTTCGTCATTGCGAGTTCCACGGCTTTTTCGCGCCGGAAATCGCTGACGACATGGTCGCGAACTTCGGCAAGCGTCGCAGGATGCGCTGCCTCGATTTCTTTGACGGAAACAACGACATAGCCCCGGTCGGTATGAATCGGGGCGCTCACATCGCCCACCCGCTGATGGAAGATCGTATCGAGCAGGGCAGGTGAGTTACCCAGCTCCGGCAAGGGCTGATTGGCCTCAACCAGTTTCACTTCCCCGGTCGTCATATTGAATTTCTTGGCCAAATCGTCGAGGGGGAGGCGACCGCCCCGGCGGATTTCCTCGGCAATCTGGTTGGAGAGATTTTCGCCCAGGGTTTCGGCCTTCTCCTGCTGCAACTGCGCCAAAATCATGGGTTTGACTTCGTCCAGAGTCTGGGTTCGAGCCATTTGGCGGTCAATCACTTGGATGATGTGGAAGCCGTACTGAGTCTTGACCAGATCGGAAATGGAACCTTTGGGAAGGCTGAACGCAGCGGCTTCAAATTCCGGTACAGTCTGTCCGCGAACGATCCAGTCCAAGTCGCCGCCCTTATCCTTTGTCGTGTCCTCGGAGTACTGCTTGGCCAGATCGGCGAATTTTCCGCCGTGTTTGGCCTTGTTCAGTACGTCTTCCGCTTTCTTCTTGATCTCGGCAACTTCGGCATCGGTCTTTCCAACGGTTTTGAAAAGGATGTGAGCGACGTGCGCGCGGTCCTCCAGCTTGTACTGGTCCACGTGGGATTGGTAATAGACTTTGATTTCGTCGTCGGAGACCTGGGCGCGCTGCTTTAGCGCCGCCAGATCGAGCATGGCATAGCCCGCATTTCTGCGTTCCGGGACAACGTACCGGGCCTTGTTCTTTTCAAAGTAGGAAGCAAGGTCGGCGTCGGAGACTTCCACTTTGGCCTGAAGGTCTTCCGGCTTGATCAGTACGTAGTCCAGCTTGATCTTCTCATTTTGACGGCGGAACTCGCCCTGCAAGTCGCTATCGCTGGCCGTAATGCCGTCTGTAACGAGTTGCTGAAATTTCTGCTGAAGCAGTTCGTCCTTCACGGCCGATTCAAATTCAGGGACATCCATCTGGAAGCGGGTCTGCACTTCCGTGGTGTAACGGTCCATGCCGATGAAGGTGTCGCCGCTAAACGCGGTCGGAACCAGCTTGCGGAGCAGGTCTGCGTGCTCCTGATCGGTCACGCGCAAGCCCAGGCGATCGGCCTCCAGCTCAAGGCTCTTGGAAAAAATGAGTTGATCGAGAATCTGCTGCGTGTACAGAGGCGCGAGCGTCGGCGGAATCTGCCCGTTGCGCGAAACACGCTGCAATTGCGTTTGAATGTCGGCCATGGAGATCTTCTGATCTCCGACTTCAGCAACCACGTCCGCGCCGGTCAGTTGCGAGCCGGTATCCTGGGGCACAAGGTACAGCAACATGCCGAGGCACAGAACTCCCAGAACGATTCCGAGTAGAATGCGCACACCTATTTTCTTTTTATGAAGAGCGTCTAACACGGCCGAAAAGCCTCCCGCGCAGCGACGCCGGCATTCTCCGACTCCCTATCCTCATAAAGAGGGCGGAAAACACGGCTCCACAGCACCCATAGCGAAACAAGACATTATAGGGGACGCGAGTGCATACACTCAACGCCTAATCTTGTTAGACGGGGTTTGGGCCTCGAGGGTGAGTCCGCACAATTCAAAACACAAATTCGCTCTTCCGATTCCCAACCTTGGAGTCGGAGTCCGCACGAATCGCTAAGCCGCCGAAATCCTCTGGTTCCAGCGCCTGCCCTTGAGCGGGTCTTGCCGCCCGCTTTTCGGACGTGGCTCCGGGAGCGAATGGCTTTCAGCGGCAAGCCTGGCGGGCCGGTTATGGCGGGCCTGCAGGGCAGAAGCCAGACAAAGAAGCCATTCAAGTTCGGCATCGTTTGAGGTTTCGAAGAACGAAGGCTTGGACTGGGGTAGCATTGGACCTCCTTGCCTCGCGTAATTTAACCCAAAACGCCACAAAAAGTTGCATTTTTCTCGTCTGGCCTTTGTTACAGAAAACGTGCGGCAATCATACAGCGTTTACAATCCTTCACTCTCCCGTAACCGTCCCACCCTACGCCTGTAACGCTACCGCACTAGTGTCTCGCGTGCTGCCCAGGCTTCGTCCCCTGTCGCGCGGCTCGGCCAGGATTTGGCGCACCTTGTTTCCTGACCGTAAAGACCGAGTCCGGGTCATTCGTCCTCAAACAGGTGGATCAAAAGGAGAAAAAATGAAACGAAAGATGAAGCTGAAGTCATTGGCCGCGATTCTTGTCGCGGCATTTCTGGTTCCCCCCGGATACGCGAAGGAAGGCGACGTACCCAAGGGTGTACCCCATCTCGATCACGTTTTTGTGGTCATGATGGAAAATCACGGTTATTCCCAAATCGTTGGCAATCCGAACGCTCCGTTTGCCAATCACCTGGCCAAGTCCGCGAACGCAGCATCCAATTATTTCGCCGTGGGCCATCCCAGCTCGACCAACTATCTCGAAGTGGTTGGGGGATCCAACTTCGGCGACCGTTCGGACAACGCTCCGGACTGGGGCAACAAAACGTGCACACCCAACCTCATGTCCGGTCTTGTAACCACGGATTTCCCGGCTTCCCCTGCCGTTTGCCCGATCTACGGCACAGGAACCGATGCGGCGACACCCGCCATCGATTTAACAAATGAATGCCCGAACCCCGCCACGCTGGATCCATGCCCTCCGGGCCTGCTGGACCTCGACGGCGTAATCTCAATCGCGGCAGAAACGGACACGACCGGAAAATCCATCGCCGACCAGCTCACCGAAAACAATATGAACTGGAAGAGCTATCAGGAAAGCCTTCCGCCCACCGGCGCTTACGGCGTAAAGTATTCAGACGGGTTCTTCACGGACTCGAGCAACATTCCGGCCGCCATTCCGGGAGAAACGCAGACCCTGGTCGACCTGTACGCGGCGAAGCACAATCCCTTCGTTTATTTCCGCAGCGTCCAGGAACACCAGATGGACCATATCGTCGGCTTCGAAGGCAAGCACGGTTTGTTCGACGATCTCGCCTCCGGTCACGTGCCGGAGTATTCCTTTATCGCACCAAACCAGTGCAACGATCAGCATGGACGCAGCAACGCGGGTCCTCAGTGTGACTTCGATCCCAATGATCAAGGCACGCAAGTCGGACTCAACCCCGCCCTGATCCAGCTTGGCGATCAGGCGCTTCGCACCATCGTGAAGGCCATCGAGGCTTCACCAGTGTGGAGCAAGGGGAACAACGCTATTGTCGTCCTCTGGGATGAGAACGATTACAGCTACGCCCCCAACATCAATACGGTCCTCACGATCGTGGACACGAACTACGGCGCCCACGGCGTGCAGAGCAACAAGTACTACACACACTTCTCACTGCTTAAGACCATCGAAGGCGGATTTGGCCTTCCCTGCCTCAACCATGCCTGCGACAAAAACACAAAAGTCATGTCCGACCTTTTTTCTTCCGGGAAGGACGGAGACGGCGATCGCGACGATGACTCCAGCCACAGTGGCCACTAATCATCGGACCGGTCGGTGGTAAGTTCCCGAACGTGCAAAATAAAAAACGCCTCGACTCCGTCGGGGCGTTTTTTATTTTGCGCGACATTCAATTGCAGCGCGTGGAAATGGGATGAGAATCCTCCGGGCGCCAAAAGCGGTAGCGTATTGCGCTGCGGGAAACTAGCGTGGCCCCCTGGTTTGCGGGGTCTGATTCGACATGCTAATTTTGACACTGGCTGAAAATCCAGCAATTGCCCGATGCCGATTCAGAGACCACCGAATTTGCCGCGCCAAAAGATCTCTCACGTCGAGGTCTATTGGAAGACCATTACCTATCGGACGGTCGCCATGTATGTGCTGCTGATTTTGGCGATTGTGATGGCCATTTTGTATCTGATTTATCCGGAGTCGTATGGCGGGGTAATGACCAGAATTTCGCACGCCCTCGGCGCCGGCGCCGACCCCGGAACGGAACTAACCGCGAAGCAGGCAAAGTTTGTGAATCTTGACGGTCGCGTGCAGGTGAAAAAAGTGAATTCGGTGCAGTGGGTGACGGCGGATTACCGCATGGCGCTCGACAAGGGGGATTTGATCCAGACCAGCAGCGACGGCGCGGCGCGCATCACGTTTGCCGACGGGACAACCTACACCGTGCAGGCCGATACCCTGGTGACCGTGGAAGAAAACGCCGTGGGGCGCGACAGCGAAACACGCGTGGCGATGCACATCTCCTCGGGCGCGGTGGACCTGGCTACGGGAACATGGGATTCCCCAAAATCCAAGGCCGAGGTTTCCTCCTCCAATGCCGTGGCTTCGGTGAAGCAGAACAGCCGCGCGGCCATGCGCAGCGACCCGACAACGAGCGAAACAGAGATCACCGTGTCGGCCGGTAGCGCTGAGCTTGCCACAGCGGATGGGCGGCAGCACGTGGAAATCGGGCGATTTGAGCGCGTGACCGTGCCGCAGGGCGGGGGAATGGTGACCAAAACCAACGTACTTGCGCCGCCCGATCTGGCGCAACCGCTGAATCTGCAGCCGTTGATCTTTCCCGATCCCAAGCATGCGCCGGTGCATTTTGAATGGAAACCCACGCCAGATGCGGTCAGCTACGAATTGCGCGTCAGCACAACGTCCATGTTTTCGCGTATTGTGGAGGACCGGAAAATGTCGGGCACGTCGATCGACCTTGCCGGCCTCGACCCCGGGGACTACTTCTGGGACGTTCTGGCGACCGACGCGGAGAAGAGGGTGAGCGCTCCAAGCGACACCTTCAAGTTTACACTCGCGACACAAGGCAAGGGCCAGGAGATGATGCTGGAAATCGGGAATACCGAGTTGCATGGTAACGTGGTGGAGATCACCGGACGCACCGAACCGGGCGCCGCGCTGATTATTAACGGAGAACCGGTGGCGGACATTCGCCCCGACGGCACGTTTAAATATTTTACGTCATCGCTCTCGCGCGGCAGTCAGACAGTTGTCATCACCGGACAGAATCGCCGGGGCGGCACGGCCATCAAGCGAGTGGAGATTGTGATTCCGTAGCCGGCCCGGAAGACAAGTTTGTCACAAATAATGACAGGACTCGCAACCGGCGCGACTTTTAATGAGAGATAACCGGGCAGTTCGCTCCGAAACGCGGCCTCCGCAAGCCGCGGGAGCGGCCCGGAACTGAGGGAACCATGAATAAGAATGGGTATAGCCTTCGCTCGGTCTTTAGTTTGTTTTCGTCCGACCTGGCGATCGATCTGGGGACGGCCAACACGCTGGTCTATGCGAAAGGCAAAGGCATCGTGGTAAACGAGCCATCGATTGTCGCGATCAATAAAAACAGCGCGGAAGTCGTGGCCGTGGGCAAGGAAGCCAAGGACATGCTGGGCCGCACCCCGGGGAACGTGGTCGCCATCAAACCGATGAAGGACGGCGTGATCGCTGACTTCAAGGTGACCGAAAAAATGCTCACCTATTTTATTCAGAAGGCGCACAACCGGCGCATGCTGGTGCACCCGCGCATCGTGATCGGCGTGCCGAGCGAAATCACGCCGGTGGAAAAACGCGCCGTGCAGGACTCCGCCTATCGCGCGCACGCGAGCGAAGTGTACCTGGTGGAGCAGGCGATGGCAGCGGCAATTGGAGCGGGTCTGCCGATCGAAGAGCCCTCGGGCAACATGGTGGTGGACATCGGCGGCGGCACCACGGACATCGCCGTGATTTCCATGAGCGGCATCGTGTATTCGCGCTCGGTGCGCGTCGCGGGAAATGAAATGGACGAAGCCGTGATGCACTACCTCAAGCGGAAATACAATTTGCTGGTGGGCGAACGCACCGCCGAACAGATCAAGATGGAAATCGGCTCGGCCTATCCGCTGGAAAAGCCGCTGACGATGGAAGTCAAGGGACGCAACCTGATCGAGGGCGTGCCCCGCACTGTCACGATTGATGACAGTGAAATCCGCGAGGCGCTTTCCGAATGCGTCGCGACGATTTTAAATGCGTGCCGCGTCGCTCTAGAACGCACGCCGCCCGAACTTTCCGCCGACATCAGCGACCGCGGCATCGTGCTTACCGGAGGCGGCGCGCTGCTGAAAAATCTCGACAAGCGCATCCGCGAGGAAACGGGCCTGCCGGTGTCCATTGCGGATGACCCGCTGGCTTCGGTCGTGCTTGGCACTGGCAAAATGCTCAGCGATTTCCGGTTGCTGCGGCTGGTGTCGATCGATTAGAGATTGACGGCGAATTGACCGGCGATTGATTTGTGGGGCACGGGTTTCAGTAGCATAGGTTTCAGTGGCGCAGGCTTAAGCCTGTGCTACTGAACCGGCCCGCGAAGATTGAACGCAATTTTGAGGTTTAACGGTTTTCTCCGATGATTGCAATTCCCTCACGACACAAATCCCTGACGCTGCTCGCGGGTGTCATTGTCGCGCAACTGCTGCTGCTCGCCGTGCAGATCAAGCGTGGAGGGCAGGTGCGGCTCATCCGCGTGTGGTCGGTGGAGATGATTTCGCCGTTGCAGCGCGTGGCCTCCTGGGCAATTTATGGCGTCGAGAACGGTTGGGGAGGCTATATCGGATTGCGCCGCGCGCACCAGCAGAACGAAGAACTGACCGCGGAGCTGGGACGCCTGAAAGTACGCAATGCGGAACTGGAAAGCCGCGCGCTCGAGGCGGACCGCCTCGCCGCGCTGTTGAACTTTCGCACTTCTCATGCCGACGTGCCCATGCTCGCCGCACGCGTCATTGGCGGGAGTCCGGATTCCGCGAGCCAACTTGTCTATCTCAACCGTGGATCGCGTGACGGCCTTCGCCGTGACATGGGCGTGATCACTCCCGATGGCGTGGTCGGAAAAATTCTAGCGGTATATCCGGATACCTCCCAGGTATTGCTGCTCGGCGACAAGGAAAGCGGCGTCGGCGCGCTGCTTGCGGATACTCGCACGCAGGGTCCCGTAAAAGGAACCGGCGAACCGCAGCTTTCGCTGGATTACATCAGCAATGACGAAAAAGTTGCGCCGGGAGAGGCCGTGCTGACGTCCGGCCAGGATCGAATTTTCCCGAAAGACCTTCCCGTCGGCACGGTGGTGAGCGCGACAACGGATCGCAAGTCACCATTCATGAATATTCGCGTGAAGCCGGCCGCGCATCTGGACCGCCTCGAGGAAGTGATGGTTCTGATGTCGAGGCAGGAACTGGACTTGAGCAAAGTGGCCGATGCGGGGCCGAATCTTTCCGCGCCTCCTATGGCGGGTCCCACGGGGACTGCTGCGTCTTCGGCCAAGCCGGCGACCGCTGCATCAGCCAAGCCTGCAAATACGGCGGCAGCTAAGCCGGTGAACGTGCCCACAGCGGCGGCGAAACCGCCGGCAAAGACGCCCACGACAGCAACAGTGCCGGCGCCCGCGACGGCGCATTGATTTTGAGGGACGCGCTGAGATTTTGTTCGACGCAGGAGCTTCGAAGCGTGGTGAAGAAAATTGCAGTTCAGGAGGTCGAGGCTTCCGCCCCGACGTCCGACGCGGCTTAGAAAGGGCTCTTAAGCCCTGAAGCTTCAGGGGCTAAAGCCCCGACCTCCTGGAAACGAAATATGGCGCGTCCGTTTTACATTTTTCGGCTTTTAACATTGGTGACGGAGATCGAAGCGCACAACCATGGACAGTACGGAAATTTACACAGGGCCTGAGCCCCACATCGAAGTCCACAAGTATTACAGCGGCGTGGTCCCTGTCGCCGTGGTGCTGTCGCTGGTGCTGCAGGCGTTTTTGCCCGTCCATATTCATTCGGCACGGTATCTGGAATTGCCGCTGCTGGTGACGCTGTACTTCGCACTCAGCAAACGCAATCCGTCATCAGGCTTGTTGCTCGGCATGGTCATCGGCCTGCTGCAGGATAGCCTGAGCCGAACGCCGATCGGACTCTACGGAATCTCGAAAACGGTGGTGGGATTCATCGGCTCGTCCATCGGCGCGCGCATTGACGTCGAGCATCCAATTGCTCGCTTCCTGCTGACGATAATGTTTTATTTATTTCACAACGCCGTGTTCAACCTGACGAGCCACCTGCTGCTGGCACAGCGCGCCGAACCGTACTTTACGATTCCGCTGGTGATTGCTTCGGTGGTGAATGCGTTCATCGCGATGGGATTGTTTCCGCTGCTGGATCGGTTTCGCAGGCCGTCGTGATCCATCATGAACTGAAACGCCTCCAGCCCATGATTTAATGTGGTTCAACGAGTTCAAATCAAATGCCCCGGCCTTCAAAAACCGAAGACTGGGCACCCGCAAATTCAAAACCATCTGAGGACCAGTCCGCCCCCGCTGGGAAGAAGGCAAGTGCAATAGATTTCTGGAATCAAGGTAGCGGACAGCGTAAACCTTCTCGTGCCATCTAATTTTCTCTCCACGTATTTTTCTCCTACATATCACCCCATTATCCGATACGCAGCGCCCCGCCTTGCACACCCCTGGTGCAAATGCTAGTGTGGACGATGGTTAGGTGTGGGGAACGACCGGCTGTGTGCACGACGATTTTTGGCGCACGGGCCGCACGGAGCGGATTTGGCAATCTCACTGCAGAATGAAAAACGGCTGCCCCAGGGGCGGCTGGCCATCGTTTCCTATTTCATAGTCGGGATGATCGCGCTGCTTCTTTTTGGATTCTGGAAGCTGCAGATCATCGATTCGGAACGCTATTCGCAATTGGCGGAGCGCAATCGCGTGCGGTCGATTCCGATTATTGCGCCGCGCGGATCGATGCTGGACCGCGAAGGGCGCGTGCTGGTCGATAATTATCCGTCGTTCAGCGTTCTTCTATTGCGCGATTCTCCCACTGAAGTGGACAAGCTTCTTCCTCAGATTGCCGACGGCCTGGGCATGACACTCGATGAGATCAAGCAGCAGATCGATGCGGCCCGCGCGATGCCGAAATTCCAACCCATCGTGATCAAGCCGGAAGCCAAGCCCGCCGACATCGCATTTATCGAATCGCATCGCGCCGATATCCCCATTCTCGAAATGTTAATGGTGCACCGCCGGCGCTACCCGCATGGCGATTTGCTCGCCAACGCCGTCGGCTACGTCGGCGAAGTGAGCGCGCAACAGGTGGAAGATTCGGATATGACGCTGAAGCCCGGCGACATTGTCGGCAAAGCGGGACTCGAGCGTCAATACAACCAAACCTTGATGGGCACGGACGGATTGCGGCGCGTGATCGTCAACAGCATCGGCAAAGAAGTGGGGCGGCTCGAGCAGCAGGATGCGATTCCGGGCAAGCCGATACAACTCACGATCGACTACGACCTGCAAGCCATCGCCGATAATTATATGGCCGACCGCGAAGGCGCCGTCGTAGCGATGGATGCCCGCAACGGAGAAATTCTGGCGATGGTCAGCCGGCCCACATTCGATCCAAACGATTTCGCGGTGCGCATTCCGAACGCGGAATGGCAGGCGCTCAACAGCGATCCCCGCACGCCTTTGTTAAATCGCGCCGTGCAGGGACAGCTCGCTCCGGGCTCGGTTTTTAAAATTGTGATGTCGACGGCGATGTTGGAATCGAAAGCGGTCCCGGATAATTTCACGGCGTTCTGCCCGGGGCACGCTTCATTTTACGGACGCGAATTTCACTGCTGGCGGCCGGCGGGACACGGCACGGTCAATCTTCACACGGCGATTATGCAATCCTGCGACGTGTTTTTCTATACGCTGGGACAAAGGTTGGGAATTGACATCATTCACAAATACGGCGCGGGCCTGGGACTGGGCCAGAAAACAGGAATCGATTTGCCGTCCGAAGAGGCCGGCCTGATGCCTTCGGAAGAATGGAAGCAGCGCGTCTATCACCAGAAATGGTACGCAGGTGAAACGATTTCGGTTTCGATCGGGCAGGGCGCGGTGACGGTGACTCCCGTCCAGCTTGCGCGCATGATTGCGGCAGTCGCTTCGGGCGGCGATCTGGTGCAGCCTCACTTTTTGAAGAGTCTGGCGACGAAGACGGATCACTTCCCGCTTGCCGAGGACACGGTCGAGCAAGTCACGCAGGGAATGTATGGCGTGGTCAATGAAGGTGGAACTGGAGCGGCGCTGAAACTTGCCAACATCGAGTTCTCCGGAAAATCGGGAACCGCGCAATTGATGAGCTACACGGCGGGCGCGAAGATGGGGCACAAAGGAAAAGAAACCAACGGCTGGTTCGTCGGCTATGCGCCGCGGCGCAATCCGGAAATTGTGGTTGCGGCCGTCGTTCAAGGCAGCACGGAACACGGCGGAAGCACGGCCGGTCCCGTGGTGCGCGACATCGTGAAAGCGTATTACGACAAAAAGAACGGCGTAAAATTGCAGGAGTTTACGACCGCCAAGGAAGGACAGCCGCCTAAAGTCGTGCCGGCTTCGCAGCCTGTGGCGATAAACGTCCCGGCCGCGGCGCAGACACAGGACGCGCGCTAAATCGAATGCATCAAGGCTCAAGTATTCGCGACTACGATTGGTGGCTGCTGGCCACGGCGTTTGCCATTTGCGGGGTGGGCGTGCTGGAAATCTGGTCGGCGACACATGCCAGCCACCTTGCGGGAATGCACACGCACCAGGTCGAATGGATTGGACTGGGGATTGTCCTGATGCTGCTGCTGTCCCGCCTGGACTATCACCTGATCATGGAACAGGCGCCTTTGCTATATCTGATTGCCATCGTCGCCCTGATCTCGGTGCTGGTCCTGGGCCATGCAAGATTCGGAGCCAAGCGGTGGCTGCCGATCCTCGGGGGGTTTTTGCAGGTGTCAGAACTGGTTAAGTTGATTATAATTGTGGTGCTGGCGCGTTTTTTTTCCGAAGTGCGCACGGAAGATCTCAGTCTGGGCGATTTGATCAAAGGGGCGGCAGTGGTTGGTTTGCCTGTTGTCCTGATTATGAAGCAGCCGGACCTGGGAACGGCGCTGGTATTGTTGCCGCTGGCGGCGGTGGGCGCCTATCTTGCGGGGCTGCAATGGAAGCATGCGATTGTGATCGTGGCGTTGGCCGCTGTCATGGTTCCGGTCGGGTATCATTTCCTGAAGCCTTATCAGAAGGAACGTGTTACAACATTCCTGCGGCCGGAAGACGATCCCCGCGGCGCGGGCTATCAGATATTGCAATCGAAGATCGCCGTGGGTTCGGGTGGTTTTTGGGGAAAAGGACTTGGCAACGGGAGCCAAAATCAATTAGGCTTCGTGCCAGTCCGGTATTCGGATTTTATCCTGGCGGCGCTGGCGGAAGAACTTGGGTTTGCCGGAGTCTTCGTCGCGCTGCTTTTATATATGTTCCTGCTGCTGCGGTTGGTACAGAACGCCCAGCGCGCGCATGACCGGGCGGGGATGTTTCTGGTGATGGGCGTGGCGGCCGTATTAGGTTTTCACGTTTTGGTGAATGTGGCCATGGTGATCGGGTTGATGCCGGTGACTGGGATTCCGCTGCCGCTCATGAGTTACGGCGGATCGACCACATTGTTCGTATTTCTGGCTTTAGGGCTTGTGATGAACGTCCGCATCCGGCGCTTCGTCAACTAAGCTGGTAGCTTTGGATTAGCTGGAAGATTCTCTTTTCGGCCCGCGCCACGCTGAAATCCAGGCAAGCGGCCCGCCGGAAAGAAATAAAATTCGAAATCTGAGATTTGAAATTCGTAATTTGAGATTTGAAATTAAAATTGAAGGCGAGGCAAGCATCGCGTGCCCAGCGGAAGATCAACATTGAAATCAGCTTCCCCGGCCCTCCCGCATCGCGGGATCGAGCGCTCTATCGCGCCCCCAGCCGCACCGCGGCGATGTCCTCCGAGGAGTTTTCATGTCGAAGGAGTTAGTGATCTCCGCGACCCCGCACGAAACGCGGGTCGCGATTGTGGAAGATGGACAGCTTTGTGAAATTTATATCGAGCGGGAAAAAGAATTTGCGTTAGTCGGAAGTCTTTACAAGGGCCGCGTGACACGGGTTCTGCCCGGGATGCAGTCGGCTTTTGTCGATATCGGCCTCGATAGCGACGCCTTCCTGTACGTCAGCGATTTCCTCGAACATCTGGAAGAGTACGACCACGTTGCGGCTCCCGAACCCAAAGTTCAGAAGCCGCAGCCGCGCGACGCCGAAGTGTTCGCGCCTTCGACCACCACCGGCGGCGCTCACGAGCCGGCGCCGGTTGAAATTCCGTCCAGTGACGATGCGGCCCCCATTTTTTCCGCAGGGCCTGAAGGCCTAGCCGCGCACACGCCCGCGATCGTGCCTCTGGAAGGCGAAACCATTCATGCCGCGGGTGCGGGATCATCCGCTGTCCCGGAAAATAGTGCCGTGGCTGCGACGCCCGCGCAACATAACCAGCGCCCGTTCGAACAACGACATGATCGGGGCAACGATCGGGGGAATAATCGCGGGAACGATCGTGGACCGCGAGGCAACGACCGCGGACGCGGCGGCTTTGGCGATCGTGGCGGCCGCGGCGGGCGCAATCGCCGCTGGGGACGCCCCGGCCAAGGCGGCGGAAATCGCGACCGAGGTCCGCGCCGCGACCTGCCGCCCTCGAAGTATGCTTCGCCGAAACCGTTCGATTCAAAGCCGCACGAGTCGGCGCCTTACGAACCAGCGCCCATGGATCCGAATTTCGAACCAATTATTCTGCCGGGCGAGTCGCTGGCAAAATATAAGAATCGCTCAGCCGCGCCGCCCTTTGAACCGTCACAGGCCGGGACAGTCGAAACTCCGCACGCACATCCGAACGTCGAATCCGCACGCGAGCAATTCGATACCCGGTTGCCGGACTCGCTGTACGCCACGCCTGCGTCCGCGGTTTCCCCCGATGAACAGCCCGCTGTCGTCGAGGCATCGGCTGCCGTGATTGAGGAAATCGTCGCCGTGCCGCAGTTTGAAGCGCCTCCAGTGACGCCCGAGCCGGTGGTCATGGCTTATCAGAAGCCCGAGGCCGCTGAGGCTGTCGCCGAAGCTGCGCTTGAATTGGAGTCGGCTGCGGAAGCGCATCCGAGCAACGGGTTGAGTCTTTCCGAAGAGCAAGTCGCCGCGTTAGCCGAACAGCTTGCCGAAGCCAAGCATGAGGAGGCGCAGGCCGAAGCCGAGGCGCGTTCTGAAGCGATGGAGTCTGCCGCGGAGCCATTTGTAGAAGCGGCGGAGTTGGAAGATTTGCAGGAGGCTCTGGATACCGAGCACGAGGGCGAACCTTCGGAATCGGAATCCGAATCGGAAGAAGATGCCGCCGAGGATGAGGCTGACGAAGCCGATGCTCTTGCCGATGAAATGCATGACGAAGCGATGGCTGCCGAAGGATCTCTTGAACACTCGGGAGAAGTTGCCGAGGTTCATGAGGGTGAGAACGTCGAGGGGCAGGAAGGGCAGCCGGTATCGGGATCGGTGCAGGCCGCCGAGAATCAGCAGCCAACCAGCGCTCGCATTTCCAACCAGCCGCGCGCCCGTTTTCAACGCCCCATGCGGCGCGGTGGGCGTCCGCAACGCGGCGGCGGCGGGCGTCGTGGCGGACGGCCGAACGATAACCGTCCGCATCAGCACACACAACACGGACACCCGAAACACGAAGCGCACAAGCGCCCCCAGCTGATTTCCGAAATGCTGAAGGCGGGCGAGGAAATTATTGTTCAGATTGCCAAGGAACCGCTCGGCAAGAAGGGCGCACGCATCACGAGCCACGTCGCATTGCCTGGCCGCTTCCTGGTTTACATGCCGACGGTCGATCACATTGGCGTGTCGCGCCGCATCGGCTCCGCCGAAGACCGCTCCCGCCTCCGGCGGGTCGTGACCGAAGCCAAGGGAACTTTTCCGGGCGGCTTCATTGTGCGCACGGCAGCCTCGGAAGCGAGCGACGATGAAATTCGCGCCGACGTGGAATTCCTCGGCCGAACGTGGGACACGATTCGCGCTACCTCCGAACAGCGCCGCGCGCCGTCCATTCTGCATCGCGACCTGAACCTGGTGGAACGCATCCTGCGCGATTACCTGAGCGACGATTACGTGGCGATCTGGATCGACAACGAAGAGGAATTCACGAAGGTCGTCGAGTTTGTGGGACGCTTCCAGCCGAAGATGGTCCCGCGCGTGAAGCTGTACACGAAGGAAGCGCCGATCTTCGAGGAATTCGGAATCCAGCAGGAACTCGACAAAGCGCTGCGCCCGAAAGTGTGGCTCAAGTCGGGCGGCTACGTCGTGATCAACCACACCGAAGCCTTGGTCGCCATCGACGTCAACACCGGCAAGTACGTGGGCCGCGGCTCGACGCGCCTTGAAGACACCATCGTCAAGACGAACCTGGAAGCCGTGAAGGAAATCGTGCGGCAAATCCGCCTGCGCGATCTCGGCGGCATCATCGTGTGCGATTTCATCGACATGGAAGAGCGCCGCAATCGCGATAAGGTGATGGCCGCGCTCGATCAGGCTTTGTCCGCCGACCGCGCTCCGTCAAAGGCGCTGTCATTCAACGAATTCGGCCTGGTGTGCATCACGCGCAAACGCACCAAGCAAGCGCTCGAACGTGTCCTGTGCCAGCCGTGCCCGTACTGCACCGGCTCCGGCATGGTCAAATCCATCCCGACCATCTGCTACGAAATCCAGTCCGAAGCCCGCAAAATGTCCACCGACATGGACGCCCGGAGCCTAACGCTCCGCGTCAACCCCGAAATCGCCAAGGCCCTCAAGACGCGCGAATCCTCGCTGATCGATGAGCTCGAGCAGATTACGAAAAAGAGCATCATCATTCAGTCGGATCCTACGCTGCATTGGGAGCAGTACGATATTTATTAAATAGATTCTCGCAGACAAACTGCGACACAAAAAGCTGTCATGGCACTTGATATGGCACTGGCTGACATCACTGCTCGATTACGCCAAAAACAGTTTCCTAACGAGCAGGCCATATCTCAGGGGATAGCTCTCCGATTACTTCATGAGCTAGACTGGAATTCTTGGGAAACCACGATAGTTTGACCTGAATACCCGACTGGCGAAGGACGGGGGGTTTTTTGGTGCAAATCCCACCGGGGTACGGAAATTCAAACCTATATCCACCGTTCAAAATCGAAGGACGGTGTATCCGGCTGCTTCATTGATCTCTTCGCGGCGGATAAAGTTTGGTATAATGGGGCGCGTTTTGGAGATGGTCGTGAAACGACAGGTGCATCTGGCGAAGATTGACGAAGTAGCCATTCGCGTCCGAGTGCGATCTCTGAAAGGGGGACGATTCCTGGGCACCAGCCCGGACGTTCCAGGACTGGTCGCGGAAGGGCGCAGCGTCTCCGAGACGATTGAGATCGCTCAGAGTCTTGCCCGAAAAATTGTTGAGTCGTGCCGTGAGCACGGAGATCCGGTACCCGCTGTATTCCGCAATGGAAATTCTCCCGCCCAAGAATTTCGAGTTCCTGTCATGATGCCGTAATGGGGCGGCTTGGGGGATTTCGCTACCGCGAAGTTGTAAGACGTCTCCGCACGTTCGGGTTTCGATTCGACCGCTCCGGCGCCGGGAGCCACGAGATTTGGCGTCATTTTCAAACCGGCCGAAAAGTTACGGTCCCGCACCATGCCGACGACATGGCGGAGGGAACACTCCGGGCCATTCTCCGCGAGGCTGGAATAAATGTGAACGATTTTCTCCAAGCCTGAACCGCAGGACGCCCCACGCCTTCAGACCGTGTCCCGGCCTTTGAATTCGAATTTTGGGGCGCCCCGCCCTACGAGGACGAAGGACTGGGCACCCGAAATTCAGAAACGAAAAGGCTAAAGCCTTCCTGCTGCAGGCAGGCCTGTTCTACTGGTCCGAATCGTAGCGTTGTTCTTTCCACGGGTCGCCGCGCATGTGGTAGCCGTTTTCTTCCCAGAAACCGGGGGTGTCTTGCGCGGTGAGTTCGAAACCGCGAACCCATTTCGCGCTCTTCCACAGGTACAGGTGCGGGACGATGAGGCGCAACGGGTAGCCGTGCTCGGCAGACAACTCTTCTCCATCGTGTTTGAATGCGAAAATCGTTTGCGGCTTCATCAGGTCTTCGAGGGGAAGATTCGTCGTGTATCCGTTTTCTCCGCGCACCAGGGCGAAGCGCGCGGCCGGCCCGCCTGCCGGCGAGGCAGGCTTCGGCGTAACGAGTTTCAATACTTCGGTGAACAGCACCCCCTCGAAACGGTTGTCGAAGCGGCTCCAGCGCGTGACGCAGTGCATGTCGCATTGAATTTCGGTTTTCGGGAGGCGGTTGAATTCTTCCCAGGTGAGGCGCACCGGTTTTTCTACCAGGCCGTCGATCCGGAAATCCCACGTGCGGAGATCGGCGCGCGGAACATTTCCGTATTGCAGCACGGGCCATTTAAGCGTGAGCGATTGGCCCGGCGGCAGGCGACCTTCGGAGCGGCGCTGCTGTTCGAGTTGTTTGCGTTCGCTGCTTTCGCCGAAGATCATAGCTGTAAGCTCGATCTGATTCTACCGCAGGGGTAATCTCACGGCTCGCAAAAAATAGCCGTCCTTCCGAGGTCGCTGCGGCAACCCGGAAGGATGTAGTTTTATTTATGCGCAAAAATATGGACCATCGTTTCGGGTATCGCGACGCGAGAACCCCGACAATTCTCGTGTGATATCATTCGGGAGAATAAAAACTGCGAACCTTCCCTACAGGGGGCACGGAAATTGTCCGCACGCGGCCTGAACGGAATCATTATTCGAGACCAGATTTACGCGGAGCTCAAGCAGGAAATCGCCGCGCTGAGCGCTGCGGGGATTCGTCCCGGACTTGCGGCCGTGCTGGCGGGTGAAAATCCCGCGTCGCAGATTTATGTGCGGAGCAAGATCGCGGCGTGCGAGCAACTTGGGCTGGGGAGCTGGATGGTTACGCCGTCCGCTGCCGTGACGACCGAAGAGATGCTGGCGATAGTTATGGAGCTGAATGCACGCGAAGATGTGGATGGAATACTTGTGCAGCTTCCGCTCCCGGCGCAGGTGGACACCAAGCGCGTGCTGGAAGCGGTGGATCCGGCGAAGGATGTGGACGGGTTTCATCCGGTGAATCTTGGACGGCTGGTTTCCGGGCGGCCGGGGCTTGTGGCTTGCACACCCGCGGGGTGCATGGAAATTTTGCGGCGGAGCGGGGTCGCAGTGGACGGGGCCGACGCGGTGGTCGTGGGGCGTAGCGACATTGTGGGCAAGCCGATGGCGCTTCTGCTGATGCACGCGAATGCAACGGTGACGATTTGCCACTCGAAAACGCGCGATTTGCCGGGGGTCGTGCGGCGCGCCGATATTGTGGTTGCGGCGATTGGACGCGCAGCGATGATTGAGCCGGACTGGATTCGTCCGGGCGCGACAGTGATTGATGTGGGCATCAATCGGATTACCGACTCCGCGGAAGCGGAGCGAATCTTCAAATATTTTCCCGCGAAGCTCGCACATTTGCGCGAAAAAGGTTCCGTGCTGGTCGGCGATGTACACCCCGGAGTCGCGGAAGTAGCCGGAGCGATGACTCCGGTGCCGGGCGGCGTCGGCCCGCTCACGATCGCCATGCTCATGAGCAATACGGTGAAGGCGGCTCGGCTTCGCCGGGGTTCGCACAGCGTCTCAAAAAACGCGCCGGGAGCGGCGGCGGCCAAACCCTGATGCTTCGCGTCGGCCTGACCGGAGGAATTGCCACCGGCAAGAGCACGGTGGCCGCGATGTTGCGCGAACTTGGTTGCCGTGTGTTGGAGGCGGACAAGATTGCACATGGAATGATCGAGCCGGGCGGCGCGGCCTATGACGAAGTGGTACGCGAATTCGGGCGCGGGATACTGGCAGCGGACGGCCGCGTGAATCGGGCGAAGCTTGCGGCCATTGTTTTCGCCGATGCGAAGCGCCTTGCACTGCTGAACTCGATTGTGCATCCGCCCGTTCTCGCTGAGCAGGATCGCGAGCTTGCCGCAATCGAAAGAGCTGAGCCGCACGCCATCGCCGCGGTGGAGGCCGCGCTGCTGATCGAAGCCGGGTACGACAAGAAGCTGGATTGCCTGGTGGTGACGTGGTGCACTCCGGCGCAACAGCTTGCGCGTTTGGTACAAAAAGGTTCTGGCCGAGGTTTGACGCTGGAGCAGGCGCGACAGCGCATTGCAGCGCAAATGCCCGTCGAGGAAAAAAGGCGGATGGCCGATGAAGAGATCGACTGCTCGGTGTCGATGGAACACACGCGGGAACAGGTGACTGCTCTCTTTGCAAAGCTGAAGAAAATGGAAGATGAAAAGTGTGACGGGCTTTAGATATTGCGGAATGAAAGACCCAGGAACTTTTTGTGCAGCCTGTTTAGCCAGTTCGTTTTTGCTTGTACCGGCATGGATCGCAAGTTCAAAAGGCGAACAGGCTGAAACCTGTTCCACTTGATGCGAAGCGGGAGGGAGTTTTTCATGAGCGAAGGAAAAGACAGCCGAGGCGTGCTGCGCCTGATGGCGCTGGGGCTGGTGCTCGTGCTGGGAGCGTACTGGGCGGGAAGCCGGTGGGGGGAGCGCCAGCCGGATCACGTTGAGGCCGTGCCGGCATCGTCCCCGGAACCAAAAACAGGCGAACTCCTGGGCGATGAAGCGATCTACGTAAAAATTTACAGTCAGTCCGCTCCGGCAGTGGCCAACATCGTGACTCGCACGTCTGGAATACGACGTATTCATGGAGCCGGTGCCTGTGGAAGGGGCTGGATCGGGATTCGTGATCGATCCGCGCGGATATATTCTTACCAATTTTCACGTGGTGCAGGGGGCGCAGGCGATTTCGGTGACACTGGGGGACCGTTCGCATTACGACGCCAAATTTATTGGAGCGGATGAACGAAATGACATCGCGCTGATAAAGATCGATCCGAAGGATCGAAAACTTCCAGCGCTGACGATGGGCGATTCCGATTCCCTGCAAGTGGGACAGCGCGTGCTGGCGATCGGGAACCCATTCGGATTTCAGAGTACGCTGACAACAGGAGTGGTAAGCGCGCTGGGAAGAACCGTGCAAACCGGACAGACGACGGTGATCGACGGCGCGATTCAGACCGATGCGGCGATCAATCAGGGCAACTCGGGGGGCCCCCTTCTGAATTCGCACGGTGAAGTGATTGGTATCAACTCGGCGATTTATACGCCGTCGGGAACAACGGCCGGAATCGGCTTCGCGATTCCGATTAGCACGGCGCGGCAGATTGCGCAGGATTTGATCAGCGAAGGACGCGTGCGGCGGGCCAGCATGGGCGTGGAAGCGCGGGTAGTGTCCCCGCCCGTCGCGGAGGCATTGAGATTGCCGGTGCAGGAAGGACTGTTGATTGAACGCGTTATCCCCGGAGGCCCGGCCGAGCGCGCGGGGCTGCATGGCGGAAGCCGCGAGGCCATCCTTGGCATGCGCAGAGTCTTGCTCGGCGGAGACGTGATCACCGCCATCGACGGGCGCCCGATCACAGGACAGATGGACATGAATCTCGCCCTGAACCATAAGCGGCCCGGCGACACGGTTAAAGTGGAGTTCTATCGTGGCGGGCAAAAGATGGAAGCGCAGGTAACGCTGACGGACGCTGGAAAATAATCGGGATTACGAATTCCAAAAAGCGCGCTCGCGGTTTCGCTCAGTCTCGCTGAGTGAAAACCAGCCCTCCCCTACATCACGCACGCGCTCAAGTATTTTCTGCATCTCGCTGTGCTTTTTCTCGAGTCCTTCGCGATCGATATCCCGGGGTACTTCCAGCACGGGAGCGATCACCAGGATGGCTCGCGTGAACGGCTTGGGAATTTGCATCAGGTCCCAGGCTTTCCTCAAAGTCCATGCGCGCTCGAGGCCAATATGGAAAAGGACGATGGGCCGGCCCGTGCGACGGGAAAGCATGACCGGGCCGGGCTTTGCGACGTAGCGCGGCCCGCGGGGGCCGTCGATGGTGAAGGCGGCATCGACTCCCTCCTCGACGCGTTTGGCCATCACGGCTAGGCCGCGCAACCCTCCGCGTGTCGAACTGCCCTGCGCAGTGGTGTAGCCCAGCCGCTCAATCACCCGACGTGTCCATTGACCGTCAAAATTCGTCGTGTTCATGAGCACGGCGCCGCGATTCCGGAAATACCACGCTCCGGAAATAATGCAGCGGTGCCAGAATGCATACACGTTCGGGGGGAGATCGGGACGATAATCGCGACCCGCCTTTTGCCCTCCCAATACCTCAAATCGAATCGTGGGCCCTAAAATACGAATGACCGCCCAAACGGCCCAGCCTAGAATCGGTATCAGAATCCGCTGGCGAAGAGCGAGCTTGGGTAGCCGCGTATCGTAATGAACCGACGGGTTCTGCGAATGCAGGGGCTCGACATCCTGCTGCACCGGTGATTTTGCTTGTTCGCTCATGCGTGTATAGTATAAGTCGAAGACCGGGAACTAACAGCCCTACAAGAGCCCTCAACAGTTCACAGGGAAACGAGCGCTTGTCGAACACTCCCCCAATCTGGGTCAAAAAGTCGCCAGGGATGCGGTTGCAAAGCTGGCTTCGGGTATTCGCGGCCACGACGCTGGCGATTCTATCGATTCACATTTTTAGAACCGGAAGCATCTCCGCGCAGGAATTTCCGGCAATCATCGGCCGGATTGAGGGTGACGATCTGCAGGTGGTCACGAAGACCCCGTCCGGAGAGGAAACGAACGCGGCGCCGACCGTGGTCGCAAGCGGCAGCGACGTTACGCTGCGCTCGGGACACGCGCTTATTCTCCTGGACAGCGGAGGCGAAATCAGTGTTTGCGGCCCCGCCCACTTTAAAATGGTGAAGGCTTCCGGGGCGGTTACGCTGGCGCTGGATTATGGCCGCGTCCATCCTTCGGTGGAATCGGCCGATACATTCACAATTTACACACCGACGATTGTCGCAACGCCGATCTCGATTGCGGGTGGACAGCGCGATATGACGTTGGGCCTTGCGCAGAGCGGAGAGATGTGTGTTTTAACCAGGGTCGGCGCAATGCGCGTCGTGCCGCAATTTTCAGACCAGAGCGTGATTATCCCCCAAGGCGGCACAGTAACATTGAACGGCGGCCAAATCACATCGCTCAAGGGCGCCGTCGACGATTGTTCGTGCGAATTCCCTCGCGCCCTCCGCCAACGTTTGCCACCTTCGCCCGCGAGCCCGACGCCGGAACGCGAGGTCAGCGAGCTCCGTCATCCGGTGCAACCGGAACGCAAGGAAGCCGCCGATTCTCCGAAGCCGCCTGGGACGGGAGAGGAACCCGTTTACACGGTGCTAATGCCGCCGCTGAGTTTCGATCCAAATGCACCTGCGCCTCCGCCCGACGCCGATCCTGAAACCATTCTGCTGGTCCGGGAAGTTCGAATGCGTTCGTCCGTTGTTTATCGCGGACACGTCAATCCCGCGTCTGTCCCGGCAGCAACGACCGTCGCTGAATCGTCCACACCGTCCAAGCCGGGCACAAATTCCGGGAACGACCGTCCGGTGGGACCTCAGCCCGGCGTACTGGAACGAGTCCGCAGCTTCATCCGCAAATTAACCGGCAGGAGCAGCTAGTCGGGGCGGCCGACGTGCTTGCCGCGCGTCAGTATTCATGAGTGTCATGATTGATGACTTATTACGTTGACACGCGTTTTCAACCGTGATAATTTCCCCGCAGTTTCAATCGATTATTCACGGATTTGGCAGAGCCTATGCCCACCCCATTGGATCTGCGAACTGAAAACCAGGCGTCCCGCCGCAAAACCCGCGGCCGCAGCGAAGGATTCGCTGGAACATTAAAGTGGCTGCGTTACTTTTTCCTTGTCACTCCCCTTTTTTTCCTGAATTCCTGCGGCGGAGTCGTGTCAGGCCCTGCTACGCAAGGCCCGGTCTCGATCACGGTTATGCCGGGATCCGCGCAACCATTCATTGGCGGCAACGTGCAGTTCAGCGCCATGGTGCAGAACACGGCGAGCTCGGCAGTAACCTGGCAAGTCAATACGATACCTGGAGGAAATTCTGCCCTGGGAACAATTGATTCAAGCGGCTTCTACTCCGCTCCCCCGGCAGTCCCGAACCCGGCCACCGTCACGGTGACCGCGGTCTTGCAATCGGACTCCTCGAAGACGGGGTCTTCGAGCGTCACGATTCTGGGGTTGAGTTCCATTCAGGGGCCGCTCATCCTTTCGCCGGCTCTCTCCAGTGTCACGACAATGCAGACATTACAGCTGCAGGTGCTGACTGCCGGTGTGAGCAACAGCCTGGTGAATTGGTCTGTGGACGGGATTGCGAACGGGAGCGCGGCAAATGGGATCATCGCAGCAAGCGGATTGTACACTCCGCCCGCCAGCGCAGGCGCTCATCTGATTACGGCGATCTTGAAAGCGAATTCAAATGCCATCGGGTCGGCGCAGGTTGAGGTCACCGATTTTGCGGGGATGCTAACATGGCGAAATGACAATCTGCGGTCCGGGGTGAACAGCAAGGAGCTCGCTCTGAGCCCTGCCACGGTGAATTCCGCCAAATTCGGGAAGCTGTTTTCGTGCCCCGTCGACGGCTTTGCATATGCACAACCGCTGTACATGCCCAATGTTTTGATTCCCGGCAGCGGCACGCACAATGTCGTTTTCGTTGCTACGGAAAATGACAGTGTGTTTGCGTTCGATGCGGATTCCAATCCGTGCGTGCAACTCTGGCAGACAAGCCTGATCCCGCCGGGATCGCAGGCTGTCCCGATGCCCAACATGGATCTCGCCATTTCGGACATTGTGCCGTACGTGGGAATTACAGGAACGCCTGTAATCAGCGCGAGCGCTTCCCTCTTGTACGTGAGCGCCGAGACCAGTACGATCGCCTCGAACCCGACTTACACCCACACCCTGTACGCCTTGGATCTCGCGAGCGGGCAACGGAGAATTGCCCAGAACGGAGCCACGATCTTCCCTCTGGCAATCCCCACGACTCCCTTCCTTTCTTTGTTGCAAAATCAGCGACCCGCGTTGCTGCTGGATAACAACTTCGTCTACGTGGCATTCGGTTCGCACCACGGGCAGGGAAATTACAACGGCTGGCTCATCGCCTTCGACTCTTCCACCTTGCAGCAAGTATCGGCCTTCGTCATCGCTCCCGGAAACCGGCAAGCAGGCATCTGGCAAAGCGGAGGCGGCCCGTCGGCGGACGCGAACCACAATATTTTCGTTCTTACCGCGGACGGCCCATTCGGCCCCAATGTTGCCGGGACAAACTATGGTGACAGCCTCTTGCGCCTTGGAGGAGCTGGAACATTATCCGTGGGCGATTCTTTTACACCGTGCGACCAGGCAAGCCTCGCCTCAATGGGTCTGGATTTCGGCGCGAGCGCCGCGCTGTTGCTTCCGGATTCGGCCGGATCCCCCTCAACGCCCCATCTAGCGATTGGCGGCGCCAAAAACGGAGCTCTCTACGTGATGAACCGCGACAACCTTGGCGGATACAACAACGTCTGTCCCGATTCGTCGCAGCGCGTGCAGAAAGTTCCTGTCGGCGATGGGCAAATTCTCAGCACACCCCTTTACTGGAATAATGCCGTGTATCTGGCCGCTGGAAACGGCGCGCTAAAATCCTTCCCGTTGTCGGCAGGTATCCTTGCTTCCGCCCCGTCCTCTTTGCAATCGCCTGAAATATTTGGGCCGCAGGGCGCAACGCCTGTTTTATCTTCGAATGGCGCGAATAATGCCATCGTTTGGCTGATCGATTCCAGCGGCGCTCAGATCATGCCGAATTCGCCAGCCGTTTTACGAGCCTTCGACGCGAATAACCTCGCGAATGAAATCTATAACAGTGGGATGGTTGCATCTCGCGATACGGCGGGCCTGGCCGTAAAATTCTCGGTTCCCACGGTGGCCAACGCCAAAGTGTATGTGGGAACGCAGGGCGAGCTCGATGTCTTCGGCTTGCTGCATTAATCGTCCATCGAACACTTCATCCTTCGACACGGCAATCGCGGCCAGGCTCACGATCGGTGCCGATGGGGCATGCCTCTTGAACGACCCGCACAAATCCCTCCCTGACCGGCCGGGCTGTTTCGATTTGGGAACTACGGCGCTCGACGGCTGCTGGTGAAAGCTTCCAAGAATCTCGATTCCCTCCTAGTCGATGAGGACATCGAGCGAGTCCGCTCCAATCGAGCGCCGGAGTGTCCGCCGCGCGGAGCCGCTGTTTTCCGCGATCCGGACATCCATGACAGGACGGTTTCCATGGGGGCCCAACTATGAGATTATATTTTCCGAGTCCGGCGAAGATGCCGCACCGCCTGGAAAGATAAACGCCCGGCGAGGCGGCCGCTTCCCAATCCGCCATTGTCACGCCACGTGACAACCGGGCAGATGGTCGATATTAATTTACTGTAAAACATTTGCTGCTTCATGTATGCTTGAATCGCCCAGTCGATATAATAGTTATACGCTGATATTAACTATAAAAACATAAAACGGAGGTGTACAAGACAATGATTATCGGCGACCGATTGCGACTCCTGCGCGAAGAAAAGCGCTTCTCTCAAGGCGAAGTCGAAAAACGAACGGGACTTCTCCGCTGCTATATTTCCCGAGTCGAAAATGGACACACCGTGCCCGCCGTTGAAACATTGGAGAAGTTCGCGCGGGCGCTGGAAGTTCCCATGTATCAGCTTTTTTATGAAGGCGAGGAAGTACCCAAAGCGGCGAATATTCACAAACGAAAATCGTCGACTACAATGGCCTGGGGCGATTCAGGGAAAGATGCACGCACCCTGGAGAAGTTCCGGCAACTCCTGAGCAAAGCCGATGAGGCAGACCGGCGGTTGCTGTTATTCATGGCCAAGAAAATGGTCAAACCCAAGTCATCCTGATCGCCCCCGGAGCCACAGCGCGCGAACTGAGGCGCATGGCGATTGCGCTTGACGGGAAAGCATAGAGAAAAACGGTTGAGAAATAGATGCTCGCTTCCCCAGGAGGCGATATCCTATTTTTCACCGTCCGCGGGATATCCTTCCGCATAGAACGTGACGGAAAGATCGTACCAGTCCATATTCATCCCCTCGAGAGCCCAGTAGATCGACGCGGCCGGATGCGTCCGGTCCGGACCCAGTGAGGTGGATTCGCCGGGCGGCTTGATGGATTGTTTTGTCCAAACCATCCAGGACGCTGGTGAAGCTTCACGAAGCGCTTTCACCATTTTTTTATATCGAGCCATGACTGCGGCATGATTCTTGGTCTCAAGGACGCTGCACTCGTCCGAATAGTACGGCTTGGCGGTGGGAGCGATGTAGCATTTGTCCGCTCCGGGCAGGATTATGGCGGATGAATAAACGATCTCGTCCCCGTCGCCCCGGGGGTTTTTGCGGATGGAGGAAAAATTATCGCTCCGGTGATCGAGAATCTGTTTCATCGGACCGGATAGTTCATCCAGGGCAAGCGCGACCGGACCCGCAGCCAGAATCGAAAATACCGCCGCCCAAAGCATGAATGGCCGTTTCATATCCAACCCTCATCCATGATGTGATTCCGAAAAACATTCGTTTAACCATTTTGCAACTGCGGTTACGCCTTTTTTGAGATCCGTGTCATCAGAGCGGAGTCTCGACGACGATATAGTGGAACGGTTCCTCGACGTTCTTATAGATGTGCGGAACACCGGGAGGAATGATAATTACGTCGCCTTTGCCGATTCGATGCGTTTCGCCGCTCCCGATAGACTGGCCGCCGAGGTCGTCCATCGCAGCGGCCTTGGCTGCCGGGGGCGCTGCCGGAGCGCCAGGCGTAACAAACGTCGCTGCGCCGCTTACGATCACCACGACGGCAGTCCAACCCTGATGTGAATGCGGCTGCCCTTCGTCGGATTTCGTCCGGCTGTTGGTATGTACGCTGAAAGACCTGCCCTGTGTGTCTTTGCGGGTGAACATGATCCGGCTGCCATCCGTGGCAATTGCTTTGGCAAACGATGCATCCACTTTGTCATGGCTGAAGTAGGTAATCGTCGGGACGGGCGCATTTTGCTGAGCGGTCGTTCTAGCAAACCACCCCGCGCTGAATGCGACTATGACCAACGCCGCCGGCACAATTCTTCGAATTGAATACATGCTGTCAAGCCTCCTTGGATTCACAGCCCGGAACGTATTTTAAGGAAAATGTAACCCGTTTATATCACAACCCATCCGATTCCTCGCGCGAAAGAGGATGGCGGAAAAAAATGAGTCTGTGCAAGAAATCTGAAGGCCGACGTTGCATTCCTTCGGGGATGATAGTATGTAGTTATAAAGCTTCAAGGAGACTCTATGAAGGTTCTGCTGAGGATTGCGGAAGCTATTGTCGTCTGCTTGATCGTCCTGCTGATCGTATTCAGAATCACCGGGCTTGACCCCCACAACCGAACGCCCGGCATGTGGCTTAAAGGGAACGTCGTTACGACCCCCGTCACGGACTGGTCGTTTACCGACGAGGTCCCCACGATCAAGGTTCAGACGCAGTCCTGGTATGGACTGCCGCATTCCGTGACAACGAATTGTCTCTCCTATAATGGGCAGCTTTACCTCACCTCCGTTTATCCGGCGGGAATCGTCCGAAGCTGGAACGCCAACGTGGAACGCGATCCGCATGTGCGCTTGAAAATTGCCGGAAATATTTACGATCGCACACTGACTTTGGTGACCGATCCCGCCGAGCGGGACGGAGTGCTCCAGGCCCGCGCGAAGAAATATCACAACCTCAAACTTCCGCCGAATTCTACGGTGAACATATATCACGTGGTTGGATAACCCTGGACCCGGAATGAAAATTGTCATCACCGGAGCCAACGGCGCTGTCGGCCAAGCCATTCTGCGAAGCGGATCGAGAACCACCGGCGTGCAATTTGCCGCCGCAGTGCGTTCGGAACGCGCGGCCGAGCAGGTCCGATCGCAGGCCGGGAACGCCGACAACGTAGTTCAAATCTCGTATGACGATCCGGCCAGTCTTGACGCCGCTTTCCATGGCACTTCCGCGGTCATTCACCTCGCCGGGGTTCTCATCGAAAGCCGGGATTCATCGTACGAGAAGTCCAATGTCGCTTCGACTCGAAGCGTCGTCGAAGCCGCGCGAAGGAACGCCGTACAAAAGATTGTGCTGGTCAGCGCGACAGGCGCCGATGAGACCTCGTCCAATCGCTTTTACAAGACCAAAGGAGAAGCGGAAGCTCTCGTGCGGAAATCAGGCTTGAATTTTACGATCTTGCGCGCACCTCTGTTGCTTGGACCTGGGACTGCGGGCGCGGCGGCACTGGCGCGCAATGTCAGCGAGCCGAAGGCCAAGTTGATCGGCGGTGGCCAAAACTTTCAGCAGCCACTCCATGTGGATGATCTGGCGCGGGCTGCGATATTTGCCGCGGCACAACCGTCGCTTGCGAAAAACCTCACTCTGGATCTCGTCGGGCCTGTTTCTTTGCCGGAGCGCGAACTTGTCGAGCGCGCCGCCCGTCTGCTGGGCCGGCAAGTCCGGATCGGCTCGATTCCCAAAGCGTTTCTCTCCATGATGCTGGCTATACGTGAATTCACGGGGAGCAAGGGATTTTCACGAGACGCGTTGGAAGTCATCACAGCGGATACCCGTCTTGATCCCCTGCCGGCGGCAAAAGCACTGGGAATCGAGCTTACTGGAATCGATGAGACGATTCGAGACAGCGTAGGCCTAAGGAAGATGAAATGACCGAAGAGACCCCGACAGGCAGCGCTCAACCAGGCACAGCGAAAACGAAATCGAAACCGTGGCAGCGATTCTTGCCGTTTCTGGTTACGGCCGCTTGCTTTGGCTATTTGTACACGCGTCTCAACCATGCCGCCGTTGCCGAGGGAAGCCGACTGCTTCCTTATCTCGCGAAAAGTTTTGAGAATGTCAGTTGGACTCGCTGGCTCGCTCTGATGATCCCATACTGCTTCCTCTATCTCCTCTTCGACAGCCTGGTTGTGTGGAGCGTGATCAACTGGTTTAACACAAAAATCCGTTACGCCGATGTCTTGCCCATTCGCGCCAGCGCCTACATTCTTTCTCTAATCAACGAGCAGGTCAGCAAAGGCGCCATCGCGCTATATCTTAACCGCCGCGATGGAGTGCCGGGGTGGGAAGTCGGTTCCAGCATGCTCTTCCTGATGTTCTGCGAGATCTATAGCCTGATCGTGTGGGGACTGATCGGCGTGACGGTGCGATGGAACGATATTCAGCCGGTGTTTCATACGATTCCGTGGGTTGCATTGGGGGCGGCGATTTTCTTCGTCGTCTTCCATCTTTTTTTCAGCGGAAAAATCGGCGCGGGGATCGCTTTGCGCGATCGTCCGATCTTCCGGGCGTTCCGCCTCGCCAAGGTGTGGAACTACGCGGCCGTGATTTTAATGCGCGCCCCTCTGATGATTTCCGGCGTGATTGTCTATACGCTGGCTCTGCGCCTGTTCGGAGGAAATGTCGGCTTCGGTGAAGTGTTGGGATATCTGCCGGTGATTTTTCTGGGCGCCGCCATGCCCGGCCCGATGCATTCGGTCGCGATCCTTTTCTGGGTCCTGCTCTTCCCCGACAAACCCGGACAGATGACGGCGTTCGGATTCGTCATGCACAATTTTTTCATCTTCTTCAACGCCGGAGTCGGGTTGCTATTTCTGCGACGCGCCAGCCGGGAAATGTTCGGGTAGTTTTCCGGACAACGCGCGCTGAATCATGGATACCAGCGTGCTCCCCACCAGCATCCACACGAAAATCGTCAGCAGCGGACGCAACCAAGTGAAACCCAGCCGCACCAGTGCGTCCGCACAGGGCGGAACGAAGTAGAGAATTCCGTTGTAGCGGCCGAGCTTGCTCCCGCGCAGCTTCGCCCGCCGGTGAATCCAGTACGAATCGATGAAATATTGCGCAAACGCCGCGACAATCAGGACCGGCAGAATCCAGGGGAACGCTCCCCGGGACGTGCCCGCAACAATGCCGCTTGTGACAAAAATAAAATCGGTGGTGTGATCGAACGTCCCGCTCAGCGCGGTAACTGTGCCTCTGCGACGCGCGACCGGACCATCCGCAAAATCAGTGATCAACGCGATCGCCCATACGGCCAGAGCAATCGCCGCTGACCGGACATCACCCCTGGCCATGAAGAATGCGAACGGAGCGACGAGGAAAAGCCTGATCGCCGTCAGGGCGTTAGCCATCGGCATTCAATTCTGCGGCAAACATCGGATGAAATAATCGCTTGGATGACAACATGGTTTGAGTTCGTTCCATATTGTACGTCGAATGCGCCAATCGTTGCATTCTTCGGTCATGCCCAAGATGGGCCAGAACTTTTTAGTGGCACATGCTTCAGCCTGTGGATTTTGAATTCCGAAAACTGCAAGCTCAATTGAAACAGCACCCCAAATTGTTTGGCCTGTAGTGGCCTGGTAAAACTCAAAACCCACAGGCTGAAGCCTGTGCCACGAAACCCTCGACCCCGACTGAACCACCGCATATTCTTCCGTTTCGTTGACAGTGGCGGGTTGCGAGTATATTCTCCAAAACAGGTTGATTTGCAGGGGGTTCCTGCCGGGCCATCCTTATGCCGACGATTCCTTATCGATTAGACGCCGTTCTTGAGCACGGGCTGGAAGGCCGGGCCCTATCCAACGAAGATGCGCTTTCCTTGATGCTGGATGCGCCGCTTGCGTCCCTGCTTGAAACGGCTTCCGCTGTCCGCAGCCGTTTCAAAGGCCGGTCGGTCAGCTACTCGAGGAAAGTCTTTATTCCACTCACGCATCTTTGCCGGGATTATTGCGGCTATTGCACGTTCCGGGCCGATCCACAGAACGGAGTGCAGCCTTATATGACGGCGGAGGAAGTGCTGGCCGTCGCGGAAGCGGGCCGGCGTGCCGGGTGCAAGGAAGCGTTATTCAGCCTCGGCGATCAGCCGGAGCGCGTCTTTCCGGAAGCCAAAGATTTTCTAAACAAACTGGGTTTCAGTCACACGCTGGAATACCTTGCGGCGATGTGCGAGTTGGTGTTCGAGAAAACCGGTCTTCTCCCTCATTCCAATCCCGGCCTGATGGGCGCGGAAGATCTCCGCCGCTTGCGCGAGACAAACGTCAGTGTGGGATTGATGCTGGAAAGCGCGAGTCCGCGGCTGCTCCGGATTGGAGAAGCGCATTGGAAAGCGCCGGACAAGGTTCCTTCTCTTCGTTTGCGAACGATTGAGGAAGCGGGAAAATTGTCCATGGCTTTCACGACGGGTATTCTGATCGGGATCGGCGAAACCCTTGCGGAGCGCGTGGACGCGCTGTTCGCCATTCGCGAAATGAACGAAAAGTATGGACACATTCAGGAATTGATCGTGCAGCCGTTCCGCGCTAAAACGGATATTCGCATGTCACAGGCGCCGGAACCTTCTCTCGAAGATTTGCAGCGAACCATCGCCGTCTCGCGATTGATTTTCGGCGGCGAGATGAATATTCAATCTCCGCCCAACCTGCTTTCGGAAGATTATCCGGAGTTGCTCAATGCCGGGATTAACGATTGGGGCGGAATTTCGCCGGTGACGAAAGATTTCATTAATCCGGAAGCCGCGTGGCCCCAGATTTCGTCTCTGGCCGCGAGAACCGCTTCCGCCGGTTTTGTGCTGCGCGAACGGCTGGCGATCTATCCTGAATTTTCCGCGCGGCCGGAATTCTTAAACGAGCGCCTCCGGCCTCACGTTCAAAAATTCAGGGGACCGGACGGCTTTGCTCAAGGGGACCAGACGTGCTGAATCCAATGAGCTCGCAATGGGACGACATTTCCTGGGAGTGGGCGCTTGCCGCGGCAAGCCCGACCGTTGCCGCCGCGCTGGAAAAAGTTCTTGGCGGGGTCGATCTCGGATTTGAAGAGGGCTTGGCGCTGTCCGGAGTGAATGGAAACGATCTTCTGGCTCTTGTAAAAGTCGCGGACGAGCTTCGCCGGCGTGTGGTGGGTGACCGCATCACGTATGTCGTAAACCGAAATCTGAATTTTACAAACGTCTGCATTGTCGGCTGCGCGTTTTGCGGGTTCAGCCGCGGGGCGGATTCGCCGGATGCCTATTTTCACTCCACCGATTCGCTGGTGGCGAAGTCCGTCGAAGCCGTGGAACTCGGCGCCACGGAAGTGTGCATCCAGGGCGGCCTTCCGAAAGATCTGGACGGCTATTATTACTTGGAACTTCTGAAGGCCATCAAGTCCCGCCTGCCCGAACTCCATGTGCACGCCTATTCGCCGATGGAGATTACGTACGGCACCGAAAAGACGCGGCTTCCCCTGCGCGAATATCTGCTCATGTTGAGGGATGCCGGCCTGAACAGCATTCCCGGAACCGCTGCGGAAATTCTCGACGACCGCGTCCGCAAGTCCCTCAGTCCCAATAAATTAAAAGTTCAACAGTGGGTCGACGTGATTCGCACCGCGCACTCTCTCGGCCTTCCTTCCACTTCCACCATGATGTACGGCCATACCGAATCGCCGGAAGATTGGGTCCGCCACATCCTTCTGATCCGCGACATTCAGAAGGAGACGCGCGGCTTCACTGAATTTGTGCCGTTGGGTTTTATTCATTACCAAACCAATTTGTATCAGCTGGGCGGCTCTCGCGCCGGCCGCACGGAGCGCGAGGATCTCATTGTTCACGCGCTCGCACGCATTCTGCTGCACGGCTACATCCCGAATATACAGGTATCGTGGGTGAAACTTGGCTTTGAGCAATCCCTGGCCTGCTTGAAAGCGGGAGCGAACGATTTCGGCGGCACGTTGATGGAAGAAAGCATCTCGAAAGCGGCGGGAGCAAACTTCGGAGAATATGTTTCACCGGGCGAGTTCCGCGCCCTGATCCGGGTAATCGGGCGCATCCCTGTCGAGCGTAGCACGACGTACAAAATCCGGAAAATCTTCGACCATCCCGATGCCACTGAAATGTTGCCCGCGCAGCGATCGCATATTCCCGGCGCCGCGCCGAACCACTCGCCGGTCACCTCCACCGGCTATTAGTCGGCCCGCTGTGCAGACGGCGCGCTTTTACTGTCCCCGCTTGAACAGAGAAAGATCAATGGCATCCCCCATCGCCTGGTAGCCAGCGTCGTTCGGGTGCAGGTGGTCACCGCTGTCATACCTGGATTGCAAGCGTCCCGCATGGGCGGGGTCGCGAAGAGCCGCGTCGAAATCGATCACTCCGTCGTACACCCCGCTGGTGCGGATAAAGTTATTGATTGCCTGTCGCTTGGTCTCGCCTTCCACATTGTAGGCCCGCGTGCCCTCATACGGAGTCAGCGTGCAACCTATAATTTTGAGCCCCTGTTGGTGTGCGCGCAGAACCATTTGCCGATGGCCGCCGATAATTTCATCGGCGCTTACCGGTTCCACCGGCGGACCACCGCCTGGAGCCGCGCCCGGCAGAGCGGTCGAACGCTGGATGTCATTGATGCCAAGCATCACCGTAACGTACCCGACGCCCGGTTGAGCCAGCACGTCGCGGTCAAACCGCGCCAACGCATTTGGCCCGGCCTGATCGTGGAGAATTCGGTTTCCGCCGATTCCCTGATCCACTACTGTCAAGTTGAGATGCCGTGCCACCAACCGTTCGGCCAGAAAATTCGGCCAACGATGATTGGCGTCGTCCTTGGAGGCGGTTCCATCGGTGATCGAATCACCCAGCGCGACGATGGCCGTCGCGCCTTTGGGAGCCATCACCTCGACGTCGGTCAGGTAAAACCACGACGTCACCGTACGATCGATCGGCATTTCTGCTACGCCCGTGTAATCGCCAGCGGTCGAAACATAATTCGTAGAGTGGCCGTCGCGATGCCAAGTGGCTTGTCCCGTCGAGCCGGGCAGGTAAAGACTCACCACAAGATCCGAGAGGTTTGGGACGCTCATCTTCACCGCATCGCTCACCATCAGCGCGCCAGGAGGGACGCTGGCGGATTTGGAGCCGCCGAACGTCAACTCGCGATCGGACCCCCGCATCGTCCCCGCGCCAATTCCATGGAGCGCGATGTGTGCGGCGCCCACGTTCAGCGCGTCGACTCCAAATGCATTGGAGAGCCGCACGCGCACTTCGTTTCCGCCAGCGCTGGTGTGGATGATCATGCGTACGGTCTGGTTGTTGAAGCCGGGATTCGTCGAATTGGTCGGCGCCGGAGCGATTGGACTCGCGCCCCAGGTGGCAACCCAGACTTGTCCACCG
Organism: Terriglobia bacterium; assembly: GCA_963788335.1. Classification (GTDB taxonomy): domain Bacteria; phylum Acidobacteriota; class Terriglobia; order Acidiferrales; family UBA7541; genus Palsa-360. The sequence goes on from CAWBGM010000017.1 coordinate 122,965, forward strand.
CTTTTGGCTTGGCCGAGCGCCGCCGGCGCGTGATTGAATCCCGCCGCGGTAATTGCGGCCGCTGCGACGAGCACCATCGTCATCCAGCGCATCGTTTGCCGTTCGCCCTTTCTGGCCTTGCGTTCAGACTCCTTCAGGAATATGTGGGTGCGGCGCATGAGAAGGGATTCCTTTCGCGTTTTCGCCCGGAGAATATCAGTGCCCTCGGTGCAGCGGAGTTTACAATCTCCGAAACGCAGCCTGCAATCGAATCTTCGCCGCGATCCGAAAGTGGGCGGAGCGCCATCCCTGAATCCGATCGAGACACCGGCTGCCGACCAGCCGTTGCTCGCGCGTGAACCCGTCAGGAGGACAGACGAGTCGCGAGCAATCAAAAGTTGAGAAATCGCGACGAATGTGACCGATGCGCCTGCCGTCTTGCCTGTATTAAAATAGAGTTGTGGATTAAAGATATTCTTTAGGCGGCATTTGGCCCGAAAGGTTTTTATGAACCATCCCTGGCACGACCTGAGTCCCGGCGACGATCTTCCCATGGAATTCAACGCCGTGATTGAAATTCCGTTACACTCGAATGTCAAATACGAGCTCGACAAGGATAGCGGAATGATTCGCATGGACCGCGTCCTTTATTCGGCCGTCTTCTATCCCGCCAATTACGGCTTTATCCCTAGGACGCTGGCCGAAGACCGCGATCCTCTCGACGTTCTCGTTTTGTGCCAGGAACCGGTTGTGCCACTCACCGTCATTCATTCGCGCGCGATCGGACTGATGACGATGATCGACTCCGGCGACGCCGACCACAAAATCATCGCGGTAGCGACGGCGGATCCCGAATACAGCGCCTATTACGAAGTGAATAAGCTGCCGCAACATCAGCTGGCCATGATCCGCCGTTTTTTTCAGGACTATAAGCAACTGGAAGGCAAGGAAGTCGATGTGGACGAAATCCTGTCTCCTTCAAAAGCATATCCCATCATCGAAAATGCCCTTGCAGCGTACAAGAAGAAATTTGGACGCGGAAAGAAACGAAAAAACTGATTTACAGATCCAGGCACAGGCATCGGAAACGGTTTTTGGTTCTTGAAGTGGTGGGGCTGGAGGGAGTCGAACCCCCGGCCTAAGGTTTAGGAAACCTCCGCTCTATCCATCTGAGCTACAGCCCCGTAAACGCGATTCTAGCAGACGCAATTCTATCAGAGACGATTTTTTCGGGGCTTCAGAACGCAAATTGCCGGTAACGGAAAAATAAGTTCCGCCACCGGCAATCCATCGAGTAACACGGTCTTTAAAACTGGAAGGCCATCTGCCACGCGTGTATTGTCTCGCGCAGCCCCCGGTCCGTCTTTATTTCATGCCCATCGCAAGGTGTTGCACGATCTCCAGCGATTTCTGCACGTGGGCATCGGGTGAGAGGCCGTCGTCCTTGGACGAAAATGTGGCGATGATCTTGTGATCCTTGCCGATGACATACGTGACGCGCTCGATGATGTCGTGGTCCACCACATCGCCGTTCACATCCTTCATGCCGTCGCGGGGGGCGGCTGTCGCCAAGTTGTAGGAGGACGCAATCTGCTTGGCGGCGTCCGAGGCGACCGGAAACTTTCCGGCGCAATATTCCGGGTCGGCTGAAAACTTGTTGAGGCGGACGATGCTGTCGCCCGACACGCCGATGATCGTGGCGCCGGCGGCGTCGAATTTATCTTTCATCTCGGCAAATGTGTGCGCTTCAAGATCGCACCCCTTGGTATAGGCGGACGGAAAAAAATAGACGACGACCGGGCCCTTCTTCAGCGCGCTCTCGAGGGAGAAGCCGAACTCTTTCCCGGCCAGCGAAGCGCGAGCGGAGAAATCGGGCGCCTTGTCGCCAACCTTGAGAGCGGCCAGAACAGGCAAGCTGAGCAGCATGGAAACCGCAAGACTCAGAAGAACTTTATTCATAACGGAAGCCTCCCAAACGAGTAAGGTAACGAAAGCGTATCACATCATGCCATCGGAGGGACAGCAAAGTGAAATCGAAGAGTGACCCAGTTTGGCAAATCGCAAAATGAGCGCCCGGATACTCGAATTTGGCGGTTTGGGTGGCACAGGCTTCAGCCTGTGGATTTTTTAATTCTTCCAATTCCAACGAAAGGAAAAATCACAGACGGAAGTCTGTGCAACTCATAAACCGGCGCAGGACGGAATTCCCATGAAACGTGATACAACCTTGGAGCTGGATTGGACCGCGGGCGGTGATGGTTCCAGTAAACGTTCGCCGCCCATCCTGACGAAATTGATTTCGATGAAGGAAAGAAGAAATGGCCAATCTCGGATTTGTAGGTCTGGGCGTCATGGGCAGCCAGATGGCCGCCCGCCTTCTCGATAAGGGGCATGTGGTCACCGGCTACAATCGCACGCGCTCAAAAGCGCAGTGGCTCGTCGATCGCGGAATGAAGTGGGGCGACACTCCCCGCGCGGTTTGCGCCGCCGCGGATATCGCTTTCACGATGGTTACGAATTCCGAGGCGTTGTACTCGGTGGCCTCCGGGCCGGACGGGCTGCTGAGCGGACTGGGCGCGGGCAAAGTGTTGATCGATATGAGCACCGTGAGCCCGGAGGCCAGCCGGGAGCTGGCTTCGCAAGTGCGGGAAAGGGGCGCGGACATGATTGACGCGCCCGTCTCGGGCAGCGCACTGACGTTGCAGCAGGGAAAACTTTCGATCATGGTGGGAGGCCGCCGCGAGACATTTGACCGCGTGAAGGGCCTGCTGGAGGACATCGGCCCGAAGGTCACTCACGTCGGAGAGAACGGTCTCGCTCTGTGCATGAAGATTGCGATCAACCTGAGCATCGGCGTGCAGATGCTGGCGTTTTCCGAAGGCGTGTTGCTGGCTGAAAAAAGCGGCATCGCGCGCGAGACCGCGGTGGATGTGATAACGCACAGTGCAATCGCTTCACCGATGCTTCAGTATCGCGGGCCGTTCGTTTTGAAAATGCCCGACGAAGCCTGGTTCAATGTCGATTTAATGCAGAAGGACACGCAACTGGCGCTGGAATTGGGGCGTCATCTGAATGTTCCGCTGCCGACGACGGCGACGGTGAATGAATATCTCACGGCGGCGCGCGCCATGGGTCTGGAAAAGCAGGATTGCGCCGTGGTCTTCGAGGTACTGGCACGGATATCCGGAATTTCCAAATGAGCGTTGAAATGGAGCCTTCATAATGGAAGGAATCGAAGCCACGCCGCTTCCGGCCGTGCAGTCGGGAACGAAAACCCCAAAGAAACCGTTCTACACGAGCCTGTCGGGGCAAGTGCTGTTTGGGATTGTGATTGCAATTGTGCTGGGCGTCGTTAATCCTGACCTCGCCGCCAAAATGAAACCGCTGGGCGACGGCTTCATCCGCCTGATCACGATGATCATTGCCGTCATCGTTTTCTGCACCGTGGTCACGGGCATCGCGGGCATGGAAGACATGAAAAAAGTGGGCCGCGTGGGCGGAAAAGCGCTGCTTTATTTTGAAATTGTTTCCACCCTTGCCCTGTTGATCGGACTCGTCGTTGGAAATGTGCTGCATCCCGGGGCCGGTTTCAACGTGAATCCCGCAACGCTCGACGCCAAGGCTGTTTCGGACTATGCGGGGCAGGCGAAGGCGGCGACCGTTCCCGATTTTATTCTGCACATCATTCCGAATACGATTGTCGATGCGTTCACGCGGGGAGATATTCTCCAGGTCCTGCTGGTCGCCGTCCTGTTCGGCTTTGCATTATCCACTGTGGGACCGCGGTGCAGACCCGTCGTGGAATTGTTTGACGCGATGACACACGCTGTTTTCGGCGTGGTCAACATCATCATGCGTGCCGCCCCGATCGGAGCGTTTGGGGCCATGGCATTCACCATCGGCAAGTATGGAGTCGCGTCGCTCGGCCCGCTATTGAAATTGATTCTGACGTTCTACGTTGTCTGCATTTTCTTCGTGCTGGCGATACTCGGCAGCGTGGCCTGGGCGGTGGGATTCAACATCTTTAAATTCCTGTTCTATATTAGGGAAGAGGTTTTGCTTGTGCTGGCGACCAGTTCTTCCGAACCCGCGTTACCTACACTGATGTCGAAACTCGAAAAATTGGGCTGCTCAAAATCGCTGGTCGGGCTCGTCGTGCCAACCGGGTATACGTTCAATACCGACGGCAGCAGCTTGTACATGACGCTTGCAGCGTTGTTCGTCGCCCAGGCAACAGGCACACATCTCACCTTGGGCCAACAGCTCACAATTTTCGCGGTTGCCGTGTTGACATCGAAAGGGGCAAGCGGCGTTCAAGGAGCGGCGTTCATAGCGCTGGTCGGCACGCTGATCGTGATCCCAACGATTCCAGTGGCAGGCATGGCTCTGCTGCTGGGTATCGACCGCTTCATGAGCATGGCCCGCGCCGTCGTGAATATGGTTGGAAACGGCGTTGCAACGCTTGTGGTCTCCCGCTGGGAGCGCGAGATCGACCGCAAGACGTTGCAACGCAATCTGGCCTGAGCGGCGAAACGCTTGCACGGGCGTTTCTTGTTGCACGTTTCTTACCGCACTTTTCTTACCGCACTTTTATAAGTGCACTGTTCTTACTGAACCTGGAAATTCACTTCGACGCGCAAATCCACCGATTGCGGTTCGCCGTCCAGAACCGTGGGTTCGTATTTGCGCTCCGACACGGCTTTCATTGCCGCCTGGACCAGCAGCGGGTGCCCGCTGATCACTTTTTCCTGCACGACGTTTCCGTGTTCGTCGATGATCGCCTCGATCACCACAATCCCGCCAATGTGCGACTGTCTGGCAAGAATCGGATAAACCGGCGCGGGCCCGGACAACAGTCGCGGTGGCTTTACATTGCCTCCGACGCGAATCGGTTTCTTCGGCCCTTCCGACATCGCGACGGGCGCGGATGGCGCTGCCACTCCGCCCAACACGCCACCGAGAGTCCCGCCGATTGCCCCGCCGGGAATTCCTCCGGCTACGCCGCCGGTTATTCCGGATATCGGAACGTCCGGCGCGGCCATATCGGGAGTCGCGACCACCGCCTTGGGAACAAAGGCCGGCGCCGTTAACTTCCCCGGCGTAAAAACAGTTTTCGGCACGGACGGAGCGGTATGAGCAACCGCCATGGGAGGAGGCGGAGGAGCCGCCGTCGGTGGAAGAGGCGCGATCAAAAGAGTGGTATTCAATTTCTGCAGATTCAATCCCTGTGAAAAATATAATGGCATGAGTAACAGAATGGTTAGAACCGCGATATGAGCCCCGAGCGAGGCCATCCATTTGAAAGGGTTTGGCTTCTGGTGCGTGGACGATTTTTCGAGCATTGCTTCGGCAAACACATCCTGCTGCCTTAAGCCTGCAGGCGGCAACACGATGCTTGAAGTTGTTCCTGGAATTTCCCGTAGATTCCCCAGAGAAAACGGTGTTTGGCTGATCATCTTTCGCCTGCCTCCATATGGTTCTACCGATGTTCAGTGAATCGCGCGCTTCATTGAAACCTTCTGCGGAAAAAAGCGCTTCACTTTTTTCGCACAACACAACAAAACAGACTTCACCCTCAAGTTAAATTTCGTCGCAGCTTGATTGAATCTTTGGACACAACAATGTGCCCGGAAACGGTACAGTCAGGTCACGAAAACAGCGATGACAAAACACCTCGCTTCATCGTGGAAAGAAGAGGTCTTACGTTAGCGGAGTCTGCGCAGCTACACTTCAAGGGTAATTGTGATTGCACTCGGGGAAAAAGGCAAACTCAATATTCAAATGTAAATGATTGTTATATGCAATCATCGTGGATGTTTTCCGGCCTGGCGCGGTACGCCAGGCCGGAAAATCTGAAAAATGCTGGTGCGGGCGGTGGGAGTTGAACCCACACGGGCCTTACGACCCTGCGGATTTTCTTACCGGCCACGGCTTTCGCCGCTCGCGCCTCCGCGCTGTTCGCGCTTCAGCGGATTTGCGGTCTGGACTATCCCTTCACCTTGCTCCAAAGCACCGGAGGTTAGGCGCTGCCCGTCTAGTCTCTACACCTTCCTGAAACTTCGTTCTAAAACTCGCTCCAGGCTTGGCTCGGGATCGCCAGTTAAGGGTTCCCCGAATTTGAGCAGTTCTGCATCGCCGGTTTCCCGGCGAGCACTCAAGGTATTTTAAGTCCGCTGCGTATGCCATTCCGCCACGCCCGCGCGACTGAAGTTTATCATAGAGCAGCCGGAATGAATTTACACGCCCGTTTCCGATGGACCTCCCTGGATGGACCTCTCTTGATTCCCAATCGATGCACCGCGTGATATAAAAGTCGGGAGCCAACAGCAAGTGTAAGGGGCGACGTGCGCATTGTTTATACCTATCGGGAAACCGAGCGAGTTTTCGATCGGGAAGCCTCCGAAATTGTGATTGGAAGGCCTAAAGAAGGCGTTTTGGTTGACCTGGACCTGAGTCCCGACACAAAAGTTTCGCGCCCCCATGCCCGCGTCTGGTTGAACGGCTTCGACATTTGGATTGAAGACCTGGGCAGCGCTGCCGGGACCGTGGTCGGCGACAGGATTCTGCACGCGAAAGCCAAGCTCCAATTGAAAATCGGCGATGTTGTTCGCCTGGGCGAGACACTTCTCCGCATCGAAATGTCTGAGGCGAGCAATAATCACATTGCACCGAAGGACTCTGTTCCCTTCTCGCCCGGTACTTCCATCCACACCACCACAGTGTCCGAAGCTGTTTTGCGACCTTTTTCGGGAATGGAAACAATCACTCCCGGAGAGCGCCAGCTTGGCTTGCTCTATGAATTGCCGTTGCAATTCGGCGCGGAAGCCAGCTTGGAAGGGCTGCTGCAAAAGATCGTCGCCCGATTAATCCAGATCGTTCCGCGGGCCTCACGCGCCGCCTTGCTTCTGAAGGATCGCGGCACCGGCGAGCTCATCCTGAAAGCGCATCTCCCCCACGGCGCGCCGACGGTCAGCCTCACCTCGGCGCGGCGCGCCATGGAAAACAATGAAGGCTTCGTCTGGGTCCCGGACATCGACAGCAGTCGAAGCCAGATCCGCCATCTGGTTTGTGCCAGCATCTATGCGCCGATGATTTGGGAGGGCCAGTCCGTCGGCGTGGTCTGCGTGGATAGCTCCGACCCGCGGTGTCAGTTCAGTAAGGACGACTTGCATTTGCTGATCACCGTGGCTCAGTACGCGGCTATGGCCGTCGAACACCATCGGCTTCGCGAGGATCTGCGACGGCAAACCGAATTGACCAACATGCTGTTCAGCAGCCGCTTCCCTCCACACGTCCGGGCGGACCTGATCCGCGAAGCCAGCGACGGCACGCTCGTCATCGGGACGCGCCAGTCTCAAGTGACCGTACTGGCTTCGGATATACGAGGCTTTACGCAGCTCACGGCTCGATTGGGACCGCAGCGAATGCGCGATTTGCTCAACGAATATTTCCCGCCGCTCATCGACGCGATTCACGAATTCGGTGGAACGATTGAGCGCTTTGTGGGCGACGCTATTTTTGCCGTCTTTGGCAGCCCGCAACTCGACGACCGCCAGCATGAACATGCGTTGCGCGCCGCCTGGAAAATGCAACAGCTCGTGGGACGGCACAATGCTTCCCGCGCCGCCCGCGGCGCGGAAATCTGCGAGATCGGCATCGGCATCCATTGCGGCGAAGCGCTGAACGGGTTCATTGGCAATGCGGAACGAATGGAGTTCGCCGTGCTAGGCGAGCCTGCCAATTTCGCAGGACGCTTTTGCTCGGGCGCCGGCGGCGGAGAAATCCTGTTGAGCCCCGAACTCCACGCGCGAATTTTTCATCTCGTCGATTGCCAGGCCGTAGTGATTCCCACCAAGCACGAAGGGGATCTTCCGGCCTATCGGGTGAAAGGCTTTTTTGAATAGTGCTGTGATTGGTGGCGCCTATTTGCGAAGCCAGGGTAACGCTGACGTAATCCGCGGCAGCGCGGCGCGAGCCGCTTCTTCGCCCAAGGCGATGTATGCCCGCGCTTCGGTAAATTGGCGCAAGGAGTACTCAGGCCCTTTCGGAAAAGCTGGTTCGATCAAGATCGATTGCCTGGCGTCACTTTCCGTGACGATCCTGCTTTGCATCACATCGAACGAGCGCAGCAGCGTTTGAAGAATGGATTTCGGGCGTTCGATCGACTGGCCGCGCAGTTTTACCGAAACGATGACGTCCGCACCCAAGTCGGCAGCGACGCTGGTGGGCACCGGGTTGACCACGCCTCCATCCACCAGGGTGCGCTCACCGATCCGCTGGGCCGGATACACCCCAGGTATTGCCATACTTGCCACTAAGGCAGGCCAAATAGGCCCCTCGTCGAAGACCACTTGTTCGCCGGTGACGATATCGGCGGTCACCACGGCCAGCGGCATCGACAGATCTTCAAAGTTTCTTTCGCGCGCGAGCCGGCGCACCCCATTGCGGATTCCCGCGATCGAGAGAAGGGAACCTCTGGACAGGGTGAGACGAAATGCGGAAGCCCCAATGGTGTCCACCCACTTCGCAGCCTCGTGTGGCTTGTTTCCATCGGCATAGAGGGAAGCGACGGCGGCGCCCACGCTGGAGCCCACGACGCAGTCCGGGATGAGATCGATACTTTCCAGCACCTTTAATACGCCAATATGGGCATACCCTTTGGCGCTGCCCGCCCCCAGCGCCAATCCAACCCGCAAACCGGACAGGTCTCGCGCGGCCCATCCCAGCGCCTTCCCCGCCGCGCTGTGCGCCGGCAAAATACCGTCGCGCAAAGACTGGTCATCCGCCGGAACAAATTCCGGGACATACAACGCTCCTTCGTGGTTCTTTGTGCCATGCTCGCTCATGCGCATTGGGCGAAACGAAACGTAATGGGCTCGGCCATTTGCGCTGGTGCCATTTTTAGGTTCGGCGTCCGAGCCAAGCAATCGGATACGGGCCCCCGAGATCGATTTTGAAGGCGCTCCCGACTTTAATTGCACCAATACATGATCGTAGCTGTGGCAGAGATCTTCCACTAGGGATGGAAGAACGTCATACGAGAAGGAACTGTCGATGTTGACGAGCCGCAGCTGCGCACGCCCTTGATCGGTTTGTGAAGAGTCCGGCAAATCGAACGGGCCGAAGCCGGTCGAAGAGCCCTTTTCAGAAATGTTTTTTGCCAGACCGATGAGTTCAGGAGCGGGAGAGCCATCCACCACAACGAGCAACAGGGTAGGCCGCCTGGTGTGCCAGACCACGCTGCACGCCAGCGCATAGCCCAGCAGCGGCGGCGCGCCGCAATCCAGAAGGACCGAGGTTCGACCTGCGCCAGAACTTACCGAGCGCTTGCTTACCCTCGCCAGGCGCAGCGCGAGAATCGATCCCACATTGTAGTAGAGGCGCGGAAAGGCTTCCGCGATTTCGTTGAACTGGTCTCCCTCAAGCACGAAAACATCCAGGTCCGTGATCGCCCGGACCGTTGCCGAAGCCGGTTGTCCACTGAAAAACGAAACCTCTCCGAGCGTTGCGCCCGGACCAACATGGTTGACCGTGTGCTCGATTCCCTCACGGTCTTTGACCAGAATCAGCGCAGCCCCGGCCTCGATGATATAAATTTCCCGCCTTTCCTCTCCTTCCACAATAAGCGTCGAGCCCGTGGGAAAAGTTCGGCGCTTCAAGCGCCCCAATACGCGCAAATGCTCTTCAGGCGATAACCCCTCGAAAAATGAAAGAGATTGCATATCCGATACAGGCTCCTCATGTGCCGGAAAACGAAAACGGCGATGAATCTACATACTTGCTTATAGATTCTAAGTGCTCGGAAGGAGGTTTGGGGAGGGAACTTGCCCGGGAAGTTATCGGTTTCTACCGATGTCTCCGGAGCGGCCGAGCTTGATGTACATCGTTTTGGAATGCGGCAAAAGGAAACGCTGCATCGAGTTCCATCATTTCGATAGAAGCACAATGCAGCGTCCGAATCCACATGCGGGATCGTCGCCACCGACTCCGATCCTTATTGCTTGATATATTTCTTCACGCCCGGATCGATCGTATCCGCGACGAATAAATTGCCCGCCTTGTCGGCTGCGATTCCTTCCGGGGCATTTTTGGGGGGCTGCGGCAACGGGAGATAGGCCGTGACCTTGCCTGTTTTCGCGCTGCCGACGCGAATCCCGTGGTCGAAGCCGGGGTTGTATCGCTCGACCACTTTCGGGTCGTTGGATTGAGACCAGGAATCGGACACGTAGATTACATCGTTCTTGTCGATGTAAATTCCGCTGGGATCGCCGAACTGTTTCCATTCCTCGAGGAATTTTCCGTCCTGATTAAAGATCTGAATGCGCTTGTTGCCGCGGTCGGCGACGAAGAGGCGGCCCTTGGAATCGATGGCGATGTCGTGGGGAATTTCAAACTGGCCGGGGCCTGATCCGTGTTCTCCCCACTGCTTGATAAATTTTCCATCTTTTGTGAATTTCATGATGCGCGCGTTACCTTTGCCGATCGTGTGGCCGTCGGCGACAAACAGGTCCCCGTCGGGAGCCTCGACGACGGCGTCCACATCGCTGAAAAGGTCCGGGCCGTCTCCTTCGACGCCGGCCTTGCCGAGCGTCATCAGGATTTTCCCTTCGGGGCTGTACTTGACGGCGACATTGCCCTTTCCGTTCTTGCAGCCGTAATCGGTGAACCAGAAATTTCCTTCGTGGTCAAAATTGATGGCGTGCGGCCAGACATACAATCCCTTGCCGAAGCTCTTGATAATTTTTCCGTTGGCGTCAAATTCCATGATTGGATCGAGATCGGAATCGGAGCAATCGTTTTTGCCGCAGCGTTCGGCAGCCCAGATGTGCCCCTTGGAATCGACAGCGATCGCGCTGATTGAGCCCCAGATTCTGCCCTCCGGCAGATGCGCCCATCCATCGACAAGGCGATAGGGATTCGCCGGACTGGCCGCCGAATTCGTCTGGGCGAAACCGCCTCGCCCTGAAACTGAAATGGCCGTGACGACGGCAACGGCAAGAATAAGCCACTTCTGAAATTCGCGTGATTTCACAATTCCTCCTATAAAGGTCGCCGACCGGGCGCGCTCACGTATCGTCCATCCGTCGCGCCAGGATTATTCAAATCTTGTTTCCGTTTTATTGACTTCCCCGATGGCCCCTTTATACACCGGACTCCCGCTGGAGTGAAGCGATTCGGTTTCCGAGTGGCGATTCAGTTTGGCGAGGTTCCAGTGGCACAGGCTTCAGCCTGTGGGTTTTGAATTTCTCTGAAGTTGGCAAAATTCAAAAATCCACAGGCTGAAGCCTGTGCCACTGGAGGCCAACATAGGGGTTTGAGTGCAGAGCTGATTCGTTCAGAGCTTGACAATTTTCGTAGGGAAGTGTCACTCTGCCCCCGGTTCCAACCACATTTCACTTTCCGCTCGGAGGACGTATGCTGATTGTCCGAAATTGTTTTGTCGCAAAACCAGGCCAGGCCAGCAAGCTTGCCGCTCAGATCAAGGAAGCCGCCGCCACGGCGAAAATTCCGAAGCATCGAGTTCTCACCGATCTGACAGGCGAATTCAATCGCGTGATTCTTGAGTTCGAAGTGGAGAACGTGGCCGGATTCGAAGCCCAGTTGAAAGACTACCAGACCAATGAAGCGTTTCGCGCGAAGATGAAGGGCTACACGGATTTGTGGATTTCCGGCAGCCGCGAACTGCTGCAAATCGCGTAGGCAGGAAAGAATCCGCCTGCCGGATTGCATCGACGCGGGTGAAAACTAGATCGCAGGACCCAAACCTTATGTTGCGACCTCCACTAGCCCAAATCGCATATCGCGCCGCGCACTGGCGATGTCCCAACTGTGGACGCGGGCGATTGTTCCGCGGCGTGTTCCGGATGGAATCCCGCTGCCCCGAGTGCGGGCTTTCGTATTTTCCAGAGCAGGGCTACTACGTGGGAGCGATGATCATCAATTACATTGTCACCACGGCGTGCGTCGTGACAATTTTCCTGCTGTCTTTATTGATTCCGGATTTCACAACACTTTCAACCAACGAAAAGATTTTGCTGTGGATGGGTTTCGCCATTGCTCTCTCGTTGCTGCTCGTGCGCCATTCATATAGCTTCTGGCTTGGCCTCGACTTCTGGGTGAAGCCGCGAAAACCCGAGACCAACAACCAACATATCTCCTAACCACCGCGCACGAATTGCGCAGCCACGCCGGCCAGCGATCCGCCCAGCACCAGCCATGCTGAATTGATTCGATAGCGCAGCAGCAAAACTGCGCTCATGATTGCCAAACCAATCGTCAGCCAATCCACCAGTGAAGAGCGCCCCAGTTGATAGCTGACCGCCGCCATCAGTGCCAGCGAGGCGACGTTGACTCCATCGAGAAAAGCGCCCGCCGTCGCTGAACGGCGAATGAGTGGTATGAGCGGCCCACTCACCGCAACCAAAATAAATGCCGGAAGAAATATTCCCACGGTCGCTACCAGGGCCCCGGCAGGCCCCCGTAACAGGTATCCAAGAAACGTCGCTGTCGTGAACACAGGACCTGGCGTCACCTGCCCGATGGCCACCGCATCCACCAATTGAGAGTCAGTCACCCACGCATGATGCTGCACGAGGTCCGCCCGAAGGAAGGCGAGCAGGACGTATCCGCTGCCAAAAACGACGGAGCCGATTCGCGCAAAGACCAGAAAAATCGGACGCAAACCCGGAACTACCGCCGTGGCCCCCACTGCGCCTGCGACGGAGAGCGCACGTGACAGGTTCATATGAGCGGCACGCCACAACGGGCCGAGAAATCCAATTCCTGCGCCTTGTTTTTCTTTCGACTTCTGCGAAACCAAGTGGATGCAGGCGAGGATTGCACCGGTTCCAAACAGGATAAGCAGCGCATTCACGCCGAACAAACTGAGGACGACGCAGATCGATCCCGCCATCGCCAGAAACCAATTCTTGACTGCCGTGCGGCCCAGTCCCCACAGCGCCTGCACGATGACGGCGATCACCACCGGCTTGACGCCATACAAAATTCCAGCGACGGCCGGCAAATGTCCAAATCGCACATACGCCCACGCAATGCACAAAACCAGAATCGCCGCCGGCAGGATAAAACAAATCCCGCCGACTACCAGGCCCATCCAGCCCGCGCGCAGGAATCCGATGTGAATGGCGAGTTCGCTTGAGCTGGGACCGGGAATCAGGCTGCTGGCGCCGAGCAGGTCGAGAAATTTTTCGCGCGAGAGCCACTTTCGGCGGCGGACCAACTCATCTTCCATGATGGCGATATGCGCGGCGGGGCCGCCAAACGCCGTGGTTCCCAATCGCAAAAAGAAAAGAGCGAGTTCGCCGAGCGAACCTTTCCCACCGCCGTCCGGCAATGCCACAACACTCTGCTCGCGTTCCGTCATCATTCCTTAAATTTTTCCGGCGAGAGCCGCGCGTCCAGTGACAGGCTGCCCGAACCAGCGAACAACAGGAAGATCAGCCCCATCAGCATCGAAAAGTCGGTGCGCGCCAGGTCCTCCATATGCCAGAAGCCATCTTTCATCAGAACGGGAATCTTGGTGGTGGCAATCGCCGTGCAAATCACGATCAGCAGCGGAATCGCGGCAAGGCTGGCGCGCAATCCCACAAGCACGAGGAGACCGCAAATGATTTCGACCGCTCCGACGAAGGGTGCCATCACCTGCGGCATGGGAATGCCAATATTTGTAAATCTTCCCGCCCCCCACTGCGCTGCGAACAGAAATTTTTTGGTCCCCTCCAGAAAGAAAATTCCGCCCACCGACAAACGAATTGCCAGGATCGCCGCCTGCGTTTTCGCCGCTCCGGATTTTTCGCCATTCGACACAATTCACCTCGCCCTTCAATCGGCTTCCACACGAATTTTCATCGAACCGGGTGGAGTGTATCGCATTCCGGCGAAGGAAAAAATAGTGTCGCGGTTTTGCTGAAGTGGAAGAACGCTTTTCGTGGCGCCGGCGCTACGAAACCCAATTCCCTCATTCTCAATCACCGGGCCGCCACGCCAGATAGATACGGATTCAAGTCAACGGATTTCCAATCCCCGCGAATGATCGCGGCGCGAATCTGCGCGGGCGTCTTTCCCTTCCGCGTGAGCTGATCGGCAAGCACCGCTTCCCTCTGGCAGATATCGCATTTCGATCCGTGATCGGTAGCGTAGCAATCGAGCAGGCTCTTGTGACCTTCATGCCGGTCGCAGTAGCAATAACACGGCTGCTGGTACAACACAGCCTTAATTTTCGCCGCAAGAGCGTACACATTGCGGTTGAGCGCGTCGGAAAATTGATTCGGGTCGAGCGTTTTCGGAATCGGCGGCTTCAGCGCATACGCGTGGTAGGAAGGAATTCCGTCATCGGCGCCCGACATATCCATCTGCATTTGCGCGTCACTGGGCGCCATGCCGTAAAGCAACACTGGATGCAGTTGGGTTAGCCCGGAACCGGCCAGCGTGAAGATAAACAGTGCCGCGATTGCCATATGTTTTTTCTTCATCGTGGGAGCCTCCGGAGCGTGATAAAAACGGTAGCGCATCTGGCGTACGCGCGCAACCGACGGGGACTCATATCCGTTACTCCCCTGCGAAAAGAGTGCGCTGGGGCGGCATCGGTTCCTATGGAAGGGAATCCGTTGTGGGAGAACTCTGCGGATCGCCCGACAATCCCGCGCTGGGTTTATTCTCCGGTGAAGTGGAGTTGGCCGGCGAGGGTTCCGCTGGTGTTGGGGAGACGCCTTCAAAGGCAACACCCGGCGCGACTTCCAGCCGTGTGGCGAGCACGTCCACCAGCAGATCACTCAGTTTCAGCGCGCCCGCGCCGTCAGAGTCAAGGTCCGGGTTATACCCTGCCACTTCGATCGCCGCCAGGTTTGTCTGGGCGACAAACACGCGAAGCGCGTCCCGCACCTCACTCAGCGTAAGCCCGCCCGTTCCCTGTGAATTCGTCCAGGGAAATTCATCGCCGTTGATTACGTCCACATCGAGGTGCAGAACGAACTGGTGATTTCCCGCATGCACGCGCTCCAGCGCGATCCCCGCCACCTTCGCAGCTCCGACCGTGGAAACTTCCAATGCCGGATGCCGGCGCAACGTCGAAGTTACCAGAAACTGTTCTTCCGATTGTTCCAGGCGGTCAAATCCAAACAGCGCGATGTCGGGTTCACGAACCAGCGGCGGCTCGCCCCAGAATCGAACAAGTTCCGGCGCGCCGCGACCGATGACCTGCGAGATCACCATGCCATCGACGGATCCCGAAGTTGTGGTGGCCGGGACTTTTAGATCGGCGTCGCGGTCCACATAAATCAGGCTCACGTTGCGATAGTATCGTCGCGCTCCCGCGATCGTCGCGAGAACGGAAATGCAATCGCCGCACAGGATCAGAGGAAGCGCGCCGGATTTCACGGCCACTTCAACGCGCGGGCGAAGATCGTTGAGCGATTTCAGGACTGCGGAGACATTCCTCGCACGGGGATGTTCGTCATCTTGCTGGAAAACGTAAGGAGCTGTATCGCCCGCATCGGTAACTTCAAATCCCGCGGACTTTAGCCGGTCGGCAAGTCCGGCGGCGCGCAATGCAGCCGGCGCCCGCTCATGCCCGGCGCGGAGAACTGCGGCGCTGCTCGGCGAACCCAGCAAGACAATTTTCTTCGGCTGACGGATGATCTTGACCGCCAAAGCTGTGCTCCTGAAGTTGGTGATCTATTCCCGGGGAAGACTGCCAGTCATGAAAATTATTTCATCGAGCCAAATGATTCCCAAAATCATTTGGCCAAAATCAGTCCCTGCCAGGTCTATCTGGGAGCCGGGGCGATATTGGTCAGCTCCGGCGGCAGCGTGAAGCGCACATCTTCACGAATCAAGTCGAGATCTCGTTGATTGCTATAACCTAATCCAGCCAGATGTTCGCTCACCTGTTCGACCAGCACTTCCGGCGCCGACGCGCCCGCCGTCAAACCCACGCGCCGAATGCCTTCGAGCCACTTCGGATCGATATCCGAAGCGGCGTCAATCAATTCCGCCGCCACGCCCGAGCGCTTGGCGACTTCCACCAGGCGATTCGAGTTCGAGCTGTTGGGTGAGCCCACCACAAGGATCAATTCGACTTCACGAGCCAGCTGCTCGACCGCTTCCTGCCGGTTCTGCGTGGCATAGCAGATGTCGTCGGAGGCAGGTCCCTCAATCGTCGGGAACCGCTCGCGCAACCGCGCGACAATTTCCTGCGTGTCATAAAGGCTGAGCGTCGTCTGAGTCAGAAACGCCAATCGATTCGAGTCCGAAATCTGGAGCGCATCCACCGCTTCGACGCTGTCCACCACCACGGTCTGCTGCGGCGCTTCTCCGGAGGTTCCCACAATTTCCTGGTGGTCGCGGTGACCAATCAAAATAATCGTGCGGCTTTCGCGCGCAAACTTCAGCGCTTCCAGGTGCACTTTCGTGACCAGCGGGCAAGTCGCGTCAATCACGCGCAACTCGCGCAGGCGCGCTTCCTCTCGAGTGGTCGGCGGGACGCCATGTGCGCTGAAAACAAGCACGGCGCCAAGCGGCACTTCCTCAACCGTCTCGACAAAAATCGCACCGTTTTGGCGCAACTGCTCGACTACGTACCGGTTATGTACGATTTCATGGTGGACATATACCGGCGGGCCATACGCTTGCAACGCCAGTTCCACGATATCCACCGCGCGCACCACGCCCGCGCAGAATCCGCGGGGCCGCACTCGAATCAGACTCTTGCCATCGCTTGCCGATTGGGTCTGGTTACTCATTCAGTAGCCTCGAAAAATTCCTTTATACAATATCACGAGCGGGGAGCATTGCGCGAGATTTTGGGCAGTCCCGGCTCTCATCCTAAAGTAAACACTCCGAATGGACGATCATTAGAAAAGACACCATTTCGAGGAGGCCAGCGCCCGCGATGATTGAGACATTGGTTCAGCCGACCGGCCGTGAGCGGACCTGGGGCAGCGACGACCTCATCGTCAGCAAGACGGACCTGAAAGGCTTAATCACGTATGCAAATCTAACCTTTCTTCAGGTTTCCGGCTATGCGGAGGAGGAACTCCTCGGCAAACCGCACAATATCATCCGCCATCCGGACATGCCTCGGTGTGTGTTCAAACTGCTGTGGGACACGATCGAATCCGGCCAGGAAATCTTTGCCTATGTGAAAAACATGGCGAAAAATGGAGACCACTACTGGGTTTTCGCGCATGTGACGCCGACATTCAACTCGCACGGAAAGATTGTCAGTTACCACTCGAACCGTCGCTGCCCGGAACGCCACCAGGTTCAGACCTTCGATGGCTTTTATCGCCAGTTGCTTGCCGAGGAGAAACGCCATGCGGATTGGCGCGAAGGCATGAAGGCCGCCACCGAAATTCTGCTCCATGCCGTAGCGCAAAAAAATATGGCGTACGATGAATTTGTTTTTTCCGTGTGATTCGTCCGCGGGAAACGGAGTCTGACGTGACCACATTGAGAAAACGAGAAAAGTGAACTTCACGCGCGGCATCCTGCGGCCGAAAATCCTGAATCCAGGGAAAGGTGATCGATGACCCGAGAGAAGAGCGTAGTGGCGAATCCGGATTCGGAGCTGGAGCTTTCCCGGCATCGCGAATGGGTCACCAGAGCCGCCGAGGTCTGTGAAGAAGCTGCGGCTGGAAATCTGGAAGCGCGGCTGACTCATTGCCACGAAACCGGGGACGTTGGACGCCTGGTCCATGGCCTCAATCATCTGCTCGATATGACGGACGCGTTCCTTCGCGAGGCGCGGGTCTCGCTGGACTACGCAGGGCAGGGAAAATACTACCGGCGCGTTTTGCTGCGCGGCATGCTGGGCTCGTTCCGCGGCGCAAGCGAAATGATCAACAAGGATATTGAGGCAATGAAGCGCGACGCGGGCCTGAAAGAGTCCGTCGAACGCCGCCGCGAGCTGGCCGACCAATTTGAAAATACAGTAAAGTCCGTTTTCTCGGCGTTGGCGACTTCCGCTTCGCGTGTCAATCGCGCGGCGCAAAACCTTGCCGCGGCAGCCGGAGATTGCTCGACGATCTCCACGGGGAACGGATCGTCAAGCACAATTGCCCATGGCCACGCATCCGCCGGATCTCTGGAAGCATCGCGAAAGCAACAGCTCAACCAGGTTATCGAGCGCCTGTCCACAGCCTCACAAAGAATCGGAGGGACGGTGAAGTTGATCTCGCAGATTGCGGGACAAACAAATTTGCTGGCGCTCAATGCCACGATCGAAGCGGCGCGCGCCGGAGAAGCGGGACGCGGATTTGCGGTGGTAGCCTCGGAGGTGAAAAATCTATCGAGGCAAACAGCCGGCGCCACTGAGGAAATCTCCACCGAAATCGCCACAATGCGAACGGCCGTCGACGATACGACAACTCTTGCGTTGCTGATGTCTCAAAGCATCGGAGAGATGAAGGAAATCTCCTCGCTGCTTTCCGAGCAAACGGACTCGCTTTCGGCTTCCGTGGATTCTTTCCTCCAAATCATTCGTGCCTGATATCAAAAGCGATCCTGGATTATTCTTTGTGGGTGGCCGCTTCAGCCGCGTGATTCAACGGCGTCTGATACCCGGTAGCGACCCATTTTCGAGGAGATAAAAGTTGACGACAGCTTGGTTTTGGTAGCGCCGGCCAGACCGGCATCACCAAAACCTATCGTTGTTCGCGTCCGAGTTGGATGCAAAAAGAGTCACTGCCAGATACCGGGGCCTGGGCCCCTGACAACCGGATTGGTCGATCCCTCACTGTTGAGCACGCTTCCCGCGCCTCTCAAGGTTTACCCCCATCCACCGCGCGCGCCGTTGCCCGACGTATGGCGGCATCGAAGCGCGGCGCGCTATCCGCCTGGAACGCGAAATATCCTCCATTCGTCGAACCGTAAATCCAGTTGTACCGATACGCGCGAAAAAGAGTTTCCATGTACGGTTCCAGGTCTTCGACCCCGGCGGCAGACGATCCGCCGCAAGCTCCCTGAGTCAGCCAGGCTCGCTTCGCCGAGCGGTCGCTCCACAGCGTCATTGTTCCAGCCATTTCCAGAATGCCGTTGTACTGTTTCAAAAGAGGCGCGAAAACGCCGGCGCGTTTTTGGATGGACTGGCGAAGCTCCTCGACGGAAGTGTGACAGTAGCCGAGGCCCACTTCCCCGCCCGCCAATACACGGAGCTGCAGATGGCGCCGTTGAATCTGATCGAGCAGTCCCTTGGCAATGTAGGTCGAGGCAAAAAAGTATGGCCGCCCATCGATCACCCGGTAATCGGGTCGCGTAAATCCAGTGAAGAAAAACCACAGTGCGGCGCCGGGATATTCCACGGCGGCGGAGTCGGCCATTCGAGCGCCGAACTCTTCCAATTCCTCCGTCAATTCCCGGGGAGGCTTGCCCGTCACGCGTGCAAGTTCTGCCAGGTCATTTGCCTTGTAATTATTATAAAACTCCGGATCGTAAACAATCCCCGGAACCTTGGTATCGCGCGCGACGCGTAGGGCGTTCCGCCAGTTCTCCAGAAAATCCTTTCGCGCGCCGGCCTTGTTGTCCAGGTCCACTCCTTGTATCCGCTGAAAGTACGCGACCTGTATGTACCGGCTGGTTTCGGCATCGGCGTTGGCATCGGCGTTGGCATCGGCGCTGGCGCCGCCGATCATCCGGTTCAAATAGACCCAGGGCCAGACGTCCTTTGTCGTGGATTTTTTCCAGATCGCGACCTGCGTTTCCATCTCAGCCACGGGTCGAATCGTCGTGGTGTCGTACGCATCCGCGAATGAAACGGCCAGGCCATCGTAAGGAGAGCCGTCAAACTGCGCCAGCTTCCGCGCATCCATCTGCGAGGCCACGGCCGTGTTGACGAGCAGCAGGTAATGGCTGCCGGTTCGATTTGCGGGCAGGTCTGTGCCGCTGGAAGATTGGCCTCGGGGAAGGCTGTGCTTCGCTATAACGCTGTGCCCGGCTGCAAGGCGCGCCGCATTTATTCCGATTGCAGCGAAGCCCGCTAGCAGGATGAACGCACTGAGGAGTGAAATCGGATTCGGCTTGCGCATCGCGCGGCCTCGCCTCGGCACCCGCTCTGGCGCGGGCGAAGGTTTCTATCGAACATTTAAAAAAAACTATCCTCCGAAATGGAGTACAGTCTTGATGTCGTGCCTTCGAGTCGCTTTACAATTGGAGCCGGCTCCCGCATCCGTCAAATCCTATACCAAAGCCAGGCAGCGCGACGAAGAATCAGAGACACCGGAAGTGACAGAATGGAGGAAACGAAAATGAACGGCGTTTCTCGACAATCGTATCGCGGATTTGACATTCCGGGCGTGGCTTTCGTCGCGGAAGGAAACGGCGGATTGCTGAAGGTACTCGTCAATTCTCCGGAGGCGACAGGGGAAATTTATCTGCACGGCGCTCATGTCACATCCTGGAAACCCACGGGCCGTGAGGAAGTTCTCTTTCTTAGCTCGCAGTCCCGGTGGGAACCGGGGCGCGCCATTCGCGGCGGTATCCCGATCTGTTTCCCCTGGTTTGGCGACAAATCGGACGACCCGAAAGCCCCCGCTCACGGCTTCGTGCGAACCAAGGCATGGCAACTCGAGTCGATCGCGCGCGACGTAGACCGCGTCACAGTCGGCATGTTCACTATCAGCGACTCGGAGACAAAAAAATGGTGGCCTGCGGATTTTCGCCTCGTTCACCGCGTCACGTTCGGCAAAGAGCTGAAGCTCGAACTGGAAATGACAAATACCGGGACCTCGTCATTGCGTTTTGAGGAAGCTCTACACGCCTACCACAAAGTGGGCGATATCCGAAGGGCGAGAGTAACCGGGTTGGACGCCGTCCAATACATCGATAAGACCGACGCCCATCTAAAAAAGCTTCAGCAGGGCGCGATCGAGATCGCCTCGGAAACCGATCGCGTGTACCTGGATACGCGCGCCTCTATCGGATTGGAAGATCCAGCACTGCGCCGCCGCACCACCATTGTAAAGGAAAATTCAAGCACAACGGTTGTATGGAATCCCTGGGCGAAGAAGGCGCTTGCGATGCCGGACTTTGCCGACGACGGATGGGCGCAGATGATCTGCATTGAAACCAGCAACGTCTCGGATTTTGCTGTCGATCTGGCGCCCGGCCAGAAACACAAGATGACCGCCATCGTCCGGGTCGCCGATTTTTAATTTCGGAAAAGGGCAGAATACGCTGCACGACAAATAAAACACCGTCGTGCCGGGCGCAGCGGGGAACCCCTCCTCGATTTTAAAGCGGGACGCATTCCCGGCTTCGATCGGAATGTCGATGATTTGCCTCTACCGCATTGCCTTTCCCAACTCTCGTAGTTTATTTTCGTCGAGCTTCAGCGATGCCGCCGCGATGTTTTCTTCCAGATGCCGGACCTGCGATGTCCCTGGAATCGGAAGCATCACGGGAGACCTCCACAGCAACCAGGCAAGAGCGAGTTGTGAGGGTGTGATCTTGAACTCCGCTGCGGACCGCTGAAGCGCGCCGCCCGACGCGCTCAAGTTGCCGGCCGCGAGCGGAAACCATGGAATGAAGCCGAGATTCAGGCGCTCGCAGGTATCGAGGACTTTTTCCGCCGCCTGATCGCTCAGGCTGTAGCGGTTCTGCACGCTGACAATCGGCACAATGGTCCGCGCATGCTCGATCTGCGCCACGCTGACTTCCGAAAGTCCGATGTGCTTGATCTTCCCCTGTGCCTGAAGATCCTTCAGCGTTCCAAGCTGATCTTCCGCCGGGACTTTCCGGTCAATCCGATGAAGTTGATACAAATCGATTCGTTCCAGGCGCAGGCGGCGCAGGCTGCCCTCGCAAGCCGCTCTCAAATGTTCGGGCCGTCCGTTTTCCGCCCATCGATCCGGGCCGCTCCGATCGAACCCGGCCTTGGTTGCAATCACCAGACCCGCCGGATATGGATGCAACGCTTCCGCAATAATTTCTTCACTTACCCCGGGCCCATATGAGTCGGCTGTATCGATAAAATTAATCCCCAATTCGACCGCCCGGCGCAGGACCCGGATGGCTTCGGGACGATCCTTCGGTTCACCCCATACGCCCTTCCCTGTAATTCTCATCGCCCCAAAACCCAGCCGGTTAACCGGAAGATCTCCACCAATCAGGAACCGGCCCGCGTGTGCCGCCAAAATGCGGCCGGCCTCAATGCCGGAAGACATTGAAACTGGATTCTCTTTCATCTTCTCCCCCTCGATCCTACCCAGAATGCCACATCCTTATACGCTCCACACGTGCGTAAAATCTTCATCTATTTTGATTCCCACGGAAACGAAAAGGGGACATTTGGCCGCAAACGATCCAAATGCTATCCTGCCCAACGACTTGCGGAGGCGCAAATGCTGCTCACGAAAAAAGTAGCCGTCATCACCGGCGGAGGGCGAGGCATAGGCCGGGCCATTGCCCTGAGATTTGCCGCGGAGGGAGCGACCATTGTGGTCGCGGCGCGGACGAAAACCGAGATTGAGTCGGTGGCTGTGGAAATTTGCAATGAAGGCGCCCGTGCGGCGGCAGTCCCGACCGACGTGGCCGATGAAAAGCAATGTGAGCAGCTGATCGCCACTGCGGCCTCGAAGTTCGGCCACGTCGATATCTTGGTGAATAACGCGGGGGAGTACGGCCCTGTAAAGCCTGTGGAGGAAATTAGCCCGGCCGAGTGGGATCGCGTGATCGCCGTCCACCTGCGCGGGGCGTATCTGCTTACGCGGCTTGTACTTCCGGGAATGTATGAGCGTGGCTCGGGGGTAATCCTGAATATTTCGAGTCTTTCGGCGAAGTCAGCTTTCGGCTGGGGATCCCCTTACGCCTCGGCAAAGGCTGGAATGCTGGGCCTGACTCGAGTTGTGGCTGCGGAGGGGGCTCGCAAAGGCGTGCGCGTCAACGCCATCTGCCCTGGGCCCGTCACGGAGACAAAGATGTCAAAGGATTTAGGCCACACACTCGCCGAACGGCTGGGAGTTTCTGAGGTAGATCAATTGCAGGGTTTTCTGGACACAATCTTGCAAGGGCGCGGCCAGACAGCCAATGAAATTGCCGATGCGGCGCTCTTCCTGTGCTCGGAGCACTCGAGCGCAATTACTGGACAGGCTCTGAACGTGGACGGGGGCGGTGCTTTTTACTGATCTCTTCGGCGGCATCCAGTCCACGGCGCGCCTGATGCCCCGCCCAGCCGAGACCCCATTGTCCAACGCGATCAATCAGATACAGGACAAGAGCGCCGAGGGCAAAAATAATGAACACGCCAGTGAACAGCATCAGTGCAGCCAGCATTTCCTGAACAAAATAAATTTGCAATGCGACAAAAGCGGCGACGGCAACCCACAACCATTTTCGAGCTTTCTTGTCTCGGATGGTCTGAAAGAACGTTTGGCGGAATGCTTGACTGACTTTCACTTTGCTGGGCCCCTTCCGGTAACGTTAGATTTGATGCAATTCACCGCCCAGTTGATACAACCCCAATTTAAAACTTAAGTCGCCCTTTTTCATATGGTACGTAGGAAATTTTGCACGTAGAGCTTTCGTTCTGGGAATACCAGTACGCATTCAGGAAGAAATTCTACAGTATTCGGGAGATTCACCTCCCGTATTGCGGAGAAATTCGCTAAGAGAAGCACGACGAACATCGAGAAAAGGCCTGGAAAAGAAAGAACCTTTTCAGGACGGAGAGCGACAAAAACTCAATGGGACACGGAGAAAGTCCTGAAAGGATTGGGCTTCCCAGTTTCTGTTCCGTTTCTCTGTGCCGCTGTGGCGATTACTTCGGAGAATCACCGACCTTCAAACGGGTAGCGATCTCCGGCCTGTACGGCGGCAGCGACACGCTGGCGCATTGCCACCGTGTCGGCAGGTTCTCGTTTCAGGAAGCGCCGCAGCACGGCGAGTTGGGTGCGCAGCATGTCGCCTTCGAGAACACTCGCCAGCGCATTGCGGGCGCCGATCTCGACTCGGTCGGTGGCGTCGTGGAGGAATACGCGCGCCGCGTCGGCCATCGTGAATGACAAGTCCGACGATTTCTCAGCTCCCCGAGCCGCTTCCGCTTTCTGCACTCGGCGCAACGAAGACTCAATCGCATAGATTTCCATGACGATGTCGGAAAGCATGCCTACGATCTCCTGCTGGTCGGCAAGATGATCCCGGTATTTTTCCAGCGCCGCCCCGGCTACAAGCAGGAAAGCTTTCTTGACTCCCGTCAGAACTCGCTCTTCCTCAGCCCACGCGCCGCTGGGACTTTCTTCGAATGAGGGACCCGCAAGAATTTCGTCGCGCAATTTGGCGCCTGCCTGCATGAGCGGGAGGGCCCCCGACATTGCTCGCTTCATCAGCATCTGAACGATGAGCATGCGGTTGATTTCGTTGGTGCCCTCGAAGATGCGGTTGACGCGGGAATCGCGGTAGGCGCGGGCCACCGGATAATCCTCGTGAAATCCGTAACCACCGAAAATCTGCACGGCTTCATCGACCACATAATCAAGCAGTTCCGAGCCCTTCACCTTGCTGATCGAACTTTCGATCGCGTATTCCTCAAACGCCTTCATCGACGGCTGCGATTTATCGGCGCCGTCGCCGGCTGCCGCAATGGCCCGGTCCATCAATCCCGCCGAGCGGTAAATCATGGATTCGACCGCGAACGTGCGAATCGCCATCTCGGCAAGTTTTTCGCGGATCAGACCGAAACTGCCGATCGGTTTGCCGAAGGCAAATCTTTCCTTCGCGTATTTCGATGCCGTTTCGAGCGTGCCCTTCGAGCCGCCCATGCAATACGCGCCCAGGCTGAAGCGCCCCGCATTCAAAATATTGAAGGCGACGATGTGCCCGCGGCCGATTTCATGCAACAGGTTTTCTTTTGGCACCTGGCAATTCTCAAAAAACAACGCCGTGGTCGAACTGCCCTTCAGGCCCATCTTTTTTTCTTCCGCGCCGGATGAAAATCCCGGGAATCCACGCTCGACAATGAAGCAGGAAAACTTTTCGCCGTCCACTTTTGCGAACACGACGTAAACGTCGGCGAACCCGCCGTTGGTGATCCACATTTTCTGGCCGTTCAGAATCCAGGATTTTCCATCGGGCGACAACACGGCGCGCGTGCGCGAAGCCTGCGCGTCCGAACCGGCCTGCGGTTCCGAAAGGCAGTACGCCGCCAGTTTTTCTCCGGTGGCGAGATGCGGAAGATATTTTTTCTTCTGCTCTTCATTGCCGAAAAAAACAATGGGGAGCGTTCCAATCCCGGAGTGCGCTCCATGGCTCACGCCAAACGAAGCGTTGGCCGACAATTTTTCAGCCAGTTGCACGCTCGACACTTTGTCGAGAGCCGCGCCGCCGTATTCCTCGGGCACGCCGCCGCCGAGCAGGCCGATTTCGCCCGCTTTTTTCAGCAGTTGGGGGAGGAGGCCTTCTTTGTGGACTTCGAGATCGGGAATTTGGGGAACGACTTCGTTGCGGATGAATTCCTCGGCCGTCCGGCCGATCAGTTTTTGATCGTCCGTTAATTCAGCGGGAGAAAAAACATCTTCCGGCGTGCAGGATTCGACAAGAAAGCTGCCTCCGCGAGAAGCGGCTCGCGGCAACGACGTGGTGGCCATGGTCCCTCCTGATTCGTAACCTCTTCACGATCTGCGCGAGCAGCGCGATCGCACCCTTTAGGAATTGTGACGATCAGGCCGCGCCGGCCGCAGTCTTTATCTCACCAATATATGCGGCGGGCAAGCTGTGTTCGCCCGCACCGTCCAGAATCGCCTGCAAATAATGCGGCGAAGGGCGCAAACCCTTTTCGATTTTCGACGCGATGTACACCTGCGCCGGAACCGCCTGGCCGCCATCGGGCGTCACTTGTATTTCGATGCGCCGGTAGTGCTCGGGGACGCCTTCGTAGCGGTCGAGGCTGCGGAAGCTGTTTTCTTCGATCTTGTACAACACGCCATACACAGTCTTCCCGGAGGAGGGCTGCACATTGGCGCCGGCCGTGCCGCCGCGAACTTTTTTATTGAAGCGCAACTCGTAATTCGGCAGGCTCGCGGTGTGCTCTTCCACGATGTTTCCGACGCGGGCAAGCATTTGAGTCCGGTTCATGTTGCTGCCATACGCAAAATGCCACACAGTTCTGGAAGCCATAGTTCCTTTCAAAAGTACGGGACGGTTTGAGGCGGTGCGGTGTGAAACTTCATTGTAGCGGGGTTGGCTCGGGAGAGCAAATTCATCCGGGAATCCGTACTCGTTTGAATAACCTCCTATTCTTCGCCGATTTCGGCGAGGGGCATTGATGGCATGACATTGGTGGCATAACTGCCGGGCCGCGCTACTTTACCGGCGTGACCATGCGATGTACCTTTGCATTGAAACGCAAGGCAAGAATCGAAATCGTCGGGTGTACATTCGTAAACTTCCGGGGGGTTATTCACAGGTTCAAATCGCATGGGTGCGGCACCCTTTTTCGCGGAACAGCACGGCCGCGTCCGATATTTCCGACTGACCCACCACCCCAAAAGGGTCTCAATTGACGCCCGTCGAAACTCCATGATACCGTCCGTGAAACTCATGATTGTTCCTTCTGGAAATCCGTTTAAGAAATTCCTGCTCGCTGCGGTTTCATGTTTACTCGGCGTGGCGTTCGCGGTAGCTCCCGTCCACGCCCGCATCAAAAAAATTCAAATCACCGCAAAGGAATCGCCCACGTTCGGCGGCCACTCCTGGCCGGGCGTCGGGCAATACGAGAAAATCGTGGGGAAAGCGTTTGGCGAGCTCGATCCCAACGATCCAAAAAATGCGATCATTGTCGATCTGCGGCTGGCGCCGAGAAATGCGCAGGGCAAAGTCGAATATTCGTTCGATTTTTACATTCTGAAACCGATCGATCTCAGCAAAGGCAATCACAAAATGGTGTACGAGCCGCCGAATCGCGGGCGGAAAACAATTGGCGCGCTCAATCGCGGCGTCGGGGGCGACGATCCGGGTTCGGTGAAAGACGCAGCGCTTCTGGCTGGCTCATTTCTGATGCCGCAGGGCTATTCCATCTCTTTCAGCGGCTGGGACGCCTCGGCCGGACCGAGCCGGGCCGGATACAATTCCACCATTACGCTGCCGGTTGCCGAAAATCCTGACGGCTCGCCGATCACGGGACCATCGTACGAATATATCGTGAACGCTGGAACTTCCTACGCGCTCACGTATCCCGCCGCATCGCTCGATCCATCCAAGGCAACGCTGACACACCGCATCCACTTGAACGACAAACCGGAAGACATTTCCTCTTCCGGCTGGCAGTACAATGCCGATGGCACAGGGATCGAACTGCTGCCCGCTGGAACGCGTTTTGTGCCCAACGATATTTATGAATTCAGTTACACGGCTAAAAATCCGACGGTCAATGGCATAGGCCTTGCCGCGGCGCGCGATTGGAACGCGTGGCTTCGCTACGAATCCAAAGACGATTCCGGAACCGCCAACCCTCTTGTGGGCGATATCACTCGGATTTACACCGAAGTCTCTTCCCAGCCCGGCCGCTTCCTGAATGACTTCCGCTATTTCGGCTTCAATCAGGGGGAGAATGGCAAGCAGGTTTTCGACGCGATGATGCAATGGATCGCCGCCGGCGACGGTTTGAATATCAATTACCGTTTTTCGCAACCCGGACGGACCGAGCGTAACCGTCAGGATCATTTGTTTCCCGAAGGGCGCTTCCCTTTCGCGGATATATCGACGACGGACCCAATCACGGGCAAAACCGACAGCCGCTACGCACGGTGCACGCAAACGCACACCTGTCCGTATGCAATGGAAATTTTTTCCGCCAACGAATATTGGGTGAAGGCCGCTTCGCTTATGACGACAGATCCCGCCGGTAAAAAAGATCTGCCGGACTCGCCCTTCACGCGCATCTATTTCATGTCGAGCATGCAGCACGGAACGGGAAACGGCGCATCGAAAGGCGTCTGCCAGCAGTTTCAGAATCCGCTGGATTCACAGGACGTTCAGCGCGCGCTGTTCATGGCGATGGATAAATGGGTCACCGCGGGAACGCCTCCGCCGCCGAGCGAGTTTCCAAAACTATCCGACGGAACGCTCGTAAAACCCGATCAGGCTTCCACCGGATTTCCACACATCCCCGGCGTCACATATACGGGTCTTAAAACAACGCGATATCTTCTGAACTACGGTCCAAATTTTTACGCCACGGGAATTGCGACGATCAACCCGCCCACCTTCGAGCCGCCTTACCAGGACAATCCATCCAACGGCCCGATTTATCCGAGCTATGTGCCAAAGACGGACGCGGACGGAAACGATCTCGCCGGAATTCGTCTTCCGGAAGTCCAAGTGCCTCTCGGGACCTACACAGGCTGGGCGCTGCGCGCGCCTCCGCAGAACGACGATGGCTGCGAAGGGCTCGGCCAATTTATTCCCTTCGCGAAAACAAAAGCCGAACGAATTGCGTCCGGCGATCCCCGACTGTCCATCGAAGAGCGGTATGGAAACATCGAGACGTATTCCGCCCTGCTGCGCAAAGCGATCGATCATCTTGTTCAGTCCGGGTATTTGCTGCCGGTGGACGCGGAGCGGGCGCTCAGCAAAAATTTGAACTACGTTCGGAGCAATCATTTATTGCCGGAGAAATGATTCCTGGTAGGACAGGCTTCAACCTGTCTGTTTTTGACTTTTGTGGGGTTGGCATGGAAGTCAAAAGAAGCCACGCTGAAGCCTGTCCTGCTAAAATCGGTGTTCCTCAGGATTTAAGCGGCGCCCCGTTCTTAAGTATCTTTTCAAAAATTTGAGGGATTTCGAAAATCGCCTGGTTGTGCATGGCGGCGGCGCGCTCGCGATAGCCCGCGAGTTCACCGGGCTTCAGCAATTCGCTCACGGCGGCCACCACCTCGCTGTGATGATGCACAACAATTCCCACTTTCTTCTCGCGCACCCACACGGCGTTATAGCGCTCTTGTGGCAGCGTCCAGGCGTTGCGGTCGATAATCACAGGTAGACGCTTCGATAGTGCTTCGCTGATGCTGCCCGGCCCCGGCTTGCCGATAAAAAAATCCGACAGCGCCATGAAATAGGGAATTTGCGTCGTGAATCCTTCGACATGGACACGGATCCGGCTGGGCTCCTGGCGAAGCGCCTCCGCCAGTTTTTCATTGCGCCCGCAAATCATGATGAGCTGCACCTGCAAGGAAGATTGATTGATCTGCCGGAGAATGTGCAGCATCTTCGATGTTCCGTACCCGCCGAACAGGACAATGCCGGTGGGGATTTCGGGATCGAGGCCCAGTTTTTTCATCTCGGCGGCGCGGTTTGACGGCTCGGGTTCATAAAACCGCGGATGAAGAATCATCCCGGAAGTCTGAAACACTTTTCCATTCGTGTGACCGAACTCGCGGGCCTGTTCGAAGGCATGTTCGGTGCCACACACCAGATATTGCGGTTGGTTCTCGATCCAGAAATGCTTGGGGTAATCCGCAAGATCGGTTAGGACAGTGACAAAGGGACGCCCCGGAAACGCCTTGCCGAAACTCTCGCACATGGCACGGTTAAAATGCGGCACCAGCGACACCACCATGTCGGGCTTGCTCTCCAGCCAGAATTTCTCGAGCAATTTCACAGTCGGCTTGTGATACATCCACACGACCGCCTGCAGCACGCGCATCAACTGGGGACTGCCCAGCGTCCAGCCGTTGCGCAGCATCTTGTTGTACATGTCTTCAATTCGAATGCCCGCAAGCTTCCGGAGCACGTCCAGCGGGTCAAGTAATTCTTGAAGGTTAATTAAAGAAACTTCGAGGGGCAGTCCTGTTTTTTCGATTTGTACTTGAAGGGCGGTGGCGGCGTTACGGTGTCCGCCTCCTGCGTCGAAGAAAACAAGGTGGATGCTGCGTTTTGGTGCAGTGGCTCCGGGCATTCCGTCTGCCATCTATCGTCGGTCCTCCTCAAACGGTAACTTGTTTGTGTTCTATGAGTAACAAACATTTATTACGTTCTATTAAACATTGCGTAACAACTTTGCAAAGTTCATTTGAGAGAATTTTCCCACGATGAAATGCGACTTGCACGTCCACTCGGTACACTCAGGCACCCTGCCACTAGCGATCCTGCGCCATTTTTTCCTGGAAAGCTACAGCGCTCCGAAAGACGTCTACTCGATGCTGCGAAAGCGCGGCATGGACCTTGTCACGATCACCGATCACGACTCTATTGGCGCCGCGGAAGAGTTGCGCCAACATCCCGACTTCTTTCTCAGCGAAGAAGTTACCTGCTTGATGCCGAGCGGGACCTATGCCCACGTCGGCGTCTACGACATCACCGAACGGCAGCATGTCGAAATCTACCGGCGCCGCAATGATTTGATCCGCCTGCTCTGCTATCTCACTGAGCAGCGGCTGTTTTTCACCGTAAATCACGTCTTCTCGTCCCTCACCGGACGCCGGAATGCGGAAGACTACGAATGGTTTTCGGGATACTTCCCCGCCGTCGAAGCTCGCAACGGCCAGATGCTGCCCTCTGCAAACAAGCAGGCGGAAGAATTCGCCTGGCGCCGCTGCAAGACGCAGGTTGCCGGCAGCGACGCGCATGCCCTTCGCTCGGTGGGCACAACCTACACGGAAGTTCCCGGAGCGCGGGATAAAGACGAGTTCCTGGCCGGGCTGCGCGCAGGACACGGGCTGCTGGGCGGAGAATCCGGAAACTATTGGAAATTAACGCGCGACGTTCTGTTGCTCTGCTTCGAGATGATGCGCGAAGACAATTGGACGATCATCCTTTCTCCCTTGCTGGCTCTGGTTCCTGCCGGAGTCGCCGTCAACTATCTGGTGGATCTGGATTTTGTCCGCCGGTGGGGCGCAACCATTAACCAATCGAAGCCGGCGCCCAGCGCCGTGCTTCAGCCCGTGCCCTCGCGCGAGAAGCAGTTAGCGTAGGAGGTTCCACCATGGCAGCCACACGAACCGTCTGGCAGTTCATCGAGAATCGCGATCACCAGGTGATGCGCCGGGTGAATCGTTGGAGAGCCCCCAGATGGCTTCGCATCTGGATGGTCATGTCCACCCGGCTGGGCGATGGCTGGATCTGGTACACAGTTGGCATCGCTCTGCTGATTTTCGGCGGCGAAAACCGGTTTATCGCCTTCGCGGCGGCCGTCTCGGCAGAGGCGGCTTCCGTCGTTCTGTTCCGCGTGATGAAAAATGCCAGCAAGCGCAAACGGCCCTGCCACCTCGAAGCGCACTGCTGGTCCAACGTCCTCCCGCCGGATCAGTTTTCGTTTCCTTCCGGCCACTCGATGAGCGCTTTCGCCATTGCCGTGCCGCTTTGTATTTTTTATCCTGACTTGCAGGCGCCGCTACTTATGTTGTCTGTA
This sequence comes from Terriglobia bacterium, assembly GCA_963788335.1. Lineage (GTDB taxonomy): Bacteria > Acidobacteriota > Terriglobia > Acidiferrales > UBA7541 > Palsa-360. The sequence goes on from CAWBGM010000017.1 coordinate 154,298, forward strand.
AGCATTGCCATGTCGCGCGTGATTCTGAGCATGCACTTTGTCAGTGATGTGGTTGTTGGTTCGCTGCTGGGCGCGGGCCTGGGGTATAGCGCATATCTATTGTTTCGGTAGGGTTTAAGTAGCACAAGCTTCAGCCTGTCTGCTTTTGACTTCTCTGGAAATGGCACAAAATTCAAAATTCAAAAGAAGACAAGCTGAAGCCTGTGCTACTCAGAATTCTAAGCCGTTCGCTCAAATATTCCTGCAGCGCCCATCCCTCCGCCAATGCACATCGTCACCATGCCATAGCGCGCGTTGCGGCGTTCGAGTTCGCGTAAAATTGACGCCGTCAGTTTCGCTCCTGTGCATCCGAGCGGATGCCCGAGGGCAATCGCCCCCCCGTTGGGGTTGATGCGCGCTGAATCAAGCCCCGTCTCCTGAATCACCGCCAGCGATTGCACGGCAAACGCTTCGTTCAGTTCGATTACGTCGATCTGATCGAGCGTCAAGCCAGCCAGTTTCAGGGCCTTTGGAATTGCGTAAGCGGGACCAATTCCCATGATTTCAGCCGGGACTCCTGCCGTGGCAAAAGCCAGAAAACGCGCGAGGGGTTTCACTCCAAGCGCGCGAGCGCGCTCCGCGCTCATCACAATTGCAGCAGCCGCGCCGTCGCTGGTCTGCGAACTGTTCCCCGCCGTCGTCGTGCCGTGCATGTGGAATGCGGGCTTGAGCTTCGCCAGCGCTTCCATCGACGTATCGGCGCGGGGGCCTTCGTCCCTGTCGAAAATTGTTGTCGTCGTTTTGGTCTTCGCCGCGTGGCCGTTTACGCCATTGGAGACGATTGTCGAATGCACTTCGACCGGCACAATTTCATCCTTGAATTTGCCGGCGGCAATCGCGGCAATCGCCTTCTTGTGGCTGGCGAGCGAAAATTCGTCCGCCTTTTCCCGCGTGATGCCGTATTTTTTCGCCAGATTTTCCGCCGTTAGGCCCATGCTCAGATACGCGTCCGGATAGTGGTCCATCAGCCACGGGTTTGGGGCAATCTTGTTGCCGCCCATCGGGATCATGCTCATCGATTCGGTGCCACCCGCCAGAATGACGTCGGCGGCGCCGACCATGATGCGTTCGGCGGCCATAGCGATCGATTGCAGGCCCGAGGAACAGAACCGATTGATCGTGATCGCCGGAATCTGATCTGGAAGTCCGGCGCGCTGGCAGGCGATGCGTGCGACGTTCATTCCCGCTTCGGCTTCTGGCATCGCGCAGCCAAGGATTACGTCTTCGATTTCTTTCGGGTCAAGCCCCGGCACGCGGCGAATCGCCTCATTGATGGCGATGGCGGCAAGGTCGTCGGGCCGCGTGGCGCGCAGTGTGCCTTTGCCCGCCTTCCCGACCGGCGTGCGGACTGAACTGACGATGACGGCTTCTCTCATAGGAGTGACCTGTGACTTTTAACTGGTGATTTGTGCCTCGTGATTTCTAACACATTTGGATGCTCGCACGGCCCAAAAAGAAACAAGAATGGCTCTTCAATCGGTGACTGTAACTGCCGCTGCCGCCGAAGCTTCCTTTTTGGCGCGCTCATTGCTGACTTTGCGGAACATCCATGCGGTCAGGATCGGCGTTAAAATTGCGGTAACAATTACCGCTGCGGCCACTTGAACTGTCGCGGCGGGCGCAACCGCGTTATAGCTGGGATCGGCCAAAGCAACGGCTTTCGGGACCGCGGCGGAATTCCCCGCTGTACTCGATGCCGCAGCGCCGGCGACTCCCGATCCGCCCAGCAGTTTGTCGGCAACGATGCAGAACAATCCTGTCACAACAAAAACTGTGACCCCCAAAACAATTCCCGGTAGCCCCGCCGTAAGCACCGACCGCAGATTGATGTTCTGCCCCAACGTGAACGCCATGAAGGGAACAATGATCGGCTCGTGCGAGCCGAAGAATTCACGGATATCGCTGTCGATGTTGCCCAGAATCGCGCCGACGAAAATAGGAGCGATGACCGAGACAATGGCGAGGTAGGGAATCTTTGCGAGGCCTGCTCCCACAAAAATGATCATCGTGAGGAACGGTCCTGTCTCGATACTTTGCGGAACGTAGGTGCCGACGTCTTCCTTATCACCCATCGCGCTGGTGAGCGCGAGAAACATTCCGCCGTTGGTGTCGCCCATCGCCGCCATCACGGCCAGCGTACTGAGGCCCAACAGGTTCCCGTGAAATAAATGTGCAACAGCCAGCGCGAAAATCGTGGCAAGGCCGACCTTGGTGAGCAGAATCCCGAGGCCCCGCTTCAGCATCTTCGGCGCGGCCTTGAGCGTCATTTTCGTGCCGACGGTGAAAAGATACATTCCCAGAAATGTCGGGTAGCCGATCCCGCTCAGCGCTTCAGTGAAGCCGCCGATTTTCAGCAGGTCCGGGAAAAATGTGTTGACCACCATGCCGAGAAACAGCGGGCACACCATCAGCCCGCCCGGCACACGATTCATCGTCTTCCAAATTTTCATGATTCACGCTTCGGTCAGGATCAAGATGCGTCCAAATCAAAATTTGGCCGGGATCTCCTGCGCCCACGGAAGAGAAACCCGCCGAGACCGTGCTCCGGCAATCGCGGAATTCTATCCCACATTCTTGAAATGGTTGCGACTTTGTAGCGCCGCCGTCCCGGCGGCGGGGTTTTGCGGTAACGCAAGGCGCCGTGCAGCAGACGAGCTCCGCGCTGCCGAGTTCGCGGGGGAGTCCCGGAGGGCCGGAAGCCCGTACCACAAAACTGGCCCGTGTTATCCTCAATGGCCAATCCCATGAGACGCCGCCGCACATTGATTACCTCGCCTCTCGAATGGCAGATGACCGCCCTGCCAGTGGCGCATCCGACGTTGCCCGTCATCGCCGAACGCGGCGGCACGCAGATTCGCGCGCCGAAGGCCGCGATCGTTGTCGATACGCGCGAGCAGAATCCGTTTTCATTCGAACGCTTTTCGGGCTGGTTTTCCGGCATCGAGAAACGCCCGCTCGAACTCGGCGATTATTCGATTGCTGGGCTTGAAGATACGTGCGTCGTCGAGCGCAAGGATTTAAATGACCTGGTCCGTTCGTTCCACGTGGAACGTCCCGTCTTCATCAAGCGCCTGCGGCGGATGAGCGCGTTTCCCGACCGCCTGCTGGTCATCGTCGCCGCGCTGAGCCAGGTGAAATCGCGCTACGAACACAGTCCCGCGAACCCGAACCAGATCACGCAATCCTTAATCGCAACCCTCGCGGGACTTCGCGTCCCATTTCTGTGCGTTGAAACGCATGAGCTTGGCGAGGAAATTGTGGCGTCGTATCTGTATCAGGTGCACCTATACCACTGGCTGGAAACGAATGGGCATGACCGGCGGCTTGTGGATGATGATTTGTGACGCTGGGGCGCGATTGGCTTCTCGTAGCACAGCCACTCTTGGCTGTGTGGGTTTCGCAATTGTCGCGGCCGAGAAAAGCACACAGCCAGGAGTGGCTGTGCTACTAAAACCATACCGACATCAGTTATTCCGAAATGAGAAACCAAAAAAACATCGGATCTAATTCCGCAGAGGCTTGCCCGTCTTCAGCGTATGCGCAATCCGTTCCTGCGTCTTGCGCTCGCCGCAGAGGGAGACGAAAGCTTCGCGCTCGAGATCGAGGACGTATTGCTCGCTTACCAGTTGCGCCGACGTGAGCGCACCGCCGGCGAGGACGTAGCCTAGCTTGCGGGCGACCAATGCATCGTATTCCGATATATATTCGCCGCGCAGCATCATGTGGACGGCGAGTTTCGCGGCGGCGCTGAATTCTTCCCCTAACACGCGAATCGATGGCTCCGTCGGAGCGGGCGCGGTCTGCCGCCATTCGCTGCGAACCAGGCCGAGCGCGGTTTCCTTGGCGTCGGCGACCAGGCGGTCGAGATTCATTGCCACCAGGTCGGCGCGGCGCAGGTATCCAAGTTCTCGCGCTTCTTCTCCGCTGGTGGAAACCTTTGCCATGGCGATATTTTCAAAGACCGGCTTTAAGGCGTGGAACAGGTCGAGATTTTCCTCGCCTTCCGCACGCTCGTTCGCGCGGATGATCATTTCCTTCGTTCCGCCGCCGCCCGGGATCAGGCCGACTCCGGTTTCCACGAGACCGATGTAGGCTTCCGCTGCGGCGTGAATGCGCGTGGCGTGCAAAACAATTTCGCAGCCGCCGCCGAGAGCGAGGCCTTGCGGGGCGACGACAACGGGCTTAGTCGAATGTTTGATAGCCATCGTGGCATTTTGAAATTGGCGGACCATTACGTGCAGGTCGTCCCATTCCTGCTCCTGTGCGGTCACCAGAACGAGCATCAGGTTCGCGCCGGCGGAAAAATTCACGCCCTGATTGGCGATGACCATCGCGTCAAAACCGGTGCGCAGGCGCGCGAGGCCTTTGTGAATCATGGCGATCAGGTCGCCGCCGATGGCGTTCATTTTCGAGTGGAATTCGCAGCAGATTACGCCGTCGCCCAGATCGATCAGGCTGGCGCCGGAATTTTTCTCGATTTCCTTCGCACGATCTTTCAGGGATTTCAAAATTAAAATTCCGGTCGGCTGCGGAATGGGCTTGAAAGAATTTACGGCCAGATCGAAAACCGACGTTTCGCCTTGCGTCGATTCATAGAACGATTTCTTGCCTGAAGACAGCAACGAAGTGACAACGGGCGGCAGCGCCTTGCCTTCTTTTTCGAGCTGCTTCGCCATGGGCTCGACGCCGATGGCGTCCCACGTCTCGAACGGGCCGAGTTCCCAGCCGAAACCCCAGCGCATCGCGCGATCCACGTCCACGATCGAATCGGAGATTTCCGGGACGCGGCGCGCGGCGTAGAGGCACATTTCACTGAGCATGCCCCAAATGAATTTCTGCGCCTTGTCGCCTTCTTTGCCTCCGAGCGCGGGACCGGTCAGCACTTTCAAGCGTTCGCGCGTGTCCTCGATTGCCTTGCCGGCTTCGATGGAAGCAAATTTTGCTTTCTGCTGCGGGCGATATTCCATCTTCACGGGATCGAGCGTGAGGATTTCCGATTCGCCCCCGGATTTTTTTACGCGCCGGTAAAAGCCGCGTCCGGTCTTGTCGCCGAGCGATCCGACGCGCGCCAGGTCCTCGATCAGCGGCGGCACGCGGTAAAGTTCGCGCGATTCGTCGTTAGGAATGTTGTCGTAGATGTTGCGGATCACATGCAGCAGGACATCGATGCCGACTATATCCGCCAGACGAAACGTCGCCGACTTCGGCCAACCCAGCGCGGGGCCCGTGCAGGCGTCCACTTCCTCGAACGTCATGCCCAGATCGGTCATCAGGCGAATCGCGTTCAGCATTGAATACGTGCCAATGCGATTGGCGATGAAATTCGGCGTGTCTTTGGCGACGACGACGCCCTTGCCGAGTTTATGGTCGCAAAATTCGGCGAGCGATTCAATCACATCGGGAAGCGTTGCCGGTGTGGGAATAATTTCGACCAGTTTTAAATAGCGCGGCGGATTGAAGAAATGCGTCCCGGCCCAGTGCTGCTGCCATTCGTCCGGCAAGCCTTCGGCGATGCTGTGGACGGGCAGGCCGGAAGTATTCGTCGTGACAATCGTGCCGGGTTTGCGAAACTCAGCAACGCGTGCAAGCAGCGCGCGTTTAATCTCCAGATTTTCGGCGACGACTTCAATGATCCAATCGGCTTCGGCGCACAGTTTTAAATCGTCGTCGAGATTACCGGTTACAATGCGACTTTCGAGGCCGCGCGTAAAAAATGCGGCGGGCCGGGATTTCGCTGCGGCGGCCAGGCCCGCGCGCACGATGCGGTTGCGGACTTCCGGGCTGGCAACGGTCAATCCGCGTTTGGCTTCCTCGGCATTGGGTTCCCGCGGAACGATATCGAGCAGCGCGCACCAGACTCCGGCGTTCGCAACGTGCGCGGCGATGCGAGCGCCCATGGTTCCCGCGCCAAGAACGACAACTTTTTCGATCGGTCGTTTCATATTAGGGTCACTTTATGATCCGTCTGACAAAACGCTCTTCGCTCGGGAGGTCGTGTCTTCACGAGGTCCGAGCTTTCGCTCGAGCATTCAGTCCGCGGTTGTCCGTGGGCTTTAGCCCCTGCAGCTTCAGGGGCTGAAACCGCCGATCGGTCACGCCGCTTCGTAGGAGCTGAAGCTCCGGCCTCCTTAAAACCGCCTCGCGTCAATCGCCCCCCAGCTTGCGACATCACCCAGATGCGATGGTATCTTGACACAGTACGCCCGTGCAGGTTACAGAAGCGACAATCAAGGGTCAACGAGAAACCCTGAGCGTCCGTTTTTGCAGTTAATGTTGTCTTATACCGTGAATGAACATGGACAGCAAGAATAAGGTGGTGGACTGGCTCCAGAACGCGGTCGAGCGCGTGCGCGAGTTCGCTTACTCCGAACCTCCCGCCGAGTCCCTCGCCGAGCCTGTCAGCGGGCCTCGCATCGGAGTGGCTCTGGGCGGCGGCTTCGCGCGCGGCATCGCGCACCTGGGCGTGCTGCGCGTCCTCGAAGAGGAAAAAATTCCGGTGGAATTCCTGGCGGGAACCAGCGCGGGAGCGATGCTGGCGATTGCCTACGCCAGCGGCCATCCGATCCACGAAATCGTAGCGCAGGCCAAGGCCACTCGATTTAAAGATTTCGGAAGCTGGAAGCTTTCATGGCTGGGGCTGGCTTCAAACCAACGGCTTGAACACTATCCCCGCAGGTATCTCGGCGTCAGTACATTTGAAGAGTTGCGCATTCCGCTTACGATTGCGGCGACGGATCTGGGCACCGGCGAGCCTGTCTATTTCAACAGCGGCCCACTGGGCCCTGCGCTCCGCGCTTCATGCGCGTATCCCGGAATGTTTGTCCCCGTGGAAGTGGAAGGGCGATTCCTGGTGGATGGATTTCTGGCCGCGCCGGTTGCTGTGGACGCCGTAAGGCGCATGGGCGCCGACGTGGTGATTGCCGTGTTCCTGGAAGCCGCGAACAACCGGAAGCCGGAGAGCATTGTGGATGTAATCGGATTGTCCTTCGCCATTCTGCAGCGGCACGCGGACCTTGAATGGCGGCGCGCCGCCGACATTATTGTCGAGCCGAACGTGAAGGATTTCCTGTGGGACGATTTTGACAAAACTGCGGAACTTATCGCCTCCGGCGAGAAAGCGGCGCGCGCCGCGTTGCCGAAAATCCGGGCGGCCCTGGAAGTGAAGGTAAATCCGGACCCTGCGGTTTCCGCGTCCGAGAAACCCCGCATCCGCAAGGAATAAGTGCCGTGGGGATAAAAACGGCGGCAAGCCTCGACGAAAATCCGTAGAGCACGTGCCGCCGTACAACCCAACCCTGGAAATCCCTAGCGCTCGCTGCCGCTCTAGAAAACGAATCGAGCGGTCAGGTATGCGGTGTTGTTGGACCCCGAACTTCGCCCTGAACCGTCATAGTTGTTTTGTTGCCCATTGAATCGGGTGTATCCCGTGTACTGAAAGGTGAGGCCGATATTCTGAATGGGCCACCACGATACGTTCGCGATGTACCCGTTGCTTCGCGGATCGTTGTTTGCGCTGCCGGTCACCGATCCCGTCGGATATAAAAGGGGGTCGGGCGTTCCATCGACATTGAAAAATCCGAGCGTTCCGGAAATTTTATCGCCGAAGTGATAGGTTGCGTTGACTTGCTCGGTATTCAGGTGATGTCGGACCAGCGACGCTCCCGGCATCGCCAGCATGCTGGTGGCAAGTAGCGAAGAGTTCTCTCGAATGTACGTACCGCGAAGCGAAAAGACGTCTCCTCCGAATTGAGGGATTGTCCGGTCGTACTGAAAATCGGCGGCCACGTCGGTGTAGCCATCTTCCAGGCCCGTGACGGCGCCTGGAGTGGATTTCATGTGCATGCCATAGGTGCCGACCATCAGCGAGTTGTTCTTCGTGGTTTGCTGCCAGGCGACCCGCCAGTAGGGAGCGACGCCGCGAATGTTATAGGCAAGCGGATTCATGGATGCATCCAGACCGGAATTGGGCTGCGGAGCGCCAATGTGTTGAGAACGGTAGATCGTGCCCGCGAAATACAGGTGATTGTTCCACATGGCGTATCCGCCAACTCCCGCGACATCTTGCGCCAACGCGCCATTCAGGATGGCGCCGGCGCTGGGCGTGGGCGCGGAACTGCTGGCCTGCCATGGAAAACCCCACGCCGGGGTGCTGTTCCAAAGATCTTCGACGGTGGGATTGTTGTTCAGAGTGATTCCGTAAACCAAATCCTTCATAAAGACCTTCGTCGAATTTGAATAACGGATGTCGGTATTGTCCCAGGTGAAGTGATCGTTCTGGGCGTCATACGTCACTTGCACGAAGCTGCCGACATGCGTGGCCCAGGCGCCGGCAAGAAACAGGGACACGTCTTGAGGTAGCTGAACGTTTCCGTTTTGAGTCCCCGGCTGCGGCGATTTCGTGGAGGAGAAAGAGGCATCCAGCATGACCGAAAGGGGGAAGGCTTCCAGAATTGCCAGCCCACCTTCTCTGGTCGATGCTTTCGAAGCCACCGTCGGCTTCCCGACAATGGTGTAGCCGTTCAGTTTGAAAGCGCGGCCAAGAGCAGTCAACTCCGGCGGCATCATGTGGCACGATTTGCACGGAAATCCCGTCTGCCGCGCGTAACTTGGAACTGCGGAAGCCTCCGGCACGCGAAAAAACGCGCCGATCAACAAAGTCAAAAGGAGTGCACCTGGTACGAGGGTTCCACGAATGTAAAGCTTTTGATGGCTCATTATACTTATCTCCTCTCTCTGCGGTTCATTTTGATATGGGCGCGTAGACACACCGCCCCTTGCCCCAAATCGGAGAACCGAATGGCGCCGGTCCATTCAACCTGCCTTGGTCAGGAATCCCGTTTCGTCGCCCGATAGCGGCATTCAACCGACAGGCGACGCCTATGCCCGAGCTAAGATGATTTCTTGGCGCCCTTCTTGGTAAGAACGTGAATGTAAGCAATCAGATCGTTGATCTGGGCTTTATTGACCGTGCCTCCGAAAGGTGGCATGTTGCCTTTTCCCTGGTCGATTTGCGTGGCGATTTGGGCGTCGGTCAATTTCTGAGCTTCGGGGCTGCGCAGGTCCTTCGCCCCGACCGCTTTTCCTATGGCAGTGTTTCCACTCCCATCGGGACCGTGACACTTGGCGCAGTTTTGTTCAAATACCTTTTGGCCATCCTCGGCTTTGCCGGCCTGGCCTTTCGCCGAATGAGGGATGACGAGCAGAAACAGGGAAAGCAGAGCGAGAGCGCGGATACCCTGTTTGCAAGAGGTTATAATTGGCATTAAGTCCTCCAGACGAAAGAAACAATATTCAGGTCAAACTTCGTACCCGTACATATGTGCCACACCAGTACGGCGTAGCGCTGTGCCGAACCGCACATTTGACTGTGATGCTGGTCACAATCAAACTCTCCGCCACCTGCGATGATGCGCGGAGGAACAATGCCGAGGTCCAGGACGCCGAATCTGAAAAGCAGCAGCTTATTTCTATATCGGATCATTCCGGCTGGTGCATTACCGGGTTTTCGGACCGGGTTTCGGAAATGGGTTTCGGGACGGGTTTAGGATCCGACGGAGTGTTGTTTTCGCGGAACAATGGCAATTGCCGTTATCTTGCGTTTGCTTCACTCGTGTCTTAGACTTTCAGGATACGTTCTTGTTTGCTGCCTGACGTGTTGCACTGGGATTTTCATCCCCTGCGCCCCCGCCGGCAAGCTGAGTTGATCCCGATGAGGAGGATTTGTGTCAACGCCGCTGGAACAATGGGTGGAATCAGTCGCGAGCATGACGCGACCGCAGCAGATTGTCTGGTGCGATGGGTCGGTGGAAGAATTAGCACGCATTCAGGAGCAGATGATTCGCGAGGGTCACACCGTCGCCCTGAATGAAAAGACATATCCGAATTGTTACCTGCATCGCAGCGATCCGACCGACGTCGCGCGGACGGAAAAAGTCACTTTCATCTGCTCGCATAATAAGGATGACGCCGGGCCGAACAACAACTGGCTGGCGCCTGCTGAAGCCAAAAAAACATTGGGGGGATTGTTCGAGGGCTCCATGAAGGGCCGCACAATGTATGTGATTCCCTACATCCTGGGGCCGGCCGCATCGCCGCAGAGCCGCGTCGGAGTCGAATTGACAGACAGCGCGTATGTCGTCGCCAACATGCGAATCATGTCGCGCATGGGCAAGGTTGCGCTGGATCGTCTTGGAAATTCGTCGGATTTTGTGCCAGGTCTGCATTCGCTAGGCGACCTCAATCCCAACCGCCGCTATATCGCGCACTTCCCTGAAGAAAAATTGATCTGGAGCATTGGCTCGGGCTACGGAGGAAACGCTCTGCTCGGTAAGAAATGTTTCGCGCTGCGGATTGCCAGCTGGATGGCGCGTGAGCAGGGATGGATGGCGGAACACATGCTCATCCTGGGACTGGAAGACCCCACGGGAAAAGTGACCTATATGGCGGCCGCATTCCCAAGCGCCTGCGGGAAGACCAATCTGGCCATGATGATTTCCGCGCTGGAAAGCGAAGGCTATCGCGTGTGGACCGTCGGCGATGACATCGCCTGGCTGCAGGTCGGCTCGGACGGTTATCTCCACGCGATTAATCCCGAGGCCGGATTCTTTGGCGTCGCTCCAGGAACAAATGAGAAAACAAATCCGAATGTGATGACGGCACTGCGAAACAACACGATCTTCACGAATACCGCCATGACTTCGCAAAAAGAGCCCTGGTGGGAAGGAATGAACGACAACCCGCCGTCGGAAATGGTGGATTGGCAGGGGCGCGCGTGGGGCCCGTCGAATGGCCCTGCGGCACAGCCGAATTCGCGGTACACGGTTCCGGCACAGCAGGCGCCTTCGATTTCTCCGCGCTGGGAAGATCCGGCCGGCGTACCGATTTCCGCGTTTATTTTTGGCGGCCGCCGGGCGCATCTCGCGCCTTTGGTTTACGAAGCGATGAACTGGCGGCACGGCGTCTATGTTGGCGCGACAATGGCATCCGAAACCACCGCCGCTGCAACCGGCGCAGTCGGCGTGACGCGCCGCGATCCCATGGCCATGCTCCCCTTCTGCGGCTACAACATGGCGGATTATTTCCGGCACTGGCTTGACATGGGAGCGCGCATCCCCCACCCGCCGAAAGTTTTTCATGTGAACTGGTTCCGCAAAGGCGCCGACGGAAAATTTCTGTGGCCGGGTTACGGCGATAATGCCCGCGTCCTGAAGTGGATGCTGGAGCGAATTGAGGGAACAGGCGCGGCGACGGAAACCCCGATTGGGTACGTTCCCACTCCAAACGCGCTGACGTTGGATGGCCTCGACATTACGCGGGCGACGATGGACGAGCTTCTGCGAGTCGATTCAGCCGATTGGACCAAAGAACGCGAAGATACCGGCAAATTCTTCGAGGAATTCGGCGATCGCCTGCCGCATGAAATCCGCGAAGAACACAGCCGTCTCGGCGAACGCCTCCAGCGAGTCGTTACAGTTCCCAAGTGACTCGTTATCATTCTCGGATACAAAACCTCGGAGATAAAAAGTAATCCGCAAGGGGGCGGCAGCCTTGCAGATTTCGAGGGTGAGCGTTTTCGGACAGGCTTTCTCGGCGCCTCTTCCCGCCGGACTATTCTGTCTCTATCCTTCAGTGTTATTAATTCATATTGACGACCCAAATGAAAACGAAAGGAAAGCCCACACTTCAGAATCCCACAGGGATGTGCCACCCGAGGCCGTGCGGATTGCCATTCCATTTTGGAACTTGATAAGTTAACTCGACACCTTTTAATTCCTATGAAAATTCAAGTTCAGCTTGTCTTCGTTTTTGTGCACTGGTAACATCCGCTGGACCAAAATTTCTTATTCCTGAGAATGCGCTTGATTCCAAAATTCGCTTATTTCCGGATCTTGTTTTGGTCCTTGCTCGTTTGCTTTTGCGGCATCAGCCTCTCGGGCTGCCAACTGGGCGCGACCGATCCGACCACACGAGGAAAGGAACTCTTCGAGACGTGCGTTCCATGCCACGGAACGGATGGTTCGGGCAATCCCGCCGTTGGCGCGCCGAATATTGCCGGAATGAGCGAGTGGTACGTCGAGGAACAGGTCAATAAATTCAGGTCCGGCGCGCGAGGCATGCACTTTAACGACACCGAAGGCATGCGCATGCGGCCCATGGCGCTTAGCCTGATGACCGACGACAACGTCAAGCTGGTCGCTCACTACGTGGAGACTTTGCCCCCGGTTCGGCACGCAGCGTCGCTGCCGGGCGATCCCACGGCAGGCGCGGCTCTATTCGCAACGTGCAGTTCGTGCCACGGTGACAATGGAGGCGGAAATCTGGCTCTCAAGGCGCCTCGAATTGCCGGCACGGACGATTGGTACCTGGATACTCAGTTGCGAAAATTCAAGAGCGGAGTGCGCGGCGCCAATCCCAAAGATCGTGAAGGCCGGCTGATGCGTCCGATGGCAGGCCTGCTCACAAACGAAGACGCGGTGCGCAACGTGATCGCGTACGTGGAAACACTCAAGCCATAACCAGAGACGTCCGGGGGATCGAAGCCTGATGGAACACACAGACGCATCGCCGGAACAAGTAGCAAAAACAACGTTTACAGCCGTCATGATATTACTGGCCGCCTTTGTGGTTGGAGTAGTGATTCTGATTCGATAGTTGGAGACCCTATGTGGGAGCGGTATCTTACAGGCGCATCGACTTACGCGCATAACATAGATCACCTGTTCATGTTGATCGCGGCGCTGGTGGGATTTTGGCTGATTGTCGCGGAAGTCTTCCTGTTCTGGCTGATCTTCAAGTTTCGTGAACGGGAAGGCCGTCCGACGCAGCACATTACCGGCGATGAAAAGAATCTCGCGCGATTCATTTCGATTCCCCACTTCCTGGTGATCCTGTGCGACATTGTGATCCTCGTTCCGGCGATCATGGTCTGGTACAACGTCAAGGAATACACGCCGCCGGTGGACCAGACTGTGCGCGTCTTCGCACAGCAATGGGCCTGGAGCTTTCAGCAAGCGGGACCCGATGGTGTGCTGGACACGGCGGACGACATCCGCACCGTGGGAGAATTGCACGTGGCCGTCAATACCACATATCGATTTGAACTGATGTCCCGGGATGTGATTCACAGTTTCGCCGTGCCGTCGTTCCGGCTGAAGCAGGACGCGATGCCGGGCCGCACCATCACGGGATGGTTTCGTCCAAATCGTGTGGGGACGTACGACATTCAATGCACGCAGATGTGCGGCGTGGGACACGGCCTGATGGCCGGGCGCGTGATTGTAGAAACCCCGCAGGACCACGCGGCGTGGCTATTGCGCGAATCCAATCCTGCGACGGCAGGAATGACGGCGCCGGCTCAGATCGCGTCACAACCCGCTCCATCCGAGGCATTGGAACGCGTGACACTGGCGGAGGCGCGCCGATGAGCACGCACGCGGTTCATCACGCTGAACCTGGAGTGTTTCAGAAATACTTCTGGTCCACCGATCATAAAGTCATCGCAATGCAATATTTGTTCACGGGCATGGCCATGGCGCTGATCGGCGGCTTTCTGGCGTACGTCTTCCGAATGCAGTTGGGATTTCCGAACCAGCATGTTCCCGGATTTGGACTCGTCACACCCGGGAAATATAACGCGCTGGTCACGATGCACGGCAGCATCATGATTTTCTGGGTAGCGATGCCCATCCTGATCGCCGCGTTCGGAAATTTCCTGATCCCGCTGATGATCGGCGCGGACGATATGGCGTTTCCGCGCATTAACCGCCTGTCGTACCAGATTTTTCTTCTGAGCGCCATTGTGATTCTTGCCTCGTTCTTCGTGAAGGGCGGCGCTTTCGGAGGCGCCTGGACCGCGTATCCACCTCTTTCCGCCAGCGGCGCATACAACCTGACGCCGATTGGAGCCACGATGTGGCTCATCGCCGTGGCGCTGGAATTCGTGGCGTTTCTGCTGGGGGGCATCAACTTCACCGTTACCACGATGAACAGCCGCGCGCCGGGAATGAAGATGTTCGATATCCCCATCGTCGTGTGGATGATTGTGCTGGCCAGCGTGATTTTCATGGCGTCCGCGGGCCCGCTGATCGCCGGCGCGGTCATGCTCTTGTTTGACCAGACGATGGCAACGGGCTTTTACGATCCAAGCCGCGGCGGCGACCCTCTGCTTTGGGAGCACCTGTTCTGGTTTTTCGGCCACCCGGAAGTGTACGTCGTCCTGCTGCCGGCGATGGGCATCGTCGCGGAAATCCTTGCCGTATTCGCCCGCAAGAAACTATTTGGCTACAAAACGATGTTGTACACGGCGTGGGCCACGGGCGTTCTGAGCTTTGTCGTGTGGGCCCACCATCAATTCGTTGCCGGCATCGACCCGCGCATGGCCAATATTTTTTCGGTCACCACGCTGCTGATTTCCATTCCCATCGCCGAAATGGTGTTCCTGTACATCGCGACGCTATATGGCGGCTCGATTCGCCTGGGCACTCCGATGCTGTGGGCGCTGGCGTTTATCGCTGAATTTCTGATCGGCGGCGTGACGGGAATTTTCCTGGGCGCTTCGGGCACGGACATCTACCTGCACGACACCTATTTCGTCATCGCTCATTTCCATTACACGTTCGTTCCCATCGCGATCATTTCGGTGTTTGGCGGAATCACATTTTGGTATCCAAAAATGTTTGGGCGGATGCTGAATGAAACGTTGGGCAAGATTCATTTTTGGGGCACGGTGATCGCGTTCAACGTAATCTTCATTCCGCTGTTCATGACGGGCGTCGCGGGAGATCAGCGCCGCATTTACAGCTATTCGCAATTTCAAGAGCAGATGAAACCCGCGCTGGTGCACTTGCGCACCACGTCCACGATCGCGCTTCTCGTCATGCTGTCGTTCCAGATTATTTTCATCGTCAATTTTTTCTGGAGCCTGCGGAACGGCGAGAAGGCCGCGGCGAATCCCTGGCGATCCACGACGCTCGAATGGACCGTCCCGTCGCCGCCGCCGCACGGAAATTTTTCCGAATTGCCAACCGTATATCGCGGCCCCTATGAATACGGGCTGCCCGGCCGCGCCGACGATTACTGGCCGCAGGACGCTCAAAACTAAGCGCCCCGGAGACCGCAGAGACCATGAGCACAGCGACAGCCGCCAAACCAGTTGCCAACATGCGCAGCGCGACAGGCATTCCCTCCGCGAAGCTGATTACGTGGTGGGTAATCGCCTCCGAAATCGTGATTTTCGGCGGCCTGCTTGCCATCTACATCATGCACCGGCTGGGCCATCCCGAATGGGCCGAGGCCGCGTCGCACACGAATACAATGGCGGGCGCGGTCAACACATTTGTCCTGCTCACATCCAGCTTGTGCGCTGTGCTCGCGCATAAGGCCGCCGACGCGCATGACGGCCCCAAAGCGGCGAAATTGCTGCGTCTGACATCTCTGGGCGGACTGATCTTCCTGACCATCAAGGGCTTTGAATGGACCCACGACATCCACGAAGGTTTCGTGCTTTCCTCCGGCGGCTTCTGGTCGTACTACTACACGCTCGCCGGATTGCATGGATTGCACGTACTAGCCGGAATGATCATTATGCTGATCGTGGCCGCGGACGCCGAGAAGAATCAGGAATTGCAGCGCGTTGAATGCATCGGGCTGTACTGGCATTTCGTCGATATCGTCTGGATTTTTTTGTTTCCGCTGCTGTACATCGCAAGGTAAGGGCCCGGCAAGGGCCCGTTTTTAAGAAGTGGCCCGGCAAGGGCCCCTTGAACAAGCGGTCCGGGAAGGACCCTACAAAAATGTCGAGCGAGCACATGACAACTGAATCCCACGTTCACCATCCGAACTACGTGAAGATCTGGGCCATCCTTGTTGCGCTGCTGATCGTCAGCGTGATCGGGTCCATGTCCAGCATCCGCTCGGTGATGCTTCTCGCCGCATTCGGCGTTGCCATCGTCAAGGCATATCTGGTCGCGAAAAATTTCATGCATATCAATGTCGAGAAGCGCTGGGTTCCTTACCTGCTGATCGTCTGCCTGATGTTCATGTTGGTCCTGATGGCGGGAGTGGCGCCGGACGTAATGCATCACAGCGGGTTGCACTGGGAAAACACCGCCGCCAAACAAGCGGTCGAAAAAGGGATGCAGAACGCCCCGGCAAAACATGAGTAGCCCCACGGCCACAATCGATTCCAGACTGCCTGCGCCCCCGGAAGGAAGCGGAAAGCGCCTCCCCAACTCCGTCCTGGGCATGATTATTTTTATCGTGGCTGAAATCATGTTCTTCGCAGCGCTGATGAGCGCGCATACGATCGCTCGCGCCACGGTTATCGGCGGAGTCTGGCCGCCACCGGGCCAGCCGCGCCTGCCCGTCGAGCGAACCGCCATTAACACGGCCATCCTGCTCATCAGTGGCATCCTACTGTGGACCGGCAATCGCCGCATGAACACCGACCGCGAAAGCGCCCTGCGCTATGTGGCCGGAGCGATCGCCACTGGCGTTACATTTGTCCTGTTGCAAGGCGTGGAATGGATCGCGCTGCTGCGTGAAGGGTTGACGATGACATCCAGCAATCACGGAGCCTTCTTCTATCTCATCGTGGGCGCGCACGCTCTCCACGCGGTCGCCGCGATTATTGCCTTGACCTGGGTGTACGTCCTGATGCGGCGCGGAACTCCCGCCCAATCAACCTTTGCGGCAACTCAGGTCTTCTGGTATTTTGTGGTCATCCTTTGGCCGGTGATTTACCTGCGCGTGTATCTGTGAGGTATATTTTTTAACAATGAATCGCGCCGCGCAATTCGCACTTCGCACAATCCACACCGCCGGAATTGTGTTCCTCATCCCCGCGGTGTCCCGGGCTTGCTCGGCCTGTGCTCCCGGGGATCCAAAAACCGCCGGCGTCTATCTGACCATGACGGTCATCATGAGCGCCTTGCCCATGTTGCTGGTTGGCGGCATCGGGTATTGGGTGTATCGCCGGCATTCGTAATATTTCATTCCAATTCAAACCTGCGATGCTTCACTAGGTGCACAGGCTTCAGCCTGTGGGGTTTGATTTCCGTCGATACCAAAGAAAGTCAAGAGCTCACAGGCTGAAGCCTGTACCACTCAAACCCTACAGAACCGACTGAATTTCTTCATCGATCGAAATGTGCGTCTGATCGAAACCGTTGATGCTGTAGGCGGGGCCCGACACCTGGGTGAAATGGAAGTAGCGGCTGATGTGGTAATCCTCATCGAGCGAGCCGAAAATACGCTCGACATCGCTCTTGGTCAGACCGAAATTTGCAAGCGGCGCAAGAAAGGTAAAGCCGCCGGCAATGGCCAAATATTTTTCGACAACTTCCTTCAGATTCATATTTTAAGATTTCAAACCTGAGATTTTAAATCCAAGCTTTCAAATCCACACGTATGCGCCGTCCTCTCCATACGGCACGTTCACATAAAACAAATTCGCTTCGTCGATTTTCCCGAGCGCGTCGCACAACTTCGCGGCGCCGTGCTTCGCGCAGAATAATGCGCCGGGAGCCCCATCGATGCGGTCCGTCTGATCGAGGCTGGAAACTTCGCGGCGCGAAATCCAGAGCCACTTTGCCCGGGCGCCGCAGTCCACGCACTCGCCGTCGATATTTTTCGCGCGCTTTTCGATCGCCGCCGCCACTTCCGGCTGCAAACCCGCGGCCTCAAAATCGCGGCTGGCCACAAAAAAATACTGCGTGAAGCTTTCTCCGTCCGGCTCGAAGACGACCACAAGGCCCTGATGCCCGGCGAGTTCCGCCTCAAGCAATCCGGTTAGGCAATCGAGGCAGACCGATACTTCGGGGCGAGCCAGATCGCGGCGCGGCGCGGGTTTCCCGCGCAAATACAGCGTGTCGGGAATGAATGTGGCCATCCAAGGGTGTGCAGTTTCCAGATGAACGCACTCGGCGGGCCACCGCATCAACCGAGCCCACAGACGGCGCGACTTCGGACGAAATGAAATTCCCGGATACGCTTGTTCGAGAGTGAGGCGCGGCATGCGGTATTCCTATGAAAGCCTTTCGTGACATTTCAAACTCTTCGCGGCGATGGTATCAGATTGCAGGACGCGGCTGGACGAAATCCGTTATCATAAATGGCTCGTGAATGGCTCGTGTTGGCATTTCCGGCTCGAAGGCTTAGGCCCGCGAGACTCGATACCAAATTATCCAAGACTAAGGAGGCTTCATGCCGATTGCCGTAGGACAACAAGCTCCAGACTTCACACTCAAGGACCAGTCGCAAAAAGAAATCAAGCTTGCCGATTTCGCGGGCAAGCGCAACGTTGTCCTGATTTTTTACCCGCTCGATTTCAGCCCGGTCTGCACAAACGAACATGCCTGCTTCGTCAACGATATGAAGCAATTTGAAAAGCTCGATGCCCAGGTGCTCGGGCTGAGTGTGGACAGCGCGTGGGCGCACAAGGCCTTTGCCGAAAAAATGGGCATCACCTATCCGCTGCTGGCCGATTTCCATCCGAAGGGCGCCGTTGCCGATAAATATGGCATGTACTTGCCGGAGAAGGGCATCACCGGTCGAGCCATCGCCATCATCGACAAGGGCGGAAAAATTGCCTGGTTCAAGAATTACGATATTCCCGTTTTGCCGGATATGAGTGAAGTAGCGCAGGCCCTTGCAGGGGTGAAGTAAGAGGAAAAATCGGGGCGCGGCGGTATACGATGCAACGCGCGCGGCTTGCCGCGCCCCGGGGTTGTTTTACTTCTTGGCGTCCTTGCCGAGCTTCCGGATGTAGTCCACGAGTTGCCAACGTTCGGTTTCCGTCAGGGAATCTTTCCAGATCGGCATGGGGCCGCGGCCGTTGGACATCTTCCAGAACAATGAGCCGTCGGTTTCCGTGGCCATCAGCTTCGCGTCGGTAAAGTTCGCGGGCTTCACTTTGATGGCGGCTGCTCCCGGTCCATCGCCCATGCCCTTCGGGCCGTGGCAGAGTTCGCAGTTGTCGGTGAAGAGCGACTGCCCGGCAGCGATATTTTCCGGCGTGGGCGGAACGGGGTTTTTGACGGTTCTTGCTTCGGCAGGCGCAACCCAGGGTTTTGCAGCGGCGTCTTGCGCGGCCGCGCGGCCTCCAGCGTACGCGAACATTCCAAACACCATGCAAATTCCCAACACTCGGCCCAACCACAGCGAGGTTTTTTTATTCCATCCAGTCATTCCGATGGCTCCATGTATTAAGATTTTTTTGCGCGACAACAAAATTTACCACAAATAAATTGCATTTTAAACGTGCAAAGTCTTCCCCGTAATGGAGGACAACACTTCAAACCCGAACGCGAGAAACGAGTGTTTTTGGGAGCGCCGCAACTGCAAAAACTGGAAATCGAACCAATGACAATTTTCCCTACACTCTTAGATGCGAAATCGCCCGATGAAGATGTCAATCGCGCCCTGCCTTATACCAACCACTTTATTATCAGCATCTTGAAAGGGATGCGAAGGGGCTAGACCCGCCCGCCGAATATCAGCCAGAGCAGCGCGGCGTTCAAAATAATAATGGCCGCAGCCATCGCCCAACCAAAAATCGAAGTCAGCCGCCCATTCACGAACTCGCCCATCTTGGAACGGTCGCCTGTAAATTGAATCAAGGGCACCACGGCAAACGGCAACTGAAAGCTCAGGATCACCTGGCTCAGAATCAGCAGCGATGTGGCGCGACCTTCCCCCATCATGCCGATTACAATCGCCGCGGGAACGATGGCCAGCGAGCGCGTGATCAGACGGCGCAGCCACGGCCGCAAGCGCCAGTGCAGGAATCCTTCCATGACAATTTGGCCTGCCAGCGTTCCGGTCAGCGTGGAATTCTGGCCCGAGCACAATAACGCCGCTGCAAACAGCACACTGGCGAAGCTTGCACCCAAAACAGGAGTGAGCAGCTTGTACGCCTGGCTGATGTCCGCGACATCGTTCATACCGCGCTGATGAAAAGCCGCGGCGCCCAGAACCAGAATCGCCGCGTTGATAAAGAGTGAAAATCCGAGGGCAATCGTGGAATCGAGCGTGGCGAAACGGATGGCTTCGCGCTTTCCTCGAGGGTTTTCCGCGAAGGCCCGCGTCTGCACGATGCTGGAATGAAGATATAAATTATGCGGCATCACCGTCGCGCCGAGAATTCCGACCGCGAGGTACAGCATTTCGCGGTTCTTCAGAATTTCCGCGGTGGGCAGGAATCCATGAGCCGCTCCCATCCAGAGGGGATGCGAGAAAAAGATTTCATACGCAAAGCATCCGGCGATCGTAACAATGAGCGCGATCACAAGCGATTCCAGCACGCGGAACCCGCGTCCCTGCAACGCCAGCACCAGGAGCACATCCAGGCTAGTGAGCAAAACTCCGGCCAACAGCGGCATTCCGAATAAAAGTTTCAGAGCCACCGCGGAGCCAAGGACTTCAGCTAGGTCGCACGCGGCGATGGCAATTTCGCAAAGCACCCACAGCACGGCCGTGGTGCGTCGTGAATAATGTTCGCGGCAGGCCTGCGCGAGATCGCGACCCGTTGCAATCCCCAGCTTGGCGGAAAGGGCCTGCAGAAAGATCGCCATGAGGCTGGAAATCAGGACGGCGCTCAGCAGCGTGTAGCCGAATTTCGAGCCGCCGCCCAGGTCTGTCGCCCAGTTGCCGGGGTCCATGTAGCCGACAGCTACGAGGTAACCGGGGCCCGCGAAGGCAATCATTTTCCGAAGAAATGACGAAGCTTCGGTGATGGGAACGCTGCGATAGGACTCCGGGAGCGAGGGCGCCCTATCGGGCGGGCGCGCTGTTCCCGTCGTGCCGGAGTTCGATTCGCCCGGGTCGACTTCGCCGGGAAGAGCAAGCGGCTCGACGGAAGGTGTGGATGGGACCGGCATAGTTAACTAAGATAAAGTCCATAAATAAACTAGCATTAACATCACGTGCGGTCAATCGGGGCGGGTGGGAAATGTTCGTAACATTAAATCTCTCTTCGCATAATCGGCGGAAACAGACCACGCATTGCGCGTGCTGCGGTTCCGGAGATTGTGGTAGTGTCGAAAGCGGAGGAGTTATGTCTCAACCCGGCGGCGAGCAAGTGCAGGTGCAGATCAAAGCGGACGAAAAAGAACTGGTCGGACAATTCAGCAATCTGGTGATGTTTCACCATAATGCGGAAGAATTCACGCTGCAGTTTATCTATGTGTTTCCGAATGTGCCGCAGGGAAAGCTGGTCACCAGCGTGATTGTGAGCCCGGCGCATGCCAAGCGCATTCTTCGCGCACTGGGAGAGAACATCAGCCGCTACGAAGCGCAATTCGGCCCGATCCGCGAAGTGCAGGAACCGAACCCTGTGCCCAACGTGGGTTTCGTGCAATAGAAATCGTCAAGGGGCCGGCACGCAGAAGACGTCAAAGTGCCGCCACTTGTTCATGTCGCGCTCGGAGAGAATTTCTCCGAAGTAACTTCCGTCATCGTCAATCTTGTGAACGATGTAGCCGAACCCGGCGATCGACCGGTAGAGCGCCCGGCGCTGTGCGTCGTCCAGCTTTCGATAGACCTCAACCTTCAGGAACGGCTTGTACTCTGAAATCATTTCGGAAAGCGACTGAATTACCGCGGCTTCATATCCTTCCGTGTCCATCTTGATGTAGCGAATTTTCGAAAGCAGTTCCGGGTGATTCGCCTTGATGTACGACAGCAGATTTCTTCCCTGCACTTTCAACTTGAAGGCATGGCCGTGCAGCCACTTGCTCATTCCCTCGAAGCGTCCGCCGTTGCAGTATCCGGAGTCGGAATACTGAAATTCCATCTCCGCTTCCTCGGGGGTCGCGGCGAACATCAGCGGAAGGATGTGAGTCTTTTCCACGTTCAATTCCGCGTTTTTCCGCAGGACCGAAAAAACGTAGCGGTTGGGTTCCAGCGCCAGCACACATCCCTCTTTCCCGACAGCGAGCGCAATCGGTATCGTGGAGTCGCCTGTGTGCGCGCCAATGTCGATGGCCACGTCTCCCGGAGCAAGAAATTTGCGCAGCGCGTTCACCGACGGCTGCATGATCTCCTTCTTCGTTTCGTGTGGGTGCTGCCATTGCGCGTATTCGACGATTCCCTCTTCCGGGAGTTCAAAACGGTGGATTTCGAAACCATAGGTTTTTGGGCCCGGCTGCAAGCCGAAAAAGTATGGCAGCTCCTTGAGTTTCAATTTGAGGCCTCCCCGCTTTTTGCCCGCCTATCATCCTGGCATTCCCAGCCCTATTCAACGCGCGCGCTTTAGAATAGCAGGATGGAACCCGTCGGTTCACGCGCCGCTTATAAACCCGGCATGTCGAGTATAATCGATGGATCGAGGAACGCTGTGCCGCGGACCGGAATTGCCCGTCACTGGTTACACATATTGCAAGCCGCGCTGCTTCTCTTCTCGTTTTGTTTCATCGCAGGGGCTTCCCGCGCTCAAGAGATTGATTTACCCGCAGAGGTCGAAATTCCCATGGACCGGCCGATACGTGTTCGGCTGGAGACTCCGCTTTCCACTGTGAATTCCAAGCCAGGCGACCTCGTTACGTTTCACACGATCTATTCGATTCTGCTGGGGGGGAGCCTGGAAGTTCCGCCCGGAACGGAAATTCTCGGCCACCTGGTGGACGTGAAGAAGCCCGGATCGTTCGGCAAGGATGGCTTGCTGAGTCTTGCGGTTGATCGCATGAATCTCCGTCCGGGCGGTGGAACCGGCCTCATGGCTCACTTGGATTCCGCGGCGATCAAGAACCAGAACCAAACATCGAACAACAAGCACCGGTCCAGAGTTACATACACCGTTCTGCTGGAAACAGCGGGCAGCGCCGGGCTCGGCTCCGCGATCGGCGGAGTAAAAGGCGCGGGGGTAGGGGCAGGGGCGGGAGCGGCGGCAGCCGTGCTGATTCTAATGTCTCACCACGGGGAAAACGTGTACCTGGAAGAGGGGATGCACTTGTCAATCAAGCTTGACGAACCTGCGTATCTTAGCGGGGCGGATGTCACTGCCGCGCAGGAATATTTCAAGAAGCTCCCAAGGCCGGCGTCAGTGGAGCCGGATTCGCAGGATGGCACACCCAAATTGAAACGGCGGGGTCCTCCGATCAATTGAATCTTCTGGCATTTTGAATGGACCTGTCCCAAAGTACAGTTTTCCGCCATGGAACAACCGGCGCGGCAGTACGCCCTTCTTTCGTAACGACCGTGATAAATTTGAAGTGAAAACGCAGGTTCCGATGAAGGCGACTTGTTCAAAATGTGGCGCGCATCACTCCCTCCCGGACGCGCAACTGGTGGGGCATGCTCGCGTGCAATTCCGCTGCGCGAAGTGCGAACAGACAACCACCGTGGAACTGGCACGAAATCCCGATGCCACTCAGGTGCTTTCGCCGCTTCCGGAATTTGCGCGAAGCGCGGGAGCTCCCAGACTTGCCGGAGGCGGGGCCGAGGATGCCGCTTCCCTGCGCCTGCCCGCGGGAAAAACCATCGCGCTCTCCGTGATCGCGGGACCCGCGCGCGGATTGGTTCACCACGTCGCGAAACCCCGCGTCGTGCTGGGACGGGCGGATTCGGACATCGTCATCGGCGATCCTGAAATTTCGCGCTGGCATTGCGCAATCGAAATCAAGGACGACGTGATTCGACTGCGCGATCTGGAGTCCACTAACGGCACTTATTACGCGGACGAGCGTGTGCGCGTCGCGGAACTAAAACACCTTTCCGAATTCCGAATCGGGACGACCATTGTCCTCGTCAGCGTTACCCCTACGCTTTCCGCCGCGCGCTAATTGCATATCTCCATAAGCAGTTTGTCATCTCCCGGGAAGACGTGTTTCCGGAAGATTTTATTTCGCGCCGGCAACTGTCCAGGCGTGTTTCCAGTGGCACACGTGCCGGTATTGCCCGAGGTGATGGAAACTGACTCACAACGGAAATCCTAATTCATTGCGGAATTGTTTATGAGATAATGCCGCCATGAAAAAGCTCATTCTGCTGGCCGCGTTTTCTGTCTTTCCGCTTGGCGTTGCATTCGCCGCCCCCAGATATACCGCCGAAAAAACGACCGACCACGGCATTGAAATTGTGCGCCTGGCCGACACGACAAACGGAGTGGTCGTGAAAATTGCTCCCTCCGTCGGGAACCGTTTGTATGAAATGAAAGTTCACGGGAAAGATGTTTTGAATACGGGCCCGGAAGACCCGGCGGATTTTCGCAAGACAATCGGATCGGGGGGAATTCCGTTTCTGGCGCCCTGGGCGAACCGGCTGGGCGAGAAAGGATTCTGGGCAAACGGGAAGGATTATACGTTCAATATGACGCTCGGAAATGTCCGGGGAGGCGACGTCCCGATTCATGGTCTGCTGAACAATTCCTCGCTCTGGGAACTCGTGGAATTTAAGGCCGACGGGCATTCGGCGTATATCAAAAGCAAGCTCACGTTCTGGAAGTATCCCGACCTCATGGCGAATTGGCCGTTCGCACACGAATATGTGATGACGTACAGGCTGTCCGGAGGCGTGCTGGAGGTCCAGCTGGACGTCACGAACCTGAGCACGGAGCCCATGCCCATGGCCCTCGGGTTTCATCCGTGTTTCTCCGTTCCCGACGCCGATCGCGATCAGTGGTCCGCCACGATTGCCGCCACGAAAATGGTGGTTGCCGACAAAAATCTTGTCTCCACCGGCGAGTTGAAACCCATTCCAATGCCCAGCAGCACGTTCATGGTGAAAGACTATTCATTAGACACGGGCTTCACGGATTTTCAGCGCGATGCCGAGGGCAAAGCGCATTTTTCACTGACCGCGGGCGGAAAAACGGTCGAGGAGATCTTCGGCCCTAAGTACCCCGCTGCTCAGATTTATATTCCGCCGGGCCGTCAGACCGTGTGCATCGAGCCCATGGCGGGCATCACGAATTCACCAAATCTGAATCACCAGGGCAAATATCCGAGCCTGCAATCGGTCGCGCCGGGCACGACGTGGACCGAAAGTTTCTGGATCCGCTCCAGCGGGATTTAAAAACAGTTCGCCGTCGATTCGATAGCGATTCAGTTCATCTCAAACCCGGTCAGATACGCGGAGCGGTTTTGGTAGCGCCGGCGCTGCCAGGGTTCTCGTGTCGGATGCGAGCTCTACAAATCGAGCCGCTGAGGGGTTTGAAGGTTATTTCGCCGTAGGTCCCAAGATTCGGTTGGTTACCTTCGAGTCGTACTCTTTGTATTCCCGCGGGCTACAGATAAATTCATCGAAATTTTCCTCCGGCACCCGACGGTAGTTACGATACCATCCGGGCCAGGATTTATCCCCCCAGGCTTTCGGATCGTAATAGGTCATTTCCAACCGCAGGTGATCTTTATCGATTCGCGTGAATCGTTCGACCAGATGGAAGGCGTCGCTCTTGCGGTGGCCCACGTGCTGCGTAACCATCGTTCTGTCGTTGTAGCCGATCGTGTCCACCACCAGCGTATTGCCCTCCCAGTGAGCGATGGAATCCCCTTCGTACGTGGGGTCCAGATCCGCGGGATGCTGGCGATTCAACCAGAACGTGCGCCACTCGCGGTGGTAGGAAATCATCTGATGGAAGCGCGTACCATCCGGCGTGGGAATCAGTTCCATTGTGCCGATCCCGGGATAGTCGTACGTCGCCGGCGTCGAAAGCGGCTCGCAATCCTTGGCTGGATATTCCCCATCGTTATCGTTCGCCGGAACGCCATAGATGTCTTTGGAATAGCAGGGATCGTTGTTGTTCGGACAAAGGTGCCCTGGACGGTCCCAACCCGGGATCGGAGTGCCGGAGTAGACGTCATGCGAAATCGATTTGTAAAGTAAATGCTGCTTCGCCCATTCGGTCAAAGGCGGCTCCGGTATTTTCTGATCGCTGGCGTCCCTGTTGTCGCCGGCCCAATTCCCGCTCAGATCGCGCGGGTTGAGCGTCTGTTCCGCGGGCGTTCCGGATTTCGCGGCGGTCCCGGCCTGGGCGTTGCATCGTGGAGTAAAAATAAGCGTCACGAAAACAGCAAGAATGAAACCCACAATACGATTTCCCATCGCAAGCCCCCTGGGGCGCAAACGGAAACGCGGGCATTCACTTCAGCATTTGCCTTGGCAAAATTATCCGCGTCCGGTTCAATTTTTATGTAGCAAGCGAAAACGAGTCTACTTGGCCAGAGGATCGGGCCGAATCTGGAAGTGCACGAGATAGCTCGACTGCGTGGCCCCGCCCTCCGTCAGTTGAGAGCCTCTCATCTCGTCCGCTCCATAGGCGCCGCGCCCCTTCCACCCACCTTTGGGATCGTCGATGCGTGCATCGAGGAATCGCGAGAAGAAGCCCATCGGATACGGGACGGTCATCCTGGTCCACGTCTTGGTATCCTGATGAAAGACGATGAGGGAGTCGGAGTTGGCTCCGTCCACAATTACCGCATTCGCGCCGAGGCCGAGCGCATTATACTTATCGATAAACATATAATAATTGTAATCGGATTTCACCGTGGGATCCGACTTGAACGCCGGACCCGGCACCGGATACAGCGTCCAGCCTTCGTAGCACTGCTTGCCGCTGACGGCTGTGTCGCCCGCCGGCGGTGTCTTGCATTTGCGACGGTCAAAGCTGGCGAGATTTCCCTCGCCGGTCAACGGCGTCCAAACGACGCCATTGGTATCGATGTCAATTCCCCGGGTGTGCGAGCCGCCGATGCCATTCCCTTTCGGATCGTAGGGAGCCTCGTAAACTTCCGTCGTGCACGAGGAAGGAGGATTATTCCCCTTCGTCATGCGGACCAGTCTTCCGGGCGTCATCATTAAATCGGAATACCAGACGCTTCCGTCGACCGGGTTATAGGCGATGCCATACGCGCCGGGCTTGGGAATCTCGCGATCCAGTTTCGGATCGGCCGGCTCATCGGCGTGCGTAAACTTGCCGATTTTGCCGTCACCGTTGTAGTCAATGACGGCCGGGCACCAGCCCTGGGATTTCTCGGCATCGTGCGTGCGATCCCAAAGCTTGGTATTGAGCCATCCGATTCCGCCGTCCACTTGAACTGTGAAGTACAGCGTGTTGTCTTTGTCGTCGGAAAACGCAATGCGCGTGGACTTGAAGCAAAGCTCGACAAAACCGAATTTCCCCGTTTTGGGATCGTACACGTCCACACCTTTGCCGAAATCCTCGCGAGGCGAATTGATCGCGAAAGGATTCTTCGATCCCTTCTTGCAATACTCGGCGTTACCGATTCGATTCTCGACGTTAAACCATACACGGCTCTTTTCATCCATCGTGATCGGGCCGGGGTTGATCGGATCCTGCCAGACGAGTTCGTCGCCGAAATACATGGACGGAGCAAGCTGCGTCTGCGGCGAGAACAGCAGAAGTTTCGATCGGTCCGCCTCATTCGGCAGAGGGATGGGAATCAACGTCTTCGTATTTTCGACAGGATCCACCACCGCCAGGCCTCCGCCCGACCACTCCGCGCCATATACAGGACCGTTGGGGTTTACGGTTGGATTCCTCTTGTCTGTGCTGACCATCGCATGCAGGAATGACGCTCTCACCGACCAATCCCACGAGGTGAGCACAATGTTGCGTTCGATGCCCTCTGGGCGCGGAGGAACCGGGGGCAGTTCGCCATTCTTGATTCGGTCGCCCCAGTCGGCGTAAGTGTGCAAAGTGCCCAGGCGATAGACCTGCTGGACCATTCCGCGGCCGACCTGGCTGGAAGAAAGAAACCGGGTCCAGGCTTCGTCGCTGTTTCTAAACGTGCCGAGGCTCGCGGGGATTTCGCGCGTGGACTTGATACCCACCTGGTGACATGTCCAGCAGCCCTTAAACTGAAAAAGCCAATCGGCTTGTGTCTTGATCACCGTCGGAGTTGTCGGCATCGGTACCGGCGCGTAGCCGTGCGTCAATTTCTTCGGACCTTTTTCAGAGGGATCCGCAGTCATCGGGGGCGGCACGGGAATGGTCAACGGAAACGCGCTCTTGGGCGGGATCGTCAGCAGCGAAATCCAGTAATTCGCCGGATAATACTGAGCAGCGGCGTGCGCGTCGGGAGCAACGACGGCGGTCAGGTTCAAATTCTTTCCCGGCGTCGCATCCACGGGAGCTGAGTCCACCAGTCCATAGCCGCGCACCCATACCTTGTAATTTCCATTGGGGAGTTGGGGCAGAAGATACTGGCCTTTCTCGTTGGTAACCACGATCTTGCGGAACTTCGTACCGAACGTGGTTTCCGCGATCACCCATACCCCGGCTTCCGGGCCGTTGGCGCTCGTGACGAGCCCGCCGATGTCGTCGGAGTCCACGGACACAACATCCGCCTGAGCGACAGCCGCATTGCTCTTCGGTTTCGCTTCGGTTCGGGCAATTGCCAGGGCCATCGTCAGGCCCATCAGAAACAGGCTAAATCCAATAAATCGTTTCATCCAATTGATTCGCATTGCGATTTTCCTTTCGAAAATGCTCGACTTCAGGCAGCGCTCATCCGCCCTACAAGTGGCGGCGCACAATGAAAGCCAGTTCCCGGGTGAGGAAGAGTCCCGATTCATCGAGCAGCAATCAATCCATCCAAATTTCCAGCAGTTGAGCCCGGGTATTCATATTTATACATCCGAGGCAATCGCTTGTGAACCAAATCTTTTGGCGGGCGTGAGGGTACCCGGGGCGTGACGCTCCACACATGGCGATGTGATTTCAATCACAGCACACGATTCAGAATAGGGGTAACAATGAGTCAAATACAATGTGGGCGCGAATACATTCCACGGAGAAACCATCACGGATCGTCTTCCATCTCGTGCTCAAGGTAACGTGGTTTTTCGGTTTGATTCTGATCGTCCTTGGAATTCTCGGATCCCCCCAAATGAGATTCCTGACCGGACGGTTGGCGGCCGGATTCGCGACAGTCGCTTCCGTGGCGCTCGTTGTTACTGGAATTTTGTGGCTCGCCTGCATCAAAGTGTTCCTCACTTTCTTCGATCGCTACTTGTCCAATAATTGATCCCGGACTGGAAGTAGCGGCGTCCCAACCCCTTCCGTTCGTTGCCACCGACCTGCAAGCGAACGCGATCCCGGCGGACGCTTTTTCTTTACTGTGAATCGGCGTGCTCTTCAGGCACAATTTGGTTTTCGGCGGGGAAAAACCATGGATTACATCAATTTGGGAACAACTGGCCTTAAAGTTTCCCGCATCTGTCTTGGCTGCATGAGCTACGGAGCGCCCGTCGCGGGCACGCCTCCGCCCGGCAGTCACAACTGGACTCTGAATGAGGAAGAAACACAGCCATTCCTGCGCCAGGCCCTCGACCTGGGAATCAATTTCTTTGACACAGCGAATGTGTATTCACGCGGCGAAAGCGAAAGCATTCTGGGGCGATACCTGAAAGCAAATGCGCGCCGCGAAGCTGTCGTCATTGCCACGAAGGTTCACTCCGCAATGCGCGATGAACCCAACGGCTCGGGCCTCTCCCGAAAAGCTATTTTTTTCGAACTCGACGAAAGCCTTCGCCGCCTGCGAACCGATTATGTGGACCTCTACATCATTCACCGCTGGGATTACGAAACCCCAATCGAGGAAACTCTTGAAGCGCTTCACGACGTGGTGAAGTCGGGCAAGGTGCGCTACATCGGAGCCTCCTCCATGCACGCGTGGCAATTCACCAAAGCCCTCTATCTCTCGCGAATGAACGGCTGGGCGCGTTTTGTCTCGATGCAGAATCACTACAACCTGCTCTATCGCGAAGAGGAGCGGGAGATGATTCCATTGTGCCAGTCGGAAGGCATCGCCGTCACGCCGTGGAGTCCGCTGGCGCGCGGCGTGCTGGCGCGGCCGTGGCAGCAGGAAAAGACAAAACGCTTTGAAACCGACCGGTACAGTAAAGTCCTGTATTCGCACACGGAAGAATTCGATCGGCGAGTGGTTGACTGCGTGGGAGAAATTTCCGAAAAACGCAGCGTTCCTCGCGCGCAAGTCGCACTGGCCTGGTTGCTCGGCAGACATGGGATCACTTCGACCATCGTCGGAGCCACTAAACCCAATCACCTTGCCGATGCCGCCGCGGCACTCTCGCTGAAACTAACGCCGGACGAAATTTCCTCTCTCGAGCAGCCCTATCTCCCTCATCCCGTCGCAGGTTTTAAGTAACCCGAGGCTGAGATCGTTTTAATGCAACGGGATCAGCGCAACCTGCTGGTAATTCGCGGGCGTTCCCGAGACAACTGCATTCCCGCGCAGAAACAAAATGTCGCCGGAACCAGGATCGTTCGCCGATCGCACGACGAGGAGACCATCGCCTTCGGCATCGGCCGGCGGAGGGCTGTCCCACACGATCCCGCCAATCAATTCCCTGGGAACGCGCGCGACAATGGCGATCGTTCGGTATTTAACATCGCAACGCAGTTCTCCATTTGCCAGAATCACAACGCGCCGCAATTTATTTTTTCCAATCAGAACATACGCGCTGGACACGCCGAAAGCGGAAAATACTCCGTCGATTTTTCCGCTGACATGCTGTCCGGCACTCGCCAGCCAGGAAACCGCCCCGGGATTAAAATCCTCTGTCCGGGCTAACCGGTAATCTTCCGTCTCGGGAATCAGGCGGGCCTGATCGGGCGTAATTTCCTGAAGCAGAGAGTTTGCGGCGGAGTCCGGAGCGGCCAACGCGTGCTTGCGATGTTGCAGCTTCGATAGAAAAATCAGAGCGAACACGAGGGTCAACGCGAGCGCCGGCCATACAAAGACGCCCCTTCGTTTGACAAATTCCTTTAGCGCCGATTCCGGCTCCTCCCAGCCTGGCGCAACGGGTAAATTGGCGCCTTGCGCAGACCTTCGAGATCCGAGTGCCGCAGTTTCCACCAATTCCCTTCCGGCGTCGGGTCGAAAACGATTTTCGGGCCGGGCCTCCTTCTGCTCGCGTTCGGCCACAGAGGCATCCGCATCACCGGAAGGGATGGGTATTCCCCAAAACTCACTGGAAGCGGATTCAAATTCCACGCCGATATGGCTGTTCGCCTGATTCACTTCTTTCCGGTATCGAACGGTGGCTGCAATCTGTTGCAAAGAGACGGGATTCGTGAGAAGTACCGATTGGCCAAGCGAGACTTTTCGCTGGATGGAAAGCAGGGCTCCACGTTCGCCGACCTGTATGGTCATGCACTCTTCGTAGCTCGCCTCGCCTGGGAATGAAACTAGAACGCGAGTATTATGGGGGATTCGCGGACCTCGTCGTGCCCGCCTCAGAACTCGATCTTGCCCCGGAGCCGAATTCGAGGCTTGCAGAGCGGCCTGGTTTCTTTGGGGCGGAGGCATTTGCGGTTCAGTTTCGGTCGCGGATTTTGCGTCGACGATGGGGGGCGTTTGGGGAATCTCAGCAACCACACAGGAGGCCCCTCCATGCTCCGTCGGTCCGCACCCCCCAACGTTGGCGATAGACTGGTCATCGTCAGGAGTCGTAGGCGCATCGAAACGGTCGCCGATCCCTGATTTTTCTTCCTTAGCCGCGAAGTCCACATCCCAGAACCCGACGGATTTCTCTGAGAACTTGAATTCGATTTCATTCAGTCCATTCTCATTCGGATTCGCGGCGATGATCTGGCACACGATCTGTTTCTCGGACCTCGGGTTGATCAGCAGCAACGATTGACCGGAAACAAGTTTGCGCTCCAGAGTGAGAAGTCCGCCCTCGGGACAAACGTGAATCGTCCGGCATTCTGCATAGAATCGCCGACTACCACCTTCCTGTGTCGCACAGATTAGCAAAGGGATTTGCGCATAGACCCGCGCAACCTGGCATGGCTTATCCCTGACGACGTTTGAATTCGCCTGGCTGCTCTCGCCCATCGAATCCCGGTCACCGGTTTCTTTCATACCCTCGCCTGTGCTTGCCGCGATTTCGGATCAAGTATGTCCCTGGAAAAGGCCGCCGCGACGGGATCAAAAATCGAGGACTTCATATTTCCCCTTGGCAGCTTTAAGTCACCCCGCTTCTCCGAGCAGGGTAATTGCAACTTGATTCTGGACATCACCGCAATTCAATCGTGGGAAAGTGCACTTGCAAGACGGAACACACTTCCACCTGAGTGAGCAAGTGCAATCCAAGGGCCAGGAAAGTGGCTTCTTCCCTCGCGCTGGGGTATGAAATGGCGTGAATTTAATTAGAATTCCTTGAGAAAGCTCGGTTTTGGTTATGGCTGTACCATATTGGCCCAGTGCAAAGACTTGCCTGGGCCAACTCTGGGGCCGGGCCGTTGCTTGGCATTCAAACGAGAGAAATGTCGCGACATGAAAAGATCGCGGCCTATTTTAATCCTTCAGTCAAACTTTTTTCGTGAGATTCGTTTCGATTTCCGCTGAATGCCCATCTATCTTCCTGGGCTTATGCGGACAGCCTCCGCAGCGGATTGCGCCGGCAGACGATCGCCGCTGCCGATGAAAGTAGAATTTCGAATCCTAGCTACGCCGCAGGCGCAAACGCTGGTGCACTGCTCCGCCGGATTGCTCGAACCGGCGCTCAATTGTCAGCGACTCGGTCTCAACGTCAATCGTCCAGCGATCTTCAATGCGCCGCGCGTTTCCGCCCACTTCCGATTTTGTTTCCACGACGAGCGCGCTTTCCTGCCAGAACACTCGAATCTGGCGCGCTCGGCCCCGGATCAGAACCGTCGCAGGATCGCCGCCAATGACGACGTTGCGGTCGAGTGTGATATCGCCGTTGACGTCCTTCTGGCGCGTGCGAATCTGAAGTTGCGGCTCATCATGCGAGATCGTATCCACGCGCAAACTTGGCGGTGGGAGAAATCCGAAGTCGCTCTCGCTTGGAATCAATGTCCAGATTCCCGTGAAATTTGGAGGCACACGGTTTTCGATGCGGGCGCGTATGAATGGGCTACAAATACACGAAGCCTTCCCCCCAGATAGCGGTCGACGGGAACACTTTTGTCAGGACGGAAGACTCAGGCCTTTTTTGGAAAACCGTAAAGAACGGCAGCATTGTCCACAAGCAGCCGATGGCGAACCGAAGGATTCGGCGCCCACTTCCCGACCAGATCGAACAGCACGGCGTCGTCGGGCTTTTCTTTCACGCCCGGATGCGGCCAGTTGCTCCCCCACACCATGCGCTCCGGAGCGGCTTTCAAATAAGCCTGGGCGGTGGGAGTCAATACATCCAGAGAGTTTTGGATAGCGTCCTTGCCCGAGGTATCTGACGTCACCGAAAGCTTCACATAGGTTTTGCCCTTATCGAGCATTCTGCGCAGAACGTCAAAGGAAGGATCGCTCGGCCCCGCCGGCTGGGGAATATGCGCGAAGTGATCGAAGATAATGGGGGTCGGAAGGCGATTCAACATATCCTGGCGCGCCACAATTTCTTCAGCGCTCATGCTGATATCGATGTGCCACCCGAATTCATGCACGCGTTTGGACAACGGCTCAATCATTTCGACGGTCGTCGAGGACTTGGGACCGGGATTGACGAACCGGATGCCGCGAACGCCTCCGGCGTTGAGTTTCTTTAATTCATCGTTCGTAACCTTATCGTTCACCACGGCGACTCCCCGGGCGTTTTCGCCAAACTGGGAGATCGCATCGAGCGTGATGCTGTTGTCAAACAAGTATGGCCCTGGCGTACAAACAATGTTTCGCATCAGCCCGAGCCGCTTCTGCAGCATGCGGTAATCCGCCACGGTTGCGTTGGGGACGACCCCGCCCGAACCGGGCGTAAATCGCGCATCGTAAATGTGCTGGTGGCAATCGCAGGAGAAAGGAGGCGCCTTCACCGTCGGAGCTTCCGTGCCGCCGGAATTTGGCACTGCCCCTGCCATTTGCCCGAGGACGGGAAGCACTCCGGCCGCCCCCATCGCGGCAAGCCCCGCGCCCTGAATAAACCTTCTCCGCCCAATTTTGCTTTCGCTCATCTGTTGATCTCTCCTGGCGTCGCGGACATTTGAAATCGAACCGGCAATTTTCAATCGTAAATTGAAATTGGATTCAGGCATCCTACACTTTTTCGTGGCCCGGAAACAACACCCGAGATCCCTCGCCAGGCTTATCTCGCGGCAGACCGAGAGTACCTTCCGCGATGTGCCCCATCACAAACACGTGGCCCCTTCGTTGCGTTCTTCGGAAAATGGGAGATGGAGACAACGTTGCCTTCGACCCGCATCGTCCTGCTTTGCGTTTTATTGGGAGTTTTGGCCCTCGGCTGGTTCGGGTGGAGAAAATATTCCTCGCTGCGCCATCCGGCCGAATCTCCTTCCGCCGCGATTACAAAACAGCCGGTGAATTTCACAGCCCGCACGTTCGATCCGTCCAACCCGCCTTCCGATTTGCCGGCGATGACACCCGGAGAAAATGCGGAGTGCGATTCAGACTTCGAGTCCAACGCCAGCGTCGCGGGGCAGACTCAGCCAACCGATGCCACTCATGCCACCCTCACCATCACGAAGGTTCGGATGACGCTGCAACTCAACATCACGATCTGGTTGCCGACCGGCGTCACTCCTCACGTTGGCGAACACGAGGAAGGCCATCGCCAGATTTCGGAAGCCTACTATCGGACGGCCAACAAAGTGGCAGAACGAATCGCCGCAGGCTTCCTGGACAGACAAGTTGAAATCACCGGCGACGATCTGAATGCCGAGTCGAATAAGGCCCTGGAACAAATGGCCCACGAGATCACGGCAACCTACGAAAAGGAATTAAATCCGGAACCGGCGCAACTGCTCTACGACTCGATTACGGACCACAGCCGCAATGAGGTCGTCGCCAAGGATGCGGTGGCGCACGCCCTCAAAAATGTCACGATTGAATCCGCCCGGCCTGAAAACAGCGACCGCCGCCCAGCCACGTGATTTCGAGCGCCGAAAATCCAAATTAAATTCCTCTACCTGAGATTATCCCTTTCGATTGGACTCGCCGCCCACTTCCCCTTACTCTTAACTTGCGTCGGAGGGCGAATGCCCTTACATATATTGCAGCGTGAGATGGCCTGTACTCTTTGTTCGGGAAGAATTACCGTCCATGCTCCTGAAATGATTTCGAGACTGCGGCGCCGTCTGGCGCTGTCCTGAAAAGAAATGGAGTCGGATCGCATGGCGAAGGCGAAAGAGTTTACAGTCACGATCGAAGACAAACCCGGCGCGCTCGGCAAATGTTTCCTGGCCCTCGCGGAACGCGGCGTGAATATTCTTGCATTCCAATCCTATGTCGAGGAGCGAGAAAGCCTGACTCGCTTCGTAGCCGACGATCCGGTCACTGTCAAGTCCGTGCTGGGAAGCCAGCGAATGATCTTTGAGGAAACCGATGTCGCCGTCGGCAGGCTGTCGCACCGTCCGGGTGAGCTGGGACGTGCGTGCATGAAGTTGGGCGAACATGACGTCAATATCGACTATTCCTACTGCGGACTGGAGCCCGGATTAACTTCCGCGCTGGTCGTCTTCGGCGTGGATAATGTCACGAAAGCCGCGGCCTTGCTGGACGAGCCTCCTTCGCTGTAATTCGGGCTCAACTTCGGCGGGGAATCTTCCTCTTTCACGAATCACCTGGCCAGCGCCTGAACGGATCGAAAAGCAGCCGTATTCGCGCTGCGGGCGGCGGATAGTGGCTATCCAATTCCTAACGACTTCGAGGGCCCAAAGGGGCGGGCAATTTCGCGGAATTTCTCGAGGTTCATTCCTCGAATAGGCACAAAACCAGGAGATCGTCCGGGGGGTTCGTTCCGAACGGTCGATTCAGCTATTCACTTCCGCCGTATTCCGGAGGGAAGTGATCGTCGTCCCCGTCGTGACGCCGGCTTTCGCCCTCCAGGGGACTTTCGACTTCGCCGACCAGATCGACCTCGAACATTTCCACCACCGCCACGCGTTCCGCCGCCTTCTTGGCGCGCACCGGTTTTTTCTTCGAGGCCTTTTTCCTGCTCTTGACGGGTGCGGCTTTGCGGGTCAGCACCGTCTTTTTCTTAATCGCTTTTTTGCCCTTGGGAGCGGGCTTTTTCTTCGCCATGGGCGGAGTCTACCACTAGATGGCTCTCCAGACAATTCCGTGGCTGTGGAGATGATTTGGCGGAGGTGTCCGCTCTAAATTCGCAAATTCTCCTGTCCGAACGCGTCATTTCATGGAGGGCATGTCCAAACGGACCGCGACACCCCATCTGCCTTCTTTCAATTTATCGACCCGCACCACCGTTCCCTTTTCTTCCCGGTTTGCCGGTTTGTTTACCCGAAAATCGCGAATGATAAAAACAATCGTGTCCACGCAGTAGTGTCCCAGCGAAGTCGCAAAATACAGCCCGTCCCAGGACACATTCAACGTGGGGCGAATCTCTTCAGGAGATTTCAATCCAGCCGTGCGAATACGGATGGTTTGTGTTTGATTGATTCGCGACGAGATGCGGCGATCGGCAATGGCTTTTTTCATTTTGACGATCTCACCTGAACCGGAAACCGGAGCCTGCTCACAAGAAAGCCTGAGGGATCGATCCTGCGGCGGAAGACGACGCGGAATGGCTTGCGGTGCCGTTCAGCCGCAAATAAAAATGCCGACACTGAAGCGCAGCATACCAGATTTGTCCTGTTCTTCCTTGCCCGAGGCGGCAGGAGGTGCGCTATCTGTTATTTACTTACCGTTTAAGGAATTGACCTGCTCGACGAGCGTGACAATTTCTTCAGGCGTTAGTTTTCCGGTAAACTTCGGCATGCGGCCTTTCCCGTTCGTGATGATCGTATTCAGTTCGCTCGTGGAAGCACTGGCGACGGTGTCCGACTTGAGCGATGGCCCTGCGAAATGACGACCCTCGGCTCTTTTTCCATGGCACTTCGCGCAATTTTTCCTGAAAACGGGATTCGAGGTCAGCTCCAAATCCGCGGGTGACGCTTGTGCGGAACCCGTTGCGACGGTGAAAAACACAAAACAGAGGGCGACAATCAGTCCACATACTTTCATTTCGGACCTCCCTGACTCTTTCTTGCCAAAACGAGTCTGATGCGCTGGCCAGTGATTCGGGTGCCCTTCGGCGACTGCGTCTTTCGTTTCGCGTCAACTCTCCGATTGAGTCACTGCGATTGAGACCTCGCCCGGATTTCGTGCTACCGTACCTCTTTGGATTCCTGATGCCCCTGCTGACTGCGATTCTGATTTCGTACAACGAAGAACTGGACCTGCCGCGCGCCCTCGCTTCACTCGCCGGCGTGGCCGATGAGATTATCCTCGTGGATTCCGGGTCCACCGACCGCACGTGCGAAATTGCCCGCGAATCCGGCGCCCGCGTTTATTCTCATCCCCTGAATGGCCTGGCCGAACAAAAAAATCACGCCGCGTCTTTTTCCTCCAATGACTGGCTACTTTCCATCGATTGCGACGAGGAATTGAGTCCCGAGCTGCGCTCGTCGATTCTGGAGTGGAAGCAACAAACTCCCGACAGGAACGGTTACGATTTTCCCCTGATGACCAATTATCTCGGCGGTTGGATCAGGCATTCCGGCTGGTATCCCGATCATAAGCTGCGCCTCTACCGGCGCGACCGAGGAAAATTTGTGAGCGTACTGCACGAAAGCGTACAAATCGAAGGCCCCGCAGGCCGCTTGAAGGGTCACCTGCTTCATTACACGGTCCGATCACTCGCCGAGCACCGCGCAAAACTGGATGTGCTTTCCACCATGGCGGCCGAGGATATGTTTGCGCACGGCAGGAAACGCTGGCGCGCCGCGATGATCGTCGCCCCTCCCTGGACATTCGTGCAACGCCTCGTGTTCCAACTGGGAGTGCTCGACGGGCGGCGCGGCTGGATGATCGCATGGCTCTCCGGAAGTTATATTTATTTGAAATTCCGAAAGCTGGGCCGCCTGCTGGCGGGAGAAAAATTGACGCGCCGCTCCTGGCCCAACCCCGGCGAAGCGTGAGCGTGCGACCCCTGATCGTCGACCTGGGCCGCGACTACCGCGGAGGGCAGCATCAGGCGCTGCTGCTCCTGCAAGGACTGCGGGCGCGCGGCCACGCTCCGGAACTGATTACCCTCTGCGATTCCCTGCTATCACGCCGAGCGAAGGATGCCGGCGTTCCCGTTTATGGCATTGCCCCGGGAAACCGCCGGATCGGCGCCGCGTTTGAAATTCGTCGAGCCGTCTCGTCCGGCCGCGCCGATCTTGTTCATGCGAATGAGCCTCACGCGCTCACGGCCGCATGGCTCGCGCGGGCTCATCGCTCCGTTCCCGTCGTTGTATCGCGAAGAATCGCACTGCCGCTCTCTTCGAGCAGTTTTTCCCGCGCGCGCTATCGAGCCGCGTCGCGAATCGTCGCCGTTTCGCGATTCGTCGAACAATCTGTGTTCCGGAGCGGATTTCCCCGGGAGCAAATCGCCGTGATTTACGACGGCGTGGAAATTCCAGGGGAAATTTCAGCATCGCAACGCGCAAGCGCCCGCGCGGCATTTTCCATCTCCCCGAATACGACTTGCATTGGAAATGTCGCCGCGTTTGTTCCGGAAAAGGGTCATGCTCTTCTATTTCGCGCATTCGCGAAATTGCGTACTCGTTTTCCGGAATGCGTCTTGCTTCTCCGTGGAGAAGGCCCCGAACGGGAACACTTGCAAAAGCTCGCTCAAGATCTTCAAATCTCCGACACAATAAAATTCCTCGGCCCCGCATCGGATATCGGCGAGGTCCTCGCCGCGACGGATATCTTCGCATTCCCGTCGCATGAAGAGCCGCTGGGGAGCGCGCTGCTGGCGGCGATGGCGAATTGCTTACCCGTCGTGGCGATTGCACGTGGAGGGATTCCCGAAGCCGTCGAAAGCGAAAAAAATGGCCTTCTCGTCGACTCTCTCGATCCGGATGCCTTCGCGGCCGCGCATGCACGCCTGCTGGCAAATCCCGCGGAAGCATGCCGGTTCGGAGCAACCGCCCGTGAAACTGTGGCAGCCCATTTTTCAGCGGAGAAAATGGTGAATGCGACGCTTCACCTTTATACGGGGCTTCCGTTGCACACGCCCCAGCCTCACAACTCTTGAATTTCTACATGTCCCGGAAGGGCGTACACAGTGGCGGGAAGGTGAACTGATTTTAAATGAGCCCGGGCAACTCCGCAAAATTCGACATAAAACACGCTGGAACTTGTCCAGCGAAACGCCAAAAGCGCCGGACATCCCGTTCCCGCGGAATGCCAAGCGCTTATGGGTAAAGATGTATTTCGCCAGTTTCTGTTTTTACGTTCGCGTGTTCCTCCTATCCTTGCAGCGGTTTCCCTGAACCAACTGGGGTGTTCACTACCCACCTGCCGGTGGGTTCTAGGAACTCAAGCCCGATCGCGTATCCCTCGGCCTGCGGGCGGCAATACGCCACGCGCGCCAGGGCGCGAAAATCTCCGGGCAACGATTCAATTTCAATCTTTTCATTCGGATGCCAGCGGCGGTGGCTGGCCACGCGCGCGCCTCGCGAACTTACATTTTCCGTGAACGCGGTTTCCACGCCAGTGGGACGACCCGGCCAGGAAAGATGCACGGCCACCGTCATCGGGATTCGTTTCTCCAGGCGCTCGACATCGAACGATTCCGGCATCGTTTTCCTTAAAAATTCGATTAGAGACACGCGGCAATCCGCGCCAACGTATGAATGCCGTCGGAGCGCCCCTTCATGCGATATAGCGCCCGGTCCGCTGCATTGAATAGCGAGTCGATTGTTTCCCCGTCGCGCGGAAATACGGCTGCACCCACGCTTACGGTGACATTCGGAAATTCCTTGTCTCCAGCCAGGCGTTCACAGATGCGCCGGCTCACCGAAGTCGCAGCCTCTTCGCCGGCTTCCGGCAGAATTACGGCAAATTCATCGCCCCCGTAGCGTGCCGTGGTATCCATCGCGCGGGAGTGCAAGCGCAATACGTTGGCGAGCCGGCAAATCGCGCGACTCCCCACCAGATGCCCGTGCTCGTCGTTAATCTTCTTCAACCCGTCAAGATCCAGCAGCAGAATGGCGAACGAACGCCCCGTCCGCCGTGAACGTTGCAGCTCGGTTTCCATCGCGTTGATTAGAGTTCTATAATTCGAAAGACCCGTCAGAGGATCGGTGACAGCGAGCTGGCGCACCTGATCGAACAAGCGCGCGTTGTCCAGCAGTGCCCCGCCAAGCACCACCGCATAGCTGGCAACTTTCAAGAACTGCGCCAAAGTAAACGGCGCGTCCAGCAGCCGCTCGGATTGCGTCGCCACCAGGTGGCAGGCCACGTTCATCCACAGCGCCGTGCAGAAGGTCCAGTCAACCGATGAAGCTCCTCGGCGCATCCGGCGTCCAAATCCTAAGGCCGCTATTGCGAATAGAGCGGCAGGCAGAAGGTCCCCGACCCGGGAAAACGCCGCTCCCGGATGCATACTGGGTTCGAGGGGGGAGCCGAGATAGGCCGCGCTGGTCAGATAAGCCACGGCAACAACAACGAGAAGCGCAATCGCAATCTCGCGCCCAGGCTCTCGAGAATTCGGCACGCGTCGCTCCACGGCGAGCGCGGCAATCAGCACCAGAGCCAGCAGCGTCCGGCTAACCATCCAGGCCATTGGGACGCGTACCTGCGCCAAAGCATCGCCTGCCAGAATGTCGTAGAAATTAAACGTCGCGACGGTTTCAATGACGCCCGAGAGGACAAATCCAAATGCAAGAATCAGCGTGAGCCGGTCGTGTGTGCCGCGGAATCGCACCAGCGCATTTGCCGCGTACGTGAAACACAGCAGGCTGCCAACGATCTGCAGGTAAGAATAAAGAATCGGCTCAGAGGAAAACGGAATCTGGCGCAACAGGGAGGCGCTGACTACAAATGAGGCCGCGCCGGCGATTCCGAGGACCCATCGGAGGTGCCAGCACCACACTCGAATTTGGTTCACCACACGCACCGATCCCCCAGTTGATCCGTTCCATTGGCCCCGATTCATCCAGCGACCTACAGAGATGCAAGTGCAGAGCCTTTTCATAAAACATTCGGTTATAATTGCACAGCTCAGATTTTAAACGACTTACGATTTTTTGCAGGGGTGGGAGGAAAGATGGGTGGGCAAGTTATCCAGGGTAAATGGGTAAAAATGTAACAGAAGGGTACTAGTACTTCCCAATCCGGCACACCCTAGTTGCAAGTTTGACACTAAAGAAGCCTTAAATGACTGAAAATGGCGCCATGTCGCACAGGAAAAGTGTCAGCGCGCCGGTTTTGAATTTTGAGCCGCCAGCCAGGGTCAAAAAGAAGAAAGGTTCAACTCAGTTCTATGAATATTTTTCTACTATTGAAATGGATCGCTAAACTTTCGGCGGCGGAAGTTCGCGTGCCTGCGATTTATCTTGAAATCCGGCAGCCTTGTGCGAACCGTCGCAAAACGGCTTGCTCGCCGAGTGCCCGCAGCGGCACAGCCCGACCGCGGTTCGTCCTCCTAGACCGTAAGGCTTCCCTTCCATATCGACGAGTTCGAATTCCCCTTCGACACGCAACGGCCCATCGTTCCGAACTGTAATTTTCGTTGAAGACATTCGTGGTCCATTCTTGCGGCGTTCCGCATTTAAGTAGAACAGGCTTCACCCTGATCTCTTTTGATCTCTGTGAGAGCGATGAAAATCAAAACCGAACAGGCTGAAGCCCGTTCCACTAGATTCAAGGGGCATCCTCAATACTTCGGCATCGAAGGATCGACCTGATCCGACCAGGCCAATACGCCGCCCTTCAAGTTCAAAAGTTTCTTGAACCCGGCCGTTTGCAGAAACCGAATCGCATCAGCCGAACGCTTTCCACTCCGGCAATGCACAACCATCTCGCGTGAACTGTCCAGTTCGCTCACACGCCCGGGAAGTTCGCCGAGCGGGATCAGTTTCCCATTCAAATTGCAGATCTGAAATTCGTGCGGCTCGCGCACGTCCAGGATAAACAAGTCATCGCCGCGATCCTGCCGCGCTTTCAATTCCTTCGGTGTAATCTCCACGATCCCGTCTGTCATAGCCGGAGCCTCCTCGCCACGAATGCCGCAAAATTCTTCATAATCGATCAGTTTGTCGAGCGTCCGGTGTTCGCCGCACAGCGGGCATTCCGGATTCCTTCTCAATTTTAATTCGCGAAACCGCATCGCCAACGCGTCAAATAGCAGCAGACGTCCGACCAGCGGTTCACCCGTGCCCAGGATCAGTTTGATTGTCTCCATCGCCTGAATTGAGCCGATGATGCCCGGCAGCACTCCCAGCACGCCGCCTTCGGCGCACGACGGCACAAGGCCCGGCGGGGGCGGCTCGGGATACAAGCAGCGATAGCACGGGCCGCCAGGATATCCGAACACCGTCGCTTGCCCCTCGAAGCGGAAAATCGAACCGTAGACATTCGGCTTGCCGAGCAGCAGGCACGCATCGTTGACCAGAAAACGCGTCGGGAAATTGTCGGTGCCGTCCACGACGATGTCGTAATCCTTGAAAAGTTCGAGCGCGTTCTCGCTGGTCAGCCGCGTTTCGTAAGCCGTGATTTCGATCGTCGGGTTGAGCGCCTTCAGGCGCGCCCGCGCCGCTTCGGATTTGGACTTGCCCACGTCCTCGGTGGTAAATGTCACCTGGCGCTGCAAATTCGAGGAGTCCACAACGTCGAAATCGACAAGCCCAAGATGACCCACCCCTGCCGCGGCCAGATATAGACCCAGCGGCGCGCCCAGGCCTCCGGTGCCAATGCACAATACGCGGGCGCGCTTGAGCTTGAGCTGCCCTTCGAGCCCCACTTCAGGCATGATCAGGTGGCGGCTATAGCGCTGAATTTCTTCCTTCGAAAGTTTTACGTCCTCTTGCTTCAGTGCGTCAGTCTCAATTGCCACGGACGTTCTCCTCGGATTTGTTTACCGTTGATTTTCGATTTCCTTGAGCGTTGCGGCTGAGCCGCCCGCGATCGACGGCACGATACTGATCGTATCGCCATCCTTCGTTTTCGTATGTTCCTTGTCGAGAAAACGAATGTCCTCATCGTTCAAATACACGTTCACGAAGCTGCGGATTCTTCCATCATCGGTGTAGAGATGCTTGCGCAGCTCGCCGAAACTGGTCGTCAGGCTGCCGAGCGCTTCGCCCACTGTGGCGGCGCTGCATTCGATGCTCGCCTGTTTGCCGGTAAATTGCCGCAGCGGCGTCGGTATCATGACTTTTACAGCCATACACTATTTCCCCCTCATCGGATGCTCGATCTGCCGCTGAAGATTCAGGCTGGAAGCTCAGCCCTGCGTTCCCGTGCTTGCATTCTTTAGCGGAACCACTTCCTCCGGCTCAAATTTCGAACGGTCATCTT
Organism: Terriglobia bacterium; assembly: GCA_963788335.1. Lineage (GTDB taxonomy): Bacteria > Acidobacteriota > Terriglobia > Acidiferrales > UBA7541 > Palsa-360. Next base: position 197,584 of record CAWBGM010000017.1, read on the forward strand.
CGAGCAGCCAGGAAGTCAAAACTTTCGGAACTCCGGCGTCCACGCTGACGATTATGTAGCTGTACCACGGCCAAGCATGTTCGCGGTCAAATTCACTCGGCCGCGCCGGATGATCCGGATGTGAATGATACCATCCCAGCAGATCGAGTCCACGCTCGGCTGCGGCGCGCTCGGCCGCGCGGAAATCTTCGGGCGTGATCGAAAACCGGTTGCGCGGCGAATCGTCGCGTCGATTGATCAGCGGAAACAGCGCGCGGACTTCTCTTCCAGTTTCGCCATCGCTTCCCAGCATCGCGCCGCAACATTCGTGTGGATAGTCTTTCGCTCCGTGGTCGCGAATTTCCCGTTCGAGATGTGTCGGCAGCCGCAGCATCAGGCAGTTCTCACTTTGCAGAGTTTTGTTCTGGTTCGCCGACCTGCTCTTACAGCTTCAATCCATTCCCGGAGAACGTTCCCGGTAAGCGGAGTGACGGCGCCATTACCTTAAATTGTTGCGAAAAAAATCCTAAACCTCATTCCAAAAACGCTCGCTCAAATATTTCGTTCCGGAATCCGGAAAAATTGTAACGATCACGGCGCGCTCATCCGGTTTTAATGCCGTCGCCACTTGAAAGCATCCATCCAGCGCAGCCGCCGCGCTTGGACTCAGCAGCAATCCTTCTTCCCGCGCGACCCGCTTCACTAAACGGTAAGCCTGTTCCGTATCGACCGCCAGATTCGCGTCGGCCAGTGTCGCGTCGTAAATGCCCGGAACAATCGCCGTCGGCATATGCTTCCATCCCTCGAGGCCGTGAAATGCCGCATCCGGCTGCAGGCTGATGCAACGGATCGCGGGATTCAATTCTTTGAGCCGGCGAGTGGTGCCCATAAACGTTCCGCTCGTGCCAAGCCCGGCGACAAAATGAGTGATGCGTCCGCCGGTCTGTTCCCAGATTTCAGGAGCGGTCGTCTTGTAGTGCGCGCGCCAGTTCGCCGGATTGCCGTACTGATCGGGATAAAAATATTTTCCCGGTTCGGCGGCGATAATTTCCCGCGCGCGTAAAATTGCGCCGTCGGAGCCTTCGTCGCCCGGCGTGATTACCAGTTCAGCGCCAAACGCCGCCAGAATTTTCTTGCGTTCCTCGCTCGCACTCGACGGCAAGCACAGCTTCACGCGATAACCCAGCGCCGCAGCGATCATTGCATAGGCGATCCCGGTATTTCCGCTGGTGGCGTCGAGAATCGTCTGTCCCGGCTTCAGCTTTCCCGAGCGCTCGGCCTCCTGAATCATCTCCAGCGCCGGGCGATCCTTCACCGAGCCGCCCGGATTGAACCACTCCGCCTTGCCCAGAAATTCCACGTTCGGATAATTCGGCCCCACGCGCTCCAGCCGAAGCAGCGGCGTGTTCCCGATGCAATCGAGCACGGACAGCCCACGGGCTCCTGTGCCAGCCGACGATTCGTTCCAGAGTAACTTTTTCGCCGTATTCATCTGTCGCGGTTTTCTCTGCCTTTTTACTGAAAATATTCTGAAAAGGCCCTCGCACTCAAATTGGAGGGATCCGCTGCCCGGTGGTTCACAAGCCACATCTAAATTCGGGGCGAGCTACCCATCCGGCGCGCACCCATTCCGCACCCGATATAGATGCCGGACTGGCTCAGATGTATTCGCCTAATTTAACATAACTTAGCGCAATTCAGCCGTGCCGAAACGTAGCAACCGGGTCGAGGTCGTCCTCGGACGGGCCACCCTGAGAAGCGCGCGGGTTTTCCGAACCGAGTTTCCCGGTCCGTCGTCCGCAATTGTTGAGAGTTGAATTGTGCGGAATCTAAACCCTTCTAAGCTCGCAAGGGGCCAGCACCTGCTTCTCGGGGCAAAGGACCACATTTGGGCTTTACACGAATAGATGCGCTCCGTATCCTTGAAGCTTATGTGGAACGTTAACGATCGTTTTCCGGCCAAGCTTATGGAAGCGCTGCCGGCTGCGGGCTTCATCGTAAGCAGTACTGGCGGCGTCACGCGCGTCGAAAAATACGGGTCTGGCGCGGAGTTTCGCCGCACTTCCGACGACCACTACACGATGACGATCCTTCCCACAATTCTCATGAACGGCCAGTTCACGCGCCTGTGGGACGCGGGCTATCAAAAATTCCTTCTTACCGACGATGGCCGAAAATTTCCCGCCCAGGCCGACATGCTGCTCAAAATGCGCCGCTTCAATGAGGAGTTGAGAACCGCTCTCGGCGTGCCCACTTACTACAACGAAGCACTTGGCTCGACTTCGCTGGTTTCCGTTTACGATCGCGTAAAAGGCCGCCAGGGCGATGTGCCTGACAAAACAGTCGGAGTGAAACCAGTTTCTGGGCATTAAACATCCTTGCAGTTCTTGTTTCTTATCTCTCTTCAATCCGGATTGCCGTATTTAAATCATTCAAATCAATGAAGGTTGGTTGAAGTGGCACAGGGAAGCCTGTGCCACTAAAAGCCCGGTCGAGAAACATCGTGAAGTTGCCGGCGAAATTGTGCGAGATCCACGCGATGCTTTGCGGCCTTTCGCGCGCCCAGAAAAATAACGGGGATGTCGTAGTCGTACTCCGCGCGAATGGCTGGATCCTCATCGATATTGATTTCCGTAAGGCGCGCGCCGAATTCTTTCAGCAGTGGAGCAATCTGCGCCTTGGCTTCTTCGCAGAGATGACAGCCGGGGCGGGAATAAATCGTGACCTCCAGCGGCCCCGCCAGTTGCAGCCGGCCGTCTTCCTCACGTACATAGGCTCCCGGCGTTTTCCCGGCGCGCAACCATCCTCGTTCGACGAGTTGCTCCAAAGTTTCCGCGGCTGAAGGTCCGCCCAACTCCGACAGCGGCAATTCGCGCGCGCCCCGGCGGTCGAATGCGGCCAAAATATTGCGTATTCGTTCGTCCATGATCACGTGAATTTATCTCGCAGTTTTGCCGAATTCGCGCAACGCCGGCGGGAATTTCATCCCGGCCGGCGCCTCCACCACGCCGATAGGACTTTCGTACTACTGGCGCTAGGAGTCCTGTACGCCCCCAATTTGTTACTCCTGGTTCATGGCTTCCGTCCAGCCCCGGACTCAAAATGGATTCTGTCGAAAGGAAAACCATGATGAATCCCGATCCGCGACGGACCCATCAACGCAACCCATTTCACTGTTTTGCTCGCTTCCGCGCGCCGGATGCGGGACCTGGCGATTTCGAACGCCTATGCGTGACCAAGGATTTTTCCCACGATGGCATCTACTTCGTCGCCCTCGACGAATCGGTCCGCGAAAAAATGCGCCTGCTTCTGCGATTTCCCTATCTTGCCGATTCGGGCGCGGTGCAGCGCAATTGCATCGTGGAAGTTGTGCGGACGCGGACCATCTCCCAGGGACGTTGCGGCGTGGGAGCGAGACTGATTTCCAATCGCGTCCCCGCGATGGCGGAGAGTGGTCTTATCCTGTCCGAACTGGCCCGGTCAAACGTCGCGGAAATCTACCGGATTAATCTCGAAGCTTAACGTCGTTACAGCGCGCTGGATTGCGTTCGATCCGCGCCTATGCAAGACCCGTTTTGTAGAGCGCGACCAATTTGGCCCACGCGCGCTCGGCGTCCGCCTTGTTGTAGATCGGCTTGCCGCTGTCAAACGGCATGTCCGAGATGCACCATCCGTGCTTGGAAGAATAAACTTCTATTTCCGCAGGAACATTCGCCTCGGCAAATGCTTCCTTCAACTTGTCTTTCTGATCCGGCTGCCGTTCGTTGTCGTTCGCGGCGATTCCGAAATACATTCGCGCCTTGATCTTCGGCGCGAGCAGATGCGGGCTGTCGGGCTTGTCGGTGACAACTCCTCCGCCGTGGAATGAACCTCCGGCGCCCACACGATCCGGCATTGCGGCGGCCGTCTTCATCACCAGCGGCCCCCCCATGCAATAGCCTTGCGTTCCGATCTTCTTCGATTTGTTCACCTGGCGTTGCGCGTCCAAAAACCCGATGAAGGCCACGGCATCTCGTTCCGCCGCGCCCGGGGCGTTGATCGACGCCATCATCGGCGACAGCTTGGCCATATCGGCCGGATTCTTAAAATCAAACGCGCCGGGATTACTAAATTGCGGGGCCTTGGAAACGCGATAGAAGGGATTCGGCACGAGGACGGAGTAGCCTTGAGCGGCAACCCGCTTGCCCAGATCGCGCATCACCGGGCGTAGCCCGAACGCATCCGCCCAGACCAGCACGCCCGGATGCGAACCGTTCGCGGGGTGAATGAATGCGGCGTCACAGACTCCATCGGGCGTTTTGATCGTGACATCGGTTTCGACAACTTCCATTCCCGCGCCCATGGCCGAGCCTGTGGCGGCTACGATGCCCGCTGCCACGGAAAGCGCAACGAAATCACGCCGCGATACACTGTTCGCTCCATCCTCCGGTTGTTCGGGATCGCGTTTTTCATTGTTCATAATTCGTCTCCTTCGGCAGGCAGCTTCGTGTGGACTTTTATTATTCTTTACCCATCTTTCAGCAAACGATATGTGACCGGCATCCGCGTGTCAAGCCTGGACGCCGGAACCGAATAGCTTTCGTGGCGCCGGCGCTACCGAAACCACGTGATCGCCGCGATGGAGAATTCGGCAAATCGAGTCGCTGCGCGAATTTCGTTGATATGATCTTTTCCCGGAGGGAAGCTCGAAGCATGCGTTGGACTGAGATGCCTCGCGATTCCGCGAATCATGAAACCTGGAGACTTTCGGATTGGGCTGCGGGCTTTTTCCTTTTCTGGGCGACCGCGGGCGTCGTCTTCTGGCAGAATTCGCGGCTGGCGGTTCTCTGGGACCTCAGCTATGTGCTGGAAAATTCCTGGCGCATTTCGGCGGGCGATTTTCCCTACCGGGATTTTCCGTTTCCGTACGCTCCACTCACGTTTCTAACGCAATCGCTGCTGATCCGGCTCACCGGACGTGTTTTCTTCCACCATGTTGTGTACTGCGCAATTCTTGGCGGCCTGGGCACAATTCTCACGTGGCGAATTTTAACGCATCTGCTGCATGGGGCCGTTTCATCCTCGCGCCTTGTGGCATTCCTGCTGGCGCTGCCGCTCGCCGTCGTCGGAATCTACGGCGTGTTCCCTCATGCGTTTTACGATCCGGATTGTACCTTCGTCATTCTCTTGTGCATTTTTCTGCTGCTGCAAATCGAGCGGAAGGATTTCTCTCCCGTGCGCGCCTTCGGCACGGGAATGTTGTTCGTCGTTCCTTTATTCGTGAAGCAAAATACCGGCGCCGCGTTCCTGGCGAGCGCGGGACTCGCCGTCGTGTGTTTAACGGTGCAGCGCGCATGGCGCAAACAATCCTCGGCCAATTATCTTTTTCTGATTGCGGGAATCGCTGCGGGGCTTCTATCCGCATTCATCGCCGTTCATTTCACGGTGGGCGTGCACAATTACGAGCGATGGACCGTCCAATTTGCCGCCGCCCGGCGGCTCCCTTCGCTCTCCGTTATGTTTGCCCCATACTGGAATTTTCTTCTGCCCATATGGATCGTTTCGTTCGCGGGGGGTGTATTTTTGTTGGGGCGGACCCCGAAGGAAAAGAAAATGGCCGTTGCGCGCGCTCTCGATTTCGCTGCTCTCTCTTCCATTTGCCTGGCCTCTTTTTTATTTGTTCATTGACCCGGATCCATCGGACCGAGCCGAAATTCTGCTGGCCCTGTGGCCTTTCCTGATGATCGTTTCCCTGGCAATCGCCGCATGGAATCCCGGGCGCAACACCTGCGTTTCCCGTGTTCTCCCTTTCATCCTGATCGCAACCGTGCAAGGGGCGTTTCTTTCGCAGCAGCTCTGGGGTTCCACTTACGCCATCTGGCCGCTGCTGATTCTCCTGCTCGCTGGGATCATCGTTGCTCTAAGTCGGCGGTTGAAAGACGGAAGCCCCGGCGGGGTCACTTTCTTTTCTGGAGTGGCCTCGCTTTCAATTCTTGTTTGCAGCGGATTCTACGTTGCCAGCCACGAGCGGCTGAATTACGCGGACGTGTCTAACGGTGAACTAAATCGTTCGACCCTTCCCGCGCTGGCGGGCCTGTCCATGCGCGGGCCGTGGCTCCCGCAATTCGAGGAGTTAGTCCGTTACTCGGACCGCGAAATCCCTCGCGATCAGGGATTGCTGATGATTCCGGGGGAGGACTTGTTCTACTACACGACGGGCAGGCGGCCGCGATTTCCCGTGCTGATGTTCGATCGCACCGTCAATCCGTATAGCCCGGAGGAAATTGTCGATCTCGCACGACAGCGAAACATCTGCTGGCTGGTGATCAAAAAGAGATTGCAACTCGATGGCCAGCCTGTGGAAGATAAGGCGCGTCTGCTCAATTTGTTGAGCGCCGATTTTACAGCCGAACGAAGCCTCGCCAATTACGATATTTACCAGCGAAAACCCGATCGAGCCTGTCCCGTGTCGCCGTCCCCTCTACATCCGGATCACTGATCGAAATGCATCATGGGGATGGCCGATTAAAAAATCATGATCTCCGGCCTGAAGGAAGCCTGGCATTGGCGCATAACGAGAGCCGAATCGTGAAGGCGGCGCGGTTTCAGACGAGAATGGAATCGGCAATCTCAACCCTGTTGCGTCCGCCTTTTTTTGCGCGAAACAGAGCATCATCCGCCAATCTCAATAGAGTGAGCGCGTTTTTTTCCAAACCGGGCGAAATCGCGACCCCACCAAGACTCAAAGTAACCGCGATCTCACCGCATGAAGTAAGAACGGGAGAGGCGCTGATTTCAGTCTGTAGCATTTCGGCTCGTTTTTTGGTGGTTGCCAGATCGCATCCCGGGGTAACAATCAGAAACTCCTCCCCGCCATACCGGCCAACAATGTCATAGGGCCTGGTTCCGCGCCTCAGCCGGTTCGCGACTTCTCTCAAAACTTCGTCACCGACTAAATGCCCATAGGTGTCGTTTACTTCCTTGAAGTGGTCCACATCGGCCATGATCAATCCACATGGCTTATGATCGCGGTCCACGCGGTTGACTTCGCGCGCCAAGGCGTTCAGCGCTTCCCGGCGGTTCCACAGATCGGTCAACGAATCACGAGTCGCCAAGGCGTGCAGCTCATCTCTCATGCCGATGAGCCGGTCCTGCAAGTCGAGGATGCGTTTGGCCACGGCAAGCTTCGCTCTCAATTCGAAACCATCAAAAGGCTTGACCAGGTAATCGTCGGCGCCGTGTTCGAACGAACCAAGCACTTCATCTTTCTGCGAATCGCTGGTTAGTAGAATCATGTAAACGTAGTGTTCGATGGGTTCGTTTCTTAGAATTTTGCAGACACTTGGACGCGCCCATGCCTTCCATTTCCCAGTTGAGAATCCCGATTTTGGGCGGATTCTCCATCAGGAAATAGTCCAGCGCCTGATTGCCGTCGTAGGCAATCAAGACCTCAAATCCGAAACGCGCCAGCATTTTGTGCAGGAGCTGTTCGCCCGCATTTACCACGACTCTCATTCGGTAACCTCGATCTCACCTTTGCCGCATTAGCCAAATTATTTTCGCCAGGAGGATGGCGCGCCGGACTGCCTGAGTCCCTCCATCTCCGCCAATACTTTCCATCTTGGGAGTTCCTCGGAAACGCCCAACTTATGCAGGAAACGATCGTCGATCGCCGACTTTGTCTTTACATTCGTGCCGTCCTGTTCATGAGCGAGAAGATTCGCCGTATAAACCGCCGCGAGTGCGTCGAAATGACAATGGGGCACTCGGTCCGGAGTGTGGTGGTAGGCGATTGCTTCCGTGATGGAAGTGGGAAGCCCCCAAAGGCTCAGCAAATAGGCTCCGATTTCGGCATGTGTGATTCCCCACAGTTCTTCTTCGATTTCATACAGAGGGCGTTCCTGTTCGGCCGCCGTTGAAAGCAGCCACGAGAGCCTGACGGGAACCTTGGAAGCCAGCACCAGCTTGCCAATATCGTGAAGCAGGGAAGCGACAATGGCCGCATCACGCACTTCCCTTGATAAATTCATGCTTTTCGCGATCTCAGCAGTCAGACGACTATGAATTTGCAATTGTTCGATCGAAAATCCGGAGATTTTTTCCATCTTGTCAAATTGATTGGAGATCTCGGTGGAAAGTACCAGATTTTTGATCACGTTCAGACCGAGATAGCTGGCCGCCATTTTCACCGTGGCAATTTCCTGGCTCGTCCGGAACAGCGCGGAGTTTACCACTCGCAGGAGCTTGGCTGAAATTGCGATATCCCTTTCGACGATTTCGGCAATTTCCTCGACCGATGTGTCGGGTTCATCGAGTCTTTCGACCAGCTTCATATAAACAACCGGAGCGGAAGGTAGCTCCCCCAAATCGCCGACCGTGCGGGACATCGCCTCGCCATCCAGAAGATCCCTTAACCGGCACGACCGCTCCACGGCGACCGACAATTCGTCCAGCGTGAACGGCTTCATCAGAAATTGATGGACCAGCGAAGCAACGGGGAGCTTTGTTCGGGACTGATCGACCAGACCGATTCGCACAATCGCAGGAAACGATTCCCGCACGGAGAAGAAGAAAGACTTGTCATTATCCGATTGCAGGTTGGCAATGACGATGTCCCAGGGGTTCGACTCCATTTGCTCGAAGGCCTCGACCGCACCCACAGCGAATGCCGTATGCCACTGATTTAGAACCGGATGCAGGCTATTCTTGAGCGCTTCACAAGACTGCCGATCGGGCCGCACAAACAGCACTTTCCTCATGAAAGGGTACCCCATTAATCCATCGGCAAAATCCTCGAAAACTTGAGTTGGAGACCGTTTCGGACCGTTCAGCCGCGCCAGCTAATTATTAGATAGTAATACAATGTCCCAGATCCTAAACCTCATTGAAATTCGCAGTCCGTATTGATGCTTGTGAGGCGTCCGCGGCGCGGGATTCAGCCATATTGAAAATGAGTCATGATCGAATATCATGGAGACTTGTGTTGAACCACCGTGCGTGGTAAATGAAAAGCGAACGGATTTTCGAGGAAAGGTCTCCATGGCTGACGCAATTGTATTGACCGACGATCTTTTCTTTCAGGCGAAGTTGCATGAGACGGCGAAACTTACCGGCGCCACCCTGCAAACCGTGACAACGGGCGAGCAGCTTTTGAAATCCGCGGCGGAAAACCCCGCGGCGCTGATCATTGTGGATTTGAACGCGCGGCAGGGAGCATTGGAAGCCATCGAAAAGCTCGGACGGTCCGGCGGCCCAGGCAACCCGCGGAAGGTAATCGCCTTTCTATCTCATGTGCAGACCGATTTAGCCGAAAGGGCACGCGCCGCGGGATGCCAGGACGTCATGCCAAGATCGAAATTCACCCAAAATCTTGGCGCGATTCTCGCCGGAGCGAAATCGTGAACCATCGAAAAATTGCCGCAGCGAGGCGTCCCACTTTTTGGCCCGCCTGCGCCATGCTGTTTTTCGTTCTCGGGGGAATCTTCCCGGCGATGGAAGCGCGCGCTCAGCAGCAAGCCCAAACAGGCCCGGAAACCGCGCTGTCCGACGCGCTGGCCGCCGCTTGCAAACAGGACGCCGCCACATTTTCAAACGCCCTCACCGCGGAAAACGCCACAGCCTACCGCGCGCTTCCAGGTCCGCAGCGAACCGCCATGATGAAGCGATTCGTGCTGCTCGACGATGCGGGGAGGGCTCTTCTCTCAACCAGCACAACAGGCCATATCATCGTGCGCTGCGAAAGCCCGGGTATCGCCACGGAGATGCGCTTCGGCGAAACTCGATTGCGTGAAAATCTCGCATTCGTTCCGATTGAAATTCCAATTCCCGGCCTGCCCTCGCGGGCCATCACATTCGGACTGGTACGCGAAGGTGGAAACTGGAGGCTGCTTTCAGTGGGGTTGATCCTGCTTGACGTCCCGGCCATGGCAAGGCAATGGGCGCAAGCGGACATGGATGCGCAGGAAGACAACGCGATCGCCAATCTGCGCACAGTGGCCACCGCACTCGAAGCATACCGGCGCGCGTACGGCCAATTGCCGGACCGGCTGTCGCGGATGGGCCCCGCGCAGCCAAACGGAATTTCCCCTGATGCGGCCGGCCTGTTGGATGCCGATCTGGCCGCCGGAAGCAGGGACGGGTACACACTCGCCTACCGAGTTGTGCCGGCAGGCGGAAACCTGACCGACGAGGAGGCAAGCAAGGCGGCGACATTCGTCCTCACCTCGTCTCCCAACGAATACGGCAAAACAGGCGTGCGCTCTTTTTTTCTCGACTCGACTGGAATCCTGCGAGGCGACGACAAGAAGGGCGGCCTCGCGCTTTCCACCGATCCCACAACGGGAACTCCCTGAACCCTCCGTGCCCCGGACGTTTCCATCACAGGCTCCAAAGTTTCCTCTTGCCTCCTTTTCCTTAACCGAGAGAAAATGGTGTTCCCCCTTCCGATATCCGCGCGTGGACCTCTGCGCGGAATCTTCCGAGCCGTCAATCAGCAGCGCGGGCGGTTCCCTGCTTCTTGCCGAAAAAACATGCCTGAACATTCAGACAGGCCCATCATCGTGTTGCCCGGTCCAGATCAAAAACGCTTACCGGGTGAAGGAGATCGCGACCGCCGCCTTGTGGCCCGCTTTCCGTTTACCGCTTCCACCGAAGTGGTGGAAATCCACTCACAGGCGCGAGTGGTCGGCCGAAGTTCGGACCTGAGCGTCGGGGGGTGTTACGTCGACACGCTCTCCCCCTTTAGTGTGGGCTCTACCGTGCGCGTCCGATTGGAACGCGACGAGGATCGATTCGAAGCGGAAGCGACGGTGATCTACGCCCACCTTTCGATGGGAATGGGCCTGGTCTTTACGAAGATTCGCCCGGAACACCAGGCGATCCTTCAGAAATGGATTGCGGAATTAAGCGGCGACCCATGGGAGGCCTCTGAACTTCCCGCCGTTTCCCTCGAATCCGGCAAGTCCGATGAGATCGCGAATTTACACCATTTTCTCGCTGAACTCGTCAATCTGATGGTCCGCAGGAAACTGATGAGCGAGATGGAAGCCGAAGGATTTATGCGCCAGTTGTTTCGCTAACGATCCCCGAATCCGAAAGCCCATTGCCCGCCGCCGCAGTTTGCTTCCATGCCGCAAAGTTGTTTCCCAAATTCCATCACGCTTGCACAAACCTTAACGGCCTTAATGGAAGGTCCAGTGGCGCAGGCTTCAGCCTGAGGAATCCGAATTCTAAAAACTGCTGGCACAGCTCGAATTGCAATGCCAATCGTTTGGCCCGGGGTGGCCTGTGTTGGCCTGGCTAGAGTCAAAACCCTCAGGCTGAAGCCTGTGCCACTGAAAACGGTGGGCCAGACGGAGTCACGCGCCGCTGCAACCACTAGCACATCCGGTGAAATTGGCGATAACATGATCAACCGGATCATGACTCTCCCCCGCCGCCACGGTCACGGTTGGTTTGCTCCGGTCACGGTGCTCCTGTTGCTGATCGCAACGGAAACTGTGCCCGCCGCGGCATCGCGCGTTCATGCTCTTAAATATCCAGCTGCACAGCAGAACTCCGAACAGGAATCGCCGCTCCCCGTGTTCGAGTTGCACAGCGGATTCTGGATCAACCTTCACCATTTTCTTTATCTTCAGGCACGACTGGCGAAAGGCAATTCCGCTTCGACCGACAACGGACGTGGACAAGTTCCGCCGAGCGAACCGCTCGCATCCCTGTTGGATTTTCCGGCGGAGGAAATTCGCGCCTGGCAGGATGCGGTCGCGTTTTACGCAAAGGACCTGGCGGGGCGCGACCTGCTGCTTAACGGCGACATGGAAAACATCAATAATCGTCTGGCCGAAATGGAAACCTGCCCCGATCTGGACGGAAAAAGTTCGCCGACCTGCAAATCCGGATTGCGCCCCGATTTGATCGAAGCATTACAGCGCGCCGCTCCCGTCTACCGGGCGCACTGGTGGCCCATCCAGGATCGTGCCAATCGGGAATGGATTTCACTGGTCACTCCGATGATCCAGCAAATGGGCGTGCAGCTTTCCGGGCAACTGGCTGAAATCTACCAGCGTCCATGGCCGTCCACTCGTTTACGTGTGGACGTGGTGTGGTACGGCGGGCCGTCCGGAGCATACACGTCGCTTACGCCCACACATGTAACAATTTCCAGTCACGATGCGCGTAATCGAGGCATCTACGGATTTGAAGTCCTGTTCCACGAAGCGTCGCATGCGCTTTCCGGTGGAGTCACTGCGGCAATCGCCCGCGAATTTCGCGCGCGTGACAAGCCCATCCCACGCGACCTCTGGCATGCGCTCCTGTTCTACACCACGGGCGAAGTGATCCGCCGAGACCTCGCGGAGGGGTTGATGACAACGGCGTTTCAACGGGAAGGCGATTCGTCCACCTATCAGACGTATGCTTCGCGCTTCGGCCTCTACTCCGGATCGTGGGATCGCTTTCGAGGATTGCTGGATCTTTACTGGCAGCCCTATCTGGACGGAAAAGTTTCGTTCGACACGGCGATTGCGCGGTTGGCGGGAGCGATTTAAAGGAGCGGGTGCTTAAACCGCCGTTTGTCGATGATTCTTGCCGCTCTTTCAGCGAGACGCCATTTTATGCTACCCTTCTGAACTCGAAAGGGCGGATTTCGCCGACTTGAAATTCGCCTCCGACGCTCCTCTCTGTGACGCGGGTATGACACCGGTTTTCCTGTGACTCCAGTGGACCTGGCAGGCTGACAGGCCGCAGTGACTCTACAACCGCCGCGTCGGCTTCGAGTGAGCGTCGAAAAAGGGAGATTGGGACAAACGCAATGCCGACGAAACCCGCTACCGGCAAGTCGCTCGACATCAAATTGGCGCATTCGCCGGATTCCGACGACGCCTTCATGTTCTACGGCCTGGCGACGCAGAAAGTGCGCACGCCGGGACTCAAGTTCGCGCATGTTCTGGCCGACATCGAGACGCTCAATCAGGCGGCCATGCAGGAAATCTACGATGTGACGGCGTTCAGCTTCGCCGCATACCCCTATTTGCGCGATAAATATGTGCTGCTCGATTGCGGCGCGAGTTTCGGGGAGGGGTACGGCCCCATCGTCGTTTCGCAGCATCCGCTCAAGCGCGAAGATTTGAAAAAATGCCGGATCGGCGTGCCGGGGCTGCGCACGTCCGCATATCTCGCGCTTAAATTATACGAGCCGAATATCGAACCCGTGGTTATGGGTTTCGATCACATCCTCGACGCCGTGAAAAATTCCGTCGTTGACGCGGGACTTTTGATCCACGAAGGACAACTGTTTTTCTCCCAGATGGGCATGCACAAGGTTGTCGATCTGGGACAGTGGTGGCTCGAGCAAACCGGCCTGCCGCTGCCCCTTGGCGGCAACGGCGTGCGGCGGGCTTTGGGACGCACCGTGGGACTGCAGATCGCCAGCGCCATTCACGAAAGCGTTTCGTACGCGCTCGATCATCGCGAAGCGGCCGTCAACTACGCAATGCAGTTCGCGCGCGACATGGACACCGAACTCGCCGATAAATTCATCGGCATGTACGTGAACAAATGGACGCTCGGATACGGCGACCGCGGCCGCCAGGCCATCCACGAATTCCTGAAGCGCGGCGTCGATGCCGGTTTGATTCCCGGACCGCCGGAAGCGGAATTCTGGCTGGAAGGGCAATAAATCCTAAAAATCGTAAATTCTGGGTCTTAGTGGCACAGGTTTCAGCCTGTGAGGTTTTCGCGTGTGTATAATCTAACCCGCACAGGCTGAAGCCTATGCCACTTGAAAAATGCAACGAGTCCTCTCCACCTATCTTTTTGTGAACCGGAAACTGACGGCCGCCCTGGTGGGCGAAGCGGCGCGGGCGGGATTTTCCGCGATCGAACTCTTCTGCTCGCGTGGGCATTTCGATTACCGCTCCGCGGATGAAGCGCGCGAACTGGCCTCCTGGCTTTCCGGAAACAATCTCACGTTAAATTCTATCCATGCGCCGACAATGCGCGATTTCACCCTCTCGCGCGAAAGCGGCATCCCGCTTTCGATTTCCGATCCAGAACGGATGCGCCGCCAGGAAGCCGTAGACGAAATCAAACGGGCACTCGACCTGGTGGAGCAAATCCCGTTCCGCTATTGCATCCAGCACGTCGCACGGCAGCGCGATGAAAATGACGAGCGCCGATGGGACGCGGCGTTCAGTTCGCTCGAACACTTGTCCCTGTTCGCGCGCCATCGTGGCGTCACCATGGCTCTCGAAAATACGCCGGGAGAAATGGCCACTCCTGTAAATCTGAAATCGTTTCTGGAAAAAACGCGGCTTTCCAGCGTGAAGCTATGCTTCGACACAGGCCACGCGCACGTGGAAGGGGGCGTCGCCGAACCGCTCGAGGCAGTGCGCGATCTCGTCGTGACAGCGCACATCCATGACAATCGCGGCGAGCGCGACGATCACCTGCTGCCGTATGAAGGCACGATCGATTGGGACGCGACGCTGGCGCTGCTGCCGCCCGAAGCGTCGCTCGTTCTCGAATTGAAAGAGCCCGCCGTGGCCGCGGGTTCCGCCGAAGTGGCGGCGTTCGCCGAAACTTTACTGGGCGCGCGCACAGTCTTCGATAAATTCGAGGAGACGCTGGCAAAGAAGTAGTGGCACAGCTTTCAGTGGCACAGGCTTCAGCCTGTGGGGTTTAGATTTCAATTCATTCAGAACGGCGCACAGGCTGAAGCCTGTGCCACTGCAGAGGAACCCGATCCCATGCCGATCGTAACCATTCAAGACGTCGGACGATACGACGGGCAGGAAGTCACGCTGCGCGGCTGGCTCTACAACCTGCGCGAGGCGGGCAAACTCCTCTTCCCGATTTTTCGCGACGGCACGGGAACGATTCAGGGCGTCGTCTCGCTGAAAGACCAACCGGCGGCATTCGACGCGTTGAAAGGGCTTACCCAGGAATCGAGCGTCATCGTCACCGGAAAAATTCACGCCGATAAGCGCGCCCCCGGCGGATTCGAAATCCAACTCACAGCCGTCGAAGTCGTGCAGCGCGTCCCGGACGACTCGCCGTACCCGATCCAACTCAAAGAGCACGGCGTCGATTTCCTGCTCGACCACCGCCATCTGTGGATTCGCACGCCGCGCCAGGCCGCGATCTTGCGCATCCGCGCGCAGGCTGTCCGCGCCGCGCACGAATACATGGATTCGCAGGGCTACATCCTCACTGAGGCGCCCATCTTCACGCCCGCCGCCTGCGAAGGCACCACGACGCTGTTCGAAGTGCAATACATCGACGACGAAAAAGCGTACCTCACGCAGTCAGGCCAGCTCTATGTCGAAGCCACGGCCATGGCGCTCGGCAAGGTATACACTTTCGGCCCGACATTCCGCGCCGAGAAATCGAAAACGCGCCGCCACCTCACCGAATTCTGGATGCTTGAGCCGGAAGCTGCCTACGCGCATCTGGAAGACATGATGACGCTGGGCGAGGGCCTGGTCAGCCACGTGGTGCAATCGTGTTTAAAAAATCGCGCGCGGGAACTGGAAGTCGTCGGCCGAGATACAACGAAGCTGGCCAACGTCGTCGCGCCGTTTCCGCGCGTCACCTACGACGAAGCCGTGCAAATCCTCCAGCAGCGTGGAAATCCCGCCAAGTGGGGCGACGATTTCGGCGGCGACGAAGAGACGATTCTTTCCAGCACGTACGACCGCCCCGTCATGGTGCATCGCTATCCTGCGGCCATCAAGGCGTTCTACATGCAGCCGGACCCGCAGCGGCCCGAACTCGCGCTCGGCTTCGACATGCTCGCGCCTGAAGGTTACGGCGAAATCATCGGAGGCGGCGAACGCGTGGCCGATTACGATTTGCTTTTAAAGCGCCTGCGCGAAAACAATCTCCCCGAAGAGGCTTTCGGCTGGTATCTCGATCTGCGGAAATACGGCGGCGTGCCCCACGCAGGCTTTGGCCTGGGCCTGGAACGCACCGTGGCCTGGATTTGCGGAACTGAACACATTCGCGAAGTGATTCCCTTTCCGCGTATGATCTACCGAGTCTATCCTTAGGCTTCACTGTTTGCGGCTCTTCCGCCGCGGACAAGCCGGACCGGATTTAAAAAATGGCGCAAAAGATTCGCATCATCGGAGTACCGATGGACCTCGGCCAGAGCCGCCGCGGAGTGGACATGGGTCCCTCGGCGCTGCGCGTGGCCGGACTGCAATCGCGATTAAAAGCGCTGGGCCACACGGTCGAAGATATCGGCAACATCATGGTGCGCCAGCCGGAAGAGCAGCACTACGGGGAAAAACGCGCGAAATATCTGCACGAAATCGCCGAAGCCTGCAAGGGCCTTGCGGAAATCACCGAGCGGTCACTGACAGAAGGCTTCGTCCCGGTGGTGCTGGGCGGGGACCATTCCATCGCGGTCGGATCGTTTACCGGCGTGTCGAATTATTTTCGCGCGCAATCCAAACGCGTCGGCTACCTGTGGCTTGATGCGCACGGCGACATGAACACGCCGGAAAGTTCGCCCTCGGGCAACATTCACGGCATGCCGCTCGCCGCGATTATCGGCTACGGCGCGCCGGAACTTGTCGAACTGCTTGGCTACAAACCGAAAGTCGAGCCGCGCAACGTGGCCCTGGTTGGCATCCGCGATCTGGATTCGAAGGAGCGCCGCCTGATCAAGGAATCCGGCGTCCACGTGTTCACCATGCGCGATATCGACGAGCGCGGCATGCGCGACGTGATGAGCGAAGCGCTGCGTTTCGTCACCGACGATACCGACGGCATGGCCGTCAGCCTGGACCTGGATTTTATCGATCCCGACGACGCCCCCGGCGTTGGCACTCCCGTGCGCGGCGGCGTAACGTACCGCGAGGCGCACCTCGCCATGGAAATGATCGCCGACAGCGAAGCGATGGTGTCGCTCGAAGTCGTGGAAATTAATCCTGTGATCGACCTGCATAATCAAACAGCATTGCTCGGCGTGGAAATGGTGCTCTCCGGATTGGGCAAGAAGATTTTGTAGCGCCGGCGTCCCGCCGGTGGCTTTTGAATGGTACTGGCAATTGGACAGAAAGCCCGCCGGCAAGATGCCGGCGCTACCAACATGACCACAGAAAAAAATCGTCTCCGCGTCGGCGTCCTGTTCGGCGGCCGCTCCGGCGAACACGAAGTCTCGCTGGTATCCGCCGCGTCGGTGATCCAGGCGCTCGACCCCGAAAAATACGAAGCCGTCCCCATCGGCATCACCAAAGAAGGCCGCTGGCTCGTCGGGCCCGCCGCAAACAAAATGCTGCTGCCCCCGACGAATAAAACGCTGGGCGAAGTGTTGCTAAAAGGCGACCGCGTGATGCTGTCCGCCGATCCCACGGCAACCACGCTGGTTCCCGTTGGCGCGCCACGTCCGGACGAAACCATGCGCCTCGACGTTATCTTCCCCGTTCTGCACGGCACATTCGGCGAAGACGGCACGGTGCAGGGCCTGCTCGATCTCGCCGGCGTTCCGTATGTCGGCTCAGGTGTCGTCGGTTCGTCCGTCGGCATGGACAAAGACATGTCGAAACGCCTGTGGCTACAGGCTAAATTACCGGTCGGCGATTATCTGGCCATCCTGCGCGCCGAGTGGGAAAAATCGCGCACGAAAGTGCAGCGAGCGATTCAGAAGAAATTCCGCTTCCCCGTTTTCGTGAAGCCAGCCACGCTGGGCAGCTCCGTCGGAATGACAAAAGCACATGACGCGAAGGAGCTTGCGAAGGCAATGGATTTCGCCGGAGAATTCGCGCAGAAAATTCTGGTCGAGAAAACCATCAAAGGCCGCGAGATCGAACTTTCCGTCCTTGGCAACGACGATCCAAAGGCGTCCATCCCCGGCGAAATCGTCCCGCACCGCGAATTCTACGACTACGCCGCGAAATATCTGGAAGAAGGCACGCGCCTGCTGATCCCCGCGAAATTAACCCGCGCGCAGATCAAAAAATTCCAGGAATACGCCGTCCGCGCGTTTCGCGCCCTCGAATGCCTGGGGATGGCGCGCGTCGATTTTTTCCTCGAACACCGCACCAACCGAATTTACCTGAACGAGATCAACACGATCCCCGGCTTCACCTCCATCAGCATGTACCCCAAACTCTGGGAAGCCTCCGGCCTGCCTTATCGCGATTTACTGAGCCGCCTGATCGAGCTGGCGCTCGAACAGCACCGCGAAAAATTGCGGACGAAATATACGATTGAGCTTCCGGCGGGGGCGACGCCAGGTTCACTTGAGGGGTAAATCCACAGCAGGGTGCCGCACCCAATTCAAAACTCGCTGTTACGAGCCGGCTCGCCATGTGAGGGGAATAAATGATCCCCGTAAACCGAACCGCTAGGCCGGAATTTCTTTAATTGCGAAACATCCACCGCGCTGGCTTATAATGCCTCGTTCTCAATCGCCGTATTCAGGATCGTGCCGATGCTCTCAATTCGCCCTGCACTAGACGAAGACGCCGCTCTGCTCGCGACATTGATTCGCGAGCTGGCGGAGTATGAGAATCTCAGCCACGAAGTCAGCATGACCGACGAGGACGTGGTGCGCGATGGGTTCGGCCCTGCGCCGAAATTCCGCGCCGTGATCGCCGAGTGGGGCGGACAGGCGGTAGGCTACGCCCTGTTTTTCGAGTTCTATTCCTCGTTTCAGGGGCGCGCCGGAATCTTTTTGGACGACCTGTTTGTCCGCCCGGCGTTTCGCAAGCGCGGCATCGGCCGGGCGCTGCTCGCGCACGTTGCCGGAATCGCCTTCCGCGAAAAATATTTCTGCATGAGGTGGGAAGTCCTCGACTGGAACAAATCCGCCATCGATTTCTACGGCAGCCTCGGCGCCGTGTTCCTGGACGAATGGAAACCCGCAATTCTCATCGGCGACGCCCTGCAAGCCGTCGCGGAAGAAGAAAGCAAGCCGAATTAGAGCCTCCTCTAAAATCCCATCGAGACAAGCGGAGGGTGCCGCACCCGCCAATTCCACGCAGCGCTACCTGGGTGTTGCCCGGAGTGCCGGAGGCACGGCAGATCGCAGCGCACCGTTTCAATGGTGGGAATGGTGCGATACTCTCGCAAAGCCCCGGAGGGGCGACACACGGGTTTTGCGATTCGCGCTCGATTGCCCCCGCGCATGGCCAAATTCCTTGTGTCACCCCTAATGGGGTTTTCCGTTCTTATGCGGCCTTCTCCTACCGTGAAACGGTGGGCTATGTTCTTTCGTCTCTCCGGGACTCCGCAGGTCGCCGTCGTGAATGTATTTCCTCTACAATATTTTTGCTCCTCGCACGTCTTCATAGGTGAATGAATGAAATACTGGAACCAAACTGGATGACCGCTTCGCAAAACGAACGGGTCACCGAAACCATCGGCCGCGAAGGGGGCCGGTTGCGCGATTTTATCCGCAAGCGGGTGGCCGACGAGGCCGAGGCGGAAGACATCCTTCAGGATGTTTTCTACGAACTGGTCGAAGCCTACCGGCTGATGAAACCGATTGAGCAGGTGAGCGCGTGGATGTTTCGCGTGGCGCGCAACCGGATTGTCGATTTCTTTCGCAGGAAGAAGCCTATCTCCCTCAACGGCGACGCGCCGACGAATGCGGAAGGCAACGAAACGGGTTCGCTGGAAGATCTTCTGCCTTCCCCGGACGCCGGGCCGGAAGCGGCCTATGCCCGAAACGTGCTGCTCGAAGAACTGGAAGCGGCGATCGAGGAATTGCCGGAGGATCAGCGCGAGGTCTTTATCGCGCACGAAATCGAGGGCCGCAGTTTCAAAGTGATTGCGGCTGAAACGGGGGTCGGCGTGAATACACTGCTTTCGCGAAAGCACTATGCTGTGCTTCATTTACGCGAGCGGTTGCAGTCGATTCACGACGAATTTATGGGACCTAGCTCATGAATGCGAAGCCGTAAGGCGGTTTGCCGCCGATTGGTTTTTGTAGCGCCGGCGCTATCAAGTCCATTCGGTGTTCTTGTTCGAGTTGAACGGAAATTATATCGCTGCTATTTACCGAGCTGTTTTTAGAACTGAAAAAGAAAGAACAACAAGAATAAACAAGGAGAATGAACATGAGAGGACGATTCGTATTTCGCATTCTGAAATTTGCGGCAATTCTAGCCGTCGCATTTCTGGCGTTCGGATTCGTGGTCTCGCATTTGTGGAATTACGTGATGCCGCCGCTGTTCGGATTCCACATGATTACGTTCTGGCAGGCGGTCGCGCTGGTAATCCTGGGGAAACTGCTGTTCGGCGGATTCCGGCCCGGTCCTGGCGCCATGTTCCGGCGAGGGCGCATGAGAGAGCGCTGGGAGCAGATGACGCCGGAACAACGCGCAAAATTCCGCGAAGGCATGCGCGGCGGCTGCGGCCATTTCGGACCTCCGGCGGCCGAGCCAAAGGCTTGAACTTCGGGATGGACCTCGGGATATGTTAACGAATCGCGCAGTGCCGGAGCTGAAAAAGCCCCGGCGCTTTCCTTTCGAGCGATCAAACCTGCCGGTGTTGTCCTGTTGAATGTTCCGATTTTCTTGAGAGTCTTTCTGTCGCATTTTTTAAATGCCGGATATAAGATGCATACAGATGAGAGAGGAGAAACCGTTCGTGGGATTGCTCGATTCCGGCGCCGAAGAACCAAAATCAAAAGCGCTGCGTTATGGCATCAGTGGAGCGGCGCTGGTCCTGTTTATTGCGGCGGGGATCTGGTATTTCCTTAGATTTTCCGCGGAAAAGCGGACGATTTCGCACTTCATGGACGCCGTGATCGCAGGCGAAATGCAGAAGGCCTGCGATATCTGGCACACGCACGGCAGTTTCACCTGCAAGGATTTCGACAGCTTCTGGGGACCGAACGGGTATTACAGCCCGATCAAGAGTTACCGCATTGAAAGCGCCGAAGTGCCGCCGAAGGGCGGGAGCGGCGTCGTGATCACGCTGGAAATCAGCGGCTACGATCCTTTTCCCAAGCCGGAAGAAACTGTAAAATCCGCTCAGAACCGCGAAGTGCAAATCTGGGTGGAACGTTCGGACCAGTCGCTTAGTTTCCCGCCGCCCTAAAGCAGGTCGTTCTCCGCTTCCAGTGGAACAGGATTCAACCTGTATTCTTTCGAATTTTGCGGGAGTCAAGAAAGTCAAAACCAGACAGGCTGAAGCCTGTGCTACTTACCCCAAATCCCTAACCGCCTCAAATAATTCATCGGATGAAATCGTCGAGGTCCCGAGCTTTCCTACCACGACTCCGGCGCCGGCATTCGCAAGGACGGCCGATTCTTTCATCGGCACGCGAGCAGCGACGGCAAGCGCGAGCACGGAAAGCACTGTGTCGCCCGCACCGGTCACGTCGAATACCTGCCGGCCATGTCCAGCGTGATCGGCGCCCGATTGCCCGACCCGCGCATAGCTGATCTCGCGGCTCGTCGCCGAAATGTAAAAACCTTCGGGCGACGACTCCTCGAACACGTTCATTCCTTCCGCGCCCCGCGTGATCACGACGGCCGAGCAGCCAAAACGCGCCAGCAACGCGCGGCCCGCTTGCCCAACGGCTTCGTCATTGTCCAGAGAAAGCGTCGCGAAGAAACCGGCTTCCTTCGCGTTGCACACGATTAATGTCGCGCCGCGATACGCAAACAGGCGTGAAGTCTTCGGCTTCACCAGCGCGGGAACGCCGCGATGATGACACTCGGTCAGCACGCGATCGGCGAGCGAATCGGTCACCACGCCTTTGTCGTAATCGGAGATCACCAGCGCGTCGAGTTTTCCAAGCGCCACCTTAATTTTGCGAATCAGATTTTCTTCGAGCGCCTTGCTGAGCGCTTCGCGCCGCTCGCGATCCACGCGCACGATCTGCTGATGCCGCGCGACGATGCGCGTCTTCACCGTGGTAATGCGCGACGTATCCGCAACCACTCCCTTGGACTCCATTCCCGCCGCATCCAGGCAGGAGCGGATCGCGTCCCCGGCTTCGTCCTCGCCCACCGCGCCGAACGGGAAAACTGTCGCCCCCAGCGCGGCAAGATTCGCGGCCACGTTGCCGGCGCCGCCGAGGACTTCACTTTCATTCATGAAATCTACAACGGGGACCGGAGCTTCGGGCGAAAGCCGAGTCGCCGAACCCCATACGTAACGATCGAGCATGAAATCGCCCGCCACGCCAATCCGGCGGCCTCGCAACGTTTTTGCGTAACGCGTAAGTTTTCTGCTGTCCATGATCATAGCACTCTAGCAGAGGCGATTTGACGCGGGCAACTTGCGTCGCAATTTACGTGGCACAGGCACTCTTGCCTGCGCGCTCTTTCTGTTTGTGAAAGCTGCAAAAACCGCACAGGCGAGAGTGCCTGTGCTACGGGAACTTCAAAGCCCTTTTGCTTTGCGAAAATCGCTCACGACCTGAGCAGGATCGCGATGCTCGCCATCGACCGCGTAATTCATGCGACGCATTTCGTCCTCCGAGATTTTCGCCGCGAGCGCGCTCAGAGCTGCACCGACTTCGGAATGCTTATCGAGAGTCGCGCGACGCACCAGCGGCACGGCTTCGTATGGCGGAAAATAATGGCGGTCGTCCTGCAAGGCAACCATGTGCAGCGCCGCGATCAGCCCATCGGTGGAATTTCCCGCGACAATATCGACCCGTTTGTCCGCGAGCGCGCGATAAAGCAGACCGAGATCGAGTATTTTCGGCTCCGTCGAAAAATGCAGACCGTACGCCGCCGACAATCCGGGATATCCGTCGGGCCGCTCCATGAATTCGTAGCCGAATCCGGCTCTCCATTTCGGCGCGAGCGATGTGACGTCCGAAATCGTTCGCAATTTCAGCTTCTCCGCATCGTCGCCGCGCACAACCATCGCGAAAGTGTTATTGAACCCGAGCGGCGCCATCGCCTCCACGTTGAAACGCGCGCGGTATTCCTCCTGCACGCGTTTCAGAACGGCCGCGGAATCTTTCTCCAGGGGATCGTCCAACACCGCCGTCAGCGCCGTGCCCGTATATTCCGGATACAGATCGATTTTCCCCGCGACCAGCGCCTGGTGGCAGATCAATGTGCCGCCGAGATTCACGCGGCGTTCGACGTGAAGCTGGGAATGCGCTTCGATCTGTTGCGCGAACAATTCCGCCAGCACAATCTGCTCGGTAAAATTTTTCGATCCCACAACAATGGTTTCTTCGTTCCGTTTTCCGCACCCCGTCACGATCGGCAACCAAAAAAAACACAACAACAATAGACAAATCGACAGAAACGAATGGACGCACGGCGAGGGAGCAGGATTCCTCATGCCTTTGCAATTCTCCGCTGAAGAAATCCCAATGCAGTGTCGGCGACAATCGCCAGCAACGCCGCCGGGATCGCGCCCGCCAAAATCACCTGATTATTCACCATCGCCACGCCTCGAAAAATAAAGACGCCCAGGCCCCCCGCGCCAATCGCCGCCGCAATCGTCGTAACGCCGATGGAAATTACAGTCGCCACACGAATTCCCGCAAGCAACACGGGAGCGGCCAGCGGCAATTGCACCTGCCAGAGCACCTGCCGCGGAGTCATCCCCATCCCGCGCGCGGATTCAACCACAGCGGGGTCGACTTCAGCGATCCCAGTGCATGTATTTCGCAATATCGGCAACAGCGCGTACAGAGACAGCGCGACAACCGCTGTGCTTGCGCCGACACCGCCGATCCACGGGACCGGAATCAGAAAACCGAACAGCGCGAGGCTAGGAATCGTCTGCACAACATTGGCAACTCCAAGCACCCATCGCTGCAGCGTGCGTCGACGAACCAGCGCCACGCCCAGCGGCAAACCGATCGCCAGTGCGATCCCCATCGACGCGCCGACCAATCCCATGTGCTCGACCGTTCGTTCCAGCACTTCGCCGCGATTTCGCAACAGAAAATCGTACCAGTTCATTCCGTCTCCTTACCCTGCACTGTCCAAGCCGCCGCTCGAATTCAGCGACGCGGCAAACGCCCGCGCTTCCGGCTCGGATGCTTTGAGAAACTGATCCGGGGAATAAATCCCAACCAGGCGCCCCTGGTCGAGCAACGCAATCCGCGTTCCGAGAAATAACGCCTCGCGAACATCGTGCGTGACAAAAACGATCGTTTTTTGAAGGCGCTGCGCGAGCGAGCGAAACTCCCTTTGCAGATCCGCGCGCGTTACGGGATCGAGCGCCCCAAACGGCTCATCCATCAACAGGATGGGCGGGTCAGCGGCAAGCGCCCGCGCGACCCCAACTCGCTGCCTCTGTCCTCCCGAAAGCTCGGACGGCTTGCGCTTGGCGTATTCACCCGGCGGCAACCCTACAAGCTCCATCATTTCGGTAACGCGGGCCTTGATGCGGTCCACGGGCCAGCGCTCTAATTGAGGGACCAGGGCCACATTGCGCTCCACGCTCCAGTGGGGAAATAGCCCTGCATCCTGAATCACGTAACCAATGCCACGCCTAAGCTGAATGGGGTCCCAGGATGTATTCGAGCGGCCTGCAACCCGGATCTCCCCTCCGGAGGGCTCCAGCAACCGATTAATGAGCTTCAGCGTGGTCGTCTTGCCGGAACCGCTGCGCCCGAGGAGCACGAGCGTCTCGCCAGGAGCAATCCAGAAAGAAATCCCGCAAGCCAGCACCGCGCCCGACGGCAATCGAAAAGTAACATCCCGGAATTCCAGGGCGTATTCCCGGTCGAGCACGTTCACAGGTGAACCCATAACTTACTGACCCCACTAGGCATATTAGATCCAAATAGTTGTCGGTGAAACCACGTATTGACATATCCACTTCTTCTGGTTAGAAAAGACCCTCGCCCAAGCCGCCGAACCAATCCGGAGGCCCAATCTCGCACCCTTTGCCGACCTGTAATGCATCTAACCCGTGAGCCCCGATGAACCCAACAACCGCAGTCCAAGCGTCCTCATTCGACCAACTCCAGAAACGCCTCCAGGACGCGCGCGCCCGGAGCGAACAGATATTCAGCATCGTCCAGCCAGAAGCACTCTATGACCGCCCAATCCCTGAGCGCCACCGGATAATTTTCTACCTGGGACATTTGGAAGCTTTCGATTGGAACCTGCTTCAGGGGCCGATGGGCCTTTCCTCATTGGAACCTGAAACCGACAGGCTCTTCGCCTTTGGCATTGATCCAGTCGAAGGAAACCTTCCCAGCGACCAGCCGAAGGATTGGCCCACGATCGAGCAAGTTCGAGCGTACAACTCGCGGCTTCGAGAAACTTTGGACCATGCCCTGCACGCCGCAGCACTCGACGACCCGAGCCTCGCGCTCCTCGAACATGGCCGCCTGCTCGAAGTCGCCATCGAGCACCGCCTGATGCACGCGGAAACGCTGTGCTACATGCTGCACCAGTTGCCTCTGGACCGCAAATTCCGCCTGTCCGATGGGCCAACGCTCATGGCCACCGTGCGCAACCACCTTAGCATTGAGATTCCGGCGGGACCGGCCACGCTGGGGCTGCCCCGTGGCGCTCAGGAAGGAAGTGGCCGATTCGGTTGGGATAACGAGTTCGACCAAAATCGCGTCGATGTTCCGGCCTTCGCGATCGATGCGTACAACGTGACGAATTGGGATTTTTTGTGCTTTATTCTTGCGGGAGGGTACACCGACCGTTCCCTTTGGAACGATACGGGTTGGGAATGGATTTCCTCTCAGGGACGCCGGCATCCCGCGTTTTGGATTGCGAATGGCAATTCCTGGAACTATCGAACGATGTTTGACGAAATCCCTCTGCCCCTCGATTGGCCCACGTATGTGAGCCACGATGAAGCCTCCGCCTATGCGCGCTGGGTCGGAAAAGAATTGCCGAGCGAATCGGAATGGCATCGGGCCGCATGCGGCACACGCGGCGGCGAGGAACGCGAATACCCGTGGGGAGCAAACGCTCCGGCGCCCAGCCACGGCAATTTTAATTTTGAGCGATGGGACCCTGTTCCGGTGGGATCGTATCCCAGCGGCCGCAGCGATTTAGGTGTCGCCGATTTGATGGGCAATGGCTGGGAGTGGACCCGCACGCCCTTTGAACCGTTTCCCGGATTCGCGCCGTTTTCGTTCTACCCCGGATATTCCGAAAATTTCTTTGACGCGAAGCATTATGTGATGAAGGGCGGCTCGCCACGCACGGCCGCGTGCATGCTGCGCCGGTCGTTTCGGAACTGGTTTCAGCCTCATTATCCGTATGTCTATGCGAAGTTTCGCTGCGTCGAACGGTGAAGATTGTGGAAAGAATCTGAGAGGGAAATGGAGGACACGCCATGGCCACAACGGTGATTGCTCAATATTCGACCCCAAATCTCGCCGGCGAAGTGCGCGCGGGACTTTGCCGCCCGGGTCAGAAGGAACTGCCTTCCAAGTATCTTTACGATGAGGTTGGCTCAGCGCTGTTCGAAGTGATCAGCGTGCTGCCCGAATATGGGTTGACGCGCGCCGATGAGCGGCTCCTGCGGCGGCATTCCACCGATATTGTCGCGCGGCTGAAGTCGCACGTCCTGGTGGCGGAACTGGGAAGCGGCAGCGGCAAGAAAACGCGCTGGCTGCTGGAGTCTCTCGCGCGGCGGCAACGCACCACGTATTGTCCGATAGAAATTTCCCCCACTGCTCTCGCGCGATGCGAAAGCGAGCTGGGACAGATCGAATGCGTCAGCATTGTGGGTTTCGAGCGGCCCTACCTTGACGGATTGCTGGCCGCCGCGTCGCGTCGCGACCCGGACGAACATCTGCTGGTCCTTTTTCTCGGCAGCACGATCGGCAATTTCGACCGCGATGCCGGCGAACGCTTTCTCTCCGAAATGCGCCGCATTCTTTTTCCCGGCGACGCGCTTCTGCTCGGCACCGACCTGGAAAAACCGCTTCCGCAATTGCTCGCCGCGTATGACGATCCCACCGGGGTCACGGCGGCATTTAATCTAAATCTGCTGGCGCGAATCAATCGCGAGTTGGGCGCGAACTTCGATCTCGGAGCGTTTCGTCACGAGGCGCGTTACAACTCGCCCTTACAGCGAGTGGAAATGCATCTGCGTTCGACGCGCAATCAAACCGTCGCCATTCCTCGAGCGGGATGCAGTGCATCTTTCTTAAAGGACGAAACCATCTGGACGGAAAGCTCGCACAAGTATCGCGCTGAAGAAATCTCCGGGATGGCCCATCGTAACGGGTTCCGGTGCGATTTCCAGTGGCTCGATTCCGAGTGGGGCTTCGCGGAGAGCCTGCTGATTGCCGAGTGATTTCGTTCTCGCCTTTTCTCGAACGGGAAATGAATGGAGCGCCGTTCCGGAAGGAGGGATTCTTCGCTCCGCTCGAAATGACGGCAGGCGGGTGGCGGGCTTAGAAAAATTAGTGCGCGGCGGTCACGTGCAGCACCGTCTCGGCGCTCCATTTTTCCGAAACGCTGAAATCGACAGGCCACACTCCGAGAATCTGCGACCCCTGGTAAACGCGCTCGAAACCTTCTTCCGATTCCGACACCGTTTCGATGGGCGCAATCCAAAGATGGCTCGCCTCGGGCGCTTCGATTTCCACAGCGACATTCTGCCATTCATCGGCCATGCGCACGCGCGAGCCTTCCACGACGCCGCTCCATTCCAGGGGCTTGCGCGTTCCCGAAAATTCGAAATAGCGGTCCGGAACGTTGGGCGCGAGCATATTGAGAACGATCTCCACTCCCACGAGGAATGGAGCCGCGGACGACGAGGGGACATTCGATGCGTCGCCGGACCGCGAGAGATCGATCCGGCAGGCAACATGGAAACCGCTTTCATGAGAATCGAATTTCATCGTTTTCACGATGCACAGTTTTCCTGCCGGGTCCGCCCCTGAGATAATTTCATTTAGAGGCGCGTGCGTCGCCATTTTGATTTCCTGCGGAGTGGCCTCTTCCAATTTGTAATCCCCGCCGGCCAGAAGAGCGTTTTCATCCAGCTGTAGCGCTTCAAAGTCCGCGTGGGTTTTCCCGCCCTCGAACAGCAAAAGCCGGAACGTATTTCGCGCCCAGCGGTCGTATTTCAGATATTTCTCAAGATTCGCTTCCTTGGCGATGGTCTGATTGTGAATCGAAACGACGCCGTCCGCGGAGGATGTCGCGAGCTTCAATCGGGAATGGTAAGCCTCTTCGCGACGCTGTAAGGAATTGATCATGGTCACGGCGCTCGGACGGAAGTCGAGAACCTCCAGCGTTCCCCCGGCGGAAGGCTTGACCACCGCGGCAAATTGAGGCGAGGTAATTTCAATCTCTTCGCGCCCGTCCTTATCGAAATCCAGTCGCTCCATCTTCTGATAGCTTTTCGCGCCTGATTTCGTTCCGGGCACAATGCCGTTGTTCAGCGCGTCGGCGATCGTTTCGGCGCGCACCAGTTCGCGCCAGGGTTCGGTGCGAAGATGCGGGGCGTACAAACCGCCGAAAATTCCGTGCCAGTACGGGTCGTTGCACTGGGCCCGCATCAGATGCGTGACAGCGTTTGCGTAAAGGAGCGCTCCTTTGACGCGTTTCTTTCTAGCCTTCGGCTCTGTCTGCCCCAGCTTCGAGGAAACGCGAAGCATTTTTTTGTGAAGCAGATTCGACTCCCCGTACTTGCTGAAAAATCCGCGCCAAAATCCGCCGCGCAGGAACCTCCGAACGTCGGGCCGCGCGGAAAATTCCATGTTGAGAGCGTGAAACTTCCGGCGAACGGGCGTGGGCAAAACCCACTCCATCATTTCCGTGTACGAAGCCGTCGGCAGATCCACGCGTCCCAGCGGCGGGCGCGCCGCCAAAGCTTCACCGGGCGGGACGCTCTCCAGCCAATCGTAATTGGCTTCCACCGCGGAAAAAAAATGATCGAGCCAGCCGTCGCGGTAGCAGTGTTCAAAGGTGTGCGGCCAGGCGCCGAACTTTTCCATGTCATCGCCCATCGAAGCCATTCCGCTTGGATGTTCCTGCGAGGATCGGCGAAGGAACGCGATGGAATCATCGACGCTTCCAAAGGGGAGCAGGTACCGCAGCTCCTGCAGTCCCGGAATCAGTTTTACGGTA
The DNA here is from genome assembly GCA_963788335.1 of Terriglobia bacterium. GTDB lineage: Bacteria > Acidobacteriota > Terriglobia > Acidiferrales > UBA7541 > Palsa-360. The sequence continues at coordinate 226,539 of CAWBGM010000017.1, forward strand.
CTGCCCCGATCCTCGGCGACATAGTAGCCGAATAATTCCGGTATCTCGCGCCCGGCGGTGAGAAAGTGGCTGTCGTCGACCAGCGTATATTCCACGCCCGCTTGCGAAAGAGCTACGGGCAATTGGGGCTCCCACACGCGTTCAGCAAGCCACGCGCCGCCAGGCCGTTTTCCGAAACGGTCCTCGATAAAATTGCTCAGCCGTCTGATCTGCTCAATCTGGTCTTCCAGTGGAATCGTGACCAGAATCGGTTCGTAGAATCCCCCGCCCACAACTTCCACCTGGCCGCTCGCAGCCAGCGCGCCGATGGTCTGAAGATATTCCGGATGCTTCTCGGCCAGCCATTCAAGAAGCGATCCGGTGTAGTGCAGCCCGAGCCGCACACGGGGATGCCGCGCCACGCACTCGACGAACGGCAAATAAGAGCGCTCATAGGTGCGCTCCATCACATCGTCAAAATTCCCGACGGGCTGGTGCGCGTGAATCAAAAGGACTAGATTAAACTTCGACAAGCGAGAACCTCGCGTCAACGCAGACCTGAATGATAACGCGAGTGATCCCGTTGCGAGAAATTCAAATCCACGATTGTGTCCATCACGAAGCGCATACACAGTCTCAACCGCGAGCGGCAATGTCGCGTCTTTGCTATGATGCCCTGCCGGCCACGACCGTCCGGGTCGCCCGGAAAAACAGATGGATTCTCAGGGAAAAACACGGCTGATCCAGGAAGGGTTCGATTGCTTTAATTCGGGGCAATTTTACGAGGCGCACGAACATTGGGAAGAAGTGTGGCTGAAGGCCCCGCATCCCGAAAAATTATTTCTGCAAGGATTGATTCAGGTCGCCGCGGCCTTCCATCATTATTCCCGCGAGAATCGCATGGGCACGAAGAACCTTCTCGATGCCGGTCTGCTAAAACTCGAGCTTTGTCCGGAAGATCAATGGGGACTCAGCATCGCAACGCTTCGCTCCGAGGTTTCTCGGTGGCGGCAGACGCTGGAGGCTGGGGAGGAGTTGGATTGCGCGAGTATTCCAAAAATTAAAGTTCGTAATTTCTCGCTCCGCCCGGAATGACAACCGATCGGCCTGGGGCGTAACTCAGAACAATTTCGGTAGGAATCGGGGCTTCGCGCCCATCTTGATCCGATACGTGTCATTGCACATCAACACGCGGTCTTCAACGCCGATCCGGCGTCGCAGAATCTCCAAATCCGCGATTGTTCCGGCCAGAGCCGTAATCCACGCCGTATAAATCATGGGCAGAGAGAAAATTTCAACGACCACGGCGACGTAATTCGGATGGCGGACCCAGCGATACGGCCCCGACGAAACCACCCCCACGCCGGACGATGCCATCACCTGCACATTCCAATGCCCCGCCAACGTGCGGATCACCCACCAGCGCAACACGTTGGCCAGTAAAAATAGTGCTCCCATCGGAATCGCCAGCGCCGCAATCAGCGGCCTGTGAAGCAGCGTGACTTCCAACGCGGCTCCCACAAGGACAGCAACGTGTACGAATACCATCCACGCGAAATGAGGTTCGTGGATTTTTTGAACGCCCTGCTTTCCAAGTTCCCGCTGGTTGCGCCGCGAAATCCGAAGTTCCAGCAGGCGGCCGGCTCCCGCGAGCAAAAGCAAGACGAGATACGCGCTCTTCATGGCCATTGCAGGAGAATCATTTCGGCTGTAAATCCGGGCCCGAACGCCATCAGCAGGCCATAACTTTCCGAGGGCATTTCCCGCCGGGCCATCCACTCCTGCAGAATGAACAGCACGCTGGCACTGGAAAGATTGCCGAAGCGGCGCAGCACATCCCAGGAAATTTCCGTGTCGGCCGATGTCAATCCCAATTCCGCTTCCATGAAGGACAGCAATTTTTGACCGCCGGGATGAAGCAGAAAACCGGAAATATCCTCCCGCTTCAATCCCTGCCGTGCGAGAAATTCTTCGGCAATCCCTTTGACTTTGTCTCGAATCAATTGCGGCACATCCTTGGAGAGAACGATGTGAAATCCCGAATCGCGCAGGTCGAATCCCATCGCGTCCAGCGAATTCGGGAAAAGAAAACTTTCCGAAGCAACGATACGAGGGCCGGCCGCTTCTCGCCCGGTCACTACCACTCCCGCAGCGCCGTCGCCAAACAGAACCGCCGAAATTAAATTGGCCTGAGAGAAATCCTTGCGCTGGAACGTCAGCGTCGGCAGTTCGACCGACACCAGCAACGCGGTGCGGTCCGGAAACGCGGTGATGTATTCCCAGGCGCGCCCCAGCCCCGCGGCGCCGGCCGCGCAGCCCAGTTCGGTGATGGGCAGGCGGCGAACGTTTGAACGAAATCCCATCTCTGTCGCGATGTACGCGTCCAGCGAAGGAATCATCACTCCCGTGCAGGAAACCGTGATCAGCATATCGACGTCCGCAGGCGACATGCCGGCCTGCGTAAGCGCCGAGGCTGTCACTTCCATGCCCAGTTCAATTGCCTTTTCACGGTACTCGCCATTGATTTGCGAAAGTGAGCGGGGCTCGACAATATATTCCACCGGATACGAGCTGTGCCGCTGATCGATATGCGAGTTATCGATGACGCTGTGAATCGCCTCCAGACGCCTCCCGTCGAGCGAAAATACATCGCCGATGCAGCCTTTCACAACTTCGCGAGTAAGCAGGTGGCGAGGAACCGCCGTCGCGGTCCCTGCAATCGTCGCGACCGCAGCCGACCGACTCGATTTTTCCCGAATTTGCGGTTCCGGTGTGCTCGCCCAATCCTGCACAATGACTTGCGGTTTCTGCGTCGGTAAAGTCGACATTGAGAGGCTCCTCGGGCACCGGCCGGTGTCCTTGCAAAAAGCGGATCACAAGGCCAAGGCCAAGTCGGTCAAATTCAAGTGCTGGCTGCTTCTGCACCGATTCTAAAACTTGATGCAGGTTCCGGCGTGAGAGCGGTAGCCGAACTGGAGAACCACCAGGCGACCCCCATTGCGATGCCAAGTATAGATCACTCTTCGTGACAAATCCGAAAAAGAATGCGGCGTCCCTTTAAAAGTAAGAGACGCCGCACTATACTTCTCCAGGAAATCAGCCTCGCGCGAACAGGCTGAATCAGCCCTGGTTCGTGTACCAGTCCGCGTTGATGGCCGTGAAGCTAGCCCACTTCTCCGGCAGATCTTCCAGAGCGAAGATCGCCGTCACCGGACAAACCGGCACGCACGCGCCACAGTCGATGCACTCCACCGGGCTGATGTAAAGTTGTGGCTCGGATTCAAACTTCGGTTCGTCTTTCCGCGGGTGAATGCAATCCACCGGGCAAACGTCCACACAAGCGGTGTCCTTGGTTCCAACACAGGGCTCAGCGATTACGTACGCCATCGAGATTCTCCTTCGAAGGGTATCTGCTCACAAAACATTTAAAAACGATTTCATCTGCATCGAAAAGATGGGTTTATATCACCAAACCATCCGCTGTACAAGCCGCTTTCTTTCGACAAAAGTATAGCACGTCCGGATTCACAACCGCGGATCCGGCGGAACGGAAGTCCCGCCCATCACCAGGACGGCAGCCCCTTCGATTTTTCCATCCCGCAATTGATTCAGGGCTTCGTTCGCTTGTTCCAGGGAAAATGGCTGCGTCGTCATACGGACGGGCACCAGGGGAGCGACGTCCATGAATTCGGCGGCATCCCGGCGAGTCAGATTGGCGACCGAACACAACGTTCTCTCCCCCCATAACAGGTCGTAGGAAAACGATGGTAAGTCGCTCATGTGAATCCCCCCGCAAACGACGATCCCCCCTTTTCGCACAGCCGCCAGGGCTGTGGGAACCAGCGACCCCACGGGCGCGAATATAATCGCCGCATCCAATTGCTCCGGCGGACGCTCATCCGAGCCTCCCGCCCATGCCACTCCCAGGCTCCTCGCGAACCGCTGCGCTTCCCGGTCGCCGGGCCGTGTGAATGCGTAGACACTGCGCCCCTGAAATTGCGCGACCTGTGTGATAATGTGAGCCGCACCTCCGAAGCCATAAATTCCCAGGCGCTTTCCGTCGCCCGTCTTCTCCAGCGAACGATAACCGATCAATCCAGCGCACATCAGCGGCGCGGCATTCACATCGGAAAATATTTCGGGAATGGGAACGCAGAATCGCTCGTCGGCTACGGTGAATTCCGCGTACCCGCCATCGATGTTGTAACCGGTGAAGCGCGCCCGGTCGCACAAATTCTCCCGGCCCGAACGGCAGTAGGCACACACACCATCCGTCCAGCCCAGCCACGGCACGCCCACGCGTTGGCCCACCGTGAAACGTGTCGCGTCGTCCCCCAATCGAGTGACGACCCCCACGATTTCATGTCCAACGATCAGCGGAAGCTTCGGGTCCGGCAATTCGCCATCGACCACATGCAGATCCGTCCGGCAAACCGCGCACGTGTGAATTTTAATTTGGACCTGCCCGGCCAGCGGCTCCGGCACGGGAACATCGCGAAGCTCGAGTGGCTTCCCCACCTTCTCAAAAATCATCGCGCGCATGGTTTGTTTTCCGTTCATCGGAAGATATTCCTCGCAAAGAAAAGCAGATTCGCCGGGCGCTCGGCCAAGCGCCTCATGAAATACGGGAACCAGTCCTGCCCGAACGGAATGTAAACGCGCACGCGATACCCCTGTCGCGCAAGGCGGGTCTGCAAATCCGTGCGGATTCCGTAGAGCATCTGGAATTCAAATTTGTCCTTCGTGATGCCCTGTTCGGCGGCGAACCGGATCGTCGCTTCGATCATCTCGGGATCGTGCGTGGCCATTGCGTGGTAAATGCCGCTGGGCAGCAGAATTTTCATGAGCTTTATGAAATTCGCATCGACGTCCTTCTTGTGGGGAAACGCAATTTGCGAAGGCTCCCGGTACGCGCCCTTCACCAGGCGGATGCGGCAGCCGATGCCCAGCAAATCCCGAATGTCCTGCTCGCTCCGGTAAAGATACGCCTGAATGACGGTCCCCACGGCGTCGGTTTCCGCGCGGGCCTGCTTGACGATCTGCAGGGTCCGGTCCGTGTAGGCCGAGCCTTCCATATCCACGCGGACGAAATTCCGCAGTTCCGCCGCGCGGCGCGTCACAATTCGCAATTGCTCCGCGCAGAATTCACCGCCCAGATCGAGCCCCAGGTGCGTGAGCTTGAGTGAAACATTCGATTCGATATTTTCCGTGGAAATGTGCTCGAGCGCTTCGGTGTACATGGCTCGGGCGCGCTGCGCGTCCGCTCGCGTAACCACATTTTCGCCAAGATGATCGAGGCTCGCCGTCATGCCCTCGCGATTGCAATTTCGCGCGGCTTCGATGGCGGGTGCGAGTTCCTCTCCGGGGACAAACCTCTTCGCCCAGCGGCGCGTGGTGCCATTGGAAGTGATCCAGCGGCGAAGGCGGGAGCTTTTGGCGAGTTCGAGCAGGACCGTGCGTAACATGGGGATTATGAGGCTGCTCTATTTGGCGACGCCGGCGGCGAAATACAAAACGTCAGACGTCTTTGTGCGCTTCAAGAAATTTCTCGGCATCGAGCGCCGCCATGCAGCCCGACCCGGCGGCCGTGATCGCCTGCCGGTAATGATGGTCCTGCACGTCGCCCGCGGCAAAAACGCCCGGCACATTCGTCTGGCTGCCGTGATGAGTGATCAGGTAGCCGTTTTCGTCCATATCCAGCTTGCCGCGAAAGACCCTCGTGTTCGGCTCGTGGCCAATCGCGATAAAGATGCCTTCCACGGGCAGAGTCTTCACTTCCTTGGTCTCGGTGTTGCGCAGCACCATGGTTTCGACGCCGCCCTTGGTGACATCCGTAATATCTTCCACCGCATAGGGAGTCACAAAATTAACTTTTTCGTTGGCGCGCGCGCGGTCGACCATGATTTTCGAGGCGCGAAATTCGCTTCTCCGGTGGATCAGATTCACTTTACTCGCGAATTTCGACAGAAAATTCGCCTCTTCCATCGCCGAATCCCCGCCGCCCACCACCGCGATTTCCTTGCCGCGAAAAAAATATCCGTCGCACGTCGCGCAGGTCGATACGCCATAGCCAATCAATTTTTTCTCGGACTCCAGACCAATCAGCTTCGCCGTCGCACCCGATCCCACGATCAGCGCGCGGGTCTCATAGGTTTCCCTGCCGGTCGAAATCTTGAACGGCCGCTTGCTCAAATCCACTTCGGTGATCGCCCCGGCCCTGAATTCCGCGCCGAATCTCTGCGCCTGCTTGCGCATGTTTTCGATCAGGTCCGGGCCAAGGATCCCTCCGGGAACCCTGGAAAATTCTCGACCATAGTCGTCAACGATAGTTGCCCGCCCGGCTCAAACCCGTCGATCACGATGGGCTTCAGATTGGCGCGTCCCGCATAAATCGCGGCCGTCAAACCCGCGCAGCCACTCCCGATAATGATGACGTCGTTCAAGTGTTCTTCTCCCTGCCTGCCATTGGATTCGCCAGCCGGACACTACGATTCATGACCCAAGGCTCAAAAGTCTAACATCAAGGCGCGCGCCGATGCTCGGGGAAAGTTTTGACCTTTAAGTTTCGACCTCGAATTCTCCGAATCCCCGTCGCCAGCCACGGTGCTGCCTCCGTTCCCAAATCGGCGATGGGCCTCCAGTCGCACAGGCTTCAGCCTGTGGATTTTGAATTTTGCCGGAAATTTGAAAATGGCCACAGGCTGAAGCCTGCGCCACTAAACCCCAACCATCAAGCACTTCTCACCGCCACCGCTGGCCTCGGCCCCCGGAATCGGCGATAATGGCGGACTGTTTCGCAACCCCAGGAGGAAACCGTGAGCCGCGCACCAGGCACGTACGCCGTGTTCGAAACATCGCAGGGAAAAATTGTCGCTCGTCTGTTCGAAAAAGAAGCCCCGCAGACCGTCGCGAATTTTACAGGTCTCGCCGAAGGCACCAAGGAATTCAAGGACCCGAAATCGGGACAAAAAGCAAAACGCCCGTTTTATGACGGACTCGTCTTTCATCGCGTGATCCCGGAATTCATGATTCAGGGCGGCTGTCCGCTCGGCACAGGAACCGGCGATCCGGGCTATCGCTTCGGGGACGAATTCCATCCCAGCCTGCGCCATGACAAGCCAGGAAAACTTTCCATGGCCAACGCCGGCCCCGGCACCAATGGCAGCCAGTTTTTCATTACCGTTGCAGCCACGCCGTGGCTCGATAACAAGCACTCCATTTTCGGCGAAGTCATCGAAGGCATGGACATCGCCACCAAAATTTCCAAAGTGCCGCGCGGCCCGAACGACAAGCCGAAGGAACCCGTGGTCGTGAAATCGCTGACCATCGAGCGGGTCTAGCGCCACTCGCGAAATCACAATGCTCAACCCGGCCAATTTATTTCGAATGATGACCGAGTTTATCTTTATACTGCTCGGCGGATTTCTGGCGTATCTCGGGCTGAGCCATCGCTTCATGTTTAATCCGCGAAGCCCTGCTTGGCTCGGTCTGGGAGCCGTGCTCATCTACTGGGGGGTGCGGGCCTGGATGAAGACGTCTCGCGCCGCGCGGACAACGGAACGCTTGGTTGTCCGCGTCGGCGGAACTTCGCTGATTCTTGTCGGCTTCATGATGCTGGGCCTGGTGGCCATGAATTTCCAGATGGTTGGCGTCACATTGGCTGTTGCCGGTGCTATTCTTGCGGCGCGCGGCCTAGCCGCAGCCGTTTTATCGCTTCGGATGGATTAGTCCGTTTTCAGTTTTCGAAACACAAGGAGCCGGAGATGTTCAAGGAATTCAAAGAATTTGCGATGCGGGGAAACGTTCTGGACATGGCGATCGGAATTGTTATCGGCGCCGCGTTTGGAGGAATCGTCACTTCCTTTGTGGCGGATATCCTGATGCCGCCGATCGGCAGGCTGCTCGGCCGCGTTGATTTTTCAAATTTGTTTTTGAGCTTGAACGGCGTGCATTACGACACGGTTGCCGCGGCCAAAGCGGCCGGCGCGGCGACGATCAATTACGGCCTTTTCCTGAACACGGTTATTAATTTTCTGATCGTGGCCTTCGCTATATTTCTTCTCGTGCGCCAGGTGAATCGCTTCGCGCCGAAGCCCGCGCCCGCCGCGGCCCCGACGACGCGCGACTGCCCCTATTGCCTCACGCCGGTGCCCCTGAAGGCGACCCGGTGCGCCCACTGCACCTCGGAACTTCGTCCCGAGTAGCACAGGCTTTTGTGCCTGCCTGGTCCTGAATTTCGATGAACTTATCAGAAGTCAAAAAAGACAGGTTGAAGCCTATCGTACTCGAGACAACTTCGCATTTATTTCCGGCAGGCTAATTTTTACTTTCTGGGGAAGAATGCGCAGCCTTGTTCCGGTTAATATGTTCTTTCAGGCGGACCACGACATCGGATTCTTTCCCTTCTTTTAATTCGTTCAGCACTTCATCAAGGGCAAAGTGAACCACATCGTGATGGTGCAACAAATCGGGAGCCACCAGATCGCTGAACCGCAACCACAAATTGTGGACCAGCCGGACTTCATTGGAAGTAAGATCTGGCGCGTGCGGACCCAGTAAAAAGAATTCGCGCTGACCGCCGGGCGTGAATATTTCCAGATTAAACTTTGGCCGCGGGTCCGGAAGTTGTTCCCATGCCATGCCGATCTCGCGCGCCTGTTCGGCCAATTCGTATTTCGCGGAACGCCCAAGCGCGATCGTATTCGATTCGAGTTTTTCGGCGGCGTTCAGGATGCCGCCCCACATGTCGTTGGCGGAGACAACCGCCAGGTGAATCGTTTTCCCGCGCTTTTCAGCGAGCGACAGGGCTTTGGTAAACAGTAATTGCTCGACGCTTCCAAACAGCTGCTCCGCTTCGAGTGCGCTCGATCCGGAAGTCGTCCGGCTCAGCAATCGCACATGCAACACGACAACGTCGCGCCGCTCGGGCTTCACCCGGTCTAAAACCGCCTGCAGGTGATACAGCGCATGATAATTGCTGACCGGCACAAGAATACTTCCAGGACGCACGCCCACAGCCTGCGGTGACAACTCTTCCCGCGCAGCCACATTGAACTGGTCCATCTCGACATGCGCGGCCCCGCGATTTTTATGCGTAATCCGCTCGGAAACCGAAAAAACGCCGAACATCACAAATGAAAAAATCAGCCCGGCCACGGTAGCGCTCGGCTTTGTAAACAGGTTCACAATCGCGATGAGAAACAGCAGCAGCGTAATCAGCGCCAGGCCCAGCGGAATTTCTTTGCCGAACAAATTGAAATTCAGCGGCACGCGGTATTCGCGGTCGCCCGGGTGCGTGTACCGAATCACGAGCACGGCGATCCCCTGCATCGTGAAACTCCAGATCACGCCGAACGCGTACAAGTTCGCAAGAAACGTCACGTCGCCCCGGCTGGCGACGATCGTCAAAATCTGGAAGATAACAACGATGTTAATGATCCGGTGCGACGTGCCGAACTTGCGGTGAGGCTGGCGAAACCAGTCGGCCAGCACGCCGTCTTCGGATACGCGGTTGAGTACGCCGTTCGATCCCACAATCGCCGTGTTGACCGCGCCCGCAAGAATTAAAGTTCCGACCGCCACAACAAACACGTGAAATGCCAGGCGCAACGTAAATGGCCCGGCCAGGCTCATGGAAAGGCCGCCGATCAGGTTCTCCAGATACCTGCCGCGCGTCTGGTCGGGAATAATCATGACGGCGAAAAAAGAAACCAGCGAAGTGAACAACAGGCTGTAAATGAAAATAATCAGCCCGGCCTTTTTCAGATTCGGCAGCTTGGGAGCTTCAATCTCGCGATACACTTGCGCCAGAGATTCCTCGCCGCTCATCGCCAGCACGGAATGTCCGACGCCGACCACCACGGCAATTGCCGGAATCATCTTTACGATTGACGCGCCGTACAACCATCCAAGCGAGCGCTTGTCCATCACTATATTGGAGGGCCAGGGAAACGGCGGCAAGTGCGCGCCGCGCATCCAGATCGTGTAGCTGCACCAGACGATCAGGACCACCACCATCGTCGTCGTGATCTGCATGATCTTCAGCGCCTTGCTGCTGGATTCGTGGACGCCCTTGATATTTTCCCACCAGAAATAGACGGTAATGAGGACGGCAAAAAACGCGGCGCTCGAATTTTCGGAGATGACAATCCCGGTATGAAAATAAGCGAATAATTCGTTCAACAGGCCAGCCAGATATTGCCCCGCCGATACACCGCTGATCGGTCCGGTCAAAACATAGTCGAACATCAGCGCCGACACGGAAAATTTCGCGAGCGTCCCGCCCAAGGCCTCTTTCACGACGCGATACACCCCGCCGCGCACAAACATGCTGCAGCTTTCCACGTAAATCGCCCGAACGCAGTAGGAAAACAGCATGACCCCGAGAATGAACCACGGCGCAGACTTCCCGATGAAGCTTTCCGATTCCCCCCCGGCGTAATAGGCCGAGGACGCCAAGTCGTTCAAAACAATGGCCGCCGCTCGCCAGAACGAGATGAACGTGAGCATGGCCGTCGTGGCGATGATGACGCGCGGTACAGTGACAAGCTTTGAATGTTCCGGGTTGGGGCCAGCAGCCAAGGTGGACATGAAAGATTAAGATTTCATCAAGTTTGTATAAGGATTTTATTGTTTCATCTTCATGATATGTTGTCCAGACGCCTTCTGATGATGCGACGGATTAGTTTCGTTTATGAGCGAAGCGACAAGTTTTTGATATGAATTTGTGATCCGTGGCGGACGATTCGAAGAACAAAATCAATTGCAGCCCTACTCGCACACTCCGTCAATCCAAGCGGCGCGAGGAATGACGGAGTGTGAGGCGTTAAACTGGTCGAGACAAAAATTACTTGGGCAACGAACGAAACTCGCGCGCGCACGCCTCACAAGGGCAAATGGTCCTCAGAAAATCGAAACTGTAAATTCCAGTCTCATGCCCATCGTTGAAATCGATCCGCAAAGCGTAGTTCCCAACTGCATGCGCGGCCTTTGCGGCGATCCTGGGTTTGAACATAGGAAGCGCGGAAGAACTCATTAAAGTCGCCGGCATTGGGGGGTGCTCCGCCCTCTTCATCCGCTCGTCATTGCACATCGCGCACGGACACTGCTCGCGCAACATTGTGAAATCGTAGTGACTTGCATGTCCATCCGACCATGTGATGTCGACACCCGATCCTGAAGACACATGCACCTTCACGCTGGCGGGCTTTTTACGTTCATCGATGGGAATCGGCATGATTACCCCGCTTTATTCCTTCGCCAGCGAAGGCGCGCCAATTCGCGCCAGACGTCCGTGCTCGAACTCCACTCGCCGGTCCGCAAGATTCCCGATTGTCTGCGAATGCGTCACAACCAGAATCGTGTTGCCGGCCTTGTGAAGTTTCCGCATCAGGTCGAGGATGACGGCTTCATTGGCCTCGTCAAGATTGCCGGTCGGCTCATCGGCCAGAATCAGCTTGGGATGATTGATCAGCGCGCGCGCAATCGCCACGCGCTGCTGCTCTCCTCCGGATAACTGCGACGGAAGATGGTCCAGCCGGTCGCCGAGGCCCACATGCTGCAGTGCTTCCGCCGCTTCCCGTTCATCCGTGATGCTGTGAAAATACTGCGCCAGCATTATGTTTTCAACAGCAGTGAGATACGGGACCAGATGAAATTGCTGAAACACAAAACCGATTTTCTCGGAGCGATATCGCGTCAATTCCTTTTCGCTTAAATGGCTGATGTCCTGGCCGTCCACAACTACGCGGCCGCCCGTCGGAGTCTCGAGCCCTCCAAGAATATTGACAAGCGTCGTCTTGCCCGATCCCGACGGCCCCATGATGGCAATCCACTCGCCCGCTTCCACATCGAAGGTTACGCGATCGAGAGCGCGGACTTCGCCAAAGCTCTTTTCGAGACGCTCGACCTGGACCAGCGGAGTCATCATTCTCCTCGCAAAATTTCAGCGGGACGCACGCTTCCCAGCAAACGCAACGGCAGCGCTCCAGCCAGAGCCACGATCACAGTCAACGCAACGGTAACAGGAAAAACTTCGAAGCGCGGCGAAATGGCGACTCCGAACACGCGCCCCCCGATCCACCGAGCGAGCACAATGCCAATTAAAAATCCGATCGTTCCGCCCAGCACGCCCAGCGTTCCAGCCTCGGCCAGAAACAAATTCATGATCCGCGGAATCGAGCCGCCCAGCGCCTTCATTAATCCAACGTCGCGGGTACGTTCCATGGCAAGCGCCGCCATCGAGGCCAGCACGCCGAGCATGGACAATATCAGAATGAGCGCGATCGTCCAGAAAATCAGCCCGCGAATTCTTCCTAGAATTATACCTTCGGCTGCGGCAATCTGACGCACGGGCCGAACTTCGAGCCCTGGCAGTTCGCCGGCAAGGCGTTTGGTGACTGCTTCGATTTCCGCCGCCGATCCCGAAACGCTGACTTGCACCAGACTCAATTTACCAGGCAGCCCGGCAAGTTCCTGCGCCACATCCAGCCGGGTGAAAACTTGATTGTCCTCAGCCCCGCCGGTTGTGACAATTCCCGCGACCGTGAGCGAAACATTGTGTTCGCCCGATCGGAATTCGACTTTGCCGCCGGGCGCAAGGCCAAGCTGGCGCGCCACCGCGCTGCCCACCAGGCAATGCTCGCGATCGTCGGCGGAAGTGATCCAGCTTCCATCCACTTTCCACCAGGAATTCATTCGCGCCACATCGTCAAACCGCGTTCCGGCCAGAATCAACGGCTGCGTTCCCGATCGTGCGGCAACATAGAGATACGGCGCGGCGGCGGTAATTTGCGCGAAACGCAATCCGGAAATGAGATCCATGATGCCGGCGTCCGCAAGCGCCGCGTCGCCACCGGCCGAGGAAGGCGCAATCACAACGTTTGCGCCCAGCGTGCGAAATTCCTGCGTCAGTTTTCTTCCCGCATCGAGATTCACGATCAGCAACGCGGAACAAATCGCGGCGCCACTCGAAAGGGCCACCAGCGCAAGCGTCAGCCTTCCCCGGCTTGCGCCCAGCAGCTTCCATAGGATTCGCAGGAACATCGAGCGGGTCGCCAATGGTTTACTCTCCCCGCAAGACCGGAGCGGGATCGACGCGCGAAGCGTGTCCAAGCGGCACCAGGCTGCCAAGCAACGCCACGATGGACGCCAGAATTAAAACAATTGGAAAAACAATCAGACGAAGCGCGGGTGCAATTCCGAAAATTCCGATGCCAAGAGCGCGCGCCAGCAGAATGCCCAAAATGTACCCCGCGATTCCTCCCACCAGCGCCAACAGCAATTGCTCGCCAAGAAAAAAAGCGCTTACCGCGCGATGGCTTGCGCCCAGCGCCTTCATCAATCCAATTTCGGCGCGCCTCTCGAGCACCGTGGTGGCGGACGTTGCGCCCACCGCGAGCGCCGCGGCAAACAGTGCGGCCAATGTCACCAGCCACATCAGGCCACCGACGCGCGTGAGGATTCGCCCTTCTCCCTCGGCCACTTGCCGGATTGCGCGCACTTCGACGCCGGGCAGTTCCTCCTGCATCTGGCGCGAAATCGATGCGATATAGGGACTGCAATACCAGCGGTCGTATTCCGTCGGCGTCATGGTTGCCGGATCGCGTTCGGAAAACGCGTCCGCGGGTTTGGTGAGCGCGCTTACGAGCAATCGCCTGTACTGGCCGGGCCGGCCCGCGAGGTCCTGCGCGATGGAAAGCGGCGTGAGAATTGCCGAATCCTCGCGCCCGCCGGTCGAGACGATCCCTGTAATCGTGAGACTTCGCATGCGATCGCCCGCGCGAATTGTGACCGCGCTGCCGGAGTGCAGCCCCAGCCTCCCTGCAAGCCCCGCTCCCGCCACCCCTTCATCCGCTCCATCCGAGAACCATTTTCCATCGACGCGCCACCATGGATCGGTTGCGGACACCCCAGTCACGAATTTACTGCCGTCGGGAATATCGACGCTGTGACGATACCAGGTCCCGATTAATTGTTCGTGCGCGCTTTGGGGCGAATTGCCGGAAGCAATTTCCACGGGAACGTCCAGAAACGGAGCAAACCCCACAATATTGTTCCGCCAAAATATGGTTTTCAGTTTGCCGAGTTCCGCTTCCGGCAGATATCGCCCGGCGTCCACGGGACGGTAATCGACGCCGCCAATTTCAAGGGGAAGAGTATCCGATGCGGGAGTAACCAGAAGATTGGCGCCGAGCGCTCGAAACTCCTGAGCGAGGCGGTCACCCACGTCCAGTGCGACGGTCAGCGTGGCCGTCGCCACGGCAATGCCCAGCGCGAGCGCGGCCGCCGTCAACACCTTGCGGCGCGGCTTTCGCGCGAACGAATCGCTTACGATTCGAAAAAACATATTCCGGCGTCCCGGCTATTTCGAGACTCGGCTCCTCGCTCCCGCAAGCTCCGAAACGTCGATCACCAGTGCGCCGTTTTCGGCATGCGAAGCCACGCCCACCGGATTGCATCCGCCCGCTTCACCAATCGTCGGAATGTAAATAGCGGACGCGCAGTTGCGGCAGATCACGTTGGAACCCTCCTGCCGGTATCCGGCCGTGCCGCAGATCAGGCAGGCGTCCAGCGCAGTGCCCCAGCTTCCATTTGGCTTTCGAATCACGAGGAAGCGGACGCTGGTTCCGTTCGCATCGACGTTGTAGATATGCAGGTTCGAATCGCTCACTTCAGACAGGGGAATGCGAACAACGCTGCCGTCCGATTGAATCGATTTCGCCTCGGTGGTTGCCGTAACTCGAGTGTAGGCAAATTCCGCGGCCAGAATCAGAATCACCGCCGTGCAGGTGAACGCGGAAGCAAACGCCCAGCGCCGTTGCTTGCGCCGCTCCCATTCGAGGCGGCGCCGTTCGGCGGCGTCGGAAACCTCTTCGCCCGCTTTGCCGCGCGCGGCCATCCATTCGCGCAGGGCCAGCAACGCGGCGGCGCCAAGAATCAACGTGAAAAAGAAAACTTCGTTGCGGACGATCGGACCGATGTAGGCCATCTCGATCCTGCTGGAGGGCAGCCACATCGCCTCGCTCAATTCATGCACACCGGTTAGCGCCAGCTGCACGGCAACGAGTATCAGAATCGTGCTGGTCGCGGAAAAAAATTTCCCGAGAGAAATTTTCAGCGTCCCCTGAAAGAAGAACCATCCGACGGCGACCGCAACGCACAATCCCAGGCTGGTCCCGATCCACACCGCCAGGCCTTCGCTGGAAAGTTCCACGGCGCGCAAAATCAGGGCGAGCTCGGCGCCCTCGCGAACCACCATTAAAAACACGAATGTAGCGAGCCCGACGCCGGCGGAAAACTCGCTCTTTGCCGCATGCTTCTCGACGCGCAGTTCAATTTCTTTTTTCAAGTGCCGCGCGACGCGATTCATCCACACGATCATGGTCACGACAAATACCGCCGCGACCAGCAGCATCACGCCTTCAAATCCATCTTCGCTGATATTAAATCGCTCCAGAGCGATGGCAATGGCAAGGCTGGAAACCACGGCGGCGGCGACTCCGCCCCAGACCCAACGCACCAGAAACGAGCGGCCCGTGCGGTTCAGATACACCAGGACAATGCCGACGACGAGGGCGGCTTCGACACCTTCACGCAGAGCAATCAGAAAAGAGGAAAGCAAACAGCCGGTCCTTTTTCCAGTTTCCCGCTCAAGGGGACGCGAGCCAGTTGCAACTTAATTACAACTAGAACCGGAATCTCTAGTTTACACGTCCTCACACCCGGAATCAACATTCTATCTTCCCCGGCTTCCCTGACGGTAGAATATGCATCTCATGTGTTCGGCCATGCCAACGCCTCGGCGCAAACCCACCTCTCCCCTCCTTCTGCCCCATATCGCTTTGGTCGCCAGACAGTTCGCGGCCATAGCTCTCGTGGGAATTCTAATGGCTTCTTCGGCAAGCCCTCAAGCCTCCGGCATCCCATCGCCTGCGCAACGGTCCTCTTCCCAAATTGGTACTCCGGCCGCGCCCGCGCCAACGCCGGACAAAAATCGCGCACAGGCCGCCTACCAGGCGGCACGCAAAGCTGAGCAAAGCGGCGACTGGAAGTCAGCCTTTGCCGATTATTCCGAAGCGAGCCTTTACGCGCCCTCCAACCGCGAGTACTCCATATTGAAGGAACATGCGAGGTTTCAACTGATTCAGGGAATAGTGGGCGCTGCCGAGCGCGAATCGAATTCCGGAAATATCACGAATGCGCGCGCCCTTCTGTCGCAGGCCCTGGAGATCGATCCAAATTACGCTGTAGCGCGCGAGCGCTTGCAGGAGCTTTCGCCAGCCCCGGATGAAATTCCAACCGAGGTCCACTCACGGATTGCCGGCCTTCCCCAACTCAGCCACAAATCCGGAACGCAGCAGTTCGACTATCGCGGCACCACGCGGGGAGCTTACGAGGAAATCGGCCGCCTGTTCGGCGTGACGGTCGTATTTGACGGCGATCTGCCCGATCGATCCATTCACTTTCGCGCGCCGCCCGTGGACTTCGATACCGCCATCATGGTGCTCGGCCGCCAGACCAACACGTTCACACGCGTCGTGGACACGCACACTCTGTTCGTTACTCTGGACAGCGCCCTGAAGCAACGGGACTACGCTCCTGAAATAGAAAAAACGATTGTACTGGCCGACTCGGTCACCCCGGATGAAATGAATGAAGTGGTCCGCATCGTACGAGAAATGACGGGGATCAGCCGGACCCAACTCAACACCGCTCAGCATACTCTCACCATTCGCAGCACCGAGCGGAATGTCGCGATCGCCCAGACGCTACTCGATCAGATCGAGCAGCCGCACGGCGAAGTGATGCTGGAAATCGAGATTCTCGAAGTGAACCGCGACTCCGCGCACACATTGGGAGTTACCCCGCCGACTTCCACCACTGTGTTTACACTGAGCCAGAGCCAGATTCAGCAGCTCAAGGCGGCGCAGAATAACGGAACTTTGATTCAGGTTCTGGAAACGATTTTCGGCAGCATCAGCGGGTTGGGAGCCTCCGCAGGAAGCCTGAATTCACTGATGCCTCCCTTGATCGCCTTCGGCGGAGGGAAAACGATTTTTCTCGCCACCGTCCCGAGCACTACAGCGAATTTCAGCCAAACGCTGAGCGCCGTACGTAGCGCGCAACGCATTCTGCTCCGCGCCCAGGACGGAAAGCCCGCCACTTTTTTCGTGGGCGACCGCTACCCAATTTCTCTTGGCCTGCTCTCTTCCAATCTGAATCCGACACCGTCGGCGCTGACTTCGGCGGTCACATCGGGACTCCTCGCCGGATTAACACTTCCGCGAACCGATTATCCGACCGGCACAGGCCCCAACTCCGTGGCCATCGCCGACTTCAATGCCGACGGCATCCCCGATCTGGTTGTGGCGAATGAAACCGGAGGAACGATTTCGATTCTGCTAGGGACAGGCGCCGGCGCTTTCGGTACACAGACGCCCATTACTCTTCCCGCCCCTACCGCGGCTGCCGCGCCATCGGCTGTCGTCACCGGGGATTTCAACATGGATGGACATATCGACATCGCCGTCGCGGATTCAGCCAACAACACCGTGGATATTCTATTAGGAAACGGGGATGGAACTTTTCAGGCCGCCGTATCCTATCCGACCGGCAGCACGCCGGTCGCACTGGTCGCTCAGGATTTCGACGGCGACGGACAACCTGACCTTGCTGTCGTCAATCAGGGAGACGGCACAACCCCCAGCACGGTTTCTATACTCCTGGGCAACAAAGTGAATGGAACGCAGAACGGGACGTTTGGCGCGAAGAACGATTTTGGCGTGGGAGTTTCACCCTCGGCAATCGCAACCGGCATCTTCAATACGGGCGGATTTACAAGCCTCGCAGTGACAAATAAGGTCGACAATACAGTCTCGATCCTGCTCGGCAACGGAACCAATGGCGTACAGAACGGAACGTTTACGACGCAAACCACGTTTGCCACGGGAAACGCGCCGGCGGGCGTCGCGGCTTCGGATTTTAACGGCGATGGAGTCGTGGACCTGGCCGTAACCAATCAGACCGACAGCACCGTTTCGATCCTGTTGGGCAAAGGAGATGGAACATTCGGCGCTCAAACCACATTTGCGACCGGCTCCGCTCCGGAGGGAATTGTGACTGCGAATTTTACCGGATCGTTCACCGATCTGGCCGTCGCCGCGGCATCGGCGGACGCCGTCGATATACTGATTGGTAATGGAGATGGAACATTTACGGCTCCGATTTCATTGCCCACCGGCAATTCGCCCGCCTCTGTCGCCGCCGCAGACCTGATTGGCAATGGAACCATCGATGTGGTGACCGCAAACCAGGCCTCGAACTCGGTGACCGTAACGTTGAATACGATTTCATCGTCTCTGAATAACGCCTCTGCCGCGCAAACCGCATATCCGTCCGCCGAATATGAGGACCTCGGATTGAAGGTCAAGGCGACACCGAGGTTGCACGGCAATGATGAGGTCACGCTGGACCTTGCCTTCGATATCCGCAGCCTCGCCGGATCCTCCCTGAACGGTATTCCCATTCTTAGCAATCGCACCATTGAGCAAACCATTCGCCTCCGCGAAAATGAAACTTCCATCATTTCCGGGATTATTCAGAGCGACGAAGCTCGCACCGTAAGCGGCTTGCCCTGGACTTCCACTTCGCCCGGAATCGGTCTTCTCACCGGAGAAAATACCTCGGACCATACGGAAAGCGAGATGGTCATCATCGTCACCCCTCGAGCTTTGCGTTTCCCTCCTCACAGCGTCCCCGCCATCTACGCAGGACGCGGCGAACCCTCCACTCCCCCGAACGGGCCGCCGCCGGCGATTACTGTCCCAAGCGGTGCTCCTCCGGGAGCTGTACCCGGTACCGCTCCGCTACCGGGCGATGCGAATCCTGAGGTTCCCGGCCAAATCCCGCCAGGAGCCATTGGCGGTCCACGGCGAGGTGTCCAACCGCAGCCTACGGATAATCCGCCGGTACCGGCGCAGCCTCCGGCTTAGCTATTGATATAGATTGGCATCGTGTATTTTTCGTCCGCTCGTAACGCACCGGACAATCTCTCCCTCTCGCGCTCTTGATTCATCTCCTCCCCTCCTTCACACTAAATAACATCCAGTCCAAAGCTCGAAGCGTGAGCTGTTGTTCCGGTTGCCTGGCGTGGTTTATTCCGGAGAGGTTGGGTCTGGCGCGCCGGATTCGGCCGGCCGCAAGTTGAATCCGATGGACTGGCCAGGGAAGCACCCCGCGTTTCTTCAAAAGGGCTGCCTTTACAGGATCGAATCGTGGAAATCTTAGCTGAACAATTGCCGTTACTGACGGTGCCGGGTGAACCTGTCGCCCTTGTGGTCAAGCGCGGGCTGCCGGAAATCCTCGAGCAGCATGCGGACTGGCTCGATTCTGCCGGGGCCGACGGCTTGCAGGCGGATCTTTCCAAAGAGGATCTGCAAAACGCAAATTTGATCGATGCCCGCCTTCAGGATGCAGTCCTGAACCAAGCGAATTTACAGCGCGCCGACTTGATGCTGGCGGACCTGCGCGGCGCGAGCCTGCTCCAGGCGGACTTATGCGATACCAACCTGCTAGGAACGCTATTTCAACAGTCGAACCTGCAGGGCGCGGTCTTCACCGGGGCGACTGGCGTGCAAAGTACCCAGCTTGCCGGCGCGAATCTGTTCGGCACGACCTTGCCTGACTCAACTTCCCCGTTTGATGGATTGAAATACGTGGGTCAGATGGCTACGCGCACGGCCTGGATGCTGTTCGCGATGCTGTTGTTGAATGGGCTGGTGTGCCTCAGAATTTTTACAACGCGGGATGCGCAACTTCTGACAAACGGCCCCGCCTTTCCCTTCCTTGGCCTGCAAAGCGATGTCCCGTTCATTCCATTTTATTTGTTCGGCCCCGTGGTTCTTCTGGCCCTCTATGTCGGTTTTCATCTCTATGTGCAGCATCTCTGGGATGGAGCCGCGCAGTTGCCCGCCATTTTTCCGGATGGAAGAAAGCTCGATACCTGCCTGCCTTGGTTTGCCCGATGGTCGGCGCAAGCCAATTTTAAATGGCTGAGGGCGACTCGTTCGCCGCTGGCGTTTCTGGAAGGCGGAATCTCGATCGCCCTGCTCTATTGGGTGACGCCGGCAACAGTGCTGCTCTTCTGGTCGCGCTATCTCACTCTCGAAGACTTGCGCGGTTCGGCGCTTCACGCGCTGCTTGTTGCAGGCTCGATTTTTGCGGCGATCAATTTCCCCAAAATGGTCGGCGTGGCGTTCAATGCCGATTTGCGCCTGCCTGCGAATCGCCAGCCCGCTTCTCAAAAGAAAATTGCGCGATTGTTGAATGCGATCCCGGTCGGAGTCGCCGTGCTGCTCTTCCTGATATCCGCTGGAATCGTGTTCGGCGTGCCTCATGGATACGCCGCAAGTCATGGTGAGGCTACGGCAGGCGATTCCGGAATTCCTCAATACAAGACATGGGCGGCGCACCTGCTTTGGTCCGCCGGTTACAATCCCTACGCTCAGCTAACGGAGACGAATGTCTCTGCAAAGCCCGCCGCATGGTCTGGCCGCGACGAAGATTTGTCCCAGATCCAAGGTGCGGGCCTCAATCACATCCGCATGCGCTACGCCCAGGCCTATCGCTCCTTCCTCGCAAATGCGCGCCTGTGGCAGGCGGATTTGAGCCATGCGGACCTTTCGGAATCGGACATGAGGGAAGCCAATCTCCGCCAGGCCAGTCTTGAATTTGCGATTCTCGACCGCGCAAACCTGTTCCGCGCCAATCTTCAGGAAGCGGACGCGCAAAATGCAAATCTCAATCGCTCCGACCTGCGGTCCACGAATCTGACATCCGCGATTCTGTCCGGCGCAACGCTGCTCGATGCCACGCTGGACGGCGCAAATCTATACCATGCCGATTTGCGCAATGCCTCCCTGCAACGTGCCAGCCTGAAGCAAGCCGATCTGCGTGAAGCCGACCTGGAAAACGCAAACCTGTCATCGGCAATCTTTCAGGCAACGTATTTGTCATCGGCAAAACTGGCCAACGCCAAATTAAAGAATGCCGATCTCAGCCAGGCGATTCTCACCGATGCCGACCTCCACGGCGCCGACCTCTCAGGCGCGAGATTTCAAGGCACAATCCTTCGCGGCACAAATTTTATAGGCGCCAACCTGCAAGCCGCCGACCTGCGCGGCGCCCTGGGCCTGACGTCCACGCAAGTCTGCTCCGCCGCGAGCTTCGCGCAAGCGCAGATCGACGAAAATTTAATGATCGACGTGGAAATACTATGCGGGAAACCGAAATAGTAGGAAAGGCTTCAGCCTGTCTTCTTTTGACTTCCGTGGTAGCGCCACAAAATTCAAAACCAGACAGGCTGAAGCCCGTCCTACGAAACCCCACCCTTCGGTGTATTCCTTCAACATCGAACTCATGCAAAACTCAGATTGCTCCCTGATTACGCAAACGGATGCCGCCAGCGAAGCCCTGGGAAACGGGCAAAATCACGATCTGTCGTAATCCATTCGGCTCCCGATTCAATCGCCAGGGCAGCGGAATAGGCGTCGGCAATCAGATTGCCTCTCGCTTCAGCCCCTTTGCACAAACGGCTAAAAATCTCCCAGTGATGTTCACCCGGAACAACCGGAATGCATGCAGGATGCGCTCGAAGGGAATTCACATATTCCAGCGCCTCATCGAGACGAGTCGGCTCGCCGAAAATCTTCGGATGCGTGATCACTCGGACTACGCTGCTTAAAATCGAATCCGAATATCCCACGATCGCGTCGGACCTCAGTGTTCCCAAAAGCCACGCCTCAAACTTCGCATGATCTGGCGAATCGAGCCGCTTTGCATACACCAGGACGTTAACGTCGATTAGGATCATTCAAACCATCCATGATGTCCAACAAAGCGGACGTGTCGTCCAGGTCCACTCCCGGCAACAATCCGCCTTTCCCCGATGCGTTGATTTTGAAATCGTGCTTGGCCCTCTTCTGGCGGCGCTTGGCCAGAGCCTCGCGCAGGGCATTGGCAATAATCTCGGTCAACGTGGTATCCGCTTCCAGCGCGGCCTTCTTTGCCTGCAAGATCAGGTCGTCAGGCAGATTGATGGTTGTTCGCATATGCTTAAGCATATCATGGCAAACAACAGGGGCCTTGATAAAAATGCCCCGTCCCTTGGCCCAGTTGCTGACCCGCCTCGATTTGGCCATCGCCAAGGCCTACGACGAAGAGATCTTTACAGACGAGATCAATTCCTAAGCCGCTAACTCGTACCTTCCATGGCCGTCGAAACACCCCGTCAAGATGTAGTCACCGGACGCTTACGAAACGAGTCGAAAAACTCCACTACATGCATATGAATCCGCTGAAGAGGAAATTGGTCGATCATCCAAAGGACTGGCCGTGGAGCAGTTTTTCTTTCTACTCGGACCTCAAGAGCGGCTTGATCCGCGTTGATCCCGTTCATTACGTCGCAGCTGTAGGTAAAAGTCAAAACACAGACCCTCTAAAACCGAGAGGGTCTGCCACCCGGAAGTTAAAAATCACTTCGAAGGCTGGCCCACCCGTCCGGATGCTTCATTCGTGATATCGATTGCTCGGTGATCGAATCTAAAATGTTTTGTGTTTACGTCCGCAGGCCGCTGACGTTATCGTAGGTCAGGTCCCAGCCTATGTTCACAGGAATTGCGATTTTCGCGAGCGTCCTCCTTTGGCTGATGGTGAAGGAGAATGGCTTTCGCAAAGTTGTATTCATCGGGACGGGGGTAGTCGCGGTAGTCGGGGCCTGTGTTGCGATATGGCATTACGGTTTCCGTCTTCCGGCAGAAACACGAAAAGCGAACGAAGAGGAAAACGTAAAACAAGAGGCGGCAGCAAAATTAACAATTGAGTCGCCTCCTCCCGATGAAGTCAGAGTTCGCGGGCCTGACCATAAGGTTTACGACTTTCCGGCCGGAACCACAAAGGATTCTGCGATCGCGTATTTCAAGAAAAAAGGAATCGGAGTGGCTCCGGACCCAACCAAAGAACCAGACGGTTATATAAAAGCCGACACCGTTCTTTACGGTGACTATGACCTGAGCGGTCACGCGGTTGGCACAGCGGAAACCAATGACATGGTGAAGATTGTGGCGCGGAATAACATCTACAGCACGCTGCAAGTCAAAGATGTACATAACGGGCTTCTGGGGTGGATTTCCGAGGACAACATACAGATTGTTACAGTCAAGCCAGCGCCCGCACAGGCCAGGCTTTCCCCATGTCCCCCAAATGACCCGCTGGGCCTCCGCAGCGCGAATCCATGCCAACCTCCATCACCGAAGAAGGGCGCACCGCCGTGTCGTGCAAATGACCCCGTGGGTCTAAATACGGCGCAACCTTGTACCCCGTTGCCGCCACAATAGCGATGCCAACACGAAAGCCATATTGGTGCGTAGCGGAAATTTCCAAAAAGGGAAAGATGAATCCGATTTCGCCCGCCTTTGAGTACGTGGCGGAGGCGGAAGAGCGTAAAGACGAATTGTCGGCAAGAGAAGAATACCGAGGTAAGAACCTTCAGGTGATCAAAGCACCTGACGCTGTGGACCCACGCAAACCACCTCGGCGAAGAAAGGGCGGGCGGTAGGATTCTCCCGAGAGGAACATGGCTACCTGCACATATTGCGGCGAAAAGACTGGTTGGTTTGCGGACCACCACGATGCCTGTTTCGCGCAATATCAAGCAACTGTAGGCGCCGTTTCCAACGGCGTTGCAGAAGTAATTAAACAGCACAACAGAGAGGCGCTGGTACAGTTCAAGAGCCTGCTGAAATCCATAGACAAACCCGCTTCTGTTTCCTTTTCCGATCTTTGCCTTATGGCCCTGGGAGATTGGCAGCGGACCGTTGATGGTTTTTGTTATACCGACCGAACCGCCCTTGAATTGACGGCAGAGCAAATCGCGTTCCTAATTCTTTTTCTTCAGACTGTTTTTTCGTGGCTTGAACCGCTACCACCGAAACTCATCGCCCGATATCATGAGCAAATAATGAGTCTACAGGTGGGTGATGTCATAAGACGGATTTGCCTGGGAGAAGGCGTGGACCGTCTTGCCATGGGCGACCCGAGAGTGGATTCCATCAATTACTTGCCTGGAGAGTTTCCCGTAATGGTCGTTGAGAACGTCCGAATAGAAACTGCGCAAACATCCTATGTAAGAAATTATGGTGGTCCAAGTTTTCGCGTGGCACCGGGGTTGTATTGGAGAATCGGGCAGTCTCAGGGGCAGGCGAGGACTTCCCTCGTGCTTGACCCGCAAGCAGGACATCTGATTTTAACCAACCTGGGTATCTACTATTCAAACGCAGCGAACACATTTTATGTACCCTGTTCGCAAATCTTAAAGCGCGCGATGTGGTGTCCCGCCAACGACTTCACTCCGAAGAGTGCTTTGGGTATGATTTTGAACCTCCGAAACGGTAAACAGCTCGGTTTCTTGATGGGTTCTGCTCACCAAAGTCTCTGCTTTGTGAAATTGGTTGGTTTGGCAGAAGCGGGTCTGATACGTGCGAAGAAGCAATTACCCCCGACAAATTAGTAGTCTAGGAAGGTGTCAGGTGAGCGCCCATGCCGAGAGACGAGGAAGAAATCCTTAAACTCAAGGGACGCATTCGCGAACTTGAGGAGGAAAATGAGGAACTCAAGAAGAAGCGTGACCGGGCGCGAGGTGTCCCGGCGGAGGACTTAGTGGCAAAAATGACAGGAGGTAAACGCACTGAAGGATATAAGGCATTGCACGATGTCACGACCAAGAAAGGAAATCGCATTGAGGTGAAGCTCAGCAAAGTCCATGATTATAAGTCCACAAAGACCAAACGCTGGGTTTGGGACAACATTGTTGGTCCAAAGAATTACGACTTCCTTGTCTTGGCGGGTGAAAAGGATCCACGCTGCTGCGAACGGTATCCTCCTAGTTTGGATTACGTGTTTTTCTTGGTACCGCGAAGCGCAGTGAACGACATCAACAGTCGCGGCGATTGTGTTGCTCTCAATACGAATTTCACGACGGCCAGAGCGGAGAAAGCAAGACTCCTCATTGAGCACTATTTGGTCCGCTCGCAAGAGGAATTCAAGAACTTATAGGTACAGGTTGGGACCAGACCAACACCTTTAGGCTTCTTTTCCCGCTGCCTTATCTGCCCGGTAGTAAGTCAGCACCTGCTCAGGCTCGTCTAATCGGAGCCGAAGAACCTCATCCTCGGGAATCGCGATGTCTCGCAAATACACAACCAACTTTCGGAGAAGACCAGAATCGGAATTGAGCGATTCTGCGACCGCGAGGGCTAATCCGATCGTTCCTAAATAATCTGCGTGTTTCCCGAGAGTCTCGTGCTCTTCAAAGGTCACTCCAAAAACCTTTAACTCTTCGGCGTGCGCCATGAGTTTGGCTTTCGTGTCCCCGGTAATGTGGCACTGCTCTGAACGAAGACCCGGAGCGCCACCACAACGGGCACACTTATAACGTTTGGGGTCCAAGCGAGAACATCCGCAAATTACACATCGGATCATCCGTAATCGGTCCTCATGCGACGAATTCTATCATATCGAAATTTGGCACCAAGCGGGCGCTGGAGTGGACGTCTACCCAAGCAAACTTGCTCTTCCCTAAGGCGGTGAGCCTCGTGAGTCAGATCCTTGGGCTGCGCCTGCCTACCGCCTGCCTGATTGCAAAGAAAAAGTTGGGTCCAACTTGGGTCCAACAACTGCCAAATTAGGTCCAAAACCGTGTACCATGACGTAGAACAAAGCTAGACGGACCAACAAGATAGATTTTTTACAACTGCCTTGGGCGCAGGAGGCCTCCGGTTCAAATCCGGATGCCCCGACCAATCTTTTCTGCGACTTGCAGGCATGACCTCAGCGCCGTCCTCAATACAGAGTTCTATGACTTCGCGCACTCGCTTCATTAATGTATCGAGAGTTTTCGCCTGCGTATAACAGCCTCTCAAAGCCGGAACCGACGCCACATAGTAACCCTCTTCATCGCGCTCGATTACGACTGTGAATTTCCGCTTGGATTTCATGGTCATAGATCCTGTGGCCAAAAGTATATCACGCCCCACAAACAAAAACGGCCCGTCGCGCTGGAAGCGCAACGAGCCGTTTTGGAAAGCTCCTTACGGAGCGATAATAATCCTGGCAGCGACCTACGTTCCCACACAGTTACCCGTGCAGTATCATCGGCTCAGCGGGGCTTAACTTCCGTGTTCGGGATGGGAACGGGTGTGACCCCCGCGATATGGCCACCAGGAAAGTCAATTTCAATAGAAAATTGTGTTGAAAGGCGGGGGTTGGAAGTTCAACGAGGAACTTCCAACTCCCGAGCTTTCAAGCTTTGCAACTGAATAGGCTTTTGTTGTTAGGTATTTCCTGCAAATTCCGCTCGACCAATGAGCTTATCTTGCGACCGGACCCGCCGAAACATCTCGGATGGTACACGGTTTGGGAAAGTTTTATGGTCAAGCCGAACGAGCGATTAGTATGGGTCAGCTACGTGCATTGCTGCACTTCCACCTCCCACCTATCAAGGTCGTAGTCTTCGACCGCTCTTCTTAGATGGCCGCAGCCATCTTGGGAGACCTTATCTCGAGGCAAGCTTCATGCTTAGATGCATTCAGCATTTATCTTTTCCGGACTTCGCTACCGAGCTCTGCCACTGGCGTGACAACTCGTTCACAAGGGGTCCGTCCATCCCGGTCCTCTCGTACTAGGGACAGCTCCTCTCAAGTCTCCTGCGCCCACACCAGATAGGGACCGAACTGTCTCGCGACGTTCTGAACCCAGCTCACGTACCGCTTTAATAGGCGAACAGCCTAACCCTTGGGACCTTCTACAGCCCCAGGATGCGATGAGCCGACATCGAGGTGCCAAACCTAAGCGTCGATGTGAACTCTTGGCTTAGATCAGCCTGTTATCCCCGGCGTACCTTTTATCCGTTGAGCGATGACCCTTCCACGCGGGATCACCGGATCACTAGACCCAGCTTTCGCTTCTGCTTGACCTGTGTGTCTCGCAGTTAATCCGGCTTATGCTCTTGCACTCCACAGCGGGTTTCCAATCCGCTTGAGCCGAACTTTGGGCGCCTCCGTTACATTTTGGGAGGCGACCGCCCCAGTCAAACTACCCGTCTGGCTATGTCTCCCGACCCGTCTAGGGTCGCAGGTTAGAGCGACAGAACAATCAGGGTGGTATTTCACTGTTGACTCCCCTCCAGCCGAAACCAGAGGATCAAAGTCTCCCACCTATGCTACGCAGATCGTCCCGTTACTCACAGCCAGAGTGCAGTAAAGGTGCACGGGGTCTTTCCGTCTAGGTGCGGGCATCCGGCGTCTTCACCGGAACCACAAATTCGCCGAGTCACTCGCCAAGACAGTCGCTCTATCGTTACACCATTCGTGCAGGTCGGAACTTACCCGACAAGGAATTTCGCTACCTTAGGACCGTTATAGTTACGGCCGCCGTTCACCGGGGCTTCAGTTCAAGCCTTCGTCCCTTGCGGGACTGAGCTCTTGCTTTAACCTTCCGGCACCGGGCAGGTGTCACCCCCTATACGTCGTATTCGACTTAGCAGAGAGCTGTGTTTTTGTTAAACAGTCGCAGAGCGCGTTTCGCTGCGGCCGCTTCGGGCTATAAACCCTACAGCGGCACCCCTTCTCCCGAAGTTACGGGGTTAATGTGCCTAGTTCCTGAGCGAGTGTTCTCTCGAGCGCCTGTGGATATTGTCCTTGTCTACCTGTGTCGGTTTGTGGTACGGGCACCTAACGAACTCCTTAGAGGTTTTTCCAGACAGCGTGAAATCCAGGACTTTGCGGCCGTGTGGCCTCGTCGCATGTCTCACCGTTGAATGACCCCGTGGATTTTCCTGCGGGATCCGGCTTACACATACCAATCGGGACGTCCATCACCCGACTCCTGTATCCTTCTGTGTCACCCCATCGTGTTAACGTTCATTAGGTGGGACAGGAATATTAACCTGTTGTCCATCAGTTACGCCTGTCGGCCTCACCTTAGGACCCGCCTAACCCTGAGCGGATTAACCTTCCTCAGGAAACCGTAGACTTTCGGCGACACGAGTTCTCATCGTGTTTATCGCTACTTATGCCGGCAGGGTCTCTTCCGTGGCGTTGAGTAGTCCTCTCGGTCTACCTTCAGACTCCACAGAATGCTCCCCTACCAAAACAACATCACCGTAGTGATGTTACATTTCGAAGCTTCGGTCATAGACTTGAGCCCCGTTGGATTGTCGGTGCATGATCGCTTGACCAGTGAGCTGTTACGCTTTCTTTAAAGGATGGCTGCTTCTAAGCCAACCTCCTGGCTGTCCGAGCGATCACACTTCCTTTCCCACTTAGTCTATAGTTAGGGACCTTAGCTGTCGATCTGGGTTCTTTCCCTCTCGACCACGAAGCTTATCCCTCGTAGTCTCACTCCCGTATATTTGTCCGCGGCATTCGCAGTTTGATTGGATTCGGTAACCTTGGTTGGTCCCTAGTCCATTCAGAGCTCTACCACCGCGGCAATTGATACGAGGCTGCCCCTAAAGGCATTTCGGGGAGAACGAGCTATCACGGAATTTGATTAGCCTTTCACCCCTACCCTCAGTTCATCGGAGCGATTTTCAACTCACAACCGTTCGGCCCTCCAGTGGCGTTTAAGCCACCTTCAGCCTGACCAAGGGTAGATCATCCCGCTTCGCGTCTATTGCCACATACTATTCGCCCTATTCGGACTCGCTTTCGCTACGGCTCGCTTGCGCTTAACCTCGCATGTGACAATAACTAGCCGGCTCATTAAGCAAGAGGCACGCCATCAGGCATTTCCGGCGAACCGGAATAGCCCTCTGACTGCTTGTAAGCATACGGTTTCAGGTTCTATTTCACTCCCCTCGCAGGGGTGCTTTTCACCTTTCCCTCACGGTACTAGTTCACTATCGGTCGCCAGAGAGTATTTAGCCTTGGAGAGTGGTCTCCCCAGCTTCCCACGGGATTTCGCGTGTCCCGTGGTACTCAGGATATCGCTTCGAGTCCGGTAAGTTTTTGGTTACGTGGCTATCACACGCTATGGCCCCGCTTTCCAGCGGGTTCACCTAACCTCCGGATTGGTAACTCTACTCATGCGATCCTACAACCCCGAAGTGCATGCACTTCGGTTTGGGCTGTTCCGATTTCGCTCGCCGCTACTTTCGGAATCTCTGTTTGATTTATTTTCCACCAGGTACTGAGATGGTTCACTTCCCTGGGTTGACTCGTACCAGCCTATGTATTCAGCCGGCCGTAACGTGAGTTCATCACGTTGGGTTTCCCCATTCGGACATCCCCGGATCAAAGCCTGCTTGCGGCTCACCGAGGCTTTTCGCAGCTTGCCACGTCCTTCGTCGTCTTCTGGCGCCAAGGCATCCACCGTACGCCCTTAGTAGCTTAACCATAAAACTCACCCAACACGTGACCATCGATTTTAGTACCGACTTCCATCAGTCGATTTTCATCGTTTGATTTTCATCAGGAGTTATTTCGGTGGGCATCCAGGACCCTGCAACCTTAATGATTAGGAGCGGGGGTAAGAATTCTTCACGTTTCTTGCAGAACGTTAGAATTAGATGTCGAGCAAGCTCGCCTTTCCACAATTTGCTCTGCTCGAGCAGAATTTGCAGATTTCGTGTTACGTCCGGGATTCGTGCGAATCCCAAACGCTTCACAAAATGCCAGCCTATTCAGTTGTCAAAGATCCTTGTATCCAGACCGTCTGGACTGCCTCACTCCCGGTGAGACATCCGATCGCCTTTTTCTTCAAAAGGGCTCGGAACAATAAAAAACCCGGCGTCGAGCGCCGGGCCAAGCCGTCCGATATCAACCCCGGACGGGTTCGCGCGATGCTCGACAATTTGCTACCCTGAGTTCGTAACCGACCTCACTTTTGGGTGGTATTCCGAAACTCTAAATTGCCCCTGACAACCACTCTCGACTTCCATTCGCACCAGCTACAGCTTGCTACCACAGCCATTCGCCGAACGAATCGAGAGTATAGCAGAAACTTTCGGTTCGTCAAGCACTGCTTTTCTAAATTGTGAGAATCCTGTGAATTTCCTGGCTGGGGCCTAATCCAATCCCGCGCGCTTCACACGACATCCACCGAAAAGCCGACTCCGCTTAGACCGCAATTCCGACCCGCCCAAACGTGCGGCCATCTTACCTATTTATTGATGACTCCGCAAGCGATTCGTGCGCCCGCATTGCCGGCCGGATCGGATTTCATGTCATCCGGCATCGCATGAATTACCAGCGCCGTTCCGCCGTTGCTGAAAATAGAATGCGAGTCGTCACCCATCGTGACACCCGGCGCAATGATAGTCGCCTTCGCTTTTCCATCCGCGCCCACCATAAAATTCGGCATGTCTCCCGCATGCGGCCCATCGGGATTCTGCAAACCGTGATGCTTCATGTCCGGATTCAAATGTCCGCCGGCCGACGTAAACGCAGGGCCTTCGCACTTCGCTACCGTGTGCACGTGGATTCCGTGCTCCCCGGGGGGGAGATTCATCAGGTTGAGCTGAATCTTCACGCCCTTCGATGCGGCGGAAAGTTTCGCCGTGCCCACGGCCTTGCCCTGCGCATCGCTCAGATTCACCGTGACAGGCTTCTTCGCTGCCGCGCACAGAGCCGTTGAAGCGATCAGTCCCGCTGTTACTGCCAGAATGTTATGTATTCGCATAGGTGGAGTATACCTTAATCCCGCTTAATTTATTCCACGGAAAATTCAAATTCGGCTGGACAGACTTGACCCAGCCTTCTTTGGACATCCGAGCCTGCGCCTCACGAGTCAAAAAAATACAGGCTGAACGCCTGTACTACTAAAACCTCAATTGTACCCATTCGAAGTGATCGTCAACGGCGTCGCGTCCCACGTATATCCCGCCGGCAAAGGCGCCAGCGTTTTTCCATCCATATCCAGGTACATGCCCTCGAGCGTTCCCTTCAATTCCTTCCCATTTTTTCCATTTTCCATGTGAAAACGAAACGTGAGGTTTTCTGTTCCGATCGATGTCCCTTTGCTCACCGGCGGGTCCTGAATATTCGCGATCACGTGCGCGACGAAATTCCCGTGGCCCTCGCTCACCCACGTTCCCATGAATGTTGTTTCGAGGAACGTGCCATTCCCAAATGGCGCCGTCGTCGAGTAGACGGCCGGACCTGCCTCAATCACCACGCCGCCAGGCAGAAAGCTCAGCAAATTATGCCGAACAGAAATCGTCCCCGGAGCTCTCCGCGTGCCCCTCCATGTGCCGATCAGGCTGGCCGAAGAATCATCGTCAGCCTTGCTCGCCCGCGATCCGGCGAACAGGCACACCATCGCCGCGAGCACACCCAATGACACTAGAGCTCGAATTCCATGTTTCCACATTTTTTGTTGCCTCCGAAACCAGGCTACAAGCCGACAGCCGGGAGTCACCCGCTCCCTTATAGTCTCTTTATATTTGAATTGGACGGATTGTGCAAAGATTTTGGTAGCAGCGATTCTCATTAGAATTAAGAATCGCCAGCGTTGTCAGGCCTTCCGCACGGGCGGCCAAATCCTTACAGCCTCATTTGGTCCATTGGGAGAATGCGTAAAATGTGGGACCAGCGGCTGCCCTCCAATGGTCAGCGGCGATTTTTTCGTGGCGGGATCGTAGTCCCGGTCGTAACCTTCCTTCGATGCGTATTCATAGAACACCATGTGCTTGGCCCATCCGGCGACGGAGTTGAATTTTCGCATCATAATACTCGAGGGAAATTCGCAGATGGCCGGCATCCGGTGCTGCACATACGCGGCGAGCATTCCTTCCTCGTATTCAGGAGGACAAATCCAGCTCCCCATTTGCATATACGGTGAGGCGATGGCGCCTTCCTTATAAACCTCTCCCCCCTTGCCCCTCAGCCTGCACGCTTCCGTGAAGAGATTCATGCGCTCGCCGGTCCGCAATGCGAGCATTTTCCTGTCCTGCTCAGGCAGTG
The DNA here is from genome assembly GCA_963788335.1 of Terriglobia bacterium. Classification (GTDB taxonomy): domain Bacteria; phylum Acidobacteriota; class Terriglobia; order Acidiferrales; family UBA7541; genus Palsa-360. The sequence goes on from CAWBGM010000017.1 coordinate 258,536, forward strand.
CCGCATGGATTTCGCTCGGGATGGGATTGCCGAAAACTCCGGCGTCGGTCGCACCAATGAGCAGAATGTAGTGATACCCCCTGCCCACGCTGGGATCGTCCACATGATGAAACCGTGTGGCGTTTGCAGCGCCGCCTTCGAGGACATCGCAATAGTAGTGCGCCGCCCACAGGTATCCGGGGCGCTTCAGCATGGTGGGGAGATACGTTCCGTGAAGCCAGGAAAGATAAGCATCTCGTCCGTCGTCGGGCAGGTCGTACCAGGTTACCCAGAGGCCGCGATCTACTGCTTCGGAGGGACGGGCTCCGCGCTGAACGGACGATTTTGAAGAGGAAGCCTTTCCGATCGCATCGTTTGTGATTGCCAAGGCGACGGCGCCGCTTCCCGCTGCCTTTAGAAAATTACGGCGGCCTTGACCCGCGCCATTTACACCATCACCCTTTGCCATTTTCCGTCCCTCGAGAAAATCGAAATCGTTCCGGTCGGCGATCGGTGGCACAGGCTTCAGCCCGTGGGTTTTGCGCTGCAACGTATATTGCGAAAAAACTACGGGCTGAATCCTGTGCTACTGAAATGCTAATTCTGGAGCATGCCTGTGGTGTTGCGCTTGGGCACGAAACCTACGTTGATGCGCGCGACTTCCTTCAGGGCCTGAATATCGATTACCGATACGTCATTGGTAACCGCGTTGGCAACATAGGCCCTTTTCCCGTCGGGCGTGAGCGTCACCCAGGCCGCTCCCTTCCCGCCCAGTTCGGCTCCGCCCACAAATTTCACATCCGGCAACGAGTACACGTACAGCATGTTGTTCAATCGGCTGTTCACCACCAGGGTTTTCTGGTCCGGAGTGACCGCCATGCCATGCGATTCGTCGGCGCCGAAAGCAACCGTCGCTTTACCGGGCGGCAGGTCCGGATTCTTGATGCGTTTAATCTCTTCGTGTGAAGCAAAATCGACGACCGCAAAACCATTAAAACCGCTCATCTGAACAAAAATGTATTTTGTGGATCCATCGGGGTTGGCCGATAACGCCATGGGTCGAACGCCGAGATCCATCTGCACGGTCCAGGCGAGTTCATCGGTCTTCGTATCGATCACGTTCACCATCTTGGTTGAAATGGAACCGGCGACCACGTATTTGCCGTCCGGGGTGACGTACGGATTGTGAATGCCGCCCTTCGTTCGGATGGTCTTGACATCGGTGAGCGTGGCCGTATCGATCACGTCGACTCCGCCCGGCGCCTGCACGATCGCGACATAGAGTTTGCTTCCATCAGGCGTCACGGTAATGTTGTTGGGATGCCCGCTCAGCGGGATTCGCTTGATCACCTGGAACGTTTTTGCGTCGGCCACGTCCAGCGTGGATTTCGCTTCATCGCTGATGTAGATCTTGGAGCCGTCCGGCGCGGCGGCTACGCCGTGGTTCACTTCAATGCCCGTGATTTGTCCCACGACTTTATTCGTGGCGGGATCGATGATGTGAATGTTGTCGCCGGCGCTGTTGGACTGGATAATCCGCGCCACCTTGTTGGGCGCGGCGTGCGCGGATGCCAGACACAGGGCGATTCCGCCCAGGATTGCGAGAGAACCGCGAAACACGTTTTTATTTTTCATTTTCCTCACTGCTCCCTATGAAAATTTCGCCGCCAACCAGCAGCACAGGTTTCAGCCTGTCTTCTTGTGAATTTGTTGCCTGAATCTCAGAAGTCAATAGCAGACAGGCTGAAACCTGTGCTACTCAATTCACCAGCATCGCCGTCGCATTCCGCTTGGGCACAGAGCCAACTTTCACGCGCGTGACTTCCTTCAATGTCTTGAGATCAACGACCGATACATCGTTTGTTACTGCATTCGCCACGTACGCCATCTTGCCGTCGGGCGTCAGCGTCACCCATGCCGCGCCCATCCCGCCCAGTTCGGCTCCGCCGACATATTTCAAATCCGGCAGCGAGTAGGTGTACAGCATGTTGTTTAGACGGCTATCAACCACCAGCAGTTTCTGATCCGCCGTCACGGCCATGCCGTGGGAAACTCCGTCGCCATCGGCAACGGTCGGCTTCCCGGGCGGCAAATCCGGATTCCGGATGCGCCTGATTTCCTCGTGTGTCTTAAAATCGACAACTGCGAAACCGTTGAAATCGCCCAATTGAACGAACATATATTTTGTCGAGCCATCGGGATTGGCGGACGCTGCCAGGGGACGGATGCCCATATCGAACGATATTTTCCACGCAATTTCATTGGTAATCGTGTCGATTACAAATACGGTATTGTCCTTGCCGTTGGCCCCGGCGAGGACATACTTGCCGTCCGGCGTGACGTAAGGATTGTGAATGCGCGTGCCCGTTTTTACATTCTTGATGTTCGTCAGCGTCGCCGTGTCGATCACGTCCACGCCGCCCGGCATCTGCGCAATCGCCACATAGATTCGCCGTCCATCGGGCGTGACACTGATGTTATTGGGATGCGCGCTGAGGGGGATGCGCTTGATGATCTGGAACGTCTTCGCGTCGGCGACATCGAGCGTGGACATCGCCTCATCGCTCACATAAATTTTGGAACCGTCCAGCGATCCAGCGACCCCGTGATTGACTTCAATTCCTGTGATTTCTCCTACAACTTTATTCGTGGCGGGATCGATGACCAGCACATTGTCCCCGGCGCTGTTGGATTGAATAATCCGCACGGCCTTATTGGGTGCAGCCTGAAGGGACGCGAGGAACAGAGCGATCCCTGCTGAAATCGCGAAACCCACGCGAAAAAATTGCTTGTGCGTCATCGTTGTGGAAGCTCCCTTTCGACAGTCGATCCGCGACTACTGAGCCTTTTGTCCCATCACAAACGCCTTCAGGATCAGCCATTCCGGGTCGCTCTGCGAACTGAAATGCTTGCCGCCGCTGTGGAACAGATCGCCGCCGGCCGATTCGGCGAGCGGATGAATCAGCAGCGGGCTCGTCAGATCGCCGGGAATCGCCACGCGCTTGATCAGCTCAAAATTCTTGCGCGATTCTTCGTCGTTCCATGTGTCGGCTCCGGGACTGAGCGGCACGACGTGCAACGCCGCACTATTGATCGAATGGCAGGTGATGCAGCGCGCGTGACCCGGGCGCTTCGCCAAAAAGATCGGCTCGACCATGGTCTTGAAATATTCGTAATCAAGGGATGGACCGATGGGAGATCCCATCTGGTTCTCCTGCCGCGACGGCCCGGCGACGAGCGACCCAGCGGTCGCCAGAAAAATGCAAGCTCCAAAGAGCAATAGTGCAACGCGCATGCCCGATTTTTTCATTTACAGGTACCTCTGTCGGAAAAGTAAAATGAATGCCTCAGCGCATCCCGAACGTAGCCCTACTCTCCCATATCGGTCTGAAAAAAAGCAAGCCTTAGTAGTAAAGGCTTCAGCCTGTTTTCGTTTTGAATTTTGTGGCGCCGGTGCGGAAGTCAAAAGCAGACAGGCTGAGGCCTGCGCTACTAAACCCGTGTATCGAACAGCACATTCGAAGCATCCGCATCCAATGTATAAAGGGATTGTGCTGGTGTATAAGGGGATTGTACTGGATCGTAATGCTCGAAAAGGAGGATGCCATGAAAGTTGCGCGTTTCATCACAGTTGGAATGTCAATGATAGCGATGCTCGCGTTCGTTTTACCTCAGGCCCAGAGCGGACAAGCATCCGTCCAGCAGCGCCAGACCGAGGCCACGAAACGGCTCATGAAAGAAGTGCGCCACGTTCTGATCACCGAACCATTCTATTCCGTGTTCGATAACCTTTCCTATAGCGTGGACGGCGATCGCGTGACCTTGACGGGCCAGGTCGTCCTGCCAACGCTGAAAACCAACGCCGGCAAAGACGTCAAGGCGATCGAGGGCGTTTCCGCCGTGGACAACCAGATTGAAGTCCTCCCCACCTCGCCGGGCGACGACCGAATCCGCCGCGCGGAGTATCGCGCCATCTACTCCGGCCCGGGCATGCAGAAGTACGCCATGCAGGCCGTGCCGCCCATTCATATCGTCGTCAAAAACGGCAACGTCGCGCTGGTTGGCGTCGTCTTGAACAGTTTTGATAAGACGATCGCCACCACGCGCGCGAATTCAGTCCCCGGCGTTTTCTCGGTGAACGCCGATCAATTGACAACGGAGAAGTAATCAAAGTTTGCGCCGGGAGTTCGCCTCAACCCGCTTTTTCTTTCCGCGTTGTTAGACATGCCCGGCATAAGAAAAAAATGCTCCGCCGAATTTTCGATCGGCGGAGCAGTAATGCTCTAACAATCAAGGAAACGTTTGGGCCTACGCCCAGGCGTATCCGTGTTTGGCCAGCGGCAGGGAACGAATGCGTTCCCCATTGATCTCAAAAATCGCGTTGGCAACCGCGGGCAGAATCGGCGGCAGCGCTGGTTCGCCCAGGCCCGTGGGCGGAAATGCCGACTGCAGGAAATGGACTTCAATTTCAGGCGGCGCCTGCGTCATGCGGACCGGCGGATACTGGTGAAAATTGGTCTGCACCGCGCGGCCCTTTTCAATCGTGATTTCATAGCCCATCAGGGAGCTGAGCCCTTCCATCACCGCGCCCTGCACCTGATTGACGGCGTTACTCGGATTGATGATCTGGCTGCCGATATCGCCCGCCACCCAGACTTTGTGAACCTTCAAGCGCTTTTTTTCGTCCACGCTGACTTCGGCGACTTCGGCGAAATATCCGCGATGCGAAAAATAAAACGAGACGCCTTTCGCATGGCCCTTGGGCAACTGATCGCGCGAATTCCAGCCGGATTTTTCCGCAACCAGTTCCAGCACGCCGCGCATACGGGCCGCATTGATTTCCGTCTCGCCCGGAATTGGGGGCGCGGAATTCGAAACACGCGGAGCGGCCAGCAATTCCAGCCGGAACTGCACCGGGTCCTTGCCCGCCGCATGAGCCAACTCATCGAGATACGACTGGAAGACGAAACCCAGGGCGTTGCTGCGCGGCGCACGCATTGCTCCCGTGGGAACTCCGAGCGGCATCAACGTCGCCTGCAAGGAATAATCGGCCAGGAATGTGCCGGGAAATTCAACCGATGGCATCGTAGCGGCGTTGGCAAAATCCTTGCCCACGCCGAAGCTGACAAAATGATTCTTCCAGCCGACGATCCTGCCGGATGAATCGAGTCCCGCCTTCAGGAAGTGAAATCCGGCGGGCCGGTAAAAATCGTGCGCCATATCGTCTTCGCGCGTCCACAACAGCTTCACAGGGACGCCCGCGACAACTTTCGCAATCCACGCAGCTTCCACCATGTAATCGTTCGTGAGACGCCGTCCGAATCCGCCGCCAACGCGCATCAGATGAATCGTGATGTCGCCGGCCGGAATTCCCAGGATACTGGCGACTTGCTGATGGCCCGTTTCCGGGCGTCTGGCTTGGCGCCCAGATTTCGAGTTTCCCATCTTTGTAATGTGCGGCGCAGTTCTGCGGCTCAAGCGGCGCGTGCGACAGGAATGGATACGAATATGCCGCCTCGACAATTTTCGCGGCCCCTTGCAACTTGGCGTCGGCGTTGCCGTCCACGCGCATGTCAAATGCGGGAGCCTGCTTTGAAATTTCTTCGGCGCGGCGCGCAAAGCCAACGCTGCTTTGCATCGCCGTCGCGCCTTCATCCCACTTGACCACCAATTTCTGCCGCGCCGTGCGCGCCTGCCACCAACTGTCGGCGACGATCACTACTCCGGGCATCAATCCCGTCAAATCGGTCCCGCCATCCACGACGAACGCGTGGCGCACGCCGGGCATGGCCTTCACCACATCCAGATTCGCGCTGACAACTTTGCCCGCATACACAGGGCATTTCTCGAACACGGCAAAAAGCATGCCGGGAAGAACAAAGTCGATGCTATAGATCGGCTTCCCCGTGACAATCGAAAAATTGTCGATGCCGTGCAATGACTGCCCGATGATTTTGTAATCTTTCGGGTCTTTCAATTTCACTTTTGCGAGATCGGGAGGCGCCACCATCGCCGCTTGTGTTGCAAGTTCACCATAGCTGAGCGTGTGAAGACCGGAGCCGTGAATCACGTGGCCCGACGATGTAGTCAATTCGGATTCGGGAACGTTGAATTCCTTCGCCGCTGCGGCGATAAACATCTGCCGCGCAGCCGCGCCCACGCGGCGCAGCGGATCCCAATTGGTCGGCGTGGACGTGCTGCCGCCGGCGCGCTGCGGACCGTACTTCGTTTCGTCCAGATCGGCTTGCTCGACCTTTACATTTTTCCAGTCAACGTCGAATTCCTCGGCGATGATCATGGGCAATGCCAGCTTGATTCCCTGCCCGACTTCCGGATTTTTCGCCATGATCGTGACAGTTCCATCCGCGGCAACGCGAATGAATGCCGTCGCAATGAACGCAGGAGCGGACGGCTGCATCGTTTGCCCCAGTGCGTTTGTAATCGGATCGATGTAATACGACAGCATGAATCCGCCGCCAATCAGTGCGCTGGCGCGCAGAAAAGATCGCCGCCCCATCATCGTTGGATTGTCTGATTTTATTTCGTGGAGCTCAGGTTCGATAACTTTGGATCCCATGGGCCCGCCTTATATTTTTCCCACCAGATTTTCGGCGGTCTGATTGGGCTGAGCCAATCCGTTCTGTGCGATCACCGCGGCCCGGTGAATCGCGGGGCGGATTCGAAGGTAAGTTCCGCAGCGGCAGATGTTGCCGAACATCGCGTCGTCAATTTCCTGATCGGTCGGGTTCGGAGTTTTCGCAAGCAAAGCCGACGCCGACATCATCTGCCCGGCCTGGCAGTAGCCGCATTGCGGCACGTCGAGTTCCTGCCACGCGACCTGCACCGCGTGCGTCCCGTTCGCGGAGAGACCTTCGAGCGTAACGATCTGTCCCCGCGCCGCGACGGAAACCGGCGTCTGGCAGGAGCGCACCGCTCGCCCGTTCAAATGCACGGTGCAGGCGCCGCATAACCCCGCTCCGCAGCCGAATTTCGTGCCCTTCAAGTTGAGCACGTCGCGAAGCACCCACAGCAGGGGCATGTCCGCCGGAACGTCCACCGTTTTGGCTTGCCCATTCACATCTAAATTAAATGCCATGGCTCTGTCTCCCCAAATGCGTTTGCAGCTGAGTCAAAGTTCGGTCAGCCGATTCAAATACGATGCGCAATTCTACCATTGGTAGCCTTGCCGTTGGCAATGATTGAAATTGGAGGAGTGACTCAGTTTTACGATTTGCAGAAAGAGGGCCCGGAGGATTCCTCCCTCTGGGAATCCACTCTCCAGATTTCTCCCGCGAGGGTTTAGTGCCACGGGTTTCAGCCTGTGGGGTTTGACTTTCGTTGGGGGTGGCAGAATTCACAACCGCAAAGGCTGAAGCCCGTACCACAAAAGAAGTAATTGACTACACGCATTATACGTGCTACACGTATTATACGTGATTTGTCATTATTGAACCTATGAAACCCATTGACGACAATCGCAAACAAAACCTGACCATTAGCCTCGACCGGCAGACCATCCGCAAGGCCAAGATCGTTGCGGCGCGCCGTTCCACATCCATCAGCGGTCTCCTTGCGCGTCAAATCGAGATTTTGATCGGCGAGGAAGAAGCTTACGAGCGGGCCGAGCGGCAAGCCATGGCTTTGCTCGAGCAAGGCTTCCACTTGGGCGGCAGCAACCAGGTCAACCGGGATGAACTACATGAGCGATAGGTACAGCGGAAAGACATTCGTCGATACCAATGTCTTGATTTACGCGCACGACATCGATGCAAAGGGAAAGCACGAAATTGCAAAGGCCGCGCTCCGGGATCTCTGGAGCGAGCGGGCCGGCGCTCTGAGTGTGCAGGTGCTTCAGGAATTCTACGTCAATGTCACCCGAAAGATATCCTCTCCCATTTCGAAGGATGCCGCCAGGCTTGTTGTGAATAGCTATTCGATCTGGTGCATCGAGACGACCGCGGCAGAGATTTCAGTGGCGTTTCAAATCGAGGACGAGTCGCGCATCGGATTTCATGGGATGCCCTCATTGTTTCATCCGCCGCCAGGAGCGGAGCAACGCGGATACTCTCTGAAGATCTGAACGCCGGACAGCGGATTGCCGGCATTCGGATTGAGAATCCCTTTTCAGGTGTGGAATGAATCGCGGAATGGGCCAATATATTGGCTTTTCGGTCGTTGCATCTTTACTTCATCCGCGCAGCGTGATAATTTGTTTTCCCGTAACCGCCATCGTAGCGCCAGGCGGCTGGGCCACTGCTAAACGACCCTTCAGCAATTTTGTCGCAATTTCAATCCTCCCGAGGAAGCGGTACTCGTCTCTGTCGAAGTGTAGTTTTGCGCAACGACCCAGCGTACGTCCGGCGGAGACCATAAAGGGGAAATCTTGTTAAAACTACGCAAAGTTGAGCTGGTTGGCTTCAAGTCTTTTTGCGAAAAGACGACCATCACATTCAGCGGGACCGGGCTGACCTGCATCATCGGGCCCAACGGTTGCGGCAAGTCCAATATCGTGGACGCCATCTCGTGGGTTCTGGGCGAGCAGAGCCACAAGTCGCTCCGCGCCGAACGGATGTCCGACTGCATCTTTAACGGCACGGCCAAGCGGCCGCCGATGGGGCTGTCCGAGGTCACGCTGACTTTAATCGACCCGGAACTGGCTGAGGCGGCTGAGTTTGTGCTTGGGACCGGACATGGCGAGGCGTCCGCTCCCGGGCCAGTAGGCGTTCCTGATAGCGTTTACGGCGGGACTGCGAAGGGCTTTTCCACAGAGGGCACAGAGGGCACAGAAGAATCAGAGAAAATCGGAGAGGTTTCGGAACTGACTGACGGAGAGACCGCTCAAGAGGCGGAATCGGAGATGGAAGGCACTCACGCCCCCGCACTGCTAAAGAAAAAACGCGGCGCGGAAAAGCACGGAATGAATCTGAAACCCGGCGAGGTTGTTGTGGGCCGCCGCCTGTATCGCTCCGGGCAGAGCGAGTACCTGATCAATGGACGCGTGGCTCGGTTGCGCGATATTCAGGATCTATTCATGGGCATCGGGCTGGGGCCGGATTCCTACGCCATCATCGAGCAGGGCCGCATCGGCCAGATTCTCAGCTCGAAACCGACCGATCGCCGCGCGATTATCGAAGAGGCCGCCGGAATCACAAAGTTCAAAACCAAGCGGCGGCTTTCCGAAGCGAAGCTCGAATCCTCAAAGGTCAATCTCTCGCGCATTAACGACATCTATGTCGAAGTCGAAAAGCAACTCGGCTCGCTGAAGCGGCAGGCTTCCAAGGCGCGCCGGTACGCAGAAATTCGCGAGCAGATGCGCGGCTTGCTGCGCCAGGTGCTGGCCAGCAAGGCGAAGGAACTCGACACTGAGGCGGAGCGCCTGGCGGGCTTGCTCGGCGAAATCGCGCAGCACGAATCGCACGAAGCAAATTCCGTCCATCAGTGGGAGACCGAGCAGGAGCGCCTCGGCTCGCGCACCTACGACCTCGAAGCCGAACTCCGGCAGCACACGAACGTTCTCGGACAGACCGCGCTGGAACTGGACCGCAGCGAAAATCGGATTCTGTTCAACCGGCAACGGACGTCGGAATTAACGGGACGCACTCAACAACTGAGCCAGGAGATCGAGCAGACCTCGGCACAGGCGGCGCAGGTGGAAGCGCGCGCCACGGCGCATGGCGAATCGGTCGCTGAGATTCGCGGACAGGTTTCGCTCGTCCAATCCGTTCTGGCGACGCTGGCGGCAGCCTCCGCGGAAATTTCCGGCGCTCACAATACCACCGAAGCGCGCATCGCTTCTCTGCGACGCACCGCCTCGGAACTCGGCGATGAGCTGACGCGACTGCATGGCGATCAGGCGCAGGCCGAACAGGCTCTAGCTCATCACATCCAGGGCGTGACGAAATTTGAGCAGCGGGAGCAGCAACTGCTCGAAGAATCGCTGCACCATCGCGAACGCGCCCAAGCCGCCGACCTGCACTGGCAATCCGTGCTGGAACGCTCGCGCAGTCTCGCGGAACTTGTGCAGAACGCCCAGGGCCGCATTTCCCAGCTTCGCCGCGAACAGCATGAAGCCACGGCGCGCGCCGAATCAGCGCGCGATGCCCTCGCCGGAGGCCGCGCGCGGCGCGCTTCGGTCGAGCAGATTCTAAACGATCGTTCTTACACGGCGGACGCGGTGCAAAAATTGTTCGCGTCCAGCCAGGCGGGAGCGGAAAACGGCGGAGCGGAATCGGATGCCTTCCGCGCCGTCGGGGTGCTTGCCGATTACGCCGAAGTCGAACAGAAATATGAGAGCGCCATCGAACAATTTTTACGCGATGAACTCGAATACGTCGTCGTGGAAACGTTCGACGTGGCCCGCGCCGGTGTCGCCATGCTCCGCGACGAAGTGGGAGGGCGCGCCACGTTCTTTGTGGATTCGATCAATAAACTGAATCTGAAGCCGAATGAACCGGTTACGCCTTTTGAGATCGAGCGGGAAACTGTTTCGCGTCTCGACAAGCTCGTGGAATTCCGCGACCCGCTCGGCCCGGCCGCAAAACAATTTTTGCCGCGGCTGCAATCGTCTTTCCTGGTGGAGCAGGCCTCAACCGCGGAACGCCTGGCCCGCGAAAATCCCGCATATTCCTTCGTGACGCTCGACGGCACAACGTATCAGGGCCGCGTGGTCAGCGGCGGACGGCCCTCCGAAGCGGGGCCGCTTGGCATGAAGCGCGAGTTGCGTACGCTCGATGCGGAGGTTTTGCAACTTGAACGCGAGGCGTCCGAAGTTCAGGCGGCGCTGCATCACGTCGAAGAGGAACTTCGCTCCAGTGAAACAGCTCTCGAACAAGCCACGGCCCAACATGTGGAATCGGAAAAGCTGGCGGTGGCGGCAACGCTGCAACGCGACCAGGCCCGCGGCGACATGGTCCGCCTTGGTATGGAACTTAGCTCCTGCCAGACCGAGCTTGCCCGCCTACGCAACGACGCAACCACAGCGCAGAAGCGCGCGGAAGACGCCCAGCAGCGTCGCGGCGAAGTTTCAAATGCGCGCATCGCCGCAGAGCAGGAAATACTTCAGGCCGTCGAACAACAAACCGCGCTGCGTCAAACCGCTCAGGCGAAACAGGAAGACCTGGCGGCGCGGCGCGCCGAAATGGCCACGCTCTCCGAACGCCTCGCGAGCGCGGAAACATTTGCCGCACGGATGGCTCACGAGCTTCAGGATTTGGTCTCGCGGCGCGCGGCCTTGATTCTGCAGCACGATTCCCTTGCTGCAGGAGCAAGCGCAACTTGCCGAACAAATCGTGGAGCACCAGCGGCAGGTAGAATCGCTCAGCGACCGAAAAGTTGCGCCTGGAAGCACTGGGCGCCGAAATGGAGCGCGAGTTCAACGAGACCCGCATTCGCGCAACTCAGGTGGACGATTCACTGCGCATGGCGCGCCAAAAGCTTGGCGATTTCCGAGAGGAACGCAGCAAGCACGAGATCACGCGGGCCCGCAACGATTCCGAACGCGAACACCTGCGGCAATCCTGCATCGAGGAATTGAACGCGCAGCCCGAAGATCTGATCGCCGAATTTCCGGCCCTGCTTTCCGGCGAAGAACTTCGCGCTTCGGACGAGCAATATCACGAGCTGAAATCGCGAATCGAGTCCATGGGCCCGATCAACATGATGGCGCTCGAGGAATACAACGACTGCGAACAACGCTTCGAGTTCCTCGGCCGCGAGCGCACCGATTTACTCCAATCGATCACCGATACGCAGCAGGCCATCGCCGAACTCGATCATGGTCTGCAAACAGAAATTCGAGGAAGCCTTCGGCGTCATCAACTCGAATTTCGCCGTCGCCTTCCACACGCTCTTCGGAGGAGGAACCGGCGAGATGCGGCTCTCCGAACCGGACAGCTCGGGCGAACCGGGTATCGACGTGGTGGCGCAACCGCCGGGCAAGCGCCTGCAGAACGTGCTGCTGCTCTCGGGCGGCGAAAAAGCGATGACCGCGCTGGCGCTGCTGATCGCGATCTTCCGCTATCAGCCGAGCCCCTTCTGCATCCTCGACGAAGTCGATGCGCCGCTGGACGAAGCCAACGTTGGGCGCTTCACCAAGCTCGTCTCGGAGATGAGCGCGGGCACGCAGTTCATCGTTGTCACCCATAATCGACGCACGATGGAAATGGCGTCGGTCCTGTACGGCGTCACCATGCAGGAGCCGGGCGTCTCGAAACTCGTGTCCGTTCGTTGGGATGAGCCGGCCGCGAAGGCCGCTACGAACGCCGCGTAATTTTTCCGCCACAGAGGCACAGAGACACGGAGAAAAGCAAGAATGAGATTTTTCTTTTCTCTGTGCCTCTGCGGCGTCCTTATCTAGAGTTTTCCACTTTTCGTTTTTCTTCTCCGTTGACATCGCCGACGCGTGCGCTAGAATACCCGCCTCTCTGAAGGGACGGGTCGCCTGTGGCATCTCCAAAATTTAACGCAATGGTTTGGGAAACAAATCTACCGGGTATTCACTTTCTGAATCGCGGAAAAGTCCGCGATCTGTACGAAGTCGGCGGCAATTTATTGCTTGTCGCCACCGACCGCCTCTCCGCGTTCGACGTGGTACTGCCCACGCCGATCCCGGACAAGGGCCGCGTGCTGACGCAGCTTTCGCTGTTCTGGTTCCATCTGCTGCGCGACGTGATTCCGAATCATGTGATCACCGCGACGGATTTTCCGGCAGAACTCGCGCCGTACCGGGACCAACTCGAAGGCCGCGCCATGCTTTGCCGGACGACGCAACCCTTGCCGATTGAATGTGTTGTGCGCGGCTATCTGGTGGGATCGGGATGGAAGGACTATCGCGCCACAGGAAAAGTCTGCGGAATTGCGCTGCCCGCGGGGTTACGCGAATCCGACCGGCTGCCTGAACCGATCTTCACGCCGTCCACCAAGGCAACGACAGGACACGACGAAAACATCTCGTTTGAGGAAGCAGCCAGCCGAATCGGCAAGGAACTTGCCGAGAAGGTTCGCGCAGTAAGCCTGGAAATTTACAAGCGGGCGGTCGCGTACGCCGAGCCGCGAGGAATTATTCTGGCGGACACGAAATTTGAATTTGGCCTCATCGGCGATCAACTGATCTGGATCGACGAAGCTTTGACGCCCGATTCCTCACGATTTTGGCCAGCGGACGGCTACCAGCCCGGACGCGCGCAGCCATCGTATGACAAGCAATATGTTCGCGACTACCTGGAACGCATCGAGTGGAACAAGCAGCCGCCCGGCCCGGAACTTCCCCTGGACGTGGTCGCAGCAACACGAGACAAGTACCGGGAAGCGTATCGGCAGTTAACGGGCCACGAACTCGTCTAGATCGCGCCGGGCGGACCGTCCGGCAGCCAACAATTCTTCCGTGGAGCGTGCGACGGTGAAAGATCAACTGGAAACTCTCGTGGGACAAATGGTGGAGCGCGGCATTCATTTCGACGAAGCCGTCAACGAATTCGAAAAGAAATTCATCAAGCGGGTGCTGGACCGCTCGCGCGGCAACCAGTCGCGCGCCGCGCGCCTGCTCGGCATTCACCGCAATACACTCAGCCGCAAGATCGATCTCTACCGGCTCGATCACCGGCGCCATCGCCAGGCGTAGGCCGTTCAGCGCCAGCGGAAAAGTTTCAGCGCCAGGCCAAAACCTACGATCAAATAAAACGACATGATCGCAATCTGCGGCGCGAGTTGACCTAGATTCGCGCCCTGCAGCATGTTGGCCCGCAGCGCATCGATCACCGCCGTCAGCGGAAGTATCTTGATGAGCGGCTGTACCGCGTTGGGGAACTTCTGCGACGAGAAAAAAACTCCGGAAGCGATCCACATCGGCATCATCACCACGTTCATCAGCCCCGAAGCCGCTTCGATGGTTTTTACGCGCGAGGCAAGCAGCAAACCAATCGCGGTAAATGACAGCGCGCCAAGGACACAGATCGCCGCCAGATCCAGAAATGATCCTCGGATCGGAACCTTGAAAATCAGCGCGCCAAATCCCAGCAGCACTCCCACTTCGATCACCAGCATGGAAATTCGCGAGAATAAGAACGAGAGCAGATAATACGGGCGCGGCATCGGGCTGGCGACCAATCGCTTCAGAAGCTTTTTTCGCCGCGCATCCACGATTGCGAATCCCATGGACCAGATTCCGCTACCCATCAAATTCATTCCGAGCAGCCCCGGAATCAGGAAGTCGATGTACCGCGAACCGTTCTCGCGCGTAAGGCGGTCGCTTGTTATCACGGGATCGACGCGCCCGGCGGCGCGCTGGACGGCGCGATCGGCAAGCAGGCGCGTCGCGCGTCCATCCGGGTTGGTCGCGTCATAATCGTATTCGACCGCGCCGCCGGGACCAGGAACGGCGAGCAGCGCCACTTTGCCGGTCCTCAGCGCTTCTTTCGCGGCGTTCCAGTCGAACTCTTGCACATCGAGAAGCGGTTCCTGACGCAGAGACCTCGCCAATTCCGGTGAAACCGCCGCGATTTTCAGCACCTCGGGAGGCCGATTGCGGAACGCGATTCCCAAACCCACCGCCAGCAAAATCGGAAACGCAAATACCCAGAATAGCGCCTCGGGCTCGCGTACAAATTCGCGGTACCGCACCAGCGTCAGTTGCACCAGTGGATGGTCCGCCAACGATTTGCTCGAAAGGGATTTCTTCGCGGCGTCGCGCGTTTGATCCGCGGGAACTATTTTGCTTTCACTCATCGCGCAAATTTCTCCCGGTGAGAGTGACGAAGACGTCTTCGAGCGTGGCGGAATGCGTGCGCAGTTCGGTCAAGGGCGCGCCTTGCCGCCTCAATTCTTCGAGGATCTCCGGCACGGCCATGTGCAATTCGGCGACGCACAGTTGCACTGAGCCGTTCTGCGTTCGAACGGCACGAACACCTTCGATCCGGCGAAAGCCCGCGAGATCGAGCACATTCGAAGCTGTTCCGGAGGAAATCTCCACCGTGTGTTCCGCTCCGATTGAAGCGATCAATTCGCGCGGCGTGCCGAGAGCGATTTGTTTTCCGCGATCGATGATGGCGATGCGTTCGCACAGGCGCTCGGCTTCGTCCATGTAATGCGTGGTCAGCAGGATCGTTTTCCCGGAACGCTTAAACTCCCGAATCAAATCCCAAAGCTGCCGCCGGGCCTGCGGGTCCAACCCCGTTGTCGGTTCGTCGAGAAAAATAAATTCCGGGTCGCCAACCAACGCACAGGCCAGCGCCAGACGCTGCTTCTGCCCTCCTGAAAGATCGCCGACGCGCGACGATTGCTTTTCTTCAAGCTGCACCAGTGCAATGACATCGGAAGCTGGAGGCCCTTGATGAAAAAAGCTGCGGAATAGCCGCACCGTCTCATATACGGTGAGCTTGTCGGAAAGCTGGGTATCTTGCAGTTGAATCCCGAGCCGCTGGCGAAGCTCATCGGCGTTCGAATCCCAGCGCATGCCCAGAATCTCCACGTCGCCGGAATCGGGAACGGTCAATCCCTCGCAAATTTCGACGGTCGTGGTTTTCCCTGCTCCGTTGGGACCCAGCAGCCCGAAGCACTCGCTCGGGCGGACTTCAAGGTCCAGGCCATCAACCGCGACAACATCCTTGTAGGATTTGCGCAAGCTGCGGACGCGCAGGGCGGACGGGACTGAGCTTTCCGGCATAGGTCGGTATTGTGTCAGAAAAATGCAAATTCAACATTCGAATCCATCGTCAACTTTGTTAAGAACTACCAAAAAAAATGGCCCCGAAGTTTTCTCGGAGCCATTTCCCATTCTCAAATGCGATGGAGCTTAATTGCCCGCGGGCGCCTTCTTTACCGGAGCCTTATGGACAGGGGCTTTCTTGGCCGGTCCGGTTTTTTCCGCAGGGAGGTCTTCCATATTGATCTTGGCCTTGTCCCAAGTCAGCAGAAAGGGCGATTGCGTGTATCCGACCAGCGTGCCGGTAAACCGGACGACAGCGTCCTTTTCCAGCCCCTTGGCTTCCGGTTGGCCGGTGATCTTGACTTCCATATTGGGGGCCGTGGCTGCTTCAATCTCCTCGGGAGTCGCGCCGCGGAAGACCTTCAACGTGATGTTATCGCCATCCACGATCGGCGGTTCCATCAAGCGAACGCCGACGTCGGGATACTCAAGGCCGCAACTGGCCAGCCACATCACTTTGCCCGCGTCGCCGCCCATCATGAGAGCGGGCAGGAAATTCGCCGTGTCGTCGCGGGCCTTCTGCAAATCCGCGGCGCTGGGAATGTTCAACGTTGCGGGACGATCCGCCGTGCCGCCTGCAAGCGTGAGAAGTTCATTGACTTGATCGTCGACCAATTTGTCGCAGGAAGGCTGCTGGTACTGAATGAGCTTGTTTTTGAGGTACGTCTGGACCTGCGGGGCATTCGGAACCTTCAGCGCCACGGCCCGAGCCAATTCCCAGAGGCCATCCGTCGTCATCGGGGGAGCCATCGTTAGATACGCCACGCCAAGCGTGTAATGCGAGCCCGGAACATTCGGATCGATCGCCACGAGTCCCTTGTAGTAAGTGACGGCCGCGGGATAATCCTTCATGCCCATGGAAGCCATGGCTGCAATCGTCGTAAAAGCAGTCTTGTAAGCCTTGACGACGCCGGCAAACTGGTCCGCGGAAATCGCATCGGGCTTTTTGAAATCGTCGAGAATCTTCAAGCCCGCGACCGCTGCGTCGCGCGCCTTGCCCTGCATTTCGGGGGTCTGAAACGATTTGTCGCCCGATCCCAAGTAAAAGGCCGTTGCGCGAGTGTAGTAGGCATCGAAGCGGCCTTGTGCGTCAATCTTGTCACCGAGAGCGATCTGCTTGTCGCAGTATTCGATCGCGTGCGCATAATCCTTCATCGCGGCGTAGGTCTTGAAGTAATCGGGATAAATGTACGGCATCAACGAGGAGTTGGGGTATGCCGCCACAAAAGCATCCAGCGCCTTGATTTTTGCCTGGGGATTCGTCTCTGCATCGGCGGCTTTGTACTGGTTATATTCCGCCAGGGTATACGCAGGCTTCGCAGCCGCGTCCTGCGGCGCCGGCGATGCGGCCCACAGTCTTCCCGCGCCTGCTCCCAGACACAGCGCGACCCACAACAGACCGGCTCCCGTCAAAATACTCTTTCGCATCATCGGCTTCCAGCCTCCTCGGCAAATTTCCGTGAACCCGATCGCATTGAAAACAAACAGGAATTTCACCAACTCAAAGCTCTCGGATTATAGGGAATCTAATTCCACGGCGCAAGCTTCAATCCCTCCGACTTCCCTGTTGAAGTCCCGCGTCTTCCACCTGCGACCAGTCTTCCGAAACCCTGATGCTATGATGTAAGTTCTCCGGCGGAGGAAGCCTGCTCGAGCATAGAATAGCACCTTTTCGTTGTCATGGAGATTTCGATGAAGCGTGAAAACGTTTTGGCGGGACAAGTCGCTCTGGTCACGGGAGGCAGCCGGGGAATCGGCTTGGCCATTGCCGCTCGACTCGGCGAGATGGGCGCAAAAGTGTCGATCTGCGCGAGAAATGAATCCGCTTTGGAAAAAGCGGCATCCGAATTGCGAGCCGCCGGAATTGAAGTCATGACCACGCAAACCGACGTCACCAGCGAAGTTCAGATTCCTCACCTCATCCGCAAGACGCAGCAGATGCTGGGACCGATCGACATTCTGGTGAACAATGCGGGCATCGGTATCTTTGGTCCGTTCCACGAACAAAGCGCGGGCGATTGGGACGCCATCCTGGATACAAATCTGAAATCCGTGTTTCTGCTCTGTCGCGAAGCCGCGCCGGAAATGATTCGCCGGAAATCGGGCCACATCGTCAACATCAGTTCGCTGGCGGGGAAAAACACATTCGCGAACGGCGCGATTTATTGCGCGTCGAAATGGGGACTGATGGGTCTCACCGGTTGCCTGGCGGAGGAGTTGCGCGCGCACGGCATCCGCGTGAGCGCGGTGTGTCCCGGTTCGGTGGCTACCGACTTTTCGGGGCAGGGCGCCAAGGACCCGGCCAAAATGCTTCAGCCGGACGACGTGGCGCACGCCGTGGCGGCGCTGGTGACGCAGGCGCCGGGAAGCTTCATCAGCGAAGTGCAACTGCGCCCGACGCGCAAGCCGTAATCTCGCGACCACGTCTTCTCCGTTTTCTCCGCGAACTCCGAAGGAACGATTTTCGCGGCCGCCCAGACCGCAGGGCATTTCACGCGCCCCAGGCGAAAGCGGAAGGGGCGAAGGCCGTCCGGGACAAATATTCCGCTTGACAGTAGTCGTTGCAACAAGTATTGTAAGAACATGCTTTCAAGGCGCCCCGCACCGAAAAGAAAACCGGCCCCGAAGGCAGACCCGGAGCAACTGCTCTTTGTCAGCGTGATGCGAACCGCCGAGGCCCTCGCCCGCGGCTCCGAAGTCCTGCTGAAATCCGCCGGCCTGTCCGGAACGCAGTACAATGTCCTGCGCATTTTGAACGGGGCGGGCTGCGAGGGACTGACCTGCAGCGAGGTGGGTGGCCGCCTGATCTCGCGCGACCCCGACATCACCCGCCTGCTCGATCGCATGGAGGCGCGCGGATGGATCGCCCGCGCGAGAGAGCAGAAAGACAGGCGTGTCGTCAAAACGCGCCTCACGCCGGAAGGACTGCGGATTCTGGCCGAACTGGATGAGCCGGTGCGGGAACTGCACCGCCGGCAATTTCGCCGCATCCCCCGGAAACAGCTCCGCCAGTTAGCGCTTCTTCTGGAGAGAGCGCGAACGCAAGTAGAAGCGGAAGTCGCGCCGGGATAAATTTATTCGGGCCACGAAATTTACAAGCATGTTTTGTGACAAGTCCTGAAACTTTGCGATACGTCTTAAATCAAGGAGGAACAGATCATGACATCGACAGTAGCAACGGCATCCCAAAGCACCAAACCGACCACGTGGCAGGTTGACCCGGCCCATTCGGCGGC
Organism: Terriglobia bacterium; assembly: GCA_963788335.1. Taxonomy (GTDB): domain Bacteria; phylum Acidobacteriota; class Terriglobia; order Acidiferrales; family UBA7541; genus Palsa-360. The sequence continues at coordinate 277,451 of CAWBGM010000017.1, forward strand.
GCACTTCAGCGTCCGGCACCTCATGATTTCCAATGTGCGCGGCGAATTCAGCAAGATCAGCGGCAGCGCGATCATCGATCCGCTCGATCCGTCGCGCTCCACCGTTGAGGTCAGCCTGGACACCGCCTCCATCAACACGCGCGAACCGCAGCGGGACGAACATCTCCGCAGCGCCGATTTCTTCGATGTCGCCAACCATCCCACAATGACTTTCCGTTCTAAAAAAATCGTGACATCAGGCGCGGACCGTCACAAGCTGACCGGAGATCTCACGATTCGCGGCATCACCAAGGAAGTCACTTTCGACGTGGAAGGCCCCACGCCGGCCGTAAAAGATCCCTGGGGAAACACCAGATCCGGGATCGTCGCCACGACGAAAATCAACCGGAAGGATTTTGGACTCGTCTGGAGCGCATTGACGGAAGCCGGCGGACTCGTGGTCGGCGACGAAATCTCGATCACGATCGAAGCTGAACTGGTCCAACAAGTTGCTTCGGCTGCATAAAACCGAGCCGGCATCCTGTGCGCATGCAACTGTGAGATTGGCCGGATGGTTAGATTCATCCGGCCGATCCAGTTCTGGTCCAGGGCAAAGGGCCGACAATTAAGGACCGGAAGAAAAGAGCCGCATCGTTGAATGAAACGCTCCAATTCGTCGTCCGCCATGGCTATATGATGGTGTTTGCCTGGGTCCTTGCGGAGCAAGGAGGCCTGCCGGTTCCCTCCGCTCCACTACTGCTTGCGGCGGGCGCTCTTGCCGGAACTCAAAAAATGAATCTTGCCGCGGCGATTGCCGTGGCCGTCTTTGCCTCCATCATCAGCGATTCGATCTGGTACGAACTCGGCCGGCAAAAAGGGGTTCGCGTTCTCCAACTGCTTTGCAGGATCTCGCTCGAGCCCGACTCCTGCGTGCGGCGGACGCAGGTAAGTTTTGGCCGCAACGGGCCGCGCGTACTCCTCATCGCCAAATTCGTTCCAGGCCTCAACGCAATGGCAGCGCCCCTCTCCGGAATTATCAAGATGGGCTGGCGGCGCTTTTTGCTGTTCGATGGGCTCGGCGCGTTGCTCTGGGTTTCCGCATTTACCATCACCGGTTACACATTCAGCGACGAGTTGGAACACGTCGCGGAGCGCGCGTCCTATTTGGGAAAATGGCTGCTGGTGATTTTGCTTGCGGGTTTTGCGGGCTACATTCTGTGGAAATTTTATAATCGCAAGAAATTTTTGAGGAAACTAAAAATCGCCCGTATCACTCCCGAAGAGCTGAAAGAAAAAATGGATGCCGGCGAGGACGTGATCATCGTCGATCTGCGCCACACTCTGGACTTCGAGGCTCAGCCGGAATCCATTCCCGGCGCGCTGCACATGGACGCTGCCGAACTCGAAGAGGCGTACGAAGCGATTCCGCGCGATCGCGAGATTGTTCTTTTTTGTGCGTGTCCGAATGAAGTGACTGCCGCGCGCCTGGCTCTGCTGCTGCGCAGCAAGGGGATCACGCGAATCCGGCCCCTTGCCGAAGGTTACGAAGGCTGGCGCAGCCGTGGTTTTCCGATGTGTATGTTGAAACCAGGCGCGGATGCCGCCCAGGCGGCGAAGGCCTAGTCTTTAATTCTTAAGCGCGGCAAACTCCATTCGAGATTCCGGCATCTTTCACCATGAAATATGAATTCCATTACGAATAGCCGCAACTTGGTCTCGATCGCATTCCGTGCTATCGCAGCAATGCTGCTGCCGGGAAGCATGGCCCTTGCCCAGCAAGTTCCAATCGCCCCCACGTTTTATCGGGACGTGCTGCCTATCCTGGAAATTCATTGCCAGAATTGCCATCGCCCCGGTCAGATGACGTTCCCATTGACCACCTACGATCAGGCGGCAGCCCGCGCGGGCACCCTGAAAGCTTCCGTGGCATCGAAAATGATGCCGCCGTGGCTCGCGGATCCGACAGTCGGCCATTTCGCCAACGATCCTTCCCTCTCCGCCAATGAAATAAAAATACTGTGCGCGTGGGTGGATCGGGGAGCGCGCCCGGGCGACCCGCGCGATGCGAAACCTCCTAAGAAATTGCCGGAAAGCTGGAACATCTCGCCAGACGTGGTGTTCGAGATGCCGCAGGCCGTTTCGCTTGCGCCCCGGGGCGACATTGACTACACCTACGAAATCATACCCACGCATTTCCAGGAAGACAGATGGGTGCAGATGACGGAGCTTCATTCTTCAAGCTCGGAGCACGTGCACCATGCTGTTGTGTACATTCGCCCGCCGGATTCGAAATGGCTGCGCGGCGCACCGGTCGGTGTTCCTTTCACCGCCGACACTCTGACGCGCGAGCAGGACCGCCGCGATGCGATGTGGACCACCAGCGACATGCTCCTGGTTTACGGGCCGGGAAGCTCACCGGAAATTTATCCGCCCGGTATGGCGAAATTAATACCGGCGGGTTCCGATCTGGTGATCCAGATGCACTACATGGCCATGGGCCGCGCGGCACGCGACCGTTCCGGCATTGGGATCGTGTTCGCCAAGCAGCCGCCGGGAAAACAGGTTCTAACCCTTCAACTCACCAACGATCACTTTGTGATTCCCGCGCGCGACAGCGATGCGCGCGTGGAAGCGCGAGGCACTTTACCCAGCGACACGTTGCTTCTCGGATTCTTCCCGCACATGCACTATCGCGGAAAACGGTTTGAATACAACATCGTGCATCCCGATGGTCGCATCGAGCCGCTCCTAAAAGTCCGCTGGGATTTCCAGAGGCAATTGAGCTATCAACTGGCCGAGCCGCGCTTTTTGAAAGCGGGAACGGTGCTCCAGGCCGTCGGCTGGTACGACAATTCCAAAAATAATCCGCACAATCCCGATCCCGACGAAGAGGTCCGCTGGGGCGAACAAACCTATGAGGAAATGATGGTGGGATTTTTCGATATCGCCGTGCCGCGCGATACCGACAAGAGGAAGTACTTCACTCCCGCGAACCGCCCCGCGCAATCGGAGACACCGGCACACTAGGAGCCAGTCTGTCGGATTCGTATCCCGAGGAGGAATTTTCTGGACGGAGGAACACCGTCATTGCACTCTTCGCGAGGAATGACGGTGCGCATTTTTTGTTGCCCGTCGGCAACAAGCTCGTTCAGGGTCCGCCACACAACCACTACAGCCGCGGCAGGACGATTCCGTGTTGCGCCTGGTACTTCCCCTTCTTGTCTTTGTACGAAATTTCGCACATTTCATCGGACTCAAAGAAAAGAACCTGGCACAGGCCTTCGTTGGCGTAAATCTTTGCGGGCAGAGGAGTCGTGTTGCTGATTTCCAACGTGACGAACCCTTCCCACTCCGGCTCAAACGGGGTCACATTGACGATGATCCCGCAGCGGGCATACGTGGATTTGCCGAGGCAAATCGTCACCACACTGCGCGGGATGCGGAAATACTCGACCGAGCGCGCCAGCGCAAACGAATTTGGTGGAATCAGGCAGACGTCGCCTTTGAATTCAACCAACGAGCGCGGGTCGAAATTTTTGGGATCGACGATCGTCGAGTTCACGTTGGTGAAAATGCGGAATTCATCGGCCACCCGGATATCATACCCGTAGCTGGAAACGCCGTAACTGATGACCCCTTCGCGCACCTGGCGGTCCTGAAAGGGTTCAATCATTTTGTGTTCCAGTGCCATCTTGCGAATCCAGTGATCGGGCTTGACCGACATCCGTGCCTCCTAAAGAATTTGTCAAGGCTCACCCTTCACAACAATGATTCAGGGCAACCGAGCCTTCCGCAACCGCCCAAGCGTATGCCAAAGACGCGAATCTTATCCGAGCGCGTCTTGCTTGACAACCCGCAACTGCGTGTCTAGCATAGCTTGCCGTCGGAAAGCAGGAGGCTGGTGTGATCAAGCTCGATATCGTGAATGCCGTGGTAACTAAAACCGGAGTGAGCCGGACCAAAGCCGAGCAGGCCGTCGAAACCGTTTTCGAAGCCATGAAGAGCGCTCTCGGCAAGGGCGAGCGCATCGAACTGCGCCGCTTCGGCGTGTTCAATGTGCGCCCGCGCAAGACCGGTATCGGCAGAAACCCGCGCACCGGCCAGGAAGTCAGCATCCCTCCCGGCAAAGCCGTGCGATTCAAGCCCGGCAAGGAACTCCAATCGCTCTGAGTCTTCCCTCACAACGCGTTTTTGTTTCCTGTGACACCTTCGCGGTGAATCTCTTTTTTGATTTTTGTTCCGGCGCGCCGCGTCGCGCATCTAACCCCCAATGAGCGATTCCAGCAGCTTCGACCCGGCGCCGATGGAAACGCTGCGCCCCGCTGTCGATACCTGGGAACTTCCTCCGAACACGTATTGGGAAAATCAGGAAGCGCGGCGACAGCGGCGGTCGCTTGCCCTCGCCATTCTGCTTTTTGCACTCACCTTGCTTTCCACGCTGGCCGTCGGAGCGCAATTTGCTTCGGCATACGCCTCGGGAGAAACTCCGAATTTCGATGAATTCTTCTCGACCTATGCCGGTCTGTTCGCACACCCGCAACTTCTGCTCACCGGAGTGCCGTTCGCATTCACGCTGATCGGTATTCTGCTTGCGCACGAACTGGGCCACTACTTTGCGTGCCGCTATTACAAAATTTCCGCCAGCTATCCGTATTTCATTCCCGCGCCCACTCTGATCGGTACGCTTGGCGCATTCATCCGAATTCGTTCGGCCATTTACAATCGCAGGGCGCTCTTCGATCTGGGCCTCTCGGGCCCTGTCGTGGGATTTCTGTTTGCGATTCCCGCGCTGGCCATCGCCATTCTCAGCTCCAAAGTCGTTCCCTTCTCGGAGGCGCACGCTTCCATCGTGTTTGGACAACCGCTGGTGTTGCGCTTTCTTGTTGCCGTCCTCCGGCCCGGCGTGCCCGCGGGAGATTTGCTGCTACATCCGGTTGGGCGAGCCGCCTGGGTGGGATTGTTCGCGACAGCGTTAAATTTGCTGCCCGGCGGGCAACTGGACGGCGGACACATCCTGTACGCGGCAGCCAGCAAATATCACAGAAAAATTACGCTGGGCGTCGCGCTGCTATTAATTCCACTTGGGTTTTTTTTCTGGAGGGGATGGATCCTGTGGTCCGTCCTGCTGCTGGGTCTCGGCTTTCGTCATCCTCCGCTGCTCAACCGGTGGGAACCGCTCGATCGCAGGCGACTCCTCTGGACTGGAGTTGCCGTCCTCATTTTCATTTTGTGTTTCATGCCGATGCCGGTGTTAATTCGCTAGTAGCACAGGCTTCAGCCTGTGTTTTTTTGAATTCTGCCAACTCCAGGGGAGATCGAAGGCCAACAGTCTGAAGCCTGTGCTATTAAAAAACCTAAAACAAGCTCAGCGGATCCACATCCACCAGGACAGCCATTTGCGGAATTTCCTTTTCCTCGGCATGCGCCAGCAATTCCGCCAGAACGCGAGTCAACTGCGTTCGCTTCGGAGCCTTCAGGAGAAACTGAAAACGATATTCCTTTTTTAATCGCGCCAGCGGCGCAGCCGCCGGGCCCAGCACCTTCACCCCTCGCGATTCCTGCGGAGCTAGAAACGTCGACAGCTGCCGCGACCACCGGATCGCATTTTCGATTTTCTTGTCCCGCACCAGAATGCTGGCCAGCGCCGTGAACGGCGGGTAGTGGAGCAATCGCCGGAATTGTAGTTCCCTCTCAAAAAACGCGAGATAATCCTGCCGCGCGGCCAGTTGGATCGCATAGTGCTCGGGATAATACGTCTCGACGAGCACTTCGCCGGGCAACGCGCCGCGTCCGGCGCGTCCGGCAACCTGCGTGAGCAATTGGAACGTGCGCTCGGCAGCGCGAAAATCCGGCAGGCTGAGCTGCGAATCGGCCGAAACAACACCGACGAGTGTGACGCGCTGAAAATCGTGGCCCTTCGCAACCATCTGTGTGCCCACAAGAATGTCGATTTTCCCGGTCGCAAAATCTCCCAGCACCTGCTGGTAGGCGCGCTTGGTGCGCACGGTGTCGCGGTCGAGGCGCGCGACTTTTGCCCCCGGAAATTTCTCGCCCAGCTTTTCTTCGAGCTGTTCGGCGCCCGCGCCAAAAAAATAGACATGCTCGGATTCGCATTTCGGGCACGTTTTCGGAACGCGCCGCGAGAATCCGCAGTAGTGACATTCCAGCCGCTCGCGCTGCTTGTGATACGTCAGCGAGATGCTGCAATTCTCGCATTGAATCCCGGCGCCGCACGACCGGCAAAGCACAAACCAGGAATAGCCACGCCGGTTGATCAAAATTAAAGACTGCGTTCCCTCGGCCAGGCGCACGCGCATGGCTTCCGTCAGTTTCGAGGAAAGCGCTCCGGGCTTATGCGTCTTTTGAAAATCCTGGCGAAGGTCCACGATTTCCACCGGGGCCATCGGCCGGTTTTCCACACGCGATTCCAGCTGCAGGAGTTCATATTTCCCCGAGCGCGCATTGTGAAAACTCTCGAGCGAAGGAGTTGCCGATCCGAGCAGCGCGACGGCATCCGCGAATTTTGCCCGCACAATCGCAACATCGCGTCCGTGATAGCGCGGCGTTTCTTCCTGCTTGTAGCTCGCTTCCTGCTCTTCGTCCACAACAATGAGGCCGAGATTTTCCACGGGCGCAAAAACCGCCGACCGCGTCCCTACCACCACACGAGCTTCGCCGCGCCGCACGCGCCACCATTCGCGCGCGCGCTCCACTTCCGCCAACGCGCTGTGCAGCACCGCTACTCCCGGCCCCAGCCGCGCGCGGCAAAGCCTCCCGACCCACAGAGTCAACGCGATCTCCGGGACCAGAATCAGCGCGGTCTTCCCGCGCGCAAGCGCCGCTTCCACGGCGCCGAGATACACTTCCGTCTTCCCGCTACCGGTGACTCCGTAAAGCAGTCCCACCTTGAATGTGTTGGAATCGACCCAGCCTTTTATTTCGCCAAGCTCGCGCTCCTGATCGGGATTCAAAATATTCGACGGTGGAGCGTAATCGATATCGAATAAATCTTCCTCGACGGCCAGCGGCTCTTCCCAACACTTCAATTTTTCCTGTCGGATCAGCCGTTCGAGCAGCGTCCGCGAAACCTTCGCGACCTTCGCGAGCGCGGGCACCGGCATAGGGCCGCGTTCCTCGGCAAGCACGTGAAAAATGCGCGCCTCTTTTTCCGGAAGCGATTCGCCGGCGACACTCTCATTCCACGCGACGATTTTTTGCACGCGCGCATTTCTGTGCACGGCGACTTCGCGCGCCTCAAGCTGTCGGCGACGCAACAAACGCTCCGCCGCCGCTTCACCGCCCGGTAATTTGCGCAGCCGGTCGGCGCGGACAGGTTTTCCTTCGATCTCCAGCAACGAGAGCAGCGCGAGTTCGGCGACCTCCGTTTCACTGCGATTTCCGCCGGCATCCAGCTCGGATCGGCGCGCTCGGCCCGCGTCAGTCAGCAAGTATTCGCGCTCATGCCGCAAATCAATCTGCGGCGGAAGCATCGCGCGAAACACTTCGCCCGGCGGCGCAACGTAATAGCCAGCCACCCAGCGGCCCAGTTCCAGCAATTTCGGCGGCAGCGCGGGAAGGGAATCGAGCACCTCGACAATTTCCCGCACATTTTTCACGCGCTCGGGATCGGGGCGTTTCACGGAAGCTTCGACCACCACTCCCGTCATCGAGCGACTGCGAAACGGCACAACCACACGGCTGCCCGCGCACACCGATCCGGCCAAACGATCGGGGATTGCGTACGTGAACAGCGAACGCAGCGGAACCGGCAGCGCGACTTCGCAGTAGATGGAGGGCATGCGGTTTTGAGCAGCACAGGCTTCAGCCTGTCTGTTTTTGACTTTCCACGGAGTTTTCAATATTCAAAAGCGGACAGGCGAAAGCCCGCGCCATTGAAAGCCCGCATCACTTCGAAGATTTTCTCGGCTGCAATCCCAGATGCGCCATCACCTTCTGCAAGTCTTTCCAGACTTCACCCTTCGCCGCCGGATTGCGCAGCAAATAGGCCGGATGATAGGTCGCCATTAACTTGGTATTGCGGTAGTCGAACCACGTACCTCGAAATCGCGAGATGGAATCCGTCGTTTTCAGCAGCGCCTGCGCGGCCGTGGCGCCCAGACACACAATCGCTTTCGGCGCGATCGCATCCAGTTGGCGGAACAAATAGGGAGAGCATGTTGCAACTTCGTCTTCCTCCGGTTTGCGATTTTCCGGCGGCCTGCACTTTACGACGTTGCAAATGTACACGTCCTCCCGCGCCAGTCCCATCGCCTCGATCATCTGTGTAAGCAATTTTCCAGCCCGCCCCACAAACGGCAATCCCTGTAAATCCTCATCGTGCCCCGGCCCTTCGCCGACGAACACAAGTTCCGCGCGCGGATTCCCCGCTCCAAAAACAATTTTGTTCCGCGTCTTGTGCAGCTTGCACCTTGTGCATTCGCCCAAATCCTCGCACGTGCGTTCGAGCGTATCGCCTTCCACGCGATCCAGCGCATCAAGCAAAGACGGGCCTGCGATGACGGGGAGAGCGGAAACAACAGTCGCGGCTTCCGTAACAACCGGAGTGGACATTTTCAACGCAGGTGCACTTACAGGCGCGGCTTCCAAAACTTTTGCCCGCGGCTTGGCGGTTCGCTCTCCCATACTCCTCCGGTCCATATAAAAATCGCCGAGATCCAAATCGTTGAAATAGCGAAGCCATGCTTCCAGTTTTTCTCGCGGCGTATCCGTGGAGGAGGAATCCATCGGCAAAGCTAGCGGACTCGCCCGCTGGCGGGGGTTTGCATTGCCGGGGCAGTCTTCATGGAATCCCTCACGGCGAGCAGCTGATCGAGAATGCGGTGGGCCGCATCGATTTTTGCCATCCGCGGAAACTCCTTCTCGCTTCCATCGCGCCCGTACACGGTGATGATATTTGTGTCATGATCGAATCCAGAGCCCTCGGCCGTCACGTCGTTGGCGACAATCAAATCGGCCTGCTTCGATTCCAGTTTCCCGCGCGCATGCTCGGCGACATTGGTCGTCTCGGCGGCAAATCCCACGACGATTCGATGGCCCTTATCGCGGGCCACGTCGGCAAGAATATCTGGCGTGGATTCCAGTTCCAATGTGAGGCCCTCGCCTTTTCGCTTGATCTTTTTCGCCTGCGGAGCCACAGGACGATAATCGGCAACCGCTGCCGCCATAATTAAGGCCGTAGCATTTTGAAACTGCTCGAGCACAGCGCGATGCATCTGCTCGGTGGTCCGCACGGAAACGAATTCGACGCCCTGCGGAGGCGCGAGCCTCGTCGGCCCGCTAATCAAAATCACGCGCGCTCCGCGACGAACCGCAGCCTGCGCCAGCGCGTACCCCATCTTGCCGGAAGATCGATTGGTGAGATAACGAACCGGGTCGAGGTCTTCACATGTGGGCCCCGCAGTGACGACAATTGTTTCATTCCCCAGATCGTGATCGATTCCCAGCCTCCCGCACACGGCCTGGGCGATGGCTTCCACACTGGCCAGCCGGCCCGTACCGGTCATCCCGCAGGCAAGGTAACCATCCTCCGGCGGAACCACGAAAACCCCGCGTGACCGCAGCGTATCGATATTCTCCTGCGTCGCCGCGATGCTCCCACATGATGACGTTCATCGCCGGGGCCACCACAACGGGCGCGGTTGTCGCCAGATAAAGTGTCGTCAGGAAATCGTCTGAAATTCCGCGGGCCATTTTCGCAATCGTATTTGCGGTTGCCGGAGCCACCACGAGAAGATCGATCCGCTGTGCGACGGCAATATGCTCGATTGCGCTTTCCACATTCGCATCGGCCGACTCGCCGCCAAACATTTCCGTGATTACTTTTTGCCCGGTCAGTGCGGCAAACGTGAGGGGAGTGATGAACTTCTGCGCGCCTTCCGTCATCACCACTTGCACATCAATGCCTTCCTGCTGGAGCCTGCGCACCAGTTCAGCGGCCTTGTAAGCCGCCACGCCTCCGGAAACGCCCAGTGCCACACGCATGATTGCCTCTCGGCCCTAGTCCTTGCGCCGCTTGCCGTCCTTATCTTCGCCCTCGCCCGGAATTACCGGCAACTGATATTCCAGAACGCCCGCGCCCAATTCCTCAACCGCGACGCGAGTTGGTTTGTGGGAACGCGGATTGGCCACCAGCGGCATGGCCCCCGACATCAACTGCCTGGCACGACGCGCCGCAACCACGACGAATGCAAACTTGCTTTCCGGTGCCACACTCTCAATTGTCATGAGATCGTTATCCTCCGAAAGATTCCAGAATCTTGAGCGCCCGCTCACTCAGGCAACTGCGAAGACATCGCGCTGCCACTGTGATTGCCTGCACTTCCTGCCCGGCGCGTTCCATATCGTCGTTCACAACCAGAAAATCGTACTCCGTGTATCGCTGGATTTCGTGCTCGGCGCGTTTCAACCGCCGCTGAATCGCTTCCTCGGAATCCGAACCGCGCGCCCGCAGCCGCCGCTCCAGCTCATCCTTCGCCGGAGGAAGGATAAAAATTGCCACTGCGTTGGGCAACTCCTGTTTCACCTGCTCGGCGCCCTGTACATCGATCTCCAGCACCAGGTCCAAATCTTTACGCTTCGCTTCATCCAGCCAGCGGCGCGGCGTGCCATATTTGTGCTTCCCGAAAACACAGGCATATTCCAGAAATTCGCCATCGCGAACCATCCGGTCGAACTCGTCTTCGGATACAAAATCATACCATTTTCCGGCGCTTTCCGTAGTTCGCGGGGGCCGAGTTGTGCAGGAAATGGAAAACATCGTTCCCGGGACTTCCAGCATTCTCAAAACCAGCGTCGATTTCCCCGAGCCCGAGGGCCCTGAGACGATGAAGACCAACGGCGTTTGTGCCTGCGCAATTGTCATTCGACGTTCTGCGCCTGCTCGCGCAGCTTCTCTATATCGGATTTTATTTCGAGGGCCAGGCTCGTGATCGCCAAGCCTTCGCCTTCGACGCCCGGCGTCTTGGACAGCAAGGTGTTCGCCTCCCGCTGCATTTCCTGTAATAGAAAATCCAATTTCTTGCCGGTTTCGCCCGCCGTGGACAGCAGCTTCTGAAATTGTTCCACATGGCTGTGCAGCCGCGCCAGTTCTTCGGCCACGTCGCTGCGCTCGGCTAGCAGAGCCGCTTCCTGCGCCAGGCGCGCCGGATCGAGCTGCACGCCCTTGAGCAAATCTTCCAGCCTCAGCGAAAGCCGCCGCGCAAATGCAGGACGGGCACCCTCGGCCAGTTTCTCGACTTCAATCGTCTTCGCCGAAATGCGCGCCAGAATCTCGTGCATTTCTCGGGCCAGCGTATCCCCTTCGGCCCGGCGCATTGTCTCCAGCCGGCCAAGCGCCTGTTCCAGGCACGCATCCACAAGCGCTCCCAGTCTCTCCTGCACTTCCTCATTCTGCAAGTCGCCCGCATTCCCGGGAGCGGCTACCACGCCCGGCAGCCGGAACAGCGCAATCAGGTCCGGCTCGGATTTAATTTCGAATTCGCGCCGCAATTCCTCCGCGGCTTTCATGTATGCTTCGGCCACCTCGCGGTTGACTTCCACGGTCGAGCCACCAGCTGCCTCGTAATAAACATTCACGTCCACATGGCCGCGCCGCAGGCGATTGCGCACTGCCTGACGAATGCGCGATTCGAACACCTCAAAACCATCCGGCATTCGAAGGTGAAGGTCCAGAAATCGATGATTCACGGCACGCAGGTTGATGCGCACCACGCCGCCGTCGCGCTCCGCGCGCGCCTGCGCGAAGCCTGTCATCGAATGAATTCCTGCTGTTGCAGCTGCTGCTTTCATCCATCCACCTTTGGGGCGGGGGTTGCCGCATGGTCCGTGTCCGCAAACTGCATTTCGTACAGGCGCGCATAAATTCCGTTCCGCGCCAGCAATTCCTGATGCTTCCCGGTTTCGGCGATCGTTCCGTCTTCCAGCACAATAATTTTATCGGCGCGTCGAATCGTGGATAGCCGGTGCGCGATTACAAACGCCGTGCGCCCCATCATCAGATTTGACAGCGCGCGCTGCACCAGCATTTCCGATTCGGAATCGAGTTCCGATGTCGCTTCATCCAGGATCAGGATCGGCGAATCCTTCAGAATCGCGCGCGCAATCGCGATGCGCTGCCTCTGCCCGCCGCTCAACCGCTGTCCGCGGTCGCCCAGCATCGTCTGATAGCCCTGCGGCAACTCCAGAATAAATTCGTGCGCCAGCGCCGCCTTTGCCGCTTCCTCGACTCGTTCTGGCGAAAGCCCGGGCCGGCCGTAACAGATATTGTTCCACACCGTGTCGTTGAACAGGATCGTCTCCTGCGTCACGATGGCCATCTGTTCGCGCAGCGATCGCAGCGTCACCTCGCGGATATCCATGCCATCGATGCGCAGCACGCCCGACGTGACCGGATAAAATCGCGGCAGCAGATTGACCAGCGTCGTCTTCCCCGCGCCGCTCGATCCAACGAATGCGATCACTTCACCCGCGTGCGCCTCGAGTGAAATATCTTTCAGGATTGGCACGGCGGGATCGTACTCAAATCCAACGTGTTCCAATTTCACGGTTCGCGAGAATGGGGGCAGCGCAGGTACTCCGGCTTCCACCGCCGGCTCTTCCGCAAGGCCTATGTACTCGAAAACTTTCGCGGTCGCCCCGAACGCCTGCTCGAACTGCTGGTAAACCGTGCCGAGTCCCTTGACCGGTTCGTACGATTTGAACAGGGCGTACACAAACGTGACAAAAATTCCTGCCGTCATCAAACCCATCTTGATTTGCACTCGAGCGTACATCAGGACGAGAACGATCACAAAAGCGCCGAGCAAATCCATAATCGGCGAGGTTGCCACCGCCGAACGAATCCAGCGCATGTTCTCACGCAGCAGGCGTCGCGCCGAATCGCGGAACTTCCCAATTTCAAAATCTTCCATCCCGAACGCCTTCACCACGCGGTTCCCGCTCACCGTTTCTTCCAGAATCTGCGTCAACTCGCCCATCCCAGCCTGAATCTTTTCCGTGGACCGCCGGATTTTCTTCCCCAGCATCCGCACGGGAATGACGACCAGGGGAAGCAGAACAATCGAGCCCACCGTCATCTTCCAACTCGTCGCCAGCAGGACCGCAAACAGAAAAAACAACGTAAAGATGTGCCGGAATCCCACTGCCAGATATTCAGAAAACGTGTTCCGCACGCGCTCGACGTCATTGATGACCGTGGACATCACCCGCCCGGTCGGATGGTGCTGAAAAAATCCAATGGGCTGGCGGATCACCTTGGCATACACCTCATTCCGTAAATCGGTGACGCCCGCAATCCCCGCGAACTGCACCAGCACGTTGCCTCCAAATTCAGCAACTCCCTTGCCAATAAAAACAACGAGAATGGTGATCGAAAATAATGTGCCGACACTGTGGATTTGCGAAGGAAGAAACGAGTTCAGATAAATCGCCTTGTCGATGACCGGGATCCTGATGAGGAATAGTTTGGAGTCCGGCGCGCCGGGATTCAGAACGCGGTCAAAAATGGGCGTAATCAACAGCGCGATCAGCCCTTCCGCCAGTCCCACAAGCGAAAGGCACACAATTCCGGCCGCCAGCCGCACCTTGTACGGCTTGATATAGCCCAATAACCGGCCGAATTCTCCGCTTCTTTTCAATGAAAACCAGATCCCCCAGGAGTCCCACTACAAGTGCGGGCCTTGGTACGCTACGAATCGCACGCTCGTTTGTCAAGTTTCGGAGGAGCAGTTGCACAGACGCTACTTCGCGAGATCGCGATGCACCACTTTGGAAGCGTAGCCCTTCTTGTGCAGCGTCTTGCGCACCGCCTCCGCCAGCATCACCGAACGATGCCGCCCGCCCGTGCAGCCGAACGCAATCGTCAGATAGCTTTTTCCTTCGGCGATGTAGTGTGGAATCAAGTACGTCAGCATTCCCTCGACGCGCCGCAAAAATTCCCCGGTCTGCGGAAATGAGCGGATGTAGCGGGCCACGCGCGGATCGCGGCCCGAATATTTCCTTAGCTTGGGAATAAAATGTGGATTCGGCAAAAAGCGCACATCGAAAACGAGGTCCGCGTCGACGGGCAAACCATACCGATACCCAAAGCTGACGAGAGAAAGCATGGTCGGCCGCCCGTCCGCTTTTTCAAACCGGCGAATAATGAATTGCCGCAGTTCATGCACGTTGAATTTTGTCGTGTCGATGACCACGTCCGCAAGCTTTCGGATCGGCTCCATCAACACGCGCTCGCTGCGCAGCCCTTCCATCACCGGACGGTCGTGTCCGAGAGGATGCGGCCGCCGCGTCTCGCTGAACCGGCGCAATAGCGCTTCTTCCGTGGCTTCAATAAATACGAGCGTTGGCGGATTCTCCACGCGCAACTGGCGCAAAATTTCGGGAAGTTTTTCGAGTTGCCCGCCCTCCCGCGCATCCACCAGCAGCGCCGCGCGCTGGATATCGCTTCCGGCTTGCAGATGCAATTCATTGAATGTGGGAATTAACGCGACGGGGAGATTATCGACGCAATAAAAGCCGAGGTCTTCGAATGTTTTGAGAACGGTGCTCTTGCCCGAGCCGCTCAGCCCGGTGAGGATCACCAGTTGGCGTCGGGCGTCGCGCGCGGATCGGCGCTTCATGCGCTCCGGCCTAGACCTTTACCCGGCGCTGATGTGTGCTTGGAATGCGGAGGTCTTCGCGGTATTTCGCCACAGTGCGCCGCGTCACGTGAATGCCGGCATCGTCCAGTTTCTTGGCGATCAAATCGTCGGTCAGCGGGTGGGCCGAATCTTCCTCGTCGATCATCTTCTTCACCAGCCGCTTCAGCGTTTGCAGCGACATGTTGTTGCCTTCGGGACCGTTCACCGATTCCGAAAAAAACGATCGCAACTCGATAACGCCCTGCGGCGTGTGCGCGTACTTGCTGGATACCGCGCGGCTCACGGTCGAGGGATGCACGCCGACTTCTTCCGCCACTTCCTTGATCATCATCGGCTTCAGCCGGTCGGCGCCATGATCGAGATACTCGCCCTGCCTCTGAATGATGATCTGGCAGACGCGTAGAATCGTATGCTTGCGCTGCTCGATGCTCTTCATTAATTGCAGCGCGGCGGTGAAACGTTCCTTCACATAATTGCGGACTTCGCGGTCGGCAGCGTCGCGCTGCAGCAGGCGGCGATACACGGGAGACAGCCGCAACTGCGGCACGTCATCGTCATTCATGAACACTTGCCACTCGCCGTCCACCTTGCGGAAATAGACGTCCGGCTCGACCAGCCTCGGCTGTGTCTTGTTGTAGCGCAGCCCGGGGCGCGGATCGAGCTTCTTGATCACGTCCACGGCGCGCTTCACCAGCTCAACAGGACGATTCAACGCACGGGCAATTTCCTTCAACTGGTTCGCCTGCAACAATCGCGCGAGCGGGGTTTCCGGATTCGATTCTTCCGCTTCGCTCGCCGCCAGCGGACGCTTCGGCAGGCATTCGGAGACAATCTGCTGCGCCAGCGCGTTTTGTCCATCGAGCGTGCGAAGCTGCGTCAGCAGGCACTCGCGCAAATTGCGCGACGCCACGCCCAGCGGGTCGAATTCCTGCACCACCGCCAGCGCTTCTTCGACATCCTCGATCGCGTACTTGCTATTCTGCGAAATCTCTTCGAGCGACGCGGAAAGGTATCCATTCTCATCGAGGTTGCCGATGATCGCATCGGCGATCTCACGCACCACGTCGTTGCAAACCGTCACGCTCAATTGCCAGGTAAGGTGCTCCGCCAGTCCCTGCGCCGACGAAAGAAATTTGTCGAACGAAGGCCGCTCGATCACCTCCTGTTCGCCGCGCTCCGGATTCCCTCCGCCGCTATCCAGATATTGATTGAAAAAGGAAGCGACATCGAAATCTTCAAACGGGCTGGGCGGTTCGACCTCTGGAATTTTTTCAGTTTCGGCTTTCAGGAAAGCTTCGTCGCTGTAATCTTCGCTGGTGACCGGATCCTCGGACAATTCCTCGAGAACCGGATTCTCAACCATCTCCTGGTTGATCATTTCCCGCAGTTCCAGCCGGTTCAGCGCCAGCACGCTTACCATCTGGACCAGGCCAGGGGTAAGGATCTGCTTCTGCGCGACCCTCAGGTGAAGTTTTGGCTGTAGCCAGCTCATAATCGTCAGTTCAGACGGAAATTGTCCCCGAGATATACCCGGCGGACTTCAGAATCTCCACTCAGGTCCGCCGGAGTCCCGGCGGCAAGAATTTTACCGTTCTGCACAATGTAGGCGCGATCGGTCACACTCAGCGTCTCACGCACCTGGTGATCTGTCACTAGTACTCCGATGCCTTCGCGCGCCAAATCCCTAATGATCTTTTGTATATCGACAACCGTCAGGGGATCGATCCCCGAAAATGGCTCGTCAAGCAGGATAAACGCCGGCTCCAGTACCAGCGACCGCGCAATTTCCAGCCGGCGCCGCTCGCCGCCGGACAACGTATACGCACCGTTGTATCGAACCGTCTGCAATTTCATCTGTGCCAATAGTTCCTCGAGCCGGTCGCGTCTTTGTTCCGCCGTGAGAGGGAGGGTCTCCAGCACGGCGACCAGGTTCTCTTCAACCGTAAGCTGCCGGAACACGGAGGGCTCTTGGGGCAAATAACTGATACCACTGCGGGCCCGGAGGTACATGGGGAGGTCCGTAATGTCGTCCCCGTTGAGGAGGACGCGCCCGGAATCGGGTCGGGTTAACCCTACCAGGATGTAAAACGTCGTTGTCTTCCCAGCGCCGTTGGGCCCCAATAGCCCTACCACTTCGCCTTGACTGATCTCCAGGTCGAGGTCGTCCACCACTTTGCGACCCTTGTACGATTTACTTAGATCGACGGCCTGGAACTTGAGCATGCCACATCATTTCTCGACCCGGTGAAGCGTGATGGTTTTTGATCCTTCCGCCGAATCCACAACGATCCTATCATCGGCAAAAAAGAAGGTCAATTGACGCCCCGTGGTGGTGTCGCCAGTTGAGCTATATAGGGTTGGTTTCCCTTCCGAAAGAACGAACTTGCCTTCCGAGGCGGTGTATTCCGCCCGGTTCGAAGTCCCCCGGCGATCCTCCTGGCGGACGGCCACATCCCCGTTCGCCACGGCCCGCGATAGCTGTTTGGTAGCGATTCCGGCACTGGCCGCCGAGAAAAATAAATCGATGATGTCAGCTTTGATTGAGCCTTGCTGGGAATCGGCGTGGGCGTTCTGCTCGATCCGGGCGCGCGATTCCGTTTCCCAATAGGTCAGCAATCCTCCCTGCACGTGGCCGAGTCCTGTGTCCGGTAGGGAGGATTTGCCCGGCGTTTGGCCCGACGTTTGCCTGGGCGCTTGCGTCGAATCCATGCTGGCTCTTGGGTTCCAAGCCGCTTGGGGGAAAACCCCCCGCACGTGTCCCTTTGCCACCAGCATGTGCGTCGGGCTGTCCAAATCAATCGTATCGGCTTCGATCACTGACTGTCCTTGCCATAGTCTGCCGTTTCCCGAGTACACGGCGTGTCCTTTGGCGGTATCGGCCACCAGGTGTTCGGCCGAAACATGCGCCGGTTCCTGCGCAAAATTTGAAATGCCTGACGAATCCGCGTGTAACTCCGTTGTCAGCACATGTCCGTCGGCGCGCAATAAATTTGAGCTCTGGGTGAACGTCGCCGTCTGCGCCGTCGTCCGTGTCGCAATTTCGGAAATCGTCACCGCGCCGTCCAGCGCGACGCTGTTCGCCGCCCTGTCCACGTGCGCACGATCGGCTTGCCCGGAACGCTGGCCGTCGCTGAAATGCACGTCTCCGGTCTGATCGATCGTGGCCAAATCACCGGAGCCGTTAAATTTCGCCGTAAGGTCGCGCGACGCCGTGGTCTGCTCCGGCGCGTCGCCCAATTTGCGCGCGACCTCCACGCCGCCCGTGCCCGCCAGTTGCCGCAACTGGTTTTGTCCGTCGAATTTTAGATTCATCCGCTTGCCGCTCATCCGCGTGGTTTGCGGAACTGGTTTCCCATCGAGAGCGGAGAGGTTTCGCCATTCCACGCGCGCGGGCGCGAGCGTATTCACGCTTTCGAGCAATGTCTGCCCCTGCCGGGAATCGTTTGCAAAGCGAATCTCGAGCGCATCGCTCTGTACGCGGCGCATTCCGCCGTTGGCGGTTGCTCCGGCGGACGTCAATGTCACGCCATTGCTCGCCGTCAGCAAGTGGGGAATATTCTGGCGCGTTGAAAGATCGACCTTCACGAGGCCTGCATCGATTCCTTCCTCACCCGCGGGAGAATTCCGCGTACCGTGCACGTTCCCCGTTGCAACGATGGACTCGATCGATCCATCGGGCTTTAATGTGGATGAAATTTCATCGGCGCTGAGCGCGATCGGCCCATGCGGACCCGTTTCGCTGACATGCGGGCGCCCGCTGGCGACGAATCTTTTGGGATGAAATGTCGCGTCCATTTCGATTAGAAGGCTCCCCGCGGAAAGTTCGTTGGTGGTCATCACCGCGTCAACATTCCCCTCGACCTGCACCTCGCGCGTCTCGCGTTGAAACGCCATGCTGCTCCCGGTCAGGTGAAGAGCTTTCCCCGCGGACGCCTCGCTTTTCTCAACTTTCGCGGAGGGCGAAGTAGCAACGTTCAGCTCGACATCATGGAGTAGATAAAACGTCCCGCTGTTCGAGTCGTAGCGCACACCCAGGGCGCGTCCCTCGCCGGCCGGGAGATGAAACGTCACCGGCTTCTCCGTCCGAGCCTCGCCCGATTCCCGGTCGAACGTAATGCCCGAGGTCGCAACTTGAATCGCCTTTTCGACCGCCTGCGGAGCCCCCGCCGATTCAAGGCTGATTTGTACTTCACCCGCGCAACTGATCTTCCCCGTATTCGAAATAAAATCGCATGCTTTTGTTGTCAGCGTATCGTTGCGCTCCCCCTTTTTCCCGAAAACGCTGATGGCCACATCCTCCAGCAAATTTCTGCCCCCTTCTTTGAACTCCGTGGTATGCGACGCGCGCACCGTATAAATCGTCCGCTGCCCCTCGACCTTGGAAAATGAAAACTCGTTCGAACGCTGCTCGATGGTGGCCGGTACCCCCGGCGGCGCCTTCTTCTCCGCCTGCCGCGCCAGCCACGTATTGCGCAGATACACCCCCGCCACAACCGCCGCCAGCAGAACCGCCGCCGCCGCCGACCACCGAGCGTATCGCTGTGCTTCGCTATTGCGCATCTCTGGAAGAGCCTCGATGACTTATACGCTGAGTATAGGTGAGGTGCTGGTGGGGAACAACAAGGCTCGGGGATAGCGTATGGCGAGGGCAAAATGCCCCCCTCCCCCATTTCAGCGTCATTATCCTTGCGAGTGGTGATCCAGAGGAAGATCAACCCACAGTTTCAACGCCGATAATCGCTAAGATTCACTTTACCGATTTCTCCTCTTAACTGTTATAGGGCCGGAGTTTGTGGCCAAGGAACTACGGAAGTGGCTGGGCCAGGTAGGAACCGGGACACTCTACATCGAACCCGGAAGTCCGTGGGAAAACGGCTACTGCGAAAGTTTCAACGGGAAGCTGTGTGATGAGTGCCTGAATAGGGAGATTTTTTACTCGCTGAAGGAAGCGCAAGTGGTGATCGAGCAGTGGCGAGTGGAGTACAACACGAGGAGACCGCACTCGGCGCTGGGCTATAGGCCGCCGGCGGCGTTCGCGCCGCGAATGGCGGCTCTCCGGTCGCCTTCGGCTCCCTGCGATCCCCCATTCGCAAACCCCCTTCGGTCGGAGGTTGTGCTATAAACTCTCTCACACACCGTGGTACAAAAAATCCATCAGGTCATTCAAGAAGTCGCTTTGGCAAAAGCTTCCCTGTAAACGTTATGATGATGGAAAGCCTTCCTAATACACTTTTTCCTCAGCTAGCCCTCGAATCTTCTTGACGGCTATCTTATTACTATATATAAGCTGTCACTAATGGTGCCACCTTGTAGGGCTACCATACTATTAAATTCACGCTGCTACGCCTATTTCGCCAAATCTCAATTTGAAGGATTTCTGTGATGCACGATTGACAACACTAGAGTAAATCGAAATAGGAGGGGGAGCAATATGTCACCAACCATCCCGGTCTTACGCGGCGCGAACCTTTCGCAAGCGAGTAATCGCCCGATAAACGGCAACGCTGATTTCCCTTTGCAAAGCCTGATCGATGCAATGAATGCCTCGAAAATAGGCCTCGCAATCTACGATCGGAAACTTCGGTACGTGGCCGTGAATCAGCAGTTAGCGGATATCGACGGGCTTTCTAGTCAAGACCATATCGGAAAGACATTTTGCCAAGTTCTCGGATCCTTTTCCAAACAATATGAGAACTCGTTGCGAGCGGTACTTAGTTCCGGACTTTCCCTGGCGAATGTGGAGGTTGTTGGATTATTACCATCGAAGTCTGCACCCAGCAAGTGGATTAACAATTTCTTTCCTCTGATTCACAGCGGGGGAGGAGTGACACACATAGGAGTCTTTGTCGTCGAAGTTGAGTACTTGCCAACAGTCAAGATCCTGCCCGGGCAAGCGGAATCTGGAACGCGGCCACTAAGTAGCGTGGAGATTCTCTTAAAATACTACACGGAGGATCTCCCTCGAAACCACACCGCGCTGCCGCCAATCTCGACACGACATGCTTCCTCTGCTCTCTCCCCCCGCGAGACGGAGATCCTGCGATTACTTGCTGAGGGCCAATCCAACAAGGAAGTGGCCTGGCAACTGGGGATCAGCGTGAAGACCGTTGAATCACATAGATCAAAACTGATGATGAAGTTGGATGCACCCTCATTAGTCTATCTAGTTCATTATGCAATCAGGAATCAAATGGTTCAAATATAGATTAGCTTTTTGCTGGACCTTATCTATGGCAGAGTCGTCTAGCTCAAGGCATCTAGACTTGACCACGGTTCGCAGTCTGCGAAATAATCCGCACTACCCTACGCCATAGATATTTACAGAAGACCTTCTAAGACTGGACTGTATTGCTCCCCTCTAAAACTGGACACCTCAATTAGGTAGAATCAGGGCCTCCAAAAACAGGAGGCAACATGAGCAGGAAACCACGAGTAGATCGATCCCCTGAAGAGAAGTGGCAAATTGTGCAGGAAGGCATGAAGAGCGGGAACATTTCGGAGACGTGCCGGCGTCACGGCATTGCTGCGAATCTGTACTATCGCTGGAGGGACGAAGCGGAACAAGGAGCCAAGGCAGCGCTTGGGGGGAGAAGCGCTGCCGCGGCCGAAACCGAAAAAGACCATCGCATCCGGCAACTAGAACGCACGCTGGGGCGCAAGGCGCTGGAGATCGAAATCCTAAAAAACGTCGTGGGGGAGTGAGCTGCGGTGCGGCTCACTCCCAGGCACGAGAGATGATGGCGCAGGGCTACACGGCGACGTTGGTCGCGACGACTTTAGCGATTAGCCGGTCGAGCTTGTATTACCGCAAGAAGCCGCGAGGCTGTCGGGCCAATCGAATCTACGATGAGCAGATCGTCGAGGCGTGCGGAGAGAAGTTGGCATACGGCTATCGGCGCGTGGCTTGGTGGCTGCAACGGAACAAAGGGCTAGCCGTGAATCGCAAGCGTGTGCTACGCGTGATGCGCGAACGTGGTTTGCTCGTGCGCTCTCGTCGTCTGCGCGCACGACGCAAGAAAGAGTGGGGCCGCGTGGAAGCTGCAGAACCGAATCAAATCTGGCAAACGGACATGACGAAAATCTGGGCAGGGCCAGCTGTGGGCTGGGCGTATCTGGTTTGTGTGATTGACTGCTGCACACGGGAGATCGTGGGATGGGATCTTTCGCATCGCTGCCGAACGGAAGACGCACTGGCAGCGGTCGAGCACGCGGTACTGGCCCGACTGCCCGAGGGCAGTCGCGAGGCCTGCGTGACGCTGACCACCGACAACGGAACGCAGTTCACTTCGTCGCGGTTTATCGAAACACTGAACCGGCTGGGAATCACGCATCGACGCACGGCGTATCATCACCCGGAAGGCAACAGCTACATCGAACGATTCCATCGCAGCCTGAAGGAAGAAGAAGTATGGACGGCGGAATATCGCAGCGTGCCGGAAGCGCGGGAGTCGATCGGTCGCTGGATCCAGGAGTACAATCACGACCGGCCTCATCACGGAGTCCAAAATCGGACGCCGCACGAGGCCTTCTTGGCTTTTGCAGCTGTACTAAAAAACGAGACCCTGACTGTCTAAATTAGTGGGGAGCAATACAGGACCCTCCTTCATGACCTGAAGAAGTCCTAATGATATTCCCTACTGAACTTTCCTGACTAGATTACCTCCGTCTCTTGAGATATTACCTAATCGGAATCTTCTAGCATTCCAGGGGACATAGATTGAGGCTAGCTGTTGAGCATGTCAGACGCATGAGAGGTGGCTCTCAATCCCATTTGATGCGATGCGATGACACCAAATATTACGTCGTTAAATTTCATAACAATCCGCAACATAGAAGAATTCTAGTGAATGAAATGCTCGCAACACGGCTGGCCGCGCGGCTGGGGCTATGCGTGCCGCAGGTCGATGTAGTGGATGTTCGACCGGAATTGATCGCATACAGTTCGGACCTAGTTATGCAGTTGGGGCGCGGCCACGTCCCTTGCTCGTCTGGTAAGCAGTTTGCGTCACAGTTCCCCGGCCATCCGGCGCGTATGACAGTCCATGATGTTCTGCCCCACGAAATGATAAGTAACGTGCGAAATCAGTCAGACTTCCTTGGCATTTTTGTCTTTGATAAATGGACCTGTAACACGGATCGCCGGCAAGCAGTCTTCTTCCGTAAACCTGAAATCCACGCAAGCGATGGAACCGACAGATTACAGCAGGGCCAATACGCAGCCCTGATGATTGATCAAGGCGGTTGCTTCAACGCTGGCGAATGGAACTTCCCAGATGCACCACTGCTTGGGATCTATGAAAACAGGACAATGTATCGAGGTGTGACCGGAATGGCCGTATTTGAACCTTGGATTGAACGTTTGGAGCAGGAGATAACGGAAATTGTCCTGCGAGAGATTGCACTGTGCATTCCCTCGGAGTGGTTTGCCAATGACGAGGCAGAGTTGGAACGGCTTTTGGACCGTCTTCACAGCCGTCGAACGCGTGTCCGTGAACTAATCGAAACTGCTCACAGATCGGATCGTAGTCCGTTTGCCAACTGGAAGGTACACCACTACTATCCATGTATCCGCTGAAAATAAATCCAGGCGCCTCTACATCCATTTTGGAACGATTTGTTTGGGACGATCTCAAATTGGCACAGGTCTTAAGAAATTGTTCCGGCCTGGAATACTGAGGTCTGGCACATTCTCAATGAGTAAGTGCAAATGTTCAGTATTGGCCCGCTTCGTGCAATGACATTTTTGATTTTCCGAAGAAGGAATAAGTATTCCGACGAAATAAGAGAATGCAGTAGCTCACAGAGGCAAAACAGAATCTAACTATAGCTCTTGGGTTGCCCAACCGGATCTCGCAGGGTATCAATTTGTTCGCGGCAACTTAGCAAGTTCGTACTGAAGTGACATAGGCGAAGGCATCCTTCCTAGAAAAGTATTGTCATCGGTTTTGAGGGAATGAGCAGTTCGCAACCAGGCCAGGACTTGGAGGGGCGCCGTGCAAAAACAGTTCTTCTTCGGAGTCTGAGACAGGAAACCGAATGGCTGTTGCAATGCGCAAGTTCAGTTAGCTTGATTTGATATCGGGTGGACTTCCGCCTCGCTGCGCTTGCTAGACGAATCGGGCTCTGAATTCTCACCTGCCTGGCCGTTCACAACAACACTGACTGCGAATTGATGATAATCTGTTATACGACAGATCGTCGAATATACTTGATGGTCATCGGTAAGTTCTGCTCTCGAAAATATATTCGTGGGAACGAGCTCACGTTTTCCCTTTGGTGGTTCGAGCCACCCATATAAGACACTGATGCGAATATTTAACCAGCGCCTCGCCGGCGGAGCCAACAATTCTTGTGTTATGCGCAGAATATTCAGGGCACTGTCCGTCCAAATCTCGCCGCGCACGGGGACCGAGACCAATTTCTCGGTGTGAATACCAAATCCGTAATTGGTGCAATAGTCTATGCTTGCTGCTTTGTCTTCGGCTGTCCCCTCATAACGGAAAACTTTGACGCTACCCCATCCTTGCAAAGAGAGGTCATCAACTTGTTGAATATCGAGTTTCAAATTATTTCCCACCATGGTGGGAAAGTCGGCCCACGCTGTACTTAGACCAACCCCAACTACATTGGGGCAGGGAAGTTGAGGTACTTCTTTTCCATCCATTGTAAAAGTTTGTTGCCCCTCTACCATCCGAAGTTTGTACTGACTCATTACTTCAGGTGCTCTCCCGCCAATTGAACGCTGTGTGCCAACTGCCACAAGGTCGTTAATTCTTTCAACCATGCCCTCGGCTTTCATGCGTAGAGCTTGAATGTTGGGCGGGTCTTCGACTCGTACATGGGAACCACCAACTCCGCGCGTAAGAGATGTCGTCGGTAGATCTAGGTTATGCCAAACATACTCTTCGGGTAACGCGGGTGGTGGACTCATGCCGGCGTCGGGACCAATATCTTTGGCCAAAACTTCCGATTCCGCAACGAGATCGACAGGCACTAAGCCTGAATTGTCTGGTCGATATATTGCCCCCTCTCCGGGTGAAGAAAACATCTCTTCATATCCTTTAGGCTGAACTTTTTTTACAAAGTCCGCTAAAGACCAGACTGGTACAACGGCGGCCATGTTACCGTTGAAAATTCCTTGCAGAAGACCCACCGCCTCGTTTTCCTCGTTCACGACCAATGAACCGCTCATTCCGGGAGCCAGCACCTTCTCTTCTCCTGCTTTCACCTTGAAGAACAGCAACCCGTCCCTAGCTTCTCCGTAGAAAGTGGCCTCAGCCGTAGTTAGTTTTCCATCTTCAGGATGGCCGTGAATTCTTACGCTTTCTCCTTCATGAAGTCCACGCGGAGAAAATGGTATTCCATGCATCCCCTTGAGAGGGTGTTCCATCCGAAAAATGGCGATATCCCGAATAGGTACGAGCTTTACAGAAAATCCCTGGGGAGATTTTTCCCAAACAGCGTCCTTGTCTTGGGGGCTGGTTGCCTCATAAGTTTGGAGAACCTTTACGCCGTTAACTCTAAGCGGCGATCCAACTCGTTCAGCAACATGGTAATTCGTTAATATGAAATCACACTTTCCATGTCCGAAGCAGTAACCCGTTCCGTAGTTGGAAGTGAGGGCAAGACCACCATGCTTCAGAGATTCGTTCGCATCGATATGACGACGACTGATCTTGACTACAATTTCCTCCGGCTTAATTTGAGAAGCTTCTTTTTTAAAAGACGAATCCCCGGAACCGACCCCGGTCTGGATCTGTGCAGGATATGCGCTTAGTGAAGTTGCCAACGAAGTAAAAAACAAAAACGCAACAAGTTTCATTCTCAATCACATTGCACGCACGTTGCCATCTCTAATAAGTGTGTATCCATCTGAATTCCCAAGGTTTTGATCGAGGTCCTCGCATAGGTGAAGTTTTCAGAAGGGCCAAATTGGAACGCATCTCTTTTGTCGCATCCCATCCCTGCACCGAAGGGGGTTTGCGAATGGCGGATCGCAGGGAGCCGAAGGCGACCGGAGAACCGCCATTCGCGGCGCGAACGCCGCCGGCGCCGGCGGCCTATAGCCCAGCGCATCGGATGCCCAACAACGTTGGTTCGGGAGTGTTTATCGAGTGGAATCCAGTGCGGCGCCGGCGTTGGTTTTTGCTTGACCCACTCATGAAACCGAATTAAGGTCCCGCTAGTTCACTCGCAGCTAATTGGGAAGTCGTTAGGGGGAAGCAAATCATGAAGCGCCATTTTGTGGTCCCTGCCGTCGCACTTGTCGCATTGGTCGCTTCCTGCCCGTTAATGGCCCAGGGCAAGCTGTTCCTCGGAACTTGGAAGCTTAATGTCGCATTGTCGCAATACGATCCCGGCCCTCCTCCGATGAGCCAGATTCGAACCTGGCAGCCATCCGGGAAAGTCACCGTCCAGGGGATTGACGCGAAGGGAAATTCCCGGACTTACGGGTATACGATCAAACCTGACGGCAAGGACCGTCCTACGTTTGGAGGCGGGGGAAATGGCGCCGAAAGCGTCGCAGGCAAACGCATCGACGCGCACACAATGAAAGCGACGTTCAAAAAAAGCGGGAAACCAATTGAATCGGCTATTTTGTCGGTTTCTGAAAATGGGATGCGCTTGACGATCGTATCGAGAAATTCCGCGACGAACGAAAAATCCTTTCACAATGTCCAAGTATGGGACAAGCAGTAACGATACACGCCGGGCACTTGCTTCAGCCCGCTTTTTGTTCCAGTTCATCCAGCCAGGATTCCAGCGTAGCGCGGTCCCCAGCGGCCATCTTCCCAAACAGCACGCCCATGCCGAATCCGGAATGCGAATAAATCACTTTGCCCGGGACTATGCAAGTGCTGCAGCCATAGCGAATTTTGAAGCGCAACTCTTCCCCCAGGGAAAATGGATTGATGGTATCGATGTAACAGCCGCGCGAACTCAATTCGCTGACGCGCGCCGTTACGCACCCCTGATTCGATTCTCCCAGCACCTCAGCCTCAGCGACAAAGGAGAAACGTGGATTTGTCCGGGCTACCGAGAATTCAGTTTCTGGCATGGGGATCACCTCGTTCCCAACGATTGTCCTGGGCCCGTGTCTGTCTCAATTGTACTCGGGGGCGTGACGACCGGCGGGAATGCCTTGTCCGCATGGCGAAAGAGATAGCTGGCATTCGGTACAGGTCAGGCGGGAGGTTCAAGCAGGAATCACGTCATCCTTGACAAGATGCAAACGGTTTACACTGGGCCTGTCTTTCTCCTCGAAGTGGCACCGCACCGCGTCTTGCACTTTCTTCTTGAGTTTATAGAGCGTTACTCCGTCTCGGCTGGTTTCCCAGGCCCGGTGGGCGCAAAGGGTCTTCCCACATTCAATTGGTTCGCCCGAAAAAAAACTACCGCATATACCTGTGCATTTCACGATGGGGTGGGGATTGGACCGAACATGTTGAAGCGAATTGCCAAGCATACGGGTCTCAAACCCGAAGATTTGCGATGGAGCGCCGTTCTGCCGTATCGCTCCCGCAAAAGGGCTAATTCGCATTGGAGAACGAAATGCCTAACATGAAGAGCCTACAATCCACATCAAAATCCCTCAGTACGGAAGCGAACCGAAGCCTATCGTCGTGTACGAACTGCTGTATGTCGAAGCGATGGTCGTTCCGCCGCTGGAGGCTGCAAGGGCGTTGTCGAAGTGAAGTTTCGTGCCGCCGCTGTCGTTGATCGTGGCGGCGACAATCGCGCCAAAAATATCCGATCCGTTGTTCAGGGTGACCGCCGCCTTGGGGACGTTCAACACCATGTAAGCAGTCGAGCCACCGGCAACATTCACCTCCCCCGTTCCAGCGTAGTTAAACGTCAGGTTGGCCGCGATGCCCGATGAATTAGAGGCTGTGCCATTGGATATGTCGATAACAGAATTCCCCGAGCAGGAGTTCCCAGTCACATTGATGATGACCTGTTTCGTCACCGGGCTGATTTTCAGGGTGGAACCGCCGCCGATCACAAAACAATTGAAATTAAACGTGCCGGGCGCCGTCAGTGTGAGCGTGCTCCCGCTGTACACGGCCAGGTTCCGATACGAGCCTGGCGCCAGTGATTGGCTTGTATTCACAGTGAGGTCGGATGACCCCGCGGCGGGAATCGTCGGCACGGCTGGGGTGTAGGAACTGATTTTGGCTATGCTGCCGTAGGCTCCGCCATTGCTGGTATAGACGTCGCTTACCGTGCTTCCCCCGCAGACCCCATTAACTCCTGTACTCGTTACATAGATTGCGCCACCCACAGTCGACCCAATCATGCTAACGCTGCCGTTCGAACCGATATTTCCCAGGCTGTTGGATTTTGTCCCGCTGTAAGTGCCTCCGCTCGAGCTGTCATAACCGTCCACTGTCACACCATTAGCCATTGTGAACGGCGCAGTTCCGCCATTGGGCGAACATGTGGAAGCACCGGCGAAAAATCCATCGGGAGAGCTGAAGCCGCCCGGTATTACAGTGATGAGAGGAGGCGGAATGGCCACTTCCATTCGGGCCATCTGGCGCGATCCGTTCGAGGTAATGGCCATCGCCGTGATCGCGTACACGGGCGTATCCGCCGTGGAGGGAGTCCCATACTGCATCTGCCCGCAAGTCGTATCGCCTGCCGAAAGCAAAACCTCGGAAGAACCATTCCAGCAAACGGCCGTGGAGGAGGACGCTGTGGAATTGACGGAATAGAAACTAGTCGCGGGGTTGGAGGGGCCACCGCTCAAGTACTGATTTGAAGAATTCACTTTCCATGTGATTCTCACCCATTCATAGGGAATCGAGGCCGAGGTGCCGCTCCACGGATAATTACTGCTCACCGTTGTATACCAGGAACTGCCGGATGGCACG
Source organism: Terriglobia bacterium (assembly GCA_963788335.1). Taxonomy (GTDB): domain Bacteria; phylum Acidobacteriota; class Terriglobia; order Acidiferrales; family UBA7541; genus Palsa-360. The sequence continues at coordinate 305,961 of CAWBGM010000017.1, forward strand.
GTCGTGCATGGAATACCCGGTGATGCCGCCGTCATTCCGGTAATCGCGTAGCCCTCGTGGCAAAGCTCGTTGTCAAAGTATTTGTTCGCCGTGTTCCACGGCTGGACCGTCAGCGAGCTGCCCGCGTTGATCAGGTAAAGCACACCACCGGTTGCCGAGGGAAGCACTGTCGGAACCTGTGCGGAGATGCTGCTCGCATTGGACTGCTGCATCCGGTCGATCGCCTCATAGACGCCCGCCTTGGCGGCGAAAAATGCGATTTCTTCGGTTCGATAATTGTAATTGACCGACGTTTCCGTGCTGGATAGCATAATCAGAGACGCGGTGAGAGCGGTCAGAATCACCAACGCGAGCAACGTAAACAGCAACGCGATGCCCCGTTCGGAATTTTGCCTGGGACGTAAGATGGTCGATTTTTTCGCCATTGAAAATTCATAATGCGCAGAGATTCCGTGCCTTGAACATCCGGTACTAATTATTGATCCTCACTTCCGATACCATCGTTGTTGTCGGATAGGTGGCGACCGACTGGGTCACTTCCGGCGTCGAGCTTTGAACGTAAAGCGTGATGCCGATATTCTTAATGAGCGAAATAGAGTCCGTGCCCGCGTTATACGCCGTCCCGTCATATTTGTAAGCCGTGAAAATGTTCTGGCCCATTACATTGTCCAGCTCCGTGTAATACGCCGGCGTTCCACCGGCTGATTTCAAAACCGTTCCGCGCTGCACCGTGCACGGGCAGCTCCCGCTCGCCGGAAGCACGGCCTGAATATAGACCTCGCTCACGCCGGTTCCGTCCACGTCTCCCTCAAATTGAATGGCTGTGGATGAAAAACTAATCAAGCCTTGCGCCACATAGTTGGAGCTGTTCGTTGCGCCGGCAGTGGGGTCGAACATCGCAAGGCTCGGAAATCCGCTTTGCCGCAAGTCTCTCAGGATCTGATCCATGAATTGCCGCGATTCCTGAGCCGCGCCAATTTTGTTTACATCGCTCGCGCTTTTCTTCTGAATCTGCATGATGCCGTTCACCACGATCCCCATGATGATCGTGAGGATGGCAAGAACCAGCACAAGTTCCAGCAGGCTAAACCCATGCTGGCCGCTCGGGCGTCGATTCTTCATTTCTCCTGGAATCATATTTTTTCCTGCTTTCCAGTTAAGGCCCAGCCACCGAGCGGAGGTTGACCGGCAGCGCATATTGTTTTCCGCCGAGTGCGTTCGCATTCAGGGGACGCGCGGACGCCGTGACCAGCCGCGTGTAACTCGCATTAATCGTCATGATGTTCCATCGAACGTCATACGTCGTCGAGACGCCCGTATTGCCCGTGCCGCCGCAATCCACATACTGCATCCCGTAGTTGGCGGGAACGTTGGCGGACGATTGCGTTTGATCGAGTCCTCCATACCCAAACGTGCTGGAAGCAGTGATCAGCGTTGCTCCGAACCCATTTGGAGAGGCGCCCGCCGTCGTGGCAATTGTCCAGGCGTTCCCGGCGCAATCGGTAATTGAAATCGCCGAGTTGGAGTTCGGATGCTGCGCGCTGATTTGCTCGATCACCATCTGCGCCAGCAGCGTCGCTGAAGTGTCCTTGCTGTTCTTGTTGTCGGTGGCCACGGCAATGACCAGCAAATTCGTGATTCCGCCCAGCCCGACCGCCAGAATCACCATCGCGATCATCAGTTCAATTAGCGTCATCCCGCGCTGCGAACATGGCCTCGCGAGCGCCGAATCGGCGTGTCTGAATTCCATGACCTGCGGCCTCACAACTTGCTCCATGCCGACCCCGTGTAATACCAGTTTTCGATTCGTCCCGCGGGCGTAATTGTCACCGCCTGCCATGTGTTCGCCCGCGTGTTCTCCAAAAATGTCCAGTAGGCGGTGGGTCCTCCCGAACTGCTGCACACCGAGCCGCCCGTCAGCGCCAGCGGCGTGCAGGGAGTGCCCAGCGGACCGAACGTGGCCGCCGTTACACTTGTATCGGTAGGCGTCACCGGTGAACCTGCGGGAAGCAACTGGTTTTGCAAGTTGCTTGCGTTCGGTGCGCTACCCCGCGATTGCTGGACGATTTCCGTCGACATCACAACCTCCGGATCGCCAGAAACGATGGATGCCCCGCCGTTTCCTGAGGCTCCCGTGTTGCTTTTTGGAAACATGTCCACATACGCTTCCGGAGTTTGGTCCGTTCCGGACGCCGCCAGGATATAGGTCGAGTAATAGCGATTGTCACGAATGGCATATATCCTTGCCAGTTGCAGCAATCCCCCGTAGTCCGTCGCCGCGCCGCGCAGATGCGCGCTTTGGATGGAGGTGACAATTTTCGGAATTGCTACCCCCGCAACAATTAGAATAATCAGCACCACAAACATCAGTTCAACCAGCGAAAAGCCATTCAATCGCCTGACGCTGCCTGGTTCGCCCGGCTCACCGTGATCGAAATTCCTATTCCGCTGGCTGCTAACGGGCATATCCTCCGTAGGATAAGCAAACCGATTGCCATTCCTCGCGTGGATTCTCGATAAGGACCAACTGTGCTTTCAAGCTCCAGAGGAAAGGCAGGCCTTCACGCCAGATTAGTGAATGCCATGACCGAGCCATGTGGGATTCAAGCGGGTCTTATCGGAAAATACGGCATGTTGAGCGGGGTCCGAAACGATTGTAAACAGGGCGCTCCCATCCTCAGAACATTTGCGCAAACCATTTCATTTGGGATTGGTCGGTCCAGTCCGTGCCTGTTCGGGGACACCCGATGCTTGAGTGTCCCCCTTGCGGATTCTAATGGGTGGATTGAAAAACCTTTTTTCCCGTTTTGAATTATTGCTACCGAATTGAAATTTCGCCCGCTTCCATGAACAAACTACCTCTACCCCCTATAATAACCTCGGGGGTCGAGAAATCTCCGCCCGTCAGAACTCGACCGGTGGAATCTTAGAATACGCGCGACTGAAATGTCGTTCCCGTCGCTCGTTCTGTATTCATTTCAGAGGTCCTTGTCCAGTCCACTTCCTCCACGTCGGCCGAACCAACAGTTCCGCCGGAGAGGACATAGTTAAGCCGCCCGCTATCGATCCGGTAACTTGCGACTCCGAGCACCCCATTTGTTTTCAGAGCGATGAGAGTCACTCGCGACGTTCTCGTAGAAACCAGTGCATCGATCGCTACCGGAGCGCTGACGGTGGTGACCGACGTTTCGGTTGAATCGTATGACGGCCCGCCATTTTGGATGAACGCAGCGCGAGGAGAGAGAACGAAGAGGGTAAGTCCCAGAATGAGGTGCGCCGCCGTGACCTACCCGGATAACCGCTAGGGTGTACTCTTCCTCAAAGTATCGACGCAACGGCAAAAGAACACCAATTCCGTCTTGAAACTGCACGAAATGATGTTTTTTTCAATGGCCGGCGACGACATCCGTGTCCGAGACGTTGCGAAAGGCTCGGGCCTTGCTGCAAACTCGAATTGGGAGCCCCCAGAACTGGCGTGAACGGGAAAGGCCTGAACGGAACTGGCCAGAGGAAGCCAGTCGCAGAGGCAGCGTGGCGTTCTGCAATGGTATTTATTCCTTCGCTGTGAGGGGAGAGCCGCCACCAGGCAAAATCTTTTCCAGCAGTTCATGAGGATTCGGAATAACATGGGAGGAGACAAGTTCGCCCACGCGGCGCGCCGCAGCAGCCCCGGCCTCGGTGGCGATTTTCACCGCGCCCACCTCGCCACGAACCATCACGGTCACGTATCCCGAACCGACGTTTTCTCTACCCAGCAGGACGACATTGGCCGCCTTCAACATAGCGTCCGCGGCTTCAATTGAGCCGACCAAACCCTTGGTTTCAATCATCCCCAGCGCTTCATTCGCCATTCGATCCTCGCCCCAAATCTTTCCGGCACGCGCTCTGAAGACTCCAATCGCGCAAAGAGATTCACCGAGCGTAGCATGCCGGCCGTGACGAACCTAGGTAATACGGAAATACGGCCGCGATTCCGTTTTCACGAATCCGGGTCGAAAACAAAAAATGATGTGGATGGCGCAGGCGTGACCGGAACCGTCCGCCGAATGCGGGCCGGAGGGCTGAATTCAAATCCCCACAAAATCAGGTGCGTATTTCCGAGTGAATGCAATGAAGGTAAAACTAAATACCGGCAGGTAATGCGCCGATTTTCGCGGCAGCCACGCCGTTGCGCGTAGTGTTCTTGACCAGGTACATGGCTTCATCGGCGAGATGCAGCAACTCGACTTTGCTTTTCGCGTCCGTCGGATAGGAGGCGACGCCCAGGCTCGCGGTAAAGTGAATATTCAATCCCTCCAACGCAAGCCATTTGGTTTCACCGATCATCTTGTGCAGGCGGCGGGCGACGACAAATGCATTTTCCTTGGGCGTCTGCGGCAAAACAATTACAAATTCGTCCCCGCCGTAACGAAACGCGAAATCGATTCTGCGGCACGCCGACTTCACCATCTGTCCGACTTCGGCAAGCAGCTTCGATCCGATCAGATGTCCGTGCGTATCGTTGACGCCCTTGAAGTGATCGAGATCGATAAAGACGAGCGAAAATTCGTAGCCATAACGCTGCGAACGGTAGATTTCCGTCTCCAGGATAAAATCCATGTGCCGCGCGTTGTACAAGCTCGTGCAATCGTCGGTGATCGTCAGCTCATGGATGCGCTTGACGTGCCGCGCGTTCTCCAGGGCGATGGCCGCGAAATCCGCCAGCGCCTCCAGCAGCGCCAGATCGCGCTGTTGAAATCCATCGCTCCCCACGCAATTGATCAGTTCGATCACGCCAAGGCAATGATCCCGGTAACGCACCGGTACGGCCACGATCGACCGCGTTTCCATTTTTTGTTTTTCGTCGACCTTCGAGAAGAATCTCGTGTCCTGGCTGACGTCCGGAAT
>CAWBGM010000018.1:0-1330424 GCA_963788335.1 Terriglobia bacterium
GCGACGCCCTGTGCACGATTGTCTTCCGCGCCCTCGACGGCATCGGTAAGCGCGCGGCGGCCTCCGGCAATTACAGCCTGGACGATTCGCGGCGAGGCGCCAAATGTTGGCGGGAGTTCGGCGGCGTCAAGCGCGGCGAGGCGTCCACTGGTCCCTGCGCCGATGTAAAAGAGACGGCCGTTGTGGTCCAAAGCATGCGTGATGGCTTCAACGGCGCGGGCGATTGCAGGGAGCGCGGCGGCGATGGCCTTCGTCACGCGGACGTCTTCGCGATGGATGGCGCGCACAATTTCCAGGGAGGATTTTGTGTCGAGTCCCTGTGTGCGAGGATTTCGCTGTTCGGTTGTTTTTGGTGTCTTCTTCGTCATATGCGGCTATCGCGCCAGAGCAATATCTTCGCATGTCCTCAGGCCGCGTTGTTGCGGCGATTCGTCAGACGATCACTTAATCGGTAAGGGGTAAGAAGAATAGAGGGGGTTTAGTAGGACGGGGTTTAGTAGAACGGGGTTTAGTGGCACGGGCTTAGCCTGTGGGACTTGAATTCTTGCAACTCCATTGAAGGTCAAAATCCACAGGCTGAAGCCTGTGCCACTAAAACCGACTATTTAGAAATGGGTGCTAGACCCAGCGATTCAATTACGGCGTCGTGCACGGCGGGGCGGACAGCTACGATTTTCGTATTTTCGCGCGTGGGATAGACGCGATTGGTGAGCAGGATGACGAAAAGCTGACGGTCGGGATCGATCCAGAGGGAAGTGCCGGCATAGCCCAAGTGGCCGAAACTTTGGGCTGAAAAGTAACGGCCGCTCGAGGAATCCGTCGTCGGGACCATCCAGCCCAGCGTGAATGTGTTTCCGGCGAGCTGCTGCGGAGCGGTGAAGAGGGAGATCGTCGCGCGAGTCAGCAAACGCTGGTGCGCGTATAGTCCGCCGTTGAGGAGCATCTGGCAGAATGCGGCAAGATCGGGCGCCGTCGAAAACATCCCGGCATGGCCGGAGACGCCGCCCATGGCGAAGGCGTTTTCGTCATGCACTTCACCGTGTACTGGGCGCTTTCTGAACGTGGTGTCATTTTCCGTGGGCGCGATCCCGGCGAGCAGCGATTTCGGCGGATTGAACATGGTGTTCGCCATGCCAAGGCGAGTGAAGATTTGCTCGCGCGCCAGTTGGTCCACGGTTTTTCCGGTTGCGCGCTCAAGAATTTCGCCCAGAAGGATAAATCCCAGGTCGGAGTAAACCGCCTTTGTGCCCGGCGCGGATTCCAAAGGCTCGTTGCAGATGGCGGCGATCATTTCGCGCTTCGAGTGGACGGTAAGGAAATAATCCCTGTGTGCTGGAAGTCCCGACGAGTGCGTCAGTAGATTGCGAATCGTGACAGCCTTGCGCCACTCGGGATTGGGGCCCGAATTCCATTCCGGCAGGTAGCGCGCGATAGGCATATCAAGCGATATGCGTCCCGCCTCGATCTGCATGGCGAAAAGCGTGGTCGTAACAACGGGCTTGGTGAGTGAGGCGGCATCATAAATTGTTTCTGGCGTGATCGCCGGCGAATTCGTGTCGTAGGTTTGTTTCCCGAACGCGTGAACGTAGAATTCGCCTCGATAGCCCACTGCCAGCACGCCGCCCGGGAAGGCGCGATCGTTGACGGCACGGTCGAGGACATCGTACGCGGGTTTCAATTTTGCGTCGTCGCTTGCCGGGCGCAATTTCATGGGATTGGCTGCCAGGTCGAGACCCGCGCCCAGGGACGCCACGCCGGGAACGTTGACCGGAATTCGTCCTCCGATCGCGATTTGTCCGAAGAGAGCGCGGCCTACTGCGCGTTGCGCGACATCGACCGTGCTGAACGCGGCGACCCAGGTTTTTGCGGCAGGGAATCGTTCGATCAGGTAAGGACTGCCAAAGCATGCAACGACGACGGGCTTGCCTGCCGCGAGGAGGCGGTCCACGACGGCGGCTTCGTCGTCGGGCAGGCCGATGCTGCCTTTGCGATCGGCGACGCGAACGAAGATCGCGGCAATTGCAAGATCATAGGTATCCGGCGGAGGAAGCTTGGCCATGTCGGCTCGAACGAAGCGCGTGTCGATGCGAACGGCTGGAAGCGAATCGAGTCGCCAGCGAATTTCATTTTCGAGATTACCGGCGGGATAGGGATCGACGTCACCGGAGACGGCAACGAGCAGAACGCGCTGCCGCTTTGTCGCATCGAGCGGCAAAATGTGCTGGTCGTCGCGGAGGAGCGTGACGCCGCGATCGGCGATATCCTGCGCGGCTCGGTCGAATTCCGGCTTGTCGAAATTGCGCGCAAGGGCGTCGAGGTCCACAAGCTTCGATTTGTTCAGGCCGAGCTTGGCTTTCGCGCGAAGCACGCGCATCGCGGCTTCATCGATGCGAGCCATCGGAATGCGGCCGGACGCGACCGCATCGCGCACAGCTTCCAGCGCGGCATCGAGCACGGGAGGAACGAGCAGAACATCCGCGCCCGCGAGAATCGAGCGCACGGCGACTTCTCCCGGCGGATAGCGCACCGTTACGCCGCCCATGTCAAGCGCGTCGGTAACGACCAGGCCGTCGAAACCCATTTGGCCGCGCAGAAGATCGGTGGAAATTTTCGGCGACATCGTGGCCGGAAGATCGGGATCGGGTTCGAGCGCAGGGACGGCGAGATGGGCCGTCATGATTGATCCGGCTCCCGCGGCGATGGCGGCGCGAAACGGAGCGAGTTCGACACGGTCGAGATGCGCGCGGTCGCTTGTGACGGTCGGGAGATCGAGATGCGAATCGGTACTGGTGTCACCGTGCCCGGGGAAATGCTTCGCTGTGGCCAGGCCGCCGTTTTCCTCGACGCCACGGACGAACGCGGCGACAAATTCGGAAACGCGCTCGGGGTCTTCGCCGAACGAACGCGTGTTGATAATTGGATTTTCAGGATTGCTGTTGACGTCGGCGTCGGGCGCGAAAATCCACGGAACACCGATTGCTTTTCCTTCGAGCGCCGTAATTTTGCCCATCGTGTAGGCGTCTTCCGGGCGGCCCGTGGCGGCGATAGCCATGGCGTGAGGGAACGAAGAGCCTTCGCCGACTCGCATTGAGGTGCCGCGCTCGAAATCCGCAGCCACGAGAAGCGGAACCTTGGCGTGACTTTGCAGCGTGTTGACCAGGACCGCGGTCGGGTACACTTGGCTGGTTACGATTCCGGTGGGCGAGCCTTGCGTCTGAATGGCGAAGGAACCGATGTGCTTTTCTTCAACGTCGCGCAGGAGATCGCGATATTCGGGGCTTTCGGTCGATGTAAAGCCTCCAAAGGCCCACACGGCGAAAAGCTGCCCGATTTTTTCGTCGAGCGTCATTTGTTTCAGGGTTTGCGCGGCCCAGCGCTCGCCTTCGGCGGAAAGTTTTGCGGGTGCCGGCGCGGCCGGCGCGCGCGGAGATTTTTGCGTTTGGCCCGTAGTCGCCATGAGGAATAGAGCGAGCAGCAGGATCGAGCGAGTCAGTCTTTGCATCGCGCGGATTCCAGAATTGACGCCTGCATGCCGTGAATATTTATAGCACCGGCAGGGAGTCGAGACAAACAACATTGCAATCCTGGATGAATACAGATAAACACTGACAAAGCACAAACCTTTTTCAGCGCGGATTCAGATCGATGATCACGGTTAAAACCAAAAGACCAAATTCTTCGGCGTTGCCTGGCGAGCGCCCGGTAGGAGTCGGGCTTCCTGCTCCGAAGTTGTTTCCCTCGTTGGTTATGATTTTCAGTTCTTTGGTTTTATTCGCGTTCATCTGCGTGAATCCATGGTTCCAAAAGATTTCATTCGCTAGCCCGCCGCCCCCCCGAACGCTGACCGGGATTGATGTGTTGGAGGCGGAGAACTTTGCAGCGCTGAAAGGGAAGCGTGTCGGGCTGATCACCAACCAGACGGGGATAGACCGCAACGGGCGTAGCACCATCGACCTGCTTGCTCACGCGCCGGGCGTGAAGCTTGTGGCTTTATTCACTCCGGAGCACGGAATTCGCGGCGTGCTCGATGAACGCGTTTCATCGACGAGGGACGAAGCTACAGGCCTGCCGATCTACAGTCTCTATGGTGATGCAGAGCGGCCAACGGACGCAATGCTTGCGGGGCTCGATGTCTTGGTTTTTGATATTCAGGACGCCGGAGTGCGTTTTTATACTTACATTACGACGATGGGTTACACGATGGAGGCCGCCGCCGCGCATCATCTTGGTTTCTACGTGCTTGACCGGCCCGATCCGCTAGGCGGCGAAATCGTCGAAGGGCCGATGCTCGATCACGACCGCACAAGTTTCGTCGGCTATTTTCCCATGCCTGTGCGGATGGCGATGACGCTGGGCGAAATGGCCGCGATGTTCAACGCCGAAAAAAGAATTGACGCGGACCTGCACGTCATCCGGATGCTGAATTGGCGGCGGCAGGATTGGTTTGATCAGACTGGCTTGCCCTGGGTTAATCCGTCGCCCAATCTTCGCTCGGCGAAGGCGGAGATTTTATATCCCGGCCTGGAAATTTTGCAGGCCGGGGGAGTTTCGGTGGGGAGGGGAACGAATCAGCCGTTTGAACGTCTGGGCGCGCCGTGGATTCGTGCCGATGAATTCTCCGCGCACATGAACGGGCGGGCGATTCCGGGTGTGCGGTTCGCGCCGGACAAATTCACGCCGGATTCGGGACTGTTTAAGGGCGAACTGTGCGAGGGCGCGAGAGTCGAGGTGACCAATAGGACTAAGATCCGGGCGCTGAGGATGGGGATGGAAATTGCCGCCATTCTCCAAAAATTGTATCCCGGACAATTTCAAGTCGAGAAAATGATCGCGCTGGTGGGCAATGACGCGACGGTCAAAAAGCTCGAAATGGGCGACGCCTCAGCTTCCATCATCGCGAGTTGGAAAGGGGATTTGAAAGCGTTCCGCAGGACGCGCGAAAAATATCTCTTGTATCCTCCGACTAAGGCAAGCCGGGGAAAGTCCAAAGGCTGAAAATCGCTCCTGCCAGAAACGTGATCGTTGCACCTGACAGAACGTACCAGGTCCACAGCAATTGCGTGCCAAAGTGAATGTAAGCCATTGCGGCGAGGCCGACAAACATTCCACCCACCGCACCCGCCGGCGTCGCGCGCTTCATCAAGAATGCCAGCAGAAACAGGCCGAGCAGGCTGCCGAACGTGATCGAGGCAATGGTCAAGCCTGCTTCGAGCAGCGGGCCCCACCGAAATGTCCCGAGAATTGCGAGGATGACGCCCCAGGCCAGCGTCATCCTGCGCGAGAGACGAAAAAATCTTGCTGGATCATCTCTGCCGGGAACGACTCCGCCGCGCAACTCATGGAAATCCATGACGGTGGAGGCAGCCAGGGAATTCAGGGAACCGCTGGCGTTGGACATGGCGACGGCGAGGATCGAGGCAATCATGATGCCGCGCAATCCCGCGGGGACGGCGGTGACAATGAAATCGGGGAACACGAAATCGTAGCTTTGTCCCGGTTGAATCGCAGGCGCTCCGTGCCACGCGTACAGCATTACGCCTAAAATCAGAAATAGCGCGAATTGAAAGAAGATGACAGCGCCGCTGGCGAGCAGCGCGATCTTGCTTTCGCGTTCGGATTTCGCCGCGAGGAGGCGCTGGACGATCGTCTGATCGGTGCCGTGGCTTGCCATCGTGAGGAATCCGCCGCCGATCATGCCGGACCAGAATGTATACGTTTTCACGGGATTCACCAGGCTGAAAGAAAAATCGAAGACACGGAGTTTCCGCGCAGCAGCGGCTGCATGCGTCACGGTCTCCCATCCGCCCGGAATTTTATGCAAGAGGAGAAAAAAAACGGCAAGTGAACCGGAAAAATAGAGCATGAATTGCACCACGTCAGTCCAGATCACGGCTTTCATGCCGCCTTCGAACGTGTAGACCAGGACAAACGCCATGATCAGCAGCACGGAGAGACGTTGCCCGGTCCCGAAGGCAGCATTGACGACCAGCGCGATGGCGGCAATGCGGACTCCTTCCGCCAGCGCGCGAGTGACCAGAAATGTGGAAGCTGCAACCGCCTTTACCTTTGCGCCAAACCGCCTTTCTATCGCCTGGTACGCCGTGTAATATTCTCGACGGAAGTAGTGGGGGAGGAAGAGTAATACGATGACCACGCGGCCGGCGAGATAGCCGAGCACGAGTTGCAGGAACGTCAAATTTCCCGCAAAGGCCAAGGCTGGCGTACCAATGATTGTGAGCGTCGAAGTTTCCGTCGCCACGATGGACAGCGCCAGTGCCCACCAGGGCGCGGTGCGGCCGCCGAGGAAGTAGTCGCGAACCGTGGTTTGTCCGCGACGAAATGCGATACCGAAAGAAGTAACGCCGATCAGGTAGATGACGATGATGGCGATGTCGACCGAAGTCAGGCGCATGTCGCGGCGTGGCGATGATATGGGCGGTGTTGTTCGGCGTCAAGACTCCACCATGCGACTGCACTCCGCGAGGGGCTGAGGAAGCGATACTGAGGGGCAATGACCTACTGGCTTGGAATCGATGGCGGGGGATCAAAGACGGATTGCGTCATCCTGAACAGAGACGGAGGAATCGTCGGCGCGGGGCGCGCCGGCCCGGCGAATGCTTTGCGTTCGGGATATGAGGCCGCGTTCCGCTCGATCAGCGAAGGCGCCGCCGAGGCTCTCAAGAATGCTCATTTGCACACCGGCGATGTGACCGGAGTCTGCGCCGGGCTTGCCGGCGCAGGGCGGCGCAGCGTGGTGCGACGCATGATGGTCTTTCTGACGAATGAATTCCCCCGTGCGGTCGCTCAGGTCACAACCGACTACGACATCGCATTGGAGACGGCGGCGGGATCGGGTCCCGGCCTTGTTTTGATCGCAGGAACGGGCTCAGTGGCCTACGGGCGCAACACCGCGGGGGAAACGGCACACGCGGGCGGCTATGGGCCGTGGATCGGTGATGAGGGGAGCGCGTTTGATATCGGAAGGCGCGCGGTGGCAGCAGTGGCGCGGACTCGCGACCACGATGCCCCGGTGACGCTGCTTGCGGAAATGATTTCCTCGGCGCTGGATTGCCCGGACTGGGATGACTTGATGCAGCGGATTATGAAAAATCCCGACGATATTTTCCCCTCATTGTTTCCAGCCGTCGTTGAGGCTGCAAATTCCGACGACAGTACGGCGAAGGAAATTCTTTTCACAGCGGCGATCGGATTAGGAAACCTCGCAATGATTGTGATTCGTCGTCTGGGGCTGAAAGACGTGGAATTCCCGCTCGTGAAATGCGGCGGAGTGTTTGGGCGAAGCCCGATGCTGGATACACTGCTGGATTCGGTGCTGGTCAGCGGCGCCTTGCGGGCGAAGGTTTCGCAGATTGAGATTTCACCCGCGATCGGCGCGGCGCACATGGCTGCGCGGCTGGCCAATTCTCCCTCACAACCCGCGACCCATGGTGACTGAAAATCGCATCGGCGCGGCAGAAGCCCGGGCAGCGGCTGTGGACGAGATCCCCGCGCTGCTGTTATCCGGCAATGAAGAAAGTCTTCGTTCCCTGATGGACAATCCTTGTTTCGACGAAACGCACGTTTGCCTGCTGCTGGAACGAAAAGATTTGTCAAGCGGGCTGCTGGAAGAAATTCATAAGCGGAAAATCTGGCGGGCGAGTTATCGCGTCCGGCGCGGCCTGGCTTCGCATCCGCACACGCCGCGGCTGATTGCCATGCGACTGCTGCGCGACCTGTATCTGATGGATCTGGTTCGCATCAGTCAGTTACCTGGGACTTCCGGAGAACTGCGGCGACTGGCGGAAGAACGCGTTCTGGCGCAGTTGGCACAGCTGCCACTGGGTCAAAGAATGATGCTGGCCAGGCGCGGGTCGGCGCGCATCGCTGCGGGGCTGATCGCGCACGGGCCCGATCCAGTGGCGCAGCTCGCGCTCGACAACACGTTTCTAACCGAATCGCAACTCTTGAAAACGCTAGCGAAAGGATCGCTCCCGGCCCAAACGATTGCCAGAGTCGCGCGGCATCGGAAATGGTCGAACCTTGTGAACGTTCGTGTTGCTCTGCTGCGGCATGCGCACACGCCCGCTGATTGCGTGGAAGTCCTGGTGTCGGATTTGCCCCGGCGCGACATCGAAGACTTGCTCGGGCTATCGCGGTTGCGCGAAGATGTCGTGGAACAGCTCCGCAAGGAACTTGCCCGCCGGGAACCAAAATAACCGATCGCGACTGCGACTCCAGTGGTACACGCTTCGGCCTGTGAACTTTTAATTTCGCCAACTTCGATGAAAATCGACAGAAAACAGGCTGAAGCCTGTGCTACTAAAACCAATCGAAACGAAACTTGACACGCCGATTGCCGGACCATAGCATCCTGTTTAGGTGGACATTATGAAAACGAAACCGGTCGAGAGCGCGTCGGTCGAGACAGATCGCAGGCAGTCCCAGCGCAAAAGGTTTCTGGGGAAAATCGAAATCGAATGGGGTTCGGCTATGTTGGCGGGAACGGTTCGTGATATCGGGCCGCAAGGACTGTTCGTCGAAATTGAGCCGCCGCTTTGGGTAGGGGCCCGTTTCATGGCGCGCCTGATCGTCAGTCCGGTGCTGGTTTTGGATTGCGTGGTGCGGAGGGTTGAGCCCGGCGCGGGAATTGCCGTGACATTTGATATTTCCGATGATTGTGGCCGGTCCCATCTCGAGTCGCTGCTGGCAACTTTGCCTCCCGTATGACGCGTTGCCTCGATTGCGGTTCTGAGCGCAGCGCCGATCAGTGCCCGTTTTGCGGGCTGACTTCCGTGGCGGCGGAACTGGTGGTGCGGCGGCGGCTGGTGCGGCGCACAAGTATTTTTCTTGTCGGGATCATTGTCTTCGTGGCGGCCAGTCAGGTGTTTCCGGCCCTCGAGCTGGATGCGATTTTAATTTTTGGCGGCCTTGTCTTCTTCTGCTCCCTGGCGCTGGGCTACTACATTGACTACCGCGCGCGCAAACACCTGGAAATCGAAGCCCTTAAACGAATCTATTTTGGAATGATCCCGGTGCCGTGGATTTTCGCGGCCCTTCTATTTCTGAACGGGAAATTGGACACGTCCAATCCGATTCGCGTTCCGGCGACCGTCGTGGGAAAATTTTCGACGGGCGGGTTGCCGAGAAGCCGCCGCCTGGTGGTTACTTCGTGGCGTGGCGGCCGGCGAATTGAACGGATCGCGGTGGATCAAAATGACTACGATCGTTTCCAAAAGGGCGACGACATCGTGGTTCAGGCTCAGAAGGGCGCGCTGGGCGTTCCCTGGGTGTACGGCGTATTCCGACAATAGGGAAGAGGCCGCGCCTGCGGTTGAATTTTTACGAAACGCCTGAGTACGTTTTCCGGCGCAGAAACTGACCCGCGCCGGCCTTTCCGGTGAATTTGCCGTTCTCGACGATCACGCGGCCGCGTGAGAGCACCGTTTTAGTAACGCCCTTCACGTGAAAACCTTCAAACATGGAATAGTCCACGCGCATATGGTGGGTGGCCGCGCTGATTACCTGCTCGGCGTTGGGATCGAAAATCACGATGTCGGCGTCCGAGCCGACGGCGATCGTGCCTTTGCGCGGGTACAGGCCGAATAATTTTGCGGGCGCAGTCGAAACCAGTTGCACAAAACGGTTCGCGGAAAACTTTCCGCCATGGACACCGCCCGAATAAATCAGGCTGAGGCGATGCTCGACGCCGGGGCCGCCGTTGGGTATTTTTGAAAAATCGCTTTTACCCATTTCTTTTTGTTCCTTGAAACAGAATGGGCAGTGGTCCGTGGAAACCACTTGCAGAGTGTCGCGGGCAAGGCCCTGCCAGAGCTTTTCCTGATTCCACTTTTCGCGCAGCGGCGGCGTGAATACATATTTCGCGCCTTCAAAACCGGGAACATCCATATCATCGAGCGAGAGGTGCAGATATTGCGGGCAGGTTTCCGCATAAGCGGGAAGGCCGCGATCGCGCGCCTCACGTACTTTTTCGAGCGCGTCATTGCACGAAAGATGCACGATGTATACGGGCGCTCCGGCCATTTCCGCCAGTGCAATGGCTCGCGACGTGGCTTCGCCTTCGGCAGTCGTGGGCCGCGTGAGGGCGTGATATTTCGGCGCGGTTTTTCCTTCGGCCAATGCGCGCTGCACGAGCACGTCGATCGCGCCGCCGTTTTCCGCGTGCATGCAGATCATGCCGCCGTGCTTTGCGGCCTGCAGCATGGCGCGAAAAATCGTAGCGTCATCGAGCATGAACACGCCGGGATACGCCATGAACAATTTGAAAGAGGAAACGCCTTCGCGGACCAGCGCGCCCATTTCTTCCAGCTGCGAATCTCCGAGTTCCGTGATGATGCAGTGGAATGCGTAATCGGCCACGGCTTTGCCGTCCGCTTTTTTCATCCAAGTATCGAAGGCGTGGCGCAGCGTCTGGCCTTTGTACTGAATGGCGAAATCGATCAGCGTGGTGGTGCCGCCATAGGCGGCGGCGCGCGTGCCGGTTTCAAAATCGTCGGCGCTGGTGGTGCCGCCGAAGGGCATGTCCAGATGAGTATGGACGTCGATCCCGCCGGGGATGACCATGCAATCTGCCGCGTCTAGAATGTTCGTTGTATTTTCAATAGGGAGGTCTTTGCCGAGGGCCACAATCAGGCCGTTGGCAATGGCCACGTCGGCGGCGTATGTATCCGTTGCAGTGACGATCGTGCCGTTGCGAATGATCGTGTCGAATCCCATGCATCCCCCTCTGGCGGCTTCCGGCCAAGTTTGCATCTTAGGCCATGCGGGGAAACATGGGCAAGCGGGGGCTATTCTGTTGCACCCGGATGGCAATCGGCTCTCCGGGTGCAACATATTTGCGGGGAACTGCGAAAGCATTAATCGGGAACGTTGTATCCAATCACTTGCAGCTGTGGCTGATTGGTATTTACGATGATGTAGGGCGTTGCTGAGTAGATGATTCCGGCGGTGAAGTGAATATGCCCGCTGGCGTCTCCGTTAGCCGCGGAGGTTTGATCGTCCGCAAAAAGATGCAGCCCTCCGCCTAGTTGCTCCAGAGTAACACCCTCGATTTCCCCGGGTGTATTGCCAAAGGATTGCCACGAGACATCCGTGATCAGCAGGTCAAAACCCTTCGGAGGACCCGTGTAGATCGATACAGTGCCGTTCCTTGCGATTTGATTGTATTGGGTGCATACGCCTGTGGTGAAAGCGATGCAATCGAGGACCACGAAGCGCCCCGGCGGGACGCCCAGATGAGTGGAACTGCCGTCGTGCCACTGCGATCCATTATCGTCCGCCCTTGTTGGCCTGCCGGGAACAAGAGAAAATACCATAGTCAAAAGTGCGATTCCGACAATGAGGATTGATATTCTACTGAACTGCTTCATGTCCGCTCTCCTTCAGAGGGTGATTCGGGAATTGAGACGTCGCCGTAAAATCTGGACGATAGCCTTGGTTGGGAGCCGGCAACTTCGGATTGGGCTTCCACACTCGGCCCAACCCTTCCCGGATTTCTCTTGCATTTAAAATTCGGTCGCGCTGGACCGTCTAAATCCACTCTAGGCCGATGGGAAAATCGAGGCTATTTCAAAACAGTACAGGTATGTTCACTTCGGAAACTGATCGCTGGGACAGGCTGGGATTGGCTATCGGGCCAGATTTGCATCATGAGGTAAAAAGTAAAAGGCAGCGCGTGGGCCCTGTAGTAGAAAAAAGATTGTCTCCCCAGGGCCAATTTGGTTCACTCAAAGGGACCCCCGGTGTATTAAGATTTTCGCCGGGTATGCCGCCTGAGCCGAAGCAGAAAACAACGCCCGGAATCCGGGACAAACAGATTGGTTTTTATCTCTTTTTACTTGCCCTCGCGATCCGCGTAATTTTTCTTTTCATCACACCGAATAACGGCGTAGATGCCATGGCCCGGTATTCCCACGCGATGGACTGGCTGAACGATCCCACGTCGCTGCCTTCGGCGACGGCCGATTTTGCCTGGTTGCCATTGCACTTTTGGCTGCTGGGAGGAGCGATCTGGGTGTGGCATTCGGAATGGAGCGCCAGAATTCTGACGGCACTTCTGGGAGCGCTTACTATTCCGTTCTACTGGGGGATGATGAAGCGCGCGTTTGGAGACCAGGTCGCGCTCGCCGCAAGTATTGCCTTTGCAATCTTCGGATTTCATATCGGTTACAGCGTGACGACGAGTTCGGAAGTACCGACAATATTTTTTCTCAGTGTCGGACTGTACGCCTGGGCTCGATACGATTTGGAGCCGAAATGGGTTTGGGCTGTATTGTCGTCAGGATCATTCGGAGCCGCCTGCCTGACACGGTTTGAACCCTGGTTCGTGGTCCCTGTGCTGGCGTTCATGCTGCTGGCCCCCTCGGATGGGTCGAACTGGAGGTGGCCAAACGGTAGCGCGTTGTGGAAAGCGGCGTGTTTTGCGATTCCTGCTTCGGCGGCAATGATTGGCTGGCTGTTGTTCAGTTGGATGAAGTGGGGCGATCCGCTGATGCTGCCTCATCGAACCATTGTGGAAAATATTTCGGATCTCGCCATCTACCGTCTCCCGTTGCCGATTCTGCTGATTCTCGTGCCTGTCCAGTTGTTGACTTCCCTGAGCCCGCTGCTTGCTTGTCTGGCGTTGGCGGGACTTGTGATCGTATTTCAGAAGCGTTCCCAACTATCGAAAAGCATCGCTATGGTGTTCCTGACGATGTGTCTGTTCAATTTTTATTACGCGCTCCGCCTGGGCGGCATTCAACCCAAATACACGCTGATTTATAGTTGGCTCGCAATTCCGTTTGCGTTTGTGGCGCTGCCCTGGGCGGAGGCGCGGTTTAGATTCCTGGGAAGGCAAACGGCTCCGTGGCTCGTTCTGCTTTCGATGGTTTTGTGGCAGGCCGTTGTTGTTCTTACGAATACTTCCTCATCGGCGATGGTCGCGGACTCGATGATCTGGATTTCCCCAACCTTGCCGCTCAGAAGAGAGATGCGGGAGTTGGAGGCATGGCTCAAATTGCACCATTCTTCGTCTGACGCCGTGCTTATCGATGAAGACAAAAACGAGAGCGATTTCATCGTTCGCTTTCCTGAGATTGGTCCAGCAATGGCATTTACCGTCGCGCCCGAGGGCGATCGCGATCCCCAGCTTGTCGATAACTTGAAAGACTTCGTACGGCAGCGCCGGCCGAGCCTGTTGATCTGCTCGGTCTATGGGCCGTTTGGTCGGCGATTGTCTTCGCAATCCGATGTGGATCGGGAAATTTCAACTCTCAATCTGAGGTTGCACAAGGAGTGGCAGGGAGAACGATGGACCGTATTCTCTATCGACCAGCTTCGGTAACGAAACCCGATTTTCGAAACACGATTCTCCATCGACCGGTTGCTCGCCGGCAGAAGGCGTGTCGGGCCGGCAGGCGATGCAGTTTATGCCGCACATCAGGATTTTGAGGTGACAGGGGATGCTTGCCCCAATGCTAGAATGACGCGAGGAAGCTAACCCAGTTGCCCGGTGGGAAAAAAGAATCCACCGGGTTGCGTGTTTCAGGATAGGCCCCGATTCGAGGTGAGCGCATGTCCCTTCGTGACACACCGCCGAAGCTGACACTCGATCAATACGAGAAGAATTTTTCCGACATCACTCCGCCCATGAACGCCCGTCAGGCCGCCATCGAAGCCGCGCGCTGCCTGTATTGCTTCGATGCGCCCTGCACGATCGCATGTCCCACGAGCATCGACGTCCCCGGATTTATCAAGCGCATCATGACAAATAATGTGCGCGGCGCGGCGCGCGTGATCCTCAATGCGAACATCCTGGGAGAGACTTGCGGGCGCGTGTGCCCCACGGAAGTCTTGTGCGAAGGCGCGTGCGTAATGCATGAGAAGGGCGAGGAGGCGATTGAGATCGGGCGGTTGCAAAGGTACGCGGTCGATTATGCGCTCGATCGAAAGATCCAGATGTTTCACCCGGGCGCTCCGAACGGAAGACGCATCGCCTGCATCGGATCGGGGCCCGCGTCGCTGGCTTGCGGGGCGGCGCTGGCGCGGAAAGGGTATCGAGTCACCGTGTTCGATCGCGGGGAACTTCCCGGAGGCCTGAGCACCTACGGAATTGCTGCCTATAAAACGCGCGTCAAAGATTCGTTGCGGGAGGTTGAGATGGTGAAATCGCTGGGCGTCGAGTTCCGCCAGAAAGTGGAAGTCGGCGGCGACATCGCGTTTGCGCAGCTTGAAAACGATTTCGATGCGATCTTCATTGGCGTGGGACTGGGAGAAACCTGGGCGATGAATATTCCCGGCGAAGATCTCCACGGAGTTTACGGCGCGCTGGAATTCATCCAGCGAACAAAAGTAATGCCCTTCGACCAGGTCGCGATCGGTCGTCGCGTTGCATGCATCGGCGCGGGAAACACGGCGATTGACGTCGTCACGGCGGCCCGGCGGCTCGGAGCGGAGTCCGTGTATTTGATCTATCGTCGCAGCGAGCAGGAAATGTCCGCCTTTCGTTACGAATATGAACTGGCCAAATCGGACGGCGTTCATTTTCTCTGGCAAACGCAACCTGTGCGCATTCTCGGCTCCAATGGCGGCGTTACCGGGATTGAATGCGTGCGAACGCACTTGGGAGCGCCCGATGAGCGTGGCAAGCGCGCGCCGGAAACGGTCCCCAACAGCGCTTTCACAATTGAAGTGGATATGGTTGTCCGCGCCGTCGGGCAAAAGCAGGCGACAGACTTTTTGCATGGCGTTGCGGGCATTGAAATTCGCAGGAACGGCACGCTGGTTGTCGATGCGCAGCATCGCACCGGCAATCCCAAATATTTTGCGGGCGGCGATTGCGTGAATGGCGGCAGGGAAGTCGTCGACGCTGTTGCCGAAGGCATGGCGGCTGCTCGTGGAATCGATTCGTGGATTGGCTCGCCGGCAAGCGGCGCGTCAAAACCGGAAACGCACGGATCGCCGGCCTGAGGCTCCAGGAGAACTGAACCCTGATGGATATTCCAGTATCGCTTAGCGAAAGATTTCCGTTCCTCGATGCGCTTGAAGAGCAATGGGACCCGGTTTCGCGCCCGCTCTTCTTCGTCTGGATGGCGTTCTATCTTTTGTTGATTGGAAACGGGCTGCTCGGCGGCCATTTATTCCAGTGGTTCGATCTGGTTTTCATTCCCATCCATGAAGGCGGACATCTGTTGTTCCGCCTTTTCGGCGAATGGATCATGGTAGCGGGGGGAACGTTTCTCCAGTTGTTTGTGCCGTTCGCGCTTGCCGTTTATTTTGCTTTCCGCAGGCAGTCGCAGGGGACGGCTTTCTGCGCATTCTTTTTCTTTGAGCAATTTTTGCCGATCGGCATCTATATGGCCGATGCGAGGGCCCAGGAACTTCCACTACTTACCGTCGGCGATTCGGAATACGTGATCCATGATTGGTACTACCTGTTTTCTCACTCCGGATTGCTGGAACACGATACACAGATTGGCGGGACGTTGCGCATCCTGGGCTGGGCTGGAATGATCGCCACCGTCGCATGGTTTGCCTGGCGCTCCCTGCAAAGAAATTGAGGTCGCGAATGTTGGAACGCTTTCACGAATCGCCAATCGCCAGTCGCTTGTCCCCAGGGCAGGCAAGTCACGAGTCGGCAATTACCAGTTATCGCACCGGAGGGTTCCCATGGCAGATCTTCGCGTAGAATTCTGCGGCATTGAATCTCCCAACCCTTTTTGGCTCGCGTCCGGACCGCCGACCAATACGGGCGGCCAAATTATGCGCGCGTTCGACGCCGGATGGGGCGGCGCCGTATGGAAGACGATCGGTGAGCCCATCGTGAATACGTCTTCACGCTATGGAGCACTTGATTACAACGGCGCGAAAGTCATGGGTTTTAACAACATTGAACTGATCAGCGACCGGCCGCCGGAAATCAATTTCCGTGAAATCGCCGAAGTGAAAAAACGTTATCCCAAGAATCTCGTCATCGCCTCGGTGATGGTGGAATCGAAACGCGAAACTTGGCACGAATTTGTGAAGCGCGCGGAGGATGCCGGATCGGACGCGATCGAATTAAATTTCGGATGCCCGCACGGGATGAGCGAACGCGGAATGGGCGCGTCGGTGGGACAAGTGCCCGACTACACGGAAATGATTACGTCGTGGGCGAAGGAAGCGGCGAAAACTCCGGTTATTGTAAAGCTCACGCCGAATGTCACGGACATCGCGCGAGTCGCGCTGGCGGCGGAGAAAGGCGGCGCGGATGCCGTCAGCCTGATCAATACGATCAATTCGCTGATGGGAGTGGACCTGGAAACATTTTCTCCGAGCCCGAACGTGGGCGGAAAATCCTCTCATGGCGGTTACTGCGGCCCGGCGGTCAAGCCGATTGCGCTGCATTTGTTGTCAAGCGTCGCGAAAAAAGTGAAGGTCCCGATTGCCGGAATCGGCGGCATCGGATACTGGAATGACGCGGCTGAGCACATCGCGCTGGGCGCGTCCGTCGTGCAGGTGTGCACGGCGGCGATGCACTATGGATTCCGAATCGTGGAAGACATGATCGATGGACTTTCCGCCTACATGGACGACCACGGATTTCGCTCCATCGAAGACTTTCGCGGACGGGCCCTACCCAACGTTCAGGATTGGGGCGACCTGAATTTGAATTATAAAGTCATCGCAGATATTCGGCACGATCTTTGCATCGGATGCCAGCTTTGCTATGTCGCGTGTGAAGACGGCGCGCACCAGTGCATCGAGCCGTACCACGTGGCCGCAAACGGCAAGAAAAATCCGAACGGGATGGGGGTGCACGTTCCGCGCATCATGGAAGAGGAATGTGTGGGCTGCAATCTCTGCGCACTGGTTTGCCCGGTGCAGGAATGCATTTCCATGAAGCAGGTCGATACCGGTATGCCATTTGAAAGCTGGAACATGCGCGTAAAACGCTTGGCAGGGCCGCCGGCCCTGAACGATTAGCACGATAAAGCTTTTGTCCCGGCTGGTTCTCAATAAGAGCGCGTCGCCCTTGCGAGCGCAGCGAAGAATCGCTCAATGCCCTGATCGAATGCGGAAAGGGAGTTCCCGCATCGCCCTGGATGGCCACGCTACAGGTAGTTTCGGAAGTCCGCCGGAACCCCGCTGCTCACCTGTGGTAAATTTGAAATTGAAATGAAACGGGTCATCGTAGTCGGCGCTGGGTTCGCCGGGATGGAGGCGATCACGAATTTGGACCGCCAATTCCGCGATGACCGCGATGTCGAACTTCTCCTGATTGGCGATCAGAATTATCTGTTGTTTACTCCGCTGCTCCCCCAAATTGCTTCCAGCTATACCGACCCGCGGCATATCGTGCAAGCGGTTCGCGAAATTCGCGGCAAACGCAAATTCCGATTTCGCCGGGAGAGCGTCCAGGCCGTGGATGTCCAAAACCGGCGTCTCATGCTCGAATCCTCGACGATCGAATACGATGCCTTGATTCTGACGCCCGGCGCGCGAACGGAATTTTTCAACACGCCCGGCGCGCTGAAATATTCCTGGGATTACAAATCTCTGCAACAGGCCGTGGAACTGCGCGAGCGCATCATCGATCTGTGTGAGCACGCGGATCACACCGAAGATGCGGCCAAGCGCCGCTCCATGCTCACATTTGTCGTGGTGGGAGGCGGATACACGGGAATTGAACTCGTCACGGAAATGGACGATTTCCTGTTTCGATATGCCGCCCGCAAATACCGTGGAATTGCGGCATCGGAGATTCATCTGATTGTGCTGGAGGGCTCTTCCTCCGTCCTTCGCGGGATTGGCCCGAAGTTGGCCGAACACGCAAGGAAGCGCCTGGCCGGAAAAGGCATTGAGGTGCGTACCTCCGCGCGAGTCACAAAAGTGTTTGAGGGAGGCGTGGAAATCAATGGGAATGAACTTTTCATGTCCGACACGGTCATCTGGACGGCGGGCGTGCGCGCCTCGAAATTAATTGAAACTTTGCCGGGCCCGCACGATCGGA
Organism: Terriglobia bacterium; assembly: GCA_963788335.1. Classification (GTDB taxonomy): domain Bacteria; phylum Acidobacteriota; class Terriglobia; order Acidiferrales; family UBA7541; genus Palsa-360. The sequence goes on from CAWBGM010000018.1 coordinate 17,990, forward strand.
TTGGGCGCGCCATGGTAAATACCAATTTACAACTCGAGGGGCATCCCGAAATTTTCGTTGCGGGCGATTCCGCATCCGCCGTGAATGCGCCCGACGCGCCTCGAGTTGCCCCTGTGGCGATTTCGCAGGGAGGAACCGCGGCGCGCAATGTGGCGCATCTGTGGCGGGGAGAGACATTGGAGACTTACGAATACGCTTCAAAAGGCATGCTGGTTTCGCTGGGCATGAATTTCGCAGTGGTCAAAATCGGAGGTATAGAAGTCAGCGGCTATTTTGCATGGCTGTTCTGGAACGCTGTGCACCTGTTCAAACTGGTGGGACTGAAAAAGCAGATTCAGGTGGCGGGGGACTGGGTGCTGGGATTGATTTTTCCGCGCGACTCCGCCATTGTTCGCGCCCCGCGCCGGTGCAAAATGTGCGATTCGGAGGATGAATCCTAATTTGCCTGGACTTCGCCGGCGGTGCGCATCAAGACCCAATACGCAAGAAAGCTCGTGCCGAATCCGACAAACCACGCGTAGTCGTACAGGCCGCGCAGCGACGGCACAATCAGCCCGACGAAGGCGAACCCCGCTCCCACAGCCAGCGCTGCAATCGCACGAAAGTTGAAGCCGCTGGAAAATTCATAAAATCCGCGCCGTTGGTATAAATCTTCAACCAGCAAGATTTTCTTGCGGATTACAAAGTAGTCGCAGATCATCACGCCGGCAATCGGTCCGAGAAACCCTGAATATCCCACCAGCCAGCCGGAAATGTAGCTATTGGAGCTGGCGAGGAGTTTCCACGGCTGAAAGACGGCGACTCCGATCACACAGGTGATTAGTCCGCCCGTGCGAAAGCTGATGTAGCGCGGCGAAAGATTTGAGAAATCGTTTGACGGGGAAACCAGATTGGCCGCGACGTTCACGTTCAGCGTGGCCAGCAGCAAAGCGAGCATCGCAACCAGGACCGCCACCGGATTTCCGAGCCGCGCAAGGACATCCACCGGATTCCAGAGGGCTTGGCCAAAAATAATGGCCGTCGCAGACGTTACTGCGACGCCGATGAAGGAATAAAAGGTCATCGTCGTCGGCAGTCCCAGCGCCTGACCGATTATTTGCGCACGCTGGCTGCGCGCGTAGCGCGTGAAATCGGGAATGTTCAATGCCACTGTGGCCCAGAAGCCAACCACGCCCGTCAGCGACTGTGCGAAAAATTTGAAAAATTCCCGGAAGGACTGAAATTTCGATGGAGTGGCGAGCATGGGCCCGAACCCCCCGGCTTTCGTTACAGCCCAGGCCAGCAGCGCCACGCCGATCACCAGTAAAAAAGGCGCCGTTACGCCCTGCAAAAATCGCAACGTCCGGATTCCCTTCATAATCACGAAAACGTGCAGCAGCCAGAAGCCGCCAAAGCAGATCCAGATTCCGGGAGAATAGGCTCGCCAGGACGGGCTGAGGACAGCGATCATCACATGAATGGCCTGCCCGCCAATCCATGCATTGATGCCAAACCATCCGCAGGCCACCAGCGCGCGCAAAATGGCCGGAACGTTCGCTCCCAGAACTCCGAACGACGCGCGCGCAAAAACAGGGAAGGGAATTCCATACTTGGCGCCCGCATGCGCGTTGAGGAGCATCGGAGCAAGCACCAGAACGTTTCCGAGGAACACGGTGAAGATCGCCTGCTTCCAGCTCATCCCGCCGGCAATCATTCCGCTGGCCAACATATACGTCGGAATATTGACGCTCATCGCGATCCACAGCGCTGCGTAGTTGTACGTATTCCAACTGCGCTGCGAAGCCGGAATCGGCGCAAGGTCTTCGTTATAAAGCGTGCTCGATCGGATTGTTTCCGCGTCGAGGACGCCGGAATGGATGCCGTCTTTTCCCGAGGCTTCCGCGGCGCTCATCGATTAGTAGATCCCGCGCCGGAAATCGGGCGTATGAGGAATTTGAACGTCCAGCTGGCGGCCATCGTCGGCGAGTTTCACAAGGATGCGCGTTGCCGAGCCCACATCCTTGGTGCTCCAATCCGAGGTCGCAATGGGTTTCTCGGGCTTGTCCTCTTCCCGCCACACAAGAGTTTCGCCCTTGCGTTCGAGTTGGCCCGGTTGGAGCTCATACATTTCATGGCCTTTGATGTACATCACAAGATATCGGGCTCCAATCTGGATCAGCAAGGGATCGAACTTCTTTCCCGGCTGGTACAAATTCCAGATTTTGGGAGCGCGCGAGTCGACTTGCAGTATCCCGTTCTGCATCGGTTTAAAGACGATTTTGTCGGCGGCGTGAGACGCGCAAGAAAGGACAAGGGACAATCCAAGCGCCAAAACAAGCGTTCTTACGGGATTCAAAATGCGCAACACGCGTCGCACCTCAAGGCCAGTCCACAGGCAGCTTGCGAGATTTCACTGTCACATATTTATTCTTTCGCGCAAACTCCATCAGGTCCACAAGCAATTGCACGTCGTTCTCGCAGTACTTGCAGACTTCTTCCTTGCGGCCTTCGCGCCACCATTGGACGATGTCGAGGCCGTTTCCCGTCTTCTGATTTCCCAGCGTCTCGCGCGCCAGGTCATCGAGCTTGACGCGGAAACCCAACCGCTTTTGTATATCGGTAAGGAGATCGAAGGATTTGCCCGTCAATTTCGCGACGGGAAAATATCCGCGCAGGACTTCAAAATCGAAGCGGTCGCCGTTGAACGAAACGATGCGGTCGAATTGCTCCAGTTCGGAGATCAGCGACTTTACATCCGGCTCAAACCAGCGCCGAAAACGGTTCTGCGAATCCCAGGTGACGGCGACGGCGAGGCCGAAGCGGGCGATATTCGCCCAGCCGCCCTCGACTTCGTGCGAGAGGCGCAGCGTTTCGATATCGAAAAAGATTTCACGCGTAAGATCGGGGAAAAGGCTGGGTGTGGTCGACATTTGTTTTGTGAACCGCTACTGTTTCGCCGCGTTGTAATCGATATAGACGGCCTTGAGTTCCGTATAAAAATCGATTGCGATGCTGCCCATTTCGCGCAGGCCCACTCCGGTGCCTTTCATGCCGCCAAAGGGAAGATGCGCTTCGCTCCAAACCGTCGCCGAGTTCACGTGCGTCATCCCGGTTTCGATGCGATCGATAAACTGGAGCATCTTGGCGGAGTCGTTCGTATACACGGAGCTCGAAAGCCCGTACTTCACGGAATTGGCGACACGCAAGGCTTCCTCGAAATCCGGCACGCGGATCACGGAAAGCACCGGGCCGAATATTTCCTCCTGCGCTATCGTGCTGTCCCATTTGACGGAGTCGAAAACCGTGGGGGGGATAAACAGGCCGCGGTCGTAAGCCCCTCCCGTCAATCGGTTTCCGCCCACAAGCAGCTTCGCTTCTTTTTTGCCGATTTCGAGATAACGCAGCACAGTCTCGATCTGGTTTTCATCCACCAGGGGACCGACGCTGACGTTTTCGTCGAAGCCGTTACCGGTGCGAAATTCCCGGGCCCGCTCGACGAGCATCGCAACAAACTGGTCGGCGACTTTCTCCTCGACCACGACGCGGCTCGTCGCCGTGCAGCGTTGACCGGAGGAACCGAAAGCGCCGGCAGCAGCCGATTCGACGGCGAGTTTCAGGTCCGCGTCCGCGAGCACTACGATCGGATTTTTTCCGCCCATCTCGCACTGGCACTTCTTCATTTTGCGCGCGCCGGCCGCGTAGATCAGGCCGCCCACTTCATTCGATCCTGTAAATGTTACCGCGCGAACGTCCGGATGCTGCACCATCTCGTCGCCCACATCCTCTCCGGCGCCCAGGACCAGATTCAGTACGCCGGGAGGCAAGCCGGCCTCGGCGAAAATCTCGACAATCTTGATGGCCGTCAGCGGTGTGATTTCCGCGGGTTTCAGCACCATCGTGTTTCCCGTGACCAGGGCCGGCGCAGCCTTCCACACGGGAATGGCGACAGGAAAATTCCACGGCGTAATCGCTCCCACAACGCCGAGGGGCTGCTTGATCGTGTAAGCAAACGTTCTTGGCAGTTCGCTGGACAAGGTTTGCCCGCCCACGCGGCGTCCTTCTCCGGCCATATATTCCATGATGTTGATCGCGCGTTGCACCTCGACCAGCGATTCTTTGTAGGTCTTGCCTTCTTCATGGGTCAAAAGCCGGGCTAATTCCTCTTTGTGTTCCGTCATCCGCGCGGCTGCATTTGCGACGATTTTTCCACGTACAGGCGCGGGCGTGTCTCGCCACATCGGGAACGCAGCCTTTGCGGCGGCGATCGCATCGCGCATTTCCTCGCGCGTCGAAAGGGGCACACTGGCCACAATTTCATCGAGATTCGCCGGATTGCGGCGTTCCATTGTCTTCCCGGATCGCGATTCGACCCACTTGCCATTGATGAAATTACGGCACTTTTGCGTTACGGATGTGGCCGTCGCCATGGCGTGATCCTTTCGAGTTCAGCCCGCGCGTATCGTATCGGTTTCGCCTGCAGCCGCGCCCGGCCCTATGAATGTTGAATGTTCCCGCAACAAAGGTCAAGTGGGGCGTGCGAAGAGGCAAGCTCGTTGACGGCGGAGGCAAAAGAGGGGGAATTCCGGAAAACGCCCTCGCGTCGGGTGGGTATCGGGTGGGAAATCGCAACGTCCCGGCAGTGCGTTGCGAATTCGATTTCTACTGGTTGGAAATCCGCATCGAGATTTCTTCAGTGATCGCCAAGCGGTCGTCCGGACTCAAGTCGAGGAACTGCACGCCGACACCAACGCCTTTCAGGCAATAGCGGACCTCGCCGCGGACTTGGATCAGCATTCCCGTGCGCGCCAGCCGGAATTTCAGCTTGAGGACTGCGCCCTCCGGAAGCTCGTTATGAGTATTGACGAACATTCCCGTGGGACTCAGGTCCGGTGGCCGGACAGCAATATCTTCCGTTTGACCTTCATAGTTCATGGACAGCTCGGTCAATTGCGGATAACGGACATCCTGTCTGACCGTGACATAGGTTTTGTCGCCATTGACAGTCATTAGTTGCGCGCCCCGGCTTCGACTGGGATCCGCTGCACCTTGGAGCGGGAAGGTTCCTTGCCCGCGCTGCATTTAACGCCGCAATACGGGCAATACTGGAACGTCGGCAGAATATGGCGGGCGCACGCCGTGCACTCGGTGTAGGAAACGGTTTCGACGTGTACGACACGCAATATCTCATCCAGCGTGGTCGTGCCGCTGCGAAGTTTTTCAATTGCGTCTTCCTGCAGCGTGCGCATCCCGTTGGCCCGCGCGGACTCCCGAACTTCATCGATATTGCTGTCCGTGCGGATAATCGTTCGCACCGCGTCGTCAAAACGAAGTAACTCATAGATTCCGACGCGGCCTTTGAATCCGGTCTGGTCGCACTTCTCGCAGCCGACCGGCACGGCCATTGTGAGCGGAGGCTTCTTGAGTCCCGCCTGGACCAGCCGCATCTGAAAATCCGGACTGGCCGGTTCGATCTTGTGGCAGGAGCACAGCTTTCGCACCAGACGCTGGGCGATGACGCCGGTCACCGATGAGCTGATCATAAATCCGGGAACGCCAAGGTCCAGCAAACGGACAATCGCCGAAACCGCATCGTTTGTATGCAGAGTGGACAGCACCATGTGACCGGTTTGTGCGGCCTTCATGGCAATTTCCGCCGTCTCACGGTCGCGGATTTCGCCGACCATGATGATATTCGGGTCTTGCCTCAGGATGGAACGCAGGCAGCTCGCGAATGTCATGCCCGCTTTTGTATTGACGTGCGACTGATTGATCCCCGGAAGAACATACTCGACGGGATCTTCAACGGTCACGATATTGACCGAGGGCTTGCGCATTTTGTGCAGGGAAGAATAGAGCGTCGTGCTCTTGCCCGATCCGGTGGGCCCCGTCACCAAAACCATTCCTTGCGGGAGCGCCAACAACTCTGAAAGGCTGTCCGAAACATCCTTCGGCATGCCCATTTCGCCAAATGAATTCAACGGCGCGCTCGTTTCTAGAAGCCGGATAACGACTTTTTCGCCGTATTGAGTTGGAAGAGTGGAAACGCGTAGATCGATCTGCCTTTCGCCAATGGCGACCATGAACCGGCCGTCCTGCGGCGCCCGGCGTTCTGCGATATCCATGTCCGAGAGAATCTTGATGCGCGAAATCAGAGACGTCTGAATTGTGCGCGAAACGCCCGGAAGGTCGCGCAGCACGCCATCCACGCGGATGCGCACCGCGGTTTCCGCCGCGCGCGGCTCGATGTGAATATCGCTGGCGTGCTTGGACATCGCCATTTGGATAATTTCCGAAACCATGCGTACGGCAGGAGTTTTTCGCTGGCGAAGGTCCGCCTGCATCTCCTGAATCGCTTCCTGATTGCTCTGTCGCGTGCTGCTGGAGATGAACTCTACTTCGTCCACCGGCACAAATTTAGGATTGTCCACGGCCGCGCGAACCGGCTTTTCTTCAGCGCTGCCCCGGTAGTTTCTGTTAATGACTTCGAGCACTTCTGACCGGAACGATAGGCGGGGAGAAATATCCAGGCCGGATTTAAACCGCAATTCATCCAGCACTCCCAGGTCCTGCGGCGCTGCCAGGGCGACCACCAGGCGGTTGTGTTCAATTCGGATGGGCAGCGCGCAGCAGCGCTCCGCCATCGCTCGGGGAATCAGAGCGAGCGCTTCTTGTTCGCAATCGACCGTTGTACAGTCCAGGTAAGGAACGCGGGTGACTTCTTCCAGAGCATCCGCCAGGTCCTGCTTCTCGATCAGACCCCGCTCCAGCATCAATTCGCCCAAGTGAATGACTTTCCCCTGCTGGGCGTTAACAATCAGTTCAAGGTCCGCCTGCGAAATCTTCCCGCGGTCTCTAAGAACTTCGCCGACTTTTTTCTTTTTCATTTCGGTTTCCTCTGGTACTTATGGCCGCCGTTGCAGTCGACAAGGTGAAGATTTCGCTAAATCGATCTGAAAATTAAAATTTACAGATATGAATACTCCTTGACTGTAACAATCGGATGCCCGCAAACGGTACAGTTTTGGCCGAACCTGTTTCAAACTATTACCTGTACTTTGGTACAGGTGGTCGGGGAGCTTAAGTTCGAGGCCGCGTAACACAATGAAATATAAAGAGTTATGGATTAGGGGGCCAATGCATCGCAGAGGGCCCGGAAGTCAATTTACTGCTGGACGGAGATCAAAGCGGGAACGTTTGTGAGGAATTTCTTAGATATCGAAGTATCGCTGCCAACCGAAAAGCGGGTTCAGAGCACAAGTTGACCGAGAGAAAGGTCGAGCACGCGTACGGCCTCATCCACGTCCGCTTTTCCGATGTTCAACATCGGTGACAGACGAATGACATTGGCGTAAAGCCCGCCCTTACCGATGAGCAAGCCGTTGTCTCGCGTGCGTTCAAGAAGTTGTGCCGTGGCCTCCGGCGCGGGCTCCTTGGTGGTGCGATCTTTCACCAGTTCAAGCGCAAGCATCAGTCCCTTGCCGCGCACCTCGCCGATCACGGGATATTTCTGGTGCAGTTCATCCAACTTGCCGCGAAAATAATTACCGACCGTTTCCGCATTGGCGAGCAGATTTTCTTCCTCGATAAATTCAATCGTAGCTTTGGCCGCGACGCAAGTGACGGGATTGCCGCCGAACGTGGATATCGTCAACCCTTGGAATGATGCGGCGAGTTCCTTCGTTGTAATTGTTGCGCCAACCGGCGTGCCATTGGCCATCCCCTTGGCGCAGGTGATGATGTCCGGCGTAACTTCCCAGTGCTCGATGCCAAACCATTTCGTTCCTGTGCGTCCGAATCCCGTCTGCACTTCATCCGCGATGAACAGGCCGCCATATTTTTTCACGGCGCGGAAAACAATCTTGAAATATTCAGGCGGTGGCGTGATGAAGCCGCCCACACCCTGAATCGGCTCGGCAATAAATGCGGCAATCGAACCGCTGGTCCCGGTTTGGATCAGATTTTCGACATCTTTCGCGCAGGCCACTTCGCAATCGGGATATTTCAATCCCAATGGGCAACGGTAACAATACGGATTGATCGCATGAGAAATCCCGACGCTGATGACGCCCGCCTTGCGATAGGGAGCGTGAGCCGTAACGCTCTTTGCCAGCGCCGATCCGCCCGAATAGGCGTGCCGCAGCGCCACGATGTCGTAAGACCCGGTGGCCATGCGCGCCAGCAGGATGGCTGCTTCATTCGCTTCCGTGCCGGAACTCGTGAAAAAACTGGATTGCAGCGCTCCGGGAGCGATCTCAGCGACTTTTTCCGCAAGCGCGACAATCGCTTCGTTTGGGTAGAGCGTCGAAAGGTGCTGTAAACGGTCGATCTGAGCTTTAACCGGCACTGTAACACGGGGATTTGCATGCCCCACGGAAACCGTAAGGATGCCGCCGAAAAAATCCAAATACCTGCGCCCCTCCAGATCCCAGACATACTGCATGGAGGCGTGATCGGCGACGAGCGGCTCTTTGTAAAAATTCGTGACGGCCGGCCACAGATATTCCTTATGTCTGCGCACCACTTCCTCACTGCGCGAAGTCTGTTTTGGCTGGATCGTCATAGCAACCTTTTTCGAGCTATGGATTCACTCGGAATTCTCGTTTAGTCCGCCGCCTGAGTGCTGCCTGTCGTTTGAGTGCGGGTGATCTCGCCATAGGTTTCCGGGCGGCGGTCGCGAAAGAATTGCCACGTCGAGCGCACTTCCTGCATTTCATCGAGATTCAAGTCCGCGACCAGCAGCTCATCCTTGTTCCGGCTGGCTTGAGCAACAAGCTTGCCGCGCGGATTGCAGAAGTAGCTCTTTCCGTAAAACTCGCCGATCTGCCAGGGCTTCTCCGTGCCCACGCGATTGGAGGCGGCTACAAAATATCCGTTGGCCACGGCGTGTGCCGGCTGCTCGAGCTCCCACAGATATTCGGAAAGTCCCGCCACCGTCGCGGAGGGGTTGAACACAATCTCCGCGCCGTTCAATCCGAGAATTCTGGCGCCTTCGGGAAAATGCCGGTCATAGCAAATATAAACGCCCACTCTCGCGAAGCGAGTCTCAAAGACGGGATAGCCGGCGTTGCCGGGAGTGAAATAAAATTTTTCCCAGAATCCCGGATGGCAATGGGGAATATGATGCTTGCGGTATTTGCCGAGGTACTTTCCGTCGGCGTCGAATACGGCTGCGGTGTTGAAGTACAAACCGGACATCTCCACCTCATAAACGGGAACGACCATTGCCATGCCGTATTTGCGGGCGAGTTTTTGCATGCGCATGCAAGTGGGGCCGCTGGGCACGGGTTCGGTAAGGTCATACCATTTCGTCTGCTGTTCGGCGCAGAAATAAGGGCCGTAGAAAAGCTCCTGCAAACCCAGGATTTGCACCTTGCGCTTGGCCGCCGAGGCGATGAGCTTCTCGTGTTTCAAAATCATTTTTTCTTTGATCTGCGGCAGCGTAAATTTTTCGGGCGACCATTCACAGTGCGCCTGAATCAGGCCGCAACGTACGATTCGAGCCATCGCTCACCTCCGGGGAACCAAATTTCGAGTCTACTCCGATGAAAAAATAATTCCAATTTCAATTTCGCATTGCACGTATTTGAGGTAACGCCCCGGTCTCTGCAGCCGGACCGCACCGATTCATTGCCAACATTTTGGGCTGCGTGTCCTCAAATCGATCAAAATGAGCTATCCTGACAAGGTTCATTTACGATAAAACATTGAACCCTGGTCCAATGTCGGAATTTTTCAACCGCTTCTACCGCGCGGTTCTTCGCGTCCTTCCCACCTGCATTACCCAGACTCAGGCTGTGGCCTTCAACATGTTCCTGGCGTTTTCGCCGACGATTCTTGTCGTACTCGGCGCCGTGACCGGATCGGCTCCTTTCCGCCAGGCCTTGCAGGGAATCATTGAACGACTGCGCGTTGTGCTTCCGCCGGGGACATTCACCATCCTCAACAGTTTTCTATCGCGGCACAGCACCCATCCCTTGCAGTGGATCTTGCTGGGGCTCGGCGGAACACTCCTTGCCGGAACTCAAACGATGAAGCTGTTGATGGAAGGTTTCCGCATGGTGTTCCGCGACACCGACCGGCAGAACGTCTTCACCAGGCACTTCCGGGCGCTGGCGCTGCTGATCACGATTGTCTTTCCGACGATTCTCATCGTGAACCTGGTCGTCTTCGGCAGGCAAGTTCGGAACTGGATGCTCCATATTTCTTCGATGCCTGTCCTGATTCGTCTGGTCTGGAGTGGCCTCTATATTATTGCCTCGCTCTTAATCGCGTTGTCCGTGCTCTCCGTGATTTATCGAGTGGGCCGTCCGATCCGCCAGCCATGGCCTCGTATCGTTCCCGGAGCGGCCATTGCCACTGTCCTCTGGTGGATCGTCAGCATTTGCCTGGGTTTTTATTTGCGCCACGTCCCCTACAGCCTGATTTACGGGGGCTTGGCCGTCACCATCGGCCTGATGATCTGGATGCAGCTTACGGCCACAATCGTGTTGATCGGCGCTGCCTTCAACGCCGAGCTTCAGGAATCCGATGTGTCTCAGTCTTCATCAGCCTTGGGCAAAACCAGATTTTGAGCCTGCAGTGGCATAGGCTGAAGAGCCTGTGTGGCAACATTCAACGCACGCGAAAATCATCACCCTGAGGTGAAAATTCAAGCACTGACTGCCGCCGGTTCGCTTCCTTCGTGAGCGCCCTGGCTTCCATTCGCTTTTAAGCGGGGCGCAATGTTGGAACCACTCGCCACATGCGCGTGAGGTTCATTGCCATCAGCGATAGCGTGGACTCGATCGCCACTTTTGTCAGGCCGCGCATCCGGAATTGCCTCATTCCCCGTTGCTCTTTTTCCGTGCCGAACATTGGTTCCACGATTTCTTTTCTCCGCCCATACACCGCGCGCCCTGCCGGCGACCTCAATTTTTGCCTCATACGCCGCTGCGCCGCATGACGCACCGCCGCGTGTCCTCGCACCCGCACGCCCCGATTCAACTCCCGCCCCAGATGTGAGTCCGGCACATACGCATCGATCTCCCGCTGTTCCAATTCTTCCAAATTCTTCTGTGAGAAAAATCCGCTGTCCGCGCTGATCTGTTGCGGCCGCTCGCCGCACTCTTGTTCTACCCGTTCCACCATCGGCACCAGCAGCGCGTTGTCGCTGCCTTGCTGACTCACCTGTTGCGCCACGATCAAATAATCCTCGCTCACCGCGATCGTCTGCGTGTATCCCAGCACGTAGCCCCCTCGCCGCCTCAAAAATCGGCTGTCCGGGTCAGTTCGCGACAGCTTCTTCAATCCCGATTTCTTCAACCGCTGCAGCCGCTCCGGAATCTGTTCCAGCCGCTGCTCCAACTTTTCCAGCGCCTCGCGCGCCACCTTCATTCCTGCTCCCTCGTTCGGGTCTTCGCTCTCGCACTGCTTCTGCCAATGCCGAATCCGCTTCCGAATCTTCGCCCTCTCCGCCCGCAGCTTTTCGACCGAGTCCGCCGAATCCGACGCCGCATTCGCCGCGATCCGCGTCGAATCGATCGCCACATGTCCCAACTTGCCCATCCCCAAACTCCGCGCCAGCTCCACCACCTGCGTGAACACTGTGTTCATCGCTTCCCCGTCCAGATTGCGAAACGCGTTCAAGGCCCAATAATCCGGCCGCGCCCCGCCAGCCAAATACCGGAACGCCAAATCCTCCCCAATCCGCTGCTCCAGCCGCCGCGAACTGGTGATCCCCAGCGCATACGCATACAACCACACCTTCACCATCAACGCCGGATGATACGCCGGGTGCCCCTCCTCTCCGTAATGCGCCTCGAACTTGCTCAAATTCAGCTTCTCCACCGCTCGATGGATAAAAAAACACAGGTGCTCTTCCCCCAACACCTCTCGCACATTCGGCGGCAACAAATATCCCTGCTCGGGACTGTAGTCGTAAAAGTTCCCCATCGCCCTTCCTCCTGCGCGAAGTATACTCGCATTGTCAATGCGAGTTGCCACACAGGCTCTGAAGCTTGTGCCACTAAAACCTCTAGCCAAATTGACACGCTACTCAGGAACCCCCAAACTGACTTCCATGGCGAATCAGAGTACACTCGCCGTATAGCGGTTCGGTTATGGGGACAACGATGAGCGAAATGCGCGTCGAATGCTATGCCGGATATCGCGCCGATCAAAGACCCGTTCGGTTCACTCTGCGGGGCCATCTGTTTGAAATCATGGAAGTTCAGGATCAATGGTATTCGCCCGGCGCAACCTATTTCCGCGTCCGAACGGTGGATGGCAATTATTTTATTCTCCGCCATGATGTGCCTCAGGATGTTTGGACGCTGGATGGGTTCCGTTCGGCACGAGAACGGTCTGCTTTGCCAGAGGCCGATCAGGTTGGTTTGAGCTGAGGCGGGTGGGGAGGCGACTGCATACTTTCGGGACACACCTGCCTGCACGCAGCAACTTTTTTGTTTGTTGCGGGTTAACATGAAGTGTGACGCGAAGCCCGGGTCCCGCCGCGCGTGCAGTCTGAACTTCCGCACAGGGAGCATGGAACATGAATCGAATTTCACCCCGTAAAAATCGCCCTATTGAGCGCCGGAACAGGACACTCTCCGGAATGGCGATTTTGTCATTGCTTGCAGCACTGATTGTTGCCGTGCCCTATGCGTTGACCGCAAATGATAAAAAAGACAAAAACAAATCCGCCGAAACCTCAAAAACCCTGAAGGGTCTGCCCATTGACGGCTTGTCCGACGACGAAGCCATCCTGCTGGCGCTCGACCGCCTCGGTTTCGGCCCGCGCCCCGGCGATCTCGATCGCATCAAGGAATTGGGATTGCAAAAGTGGGTGGATCAACAGTTGCACCCGGAATCCATCGACGACTCCGCCGCGGAGGCGAAACTTGACCACTTTCCGACACTTAAAATGTCGTCCGCGAAACTTCTGGAGGAATTCCCTCAACCGCAGGTGGCCGCGCGCCGCGAAGGCGTCACGGTGGAGGAGTACCGGAAAGAGCAGCAGGAGAAGATGCGATCGGCGATGCAGTCCATGCAGCCGGACAACGATATAGCCGACGCGCAGGGCATGCCCAATTTTGAAGCGGGGAACATGGACCCGAACGCGGATCCCTCGAAAGCCAAAGGGGAAGGCAAAGGACAGGGCTCGATTTGGCAATCGGATGTTTAACTACCAGGACATCAAAACGCCGCAACGCATCGTCGCCGAGCTTTCCATGGCGAAGGTGACGCGCGCCGTTTACAGCGAACGCCAGCTCGACGAGATGATGGTGGACTTCTGGTACAACCACTTCAATGTGTTCGCCGCAAAGGGCGCCGACCGCTGGCTGATTACTTCCTATGAGCGCGACGCGATTCGTCCTCACGCGATGGGAAAATTCCGCGATTTGCTCGAAGCCACGGCCAAAAGTCCTGCGATGATGTTTTACCTCGATAACTGGCTCTCCGTCGATCCCGTCGCTTGGAAAAAACTTCAGCAGGAACAGCAACAAAGACGCATGAGCCCCAGGTTCTTCGGTGGCATCCCGCGCTTTCCGGGAATCGATCCGCCCATGAATCGAAATCCCAACGCCGATCCCAACAATCCCAACTCGAAGGCGAAACAAAATCAGGACCGCGGGCTGAACGAGAACTATGGCCGCGAACTGATGGAACTGCACACCCTCGGTGTGGACACCGGTTACACGCAGGATGACGTCATCAATGTCGCCAAAGCCTTTACGGGATGGACCATCAAGCAGCCCCGGCGCGAAGCGGAATTTTTCTTTGACGACCGTATCCATGACAACAGCACGAAAACCGTACTCGGCCATCAGATTCACGCGGGTGGAATGAAAGACGGCGAGGAAGTTTTGGACATTCTGGCGAGAGACCCGCACACCGCGCATCACATTTCGTATGAGATCGCGCAGCGATTTGTCGCCGACGCTCCGCCCGACGCGCTGGTGGATCGCATGGCGCAGACGTTTCTGAAATCCGACGGCGACATCCGCGAAGTCCTGCGGACGATGATTTATTCGCCCGAGTTCTGGTCACGGGACGTGTACCGAACAAAAATCAAGACGCCGTTTGAGTTGGTGGTGTCGGCGACGCGCGCCGTCGGCGCGCAAGTGGACGTGCCCCTTTTGCTGGTGCAATGGACGAATCGTATCGGCGAGCCGCTCTATCAGTGCGAGCCGCCGACCGGATACTCGGCCAAAGCCGACGCCTGGGTGAATACCGGCGCGCTGCTCAATCGCATGAATTTTTCGCTCGCGCTTACTGCCAGCCGCTTGCGCGGTGTGCAGGTCGGAATCGATTCGCTGCTTGGCAGCGTGGGCTCCACCGATCCGCACGCAATACTGGACCGCTCGATCAAGGTGTTTCTGGGTGGGCAAATTTCTCAGCAATCGCGCGACACGCTGGAAAAGCAGATGGACGATCCTCAGATTTTGCAGGCCACTCTCGGCGAACCGGTCAAGCAGGTGAATGCGGCGATGATCGCGGGATTGGTCCTCGGTTCGCCGGAGTTTCAGCGGCGGTAAGCGGTTGATCGTGATTCTGCAAGAGGATTTGTTTGGGGTGTCCTGAAGGAGAACGACAATGAATGTTTCAAGACGTGTATTTTTAAAAAGCGGCGGCGTGGCGATGATCGGCATGAGCACGATCCCCACATTCCTGCAGCGGGCAGTGGCTTCCACGCCGATGCCGAACAAGAAAAAACTTGTCGTGCTTTTTCAGCGCGGCGCGGCCGACGGTCTGAACATCGTTGTCCCGTTCGGCGAAGAAAATTATTACCGCATTCGACCGTCCATCGCAATTCCGCAACCCCATCAGGGCGGTGAAAACGCGGCTGTCGATCTCGACGGATTTTTTGGCCTCCACCCCAGCCTTGCTCCACTCGGCCCGCTGTTTCACAACGGCCAGTTGGCCATCGTGCATGCTGCGGGTTCTCCCGACACAACTCGCTCGCATTTTGACGCTCAGGATTTCATGGAATCCGGTACGCCCGGCGTGAAAGCGACAGAAGACGGCTGGCTGAATCGCACCATCCAAGGCCCGAAAGTCGAAGACACCTCGCCGTTCCGCGCCGTCGCACTGGGGCCCAATCTACCTCTTACACTCCGTGGCCCTGCGCCGGCCATCGCCCTTGCCGACGTAAAGCAATTCCGAGTGATGAGCCAATCGACATCGGTGCAGGGAAGCTTCGAAGCGCTCTACGCCCAGACCGTGGACAAGGTCCTGCGCGGCACAGGCACGGAAACATTTGAAGCCATCGAAATGTTGCGCAAGGCCGATCCTTCGCGCTTTCAGCCCGAAAACGGCGCCGAATATCCAAAAAGCAAAGTCGGCCAGACGATGCAGCAAGTTTCGCAACTCATCAAATCCGACATCGGCATGGAAGTCAGTTTTGTGGACACCGGCGGTTGGGACAATCACGTGAACGAAGGCGGCGCGCAGGGTCAGCTCGCCAATCTGCTCCGCGATCTGGGACAGGGCCTCGCCGCGTTTAACCAGGATATGGGCGATCGGATGGAAGATGTCGTCGTCGTGACGATGTCCGAATTCGGCCGCACCGCGCACGAAAATGGCAACCGAGGCACCGATCATGGCCACGCCAATTGCATGTTCGTCCTGGGCGGCCCCGTAAAGGGCGGCAAGGTGTACGGCAGGTGGCCGGGCCTGGGGCCGAATCAGTTGAACGAAGGCCGCGATCTCGCGCTCACGACGGATTTCCGTTCTGTGCTGGGCGAAGTGATTGCCGGGCATTTGGGCAGCAATAATCTGCAAACTGTTTTCCCAGGCTTTGAAAATAACCCGGCGAAATTTCCACATCTGCTGAAGGCGTAATCAAGAAATGGCAGAGGCGCTTGCAATGGCGCGCCGTGGGCCAAAACATGGTGCATGATTTGTGGTTGCCTACGGGCACACACCTTGCTTGCATCCCCTCTTTTTCTCATCCGGGATATCCGAGAATTTTGCGGGAATAAACCCATTCCGATTCGGCATCTGAACTTTCGGTAGAGACTTTGCATCGATTACATCGTCTTCCTTAACAATCCCACTCCTCCAGAGAACGTATGCGGTGAGGGAATAAACTTCGTGCGCGCTGAGCGTCCCTGCGTTATTTCGAGGCATCCCGCGATTGATGTAATCCCACACCGTGGTTGCAAACGGCCAGTACCCGCCGACGGTTCGAACGGGCTTCATCGTAGTGAGCGATTCCGTATCGGCTTTGGTTCCGGCGAGGCGAGGACCGATGCCGCCTTTCCCATCTGTGCCGTGGCACACCGCGCATTTCGCGACAAAAATCGGCGCGCCCTCTTTCGCGGTTCCTTGACCGGGCGGCAATCCTTTTCCATCCGGCCCAATCGAAATATCCCACGCCTGAATTTCTTCTTTCGTCGGCGTTCTGCCGACATTCTTGTAGTCGGGAGTCTGCGCCTGCGTCGCGCCTGCCATGAGCAAGACAGCGCCGGTCAAAAAAATCCTAGAAAAGCGCATTTTGGACGCTCCCGTCGCGATTAATTTTCCAGGGTTGAATAGCGTTGAAATCTCCGACCAGCAGGCCTGACTTTCGAAAGAACTCCACTTCCGTTCCCCAAAGTTTCGCCACTTCCGCCATCGTCGGCTGGATGGTGCCCTGATCGTCGATGCAACGCGAGTGCAGAATCGTTTCCTCTCCGTTCCAATTCCACGGAATTGTGAATCGCGTGTGCGCTTTTTTCGCAACCGGGCCTTCGAGCAGCGCATCCTTCCAGGTTTTGCCGCCGTCGGTGGAAACTTCTACTCGCTTGATCGCACCTCCGCCGGACCAGGCCAGACCTGTAATCTCATAAAATCCGGGAACGGGCAGCCGCTGTCCGCCGGACGGCTTTGTAATCACCGATTTTGGCCCCAATTCAAATTCGAACCAGCGCGATTTTCCGTCGAGTTTCAGCGAAGGATAACGCGTGCTTTCCATCATGGCCATCTGCGGCTCATCGGTCAGCGCGATTCGCCGCAGCCACTTGACGTTGTTGATTCCTTGCCAGCCCGGAACCACGAGGCGCAACGGATAACCCTGTTCGGGCCTCACTGCTTCGCCATTCTGGCCGTACGCAACGATCACATCGTCCATGGCCTTCGCCAGTGGGAAACTTTTCGAATGTTTATTTGCATCGGAGCCCTCCGCAACGATCCAGCTCGCGCCCTTTTGCACGCCCGCTTCCTTGAGCAGCAGCGATAGCGGCACGCCCGTCCATTGGCTGCAACTGGTGAATCCATGAGTGTCCTGTACGGTCGCGTTTACTGCAACGCGTTCCGGTCCGCCGGGCCCGGCCGTGCTGCTGTTTCCGTGGCACTCGATAAAGTGAAATCGCGAAACCGACGGGAGGCGCTTCAATTCGTCCAGAGTGAAAATCAGCGGCCGGTCGACCATGCCGTGAATCAGCAGGCGATGCTCCGCCGGATTGATGTCCGGCGCCTCGTAACCGTGCGAGACGATGTAGTGGAGCGAATTCGGCGTAATCATTCCCACCGAATCCTGCAGGGGAGTGCGCAGTCCGAACGCCACCGGCTCATCCGGCAGTTTTCGCTCCGGATTGTTGATGCTGCCCGTGCGGATCGAGTCCACGAAGTGTGAGCGCTCGCCGTACTGGTGTAAATCATCAATCTTTTCCGGAACTGGTTCCGCCGCTAGAGGCGCCGCGCCCGCCGAAGCGCCAACCGCAAGTCCAGCAAGCGCTGCGCCATTTTTCAGAAATCGCCTGCGATCCGATTGTTTCGGATTCATGACTGTCCCCCGTAATTTCCCCGGATGATCTGTTTGATTGACTCTTAGCAGAGTTCGCAGACCGATGTCAATTTAAGTCGGATGAAGGATTGTCCTTTTCGGAGCGCATTAGGAATTGGGTGCCGCACCCCCCTTGGATTTATTTTAGGGAACTCGATAAAAATGAAAACGGGACGAGCCTTTCGGCCCGCCCCGTTTCCCGCTCTTGCGGAGGCGAACTGTTTGCTAATTCCGCTGCCGGATGCGCATCGAGTAAAACGACCGGTACACGAAAACAAACGACACGGCAAAGAACGCGAGTGATAGCCCGTGCACCAGATTGCTTCCTGCTTCCGCAGTCAGTTTTACGGCAAGCTCGACGGCCAGCAAGCCAAACAACGTGGTGAACTTGATGACAGGATTCAGCGCCACCGATGAAGTGTCCTTGAACGGATCGCCGACCGTATCGCCGATGACGCAGGCATCGTGCAGCGGCGTGCCTTTTTGCTTCATTTCCACTTCCACGATTTTCTTGGCATTGTCCCAGGCGCCGCCGGCATTGGCCATGAAGATTGCCTGGTACAAACCGAAGATCGCGATGGAGATGAGATAGCCGATGAAGAAGAATGGTTCGAGGAAGGAGAACGCGAGGGTGGCGAAGAACACGGCAATGAAGATGTTCAACATGCCCTTCTGCGCGTACTTCGTGCAAATCTCGACGACTTTCTTGCTGTCCTCGACCGACGCCTTCTCGACGCCTTCCAGCTTGATGTTGGCCTTGATGAATTCGACCGCGCGATATGCGCCGGTGGTCACGGCCTGCGTCGAAGCCCCGGTAAACCAGTAAATCATCGCGCCGCCGGTGATGAGGCCGAGCATGAATGGCGCGTGGAGCAGGGAAAGCTTCTCGACGTTCTCCGTAAGGCCGTTGGTGAGCGCCATAATGATCGAGAAAATCATTGTCGTCGCGCCAACGACCGCCGTTCCGATCAGCACGGGTTTTGCCGTCGCCTTGAACGTGTTGCCGGCCCCGTCGTTTTCTTCGAGGAGATCTTTGGCGCGCTCGAAATTCGCGTCAAAGCTGAAATCCCTCTTCAGTTCTTCCTTGATGTTTGGAATCGTCTCGATCAGTGAAAGTTCATAGACAGACTGCGCGTTGTCTGTAACCGGTCCGTAGGAATCGACCGCGATCGTCACCGGCCCCATGCCCAGGAATCCGAAAGCGACAAGCCCGAACGCGAATACAGGAGCCGCAATCATCAGCGATCCCAGTCCCATGCGGGCAAATAGATAACTGATGGACATCAGGAATACCATTGCCATTCCCAGATAATATGCCGAGAAGTTTCCGGAAACGAACCCGGAAAGGATGCCGAGGGAAGCGCCACCCTCTTCCGCCGATATGACGACTTCCTTGACGTGCCGCGATTCGGTGGATGTGAACGCTTTTACCAGCTCCGGGATCACAGCGCCTGCCAGGGTACCGCACGAAATGATCGAAGCCAGCTTCCACCATTGCGTGCTGTCATCGCCCAGTATGGGAATGACGATTGCTGAAATCGCATACGTCATCAGGATGGATATGATCGATGTGAGCCAAACGAGGGAAGTGAGCGGCGCCTCGAAATTCATCTTGTCTGCATTCCCGTACTTCGCCTTGGCTACGGCGCCATTGAGGAAATAAGCCGCGGCGCTCGCGACCAGCATGGCGAGGCGCATCACGAAAATCCACACGAGCAACTGTACCTGGACTTTCGGATCCTTGACGCCCAACAAAATAAACGTGATCAGCGCCACGCCGGTGACGCCATAGGTTTCAAACCCGTCGGCGCTTGGTCCCACCGAGTCACCCGCATTATCGCCCGTGCAATCGGCGATGACGCCGGGATTGCGCGCGTCGTCTTCCTTGATCTTGAACACGATCTTCATCAGATCGGAGCCGATGTCGGCAATTTTGGTAAAAATTCCGCCCGCGATACGCAGCGCGGCCGCGCCGAGCGATTCGCCGATAGCGAAGCCGATAAAACACGGACCCGCATAGTCGCCCGGAATAAACAACAGAATGATGAGCATCATCAGCAATTCCACGCTGATCAGCATCATGCCAATGCTCATTCCGGCTTCGAGCGGAATCTGATAGATCGGAAATGGTTTGCCGCGCAACCCCGCAAACGCCGTGCGGGAATTTGCAAACGTATTGACGCGGATGCCGAACCAAGCGACGCCGTAACTGCCCGCGATGCCGATCAAGCTAAACAGGAGAATAATCGGGAGGGTGGTGCTGATCGGCTTGTCCGGCACAGGCGACAGCACGCCGAAGTACAACACGATCACGACGGCGATAAAGACCCACAGAAACATCAGGAACCGGCCCTGTGTGAATAAATAAGTCTTGCACGTTTCGTAAATCAGTTCGGAAACTTCACGCATCGAGCGGTGCACGGGCAAATTCTTAAGGCGGCTATAGATCGTCAGGCCGAAAATCAGGCCCAATATGCAAAACACAATGCCGATCGTCAACAATTTGTGCCCGTCAACTCCAAGGAAAGTGACCGAAGAAAGGTCGGGAAGCTTGAGGCTTGCTTCGCCACCGGCGTTTTCCTGAGCCATGGCGGCCGTGGCGCTCAAGAGCGTCAACACGGCGGCTGAGAAACTCAATTTTGAAACTCGGCTTCGAATCGAGCGAATGCCCGTGAGCCAGTTGCGCATCAGAAATCCTCCATCGGAAATATTCAGGCTTGTTTACCGTCTCTGTTCAGAAATCGTCGTCGGCGCACCATTTCGCCCCCTTCCAATCCACGTTCCAATCTTTGGATCGGGGCACTGTTTGAGTGGCTGACCGGAATTCGTACAGGCTACGTCCTCATCAGGGGACAAATGTGTCCCTCACAGATGTGTCCCTTATTGTTCCTTCGAACCGACTCCGCCCCGGCGCGTTCAAGAACCGAACACACCCAATACCCGCATCCGGCGCGGCACAAAGCTCACTTTTATAACATGCGGCTCGAAGGCGGTCAAACCATTGTATGGAGTGGTATTACGTTTCAGGAAACAGTCAGCGGGTCTTTGTATCGACCCCGTTTTGACCTTCCCCTCATCCCGCGCAGGCGTTGCGAAGGCAGCTCGGGTGGATTAACTCGTGCCCCTTATTTTTTCTGCGCGGAGGGAGGCAGCATTCCATTCAACCGCAGATAAACCGCGAGCGCGGAATAGTGATCGATCAGATCGTTGGAAACCTCCAGTACGACGGCAAGGCGAGTCGCCTTCCTCCCGAAGAACGTGACCATTTCGGACAGTTTTGAGTCGGTCAGCGATGAATACGCGTTGGCGCAGTAATCCATTGAGGCTTTCAGCCCTTCAACGAGTTTTTCCTTGGAGTCTGTCTCGGTAAGTTTCGCGCCGGAAGGTGCCGGCGCATCTGAAAATTGCGAGCAAGCCATGTTGTTCACTTCCGCGACGTGAGCGATCGACTTCCCAAATGACATCTGCTCGGGCGTTGGGCTGTATTTGTACTTGTCGACGGGCATTTCTTCTGCTGTGGCGATCAAATTCTTCGCCTGCCGGTCGAAAACGCGGCGCAAAGTGGCCGACAGTGGATTGGCCGTCGCGTCCTGAGCCATCGCGGCAATGGGTGCAAACATACAGACCAGCGCCAAACAAAAAAGTCGTTTCATACAGGGCTTCTCCTTCGAAATTATTCCTTCCCCGCAGCATACGACGAATAGCGAGTGAGGTTCAAGCGGTTGCTCCGGCACTTAGCGCCTAAGTTCTCATCCGACGTGGCCAAGGCCCCAGCGTTTTGGTTAAAAATCGTCGATGGGCCTCCAGTAGCATTGGCTTCTGCCTGTGGGGTTTGAATTTTGCCGGCTTCAAAAATGTGAAGATCCATAGGCTGAAGCCTGTGCTACTGAAACCTTGCCAAG
The DNA here is from genome assembly GCA_963788335.1 of Terriglobia bacterium. Taxonomy (GTDB): domain Bacteria; phylum Acidobacteriota; class Terriglobia; order Acidiferrales; family UBA7541; genus Palsa-360. Next base: position 39,617 of record CAWBGM010000018.1, read on the forward strand.
CGCCCATTCTGCGATTCGCCAAAATGAGCCGCTACCCTCTGATACAATCTCTCGTCTCCAAATGTCACTCATCGACTTGCAGGCGCCAAAATTTCATCTGCCCGGCTGGCTCACGGCCATCGTTGCTTCCGCTGGCGGCCTGGGCCTTTTTCTGATCGCCTTCCTGGATTCCTCTGTCCTCACATTCCCGGTCATCAACGATCTGCTTTTGATAAACCTCTCCATTCGCTACCCGGCGCGGATGCCGTATTACGCGGTGATGGCGACGCTGGGTTCCGTCGCGGGATGTCTGTTCCTCTACTACCTAGCGCGCAAGGGCGGGGAAGCCATGTTTCACAAGCATGCGGGCCCGCGCGCGCAACACATCCATGCGTGGATCAACCGGAATGGTTTCGTCAGCATCCTGGTGACCGCCCTTCTGCCGCCGCCGACACCATTCAAGATTTTTGTCATCGCCGCAGGGGCGCTGGAAATGCCGGTACAAACATTTGTTCTGGGATTGCTCGTCGCTCGTGGATTTCGATTCTTCGGGGAAGGCATTCTGGCAGTGAAGTACGGAGATCGCGCCAGCCAATTTCTTCTCACACACAAGCTTGAAGTCGCCGGAATCACACTCGGCGCTGTGCTATGCCTCTATTTGGCCACCCGCATAGCGTTTCGGCCAAAGCTCCAGTAGCACTGGCTTCAGCCTGTCTTCCTTTGACTTCCGTGGTTGCGCCCCAAAATTCAAAATCGGACAAGCGGAAGCCCATCCCACTAAAATCAATCATTGGCACCGCCATCAAATTCAAAGTGCTCATTGATCACCAGGCTCTGAGCATTCAAATGAACGACGGCGACGATCCCCCGCCGACCAGCCAGTTCAGAAGCGAAACGCATGTCGCGAATCCTCACAACATAACCGTCCCCCTCGGGCCGTACACTGGCAAGTGGGAATCGGGCATAATCCAAAAACTCAATTCCAATGGCGCTGTTGACGGCGTTGGTCAACGCCGGCGATGAATTCGGTTTGAAGTGCACATCGGCGAGATCCGGATCAAACGGGAGGCCAGGGCCCAGCGGCACTTCGACATTCACGATCGCGTTGTCCGTTTCCGCGACGCCCGCCCAGACGAGCGGATTCAACGGGAGCGGAAACGCCGCCACAGCCAACGGAGCTTGGCCGCGATATTCACGTGCATCCAGCATTGCGACGGCACGCTGGTGCGCGAACGCGCGCACTGCGATAAACAGCAGAACGAGAATCAGCCCCGCGACCGCACCTCGCTGGCCGCCTCTTCGTTTCCTCCTCGATCCGATCTCCTCATGGACGAGCCCGAACAGTTCGGGCAGCAGCAACCCGCACAATAGAAAAAAAATAATCCATCCGTCCACTGAATCGGCGATATCCCATGCGTACCAAGTGTTACGCAACGGCCACAACAGTTTCACGCCGTAGCCATTCAGGAGGTCGAGAAGCAAATGCGCTCCCGCTCCCATTGTACAAATCAACAGTGCGGGAAGGATCCCCACGGACATTTTCGGATTTTTTCTTCCGGCGATCCAGAAGGCGATTGCCACGCCGGCAATCATGGCGGCCGTACCGGCCAGCGAGTGCGTGCCTGTGCGATGTCCATGCAAGAACGTCGCTGCGCCGCCAAGATGCGTGACCCAATCCACATCGGCGGCAAGTCCGGAAACGAGAAGCATCGGCGTCGCCACGCGCGCCATTTTGTTGAAGCCGGCGCGTCCGAGCGCTATCGAGGTGAGCGCGTGCGTTACAGGTTCCATGGAACCGTGATGAACCTCATCGAGTGGGAAACAGCGGGCGCTCGCGTTCAAGCGCCGGGACGAATCCTACAACGGATCGGGTATGGCGAGGGTGAGAGCGTCCGGCACGATACGAAATTCAGCTGGAAGCCGACCCGCGGGTTCGCCATCCACCTGGATCAAGACTTGAGAATCGCTATTGGATGCGCACTGCAGTGAATTCGATTTGAAGAATCGAACGTGCTTTGCCCCGCGCAATTTGCCCGCCCAGATCAGCGGAAGATAGGCTATATAACGCCATGCGCTGCGCGTAGTCACAAAGGCCAGCTCAAATTCGCTGCTGAGAAGATCCGCTTCGGTGGTGATTTTAAATGGTCCGCCGTAATTTTTTGTGCGGCCCACAATCACAAGTGACGCGTCGATCGAGCCGCCGTTGCCGGTGTCGGCCATTAATGTGTTGAACATCGGAAAATCGTAGCGCGAAAGCTGGCGGAATCCTTCCTGCCAGTACGCGAGGATGCCTGCCTTCAATTTAATTTCAGGACGGACGGCGGAAACCAGCGCGCCGTCGGCGCCCGCGCCTGCGAGACTCAGAAAATAACGCGGTTCGCCGCTGGATTTTTCCGGGATGGCAAGGCCCAGCGCAATGCGCCGGTAAGGCGCGCGCGCGATTCGCTCGGCGGCGCGCGGCAGATTCCAGGGAAGGGAAAGTTCTTTCGCAAGAACATTGGCCGTTCCCGAAGGCAGCACGGCCATGGGCACCTGACTGCACGCCAGGCCATTCACCGCTTCATTCACTGTGCCATCGCCGCCAACGACGATTACAAGGTCACGCGATTTTTCTACGGCCTTCCGGGCAATCGCCGTAGCATCGCCGGGGCCGGACGTGTTTTGGAGTTCGGTTTCGATTCCGGCTCGGCGGAAGATTTGTCGCGCTTCGTCCAACTGGGGCACACGCTTGCCGCCGCCTGCAGTCGGATTCACAATCAGCAATGCGTCACGGGATTTTGGAGACACGCCTTGCACTCCAGTCAAATCAAAGAGACAACATACATGGCTTGGGCGGAAACCGCACTCCCAGTTTCGAGGCTGGTGCGCACATTGTATACTAATCCTCCAGCCTATTGGGTGCTTCGAGGACGCATGGCGAAAAAAAGTTCGATTGCCGCACAGATTGAAAAGCTGCGGGAAGAGTTGCGGCGCCACGAGTATCTCTACTACGTGCTCGACGAGCCGGAAATTTCCGACCTTAAATTCGACCGGAGGATGGCGGACCTTCAGAAACTCGAGTCCGCGCATCCCGAATTTCTCTCGCCTGATTCACCCACACAGCGCGTCGGCGGCGCGCCCCGCAAGGGATTCGAGACTCGCCAGCATTCGCCCGCCATGATGAGCCTCGACAACACGTACTCGTTGGAGGAGCTAGGGGAATTCGACCGGCGCGCGAGGGAACTCTTAGGGCGAGATCGCATCGACTATGTCACCGAACATAAATTCGACGGCCTCAGTATTTCTCTGGTCTATGAAGGCGGAGTGCTGGCTCGCGGAGTCACAAGGGGAGACGGGGTTACCGGCGAAGAAGTTACCGCAAACGTCCGCACGATCCGCTCGATCCCGCTGAGCGTCGATCCGGCGGAGCTTAAAAAACTTCACCTGCCCGCGAATTTTGAAGTGCGCGGCGAGATCGTCATGCCGCTGCGCGCTTTCGAAGCCTTGAACGAGAAGCAGGCACAGGAAGGCGGCAAGCGCTATATGAATCCTCGCAATGTCGCGGCGGGTTCGGTTCGCGTGCTCGATCCGGAAATCACCCGTGCGCGGCGGCTCGATTTCTATGCGTATTACCTGCTTGCCGGAGGACGCGAGCCGATGCGCCGCCACTCGGAAGCTCTCGAAGCATTAAGCAAGCTTCGCTTCAAAGTTTCGTCCTCCTGGCGCGTCTGGCATTCCCTCGGCCAGGTAAAAAAGTTTATCGATTCCTGGGATGGCAAGCGCGAAAACCTGCCGTATGAAATCGACGGCATCGTCATCAAAGTCGATGAAATCTCGCTGCAGCAGGAATTGGGATTCACCTCAAAAGCTCCCCGCTGGGCCGTCGCTTATAAATATCCGGCGCGCCAGGAAACGACGGTCGTGAACGATGTAATTTTTCAAGTTGGGCGCACCGGCACGCTCACACCCGTCGCCGTTCTCGAGCCTGTGGAAGTGGGTGGGGTGATGGTCAGCCGGTCCACACTGCACAATATGGACGAAATCGCCAGACTGGGCTTGCAAATCGGCGACACCGTTGTGGTTGAGCGCGCGGGAGAAGTTATTCCTCATGTGGTCAAAGTCGTGAAGGAAGGGAAGCCGCGCCGCGAAATCGTTATTCCCGAAAGATGTCCCGAATGTCATAGCCGCATTCACAAAGACCCGGAAGAAGTCGCCTATCGCTGCGTGAATGCGAGCTGTCCGGCCAAGCGAAAAGAATCGTTGTTGCATTTCGCCGGCCGCCACGCCATGAATATTGACGGCCTGGGCGAAAAAATTGTCGATCAGCTCGTAGATAAAGGCCTGGTAAAGGATTTCGCCGATCTCTACGAATTGAAACCGGAGGACGTGGCTGGATTAGAACGCATGGCGGAAAAATCCGCTCAGAATCTGCTCGACGAAATAAAAGCCAGCAGGAACAACAGCCTCGCCCGCCTGATCTACGCTCTCGGCATCCGCTTTGTTGGCGAACGTACCGGACAATTGCTCGCCGATCATTTTGCGTCGTTGCCGAAACTTGCCGAAGCCTCCGTAGATGAACTGGTTGAAGTCGCCGAGGTCGGACCTAAAGTCGCCCAAAGCATCGCCGATTTCTTCTCCGAAGCCGCCAATGAGAAACTTCTCGGGCGTCTTCAGGACGAGGGCCTGAAGATGACCGAGAAGCGCCAGGTGCCGGAAGATACGCGCTTCGCGGGAATGTCATTCGTCTTTACAGGCGCGCTGGCCCGCCGATCGCGCGATGAGGCGGCCGCGGAAGTCGCGCGCCACGGGGGCAAGGCCGCCGGTTCGGTCAGCAAAGCCACCGATTACGTAGTTGTCGGCGCCGACCCTGGTTCGAAATATGACAAAGCGAAGTCCCTGGGTGTGACAACTCTCAACGAAGACGAATTCGAAGCATTGCTTGCAGGGAAATTGACGACGGAAGGGCGAAAGAATCAAACAGAAAAAGCGAAAGGTAAAGCCAAAGCGAAGACGATTCCAAACAAAGCTGCCGACGCACTCGATCCTTCAGGGAAAAAATCAAGTTCCCGTAAAATGCCAGCGCAAGAAACCCTCTATTAAGAGAAATACCAGGAGAAATGGGAAATGCGGTCCAGAATGCGCCCCCCGGCCTGTGTTCATTTTGTGTTCATATGGATACTATCGTGTAAAGATTACGCAATTTCATGTGCCGCAGACCAGACTTGGCGTTATTTGAAAACTACGATAAGTGGATGATAAAAAAGAAGTTATCTACATGACCCCTGCCATTCCCGAAGTGGGCGATCGCGTGCCTATCACACCGTGGGATTCCGGATTTGAAGTCGACTGGGCTTTTGCAAAATGGCCCGGGACTGAACATGGGGGAGAACGCAAAATGAGCAAGGCCAGTTTATCCGCAGCGATTGCTTTGACAGTAAGCACCTTATTTATCGGAGGTTGCGCGACCAAGGGTTATGTCCGTAAACAAGTGGAACCGATCGATCAAAAAGTCGATCAGGTGGATAAGGATTCCCAGAAGCGCGATACCTCGCAGGTCTCCGATATCAACAAGACGAACCAGACGATTGACGAAGACGAACGAAAACTGTCCGCCACCGACGAAATTGCGAAGACCGCCGACAACACATCGAAAGGCGCGATGTCCAAGGCCAACCAGAACTCGAAGGACTTGAACGATCTGCGAACGGTCGTCGCCAATATTGACGACTACAAGCCAGTCGATCAGCCTGTCACCGTGCACTTCGGCATCAGCAAGAGCACCCTGACGAAAGATGAAAAGGCCAAACTGGACGAACTCGCCACGCAGACCGGATCGTTGCAGCGTTATTTCATTACCGTCGAGGGCTATACCGACCAGACCGGCAGCGCCACATACAACGACCAGTTGAGCCGTGACCGCGCCAACCAGGTGATTTCCTACCTCGTTGGCACTCATAATATCCCCGTTTATCGCATCCACATGGTAGGCTTAGGCGAACAGAAACTGATCGACAACGGCAAGGGCAGGAAAGCACGCGAAGAAAGCCGTCGCGTTGAAGTCACTGTCTATACAGCCAAGCCCTTGAGTGCATCGGCAAACACAGGAAATTAAAGGGGATATATCGTTTCCGGCAACGGTTTTGCCCAAGCGCCCGCTAGGTTTCCGGCTGACTTGGGCAAAACCGTCGTCGGCCGAAGGCGGCACGGGATTCGACCTGTGGTTTTTTGATCGCTGAAAACTGCCAGATAAATTGCCGCTTCCTACTCGACAGTCTAACGAAAACTGTTCAGCCCCAAGTGATCTGCCAAAAGTAGAAAAACCGCACGCCGAAGTCCGAGCGACTAGATCTGTGACCGAGCTGAGTCACCGTGTCACTCCAACGTTCCTCGCATAAACTGTATTTGCACGCTATACTTGAATGTGGCGGGCAAGTCGGGCGATCGCTGGGCCAGCTTTCGCAAGAAGGATGGCCGGGAGGAAAGTCCGGACACCGTAGTCTTCGGCGGAAACGTCTGGGACTAAAGGGCAACGCGCCTGGTAACGCCAGGGGGCCGACTCTTTGTGCAGCGCGCGAAAGCGAGGCAAGGTTTCCGGCTACGGACAGTGCCACAGAAAATAAACCGCCGGTTTGATGCGCCTCGGTGGCCGGCTGAAGGAAAACCTTCAGCGGGTCTGAAAGCAGCCCGCGCGAGCGGATTGCGGAAGACGACAGGATCGGTAAGGGTGAAACGGTGGGGTAAGAGCCCACCGCTCTGGTGGCAACACCAGAGGCACGGCAAACCCCGCGTGGTGCAAGGCCAAATAGGAGGGGAGAGCTGCCCGGCTCGTCAGGACCCTCGGGTAGGCTGCTGGAGTCCAGGTGCGAACCTGGACCTAGAGGAATGATCGCTACAGCGCCCGAACGGCGACGTTCAGGAGCTGAACAGAATCCGGCTTACAGGCTTGCCCGCCACAAAATATTCAGGAATTGAAAATCCGCCTGTCTCGCCGGACATGCGATCGTCCAGCATTTCCCAAATCCCGTTCGAAATCGGCCTTTTAAAAACCCAATTTTCCTAAAGTCTTTTCGACATCGAACGGTCTCGGCTAATTCACGTTGATGTTGACCTGGGTCTGAACCACTGCGCTGCCCGAAGTGGCCGTCACAGTGATCGTGGACGGTCCCTTTGGAGTTCCCAGCCCAGCTCCCGATGATGTGCATCCAACCGCCGCTCCCGCAGCAATCACCAGCAAGGCAATCGTCAGATATGCGGGACGCACTCGCCAGGGGAGTAGATTCTTCCGCCCCGCGAAGTACGTCGCCATCAACGCTGCCAGCGTTGTGACGATCGTCCACGGCAAATAAGGCGCCTGGGGAGTCTGCCGAGGTGGGGCGGAAGCGGTGCCGGCCGCAGTTGTAATCATGAGGGTAGTCTGCCCGGATGTTTGGCCCGCCGCTGTGCTCGATGGAATCATCGCGCAGGTTGTATTGGTCAGTGAAGACGGCACGGTGCAGGCGTAGTTCACCGCAGTCGGCAACGGAGTTCCGGCAGGCGTGACCGTCAGATTCAACTGGATGTTTGCCGGAGTTCCTCCCGTGATCTGGACAGTGCCTTGCGTAGCCAAGGCCAAGGTGAGGCTGAAGTTGGTAAGCGAAAATGTTGCAGGCGTCGCCAACGGTAGAGTCACGTTCGCAATAACGTTGAAGCTGCCGCCCGTGGCATTTGCGGTGAATGTGGGAGCTGTTGCCGTTCCGGTTGCATCGGTTGTAGCGGTCGATACGCCTCCCGCAAATGAACCGCTTGCTCCGTTTGCGGGAGCCGTGAATGTAACCATCACACCGCTTGAAACGTTGCCTTTGGCGTCCTTCACGATTGCTTTCAGAGCCGTGGTAAACGCGGTGCTGACCACTGCGGTTTGGTTGTTTCCAGCGAGTACCGCGATGCTGGCTGGCGCACCGGCCGTAACAGTCAGCGTCCCGGAATCGGTCGAGGTTAATCCGGCTACGACCGCATGCATGGCCGCGGTGCCGAGGAGATTGCCCGCGAAGACAGCGCTCTTCATGTCACCCGATGCCACGATGTCGCCACTGACGACTCCGCCGGTTGGGTTCGTGAGCGACCACGCGGCCGCCACGTTTGCCATGAAGTTGCCATCGATGTCTCGGCTAATGGCGTACCCGGTCACAGAAGTGCCGGACACCACATTTTGCACAGGAACCAACGTACCGCTGCCATCCGCCTTCGTCTCCACCTTCACGGATACCCCTGCACTCGCCTGAACGGTGAGCTTGCCTGAATCCATCGAAGCCAGTCCACTCACTACCGCGTGAATTGCCGCCGACCCGATCAAGTGCCCCGTGAGCGTCGCGCTCTTGTTGTCTCCTGAGGGAACAAGGTCCCCGCTGACAACCCCGCCGGTCGGGCTTGTCAGCGACCACGTCGCCGCCACATTCCCTACGAAGTTCCCGAGCGTGTCGCGGCTGATCGCAAAAACTGTTACCGAGGCGCCGGACAATACGTTCTGGGCCGGAACCGCGGTGCCCGTGCCATCGGCCTTCGTTTCAACCTTCACCGCTGTCGCCACGCCGGCTACAACGGTCAAGGTTCCCGAATCTGTAGATATAGACCCGGCGACCACGGCATGTATCGCCGCTGTGCCGAGCAAATGTCCGGTAAATGTCGCGCTCTTGCTATCTCCGGCAGCCACGAGATCGCCGCTGACTACTCCGCCCGTCGGATTGGTCAGCGACCACGTCGCAGCCACGTTTCCAATGAAGTTCCCGAGAGTGTCGCGGCTGATCGCGAAGCCAATCACCGTGCTGCCCGATGCTACATTCTGCGCCGCGACCACGGTGCCCGTGCCATCGGCCTTGGTCTCAACCTTGACGGTTGCTGCTGCTCCGGCCACGACCGTGAGTGTTCCCGAATCCGTCGGTGTGAGCGTACCGGAAATTACATGCAACGTTGCCGAGCCAAGCAAATGCCCCGTGAACGTTGCGCTCTTGTTGTCCCCTGCGGGCGCCAAGTCTCCACCGACGACACCGCCCGTCACGTTTGCGAGCGACCATGTCGCCGCGACGTTCCCGAGGAAGTTGCCTCCGGCGTCCCGGCTGATCGCGAAACCGGTTACAGTGCTGCCGGCTACCACGTTTTGCGCCGGAACCACAGTCCCTGTGCCGTCCGCCTTGGTTTCCACTCTGATCGTGGTTGGCACGCCCGCAATCACTGTCAACGTGCCCGAATCGGTCGAAGCCAATCCGGCCACCACGGTATGCATTGTCGCTGACCCCAGCAAGTGCCCGGTAAAGACGGCGCTCTTGTTATCACCGGCCGGAACCAGATCCCCGCTCACCACTTGTCCCGTGAGGTTTGCGAGCGACCATGTCGCAGCAATGTTCCCGGCAAAGTTTCCAGAAGCGTCGCGGCTGACAGCGAAACCGGTCACGGTTGAGCCGACAGCCACGTTCTGGGCCGGAACTGGAGTGCCGGTGCCATCCGCCTTGGTCTCGACCCTCACCGTTGTTGCCGTTGCGGCTACAACCGTCAGTGTTCCCGAATCGGTGGAAGTCAGTCCGGTGACGAAGGCATGCATTGCAGCCGTGCCGACCAGATGCCCGGTGAAGGTTGCACTCTTATTGTCACCCGCGGGCGCCAAATCGCTACCCGCAACTCCGCCGGTCGAGTTTGTGAGCGACCAAGTTGCCGCCACGTTTCCGATGAAATTTCCGGCCACATCACGGCTGATCGCGAACCCCGTGACCGTGCCGCCCGACACTACGCTCTGGGCCGTAACCACGACGCCTGTGCCGTCCGCTTTCGTCTCAACCTTCACGGCGGTTGGCGCTCCGGCCAGGACGGTTATTGTTCCCGAATCGGTTGAAGTCAGGCCGCCCACCAAAGCATGCATGGTCGCCGAGCCAAGCAGATGCCCGGTGAAGATCGCACTCTTGTTGTCTCCAGAGGGAACCAGATCGCCGCTCGCCACTTGTCCAGCGATGTTCGCGAGTGACCACGTTGCCGCCACGTTCCCGGCAAAGTTTCCAGAAGCATCGCGGCTGATCGAATAACCGGTTACCGCCCCGCCGACGGGCAGGTTCTGCGCCGGAACGATGGCTCCTGTGCCGTCCGGTTTCGTCTCAACCTTCACGACCGTCGCCGTCCCCGCAGTTACAGTGAGCGTTCCCGAATCGAACGAAGTCAGTCCGGTGACCATGGCATGCATTGCAGCCGTGCCGAGCAGATGTCCAGTAAAGGTTGCACTCTTGTTGTCTCCAGAGGGAACCAGATCGCTGCCCGCAACTCCTCCGGTAGAGTTTGTGAGCGACCAAATTGCCGCCACGTTTCCGATGAAGTTTCCGACCGCGTCACGGCTGATGGCAAAGCCCGTCACCGAGCTGCCCGAGGCGATATTCTGTGCCGGAACCACCGTGCCGGAACCGTCCGCTTTCGTTTCCACTTTGACCGTTGCTGCGGCGCCAACGGTTACTGTGAGCGTGCCGGAATCCATAGAGGCAAGTCCGGCAACGAGGGCATGAATTGCCGCGGTGCCGGGCTGATGCCCTGTGAACGTTGCGCTCAAGTTATTTCCGGCCGGCACAAGGTCGCTGCCAATGACTCCACCGGTTGGGCTCGCGAGTGACCACGTTGCCGCCACGTTTGCGATGAAATTTCCGGAAGAGTCACGACTGATGGCGTAGCCCGTCACGGAAGCGCCCGCCCCTATGCTCTGTCCCGGGACCAAGGTGCCGGTGCCATCGGGCTTTGTTTCCACGAGCACAGTCGTTGCAGAGCCGGCGCTGTTTGTCAGGTTGAAGTTCGCTGGGCCGAGGCCTCCGCCGTTCGCCGAGGCAGCCACGATGTATGAACCGGCATGACTATTGGCCGTAATCGCCGCGGAAGTGGCCACGCCATTGGCGTCGGTCACCGCCGTATTATTTCCTCCAGCAAATGTGACGCTCGCGCCGGTTTGAGCTGGAGCGGTAAACGTTACGGTCACTCCTGGAACTGGCACCCCTCCCATGTCGTAAACAGTGGCCTGGAGCGTGGAAGCAAAAGCCGCATTGATTGGAGTGCTCTGTCCCGATCCGGATGTCGGCGAGATTTCCGCCGGAGCTCCGGGAGCGGCCAGAACCATGTTGGTAGCATTGAATTTCTTCGAGAGCGTGACGCCGCCCAGAGTCAGATTGCTGGTCGTGAAATTGCCGGATACCGAGCCGTAATTCAGGACCTGGTAACTGCTGGCAGCAGGGGGTATAAATCCACCGATGCTGGTCGCGGTCAAAGTTCCAGCGAGGGCCGCCGAACCTGAAACCGTGAGGACATCGAAATTTCCGGCAGTCATTTGGGCGATTTCGATATTCAGCGTGCCGCCTGCTCCTTGCGTGTAATTCCCGTTAATCGTCAGCGTTCCCGGAGAAAGGCCCGGCTTGACCGTCGCCCCGGTGTTGTTCACATTGCCGGTGATGGTGTTGACGCCATACAGCGTGCCGCCGCCAAAGTTGAATGTGATGGCGCCGCCCAGATTGCCGCCGTTTAGCGTTGTGTTGCCCGCGGTCTGCGAAAAAGTGGATGTAAAATTGAGAGTTCCCGCATTTGCCAGCACCGACCCTGTGCTGGTGAACGGGAAGGAGATCGCGGACGCGATTCCCGCTGATTTTTTCAGCGTCCCGGAGTTTGTGAGTGTCCCGTTGGCCCCGCCATTCTGCGAAAGTTGAGTGTCATTCTGGAAATCCCATGTGCCCGTGGCCGAGTTGTTGATGATCGCGCCGTTCTGGACGTAAAAGTTGCCGGCGGTCCCTGTAAATGTGGCCGCGGCGTTGTTCACGAGCGTTCGCGTGTCGAGCGACTTATTGGCCGTCGCGGTTGGGAAACTAATGCCGCCGTTGGCGTTCAGCGTACTTGCCCCGCTCAGCGTGCCGCCGGACCAGATAAATAATCCGCTGGCGGTGACTGGATCGCCCCCCGTAAGAGTTCCGTTGCTCAGCGAAATGGTGGCTGCGGGAACCGGTTTGCCGGTCGAGAAATTCAACGTGCCGCCGGAAACCGTCACCGCCCCTGCTGTCGTAACCGTGCCGCCGGTGAAGTTCGCCGTTCCACCGGGTGCGATTGTGCTTCCGGTGATGTTGTAGTTTCCGGTGAGGCCCACGGTGCCGTTCTGGAAGTTCACAGTGCCTGCGCCCGTGAACGGTCCGCTGAGCGAAAAGTTCCCGCCGTTAAACATCAGAGTGGCGCCGGAAAGCGCGGAGAACGATCCACTGCACGCGCCTGCGCAAGTGCTGCCGCCGGCAAAGCTGAGAGTGTCGCCGTTGACATTCGACTGTGCGGTTCCGGTGTTGTTAAACGCAGTGGAGATGGTTGAAGTGCCAGTCCCTGCCGACTTCTTCAATAGTCCGGCGTTGTTGAATGTTGCAGCGCCGCCGTTTAAGGTCACGCTGGAGTCGTTCTGGAAATCCCATGTGCCGGTCGTCGAGTTGGTAATGGTCGCGCCGTTCTGGACGTAGAGGTTGCCGGGGGTTCCTGTAAATGTGGTCGAAGCGTTGTTCACGAGCGAGCGCGTGTCCAGGACCTTGTTGGTCGTTGGGGCCGGGAAACTAATGCCGCCGTTGGCGTTCAGCGTACCGGCTCCGCCCAGAGATCCGCCCGACCAGGTAAACAATCCGCTGGCGGTGACTGTGTCCGTACCGTCAAGCGTACCATTCGAGAATCCAATCGTGGTGGCAGACACCGGATTGCCGGTTGAGAAATTCAACGTGCCGCCGGAAACCGTCACCGCCCCTGCTGTCGTAACCGTGCCGCCGGTGAAGTTCGCCGTTCCACCGGATGCGATTGTGCTTCCGGTGATGTTGTAGTTTCCGGTGAGGCCCACGGTGCCGCTTTGGAAGTTCACAGTGCCTGCGCCCGTGAACGGTCCGCTGAGCGAAAAGTTCCCGCCGTTAAACATCAGAGTGGCGCCGGAAAGCGCGGAGAACGATCCACTGCACGCGCCTGCGCAAGTGCTGCCGCCGGCAAAGCTGAGAGTGTCGCCGTTGACATTCGACTGTGCGGTTCCGGTGTTGTTAAACGCAGTGGAGATGGTTGAAGTGCCAGTCCCTGCCGACTTCTTCAATAGTCCGGCGTTGTTGAATGTTGCAGCGCCGCCGTTTAAGGTCACGCTGGAGTCGTTCTGGAAATCCCATGTGCCGGTCGTCGAGTTGGTAATGGTCGCGCCGTTCTGGACGTAGAGGTTGCCGGGGGCTCCTGTAAATGTGGTCGAAGCGTTGTTCACGAGCGAGCGCGTGTCCAGGACCTTGTTGGTCGTTGGGGCCGGGAAACTAATGCCGCCGTTGGCGTTCAGCGTACCGGCTCCGCCCAGAGTTCCGCCCGACCAGGTAAACAGGTTGGAAACGGTCAAATTGGTGGAACCCGTACTCGTAATTGTGCCGGAGCTGAAGTTCAAGGCGTCGCCAACGGCCAAATTGCCATTCGCATTTAAAGTCCCTCCGCTGACCGTGAGGTCGAACGCCGTGGAACTTGCAGAGAACGTGAGTGATCCCCCCGTAATCGCAATGGCTCCGCCCGAGGCGTAGTTCAGTCCGGTGATTGTTACAGCTGTCGAAATCATCGCCGTCTTGCCCGAAGTGATCCCCACCGTATCGGAGGGGCCTGGAGGTCCGGCGGGGTTCCAGTTGCCCGGAGTCGTCCACTGATGGTCGTTCGTGGCGTCGGTAAATGTAATTGAGGTAGCGGGAGCCGCCAGTGTCAGGTTGGTTGCGTTCAAAGTCTCCGTCAGTGTGACGCCGTTGACCGTGAGATTTTTCACGGAGAAATCCGTCCCGAGATGAGAGCCGTATGTCACTGGAACGAATGTCTGAATCAGGGCAGGAATGCAACCATTAATTCCAGTCGCAGTAATCGTTCCACCGTTCAGAGTTGCCGAACCGGTAATCTGAAGTACATCGGTTTGAGTGCACCCGCTGCCGGAAATCTCGATGGCTAGCGTCGCGCCGCTTCCATGCGTGTAATTGCCCGTGACCGTCAAAAAGCCCGCCAGACCCACTCCGCCGGGATTCAACGTTCCGCCGTTATTGATTAAATTTCCGGTGACGCTGCCCGGGCCGGTAATACTTCCGGCGTTGATCGTCACATTGCCGGCGACGGTGGCTTGCAAATTGATGAGGGCGGGCGCGCCGGATTGAGTCAGGCCGCCATCGAAATGCAGGGCGCCGATATTGGCATTGATCGTTCCGGTGGTGCTCGACGTGACCGAACTGGTGAATCCGCCGTTGCCCACTCCGTTGCCCACGGTCTTTGTCAGCGTGCCGTTATTGTTGAACGTAGAAGTCCCGCCGACGGTGACATTTCCGATGAGCACGTTGGCGGTGAAATTTAAATTGCCGCCCGACTGCACGGTGATCGTCGACCCGCCTCCGGCATCGAGAGCGCCGCTGACATTGGCCGTGCCGGAAATCGAAAGCGTCCCGCCACTCATTTTGGGAGTGCCTGCATTGGAGAGGTTCAATGTTCCGGCAACGTTGGTTGTATTCGAATTGCTGAGTGTGCCGCCGGACCACGTGAATGTGCCATTCAGATTGATGCCGCCGGTTCCGTTGATCGTTCCGGAACTGAGGGTCGTGGTTCCGCTGACGGTCAGAGTCGCGTTCGGTGTGAGCATCCCGCCGCTGACGGCGACGTTCGACATCGACGAAGCAGTCGCCATCGTGAGCGATCCGCCGGAAATGGTTAGCGTACCGCTGCTCGAATCGGAAAGGGAATTGACGGATTGCGCGCCCGAAGCGAGCGTCACGTTGAAGGAACCGCCAATCGCGGCATTCTCAGAGGGGAGCGGCACGTGGCCAAGACTCCAGTTCGTCGCGGTCGTCCACTGGTTGTCGCCGGAAGTGTTTGTGAAATTGTTCACGGCAACTACGTTCGTGATGCTGAACAGCGCAGAAGATCCCACGCCGGAAACAGACGCCGTAACGTTGTAGGGGCCTCCCGTGACACTGTTGGCCGTAAACGTGGGCGCTGTTGCCAGGCCGTTCGCATCGGTTGTCACCTGGACCGAAGTCAACGACCCCGTGAATGTTCCGCTCGGGCCTGAAGCGGGCGCCGTGAACGTCACCACGACACCTTCAACGGCCTTGCCGCTCCCGTCGGTCACCTTTGCAACCAGGGGCGCAGACGCTGTGGCAATGGCAACCGACTGGCCCGAGCCGCTGTTGACCGCGACCGTTGTCGCCGTGGATCCGGTGCCGTTAAAAATGACTTTGAGTGGCGTGCCCGGGAAATTGGTCAGCGTTAGGTCATATTCCGCGGACTCGGACATGGCCCCTGAAGGCGTGAATTTTATGCGCAGATTGCAAGTGCTTCCCGGTCCGCTGGGCGCGAGGACCGTGCCTGTCTGACAGTCGCCGGCTATTGCGGGGGCAACCTGAGCAAAGTCGTTCATGTTGCTCTGAACATTCGTGATGGTTCCCGAGCCGACGCCCGTATTCGTCACCACGGAGGTGTAGATTGCGCTGGTTGTCCCCACGGCCTGGTCGGTGAGGTTTACCGGAGTCGGGAGTGCCGCCACCGCTGCCGTGCCTGCGGCTGCAATTCCGGTTCCCTGCAGTACGGTCGAGGGGCTATTGGCCGCGCCGAAAGCCGCGATCGTCAGCGTCGTCATGCGTGTACCGGTGCCCGTCGGCGTAAATTCTCCATGCAACATGCAGACATTGTTTGGAGGCGTTGCGGTCAGAACTGTGGCTGTTCCGCCCGAGCCGCCATTGCTGCCATCGGTGCAGTCGCCTGCCGGGTTCGTTCCGATGAAGTCGCCCTGGTTTCCGCCGGACGTATTGATGCTGGAAACGGTCACCGATCCCGGGCCGTTATTTGTCAGCGTGAGCGCTTCGACGGCGCTCGCATTGCCGACCACCGTGCTTGGGAAAAGCGCAGTGGGATTGGGGGTAAGCGTAAGATTTGCGGTGCCGGATTGCGTCAAGCTGAGATGGAAAACAGTCGTACCGCCGTCGCCGAGGACAGAAGAAACCATGAAGTAATACGTGGTGGCAGCGTTGGCATTGAACGACACCTGCGACTGCACTACTTGAGAACCGCCGGCACCCGCTTCGACGTTACACGCGATCTGAGTGAATCCGGAACTTGGAGAGCCGGTCCAGACCGAGAGGATGGTCTCGTAGCGGCTGGTCAGTGTGTCGGCCGTGATGGGTGTCGCCGCGGTGGTCGTAAAACTGTACCAGACGCTGTTCTCAATGCCCCCCATGACCGTTGAAGACGCGCACGAGGGAGACGGGTCGTTCTGACCGCCCGTATTTGCCGTTGCCAGGATCGTATTTTCAGTGTTGCTGTACACCGCTCCTGCTGCCGGCGCCGGGATGACCGTGGCGCTGTTGTACGAATCGTTGACCGGAGCGGCGGCGGCGAAATCGGCGCTAAAGGTGAGAGTTCCACCGGTGGGGATTCCGTTCGTATCGGTCACCATCATGTAATACGTCGTGCCGCTGGTAACTGCGAATCTCGCATACGACTCCGCCGGCATGCTGCCTGTAATGTTCCCACTCGAGCAGGTAACCGGGGTGAAGCTTCCTGGCGCCCCGGTCCAAACGGAAAGGATCGCCGGGTAACTGCTGTAACCGGTGTAGGCAACCACTGTGCCGTTTGCCGTCGCGACATACTTAAACCATGCGCTTTTCCCGATGTTACCGCTGCCGCACCCGGGCGTCGGGTCAGTTCGCCCACCCGTGTTCGTCGTGAACAGGGTGGTGTCCTCGACGGCGTAGAAGGGCACAGTGCTCGAATCGGTCGCATTATTAAAATCGTCATTCGGTCCGATGGGCGCCTCGGAAACGATGAGCGACTTCGGTTCGGATGTGCTGCCGCCTGGATTGGTCACGGTAATCCCGTCGGATCCGGTCACCGTGATGTCCGAAGCTGGAATAGAGCCAAGCAACAGGGTCGAGTTCACAAACGTCGTCAGCCGAGCATTGCCGTTAAAATTCACCGTCGATCCGAGAACAAAATTGGTGCCGCTCACTCCCATGGTGAATGCCGGGCCGCCGGTGGCCACGATCGAAGGAGTGATCGAGGTGAGACTCGGGAGGACGCCGGTGCCGGCGAGTGGAATATCGATTTTTGAGGTCGCAGAATTGGAAAACGTAATTTCGAGGGTTGCCGACTCGGCGCCCACGATTGAGGGCTTAAACGTCAGGCCGACACTACAGGTAATGAAACTCCCCAGCGTGAATGGCGTGGCCGGGCACGGCGTGGTCGATCCCGCGAGCAAAGCGAAATCCGCGGAGTTGGCCGACGACAGGATGTTGATGCCGCTTACACCCAGATTCGGGGTTCCCGATCCGACATTGTAAATCGTTCCCGTCACGACGGGTGTCGCCATACCTTCGGGCACGCTGCCGAAGTTGACGGGGCTTGGAAAACATCCTGAACTTAAGCAGAAATTCCCGAGCGAGAGACCGATTTCCGGCACGGGACCATTCACGATGCCCTGGAGTGAAAGTGTCGGCTCACCGTCGGAATCACCGTCGCTCACCGTCAGCGTAGCGCTTTGCAATCCCGCCGGTGTGAGAGCCGGGACGCTGAACTGCACGCCGAAATAGCAAAACGAACCGGCAGCGACCGTCGCGCCGCCGCCGCTGACAATTCCGCAAGTGGGTGTGAATCCCGTGGTTGGCGCCACCAGGCTAAAATCGCCGGGGTTCATGCCACTGATCGCTGCCGAGGCGGGACTCAGGTTCAGGGTCGCCCCGCCGCTATTGGTCAACATGATGTTGGCCACGGTGGCGTTTGTGGTGCCGGGATTGGTGCCGGTGAATGTCGCGCTCGGAGGATTAAACGTAATCTCCGGCGTGGTATTCGCGGCGATCGTATAGGTGAAAGACTCCAGGGCATTGCCGCCGCCGGGCAAAGGATTGGACAGCGAGACTTTGACGCCGCCGGGGGAGGGAGTGACGAGATCGGACCCAGGAACGGTGACGGTGATGGATGTTCCCCCGCCGGAGACGAGTCCGCCCGAGACGGAAATATTATTAAAGAGTAAAACTGTTGAACTATTGAATCCAGTTCCGGTGAGAGTAATTGAAACAGGTTCCTGAGTGATCCCGGTCGGGGGGGTGACGGGACCGACCCCCGTTATGTCCGGAATCGGATTCATGACTGTAAACGGCAGGGGGGTATTGGAAGCGCCAAGCGGGTCGCTCAGAGTGACGTTATATACGCCGCCGGTCTGCAGCAGGGCGCTCGTGAACGTCACTGTGATTTGCGTCGTGCTGAGGACCTGGAGGTTCGTGACACCCGTCGCGATGCCATTGAATAGAACCTGAGTGTTGGGGCTAAAATTTAATCCGGTAATTGTGATGGTGGTGTCGCCCGCGCCTGCCATGACCGCGGCCGGAGTCAGCGAAGAAAGCGACGTAGTGGATCCCGGCGGCACATCGGTCAGCTGGATATCGTACATGCCGCGGCCATGCGTGGCCGCGCGGAGGATGCGACCCTGACGGCGCATGGAGAGGGAGATAACAGGAGAATTCGGGAGATGTTCGCCGATGATTGTCCAGTTCGTGCAGGGTGTAGCGGCTTCGGCGTTGGGGCATGTGAAAACTCCGACGTCGGTGGCGATGTACAGGGCGTCAAATGTGCCGCTGTGCTCCACAATCAAATCGTTGATGGGAGCGTCGGGCAGATTTCCGCTGATGTCCGCCCACGTGGCCGACGCGCCCGCTGTCGCGTTTTGGGATTTGAAAATGTGGCCCTTGCCGTCGCATCCGGCGCAGGATCCGAAGCCCGAAAACGTCACGTATGCGGTATTTCCAGTCGTATCGCTCCGCTTCGAACGAACCGCGGTGACGGCGCGGTTGGGCAACTTGCCGTTGTCAATTTCAGTCCAAAGAATTCCTTCGGTGGTGGATTGCCACACTTTTCCGTTGCTGGTTCCCGCCAGGAGATTGGAAGAGGACTTTACGGCGACATCGATCGATGTGATGTTTGGATTGCCGTTGTTCGCGCAAGGCCCCGGGGTGTTTGACGCCGTGCTGAGGTCGCCGGAGATCGGATTCCACGTCGTGGTTCCATTGGTGGTCTGCCACACACGGCAAGTCCCGAAATACAATGTGGAACTCGCGCTCGGGTCCATCACCAGGGGAGGAATAAATTGCATCCGGTCGCCCGATAGCGTGATCGCCGTTTCCGCAGCCTGGAAAGAAGGCACGGGTGTAGGGTAGGGCGCGCTCAACCCGTAGAAAACAGATTTCATCACTTTGGAATTTGCCGCCAAGTTGCAGCCGGCATAAATCGTCGTGGGGGTATTGGGGTCCACCGCGGTGTAGCCGCCATCTCCGCAAGCCGGGGATTGCGTCCAATCGAGCGTGCCCTCGAATGTCTGGATGTCGTTGTCCTGTGTCCCGCCGAACCCCCAGTTTTCATCCGAGATGGAAGGCTGTGTTCCCGGATAAAACTGGCTGAGCGACAATGTTGCGTTCAGGTCAACCCAAAGCGGATTGTTAAGCGTAGGATTGTCCGTGCGCCACACCCCGCCGTCATCTCCCGTGTAGAGCCGTGGTGTCGCTCCATTGGGAGCGAAGGCGAGCGCGTGTGTATCTACGTGCGGACGGACACTTGTGGAACCGACCGTAAAATCGGTCGAAGGCGTTGTCGTGTCTGTTGACCAACTCGTTCCTCCGTTTGTCGATCTGAACAAAGTCGTACTGTTATCCGTGTAGGCCGCGCCGCCCACTACGACGAACGATGGGTTCGTGGGATGCACCGCGATGGCCAGGTCGTAGTAGCACTGGCCGCCTCCTCCTTGTTCCGCGCAGAAGTCCGGAGTGGCGCCCAGTTGACTCCACGTCCCGCCGCCGCTGGTGGTGACAAAAAAACCGAGCAAAAGACTTGATCCAGTGGAGGAGTCGGCAATCGCGGCGTACATTGTGGCACCGGCTCCCGACGTCGAAGGCGCATACCCGAGCTTGATGCGTCCGACATTGCTGCTCGGCAGTCCGGTGGTGAGTTTGGTCCAGGTATTCCCGGAGTCGGTGGATTTATATATCCCATTTGCGCCGTTGCCAAAGGGTTCGCCCATTGCCGCATATGCAATCGCGGTCGTCCCGGCTACCACGGTGGGTTCGAACACCACGTCGGTTGCCGCAGCGCCAACGGGACCTGCCGAGGTCTGTGTCCAAGACGATCCGCCGTCTGTGGACCGATAGATTCCTCCCCTCGTCCCACTGTCGGCAAATGTCACGGCAGCCAGAACGATGTTCGAATTGCCTGGCTGGACGGCAATTGCGCCGATCCTCGCCCCACCGATCGATGGACCAGATGAGCCCGCAAACAGGGACGCTCCCTCCTGCGTCCAAGTGGTGCCGCCGTCGGCCGATTTCAGGATTCCCGCTCCGTAATAGGCGTCGCCGTTGAAATTTTCCTCGCCGGTCCCCACGAAAATATTCAGATGGTTATTCGGATCGATCGCGATTGACCCGACGGCCAGGGACGCCTGATTGTCGGTCAAAGGGGTCCAGGTGGCGCCTCCGGTTGTCGTTCTCCACACGCCTCCAGCCGCGCCGCCTAGAAAAATGGTATTGCCTGTCGCGTCGGTCGTGTCCATTGCGAGAGCTGTAACGCGGCCGGAGGCAGTTGGATAACCGCTGTTCGCCAACGCCGCCAAATTTCCGAACGGGAGGTTGGTCGGCTGTGGGCCTACCGCGTGCCAGACACCATCGCCGGGGAAGTTAATGAGCGGATTTCCGGAGGTTGTTCCTGAACCTTGCGCCGCGCGCAAACTGTCGCGCTGCTGGATCGCGTTTTGAAATGCTCCACTCGGAACCGTTTGAAATGGATACGCGCGCTGGTCGTGGAACCACGCTTCGCGTTCGCGGACCATGTTGGAGTGATTTTGAGGCGGCACGGGGGAAGTCAAAGTGGCGGGAGATTGAGATGAGAAATTGAGCTGTTGCGGAGCCGGAGATGGAGAGGGGGCCGGTGCTGCCGCCGCAGGTGCCGGCTTGGCCGCGGCAGGCTTTGCGGGTATTGCTTTGGGCGACGGTGTGGGCGCGGGTTGCGCGGGGGGGAACGGTTCAGGTGCCGGTGGAGCCGCATGTCTTCGCGCTGCCGTGATTCCACTAATGCCCAGGACCAGGATCAGGGCGACGAAAAAAAAGAACCGCAGCGTTCGAAGGGGGCTGGGGGGGCGCATCGAAATCTCCGTTCAGATCAAAATGTAAGTTCGTACCGCTCGGAAGTTCCAGTAATGAAATTCAAAATGCTGCTTTCATTCTCGCGAAGAGAAAAAACGGAGCGGCATGTGGCGTGACAAAGATAGAAAAGAAAGATTTGTCATTCCCGCATTCGCTTAATGGCTCCGGCATCGCACACATCTTCCCGACACGCCGTTCCTGCATACGAAGGAATCCGTTGCGACCCGTTCCTCAATTTGAGAGTGGATGGGGAAGGTAAAGGAGCGGAAGCGGGCCACGCAGTTCTGGGACAAGTTCGTATAGAGACGGCCCTTCCTACAGTTGTAAAGCCTGCAAACTCCAGTGAGCGCTTGGCGACTATTGTTCCACGCTTTCATGTTCCGGCGGGCAAGGGTGGAGCGCTTCGCCGGAATGGATGCCGCGCGGCATATTGCATTGACGGAGCATCGCTGTCAAGAAATATTGATCTGGACATTTGGATGGCCTCTTGCAAGCATTTTTCATATGCGGCTCGTTCAATAGCTTCGGCAGTTCCCGGGCGCGGCATTGTATTCAGAACCGCCGAGTTGTATGCTGGCGCACGAATTGAATTTCACGCGCTACAGACCCTTGGTCCACAGCAGGGCGAACCTCTTGCCATCGCGCCTGTCGAGGCGTTATTTTGCGTATTGATTCGCGAGGGCAATCAATGAGCACTTTGAAATCGATTTTTTCTGTCGCTTGTTGCTTCGTGTTTGTTTTGGCCGGTTTATTCTGGCAGAGCCAGCGCGCCGCGAGCGCCGCTCAGCAGAATGTTCAGGACCGGCCGGAACAAGTCGAGCCGTTCCAGCGACGACCCGTCAACGTGAAGAGAGATTTGCTCTACGTCGCTGTTCCGGGCAGAAGGGAATATATCCAGTACGGCGGCATCGGAGTGCTGGTGTTCGATATCGGCAGACACTTTCAGTTTGTGAAGCGAATTCCCACGTGGGACACTCCCGCGGGTCAAACGCCGGAAAGCATGCACGGCATTGCGGCCAGTCCGATCACCGGATTGCTTTACATCAGCACGAATTACCGCCTTGCCGCCATGGATCTCAAAACCGACAAAATTGTCTGGGAACAGACGTATGACGGGCAGTGCTGCGACCGCGTGGCGGTTTCACCGGACGGGAAACTTCTTTATGTCCCCGTGGTCGACGGCCACGGCTGGTATGTCGCCGACGCCGTGACGGGAAAGCTGATCAAGAAGCTGGATGGCGGCGCAGTCGATAATCCACATAACACGGTTTTTAGTCTCGATGGTTCGCACGTCTTCTTTAATGGCCCGCTGGTCGGCATCGCCGACACGAAAACGAATACGCTTGTGAAGACAATTAAATTTGGAAACAACGTGCGTCCATTCACCATCAACGGGCGCGGTGATTTAATTTATGCGAACGTGAATGGCCTGCTGGGGTTCGAGATCGCCGATGTGAAGACCGGCGAGGTCATTCAGCGCGTCGAGGTAAACGGCTTCGGCTGGTCGAAGGAACGAACGACGGAACACAATTGCCCGAGCCATGGAATCGGCCTGTCACCCGACGAAAAGGAATTGTGGGTTGCCGACACGGCGAACGCCTACCTCCACGTGTTTGACAATACCGTGATGCCGCCGAAGCAGATCAAGAGTATTCGCACACGCGTAAATCCTTCGTGGATTACGTTTGGCATTGACGGGAAATACGTTTACCCGTCGTCCGGAGACATCATCGACGCAACGACGAAGCAAGTTGTCGGCGTCCTCAGGGATGAACTGGGCAGGGAAGTGGAAAGCGAGAAGCTGATGGAAATTCAATTCCTCGATGGGAAGCCGGTTCATGCCGGGGATCAGATTGCTGTCGGGCAGGTTCGAGTCACCAATTCAAATTAAAAAGGGTGCCGTACCCTCGTATGACAGCATGGCGTTGCATTTAACCGACGCGCGCGGCTTTGCTTTCTTCATCGCCTTCCACGCGGCCACGCAACAACCCCGCTACCAGCCACAGTGCGCCCAACAAAATCACGATCGCCATTGCCCAACGCGCGGCGCTGGCCAGGAATGCAGCGGTGAGCTCGGGCCACTCGAAGCGGTATTGGCGCAGTACGCCGGCGCGGTCAATCATCCAGTGCCACGCGGTGTGCGCGACGAGCGCGGAGAGAATGATCGTTCCCATCCGTTCGGCGACCACGTACCGGAAAATAAGATCGAGCGCGGGGATGAACAATAACAGCATGAGAAGCTGCCCAAGCTCGACGCCGACGTTGAACGAAAGCAACGAAGTCAGCAGGTGCGATCCGGCGAATTGCAGTGTCTGCCGCAGCGCAAATGAGAAACCAAATCCGTGCACGAGACCAAATCCGAAGGCGACCATCCATCTGTGCTGTACGCTCGTGGCGCCCACTACATTTTCAAGAGCCATGTATACGATCGAAATCGCGATCAGCGTTTCGATCAGCGGGGGAAACCACAATACGTTCGGTCCCAGATTGTAGGCCGATGCGATCAGTGTGATCGAATGCGCGACGGTGAATGCCGTCACGACCGGAACCAGCGCGCGAAATTTCCGGAAGGGAATGACGAGACAGAATAGGAACAGCAAGTGATCCGTGCCGTCCAGGATGTGAAAAAATCCCAATTTTATAAATTGTCCGGCGGCTTGATACCAGTGCGGATCAAGCCTGACCAGGCCGGGATCTCCAAGAAATTCAAAAGCGCGGACGGCCCCGCCGGGCGGCAGGTAGCGAAGAACGATGACCACGTTTTCGCCGAGACGTCCAAGGCCCGGATGAATGGAAAAGCGGGATTGGTCCGAGTGGATTGGAACTTCGAACAGCACGTCGAGCATCGCCTGATCCCATACCAATTGCGTTTCGTCCGGAAGCCGCGGACCTGTGACATGGGCGAGCGCCGATTCATACGATGAAAAAGATTTGTCCGACGGCAGTGAGAGGCGCGCCTCGGCGATGCGCGCGTCCGGCAGGCGATCGTCATTTTCGTAAACCTCGATTACATTTCCGATCCACAGCGTTGCCGCTTCGCGAATCGAAGCATCCACGTGCGGCAGATCGAGAAAGCCGGAGCTGCTCTCGGGGAATTCGATGTCGCGCATCGCTTTCAGCGGCGCGCGAATCAGCAGATACATGTGCGAGCCTTCGGGTTTCAGGAACGTCTGCACGGTTACGTCGTTCGGAATGTCGTGGGCCTGCGCCGCGCACGGCGCCAACATGAAAAGCGCGGACACCAGAACCCGGAGGCGCACGAAGCGGGACAAGCTCATTCGGTTGGCCATGACTGGAAAGAGGGTAATGCGTTTTCGCCAGTGGTTACAAGCGAAAAGGGCAAGCGACGAGGGGATGCGAAATAAGGCAAGCGAAAATAAATGACCATCGCAAACCGAATCGTGTATATTGACGCCACCTAATCCAGACAGATTTCGCAGTGGGGCGGTTGAAGCAAATGTTCGGCAGCGCGCAATCCCGCCCGCGTCTTATTGCGGAGCCCGTTTTCGAAGGAGGAAGACACGTATGAACCGTAAGCTTCTTATAGGTGCGATGTTCCTTTCACTTCTCGTCGTGTTCGCGGTCTTGTCATTCGAATTTCAGAAGCGGGCCGCGGTCGAGGCCGCCGGCGTGCAGGCGCCCATGTTCGAAGTGGACCCGATGTGGCCGAAGCCGCTGCCCAATCACTGGGTGATCGGAAACACGATTGGCGTGTCGGCCGACGCGCAGGATCACATCTGGATTATTCATCGCGGCGGATCGCTCGAGGCGAAGGAAGTGTATGCCAATACGAATCCCCCGAGCGCGGACTGCTGTGTGACGGCGCCTCCCGTGCTCGAATTCGATCAGGCGGGCAACCTGATCGGACACTGGGGCGGCCCCGGCAAAGGGTACGACTGGCCAACCTCCAATCACGGAATTACGGTGGACTACAAGGGCAACGTGTGGATCGGCGGAAACGGCCGCGGGCCGGCTCCCGGAAAGGATGAGGGCGGCGCGTCCATGGTGCCCGAGGCCAGCCAGCCGGGCGCTTACGCCGATAATGAAGTTTTGAAATTCACGCAGGACGGAAAATTCTTGTTGCAGATCGGGCATCCCTACAAGAGCAAGGGCAGCAACGATCTCGAGAATCTGAAAGGCCCGGCAAAGTTGTACGTGGATCCGAAAACGAACGAACTCTATGTCGCCGATGGCTATGGCAACAAGCGAGTGATCGTGTTTGACGCGGATACCGGAAAATACAAACGGCACTGGGGCGCCTATGGGCACAAACCGGATGACACCGATCCCGGACTATATAATCCGGATGCGCCGGTCGATCAGCAATTCCGCAGCCCGGTCCACTGCGCGCAACTTTCCGACGATAATTTGCTCTACGTCTGCGACCGCGTGAACGACCGCATTCAAGTCTTCAAACCGGACGGCACCTTTATCAAGGAAGTTTTCATTGAAAAGAGAACGCTGGGCGACGGGTCCGTGTGGGACATCGCTTTCTCGAAGGATCCGGAACAGAAATTTATTTATCTGGCGGATGGAGCGAATGAAAAGATACACATCCTGCTGCGTTCGACGTTGCAGGAGATCACGAACTTTGGCGACGGTGGACGCCAGCCCGGCCAGTTCTACGCCGTGCACAGTATCGCAACCGACTCCAAGGGAAACATCTACACGACGGAAACCTATCGCGGGCAGCGCGTGCAGAGGTTCGTCTACAAAGGCCTCGGAACGGTGACGAAGAAGGATCAGGGCGTTTTGTGGCCTAAGGGCGCGGCGAAGTAGCGCCTCCTTTCATCCGTTAAGTTTTAGAAAATGAAGATAGGAAGGACAAAAACCCCGATTTTTTCCGGGGTTTTTGTTTTTCCGGGCGCCGCACCCTCGTCTGCCGCGACGGAAGGGTGCGGGTTTAGAGTCCACATTGAACGGAACCTGACTGGGGGCGGGACGGGACTCGAAATAAAACCCGCTCCGTTGTAAAAACGCAAGGGCGCGGCACCCTTGCGTTCTATGCGTGGGTGGCAACCCGTTTTCCGTCGAGAACGGTTGTGACGGGGAAAAGCTTCTGAGCGCCACTTCGCTTTCCCCCAAAATTATCGACGAATTCAAACGTTCCTTCTCGTAGCTCAAGCATGGCGACGTCGGCCGGGGCGCCCACATTCAGTGTGCCGCGTCCGTGGAAGACATCGAATACGCGCGACGCGTTGGACGTCACAAGTGAAACGACTCGATCGAGCGGCATCCCGACCAGAAGGAATTTCGACATGACCGTCGGAAGATCGAAAACCTGGATGGTGCGGCCTTCCACGGTCCAATCCGTCGAGAGCGTATCCGGCGGAAATCCCGCCTTCAACACGCGGTCGATCATCTCCCAGGTAAAATGGGTGACGCGCCCGTTTCCGAAATCGAACCAAACGCCTCGTTGGCGGGCCGCGAGCACTTCCGGCAGAATTTTTCCGTCATCGTCGATGATGCTGTTCGGCGGCGGCGCGAACATGTGCGTGACAACATCGCCACGCTTCAGCAGGGGGATCAGTTTAGACAGCGGCGTGATCGTCTGCCCCATATGAATCATTACGGGTAGATGAAATGCGGATGCCACTTCCTGGGCGCGCCTCAAGACTTCATAATCGTTTGCCCCGGCCACATCCCTCGACAAGCGAGCCTTCACGCCCGCGATCATGTCGCGGTGCTCGATGATCGCCGCTCGCGCCGCGCCTACATCGGCGTGGCTGAGGTCCATCGTATCGCCTTCCGTCAGAATTCCTGCCCGCCCGATATTGATCAGCACTCGGCATTGCTGCGGCGCGGACTTTGCAATCGCAATCACGTCGGCGATGTGATCGGCGCCCTGCGATCCCGCGTCGATCCAACCGGTCACTCCGTCGGCAAGCATCAGCGCGGGCCCATCCTTGACGCGCCCGGCGTGCGTGTGGATATCAATCAGACCCGGCGTCACCAGTCTGCCTGTCGCATCAATCGTTTCCGCGCCGCCGGCGGAAATGTTGGCCTCGACCTTCGCGATCCTCCCATTGGCGATCGCCACGTCCCGGAGTGCATTCAGCTTTCGCGTGGGATTGATAACGCGCCCGCCCTTGATCACCAGGTCGTATTTCGCAGGCTCCGCCGCAAGCACGTTCGGTATTCGGGAAAAAATCGCTGCGCCCGCGGCTGTACGAAGAAACTGACGCCGGTCGATCACTTGTGTTCCCTCCAGATTTTCGGGAGCGTGGAAGATTTTATCGGAGGGCATATTATACCGAACTTGCAGCAGAGTCGATTTTTTGCGTAGAGCGGTCTTGATTCAGTTCCCATATCTCTCAAGCCGAGCCACAATTTGCGTATCTAGTGGCACACTTCAGCCTGTGGATTTTGACTTTCGCGAGTACGTAGAAAATTCACCTCCCCCCACTGGCTGAAGCCTGTGCTACTAAAACCCCGCAGGATCCGGTGCGTCACACTGTGTTTTGGGGAGCGAACGTATTTTTACTCAGCGTTCTTCGAATAGCCGCTCCGGAGATGGTTGCGCAACGACTGCTGGAGTATGGCTGGAATCCGCGTTCCATAATTTCCTGAACGCCTCGACCGTCGCGGGGCCGTGACCGGCGTAGTGATTGTTCGCGTAAGCATAGATTTGAATTTGTCGTTTCGCGACTTTGCCCAAAATCCCGGCCCATTCGGACAACTCTGTTCCACGGTCCACGATAGTGCGATCCCACACTTTGGTTTGCTCCTCGATTCCTTTGCGGTCGCCGAGCCAGCGCACGTAGGTGAAATCCGCCGTGATCGGATCGAATTTCTCGAACCATTGCGCCGGGCGGGGCATCCAGGACTGGTCGATCAGAGCGAGTGCGATCCCGCGCGAGCGCAGCGTCTCGACGAACGCGGGCACGAGCCAATTCTTGTTGCGGATTTCGACGGCGAACGGCTGTCCCTTGGGAAGAGTTTTTAGAAAGGGGACCAGTCGGGCCAGAAAGTCATTCACGCTCGCGAAAGCTTTTTTGTTGAAATAGGGGAATTGAAACAAGAGAGGGCCGAGTTTTTCGCCGAGCGCGCTCATCACGTCCAAAAATTCCTTCAAGTCACCGGCGCAATCCACCAACACTTTTTCGTGGGTGATGATTTGGGGCACTTTCGCGGCGAAAATAAATCCGGCCGGAGTTTTGGCGGCCCAGCCTTTCACGGTGGAGAGCGCCGGGATTCGATAGTACGTGCTATCCACTTCGACAGTGTCGAAGTGCTGCGCGTAATAGCTTAACTGATCTTTCGCGGGCAGGGCCTTCGGATAGAAACTGCCTTCCCATCCGGCGGCGGTGAAGGCGGAGGTGCCAATGCGAATGGGCAGTTGATCCATTGTCCCGGAATTCTATCTCAATTGGGAAGGAGCGCAAGCCGCCACAGCAACCCATGGGTGTGCGGTTTTAGAAACGGGTGAAAACGCCGACCAGCGCACAGCCGGTCCCGCCTTTGCTGCGACAGCCGGGCAGATTAATTCGGGGAAATCGTCGAGGAAGTGGCCGGAGGAGGAGGCGGCGTCTCGATCGGCACAACGTCCACGGAAACATCCAGCCAGTGGCGCTGCCCGCCGATCAGTATGCCTTTGGCGGGGCCGACATCGTCATAATCTCTTCCCCAGGCGAGGGTGATGTGCGAATCGGTCGGGATCACTCCGTTGGTGGGATCGAAATCCACCCAGCCAATCCCCGGCGCGAAGACGCTGATCCAGGCGTGCGAAGCATCCGCGCCCTTCAATCGTTCCTGTCCTGGAGGCGGAACCGTGGCGATGTACCCGCTGACATAATTCGACGAAAACCCCAGAGAACGAAGGCAGCAGATTTGTAAGTGGGCGAAATCCTGGCACACGCCTTTGCCGGATCGAAATACTTCCGTGACGGGCGTATCGATTTTTGTGGACCCGGCGAGAAATTTAAAGTCGTGATGGATTCGCCTGGTCAGGTCGAGAACACATTGCAGGTAGGGCTGGTCCGGCAAAAAAGAGGGACGCGCAAAATCGGCGAGCTCCGGAGACCATGGCACATAGAACGACTCGAAAACAAATTCACGCGCCGCGAGGGTTTCGCGATCCGGCGGGCTGGCAAGAAGCTGCAACACCTGCTCCCAGGAAGGACCCTGGCTTACATTCCGCGGGGCGAGCGGTGTAACCAGGACGTCGCTCTGCGCGGCGATTCTCAGGACCGTATGAGGTTCCTGTACGCTGAACCAGGTGACGTGATTGCCGAAATAATCGAAGCCTTCATTTCTTACCGCGGGCGCGGGCATCAGGATCATCTGATGCTGCAGGCACGTCTGCGCGGCGCTTTCCCGGGGACGCATGCGCACCACGTTGTGCGAGAGCGGAATCGCTTCGTCGTATCCGTACCGCGTGGCATGAGTGACCCGGTATTTCACGATTCGGACTCCGGTCGCATCGTGCCGACTTCCCGCGAAACGATGGCGTGAGAAAAATACTGCTGGGCGATGGCCTCGGAAAGCTGGCCCGTTAGTTCCAGGATTTCAGACAACAGCGCACCGAATTTTTCGCCCTTGTCGTCCACCTGCTCGGCGGCGGGAAGGGCGCTCAATTCCACAAAATCCGCGAGTTGAATGGACGTTCGCAATTTTAAGAGCAGCCGCTGGTCGTGATTGCGGTCGGGGTGTGAAACATCGCGAGGCAGCGCGGAGAGATGCTGGTCGATCAAAGCCAATTGAAAGGCCACGGAGCGCGGATTGGTTTCATCGGCCAACAAGAGATCGGCGATGGCGTGCGGCTCCAAGTGCGTCAAATAGCGGCGGCGATAGGTCAGGGAGCTATCTGAAATTTCCAGTATTGCTTCGAGCAGCACCGGGTCGCCGTGGCTTTCCACCAGCGTATCCTGAAGGAATTCGGTGATGAACAAAACGCGCTCGATGCGGCGGCCCATATCCAGAAATCTCCACGCCTGCCCGCGCGTCATCGAATCGGACGCCAGGCCGACAAACGCGGCCAGCGTTACAATCAAATTATCGAGCAGCTCCAGCAAGCCGGCGGAAGGCAGGGTGACGCTGATCTTGAAGCCCGATACGGCGCGGTACACTTCCTGGAGGATGCGCCATGCGTCATTCGAAATCGTATCGCGCAGCACCCTTGCCAGCCGGTGAACACTGGTGACGGTCCCGCGCAATTCATCGCCTTTCGGATCGCCCAACACGCTATCGATAAATTCGTGGCCCAGGTCCGCTCCGGTCGAGCGAAACGGCTTTGTCCGATAGGCCGATGCCAGGGTTTGCAGCGCCTGCGTGTTTTCGATGCCGCTCTGATCGATAATTCTTGTGAGGGTTCCGCGCGCGAGGCGCGCCTGCGAGTCGGTGCGTTCGGCGTAACGCCCCAGCCAATACAAATCCTCGGCCAGGCGGCTGGGCAGGTCGCTGCCGCCGCGGCTTAGCGCAATGGGCTGGCTGGAGGACGGCAGCAAGGTCACAGCACTTACCGGCGAGTCGGACAATATCCATGTGTCCTTGCTGCGACCGCCTTTTTGCAGGGAAACGACGAGCGAATCGTTCGATTGCGTGATTCGCGTCAGTCCTCCGTTCATCACGGTGTACGAATCGCCGTAGGAGCTCAGGTAGGAGCGCACGACAAACCGTCGCGGCTGCAGCTCCTCGCCGATTAACGCTGGAGTCGTGCGAGACATCACCTGTTTCTGTGCGACGTACCGCGCGGGGCGAGCCCTGATTTTCTTTTCCAGCGCGGCCAGTTCTTCGGTCGTGAGCCACGGACCGAATACGGGATCTTCGCCTCGCGTCGGATAGGCCGACTTGATCACAAGTTCATGCAGATGCTTGATGACATATTCCATGATGTCGGCGTGGCCGCACCACCATGTTTCCACCGACGCCAGTTTCAATTCTTCGCCCAGCAGATACCGGCACACGGCGGGAAGAAATGGAAGAAAGCCCGGCGCCTGTAGGACGCCGCATCCAATGGCATTCGCAACGGCTACATTGCCGCGGCGGACCGCCTGCAACAGTCCGGGAACGCCGAGGTAGGAGGCGGGGTACAGCTCGAGCGGATCGCAGAAATTGTCGTCCACACGGCGCAGGATCACGTCGACGCGCTGCAATCCTCCCAGCGTTTTCATGTACACGATTGTGTCGCGAACCGTCAGGTCGTTGCCCTGCACGAGCGCATACCCGAGATATCGCGCGAGGAAGGAATGCTCAAAATACGTTTCGTTGTAGGGACCGGGCGTCAGGAGAACGATGCGTGGATTTTCATGATTCGCCGGAGCAAGTTCGGTCAGTGTTTCGCGCAGCGAAACGAAGAAGGGAGCCAGGCGCTGCACATTGCACTGACGGAACACGGCCGGAATCGCTCGTGACAACACGATTCGATTTTCCAGGGAATAGCCGGCGCCGGAAGGCGCCTGCGTGCGATCGCTCAAAACTTCGTATCGACCGTCCTCCGCGCGCACCAGATCGGCGGCGTACAAATGCAGCCAGCGATTCTGAGGCAACCGGATTCCGTGACAAGACCTCAAAAACCCGGGATTGGCCCACAACAATTCGGGCGGTATTATCCCGTTGAACACCGTCTCTGCCGGGCCGTACAAATCCGCCAGCAAACGGTCCAGCAGCCGGGCGCGCTGAACTAACCCTTCGCTTACGGCGTCCCACTGCGTCGAAGGAATCAGCAGAGGAACAAAATCGAGGCTCCACGGCCGGTCCAGGCCGTTCGGATCGCCATAGACATTGTGAGTGACGCCGTTCTGGTGAATGAGGCGGCGCGCGAGATCTCGCCTGTGACGGAACTCTTCCGGCTTTAACTTGTCGAGCAGGGATACGAATTCCTGCCAGTGCGGATGCAAAGACCGGTCCGGCGACATCATCTCGTCGGGGAATGGAGCATCGAGAGCATAATTTTCCACGAAGCCGCGACGCAGCGCTTCGTCTGTTCCCGTTTCACCCTTCGATTTGGATCCAGGCATAAACGCAGTTAGAAATACTTTATTGCAACCTCAGGTCCAGCGTAAATGGTAATTCCTTGCTGATTTTCTCTTCGCCAACAGTCATCGGGCCCGGGGTGTGGCCCAGCTTGAAGAATCGAGTCATGCGCCGGCTCTCCGCTTCATAGGCGTTAACGGGGAAACGGTCGTAGCTTCGTCCGCCGGGATGGGCGACGTAATACGTGCAGCCGCCGATCGAGCGTCCCGACCACGTATCGACGACATCGAACACCAGCGGGGAGTGAACGCCGATGGTCGGATGCAAGCAATTCGGCGGCTGCCACGCGCGATACCGCACGCCCGCGACAAACTGCCCTTCCGTGCCCGTCGGATGCAGGGGCACGCGCTGCCCATTGCAGGTGATGACATGGCGCGGGTCCACCATTCCGTTTACAAACACCTGCATCCGCTCGAGTGAGGAATCGACATAGCGCGCCGTTCCCCCGCCCGTGGGCTCATCGCCGAGGACGTGCCACGGCTCGATCGCCTGGCGGATTTCCATTTCAACGCCGCGCTGCTCAATCGTGCCGTAATGCGGGAATCGGAACTCAAGATGGGGCGCGAACCATTCCGGACGCAGAGGGTAACCGGAGCGGTTCAAATCGTCGACCACATCTTCGAGGTCCTGACGGATGAAATAGGGCAGCATGAACCTGTCGTGAATTTCCGTGCGCCATCGCACGAGCGAATCGCGGTAGGGTTCCTTCCAGAATTTCGAAACGAGCGAACGAAGCAGGAGGTGCTGCGTGAGGCTCATGCGGTAATGGGGCGGCATTTCAAACGCCCTCATTTCGAGGAGCCCCAGACGTCCGGAAGCCGATTCCGGGGCATACAGTTTATCGATACAAAATTCGGCGCGATGCGTGCTGCCCGATGCGTCGATCAGTAAATTTCGGAAAATCCGGTCCACGATCCACGGCGGCACGGTGGACTCTTCCGGGACCTGTTGGAAGGCGATTTCCAGTTCGTAAACCTGATCGTTGCGCGCTTCGTCCATGCGCGGCGCCTGGCTGGTGGGGCCGACGAAAAGTCCGCTAAACAGATACGATAGCGCCGGATGATTGTGCCAGTAGCCGATCAGGCTTTTCAGCAGGCTGGGATTTCGCAGGATCGGAGAATCGGCGGGAGTCGCGCCGCCCACCAGAATGTGGTTTCCCCCGCCGGTTCCGGTGTGGCGTCCATCGAGCATGAATTTTTCCGTACCCAGCCGCGCCAGGCGCGCTTCTTCATACAATGTGGTGGTCTTTTTTACCAGTTCATCCCAGCTGGCGGAGGGATGAATGTTCACTTCGATGACGCCGGGATCGGGCGTCACTTTCACCATGTGCACACGCGAATCGTGCGGCGGGGCGTAGCCTTCGACGAGTACCGGCATCCCCAGATCGGCGGCCGTATCTTCGACGGCGGCGACCAGGGCCAGATAATCTTCAAGGTAGCGCTGCGGCGGCATAAATACGCGCAGGATGCCGTCGCGAACCTCCGTGCAGAGCGCCGTTCGAATGATCCAGGGCGCCGATTGGCCCGGGCCCGGGGGCAAGTCGAGCACCAATGTGCGCCGGCGCGGCCGAGTCCGAGCCGGCTCTTCATCGACCAGTTGCTCTACAAATCCCTGGCCCGCTCTCGATTCGGCTCCCACGGCGACGCGTTCGCGCATTCGCGCCATTGCTTCGCGCGCCTCCAGAGGCTTGCGCTCCTCCATCGGGTCTTGCTCGACGAGATTTAGGATTTCAGACTCGTGCACCCAGGGAATCGATTCCAGCGGCAGACGGAATCCCATCGGCGAATCCCCCGGAATCAAATACATACGCTCGGGACGAAATGTCCATGCGCCGCTCACCCAGTCCGCTGTGCCGTCGGTGTAATACTGGCGCTTCAACGGCAACGCGTAGCCGATTTCCTTTTCCAATCCCTGTTCGAATACACGAGCCAGCCGCGCACGGTCTTCTTTATTTTCCAATTTGCTTTCGAACGGATCGACGTTCACCGGTAGCCGCCGCTCTTTCCACATGTAGTACCAAGTGTCTTCGTAACCGGCCAAAGAGTGCTCCGGATCCACGTCCAAACGTTCGGCAAGATGGCGCATGAAATTCCGCGCGTCGTGGCTGGCCAGCTTGCCGGAAACTGTTTCATCCGCGACCAGCGCCGGGTCGCGCCAGATCGGTTCGCCATCCTTGCGCCAGTACAGGCCGAGCGCCCAGCGGGGAAGCGATTCGCCCGGATACCACTTGCCGAGGCCGTGATGCAGGAATCCGCCGGTGGAGAAACGATCGCGCAGACGGCGGATCAATGTGTCGGCGAGCTTGTACTTCGTCGGGCCGATCGCGTCCATGTTCCATTCCGCGCCGTCCATGTCGTCAATGGAAACAAATGTTGGCTCGCCGCCCA
Source organism: Terriglobia bacterium (assembly GCA_963788335.1). Classification (GTDB taxonomy): domain Bacteria; phylum Acidobacteriota; class Terriglobia; order Acidiferrales; family UBA7541; genus Palsa-360. The sequence goes on from CAWBGM010000018.1 coordinate 74,103, forward strand.
TCGTCAGGCGCACGTCGTGCGCTTTCATGTCGGCGTCTATTTGGTGGCCGAGCGATTCGATCTGGATCCATTGCTCGTCGGTGTACGGCTTTGTGACGCGTGGGTCTTCGAGAATCCGCTTCACAGACATCGAAAATTCAAATTCGTCCTTGGATTTCCTGCGCGTCTCTTTTTCAGAGGCGGATTCGGACGTGGTGATCGATTCGTCTTCGTACGAGAAACCGCCGCTGATCGCAGCCGCCGTGACGGGTTCGGCAGAGCACGCCAGGGGAATGTGGCCTTCGTCGGCAAGCAGTCCGGATGTTGGATCGAGCCCAATCCAGCCGCCACCGGGGAGATACACCTCCGTCCACGCGTGGAGATCGGTGAAATCATGATCCGTGCCGCTCGGGCCGTCGAGCGATTTGACGTCCGGCGCGAGTTGAATCAGATAGCCGGAAACGAAACGCGCCGCAAGCCCCAGGTGCCGGCAGAGTTGGACGAGCAGCCACGCGCTGTCACGGCACGAACCGCTTCCGAGCGTCAGCGTTTTTTCCGCCGATTGAACGCCGGGTTCCATGCGAATCAGATACTTGACCCGCTTCTGAATTCGTTGATTCAGCTCAACCAGATAATCGTTCGTGCGAATTTTCTTTCCGGTTCTGTCCGATTCCTCGATCAGGGATTTCAGCAGGGGACCGGCGGCTCGTTTCCGCAGATAGGGGGAAAGCTCTCTGCGCAAAACCGCGTCATACTCGAAGGGAGAATCTTCCGCGTATTTTTCCAGGAAAAAATCGAATGGATTGATGACGGTCATATCCGCCACCAGATCGACTTCCACGGAAAAATCCGTGCGTCTTCTTTGGGAAAACCAGACGAGCCAGCAGGTTGCCGTAAGGGTCCTGCTGCCAGTTGATGAAATGCTCTTCGGGAACGATTTTAAGCGAATAGCTGAGGATCGGCGTGCGGCAATGGGGAGCGGGTCGCAGCCGGACGACATGAGGCGAAAGCCAGACCGGCTTGCTATAGCGGTAGCGCGTCTTGTGATTCAGTGCGACTCGTATACTCATTTGGTCTCATGCCGTTGAAAGTAGGCGTTCTTACACGCAAAGGCCATGAAGATCGTTTAACCGTGCCCGCGTAAAGTATACAGGAATGGCCTGAGCCGCTTGTCGAAAGTCCGTTTCAACTTTTTTATCGTGAGGATATAAAACTGCCGTGGTCAGGCTTCCGAACAATTTCCAGGAGGGTTGGCTTGCCTGCTTCCGCTCCGTACAAATCGGGTGACTCACGTCGAAAATCGCTACTGGACGGAGAATGCGAGGAGAACGTTTCCGGGAGTCCCGACGCTGAACACATACCCCGATCCGGCGAACAGCATACCTCCGGCGACAGTTGGTCCCGGAGCTCCAAACGAGCCGCCCTTCGCCGCGACGCGATTCACAGTTTCAAATTCATGCACGGTATCGTACTGCCAGATCATGTGGCCGTCGTTCGAAGAGAATGCGCGAAGGGTGCCATCCCAGCCGCCAGAGAAAATGACTCCCGGAATCGCAGTGATGGCCGCGGTTTCTCCGACCGGAGACGCGCCTCGTATGGGCGTAGACCAGATCTGCTCACCGGTGTCGAGCCTGACCGCAGCCACGCCTCCCGTTCTCACGCCGAAGTAGGCGTTTTGCTCATCTGCCGCGCCGCCAAACGTAATCATCCCGAGTGCCAGTTTTTGAACCAGCTGCGCCTTCCAGACCAGTGTGCCTTCGCGGTCCGGGTCGTGGCCCCACACCATACCGCTCTTTTGCCCGGCGACGAGCATCCTGCCGCCGTTCGGCAAAGTACGCAGAATCGGCGACGCTCCGAAATCGTAGTCGGGGCCGATGTCTTTCACGCAATTTTCCGAAGGATTCTTCGGGCCGCATCCCGCGACCCACGCATCGTTTTCCGTGTCCTGAATCGACCACATGATTTTCCCGGTTTTCAGATCGAGAGCCGCGACGGCATCGGTGGTTTTGGCGGCAGGAGGGAGGTAGCCGTCACCCGTGCCAATGTAAAGTGCGTGGTTTTTCGGGTCGATCGTGGGCGCATTCCAAACGGCGCCGCCATTTGGGCCCCACTGCTGCACGCCTTTGGAGGTAATCTGCAGCGGCTTTGGCGCTTCCTGAACGGGGTAGGTTTTCCAAATTGTGCGGCCGGTATTTGCATCCAGCGCGACTACGCTGCCGCGAAACTGGCAGCACGGAAAGATCGTGCTATATCCGGAAGCGCGCTCGGAAAGCGAAGAAACGGGGACATAAAGTCGATCCTGGTAAAGCGTGGGCGCGCCAGTGATTCGCGCGACGGGATAGTCGTCCACTTTTACTTTCCACAGGAGTTTTCCGGTTGCCGCATCGAGCATATAAACGTTGGCTCGAATATCTCCAAAGTAGACGCCGTATTTTGACGCGCCATGTCCCTTAATCGGCCCGTAGCTGATCGCGGTGCGCACGCCCGCCGCCGCTTGGTACGACCAGTACACGCATCCAGTCTCCGCGTCGATCGAATAGACTGCGCCCGTATCGACGCCAAGAAAAACGCGGCCCGAAGCAACGGTGGGCTGCCCGTACACTTCATCGGCGCCGGGAAAGCCAAACGCCCATTTCAATTTGAGGTGCGGCACCTGATCGGCCGTCATCCCCGCGGCCTTGGCGGATTGATAGCGCGTGTTGGAGATGTCGTTTCCCCACCCGTTCCACGATGGTTTCGACGCGATGTCGCCAACGGAGGGATTGCCTGTGCACTTGTTCGGCATGAGCGCCGCGTCCGCGTTGCGCACAACATCCACTCGTCGCCCGCCGAGGAAGAAAGCGACTTCGCGCTTTTCGGCGTCCGTGACGTCTTGCAATGCCGCGTGCGGGCTTTTGTCGAGCGCTGCATAAATCGCTTCAGGAGTTGCCGTCCAGAGTGCCAATTCATCCGGACCTTTCACGCCGCTCCTCGGATTCCCATGGCAGGTCGCGCAATATGTTTCGAACAGGCGCGCACCTTCAGTCGTCTGGGCTTGCGTCGGAATCGCCGCAAGCGAAAGTGAAGCGGCGAAGAGCAATAAACTCCAAACGGTTCGATTCATCGGAGAAATCCCCTAAAATCTCGATCTGAACAGCTGGGAGGGACAGCGGTACGAATTTCAGTGGCACAGGTTTTAATGGCACAGGCTGAAGCCTGTGCCACTAAAGCCCTGCTACGAATGTTTGGCTGACTACTCGTCTTTTCCGCCGAGCTGCACTTCGTATCCGTTCAAATCGCGAATATGCACGCAGCATTCGGTTTCGCGCATGATTTCAATTCCACGCTTCTTGATTTCGGCTGTTACCGCGGGGCGCATCGTTTTGTCGGCATCCCAACCTGCGATCGTAAGGGCAATGTGATCGACGGGCAACTGTCCCGGCTTCGTGATGTCGTGAAAGATCAGCTGCGATTCGCCGACCATCAGATTGGCCTTTTCCTTGTCTTCGAAAACCGTCTTCAAATTGAACATGTCCGCGTACCAGTCGCGCGTTTTCTTGAAATCGGCAACGCGGAATCCGACGTGGTTGAGGTAGGTCGCCTTCGCCGGAGACATCCCGACGGGTTGGGCGGCTGCGCTCACGGCGGATGCCGCTGTCGCGGCCAGGGCCAGGCTTTGAATCAACTGGCGTCGGCTGATCTTGCCCTGCTCGAAGTTCTGAAGCATCTCACCGATTATATGTTCCATATTTTTCTCCCGTTCAAAACAAAAATTTTGAGTCATTGGCCCTGGCAGTCGGTTAAATCATATTACTTTGCAAGCGGATCTGGTCGAATCTGGAAATGCGCCAAGCGGCTTGGGATGTTGGGATCCTTGTCGCCTCCCTCGGCCAGTTGTGAACCCCTCGTCTGATCGGCAGCCCACAGTCCGCGCCCCTTCCAGCCGTTTGTTGCATTGTCGATCCGGCCGTCGAGGAAGCGCGACAGGAAACCCATGGGATAGGGAACCGTCATGCGTACGAATTCCTTGGTGTCTTGTTTGAACGCCACCAGCGAATCCGAGTTGGCTCCGTCCATAACGATCACGTTGTTGCCCAGGCCCAGCGTGTTGTAACGATCGATGAAATTATAATAGTTGTACTCCGCTTTCACGGTGGGGTCCGACGGGAACACGGGGCCTGGCACCGGATAAAACGTCCAGCCTTCAGAGCACGTCTTTCCTGTAATTGCCGCTTCGCCGGTCGCCTTCGCCTTACACTTGCGCCGGTCGAAGCTTGCGAGCACGCCCTCGTGGCTCAGCGGCGTCCACAGCACACCGTTGGTGTCGAGGTCCAGACCGCGGCCAAGCGATCCGCCCGGCCCGTTGCCCTTGGCGTCGTAGGGAATTTCATAGACCTCCGTGGTGCATGTCGATGGAGGATTCGAGCCCTTCGTCATTCGAAAGAATCGGCCGGGCATGGTCATGATACTCGAGTACCAGACACTGCCATCGACCGGGTTGTAGGCGACGCCGTATGCGCCGGGTTCAGGAACTTCCCGATCCATTCCGGGCTTCGGCGGTTCGGTTGATTTCGTGAAGGGGCCGATCTTGCCATCGCCGTCGGTGTCGATTACAGCGGGGCACCAGCCCTGTGATTTTTCGGCGTCATGCGTCTGTTCCCACTGGCGCACATTGAGCCATCCGATTCCGCCATCCACCTGGACCGAGAAGTAGAGCGTATTGTCTTTGTCGTCGGAAAACACGATGCGCGTGGACTTGAAGCAGAGATCCACGAAATCGAATTTGCCGGTTTTGGGATCGTAAACGTCCACGCCCTTGGCGCCGAATTCGCGCGGCGAATTGATCGCAAACGGATTCTTCGATCCCTGTTTGCAGAATTCCGCGTTGCCTATGCGATTTTCCACGTTGAACCAGACGCGGCCTTTTTCATCCATCGTGATCGGGCCCGGATTGACGGGGTCGTCCCAAACCAATTCATTGCCGAAATAAAGGGAGGGCTCGAGCTGAACTTGCGGCGATGTGCGCGGCAACTTTGAACGATCAGCTTCATTGGGCAGCGGAACATGAATCGCGGATTTCGTGTTTTCTATCGGGTCAATTTCAGCTAAAACGCCGTCCGACCAGACGGCGCCAAAGATTCCGCCGTTGGCGTTCACTGTAGGATTTCGCTTATCGGTGCTGATCAGCGCGTGCAGGAACGAAGCGCGCCCGGACCAGTCATATTCAGTGAGCACGACGTTGCGTTCAATGCCGGCCGGACGCGGCGGCTGGGGAGGCGTCTCTCCCTTGGCGATCCGGTCCACCCAGTCGGCATACATCGACAAACCTTGATCGTGCCCCAGATGATTGAGCTGAGCCATCATGGTACGGCCCACCTGGCCCGACAAAAGGAGATGCTCCCAGGCGTCCGAGGTCGTTTTGAACGTGCCGAGCTTTGCGGGAATTTCTCGCGTGGACTTTGTGCCGACCATGTGGCAGCCCAGGCATCCAGCCTTGAAAATGTAGAGCCATTCGGCCTGATTCTGAATGACTGTCTTCGGCGGCGCTGGAGGATACCCGTGGGTCAATTGTTGCGGGGCGTTGTCCACGCTGGGCAGTCGCGGGAGCGGCGGGGGCGGGGGAACGGTCATGGGAAAGGCGCTCTTGTTCGGTATTTTTATCATTGAGTACCAGTAGTCGGCTGGATAATACTGGGCGGCCGCGACGGGATCCGGGAGCGAGGACGGCGGTGAGCGCGAGCGTCTGGCCGAGTTTCGCGTCCACGGGCTGCGAATCCACCAGTCCGTATCCGCGGACCCAGACTTTGTAGTTGGCTTTGGCGAGAGTGGGCAGCAGGAATTGCCCCTTGTCATTGGTGACGACGATCTTGCGATACTTCGTTCCCAGATCGTTGGTTTCCGCGATCACCCAGACCCCGGCTTCAGGTCCCTTCGAGCTGGTCACCATGCCGCCGATATTGTCCGCGTCCACCGAGACGCCGCTCATGCCGGCTTGCGCAGACTCGCTGCGCGGCTTCGCTTGGGTCCGGACAATGGCGGAAGCCATTGCCAGTCCCGACAACAACAGCCCGATTCCAAAGGCTCTTTTCATCTTACTCAGTCGCATCGAATCTCTCCTGAACGCGATTATTATGACGTGCCCGCCCGGCTTCCCGGTACATGAAATCCCAGAGTAATTAAGCTTGAGGTTGCGCAATCTGGATGCACCCGCATCCAGGATCGGTTGAAAATAGCACAACGGTAGGCAGGTGTCATTGGCTGATGGTTGACCGGTTTAGAGAAGAGTTCACGGTCCGCGTTTTCCGTAGCACAGGCTGAAAGCAACTAAAAAGCGTACTTCAAGGCGAACTGAATCAATCGCGGATTCACCGACGTGCTGGTGATTCGTCCAAACGTGCTCTTGGACGCATCCACCGAGGCCGGATTGTTAAATTGCGCATGATTAAAAGCGTTAAAAAATTCCGTCCGGAATTGCAGTGTGGCGTCTTCCCGGATCCCTCCGACGCGAGTCGTTTTAGTCAGAGACATATCCCAGTTAAATTGTCCCGGGCCGAGAATGACACCGATAGGAGAATTGCCGTATCCGGTTCCGTCTCCGATCGCCGGCAGGCCGGCGCCGGCGGTCGCGCAGCTCCCGTTCGTTCCGGTGGAATAAAATGCGCCCGTATTAAACCAACCCGGGCCGCCGTTGATGCCGCCAAGACGCTGTTTTACGCTGCCGGACGATGCAGCGTTTGCCGCTGTCATTCCCGGACAGTATTCCGCCCGGGAAAGCTCCAGCCCCGTCCCGGCGCCGCCAAACCCGTAAATCGTCCCACCTCGGGTGTCCGTTGCGGTAAGCGGGGTTCCGTCCTGAATGATTGTGACGCCGGAGAGAACCCAGCCGCTTAGCAGTTTGTCCTCTGCCCCCTGGAAGTGGCCGGAGGGGAGATTATAGTTGTAATTAATGGCCAGGCGCTGCGGGTGGTAATTCGCGTTTGGCCCATACTGTTGGCCATAGTTGTTCGCGTCACCGCTGAGAAGCATGGGGCTCGTCGCAAGGGACTTGCTCCACGTATAAGCCGCCTGGAAAGATAGTCCGTGCGAGAGTTGCTTGCGCAGTGTCGCCTGGAAGCTATTGAACTTGTCCGATCCATTGGTGGAATCGTCGATCAGGCCGGCGGGTGCGAATCCGAGATACGGCACGCGGAGCGATGCGTTCGCCACCGTGTTGCAATTGCAGGTAATCAGGCCCGCGGCAATGCCTGGCGCGACCGGGCCATTGTTGGGAACTCCTCCGGCGGGATTGCCGATCAATTGCGCCTGATTGATGAGCTGCCCGCTCACGGCCTGATGGTATCCGTGCGACCCCACGTATCCCAATTCGAGAACCCAGGACGGTGCAAATTCATACTGGACGTTCATGTTCCATTCTTGAACGAGAGGTGTCTGGTAATTCTGCGCCATCAGATAATTGGTAATGTTGGAGCTGGACTGGGCATTGAAGTCCACCCATCGAGGCGTCCATCCCAGCGTCGCATTCGCAGGATAGGGTTGGGCCAAAGTCGAGGCATAATTTGCAGCTCCAGATTTCGCGAGCAGGACCTGGTAAGGCGTGCCGATGATGTACACGTTCGCGTATTGATTGATCCCCAGCCGCTCATAAAATGAGCCATAGCCGCCACGGATAACGAATCTGTCGCTGGACGTGGGCTGCCAGGCAAAGCCGATGCGCGGGCTGAAGTCGTCGAGAGGGGTATTATTCTGCGTGCCCAGCAAATGGTTGCTTTGAAATAGCCCACCCACGGTCGGAGGCGGGTTCAGCGACGGATTATAGTTTGACGGCACGACATATCCGGCCAGCGTTCCGGTTGCGGGGGTATTCCCCGGAATCGGAACAGTGTTTATCAAGCTAGGCCAGATGTTGGTGAGTTGCCCATCCTGGGCGTAGATGACGCTGCTATATTCCCAGCGCAATCCCAGGTTTACGGTAAGTCTTTGACTGATCTTGATGTCGTCTTGAAGAAAAATGTTTCCTGCGGGCGATCTGAAGTTGGCATACACACCGCTCGGCGCCGATTCTGAAGCGAACGTCCCCGAGTTGGTGATATTGCTGTTGGGAGTGCCGTTTGTGCCTCCGGGGGTCGTGGCATTGCATGTGGTTGGATAAGTCCCCGAAGGGCACCCGGCAAGCCCCAGCAAAAAGTCCTGGAAGTTATTAAAGGTGAGAGCTCCAATCGAATTGCCCGGGGTATGCCAATTGATTCTCTGGCGTTCGAGTTCGCCGCCGAACCGGATGGTTTGCTTTCCATGGTTCCAGGAAGCCTGGTCGGCCGCTTCCCATCCCGTGATGTACTTGTTCACCAGCGTCGAATAGAGGGTTCCGGCGGTAAACGCTCCGCTGATGAGAATCTGGTCGAGCTGGTTAATGCTCGGCAGGATTGAAGCAATGCCGACCTGATTGTTCGTGAAGGGAATCAGGTCCGAAATGTTGGTCGAACTGCGTTGGACGGAGACGCGGGCTTCGTTCACCAGGTTGTTCGTGACAATCGTGGTGAGTTTCAGAACGCCTAACTGGCCGCCGAATCGGGTCAGCTCACCCGTATCGGGGACACACACGCCCGGAGTGCCTCCTGACGCGCCGCAATTGAAGGGGACGTTGGTCGGATCGGTACTGTAAAAATATCGGGTCGACAACGTATTCTTGCTGTTGATGATGTAGTCCACGTTGCCAAGGCCTTGATGCTCCTTGTATAAGGCAGGCACACTGAACGTGGTGGTCAGAGTGGCCGAAGTGCAAGTTGCGGTTGGCGCGAGGGAGCACGGCGTGTTCGTCACGTTACCTCCGCTAGGAAAGTAATAACTGCCATCGGGATTTTTGAGCTGGAGAATATTGAGAGCGACCGGATTGATGTTGGAGCCGTCGCACAGGACCTGCACGGCCCCGCCCTGATTCTTGGCGGTCGAAGAGATGCCGCCATCGGTTCCCTGGGGGCAAAACGTAGCTCCCAGCGCTGTCTTGAAGGCTCCCGTCGTACGATCGCCGGTCGGAATGGGGAGCAGGCTTGGCACGGAATACCCCTGAGCCGCGATGCCGTTTTTCTGCCAGCTTTCCTGGTAGGAGGCGAAAAAGAAGAGCTTGTCTTTTTTCACCGGGCCGCCAATGACGCCGCCATACTGGTTCTGGTTTAATACCTGACGGGAATTGTTCGGTGTCGTGCCGATGTAGGACTGATTCCGGAAAAAGTCGTTGGCGTTTAGAACGGTGTTTCTGAAAAATTCAAATGCCGATCCGTGAAATGAATTCGTTCCAGACTTTGTGACGACGTTTACGTTGGCGCCGGGCTTGCGGCCGTAACCGGCATCGAACATCGAAGTCTGAATTTTGAATTCCTGAATGGCATCGGGATTTGCGACGCCGATTCCAGAGTTGCTGCCCGTGTCCACGGCGCTGCCGTTTCCCGCAAAATTGACGATGGAGACGCCGTCCATCTGGAAGTTGTTCTGTCCGTTGTTGCTGCCGTTCACGGAGATATCCTGCGTTCCGCGTCCCAGCGTGGAAGCGTTGAAAACGCCGGTGTTTGCTCCGGCGGAGAGGCCGAGCAGATTTGTGTAATTCCTGGATGTTAAGGGAAGTTCAGAGATCGACTTGCCTGCGAGAACGGTCCCGACAGTTGCATCCGTGGTCTGAACCGCGATTTCCGCTTCGCCCTGTACGGTGATTTCCTGCGACTGCGCGCCGACTTCGAGATGGCCATCGACCACGGCCGTTTCCGTTACGGTGACCGTTACCGAAGGGGCCGCGATTGTCTTGAATCCGGTCGCCTCAAACTGTACGCGATAGTTGCCGGGCTGAAGCAAGCTGAATTTGTAGGCGCCGTCGGCGCCGGTCGTTCCAGTCCTTGATTGGCCTGTGTCTGCATTTGAAATCGTGACAGTTGCATTGGAAATGGCCGACCCGGACGGGTCGGTCACCGTGCCGGTAAGCGCCCCGGTGGCGGCTGTCTGTGCGCTTGCGCAAGGAAGGGACGTCGTAAGAAATAAAGCAGCGAGAAGGCACGTGCAGGCCAAAGCCAATTTTTTCAGAAACATGGATCACCCCTGGAGTTTAAGAAAATGAGACCACACGGTTGCAGGGAAAATAGTCGAAAGAGGCGTTGCAAGGATTGCAGAATCCGTACCTGAGTGAGCAGAATCCTGACTGGTGCATATCGGCGCGAATAGGTGGCAAGACATGAATACGATTGAATTCAGAGCGGAGAAATTTCGCGTGGTAGCACCAGGGGAGGCGGGTGTGCTCGCGGATTTTGCTGGCCAGTCGAGGAAGAGCCTCAGGCGAGACACCCCCGCCACCTGAACCATCCCTCCGATTCGATCTCGCCCGTTAAAGCATTGTGCGGAAATACACATGGATGTATCGTAGGCGTATGCGAAACCGGGAGAATCATTTTATGAGGGTAGCGACTCGCTTGTTTCTTGTCGTCCTTTTTGGCGGGGTAGTGGGAGGGCTTCAGATTCGCGGCGCGCACGCGCAGGCAAAAAATGAGGCGCCGACTTCGCTCTCCGGAAAGGTTTCCTCGACCGAAGAAGGGCCGATGGAGGGCGTGGCCGTCTCGGCGAAAAAAGACGGAACTACGATTGCCGTTACTGTGTACACCGACGCGCAGGGACGGTACCGTTTCCCGAAGGACAAGCTGGACGCCGGCCATTACGCGATCAAGATTCGCGCAGCGGGATACGATCTAGATAGCCCGTCCGCCGTCGATGTATCCGCTGCGGGCGACGTCGTCGCGGACATCAAGCTTCGCAAGACCGCGAACCTTGCCGCGCAGCTTACCAGCGCCGAATGGCTGGACAGCATGCCCGGCACGCCGGAACAAAAAGCCCCGCTGCGCAACTGCACGACCTGCCACACGTTGATTCGTCCGCTGGGTTCCACGCATGACGCGGATGAATTTGTTGCGGTGCAGCAACGCATGGGAACGTACGTGAATCAGAGCATCCCACTGAGGCCGCAAATCCGGCTGGCCGCGCGTCTTGCCGATCAGATTGAATCGCAGGGAGAAGATTCGCTGAGCCGGCAGGCATCCGTTGTTCGAAAGCAGGCTGAATTTCTGGCCAGCGTGAATTTGAGCAGCGGACCGCAATATTCTTATCCGCTGAAGACGTTTCCTCGCCCGAAGGGAACTGCGACACGCGCTTTGATTACGGAATTCGATCTTCCCGAGAAGACGCGCCAGCCGCACGACGTTTACGTGGATCGCGACGGCATCGTCTGGTATATCAGCTTCGGTGAGCAAGTGCTGGGCAGGCTCGATCCCAAGACGGGCAAGGTCACGGAATTTGAAGTTCCCACGCTCAAGCCGCGCTCTCCCAAGGGAGAACTGGCGCTGCGTCCGGACGAGGATGGAAATCTCTGGGTCGCGATGATGTATCAGGGCGCCGTCGGAAAATTTGACAAGAAGACGGAGAAATTCCAGACGTGGAGTCTTCCGGCGGAACTCAATAAGGACTATACGCAGATCACCGAAGTGAACGCGACGCGCTCAAAGGTGGACGGCAAAGTCTGGATCGACGATTCGGGAACTTACACGCTCTACCGCCTCGACCCTGTCACCGGCAAATTTGAAACGTTCAAGCCGTTCCCGGATCCCAGCCCGAATGTGTATGACATCAGTCCCGACCCGCAGAACAACGTGTATTTTACTGTGTTCGGATCGAATCAAATCGGCCGCGTGGATGCCAAGACGGGCGAGATCACGACTTATGCGACGCCGACCAAGGGTTCCAATCCGCGGCGCGGGGAATTGGACGATAAGGGGATGTTCTGGTTCGGTGAGTTTGGCGGCAATCGCATCGGCATGTTCAACACGAAGAATCTTTCGTTCAAAGAATGGGCTCCGGCATCGCCATGGACTTTTCCGTACGACGTGGTCGCGGACAAAAACGGGACCGTCTGGAGCGGTTCGACGACGACGGACCGAATTTCCCGGCTCGACCCCAAGACCGGGCAGATCGTCGAATACCTGATGCCGCGCGATACGAACATGCGGAAAATCTTTGTCGATAATTCAACCAGTCCCGTGACGATCTGGGTTGGCAATACGCACGGGGCGTCGATTATCAGGATGCAACTGCTGGATTAGTTCGGTTTTCGTAGCACAGGCTTGAGCCTGTCTGATTTTGAATTTTGTGGCGTGTTCGCGGAAATCAAAACAACACAGGCGGAAGGCCATGCTACTTTTTCTTCTTCTCGGGAAATGGAATGAATTCGTAGCCGAGCCCTCGGACCGTCACCAGGTGGCGCGGTTTTGAAGGCTCGTCCTCAATGTACCGCCTCAAGCGCACGATAAAATTATCGATGGCGCGCGTGTCGGTATCCTCGTGCAAGTCCCATACATTTTCCAGAATGGCTTTGCGCGAAACGGGATGGCCGATGTTCCGGATAAAGTAGCGCAGCAGTTCCGACTCCATCAGCGTGAGTTGCATCGTCTCGCGTCCCACCTGCAAGCGGAGCGTCTGGAAATCCACGACTTTCTTGTCGCCGAATCGATACGGCTCCGTGGATTCCGTGTCCCGGGCGGCGGGTTTTGCGGCAGGCTGGCTCGCGCCGTGTTGCCAGACTTTCCGACGCAGCAGGCTTCGCACGCGCGCAATCAGTATTGAAAGATTGAACGGCTTCGGCAGATAGTCGTCGGCGCCGGATTCAAATCCTTGCAGAACATCTTCAGGGCGCCCCCGGGCCGTGAGCATCAGCAGCGGAATGTAATTATTCGCCTCACGCAAAGCGCGAGCAACGGAAAATCCATCCTTGCCGGGCAGCATCACATCGAGAATGAGCGCGTCGAAGTCTTCCTTGTTTTCGAGAAGATGCTCGAGAGCCTCCTCGCCGGTGCCGTTGATCATGACCGAATGGCCTTCCTGCTCCAGATTGAAGCGGAGACCCTGGGCCAGATGGGCTTCATCTTCCACGACGAGAATGCGGCTCATACGTGATATACCCGCGGAAGGCGAAGGGTGAATGTGCTGCCTCGCCCCGTCCCCGGACTTTCCGCAAACGCTTCGCCTCCGTGGCGCCGGGCAATGGAGCGCACGATGAAGAGACCGAGTCCCGTGCCTTTGACGCGACCGGTAGCGGAGCTGGAAACGCGATAAAAGCGTTTGAAGATGCGCTTCAATTCCGTGGGGGGGATGCCCACGCCCTGATCGTAAACTTTTAACAGAATCGTATCGATATCCGGCGTCAGGACTTCGATCACGATCTCCTTTTTTTCGCCGGAATACTTCACGGCATTTTCGATGAGATTGAATACGGCGGTTCGCAATTCCTGTGGATTTCCCTTGAGGAGGAGATTTTCCTCCGGCGGCGTGACAAAGCGCAGAGCGCTCGCGGGAAGGTCATGGCGCAAACGTGTGAGTTCCACGGTCTCAACAACGAGGCTGGAGAAGTCAACCTCCTCCCAATTTTTCTTATTGCGCGCGTGGCGCGCCTCGCCGGCGCGCAGGATCTGATCGACGGTGCCATGCAGGCGGTCGGTATCCTCCAGCATGATGCGGTAAAAATCGCGGCGCTGCTCCTCGGTGAGTTGCCGGGTTTGGAGCGTTTCCAGATAGAGGCGGAGCGAGGCAATTGGCGTTTTCAATTCGTGCGTGACGGCATTCAGGAAGCTGTCCTGCTGCTCGTTCTTGTGAATCTCACGCACCAGGAAGACGGTGTACACAATAATTCCCGCGATGATCAGCGCGAAAAAGATAATGCCGAGGATCAGCGGAACGACTTCGCGCCAGTTGATGAGAATCCAGGTGACGTTCAGCGCCACCGCCAGTCCGACCAGGCACGCGCCCAGCGTCACAAAAAACGCGATCGTCTTTGTCCGGCTCGTTATCCGCATGGCATGCTGAATGAAACTATACTAGAGGAATCGAGGAGAAAGACAGCCCGGCGAAATGAGGTTTTAGTGGCACAGGCTTCAGCCTTTGGGGTTTTGAGTTTTGTCAAAGTGACGAAATTCAAACTCCACAGGCTGAAGCCTTTGCCACAGGTCGACTATCCATAGGGATCGCCCGGGTCAGCCGAAAATTGAGGAAGTGCCGGTTTTGTTTAGTCCCCAATCGCTTCCTGCGGCAGGGCAACTTCGCGAGCGCGTTTGGCAAGGGCGGCTTCGTTGTATTCCTTCGCCATGCCGACTTTGGGGTAGGAAATGTCCCAGGCCAGGCCAAGAGCGCGCAAGGCGCTGATTCCGTACCAGTTGATGTCAATTTCATACCAGGTCAAACCGTGGCGGGCAGCTTGCGGGACGGCATGGTGATTGTTGTGCCAGCCTTCGCCGAACGTCAGGATCGCGACCCAGAAACTATTGGTGGAAAGATCGCCGGTCATGAAGCGCTGCGAACCCCACATATGCGTCGCGGAATTCACGAGCCAGGTGGAGTGAAGCCCGAAAACGACGCGAACGAAAATTCCCCACATCAGATAGGGCAGTCCACCGACGGCCAGAATGACGATTCCGAGAACGCTCAGCGGAACCCAATGCCATTCGCTGATCCAGACATGAAATTTATCCTTGCGAAGGTCGGGAACGTAGGGCAGCAGGGAATCGAGCTTGTTGTGCATCGCCTTGCCGGTAAGAATCCAACCCATGTGCGACCAGAATCCGCCATCGCGAGGAGAGTGCGGATCGCCTTCCTTGTCCGTGTTCTGGTGATGCTTGCGATGCGTGGCGACCCAGAAAATCGGTCCGCCTTCCAGAGCCAGCGTGGCGCAGATGGTCAGGAAATACTCGACCCATTTCGGCGTTTTAAAGCCACGATGCGTCAGAAGCCGGTGGTAGCCCATGCCGATGCCCAGGCTCCCGGCAACCCACCAGAGAAAAAATGCCAGCAAAAACGGCTTCCAAGCAAACATGAAGAGAGCAATAACCGCGCCAACATGGAACGCGCCCATAAAAAATGTGGTAATCCAATTCACCGGCTGAGAAAACGTCTTGTCGCGCTTGGCGACCGTGGAAACTTCCGTGGTCATTGACTTGTCCTCGTCTTAGAGTGTCGTCGCGGAGGTCCGTCGTGGAGATCCCAGGAGTACGTGATCCTGTCCCGCAAATCGAAAGTAGCATGACGGGGGAAATCTCTTTGTAATAGTTCTGTAATTGTTGACATTGGGGGCCGAAAAGTTACGGGGGAAAAACGGCGGAACGCACCGCAAATGTTAATCCGCGAAGAGAATTAATTTCCTGTCGTTGCGTAAAAACACCCTGTTGGCCAAAACGTCGCGGGGTGGAAAGAGATCGGGAACTCCGCTTCGCGAATCGCAGCAGCCGTCGCGTGCGAAAGCAATCCGGATGAATCCCTCAGCGATGCATTCACCGGCCGATCCTTCAGCTCGATCGCGAGATTTCGCAGCGCCTCTGCCGCTTCCGGCGGCTCGATGTGCCAGTTGTTATTGATCGTGGTGGGGACCGTGCCGGTGCGCAGGAGGTATTCGGTAATCAGTTCGCGAATCTCCTGGCCCGAGCGGTACACGACGGGCAGGCCCTTGAAGACGTCGTACCGGCCGCCGCCTCCATATCTATAGTTATTGATCGCGACGCGAAATGTTTGAGCATCGTTGATTGGTTTTCCCTTGTATGTCAATTCAGCGATGCGATGCCCCACGGGTTCTCGAAGATCGATCGTGTAATTCACGCCCGCGGCGGTATCCGCGTCGTAATCCGGCAGGCGCAGGCGCTGGCCTTCGGGCACCGGCCATTGCGGGTAGGCGCTGGCGGAGTGTTCGAGCGCGGCGCGAAATTGTGCGCCGGTCATTTCCACCACATAGAGCGAATTATCATAGATGTAGATTCCGGCGATCTGGCGCGTGGTTATTTTTCCAGCGGGAAACTTCAGCGGTGTGTAATACAACGTCGCTAAAGAGATGTCGGCGTGGCCGGCTTCGAGTTGCACTTTATGAATCAGGTCCAATAAGGGGCCGTCTTCGACACGCGCTGTCGCTCCGATCATTTCTTTCGAGCAGTTGGCTATCGGTCTATCGAGGTAGGCCTGCGTTGCTTGTTCGTAGGGCGCGGCCAGTTTTGTGACTTCCGAATCCACGGGCGTATCCAGCCTCGTGGGGATCACCAACGAATGCTTTGAGGCAATCTGCCAGCGGCCATCCGCGCCGCGCGTCATGTCCAGATCGATACGCGAAAGACCTCCTCCCCAATTTTTCGGCTGGGTCAGCAGCACTCCGTTCACAATGCGCTCGGCGACCTGGCTGTGCGTATGGCCAAACAGGATCACGTCGATTCCCGGCACCTGATTCGCCAGCTCCAGCATTTGATTTTCATTAGGCAGATCGAGGAATTCCGGCGGCTCGGTGGCCAGGGGATCGGGGCCCAGGCCGGAGTGCGCGATCACGACGACTACGTCCGCCTGCTTGCGCGCCTCGGGGATCACGCGGCGCGCGGCCTGCAGGATGTCCTCAAATTCGTAGCCCTTGTAATGTTCCGGCGGATCCCAATGAGGGATGCTTTGAGTGACGAAGCCGACCAGCGCGATGCGCACGCCCGCCACGGTTTTGATGACGTAGGGATCAAAATGCCGCACCCCGCTTGGATACGTCTGCTTGATATTTGCCGCCACTATCGGAAAATGCGCCTCGCCCTTCGCTTTCCATAAATAGTCGAGCCCGAAATTGAATTCGTGATTGCCCACGGCAGCGGCGTCGTACCCGAGAGCGTTCATCACCAGCATCATCGGATTCGGCTTGTCCGGCTCATCCTTGGCGAAATAATATCCAAGCGGCGTGCCTTGAATCGTGTCCCCGGCATCCAGCAACAAGGTATTGGGCTGCTCCCTGCGGACGGCTCGAATTAGTGTGGCGATTTTTCCAAATCCGATTGCGCCGGATTTGTTCGAGAGGTAATCGAGAGGTCCGAGGCGGGCATGCAGGTCCGTGGTGCCCATCAATGTAATGTGTACGGATTGTGCGGATTGCGGCGCAGGAAAGGAAGAGGCGGGTGCCATCAGAAGGCAGGCGCAGGCCAGCGCCGCCAGGGAAATCCAGTTGCCGCGAAGCCATCGCGGAAATTTCACTTTTCATCCTCTTCGATCAGATTCAGAGACGCGGAATTGATGCAGTATCGCAGGCCGGTCGGGTGAGGCCCGTCGGGGAATACGTGGCCTAGATGGGCGTCGCAGCGGCTGCAAAGAACTTCTTCACGCATCATGCCGTGGCTTGCGTCTCGTTCGATCTCGATCTTCGTTTCATCGACGGGGGCGTAAAAGCTGGGCCAGCCGGAGCCGGAATGAAATTTTGTTTTCGACGGAAATAGAGGCTGTCCGCAACACACGCAAACGTATGTGCCGGGTGTTTCCGTGTCTTCGTATTCACCCGTGCCCGGCGGCTCAGTGCCTTTTCGGCGCGTCACGTGGTATTGCTGGGGAGTCAGCGTCTTCTGCCACTCGGATTCCGGCTTGCGGATTTTGTCGGTCATGTTCGGCCTCGCGGCCTTCATCTTAACATTGAGGGGAATGTACGTGAAATCGCATTGGCGATCGGCAGCGTGCGCCGGTTCGGGCAATATTTGTGAGCCGCGCTGATCACGTTTTTGAATCGTGTCTCGCACCCGCCGTTCTCCGACGATTGCGCCTCAGGGAGTGAGAAGAGGAACATTTCGCTTGCCATGGTGAGCAAACAACGACCAGAATCTCTCGCATGGGCGGCGCCGGGGCGAAAGCTTCAGCCCGCAAGCGATCGGAATCATCTCAATAATTTCGAAATCGGGAAAATACAAATGAACCGGCGTGAACTGTTTAAGAATTCGCTGGCTTTATCGGCAGTGGTGCTGACTTCCGCGAGAGGCGAGGCCTCGCCTGTCCCCGCGGCGGAATTTCCGAAGGCGCCGGGGCTCACCAAATCTGTCGCGGAATTTATTGTCAATACAAGATATTCGGACATTCCGCCCGACGTGATTGAGCTGGGCAAGAAATCGATTCTCGATTCATTCGGGCTTGCCCTTGCCGGATCGGTTTCCTCGATGGGCCCGATCGTACGGGAGTATGTGCGGTCTCTTGGATCGGGCGAAGTGAAGGCCAGCATCATCGGCACCGCGATGAAAAGCCACACTCGCTTTGCGGCATTTGCCAACGGCGTCTCGATCCACGCGGACGATTTTGACGACACACAGCTGGCGGCGGCAAAGGATCGCATTTACGGATTGCTGACGCATCCTTCCGTTGCTGTGCTGCCGCCCGCATTTGGGATATGCGAATTGGGACACCGTTCCGGACGCGAGATGATGCTCGCCTATCATGTGGGTGTGGAAGTGGAATGCAAAATTGCGGAAGCGATTTCGCCTCGCCATTACGATGAGGGATTTCACACCACGGGGACGTGCGGATCGATGGGCAGCGCGGCGGCCTGCGCGAAACTGCGCGGCTTAAATCAACTACAAACCGTTTATGCGCTCGGAATTGCCGCCACCGAGGGCGGCGGCTTCCGCGACAATTTCGGCTCAATGACCAAACCGTTCCACGCGGGGCACGCGGCGGAGAACGGGACCGTCGCAGCCGATCTTGCCGCGCTCGGATGGACGGCGGCGGATAATATTCTGGAAGCGCCTCTTGGTTTTTTTCAGGCCGAAGGCGGCGGCTTCGATCCGGGCGCGATTGTCGGGCGGCTCGGAAAACCGTGGACGCTCGCATCTCCGGGCGTTTCGATCAAGCCGCATCCGTCGGGTTCGTTGTCACACCCGGCGATGGGAGAGATGCTGCGCCTGATCCGCGAGAACAATATCAAGCCTGGGGATGTTGAAAAGGTGGATGTGGGAGCGAATCATGCGATGCTGACTTCGCTGCTGCATCATCGTCCGACGACGGGGTTGCAAGGGAAATTCAGCATGGAATTCTGCATGAGTATTCTGCTGCTGGAGCGCAAGGCAGGGCTGAACGAATATCGTGATGCAATCGTCCAGCGCGCGGATGTGCAGGAGATGATCAAGCGCGTGAATTTTTACGTCGATCCGGAGGCGGAAAATGTGGGGCTCGATAAGATGACGAGCATTCTCAAAATTCACATGAAAGACGGCAAGGTCTTTTCAGGGCGCGCTGAATTTGCCAAGGGCAGTCCGGCCAACCCGATGAGCTTTGACGAAGTGGCCGACAAGTTCAGGGGATGCGCGGAATTTGCGAAATGGCCCTCGAGTAAGACAGAGACAGCGATCGCGTCCGTGAAATCGCTGGAGGATGTTTCCGATGTCGGCCGGATTTCCGCCTCGCTGACGGTATAGATGGATCCGGTGCGCGATCGGGTACGGCCTGAATTTCGGCGCCCCTGAAAGAAAATTAGAACGCGCCGGGCATTGAACATTCCAGGAAAAAGTCAACGGGTTCTCAGCGTAGATCGACATTTGCATTGCGGTAGGCCGCGCGCGCATGCAAAGACAATGATAGAGACTGGGGCATGGACCAGGCCAGGCGCCAATACCATTTTTGCGAAGAGACGTGATTGCGCAGGTAATGAGCGGCGACCGCTTCGACCACAATTTCAATCGAGCCGGCGACGATATATTTATGCGCATCCGGATGAAGTCCCACGAGAAATCTCGAAGGGCCGACTTCCTCGCACGACGCGCAGGCATGAAAATTATTTAAACTGGTTTTACCGTCGGCGGCTGCCGCTCCGAGTTGGGCAATCGTCAGCAGCGTCCACTGCGGGTCGCGAACGGTGACGATGTCGCTGGTTGTGGCCGAAACCTCGCGCGCCAAATCTTCCGACAGAGCGAGAAACACGTTACTCACTTTTCCCGCCGGTTGAATTTTCTGAACGTGGATTTTTTCAGACTGAATCGGCCCAGGCTGAATGGGTCCCGGCTGAATCGGCCCAGGCTCGACCGCCTCCGGCTGGATGGCTGCGTGCGCCGTGGTTTCCGGCTGGAGATTTGCGATTTCTTGCGCAAGCGTGGATGGTCCGAACAGAAGCACAGCAGCGAACAAGTAAGCGTATTTCATGGTCTCAGAATGTCTCGAGGCAGGGAAATGCCTTTTCTGAGAGGGAACCGGTGAAATGCCCACGAGAAGCCTATCGGCAATTTTGCGGAAGGGAATTAGGGGAAATTAGAAGGGGAATATTTCAATGCCCGCGGCAACCGTCGGGAAGGGTCGCCGCGGGCATCGAACGGATCAGGATCCGGATCCGGGCAAAGTCATCATGCTCGGGAAGAAGTAGTAGAACACGACGCTGATAATCACGAGGTAGGCGAGGACCGCGAACGTCCAGCCCATGTTATGTCGGATCACCTGGCCTTCGCTCCGCACCAGCTTACTGGTGGAAACGCCGACACTGGCAGTCTGCGGCGAAATGGGTTTGCCCGCTTCCGCGCCGACGGAGTTGAATGACGGCAACAGCAGGACGGGCAGGCCCAGCAATCTGCCTGTCATGGCCTGCACGGGCCCGAACATGGCGTTGGTGGAAGTGTTGCTGCCGGAGAGAGCGACACCGATGAATCCAAGGATGGGAGCGAGAACGACGAAAAAGACGCCGATCTTGGAGAGCCCATAAGCGAGTGAATTCGCCATGCCTGTGAAGACAAAAATATTGGCGAGGCCAAAAGTGAAAACGGCGACTAGAAGTGCTCCCCACATTTGTTTGAAGGTCTTGGTAAAGACCTGTTTCACAATGGCTCCGCTTGGGCGAAGAATGGCGAGAATTACTAGCCAGGATGCCAGAGTAGAGGTGCCGCCACCGAGCGGGGTGAAATTGAACAGCGAAAGAATGGGATTGTGGGTTACCGAGGATCGGGCGGCCACCGATAGCTTAAGCCAGCTGATGGCTGGAAGGTGCGACCACGGGCCTGTCCAGGCGACCACGACAGCGATGAGCACCAGATAAGGGAACCACGCATAAAGGGTTTCGCCAGCCGAGGTGACCTGCTCGTAGTTCGCGGCCTTCCCGACTTCCGGAGCCAGTGGAACGCCGCCAAAACCGCGGATTGTCTTCGGGCGCCAGATTTTCACGAAGAGAAAGAGAATCCAGAAGGAAGCCAGTGAACCGCTCAGATCGGGCAGGTAAGGACCAAGGTAGTGAGCAACCGGCCATTGCCCGGCGACATAGGAAACAGATCCTACGATCGCCAGGGGCCAGGCTTCCAATACGCCCTCCGAACCGCTCACGAGATAAATCAGAATCCAGGGGGGAAGGATAGCCAGGACGGCGACGATATTCCCGATGGAAGAGGATAGCGCCATCAAAGGGAGTCCGGTTACAGCCGCCAGGCCAAGGATGGGAGCGCCCAACGCGCCGAAGGATACAGGGGCGTTGTTTGCCAGGGCCGCCACGCGGATAGCGTCAAGGTCCGCAATCCCGAGTCCCACCAGGATGGGCACAACCACGGCCCAAGGAAAGCCGAAGCCTACGGTACCCTCGAGCAGAGCGCCGAAAGCCCAAGCCAGCATGATCGTCTGAATTCGAATATCGCGAGTGGCATGATGGACCAGCCAGGCCTTGAACCGGTCGAAATTGCCGGTGAGAACGAGGGTATTGAAGATCACGAGTCCCCAGAAGGTAATCCAGTCAATCACCCAGAATCCGGTTAAGCCGCCGTACAAGTATGACTTAAGGGTGCTGACGAGCGGAGCGCGCCAGACGAGGACGCCGACAGGGATGGTGATAACTCCCGCCAGGATGGAGGCCTTCCACGCCGTCATGCGCAGGTAGGCAAGCATGAACAAAAGCGCTATCAGCGGGACTACGGCAACCAGGACGCTGAGCCAGAGATGTCCAGTTGGATCGAGAACCTGCTCAAACATTTATATTTTCCTTTCGCGTGAAGCATTGTCTTGGAAATTCGCGCTTTTCGCACACCCGGCTCGAAACAGAGTTCACCCAGCCGGGAATACCTGGATCATGTTCTGGTTATGCAGAAAAGTCAGTGCAAACCAATATCACAACTAGATTTGGCGTCAACAGGTAATTGTGGGGGGCCCTGGAGGGCAGCATGAGGGGCCGAGACTTTGGAGGAAGGGATTAGTGGTTCGGAATGGGGGGCCGGCGGCCGCACTCGTCATGCGATTGGGTTGAGTGGCGACCGCCGGATGCGATCCGTACCTATCCATGAGTCAAATACGCTCAGGACGCCGGCAGGTGCATCTTTTTTTCCGCTTCTGGGAGTTCGGGCCACAGCAAGCGGATGGAAACTCCTAGACCGGGCTGATAATCGAGCGTATAGATGCGGCAGCACCGCTCGCACAGCCAGAAGTGCTCGACCTTATGATGGTTGTTGAACCGGTCCGAATCCACAGCGGGAAATTCCGTATGACTCGGTGTGCGTTGAAACCGGAAGAATTTTCCTCCAGCCGTCCAGTCGAATGCGGAGTCGCAAGTGAAATTCGCGCATTTCGGATGAAGACTCTTGAACATTGCCCCCTCCGGAAAAGTTTCAATTCGGGTCTCGCACGGCGCTTTCTTTTTCTCTTTTGCAGGCGCAGCAGGACGCCTAATTCTTCGCGGCCGCTTCAGTCTCCAATTTAGCAATTTCGCGCCGCAGCCAGTCGGCCAAAGCGTCTTCCACTTCCTGCTCGGTTCCACCACGATATAGTTCCATCAATGTTTCGCCTGCCGGCGTGAGGGGGATGTGGCGGCATGGAACTTTTTCGCCTCGCTTCTCTGGCGGGACAAATTGCATGAGCGCGCATTCCGCACACGGGGCCGGATTATCTTTGCAGTCGTAATTCATGCAGGAGGGGGAATCTTCAAAAATTAACTGAGCTCTCCATGGTTCGCGGGGCGAGCGGCCGTATCCGCCTTTTTTGACAAAATTTAATTCCGCTTTCAACAGGTCCAATGTGTTTCGCTGATCTCGTGGCATTTTGCACCTCCACTATTCCTTATTAATAATAAGAAGAATGGCTTACAGAGCGATGTGACCGCTATCACGGGTCGTCGTGATAGCGGTCACTGCTTGCATGGCCTGGTTCGGTTAACCTGTCGTTCAGGTCGGAAATTCATGAGTTCTCCTCAACCACCTTCCACTCGACGGTTCCACTTTGTAACAAGAGGCAAGGGAGGTATACTCGGCGGGGGCAAACAGATGCGCTCGCCATACGGATTGCAGATCATTGAGAACTGTGTCACGTGTCCGCACAAGCAGGACAGACTGTTCTGCAATCTCGCCCCGGCGGCGCTTCAGCGACTCTCGGAGATCACCGGCTCGGCTACATATCCCAAAGGCGCGACTCTGTTTGTGGAGGGGCAACCCTCGCGCGGCGTATTCATTCTATGCACCGGGCATGTAAAGCTTTCCACTTCCGCATCGGACGGCAAGACGCTAATCCTTCGAATTTCGGAGCCGGGAGACCTGCTCGGGCTTCCCGCGACCATTTCCGGGCGGGCTTATGAAGTTACCGCGGATGTCATTGAACCGACACAAGCCAATTTCATCAGCAGAAACGATTTCCTTGCATTCTTAAGGGATCACGGCGACGCCGCTTTGCGTGTGGCGCAGGAGTTGAGCGAGACTTACCAGTCCGCATTCGCTGAGATGAGGACGATCGGCCTTTCGCACTCCGCGGGAGAAAAGCTGGCGCGGTTCATTCTCGATTGGAGCGCGCAGCACAAGTCGGAGAACGGCGCAGTCAAATTTAGTTTAACACTGACGCACGAAGAGATCGCCCAGATGATAGGCGCATCGCGGGAAACAGTCACCAGGCTGTTCGCGGACTTCAAAAGAAAAAACCTCTTGACAGTCAAAGGATCCAGTGTCACGGTTAAGGACCAGCTGGGATTAGAGCGGCTGGTGCAAGGTTCTTAGCCTCCCCCCCTTCCAGTTTTGAATTCCACCACGTAGTGGACGCGCGTCAGATGCGCGTTTGAGTTGTAACGAATTTTTATTAGCCCACTCATGCGGCTGGCGACCAGATATGCAATCTTGAATCATTGGCGAGTCGCAGCGTTTCCAAGGTCCCACGGTGTTTTGCATGCCGCCGGGGATTCGCGAAGAAACAGGCTTTGCGCGTAAGTTGAAATACAAATTCAGGCCAATTGTGACGTGAATCACAACGGATCGTGACGAGAAGCACTGTGCGGCGTAAAGGCTTATCTAAAATTGTCGATGTCACTTGCGTAAAACAGCGAAAGTTTATTTGAAGGGCATCAACTGGAGAGGCAGATGAATCGTTGGTTGGATAAACTCGTTTTTTGGGCTTGCATTTCCTTAGCATTCTTCATCCCATCCGGCGCCGCAGCGCGGCCGGGGGGCAAGGGTGCGCAGGCAGCGACCGCGGTCAGCACCGCTGCGCCTGCCAGCGAAGGCAAGAAGGCGGCCGACGATTCCTCTGAATACGTTGGCGCCGAGGTCTGCATGTCGTGCCATGAGGACATGTACAAGAGCTGGGAAAAATCACCGCACTGGCGAACGACACTCGATACAAAGGGCGGGCCGTCTCACCAGGGATGCGAAGGATGCCACGGCCCGGGCGCCGCTCATGTGGCCGGCGGCGGAGACGTCACAAAGATATTCGTTTTTGGAAAACATTCAGCCAAGGAAATCAATGAGCGTTGTTTGACCTGCCATGCGTCCGGACCCACGCAGATCCACGCTTCGAATTCATTTCACAGGCTGAACGAAGTGAGTTGCACGGATTGCCATTCGCCGCACCATCCCGCAACCAGCGAGAATTTATTAGTCAAGAAGCAGCCCGAACTCTGCTATTCCTGCCACCTGCAGCAGAAAGCCCAGTTCAGCATGCCGTTCCGCCACAGAGTCAATGAGGGATTGATTCAGTGCACGGACTGCCACGATCAACACGGCTCGGCCGGGTCGTGGGAGTCCTCGACCGGTACGATTCGCCAACTGCGCACCTCGGATTCAGGGAATTTCGTGTGTTACAAGTGCCATAAGGACAAGCAGGGACCCTTTGTGTTCGAACACGCGGCCGTGAGGATTGAAGGTTGCGCGGCTTGCCACATCCCGCACGGCGGCGCGAACCCGCACATGTTGAAGTACAACAACGTCGACCTGCAATGCCTGCAATGCCACACAGCAGCCCACTTCGGACCCACTCCAACCACCGGTTTTCCGGTCATGACCGCCCAGAACTCCGACCAACAGCAGGCCTGCACCCTGTGCCACGTGACAGTCCACGGATCCAACTTTAACGCCTTCTTTTTTCGATAGGCCTGAGGATGAGCCCAAAGGTGAGCTGGAAGATGAGAATGATTTGCCGGCGGGGAATTAAGGCGGGCCTGGGTCCGACCCCGGCCTGCGGCAATCGTAACTCTTATTTGTTGGGGTGCAAGATCATGACGGAATTCAAAGCCATCAGAGCACTGACCGTAGTATTGCTGGCGGGCCTCTTCTCATTCCCGGGAATTTCCCGGGCCCAAACCGATTCCGATCAATCTCATGGAACCGTTTCCGGCAATTACCAGGTGGAGCAAACGGCGGAGGTCGGCTATAGGAAAGACTGGATCAACGGGAACATGGATACGTACGACACGTTCGTGAATCTGGGCACGGGCGCGCGTTTGCTCGATTACACGCTGGACATGAGGTCGATCAATCACATGGGGCTGCTGTTTGACAATCTCAGCTTCAGCAACTTCGGTTACGGCGGCGATCCGAACGATGTTTCGCGTTTGCGCGTGGAAAAAAACAAGTGGTATGAATTTTCACTGGTGTTCCGCCGGGACAAAAATTACTGGGATTATAATCTGCTCGCGAATCCGCTGAACCCGGTCCCATTCTCCACAACCTCGCCGGTTCCGGCCACCTTTGCGACGACCAATCCATCGTTTGCTTCCACACAGTCGCCTCATTCGCTCGACCGGGTGCGGCGCATGCAGGATTATGATCTGATGCTGCTGCCGCAATCCCGTGTGCGCTTCCGGCTTGGTTACTCGCGCAATGTGGATGAAGGGCCGTCGCTCACGACGCTTCACGGCCCCACCGATTTCCTGTTGCTCGAAAATTTCCGGATGACGACCAACTCCTACCACGTGGGCGTCGATTTCCGAATCCTGCCGAAGACCACGATTTCATTCGATGAGTTTCTCGAATATAATAAGCAGGACACAACCGACTCGCTGGCCAACACGCCGTTTGTCGTCCAGACCGTATCGGGCCTGGCGCCCGGAACGCTCCCGGTAAATCTTGGACTTGACTGGTACTACCCGCCCTCTGCGACAACCATTCCGTGTGCGGCGCCCTTTCTTGCCACCGGATACGCCACGCCGACCTGCAAGATGTTCCAGTCATATACGCGGTCCGCCCCCACGCGGAATTCCATGCCGACCGAACGGCTGAGCCTTCAGTCCACCATTATTCCGAAATTGGAGATGTCCGCTTCGGCCAGTTACAGCCGGAGCAATAATGTCGTCTCGAATCTTTTCGATTCCGCGAACGAATACGGCGATCGCGCCGGCACCAACGTTCGCGATGCGCTTGTTACCGGTCCGGCCAACACCAAGCAGGTTTTCACGAATGCGAATTGGTCCGGTATTTATTCCCTGAACGAAAAGCTCCGGATTGTCGATTCAGTTCGTTTTGAGCAGTGGCAGAATCCCGGATACACAAATCAGGACAGTTCGTATCTGTTCGGCACATTGCCCCAGGTGGCGGGGCAGACCGGCATCAATTTGCCCATCGCCTCGTTTGCGCCTATCGTGGCCGGTGGCCCGTCCTTTGCCAGCATCTGCGCTCCCACTGTCGCCACGCCGAATCCCATTACGTGTCCGCAGCACAATGCAACCGCATCCGCCGACATCTCAGGTACGGCCTATGCAAATTATCTGGGACAAAGGCTAATTTCGAACACGATTCAGTTTCAGGTCGATCTGACCAAGCGCATCACCGGAAGAATCGGTTATTCGTATGAGAACCGCCGGGTTGCGGAAATCGACAGCAATTCCATTCCCATTTTCTCGACTTATTACCCCGGCGGGCCCGGGGGGACGGCGGGCGCCATGCAGGGTGGGGCGCTTGCGGGAAATTACTTTCTGGCGGCCCGCGGATCGTGCGCTGTTGCTGCCGGGGGCTCGGCTTTGCTGCCTGCGGGTTGCCAGCTCAATCCGGACGGTTCGATCACCTTCACGAATCCTGCCTCTCCATCCATGCCTCGCACCGTGTCCACGATCAATGAGCAGGTTGGCCTCGCCGGATTAACGATGCGGCCCATGGATTCTCTGCGGATCAACGCCGATTTTGAATTTGGATATAACGACTATTCCTACACTCGAATCTGGCCACGGCAGGTGCAGAGCTACAAAGTGCATGTGAATTACAGGCCGACGAAGTGGGCAAACATCGACGGCGCTATCGATATCAACGAGAACCGCGACAATATCTCCCAAATTTTCAATCTGGAGCATGCCCGGACGTACAGCTTCGCTGTCATGCTGATGCCGAATTCGAAGTTCACCTACACGTTGGGATTCAATTACACGAATCTCTATTTGCAGACATATATTTGCTTCGTGGATTCGTTCGGAGCGTTGACCGGGCCCGCGGTTCCCACCTACGCGCCGTGCACGATTCCCAACAGCACGGCCGGGCAGGGCGCGACACAGTTTTACGCCAACGGTCAGGATTACGCCTACAGCGACGTGATGTGGAAACCGATCAACCGCCTCACATTGAGCCTGGGATATTCCGGGTCATTTGTTTACGGCAGCGAAGAGGGCAGCACGTTATATCTTGATCCGCTGCAGCCGGCTGGAACGCTGGCCTACAATTACCACAAGCCGTTCGCATCGATTCAACTTAACATTTACAAGGGTCTGAGTTATAAGACCACGTGGAACTATTACGGATACGACTCGAAAACGCCGATCAATACGAGCATCCCGATTACCAATGCCAACGCTCCCAACGGGCTGTACGCGCTTCAACCGATTCCGGGACCGAATTTTAACGGCAGCACCCTGATGTTCGCTTTGCGATATGCGTTTGGAGGGCTGTAAATTTCCAGGAGGAAACTGACGATGCGAAATAAAATTGTGAATATCGGCGCGAAACTTTCATTTGGACTGGCAATCATGGTTCTCTCCGTCACGGCGCTTCATGCGCAGGGAACCGCCGAGGCGACCTTCAAGGCGAAGTGCGCCGGCTGCCACGGCGCCGATGGCGTGGGGAGCACTCCGGCCGGAAAGGCGATGAAAGTTCGCGACTTTCATTCCGCCGATGTGATGAAAGAAACCGACGCCCAACTGACCGACATCATTACCAATGGCAAAGACAAAATGCCCAAATACGCCGACAAACTAAAAGAGGCCGAAATCAAGGACCTTGTTGCGTACGTTCGCGCGCTGGGGAAAAAATAACCGGTCGAGTGCGGAGTCCTTCGGGTTTGAGTTGCTGTTCTAGCGGCACCTCTTCCCGGGAGCAATCATTCGCGGCGGGAAGGAATTGTATTTCCTGATCCTATGACAATTTTCGAACGCCTCCCCCGGTGGCTCCGTCCGCTTGTCTTTGTTGCCAATAATCTGATCTCGATCGTCGGCGCGATTCTTACCACAAGCTCGGCGATCAACATGATCGGTTTCTGGGCGTTCGACCTGACCACGGCGCGAACGATCAATCCTTACATTGGGGTTATTTTCGTACTGATCCTGCCGGGAATTTTTGCGATCGGCCTCGTCCTGATCCCGTTGGGGATGATTCTGGAGCGCCACAAGCTTAAAGCGGCGGGGAAGCTTCCGAGCTCTTATCCCAGCATCGACTTCGGCCAGCCCATTTTTCGCCATACCGCGCTCTGGGTCGCGGGTCTAACAATGGTAAACGTAATCCTGCTGGGCGTGGGATCGTACCGCAGCGTTCAGTACATGGATTCAGCGAATTTCTGCGGGCAAACCTGCCATACGGTGATGCAGCCGGAATTTACCGCCTACATGAACTCGCCTCATCAGCGCGTCAGTTGCGTGGAATGCCATATCGGCCCCGGCGCGGGATGGTTTGTAAAATCGAAATTATCCGGCGTGCGCCAGGTTGTCGCGGTCACGTTCCACACCTACGACCGTCCGATTCCCTCGCCCGTGACGCAGTTGCGCCCGGCGCGCGAAACGTGCGAGCAGTGCCACTGGCCGATGATGTTCACCGGCGACCGCCTGATTATTCGGAAAAAATACTCCGATGACGAAAAAAATACTCCGCTGACCACCGTGCTGCTGATGAAGATCGGTGGGCACAGTGGGCAGGCAGCGGTTGGAATCCATGGGCGGCACCTCGATGCGAAGTCGCGCGTCGAATACATCGCGACCGACCGCCAGAGGCAAGTCCTCCCTCGTGTTACATATCTGGACGACAGCGGTAAGAAAGTGGAATTCACTTCGACCG
Organism: Terriglobia bacterium; assembly: GCA_963788335.1. Lineage (GTDB taxonomy): Bacteria > Acidobacteriota > Terriglobia > Acidiferrales > UBA7541 > Palsa-360. Next base: position 103,343 of record CAWBGM010000018.1, read on the forward strand.
ATAACAAACCCACGCCGGAGCAACTTTCCGCGGGAGAAACGCGCTCGATGGATTGCGTCGATTGCCACAACCGGCCAGCGCATACTTTCCAGTTGCCTGAACGGGCGCTGGACCAGGCGATGGCCGAAGGACGTATCAGCACAGACCTGCCCTTCGTCAAGAAAAAGGGCCTCGAAGTCCTTAAGGCGAAATATTCGGATCGAAACGATGCCGCCTCGCGCATCGCTACAACGCTCACCGAATACTACCGGACCTCATATCCCGATGCCTACCGCGATAAGCGGGCCGCCATCGACTCTGCAGTTGCGGAAATTCAGTCGATCTATCTTCGCAATATTTTTCCGGCCATGAATGTCAACTGGGGAACGTATCCCAATAATCTGGGTCACGCGGATTTTCCGGGATGCTTCCGTTGTCACGACGGGAGCCACACCTCTGCCGACGGGCGCACGATTTCAAACGACTGCGATGCCTGTCACACCCTTCTGGCGGTGGAGGAAGCCAATCCGAAAGTCATTGCCGATCTTGGAATGAAGTAGCGCGACATTTCTATCGAAAGACTCGGCGGCTGGAAACGTATTATGCCTTCACGAAGACGACTCCCCATCCTCTTGGCGCTATGTATTGCAGCGCTGCCGGGTTGCGTTGCTGGAGGCGCCGCGAAACCCACGGCCAATTCCGACGCGGATTGCCTTGCCTGTCACAGCTCCAAAGACCTGAAGACCGATTCCGGGCGAAGTCTCTACGTCGACCCGACAAAACACCAGGCAAGTGTTCATTCCATTCTGAACTGTACTTCCTGCCACACGAACATCAAGGAGTACCCTCATCCGAAACGCATCGCCAAAGTGGAATGCGCCACGTGCCATGCGGATCAGTCTGCGGATTTGCCCGGCAGCATTCACGGGACGCTCGGCCCCGAAGCTTGCGCAAGTTGCCACGGGTCCGCGCACGACACACAGAGTTCCGATCACGTAATGCCGAGGCAGTGCGCGTCGTGTCACTCCGATGAGGTTAAGGCATTCCTTTCCAGCGCGCACGGCTTGGCCGAGGCCTCCGGAAAATCGCGGGGCACCGCCTGCGAAGCCTGTCACGGCCCTGTGCACAAAATGCGGGCGGCGGGCGATCCGGCATCTCCCGTAGCGAAACAGAATCTGGCCAATACGTGCGCCTCTTGCCACTCGAATCCGGATTTTTTGGCGAAATATAAAATCCCCTTCGCGCATCCGGTTGAAGCTTACCGGCTCAGTATTCACGGTCGAGCGCTTGCAGCAGGGAATCAAAGCGCGCCTTCATGCTCGGATTGCCATTCCGCTCATGCCATCCTTTCCGGGCGCGACCCGCACTCTAAAACCAATCACTGGAACATTCCGGCTACTTGCGGGACCTGCCATGTGGAAATTAAGAAAGTTTATGACGAAAGTGTCCATGGCAAAGCGGTCGCTCAGGGCGCCGCGGACGCTCCAGTCTGCACGGATTGTCATGGTGAGCATGTAATCCTGGCGGCAGCCGATCCGGAGTCGTCGGTCAATCCGTCCCGCGTTTCCGCCGTGACCTGTGGGCGGTGCCATAGCGATGAGCGCATTGAAGCGCGTTACAACCTGCCGACCGACCGCGTGCCGACTTTTGCCGACAGTTTTCATGGCCTCGCGTCGCGTTCCGGGTCGCAGACTGTAGCCAATTGCGCGAGTTGCCACGGCGTCCACAATATTTTCCCCTCGAGCGATCCTCGCTCGACCGTGAATGCCGCAAACCTCTCGCACACCTGTGGCAAATGCCATCCTGGAGCGGGCGAAACCTTCGCCATCGGTCCTGTGCATGTCGAGCCAGCGTCGAAAAGCGAAAATGCGGTGGTGAAATGGATTCGCCTGTTCTATTGGTTCGTGATCCCTCTCGCGATAGGATTCATGTTCTTCCATCACGCCGCCGACTTTCTGCGCAAGGCGCGGTTGCCGCGCCGGGCTGATTCCGGCAAGTCCGTTGAGCGCATGAATCTGAACTTCCGAATCGCTCACTGGCTCGTCGTCGCCAGTTTTCCCGTGCTGGTATTTACGGGATTCGCTCTCAAATTTCCGGACTCGTGGTGGGCTCGCCCGATTTTGATCTGGGAACCCCGCTTCGCGTTCCGGGGAATTGTGCACCGCGTAGCAGCCGCAGTGCTGATGGCCGGCCTCGCCTACCATGTCATGGACTTGATTTTTGTTCGCCGCGACCGCCGACTGCTTACGTCCATGAAACCGGCCCTTGGCGACTTGTTTTACATGCGGGACATGCTCGCCTACAATTTGGGATTTGCGGAAACCCGGCCTGTCATTCACGGATGCGCGACGTACGTCGAAAAGATTGAATATTGGGCTTTCCTCTGGGGCACCTGCGTGATGGCCGCGACGGGATTCCTGATGTGGTTTAACACCTTTACCTTGCGGCATTTTCCCAAATGGGTGATGGATGCTTCCACGGCGCTTCATTACTACGAAGCAATCCTCGCGACGCTGTCCATTTTGATCTGGCACATGTACACGGTTGCCTTTGATCCGGAAGTCTATCCAATGGACCGCGCCTGGATCACCGGAATGGCCGCCACGCCCCACGCGCCCGACCCGGACCCGCTTCCTGAAGTTGAACCTCCCAAACCCGAGGATGAAAAACCCGCTGCGTCTTCATCAGGCACTGCTCCCACGGAAGAAAAGTAAATTTCATATTCACATCTAGAGGAGTGACTTAAATTCCACCGTACGAATGGTCAACCGGTCTTTGCCCATTGCCAGTTTGCCCCAATACGATAATTGTCCGCTTAAGACCGGTGCCTCCGATTGCTTAAAAGTTTGATACTATATTCAGCCGGAGTTCAATCAAAACCATGTCCAATTCAAACACCTTATTAGGTATTTTAAATGCCGCTCCGGCCGAACGAACAGCCGTAGTCATTCCCGAAGCGGGAATCCAGGTCACTTACCAGAGTTTGCGCGACCAAGTAATGGCGATGGCGGACGATCTGGCTACACTCGGAATCCAGCGCGGGGACCGCGTCGCGACCGTGTTGCCCAGCGGCCTACCGGCTATTGTGACGTTTCTGGCGGCCTCGATAGCGGGAACGGCAGCGCCGCTGAATCCGGGATATCGCCTGGATGAATTGAGTTTTTACCTGGAAGATACTTCGGCGCGCCTGCTGCTTTTGCCTCCGGACGGGGCCGACGAGGCGCGGCAGGCGGCGCAGGGAAAAGTTCCCGTCCATACTGTGCAGATGGATGACAAGGGATACGTCCGCATCCTGGATGTTTCGGGCAGCCCGAAGACGGCCGCGCCGCCCTCTCCGGACGATATTGCTCTGGTTTTGCATACCAGTGGCAGCACGGGCCGGCCCAAGCGCGTTCCGATCCTTCATTCAAATCTAGTGGCCTCGGCGCACAATATCGTGGATACCTATGGGCTGACTTCCCAGGATGTCGCGCTTTGCGTCATGCCGCTGTTTCACGTTCATGGACTGGTGGCATCGGTGCTCTCGACGTTTCAGTCGGGCGGGACGGTCGTGATCCCTGCTAAATTTAATCCGCTATCGTTCTGGCGGATTGTGCGGGACACGCACTCGACCTGGTATTCCGCTGTCCCTACAATTCACCAATTGCTGTTGTCGCGCGCGGGAGGAGAACGCCCTGCTGGGTCGGAAAATCTTCGCTTCATCCGCTCCTGTAGCGCCGCTTTGCCGCCCGATATGATGGCGAGCATGGAGAAAGTGTTTGGAGCGCCGGTGCTGGAGGCCTACGGGATGACCGAAGCAGCGCACCAGATGGCTTCGAATCCTCAGCCGCCCAGGGCCCATAAGCCGGGTTCGGTGGGTCCGGGAACAGGAGTAAAAATCGGAATCATGGACGCCACCGGAAATCTGCTGGCCTCGGGCGAGCGCGGCGAAGTGGTGATTCAGGGGCCCAACGTCGTGAAGGGATACGAAAATAATCCCGAAGCGAACGCGAAATCCTTCACCAACGGCTGGTTCCGGACGGGCGATCAGGGATATCTGGATGAAGAGGGATACCTGATCCTTACGGGGCGCATCAAGGAACTGATCAACCGGGGCGGAGAAAAAATTGCTCCACGTGAAATTGACGAAGTGCTGCTGGCGCATCCGGCGATTGCCGAGGCTGTGGCATTTGGATTTCCGCACGCCACCTGGGGGGAGGAAGTTGCCGCGGCCGTGGTGCTGCGTTCACCGGAACAGGAGTCGGCCATCCTGGGATATTGCAAGGAACGTCTGGCGGAATTTAAGCGCCCCAAGAAAATTTACATCGTCGAAAAAATTCCACGGACAGCCACGGGGAAAATTCAGCGCGGTGCCGTAGCCGCATCCTTCGCACCCGGCGTTGCGTCCTCGGCAACAGGCGACAAGAAGTGAAGTTTCTGATCGCGGGGGCGGGAGCGATCGGCGCATATGTAGGCGCGTGCATGCAGCGGGCGGGCGAAGACGTCACGCTCTATGCGCGCGGGGCGCACCTGCGGGCCATGCAGGCAAACGGCGTGCGCGTGCTCAGCGCCGAAGGCGATTTCGAAGTTCGTCCCAGGATTATCGAAAAACTTGAGGATGCGGGACCGGTCGACGTAATCATTCTGGGAGTGAAGGCGCACAGCCTCACTCAGCTTGCGCCTCAGATTGCTCCTCTGGTTTCCGAAAATACAACCCTGGTCAGCATGGAGAACGGAATTCCGTGGTGGTATTTTCAGCTGGGCGCCGGCGAATTCACGGGCCTCCATTTTGAGCGCGTGGACCCGGGCGGAACGATCGGGAAAGCATTCGACCCGCGACGCGTCGTGGGATCGATCGTTTACCTGGCAACGGAAATTGTCGAGCCCGGAATCGTCCGGCACATGGAAGGCAACCGCATCACGCTCGGTGAGCCGGACGGGACCAAGACGGAGCGAACCCGGCGAATCGCGGATGCGATGATTAAAGCCGGATTTAAATCTCCGGTGACGACGCGCTTCCGCAACGAAATCTGGGTTAAGATTCTCGGCAACGTCGCGTTTAACCCGATCAGCGCGCTGACCAGAGCCACGATTGTGCAGATTGCGATCGACCCGGAAATGCGCGAGCTTGTGCGCAACATTATGACGGAAGTCGCCGCGGTCGCGAGCAAACTCGGCGTCGAGATGCCGATATCGATTGAGCAGAGAATTGCCGGCGCGGAAAAAGTGGGCGAGCACAAGACGTCCATGCTGCAGGATCTGGAACGCGGGCGTTCTCTGGAACTGGAAGCGGTGGTAGGCGCGGTTTTGGAGATTGGGGAGCGGTTGGGGCTGCCCATGCCGCATACGCGGTCTGTATACGTCTGCACGAAACTGCTGGAAAAAACGCTGAGCAAGACAAGGTAACGCGCGGTAGACGCACGCCGTCCAAAGGTCGGGTCTCGCAACTATGAAGACAAATGTAAATCGTTGGGTACGTCTGGTCGCTTCGGTGATCGCGATGATGATGATCGCGAACCTGCAATATTCATGGACGCTGTTCGTGAAGCCGATTATGGGCGCGACAGGATGGAAACTGTCGCAGGTGCAGTTGGGATTCACGCTGTTCATCGCGTTTGAAACCTGGGCCATGCCGCTTTCAGGATGGTTAATGGATAAGTTCGGTCCTCGGGTCTTCATGTCCATCTCCGCCGTTCTTTGCGGATTGGGATGGGCCGCGATGGGACACGCGACCACGCTCACGCAACTTTACACGCTCTATTCCATCGCAGGCCTCGGCGCCGCGATGATCTATTGCGGCTCGACCACCGTGGGCCTGAAATGGTTCCCGGACAAATTGGGACTCGCCTCAGGACTGATTGCCGCGGGTTTTGGCTCCGGCGCCGCTCTGTTTGTCTACGCGATTGCCAATGTGATTCGAGTGGAAAGCTATCGCGCCGCTTTTCTCTACACGGGCATTGCACAGGGCTTGATTATTTTTTGTGTCGCTCAGTTGCTCATCAACCCGGATCCGAACGATCCGCAAATCGCAGGATTGAAGAAAGTCAGCCGGTTCAAATTGCGAAGCCACGCCGAGCAGTTCACGTCGATGGAGATGCTGCGGACACCCCAATTTTATGTGCTCTACACGATGATGCTGATGATGGGAATCGGCGGCTTGATGGCGACGGCGCAGGTTGCCTCGGTTGCCGACACTCTGGGCATCACGAAAGCTGCGCTGACGCTGGCGGTCTTTGTGAATCCGCTCGCCAACGGCAGCGGTCGCATTTTCTGGGGCTGGGTTTCCGACCACGTCGGGCGCGAACCGACGATGATTGTCGCGTTCCTGATTCAGGCGTTCGCGCTGGTCGGCGTTTTGTATTTTGGCAACCACTCGCCCCTGGGTTTTATCGTGCTCCTGGCGATTGTGTTTTTCACATGGGGCGAGATTTACTCCCTCTTCCCGGCCGTCTCGGCGGATTTTTTTGGCGGACGGAACGCGAGTTCCAACTACAGCTTCCTCTATAGCTCGAAGGGCGTTTCCGCGATCCTGGCGGGCTGGCTGGCGGCGCGCTTTTTTGAAAAGACGGGGTCGTGGACGTTTGTATTTTACGGAAGCGCGGGCCTCGCGTTCCTCGCGGCGCTAATGGCTGTGGGCCTGATTTCCATGCCGCTGCCGTCGAAGGAACATTCGATTTCCGCGGTTGAGGCAGCCGTCAAGACGCTCGAGCCGTAACCGATTCGTTTGGTTTCGAGGGTGCCGCACCCTCACGAATTTACAAGCGGTCGGGTTTTCATGGCTCCACTGGCAATCTCCGCTCCCCATATTGTATGTCTTTCATTGACATCTAAACCCGCACCTTTGTAAGACCGCAAGAGTGCGGCACCCTCATCTTTGTGGCGAATCGGCATTCCGGAAAGTCAGATATCCAAAACCGACGCACTACCTACCCGGGACATTGCTATTCGATTCACTTTTGTGGTGATATTCTTATTGGGATATTTTCAAGGGAGTGCTGGTGACGGACGTGAATCATTTGTCGAATCTCGAAGTTGACTGGCAATCGAATCCACGATGGGACGGCGTTCTCCGCCCTTACGGCGCGAGTGATGTCGAGAAACTGCGCGGCTCGATTCACATCGAGCACTCGCTGGCCCGACTAGGCGCCGAACGACTCTGGAAATTATTTCACGAGGATTTACCCATTTTTGCGCTGGGAACGCTAACAGGCAATCAGGCGATCCAGCAATTGTGCGCGGGCTTACAGGCGATTTATGTCAGCGGCTGGCAGGCGGCTGCGGACGCAAATGAATCGGGCCAGATGTATCCCGATCAGAGCCTCTATCCCGCCGACAGCGTTCCGAATCTGGCGCGTCGTATCAATCAGGCGTTGATTCGCGCGGACCAGATCGACCGCGCGGAAGGAAAATCGTCGCCTCATTGGTTTGCCCCGATTATTGCCGATGCGGAGGGCGGCTTTGGCGGCAACCTCAACGCATTTGAAATGATGAAGGCGATGATCGAGGCGGGCGTCGCCTGCGTCCATTTCGAGGATCAGCTATCCACAATCAAGAAAGTCGGAAAACTGGGCGGAAATGTTCTGATTCCGGCGTCGGAAGCCATTCAAAAACTGATTGCCGCGCGCCTCGCGGCGGATGTACTGGGCGTGCCAACCCTGATCATGGCCCGAACCGACGCCCTGACTTGTTTTCTTTTGACCAGCGACATCGATCCCCGCGACAAAGAGTTCATCCCGGGGAAACGCACAGCCGAAGGATATTTCCGTGTGCGCGGTGGCGTGAAAATGGCGATCGCCCGCGCGCTCGCGTACGCGCCGTTTGCCGACGTGATCTGGACGGAGACTGTGAAACCGGACCTGGCGGAAGCGAAGGAATTCGCGGAGGGAGTTTTAGCCAAATATCCCAAAAAGATTCTCGCATACAACTTCGCGCCCTCCTACAACTGGCGCAAGAATTTCGACGAGGCCGCGATGGGCCGCCTGAGCCACGAGCTCTCCGCAATGGGCTACAAATTTCAATTCATCACGGTTGCCGGCTTCCATGCGTTGAACATGTCCATGTTCGACCTCGCGCATGGTTTCAAACAGCATGGCGTGGCAGCCTACTCAAAATTACAAGAGGCTGAATTTGCCGCCGAAGAGCAGAACGGGTATCGAGGCGTGAATCACCAACGCTTTGTCGGAGCAGGATATTTCGATGCGGTCCAGCAGATTGTTACGGCCGGGGCGGCGCGCGACACTGCAACTGTTGTTGCTCCCGATGGAACTGAGCACCAGTAGCGCAGGCTTCAACCTGTGGGGTTTAGATTCTCCCATGTCCTAAATTCGCACAGGCTGAAGCCTGTGCCAGCTGAGGTCAACTTCAAATGACAAACCAGGTGGAACAAGTCCAGATCACCGCTCCGGTTGTCGGCGCGCACGAAACCGTGCTGACCAAAGAAGCCGTCAGCTTTCTGGCAAAACTCGCCACGAAGTTTGAGAATCGCCGGCAGGAACTGCTTGCGCTCCGCCGCGAACGCCAGGCGCGGATCGATCAAGGTGAGCTGCCCGACTTTCTGCCGGAAACCGCGAACATTCGGCAGCAGGAGTGGGTCGTCGCGCCGATCCCGAAAGACTTGCTGGACCGTCGCGTTGAAATCACCGGCCCTGTGGACCGAAAGATGATCATCAACGCGCTGAACAGCGGCGCGAACGTGTTTATGGCCGATTTCGAGGACTCGAACTCCCCCACCTGGACCAATAACCTCGACGGTCAGGTCAATCTGCGTGACGCGGTGAACCGCACGATCGGCTTTGTCAGCCCGGAAGGGAAGAGTTACAAGCTGGCGGAAAATCCAGCGACGTTGATGGTCCGCCCGCGCGGATGGCATCTGGACGAAAAACACTTCCTGGTGGATGGAAAACCCGTCTCCGGATCGCTTTTTGATTTCGGTTTGTTTTTCTTTCACAACGCCAAGAACCAGCTTGCGCGCGGAACCGGCCCCTATTTTTATCTGCCGAAAATGGAAAGCCATCTGGAAGCGCGTTTATGGAACGACGTATTTATTTTCTCGCAGGAATACGTGGGAGTGCCGCGCGGATCGGTTCGCGCGACGGTGCTGATCGAGACCATCCTTGCGGCGTTTGAGATGGATGAAATCCTGTACGAGTTGCGCGAGCACTCGGCCGGCCTGAATTGCGGCCGCTGGGATTACATTTTCAGTTTCATCAAGAAATTCCGAAACCGTCCCGATTTTATTCTTCCCAATCGCGCCGACGTCACCATGACACAGCACTTTCTGAATTCCTACGTGAAGCTCCTCATTAAAACCTGCCACCGCAGGGGAATTCACGCCATGGGGGGAATGGCCGCGCAGATCCCCATCAAAAACGATCCCGTGGCGAACGAAAAAGCGCTGGCTAAGGTGCGCGAAGACAAATTGCGCGAAGTGAAAGCGGGCCATGACGGCACGTGGGTCGCGCATCCCGCGCTGGTCTCCCTCGCCAAGGACATTTTCGATGCGAATATGAACGAGCCGAATCAAATTTCCGTCAAACGAGAGGACGTCCACGTTACAGCCCGGGACCTCCTCTCGATTCCAACGGGAGAAATCACCGAGCAGGGACTGAAGTGGAATATCGACGTCGGCTTGCAATACCTGGCCGCGTGGCTGGAAGGGAACGGATGCGTTCCGATCTACAACCTGATGGAGGACGCCGCCACCGCCGAAATCTGCCGAACGCAAATTTGGCAATGGGTGAAACACCACGCAAAATTACAGGATGGGAAGCCGGTCACCGACCAGATGGTTCGCGAAGATTTGAAGGCGGAACTGGATAAACTGAGAAAACAAATTGGCGAAGAACGATTTCAAGCCGGCAAGCTGAAAGTGGCCGGGAAAATCATGGAACAACTCATGACGGACTCGCAATGCCATGAGTTTCTCACGCTGGACGCATACGAATATCTGCCCTAGTTGGCCCGCCACCACACTTTCGGGGGGGGCGTCACAGCGTGTAGGGAGTCCGGTGACGATCCAATCCCAATCCGCTTAAATTGTGTCCGCAAAGTTGTGCTGCGAGGCAAAGTGCCGGTGGAAGGAATGCTTCTTTTTCATGTCCGTGCACCGCAATCCCCGTTTTACGCCTCGAAATGAGCTGCAAGGTCTGACCAATCAGCCCAAAACTGTCTATTATCTCTCAAGTAAGAAGTGCGATGGGTTCACCTCGACAGTAATTGTCATATAGTATCGTCAATATATAAATAATTTAACTTGACAGAACGACTCCGGTGTTAGAAAAGGCTTGCTTCAGGGCGAGTAATAACTTTTAGGCGCGATCCAGCCGGCGCAGGCTGAATTGCAGAAACAGTTGAAGAGGTTGTGCGGAATAACTGAAACACGGGATGGAGGCGAGCAATGGATCGTATTTTCAACGGCGCTACTGTCAGGATCGGCCTGCTCCTGTTAGCCCTCAGCGGAGTAGTCGCCACCTGTAGCGCCCAGACAGTGAGCATCACCTGCGGCAAACCCACCCCTCTTGCACCCCCTCCCGCGGCAACCGGCGGTTCGCCGGCCGCGCCGGCTTCGAAGAGCGCAGGACAACTACTGGTTGACCCCAACCCTCTGGATCTGAAAGTGTTCGAGTCTGCCGGCCAGACATCGTTCAGCGTACTGAACCAGGCCTCCGATAACATTCAAATCCTGCATTTTTCCAGCCTGGGATTGGTGGATGGAAAGACGTACCAGAAGATTAACGGATTTAACACCGATGCACCGCTGTCCCCCGCATTGGACATGAACGCCAGAACGGATTGCATATTTATCCTTCCGCCAAGCAACCACGCCGGCGCCTTCGCCGGGACCCTTCGTGTGGTGGGGAATGGCTTTCCGAAAGACGTGCCGCTGACAATCCGGATTAGGGGCCCCTATTTAAGTGAATGGAAAGAATGGCCGCTTGTGATCATGACAGTCGTATTCCTTTTGGGATGGGGAACGTCGCTACTCCTCGATCGGTGGTTCACGCTGCTTTCGCCCCGGGTGCAGCAGTTGATTCCTCTGCGCGAAGCACAATCTTCCCTGAAGGAATTCCTTGGGAAAGTTGCCGCCTGGGAAAAAACTCATTCTATCAGCCTGACGATCATCGGTACGGTTACTGCGTTCGATAAATCCGAGTTGGATACGCTGCTCAAAAACGTCGATGCGAAATCGTTGACGGATCTGCAACAGGCCGCCCAGCGATTCACCCTGGCCGATAGTTTGAACGACGAATTCTACACGGCCTTACAGATCGCGGCGGGCAAGATCTCGCCCGCGAGTCTCGCACAGGTTGCGCAGTTATTAGACAACGTGCCGCGCGGAACGGACGCTGTTGCGTATCGTGCGGCGTTACTGCACGTCCTGACGACGCCTGTGCCGCTTCCGGCGCCAGTACCGCCAAATGCCATTGCTCCATTCGTAGCAGGAATCAGCCTGGCAACGGCCAGCGCAGAGACGTTACATCGGGAAATGGAATTGATGGACTACTTGAAACTCGCAGTGACAGGCGTGGTCGTCTGGATTACTGCCTACACGGTGTATTACCTGCCCAACCCGTCTTTTGGGACAAGCTTGGATTACCTGACTCTGTTTCTGTGGTCGCTGGGGTTGACCACAACCGGATCTCAATTAGTAAATTCCGTGCGAAGACCGTAAGGAGGACAGCATGCGATTGGATGACTCGAAAAAAAATGAAGGACGGTTCGTTTCTCGAGATGGATCCCCAGCCCAAGCACCTGCGGGAGGCGAAGTGGTCATACAGGTGCAATTGAAATCGCCAGTTCAGCCGCTGACGGTCGGAAGCGCCAGGCCATCGAATTTTGCCTTTACCGCCCCTTCGGCCGTCGACCTATCGAATTTTCACTCGATTGCCGCCCGGCACGGGCTTTTGCGTTCCGAACACAGCTTCCGGCCCAGAACTTTCGCACCCAACGAAGTTGCCTCCTCCTCCACTGAGGTTGGAGCGGAGTTGGAAAAGCAAAAATACGTTGATTTGCATTTTCCGGCCGATTCCGATTCCGCGTCGATCATGTCGGATTTAACTGCTTTGCCGGAGGTCGAACGCGCGGTCGTAAAGCCCATGGCGATTCCTCCCAACGCGATTCCAATGGATCCGCTGGTCGGAGCGAGCGACCAGGTGGCAATCGATCCGGCGACCGGTCTGGAATATGAATGGTATGTCTTTCGGTGTCAGGTGAATCAGGCCTGGGTGAGGGCGACTGGACGGAACGTGATTATTGCCGACATTGATTTCGGCTTTCTGGTGACTCATCAGGATTTGGCCCCCAATCTCGACATGTCCCACGCTCACAATTCAGTCGATGGCTCGACGACGGTCAACGCCGGCGGCAATACCGATCACGGAACTGCCGTATTAGGCCTGGCAGGCGCGTCGGCCAACGGCATCGGAATGGCCGGGATCGCTCCCGGAGCGACGCTTTGGCCCATCCAAGCGAATGCCGGGAACGGACCCGCACTGCCAGGCGACGCATTTGCGAACGCAATTGACTGGGTAACAAACGCCAACACGGGAGGCAAGCGTCTGGTTATCAATCTGGAAGTTCAAACAGGCCTTTTTGGAAACTATGAGATGCTTCCCGCCGTTAACCTGGCGATTCGGAACGCCATCGCGAAGAACATCGTCGTATGTGTTGCAGCAGGAAACGGGAACAAGGATGCAGGGATCGGAGACGATGGACAGCCTATCCCCCCGACAGGCTCGATTCTCGTTGGTGCCACGCAATACGACCCGAATAGCAACGTTCGTGCGTGGTTCAGTAACTTTGGTTCGAGGATTGTCGTGAGCGCTCCGGGAGACCAGGATCATGACGTCACCTGTAGCAATAGCGCTGCCGACGCTTACCGGAATGGATTCGGCGGAACTTCGGGCGCAACTCCCAAGGTGTCCGGGACGGTCGCGTTGCTTCTGGAGGTAAATCCCTTACTTACTCACGATCAGGTGAAACAAATTCTGGTCTCGACCGGCACCGCTGTCACGTCGCCCGACGGCAAAACGGCCGGAGTTTTCCTTAATGGAGCCGCCGCTCTTCAGGCGGCCGTGGCAACCCAGCCTTCGAGGGTTCCAGTCCAAAGCTAAGTGGTGGAGAGTCCAGGCAGATTGCCATAGCGAACAAGCATTCAGCGCGGATCTACACAGAGTCGGTCAGTGGAGGGCACCATGATCAAGAGAAGTTTATTGGCTCGGGCAGCGATCGTTCTTATCCTGTTGGCAATGAAGTCCAACGCGCAGAGCACCCCTGCACAGCCTTCCGGTGGCGGGGTGCCCAGTGTGCCGGCCAGTTCGGCGGGCAGCACGAACTTTTCAATCGAATCCGAGATGTTTGCGTATAAATCTCTGCAATCGGACAGCGAGGCGATTGCCTGTGATATTGCGCGATATCTATTTTTCACGCCTAGCCAACCAAATCTTCCATCTCCTCCTAATGCCCCTTCAGACTCTGATCCGACCGGCTTTACGAGAGTTGTAAACGGTTGCAACTTGGCCTCAATACCTGATCCCGGAAAGGGCGTGGTGATAGTTTCCTCGACCAGTATGGCGGTCGCCAATTACCAGCTCTGGCGGACCAGCATGATCATCATGAAGCAGCTAATGCTCCAAGCCAATGCGATTCCACAACCGAGGACAGGAGCAACACCGCCCGATGTCACAGCAGGCTTAGCGGTCGCCGGTCAGGTGGTGAGCGTGGTTCAGGGCATACTGGGATTATTTGCGTCCAATCAATCTTACATAAGTGTTACTGGGACGATCCAGGACCAGGCCCTAATGAACAGTGTCGCAAGACAATTAAGGAATCTGAATATCAAAGTTTTGATGCCCGATACTTATATTTCAAACGCTTTCGGGGGAATTTCAGACTCCTCGCCGTTTCTGAATAGCCTCTCGGCGCTGATTGCGAAGCACAACCAAATCCAATTGTTGCTCCAGGTCGATCAGGCAATACTGAACAAATCCTTAAAACTGCAGGCAGACAAGATCACAGTAGCTGCGGACCAAGACAAACTGAAACAGACGGGCCCGAACGACCCTCAAAGGCTACCAATTCAAAATGAAATCTCGACCACTCAGGCAGAAATCACCGTGCTGTCACAACAACTAAGCGGCGTGCCCGTTGATGATATCCAAAAAACGGTCTACGCGTGCCAGTCCGTCCTCACTGCCATAGAAACTTACCTCGGAAATTTGACCGGCAGTGGCTTGTCAATCGTTGCCACTACACCTCCCGCAATACCCGCAACTCCCACGCCAACCCCCGCTTCGCCGGCCGCTCCGGTGCCCGCCGCTAGCATAACATCGGCACCCGCAGCTGGTGTGCCCCCCCTCATAGCCATACTGCTGGCCGACGGCCTGGCCCAGTCAATTGGTTTCCGTGCTCCGGATGGCATGTATGAACCACCTGCAGGCTGGCATGTTCTCTGGTTGAAAGCGCTCGAATCGGGCGGCGGCCTGACGACGGAGTCGAATATTTTTGGCACCAAAGTCCACTTCAGCGGCGGCGCTGTTGCGTCCTATGACCTGTTTCAATTCAACGGCAGTTTGACCTGCTCAGGAAATGTCATGGCATACGGTGGCTATGTGAAAGCCAAGGATTTTCGCCACGAATTCGATGCCTTGGCAGTGGATCCGCGAAAGCAGTTAATTTTTCTGCGTGGCGGATGCGCGATCGAATAAAACTGGCTTGCGCCCATCCGAGGCTTCCCTGGCGGCAGAGCAGTAGAACTCATCCCGATACACTTACATTCCATATCCAACTGAGCGGATTGCTCTATTCCTACCTGAGCCTATTCATCGAAGGTACCCAGTTTCAGCGTCGAACAATACAAGAGTGTCCGGCCTTAAAAGTCGCAGCACATGTCCTACCCGTTCACACTATTTAGCCCCTTAAAATACACCCGGGCGTCCGGAGGTTACCTATACAAACGCTCTTTCCCCATCTATCCCACCATCCAGAAGGCCGACTCAACAAAATCTTGCCGTTTCAAACTATACGTCACAACACAGCTAAGCATAGGAATAGACCATTAAACCGATAAGCCATATTCGCGGGCTTCGACATAGGCGTCAGGGTGGGGGATTTTTTCGGATTTTTTTTTGGGGGGGGGGGAGTGAGGTTGAGGGTTATGGATGATGGTATGGAGTAGGACGGGAAGTGGGGGGGGGTAGGGATGATGTGGGCAGGAGGGGGATCGATAAGCTATGAGGGGAGTGGGAATTAGGGGGCGGGCTGAAGCTGTTTTTTTGGCGGAGAGATGGGAGCGACGGGGTAGTTCACGGGAAAACTTGCGGTTTCTTTCGAGGACGACTTTTCTTGGGGGGCGGGGGTGGGAAAGATGGGATCAGCTGACGGAGGGTCTGGATCGTGGGGATTTTCGGGCGAGGTGGGCGGGCGTGGGGCGTGGGTCGGCGAAACGGGGCGAGGCGGGTGTGGGGCGCGTGTCGGCATAACGCGGTGTTACGGGGGGAGTGGGGCGTGGGTCGGTGAAACGCGGTGTTACGGGGGGAGTGGGGCGTGGGTCGGTGAAACGCGGAGTTTCGGAGGGAGTGGGGCGTTGGTCGGCAAAACGGGGCGGGGCGGGAGTGGGGCGTGGGTCGGTGAAACGCGGAGTTTCGGAGGGAGTGGGGCGTGGGTCGGCGAAACGCGGAGTTTCGGAGGGAGTGGGGCGTGGGTCGGCATAACGCGGTGTTACGGGGGGAGTGGGGGGTGGGTTGGTGAAACGCGGAGTTTCGGAGGGAGTGGGACGCGGGTCGGCAAAACGGGGTGGGGCGGATGGTAGGGCGGGGGTTGCTACGGTGGCGACTTTGGCGACGGGAGGGACGGGGAATTCGTCGAGGGTGGCGGTGGCGAAGGCTTGTAGGAGATCGGGAGAAGGCGGAGGGGTGGCTTGATGGGTGCGGCGGTGGTCGATCATCCAGCGGGCTAGCATGGCTTCGGAAGTTTCTGTGACCCATTGATCGATCAAGCCGCCAATTTCGCGGCGCAGATTCGCGGCATGATTGAGGCGGGCGAGTTCAAAGCTTTCCAGGGAAGAGTTGGACGCTTCTTTTAAGTAATCGAGGGGCGGGGTGAAACGAGAGATCGCCATGAGACAGCCTCCAAATTGAAATCGATCTGGGCGATGGTGAGTGGCCCGGGTTCAATGGAGAGGAATATACCGATGTGGCACGAATCGTGTCTAGCATTATTTTTAGGGGGCTGTGGATATCTAATGGTTACTTGAACAATGACACATAGGCGAGGGGCTGACGGGGCAGAGATCGCGATCGCGGGATAAGGCGAGAGTGCTATTACAGACTCAATAAAATATTGGCGGAGGCGGGAGGGCGTCGGGAAGGCCGGGGCGAATAGGAGGAGAAGTCGTTGGGAAGGGGCTGGAAGAGGGGGCGGAGGGG
Organism: Terriglobia bacterium; assembly: GCA_963788335.1. Taxonomy (GTDB): domain Bacteria; phylum Acidobacteriota; class Terriglobia; order Acidiferrales; family UBA7541; genus Palsa-360. The sequence continues at coordinate 119,725 of CAWBGM010000018.1, forward strand.
TAAAAGCGAAGAAAAAGCGCACGACTGATAATAACGGGGGGTGCAGGCGCCAGCGGAATTCGCATTCGCATCGGTGGCGCGGGGACGACGGGAAGGATGCGGGACAGGATCGGTGGCTGGGAGCGGCGAGATGAGAATCAGGGCCACAGATCAGGGGATAACGAAGATTGCGGAGAGGGGAAGAACGGCTTGGGTGCGTGACAAATGGGCGTGGCAACAGGCGGGGCGGGTGAGAACCGAAAGTTGGGGGCGGGGGGATTTATTTTTTCACGTTATCGGACATTGCTGCATGGTGGTGCAGATCGAGGAAGGCGCAGCTTTTTCCCGCGCGCACTGGCTCTTCGCCAGAGCGCACGGCCGGCCAAACGGCGTGCCCGGACAATTGCCGGTGCGCGCGGGAAAAGGCTGCGGATGGGACGGCAACGGGGCACAGGATGGCAGATGGGACGGAGTGTGTCCAGGGGGTGTGGTGCATTCGTTTCGGGCTAAGCGAGGGTTTTCGGGTTTTGGTGCGGATATGCGGCGGGGACGGCGATTTGCCAGCGGGCTTGTTTGGGAAACGGGGCCAGGAAAAAGGGAATCGATGTGACTTTAATCCTGAGGAGGGGGCGATGAAAATCAGATCGGAAATTTCTGGAAGCGGGGTGGGGCTCGGGACGCTTCAGCGCGCAAAAAGGGACATGTGTGGCGGGCTTAAGGAGGGGAAGGGATTGGGTGTGAACCTTGTGGAGCGGATGCCGGCGGGTGTGCGGGAATGCGCGGGAGCTGGAGCGGTGGGGGAGTATGACGCGCGGCGGCTGCGATCGCAGAGGGAGATTATTCGGGACGTGATGCTGGCGGCTGCGGAGTGCGAGACCTGGTTGACGCTGACGGAACTGCGGGCGCTGACGCGGTATGGGGAGGCGTCGATTTCGGCTCAGCTGAGACATTTGCGTCGGGAGGAAAATGGGGGGTACCAGATTAGCAAGCGGCATCGGGAGGGAGTGTTGGGGGTGAGTCGGGGGATGGATGGGAGAGGGGAGGTGGTTTGGGAGTATCGGGTGGGGGTGGGGAGGCTCGGAGCTGATTTGGAGAGGGCTTAGATGGACGGAGGGATGCGGATTGGGGTTGGGGGCTTCGAGCTGGGGGGATCGGAAAATCATGCGTGAAAGACGGAAATCTGTAGGTTGACGGTTAGACTTGCCGGCTTGGGGTGAAGGGATACGCGGATATGGATAAGGCCTGCTGGGTTATGCCGAAAATAGACAGGGTGAAGCCTGTGCCACTTGAGGAGTGCTGACGGAGGTGGGCTATGCCGAAGCGGGTGATTGATTTTGATGCGATGTGGGGGTCGGACAAGCTGTCGAGTTGCGCGGAGTGGGCGCAGGGGGAATATGCCTGGCTGTACGGTCTGGCGGACGCTTCGGGGTGCTTTGAGCTGACGAATATGAGGGTGATCTGGGGGCGGGTGGCGGCGATCCGGAAGAATTTGACGATCGAGCGGTTGGCGGAGGTGTTTGAGGAGTTTCAGGACAAGGGGTTGCTGTTCGTGTGGGAGCAGGATGGGAAGCGGTACGGTCACTGGACGGGGAGCGACGTGCCGGGGAGGTTGCCGCCTCCTTCGTGGCGGATGCGGCTGGAGAAGCTGGCGCCCGGGGTGCCGAAGGCGCGGCTGGCGGAATATATGTCTCGATTTTCGAGAGGGCGTGCGGGGATGAGGGCGCTCAAGGGAGGGGTTGAGGAGGGTCAAGGACAGGATTGGGGTTTGGATTTGGGTTTGAATTCGGATCTGGAAGGGAATAGGGAAAGGGGTGGGGGTGGGAAGTGGAGGGCGGGTCGAGGTGAGGCGACGGGGCGGGGATCGGGGGGCGGAGAAGGTGCGTGGGCAGCGGGTGAGGCGGACCCAAACCAAATTTTCAAATCGGAAAATCAGTTTACGGGAAATTCAAATTCCGGATCGGATTCAAAGTCCAGGTCAAACTCGAAAGAAAGTTCTAATTCAAATTCCGGGATAAATTCAAAAGAAAATCCCTATTCAGATTTAAATTCAAAAGAAAATTCAAATGCCGGCGGAAATTCGCAAGAGCATTCAAATGCAAAAGCGCTGATAAGTTCAAATTCAACGGCGAACCGAAATTCAGGTGGCCAGGAGAGAACGATTCATTCGGAATACGATTTAAAAGGAAATTCGGAATCGAAGGAAACGACTCTTGCCGAGGGGAAGGAACTGACGCGTTCGGTTCTGACGGCGCTGCGAGGTTCAAATTCGATGTCGAGTTTGAATTCGCCGGGGGACAAGAATTTATTCTCGTCGAAAATTCGTTGCGGGACCGGGCCGGAATCTCAAACAGAGGGAAACGCGACGTGGGGTTCCGATGCAGGCGCGGACGCGGACCGGCGGGGGATGGCGAATTCCGGAGCGCAGGCGAATCCTGGGACCAGTGCGGAGGCACCGGCGAATGTGAATCGTGCGGAGAATACGGGAGCGCGTGGAGATTTAAATGGCGCGGGGGCGAGGTGCGCGGCTTGTGGCGCGGGACAGGGATCGAGGACATCGCACTCGTGGGCGGGGTACGGGCGGTCGAACTCCTATGCGCGAAGCAAAGAGGAGATTGTGGAGCGGGAATTGAGGGTGGGAGGGCTGGCGTACACGGGGCCGATTCGCGTGAAGCCGGAGGCACTGGAGCGGGCGCGGCGATGGGAGGAAGAGAGGCGGAAGGCAGCGCGGAAGGAGTGAGGGGAGCGAGAGCGACTGCAGTTGGGTGGCGGGTTTGGGGGCGGGTTCAGGGTTGGCGATGATGATTGATAAGTATTATACAGTTAGAGTTACTTATCATGGAACCTACAGGCTCTGGAGCCTGTGCTACCGGGGTGGTCGGCGTATACGTCTGGGAGTGTGGGGGAGGGACCATGCTGGCGACGTTTGCTTTCGATGTTTGTCATGAAGTGTACCGGGGGGCGCGGGAGGTGATTGACACGAAGATTGCGACATTGGGGCTGGAGTCTTCGGGGAAATATATGTGGCATCCGGACCGGCTGCCGAGGCTGGGGGAGTATGTGGCGGATTTTGAGTTGGCGGGGGAGAGGGCGCTGGGGAGGGAGGCGGGGGTGCGGGGCGAGGCGATCGAAGGAAAAAAAACGCGGTGGGAATCCTTTGGGCCCGAGGGATATCGGGCCAGCCGGATGGCGATGTTCCGGATTTATTATTTGGGAGGGGCGGAATATTCTGCGGCGCGGAGGCATTTGGGGATTAGCGAGATTACGTGGGCGGATTGGGCCGAGGAGATTCGGACGAAGGTGGGGCGGGAGTTGACGCGGGCGGGGATGTTTCCGCCTTCGAGATATTTTCAGGAGAGTACGGCGCGGGCTTCTTGAGGGGGGCTTGCAGTGCTGTTTGGGCGAAATCTATGGGCAAAATCAACAGGATGAAACTTGTGGGTAGTGGCTTACTTTATACTAAAGCAGCTTTAGCATGTCAAGAACGGAATGGTGAAAATGGGGTTGCTCCTTGCGCGAGATGGTATAATGTCTCTGCGTGAGGAGTCGCCATCCGGTGAGGTGAGCGTGTCTCCACTGAGGAACAAAGCTGTGACAGTCTTGGAAAAAGAACGTAAGTACATGGATTCTCATAAAGATGAGCTGCTCAGGCAGTATGGCGGGAAGATTCTCGTCATTAGCGGCGATCAAGTCACCGGCGCATTCGATACAATGGAAGACGCGTTGCAGGGTGCCGTGACACAGCATGGGCTGAAAAATGTTCTCATTAGGCGACCATCTGAAGCGCAGATTGAATTTTCTGCGCCAGCCTTAGCATTGGGAATCCTAAATGCCAATCCTACACAGCCAAATGGCGGCGCAGGGGAAAAGCCCGGACGGTAAAATCGTCCAGGTCCCTCCCGCAGTTGCGCTTCAAATGCGTGGTCCTGTTGTTCAAGTTACGGTCACGATTGAGCAAAACGCTGGCAAGGCGTTACTCAGTCAGGGGAAAGCCGTTTCGAGCAAGGCTGGATTGGCATTGATTGATACAGGCGCGTCCAATACTTGCATAGATGACCAGGCAGCAAAGGATTTAGGACTCCCAGTGATTGATGTGGGCAACATGCAATCAGCTAGCCATGAAAAACATGCTTGTAATATTTATCCAGTTCAGATCGTCACACCAGTTGTGACGCTCAACTCGCCGCGCACAATGGGTGCGGCTTTAGCGTCGCAAGGTTTATTGGTTATTATTGGTCGTGATGTCCTACAGAGATGCACTCTTTTCTACAACGGGCCAACTGGCGAGTTTACATTGTCCCTTTAGGTTTATCTTTTTTCTTCCATCTGGCACGGGCCGCTTTTTTAGCAACCTGTTTACGTTGCTTGGATGTCATTGTTTCTAATCTTCGCTTTCCCCCTATCTTTCCACCCTTACGTCCCATTTCAGCCATCAAGAATGAGACTTGAGCTTTCGTCGGGAGATCGGGAGAACCGCTTTCTCTGGTTGACTCGGTTACAAGGTAGTTGGCGAGTTGATTTATGTCTGTAGGGCGATCATGCTTATTCCGCTTTGGCATAAACTCAGTATGGCACGGACTAGCGGAGTCGTCCAGGGGACTTCAATTCAAAGTAGCTCACTACCAACTTGTGATACTGGATTGTTTTAATTCCTCTTTAGTTTGAATTGGATGTCGAGGTTGATGGTGTCGTCAACGCTCAGGAGGCGGGCCAGGGTGGGTTTGACCAGGCCGAAGGTGGCGAAGGTGAAGCTGGCGAGGGCGCGACCGGCTACGGTGTCTTTACTGTAGGTGGCGTAGCCGTCGAGGGTGACGGGTTTGGTGACGCCGTGAATGGTGAGATCGCCGGCGATCTGAAAACCGGTCTGGCCGGTGGGGCGGTCGGGGGCGGGGAGGGGGAAAGCGACGCCGGTGATTTTTTTCGGGACGAATTCGGCGTTGGGAAATTTATCGGTTTCGAGCGTGCGGCCCTTGACGTAGCCGTCGCGCATGTCCTGATCGCTTTTGAGATCGCGGAGATCGAATACGAGTTTGGATTTGGCGGGGTCGAAGGAGCCGTCGGGGAGAAGGACGATCGAGCCGGAGACAGTTTCCGTGGAACCGACGGCGTCATCGGGGAAGTTGAGTCCGGCGAGCTGCTCCTTGACGCGGTAGGTTGCTTTGGTGCCGGGGGCAACTTCCAGCTGGATGGCGGCCGGGGCGGCGGCCTGGGGCAGAGGTTGCGGCTGCGAATTCGGCCGGGGCTTTGCTGCGGCGGAGTGGGCCAAGGCGATGATGAGAGCTAGAGCGTAAATGGGTGCGAAGGCGGCGGCGATGCGGGCGATCCGAAAGGATTTCACGATGGGCTCCGTGGCGAAGAAATGATCGAGCACCGTCACTGTATAACGGAATGGGGGGCGATGGGGAGTGGTTTTCGTGACACAGGGTTTTTCGTGGCACAGGCTCCAGCCGGTGGGGGTTGAATTTTGGGCTCGAGGTGTTTTGGGCGATCTTGGATTTCGGGATTCATAAAAAATCGGGTGGGATGGTTTGATGGCGGTATTCAGAAAATTGGCGTGCAGGTTTTTGTTTTGTGTTTTTGATTTTTTTGTTTGATTTAATTTTCGTTCGACGGGATGCAAATCAAACCACGCGGGCTGAAGCCTGTGCCACATAGAGCGCGGAGCGCGCCTTGCCGGAAAGGATGTTGGCGCTCCGACTCGCCGACAAGGCGCGATAGAGCGGCGTGATGCGGCACGCCACCCCAACAGATTAAGCCTACGGCACGAGACATCAATAAGCAACGGGAAGAAAGTCAGAGCGACGCAGAGTGCTTTAGGGTGAGTCTGAGCGATTAATGGGATGCGGCGTTCGGGTCCTGGCTTTTGGACTTCCAGTGGAGCGCGCAGAAGGCCAGCAGGCTGACAGCAGTCAGAAACAGGACCAGGCCGAGACCGGCGCGCAGAATATTTGCAGGGCCTCCGCCGGGGCCGACGAGGGCGTCGATGAGGAAGAAGACGCCACCCCACCCGAAGCAAGCGGAAACGATCACGCTCGCGATGACAATTTGACGGTGCGTCCGATTGTGCATATCCAACGACATGAATCCCCCCAATGCCGAAGTGCTTCTTACCGGGAGCATACAAGGAATCGGCGAAGGTGGGAAGAGATTATTTTTGAAAATCAGGAGCGCGGGGAGGGAGGTGCGCCGAGAGATATATTGTCAATCGATAAATATAGGAATGAATGAGGGAATGGATGGGGGAATGAACAGGGGCGCGTTTTTTTTGCGGGGCCGGCCTGGTTCGCGGGACGGGGTTGAAGGGGTGCGCGACGACGGCGAGCGGTGGACGCAAATGCAGGCGTGTGTTTGTGCGGCCGAGACTTTGTGCTGCGGAAGGCTAGTGGACCTGAAGAGTGACCAGGTAGTCGCACAAATTTTTGATGCGTTTTTGGACTACGGCCTGATTGCGGTTGTCCATGTATTGGAAGATGGGGCCCCAGGTGGGCATGTCAGAGGAGCCGTGAGCGGTGAGGCCTGGGCCGAAGCGCAGGACGTTGGTGACCAGGTCGTAGGGAAATTCATTGCCGTTCTTTTTGGAGAGCTGGGTGAGGTCGGCTGCCGGGGTTTTGAGATTGGCGCGGGCGGGGCCGTGTCCCTTGGCATTGAGTCCATGGCAGGCGGCGCAGTATTGCTTGAACATGGCTTTGCCGGAGGGGACGAGATCCGTGGGATAGGCGTCTTGAGCGGCGGAGGCGGATTTTGCGGGAGGCGCGGTTTGGGCGGGGCGCGGGGCTGCGGCGGCGTTGGCGATTGCGATAGGGCCGACGGTTGCGGCGAGGATCAGAATTGTGAGCGGAAACCGAATGTTGCGCATGGAGTTCCTCCGGGAACGACAGGTGCCAGTTTAGGCTAAAAGCGGAGGGGGCATCAAATGGGAAAAAGGGGATGGGTTACACGCGGGAGACGTGGGGATGGCGCCGGGGGTGGGAGGGAAGCCGGATTTTAGGAGGGGATCGCGGATTTGTATTTATTTATGAAAATAGCTTGACATATAAATATGGCTTATGATACTATCCGTCTTGCAGAATCATACCTGAAACTTCCTCAGTTGCTGTTTGCCGCTTGCTTGCTTCGGTTTTGGTTCCTTTTATTTCCGGTTCTTTGGTTTCGATCTCAGGTTCAATTGCGATTCGCTTTGTGTCGTCACGGATTTTTTCCCTGACAGAGGGCGGGCGGACTGTGGTTTCGATGATTGACTTGGTTGCTCAGGTCAAAATCCACAGGCTGAAGCCTGTGCTGCTGGAAGGGGTTTGCACAATTTATGGGAGGGCTTATGCCTGCTTATAGCAATGTTACGCCGCCGCTGGCGTTGTTTCCGGGCGACGTGGGATTTAGTTTTAATGCCGAGGCGTTCCCGGCGAATGGGACATCGGGGGCGCAGTTTGCGATACCCGAGCCGGCTGGATTTCCGAGCCAGAGCCATACGGTGAGGTGGCAGACGATTATCGGGACCGCGCCTTCGGCGTTGAGTATCACGTTGCAGGGGGCTGCGGCGGATGTGGACGCGGAATACACGGTGCTGGATACGTCCACTGCGACGGGTGGGGAGGCGCGCACGCTGGCGAATGTGCGGGCGCGGTTTTTGAGGGTGAATGTGGCGTCGTCAACGGGTGGGGCGGGGTTGACGGCAAAGATTTTGCCGTAGGGGTGCGTGGTTTTGGTTGAGGGGATTTTTCGGGACTGGGTTTGGGCTTTGGATTTTTACTTTTGTCGGAGTTTCTTCGATTGGCTTGGATTGTCTGGGTTTGAAGAAGTTCAAAATCCACAGGCTGAAGCTGTGCCACTTAAAGCGGTCCTACTGAATTTGTTGGGCGTCGATTTTATTTGCTGAGGAAAACGGGCACAACCTTTATGGCCTCGAATCCAAATTACGTGAAAAAGCAGCTGACGGTGGATACGGTTTCGTGGACTGCGATTGTTGCGCCGATCGACTGCATGGGCGTGGCGATCAAGAATTCGGCGATGGTGGATTTGAAGATTCGCACGGATTCGGGCGACACGACGACGCAGGACACGATCACGGCGGGAAGCATCGAGACGATTTCGGCGCCGCGGCACGCCTCGGGCGTGCAGGATGGCGGGTCCGGGACGCGATTTTATGCGGGCGATACGATTGCATTTTTGCAGGCGGCGAGCGGGACGGGGCCGGCGTTACTGACGTTTGTACGGTGAAGAGGCGGGGCGTGGTGACTGGTGGCAACGATTCATTTGTAATTTTTAATTCGCCGTCGAATAAAGTCGTACAGGGGCCTTGACAAACAGGGCCAGCCGATTCAACGTCACCAGGCACCAGTCACCAGCACCAGGCACCAGGCACCAGTCACCAGTCACATTTCCCCTCGGGCTCGACAAAAACAGGAACCACAAACCAGATCTCACTCCCCACGACCCACGGATACAACTATGCGAATCAAAATTATTGGTGAGAACAATTGCGCGCGGGCTACGCGGCATTTGCTGCGGCTGGCTGGATTTGCGGTGACCGAATTTTTGCCTGTGGACGCGGTGATTCATGCGCCGCACTCGGGTTATGCCATCACGATTGAACTTGCCCCGGCTCAACCCCTGACTTCCCCGGTTGAAATTCCCGGTGGAGCTCCCTCCGAAGAGCTGGAACAAGCCACGCACGGTCAACCTGCCGCGGTCCACGGGGAGGCGTCGTTGCTTGTGAACGGCGCTTCCTCCTGCCTTTTTTCGAGGGGAGCTTCGGCGGAAGAAGGAGTGGCATTGGGGGAATTGCAAAACCACAGGATGAAGCCAGTGCCACTGGAGGCTCTGCGCTGGCCGGTGCGAACCAGAATTTTGCCGCGGGGGGCGGGGGGTACATTCATTTTGATTCTTGCGATGGGAAGTTGGAGGCGGAGGTGTTGCGGCATGTGTCGCGGTTGGCGAAGGTGCCGGTGATGGTGGATCGTCCGGGAGGGATTGTGCATTCGGAGAGGGAATTGAGGATTGTGGTGCCGGTGATGGCGAGCGGGGCCGGCGGAGAAGTCCGGATGGATGAAGCGGCGGCGGTGGCGGTGGAGTTTGGAGTGATGCGCGGGTTGCTGGATTTGACTTCGGGGGGGCGTGGGGCGGGAGGACTGGATTCAGTGGGACAGGCTTCAGGCTGTGGGGATTTGAAATGTGGAGACGGCGAGGCACCGGTGGGTGCGTTTGTGAAGGGGGAAAATCCACAGACTGTAGCGTGTGCCACTGGAGACGGATTGCGCGGGAAGTGGTGGTGGCCGTTTGGGATCGCGTTGATGGCGGCGGGTTTGATTTTATTTGTGCGCGGGGCGATTGCGGCGCGGGTTCCTGGCGCGGCTAGCCCTGGCGCTGCCAATCCGGAGCCGCAGGGGCAGGTTGCTACCGGGGCGGGGGTGAAGATTTTCGATGGGACGAACACGCTGATTTTGGATCCTTGCAAGGCGCAGATAAAAAGTTTTGTGTCGGTCAATCAGACGGGGAATTCGCAACTGGTTGCGGGAACGGTTTCCAAGAAAATATATATTTGCTCCATCCATGTGGTGGTGGCGGCGGCGACGAATGTGGCGCTGGTCGAGGGGACGGGAACGGTTTGCGCTACCGGGACCGCAGGCGTGAGCGGATTTGGCGGGGCGACGGCTGCGACCGGGTGGAATTTTGGGGCGAACGGCGGGATCGTTTTGGGGAATGGGGAATCGTCTGTCGGCGCGGAAGGGACGAGCGCGGATAATTTGTGTTTGTTTAATTCGGGGTCGGGGCAGGTTTCGGGTGGGATTAGTTATGTGGCGCAGTGAGGGAATTCGCGGTGGGGCACAAGCCCGGGCTCTTTCTGCATACTTTTGTGTCACTGTACTTACTGTGTTATCTCTCTTGTTCGCTTTTCCGGCGGGGGCTACTACTTATTATGTGGCGGCTGCGGGGAGCGATTCCAATGTGGGGACGGATGCGGGGCATCCCTGGGCGACGATCGGCAAAATCAATGCGGGGGCGTTTTCTCCCGGGGATTCGATTTTGTTTAACCGGGGGGATATCTGGTACGGAACTTCTTTAACGGCTGGGGCTAGCGGGACGAGCGGGGCGCCGATCACGTTTGGGGCATATGGGACGGGGGCGGATCCTGTGATCAAAGGGTCCACGTTATTGAGCACGGGCGGATACGTGCTGGCGCCGAACACATCGAGCGCGATTTTTTCGAGGAGCGATTCGGGGACCTCGAGCACGGACAGCGGGACGCGGAACTGGCGCGAGCAGGTGTCGCATCTGGATCTACTATCGACGGCGACGACGATCACGATCACGGTGCAGGCGTCGCCGACGGCGGCGTTTAACATTACCGGATCGGGGATCGGTCCGGCGGCGACGGCGCCGAACGCGAGCGCGATCACGCGAATTACCTGGGGCGGCGGGAATAATGGAACGACGGTGGCGGCGGGAACTTCGGCAACGTCGGATCCGATTTCGTACAGCCTGAACAACAGCGTCGATCAGATCGTGACGATTTATACGACGGCGCGGAACGTCGAATATTTTTCCAACAACAACGAAACGCTGTGGTCGAATTTTTCCGGGCCGGACCAGTCGCAAAGCGCTTCGGTGAGCGGATATACAAGCGGCGGAAACTGCATCATTTCGACGATCACGAGCATTCAGACGACGCAGTACACGTACCGGAACACCCTGGGAACGGCACCGGTGGCGGTATGGGAAAACGGATCGCTGATGACGCTGGCGGCGAATCCGGCGACGGTGGATCTGACGGCGAAGTCCTGGTATTACGACGGAACGTATTTGTATGTGCACGCGTCGGACGGATCGAACGTCTCGAGCAACGGCAAGTCCTACACGTATGCGACATCGTCGAGCCCGTCGTACACGACATGGGACAATGCAAAAAGTTATTTAATTTTCGACGGGATCGATCAGGCGGAAACCTGGAACACGGCCGGCGTGACCTACGGCGGGATCGTGCTGACGGGCAGCTATAACATCATCCGGAATCTTTCCGCGCACGATGCCTACCGGCATCCGATCACGCTGTACACGGGGGCGGCGAATAACGTGGTCGCCAATGTGACGGCCTACAATTCGTACAGCACGGCTCCGATCGCGATCTTTGGCGCGGGGACGACGGGAAATGTGGTGCAGGACTCGACTTTTTATAACGATACGACGCTGCAGGCCGCGTATCCGCACGGGACGGAAATCTGGTCGGTGATCGTGATGCATGGCGGATCGACCGGAACCATTGTCGACAGCTGCCTGATTTACAGCACGGCGGCGAGCGCGGGCGGGTACGGCATTTTAATCGGCGACAGCGGGACGACGGCGACGGTATCGCATTCGGAAATCTACGGAACGTTCGGGTGGGGCGTGCTGAACGGCAGCGGCGGAAACAGCAGCCTGGGAACAGGAAGCTCGCTGATCCTGTTCAGTAACATCATCGACATCTCGCAGGCGAATAACGTGGGGATGCTGTTCACGGGATCGACCGGAGACGTTATCGCCAACAACACGGTGTACGGGCCGTTGAACGGGAACGCGGCGATCAGTCTGGTGTCCAGCTCGACCGGGGCGTTCGTGAAAAATAATATTTTCTGGACGGGCGGGTATGTGTCGGTGGACGCATCGTCGGAGACGGGCGCGGGGATCGATTACAACGATTATTATTCGGCGGCGGGGACGCCGTTTAACTGGGGCGGGACGGGGTATGCGTTCGCGGCGTGGAAGACGAACAGCGGGCAGGATGCGCATTCGGTGAACTCGAATCCGCTGCTGAACAACGGCGCGGCGTTGACGACGGCGGGGAATTATTCGCTCGACGCGGGGTCTCCGGCGATTAACACGGGCGTAAATCTGGGGACGACGTATCAGTTGGGGTTGACGCCGGCGGCGTCGTGGCCGGGGAATGTTTCGCTGGGGAATCAGAACGGATATGGGAGCGGGTGGGAGATGGGGGCGTATGTGTTTGCGGTGAATGGGGCGACGGTGTTGCTGCGCGGGTGTTGCGATTAGGGGAACGGTTTCGGATGTGGTGGGAGGGGACGTTTTTGTTCGTGGCGCAACGGAAAGCGGAGAGTTGCCGACAAATAGAGCGAGCCGCATCCTTGCGGGTTTACAAGAGCGCCGCACCCTCGTTTGTTTCCCTCGTGATTCATTTTGCTTTTTTTACGGAACGGGATGTGAATTTAAATTGTGAAGGGGTGGACATCATGGCTACTACATCGTCTGCGACAACAACTACTGGCGCTTCGTTTCAAGCGATTGGGCTTTATGTGCAAGCGGCGGGGGCGGGGGCGTTTATTGTTGGGGGGATTTTGAGTTTGCATCATTATGCGATCGGGATTTGTTTTATTGCGGGGGCGGCGGCGTTTTTTGTGGGTAAGAAGATGCGCGGGGGAGCGGCTTAGGCTTTTGTGGCGCGGGGTTTAGTGGCACAGGCTTTCGACTGCGCCACTCGAACCTGCGCACCTCAACACTTTGGTTTTTGGGGCTGTGCGCTTCGCTTATATGGGTGCTAAGAACAAGACGGCGGGGCGGAAGCGATTGTGCACGATCGAGGATTTCTATACGCCGTTTCCGCGGCAAAAGGAATTTCATTCTTCGACTGCGAAATACCGATTATTTGGCGGGGCGGCGGGGCCGGGGAAGACGAAGGCGCTGCTTTACGAGGCGATTTACCAGGCGCATCTGCATCCGGGGGTGGACACGCTTTTATTGCGGCGGACGTATCCGGAGCTGGAGGCATCGCTAATCACCTATTTTCGGCGGGATGTGCCGCGCGAGTTGTATGAAAAATACAACGAGGCGAAGCATATCGTGACGTGGCTGAACGGATCGACAACGCGGTTCGCGTATTGCGATTCGGAGAACGACGTTTACCGGTATCAAGGCGCTGAATATTTATTCATCGGTGTGGATGAGCTGACGCATTTCACTTTAAAACAGTGGCAATTTCTGACATCGCGAAATCGTTGCCGGATTAAAAATGCGCGGCCGTGCATGGCGGGGGCGACGAATCCGGGGAACATCGGACATGCCTGGGTGAAGGCGCTGTGGGTGGATCGGGTGGCGGCTCCGGGGATGGACCGGCCGGATCAGTACGACGGGGAGGATTACGAATTTATACACGCGACGTTGGCGGACAATCCGCTGTTTCGGGACGACGCGGCGTATCGCAAGACGCTGGGGCAGTTGCCGGAGGCGCAGCGGCGCGCGTTTCTGGACGGCGAGTGGGACGTTTACGCGGGGCAATATTTCGATATTTTTTCTCCGGCGCGGCATACGGCGCGTCCGGAAAACGTGCAGCTCGAGCCGTGGACGCCGCGATGGATTTCGATTGACTGGGGATTCGAGCATCCCAGCGCGGTGTACTGGCACGCGACGCGCAACGACGGCGTGGTGGTGACGTATCGCGAATTTGTGCAGAACCGATTGTCGCCGCGCATGCTCGCGGCAGCGATTGCCGAGCGCAGCGTGGATCGCACGGGGCGCGGCGAACGGATTCGCGATATTTTTCTTTCGCCCGATGCGTTTGCGCAGCGCACGCAGGACGCTTCCATTGCCGAGCAGCTCGGCGACGGGCTGGCCGCCGCGGGGCTGCCCCGGCCGACTCCGGCGGACAACGATCGCGTGGGCGGGTGGATGCTGATGTACCAGGCGCTGGAGGCGGATCATTGGCTGATCGCGGAAAATTGCGCGCGGCTGATTGAGAATTTGCCGACGCTGACGCGCGATCCGGCGAACGTCGAGGATTGCCTGAAGTGCGATGGCGACGATCCGGCGGACGCGGCGCGGTACGGATTGAAATCGGCACTGGATCCGGGGCGCGCGCCGGCGGATGTGCTAGCGGCGGAACGCGTGACGGCGGTGGATCCGACTTCAAGGGCGATCTGGATGAAGAAATTTTCGGCGGAAGAAGGGCGGAGGGTGGCTCCGGTGATGCCGAAGAGGTGGCGGCCGCAGGGGTGGTGACGGTGGGGCGGAGTTTAAAATAAAAGCCGCGCCGCCGGAGGGGGATCCGGCGGCGCGGGGGAAGACTGCCGTTTGACATTTCCGGCAGCGGGGTGAAATTTAGTGGCCGTCGTGGTCGTTGTCGTTGCAGATTCGGACGTGGGACGGTGAGGAGCCGTTGCGGCCGGTATAGTCGGTGCCGCCGTCGCCGGTGGCGCCAGGGAAGACTTGGGACTTGAAGCCTTCGGGGGTGCCTGCCGGGTCGTTGTTGTGATACTGGCTGGTGTGATTATCGTCGACGGGCTTGACGCCGATCAGGTTGTAGTTGGTGTTGAAGGAAGTGTAGACGGCGGCTCCCCATTTCCAGTTGACGGAGATGCCGGGGGCGTTGGAAGAGAATGTGCCGGTCCAGGTGACGTTGGAGATGCCGCCGGGCAAGCCGCCTGTGGGGACGATGTATTCCAAACCGTCAAGGAAAGCATTGCCGGCCAGGGACGAAGGAACCGTGGTGATCCAGGTGTTGGTGGCGGCATCGAAGGTGGTGGTCGAAGTGGTGACGGTGGGCGAGAAGGTGATGGTGGCATTGGGCGCGGGCAGCGAGTAAGCAACGCGGTCGACCGTGCCGTGAATGGTGGAGTTGGTCATGTAGATGGTGACCGGGGTGTTGCCGAGGCCTTCGACGTTCAGGGCGCTATTGAACCAAATAATTTTGCGAGCGCCGATCATGTCGCGGTTGAAGTTTATCGAGATGGAGCTATCCACGGTAACCGCGTAGGAAGTGGCGTGTGAAATGAAAACCGTGTCGATGGCGAAGTCATGCGGGAAGCGCGTGCCGCCGCCGTCGACGGTGACGTAGGAGATGTCGGCAACGGTATCCTGCATGCCTACGAAGAGGGCTGTGCCGTCCTCTGTGGTCGTAGCCGTGCCGGAGTAGGGCAAGCAACCCAGCAAAGTGTTCGAGGAGTTGTAGCCGCAGAGGGTGACCGTGAACGGGCCCGTCTCGTCGGCCATGATCTGGAAGCCGATGCCGCGCTCCGGAGTGCTGAAGCGGATGGTCAAGGGGCCATTACCGACGCCGGAAGTGGCGGTGTAAGTGCCTCCCATCCAGAGAAGCATGTCATTGGGGAGAAAATTACCCATCCAGCCGCAATTGGTACCTGGGCATTCGGTCATCGTTTCCAATTGGCCGCCGGTTGAATTCGAGAACGTCGCCGTGACTCCGGTCATGCCGGCCACCGGGACGACGACGCCGGAATTGACCATGGAGTTGGCTGGGCCAAGGGTGCTCCAATTGATTGTGCCGTCATGAGGAAGATCGGTGGCGACGTGAAGCGCGGTGATGGCGGCTGCTGCGGGCTGGGTCGCAAAGCCAAGAGAAACCAGCAAGATCGCTAAAAACATGAACTTGATTCTGGGGCTCAACATTTTATTGCCTCCGTTATATCGATTCGGACCGCTCAGTAGCCCCGGGTTCCCTCAGTGACTTCCTTTGCTTCAGGAACTCTCGTTGCTTGATTGTGAGAATAGGATTTGGATTGGTACAGGCCCATAGGCGAAGAGGTTCAATCTGGGTGGGTCAGAAGTGCTAGGCCAGTGGTTTGAGGGAAATAAACGGAAGTACTACTTCTATGTGATTGATAATAAATAGCTTGTTCGTGTGCGATTTTTGGAGGGCGCGGAGGGAGTGAGGAATCCGGCTCCGGTACTCCCATGTGTACCGTGGTGAAATTGGCGAGGGACAGGTAGGGTGAGGACGAAGGACAGGTTTTAGCGGTATAGGCTAAGGCCTGTGCCACTAAAGGCTATGCCACTAAGCGTCACTTGTTTCCGTGAGGATGGCGGGGAGGAATGGGATTACTGCGAGGACGAGCGCGGTGGTGCCGGCGTTGAGCCAGACCAGCTTGAAGAAGCTGACGTGGTGCTGGTCGATTAGCCAGGAGCCGAAGATGTCGGAGAGGGATTGGCCGCCGTTGCGGACGCTCATCATCAGGGCAAAGCCCAGACCTTCGCTGCCTTTGGGGGTGGCGCGGGCGGCGAGATCCATAAGGGCCAGCTCGGCGATGGTAGCGAGGAAGCCGTTTTCGCTTTCGATGAACATGGCGTTGCGGCCGGACGTGTAGAACAGGTAGCAGACGGTGCCGATGGTGCTGATAACGATGCTGATGTAGAGCAGGGTGCGCAGGTCGAGCTTGCGGCACAGGTAGGCGTAGATCAAGGCGCCAAGGATGCCAAAGCCTCCGGAAAGCACGGCGAGGTTTCCGATGAATTGCGAGGAAAGTTTCAGCGTGTCGATCTGGTAGTAGTAGAGCGGGGTCGAGAAGCCAGGGGAAATATAGACCAGGAAGAGCAGGCCGGAGGCGATCCAGAGCGTTTTCGATTTGAGAATGTTTTTGAACTGTTCGCGGAATTTGGATTTGGCGTTGGCCCAGCCCTGTGCCTGGGCGTTGGGGGCGGTGCCGGAGAGTTGTGCGGCGGCGATGCGCGGTTCTTTAATGAGCCAGAGAGCGAAGGGGACGACGGAGAGGGCGATGAGTCCTCCGGCGAAGGCGGTGACGCCGAAGGCTCGGGCGGCGAGGAAGCCGCCGAGCGGACCGCCGATGAGCGTGCAGGCGTTCATGACGAAGTAGCGGGCGGAGTTGGTGCGGCCGGTGGCTTTGTCGCGCTGTCCGATCTCGACGGCGAGGCCTCCGACGACGGTGCTGCCGACGACGAGCATGCAGTTGGCGAGCACCATGGTGACGAGGATCGACAGATAAGTGCGCGGAACGACGCCGACGGCGAAATATAAGGCGGCGGCGAGGACGGCGCTGAACACCAGATAATTTTTGCGGCGGCTGCCGAAGAGCGGAATGCTGTCCGTGAAAATTCCGGCGATGGGCTTGAGGTTCCAGGCGAAGGTGCTGATGGCGAAGAATGAGGCCATGGCTTCGCGGCTGACGTGGAGATCGGACTTTAATAAATTTTGAAACGGCAGGGAGATGACGCCGGGTTGCGAGAGAGTGGTGGCGAAGACTCCCGCGCCGATCAGGAAGGCCCAGCGGGCGAGGCTTTGTTCATTGTGGCCAGGCTCGACGACTTGTTCGATGACGGCGGCAGAGGAAGCGTCGATGAGCGGTTCGGGGTGTTCGAGGCTCACGCGAGGGCCTGTGTTGGGTGTGGTGTGGAGAGCGAGGGCATGGGAGATTGGATTCGCCTGGGCTGATTTGGGCTGCCTTGCTTAATATACATCAGTATTCAGCCAGGGCTGGATTTTAGTGGGATTGGGTTTCAGTAGCACAGGCTTCAGGCTGCGGGTTTTTCGGTGGGGCTGGATTGGGGTGCGGGCAGGGCAAGTCAAAATCCATTTGTTATTTGTTCTTTATTTTTTTCATTCCTGAATGGATTTGGCGGGGACGGGGACTAGTTCCTGGATATTGGCGGCGCGGGAGTCGGCGTCTTTGGCGGTCAGGATGACTTTGGGCAGGAGAAGGACCAGCGGGACGGCGATGAAGGTGATAGCGGCGTTGGCCCAGACTAATGTGTTGAACTGGAGATGGTAGGTTTCCAGGAGCTTGGAGCCGAACCAGTCGCTGCCGAAGAGTGTGAGGTTGCGGACGCTCATCATTAGGGAGAAGCCCATGCCTTCGCAGCCTTTTGGAGTGGCGCGGACGGCCAGGTCCATCATGGCGACTTCGGCGAGGGTGAAGCCGAAGCCGTTGAAGCTATCGATGAACTGGGCGCGGGGCACGGACGAATAAAATAGATAGCCGAGATTGGCGAAGGTGCCGAGGACCAGGCTGATGAGCAGCAGCGTGCGGAGATTCATCCGGCGGCACAGATAGGCGCCGTAGATGGAGGCGGAGATCATGCCGAACAGTCCGCCGAGGAAAACGAGAAAACCCTGGCCCTGCGTGGTCATGTGCAGATCGTTTTGCTGGCGGTAAAAAATGGCGGTGGAGATTCCGGGGGCGCAGTAGAACAGGGCCATGAAACCGGCGGCGGCCCACATGTGTTTTGCCTTGCCAATTTTGACGAGCTGTTTTCCGGCGTTGCCGAGGAATTCAGTGGAGTCGATTTCGGCTTTCTTCTCGTATAGGAAATAGGCGGTGCCGGGGACGACGAGAAACATCACGGCGCCGCAGCCCATCACGGTGAAGCCGAACGCGATGCTGGCGAGAAAACCTCCGGCGGGGCCGGAAATGAGCAGGCAAAAATTTTCGGCGACGTTGCGGACCGAGGAGAGGCTGCCGGAGACGGAGCTGGCCTGCGCGGCTTCGACCATGTAGCCGCCGACAGCCGTGCTGGTGACGACCATGAAGAGGTCGATGACGATGCCGACGGCGAGCAGCTTGTTGTACTGGTGGGGCGTGAAGTAAAGCGCGATCCAGCCGATGGTGGCGAGCAGCGCGCCGACGATCATGTAGCTTTTGCGGCGCGTGCCGAACAGCGGAAACGCGTCGGTAATAATGCCGACGAAGGGTTTGAAATACCAGGCCAGGCCGATCCAGAAAAAGAAGGCGGCGTTGGCGGCGCGGTCCACGTGCAATTCGTTTTTCAGGAGATTTTGGATGGGGATGCGGCCGAGTGTTTGCGGTTGCGAGAGCGTGGTGCCGATGACGCCGATGACGATGACGATCGAGGCGAACAGGAGAGGGTGGCTGGATTTTGGTTGCTGCTGTTCGATGGAGTCCGAGGTCATGTTGGCGTGAGATGCTCTCCGGCGTTTCGGGGCTGCATGTGTTTGCTGGGCCCGTATGAAGATACAACGAAATCGCGGGTTGCGGGCGGGTTTTAGTATCAGGACCTGCGCCACTAAAGCCCATCCAACACAATATGTTTGGAAAAACCGATGAGAAAACTTTTTACATGGATGGAAGTGCATTTTCGGACGCGGTATGTGCGGATGCTCGAGGAGGAAGTGGCGCGTCTGCGGGCGGAAAACCGGGCGCTGGTGAATTCGCTGCTGGGGACGGCTGGATTTCCTCCTGTGTCGTTGGAGGAAGAGGCGCGGCGTGGCGGCGCGGCTTTGCCGGCGGTGCGGCGGCGGACATGGACGCAGATCGCGCGCGAGAGGGAACTGGCGGCGGGATTGCAGAAGTAGGGCTGGGTTGAGTTGTGGACGCGGTCGCCGGGAAGCGGTTCACATATGAGAGGCTAACCAAGTGAATGACCCGCAGGAAATCCTAGACAAGATCGTAGACGTGATTTTGTAGCATAGGCCGATTAAGAAAAGATGAGCAAAAAAGTTGCCAAGAAAAAGTCTGTATCTATAAGAATCACAAGGTCTTAATAATATAACTGACTATGCGAAATACTAGTGTGGTAAGCTCGATTCCTGCTTGACACGCGAGTAGAAACTGCCTATACTTACGGCAGTTTTAGAAAAGTCTGTGGGTGCAATCCCCACGCGTAATCGAGCACCGCCCCTGAAAAGGCGGTGTTCGTGTTTTCAAGGGTATATTTTCGTACCAGCACACCACTTTCGGGCATCCCTAGCTTTCCCCGGAAAACTTGTATTTGGAACAGGACCCTCTGACCTTTCGGCAACCAGGAAGATAGTGCATGTGTAAGGTTTACTCTCAAAATGTTTAATGTAAACCCATTTAGCAGTCTTGAGCGCAGGGTTCTCCCAAACCTCATCTGGAGAAATCAAGCAGAGCATAGCCGATTCTAGGTAGATCGCTCTTTGATGTTCGTACGTATACGGTCCGAAACCATCATCCGTAGCTAAGATAATACTCTTTTCATTGGACATGAGCAGTGGTTTGGGTTTTGTTACGTCGTCAAGTTTCACCATGTGGAAAAAGTGATGATCGAATGCCGTGACTTTATGACCACAAGTTGACTGTGTTTTATTGGAGACCACTCCGGGGTTAATGAGAAATAGTCTCTCAAAATGAATGAAAAGTTCACAGACAGACTTGAATTGAAGTAAGGGTGGCCGTAAAGGGTGCGGCATTGGAACGGGCAGGATACCACCGAAATGCACTTGTTAACAAAGTTAACAATTGTGAAACGGCTATTTTTCCCACGGCTCGATACGGCACATAGAACCGACGAAGTAAGCTATAACTGGAGTTATCAAAAAACTGAGCAAAACCCATGCGCCGGGATTTCGGTTTTTTGATTCAGCCATCCGCCATACTTGAAGGTAAATCCACACATAAAATGATAGGAAGGCAAGAACAGTCCCAAGACCTAGTATCGTGCCCAAGATGGCGGCTAGGGACATTTGCGTGGGACGGTATCAGCCCCACTTGAGTTTGTCAAAGGTCGTAAGCATTTAGATTGATTAGGGAGTTAAAGGTATAATTCCCTAAATTAGGAACTACGCTTTTTTGATCAGGCGCGCGAGCCAGAGCAGGAGACACGCGCCTACAAAGGCGACTACGATCGAGCCGATCAGGCCACCGCCGGAATAAAGTCCCAGCAAGCCGAAAATCCAGCCGCCGAGAATCGAGCCGACGATGCCGATGAGGATGTCCATCGCGACGCCGAAGCCGCCGCCTTTCATGACTTTTCCTGCAAGCCAGCCGGCGATGCCGCCGACGACGATCCACCAGATTATTCCGCTGATCATTCGTGCCTCCTGGGAGTCGAGATTTGAGAATCGTGATTCGTGAGTCGTTGGTCGTGAATCGTGATTGGTGACTGGTGAAAAACCCTCGGGAATAGCGTCCGGGGTGGGGATACTTGTACCACATTTTGTCTTCATTTGATCTTCGCGCGGTTTTTGGGTTGGGTTTTGGATTGGGTTGGTATTCGGTGGGTGCCGGACCCTGGGGTTGGTCGTTTAGTTTTGACACTGAAGGAAATCAAAGGCTTACAGGCTGAAGCCTGTGCCACTGAAAAACATGACAATCCTAAATAGTGACGATGTGAACTTGAATGGCTTGAGTAACGCGGCCAACGAAGACGCGCCAAACGACGGAAGCGTTGCTCCGCTGGACGGCGGCTCTGCTGGCGGCTTGGGCTACGGCTCGGGCTCCGGCGTCTCGGGGGGTGCTGCTGGAGGCGCGAATGGGGGGCGCGTTCCGTTGGGGATCGACGGCAAACCGGCGGCGAATTCGGCGGAGGCTGCGGCGAAAATTGCGCTGGGGGCGAACAACGAGCGGCTCGAGGAGCTGCGGCCGGATCTGGTGAATGCGCTGCGCGAGCTCGAGGTGCAGTACCGGCAGGAGGGAATTGTTGCGCGGCGGAATGAGATTCGGCGGATCCGGCAGGCGCGGCTGTTCTGGCAGGGGCTGCAATATGCCTGGTGGAATCCGCAGGACATGACGTGGCATCTGCCGTACGAATCGAAAATTAACGATGACAGCGCCGCGGCGGAGATGCCGCGCTACCAGTTTGTGACAAATTTGTATCAGGCGTTCGGGCTGTCGTTTATTTCGGTGCTCAGCCAGGACGTGCCGGCGACGCGGTTTTATCCGCAGTCGGCGCAGTCGATCGCGGACATCACGACGGCGCAGGCGGCCTCGCGCGTGTGCGAACTGGTCGAGCAGAATAATCGCGTGCAGCAATTGCTGACGGGCGTGGCGTTTTATTTGTGGACGGATGGAAAAATCGGCGGGTACGTAAGGTTTGTGGCGGACGCGCAGCGGTTCGGTTCGCACGATGAGGCGGTGATCGAGGAGCACTACGTTGCGTTGGGCGAAGACGCGTATGCGTGCGGGGAGTGCGGCGCGGAGCAGGGAGTGGGGCAGGCTCCAGTGGCACAGGGTGAAGCCGGTGCTACTCATGCTTCTCAGGGCGGTGCTACTCAGGGCGGTGCTACTCAAGACGGTACTGCTCAGGGCGGTGCTTCCGGGAACCTTTTGCCGCCGGTGATTTGTAAACAGTGTGGGGCTTCGCTGGGGCCGGAGCATTTTCGGACGGCGCCGCGCGTGGCGATTCCTGTTGTTACTGGAGTGCGGCGCGTTCCGAACGGGCAGGAAGTGATTTCGGTGGTGGGCGGGCTGGAGTTGAACACGCCGGTTTGGGCGAATGAGATGCACGAGTATCCGTATCTTCAGTGGTCGATGGAGGTGCATCGCGCGAAGCTCAAGGCCAGCTATCCGCTGGCGGCGGACAAAATTCAGATGGGCGGGCCGCAATCGGCGGACGAAGTGTATGCGCGGGCTACTCGAGTGGCGGTTTCGCAAGGGCTGCCGACGACGCATCCGGGCGACGCGCTGTTTAATTTAATTACGTTTTCGCGGACGTGGATTCGTCCGTGGGCGTTTTATTCGATCGAGGATAAGGGCGTGCGCGACGCGCTGCTGGCCTTATTTCCCGACGGCTGCTACGTGGCGTTTGCCGGGGAAACGTACTGCGAATCGCGCAACGAATCGATGGACGACCGCTGGCGCGTGATGCATGCGTTGCCGGGCGACGGGCAGAACCGGCCGAGCGTGGGCGATTCGCTGGTGCAGATTCAGGAGCGCTACAACACGTTGTCGAATATTCAGGCCGAGACGTACGAGTACGGGATTCCGCCGATCTATGCCGATCCGCAAGTGTTGGATTTTGACGCGCTGTCGAATCAGACGGCGGAGCCTGCCGCGCATTATCCGGCGCGGTCGCGTCCTGGGCAGCCGCTGGCGGCGGGATTTTTTCAGCCGGCGCCGGCGCAGGTGCCGCCGGATTTGGTGCGGCATCAGCAGGAATTAATGGGGCCGGTGGCGCAATTCTTGACGGGGCTGTTTCCCGCCGTGTTTGGCGGGGAAATGGAATCGGTGAAAACGGCGTCGGGTTATGCGATGGCTCGCGATCAGGCGATGGGGCGGCTGGGACTGGTGTGGCGCCGGCTGAAAACTTTTTATGCGGACGTGATGCTGCTGTCGGTGGATTGCTTCCGGAAAAATCGGCCGGAGGACGCGGAAATTCCCGTGCTCGGTCCCGGCGGTGAATTCGAGTCGCGATTTATCCGGCTCGCGGATTTGAAAGGGAACATTCAGGCGTATCCGGAAAGCGATGAGACGTTTCCGCGATTGAAATCGCAGCAGCGCGCGGTGGTGCAGCAGTTGATGGCGTCGTCGGACCCGATGATTCAGCAGGCGCTGGCGGATCCGGCGAATATTGGATTTGTGAAATCGGTGCTGGGGCTTTCGGATCTCGTGGTGCCTGGGGAGGATTCGAGGAACAAGCAGTTGCGTGAAATCGAATTGCTATTGCATGGGGCGCCGGTTTCAGTCGCACAGGCTTCAGCCTCTGGGGGTTCGGATTCCGGGGATGCGGCGGGAAATCCGATGGATGGGGATTCGATGGAAGAGAATGCCGGCGATGGGCGGAATTTGGAAACCCACAGGCGGAAGCCTGTGCCACGAAAAGGCGCGCAACAAGAGATGTTGCTCGTGCCTACCGTGCCGATCGATTTGTTGTTTGACGATCATACGGTGGAGCTCGAGGAGTGCCGGCGGTGGGCGAATTCGGATGCGGGGCAGGTGGCGCGGATCGAGAACCCGGCGGGGTTTGCGAATGTGCGGGCGCATGCGGAGATGCATTTGCGAGCGGTGGGGCTGGCGACGGCGGCTAACGCGGGGCAGGCGGGGCAGACTGCACAGGCGGCAAAGCCAAATCAGAAATAGTTGCCTTGGTCATTTAGGGAACATCGCTGGATTTGGACTCGGGCTCGCAATTGTGGGGTGGTTTTAGCGGCGCAGGCTTCAGCATGTAGTCTTTTTTTTACTCAAGTTTTTACTCGGGCAAAAGTGAAAACCCACAGGCTGAAGCCTGTGCCACTGGATTGGAGCTGCAAATGAATTCTGGTGTTGATTTGGCGGCGAATCTTACGGACGAGCAGATTCTGGGGATCGAGATGGACAATACTGGTGTGCCGGCAACGGAAGATTTGATTCTTCCGACGGAGAATGAGTTGCTGAGCGCGGGGACTCCGGGCGCTCGGGGCGATCGCGGGCAGGATGCACGCGCTACAACTACGAGGTTGCCAAATGCGGAATTGCCGGGGAGTTGCCGGTGACGGAGTTGCCGGTGGAGATGCCGGGTTGGATGCAGGCGCTTGCCGGGGATCCGGCGCGTGCCGCCGAGGCGCGGCAGTTTTGGGCGGAGCATCGAGCGCTGCGTTCCGAGACAGAAACGCTGCGGGCGGACGCGGAAGCGTTGCGGCAGAATGCGGAGACGGTGCGGCGTTGAAGCGGAAACGCTGCGGCAGAATGAGCAATCGTTGCGCGAGGCTTCTGCTTCGGTCGATCGGATTGACGCGGCAATTTTTTCGGGGGATGCGAGGGCGCAGTCGGAAGTGGTGGCGGAAATTGCGCGGGCGAATCCGGCGGCGTTTCGGTCGTTGTTTGCGGAGGCGGCGAAAGTGCTGGCGGGGATGGGCGCGGGCGGAAGGGAACAGGAAGCGCGGATCACGAATCACGAGGCGCGAGTCACGAATGACGGCTCACGAATTGCGTCCCAACAGTCACCGGTCACAGGTCACCCGTCGCCGCGTTTCGATCCCGCTGCATACGCTTCCTTTGAGCGGAACACGAACGATGCGGTGGGGCGCGATGTCCGCGGGACGATTTCCGAAACGTTGACGCGCGTGTTGCCCGAGGGCGTGGCCGACGGAGCGGCGCGGCGGATTGGCGAGGATATTTTTAACGAAGTGCATCGGGCGATGGCGGCGGATCGTTCGCTTTCCGAGCAAGTGGGCGAAGTGCTGCGCGAGCGGCGATTTGGAAACGCCGAGCAGCAACGCGTGGCGGCACTGCTGGCGGCGCGCGCCAGGCAACTGGTGCCGAGCGTGGCTCGGCGCGTGATTGGGGAATGGACCAGCTCGGTGCTCGGCACGGCGCGGACGAAAGCGGCGCGGCAGGCGGCTGCCGCTTCGCGCGTGGATATTGCGGCGGCGGGAGGATCGATGGATTCGATGCCGCTGCGGGCGATGTCGTCGCGCGAGGTGAATTACGCGTCGATGAGCGACGACGAGATTTTGGGGATGTAGATTGTTTTAGTGGCACAGGCTTCCGCCTGTGTTTTTTTTCAGTCCATGCAAAAATCAAAAGAACACAGGCGGAAGCCTGAGCCACTACGGAAGTTTGGGTGCGGCGGCCTGGTTTTGTAATTTTTTATTTTACGTGGGACGGGGGCGCTACGAGTGGGGCCTGATCCGTCGTCTCCAGGAATCACGAATCACACGTCTGGATTCACGATTTTAGATTCACTTTTTACCCGCACTTATACCAGGCAATAAATCAGCACACATAAATGCACTCATAACAAAACTCATCACAACGAAGGAGCCATCATGGCAGCACAAAACAATGCACAGACAATCGCCGTGCAACTCGAGAAGGTGCGCGACAAAGTGCCCCTGCTCTACGAGCGCGACGATGTATTACTCAGCATGATTCAGGCGCGGGGCGACGTGGAAAAAGTCAGCTCGCGCAACATGCGTCTTCCGCTGC
This sequence comes from Terriglobia bacterium, assembly GCA_963788335.1. Taxonomy (GTDB): domain Bacteria; phylum Acidobacteriota; class Terriglobia; order Acidiferrales; family UBA7541; genus Palsa-360. The sequence continues at coordinate 145,032 of CAWBGM010000018.1, forward strand.
AGCTCGTACCCGGGGGCAAGGCGGGCAGCTACAGCGCGGACGGCGGCGACCTGGGGCGGGGCACCGGCACGACGTACGATGTCGCGCAGGTTTCGCCGATTTTTTTCCGGTTCGCGGTGGAAATCACCAAGCTGGTCGAATACGCATCGAACTCGCGCGAGAAGGCGATCGAAAATGCGGTGAAGCGGGAAATCGCCAACGGCATGAAGCAATTTCGCGCGTTTCTCGACAAAGTGATTCAGACCGCCGGCAACGGCGTGCTGGGCACGATCAGCGCGATCAGCAGCGGCACATTCACAATGACGATTCCCACCGGCGCGGCGCTGGTGTATGTGGGGCAGACGATCCAGATTTACGATCCGACGCTCACAACGAATCGCAACGTCGCGGCGAGCGTGGTCACCACGGTGACCGGGGCCGATCCGATTTCTTCCACGCAAACGATTACCGTGGATAACGTTCCGTCCGGCACGTCGGTGAACGATCTGATCGTGCACGACGGGCTGACGGGCGCAAACCCGGTGTCGCTGTTCGGCGTGAAATATCACCAGAACAATGCGACGACCGGAACGTGGCTGAATCTGAATCGCGCGACGTATCCGCAGCAACTGCAGACGCCGCGCGTCAATGCGGCGAACGCGGCGCTGGTTCCCGGCCACGTGCGCCTCGCGATTAACAAAGTGAGAAAAGCCCTCGGCATTAACCAAATGGGAAAACTGATCGCCTACACGAGCGTCGAGCAGGAACACGCCTGGGAAAATCTGGGCATCACGATTTCGCAGGTGGTGAAAGAGGGACCCGGCGGGCGCGCGAGCGATCTCGATCTGCTGTTCAGCGGAAAAAAGACGATGAGCGGGATTCCGATCAAGAGTTCGGTGAACGCCGATCAGACGCGCGTGGATTTCCTCGATCTGTCGCACTGGGGACGCGCGGTGATGAAGGACATCGATTATTTCGAGGTCGGCGGACAGACCGTGTTCCCGATCTATGGCGCCAGCGGCGGCATTGCCGCGTCTTTCATTTTTTACTTCGACACCGGATTCCAGGTGTGGAATGACTCGCCACGCAGCGGTAGCTATATCGATGCGCTGGCGCGGCCGAGCGGGTATTAGAGCGGATGGCGGGCGGCGGGAGCGGAACTTCGCTCCTGTCGCCTGCTCGTTTCATGACACCCATTCCAGCGGCACAGGCCTGCCTGAAAATACGCAGGCCCGTGCAATTCAAACCTTGATCGCAATTCTTCGAGAGACGCACGATACGCCCGCCGATGTCGCGCGGGAACTGTTGCTTGCCGGGGGGATGCAACCGGTTTGGCGAGGCAAATTATCGGGCGGTTTGGGGATGGTCGCGGCTGGATTGGATTGGGGGGAAGTGGGAGGACCGCGACGCCGAGGGCGGGCTGGTGCGCGAAGTGGTCGAGCTGCGTCGGGTGCCGAAATATTTGCCGCACGAGCGGTGGCACATCGAGAGGTGGATGGCGCCGGAGAGTTATGGTTCGCCGCGGGCGTGGTATGCGGACACTTTGGAAATTGCGGGCGGGCGGAGCGTGGCGGCGCTGGGGCCGTATCCTTCGCGCGGGGATTATGAGCACTGTTTCACTTTGCAGGGGGCGCGGGGGGAATTTGTGCAGTTGACGGCGGCGGTGGGTCGTCATGTGGCGCGGGCGATTGAATTTGGACGCGGGGTTTCGGGAGCGAAGAGGCGCGAGGCTTTGCAGGATCGTTCGCGGCGCGAGGAACTCGAGTATGACGCGTATGCGGAGGCGGTGTTGGGGTGAGTGGGGCTGGTTTTAGTCGCATCATCGATTTGAAATCTTCATTCGATTTTTCGGGGAGAATACATGAACGGCGAATTTACAACGATTGTCAACATTACCGAGCAGAGTTATGCGGCACATCGGACTTACGGGACGTTTTTGATCGCGGGGGCTGCGGGCGCATCAAAAATAGGGAGCGTTTCGAGTGTGGCGGATGGTCCGGCAAAACCAGCCGGCCTGGCGAAACCTTACGCGCTGACGCGAATCACCCCGCGGACGGCAGTGATGGATTATGGTGACAAGCGGACGGTGCCGCTGCCGATTTCGGCATGGGAGATTGCCAACGATTTGTGCCGGGAAATAAATTCAGATGCGGGGGAGCGAAGTTTTCTGGGCGTGTTTGTTTGCGCCGGATCTGAGCCGACCGAAGCGGAATTGCGCGAGGCGCGCGCGAAGCTCGATGAATTTTATCGCGCGCTGGTGGCCGCGGCGGATCGCGAATGGGAGCGGTCGCACTCGTATTTATTCATTCACGATTTGCAGCGGAGGGCGGCGGCGAATCTTGGGCTTGAGAAAGAGTGGTATTACCGCGCCCAGGAAATGGATGAATGTCCGGGGTGCGGCGATCGCGTGAAGCCCGGCGTTGCGAAGTGCAAATCGTGCGGAGCGATTTTAGATCGGGAGAAGGCGGTGGCGCTGGGGCTCGTGGCGCCTGGTGTGACGCAGGGTGTGGCGCAGGGTGTGCCTGTGCCTGGCGCGGTGACGGAGAAGGCGCAGGATTTGTTTTCGGGGAAACAGGCGGGGCGGCGGTAGGGTGGCGTCAATACTGGTGGCGAATTAACGAGGGATTCTCGAAATGAAACGATTGACGAAATATTTTTGGATGGCGACATTGGGCGTAACGATTTTCATGTGCGCAACTGCGGCGCGCGCGCAGGGATCGCGCAAGGACGATGTGGTGTTTAACGCGCAGGGGCGGCCGATGGCGGGGGCCACCGTGCACGTGTGCACGGCCGCGGCGACGGGGCTGCCTTGTTCTCCCTCGGCGAATATTTATTCGGACGCGGGGCTGACGCAGGCGCTGGCGAATCCGATGACGGCGGACGGGCTTGGCAATTACACATTTTATGCGGCGCCGGGACGGTATGAGATCGAGATCAGCGGGCCGGGGATCACGACCAAGCAATTGCCGAACGTGATTTTGCCGAGCGATCCGAGCGCGCCGACATTTACCACAGTGACAACGACGAGCGGGATTTCGGCGTTTTCTCTTTCGCTCAGCGGAAATCTGACCGTGAGCGGGTCGGCATCGGTCGCGGGAACGCTTTCGATCGGCGGCGCGCCGATTCCCTCAGCGACGGCGGACAATCAGTGGACCGCGTCGCAGCGGTTCAAGGGGCCGGATCCGTGGCGCGACGTGACCGCCTACATGAAGGACATCAACGGCAACGCGGTGAATTGCAGTTCGGCGGCGAACGACGCGACGTATAACACCACGGGAACGATCAGCCTATCGACGCCGACGACGCTGACGCTGGCATCGGCGCGCGATTTCAAGACTGGATGCGGCCTGGCGGTGCTGGGAGCGGGAGCCGCGCCGACGATTGTCACGCCGCCATCGACGCTCGCGCTTTCGACGGTCTCGGGCACTGGCACGACCGTGACCGTGAATACGTCGAGCAATCACAATCTGGTAGTGGGATCGGGGAGCGGAATCGACCAGGGCGTGCAGGTTTCCGGATGCAGCATTTCGGCGATGAACGGAACGTTTCCGATCCAGACGATCGCGGATGCGACGCATCTCACCTATACGGCGTTGAGCAGCGCGACAGGGACGGGGACCGGATGCACGGTGAAAGTATTTTTCGGTTACGCGCACGGGCTGGCGGGATCGACCACTTACAATTATAAAATTGTCGCCGTGGATGCGAACATGGGCGTGACGGCGGCATCGTCGACGTACATGGTGACGACCGGAAACGCAACGCTCAACAAGTACAACTACAATCACCTGATGTGGGCGCTCGCCCCTTCCAGCGTGTTCATGTGGGGAATTTATTCGGACAAGGGAACGGGCGGAGCGCTGACGTGCGTGGGCATGGCGTTCACCAACGGATTTTCGGACATGGGGTTTAATTTTCCGTGTCCGGATTTCATGCCCGCGAATCCACCGGCGAGCCCGGTGAGCGATGCGCTGAATACGACGATCACGGCGGGGGGCGGAACGACGACGCTGACGCTGGCGGCGGCCGCATCGACCGCCGTGACCTCGAGCAACGTCTATCACGACGAGTCGAGTTTCGTGGCCGCGTGCGTGAACGACGTGAATACCGATCAGTATATCAACGGCGAGAGCGGGTCGTACGGCTGCTATATTCCGTCCGGGCGCTACTGGATGAACGGGCAGATGCCGACCGCGACACAGCAGCCGACGGTGGGCACGATCAAGATTCGCGTGGCGGGCACGCTGGTGTTTCACACGATGCCCTGGTTTTTCCGCTATGGACTATACGATGTGGAGGGAGACGGCGCGGGGGCGCAGGCTTCCTCGTTCGCCTACACCAGCCACGTTCCGATCTTCAGTTCGGCGACGCTGCCGGCTGTGGTCGTGATGCAAAATCCGGCGGGCGGCTCGGATACTTTTTCCGGCTTCGCGCTGGGCGACGGCGCGGGCGTCGCGGGGACGGGAATCTGGGCGACGGGCAGCGTGCTGGAATTCGACCGCGATTCGATCAACACCACCGGAGGAGCGGCCGGGATCCAGATCGAAAACTCGATCGGGGTGAAGATCCTGGGGCCGACGACGATACAGGGCAGTAATGGAACGGTAAATAGCGGGCTGCCTTCGATCCTGTTCAGCAACTCGCAGTACGACGGGCAATCGGTGTGCTGCGTGGACATCGACAATCTGTTTACCTCGCAGCACGGCATCGGATTCATCGGGCCGGGCGGAAACGGCGGCGGGGCCGTCCACAACGATTTCACGATTTCGCACTGGTTGCAGGAAAATCAGGCGCCCAGCGACAACGCCATGATTCAGGTGGACAACGGGCCGAACGCCCCGGGAGAAGCGAACTCCGCCGGATTTCCGGTCGATGGAATTAATCTGAATGTGGTCTACAACTCGGACATCAGCGCGGCCTACAACAATTTATTCGCGATTACGGGAGCGGGCGCGAGCTCGGTGCAGAGCGCGACGCTCGAGAGCGTGAATCTGAATCAGGTGGCCGTGTGCGCGGGCAGTTCGACGGTATGCGCATCGAGCAACATGATCGATATTCCAGGACTGGTTTCGCTGAACTCGGCGTACTACACGACGTATCTGGGTTACGGCAGCAGCGGATTCATGCAGTCTCCGCAATACGGATTGCCGAAAGCGAACGCCACAAATATTTCCATCGGGCCGACGATTTTCACGCAGACGCAAAATGGCGCGACCTACGCGATTCCATCGTGGGCGATGATGCTTCCGGCGCCGAATAGTTTGCAGGTGACCGGAACCGGTTCCGGAAGCCTGGCTGCGGACACTTACTGCATGGCGATTGCGGGCGTGGACAACACGGGCGCGGCCAATGAAACGAATCTTTCGGCGACGGTGTGCCAGGCGGTGGGCGCGAGCGGGAGCATCGGCCTTTCGTGGAGAGAAGGCGCGGGCGATTCTCTGGCGTATGCCTATTCGGGCGATACGCTGTATTACTGCGTGGTTACGAGCGGAACGTGCGTTCCCGATCATAAAATTACCGGCGTCGGCACGGGGCACAGTCCGGTGACTTACACTTTTAATTCCACCGGGGCGGGAATTCCGGCGAGCGCGAATCTGAGTTCGGTCGCCATGCTGTCGTGGCTGTCGTGGGATTCAACGCTCACGCCGTACAGTTGTTTTTTCTGCGTCGGCTCGCGGTCCGATAACTGGCCGATTGGCATGGGAATCGAGCCCACGCCGAGCGTGGGAATTAATTTATTTTCCAAATTGGGGATCCGCGCAGGAACGCAATATCAGGCGACCGAAGGCGCGGCGCCCGGCGGCGTCTCCGGAGTGGATTTGCTGTACGCGGATTCGACGGCGCACCAGTGGAAGAAAATTGAAAATAACGGGGCGGTTTTTTCCGTGGCGGGGACGCTGGCGGCGGTGACTGGAAGCATTGGCGGATCGGCGTTGACGGCGGGGCAGTGCGCGGGCGGGACGGTGAGCGTGGCGAATTCCACGACGTCGATGACGGTGAGCGTTTCTCCGAACACGTATCCCGGCGACGGATTTATTCCGTGGGGCTACGTGAGCGCGAACGGCACGGTGACAGTGAAAGTGTGCGCGCAGGCGTCGGGGACGCCGGCGAGTTCGACGTATAACGTGCGGGTGATTCAGTAGCACGAGTGGCAGGCCGGGTACCACACCCTCGTTTGTAGTGATTCATTTTCACTCGTTTGTAGGGATTCGTTTTTCGGGGACAGGTTGACGTTTTTTCCACGTAAGGCTTCACGTTCGATTACCTGGCGGGGAATTGCAAAACATTTGGAAGGATGCGCATGTCCAACTGGCAGGCATGGTTGAAGGGGATTCTCGCTGCTGGAATTGCGGGCGGAGCCAATGGGGTGATTACCGGATTTGCGGCGGTGGGGATCGATCCGACACATTTTAATTTGCAGGCGGGGCTGCCTGCGACGCTGGCGATCGCGGGAGTGAGCGCGATGATGTCGGCGATGATTGGGGTCGCGGCTTATTTGAAGCAGTCGCCGTTGCCCCCGGAGTAGAAGAGGCTTCCACCCGTGGGTTTGAATTGCGGCCGGATCCGCACGATTTCTTTTCAATTACAAAAGTCACAATCCGCAGGCGGAAGCCTGTGCCACGTAAAACATCTTTGTAACGGGGAGATTCGCCATGCCTGTTGTTGGAACGACCGCCTACAATACCGCGGGACAAATTACATCGCTGGTACGATCGCTGCTGAACGATGCGGCGGGGAATTTATTTACGGACACGGTGCTGCTGCCGTACGTGAATGCGGCGTATCGCAAGGCGCAGCGGGCGCTGTCGAATATCCAGTCGGGATCGTTTTTGAGCGACGACGTGTTGCTGGTTGTGCCTGCGGTGGCGACAGTGGACGCTTCGGCGCAGGTGTCGATCACGGACGCGACCGCGCCGCCGAATCAACTGCCGACGGATCTGCTGGCGCCGGTGAAATTGTGGGAGCGCGCGAATTTAAGCTCCGACGATTTCATGGAGATGACGGATCTGACCGATCATGACGGGCTGCCGTCGGAGCCGCAGGGCGACACGCTACGGTACTGGGAGTGGCGCGCCGACGGATTGTATTTTCTGGGCGCGACGCAGGACACGCAGATTCGGCTGCGGTATCAGAAATCGTATCCCGATTTTACGGATGCGACGAGTCCGGTGCTGATTCGATTTTCTCAGGAGGCGCTGGCGTATGCCGCGGCGGCGATGGCGGGAGCGGCGCGCGGGGCTCCGCAGGCCGAGCGGTGGGACGCGGCGGCGGTCGATGCGCTCGAGGATTTGATCGTGCGAGCGACGCAGCGCGAACAGCAGACGGGGCGGCGGCGACGGCCGTTTTCTTCGCGGGCGGGATTCTCGCCGGTGGGGTAGGGGTGTGTTCGCGATGTGCGGTTGCTGATCGGCGACAATTGCGCCCGGCTGGGTGGGTTTTCGTGGCACAGGCTTCTACCGGCGGGGTTGAATTTATTTACGGATTGCGTATCACAAATCATGATTCTCTGGGGGAAATATGTCACTGGCAATGACGATCAACGATGTTGACGCTGCGGCGGACAACATTTACGTATTGGGGACGCTGGCGGCTTCGGGAAATTATTCCACGGGAGGGGACACGCTCGATTTCACCACCGTCTCGCCTCAGATTGCGGCCAGTCAGACGCCCGTCCAGGTGTGGGTGGGAGGATCGACGGGCGACGCGTACTCGTGGATCAAGGGGACGGCGCTGAACAATCAGAAAATCAAAGTCAACACAGGGTCGAATACGGAGCTGGCTTCGGGCGCGTATCCATCGCGGATCACCGGCGATGCGAGCATTCAGTTTGAGGCTGTATTTAACAAACTGATTTAGTTTTTTAGTCCCACGGGCTGCTCTTTCTCGTTCCGCAGGCTGAACTTCCTTTTCTTCCGCACTTTTCAAATTCACAAATGCATGGGCGCCTAAAACACTTATGTCTATTGCTGGAACAATCGATGCACCGTTGGAACTGTTTGGCGGGCTGGTGAACGATATGCCGGCTGCGGATTTGCCCGAAGGGGTTTCGCCGGACTGCCAGGACTTGGCGTTTTTGCAGGGAGCGGTGAAGACGCGGCCGGGACTGTTGTCCGTATTTTCGCCGATCGCGACTCCGGGCGGCGGAAATCCCACGGTCAATTATCTGAAAACGTATACGGCGCCGAATCTCGCGCAGACGTTGCTGGCGCTGGACTCCAACGGGACGCTGTGGGGAGAACATTCTCCGGGCGTGCTGTCGCAAATATTTTCGGGGATCGTGCCGGGGGCGGCGGCGGACTCGACCTCACTGTTCGGGCGGGAATATCTGGCGCTGCATGACGGCAACTTCGGGATCGATGTGCCGCGTCAGTACGACGGGACGAATTTCGATCGCGTGAGCCAGTGCGGTCCGGGCGCGGGGGTCGCCTCCGTTGCGGACATCGTCATCGGCATCGCGGCGATTTCGTGCGCATCTGGAATTGTCACGGTGACAACTTCCGCGCCGACGGGAATGTTGCCGACCGATCATACGACCATCGCCGGCGTCGCCGATCCCACGTTTAACGGAACGTTTCCGATTGCTTCGGTGATCGATTCGCTGCATTTCACCTACGCATTGTCGTACATCGACACGTCATCGAGCGGCGGCACGGCCGCGCCGGTCGGATCGCTTTCCGCGGGCGTGCATCAGTGCTCGGTAATTTTCGTGACGCGGCAAGGCTATCTGACGCGGCCTTCGCCGCCGGTGTCGTGGACCTCGGCGGGGAATTGCCGGGCGCTGGTGTCCGGACTTCCGTCGGTGCTGACGCTGCCCAACGTGGTGTCGCGCATTCTGGCGTTCACGGGAGCGGGCGGCGATAATTTTTTCTACACGACGGGACTCGACGGCGCGCCGCAGATGCAGGTGTTCGACAACGGGTCGATTAATTTCGTGGTGGATTTTTCGGACACCGCGCTGCTGGCGGGAATTTCGGCGGACTCGCTGTTTCAACTGGTCGAGCTGGGGGAATGCTCGGGCACGATCGGTTACGCGGATCGCCTGTTCTGGTGGGGCGAGCGAAACAAGCAGAATAACTGGGACAATCTGACGTTCGACGGCGGATTCGACGGCAACAATCTTGTGCCTCTGGGATGGACGGCCGACGCGACATATTTCACCGGAGGCGGGGCGGACACCACGGGCCACGCGATCTGGGGCGGGGCGTACGCGATTGTGGGCGACGGCATCACGGCGATGCGCGGGCTGATTGCACAAACCGCCGTGAGCGATACCAACGGAGCGCCGCGCCTGATGGCCAACACGCAGTACTCGGCGCGCGTGCGCGTGCGCATGACGGGCGCGCTGCTGCAGGGCACTCTGCACGTTCAAATCTTCAGTCCCTCGACGATGATTTCCACTCCCGGCGTGGCCGTGCCCGCTTCGCAAATCACGGCGGCGGCGTGGACCGAATTTGTCGCGCCTGTCACGCCGTCGTATGGTGTCACGCCGATTCCGAGCGACCTGGTGCTGCGCGTTTACGCCGACGGGACGCCGACCAACGGCGCGGGCTTTTTGGTCGAGAACATTGAGATTTTTCCCACCGCGCAGCCTTACAACACATCGCTGGTCCGCGCGTCGCTTGCCGACGATCCGGAAAGCTACGACGGCGTCAGCGGATTCATGAACGTATCGGAAAACGACGGTCAGACGGTGCGCGCCGCGTTTCTGCTGCGCGAACGGATGTACCTGGTGAAGGACCGCTCGCTCTTCGTGACCGCGGACGACGGCGTAAACGAGCCGGCTTCCTGGACGATTAACGAAGTTTCCCGCACGGTGGGCACGCCGTCGGTTTCCGGAGTGGATACCGGCGAAGACTGGGCGGTGATCGCGGGCCGCGCGGGCGTTTACATTTTCGATGGCGGCGAGCCAGTGAAAATCTCGCAGGAAATTCAGCCGCTGTGGGACCAGATCAACTGGTCGGCGGGAAAAACGCTGTGGGTGCGCGTGGACACACGAAACAAGCGCATCTTGTGCGGCGTTCCGATCGGCGCGGCCACGTCTCCGAATCGCATCCTGGTGCTGGACTATCGCAGCCTTTCGGATGCCGCCGAAATCCAATCGCTCGGCTCGGTGTTGTTCTCGACGCTCTCGGGGAAATTGTACGCGGTGGGCCGCTCGCGGAAATGGTGCCCGTGGAATATCACGGCGAATGCCTGCGCCCTGGCCGAGCGTCCCGACGGCACGGCGCAAATATTTCTGGGCAACGGCGCGGGCAATGGCGCGCCGGGCCCGCTCTCGAACAACGGAAAAATCTATCAGCTCTCGGACACGCAATTTTCCGACGACGGCCAGGTTATCGCTTCCTACTACACCACCTATTTTTTCCTGACGCATGAACTCGAGCAGTCGCTGCAAGTGCGTTCGCACCGGAAATTATTCGCGTATCTCGCCGTGTACGCCGAAGGGGCGGGGAACTTGAATCTCTCGGCGTTCATCGATAACGAAGCGTATCCGGCGGCGCTATCGCCGTTGCCGCTGTCGTCGCCGTCTTCCAAGGATCTCGAGCTGCCGATTAATTTGCTCGGTGAACGCGTGGCGTTTCAACTGGGCACCAATGCGGTGGGGGCCTGGTTCAAGCTCGAGCGGTTCATTCCATCGTTGCTGCCGGATCCGTGGGCGCCGGTGCGCGGCGGAAATTAGGTTGTAGTAGCACAGGCATCTAGCGGCTCAGGCGGAAGCCTGTGCCACTGAAAAGCAGTTCCAGTGAAAAGTAGCGCTACTGAAAAGCAATACCGCTCATCCCATGCTGAAAATCGGCCAACTCGCGCAAATCAAAAGCGACTCGCCCTACGTGTACGAAGCGCTCACGCAAATCGTGAACGCCGTCAACGCCGTGGGACGCGGCACCGGCGTCGATCCATCCGGCACGATCGCCGCGCCATCGCCCATTGGCAATTTAAATGTCACCGCAGCCGACGGAATTTTCGATCTTTTAATTACGGACAATTCCTCCGTGAATCGCGGCATTTATTATTTCGCCGAATCCGACACGACGCCCGCGTTCAGCCGGCCGTACGTGCATTTTCTCGGCAGCTCGCGCAACCTGCGCATTTCGATGGGCAATCAAACGCTATACTGGCGCGCCTATTCGCAATACCTCGGTTCCGATCCCTCCGAGGCCGTAACGTTCGGCACGCCTCCCACGGCCGTCGCCGGCGGCGGCACGGCCCCGGGCCCCGCGCTGCAACTCTCCAGCGGCAGCGGCACAGCCTCGGGCACCGATGGCGGTTCCGGCTTTGGGCAAGTTGCGGCGAGCGTTTCCGGCCCGGTGATTTTGCGCTGAGGAAATTGCCTCCTTCATCGGGGTAAAAAGCCTGTGCCACGTTTGTCCTCCCACAAGGGAATGCGTATCCGCGAATACACCTCCGCCGATTTCGACGCTCTGCGCCGCATGCACGCGGCGCAAGGTTTTGGCTATCCGCTGCCGGATCTGGAAAGCCCGCTGTTCATCTCGAAACTTGTACTGGAAGAAGACGATTTCGACGATTTGTACAACGACGCAAAAGACGATGCGAGCGGCCGCGAACACGGCGGCGCCGGATCCGAAAACGATAGCATCGACGGCAGGGAAGCGCCTTCCGCGAATTCTCCGCGTGAGAATCCCGCGCCGCACAATTCCTCCTGCCGGAATTCACGCAGAAATAATTCCCCGCGCGTCGCTATGGCCATCCTGCAGCGTCTCACCGCGGAAACGTATTTGCTCCACGATCCCGCGGCCGGAACTCCGCGCCGCCGCTGGCAACAATTTCTCGCTCTCCATGAAGTCGCGCGCTACGCCGCCGCCGCTCGCGGCCTCGACGACGTTCAGGCGTTTCTCCCGCCGCGTATCGCCCGCGCTTTCGGACGCCGCCTGGCGCAGCTCGGCTGGGCACGCGATCCGTGGCCGTGTTTTTCGCGGCGCGTGCCGTGAGTCACGAGTCATCAGTCACGAGTCATCTGTCACGAGTCATCTGCAATCACGAATCATCAATCACGAATCATCAATCACGAGTCATCAATCACGAACAGCACCAGTCACATTCCTCCAGGAGGTCCCCATGGGACGCGGCGCACAAGCACAAACACAATCGATGATCGATCAGCAACTCGCGCAACAAAACGCGATGAACCAGCAGCTCTACTCGTCGAGCCAGGGGCTCGGCGGCCAGGCCGCGGCCGGCTACCAGAATTTGCTCGCCAACCCCGGCTACTCGTCCGCCGAACAATCGGCGATCTCCAATCTCTCGCAGTCGGCGCTCTCCTCTTCCTTCAACGCACTCGCGCAAAACGCCGCCAATAATGCCGCGCGCACGCGCAACTCCGCCGGCTACGGCGAGCTGATCGATTCGCTCGCGCGCACCCAGGGACAACAGCAGGCCAACCTGGCGCAGCAAAATCAGATCGCCTTTGCCAACGCCGCCAAATCCGATACCCTCGCCGGCCTCTCCGGCCTTTCCGGCCTCTACGGCACAGACTCCTCGCTGCTCGGCAAAACGCTGGGCATCCCCGCATCGCTGCTCGACGCCAGCGCCCGCAACGCGCAGTCCAGCAACTTCAAACTGGGCTTCGGCCCCGGCGGCCTGTCGTTCGGTTTCAATGGCTAGCGCTTTTCAGTAGCACAGGCTTCAGCCTCTGGATTTTGATTTCCTACATGCAACTTGTAATTTCCTGCGAGCAGCCTGTGACGCACATGAACCCCAACTGGATCGTCGTCGGCCTCACCTCCTGCGTGCAGCTCTACTTCTTCCTGCGCTGGTTGCATCGGCGCACGCGTGACGACGAAATACGTCGAGCCTTCGTTCGCGACATGGCGATCAACCACCTTCCACACCTCTACTTGGCCCTGCGCCAGATCGCCGGCCATTTGGGCATCGAACTCAGAGAGCCCCCGCCCGTTCAATTCCTGGAGCTCAACGGAACCGATCGAAAGAACTAAAAGCCTCCCCGACACTTCCCCCATGCCCGAACCCGTCCCACTGGAAGTCATCGACCTCGCCCGCCGCATCGCCGCCGATCACGGCGTCGATCCCCAGCTCGCCTGCGCCGTGATCGAGCAGGAATCCGCCTGGAATCCCTGGGCCGTCCGCTATGAGCCCGGATTCCTGTCGCGCTACGTCGCTCCCCTCTACACCGCGGGAAAACTCAGCGCCACGGAAACCTACACGCGCTCGATGTCCTGGGGCTTGATGCAGATCATGGGCCAGGTCGCCCGCGAACATGGCTTTTCGGAATCGTCCCTGGCCGAACTCTGCGATCCCGCCACGGGAATCGAGTTCGGCTGCCGCGTCCTCGCCGCGCGCATCGCACACGCCAAAGGAAATGTCGTCGACGCATTGTCGGCCTGGAACGGCGGCGCCAACCCCAACTATCCCGCCGAAGTCCTGGCAAGAACGCGCAATTATTCCTCCCGCCGTCCGTAGTGGCACAGGCTTCCGCCTGCGGATTTTGCCCCCCGCTACGGGCTGAAGCCTGCGCCACGAAAACCGCCCCCGCGAAAGGCCGACCGGGAGAAGGGAATTACCCTGCCTGAATTGCCAGTTCGACATAAAAGAGTTCAAGATTAAAGAGTTCAACATTAAAGAGTTCAACATTCAAATGAAACCCACACTCCACACCATCGTCCTAATCGCCGCAGCCCTCGCCATAGCACTGCTCGCCGACGCTTGGCGATCCGCCCGCCAGGACTCCGCCCAACTCGCCGCCACTCTCTCCACCCAAAATGCCGTGCTCCAACAATCGGCAGCAGCCGAGAAGCAACGAGATACGCAACTGGCCTCAGCCCTGGCCACCATCGCCGCCCAGAAGCGCGCCGTCCAAACCCCCATCCAAGCCGCCGACGGCCTCCCCAATCTCTTCAACGAACTCGTCCCGCAGTTACCGCTCCCCATCTCGCTGAATCTACCTGATTTGACCCACCCCACGACCGCCTCGACCCCCGCTCCCCCCGCCACCCTGGCCATTCCCACGCCCGACCTGAAACCCATCTACGACGCCCTCCAGGATTGCCGCTCGAACACCCTCGATACCGACGCCCTCAAAAAAGACCTGGCCGACCAAAAAGCCCAGTCCACAGCCCTGCAACGCGAACGCGATACTGCCGTATCCGCCGCCCGTGGCGGCACCCTCTTGCTCCGCCTGAAACGGGAAGCCAAATGGTTCGCCATAGGCATAGTAGCCGGCGCAGCCACCACGGCCGTCCTTCATCACTAATCTATAACAATCTAAAGAAGATAAACAATTTTTAGCGAATCGAGTAAGCCATTTCGCTGGCCCGCGTAGACGACTCATCTGCCGGTCACCGTGGGCGATGGCCTCGTCGCCGCCAAACCTGTCGGAAGGTGGAAATTCCCGGAGTTCTATACCCTAGGTTGTTGTGCGCTCCTGACTTGCCACCGTTTGTCGTCCGATCACGACGTAGCACCCCCGTGCTGATTCCGAATCTCTTAGGCGACGTTGGGGATGGTGCGGCAGTCGGTAGTGACCCGACAGGGGATTCGCGTCACGCTCGTAGCCCTGCAAAATCCCATGCTTCGCGGACGAAGCATGGGCCACCCTAAAAATCAAAGGCTGTCGCACCCACTCGACACCACAAAATTCAAAGGCTGGCGCACCCGGCGGGCATCCGGTCACCCCTTGACCCTCTCCCAACAGGACGGTTATGATGTTCGTCTGCGAAAGAGTAGTTTCCTTCGTTGGGCCTGTAGCTCAAGAGTCTGTTGTTGATTCGACGTTGCTTACAGCCTAAATAGGCCCGTCTAAACTGCCGTATCCTGTACACAAGCTGTACACAATAACCACACGAAAGCTCGTCGAGATTTTGACGTGCTTTTTGCGATGGTGCTATGATAGATTCGCGTCGAACATAACAAGAGTATTTCGTCTAGAACGCCGATACTTTGAATATGTCTCAAGCTCGCCTCAAATTTGAAGCCCCCCCAGTTGTTGAAATGGCTCTTTCCGTGCAGTTTAATCGCCTGCCGGGTTACACAACCGCTCACTCCGGGTGGTTCTGGAAAGAGTATCTGGAAAACCTGGGGGATGAAACTTCAAACAGGTGGAACCAGCTAGTTGAGACTCCCCGACTAGACGATCAATTCGAGCTGTTTGGTAGTGACGATGTTTGGATGCCGCCTCTCTCGATGAAATTTTTACCCGGAGCACAGTCGCAACGATTACAGATTATTCGTGCGGACAACGAACGGATGCTTCAAGTGCAAGACAGTAGGTTCATTCTCAATTGGAGAAAGCAAAAGTCAGCCTATCCGACCTATGACACGCTTTTGCCAGAGTTTCGGACAATGTTTCATACGTTTGAAGCATTCGTGGGTGAGACGAAATTGGGTCCACTGGCATTCAATCAATGGGAAGTTATATATGTCGATCAATTAAAAAAAGGCGAGATGTGGAAATCTGCCCGTGACTGGAACCAGATTTTTCCGGGACTGTCTATGTTACCGATGAACATCCCGCAAGTGCCGCCTTCTGATGATGAAACGCTAAGTGCTGACTGGCGCTTTTCTCTGGCAGATCGTCGTGGACAATGTACATATCACTTCGACAAGTGAGGCTACAACCGACTGGTGACGAAGTTCTCAATATGACCTTCGTAGCGCGAGGGCCGGTAAATGATTCGGTAAGTTGGGAACAAGGATTCGAAGTGGGGCATGAGGCACTGGGCGAGACATTTATAGCTATAACTTCACCAATGGCACAAGAACGATGGAAAATGAGGTCTTAAATGTTATATCCCGGAATGCACTCAATCATTTGGACAAAAGCAAATCCAGCCTACAAGAGCGTCATTTACCGCTCAGAACCCGGAACGCTGTCAGGACAACAATTTTATCCTGTTGCAGAGGACATCAACAAACTTCAGGGTTGGATAGAGCGAGAAATTGAGTTGTCAAAGATACGCAACTACAGACAGAATTGGGATGGCTTCGATGCCGACGCGCCAGACCCAACAATTATGGATACCGCAATTCTGTTTCTCCGAAATTTGCGCGGACGGGCCAACAGCGTCCCACCTGAGCGAGTGGCACTTTCTCCAAATGGTTCGGTTACGCTTGACTGGCTTGAGGGCGATAATTTTCGTCGGGCTGAAATAGAAAATCCTTATCAAGTCGATTGGATGCTGGTGACTCCGGGGCAAGGAACGGAGTTCAGTACTGAGTACTTGTCAGACCTGACGCCCTCAGCAGGAGCGGGACAGACGTGGCAACCAGCACCAGCCCCAGTAGACGAGCCCGCGTTCGTCTCCGCACACTAATTCGTTGGCTGTGGTACTTCGAGACTTGTCCGATACGCTCGAATGAAATCCTCCTGCGCGCCGTTCCTAATGCGCCCGGATACATTAAACCTTCAATGGGAAAATGGGCAGTAAACCCCAGCGTATTTGAGCCCCACAAAAAACGTGATGTGGATGGGATGTCTTTTTTTAGAGAAGATTTCATAACACCACAAGAGCTTGCAAAGTCGAACACGAACGCTGATGGTGTACACATTGTCCAAATTTCAGCGTCACAGCTTAGAGAGTTGGGGCTTAGCGCCGAGCCGAGCCCAATACCTGAGCAACTGCCGGGTCACGTGATCGTTCCAGGAATGCGCTACATAGATAAGAAGCAGCTTTCGCAGGATGAGAAAAATAGGGTGAAAGATGCCGCACAACGTCTTTCACAGTGGGCCAGCCAGAGCGTCGTATATTCCCCACCAAGCGCAACTCTACAAAAATAGGTTTATGACAATTCAAGTTCTACGGGATATGGATGAAGCCGTTGGGGGAAGAACCGGGCGACAGTAAAAATAAAAATAGACTGCGTTGGACTTGGATTCAAGAGGTGAAAGAGCCGCGATTTTCAGCGCGTCCGCTTGTGATATAGTCCGCCCGTTCAACTCACGAACGCAAGATAGAGGTGATAAGTGAATTCATTCTGCGTAGGGTGCGGTCAGGCTTTACAAGAAGGGGTTAAGTTCTGTTCCGGCTGTGGGGCACAAAGTGGGAAACACATCCCAACCTCTGAAACAAAATATGCCGACACGAAGATCAGGTATTCAGTGCAAGGTTTGCGACACGGGATTGTTGGCAAATGAAAAGCAGTATCGGATGAGCGGCCCAGTTGTCGCAATAGGCTACATTTTGCTTGCTCCCTCTATATTGGCGATCATCGTTTGTGTCATGGGCTTTATTCATGTCGCTGGTCTTGCAGACTCTTCAGGAGCGAGTTCAGCCGCTGGTGCGATATTCATATTTTTTGGCGTTGCATCATTCGTTGCTGGTTTATTGGGTTGGCTTCTTGTAATGAAGAAACGGATTCTCCGTTGCGACACATGCGGAGCGGTTGTGCAGGCGTCCTAGCGCTGCATAGTGTGCAGACACGTTCAAAACGAAGAGTAATGTTCTAGATAGTGACGTGGTCATCACCCGCGGGCATTCTTACTTCAACCCACTAGCTCGCAATACTTGCATTCTTGATCGCGCTAAGTTCTGGCACGGGCGCGAACGTGTTCGGATTGACCCTCGTGAACGGGTGGGCGCCGCACCCTTTCGATACTTTTTCAATTGACAGTTTGTCACCGCTGAATCAACCCATTGCTGTACGTGGTCGACGAGGCACTGGGTTTTCGCATTTTCCGGGCTCTTGCAATTCCGGGTGGCCGACCCTCCCGGGCTTGGAGGGTCGGGGCTTTGACTTCTCTTTCTTTCCACGGCTCACAAGCTCATTCGCCATTACGGGCGCGGACATCTTCATTTCATTACGTTCACTTGCTATCGGCGATTACCACTTCTGCGCTCGGTTCGCGCCAGAAACACCTTCGTCCAGATTCTCGGCGAAACCCGCGACCGCTACGGATTTTCCCCGGTGGGCTACGTCGTCATGCCCGAACACATTCATTTGCTCAGCGGCCCGGCCCTTTGCGGCAAACGCGAAAGGCCGGGCCACGCGACCGCTACGCCGTCGCTTTTGCGGCACTATTGATGAATGCCAGCAGGTCGGCGTTAATCGTGTCGGCCTCGGTCGTGGGCATGCCATGCGGAAAGCCCTTGTAGGTTTTCATCGTGCTATTCCGTAGCAACTTTGCCGACAACGGTCCAGCTGCGACATAAGGCACGATCTGGTCGTCCTCGCTATGCATCACCAGGACCGGAACGGTAATCTTCTTCAGGTCTTCGGTGAAGTCCGTCTGGGAGAACGCCACAATACCGTCATAGTGCGCCTTGGTGCCTCCCATCATGCCTTGGCGCCACCAATTCCAAATGGTTCCCTGAGAAGGTTTCGCGCCGGGACGGTTGTAGCCGTAGAACGGCCCAGCCGCCACATCGTAATAGAATTGGGATCGGTTGGCTGCGAGTTGCGCCTGCAGCCCGTCAAACACTTCTTTGGGCTGACCGGTCGGATTGGCCGCCGTCTTCAACATCAGGGGCGGTACCGCGCTGATGATGGCCGCTTTGGCCACGCGGCTTTCGCCATGACGAGCCAGGTAGTGCACCACTTCGCCGCCGCCGGTCGAGTGGCCGACATGAATCGCATCCTTGAGGTCGAGGTGTTCGGTCAGGGCCGCCAGGTCGTCGGCGTAATGATCCATGTCATGGCCGTCCCAGGTCTGACTCGAACGCCCGTGACCTCGCCGGTCGTGAGCAATCACGCGGTAGCCACGCTGACCAAAGAACAACAGCTGGTTGTCCCAGTCGTCCGCCGAGAGTGGCCAGCCGTGACTAAAGACGATGGGCTGACCTTTGCCCCAATCCTTGTAGTAAATCTGGATACCATCTTTCGTAGTGATCGTAGGCATGAAGGTTCTCCTTATCGTTTGGTAGCCTTGCAATCGGGCAATGAAGCCTCTTGCCGAGAGGTACGCTTCCGACAAGTTGTTAATATACCATGGCGCGAACCGAGCGCAGACGTGGTAATCGCCGATAGCAAGTGAACGTAATGAAATGAAGATGTCCGCGCCCGTAATGGCGAATGAGCTTGTGAGCCGTGGAAAGAAAGGGAAGTCAAAGCCCCGACCCTCCAAGCCCGGGAGGGTCGGCCACCCGGAATTGCAAGAGCCCGGAAAATGCGCAAACCCAGTGCCTCGTCGACCACGTACAGCAATGCTATGATGCAGCGGTGACAAACTGTCAATTGAAAAAGTATCGAAAGGGTGCGCCGCCCGCCGTTTCAGATCATTGCGACGTTTGGAGGCGTCTCTTGAAGGCGATAAAATCCGTGCTGATAGTTTTCTTGTTCCTGTGCGCCGGAAACGCGTTCGCACAACAGGAAGAAAAAGAACCTGCCGCAGTCGTGGAGCTTGGGGGAGCTGCTAACTGGAGCATTACAGAAGGTGGATCGAGCTTCGGTCCCTCCGTCGCTGTTGAAGTGACGCCGATAGAGAACTGGCTGGAACTTGAGTTGGGAGTTACGCCGCTTTTCACCCGTCATTCGACAGAATGGGACGCGGACCTTCTCTTTAAGAAACCCTGGACGCTCTCGAAAAAAGTGGAGTTCATGGCGGGCATTGGTCCTGAGTGGGTCCATGTGACGAAATACGGCACGACAACGAACTCCGTCAGCGGTGAAGCCATTCTGGATTTTATGTTTTGGCCCTCCAAGAAGCACAGATTCGGTTGGTATCTCGAACCGGGTTACGAGTACAACTTTGGGCGGGGACATGAGCAATCGCTTGGCATAAGCGGCGGTCTGCTGATAGCGATCCCATGAATACAACCGTGGATGAGTCCTGAGAAACGGGGTTACCGCCAACTGACTTTCACATGACGAAAGCCGCGCCAACCGAACACGTCGAAAAACAGGACTCAATTTTTCGTCTTCTCGTTATCAATCACGGCGATCGTGCAGGGAATGTCAGCGGGCGTGTGCTCGTTGCAATTTTTGATAGCTCTCGATTCGGCATCTGCCGCCGTTCGCTGGCCGTAGCTAAATCCGAAAGCACCGGTCTGTGAAATCGCGAACGCTTTGTGCGGGGCCCTCAACAAGTAGCCTTCAAATTGTTTTCGCCCATCGCTGCCAAGATGTGATGGCGAGGAAATGTCCGGCGGAGGATCGGGCAGCAAAGTGTCCCTCAACCCGAGATATTGGCCCAGGAGGTATTCATCCACGATAGGTGTCCAAATGGCCGCACCTTCTTGAGAGAAAAGCTCATGGCCGTCAGCGCCAAATGGGCCAGTGGCGATGAATCTGACGGTTCCTCCACTTTCCGAATACGCCTCATAAAGCTGTTGCGCCAACTGTGGGCCAAAGAAGTGGTCGTTCGCTGCATAAACCCACAACATCGGAACCCTTGAACGCATGCCAAAATCGCCGACTGCTTTTATTAGAACGTCCGGATTACAGACATGATCCGGGGCATCCGAGCCACGCCCACCCGCAAAACTAATCGCCGCCTTCAATCCTGGCGGAGGGTCGGCTGCCAGCCCCAACATGGCCATGCCGCCGGTTGAAATCCCGACGCCAATCATTCGGGATCCATCGACTTCAGGCCGAGTCACAAGATACGAGGCGGCTCCCCGCAGATCCTTCACAGCCTCTTGTGTCGGTCTGACAAGGTCGGGAGATGTGCCGCATTGATTAGAATCCTCCGCATAGACCCCGCCGGAGTCGCCAAAGCCCCTGCGCATTACGATGACTGCGGTCCACCCGCGCCGCGCGAACTCGCGCGCCTGGGGAATGAGACGAAGAGGGGTTAACTGCGAGCGTTCTGTCGTCGCGCGCGGAGTTCCGTGCGTCATGAGCGCCAACGGGTGGGGAGTGTTGTCGTTCGGGCGCACCATAACCGCTTCCAGGCCTCGATAGCCTGATTCATTTGTGGGAATTCGCAATTCCGTCACCACAAGCGTGGGATTTTGCGAGCGGGCGCACCCCGCCGACATACTGATCACGAGGAGGAACGCAAACAACGGCACAAGCAATTCGCACGGACTGAGGCGGGATCGTTCGGCGAGAGTCATCGGATGCGGATAGTTCCAGAATACAGCCTTCGGCATGAGTCTGCCGAACAGCGCGTGAGAAGGGATGCCAACAAGTAACCGGCCTTGCCCGAGAGATATGCAATGGCAGCGCGTCCGCCGGCAGGTTCGCCGATGAGCAAATGAATGTGTTCGGGCAAGACGACGTAGCCCACCAGGGAAAATCCGCAGCGGTCACGGGTTTCGCCGAGAATCTGGACGAAGGTGTTTCTGGCGCGAACCGAGCGCAGACGTGGTAATCGCCGATAGCAAGTGAACGTAATGAAATGAAGATGTCCGCGCCCGTAATGGCGAACGAGCTTGTGACCCATGGAAAGAAAGGGAAGTCAAACCCCCGACCCTCCAAGCCCGGGAGGGTCGGCCACCCGGAATTGCAAGAGCCCGGAAAATGCGCAAACCCAGTGCCTCGTCGACCACGTACAGCAATGGGTTGATTCAGCGGTGACAAACTGTCAATTGAAAAAGTATCGAAATGGTGCGCCACCCGCCCAAGGCGTCAAGCCAGAGACGGTTGCAAGATATTTTCCGGTTCGAGAACGAACGATGGGGAAGCAACGATTGGGTGATTCAGTATCGCGGGCGACATCTGCAATTGCAGTTGCGAAGCCGCCGCTACCGCCCGACACAAGCCAAGGCGTTGGTCTGCGAGTGGGAGGACGGAGGCATCGAGGTTCGTTATCGGGGGCAGCAGGTCGAGTTCAAGGAACTGACTGCATCCGGGCAGCAGAACCGGCAGCCGCAACAGCACGAAACGGTGAGGGCCAGTTATCGCACGCACCGGCCAGCCAAGAAGGATCACCCGTGCCGGCAAGGCTACGATCGAAAACTACTGCCCCCCGGAGAATCGTGTGGAGAATTTGGCGCGCGTTGTGCTGTCCGCCTCCGCTACGCCCTAAACGCGCCGCAGGGCTGCGCTCCGGCGGACACCACAACGACTACAGCAAATCAAAAGAAAAAGGGACACTTCTAACGAGTTAAGAATGGGGACATTTCTAAGGAGCTTTGACAAACCTCAATCCGTCGTTGACTCAGCAGGAGCAGGTGGCGTAAGGTGCCCGAAGTCGAGATCCAATACTTTCAACTAAACCGAGGACAATTTCCAAATAAAATAGGCATTATCCGAATTACCGCTTGACAATCCCAGGTAATTATTCTATACATCCGATAAGCCATATTATGTTTACTATAATGGCAGGTCACAGGCAGATGCACCCCAATATGCACTGTTCGATCTCCCGGTTGCTGCGCCGGTAGTACCGCACAAAGTAGCTGTGCAGCTACCGCTCGCAGCTTTCGGGCTCCGCCATCCACAACCGCGACACCTCGATTTCCATCGTTTTGCTGCGAGGCGTCGGTCGCTGCACATTCTTTCTGTGCCGATGTCCCTCCCGATCCATTACACGCTCGCCGCGACCCGATCGGGATGCCTTTTTGCTTCTCGTTCGAGACCTACTCGATCACTTTCCGCACCCGCTCCCGAATCAATCCCGCCAGTCCCTCAAATCCCGCCACCACCCCCCGCTAAGTAGCCTCCTGAATCGCGGCTGTTGCAATGCTAACCTTCGCCACGGAGTATTCTTCCTGTATCCGGAACCTGCAGCTTACAGATACAGGTTTCTCCTTCGAGTTTTGTCGGGAGAATACGGCTTTTAATTTTCTGCAGCAATCTGGACAGAACCCCGACGAACACGTTTCCAGATCAAACTATTCGACGTTTAATGGGAAGTTACTGATTTATATTGGCTAAATTGATTGATTAGATTTACATCGGGACCCACTACTCGACGAGCATTCACGAAAGTTGTTGGTGTGCCGGTCACATTTAACGAGCGTCCCTCCACTAATGATTGATTTATTTGGTTGGCCGTGGCTGGATCAGCCATGCATGTCTTGAAGTTATTCATGTCTAAGTTGAGTTGGGTTCCCATGTCGATCAATTTGTCCGATGCATTTGAGGCTGTGATCAGATCTTGGGCGTCATAAATAGCATCGTGAATTTTCCAGAATGCCGATGGGCTTTGATGGTAGGCGCATTGGGCGGCAATGGCGGCTGTCATGGCCCAGGGATGGATCTGGGTTAGGGGGAAATTTTTGAAAACCAGGCGAGCTTCCGGATGGTGGGACATGAAATCTCTCAGGATCAGGTCAAGCTGGCGGCAGGAGGGGCACTCGAAATCGGCGAATTCGATGAGAGTGACCGTGGCGTTTTCCGGGCCCATGGAGGGGGAGTCGCCGATTTGGAGTTTGTCCCGAACTTCTGCCAAGGGGTCCACTGACATGTCAGCGATTTCACCCCGGATTAAGAAGCGGGCTTGCTTATCGACATAGACCGTTGCGGATTGGGTCTGTTCTCCCAGGGAAACTGTAAATGGGACTTCAAGAAGGTCCGGGATCGGCGAGGGTTTTATCGGGCCGATATTCACTTTGAAATCGGGGCCCCAGGCGTATGCGTTCCGCAAGTATTGTTCGACGTGGTCCCCGATTGAGGGTGCCATGGGAGCGGCGGGCGCCGGTTTATCCGGCGAACTTGACGCGCCTGATTTCGGAGTTGTTTGGGCTGTTGTGTTGAGCGCACAGGAAGCGAGTAAAAGAAAGGGCCCCAGGGAAAGAAAACTCCGTTGTCTAAACACCGTAATGCTCCTCTCAGGGAACAAATTTTTGAACGATTGGAAATGGCCTGCCCAATCCGAACGCTCGGGATGTGATCTTCAGTCCTGGAGGAGCCTGTCGTCGCTTGTATTCGTTACGATCAACTTTAGTGGCAATAGAGCGGACCAGGGTCAGATCGAATCCAAATTGTTGCACAATTTCAGATGGGCTTTTGACATCTTCAATGTAAGCCTTCAAGATGCGGTCCAAAACTTCGTAAGGCGGCAGGGAATCCTGGTCGGTTTGATTGGGGCGGAGTTCTGCTGATGGGGGCTTTTCAATAGAGGCCAGAGGGATCAATTCCCTATCGCGGTTGATTAAATTAGCCAAGTCATACACCATCGTTTTCGGGACATCGGAAAGCATCGCCAGGCCGCCAGCCATGTCTCCGTACAGGGTGCAGTAGCCTACGGCCATTTCCGATTTATTTCCGGTACTGAGAACCATTGAACCGAATTTATTAGAGAGCGCCATCAGGAAGTTTCCGCGGATTCGAGCTTGCAAATTCTCTTCCGTAACATCGGCAGAGAAGCCTCGAAAAGGACCGGCCAAGGAAGCCCGATAGGAATCAAATACATCGGAAATGGGCAATGTCAAAAATTCCATGCCTAAATTCTCAGCAAGTTGTTTTGCATCGGTTTTACTGCCTTCCGATGAAAAGGGGCCGGGCATGGAAACACCAAGGACATTCCGAGAGCCCAGAGCGGCAGCGGCGATGGCAGCAACGACCGAGGAATCGATTCCGCCACTCAGGCCAACAACCACTTTCTGAAATCCCGATTTGCAAACATAATCGCGCGTGCCGCAGACAAGCGCCTGCAGTGCCAGGTCAAGCTCCTTCACAGGCTGGGAGTGTATTTCACCCAGGTTCGTATCGGTATCGAATAAAACGAGATCTTCGGCGAAGGATTTTGCCTGTGCGGCGATGCGACCATCGGGAAGTACGACCGCGCTATCGCCGTCAAAAACAAGGCTATCATCACCGCCGACCTGATTAACGTAGATGACGGGCTTTCCATGGGACTTCGCGAGGGCGCGGAGCATATTCAGGCGCAGGGAACGCTTATCAATGGTGTAGGGAGAGCCCGAAATATTGATGAGGACTGTTGCGCCTTTAGCGATCAGTTCAGCGACAGGATCACGCTCATAGAGCGGCTTGGCCCAGAAGGTTTTGTCGTTCCAGATATCTTCACAGATCGTGATGCCCAATTTTTCGGCGCCAAATGAAACTATATTCTGCGACGCCGCAGGTTGAAAATAGCGGGACTCGTCGAAGACATCGTAGGTGGGAAGGAGCATTTTGTGCTGGACAAATTCGATTTGTCCGTTGGCCAGCAGCGCGGCGGCATTGGCGGCGCCCTTTCCGGTTGAACCTGTGGTGCGAGCGGCATAACCGACGATCGAAGGGATCGGCAATTGGTTCGCCAGGCGGGCGAGTTCCCTTTCGTTTCTTTCGATGAAATCGGGGCGTTCGATCAAGTCGAGCGGCAAGTAACCGCACAGACTGAGCTCCGAAAATACGGCGAGGTCGGCGCCGCGCTGTTTGGCCAGGCCGGCAAATTGCAATATTTTCGCGACATTTCCGGGAAAGTCGCCGACAGTAGAATTGAATTGAACGAGCGCAATTTTCATGGGCGGCTTATAGGATACGAGGCGGCGTGACGCAAAGCAACAATGTGAAGTCGCGCGCGGAAACAATCCCTCTAAAAGAAAATGGGCCTCAGCGTGAAAACGCGAAGGCCCATTTGCAAGGGTTGATCGAAGATGTGAAAGTTCCTATACGCCTTACACGCTGAAAGAACTGCCGCAACCGCAGGTGCTCTTCACGTTCGGGTTGTTGAACTTGAACCCGGCGCCTTCGAGCGTTTCGATGTAGTCGATGGAAACGCCCTCGAGATACATCTCGCTCATCTGGTCGACCAGCACTTTCAGACCGTCGAACTCGTAAATATTATCCGTTGGATTTTCCTGGTTCTCGAAAGCCATATGGTAGCTGAAGCCGGAGCAGCCTCCTCCGACCACCGCGACACGAAGCGCGATGGGCGAGGGGTTCTGCTGGCTCATAATCTCTTTGACTTTCGTCGTCGCCACTGGGGTAACTTGAATCATTTCAATACCTTCACTCCCTGCCGGGGGCCGGCGAAGTAACTCACGCAGTTATTGTACCACATTTCACAAATCGCAATTCCCTGCTGTGCGATGAGTTTCTAATTACAGGTATTGGATGCGGCTATGGCTGTGAAAGTTCCTGTCGTCCGGAAGATTGAGGATCTAGTTGTTGTGCCAGTCGGATGTGCCGCCCCTGCCGGGGCTTGGGATGAGAACCGAACAGTGCCGGAGCAGAGAAACCAACATACTACACATTCAAGGCGTAACAATGGGGAGACGCCGAGGCAGTGGATGCAGGCGGAAGGGTTTTGGAGCCAGGAGAGCAAATTGATACATCTATATCGGCAATTGCAAAATCACGCATCGGAAAGCGCAAAAATCCGGACTCGCTATATTGTGATGGAAATTCCAGGGGAACCTGCTTCGACAAAGCCTCGAGGTTCACTTAAAATGGGGTTCATCTATGACTCATAAAATTACACTTTTACCCGGCGACGGAATTGGTCCGGAAGTTGCGGCAGCAGCCAAAGAAATTATTGAGGCCACAGGAATTTCGGTGGAATGGGAAGTTTTTGCCGCGCCCCTTGAGAATGGCAAACGCATTGGAGAGTTTCCCCGCGGACAAGCTGTCGAATCGGTTCGCAGGACGCACGTTGCGCTGAAGGGGCCCATGGCGACGGCTGTGGCACAGGGGCCTCCAAGCATTAATGTGGCGCTGCGGAAGGAGCTTGATCTATATGCGAACCTGCGTCCCGTAAGAAATGTGGCTGGAGTTTCTTCCCGGTGGTCGGGCGTGGACATGGTGATCGTGCGTGAGAATACGGAGGACCTCTACGCCGGGCTGGAACATACCGTTGTGCCTGGGGTGGTGGAAAGCCTGAAGATAATTACCGAGCGTGCTTCCACTCGAATTGCAAAGTTTGCGTTCGAGTATGCGCGCAAGAACGGGCGCAAGAAGATTCATGCGATCCACAAAGCCAATATCATGAAGCTTTCAGACGGGCTGTTTCTGAGCTCGATTCAAGTGGTTGCGGAACAATTTCCGGACATTGAATACAAGGAAATGATCGTGGATAACACATGCATGCAAATGGTGATGAATCCCGGGCAATTCGATGTTTTGTTGCTACCGAATTTGTATGGGGATGTTGTGAGCGATCTGGCCGCGGGTCTGGTCGGCGGTTTGGGAGTGGTTCCGAGCGGAAATATTGGAGATGAATCGGCGTTATTTGAAGCGGTGCACGGCACAGCCCCCGATATTGTCGGCCAAGGGATTGCCAATCCGACCGCGCTGGTGATGTCAGGCGCAATGATGCTGAATTATTTGAACGAGATGGAAGCGTCGCATCGCGTGCTGGCGGCCCTCGATAAAGTGTATCGCGAAGGAAAGCACACGACACGCGATGTGGGAGGGACGGCGACAACGCGGGAGTTTACAAAAGCGGTGATTGGGGCGATGAGTTAAACAGATTCCAGTGGGACTGGGCTTCAACCTGTCTAAAATCGGCTTTCGGAAAATTATCGGAGTTCAAAAGATGAGGGACTGAAGCAGGTCCAGCTTCAAGACCAATAGCATTGACAACTCAGGAACTCTCGGCAAGAATACGGAATCGCAATCCTTCACCGTGGAGGCTCGACTTGGCTTATACGGCCCCTAGCATTGAGGAATTTCAGGCAGGAACAGTCGTCAAGCAAGCTCCCATCTCCACGGGCACTACGACGCAGCGCAAGCGCAAACCGCATATTCTGGCCGTAATCAATGAGTGCTGCACGGGATGTTCGGGCTCTCCGGCCTGTGTTGAATATTGCCCGGTGGCGAATTGCATGTACTGGGCGCCGGATGAGGACCATTCGCCGTTTGGGCGAATCATTGTCGATCCTCTGCTTTGTATCGGGTGCAAGCTATGTACCAGCAAGGGACCGGACGGAGCGTTTCTGGAAGGCTGCCCTTGGGATGCGATCGATATGGTGCCTGTCGCGGAGTTTGAGGCGAATCAGGGGGCGTTGCCGTATTGAAGAGGCATAATTCGTGAATCGTGATTTGTGAAGCCCAGGCCTGCCTTTCTGCAATCGCGAAACTTTCAACCCTCCTCTCTTATATCTGTCAATCTATTTAATCGCACTGCAATTATGGCGATTCGGATGGTTTCACAAATTACCAGTCATGAATCACTTTGCTGCGCTGCTCGAAATCTGACGCGCCGTAAGAGTTGCCTGCTGCTGAATCTGCGGCGGCATGCCGTCGATTCCGTGGACGTAGCGATGAAGTGCGGGCAAGTCATCCTTCTGGCCGATCAAATAGAGAGCGCGTAGGGATTCCCAGACCATTTCGGGGCTTGGATCGATGAGGAGCATTTGCTGACCCGTCTGAATTTGCGCGTTGTCCGGAGCGGACCATTGCAGGATGGTTCCGGGGACTTCAGAGCGGACTTCGATATTTTCTTCCCCGGCAATGATATGGGCGACAAGGGTGCCAGGGTTAATGACGTCTCCCGATTTGAGTCTTGTGCTCAGGATGCCGGAGCGGGGTGCCGCAACCGCATAGGGCGAGAGCATGCCGGCGATAATGGCGTGGCCTGCCGGGTCGGCGAAACGCACCAGGGACAGAGCGGCGTTTCGTTTTACCATCGGATTGACATCGGCTAGTTGCTTGAGCAAGGCGGCGTGGAATTCCGCGGACTGGTTGTCCTGTCCCATGACCCACGCGGCGGTGACGCGCAATTCATCGCTTCCCTGCGAAGAAAAATTAATGACTTCCGGGTACCAGGGCTTGGCCGATTCGCGGATGGCGCGATTGGGGCTCATCATGCGATCGGCAATTTGCGAAAGTGCGTGCTGGGCGCGACGCGGGTGAACGGTGTCGTGAAAATAGGAGCTCAGATCGGCGTCGGTCAGAGGCCGGCTGAACGTCGTCATATACCAGAGCAAGAAAGGCATCAGCACGAATGCGAAGGTGAGGACTAGAATGCCGACAAGCCATTTTTTGGCCATCGGCGATTTGGGAGGAGCGGCAGGAACTTCGGCGGGATGTGGGACGCTGCTCATGTAATTTGACGCCGTTTAGGGGTAGCGGCTCAGTTTCCATTTCCCTGAGGGACCATGAGTGGCAAAGGCTTCAGCCTGCGCAACGAAAACCTCGCTACTTCCCAGCCTCCGGCGTAGCCGATGAGCCATCCGAATTCCGATGCTTGCCGCCCAACCAGCCATTTCCCTTTGCCAGAACGAGCAGCAGAATCCCGAAGATCAGCGCCATCATGAGAGAGACGAACAACATTAGCAGGCCGTCAAGGCTGCCCAGTAAATCCCGGGAAATTCCCGAGATCACTCCTAGGATGCCCAAGACTACCATCACGGCACAGATGACCAGCAATTCGATCGGATTTTCTTTTCCGTTCATAGACTCTCGCTGCCGTCCCGGCGGCGCCGATTAACGGGTGAATTTGTCGTAGATAAGAAGACCCAACAACACAGGCAGATGCAACACCGTCGCATGCATGAGCCACTTCGAGCGAATATTTGTCTTCGACGCCGCAGCCCACAAGCACACTTCGACCAGCATAATCCCCACGACGAGCGCGCCGAAAAAATAATGCGGTCCCGCAAGACCGGTCAACGTCGGAAGCATGCCGACCGGAACCAGAAGCGCGGCCGTAACGAGAATTTCACGAAAAGTCCGTTTGCCTTCGCGATCCACGGTGGGAAGCATCTTGATCCCGGCGCGAGCGTAATCTTCGCGGTAAACCCAGGCAATCGCATCAAAATGCGGAAATTGCCATAGGAACAGAATCGCGAAGAGAATCCAGGCATCCAGGCTCAGTGTTCCCCGCGCTGCGGCCCAGCCGATCAGCGGCGGCACAGCGCCCGGAATCGCGCCGATCAAGGTGGCCCGAGTTGTCTTGCGCTTCAACGGCGTATAAATACAGAGATACAGGATTGACGTAAGGATGCCGAGAAATGTAGCCAGAGCGTTCGTGGCCAGAGCAAGATACAGGGTGCCAATTGTGATCAACGTCATGCCGAACAGGAACGCTTCGCCCGGCTTCATTTGACCGGAGGGCAATGGGCGCGAAGATGTGCGCCGCATGAGGGCATCGGTATCGCGCTCAAAATAATGATTGAGAGCTGAGGTCCCGGCGGCGATTAACGTGGTTCCGAAGACGGTATGCGCCATCTTCATCCAGTCGAGCGGGCCGTGCGTGCCGAGGGCGTACCCTGCGACCGTGGTCATGACTACGAGAAAGGAAACGTCCGGTTTTGTCAGTGCCAGGTAAAGCGCGGGGCGGCTGGTTTCCGATGTGACCGCCGCCGATGTTTCGATCGAGTCTCTCATTTACGCAACTTGCTCCCTGGGGGTCGCCGGTTTTCCAACGAGGCTTCCGACCGCTACCAGACGATAGCTGATCAGCGTTGTCACCAGCATCGACGCGAGGACCAGGGCGCCCGTCACGGTGTGTATGACGGTAAGCGTCACCATCACCGGGATCGGCTGCGGAAAGCGCGCCGCATAAATCCTGGACCAGTAGGCCCCCGCGCCCAACAAAAGCTGCACACCGATCAGCATGTGCAGAATCTTCGCGCAGTTTCGCAGAGGCGCCACGCCGGGAAAGCGCCGTTTCAAAGCCCCGGCGGTCATAAACACCAATATTGTAACAACGACGGCGCCGATGAGGTGCGGAATTATTCCAAATCCGTTGTGGCGAAATGCGGCGCCCAGAATCAGCTGGAGGAAGATCGCGACACAAGACCAGACCGCGAGAGAACGGACGCGGGGCGTGCCCGAATCGTCTACTACCTTTGCCGGCGTTTGCCACCACGCGCTGGTGAACACGGCGATTGCAACGACCGTTGAGAAGAACAGTTGCGCCAAAGTCGCATGCGCCGCGGAAACGGCTGGCGGCTGGAACATCCTGACGGTCAGGCCGCCAAGAATTCCCTGCGCAATGACTCCGCCCAACGCCGCAAAGCCCAGCCAGCGCATCCACGGGCGCTTTTCAGCGACCCATATCCAGGAAGCCAGAATGATCGTGAGAAATCCCACCGATGCCGCCATGACACGGTGGGACCATTCAAAAACAATACCGCCAACCATGGGAGGATGGATGGAGCCATAAGCCAGCGGCCAATCGGGAATGGAAAGCCCAGCCTGGTTGGACGTGACCAAAGCGCCGGCAATCAGGAGAAGAAATGTGGAGCATGCCGTGAACACTGCGTAACGATGTAAATTTCGATTTGGCATTTCCCGATTATACGCGGTATTCATTCGGTCGTGAAATCCGGAACGGGGTTTGGGCCGCTCCGGATTTCCTCAGTTCCTGAATTCGGTTCCTTTACTTCCAGCCAAAGACCGTGTCACCGGTCCGGGTTCTTCCCGGAGGAATGAACGATTTCCCACCGCTAAAACAGTGGGCTGCCTCGGGACTTCCGGCATCGTGGAATGCTTTAGTCGCCCGACGCTGCCGCTTTAAATGTGAAGGCGATGTTCTTGGTTTCTTTCGGGCCAATTGTAACCGTCTGCGGCTCGCTCGACCCGTAAAGTTCATGCCACGCAACCACGGTATATGTGCCCGGAGGAATGCCCTTCAGGTCGAACTTGCCGTCTTTGTCCGTCACCTGGTAGGCGGGGTTGGAAAGCACGGCCATATACGCTTTCATCCAGGGATGGACGTTGCACTTCACCGGGATGGCGATTTCTTCGCGAGCAAAGGACTTCTCAATCGGCGCCGCGCCAGGGGGTTGCGACTCGTTCCATTCGCGGTTCTGCATGGGAATGGGGTGGATGTTGTGCGTGGTTTGATCGTCATTCACGACGTCCAGGTTTTGGCCAACCTGCATTGCGACTACGTGGGGATGGTACTGGCAGCCTTGCTGTTCGATTTTTACGGCGCTTGTGGGGGCCGGAAAGGAATAGCCTTCGAGGCCACTCTTTACGTAGACGACGACATTGGCGAGAGCGCCGCCATCGCCTGTAACGACTTCTTCGCTCATCGCCGGGCTAGTGCGGCCCTTTGAACATGCGGGTTCGGCAGCCATGCTAATGGACTTCATCTTCGGGGCCGCGCCCTCGAGTTTCACCGAACCGGTGACATCGCCTGCCGTGGCGGGATCGACCATTTTTCCGGCGGGAGCGCTTGCCGCTGGAGCCGGAGCTTCAGCGGATTCGTCTTTTTTTCCACCGCAGCCGGTGATCGCCATGGCGAACATGCCGGCAGCCAGTGAATACATTCCTAGTTTGCTGGTCTTCACGAAAAAGTTCCTCCTGTTGCTAAATGACGTCAGATTACAAAAATCGCCGGGGGTTATAGCCCCCCCTTGATCTTACACTTTAACGGCCCGGCCAAAAAAGCGGAGGTGGCATTCACTTCGCCACCGTGAACCCGGACACTGCGAAACCTTGATCCGCAACCTACTTCCCTGCGCCGCCTGTGCTGGCACCGGACGGAGTCCTGCCGATGAGCGAACGTTGCTCTTCGGGCGTCAACTCGAACATGTAACGGACGAGCAAATCCGCGTGGTCGCCTGTGTAGCCGTGGAAGCTCGCGGGCACGGGGCCGGAGAAAACCCAGCGGTCGCCGTCGCGCTTGAACAAGCCCGATGGCATCGCCGTGCCCGGAGCGATCAAAGCTGGATTGGTGATCCAGCGTTCGGTCCAGGCCGGTTGCAGGCGGTCTTTGGCGAAAAGGAAATTTGGCGCGATGGCGGATTTGTCGTGCGTCGGGTCGCCAGTCGCGTGGCACTTCAGGCAAGGAGCGGCAGTGCTGGTGAAGAGTTGCCGGGCCATTTCTTTTTCCGCCGTGGTGACGGGCGTAATTTTTTGCGGGATGAACGGCTGCGGCTGGCTGGACATCGCTTCAAAGAACAGAACCAGCGAGCGAATTTCATCGTCCGACAAATAGAATGTGGGCATGCGAACCTGCAGATAGGAACGGATGCCGTTTCTGTTCGTGTCCGTGGTGCTCAGCGACGGGTTGGCAAGAAAACCTTTCAGCCATTCGGGATTCACGCGGGCGCCCTCGCTGGTCAACACTGGCGGAAGATTCTGTTTGTTCTCGCCCTGATACTGAGGAAGGCCCATCAGGACCGAGCGCTGGCCGATTCCAATCTGGTGGCAGCCGATGCAATTATATTTCGTGACGATCCACCAGCCTTTTTGTATCGCGGCGCGTTGATCGGCGGGCCGGTACATGTATTCGGCCGGCAGAGTCGGATCGGTCGAGCCGAGCAGGAACGTCGTGAGTGCGTCGATGTCTTCCTTCGTGACGTTGGGCTTGGGCATGCGCAGGCGATCCATCGGATCCGGTTTGTATTTGCCATGATCGAAGACCGCGGGATCGGTGAGCTTATTCTCGAAAAAACCCTTGAGGTCATACCAGGGGCCGCGCGGCGATTTTGAGCCGTTGGGAAGGACGCCGAGTTTTGCGTCTTCGGTATAGAGAGCAAAATCCAGGCGCTCGATGGGCTTGCTGCCTTCGTTAGTCAACTCGGTGCCGATGCGTCCTTCGTCTTCAAGTCCGGATATTTCGTGGCAGCCGGCGCATCCGTAATGCTGGATGAGTTCCTTCCCGTGGGCCTTGAGTTTCGGATCGTCCATGAAATCCGCTGCGGCGTACGTTGCATCGGAATGCTTCTGTGTGATCAGGTAGCTGGCGATGTCGCGCGCGTCATCCACGCTCAGGCGAAGACTCGGCATGACTGTCGGCTGCTCGACGACGAGTTCATGACCATCGTCCGGGCTGCGTGAATGATCGAGATCGAACACGAACGGCACGTCATGCTTTGCGTAATCCTCCGGCCCGAGATCCTTTTTCTCGAAGGGAGAATAGGGGCGCGTCCTGGTTCGCGGATTCAGAATCCAGCGAACGAGATAATCGTAATTGTCCTTTTCTCCGACACGTGACAAGTTTGCGGCAAAATCTCCGCCGACCATGTTTGCGCCTTCACCGATCGAATGGCACGCTTCGCAGCCGCGCGCCTCGAATAATTCTTTTCCGTGTGCTGCGTTGCCGGGAGTTTGCTTTGGCAGGGCCGGTCCTGTGATGGCCGATTGCCAGATGTATGCGGAAATCGCCTGAATCTCGTCGTCCTGCAAGCGGAACTGCGGCATTTTCGTGGTGGGACGGAAATCGCGCGTATGGCCGATCCAATACGGAATCCATTCCTTGTGAATCTTCATCCGGACTTCTTTCAGGTCCGGTCCGACTTTCTTGATCTCTTGCAGAAGATTGTGCGAACGCCGATCGAGGCTTTCGATTTGCGCGTCCATCCCTGCGGTCGTAACGGTCAGGTTCGTTGCCTGCGTGTAATAACGGTTCGCGGCGTCGTTATCGGTGGCCGAGTCGCCTTTTTTATTAAGGGCGGCAATCTGCAGGCGATTATCCTCCTTCTGATTTTCAAGCTGCGTGATCGCCTGACGGGCGCTGACGAGCTGTTCGTCCTGATTGTCGAAGCCCTGGAAGCGGTGGCAGCCGATGCAGCCCTTTTCGCGGAAAAGCGATTTCGCTTTGTTCAGGACGGGCGCATGTTCGGTGACCATATCGGAAGCGTGACATTGCTGGCAGCCCGCTTCGACATTTTCGGGATAGTACAAAGGCCAGAGCCAGTGTTCGTAGCGACCGTGTCCCTTTTCCACCGTATCGATTGCGCGGCCATTCCCTCCGTGACACGGTGAACAGCCGAATTTTTCAAGGGGATGGTACTTCATCAGGTCCGGATCGGGATGGCTGGTGTATGGGGCGTCTTTACTTTTCGCCAGTCCCAGGTCCGCTTTCGTCAGCGTCATGGTGACGGGAACTAACAGTGGGTCGGTGCCCAGGTGGCAGGATTGGCATCGATCGACAAGGCCCGCGCCGCCGAGATTGTTGATCGAAGCGCCGCTCGGGTTCACGTTCACCTGACGCAGGCGAATATCGAGATTCTTCATGCTTTGGCCCAGCGTGTACAGATCCTTGGAGGCGAGGCCCGGGAGCTGTTCCTTTACAAATTCATTTACTTTGTCCTGCGCGTCCTTGGCGGGCTGATCGACGTTGCCGCGCTCGGCGACCAGTTTGGCCTTCCCTGTCATGATGGACGTGAACAGGCCGTTGAGCTCGGTGAAGTTAAATTTTCGCTGCTCGATTTTGCCGCCTTCGACGGGCCACGCGACGTCGTAGGTCTGCTTTTTGGCGTCGTTTAATTCGTCGAGCTTCGATTGCTTTGCGCTCTTGTCTTTTTCGTCGATCTGTTCCAACTGATAGGTGAGGGCGCCCACGAGGCCGCGCGAAGTCTGGAAGGATTCGGTCATCGCGGCGCGTTGCCGGTCAAGCAAATCGATTTGCTGGGCGATCTGCTGGTCCTGGGTCTTGGCGGCGTCGGTCGCTGCTTTTACGTCGGCTACAAGTTTTTGGTATTCGGGACGGGCGTAGAATTTCTGCTCGTCGGCCTTGCGCTGCTGGTACTGCTTTTCGAGATACGAGGAATAGACCTTGGAGAACTCGGCCTGGTAGCTGCGCCACGGCCGCAGGCCGTAGAATTCATCGTAGAGCGACCAGGATACGGTCAGCATCAATAGAAAAACGGAAATCAGGACCAGCCCGGCCATGGGCCGAGTTGTGATTGGATCGTCCGGCGGAAGCTCAGGCACCCCGTTGCTCCTTAGTCAAAGTCTGACCCACTCGATATGGAAATCCTAAATACTGAACCAGGGCGTCACCCACACATACTTGATGCGAAGCAACAGACGCATCAGAATTTTCACCGGCAGGCTGAGCATCAGGACCAGAAACAATTCGGTCGTGACCATCTGCAGCAGGGTCATCCTCTTGAAAATCTTTTTACTGAAATCGGTTAGCAGCAGGAGCCGGTGCGAAGCGTACCCGGCGACTATAAAATACAGCGCGAGCGGAAAAATTCCGAAGATTACGCGCGCAAGAATCGGAGCGTAACTCGCGTTGGCCGCCGGCATGAAATGCATCAGCCAGTTGCCGTTGATTCCGAAGACCTGATCGAGGTTGCGGTTCACGGCGAAATCGACGCGTTGAGCGTCCCACGTCTGTCCCGGCCAGAACCACATCCATCCGGGGCCGCGGATGAATGTGCCAATGACAATCATCACCACCCACAGGCCAATGAAGCCGAACAGGAACGTCCAGATCGCAAATTTTCGTTGTTTGTATGTGTAATAGCCGTTCCCTAATGGGTTCGCGTCAATGTAGGGGATGACCATCAGCCCGACGATGATCAGTGTGGGCATGATCACGCCGGCGATCCACGGATCGAAATAGACGAGCATTTCCTGCAGGCCCAGGAAATACCATGGAGCCTTGGCGGGATTCATCGTGACATTGGGATTGGCCGGCTCCTCCAGAGGCGCGCTGAGCGTGATCGACCAGACCATGAGAAGCACGGTGACGAGGACCGCGGCGACCAGCTCAATGCGCATCAGGTACGGCCACGTGTGAACTTCGCGCTCCCATTTCGGGTGCCACGGCTCGGTCTTCCGATATTCAGTTTTGGCGAGGGCCGGGTCGGCGGAAAGTTTGTCGATCAGACGATCGTTTTCGAGGGCCTGCCTGAAGGCATACCACACATAGAATGGGACCAGGAACAACAGGGCCACGATCGGTACGTTGTCCGGCGCGGAAGCGACCTCCCAAATCTGGTGCCAGTTCATATTGGCCTCAAACCCCGTGTGTCAAATTTTTAAGTACCTTCAACTTGGCCCGATATCCGATCCCCCAGGAAACTCTTTTCTTCGTGCATTCGCCGTGATCGCGCTACTGAACTCCACTCGGCCGCAGGATAACCGGCCTGTGGCCTTTTTCTTCTTTGATTTCCGATTCGAGCATGACAGGGGCCGGACCGGAAATTCCGCCGTCTTTGCGTACGCGCCAGAAATGCAGCGCCATGAAGATACTGGCGATCAGCGGAATGGCGATACAGTGCCAGATATAGGCGCGCAGCAGAGCGTTGGCGTCGACGATCGATCCGCCGAGCAGGGCGAATCGCACGTCGTTGTACGGCGTCATGCCTAACATTGCGCCGAACGGGCCTTCGGTTCCTAACAAGGGAGTGGCGCGAGCCATGTTCGTGCCAACCGTCACAGCCCAGAAGCCGAGTTGATCGTCCGGCAGAAGGTATCCGGTGAACGAGAGAAGCAGCGTCAGCACCATGAGCAGAACGCCGATGCACCAGTTGAATTCGCGCGGGCGCTTGTAGGATCCCGTGAGGAAGACGCGGAACATGTGCAGCCACACTGCAATGATCATCAAGTGCGCGGCCCAGCGATGCATGTTGCGCAGCAGTTTTCCGAACGGCACATCGTTTTCGAGGTACAAAATGTCGCGGAAGGCTTGCACCTTCGTCGGATGGTAGTAGAACATCAGCAGGACGCCGGTAAACGTCAGCACGATGAACAGGTAAAACGTGATGCCGCCCATTCCCCACGTATACTTGTATTTTACGGCGTCGCGATTGACTTTCGCGGGATGCAGATGGAAGAAAACGTTGGAAAGTACCGACAGAGCGCGATTGCGGGGAGTTTCGTCATGCTTGACGCGAAAAACCGACCGGAAGAGTTGTGACTTTTCGGGCTCTTTCAACCCCTCGAGTTCATCCTTGCCCTTCTCTTTGATGACTTCGCGAAGTTCTGTAACGTCTTGACGCACACGGTCTATGAGTCCGGTACTCTTTTTGTCCCCGTTTTCTTCGGCCATCCCTTGCCCCCTAAAACGATTCTCAGGTCCCGGGAAAAATGTCCTACGCACAGTGACATGCGTCTATATGGCCCGACTTCTGCAAACGGTCCCAACCGCTTTTCAGTCTCTCAAACCGCCCCTAAACGGGCAGGTATGCCCCCGGGTCGTTGAATTGGTTTATACCTGCTCGTGGATCGTCCATATAAAGACGGCTCGTATCGACGATGAGTTTCCCCGTCGGATCCAGATCAACATGAGCACGGTCCATCGGCCGCGGCGCCGGGCCCTCAAAATTTACACCCTCGCTGTCATAACCGCTGCCATGGCAGGGACACTTGAATTTATTTTCCGCGGCCTTCCATTCCGGAGTGCAGCCCAGGTGCGTGCAACGCGCGAAAATCACGAAGATACGGTCCGGTTCGCGAATGATCCAGACGCGGTTGGTCATCAGGTAGCGCTGGTCGATGCCGAGAGAAAAATCCGCCGGATAGCCGATATTGAAAATCGTGTTGGGTTCGTAGAGCGCGCGCGGGAAGAAGAAACGCAGGAACATCAGGAGGTTGATTCCGAGATAACCGTAGATCATGCCCCAGATCACACGCCTGCGCATGCGATCGGGCGGGTCCGCGCTCTCTGTTTTTTTAGCCGCCGGCTTGGCTGCTGCGGGCGGTGACGCTGCTGGCGTTGCTCCGGCTTTCGGCGAAGGAGAAGCCGGGGTGGTTCCGTCCACGGGGTCGGCCATAAGTCCGCTACGTAACCTCTCGATAAAAATTATGAATCGAGAACATATATTGTTGCGAGTCCCCACCCTTATATTTGCGGAAAGCCTTTCTGTCAAGGTAATTCCCCAAAGAATGCAAAGTTTCCAAGTCATCACCTTTCCGGAAAAATCTCGGCCGAGTCTCGGTTTCCGAGTCAGTTTTCGTCTCTGTCGGGCAAAATCTCAATCTCGCCGCCGGTGTCACGGGCTTCCGACAGCGGGTTTCAAATATTGCGTGCTTCAGAGAAAGCCAAAATCCACAGGCTGAAGCCTGTGCCACAAAACCCTCGCGGGGATGCCGACCGACCGATCATTCCAATTTCGGCAAAGCGGAATGATCGCTCGAAAATCCGATTCTCCGAGAATTCGGAATCCGCCGGCGGAGAGTTCCGGCGAGAGACGCGGATCGTTTTATTGCGCAGTCGTCACATTATTTTGATTGCGGTTTGGCGGGTGCTTCGTTCAGCGAGCGCAGGACTATATCCCTGAGCGCCGCGATGAAGGCTGGAGAATCGCCGACGGCAGGCATCATTTCAAATTGTTCGATTCCCAGGCGCTCGGTTTTTTCGCGGGCTTCCATGTTGATTTCGTGCAGCGTTTCGATGTGTTCAGTGACAAAGGCGATGGGAACGACGAGCAATTGTTTTTCGCCTTGAGCGGCGAGGCGGTCCAAAGTTTCGTCGAGCGAAGGCGTAAGCCATTTGCGGCGGCCGACTTTGCTCTGATAGCACAACGAATGGTTGTTTTTCCAACCTCCCTGCTGCATCGCCAGACGAACGGTTTCCTCGACTTGCTTCGCGTACGGATCTCCCGCTTCGATCAAGCTGAGCGGCAAGCCGTGCGCGCTGAACAAAATGTGCGGGCGTTCCGGTTCGTCGAAGTGGGTGAGGGAAAGAGAAATTTTCTCAACGACAGACTGGATGTATTTCGGATCGCTGTAGAAATGTTCCACGACGTGCGTTCGCGGAGCGTGTCCGTTCGGCCGGTACAGGCGGCGCCATTCTTTCAGGCTGCTGGACGTGGTGGCGAACGAATAATGCGGATACATCGGCAGCAGCACCAGGTCGGGCGCGTTCCAGGCGTTAACTTCCCCGACGGCATGCGCGGTGAGCGGATTCCAGTAGCGCATGGCCACGAAACATTTTGCATCCACGTGAGGCGCAAGCGATTTTTCCAGCGCTCTCGCCTGGCGCTCGGTCAGCAGGCGAATCGGCGATTGTCCGCCAATCGCATTGTAATGTTCGCGCACCACCCCGGCGCGGCTGCGCGCGATGTAGCGCGCCAGCGGGCGGCGGGCAAACCATGCGCCGAAAAAATTAATGATGTCGGGATCGCAGAACAGGTTATACAGGAACGGTTCCACCGCGTCGGGCGAATCCGGCCCGCCCAACTGGAAAAGGACTACTCCGATTTTTTTCTTTTCTGTCACGTGGCCTGGATGCATCCAAATATTGTAACGGTTTACTTTCCGTCTTGCTTGAGGCGGCGAATCTCATCCTGCAGGCTCGCCATGCGGCGGGCGACGGAAAACAAATAGCCGCAAAAAATCAGCCAGATCGCGATGTAGGCCGACACGAGAAAATTCAAATTCTTCATTGCATCTCCCCAAATCTAAACTGAAAAGAAGCCCGCTAGTTTAGCGGGTGCCTGGAACCATTTCTCAATTATTCCGCAAACTCTCCATGCGAAACCCATCCACTTCCGAGCGCATCGCTTCGAGGCGGTAGCGGATCCGGATCAGAAGAGTCATCACGCCGAGTGTCGCAGCCCAGCAAAGCAGCAGCACGCGCCACATTCTGGGGTCGAGCGCTCCACCGTCTCCGATGACCGGCTGCGGATGCTGTGTCCTGAACCACCAGATTGAAAAGTAGACGAGCGGAATATCCAGCGCGGCAAAAATTCCAAACACGGAGGAAACCATGGCGCGGCGCTCGGGCTCATCGACGAGCGTGCGGAGAATCAGATAGCTGACAAACAGGACCCACAACAGAAACGAAGAAGTAAGCCGCGCGTCCCAGGTCCACCAGATGCCCCATACGGGCTTCGCCCAGATCGGGCCGGTGACCAGCACCACCGTAAAGAATGCCACACCCACTTCGGCGGACGCCACGCTCAGCCAGTCCCATTTCAAATCGCGCGTGCGGATATACGCCACGCTGCCGATAAAGACCATGAGGAAGGAAATAAATCCGGACCACGCGCTCGACACATGGAAATAGAAAATCCGCTGGATCATTCCCATCGTATTTTCGGTGGGAGCCCAGATCAGGGCGCCGTAGCTGGCCGCGGCGAGCAGCAGAAACACGGCCACAACGGAGGGCAATGAGATTGCCGGACTCGAAGAGGTTCGCATGTGAGGTTCGCTTCCCATTTTCAATCTTTTATCTTACTCCCCGCGTCTCCGGTCATTCCTCAAGAAGATATTCGCCCACCAACCACGCCGCCGTCAGAAAGACCACATCGAACGATATCAAAAACGTTAGCCAGACCAGCGATAATTCCGCCGGATCGCGCAGCAGGCCCACGGTTGCCTCCGTGCTTGCGATCAGGACGGGCGCAAGGACGGGCAGCAGCAACAGGGGCAGGAGCAACTCGCGTAACCTGGCCTGCGAGCTTACCGCTGAGAAAATCGTGCCCGTTGTGGCGATGCCGAGCGTGCCCAGGACAAGCACAAGCAGCAGTGGGCCAAGGATCGGAAACAGCGCGATGTTGTACAGGACCGCAAACACGGGAAGGAGAATTACTTCCACGAGCAGCAGGAAGAGAAAATTGGCGGCCATCTTCCCTGCCAGAATGCTGAACGGGTCAATTGGGGCAAGGCGCAACGCGGCAAGCGTATCGTTGGCCTGCTCGCGCAAAAAAGACGGTTGCAGCATCAACGAACCCGCGAATAGAAATGCCAGCCAGAGAAGGCCGGGGCCGAAGCGGCGCGATTCCGATGTTGTGGGATTGAACGTAAAGCTGAACAGGACGATAACGATAAGCACGAAGACGAGGGTCGTCGTCAGCAGTTCGCGCGACCGGAACTCGGCGCGGAGTTCCTTGGCGAGAATGACGCCCGTTGCATGTGTAAATCCACTCATGGTGAAACGGCTACCCTCGTTCTGAACGACTGACTTCTCCGTCCGTGTCGCGGACTGACGCCATCACCAGGACGCCGCTCGGATCGCCGCCACGGCCGGAGTCGTGCGTAATTTTGCCACTTTCGAGGCGAATCGCGCGCGTGACCGATGCCTGCGTTTCGTTGCGGCCATGCGTGCTCATGATAATTGTGCAACCCGAGCGATGCAATTTCACCAGCGTATCCCCCAACCATTGTTGCCCTTCCGGATCGAGCCCTGCGGCGGGTTCATCCAGCAGGAGCAGTCCCGGGGAAGCCAGCAACGCCCGGGCAATTCCCATCCGCTGGCGCATGCCGCGCGAAAACGTTCGCACAAGATCTCCGGCGCGCTTCGAGAGACCTACCGGATCGAGCGCCTGGCGCGCGCTCGCGGACGGATCGGGCAGCGAATAAAGTTTGGCGAAGAAAATCAGGTTTTCCTCGGCTGTCAGTTCGTCGTAGACCAGCGTGTGATGGCCCACCATTCCGATGCGGCTTTTTACGGCGTCCGGAGATAACTCGGCGTCGCGCTCGGAGAAAATGACTTCGCCGCCCGAGGGGCGAGAAAGCTGTGCTGCAATTTTCAGCAACGTCGTCTTGCCGGAGCCGTTGTGGCCGACAAGCGCCACACATTCGCCGGGTGTAATTTCCAGCGAAATGTTGCGCAGAGCCATGCGCATCCCGTAACGCTTCTCGACATTCGTGAATTGGATTTTGAGGCCCCTGCCCGGGCCGCTGATCGAGCCGCTGTTCGAGAAAGATGCAGGCGCTGTGGACACGCGCGACGGCTCAGCCCTGAACCAGATCGCGCAGCAACTGTTCCGCGCGACCACGCTCCAGGGCATACTCCTCATCGGAAATTGTTCCGGCCTGGCGCCGCAATTCGATGCGCAGCAGGGTGTCTTTGAGCGAGTCCAGATTCGAGTTTACTTCCGCCGCGATGGTCGCAGATGTGGGAACATTCGTCTGCGCAGCCTGGCGTACGGCACTGAACGCCGCGAGAGATGGCGTGGATTGAGTTCCGGATTTCGGCTGCGCGGCCTTCTGTGTTTTGCGTTCCGTCGCAGAGGGCGTCACAGGAGCGGGCGCAACGGCTTCGACGGGAGGCTGCTTGCGCAGCAACAATCCCACGCCGACGGCAAAAATCGCGGCCAAACCGCCGAGGAGAATCCATTTTTCGTCCCCAAGGCGCGCCGGCGCCGCGGAAATTGTGGATTCAGGTCCTGAATCGTGACCGTTTGCCTGTTCGGGGGACGACTGCGCGGTCGCGTCCGCAGGAGGCGGCGCGCTTCCCGAGACGGCAACTTCAAATCCGGTCCCCGCCTTAATCGCTTCTTTGGAATAGACATTGTAACCCTGCTCGTTTCCTGCGGCGCTGAAACCTGTGCTGACAACCTGCATCGGCGGAGGCGCGACAAGAAGCACGCGCTGGGCATCGTACGTGGACGACTCCTTTATGGATGCGCGGTCTCCCGTGTACGGGATGATGTAGGAAATCCGCACGGCGTTCTGGCCCGGCTGGAAGGCGTAGGCGATGGAGTAGTGCCCGTTCCCCTTGTCGATCGTGCCCTGCTTTACGGGCATGCCGGAGGGACCGGTCGTTGAAACCTGATCGAGATCGGCGCCCTTGGGAATCGTGAAATCAAAATTGCCGTCCTGCTTGTAATACGCGGCGGGAGGATCGGTTTTGTTCTGGATGGAATATTCCTCGCCGACCATTAATTTATCGCCGTTCGGCTGGAAGACGAGGAGGCGAAGAGGAACTTCAATCGCCTTGGGATTGGCTGTCGGCTCAAAAACAGTGACATCTACAGTGGTCGAACCGGGCGTGAGCGGCTGGTGAAAAAAGACGCCCTTATAGACGGCGCGAATCAGCATGGGGCCATTTCCGATGGCGGGATTGTCAAAATGATAACTGCCCTGCGCGTCCGTCTTCGTATTGGCGACTACCTGCATGCCGCCCTGAAGCTGAATCAGCAGAACGTCAACGCCGCCGGCGGGTTTATTGGCGTTCGTGCCGTTGTGAATGATGCCGGTGACCGATCCCGCGTGAGCCGTCGCGGCGGCGAGGCACAGAAACAACGCGAACGAAACCCCGCGCAAAATAATCCGATTCGACAAAGTCTTCATGAATAAATTGAGTCCCCAAGAGAGATAAAAGCGATTCGGCCGATTGAAAATATCATGCGCGAGGAGGTGCGGCGGTCGCCGGATCGCGGCGCGGCACCACAGCTTGATTCCCCGTTACCGCTTCGATTTCCAAAAGCACCTGTGCCGCCTCGTTTTCCAGTGCGTCCCGCATCTGCTCGTAATCCTGCTCCGCGTACTTCCCCGCGCGGTTCTCGAATTTCAGGTCGCGCAGGTTGTCGTAGATCGTATCACGGCGCTCCATCAACTGATCCAGCAGGCCGCGATGAGGCGCGGAATCGCCTGGGTCCGGGTCAATCCAGAAAACAAAGGTGACCACCGCGAGGGTGAGAACCAGACACGCCGAAACCATCACGGCGTCGGGCAGAACGATTTCGGCAATGAAAGGCAGCATGCTCAATCTTCCGTCTCCCGGTCCACTTGCTTGCGGGCGCGCTCCAATTGGATGTCACGAAGCGCCGAAGCCGCCGTCGGGTCGGCAATAGGGGCGTCGTTCGCCGTCGCCACTCTCACGATGTCGCGCT
Source organism: Terriglobia bacterium (assembly GCA_963788335.1). Lineage (GTDB taxonomy): Bacteria > Acidobacteriota > Terriglobia > Acidiferrales > UBA7541 > Palsa-360. The sequence goes on from CAWBGM010000018.1 coordinate 188,957, forward strand.
GGCGCCACATGCGAATCAGGACGATCACAATGCCGAGTCCCAGCACAAATGCCACGCCGGGGATATACCAGGCGATGCTGTTGAATCCGGTGGTGGGCGGCGCGCTCAATACCTTCTCGCCATATTCCTGAACAAAATCCTGAATGATCAGGTCGTCTGGTTCGCCTTTGGCGACATGCGCGTCCAGTTCCTTGAGCATCGGTCCGGACGACGGGCAATTGATGTGATTGCATTGCGTTAAAATCTGGCCGCAACCGCACATGCACATCAATTTTTCGCCAAGGACTTTGGCATGGTCGGAGACTTGCGCATTCACGTGCAGGGGTAACAGCGCGGCGGCGATGCCCACGAAGATCGAAAAAATTGCTGCGAGTTGACGGCGCTTATTCATTGGACATTATTTCATTGTACGCTATTTATAGACGCTATTCGTGGCCCCGGGGAAGCTGCGACCTGGCAGAAAATGAGGCGTGGGCGGTTTGCGCCGAGCCGGGAACAGGGGCGCGCTCCTCCGCGCGGGACAAGACAATGCCTGCTTGCCGATTCGGCAGTAGAGCCAGGATGGTGCCCAGGACCACGACAACGCCCCCCAGCCAGATCCACTTCACCAGTGGGTTCAAATACGCGTGAATCACCGGGACTTTCGTGTCCGGATTGATTCCGGCGTACACCACGTAAAGATCTTCCTTCAATGTGGAGGAAATCGCGACCATGGTCCCGGATTCTTCGTTAGACGGGTAATAGCGACGCGTGGGATAGAGCATCATCACGGATTTGCCGCCCTTGTCGACGTCAATCGTGGCGCGCTCGGCCGAGTAATTCGGCTCCTGCGTCGAGTCGTAATTTTGCAAGGTCAGGCGATACGGGCCGAGCGTCATCACCGAGCCAGCCGGCATGTCCATTTGTTTGTCCTTGTTGAATGCCTGGCCCGAGATTCCGATAAAGACGAGCACCATGCCAAAATGGACTACATAGCCGCCGTAGCGGCGGGTGTTGCGCATAGTGAGTTGCGAGGCCGAAGAAAATATATTGGAGCCGGTGCGCGCGGAGATCACTTTCGCGCCACGGTAGAACTCCGAAAGGATGGTGAGCGTAACAAACACACCGAGCAGCAGGCACAGGACTACGTAGAAGCCGCGCAGGCCAAGAGCGACAGCGATGATGGCCACCACAATGCCGCCGGCAAGCGGGATGCCGAAATTCTTTTTCAGACTTTCCGTCGAAGTCTTGCGCCAGGCAAGAAGCGGTCCGACGCCGGTAAGAAATAGCAGGAACATGGCGATCGGGATATTCACGAGATTAAAAAATGGAGGCCCGACGCTGATTTTCGATCCGCGCACCGCTTCGGAGAGCACCGGAAAGAGCGTGCCGGCCAGAACCGCGACGCAGGCGACCAGAAGAATCAAGTTGTTGAACAGGAAGCTGGATTCGCGCGAGATCATCGAGTCGAGATGATTGTCGCTGCGCAGATAATCGCGATTCTTGAAGTACGCCGCGAGGCACACGATGATGATCGTAAGCAGGAATCCCCAGAACCAGTGGCCGATGTTGGATTCAGCAAAGGCATGCACGGAATTCACGGCTCCGCTGCGAGTGAGCGAAGTACCCAGGATGCAGAGCATGAACGTCGTGAAGACCAGCCAGACGTTCCACACTCGCATCATCCCGCGCTTTTCCTGCATGATCACCGAATGTAGAAATGCGGTGCCCGTCAGCCACGGCATCAGCGATGCGTTCTCAACCGGGTCCCAACCCCAGTAACCGCCCCAGCCGAGCACGGCATACGCCCAGTGAGCGCCCAGCAATATCCCAGCCGATTGAAACGCCCAGGCGATCATTGTCCAGCGGCGCGTCAGGTGAATCCACTTCTCTCCCGGGTAGCGGCCCAGCAGGGCGCCCAGGGCGAATGCAAATGGAATCGTGAATCCGGTATAGCCGGAATACAGTGTGGGGGGATGGATCGCCATCTCCGGATATTGCAGGAGCGGGTTGAGGCCGCTGCCGTCGGCCCGTGTAACCAGATGCATGACTCCGCCCTGATTGGCCGCAAACACCTGAAACGGACTGGCGATGAAATTATTCAGCGTGAGGAAGAAAATCTGCACACCCGCCATGACCACGCCCACATAGGGCATGAGTTCCGGATGCTTTCCGCGGTAGGCGAAAAGAGCGGAAAAGACGTAAATCGAAAGCAGGAAGCTCCACCAGAGCAGCGAGCCTTCCTGGCCGGACCAGAGCGCCGAGAATTTGTAATACGGCGCCAGTGTCCTGTTGCTGTGAGCCGCGACGTACACCATCGAAAAATTATCGGTGAAAAATAGGTAGATCAGACTGGCGGTTCCCAGCCAGATCAGGCCGCACACCGCGAATCCGGCGTTGCGCGCGGATTTGATCAAGAGAGGGCGGCGCGTAATGATCGCCGCTATGCCTCCAAAAATCGCGTAGAGTGCGAAGGCAAAGGCCAGAAGCAGCGCGTAAGAACCAAATAAATCCAACTTAGGTCCTCGATTCCAATTTGTCGAGCGTCGTCTTGCGGAACAACTTCCCCGCTGCCTTACAGCCTGCGGCTGGCAGCCCCCGAACTACACGCCTAAAAACTAGCTCTTGTGATCCGAATATGAATTGTCCGTCGAGTTCGCCGGCTGTGTGCCTGCGGGAGCCGCCTCATACTTAGACGCGCACTTGGCCTGAAGGGTCTCGGCAACAAATCGTCCATCCGGCTGAACCTTGCCTTCGACGAGGCACTGGGCGCCGTCCTTGAACGTGTCCGGCAGCGGATCAGTGCCTACATAGCTGACCGGCAAGCCTTTGCCCTGCTCCAGGAGCACGAAATCGATGCGCCCGGAATAGTGCTTGATCGAGCCAGCTTGGACATCGCCGCCGACGCGCAGGCGCTGGTGCAAAGCCGCGCCATTCAATGTGGGGATCTCCGAAATCGTATGATAATAAGTCTTACTCTGCTGGGCGCCGACATACGCAAGGCAGGAAATCGTGACGATAATAATTCCCGCCCCGATCGCGAATTTCGCTTTAACTTTCACGTAGTTCCCCCTGCTCCCTAATATCACTGAGTCCGCTTAAATGGAATAGTATCATACTCCGAAATAGGATTTAACTTGTTCCAGGGCTGGATAACACATCCTGGAACACTGGCCTTGTGACCGGGTTTCCGGGTTCCGGCACAGTCAACGGATTCCCATGATCCAGCAAAAGCAGTGGTCCTAACCCGGCATTTTCCAGGATGGCAATCAATTGCGCCGTGTCTTTTCCGAGTAGGGCAATCTTTTCAGGCTTGTAGTTCAACCGGATTCGCCGAAGCAGCGTGGGCGCGAGTGTGGAGATGACTGCGGACTCTTCCTCGTTCCGAGCCGGAAGCGGACATTCCGACAGGTACGAAAGATAAAATCCTTTGCGCTGGAATTCCACGAGCTGAGCGACATCCTGGGCGGTTCCGTCAGCAGCGGAGGCGGACTTCTCCAACGAAGCGGAAATTCCCAGGGATTCCATGAAGGGCTCAAAAAAGTCTTTCACCCTCGGCGGCCCATAAAAATCATCTTCAGGCCGAGCGGAAGGCGCCAGGGCAATAAAAAGCAGATGCATATGAATGGGCCGGAACCGGGTTGCAAGTTCCAGGCGGGCGAGGCGCTCGGCAATATGTTCGGGGGAAGCGGGGAAACCACACCCGTCGCACACGATTGCTTTGAAGTGTTTTTCCATAATCCAGGAAATATATTAGCAGCAAATTTCAAAGTTAAGGACGAAGCGAGAAAAGAAAATCGATTCCCTGGGGGAAAATAGACGAAGAGCGCGCCGCAATCGGGGGCGGCGCGCCCTTCCATGCTCAAATTCCGTAGCCTGGGGGTTCCAGGGGAGGAAGTCAGACTACAGCCCTGAGCAAATTGGTGTCCATCCGATTAAACACGGCTGCGGGGAAAAAGTTGCGCGGGTTTCAGTACCACGGGCCTTTGCCTGATTTCTTTTCGAATTTTGAAGATTTTGAGAAATGTATCGGTGGCCGGATCTCTTCCTGGGCTAAATGCGCAAGAACCCCACGAAGGTCGAAAGAAAACAGGCTGAAGTCTGTTCCACTAAAATCTACTTGAGCTTCCGCGCCAGGCAATACTTAAGTTCGGGACTGATGTCGGTGATTTCCATGCCCGCGCTCACCAGGAACTTGCAACTGAGCATTTCGTGAGTCTCGTCTTCGTCCGAGAGTTTGCCGGTGACGCGACAGTACTGGCAATCCTGGTTCCAGCAGAATCGACCGTAGGGAATGGTTTCGGGGCTGAGATACTGAAAGCAACGGAGGATCGTATTCTTTTCCGGGACTTCAAACTTCTTCCCGAGAACCGTAATTTCAACGAGGCGCTCGTATGGGCGAAAAACCTGCGTTGATCCGCCTGTGACACTATTCTCCGGCAACTGTGTTTCTGTTTGTTTTGACATTCGGGCCCCGTCTCCGTGCACTCAGACTAGACGAGATGGCGAGAGGCAACAATGGAGATGCAAAACGGTGACGCGAATCCGGCAATGGTACTTTGGAAGCCCCGGGCGGACGTGCCGCAAACGTTGCATCGCCCATCGCGAGATTGGCGCTGGCTCCGCAGGCGACTCAGAAATGTTCAGGATCGGGTGGCGTCGAAGAACAAGCCCATGCGTCGAAATTTCACGTAGCGGCTTTCGAGCAATTCCGCGGGAGTCAACGGAAGCAGTTCACGGAGCGAACGATCCAGGACGCGGTCCAGAAATGCGGCGGAGGCATCGACGTCCAGGTGCGCGCCGCCTTCGGGCTCGGAAATAATTTCGTCGATGATGCCAAGTTCGCTCAGATCGCGCGCCGTGATCTTCAGGGCTTCGGCGGCAACTTCTGCTTTCGCGGAGTCGCGCCACAGGATCGATGCACAGCCCTCCGGCGAAATCACAGAATAAACCGAGTTTTCCATCATGTTGACGCGATCGCCGACGGCAATGGCCAGCGCTCCGCCGGAGCCACCCTCCCCCGTAATCGTGACAATCACAGGCACGGGCAGGCGCGCCATTTCGCGGAGATTTCTGGCGATGGCTTCCGCCTGGCCGCGCTCCTCCGCGTCGATGCCAGGATACGCGCCTGGCGTGTCAATGAAAGTCAGGATTGGCCGTCCAAATTTTGCGGCCAGTTGCATGACGCGCAGCGCCTTGCGGTAGCCTTCAGGCTTCGCCTGGCCGAAATTGAGAGCGACTCTCTGTTTGGTGTCCCTTCCCTTTTGCTGGCCGATGACGACCACGGGGCGGCCGTGATACCGGGCAAAGCCGGCGATCATCGCGGCGTCGTCGCCGTAGGCGCGATCGCCGTGCAATTCGTGAAAATCCTCGAAGAGGATGCGGACATAATCCATCATGTAGGGGCGCTGGGGATGGCGGGCCAGGAGAGTGCGCTGCCAGGCGCCCATGTGCTGGTAAAACTGGGCGCGCAATTGAGAGATTTCCTTGCGAAGGCGGTCGAGATCCTCGGTGGGAATCTCGGGGCGTGCGTGGCTTGGTAAGTCCTCGACCTCTCGGCGAAGCTTTTCGATTTCGTCTTTTCGAGAATCCTTCTTCATGGCTTCATGGGCTTTTTGTGGCGCCGACGGGACGCCGGCGGGACGGATTACCCGCGCGCCTCCAATTGAACCGCGTTCTCTCCGCACAATTTGCAGACTTCGCGAACCAGGTCCTGATCTGCCTTCACGCGCTGGTCGGCGCGCAGTGTGGCTACGATTCCTTCGGAGGAAATCAGATCGAAAGCCACGGAACACGAGCCGGGCTTGCTGACGAATAACTGTTTCAGTTCATCGAGTTTCCGGTTATCCAGCGCGGCCATTTCCACACGCACGCGCATCAAGCCCGGTTGGCGCTGGCCCATGTCTTCCAGACGCTTCGCCTCCATCACGGAGAGGCGCGTTCCGGCGTCTTCGACGTTGACGCGTCCTTTCAGAACCAGGGGCGCATTGCTCTTGAAAACGGTTTCGAGGCGGGCGAACGATTCGGGGAACGCGAGCACTTCGAGTACGCCGGTCGTATCCTGAAGCGTGAGAATTCCCCAGCGGTCGCCCTTGCGTGAGCGCATGCTGCGCATGGCGATCACGATTCCGCCAACGGTAATTTCTTCGCCGTTTTTGCGGCCTTCGACAGCGGCAAGATCGATCGCTTTCAATTCCGCAAGTTTTTCCGCATATTTTGAAATCGGATGCCCGGAAATATAAAAACCGACGGTGGCAAATTCAGAGGCGAGCATTTCGTGCTCGGGCCATTCCTCCAGGTCTGGGAGCGGCTCGTCCTGCCGGTTCCGCCGCGTGGGCAGCGCCGCCGAACAAGCCGTGCTGGCCGGAAGTTTTTTCGCGCAGACGGCGCTGGGCGCGCTCCATGGCGCGGTCGATCACGGCAAACAGTTGCGAGCGGCGAGAGCCGAGGGAATCCATGGCGCCGGATTTGATCAGGCTTTCGAGGACGCGCTTGTTCAGCAGGCGCGGGTCAATGTTGTCGCAGAACTGGTAAATCGAAGTGAAACGTCCGAGTTTGGCGCGCGCTTCGAGGATGCCCATGACCGTGTTTTCGCCGACATTCTTGATCGCCTGCAAACCGAAGCGAATGGCTTCTCCGACGGGCGTGAAATTCAGGTCGCTCGAATTGACGTCCGGTGGAAGCACCGTGATGCCCATGCCCCGGGACTCGTTGATGTACTTGACGACTTTCTCGGTGTTGCCCGTTTCCGACGTCAGAAGCGCGGCCATGAATTCGACCGGATAATGCGTTTTCAGGTAAGCGGTCTGGTAGGCGAGCAATGCGTACGCGCAGGAATGCGATTTATTGAAACCGTATCCGGCGAATTCCGCCATCAGATCGAATATTTTTTCGGCTTTCTTCGCATTGACTTTTCTGGCGGTGGATCCGGCAAGGAATTTTTCACGCTGCGCGGCCATTTCGGCGTGATTTTTCTTCCCCATCGCGCGACGCAGGAGGTCGGCTTCGCCGAGGGAGAAACCCGCCAGGCGATTGGCGATCTGCATCACCTGTTCCTGATACACAATGACGCCGTAGGTTTCTTCGAGAATTTCCTTCAGTTCCGGGAGATCGAAGGTGACTTTCTTCTTTCCGTGTTTTCGATTGATGAAGTCGTCGATCATGCCGCCCTGGATCGGGCCGGGACGATATAGCGCGTTGAGCGCGGTGAGGTCTTCGAGGCGCACGGGCTGGTAGCGGCGCAGGATGTCTCTCATCCCGTGGGATTCAAACTGGAAGATGGCCGTGGTGTCGCCGCGCGCGAAAAGTTTGTAGGTGGCTTCGTCGTCGAGTGGCAGGGTTCCCAAATCGACATGGATATTGCGATTTTGCTCGACCATGTGCACGGCGTCGTCGAGGACGGTGAGCGTGGTCAGGCCGAGGAAATCCATTTTCAGCAGGCCGATATGCTCGAGGCCCTTCATATCGTACTGCGTCGTAATTTCATCCCTGTTTGACTTGTACAACGGGACGATGTTGGTGAGAGGCTCGGGAGAAATTACGACGCCCGCAGCGTGTGTGGAGGCGTGGCGGGCCAATCCTTCGAGGCGTCTTGCCACTTCCATCATGTCGGTGTAGCGAGCGTCGCTGTCGATTTGAGCTTTGAGTTGAGGGGATTGCTTCAGAGCTTCATCGAGCGTGATGTTGAGCTGGTTCGGAATCAGCTTGGCGATGCGATCGACTTCGCCGTAGGGCAGGTCCATCGCGCGGCCCACATCTTTGAGCGCCGCCTTCGCGGCCATCGTCCCGAACGTGATGATCTGGGCGACGTTCGACCGGCCGTATTTTCCCGTCACATATTCGATCACGTCGCCGCGGCGGCGCATGCAGAAGTCGATATCGATGTCGGGCATGGAGACGCGCTCGGGATTGAGAAAGCGCTCGAACAGCAAATCGTATTGCAGCGGATCGACGTCGGTAATCTGCAACGCATAACTGACCAGGCTGCCCGCCGCCGAGCCACGCCCCGGACCAACGGGAATTCCCTGCGATCGTGCGTGACGCATGAAATCCCAGACGATCAGAAAATATCCGGCGTACTTCATCTGCTGGATCATTCGGATTTCATTCGTGAGGCGCGTTTCGTACTCCGCGAGAGATTTCCGGCGCATGCCGGCCTTGGCACGCGCCTCCAGAATCGGCACGCGGCCCCCAAACCCTTCGCGGACGACGGCTTCAAAATAACTGTCCGTCGTGTGGCCTTCGGGAACCTGGAAGTCGGGGAAGGAATTTTTTACAGCGTCGATTTTCACGTCGCAGCGGTCGGCGATGGCGACGGTGCGTTCGAGGGCTTCGGGCAGTTCGCCGAAGACCCTAGCCATTTCCTCCGCGGTCTTGAAGAAAAACTGGTCGGTGGCGAATTTCATGCGGTGCGTGTCGCTCATCGTCTTGCCGGTTTGAATGCAGAGCAACACCTCCTGCGCGCGGGCATCCTCATGCCTCAGGTAATGGCAATCGTTGGTGGCGACCAGCGGGAATTCCGGATTTCTTCGAGAGTGCGACGATCTGCGGATTGACCCGCTTGTCTGCCTCCAGCCCCTGGTCCTGAATTTCGAGGAAGAAATTGTCCTTGCCAAAGATGTCGCGGAGACGGTGAGCGGCTTCTTGCGCCTGCTCCGGGCGCTCTTCCATGAGATGCTCGGTGACGGCGCCGCGCAAGCACGCCGAAAGCGCGATCAGACCCTTGCTGTGTTGCGCGAGCAGATCGTAATCGATGCGTGGCTTGTAGTAGAACCCTTCAAGAAAGCCGGCGGAAACCAGTTTGACCAGGTTGCGATAGCCCTCGGCATTTTCGCAGAGCAGAACAAGGTGATTGTTGCCGCGCTGACCGGGCTCCGCCTGGGAATTTCCGTTCCCGTTCGCGGCATCGAGCTGTGAGGACTCGCCCCGGTCGTGGCGGCTGCCCTTGGCGACGTACACCTCGCAACCGATAATGGGTTTGACACCCTTTTTCTTGGCCGACTGGTAGAACGATTCGGCGGCGAACAGGTTACCGTGGTCGGTGACGGCCACGGCAGGCATGTCCCGCCGCGCTGCTTCTTCGACGACTTCGTCGAGGTCGCAGGCTCCATCGAGCAGGCTATAGTCCGTATGCAGATGCAGGTGAACGAATTTCGGGATTTGCATGCCGAAGGCTATTCTAATCGTGTGCGAGGAAATTTGCTACGGCGCGCTTGGTGGTGCAGTGGATAAAATCGCTGTCGAGTTTTGTATGATTTTCCGCCAATCGATTCTCAATCGACATGCGGCACCCGAGATCCAAAAACATGAGGAATTCGAAACCACGCGAAAATCAAAAAAGCAAAAGTCGCGGCGTCACAATCGCTATTTCTTGGCGGCGCCTTTGGGCTTATTCCCTCCCTTGCTTGCGGACTTCGCGGCCGCATGATTGGCGACGGCTTTCCGAAGCTGGTCCTTCCCGGCGGTGCCGGCCGCTGCAGATGGAGCGCCCTTGGCTTTCGCCGCCTCCGGCGCAGAAGGCGGCAGCTCAGAACCGTTGGATCCCTTTTTATTCAATTTTTTTTCGGGCTTCTTTTTTTCTTCGATTTTCTTGGGCGGTTCCTTGATTCCGGCGAGTTTGCGCAGGATCTTGTCGTGATCCTCGGGCTTGCGGGCGCGGCCCATTAATTGAGCCTGGAAAAATTCCTCCAGCACCTGGTCAAACTTGGGGCCGTGTTCCAGTCCGATGGCTTCGAGTTCCACGGCGACGGCAGGCAATGCCTGGCGCAAGGGTTTCCACTTATTCATGTAGTTCTTGATTTTGCCTACGGCTTTGGCGTTAGAAGATTCGGCGAGGATATAGGCCTGCAAATCGAGCGGCGTTGCCTCAAGATACGCGTAGGCATCGCGGGCCGATTCGGTTTTCGGACCCGACAGAATTTTCGCCACCTTAGCGGATTCACTTTCCAGGTTCTCCACCGCAGCCAGCTCGGCAGAACTCAAATCCATCCGTTCGAGTACCGCAGAGCCTTCGCGATCCTTGAGGCGACCGAGAATTGCGACCGTGACAGGAGCAATCAGGCGCGGGCGGAAGCCCGCCGACATCATGTCTTCACGAACACGGACGATGCGCTGGATGGCTTCGTAATCGGGATGGCGTTTTTCAAGTTGCGGATGCAGCACGCCCAGAAGGCCATTCGATTCCCATGCCTTGAGGATGACTCCGGGCTTTTCCTCGCGGACGACCTGCCAGAGCTCGGCGCCGGCGTCTTCCGGCGAAATCGTGTCTTGCAGCTCGCGCTCCATTGCAAGCTTAAGCCAATCGGCCGTGCGGGAATCCATTTTGAAATCCATCCGGGCGCTGTAGCGCAGGGCGCGGAGAATGCGCACCGGCTGGTTGGTGAAGCTGTGAATGGAGAGGGTGCGAATTTCGCGCCGTTCCAAATCGGCGAGTCCGTTGGTGGGATCGAGCAGCAGGCCGCGCGAATTTGCATTCAGGGAAATCGCGATGGCGTTGATCGAGAAATCCCGCCGCTTGAGGTCCTCCACGATGGTCGAAAATCGCGGCTCGAATTTCGCGCCCGGCCGCGGATAGACTTCTTCACGCGCGGCGGAGATGCCGGCGTCGACCTCTCCGGCGAGGATCATCTCGAACGAGCGCAGCGAATCGTTCTCATGGAGGACCTGCGCCCCGCCCTTCTCCAGTTCCCGCACGATTCGCGTCGGATTTCCTTCCACCGTGAAATCCAGGTCGCGGATGGGCATCCCGGAAATCAGGTCGCGGACCGCGCCGCCCACCAGATAAAGATTTAATTCGTTCGCAACGGCTAGTTCCTGGATGCGAACCATTCCGGCGCGCTGTTCGGCGGAGAGCCGGCTTTCCAATTGATACATGTAATCAGGCATGCTTGTTCTTTCTCCGGACGGGAACGCGTATTTTATTCAAGCGCCCCCGCACCCGACGGGTATTTTTGTAAGCCACGGAGAGTTCTCCATGGATGAATTTTCGGCCCTCACGCGCGCGGGTGATGCGCTTTGTAAATCTGCTTTAAGCGCTCCTCGACCACGTGCGTGTATATTTGAGTCGTGGAAATATCCGCGTGGCCCAGCATCAGCTGAACCGACCGCAGATCCGCCCCCCCCTCCAGCAGGTGCGTGGCAAAACTGTGACGCAGTTTATGTGGAGTCAGGCGTCCGCGCAAACCCAACTTGGTTCCATAATCGTGCAGGATCTTCCAGATGCTGATCCGGCTGAGGCGCTTGCCGGTCCTTGCCAGAAACAGGACTTGATTGTGCGGCGACGGCATCGACGGGCGGAGAAATTCAGGCCGCGCGCGAGCCAGGTACAGCTCCACGGCCGCTATCGCCTTGCGACCGATGGGGACCAGGCGCTCCTTGTCTCCTTTTCCAATGCATCGCACGTAACCCATCCGCATGTCCACGTCGGTCATTCGGAGATTCAACAGCTCTGAAACTCGCAAACCCGTCGAGTAGAGAACCTCCAACATCGCCCGGTCGCGCAATCCGATCGGCGTCGAATCGCTCGGCGCCGTCAGAAGACGATCCACTTCCTCCACTCGGAGATAGGTCGGGAGGCTCTGCCGTATTTTTGGCGATTCCAGATTCTCGGTCGGGTCCAGCTGGACCCGCTCCTCCATCATCAAGTACTTGTAACAGCTCCGGAGCGAGACCAGGTAACGCGCTACGGACCGGCTATCCATCTTTTCCTTGTACAGGCCGGACAGGAAATCGACGACATCCTCGCGCGTGACTTCCTCGAAGTTGTGTTTCTGCCGCTTCGCGAGGAATAGGGTGAATCGCTTCAGATCTCTTCCGTACGCAAGGATCGTGTTCTGCGCCAGGCCTTTTTCCACCTGCATATAGCTGAGAAACTCGCGAATAGTTGCGTCCATCATGGCTAGCCGGTCAGTCCCGTCTTGCCGGGTTCGATCCGATCCCTGTGAAATGCGATGCCATAGACTTCACTGATTTCATGGCACCGCAAAAGCCAGGCCAGCCCCAGGTACGTGAGAGTGGCCGAAAGAATCAAACCCACAAAGACAGCGAGCCTGGGCAGGAAATATTCGATACTGTCGAACCGCGAATAATGCAGCGCGCCCCAGCACACGACCCCCATCACGGCGGCGCAGAGAACAATCTTCGAGAGCGACGCGACAATCTCCATCGTCCCCAGGCTTCCAAACCGAAGCCTGAAAATAACAAATAACACGGAAACTGTGAAATAACCGGCCAGGGCGCTGGCCAGCGCCGGGCCTCCGTTCTTGAATTTGGCGAAGAAATAAAAAAGAAAAACCAGATTCAGAACAATATTCACGGCCATCGCGGCGAACGCAACGCGCACCGGCGTTTGCGTATCCTGTGTCGAATAAAAAGCCGGAACGATCAATTTCACCACCGCGAACGCGGGAAGTCCCATCGAGTAATACAGCAACGCCCGCGCCGTCAATCGCGTAGACTCCGCAACAAAAAGCCCATGCTGAAAAAGAACCTGCACAATCGGCTCGCGTAAAATCACAAGGCCCACCGCGGCCGGTATGGTAATGAATGACACAATCCGCAGGGCAAACACAAATGTCTTCTTCATTCCCTCATGGTCGCCGGCCGAAGCCTGGTGCGACATCATCGGCAGGATTGCCGTCGCCACTGCGATAGCATACCCGCCGAGCACCAACTCGGTTACGCGGTCCGCCACATAGAGCGAAACCAGGCTGCCCACCGGCATGACCTTCGCATTTGCAAATATCGTGTCCACCAGCAGATTAATCTGCGCGATTCCGATTCCGATGAAGCCTGGGACCATCAGCTTCGCCACCCGGCGCACTCCCGGGTCGTTAAACGACACGCCGAACTGAAAATTCATCCCCCGCCGGACCAGTTGCGGCACCTGCAGGAAAAATTGAAATATACCACCTACCAGAACGCCGACCGCCAGCGCCACCGCCGGGCTTGCAAAATATCTCCAAACCACCGCCATCGAGAAAATGATGAACGAGACATTCAGCAAGATGGGCGTGGCCGCGGGCAGGCCAAATATATGAAAGCAATTCAGGATCGCCATCGCCAGCGCCGCCATCCCGATGAACAGGATATAGGGAAACATCAGACGGTTCAGATAGATGGCTTCGACCTGAACTTGATTCCTTCCAAACATCGAAAACATACGCACGGCAAGGGGTGAAAAAATAACGCCGAAAACAGTGAGCGCCGCCAAAACCACCGAAAACGTCCAGAACAACCGGTTGGCGAACGCCCAAGTCTCTTCCCGGGTCCGATTCCGCATATAATCGGTGAATACCGGAATGAAAGAGGCCGTCATAGAGCCCTCGCCGACCAGCCGACGCAGGACATTCGGGATCCGGTAGGCTAGGACGAACGAATCTGCAATGCCCGTGGTCCCCAGCAAAAGGGTCAACCTTTGGTCGCGGACGTATCCGAGAATACGACTTACAACCGTGATAATACTGATGATGGAGGCAGATTTGAGAATCTGCCGCTTGTGGGTGACAGTTTCGGTCAAAAGAAAGAGGCCCCCAGCCTAAGCCTCAGCACAAACCTCTAAGCCTTTGATAATTATACACTTGACAGCCAAAGACTGCTTAACATAGCATAATCGGCGTTGACTCGCAAGGCCTTCGCCTTCACCCACTATCCGTGAAACAACGCGCCCCATCCTCAACTCACAAGAAGGTCGTAGTCCTGCTACTCGACCGGAAGTCGATTCGCGGCTACTTGAACCCGAGCAAGCTTGGGGACACCGAAAGCGTCGAACTGCTTACTCCCGACGGCGAGCGCCTGAATTTTGAGCTCAAGGATGTGCGTAGTATTTATTTTGTGCGGGAATTTACGGATGATTTTCAACCGGAGCGCAAGGCATTTTTGTCACGGCCCAAACTCGATGGGTTGTGGGTACGTCTAAAGTTTCGCGACAATGAAAGTATCGAGGGCGTGGTGCCCAACGATCTTCTGTCTCTTTTGGATCGGGGCGTGCAGATCACTCCCCCTGATTTGCATGGAACGACTCTGAAGATATTTATTCCTCGCACCGCCCTTTCGGAAATGACTGTCCTAGGCGTAGTAGGGATTGCCCGGCGGAAACCGGCCGCAGTAGTTCAACCACAGCCCGGCCTTTTCAACGATTGAGATTTAGTGGCACAACCTTCAGCCTGTGGGTTTTCCTGCGGGTTTTCCCTTGTTTACCTTTTCAAACCCGGCAAAATCAAAACCCACAGGCTGAAGCCCGTGCCACTAAAACCTGTACCACGAATGCCCACGGATGCAGTTTCAGACGGAACCCGGAATGTTGTAGAGTGAACGGCTGGGTTGGAGGCTAATCTGGACCGCTGTATCTGGAATTCTAGGAGACAGGATTATGAAACTCGGCGAACTGGCCGCACAGCTCGGCTGCGTGCTCGAAGGCGATGCGCAAACGGAAATTCAGGGCGTGGCCGGCATCGAGGAAGCCAGCGCCGGGCAGGTAACGTTTCTCACCAATCCGCGATATTCGCGGGAATTGAGTAGGACGCGCGCCTCGGCCGTGCTTGTTTCGGGCAAGGTCGTGATCGAGCGGGAAACCGGTTTGCCTCCGCTCGCTGCCCTGCGCTCCGGAAATCCTTATCTTGATTTTGCGCGCACGATTGAATTTTTCCATCCGGCGCAAGCATATGCCCCGGGGATACATCCCACAGCGGTGGTTGCGAAGACAGCGAAGATTGGCGAAGGTGCGCACATAGGACCGCACTGCTTCGTCGATGAGGGTGTGGAAATCGGCCGCGACGCCGTGCTGCACAGCCTGGTAACGATTTACCGCGATACTCGAATCGGAGATGATTTTCTGGCGCATTCTCAGACAGTTGTCCGCGAAGGCTGCACGATCGGGAATCGCGTGATCCTTCAGAATGGCGTCGTGATCGGCGGCGACGGGTTTGGATTTGCGAAACGCGCCGACGGGAGTTGGCACAAGATCATGCAGCAAGCGCCGGTGATTCTTGAAGACGACGTGGAAATTCAGGCTAACGCCTGCATCGACCGGGCTACTGTCGGCGAAACGCGAATCCGGCGCGGCGCAAAAATCGACGATCTTGTGCTCGTAGGCCATGCGTGCGAAGTCGGAGAAAACACCATACTTTGCGGACAGGTCGGACTTGCGGGGTCAACGCGCATCGGTAAGAATGCCATCCTCGCCGGGCAAGTCGGCTCCGCCGGACATCTGGAAATCGGGGACAACGCCGTCATCACGGCGCAGAGCGGGATGCATCTCGACGTTCCGCCCGGCACCGTATGGTCCGGGTCGCCTGTGATGGAAAATAAGCTTTATTTAAGAGTGATTGCGGCGCTGAAGCGTTTGCCGGAAATGCAGAAGACGCTGCGGGGAATCATCCGGGAAGTGGAAGACATGAAAACTCAATATCAAAAATGAATCGAACCCGGCGTTTGGTTAGTCGTGAGACGCGAGTGCAGGTTTCTGATCCTCGGGCAACTCTGCCGCAATCGCGTCGTGAACGCGGCGGGCAAGCTCATCGCGGCGATCGATTGTGTAATCGGCGGCATCGATTGGTTTTCCGAAACGCACCGTGACGGTTCCCGGATGTATATCGAGGGATTTTTTCTTCATCACGCGATGCGCCCCCGAACAGGCGACGGGAACAATGGGCACTCCGGCTTCAATTGCCATAACGAAGGCGCCTTTCTTGAATCGTTGCAGGCGGCCATCGGGGCTGCGCGTGCCCTCGGGATAGACAAGAAAGGAAAAACCTTCCTTCATATATCCGATTGCTTGTTTGACGCTCGCCAGGGCAGCGTCGCGGTTCCCTCGGTCCACGGGAACGAATTTTGCGAGAGCAAATGCGTAGCCGACAATGGGGATATCGAATAGGGTTTTTCTTCCAAAGATCGCCAGCCTTCGGGGAACGGCGTCGACAATCGCGGCGGCGTCCGCGTTGCTCGTATGATTCGCCGCGAACATGCATACGCCGGTCGGAATATTTTCAAGGCCCTCGACGACAACTCGCAAGCCGACAACGCGGGTGATGAAGACCAGACCTTTCACTCCCACCCAATACATCAGTGTGGCGGACCTGGTAACGAGCGTGTAGAGAATGAGCGGCGGGCCCAGGATCAGGGTCCACAGGCTCAGGAATACGGCGACGATACTTGTGCGAATCATTTCGCGGAATCGGTCGTGCCGCGCAGAATTCCATTCCGGATGCGGCGCTGGATACCGGAGGCTTCGGGGAGTTCGGATATCTGATAAATCGCGTCTGTCTGGCGGCCAAGCGGCATTGACAATTCCATTTCTTCCCCGCCCCGGCGGATTTTCAGCGTGATGCGTTCATCCGGGTGATGATCGCGCAACCAGCGGTCCGGCATGCGCGGAAAGAATTCGCCGTTCATTGAAATCAAGACATCTCCGTCCCGCAAGCCCGCATGCTGTGCTTCGCTGTCCTGCTCCACAACACCGGCCGTCGGCGATCCGCCGCTATCATGGCCCACGGAAAAGCCGAATGCGGCGCGGCGCGGCCCTGAATCGCGAACGGCCAATCCGGCGCGCTCGAGAATACTCGAAAATGGGATTTCATCGGTCCCGGAAACATAACGGCTAAAAAAATCCTTCAGGTCCGCGTTCGCGCCGGAAGAACTCTTGCGGATCACGCTTTCCGCTACTGCGCGAATATCTTCGCTTTCATTGTAGAAGCGTCCGCGTTGCGCGTATCCTGTGTTGAGAGCGCGCAACACGTCATCGAGGCCGGCACGATTTTCGGTTCGGTCGCGAATCTCGATATCCAGAAGGACGCCGATAATTTGTCCCTTGTTGTAATACGAAATGCTCTCTTCGGCGCGCGTGTACAGCTGATATTTTTCAAACCACGCATCGAGGCTCGACTGCTCGACGCTTTGCCAGCGGCGCGCGGGACGCGATTCCAGTTCGTTGATCTGCTCCGCCAGATTGCCGTAAAACTGTTGCGTGGACCAGAGTCCGGTCCGCACCAGCGCGTAGGAGCCGTACGTGTTCGTGACACCCTCGGCGAACCACAATGAGCGAGTCCACATTTCCCGGGTGTAATCCACCGGCTCCAGGGATTGCGGCCGGATGCGCTTCACATTCCATGCGTGAAAAAATTCGTGCGCCGAATAACTTGCCAATTGGGAGGGAACGTCCGCTGAAATTGTCGTGCAATTGGAATGCTCCATCCCGCCGCCGCCGAAGTTCGATCCGACGTGGAACATGAACATATATTCGCGGAATGGCGCTCCCCCCATCAGCTTCACGTCGTAGTCCACAATGCGTTTCAACGCGTCAGTGAGATGCGCCCTGTCGCCGGTATCGCCGTGCGCAATCACTCGAATCGGCACGCCTCCCGCTTCAAATCGAAAATCGTCGAACGCGCCGATCTCCACAGGAGCGTCTACCAACGCATCATAACTGGGAGCCGCGTAGGCGCCCGTCCGCCGGCCCGCGGACATCCCCGCGGCTTCCAGTTCCACGGCCACGCGCCAGTTGTCGGGGACATCATCGAACGCGAGGCGCGTGTCTTCGGCGCGCCGGTCGGGCAAGTATAGCAGCACCATCGCCAGGTTCAGAAACGCATGTTCCGGATTCAACTGCGACGCGAATGGGCCCGGCTCATCCCAGTAAATTGGATAATGAATTGTAATCGTTCCGTTTCCGGCTACGCGCCAGGTCTGCTTGTCGAGCTTCAAGATGGGCAGAGTATGTCTTGCGTCATCGAATGCATCCACCTGCATCATGTGCGAAGAAAAATCGCGAACTTGATAGAGGGCGTTCCAGGCGGGCATCTGGAGGATGAGTTGATCGCGCACGGCGGGAACGCGCATCGTCACGGCAAAGTTGTGCCGGTCCGCATGCGCCACAGACACCGTGTAGTCAATCGTTGCATGAGCTGAAACAGGGACAAACACCAACGCCAGCGCAAACACAACGCCATGCCAGCAACGACCACGCAGTTTCATCCCCGCGCCTTCCCTGCAGGAGCGCCGCGTTCTTGCAATTTGCCGATGAGCTTGCCGCAAAGGCCGTCAAAGCTCCCGTTGGACATTACCAGAACCAGGTCGCCGGGATGGGTTTCGGCCGCAAGAAATTCCGCGATTTCGCCGGCGGTTTCAAAACCTTCCGCCCGTCGTCCGGAGGCTCGCACGGTTTGCAGCACACGATCGGGTGACAAACGTTCCTCATCGCCCAGCAGATTGGCGCGATTCACCGCGCCCAGGACAACTCCATCCGCCGTCGAAAGAGCGGAAGCGAGATCCGCCTCAAAAACTTTGCGGCGCATTGTATTTGAGCGGGGCTCAAATACGGCCCAGATGCGCCGCGCCGGCCAGCGATGCCGCGCCGCGTCGATGGTCACGCGGATGGCCGTCGGATGATGCGCAAAATCGTCGATGATGAGGACGCCCGACGATTCGCCTTTGATTTCGAGGCGGCGCAGAACGCCGCGGAAAGTTGCCATTGCGCCTTCGATGGTTTCTCGCGCGATACCGCGCCCGTGCGCGATTGCAATCGTGGACAGCGCATTGAGAACATTGTGCTTTCCGGCCATCGCCATGCGCACACGCGCCACTTCCGTACCCCGGTGCAAAACGCGAAAGTACGTTTCGCCTTCGGTAAACTCCACATCGCCGGCGAGCCAGTCCACCCCAGGCGAGAAACCGTATGTCTCCACCGGGCAGAATGCCTTGCTCACAACGCCACGAACTGTTTCGCTTTCTCCCCAGGCTACGATGCGCCCGCCGCGAGGCACGAGATTCACAAGGCGGCGGAATTGCGTCTCGATGGCGCCGATGTCCGCGTAAATATCCGCGTGATCGAATTCCAGAGAGGTGATAATGGCTTCCTGCGGATGGTAATGCAGGAATTTCGGCGCTTTGTCGAAAAAGGCGGAATCGTACTCGTCGCCTTCGAGCACGAACTCGTTTCCGCCGCCCAGGCCGAAGCTTCGGCCAAAATTTTCGGCCACGCCGCCGATCAGGAAATTTGGTTTACGCCCCGCGTAATGAAGGATCCACGAGAGCATCGATGTGGTCGTCGTCTTGCCGTGTGTTCCCGTCACAACCAGAGAATCGTGGCCGGGAAGGAAAAATTCTTCCAGGGTTTGCGGCAGGGACCGATAGGGAATCTTGCGGTCCAGCACATACTCGACTTCCGGATTTCCGCGCGATAATGCATTACCGATCACGACGATATCCGGCGCGGGGTCGAGATTCGATTCGGAAAATCCATTGGTCCATCGAATTCCCAGGCCTTCGAGCAGAGTGGACGCCGGTGGGTACACACCGGCGTCCGAACCGGTCACGCGATGGCCGCTTTCGGCCAGCATTCCGGCCAGTGGAGCCATGGCGGCTCCGCCAATTCCTGAAAAATGAAAATGTTTGGTACTGTTCATGGTCGCACCGCCGGCTCCAGAAGTTCGAGACGTCCTTCCCCTGTGGCATGAAGGCGGGCGCGCACGCCGAGTGGGATCGTCAGCATCGGACGCATCGTGTGCCCCACCGGAGCGCCATAGACGACGGGAATTTTTAACGGATCCAGAATGCGACGGCAGACGTCGCCGACCGTCACCGAACTGCCCTGGGGCGGCTCGGATTCCGGGAAATCGCCAAGTACGATGCCGCGCACGCCCTTGAATTTTCCCGCCTGCTTCAGATGCAGCAAAATGCGATCGAGCTGGTAAGGTTTCACCCCCACGTCCTCGAGCAAAAGGATGGAATCGCGAGTATCGAGTTCCCAAGGCGTTCCGATCGAAGTTTCAATCAGTGTGACGCAGCCGCCCAGCAAAGTTCCCGTAGCCGTGCCGCGCGACAAGGCCTCGGCTTGCAGCGGTATGGACCAGCCGCTGTTTGTCGCCGTCATCGCGCACATGAACGTGTCGGGATCGTACCCCCAGGTCGCATTGGCGCCCATATGGAAGCCGCCGGCAACGAGCGGGCCGTAAAATGTGACCCAGCGAAGTTTCTGCCAAAGAAAAATATGAACCGACGTAAGGTCGCTGAACGCGCAAAAAATTTTCGGCGCCTTGAATTGCGCCGTCTTTAAATTGTCAAGAATCTCGGCGCTGCCGTATCCTCCGCGGGAGCAAAAGACCGCTTGCACTTCAGGATCCGTCATTGCGCTGGTGAATTCCGCCAATCGCGCTTTCAGCGGAGCCGAAAAATATCCATCGGGCGCGCGATTCGTGACTTTTTGACGAACATGATAGTCGAGGCGCACGAGATTTTCGCAGCCGCGATTGATGCGCTCGTCTTTAGCCCCGCTGGCGGGAGCGATGACGGCAATTGTGCTTCCCTGGATGAGTGCCTGCGGTTTGCGAGATTTGAGCATGGGAAAGGGTCGCGAATTTGAAGTATACAACGCCGGCTTGGTTGAAACGGAGTCACGGCATGACCGCGCGTGCTCTGGGTGCAAACTCCAGTGGCGCAGCCTTTAGCCTGCCCGATTTTGACTTTCGCAGCGTTTCCGCAAAAGTCAAAAGAAAACAGTCGCAAGCCTGTTCTACTTGTTAAGCCATCTCGAATTGCGTCATTTTGTGAAAATGCCTGGCGCGCGCGGTGATTTCAGAGCGCTTTAGCGTGCGCAGGCGGTCGAGACCGAATTTCTCAACCGTGAAGCTGCCCATCACGGAGCCGTATACCATGGCGCGGCGCAGTTCGGCATCGCCCGCGTTGCGAACACTGGCCAGATAGCCCATGAAGCCGCCGGCGAACGTGTCGCCCGCGCCGGTCGGATCGTGCACCTGTTCGAGCGGAAAAGCGGGGACGTTGAATGTGCGGTTCCGATGAACCAGCATAGCCCCATACTCGCCACGCTTGATCACCAGGGCTTTCGGCCCCAGCTTAAAAATATGGCGGGCGGCAAGCATCAGGTTGTGCTCGTTGGAAAGCTGTCGGGTTTCCGAATCGTTGATCACCAGAATATCCGTGTGGCGCAGGGTCTCGCGGAGTTCCTTGGGCGTGCGCTCAATCCAGTAATTCATCGTGTCCAGCGCGACGACCTTGGGACGTTTCTTGACCTGATGAAGAACCGAGCGTTGAAGGGTCGGATGGATATTCGCCAGAAAAATATTCTCGGAAGATTGATACGCCAGCGGCAATTTCGGATTAAAGTCCGCAAACACGTTCAGATCGGTCGCGAGGGTCGTGCGTTCATTCATGTTCTCGCTGTACTTCCCCGCCCAGAAAAACGTTTTTCCGTCGGCGCGTTCGAGTCCCAGGGTGTCGATTTTGCGGCCCTTGAAAATGGAGGCGTCCTTCTCCGTGAAATCGGTCCCCACGATTCCAACAAGATTCACGTGCGTGAAGAAGCTCGCCGCAACGGCGAAATACGTGGCGGCGCCGCCGAGCATCCGGTCCACTTTCCCGTAAGGTGTTTCCACGGCATCAAACGCGACCGATCCAACCACAAGTAGCGACATAATCAGCGGGCTCCCGGCTTCAGATATTTTCCAGCAATCACGGCAAGTCTTTTTCGTGCGGCGGCGGGGATGACGGCGGGATCGGTAATGATCGCGTGAGCCAGTGCCGCGCTGCATTTGCAGGTCCGGGCGTCGGGCATCGCGCGCACGGCTTCGCGTAACACGTTCTGGGCATTTTCGGTGTTCTTGTTCAGGTTGGAAATAATTTCATCAAGCGTTACCGAGGCATGATCGGGATGCCAGCAGTCGTAATCGGTGATCATCGCGACCGTGGCGTAGCAAATCTCCGCTTCGCGGGCCAGTTTGGCTTCGGTGACGTTGGTCATGCCGATCACTTCAAATCGCAATTGACGGTGAACATGCGCCTCCGCCTGCGTTGAAAATTGCGGGCCTTCCATGCAGATGTACGTGCCGCCGCGGTGCACGCGGACTTTCCTCTGATCGCAGGCGTTGCCCAGGAGTGCGGTGAGCTGCGAACATACCGGCTTGTCGAATCCGACGTGGGCGACCACGCCGCCGCCAAAAAAAGTGGAAACCCGGTGGCGCGTGCGATCGTAAAACTGTTCGGGAATCAGAAAATCGAGAGGCTTTAATTCCTCCTGCAGCGAACCGACCGCGCTGACGGAGATAATCCGCTCAACGCCGAGTTGTTTCATCGCATGAATGTTGGCGCGATAATTAATTTCGGAAGGCATAAAGCGGTGGCCGCGCGCGTGGCGCGCCAGAAACGCGACGCGCTTACCTTCCAGCGTGCCGACGACCAGAGCGTCGGACGGATCGCCGAACGGGGTTTTCAAGCGCACTTCGCGCGCGTTCTCCAGACCCGGCATGTTGTAAAGGCCGCTCCCGCCAATAATTCCGATAGGCGTCTTGTCATCCTTCTTCTTGCCGCGTGACTTCGGCGAACTCTTCTTCTTTGCCATTAAAGTATCCTTGGAAGACGGATTATTTTATGCGTCCAGCAGGACCTGTTCCAGAACGTATTTCCCCTTCTGTTCGCGCAAGGTACCGCAAGGCGTTTTCGTTTCGTGGCCGAAAATGAGCATCCAACCTTCGCCGGCCGCGCGCTCGATCCATTTCTTTTTATTTTCCAGCGTCGTCAACGGGTACAGATCGTAACCCATGATCCAGGGAAAAGGGAGATGCGCCGCCGTGGGAATCAGATCGGCGGTAAAAAATACGGTCTTTCCGCCGCCGGTCAGGCGCACGCACATCATGTCGCGATTGTGTCCCGGCGCACGAATCAATTCAATCCCCGGAACAACTTCCGCGTCACCTTCCAGCAGAGTCCATTGCCCCGATTTCTCGATCGGCATGAAGTTTTCGGGAAAATAGCTGGCGCGGTCGCGGTCGGTCGGGTCTTTCGCGTGATCGAGTTCGCCGCGCTGGACGATATAGCGCGCATTCGGAAACATCGGCACAGCTTCGCCATTCACGATGCGTGTATTCCAACCGCAGTGATCGAAATGAAGGTGCGTGTTGATGACGATATCGATTTTGTCGGGCGGCACGCCATGGATGATCAGCTTGTCCGGAAGACGCGGCGGCGCATCGAACGCATAGATGTCCGTGCGCTTCGCATCCCATTTGTCTCCGGCCCCGGTTTCGACCAATATCCATTTTCCGGCGGCCCGGATCAGGAGCGAGTTCATGGACATCAAGATGCGGTTGCGAGCATCCGGACTCGACACACGCTCCCACATCGGCTTGGGGATCACACCGAACATGGCGCCGCCATCGAGGCGAAAAGTGCCGTCGGTAATGAGCCAGAATTCGAGGTCGCCTAGTTTCATTCGTTCTTCCCCGGATTGTCCACGCGCGAAAGCAATTCGCGGGCGGCTGCGTAGGGCTCCTTTTTTCGTTGTGAAACGTCGCGGGCCAGCGCGTCGAGCATGGCCTCGCCTTGCGGAGCTGAAATCGCGCGCTGCAGGAATAAATCTTCGGCAAGGACAACGAGCCTGCGTTTCCAGTGTTCGATTTTCTTTTCCTCGCGGTCTTCGCCGTGCCCGAAATATTCTTTGTATTGCGCAATGGCCGCCGCAACTTCTTCGATACCTTTATTTTCCGTGGCCACCGTACGCACGATCTTCGGCTTCCATCCATCGTGATCGGGCGACAGGTGAAGCATGGCTTCCAGCTCTGCCTCCAGACGGTCCGCTCCCTCGCGGTCGGATTTGTTTACGACGAAAATATCGGCGATCTCCATCAATCCCGCCTTCAGGTTCTGTACGTCGTCGCCCATGCCGGGAATCAGCAGAACCAGCGTGCAATCCGCCAGACGTACGATGTCCACTTCGTCCTGGCCGACTCCGACCGTTTCCACGAGAATGAATTTTTTTCCGGCTGCATCCAAGACCAGCACCACGTCGCCCGTGGTGCGAGCGAGGCCTCCGAGAAATCCGCGGGTCGCCATCGAGCGAATAAAAATACCTGAATCGCTCGCGTGGCCCTGCATCCGGATGCGGTCGCCCAGAATCGCGCCGCCGGAGTACGGACTCGTTGGATCGACGGCGATGATGCCGACTTTGTCATCCCGACGACGATAATGGCCGGCGAGACGATCGACAAGCGTGCTCTTGCCCGATCCCGGAGCCCCGGTCACGCCGATCGTGAAGGCGTGGCCGGTGTGGGGGAATATTTCGTCGACCAGGTTTTCCGATTGTGGATCGTGATCCTCAATAGCAGTGATTGCGCGAGCGACAGCGCGGATGTCTCCCGCCCGGATTTGTTCGGCCCACGTTTCGAGGGTGACAGGCATGGCTGTTAACAACGACGCTCAATTGCGCGCATGATTGTACACGGATTTACGACGATCGAAATGAATCGGGAATTTTATGGCGGACTCAGGAAAAAGTCTTCGTATATATCCGGCCGCTTATTGAGTGCGAACGACCCTCAGCAATCCCACAATAAAAGCGCCGTCATTCCGAGCGGAGCGAGGAATGACGGTTTTGTTTTTGTGAAATAAATCGATCAACGTCCATCCAGAATTTGCCGGGCAATCACCATGCGCTGGATTTCGCTGGTCCCTTCGCCGATCGTGCAGAGTTTCGAGTCCCGGTAGAATTTTTCTACGGGATAATCTTTCGTGAATCCGTATCCGCCGAAAATCTGTACAGCCTCGTTCGCGACGCGCACCCCCACTTCGCTGGCATAAAGTTTCGCCATGCTCGATTCCATTGTGAAGCGAGGGCCTTTCCGATCCGCAAGCCAGGCGGCGCGATAGACGAGCCAGCGGGCCGCGTCGATTTCCGTCACCATATCGGCAAGTTTGAATTGAACGGCTTGAAATTCGCTAATCGTCTTGCCGAATTGCTTCCGCTCTTTCGCGTATTTAACGGATGCCTCGTACGCGCCCTGGGCCATGCCAAGAGCAAGCGCCGCAATGGAAATCCGGCCTCCGTCGAGCACCTGCAGGGTGTTGACAAATCCGTGGCCTTCCTTGCCCAACAGGTTTGCATCGGGAACGAAACAATCGCTGAACACAAGTTCCGAAGTATCGCTGGCGCGCATCCCCAGCTTGTTTTCTTTCTTTCCCGCGAGAAATCCGGGATTGTTTTTCTCCACAATAAACGCGGAAATTCCCTTCGCGCCTTTCGTCTTATCGGTCACGGCCATGACGACACAAACATCCGCGTAGTGGCCATTCGTGATAAAAGTTTTCGAGCCGTCGATGATCCAGCCGCCATCCTTGCGCGCAGCCACTGTGCGCGTGCCGCCCGCGTCGGATCCGGCCGATGGTTCGGTCAGGGACCAGCAACCGAGTTTCTTTCCCTGCGCGAGGGGACGCCATATTTTTTGCGCTGCTCTTCGCTTCCAAATTTGTAAATGTGATTGGTGCACAGCGAATTGTGTGCGGCGACAATCAGCCCAACGGAGCCATCCACACGCGCCAACTCTTCGATCACGATGACGTACTCGATGTAGCCGAGGCCCGCGCCGCCGTATTCTTCGGGAAAAATCACACCCAGCAGGCCCATCTCCGCAAGCTGAGGCATCAATTCAACCGGAAACTGAGACGTCTCGTCCCATTCCATTACGTGCGGAGCGATTTCGGACTCGGCGAATTCGCGGACGCTGCGGCGGAGGTGCTGCTGTTCGTCGGTGAAGGAAAAATCCACAAGACCTCGAAATATTGCGACGCTTCAATTCCGTCAATTTATTTATACCACATGCATCCTGATAAATTTTGACGGCCCCCGCACAAGGGTTACGGAGTCACACCAGAAACAGCACGCGATTTTCGCCGGTCTCGCGCCGTTCTCTCGAAGCTTCGCTTAGTCCAGGAGATTTACAAACACTTCGTTGGAAACGGTCAAACGGTCCGGCGCAAGCCGAAGCAGCTTGCCATCCCATTCGAGAAGCCCCTGTGCGCGCAATTCTTCCACGCGAGTACGCAGGCTCGCGCCATATTTCGTTTCGATAACGGTAAGGTCGACCCCTGCGAGCTGCCGCAGACCGAGGAACAGCTCCTCTTCAAGCGCACGATCGCGCGTAACGCTTTCGAGTTGCTCAACGGGAAAACGGCCCTGGCTGACCGCGGCCGTGTAGGCGGCCGGATCGTGCGCGTTGGCCCAGCGTTGCATTCCATTGAAGGAATGCGCGCCCGCGCCGAAACCAAAATACGGTTCGCGCCGCCAATATTTCAGATTGTGACGGGATTCGGAACCAGGCAACGCCCAGTTCGATATCTCATAATGTAAATACCCGGCCGCGGCCAAGCGTTCGCAAGCACGTTCGTAATATTCGGCCATGGCATCGTCGCTGGGGAGAGCGGAAGCGGAGTAACGATTTCCGCCGGACAGCACTTCGAGCCCCAGACGGCTGGCTTCGTCAATTTCCATCAGGTAGATGGAAATATGCTCGGGTCGTAGAGCCAGTAGTTGAGCGACAGACTCGTCCCATGTCGCGTCCGTCTGGTGCGGCAAACCGGCGATCAAATCGGCGCTGATTTTCCGGAATCCCGCGTCGCGCAGGATCCGCATTGCGTCGAAAATATCCGCACGGCGGTGCATGCGTCCGGCGGCCTTCAGTTCGCGATCCTCGAAGGATTGTACGCCCATGCTGATGCGATCGAAGCCGGCCGAGCGCCACGAGGCGGCTTTTCCCGATGTGATCGTCTCCGGGTCTGCCTCCAGCGTCACTTCCTCGAACTTGCATTCAAGTGAAGCGCGAAACCCATCGATCATGCGGCGGAGGCCCATCGGATCGAGCAGGCTGGGCGTCCCTCCCCCAACGTACACAGTGTCTACGACAGCGTTCGGGATAGGCGCAATTCCATTTTCACGCAGCATGCCGGGATATTCCGAAATTTCGCGGCAAACGGCGTCCACATACGGGGAGTACAAATCATCGGAAAACACACCGGTATGAAAGTTGCAATAGGTGCACTTGGTTTGGCAGAAAGGGACTTGCACGTAAACGCCGAGTCTCATGGTCAAGACAAAACTCTAGCACAGGAACGATTGGACACGCTTGTTCGGACCGTATTGCTGTGGCAACGCATTTACGCGAAAGATGAAGCGGAGGTGGAATGTTATTCGTGACGTCGGCGTCCCGCCGGCGGCATTTCTGCTACTTGAAATTTTGATCCGGGCAGAACTCGCGTCCACCCGGATCTTAAAAATCGCTGGCGAGACGCCGGCGCTACACCCCTAGGCCAACGCCGAAGCCGACGTCGCGCCATAAAACGCGAACCAGGGTTTTGCCGCCGTCAGACGCCCGTTCACATTCTTGATATTTTTCACGCCCTGATCGTTTAACCAGTCCTCGAGGGCCTTGGCGCCCTGCTTGCCGTACACCGGGATCGCATCCTTCCACGTGGCGCGGCCGCACAGCACGCCTGAAAAATTCACGCCGGTTTCAGATGCCAGATCGAGTGTCTCTGTAAATGTATCGTTGCTCACCCCTGCCGAGAGATAGATGAATGGCTTCTTCGCCACAGCCGCGGCCGCGCGGAAATGTTCCTTGGCTTCGTCGCGCGTATAAGCGGCGTCGCCTTTGCACGAACCCGTACCCTTGACGAACGCCATAGTAACGGGCACTTCGACTTTCAAAACGTCCACCGCGTATTGGGGCTTACTGAATTCCTCCATGCTTTTGGTCACGATCTCAGGCTTCACTTTCGCAAATTCCAGGCTCTTTTCATCCATGCCGTCTTTATAGCCCACGAATTCCAGGAAGAACGGGATATCGGCAGCCATGCACTCGGCGCCAATACGCTCCACCCAGGCGTGTTTGATATCGTTGATTTCGTTGGAATCAAACGGCGTGTAGTAGAGCAGAATCTTGACGCAATCGGCGCCATCGGCCGCGATGCGCCGCACGGAATAATGATCCAGCAGATCGGGCAGGCGGCCGGGGCGAGTGTTGTCGTAGCCGCTGTTCTCGTAGGCCAGCAAGAGTCCGGCATTCTTGGCTCGCTGCTTGGCCGCCGAAAGGCCGTATTCCGGATCGAGCAGGATGGCGCTCGCGTGCGGCGTGAGGACGCGCACAACGGCCTCCTTGAATTCCGACATCATTTCCTTCGTGACAGCCTTCTTGTCGATGCCTTTGTCCTTTGCGATCGCGCTCATCAGCGATCCGCGCTGGTCCATTGCGGCCGCGGCGATCACGCCGCGCGAATCCGATACCGCCTCCATGCCCTTGCGCTTTCCCGGGGTGAGCCTCATCCCACTATCCTCCGCTCGTAGACGTATTGTGTTGCAGTACCATGCGGCATAGTACCACGACAAAAAGAAGGCACAATCGTCTCGAACGGCGATGAGGCGAAAAGCGCATTGCTGTTCTGTTCGCATCGCGGGTGGGACGGATTCCCCAGTGGCACAGGATTCAGCCTGTGGATTTAGACATGACGGATGCACAAACCCCAAAGGCGGAAGCCCGTGCCACTAAAATCCAGCAAACAAATTGCGCCATTATTTGAAAGAGGGCTGGAGAAAAACAACGCAGTGTTCGCCTGTCCCCACTTTGACGTGGCGGTCAAGGCGATCAAGAAGTTCATTTCCCTCGGAAGCCAGAAACGGGAGGAAGCATAGCGAGCGTTCCTGCAGGATATTATTCGGAAGCAATGAATTCGCGATCTCGCTTTCGTGCGTGTTCAGAACGCCGGAACGTAATCCTTCGGCGCGGCCGGCCTTGCTGCGGAGGCTGTTGAATTGGTACAGAATTTTTTCAGTCGCCGTATCGAGTGCGCCGTTCAGCGTCTGGTCCAATCGCGCAAGCGGTTCGCGCAATCCCGCCAAAAGGTCCTGGATCGCTTTCTCGCCCGCATCGAATCGCGAGGAAAGAGTCTGCGGCAATGCCTCCGCTTCTAACTTCGTGTGAAGCAGGTGACGACCGGCAAGCACATCCTGAATTCCAATATTGTATTTTTTAAGAAGATTCGCGACGTGCGCCAGGACAATCGTAAAACCGGCGCGCGGCAAGATCGCGGGAGCGCGTCCGAGGAGCTTCCGATACACAAGCGAAGTCTGCGCCTGGTAGGCGATTTCGGCTGAGCCGCCGATGTAAGCAACCGTCGGCAGGAGCGTATCCTGGACCACGGGACGCAGAAGCGCGCTCGGGCTGAATTCTTCCGGGTGCAACTCCATCGCTTTCAAAGTATCGTCCGCGGATTCCTGCCTGGTTCCCGACGCGAATCCCCCATTGCTGGGACGGAGCGGGAGACGCTGCCCATCGACCATGCGGAAAACCAGCGTGCCATGCTCGGCGACTTTGACCTGCGCGTGATAGCCCGCGTTTTCAAGAGCGGTCGAGCGCGCGACGAGTTCCTGCGAGAGCGATTTGTGTTCCTGCACGGCGCGAATCATCGTTTTTGCCGATAGCCGGTGAAGTTCCGGAGAAAGCGGGTCCAGAAAAATCAAGCCGCGTCCCGCAAAAATCCGCGCCATCAATTTTCCGAACGAAGATCCAAAGTTTTCTTCGGGCGAATAACATTCAGTGAGCCATCGCGCAACTTCCTCCGAGAATGGACCTTCGAGAAATCCAGCCGCCTGAGCGGAAAGGGTTCGTACCGGATCGCCGAGAACAATTTCGCCAACGCGCCGGTCGGCAATCCCGGGTGTGGCGAGATCGAATCGCTCGAGCCTCCCGCGCTTTGAAAAAAATGTATGATTTACTTCTTCCAGATCGTGGTCCTCGGTCGCCAGCCAGAACACGGGAACGGCGTTCGTCCCTTCTTCGGTCAATTGGCGAGCGATATGGATCGCCGTCAGCGCCTTGTAAACAGAATAGGCGGGGCCGCTGAACAATCCGACCTGCTGCCCGGTTACGACGGCGACGGCTCCATCACGCAAGCGGTCCAGATTTCGATTCGTTTCCCCGTCCGTGAACAGTGCGTTGTTCTGGGCGCGCAACTCGTCCACAACGCCGCGGCGAATCACGTCATCGGGACGAACCTCAGCGATGGCTTGTCGAATACCGGCGAGATTCGGAGGATGGGCGTAAAACTCGGAAACGCGGGGAAAATCGCTGAGATACGTGGTGTATAGACGCGTTGTCCCGGGCAACTCCGCCGCCGGGATGATTTGACACTCGATGGGAAGGTCTGTCATATCGTTCGCATGGAAATCCGGCAACAGTCACTTCATACACGGGCTTAGATGAAATGGAACTTTTTTCGATTCACACGTTGCGGAGAAAGCCCACGATCCGACCGGCGCAAGGGATGTCCCCATTTTTCAGGAAAGGCCAGAAGGCTTTCCCCGGTTCGCACGGAATGGCGGCAAACTATCTATTGCGCAAGCCGTCAGGCCGAAACCGCGGCGGGAGCGAGCCCCGCGACCAGAGCCTCAACTTTCTTACACTGCGATTCATCCAGGGAAGGCAGTGGACGGCGTACTAATCCGCCATACAATCCGCGGCAATCCATCGCGTATTTCACACCCGCGATGCCCATGGAGCTGACGATTTTGTGCGACGCGGGCAGAATCCGGCGCTGCAATTCGAGCGACCTCTCCGCATCTCGCGCGACAACGGCATCGAAAAGTTCCACGCAAAGCTCGGGCAGAAAATCGGCCAGCGCCAGAATTGCCCCCTTTGCGCCCAGAATCATCGACGGGTAAATGGTTGTGGACGCTCCCGTCATCACTTCAAACGTTTCAGGAACGGCCGCGAGGATCGCGCCCAGGCGGTCGACGTTTCCGGAACTGTCTTTCATTCCGGCGATATTTTTGTGCTCCGCCAGTTGAGCAGCCACATCCGGCTCAATCGCCACGCCTGTAAATTGCGGCACCGAATACAACAGGACCGGAATCGGTGAAGCGTCCGCGATGCGCTGGTAATGTTCGACCAGCACATCCGGTTTCATCATGGATTTAAAATAATAGGGCGGGCATACGAGAGCAAAATCGTAGCCAAGTCCTGCGGCAACATTGGTGCGAGAAATAGTTTCAGCTGTGGAATCGACGCCCGTGCCCGCAATCAGAATTCGCCCCGGCGCGGCGGCTTCCCGGACCACGGCGACGACATTTTCAAATTCCATGCGATTCAGAAAAACCGATTCGCCCGTCGAACCGACAGCGAGGTAGCCGGAAAGGCCCATCCGGTTGTATGCCGTAACGTTGTCGCGCAGGCGGTCCAGAGACATCGCGCCGTGCGCGTCAAACGGCGTGGTCAGAGCGGGAATGATTCCTTGGAGTTTCATGATCGATGACAGGCATTCCAGCCCGAGGACTTTCGTTGCCCTAATTCCGCGCCATCTCTATTCCTTGCGATCTCCATACTCAATGCCGTTCAGTCCGCCGACGGCAATTGCGGCGCTGCATTCTTTTTCAGGTGCAGCGTCTGCAGAGGAGAAACTTCCAGTGTCTGTTCCACCAGAGCGCGAATTCCCTTTGCGGCGGCATCGGCGGCGGAGAGCGTCGTGATGCACGGAATATTGTACCGAATCGCCGCGCGGCGGATGGATTTCTCATCGTAAAACGATTCGCGGCCGAGCGGCGTGTTGATCACCATATCCACTTTCCCCGTCTTCACAAGGTCCACAATGTTGGGTCGCCCTTCATTGACCTTATATACCGGCTCCGCGGGAACTCCGGCGGCTTCGAGCGCGGCCGCAGTGCCGCGCGTGGCGATGATTCGGAATCCGAGAGCGTGCAATTCCTTGGCCAGCGGAGCGAACAGCCGCTTATCGTGGTCGCTGACGCTCAGAAAAATGGAACCCTTGCGCGGCAGACGTTGACCGGCGGCTATCTGCGCCTTGGCAAACGCCAGGCCAAAACTTTTCGAGATGCCCATGACTTCGCCGGTCGAGCGCATTTCCGGACCGAGAATCGTATCCACTCCGCGGAATTTATTAAATGGAAACACCGGAGATTTTACGGCGTAATAATCGCGCACTGCGATTTCCGACACGCCATCGGTGACCGTCACCGGGAGATTCATATCCCGCAATTTCGAGCCGGCCATCAGCCGCGCCGCCACTTTTGCCAACGGAACGCCGGTTGCCTTGCTGACATACGGAACGGTTCGCGAGGCGCGGGGATTCACTTCCAGCACGTAAACCGTGTCGCGCTGAATCGCGTATTGCACATTCATCAATCCCACAACCTGCAACGCTTTGGCCAGGCGGTGCGTATAGTCGCGAATGCGCGCAAGAACGGAAGGTGACAGGCTCACCGGGGGAAGCACGCACGAGGAATCGCCTGAATGCACACCTGCTTCTTCGATGTGTTGCATCACGCCGCCGATCACCACGTCGTCGCCGTCGGCCAGAGCGTCCACATCCACTTCGGTCGCCTCCTCGAGGAATTGATCGATCAGCACGGGTCGCGCCGGGCCCATCAAGGCCGCCTGAGCAACGTATTCCTGCACGGTATTCAGATCGTAGGCAATCACCATCGCGCGTCCGCCCAGCACGTAACTGGGGCGAACGAGTACGGGAAATCCAATTTCGTTTGCGACTCGCGCCGCTTCCTCGGGCACCAGCGCTGTGCCGTTCTTCGGTTGCGGAATTTTCAGCTCATCGAGCAGGCGGCCGAACCGGCGGCGGTCTTCGGCCAGATCGATCGATTCCGGCGCCGTACCGATGATGGGCACGCCGTTGCGTTTCAATTCCAGAGCGAGATTCAGCGGCGTTTGCCCGCCGAACTGCACGATCACGCCATGGGGCTTTTCGCGGTCCACGATCGAGAGCACGTCTTCGAGGGTGAGCGGCTCGAAGTAGAGGCGGTCCGACGTATCGTAGTCGGTCGAAACCGTTTCCGGATTGCAATTGACCATGATGGTTTCGTAGCCATCTTCGCGCAACGCGAACGACGCATGGCAGCAGCAGTAATCGAATTCAATTCCCTGCCCGATGCGGTTGGGTCCGCTACCAAGGATCATGATCTTTTGTTTGTCGGTCGGCTCCGATTCGTCTTCCTCCTCGTAGGTGGAATACATGTAAGGAGTGAAAGACTCGAATTCCGCCGCGCAAGTATCGACGCGTTTAAAAACCGGGGCGATGCGCGCTTTGGTTCTGCGGTGCCGGATCGCCGCCGAGGTCGTCTTCCAGAGTTGCGCCAGCGTCTCATCGCTCGTGCCGATGCGCTTGGCTTCGCGCAGCAATTCCTCCGGACAGGTTTCCACGGTGACCGAGGCGAGGCGCTTGTTCACCGCGACGATTTCCTGCATCTGCTGGATGAACCACGGATCGATTTTCGTCAGTTCGCAGACCTCCTTGGCGGAAAGTCCGCGTTCCAGAGCCACAAACAGCCAGTGAATCCGGTCCGGCCGGGCCGTCGCAATTTTTTCGCGCAGCAGCGACGCCGGAGTGTCCACCGGGGCGCGCCAGGGAGTGCTTGGCTCCATCGAGCGGATCGCTTTCTGCAGCGCTTCCTTAAAGGTGCGCCCGACCGCCATCACTTCGCCGACGGATTTCATTTGCGTGCCAAGCGCCGTATCGGCGCCGGCAAATTTTTCAAACTGGAACTTCGGAATTTTCGCGACCACGTAATCGATCGTCGGCTCAAAACACGACGGCGTTTTCTTGGTGATGTCATTTGGAATTTCGTCGAGCGTCATGCCAACCGCCAGCAGAGCGGCGATTTTTGCAATCGGAAAGCCGGTCGCCTTCGACGCCAGCGCCGAACTGCGCGAAACCCGCGGATTCATTTCGATGACGATCATGCGGCCCGTCGCGGGGTCGATCGCGAACTGAATGTTCGAGCCGCCCGTTTCGACGCCGACTTCGCGAATGATCGCCGCGGCGGCGTCGCGCATGCGCTGGTATTCCTTGTCTGTCAACGTTTGGATTGGAGCGACCGTAATCGAGTCGCCGGTGTGCACGCCCATCGGATCGAAATTCTCGATCGAGCAGATGACCACGAAGTTGTCGCGAAAATCGCGCATCACTTCGAGTTCATATTCCTTCCAGCCCAGCACGGATTCTTCCACCAGCGACTCATGCACCGGGCTGGCATCGAGCGCGTGCGAAATCGCTTCCGAGAATTCCTCGCGGTTGTACGCGATCGATCCGCCCGTGCCGCCCAATGTGAACGACGGGCGAATCACGACAGGATAACCAAGCTGATCGGCAAGCTTCAATCCGTCCTGCGTATTATTCACCAGCGCCGACGCCGGAACATCGAGCCCAACCTTGCGGATCGCGTCTTTGAACCAGAGCCGGTCTTCCGCCACCTTGATCGCCCGCAGCGACGCGCCAATCAATTCAACGCCGTATTTTTCGAGGATGCCGCTCTCGGCCAGCTCGACGGCCAGATTCAACGCCGTCTGCCCTCCCACCGTTGGCAGAAGCGCCTGCGGCCTTTCGATGGAAATAATTTTTTCGAGATATTCTTTCGTCAGCGGCTCCACATACGTGCGGTCGGCGGTTTCGGGGTCCGTCATGATCGTCGCGGGATTAGAGTTCACCAGTACGACTTCGTACCCTTCGCTGCGCAGCGCCTTGCACGCCTGGGTTCCAGAATAATCGAATTCGCAGGCCTGCCCGATGATGATTGGGCCGGAGCCGATGATCAGGATTTTTTTGAGGTCTGTGCGTTTCGGCATGAAGTTACTGGGTCCTCGATTGTCCGCGGCGCAGCGCGCCGGATAATTTCCAATTTTTCATCATGTCGGTGAACTGACGGAACAAATAATGCGAATCGTGAGGCCCCGGCGAAGCCTCGGGGTGATATTGCACGGAAAACAGCGGCAGGCTGCGGTGCCTCAGTCCCTCGTTCGTATGGTCGTTCAAATTCAGGTGCGTGACCTCGACATCGCTCGAAGGGAGCGATTCCGGGTCGACGCAAAACCCGTGATTCTGCGCGGTGATTTCCACCTGCTCGGTCAGCAGGTTTTTAACGGGATGATTGGACCCGTGATGGCCAAACGGCAGCTTGAATGTTTTTCCACCCAGCGCCAGGCCGCATAACTGGTGCCCAAGACAGATGCCGAAAACAGGCGCCTGGCCGAGCAGATTGCGAATCGTTTCGATCGCATAAGTCGCAGGCTCGGGGTCGCCGGGACCGTTGGAAAGGAACACGCCGTCCGGTTTCAGCGCCAGCGCGTCTTGCGCCGAAGTTTTCGCCGGCAGGACCGTCACTTCGCAGTGATGATCGACCAGCAGGCGGAGAATATTCTGCTTGATGCCGAAATCGTAGGCGACCACGCGAAACTTCTGCGTCTCGCCGTTCGATTGTGCCTCCCCCATGGCTTCGTGCCAGGGAGACGCGGTGAGTTCGATCGACCCTTTGTCCCATCCATATTTCTTTTCGGCCGTCACACGGCTGGCCAGCTCGAGTCCCGCCATCGAAGGCAACGCGCGAGCCTCCGCAATCAGAAGCTCGGCGGGAGTCCCGTCGGTTGCAAGCACGCCGCGCAGCGCGCCCACCTTACGAATGTGCCGCACCAGCGCGCGCGTATCCACATCCCACAGGACCGGAATATTATGGCGCGTCAAATACGCCTGAGCGCTTTCACGCGAGCGCCAGTTCGAGGAAATCGCGGAAAATTCGCGCACCACGAGCGATTCGATGTGCGGCGCGGGAGATTCCTCGTCATCGAGATTTGTCCCCACGTTTCCGATGTGCGGATACGTCAGGCAGACGATCTGCCCCGCATAACTCGGGTCGGTGAAAACTTCCTGGTAGCCGGTGAGGCTGGTATTGAAAACAACTTCGCCGCCGCGACGCGTGATTGCACCGGCGGCGCGCCCGTTAAAAATTCTTCCGTCTTCCAATGCGAGAATGCCATTTCGTGCCGCTAATTCTGTCAGTGGATCCTCTTTCCGTCGGGCTCCCTGAATTCTCACCGTGCAACGTGGAGCCCGCACCCGCCCCGGGGCGTTATTTTTCCGATTCGGCAAAGACCGGGATGGAACCAAAATGATCGACCGGCCAGTACGCGAACACCGCTTTGCCGTATATAAATTTGCGCGGCACCGGCCCGAAAATGCGAGAGTCGTTCGAGCTGGTCCGGTGATCGCCCATCACGAAATATTCGCCCTTGGGAATCCGCTGCGCCGAAAGGCTGCCAAAATCCTCGGATTCGGCAGGAACGTACGGCTCCGGCAGCAATTTCCCGTTGAGGTACACCCCGCCATCTCGAATTTCCACAGTGTCTTCCGGCAATCCCACCACGCGTTTGATGAACGATTTCGACCGGTCGAGAGGATACCAGAAAACCACGACATCTCCGCGCTCAATCGGTTCAAACCGGTAGACAAACTTGTTGATAAAGATCCGCTCCTGATCGGAAATCAGCGGAGTCATGCTTGTGCCTTCGACCTTCACTGGCTGGTAGAAAAAAATGATAATGACGATGGCGAGGCTCAGTGCAATGACGAGGTCGCGCCCCCAACTCCGAAGTTCGCGGCGCAGCGGTGGCGTCGCTTCCGGCGCGACAATCGTGCTTATTTCAGAGTTCGGCTCCATGTTCGTGCTTGGGGAACTTCTATCTTATACCATGCTGCCGGATGTTGCGCCACTGGAAGCGGCGCGTGCAGATGGACTCAAGATTCATCATAGCATTTGCCCGCCGACTTTGCTGCGATGGTCGACACACAGTAATCGGTGCCAAGCCATGGAAGCGTCGATATCTAAATAATCTTTTTAAATTTCTTGCCGCCGTTGCGAGGAGCATGGCCCTTGCCCGCCTCGAAAAGTTTCAAGATTGTACGAAACTCCCGTCTCAGAGCTTCTTCTACCTTCTCCGAATGCCGTTCCCCCCGGGCGACCCGGCTGATATACGAGGCATCCAGTCCGAGCCTCCGGGCGACTCGCCCGTAGCATCCCCGCAAGAGAGACGGTAAATTTGGAAATTTTTTCCCGGATTGTCTTTTTTTTGTCTTCAAGGTGTCTCCACCCACGCGAAAGTGCGCACCGCATGAGTACTATACTCACACCTTTCCGAAATATGGATGTAAAAGTTAGGGTTCCCGGCGTGGTCCCGATTTCCAGGATACCGAGTGCAATTCTCCGGGGCTTAGACGATTCATTCAGCCAGAAACTCCCGCAGGATCGTCGGAAAAGTCTATCCAGCACTAATAATGGAACCAAATCCGATGGAAAGCGAATGGAAAAAGTATATTTCTTCTGCACGCCTCCCGGCGCGGTGACACTGCTTACGAGGCTGGGCGCCTCCATGGTTCAGCGCATAGCGGATCAGGTCGGCGAGGGAATGGAACCCGAGTTTTTGCATGATATTGGCCCGGTGCGTCTGAATGGTTGTGACAGCGACGCCCAGTTGCGACGCAATCTCCTTGCTGGTCCGGCCCGCCGCCAAGAGTTGGATGATTTCAATTTCGCGGCGCGTCGGCTGTTGAACAGGTGGAGTGAGGTCTTTTTTTAGGAACCGTTCCAGAATAATTTCTGAAACTCGGGGAGTGAGCGAACGTTCACCGCGAAGGACCGCTTTCACCGCCTGCACGAGGTATGCGCGAAGGTCCGTTTTCAAAATGTATGCGGAAGCCCCGGCGTCCAGTGCGGCTTGAACCATCGCCGGAGAATCGTGCATTGTGAGCACGATCACGCCGATATTCGGAGATTCCCGGCAAATCTGGCATATGGATTTCATTCCGTCCATTCCGGGCATACTCAGGTCCAGGATCACTACACGCGGCTTCAATTTCCTGGCTTTCGCGACCGTCTCGCTTCCATTTTTCGCCTCCCCTACGATTTTCCATCCCTTCCGCGATTCAAGAAGCGTGCGCGCCCCTTGACGGATCAGCGTATGGTCGTCGGCGATCAAGATGCGAACTTTTTTAATGTGGTCCTCCACCGGGTATCTTCACCAGAACCGTGGTACCCCTTGCATTGGATTCAATCTCAAATTGGCCGCCCACCGATTTGACGCGTTCCTGCATGCTCAGAATGCCAACGCCGCATCGGAACGGAGGCAAACTCCCCAGAGTCTTGGACGAATCGCCGCAATCGTTGATTTCAAGGACGATGCCGGAATCGTTCCTGATCGATATTTTGGCGGTTCGACTTCCCGAATGACGGTGGACATTTGTCAAACTTTCCTGGACTACGCGGAACAACGCCAACTCGACCTCCCGGGCCATTCTTCCGAGGCCCTGAGGCATTTTCAATTCCACCTGAATTCCTGTGCGCTTTTTGAATCGCGCGACAAAGTCGCGAATGGCTTCCGCAAGCCCCAACTGGTCCAGGATCGGGGGGTGCAGCATGTAGGAAAGCGAACGGACACCACGAGCGCAGCGTCCGGCCAGGTCTTTGCATCTGGAAAAAAGTTTCCGGAACTTCGCGTTCTTTGGATTTACGGCTTCATGGATTTCTTCGAGCAACATGTTGAGCGCAATAAAATCCTGGCCGATGGAGTCGTGCAGCGTCATGGCAATCCTGCGGCGTTCTTCGTCCTGCGCCATTAGAACGCGTCCGGAAAGGATCGCGATTTCATCTTCGTGCCTTTTGCGCTCGGTAATATCGGTGGCGATGGCGCCAACGGCATAGATCGCTCCGCGATCGTCAAACAATGGAAATTTTTGAACGATGCCCATATGCAAGCCGTCGCTCTGCATTGAAGCTTGTTCAAACTCCAAGGGCTTGCCGGTGCGAATCACTTCCAGGTCCGTCGCCCGATACCGTTCGGCGAATCCAGGCGGAGAAATATCATCGGGCGTTCTTCCAATGATTTCCTCGTGAGGCAGGTTGAATGCCTCCTGAAATTTCTTATTGGCAAGCATGAATCGGCCTTCCCGGTCCCTTAGAAAGACGATATTGGAGCAATTATCCAGAAATGAATTCAACAGGCTCTCGCTGTTGTTCAACCTCTGCTCAAGGTCTGAAAACCTCTGCATGTTCCCCAGCAGCCGCCGGATTTCACCCTGTCCTCCCAGTTCGCTCAAAAACTCTTCCGGGGAGACATAAAACGGGTTCCTGCTGACGGCCCCGTCATAAACGACGGTTGGGTGTGTTCGAAGAACATTGAGAATCACTTCCGGCTGGAAGACTGTCGAATCATATTGGCAGATCACGAGAGCATCGTGATCGGCGAGGAATTGATTCAGTTTGGCCTCATATTCGATCAGGCGCTCCGGGCGCGGGTCGATCCCGGTTACCCACGTCATTTCACCCGCCCATCGAAGGCCTCGGAAACCAGCGGTTTTTGCCGACTTCACGTAACCCGTCAAATGAGCAATCATCTCATCTGGTTCAAACGCCTTACGGTGCGGAAAGATTTTACGGTTCGTCGCGAAAGTCAGGCGGCGCTGTTTCAGGGCCGCATCCACATCAATCCCCTGCGTTCGCATGGCGTCCGAAAGATTGGCGACTGTGTTTGTGTCCGCGATATACAGACACTTGTCGCCCGACTCCAAACCGGCTTTCATGAATAGGATGGCGGAGGAGAGTTGCTCTTTCCGGGTGTTGTGGACCAGACAAAGATGTTCGTGAAGACCTACTCTTGCCATTCGTTCGGCAAGGCCGGAACTATTCAGGGCTTCGTCCTTCACGATCTTCCTGTCGCAATGAACCTGGGGTTGGACAAAATCAATCCCATAGTGGGCCGAGAGTAGACCCGCCTTTATTCATTTGTCAAGTCACATATTTGTTCAATCCGAATCGTCCGGGAGGCTCTACCTGTAAGGCCTACTTCGGCCCCCGGCGATCGTGGAAGCGCCTCATTCAATTTAACTACTCATTTAAAAGTATGGATATGTAACGTACCTGTGGATTAACCTACCCAAAGTCCGGAACAGGCAACCGCACCAGGGGTCGAATCTCCAGTAGGGCGAAAGAAATGAAAAACAACCGAAGCGGAATTTAAGTCCCTGCTTCTCGATGAGCCCGCGCGGGGCCTGACTTTTCCCGAATTTACGGCCGCCGAAATGGGCGCGTCCGAGGATTAGCGAGTCGAAAACCAAAGGCACGGGAGGCGTTCCTTGAGAGTCCCACGGCATGCTTCATCTTTTTCCAAACGTCAGCGAAAAACAGGAGGGCGCTTGAAACTTACACCCGTCGAACGCATATTTTTTGAAGTTTTTAAACGCCACATGAATTCGCAAGAGCGCCCGGCCTTGCTTCGGCCTCCGCGAAAACACTGAACGCGGCGGGACTGCTTCAGGAAATATTCGCCCGGCGGAGTGTGTCCAATCCCGCGTCGATTTAAATTACGACTTCAGCGGAAAGGGATTGCGCGCCGAAAAGAGCGTCTGAACCCATCATTCCAAGCCACGCAAGGAATATCCGCTCTATACCCTTTCCGCAGCCGCTCTCGCCTGTCAGGTTCTGAATTTCGTCCCTCCGACAAAAAGGCCTATCGAAAGGCCGCCCTGCTCTTTTCCCCCTGTGTCCCCTCCAATCATGACATCGCGATTGATGATTGATTGCCAATGTGATAAATAAGCGGAGCGGGTGGAAGCAGGTTCTGCGGTTCGATTCGGCCTGATGTCATTCAGGACGATCCCCGGCCACTGCCAGTCACAATTTCGATATCGGATTTAAGTCCGAGTTTCTCGACGGAGCTGCCTCGCGGGCAGGACTGTGCCGGGAATCCAAAGGAGATCGATACAAAAGTGCGCAAATCCATCGGAATAATATTGCTCGGATTCCTCGCGGCGCTGGCCGCGTGCGGAATCATAAAGGCGCAGAATTCGGCGGCGGGAGCAATCCCTCCGGCCACGCCTCTCCCCAAAGATATCTATCCCGAATCCGGGAATCGTTTCCCTTTGCCGAATCCCGAAGAGATGGACGATGCCGGCAAGCAAGTTTACAACCAGATCGTCAAAGTATTTCATCAGCATCCCTCGCCTCGTCTTTTTAGCCCGCAGCTGGACCTGCCACTGGCCGAAGCCGGCCACTATTTGAAATTTGACGCCGGACTTCCGCCGCGCGCGATGGAGTTGGCCGTGCTGGTCACGGCGCGCTCATTCGACTGCCAGTATGAATGGACTCAGTGGGAAACGCACGCCCATGCTTCCAGCGATCCGCGCTATATCGAGCCGAGCGTCGTTGACATTGTGAAATACGAAAAACCGTTGACCGGCCTCAACGTGAATGATGCGGCAATTATTAACCTCGGCAGAGAAATGTTCATCGATTCAAAAGTTTCCTCGGATACGTTCAACAAAGTATTGGCCATGCTTGGCCGGCGCGGAATTGTGGACCTGGTTGAGTTAATGGGCGGCTATCAGGCCTGCGTCACGGAGATGAACGCCTTCGATCAGCAACTTGAAAAAGGCCAAACGCCGCTGCTTCCGATGTTGAAGTCCCACATTCATAATCCGGCGGCGGGCGCCGGCGCGGCGTCCACTGTAGCGGCAACCCTTCCGAAGGATATCTATCCCGATTCCCGGAACCGCCTCCCGCTTCCGAAACGCGAAGACATGGACGACTTCGGCAAACAGGTTTTCGATCAGATTACCAAACAGCAGCGCCTGCCCTCCACGGCGGACGCAGGCGTTCGACTCTATGATCCCAGGCTCGCAAAATATCTCGGCGACGCCCATAACTACGTCAAGTATGAAACCGGAATTCCCGACCGGTTGGTGGAAATTGCGGTCCTGGAGACAGCGAGGGCTCGAAACTGCCAGTATGAATGGACTCAGTGGGAAGCACACGCCCGGGATGCGAACGACCCCCGGCACATCGATCCGGCCATTATTGACATGATTAAATATGACAAGCCGGTCCTCGGAATCGGCGAAAAGGAAGCCGCCATCATCGCCTTTGGACGCGAAATGTTCGACAAGAGAAAAGTGTCTTCCGAAACGTTTGCGACCGTTCAGGGTTTGTTCGGCCGCAAGGGCACAATCGATCTTCTCGAATTAATGACTCTCTATTCCGCGGACGCCGCGGAATTGACTGCGTTTGATCAGCAATTGAAGCCGGGACAAAAACCTTTGCTTCCTGCCCGATAAATTGCGCGCCACTAGCGGGCGTCCTGCCGGAAAGCCACGAACCGCAATCTCCGGTAGTCCGCCCACCATTGTCCCTCTCGATAAAATTCCGGGCGGAGGATGGTTTCCACTTTCTGAAAATATTCCTCGCGCCGGGCTTCGCCCACTTTCTCAACATAGGACGCGCCAAACATGGCAAGCCAGTTCCGAATCCCGCTCTCGCCGTCGGCCAAGGCGGTGGGGCGGTCAAACAGCGTCATCAACCGCGCCTCGAAGCCGTTTTGCTCCAACTGCGTGGAATATTCGCTTATGCTCGGGAAATACCAGGGGTTGATTTCGCCGGCTTTCGCCAGGCCCATTTCGACGAGCGCTGTTTCAAATCCGGCCATCATCCTCCGGATATTTCGCTTGCCCCCAAATTCCCCCACGAACCGGCCCCTGGGACGAAGCGCTTTCCTGACGCTCTGAATGACAAGGTCGGGCTCCGAGATCCAGTGCAGCGTGGCATTCGAAAATACGGCGTCGAACTCTTCGACAAAGGGAAGTACCCGGGCATCGGCAATTTCAAATTCCAGGGTTGAATACTTCGCGCGAGCCGCTGCGACCATCTCCGACGACCGGTCGACTCCCATCACTTTCGCTCCCGACTCCGCAATCTGCGCAGTCAGATGTCCGGTGCCGCATCCGAGGTCCAGAATGCGCTCTCCGGACTGCGGCGAAAGTAGTGAAACCACGTCTGAACCATACTTCCAGACGAAATCGTGCTTTGCGTCATAGAGATTCGCATTCCACGAAGCGCTGCCCGTTCTTCCTGCCTCACTCATCCAATTCCTCCTTCCCTTTTCACGCGCAACTCGGATTGCGACTCATCCGCGATAATATTCGGCCGGAATGCACCGAAAGCATATTGCACAGCCGCCAGGGCCGCGCATACCGCCGTTTCTGTGCGCAGAATGTTTGCGCCGATCGCCGCCTCTAAAAAATTCGCAGCCCTGGCGCCCGCAATTTCGACATCCGTCCAGCCCCCTTCGGGGCCTATGGCCAGCGCCACTTCCGTTGCGTCAACGCCGACGGTCGGGCCCGCCGCGGGTTCGAGCAATTCACGCATGGGACTTGCCCCCGATCGTTCCGAGAGCAACACTTTCAGGGGAACTAAAGAATCGCGAAACGCTTCGCCGGGCTTCGCTGCACGATGCAGCAAAGGAACGCGCAATCGGCGCGCCTGTTGTGCGGATTCGAGAAGGATGCGTTCCCATCGTTCGGCGCGTTTGGCCGCCGCTGCAATCAGACCTTTCTCGCTCCGGTCGGCCATCAATGGCACAATTTCATCGACGCCGAGTTCGGTGGCCTTTTCGATGGCCCATTCAAACCGGTCGAATTTCACGATCGCAAGCAGCAGAGTGATACGCACAGGAGCGGCTTGCACAGGCAGTTTTTCAACAAGAGCGAAATGAACTTCATCGCGGCCCACTTTTTCCGTGCGGGCCAGCCAGGCGCTTTCGCCGTCGCTGAGTTCATACAACTGCCCCGGCTCAGCGCGAAGAACGCGCCCCAAATGATTCGCCGCGTCCCCGCCGAGCACCGCGGAATCGCGTTCAAACCGGTCCACAAAAAATCGTCTGCGCATAGATTGTAATGTTATATCAATCGGATGTACCGGCACGCGGATTTAGTAGCGCAGGCTTCAGCCGGTCTGCTTTTCGTTCTCGTCAGTTTTGCGGAATTCAAAAGAAGACAGGCTGAAGCCTGTGCGACTCAAACCTACCCAAAAATATCTTTGACCTTCTCGAAGAGCGATGAGTCGC
Organism: Terriglobia bacterium; assembly: GCA_963788335.1. Lineage (GTDB taxonomy): Bacteria > Acidobacteriota > Terriglobia > Acidiferrales > UBA7541 > Palsa-360. Next base: position 232,444 of record CAWBGM010000018.1, read on the forward strand.
GATGCGCGGGCTGATTTTCCACCGGCAAGGTGGTCCCGAGTTGCTCGAATAATCGCCGCTGCTCGCGCGTCAATTTGACTGGCGTTGCAACATGTATATTGACATACAAGTCACCCTTGCCTCCGCCGTGCGGATCGGGCAAGCCCTTCCCTTTCAGCCGAATAATCTCGCCGGTTTGAGTGCCTTCGGGAATTTTGACGTTCTCTTCTCCGCTGAGGCCGGGAACCTGAATTTCCGTTCCCAGCGCCGCCTGTACAATCGAAATCGGGATCGTGCAGTACAGATCCGCGTCGCGCCTTTCAAAAAATGGATGCGATTTGACTTCGAGCACCACATAGAGATCGCCGGCAGGGCCGCCATTTTCTCCCGGCTCCCCTTCCCCGGGAACGCGCAGACGCGTATTTGAGTCCACTCCGGGTGGAATCCTCAAGTCGATCGTCTTGCTCCGCTCGACGCGCCCTTGACCGCGGCAATCCGGACAGGCCTCCCGCACAATTTGTCCGGCGCCCCGGCAATCCGGGCAGGTGCGGGAGATGGTGAAAAATCCCTGCTGGTAGTGGACCTGCCCGCGGCCACCGCAAGTCACGCAGGCCACGACTCCCGTACCGGTCTTCGCCCCTGTACCGTTACAGGGTTCGCAGAATTCCAGACGCGGCAGGCGGATCTTCGTGTTCACGCCGGCGGCGGCTTCCTCGAAACTCAGCTTCATATCGTAGCGAAGGTCCGCGCCGCGCTGCGACCGGTTTCTCCCGCGGCGGCCTCCGAAAATATCCTCGAAACCGAAAAAGTCGCCAAAAATATCCTGAAACTCGTCGAAGATGGTTTGATTCATGCCGCCGTCAAACCCGCCGCGCGAAAGGCCTGCGTGGCCAAAACGATCGTAAGCCGCCTTCTTCTGGGGATCGGAAAGAATCGAATACGATTCGGTAGCCTCGCGGAATTTTTCCTCCGCTTCCTGTTTCTTCTGCGGGTTGCGGTCGGGATGCCACTTCAGCGCCGCTTTGCGATAGGCGGACTTGATTTCTTCGCTCGTGGCGGTTCGTTCGATACTCAGCACTTCGTAGCAATCGCGTTTTTGATTCATCGTCTCGGTTGCCTGGTCAATTTTTATAATCTCGCCTAGCTGGCTTGGATTTCTCCGCCGCCGGGATGCACGGCGACGCGAACGATCGCGGGCCGCAGCACTCGGCCGTGAAACAGGTATCCGTCCTGAAACACGGCAACGACCGTGCCGTCTTCATAATCCGTGGATTCCACTCGCTCAATCGCCTGATGCATGTGAGGGTCGAACATTTTTCCCGCAGCCTCGATGCGCTGCACCCCATGGCGCGCGAGCGCGTCCCACAATTGCTTGCGGATCAGAATGACGCCCTTGCGATATTCTTCGTACGAAGGGTCATCGTGGCCCTGCAATGCTCGGTCGAATCCATCGAGCACCGGAATCAAATCCAGAATCATTCGCTCGACGCCGCGCCGCGCTTCCTCATGGCGGTCACGCTCGGTGCGCTTGCGGAAATTTTCAAAATCAGCCTGGCGGCGGACCAGAGTCTGCACCAACTCTTCCTTCTCCGCACGCAGCTTGGCGATCTCGGTTTCCGCTCCCGCCGGTGAATCGGCCGGCGCGGGATCGCCGCCTGGATTCAATCCTGTTTCGTTCTCAAGTCTCTCGCGACCCGAATCGATCATGGTGACTTTTTCTTCCTCGCGCTTTGGTTCCGGCACGTTTCTCCACTCCGTCCCTGTGAAAATTCCCGGTAGCACCGGTGTCTCGCCACGGCTACCGGAATCTTTCTGCCGTCACAGTTGAGAATCCTTCAAATCAATTTCCCTTGCCTTACGATGGAAGGCTAGGTCTTCTCCAGCGTCTCGCTGAAGGCACGGGCGACAAACGCTACCGCCGTGATTGCCCGTTCATAGTGCATGCGCATCGGGCCCAGAACTCCCACTGTGCCTTGCGACTGATCTTGAAACGAGTAGGGCGCGCTAATCAGCGCCAGATGTTCGCCCGCCGGATCGATCCCCTTCACGCCAATCTGAACGTGCACTGGGTCCGGAGTATCGATGCAGCCCGCCAGCAACGCGATGAGCCTGTGTTTTTCCTCGATCGCGACAAGCACTTCGCGCAACTGCGCCTGATCCGTGAATTCGTGCGTCGTCGCCATCTTCGCCGCGCCTTCGATGTAAACGCGCTGCGAGGTCCCCTGCTCCAGCATGCCCGGATCGCACAGCGTCAGGGCATCGCGCGCCAGCAAATCGTAGCGTTCCTGCTCTTTCGCCAGACGCCCGAGAAGATCCGTCCGGATCGCTTCCAGCGTGCGGCCCACGTAATGTCGATTCAAATAATCCGCTGTCCGGTCCAGATCGGGCTGGCTAAACATACGATCGGGGCGAATAATTTTGTCCCGCGTGTTTCCGCCCGTCGAAACCAGCACCACGACCACACGGCCGTCCGGCAGCAGCACGAAACGAACGTGTTCGAGAACCGTTTTCGAGATCGGCGGCGAAACCACAATTCCCAGGCCCCGCGAAACTTCAGCCAGGACATGCCCGGCGCGCTCGGCAATTTCCTCTGCCGTGGTCGCCGCCGCAAATTCGCTACGGATCCAATCCTCATCTTCCGGGCTCAGTTTGGCTTGCGCAGCCACTTGCTGGGCGAAATACCGGTAGGCCGTCGCTGTCGGAACACGGCCCGCCGATGTATGCGGCTGGTAAAGAAAACCTTCCTCTTCCAGATCGGCCATGACGTTCCGAATCGTCGCCGGACTTAACGATTCCACATGACGCCGCGATATTGAGCGTGAAGAAACGGGCTCGCCCGTCTCGATATAGGCGCGCACAATCGCGGATAAGATTTGGCGTGTACGCTCGTTATGTGGCGCTGGATGATGCATGGCTATGCCTAACAGCTTAACCTAACACTGCAATTTCAATTTTATGCGCTGAAGTCGTTTCCGTCAAACGGGATGCCAAAGTACGGTGCATCGGACGACATCGGATGGTGTCTACTGCGGCCAATCGATTTACGATGACTGGAATCTAAACCCGCACGCTTGCGAATTGAAGCGGTGAAGAAACCCATTTGGGGAGTGGCAAAAGATCGGTATCTATAATTTTATAGACCTCCGGCTTGTTTCGGTGGGGCAGATTGTCTTCTTCAGCTCTTTTCCTTTGCGAAGCGTCGCAAGCGCGCTTAACCCGCCGCAGCCCCCTGTACTTCACTGGTATAGACCGCGAACTGCTTGAGGTTCGTCATTCCATAAGAAGTCGTCATCGCCACATCCGAAGCGTCCCGGCCCACGGCCATCAACACGCGCCCGATCCGCGGTTGGTTGTGACGCGCGTCAAACGTATGCCACCGGTCCTCCAGATACACTTCGAACCACGCGCTAAAATCCATGGGCGCGGTGCTCGCAGGCACGCCGATGTCCCCCAAATATCCGGTCGCGTACCGGGCCGGGATATTCAACGCCCGGCACATCGTCACCGCCAGATGCTGAAAATCCCGGCACACCCCGCGCCGGCCGTTGAACACATCGAACGCCGTCATCGTGGGATTGGCGAACTGGTATCCAAATGTCACATTGCCGTGGACCCAGTTGCAGACCGCCTGCACGCGGTTCCATCCGGGCGCCACGTTTCCAAAAAGCGACGCCGCAATATTCGTCATCCGGTCCACTTCGCAATACCTGCTGTTATGCAGAAAGCGAAGCACGTCGAACGGCAAATACTGCACTGGCACTTCCCGCGCTTGCGGCCATACAGGATCCGGCTGCCCACTATCATAAATAAGTGCAGAGTTACTTAACCGGAACTGGCCCGCGGGCGCGAGAAACCTGCAACTGCTGTTGCCAAAGCTGTCGTAAAAATAATCCATCGCCACAGTGGGTTGCGCTCTCACATGATCCGGTTCGCGCAGATCGGCCACGCGCGACGGATGAACGTTCAGCAGCGCCACCACGGGCACCGGGACGGGAATGTCAAACAGAATGTCGTACCCGACTCGGATCAACATCATAAAATTTTTCCATGGCGCGCGTCGTACCGCAGTATCGAAAGAGACACTTCATCATGCCCCGTTGAATACCAATTCCACCATTCCATTTATGGATTGAACCCATTCATCATTCATCCCGCCGCGGCGTGCGCGCCGCTTCCGGATGGTATGGTGTTTCTCTTCTGTTTCTCCTCTGTGACTACGCATCTCTGTGGCAAAATCAATGGCTCGGAATGTCGCGCCCTCTCAACTACCGTCTCGTATTCATCGCCGCGGTGATTCTGATTTCGGCTGCCGTGGAAATCGCGCGCGAGTATCGCCCCTCCTTTCTTAGACCCGACCTGCACCTCTACGCCTACGTCGGCAACGCCGGCGACGGCACCGTCTCCGTCGTAGACCTTATTCGTCTCGGTAAAATCGCCACAATTCCGGTTGGGCCATCCCCTTCCGGCCTTCGCGCACACCGGACATTGAATCAAATCTGGGGCGTTTCCACCGATGGCGATTATGCGTTTGTCATCGATGCCCCCACCAGCCGCGTCTCCGCGCGTATTTCTGTCGGCTTGTTCCCCTCGGCATTGGATTTTTCCGCCGACGGCCGCCATGTCTTTGTCACGGCCTCCGGCTCCTCCGCCTTGGTCGCCATCGATTGCAGCACGGGCCAGGTGGTCGGCCGCGCACGCACGGGCCGCCGTCCCGTCCTGCCCCACGTGACTCCCGACGGCAAGTTCGTTCTCGTCCCCAACCGGGAGGACTCCACACTGCAGGTCTTCAACGCTTCCACGCTCTCCCTAATCGCCACAATCCCCGTGGCGAAAGACCCCGAACAGGTCGCCGTCCTGCCGGACAGCTCCGTCGCCTTTGTTTCGGCCACGGGAGCGAGCGAAGTTTCCGCTGTCGATCTCCGCAGAAACGTTCTGATCTCCAATCTTCGCCTTGCCGGAACCCCCTCCGCCCTGCTGATGAAGCCCGATGGAGGTGAGCTCTACGTCACTCTCCCCGCCTTACACGGTCTCGAAGTGGTCGACACGTGGCGAACCGAAATCTCCGATACGATGGTCCTCGGCTCAACCCCCACGAGTGGAACCCTGGTCGGCAACGCCGACCTGGTCTACGTCTCCGATTCCGCCGCCGATAGCGTCACCCCCATCGCCATGGCCACACGCCATCTCCTTCCCCCCATCCTCACTGGGCGCCGGCCCGGCCCCAGCGCGATCGATCCCGGCGGCGACCTGCTGCTGGTTGCCAACGAAGATTCCGCCGACCTCGCCGTCATCCGCGTCCGCACGCAGAGCCTGATCACGATGATCCCGGTCGGCGCCCAGCCCCGCTCGATAGCCATTAAGTTGTTCTAGGAATATTCCAGGACAAAAGAAAACGGCTGGCAACATTGATTGCCAGCCGTTCGCTTAAGAAGGAAGCAAACCGAATCGGATTACCGGTGACCGCCGCCGTGGCCGCCACCGCCACCGTGGAACCCGCCGCCGTGAAATCCGCCGCCGTTGCTGAATCCACCGCCCCCATGGAATTGAGGGGATGCGCCACTGCGGAATCCGCCGCCGGATTGAAACCCACCGCGGAATCCGCCGCCGACGAACCCGTTACCGCGTCCAGCTACGTTGCCACGGAAACCTCCCCCGTAACCATACCCGCCCCGGCCATAAGACCCGCGTCCACCGTAGTAGCCACGTGCGCCGTAAAAGGGACGTCCGCCGTAGCCCCACCCGCGCCAGCCATACCACGGCCCTGCGCCGACAAAGACCCCGCCGACGAAATAATCTGGTCCGTAATAGCCATAGGGCGCACATGCGTAAGGGGCGTAATCGTAGTACCCGTAGGCGCAAGCAGGCGGCGGTCCGACATATACCGGCCCGCCCCCAATCCCAATTCCTACCCGAACCTGGGCGTTGGCATTGGCCGCGACGAAAGCGAAAACTCCTAGTAAAACTGCGTACTTTAAGTATCTCATTTCAAGTCCTCCCAGGTGAACCGGGCAACTTCGTTTTCTACCTGCCCCGCGCTCGCCTATTGCATCAGACGCAACAACTAGTGCAATGGATGTGCCAAAGCTGGAACTCAGACTTGGATTATTAAATACTTTTAATTCAGATACTTACAATTATCATCTGCCTGAAAGCTGACGCCGGAAATCGAGGGGGTGGTTGAAATCTACCGCTAGCGATGGTTTTCAACCATATGAAACCGTTTGCCGGCGTTGCACTCGAAATGCAACGATTCCAGGAAGACGGCTTTGATCCGTTTTGCGAGTAGGTCAAAAGTTATCACGGGTTGGTTCGGGGTAACCCAAGCGACTCGCCGGGATGTCGGAATGCGGGGGGTGAAAAATGCGCAGACGAGTCTACTGCGCCGGCAAAAGGCTCATGAAAGCATTGTGGGACCTGCCGAACCGCTACTCCACCGTCCACCCAAAATGCTCATCGCCTAGTTGGATTTCCAACATGCCTTCCGTCGGAAGCAGATCGACGGGTAGTCCGCCCTCCCAAAGGGCGACACCCAGAGTAATCGACTTCCGGTCGCCCAACTGAAACATTTCTTTCGCGACGGAAACTTCCAGAATCCTGTCAAAGGCAACTTTTACCACGTCGTCGGGCCCCAACACGCATAAATCCTTTGACTCCACCAGATAGCCGCTAACGCGTCCTTCTTCGAGGCGTACCACAACGCGCAGTTCCTGCGCTGCTCGCAATGTAATTCTGAATTCGGCGTCCCCCAACTCGGATAACGCGTCCGCGAATACATCCACACGCAGGTTGAAACGCTTCTCATCGAACCCGTACCGGATTTCGTGAAGCAGCATCAACCGCCCGTGCATTGCGCTGCTCCGCCGGTCCGCCGAATAAAGTCCCGAACCCATCCATTCAAAATAAGTGGATTCGCGCCCGTCCACTTTCACTTTCAAGTACGCCGAAGGAGGCAAGACCAGTGCCCGTTCCGGTTGGCGCTTGATCGGCTCGGCCAGGGCATCTGGCGCTTCGGCGCCCAGCGAAACGTAAACTTCCGTCAGCAGCTTCCGGTAGAAAGCGTCAAATTCAGCATCATTGGCCGAACTGTGCTCCGGCCCGTACCACCAGCACCAGTCGCTGCCCTCCGCTGCCAGAATCGCTTCGTAAGAAGCCGCCAGTTGCTGGATCGTCGGCGACTGCGGAAATCCCTTGGCCGTGTTGCTCGCCTGCTGCTCGTAGAAACTTCGCGCGCGGTTCAAGTGTTCCCAGGCCACTACGTCTTCCATCGAGCCGATCCACACATCGAAATTCGCGCTGATCCAGGATGCGGGGAAAATCCCGTTATTCCGCGGAATATCTCCGGCCGCGGACGCCGCTTCGCTCGCAGTCATCGCAAAAATATCCGGATCGTTGTCGATGCGGCGATAAAATTGCCTCAGGAATTCGCGGCCGTTCCCAGGGAAATATTCCCACGCATTTTCTCCGTCCAGAATCAGCGAAACCGTCAGCGGGCGGCCGATATACACACGCTCGCCGATCGCGCGAATCCGCTGATATAAATCTTCGGCGGCGTGATGCGCATCCATGCGGCTGTACACAAAACCAACCAGGTCCGACAAATAATGATCGCGGAAAAATCCCACCATTTCCTTATTGCCCACGCGAACGCGCAGCGGCGAATACAGTTTATCCGCGTTGGATGGCACGCCTGCGGCGTCGCGCGCGAACCCGGCCCCCAGCGTGTGACCCAGAACCCCTTCATCAGTAGCAAACCATTTGAAGCCCAATTCGGCGGCGATGGTCAGCGCCTGCTCGGACACCGAACCTTCCGACGGCCACAACCCATCCGGCGCCTGCCCGAACACACGCTCATGATATTGACGCGCCCGGGTCAGTTGCTCGCGAGCGTCTTCCGGATGGCGAAACGCGGGAACAGGCAGCGGTGTCCCGGAATTCGACACACGAGCGATGTCCGAGTCGCACAACAAAGGAAGAATCGGGTGATAGAAAGGCGTGGCTGAAATTTCAATCTGCCCGGTGGCCGCCGCTTTCCGGTACTCGGGCAGAACGCGCCCCAGAAGTTCAATCTGCTTGGCGTAAAGATCCTGCTTATCCTGCTCGGTGAAATCTACTCCCTTTCGCGCCAGTCGCGACACTACCGGATCGGTCGCCAGATACTCTTCATCCATCCAGGCGAGCTGCGAAAGAAGTTGCAGATCCCGCCAGTCGCGTTCGCCGAAATTCTGCTTCGCGCGATCGTTGCCCTGAGCGCTGGCCCACTGGTGAAGCTCGATAAAACGCGGCCACCGCGCCAGCAAATGATCGTAGTTGATCTGAAAGGCGCGGAGCAGGATTTCGGATTTATCCTCGACCGTCAGATTGGCCGCCGGCTTAAACGCGACCGTTGCCCAAACCTCATCGAATTTTCCGCTGGCATATTCCTCGAGCTGCGCGCCCAGCGACGGCACGACATTAAACGTGGCATGAACGCGCGGAAATTCCTCGAGCACGCGGACCATGCCCCAGTAATCCTTCAGCGCGTGAAGGCGTGTCCACGGCAGGACGTACCGGCCGGTCGACGGGTCGCGATACTGCGGCTGGTGCATGTGCCAGAGCATCATCAGATTGACGCGGTTCATCGGGCGGCAACTCCTATCGTCCCAAAGGCATCCAGCTTCATGCCAAACGAGCCCGCGCGATTCCCGGTTTTCACGGGCATGCTAGAATGGCCACTTCGCCCAATGCGCTTAATCGACCGATACATTTGCCGCCAGGTTTTCTCCCACGCACTTTTGGGTCTGGGGATTTCCACGTTCGTATTTTTTGTGCCGCAACTGGTGCGCCTGATGGATCTTGTTGTTCGCCACTCGTCGTCCTGGGCCACGATAGGAATCCTGTTCTTCTGCACGTTTCCCGGCATTCTCAGCTTCACGCTTCCGATCGGTGTCCTCGTCGGAGTCCTCATCGCTCTCGGCCGTTTATCGTCCGATAGCGAACTCATCGCCATGAGCGCTCTCGGCATGGGCCGCCGCCGTTTGCTCGTTCCCGTCGGTATCGTCGCGGTCGGCGCCACACTGCTTACTTTTCTCATGACCCTCTGGCTCGGCCCGCTTTCCGTCCGCACCTTTCGTGTCATTGAGGACCAATTGCGCGCCGGGCAGGCTTCCTACCAGATCGCACCTCGGGTCTTCGACGAACGATTCCCCCGCATGGTCCTGTACATCAACGATATCGACAGCGCTGCCACACGTTGGAAAGGGGTCTTCCTGGCCGGGACCGACGTCAAGGGCGAATCCCAACTGACCTTGGCCGAAGAAGCAATTGTAATTGCCGACCGCAAGCAGGGCAAGCTGGAGTTACACCTGCGTAACGGAAGTGTTCATGAATTCGCACCCGGCGACCCAGACCACTATTCCCTTTCCGCGTTTGGCGAGCGCGACTTGCCCATTGAGATCCGGGGCGGTGAAACAGACCACGTCTCCGATCCCGGTCTTCCCGGCCGGTCCTTTGCGACGCTGCTGCGGGAAAGCTCATCGCAACGCGATGCCGCCGTCGAATTGCAGCGCCGCATTTCATTTCCTTTCGCCTGCATTTCCTTCGCGCTTCTGGCCATGCCCATTGGCGCGCGCCCGCGCCGTGGCGGGCGCGCCGCCGGATTCCTGATCACACTATTGCTGATCACCGCCTATTACCTGGCGTTCACCATCGGCGCCGGGCTTGCCCGTCAGGGACTGATCCCCGTCTGGATCGGAATCTGGTCTGCCAATGTGCTCATTGCGGCGCTCGGCTTGTTCCTACTCCCCCGCCTCGAACGAATGCCGGGCAGCAGCCGGATTGATTTGCTGCTGGGGTGGTGCGCTACCTGGCGCATCTGGAGAATCTTCCGCGAGGAAAACCACAGCATTCCCGCCGTCGGCAACGGTCCGATTTCCCGCGGCGGCATATTCTCAAAGCGAAAAGGCCGCGCCGGAATCCCGCAACTGCTGGACATGTACCTGCTTCGCAGTTTTTTTTATTACTTTGTTGTGCTGACAGTCGGATTCATTCTGCTTTTCGAAGTTTTTACTTTTTTCGAATTGCTTGACGACATCGCGCAACACCGCACCGGCATTCTTGAAGTCGTCGATTATTTCATCTATCTCGCCAGCTACCTGTTCTACCAGCTTGCGCCGCTGGCCGCGCTGGTCGCCGTCCTGGTCACGCTCGGCGTAATGACGAAAAATAATGAGCTTGTGGCGTTCAAGGCCGGCGGCATCAGCTTGTACCGCATTTCTTTCCCGCTCCTGCTGGCTGGGTTGATTCTTGCAACGGGTCTGGTCGCACTGGACGACACCTATTTACCCTTCGCCAACCAGCGACAGGACGCTCTACGCAACCAGATCAAAGGCCGCCCCGCGCAGACGTACTACCACCCGAACCGGCAATGGATTTTTGGTGAAAACGCGAAAGTCTATAACTACGAGCTTTTCGATCCCGACCGTGAATTGTTCGGAGGACTCAACATCTTCGAGCTCGATCCCGCCACGTTTGAAATTCGCCGCCGCATTTACGCCGCGCGCGCGCATTGGGACAGGCAGGAGAAAACCTGGATTCTCGAATCCGGCTGGGTGCGCGAATTCGACCACGGCGCTGTTACTCGTTACACCCCGTTCCTCGCCGACGCCTTGAAGGAACTCGACGAGCCGCCTTCCTACTTCAATCGCGAAGTTCGCCAGTCCTATCAGATGACCTGGTGGGAACTCGAACGCTACATCAGCGACTTGCGGCAGGCCGGCTTTGACGTCGCGCGCCTTTCCGTGCAGCTTCAAAAGAAAATTTCCTTTCCCCTCGTCGCGCCGATCATCATCCTGCTCGCCATTCCGTTTTCGATTCTGGTGGGAACGCGCGGGGCCATCGGCGGCCTCGCCCTGGGCGTGGGAATCGCAATCATTTACTGGGCCGCCTCGGCGCTCACCGAAGCCATGGGCGCCGTCGGGCAACTTCCCCCGCTGCTGGCCGCCTGGGCGCCCGATACGATTTTTGGTTTTTTGGGTTTGTATTTCTTCCTGAAGATGCCCACGTGAGAAGAAGCGACTGATGATTGGTGTCTGGTGAAACCCTCATCGACCGCGATTATTGAAATACCTCGAATCGAATTGGGAGTCGGTTTTCACCAGTCACCGCATTTAATGCTGCGTCACCAGCCTTAACCGCACCGTAAACGCCCGATGCTGTCCTCCCGTCGAGTATAGAAAATTCGGCGCTCCCACCGTATTCACCACGGAATCCGGATTGTTGTGCCCGGTAAGGTTCACCCCGCTGAGTCGAACGGCCCATTCGTGCCCTCGAAACGGAAATCTCTTTTCAATCCCCAGGTTCAAATTGAAATATCCCGGAAAGCGATAGGTGTTTGGCAGCCCCACCAGTTGCTGCTGAATGTTCACGACGCTGAACGGATACCCCGTCCGGTATTCCACAAAGCCGCTCAGCAACAGCCCCCAAAACGGAACCGGCGCCCACCCCGAAGACACGATCCTGTTCGGCGCGTCCCACAGCAGCGGCCCGGGTTGCTGCGGCGAAAGGATCAGCGACGCCAGGGTCGGGTCCAGAACCTCGGTTGAACTCGCGCGCGAACGCGTGTAATCGACCATGATCTGCGCCTTGTCGCCAAAGGAATGTCGTACCCACGCCTCGCCCGCAATGTAGCGGTCGTTTCGATTGTTTTGCAGAAGCAGAGCGCCGGAAGGCTGCGTTTCCCAGGCCAGGCCGTCCCTCGATTCACGCAATAAAAACGAAACCCCAACGAACGTGCTGGCGAAAAATCTCTCGTCCCATTCCGCCGTCGTATTGTACGAACGGGGTTGCTTGAGCGATTGAAGTTTGGTCACAAAGGCGGTCACGACCGGCGGCCCGGTCGGCAATCCTGTCGTCGGGTCGTAAAACGTATCGCTTCGCTGTTGGTCAAATCCCTGTCCAAGAATGGAAAGGGTCGGCGGCTGGTAATGCTCTCCCCAGGCCAGCGTAAACTTCATTCGCCCGTCGTCGGACGGCACCCAGTTCATGGCGACGCGCGGCTCAACGATATCGCTGTGAATCAAGCGGTCCCAGTCCGTCCGTAAACCAACCGAGAACACCACGGGCTTGATCGGCCTCCACAGGTCCTGTGCGTATCCACCAACCTGCGTATTCGACATTCTCAGCGAGGCCGGTCCGCTGAATCGAGCCACTTCCGAAAGCGGCCCCTTACAGTCAATGGCAGACCCTGCTGCGCACGCCAGGTAGAAATCAATTTCCGTGCGAATGGCGTTCTGCGAGAAATCAAGAGCCGCCACGTTCCATCCCGCGGAGATCGTGTGTGCGCCAAACAGGTCTAACGCGCCCGTGGTCATGTCTCCAATCAACTGATACCGGTCCGTATTCTGCGAAAGCGCTTGAAAATAGTTTCCCGAAGTCTCGCCTGGCGTGATCTGGTACGCGCTGGGCCCCTGCGGATTGGTGTAACCATTGCCCGTGTCCGCCGCCGCACCCAGATCGAACAGTGCTTTTCCAATCCATATCTGATCTTTCAGGGACACAAAATAACGGCGCGTCACCACTTTCGTTGTGGTTGAAATCGGCGCAAATGCGCCAAGACCGGCGCGGGGATCGGTCAGTTGATTATAGAGAAAACTGCCCTGAAGAATGTTTTTGGGGGTCAAATTCACCTGCAAACGCAACAGATTGTCCGCCACCCACTGCACGTCCGTATTTTGTCCGGTGGGAAGCTCGGTTACGATCCGGAACGTGTGCTGGACCGTTACCGCGTCCGAAAACCAGGCTTTTCCCTTGCTGATCGGCCCGGAAACGCTGGCCCGCGGATACCAGTTTCCGAAATGCGTCCCGTCCTGAAAGTTGATGTCCGGAATAAAGTTTGTAATTCCGAACCGGTATTTGTCGTCCCCCGACTGCGTGTCCAGTGAAATGATGCCGCCTCCGGCATGAGCGTACTGCGCTCCAAAGCCCCCCGTCTCCACTGAAACCACTCGAACGGCATCCACGTCCACTCGTGAATTAAATGCCCCCGTCGCGGGATCGTTCACCTCGAACCCGTCCAGCAGCACTTCCGTCTGTCCTTGGCGGGCGCCTGCGACGTGCAGACGCCCACCCGAATCCGCCAGAACCTGCGGAATAATCCTCAATGTTTGCTGGAGATCGTGGCTGGACGGCACGGGAATATTCAAAATCTCATGCTGAACAAGAGATTCCTGGTGGCTCGTCGTGTCCGGATCGATTTGAACCGGCGCGGATTCGACTTCAACCTTTTCTTGAATTTCAGTTTCGTGATTTAAAGTGAATGAAACCTCGTTGCTTCCGGCCGACAACTCCAGAGACCGGTCATCAATCCTGAAATATCCAGGCTTCGATATCGTCACCACGACGTGCGTCGAGCTAAAACCGGGAAGGTCGAAATGGCCGCTCGCATCCGTATAGACAGTCCGCGCTGCGGCCGCGCCGAAGTGAAAAATAATTTCGACGCGCTGCACCGGTTGGCCGTTTTCATCGATCACGATTCCGCGCAAATCTCCAGCACCCGACTGGGCTTGAGCGATTGCCCGCGAAGGAGCCATCGCCAATAACGCCAGAGCCAGATATATGCACGTCTTCCAGTGTGGGACTTGCTTCGTGTGAGTACTCCTGCCTGGGCGTGCTTGCGTCTTCGAGAGTCTACTCCGATTCACAAATGAAATCGCATTTTCCTGCTCAACTTCCCAGCCCGTTGATGGCGAACTTGTCACCCGTAAGGCCTGCGAATTACCGCGGTAGCCGGCTTCTCGAAGCCCCTGTGTGGTTCCCTGTGTGCAAATTCTCTGCCGGGCCGCCGGCCGGCCTTTCAGTCAACGGGCTCATCTGGTTTGACGAGCGAGCGTATTTTTTGAATGACCAGATCGATCCCCACTTCATTATGTCCTCCCTCGGGGATAATCACATCGGCGTGGCGCTTGGAAGGTTCGATAAACTCCATATGCATCGGACGAACTGTCGCCAGGTACTGCTCGACAACGGACTCCAGCGTCCTGCCGCGTTCTCGTATGTCCCGGCCCAACCGCCTGATGAAGCGCAAATCGGCATCGGTATCCACAAAGATTTTGATATCCATCAGATCGCGCAGGGGTTGGTTTTCGAAAATCAGAATGCCTTCCACAATAATCGCGGGATGAGGTTGGAGGCGGACGGTTTTGGTTTCCCGTTCGTGGCGCGAAAAATCGTACGTCGGCCGGTCGATCCCCCGGCCTTCGCGCAGCCGGCGGACATGCTCGACCATGAGCGGTGTATCCAAAGACTCCGGGTGGTCGAAATTCTGCCGGGCCCTTTGCTCGAGCGGGAGATTCGGCAAATCCCGGTAATAATGATCCTGCTGAAGGATGATGACGCTGTCCGGTGGAAGCGCCGAGATAATACGGTCTGTGATCGTCGTCTTGCCGGACCCCGTGCCGCCGCAGATTCCGATGACCAGTCCTTGCGCCACACACTCTCCCAGCGGAAATCTACCAAGTGCAGCTGAATGCCAATCTCAAGAACGACGATCTCAAGAACGCCAATCTCAAGAACGACGATCTCAAGACTGTCGGCGAGCCGACAGGAAGTTCTCCGATCGGCCCGCCTCCCAATCTAAAATCTAAATTTCAGATTTTCGATTCGGCCCCTTACCGCTTCTTGCTCTTCTTTTTCCCCTTCATTTTTGAGGCCTTCTCCTCAATCACCGCCTGCGCCGCCGCCAACCTTGCAATCGGTACCCGGAATGGCGAGGCGCTGACATAATCCATCCCCGCCTGATGGCAGAACTTCACGCTGGCCGAATCCCCTCCGTGCTCGCCGCAGATTCCAATCTTCAGTTTCGGCTGCGTGGACCGTCCCCGCTCGATGCCCCACCGAATTAACATTCCCACGCCTTTGACGTCCAAAGATTGGAACGGATCGTCGGCAAATATTCCCGCCTTCTTCTCATCCACATAATCCGGCAGGAACCGCCCGGCGTCGTCGCGGGAGAGCCCCATCGTCATCTGCGTCAGATCGTTTGTCCCGAACGAAAAGAACTGAGCCACCTCCGCAATCTCATTCGCCAACAAAGCCGCCCGAGGAATTTCAATCATGGTTCCGACTAGGTAGTCAACCTTCACTCCAGCTTTTTTGATCACGTCCTGGGCGACGCGATTGGTGGCATCAACCAGAATCTGAAGTTCCTTACGATCCATAGCGAGCGGAATCATTATCTCAGGAATGACTTTGATCTTCTCTTTTTTACAGAGAATAGCAGCTTCAATAATCGCTTGAACTTGCATCTCAAGTATTTCTGGATATGTGATCGCCAGACGGCACCCACGATGGCCTAGCATTGGATTAGCTTCATGTAATTGTTCAACTCTGCGAGCCACAATTTCAACGTCAACGCCGATCTTCCTGGCGAGCTCTTCCTGCTTCTCTCGGTCGTGGGGAACGAACTCGTGCAACGGAGGATCGATTAGTCGGATCGTGACCGGGAATCCATCCATCGCCTTAAAGATTCCGGCAAAATCGCGCCGCTGGTAGGGCAGGAGCTTCTCAAGGGCTTTGCGGCGAGCCGACGGAGAATCCGCTACGATCATCTCCTGAATGGCGAGTTGCCGCTCGACGCTCTTCTCCGGCTGCTCGAAATCCTTGAAGAACATATGTTCGGTCCGGCAGAGCCCGATTCCGGCCGCTCCCATTTCGCGCGCCTTTCGGGCATCGTGAGGCGTATCGGCATTCGTCCGGACGCCCAGCTTGCGAACCCCGTCCGCCCAGCCCATTAGCGTCGAAAACGCCTTCGGCAATTGCGGCGTGGACAGCTTGACCTGGCCTTCATAGACGATGCCATCGTTGCCGTCGAGTGTGATCCAATCGCCTTCACGGAAGGTCCTGTCGCCAGCGGTCGCCGTTTTCATTTCCGGATCGATATTCAGCTTTTCCGCGCCGACAATGCAGCACTTGCCCCACCCGCGAGCCACCACTGCCGCGTGGCTGGTCTTTCCTCCCGTTGCCGTCACGATTCCCTGAGCGACGAACATTCCGCCGACATCTTCAGGGCTCGTTTCACGGCGCACGAGAATCACTTTCTCCCCCTTGAGCGCCATCGCCTCGGCTTCCTCCGCGGTGAAGACTGCTTTACCGGATGCAGCGCCGGGCACCGCGTTGATTCCTTCGGCGATTTTCCGCTTCGCCAAATCGGCCTTGGGCACCGATGGATCGATGACGGGATAAAACAGCCGCTCGATGTCTTCCGACTTGATGCGGTCGATTGCCTCTTCCTTGGTGATCAATCCTTCCTTCGCCATATCCACGGCAATCTCGAAGGTCGCGGCAGGCGTGCGCTTTCCAACACGCGTCTGCAGCATATACAGAGTCCCTTCTTCGACTGTGAACTCCATGTCTTGCATGTCGCGGTAGTGGGTTTCGAGGAGAACTCTCACCTTTTCGAGCTGCTTGTAGACTTTCGGCATCAGCTTCGCCATTTCGCTCAGGTGCATCGGTGTCCGGATGCCGGCAACCACGTCTTCTCCTTGCGCATTGACGAGGAAGTCTCCATAGAAAATCTTTTCGCCGGTGGAAGGGTCGCGCGTAAAGCAAACGCCGGTCCCGGAGTTATCTCCAATGTTCCCGAATACCATCTGCACCACGTTCACAGCGGTCCCGAGCAGCCCCGTGATGCGTTCGACGCGCCTGTAGGTCAACGCTTTTTCAGCGTTCCAGGAACCGAACACGGCGCCGATCGCCCCCCACAATTGCTCTTCCGGATCTTCCGGAAAATCCTTCCCCGTCTTCTCCTTGAAATACGCTTCGTATTCGCCCACCAGATCGCGCCAGCCCGAAGCCGGCACCTGCGTGTCATCTTTCACGCCGACGCGGGTTTTCATAGCGCGCAGTCTTTCTTCAAGTTCTTCCTTAGGAAGTCCAATAACAACCGAAGAATACATCTGCACGAACCGGCGATAGGCGTCCCACGCGAATCTATCGTTCTTCACATTCCGAGCCAGCGCTTCGACCGACTGGCTGTTCAGCCCCAAGTTTAAAATGGTTTCCATCATTCCGGGCATCGAGCGCGCCGAGCCGGAACGCACGCTGACGAGCAGCGGGTCCTTAGAGTCGCCCAGTTTCTTGCCCGTGACTTTCTCAAGGCGCTTCACGTGTTGCTTCACTTCCGCGGCAAGCGACTTCGGGTAGCTGTGGTCATGGTTCAAATAATAGTCGCAGCATTCGGTGGAAATGGTGAAGCCGGCAGGCACCGGGAGGCCGATACGGGTCATCTCCGCCAACCCCGCTCCCTTGCCTCCAAGGACTTCTTTCATCGAGCCGTCGCCTTCCGCCTTGCCTGCTCCGTACGAATAAACGTATTTCACGATGGTCTTCTCCTCAGATTGAATTGCGTGGAAACCCTACGTCGGCGCGCCGACAATTTGATAGTTAAAGTAACACCTTGCATCTACTTCTTTTCCTCTACCGTTACAATTTCTGAAAAATCCGCGATCGTCGAGAACTCCGACAACAATTCCGAGAGCAGCGTCAGGCGATTTTTTCTGACTCGCTCATCCTCAGCCATGACCATGACATCGTCAAAGAACCGATCTACGTCAGCCCGCAGTCCTGAAATCTCTTGCAGGGCCTCCTTGTATTTTCCATCCCGCTTGTACTGCTCGACCTCACGCGCAACTGTCGCCGCGTGCGCATGCAAATCGCGTTCCGCGTCCTCGGTCAGCAATTCGGCATTCGACACGCGGTAACTTCCACCCGGATTCAGGTCCGGCCTTCTCGATAATCTTTCGAATCCGTTTAAACGATACGGCAAGCGGTTCAAAGTCCTTGGTCTTGCGAATTGCCTGAATGGCTTCCATTCGGCGCACGGCATCAACAAGATCGTCTGCACCGGCCGCGAATGCCGCGTTCATTTCATCGATGGCAAGCCCCTCCCTTTCTCTCAAGACGAAGCGCGCGCGATCGAGAATGAATTCGTGAACCTTCTTCTCCAGTTCCGGGGAGACAGATATCTTCCGATTGGAACCGGACAATGTCCGCGCCGTGAGCGCAATCACTGCAGAAAGCGATACGGGCAGTTTCGATTCGATGATAATTTTGACCACGCCGATTGCTGCGCGTCGCAACGCGAAGGGATCGCTGGAGCCGGAGGGTATCAATCCGACGGCAAAGCAGCCGACGAGCGAGTCCATCCTGTCGGCCAGCGCCAGGGCTTGGCCAGTCCGATTGCGCGGAATTGGATCGTCCAGACCGGCGGGCTTGTACTGATCGTAAACCGCCCAGGCAACATCTTCAGGTTCTCCTTGAGATTTTGCATAGAGGCCGCCAACGATCCCTTGCAGCTCGGTGAATTCACGAACCATGTCCGTGACGAGGTCGCACTTGGCAAGCTCGGCGGCGCGGTCTGCAGCTGCGACACTGGCGTGAGGCATCCCACCAGCAACCCATTGCTCTGCGATCCATTTGGAGACCGCGCGAACACGTTCGACTTTCGCGCCATAACTTCCCAGCTTGGCCTGATAAGTGACGGCGTTTAGCTTCGGAAGATTGTCGGCGAGCCGACATTTCTGGTCGGTCTCCCAAAAGAACCTCGCGTCGGCGAACCTCGCGCGCAAGACCCGCTCGTGCCCAGCCCGGATCAGTCCCGCGCGATCCTTATCCAAATTAATGATGGCCAGAAAATTCGGAGCCAGCGTCCCATCTTTTTTTTCCAGCGCAAAGTATTTCTGGTGATCCCGCATCACCGTAATCAAAATCTCGTCCGGCAATTCGAGATATCCCGGATCGAATGCCCCTAAAATGGCGGTCGGATATTCATTCAAATCCGTCACCAGTTCCATCAGGTGCGCGTCTTCGTGAATGTGAAGCCCCTTGCCGCTCGTCAGCTTCCCAAGCTCCGCTTCAATCTTCCTTCGCCGCTCCTCCGAATTCACCAGAACGTAGTTGGCCTTTAGTTTCTGGATGTAATCCCTTGTCCCGCTCAATACGATTTTCTGCTTCCCAATAAAGCGGTGCCCGCGCGACGTGTTCCCGGCCCTGGCATCGCCCAGCGTCACCCGTAACGCCTTCCCTGCAAGCAGCGCTACGACCCAGCGAATCGGCCGGATAAACCGAAGGCCCTCCGCTCCAGTCCAATACATGCCGCGAGGCCAGGTGATCTCCGCAACGGCGCGCGGAAGGACCTCTTCCAGAATCTCTTTCGCCGGCCTCCCCTCGATCAGTTGTTTGGCGGCCAGGTATTCGCCCTTCGGCGTCATGACGACCGAGAGTTTTTCTATGGGAATGCCGGCCTTTTGTGCAAAGCTTTCGGCGGCCCGCGTCGGCTTTCCCTCGACATCGTACGCAACCGACTTCGGAGGTCCCGTCAATTCTTTCGTTTCATCCGGCTGCCTGGATCGAACACTCGCGCACATCGCCACTAGCCTACGAGGCGCTCCGAACGTTTCCACCGGGGGGCCATCGAGCAAATTGTAAGCGGTTAGATATTTTTCAAGTATTACTTGCAATTCCCGGACGGCTCCGGGGAGCATGCCGGCCGGGATTTCTTCGCAGCCAATTTCGAAGAGAAAATCATTGGCGTGCTTCATCGACTCGCCTCCGAATTTTTGGCCACTTCCGTATGCTGATGTTGCTGCGCCAGAAAGTCCGCTGCCACCCGGCATGCCAACTGGCGCACCCTGCCGATGAGTTGCGCGCGTTCGGTGGTCGAGATCACCCCGCGCGAATCGAGCAGGTTGAACAGGTGCGAGCATTTCAGGACATGATCGTACGCGCCCAGGATCGGAAATCGCCGGTCGTTCGAAATGTGAGCGCCGAATTTAATCAGCAACTCGAGGGCTTCCTTTTCGTGCAGCTCAAACAGTTGGCGGGTAATCACCGGGTCTGCATATTCAAAGTTGTAGGCGGAGAATTCCTGCTCCTCGAGCAGCCTTACTTCGCCATAGGTCCGGTCATCCGACCAGAGAATGTCATAGACGCTGTCCACGCCCTGCAGGTAGGCGCATATCCGGTCAAGCCCATAGGTAAGCTCGACGGAGACCGGGTCGAGGTCGATTCCGCCGCTTTGCTGGAAGTAAGTGAACTGCGTAATTTCAAGCCCGTCGAGAAGCACCTGCCAGCCCATTCCCCAGGCGCCCAGGGTGGGCGATTCCCAGTTGTCCTCCTCGAAACGAACATCGTGGTCGGCCAGGCGCAAACCGATGGCGGCGAGGCTTTGCAAATATAAGTCCTGAACATCGGGGGGCGAGGGCTTCAATATGACCTGAAGCTGGTGATGCTTAAACAGCCGGTTCGGGTTTTCTCCGTAACGGCCGTCGGCGGGCCGACGAGACGGCTGGACGTACGCCACGCGATAGGGCTGAGGTCCGAGCACGCGCAGGAATGTTTCCGGGTGCATCGTTCCAGCGCCCACTTCGACGTCGTAGGGCTGCTGAATCACGCATCCCCGGTCGCCCCAATACTTTTGCAACTGAAGAATAAGGTTTTGAAATGTCGGTCCACTTTTAATCTTATTCTTTCGATTATTTTTCAACGGCGCCACTTTCCCCGATTTCCAGAAGGCTTCGTGAGTTTAATTTCTTTTCCATATGATGCTCCAAAATATCTAAGGCATAACTTAAGATTCGATTCGATCCGGGTACTGAAGGATTTCCCTTCAACATACGATCAAGAGTCCCCGAGAGTGCTTCCCGGCCTACCGCAAGCGCTTCTTTCGATATCGCTTTCGTTCCAATCATCCGACAGGCGGAACAGGAAAGCTCCGGCCTTCCCGGCGAAATATATACCGTCTCGTCCTGGACCATCCTTCCGCAAATCGAACAGCGGTCCAGAGGCCCGAGCCAGCCGCCCAGCCTAGCCGTCCACAGGCAAAAATAAGCAAGCACCGCAGGGGTCGGGCCATGCAAGCGGATCGCGCGGGCAGTGAGCAGGATCAGGCGGAATTGCGGGTCCGCCGCCTCGCGTTCGCCCAGCACAGCCTCGGTGATTTCGCTGACCAGGGCGAGGCAAATACCGGCCTGATAGTCGGCCTGAACATCGAGGAAGGATTCAATCAGTTCGCATTGATTGATGCGGACCAGATCCTTCGTTTCGCGCTCGAAATACCAGATGCGGATGTAAGAGAGCAATTCGAGCGTCGAGCCAAACCGGCTTTTTGTGAGCCTCGCGCCGCGAGCAACGCCTCTCAGGCGGCCCGACTGTCGGTCGAGAAAGCTGACCAGGCGATCACCCTCGCCCAGCGGAAAACTTCGCAGAACGATCGCTTCCGACTCCTTGACCGGCATTCCTATTTGTCGGCGCGCCGACCTACCGAGAGATACACGCAAGCAGAATCGCGCGACGAAATTTTCAGTTTGTTACTTATCACACCGGCGGACTTGAATCAATTAAGAACCACTCCGCCCAAGAAAGTAGGTCGCAAAATTATACCAAAACATTTCCGGCGACGGGCAAGTCGCATGAATCATCCAATCTGCGAGGTCCAAATAAATATGTTTACTTCAAGCCGCGGACTGAAAAATTATCGGACGCCCCTCGACTTCATTTTACTTGCGTCCGCTCTATTTTTTCGTACAGTGTCTTGGTGACCGAGGCTCTTCCATTGGCCGACATCGTGGGCGTTGGCCTTAACGCCACCGACACGATCATCCGCCTCCCCCACTTCCCCGCGTATAACTCCAAGGTCGAATTCCGCGTCTCCGACGTATTGCCCGGCGGCCAGGTTGCCAGCGCGATTGTGGCTTGTTCCCGATGGGGATTGCGGGCACGCTATGTTGGGAAGATTGGGGACGATTCTTCCGGCATCCTGCAACAGAAGGAAATGGCGGATGCCGGTGTCGAAGCTCACTGGATTGTCGCGCCCGATTGCCAGAGCCAATCCTCCTTTATACTGGTGGATGAGGGCACGGGCGAGCGCACCGTTTTATGGAAGCGCGATCCCCGTCTCGAGCTTCTGCCCCCGGAGATTCGAAAGCAGTGGGTTGTGCAATCCCGCCTTCTCCATGTGGACGGTCACGATTGCGCTGGAGCGGCGCAGGCGGCTCGATGGGCGCGCGAGGCTGGGATTCCTGTGACCGCCGATCTCGATAACCTGTACCCTGGAGTGGAAGCCTTACTTGAGAATGTTGACTTCGTGATTTCCTCGCGCGAATTCCCTTCGAGACTGTGCGGTGAGGGCGACCTCTTCCGGTCGCTGCCCTTGATCGCGTCGAGGTTCGGTTCCCGCTTGACGGCTGCCACTCTGGGGGAGGACGGAGTTCTGGCCTGGGACGGGTCGGCGTTCCACTATTCCCCCGCTTTCGAGATTCGGCCCTTGGACACAACGGGCGCGGGCGATATTTTCCATGCCTCGTTTGCGTTTGCTCTATTAAAGGGACTTGGACTTCAAGAGCAACTGGAATTCAGTTGCGCCGCGGCCGGTCTGGCATGCCTCGGGTTTGGCGCGCGAGGCGGAATCGCTCCCCTGCCTGAAATTGAAAACTTGATCCGGAACGGATTAAGGAGGCCAGACGCGTTTTCTCGCGAGCAGCTGCGTGAACTCGGGACTTTGGCCAGGGCAACCATGAGGACAGCCGGATGATTCCCTTACGAGTGGATATTTTGCGGACGCGGACGGCGGTCGTCAATATCATGCTCATTCTCGCCAACGTTTTGGTTTTCTTCTATGAATTGTCCCTGCCCCCCAGGGCGGGCCAGGCGTTTGTTTATGCCTTTGGCCTGATTCCCTCGCACGAACATCTTCTCTTCGCGAAACACGGCACGCACCTGGCCCAGGCAATCCTGCCGATGTTTACGAGCATGTTTCTGCATGGGGGGTGGATGCACCTTCTTGGGAACATGCTGTTCCTCTGGGTGTTTGGAGGAAGCGTGGAGGAGGCTCTGGGCCACTTTCAATACTTCATCTTTTACTTCGTATGCGGCGTGGGTTCGGCCGTAGTCCATACGATGGTCAATTGGGGATCGAAAGTTCCTACGATCGGCGCCAGCGGCGCAATTTCCGGGATCATGGGGGCGTTTATTGTCCTGTTCCCGAGTTCGCGAGTGACGACGATCATTCCGGCCCTGCTCCTGTTTTTCACAATTCGCATTCCGGCGGTTTTAATGTTGGGATATTGGTTCGTCATCCAGTTTTTTAGTGGGGTGATGTCACTGGGAATGGGCGATCAGGGCGGAGTAGCCTGGTGGGCTCACGTGGGCGGATTTTTGCTGGGCGCGCTGCTGGTCGTCGGGGAACGGCCGAAGATGAGGCGCGCTGCTTACGGTTAGCTTAGGGTTGAGAACCGGGGTTTGTGGTGCGGGCATTTTGCCCGCAGATTTTCCTCTCGACGCCAAAAACCGCGGGCAAGACGCCCGCGCCACACGATACCAGCAATCCTCTACTTGAGGATCTCTTTTCGCGCGGTGACATCTTCAATCCGATCGAGCCGGGGGATGTAGCCTATTCCGGGGCCGCTCGGGACGCGAATCGTGCCTTGAGGCGTTACTTCAACCTCCGGCTCGATCACGTCTTCCATCCAATAGCGACGGCTCGCCGTCACATCTCCGGGAAGCGAGAAATTTTCCAGCGTGGAGAGCGCGATATTGTGGGCGCGGCCAATTCCGGATTCCAGCATGCCGCCGCACCATACGGGGATCTGCTTTAACTGGCAAAGATTGTGAATTTGGCGCGCGGGGGTGTAGCCTCCGACGCGACCGAGCTTGATATTGACGATGCGGCAGGCGCGCAGGTCGATGGCCGCGCGCGCATGCTCCAATGTGTGAATACATTCGTCCAGGCAAATCGGGGTTTCAAGCTTACGCTGGAGTTCGGCATGGCTGTAGAGGTCGTCCCAACCGAGAGGCTGCTCGATCATCATTAAGTAGTAGGCCTCCAGTCGCTTCAGGTGGGGCCAGTCTTCCAGGCGGTATGCGGAGTTGGCATCGACCATCAGGCGAATTCGCGGAAATCGCTGGCGCAATTGCTCAACCGGCTCAATGTCCTGACCCGGCTTGATCTTGATTTTGATTCGCTGGTATCCGGCAGCAAGTTCCCGTTCGACGGTCGCGATCAATTCATCAACCGTTTCTTTAATTCCGATCGAGACGCCGCAGGAAATCTCATCGCGCACGCCGCCAATGTGCTTCCAAAGCGGGACACCGGCAAGCTTCGCTTCAGCGTCCCAGATGGCGGATTCAATCGCGCCTTTCGCCATGTTGTGACCGCGAATGCCTTCCATCATTTCCCAGACTTCGGAAGCCGAATGGATTTCACGGTTTTTCAGAGCCGGCCAAATAAAATCGCGAAGGATGTGCCAGGCGGTCTCTACGGTTTCAGGCGCGTAGAATGGTCCTTCGCCGGCTACCGATTCGCCCCAACCGGAGACCCCATTGACATCGGCCTCGACCAGGAGCATGCGACGATCGGTCAGGCGGCCAAAACTGGTTTCGAACGGGGTGACCAGGGGCATTCGGATTTCGCGAAGAGTGAGACTTTGAATTTTCACAAGGCCTTCCAGGGTTCGAGGATGTAATCCACGCCAGTCTTTGCTGAAGCCACGGCCGTTGCAGCGTAGCCTTTACCGAACCAATTTTGAAACTCAACACGGGCGCGGGATTGAATTTTGGCAGCCGCGGGCGGGTCTGTCTCTCTAAGACGTTCCAGCGCCGATGGAATCGCTATGCGAACCGCTTTCTTCGAAAATACCGGTGTCGGGCGCTTCCCCGCCAGGACGCGGCAAACGCGTGAAGAACGAAGATGCCATTCCGCGATAAGGCGATCGGTAGGAAGCCCGGCGTGGAGTGGGCTGGTGGTGATCCCGTATGCGTTCGGAAGATAACGGCGAGAAACGGCGCCGAGGCGCATAAAATTAAAATACGCGTTTTTGGTTATGAGGGGATCGAAGGTCCATTCGATGAGGCTGATTCCTCGCGCCAGGGCGTCTTCCCTTTGAAAAAGCTTGAGTCGCCGGCCGACCCCGCAGTCGCGATACTCATCCACCACCGCCGTCATATGGGAATGGAGGAATGGCTTGCGATTTCGCCATCCGGCAATCGCCATCGTAAAGCCAACCATCTGCTTGCCCAGAAATGCCCCCAGGACATGGCCTCCCGTTTCAGCGGCAATCACAAACAGGGGGAGCGGGACAATATCCAGATCGGAAGAACTCCAGACTTTGCGTTCGACATCGATGCAGGCTTCGAATTCGTTAATGTCTCGGCAGGGGCGGACAAGGATGCCGTCGCGAAGGTTTGGGGCCAATGTTTTGCTTCGGCTAGATTTCCTCGCGGCGATTCTCGAAGCATTCATGTATTGCTTTCACTAGCTGAAAACGCTCTATGCCTCAACTTTGCATCTTCCCAAAATACTTCAAGCTCTTCGTTTGATAATTCGTCCAAACGCTGACCGTTGTGTTTCGCCTGACCCTCCATCAGGTGAAAGCGAGACTTGAATTTTAGATTCGATTGTTTAAGCGCCACTTCAGGATCGAAGCCAAGAAAACGAGAGAGGTTCACAACGACAAACAGCAGATCGCCAATTTCTTCTTCGACTCCATGGCGATCCGAAATCTGAAGTGCCACTCGAAGCTCCGATACCTCCTCGTTCAATTTCTCAATTATTCCTTCAACTTTGTCCCAATCAAATCCAACCTGGGCTGCACGGCGCGTGAGTTGATAGGCTTCAAGCAAAGCTGGAAGATTTCGTGGCACCCCATCCAGAGCGGAAGGAGGCAAAGGTTTTGCTTCGGAGGAAGCAGTTGAGGCGGATTTTTTCTCCTGGGCCTTCAGTTGCGCCCAGTTTTTTAGAACTTCGCTGGAGGTTTCGGCCTTTACGTTGCCGAAAACGTGGGGATGCCTTCGGATCATCTTGTCGCGAATGCCGACGATCACGTCGCCGAGGTTAAATGTGCCCGCTTCGAGGGCCAGATCGGCGTGGAATAGAATCTGGAGTAGGAGATCGCCAAGTTCCTCGGCAAACTCCCTGGATTCGCCATTTTCGAGGGCGTCGAGGGTTTCATAGGCTTCCTCGATCAGATAGGTTTTTAGCGATGAATGGGTCTGCTCGCGATCCCAGGGACAACCTCCCGGAGCGCGGAGACGGGCCTGAACGGCGACTAATTCTTCGAAAAGCTGTCCGACGGGCGGGCGAGACAGTGTCCCGGCGACTTTTTGTTTTGCGGGACGATGTCGGCGCGCAGACATTTTCACAGGCATATTCGTAGGCATATTCTTTGTGTGGCCCGAAAATGCCCGACGTTTTGCTTTCTTTTTTAATTTGCGTTTCAATTTGCTGGGAGGCACGGTGGATGGTCAGCTCCTGAGGTACGGAAAAACTCTAAAACACACGGGAATATTTCACAAGGGGCAAGTGGTCGACAGAGGGATGCGATGGACGTAAAGCTTGCGAATGCTGCATGGGCAGAAAAAATACGCGAGTGACTCAGCTAGGCTGATTGCCAGTAGGTGCTAAGCCGCCGTTTGGGCGAGGTTTTAGTGGCACAGGCTTTCCTGTGCCACTGGGGGGCATCTTGATGATTTGCGTATGTTGGCCGGTTCGTGAGTGACTACGAACGACTGGGGTCTTGTTCACGCGAGTGTGGCGGTGCTAAACTCTGTATTCATTGTGATGGATTGTTGTATGCCTGAGGGAGAAACCGTTGTCCGAGTCCAAACAAGACGAGAGTTTTAAGGTTGTCGATCGCCGGCTGTTCACGCCGGATGGTGAACTTCGCAAGGAAGTGGCCGAGCAGCAGGACCGCGAGCATGAGGCGGCTGCGGCTGTCGCTGCCGCGGCTCCGGCTCCGCGCAGCGCGCCATTGTCCACCGCGTCCGCCGGGCCGGGAGTGCCTGCGGCAAGCGCCGCAATGCCGGAGGCGAGCGCTCCTGCGCCTGCGGCGGATTCACCGAAGCGTTCACCGGTGTTTGAAAATCTGATCCGCTCGCTCGGGCAGAACGCGGCGATGATGCTGGGAGGATATGCCGATCCTCGAACCGGTCAGCCCATGCTCGATCTCGAGGGCGCACGAGAGATGATTGATATGCTGGATGTATTGCGTGAAAAAACGATCGGGCACCTGGCGCCGGAGGAAGACACTTTGCTGCTTGACGTCCTCGGGAACCTGAAGCTGGCATTTATGGAGATGACCAAAGCCGCAGCGGCCGCAGCGATGCAAGAGAAAGTCAAGACCCGCCCTTGACGACGATCTGAGAGTCTGCCCTGCCAGCGACATCCAATACCGTCCTCAAACTTACCGTGCTAGGTTCCGGCACATCCATGGGAGTCCCTTCCCTGACCTGTCATTGCCGGGTGTGCAGGTCCACCGACCCGCGCGACAACCGGATGCGGCCTTCCATACTGCTGGCACATGATGGACAAACCGGAGTGATCGACACGACGCCGGATTTTCGGTCTCAAGCGCTGCGTGTGGGGCTGGATCGGCTGGACGCTGTTTTGTTTACACACGCTCACGCGGACCACATCCTGGGGTTTGACGACATTCGGCCATTCAATCTGCGGCAGAAATCGGCAATGCCGGTGTATGCGTCTCCGGAGACATTTGTCACGTTGAAGCAGGCGTTCGCGTATGTGTTTAAGCCGGAACTCGCGGTAAGCACCATCCCGCAGGTGACCCTGCACCCGATCGATGGGCCATTCGATGTGATTGGAACGCGGATCGTTCCGATCCCACTGCTTCACGGAAATATCGGGGTGCTTGGATTCCGGTTTGGGGCGGCGGCTTATCTTACCGATTTTAGCGAGATCCCGGAATCTTCCAAGGCGCTGTTGCAGGGGTTGGACGATTTAATGCTGGATGCCTTGAGGGATGAGCCGCATCCCATGCATCAGACGGTTGAGCAGGCCCTCGGGATAATACGGGAACTTCAGCCGCGCCGCGCGTGGTTCACGCACATCGCGCATGAATTGCCGCATGCGGAAACGGATGCGCGTTTAATCCAAGCGGGATACCCTAATGTCGCTCTTGCGTATGACGGACTCCAATTCGAGGTTCGCTTGTAATGTCGTTCATGGTGTTCGATTCCCCGGAAGCGTGGCGGGCAAAATTTGGCGCGGACGGCCGAACCGTACTGACGGTCGGAAATTTTGACGGGCTGCATCTGGGGCACCAGAAGATTCTGACTGCGGTTGCGGCACGCGCCCGTGCGACGGCGCAACGCTCGGTGGTGGTGACTTTCAATCCTCATCCGCTGCGCGTGTTGCGGCCCGAGCAAGCGCCGCAAATGATCCAAACCCTGGGGCAGCGGCTTACCGGGTTTGAGCGGCTGGGCCTGGATGAGGCGGTGGTGCTGCATTTTGACCGCGAACTCTCCCTGGTTTCGGCGGAGGATTTTGTTCAACGGATTCTGATGGATTGTCTTCATGCCGGGACAATTCTGGTTGGGGCGAATTTCCGGTTCGGGCATCGCGGCGCCGGGGATGTGCGGATGCTCAGTGACTCTGGAAAATTACTGGGATTCGATGTGGAGATCGTGCCGCCAGTACAAGTGGGAGGCCAGGTCGTATCGAGCACCGGGGTGCGCGGGGCGATTACCAGCGGGAATGTCGCCGAGGCGCTGGCTCTGCTGGGGCGGGCATTTTCCTTGACCGGGGAAATTCGGCCGGGCGCCGGGCGCGGGCGGACGATTTTGTTTCCGACCCTGAATCTGGTTCCGGAGCAGGAATTGCTGCCGAAGCTGGGAGTCTACGCGACGGAGACGGTTATCGGCGAGAGTATTTATCTATCAGTAACCAATGTGGGAACGCGCCCGACCTTCGATGGAGTGGGCATTACGGTGGAGAGCCATCTTTTCGGGTTCGACAGGCCGCTTTCCGGCGGGGCGATCGAAGTTCGATTCCACACCCGGATTCGCGATGAGCGGAAGTTTTCAGGGCCGGAGGAACTGCGGGCGCAGATCACCCTCGATATTGCGGCGGCGCAGGAATATTTCGAGGCGGGCGGGGTGCCTGAGAAGACTTCACGCGGGTGAGGTTTTTGTATTATGGGTTTTACTTTTCGCGGAAACTGAAATCTAAACCCACCCCCTTGTAAACCCGCAAGGATGCGGCACCCAATTCCAAACCAAATTCAAAACCAAGTTCAAGACCAAGCTTAAAAGCACCTTCAAAACCTGGTTCAAAAAAAATAACTTCAATTCCCAGGATTACTTTCGGCAATTTTCGCAGGTGCCGCCGACTTCGGTGCGGGCGATTGTGATTTCAATGCCGCAATCCTTGGCGATCTGTTTTTTCAATTTTTCGTAGAGAGGAGATTCGAATTCGCGGACATTTCCGCATTTCAGGCAGGCAACGTGGATGTGGTCGCGAGGGCCGTGGCTTTCATAAAAATGCTGATCGCCGCGAAGGTGAAGCAGGTCGAGCTCATCGATCAAGCCGTTCCGCTTGAGCATGTCCATGGTGCGATAAACGGTGACACGGTGAACGCGGGGATCGAGTTTTTGGGCCCGTTCGAGAATTGTCCCGACGTCGAGGTGGGTCTCGGCGTTGTCCATGACTTCGATCAGGATTTTTCGCTGGCGGGTGAGGCGGACACCGTGCTTTTGAAGAGCGGCTTTCAGGCGGCCGGGGCGGGCATGGGCATTGATTCGTTCGCCGGAGGAGACTCGATGTGGTGTGGTGGGCATCGGGGATCGATTAAGGATATTGCTCCAGGGTTTATTTTAACGCTGTTGGAGCTCAGTGAGAAGAGTTCATTCGTGAGATCGGCAGGCGAAATCCGAACAAGATTTGCGTCTAAACCCGCACACTTGTGAAACCGCAAGAGTGCGGCACCCTCATTCGCAAACTATTTCCCATGTGCGACCATTCTGCGGGACACCGAGGGTTGCCCGGGCCGATCCGCCTTTTTAATGATGCGGGATCAGGCGCAAAACGTCGTTGTACATAACGATGGCGAAGACCAGCAACAGGAAGACCATGCTCACCGTCACGAAACGCTCCTTGACGCGGATACTCAGGTCGCGGCGGATGGTTCCTTCGATGAATAGCATCAAAATGTGTCCGCCATCGAGGGGAGGGATGGGAAGCAGGTTCAGGACGGCGAGGTTGATGCCGATCATCCCCATGAGAGAGAACAATTCTGCGGCACCGGCTTTTGCGGCGCGTCCGGATTCACGCGCGATGCCGAGCGGGCCTTCGAGTTGCTTCAAGGAAATGTTGCCACGGAAGAGCTCGACGACGACAAAGGCGACCTGACGGGCCATTAGCATGTTGGTTTCGGCGGATTCGACAATCGCCGGGAAGAAAGACAAGCGGCGCTCGACCAGTTCCCCACCCTGAATACCGATGCCAATTTGCCAGTGCGCAACTCCATTTGTCACGCCGACCTGCTGGGGATGAACCTCTACTTGAAGTTTGCGGTCACCACGCTGGATTTCCAGATTTAAAGGTTTACCTTGAGATTCCTGAACGATGGGCGGGAATTCGATGGGGCTGATCAGATCCTTGCCGTCCACTTTCAGGACTTCGTCGCCTTCTTTCAAACCGCTCCGCTCGGCGGGCATACCCGAAGAAACGGAACCGATCATGAGGCGGTCCGCGGGGTAGCCGAACATGTCTTCCATGGAAGTGCCCCAGGGAACGGAAAGGGAGACTTGCTGGCCGTTGCGGTCCACTAGCACGGCAAGAGGATGCCCGGGCAGGGTGGATCGTAGCTGGAGTTGCGCCTGATCCCAGGTTGGGTTGGCGATATCGTTGGCCTTGATTACACGATCTCCCGCTTCGAGGCCCGCTTTCTGGGCCGTCGAGTTGGCGATGACACCGGCCACGACCATAGGCCTGTCGAGATAGGCAGGCTGTTTACTGCCGTACATATAGATTCCGGCGAACAAGATGACCGACAGCACAATGTTCATGGCCGGACCGGCTAAGGCGATGAATACACGTTGCCACCTGGGCTTGGAGAGAAATTCATCCGGATCGCCCTTACGTTCTTCGAGAGGATTATCGCCGGCCATTTTCACGTAACCGCCCAGAGGAAGGGCGCTGATGCGGTAATCGGTGTCGCCGCGCTTCGTGCCCCAGAGACGGGTTCCAAAGCCGATGGAGAAAACCTCGACGCGAACTCCAAAGGCTTTTGCGACGACGAAATGTCCCCATTCATGGACAAGGACCATGATTCCGAGGACGACGCTGACTGCAAGTATTGTGATTAGAAAATCCGGCACTCTATTCTCTCCCGGCGGTTCGCAGCAGTGATCGCTCGCGTCGCGCCCCGTAAATGCCTGCTACGTCCTTGCTCAAACTTAGACGGCCCCCGGCAAAATCGCCTTCCTTATGCAACGGCTGTATGGGCGGCCAATTTTCCAACTTCCTCGCGGGCGATACGCCGCGCCTCGGAATCGGCTGCGAGGACATCCGCAATCGCAGTCAACTTGATTCGAGGAGTCCGGGACAAGACACGCTCGATGACCTCGGCGATACCGGAAAACGGCATCCTGCGATCGAGAAACGCTTCGACGGCGATTTCATCCGCCGCATTGAAGGCGCATGGATAAGCGCCCATCTTTCGCAAAGCCTCCTGAGCCAGGCGGAGACAGGGAAAACGCCGCGTGGAGACCTTTTCGAAATCGAGGCGGCGCAGATTCCCCCAATCGAGGGCTACACCGTTAGATGCAGCCCGCTCCGGGTAGGTTAGCGCATATTGAATTGGCATGCGCATGTCCGTAGGGCCGAGTTGCGCAAGAATGGACCCGTCCACATATTCGACCATGGAATGAATCGTGGACTGGGGGTGGATGACAACATCGATTTGGTCGGGGCGCATGTCGAAAAGCCAATGGGCTTCAATAACTTCGAAGCCTTTGTTGACCAGCGTTGCGGAGTCAATCGTGATTCTGCGGCCCATGACCCAGTTTGGATGGGCCAGGGCTTGCTCGACCGTGGCTGAGGCCATTTGCGCAAGCGGCGTTTTGCGAAATGGGCCGCCGGAGGCGGTGAGGACGAGACGCTTGACTTCACCTGGTCGACCGGCACGGAGGCATTGATGAATTGCGTTGTGTTCGCTGTCGACCGGTAACAATTCGACATTCGCCGTGCGCGCAGCGGCCATGACGATTTCACCGGCGGCAACCAGAACTTCCTTGTTCGAGAGCGCGACCTGCTTCCCTGCTTTGACGGCGGCGTAAGTCGCTTCCAGACCAACCACGCCGACGGCGGCGGAGACCAGGACGGCTGCAGAAGGATGCGTGGCGACAGTCAGCAGGCCCGCCGCGCCCCACTGAATCTCCGGCAACTTGGCAAGGCCCGCCGATTGCAGACGGTTGGAGAGAACGGAAGCCAGCGAAGCGTCGGCGACCGAAACAAGCTCCGGGCGATACCGCAGAACCTGGCCAGCCAACTCCTCGATATTGCTGCCGGCCGCCAGCGCGACCACACCGAACCGCTCGGGCATCGCATCCACGACGGCGAGGGTTTGCTTGCCGATGGATCCCGTCGAACCCAGAATCGCGATCTGTTTCAAAGAGGTTGCTCCACGATTGCTTCCAGGAATATTTTCAAGGTTTTCACTGGAACGATCAGACGCCTGAACGCTTCAAAGCTTTTTCTGAACGACCCACTGGAAATAATACCAGACTGCGGGAGCCGCCAGTATCAAAGCGTCGATTCGGTCGAGCATGCCGCCATGTCCGGGAAGCATGGTTCCTGAATCCTTTACGCCCGCGCTGCGTTTGAAAGCAGATTCGAGGAGGTCGCCGACCTGCCCGGCAACCGAGCCGAGGGCGGCCATGGCCAGCATATGCGCAGGTTGAATTCTGGTCCAATAGCCGAATAGAGCACCTACAAGAAGGGCTCCGAGAATATTGGCGATG
Source organism: Terriglobia bacterium (assembly GCA_963788335.1). Taxonomy (GTDB): domain Bacteria; phylum Acidobacteriota; class Terriglobia; order Acidiferrales; family UBA7541; genus Palsa-360. The sequence goes on from CAWBGM010000018.1 coordinate 265,207, forward strand.
GCGCCTTCCCATGTTTTGTTGGGGCTCACATGGGGCGACATTTTCCATCGTCCCAGGCCGCGCCCGGCAAAATAGGCTGCGGTGTCGCCCACCCAGACCAGGACCACGGTGAAAAGCAAAAGCTTGGGTCCGGAGACGTCGACTCCATGCAGGCGGACGACCGCGCTGAACGGAAGAACGATAACAACAAGGCCCGCTGCGCTGATGCAAAACGAAGGGAGAACTTCCTGGACCGGGCGACGGCTTGCAAGAATAATGACAGCGGCGCCGAGGACAAAAATGAACAGGACAAATTCCAGATTGATTCGCGGAGCGCCGGCCTGGTAGAGCAAATCTCCAAGCCTGGCAATACTTGCCGCCCGAGAGGCAAACCATTGCTGCGCGAAAATACCAAGCGAGGCAAGACAGGTCCACAGGCGGTAGGCCTTAAAGCCCAACTGTTCTCCCAGCGCCAGGAATTCCAGGAGGGCGAGAATGGCGACGATAGCGGCAAGGCCGGCGAGCAGCCAGGTGGGTCCCCACCAGATTCCTGCGACGACGAGAGGGATCAGGGCCGAAGCGGTCAGGATGCGAAGTCGTGTTCCGGAACTCATTGCGCTCCTTTAATTATTTGCACCGTTTCCACCGATCGTTCGAATTCGATTGGATGCTCGAAGAGGAATCGGACCGCGACGGTCAGGCGGTGACCCGGCGACGCGCATCGGAAAGACCGCCGTAGCGGCGCTCGCGCTTCTGGAAATCGAAGAGCGCTTCGTATAACTGGGCGCGAGTGAAATCGGGCCAAAGCGTTTCAGTGACGTAAATTTCAGCATAGGCGATTTGCCAGAGCAGAAAATTGCTGACGCGCATTTCGCCGCTGGTGCGAATGAGCAGATCGGGATCGGGCAATCCCGCCGTGTAGAGATTCTGCGAGATGGTTTCCTCGTCGATGTGGGCATTCGGGAGGCCGCTGTCGCGAACGCGGTCGAGAATGCGATTGAAGGCATCCACCAACTCGGCGCGGCCGCCGTAATTGAGGGCAACGGCGAGCTGCATGCCGGAATTCCCCGCCGTTTGCTCCATGCCCCGCTCGATATCGGCGCGAACCGCGTCGGGCAACTGGTCGGCGCGGCCGATGACCAGCAGACGGATATTATTTTTATGAATGACGGGAAGTTCCTTGCGCAGATATTCCCGCAGCAGACGCATCAGGAAATCGATTTCAGTTTTCGGGCGGCGCCAGTTCTCCATCGAAAAAGCATAGAGGGTCAGAGCGGGAATCTTGAGGCGCGCACAGGTTTCAATAATAGTGCGGGCGGAACGCACGCCGGCGCGATGTCCGGCGATTCTGGGGAGGTGGCGTTTGCGCGCCCAGCGGCCATTGCCATCCATGATCACGGCGATGTGCTGCGGGAGACGGTCGGCATCCAGTTCGCCGAGCAGGCGTTCCTCTTCCCTTCCCGAAGGTGTAAGGAATTCCGGTACGTTCACGCGAGTCTTCCCGCGAATCGATCGAGGCGAATTGAGGGCTGAATATTCAACGCGTTGAAAAACTAACATACAGGAACACGTGGTGCAACACGCCGTGAGTGATGTTTCCCTGTAGTTAATCGAAAGGATAATCGAGAGGGCCGGTGAGGGCAGGACAGGAAGAAAATGCCCGCTCCGGATCGGTCCGGAGCGGGCATTTATTTTGAGTAATGAATCGCCGTGCGCAGAGGAAAAATCCTCAGGCGCCGACGGCTCTATCGGCCATCGTGATCGAAGTGAACAGGCTCTCCAGTGGACGGGTTCAGGAACAACGAGCGGTGATGGAGTTCATCTTTCGCGCGGCTCCAGTTTCCGTCATGGTCTTTGTCGTCAAAGTCGAACATGTTGTTGAGGGTTCCGGCTTTGAAGTCATTCGAGGTTCCGCCAAGCTGGCCGAGGCTCCAATTGTCCTCGATAAAACGGAGGATGGAGGACTGGTCGGTGATGCTGTGGTCGACGTAGTTTGCCTTGGCCCAGGGCGAAATCACCAGCAAAGGCTGGCGTTGTCCGTAGCCGCAGAGGCCGGAGATATTGGCGAACACTCCGGTTGTGGGTGTGGTTCCGCAACGGCCAGCCAACGCGGGGCCGACGCCGGAAGTGTTGGCCGTCTGGCCGGACAGAGCATCGTCGAAGTCATTGGCGACGCCGGACTGATTCACGACAGGATCCATCGTGTGATCGTACCAGCCGTCGGAATCGTCATAGGCGATGATGATGGCCGTTTCCTTCCATTCATCGCTAGCCATGATCGCGTTGATCGTGTTCACGACGAAGGTTTGCTCATCGAGAGGATCGGAATAGCCCGGGTGACCATCGGCCCAGGCGGGAGCCTTAAGGAAGCTCACGGCGGGCAGGTGTCCTGCCTTCAAAGCGGTAAAGAAAGCTGAGATATCGTACTGATGGTTGGCCTGATCCTGCTTGCCGATCATGGCTGTGCTGGTCGGCGGGAGGTGGTGCGGATTGGACGTGGACACGAAGTATTCGAACGGCTGATGGTGGGGAATGTAATCGCCAATCGTGCTGAAGTTGTCAGGAACCGGCACGCCGCCGAAGCTGTATGTGCCGGTGCCAGCCGATCCGCAGACGGCTAAGGGAGTTGTCGGAGGATTGTAGGGTACCGTCGGGCCGAATCCACCCATGAACCAGCCCCACGTGATGCCCTTGCCCGGATTGGCAGCATCGCCCAGCAAATCGCCCACGTTTTTCCCGGTCAGCGATATTTGGTTGGTGTTAAACAACTGGCCGTTGGAAGCCACGCAATCGTCATACGCCGGCCGGGGATCGCCAATAACGGCCCCCACGAATGCAGTGCCGGTCGTAGCCGTTTGGCCACCCCAGAGGTTTCCCGAAGCACTGGAGTTGGTTCCATTGGGGCGCTTCGGCACCATGGTTGCGGCTGCGGTCGTTCCGGCAATGAGGTTCAACGCTCCCGGGGTGGATGGGCCAAAAGATGTGCTCCAGGAATTATCGCTCATGGCAAAGTTCTGTGCGTAATTCCAGAACGCCGTGACGGTGTTGCCATCGTAATAACCCATCGTGATGCCTTTGCCTTTTCCCGCGTCGTAGCAATAGCCGGAATAGGAAAACGGGCCGGTGGTTGAGTTACCGCCAGTCACGACGTTCTTATTATATTGACCTGGAAGCAGTGGGGCGCCAACCGTGATGGCAGGCGCGGGGCCAGTGCCTGACCAAAGAGTAGAAGCGGTTTGCAGTCCGCTGTTGCCGCTGCCAACTGCGGCTACGTAGTTATCGCCAAGACCCTGGTGGACGGCTTCCTGTTCGTTCAGGTAGTTGTGATTCTGGTCGCAAGTGTTGGACTGCGTCGGGCCAGCGAGAAGGAACGGCTGGACGGAGTTCGGGTTGTTGGTGAGCAATCCGGATGTGAGCAGGTTGTTTACGGTCGGCGTGTCATCCTTGGCATGGAACTCCGGCAACCCTGCGGGATTGGTCGCATAGGGGTAGGTTGCAAAGTAGTGGTCGAACGAAATGTTTTCCTGATAAATGACGACGACGTGTTTGATCGGCGTGGTCGTCGGGAAATCGTCGGAATCGTTCGGCTGCGCCCAGAGGCTGCCTGGCGCGGTGATCATCAAGCTGAGGGCGGTCAACAGACTTGCAAACGCACGAGTACACTTCGAATTCATGAACTCTCCTTGTCGGGATTTTTGAGAATCTGGGCCTCGGACTGCGCGGAGCGAATACTTCGCCAACCGCAGCGGACGTGCGACCCGGGGACACGGTTCACAAGCGCGCGCTGCATAAATACCCGCGCCAGATGAATCCCCGATGAACGACCCATAAAAAATGAGGACGTCCGCCCGGTAATATTTGTCATTCGCGGTGGAAAACATTTTAAGGCGAAAGAATTTTGCGGGAGGTTATTTGCCGGGCGGGGATGGGATCACTTGAATCGTTCCCATCATGCCGCCGTCCTCATGATCGAGAAGGTGACAGTGGTAGACGAACGTGCCGATCATGTTGGGATCTCGAAAGTCCATGCGCAGCCGGACACTGGGAAAGATGGGACTGCGCCCGTCCCAATAGGCCACATTCACGGTGTCGCGCAGATACGGTTCGTCGATGGGGACGCCATTCCATTTCTCGAGAATGAAATGCGTCTGATGAATATGAAAGGCATGGAGTTCCTGCGTGCGGTTTTCGATGGTCCAGTCCTCGACGTCCCCCTGCTGCACGATAATATTGGGCGCCGTCGATCGAGGATCGTAAGGCGCCGGCTGCTGTCCTTCGACGGTGAGCATGAATACCGTGGGGCTGGCCGGATTATTCGGGTTGGAGGGTTTTTCTGAAAAATACAATTTCCTCTCGCGCACCGGCTTCACGTTTCCGAGCCAATTCGAATTGTGCGGAAGCGCCGGTTCTGGAGTGGCCGATAAGGTTGAATGCAATTCCGGGGCGTCGGAGCGGGAGAGGATATCAGCCAGGGGACGCAACGGATCATTTTCGCCGGACGGTCCGGTATCGACGCTGCGCGTGACCAGGCGCGCTCGGGTTCCTTCCACGGGGCCCTTGAATATGAATTCGATTCTGCCGGCGGGAGGAAGCAGGTAGTGACTCTCCCAGAGAATCCTGTTGCCGGCCATTGCATTCTTGTCGATCGGGACTCCGTCAAAGGATATGACGCCCATGGGGAGAGGCGAGCCGTTTTGAAGGATCTGCAAATCCACATAGGTGATGGCCGAGGCGTTCAGGACACGCCAGAGTTGCCGCTGCCCCGGTTTGATCGCGATGACTGCGGGGGGATAATCCGGATAGGGGACGGGAATAAAATTGACGGAAAGGTCTTTCGCCGGCTTTCCTGAACCCGTATTCATGTTCAGAATATCGCCTTCGGCGTCCTTCAGGACGGGGACTTCCACTGTCGATTTCGATGGGACTGCATTGGGATTGACCAATTCCTGATCGCGAATCACGATTACGCGCTCGGGAAGGCCGGCCAAATTCCGGTTCTCCCTTTCAACTCCCTCGACAATCAGGGCGCCGGAAGCTCCGCCAAGAACCTGGGCTGTCGTGAATCCGTGAAGATGCGGATGATACCAGTACAAACCCGGCGGCTGATCCGCGGAAACGTGGAAGCGATATTCATAGGGAGGGGCCGAAGGATCGATCGCCGTGTGGAGGACGTCGTCCTGATGACAAACCGGAGGAATCTCCATGCCGTGAAAATGGAGATTCGTGGATAAGGCCGTCATCGAGCCGTTGGCGCAGGAATCGTCCATTTTCATGTCCATGGGGGAAGCGGGGACTTGGAGAGATCGAGCGTGCGCGTTGAGTTTCGAAAATTGGGGAACGGCAATGTCATTCTTAAGATTCATAACGAGAACGTCGCCCGGTTTCAGACGAAGGGTAGGCGCCTGGGCGCCGTCCTTGTAAATGTAACAGTAGCGGATTCGGCCCTGGGCATCGACCGATCGCAAGAACTTGAAATCCACTTTCAGAATTCCGTTCTGACTGCGTAAATCCTCCGGTTCGGAAACGTCGCTCCCGGCAGGCGGGCGTGGGCAGATTTCCGGAGTTTTATTTTTCGCAAACGCGGGCAACAGGGGAAAAAAGCAAATCAAAGCGGCTACGCCCAGGAATCTGATCTTCTTCATAGTGAAACCATTTCGAACAAAATGTTTGCCCGTCCTGGATCACTGGTGTGCAGGGGTGTGCAGGACGGCGCACCGGGTCCGGAGGATTTCAGGAGCATATGTGAACAATGTTTGCGCGATGTGAACGGGAGGTAATCGTTTTTTAACATTCCAGGGAGCGCAGCGTCGGAGCACAATGCGCGGGATGCGGGACTATCCGATGCCGGGCACGCCGCCGGAGTGGAAGAGCGTCACATAGACCAGGACCAGAGTCAGAAGGATGACAGCGATCACGGTGACCCAGGCGACTACGTTGAAGGTGGGTGTATTGACATGGTCGCCCATCAGATCGCGACGATTCACCAGGAGGAGCATGAAAATCAGGACCACGGGCAGCCAGATGCCATTGCCTACCTGAGAAAGAATGAGGATTTTCTGAAGAGGAGCGCGTGGGATCAGGATCACCGCGGCTCCAACGACGATCATTCCTGTGTACAAGCTGTAAAAGATTGGAGCATCGTTGAATTTGTGATCGATTCCCGCCTCAAACCCCATGCCTTCGCAGATCACGTGGGCAGTGGATAACGGGAGGATCGACGCCGCAAACAGGGACGCGTTCAGCAGGCCGAAGGCGAAAAGCATTCCGGCCCATTTCCCCGCCAGCGGAACCAGGGCTTGCGCGGCGTCTCCCGCGTCGTTGATGACGTGATGCCCGGAAACAAATAACGTGGCGCCCGTACACACAATGATAAAGAAGACGATGACCATGCAGCTCACGCTGCCGATGAGCACGTCGGCGCGCGCCTGCTTGTACTGGCGGGCGGCGACCCGTTTTTCCACGAAGCTCGCTTGCAGATAAAAGAATTGCCAGGGGGCAATCGTGGTTCCGATCAAGGCGGTCAGCATCAGGAGATAGCCGCCGTCCATGTGCAAAGTTGGAATCACAGTGTTGCGAGCCGCCTGCAGCCAATCGGGTTTTGCCAGGAGCGCTGACGCGATGTAGGAAAGATAGAGAACGCAAGCCGCGAGGAATATTTTTTCAACTTGCCGGTACGTTCCACGAAGTACGAGGAGCCAGACGGCCAGGGCGGCGAGCGGCACGGAAATATATTTTGAGATGTGGAAGATCTGCATGGCGGAGGCGACGCCCGCGAACTCCGCGCAAACGTTTCCCATATCCACAACCAAGCCGGCCAGGATCAGAAAGAACGTGGGTCGAAATCCGAACTCCTCGCGAATCAGATCCGAAAGGCCCTTGCCGGTGACGACGCCCATGCGGGCGCAAATCTCCTCGGTGACATACAGCGCGATCGTCATGGGGATCAGCGACCACAACAGGGCGTAGCCATACATGGCGCCGGACTGCGAGTACACGGAAATTCCGCCGGCATCGTTGTCGACATTGGATGTAATGACGCCCGGGCCGACAACGGCAAGAAACAGCAGAAGCCTGCGCCGCCAGAAACGCGTGCGCTTGCCCCAGTCCGATGCGCGGGCGCGCCAGGGTTCGACCCAGCCGGGAACGAGTTTCCAGCGGGTTACGGGCGCGGGATTTTCAGGCGCCTGCGGCTCTTCTTCGGGTTCGTCGACGACTGCCACTGGTTAGACCTTTCCTTGTCGTTAGCGATGCCGCAGGCGCGTCACAATATCATCCACTTCGATGGCGCCCATCGGGTGGCCGAGATGATCGACCACGGCCAAACTATGTAGATTGTATTTATCGAAAAGCTCAAACACTTCCTTCTGTCCGGCGTCTGGAGGCACGGAAAGCAAGGGTTCGGCTTTCAGCGCTTCCATGCGTTCATCGGAGGGCGCGAATAAGAGACGGCCGAGGGCGACGGCTCCGGAAAATTTTGCCTCCGCATCGATCAGGAATACTGTATCCAGGCGCTCGAGATCCACGTCTTTTTCATGGATCCAGGCGATGACTTCGTCGCGCGTGGCCTTCTCGCCGACATAGATGAAATCGGTATTCATCATGCCGCCGGCGGAATTTTCGTCAAACTTCAACAATTCCCGGACTTCGCGGGCTTCTTCACCGGGCATCTCGCGGAGCACGTCGCGCGAGCTTTCCGGGGTCAGTCCGGCGATGACGTCGGCGGCCTGGTCGGGATCCATTTCTTCCAGGATGTCAGCCGCTTTTTCCGGGTCCAGTCTTTCGACAATTTCGGTGGTGAGGCGCTTGTCGAGTTCCGCGAGGGCCTCGGCGGCGGTCTCTTCATCGAGAGACGCGATGATGGATTGGCGCTCGAGAGGCGACAGTTCTTCCATGATGTCGGCTAGATCCGCCGGATGCATGCGCTCGAGTTTCTGATGCGTGATGCGGAGTTTTACGCGACGCAGCGGGTCCGGCTCGATCAGGTTCACGAATTCCCAGGGGATGGCCCGGGTGGGGAGTTTCGTGGCCAGACCCCGGATCAAGCGGGGAGAAGCGACGCCGTGAAACAGGCGCCGGGCGGCTCCGGTAAGGCCGACATCCACCTGAGTGACACGCAACTCGACGGTGCCATTCATGCGGTGCTCGGAGAGATCGATATCGTTTACGCGGACCACTTTGCGGCCGCTGGTATCGATGATCTGCTGGTCGAGCAGGTCTTTGCGGAGGGCCAGCCAGCCTTCATTCGCATGGTAGTGTTCAAGTTCCTTTTCTTCGACATTCAGGCGGATAACGCCGGGGGCGACAAATGCAAGGTTGTCATAACGAGCGACCAGGGGAAGGAACTTCCCTCGTCCGAGAAGGACGCGGGCCACACGATTGGGCTGATCGGCCGGCTCGATGAACATTTCCGTGACATGACCGACGAAATGTCCGTCGCGATCGTAGGTTTCAGCGCCCAATAAATCCGTTGCGTACAGCATTTCGCCTCCTTTCGGCAGGTCAGACGGTGTCCGGCATTCGAAGGGCTAAGCCCTTCGGTTCACTTTTTTTCGCGGGGGGATCCAAGGCTGGAAACCCGCGTCCAGGGTGTCGCCCGGCCGCGGGGAGAAGGAAAAATTCAGGACTACCCGGGGCCGTTCCTGTGCCCATTCTCAACACTGGGGACGGTGGACCGGATACCGGTTTCCAGGCAGCCGGTGAAAGGCCAAACCAATCCACGATTCCAGCGGGGAAAAGGGTCTTGCTTTTCTGATTCGCTCATAGAGACGCAAAAAACTCCATCTCACTAGGTAAACGGTGTTGAAATGTTTGTCAAGGAAAGAGTGCGGTTCAACGAATCTTTTTTGACGATTGGAAGAGCATGTTGGTCGGTTTCACTCCGCGGCGCCGGCAATCCGCGATGTAGAGTGTCCCGTAACTTTTCGTGAGGTAGTCGCTTTTGGAGTAGCCCAGCGACCGGGCGGCACGGTCAATGGCGGATTTGGCGCCTTCGAGCTCCAGAAACAGGCCGACAGGGGTTTCGTCGAGCTCGACTTTTACATTCGGAAGGCCGGGCAACTGATAGGTTGTGCGGAATTTTTCATATTGGAACGCGGGTTGAAGTCCGAGGGCTTCGAGGATTCTGACGATCCGTTCTCCCCCGGTGAAAGCGATCTCCGCTTCTTCTCTGATCTTGAAGCGCCTGTCCGCTTTCGCGACAGCCGATTTCCGGGATGGACCTTTATAAGTGAGGATCGCGGACGAGTTACTCTCTTTCCGGCCCCTCTTTCGCCCCGAGGCCGGCTCTTCGATGCGAACGCGGATCAGTTGCCCGCGACGCCGCAGACCGTTTCGAGGCGTATCGTAGAGCGTGTTGGATTCATAAGTGCGTGGGATAATTTCCCGGGCATTGATCCGCTTCAGCAGCCGGCGGAATGCGGAGGCGTCCGGGACCCGCAGCTTGATTTCGATTTCCGGAGAAGAAATAGGGCGCCGCATGGATAGCAATTATATGGTGAGGAGAAGGGCGCGCACCGGAAATTTTTAGGTGATTTTTAGAGGAAATGGAAATCGAAATGTCGGTAGCGTATCGGTTTCCGTATAAATTGTTCGGCCTGTGGGCGCCTGGGAAAAATCGAACCCCAACAGGCTGAAGCCTGTGCCAATAAAACCTTTGGTCAAATTAGCGGGCGATACACGCGCTCGACAGAGACAAAGGCTACAGGGTATAAACTTTATGCAGCCGTCGGGTCTCGGTATGCGCGGCTCTCCAAGAATACATGAGTGAAGCAACCACTCCGCTAATGCGGCAGTATCAGGGCATCAAGACGAGATTTCCGCACGCGCTGGTGCTGTTTCGCCTGGGCGATTTCTATGAACTATTTTATGAGGACGCGATTGCCGCCTCGCGCGAACTGCAAATCACACTGACTTCGCGCAACCGCGAGAAGGGCGAACCGGTGCCGATGTGCGGAGTTCCCTATCATGCCGCCGAAGGGTATATCGCGCGGCTGCTGCGGGCCGGATACAAAATTGCGGTGTGCGATCAGATGGAGCAGCCGGGGCCGGGAAAGAAGCTTGTGCGTCGCGAAGTGGTGCGCGTCATCACGCCGGGAACGGCGACCAGCCTGAACGTCCTTGAACCGAAAGAAAATAATTATCTGGCCGCCATGTCGCGCGGGGCGGCGGGCACTCCAGTGGGGCTTGCCTACGCGGACGTGACCACGGGCGAGTTCATGGTGACGGAATTTTCCGGGGACGACGCGGACGAGAAATTACGCGATGAATTGCACCGGCTTAAACCGCGCGAGATTCTGATCCCCCGGCAAGCCGGACTATTTAGTTCGAGTGGAAACGATGGGGAGGGTGCGGGGCATTCTCCCGGGGCGCGTCCGGAAATGCGCGAGGGGGTGGAGACGCGGATCGACGAGTGGGCGTTTCGGTCGGACTACGCGGAGCGGATGCTACGCGAACAGTTCGGAGTAGCGACACTCGATGGGTTCGGGCTTGGCGGGCATCCGCAAGCCGTCTCTGCGGCCGGGGCAATGGTGCATTACCTGCGCGAAACTTCGGCGCGCGGGCCGGAAAACGGGAATCATTTCGACGCCGCGCTGGGGCACATGGACCGCGTGCGGTACTACGAGCAGGCGGACGCACTGGTGCTGGACACGGTGACCGTTCGCAATCTGGAGCTCGTGGCGCCTATTTTTTCAGAGGATGTGGGACGCGGAAGTTCTCCCACATTGCTTTCGGCGCTGGACGAAACGACGACGGGGATGGGTGCGCGGCTGTTGCGGCAATGGATATTGCGACCGCAGGTAAATCGCCAGGAGATCGCGGCGCGGCTCGACGCCGTCGAGGAATTGAAGACGCATACGGTGCTGCGCGAAGAAATCCGGCACAATCTTGCCGGGGTGCAGGATCTGGAGCGCTTGGCAGGGCGTGTGACGCTGGGGGTCGCTTCTCCTCGCGATCTGACGGGGCTGCGGCAATCGCTCACGCGGATTCCTTTGCTGCGGAAATATCTGGCGAACTGCCGGTCGGAGCGGCTTACCCGGCTGCATGACCAGATGGATGAACTGGCGGATGTGCGCGAGCGAATTGAGGCGGCGATCGCCGACGATCCTCCCGCGGTGGCTTCCGATCCGGGCGTGATCCGGCGGGGATATGACGCGGAATTGGACGAACTGCGCGATCTTTCGCAACACAGCAAGCAAATTATCGCCACGATGGAAGAACGCGAAAGGAAACGGACCGGGATCGGTTCGCTGAAAATTCGCTTCAATCAGATTTTTGGGTATTACATCGAAGTGACCAAGCCGAACGTGCACCTTGTGCCCGCTGATTTTGAGCGCAAGCAGACGCTGGTGAACGCGGAACGTTACACGACTCCCGAATTGCATGAATACGAACGGAAAGTGCTGGATGCGGACGAACGGATCGCGGAAATCGAGCGACGGCTGTTTGTGGAACTGCGATTGTGGATTGGGGAGCAGGCCGCGCGGCTTCGACGGACCGCGTCGGCGGTGTCGCAGCTCGATGTTCTGGGAAATTTTGCGCGGCTCGCGGCTTCGCGGAATTATGTGCGGCCTGAATTCGGGGACGACCGCCAGATCATGATCCTGGCGGGCCGGCATCCGGTGATTGAACAATTGCTGGAGCAAAAAGGCGAGCGGTTCGTGCCCAACGATTTATATTTGGACGATTCGGGGCAGCAGATCCTGCTGATCACCGGGCCGAACATGGGTGGAAAATCGACGTATTTGCGGCAGGCTGCGTTGATTGTCCTGATGGCGCAGATGGGATCGTTTGTTCCGGCGACCCAGGCGAGGATGCCAGTGAGCGACAGGATTTTTACGCGCATTGGAGCCGCGGACAATCTGGCGCGGGGGCGATCGACGTTTCTGGTGGAAATGACCGAGGTCGCGGCAATTCTGAATACGGCGACGCCGTCGAGCCTGGTGCTTCTGGATGAAGTGGGGCGCGGGACAGCAACGTTCGATGGACTTTCGATTGCCTGGGCTGTCGTGGAGCATCTTTCCGCCGAGACGAAATCGCGGACCTTGTTCGCGACGCATTATCACGAATTGACCGAGTTGGCGGACTTGCTTCCCGGCATCAAGAACGTGCACGTATCGGCGCGGGAAACTTCCACGGGGATAGTTTTTTTGAAGAGGGTGGAAACCGGGAGCGCGGATAAAAGCTATGGAATTGAAGTTGCCCGAATGGCGGGGTTGCCACCATCGGTGATTTCGCGCGCGCGGGAAGTTCTCGAGCGACATGAGCAGTCCGAGCATCAGTTGAGCGAAAAGCTTACGCCGGGAACGGATGCCTCGGGAGAACCCGCGCCGGAGCAGCAGGCGCTGTTTACTGCCCTGGACCGTCGCGTGCTGGAATCGCTGCGCGATGCGGACCTCGACAATTTAAAACCGCTGGAAGCGCTGAATCTGCTGGCGGAATTGAAGAAGCAGATTCTATGAAACAAACTTCAAAGAAAGATTCGCTGGCGCTCGGGATCATGTCCGGAACTTCGGCGGACGGGATTGATGTGGCGCTGGTGCGATGTTCGGATCGTGCCGCGACACTCGAGAATTTCGCGGCGTTTCCCTTCCCCGCGTCCGTACGGGAGAAGATTTTAGAATTGGGCGAGGGACGCGACGTCACGACGGGTGAAATCAGCCAGCTTAATTTTTTACTGGGAGAAATATTTGCGGAAGCGGCCCTTGCCGCATGCGGGAAGTTTCGAGTGTCCCCGAAGCGAATTCAGGCGATCGGGTCGCACGGGCAAACCGTGTTTCATCAGGGAGCGGCTTCCCCGTTTTGCGGGCGGCGCGTGGCCTCCACGATGCAGATCGGCGACCCGTCGGTGATCGCAATACGCACGGGCATCACAACGGTGGGCGATTTTCGTCCGGCGGACATGGCGGCGGGCGGGCAAGGAGCGCCGCTGGTGCCGTTCGTCGATTACATGGTATACGGAGACAAGAAAATCGGACGCGCGGCGCTGAATATCGGCGGCATTGCGAATGTCACTGCGATTCCGGCGGATGCGAGGATGGAAGACGTTTTTGCATTCGATACGGGACCTGGAAACATGGCGATCGACGCGCTGGTGCAAAATTTCACAAACGGACGAAGAAAATTCGATCGAAACGCAGGGATGGCCAGGCGCGGAGAATTGCTGCCGGATTTGCTGCAACTCTTATTGCGCGACCGCTATTTTACCAGGACCCCTCCCAAGACGGCGGGACGCGAACAGTATGGCGAGAATTATGTGCGTTCCCTGCTGGCGCATCGCGAGGCGCGCGGCGCGCGGCCGGAAGATGTCGTTCGTACGGCGACGATTTTGACGTCGCTCTCGATCGTGGATGCTTTTCATCGCTTTATTTTTCCCCGAACAAAAATTACGGAGTTAATTATTTCCGGGGGCGGCGCGCGCAACCCTCTGCTGATGGCGCAAATTGAGGCCGGCTTGAAGGGCGTGCGGATTCGGGATTCGTCCGAGTTTGGCGTCTCGGGAGAGGCGAAGGAAGCTTTTGCGTTTGCGGTGCTCGCTTATAACACTCTGCGTAAGCGGCCGGCCAATGCGCCAGGAGCGACCGGAGCGCGGAGGGCGGTTGTCCTCGGTAAGGTGTGTTATGCCGGGCGTTAGAGGATGTAAAGGAAGCAGCGGAAGTGAAGTGAGTTTAGGATTTGGAGGATCGGAACTTTCAACCTGGCGTGGTGCTTGGGAAGTTGTTATTTCCTTCACTTCATTAACATCCTTTGCTTCCCCAACATCCTTTACTTCTCTTTTCTTCCTCATCGCGCTTTCCCTCACAAGTTGCTCTCGAACTGTCCGCACCGAACCGGGAGTCGTGAATTTTGTCATTGAGTCCTCACCGACGAATCTCGATCCGCGAATTGGGACGGACGCAGTTTCGGAGCGGATGGACAGCCTGATTTTTGACAGCCTGGTTGAATTGGACGATCGGCGAACGCCCCGGGGCGATCTGGCTGACAAATGGGAAATGCCGGACCCGTTGACGTATGTCTTTCATTTGAAGCCTGGAATAAAATTTCACAACGGCAAATTATTAACGTCCAGCGATGTAAAATACACATTTGAATCGATTCTGGATGGAACCGTAATTTCTCCGAAACACGGGTCGTACGTGCCCATCAAGTCCATTGAAACGCCCGATCCGGCCACCGTCATTTTTCATTTGAACGAACCGTATGCTGGATTTTTGCTGGACATTTCGCGGCCTGCAATCGGTATCGTGCCATCCGGAGCAGGCGCCGACTTTGACGGCCAACCGATCGGCACAGGCCCTTTCCGATTTGTGAGCGCGAAGCAGGACGATTTCGTGGTGCTGGAGCGGAATGAGGCCTACTTCAGGACGCCTCCGAAGATTTCACGAGTGCAATTTCACATTGTTCCGGAAGCTGTGGTACGAGGACTGGAATTGCGCAAAGGCACGGCCGATCTGGAAGAAAATTCGCTGACGCCGGATATGATCAAGGTTCTGCGTTCCGACCCGTCGATCGATATAGCCGAGCGACCCGGAACTTCATACGTCTATCTGGGATTAAATTTCAGCAGTCCTGCACTGGCGAACCTGGGCGTGCGCCAGGCGCTGGCTTATGCGACCGATCGCGAAGAAATTGTCCGCTACCTGCTGGGGGGACAGGCGCAATTGGCGGATGGACCGCTTCCCGCCAATAGCTGGGCGTATCAGGCGGGGATCGCTCACTACGGCTACGACCCCGCGCGCGCGGAAAGGCTTCTGGACGCCGCGGGCTACACTCGGCAGGCCGCACTGGAGGGGGTTCGCCTGAAACTTACTCTGAAAACGACGACGGAGGAATCTTCCCGGCTGCTCGGGGCCGTGCTGCGGGAGCAATGGCGCAAGGTGGGAATCGATCTTGAATTGCGCCCGCTGGAGTTCGCGACGTTTTATGCGGATGCCACAAAAGGAAGTTTTGAGTTGTACACCCTGCGGTGGATTGGCGTAAATAGCGATCCTGAATTTTTCGATTTTGTTTTCAATTCGAAGAAAATGCCGCCGGCGGGGGCCAATCGCGGCCACTATCGGAATCCGGCGCTGGACGCGCTGCTCGATCGGGCGCGCGTGGAGAGCGATGTTACCAAGCGGCGTGAAATGTTCGGGGCGATACAGAAAATCGTGGCGGAGGATTTGCCCTACGTGAGTCTATGGTTCATGGACAACGTCGCGGTTCACCGGAAGCGGATTACAAATCTGCAGCTCTCTGCCACGGGGGACTATGATTTTCTTTGTAACATCGAGGCGCAGTAGGGCTAAGAGTTTGGTTGCACAGGCTTCAGCCTGTGGGGTTTAACTTGTTCATGGGTGAACTTTAAATCAACACAGGCTGAAGACTGTGCTACTTAAACCTCGATATCGTCCGCCAGGGCGGCACGGACCGCCTCTTCGGAAATTACGCCTTCGCGCATGATTGTCCATTCATCGCCATCGAGCTTCACAATTGTGGACGCCAGGTTCCCGGGAGTTTCGCCAGCATCGATAATGAGAGGCAGGCGGTCTCCCATCTGCTCGAGCAATTCGATGGCGCTGGCGCAGGCAGGCTGGCCGGAGATATTTCCGCTCGTGCCGGTGATTGGGCCATCGACCAGTTCAATGAGCGCATTGACGATGGGGGAATTCGGCCAGCGGATTGCCACGTTTCCCGTGTGTGCGGTTACTTTTAGCGGAACACCTGTCGAGGCCTCCACCAGAATTGTCAGCGGGCCAGGCCAGAATTTAGCGGCGAGTTTATGAAAAGAATAAGGAACGTCCCGTGCAAGCGTCAGCGCTTGGGCCACTTTATTGACCAGAATAGGCAGGGCGCGCGTTTCGGGACGTCCCTTGACGCGATAAATCTGGTCGACCGCCATTAAATTGAATGGGTCGCAGGCGATTCCATAAAAAGTATCCGTGGGAATGGCGACAAGCTCGCCGCGCTTTATGAATTGCGCCGCGTAACGTATGGCTTTGAGATCGGGCGCTACAGGGGAAATTTTTAACAACTCTGCCGACAAAGTGTTGAACCTCGCTTCTTGCTCACAGCTAAAGTCTTGTGCTGCAACTAAAAGCACGAAATGTTGCCGTGTGAAATTAACATAGACAATCGGTCCATTCAAGGTGCTAAGAGCGGGTGTCAAGAGCGGCTGGAGGAGGGCCCGTTGAGAGTCCGGCTGGCGTAGCTGCCCGTTTTCCGGCTGAGTCTTGCGAAATCATGCTGTCGCCGGGATTTGGGTCAGAATCGGCTGGGGCCCGCTGGAGCGGGCTGCGTGGCAAGTCCCTAAAGCCCCATTTCGAGGTCCCTGAGGCAATATCGAAATGGCGATTCTGTCCGTTTTTCTGCATCCTGCGGAAGCCTTGGCCGGGGGCTTTGCGGCTAAGATTTCGTCCCCGCATGCAGCGTTACTATTCCGCCCGTCCATCTTTTGAAATTTGCACCGACAAAGCCAACCATTTCAATTTGCGATTGAAGCTGCTCCGGCGATGGGAATTTCCTGACGGAGCTGGGCAGGTACGAATAAGCCGTGGAGTTCCCCGAAATCCAGCCGCCCAGTCGCGGGAGGACATGCCTGAAATAAAAGCGGTAGAGCGCCCCGAATATTTTTCCGCGAGGCTCGGAAAATTCCAGAATCGCGACGGCTCCGCCGGGCTTCAATACGCGAAGAATTTCCAGCAGGCCGCGCTCGTAATTCGCCAGGTTGCGGAACCCAAACGCGCAGGAAACCAGGTCGAAGCTGGCTTCGGCAAACGGCAACGCTAGCGCGTCTGCTTCCACAAATTCCACTTTCGCGCCGGAAGCCGCAGCCTTCGCCCGCGCGCGAACCAGCATTTCCGGGACGAAATCCGAGCCGATGATTTCCGCTCCCCGAGGCGAGGCTGTGCGAAACGCAAACGCGAGGTCGCCCGTGCCGCAGCACAGATCGAGGACACGCGCGTTCGGATCGCGAAGCGTTTTCGAAAATCGTTTCGCTACGCGCCGCCGCCAGACCTTGTCGATATCCAGCGAAAGCAGATGATTCAAAAGGTCATAGCGGGGAGCGATGCGTCCAAACATTTCGCGCACGTGAGCCGCAGCCTCGGCTTCATTGCTTACGCCTTCGGGACGTGTTCCGGGCAACCCGGGCTGTGAGCCGAGCGTCATCGGCATCGTCCTGTTTCGAGCCGCGACTGCATTTCCCTGGACGCGCATTCGCGCAGAGCTTGCAATAACAATTCGGGGGCGGGCTCCACTCCGCAGCAGACTTTGCCGATCCCTTCCGGCAGCACAAAACGAAGCCGCCCGGCGCGCGTTTTCTTGTCGGCTTGCATGGCTTCAACGAGGCGCGCGGGAGGAACGGCAGGCCAAGCCGGCAACGGTCCCACGGCGGCGGTCAGATCGAAGACGCGATTCGCATCGCGCTCTGAAAACATTCCGTTCGCCAGCGCCAGCCTGGACGCGGCGATCATTCCCCATCCAACGGCTTCGCCGTGCAGGTATTTCCGGTAGCGGGTCGCGCTTTCGAGAGCGTGCGCAAAGGTGTGGCCAAAATTCAGAATCTCGCGCAAGCCGGATTCGTGTTCGTCTTCGGAAACCACCCGCGCTTTCTGCGCGACCGACCGCTCGATCGCAAAATCGACGGCCGCGCCATCGCGCCGAAGAAGCGCTTCCATATTCTTTTCAAGAAATCGAAACAGGCGTGTGTCTCCGATCACGCCGTACTTGATGATTTCATAAATCCCCGATCGGAATTCGCGCGGCGGAAGGGTGTCCAGGAGCTCCGGATCGGCGAGCACCGCTTTGCCTGGGTAAAATGCGCCGACCAGGTTCTTCCCTTCCGGAAGATTGACGCCGGTTTTGCCGCCAATCGCGCTATCGACCTGCGCGACCACCGTTGTGGGAATGTGTAGCAGGCCGATTCCGCGCGCGTAACTTGCTGCAACGTAACCCGCGACGTCCCCAACGACTCCTCCACCAACCGCGACGATGAGCGCGCGGCGATCCGCGCCCGCACGAACCAGTTCGCGGGAGGTTTTTTCGACCGTCGAGAGATTCTTCTTTGCCTCGCCGTCATCCATCAGGATTTTCGCCCGATAGGACCCGCCAAGGGCGTTCTCGACCTGCGCCCCGCAATAGCGCCACACGCGCGGCGACGAAATCACGAACAGGGCACTGGCTTTTCCAACACTGGAAATCACGCGCGGCAACTTTGCGAGCGCACCCCGGCCGCACAAGATGTCGTAGCTTCCATTTGTCGAGCGCACGATGATTTTTTTCATTCCCGTCGTTTTCCCGCGAGAGAAAAATGTAACACAGTTACGCGATGGTCGAAGAATTCAAACGCGCCGGACCGCCGGTTGCCGTTTGCGATTCCGATTCGGGTATGGTGAAATTACGTTCGAGTGTTTCGGAAAGTTTGGCTGCGTTTTGCGGCCTTCGCTTGAGGGGGTCGCTCGAGGGAATCGCTTGAAACTGGTCCTCTCTGCTTTCATTCTTGCCGTCGGATGGACTGTCGCTCTCTTTCTGATTGCGCGCTCCGCCGGGCTTCACTCGACTCCCGGAATCTGGCTGGGCGTCTTCGGCTTGCCGGGCGTCGTGATCGCCAATTGGACGCAAACGTTTATCCTGCACAGCTTCAACACCTATGCCGGGTATGCGATTATGTTTCTGGTGAACTGGATTTTTTATTGCAGCGTGATTCTGGGACTGGTGTCAATGAAACGGAGTTTGCTGCGGTTTTAGCGGCACAGGCTTCAGCCTGTGGTCTTTTGAATTCCGGCAACTCCATCGAAATTCAGAAGCAAACAGGCTGAAGCCTGTTCTACTTAACCCGCTTCTCAATTTCGGGGAGCGATTCCATGAGGACGTGACCTGTAATCGCAAGAGTGCGGGGATCGACCTTATCGAGTGTGTCGCCCGTGGTATGCCAGAAAGGGACTTCCAGGTCGATGATATCCACCGATGGAATGCCGCGAGCCAAAAACGATTGATGGTCGTCTTCTATCGTGGTCGTGTCTTTGACAAACACGTTGCCGTATCCAAGCCTCGCGGCGGTGGACCAGATAATGTCGGTCAGCCACGGCGTAGAGTAAGACTCCCGCTTGTACACCG
The DNA here is from genome assembly GCA_963788335.1 of Terriglobia bacterium. GTDB lineage: Bacteria > Acidobacteriota > Terriglobia > Acidiferrales > UBA7541 > Palsa-360. The sequence goes on from CAWBGM010000018.1 coordinate 284,278, forward strand.
GCTTGTAGGGCCCCACCATGTCCACGAGTATCATTGCCTTCACGTGAGGCAGATCGCCGGAAAGCGACAGGCTCGCGGCCATCTGGCGGCTGCCGTAGGTATTGTCCGGATCGGCCCAGTTAAAATTGAAAGCTTCCTCGCCGTCAAAAAAGGCCAGCCATATGGTATCGGGATTCTTCCGGGCGCACAGAAGACGGGCGAGTTCCAGCAAAACGGCGCTGCTCGATCCGGCGTCATCGGCGCCGACAAAATTGTCGATGCGTTTGGTATCGTAGTGAGAGCCGAGCAAAATAATATTGGGATTTGAGGAAGGAATTTTCGCGACAATATTCTTCATGGCCACGTCGCCCACGGGCGTCGAAGGCGCGTGAAAATCCTGCTCCTCCACGACGCATCCATCGCTCTTAAGCTGCGAGATAATATAGGCCTGCGCGCGATGAATCGCTTCGGAGCCGGCCGAGTGCGGGCCGACCGCGACGAGTTGTTCCACGTGCTTGTACGCGCGAGCGCCGTCAAAACCGCCCGTCGTTTCCGCCGGGGGAGCGGCGGGGAAAGTCGCCGCCTGCGGCGAGCTTCCCGGCCCTCCCGAAGGCGCGCCGGAAGTTGGCGAAGATTGCCCGCAGGCGACCAGACACAGCGCCGCGCCGACCGCGAGAGCAAGGCTCGTTTTTAGACGATGCATCTTCATCCCGCCCCCTATCCCGAAACCGCGGCTCGCTTGGCTTTATTTCGAACGACGAGCGCGGCGACGCCGATTCCCAAAAAGTAGAGTCCGATCATCGGGGTCATGAAGACCAGCATCGTTGTGGCGTCCGGCGTGGGTGTAATGATTGCGGCCACAACGGCGATGATCAGTATCGCGTACCGCAGATTCTTCCAAAGGAATTTAGGCGTCACAATATTGAACAATGCCAGAAAGAAAATCAGGACCGGCAATTCAAATATCACGCCGAGTCCGAGCAGCACGATAAAAATAAAATCGAAATATTCGTTGATGCTGATCAGCGGCTGGAAGGGTCCCTGAAAGCTCGTCAGAAAATCCAGCATGTACGGCAGCATGATGAAGTAACCGAACGAGATCCCGGCGAGAAATAAAAATACCGTCGAAAAAAGAAAGCCCGCAATGGCCTTGCGCTCATGCTTGTAAAGCCCGGGCGCGATAAACAGCCACACCTGATACAGCACGAACGGCGCCGCCAGAACCACGCCCAGGTAGATACCGAACGTGATGATGATGTTGATCATCCCCGCCGGGCTGGTGTAGTAAAGCTTGTCGGACAGATTGTGCTTGCGCAGGGCTTCCTGCATCGGGCGGGAAATGAACCCGAGCAGTTTTTGGGAGACGCCCACACCGACGAACGCGCCAAGAGCGATGGCAATTGCCGAATTGATCAGGCGTTTGCGCAGATCGACCAGGTGCTCGAAAAAGGACATCTTTCCGCCCGCTTCGAGATCAGCAGCCGGTGCGATGGGCTCAGGCGGTGTTGTGGTCATCGGGAGTTTTCTCTTGGGGTGCGGTCACGGCTTCCTGCGCCGCAGCCTGCGCGGAGTCAGGATCAGTATGTTCAGGAGAGTGACTCTGGTCCGTGGCAGCAGGTTCCGCGGGCGGCAGTATCCGTCCGACGGTGCCTTCGGGAGGAGCCGGCGGCTGCTGAGCCGCTTTTACAGCCGAGGCAATTTCCGCTTCGCGGATGCGAGTCTGGCGCTCGAGTTCGCGGACTTCGTCTTCCAGCGCGTACTTGAAATCATTCGTCATTTTGCGGAAATCGGCCGTGATTTTGCCGAGTTTCCGTGCCAGTTCCGGTAACTTTTCCGGACCGAAAATCACCAGGGCCACGACGAAAAGGACAATCAGATGGGGTAAGCTCAACATTGACGGTCGTGTATGCCTCTGGATTCGAAAACTGAAAGGAATGCGGTTCGGACCCAAAACACAGAACCGCCATTACTTACAGCATGCGCTCACTGACGTTGCGTGCTGAATGAATCATAGTGGACACCCGATGGGGTGTCAATTTTCAGGCAGCATCCTCAGACAACGGGCCGTTGGAAACCTGTCGCAAATAAGTGCTCCCGGCCTCCCTGCGTCTCCTGTGCTATACTAAATGCTAATTTGTTGCGCAGTTTGGAAAGCGAGGACAAGATGCAGGGTGAGAGGCGTGGAGCGCTACTGGTCATAGGCGTGTTGGTGGTATCCGCTGTGCTGGGCGGTATTTACGGCCCCTCCGTCCGGGCCACTTCCTCCGATGTAAATAGCCTGCAAGATTCGGTGAAATCGTTCACCCGCGTCCTTTCCGTGGTTCAAAACAATTACGCCACGCCAGTAGATCCCGATCACGCCATTTATTCCGGAGCCATCCCGGGCATGTTGCGCGTGCTCGACCCGCACTCGAGTTTCTTTGACCCGCGAGCTTATGCGAGTCTGCGCGAAGATCAGCGCGGCCGCTACTACGGCGTGGGCATGACGATCGTTCCTCGCGACAATTTTACCTACGTGCTTGCGCCGATGCCGGGCGCGCCGGCGTTTCGAGCCGGGATTCGTCCGGGCGATGTGATTGTAGCCGTCGACGGGAAATCCGCGGAAGGGCTCAGCAGTTCGGAAGTGGCAGACATGTTGAAGGGCCCGAAAGGGACTGTCGTCCACATCAGCATGAAGCGCGTGGGAGAAAAAGAAAATTTAAGTTTCACGGTCACGCGCGATGAAATTCCAAAACATTCCGTCGATCTTGCGTTTCTGCTCAAGCCGGGAATCGGATATGTGAAGCTCTCCGGATTCAACGAAACGACCGAGCCGGAACTGGCTGCGGCGCTGAAGGACCTGGACGCGACGAAACTCGATGGGCTGATTCTCGATCTTCGAGGGAATCCGGGCGGCTTGCTGAATGAAGCCGTAGCCGTCTCCGACATGTTCCTGGATAAAAATCAATTGATCGTCTCGCACCACGGGCGGTCTTCGCAGGAACGCCGTTACTATGCGGTCCGAGGCAACCGCGGCGTGAATGTGCCGCTGGTGGTCATCGTCAACGGCGGCTCCGCGTCGGCGTCGGAAATTGTCACTGGCGCAATTCAGGATCACGACCGCGGACTGGTGGTCGGCGAGCAGAGTTTCGGCAAGGGTCTTGTGCAAACCGTTTCCGGCCTGAGCGAAAATACGGGCCTGGCGCTGACAACAGCCCGCTACTACACGCCGAGCGGACGATTGATACAACGCGACTATAAGGACACTTCCCTGTACGATTATCTCTACAATCACAAGAATCCGCCTCCTACCGAAGTCAAGCTGACCGACAGCGGGCGCCAGGTGACCGGCGGCGGGGGCATCACTCCGGATGTGCTGAGCACGCCCAACAAGCTTGATCCATTCCAGGAAATGCTCCTGAGGCGCAACGTTTTCTTCGCGTATCCTGGCGGCGTCGGCGAGTTCACCACATATTTCCTCGGAATGAAACCTGAAGTGACCAAGGATTTCACCGCCGACGAAAATGTAATGAAGACGTTTACGACGTATCTCGACAAGCAGAAGATCAAGTACACCGACGCCGACATCGCCGAGAATCTTCCCTGGATCAAGCGCGAAATCAAGAAGGAGACGTTCATCTCCGTGTTCGGGTTGACCGAGGGCTACAAGGTCGATCTGGAAGACGACGCGCAGCTTCAGAAGGCCGTGGAAACCCTGCCGCAGGCTCGGGCGCTGTACGAAAACGCCAAGAAGATTATCGCGCAGCGCTCCGGCGGTACGGACCAGCAAGCGCGATAAGTCCGGCAAAACTCAAACTCTTTAAAATTATGCGGCTGTGTGTTTGGATTCTTCGCCGCGCCCTGCTAAAATCTCACAAGTTCGGTGGGCGTGTAGCTCAGCTGGGAGAGCGCATCGTTCGCAACGATGAGGCCGCCGGTTCGATCCCGGCCACGTCCACCAAAATTTTCCGAAAACCGCTATCCCGCGCGGTCAACAAACGATTCTTCCGGCAGAAAGCATGTTTCCCGCGCCAGCCACGTGTCAGCGGTTCATGACTTTTTTTCAGCGGGGGGATTTAAATACTTGATTAACACCACTTCGTTGTGTACTTCATTGTAAAGCAGTTCGTCCACCAGGTCCCGCACCATCACGATACCGAAACCGCCGGGACGCATTCCCTTCTCCTGGCGAATTTCACCATGACGAAACGGATCGTCTTCGGGGTTTCCGATGGCCGCATGGCTCAGGTCCTCGAAACGAAAACCTGTGCCTGGATCTTCAATTCGATACAGGAGCATGTGAGGGGTTTTCAAACAGGCGATTCGGACTTTCTGATTGGGGTCAAGCTTTCCGCCCCATTCAATCGCATTGGTGAGCAATTCGCGGAACGCGAAGCCCACATGTTCGCTCTCCTTGTCGGACAACCCGGATTTGAGCTGAGACATGAATCCGGCGATCTCGGAAACCGCCGCCAGTTCGCACGGGACCAGTAATTCAATCCAGTGCGGGACTGCGGAGACGACTTCAATCGGCGAGGAGGTTGGCTTGGTGGAAAGCGCCTCCTTGATCAGATTAACCACGGTATTCGGATCGATGGGCTTATTTAAATAGTGATAGGCCTGCTGGCGCACGGCCTGCATCATGACTTCCGGAGTGTTCTCGGACGTCATCACGACGGTACGGGGACGTTTGGGTTCATCCTTAAGACGCGCCAGAAGTTCCAAGCCGTTCATTCCGGCCATCCACACACCGGTCAAAAGCAAATCGAATTCTTCGCTAAGCAACCGGGTCAGCGCGGAGTCGCCATCCTCCACTGTGGCCACTTCAAAACCAGCGGTTTCAAGAATGCCGCTCAGCAGATGACGGGTTTCGCGGTCGTCATCGGCAACCAGAATTTTCTTCATGATTTTCTCTGAGACTCCGGGGCTTTCGTTCATGTTACGCGCCAAGCCATCTTCCAACAGGCTCCCAACCATCGACGTGGTCGCAGACGACTTTCAGAGTCGCAGTGATCGGGATTGCAAGGATCAGCCCGATGGTGCCCCAGAGCCATCCCCAAATTAACAGAGCGATTGTGACGGCGAGCGGGTTCAAATGGACGCGCCGGCCGACAATGGCGGGCATAAGCACGTTAAATCCAATCAGGTGGAGGACAAAAAGTGTCGCCGCGATGCCCACGAAAGGGCCCACCGTATTCCACTTCGTCAAGCCGATCAAGAAAGGAGGCAGCCAGGAGAGGACGGCGCCGAGATACGGTACCAGATTGAGCAGGCCTGAAGTAACACCCGCGAGAAAGGGATAGTCCAGATGGATCATCAGAAAAAAACCCCAACTGGCAACCATCAGAATCAACGCCACCAGCGCATTGCCGACTAAATAACCGCGAAGCATGGAACTGACCTGATCGAGCGCCTCTTTCACGCGCGTCCGCTTGCTGATATGGAATAATTCCATCGTGGCTTTCCAGATCTGCGGCTTGGCGGCGAGCATGAAAAATACCAGGAACGGAAGAAAAGCCGCGACCAGCAAAATCGAATACAGCGAACCCACGCCAGCAATCAAAAAGTCTGTAATGGACTGGCCACCGGCAATTCCAGAGGGCGGATGCGCGTTCTCTCCCGCCGGCGGAGTTTCGTCCACTTGATTCTCAATCGTGGTCAGCTTGCTGTTTACAGCGGATCTGGCTTGGCGAAGCATGGAGCTGTAACGCGGCCACGCTGCCGCGAACTGGTCGGTGCGGTTAGCCACCAGAAAACCCAGCCCGCCGAACAACGACGTGACCGCCAGAAGAACAATGAGCGCGCCGAGCGGCCGCGGAACGCGCCATCGTTCGAGGAATTCGACGACCGGGTCGAGAAAATACGAAAGCAGGCCGCCGAGCATCAGCGTCATGATAACGCTGGAGGCGAAATACAGGATCGCGAAAATGATTCCGAACGAAATTACACGCGCGGCGAATCGGAGGTCGTTGTTTTCCATGGATAAACCCGGTTCACCATAGCACAGCAGTGTTGTGGGATAAACTACAAGTTGTCACGCCCCGAGTGGCACAGCCTGTGGGTTTTTGAATCTTGCAACTCCAACGAAAGTCGAAAGCCCAGCGGCGGAAGCCTATGCCACTAAGACCTCAAAGTTAGGAATTCGCAGGATGAGCGGCCAGAAAGAAAATGGGCAGTGCGGAAATGCCGCACATGAATGTCAGGCGCTCCGATCGGGAGGGAGTCTCGGCGGACGGGGAGCGCGCCAGCGGCGGCCCAGCGCGGGAATAATTGCGCCTCCGAGATTTGCAAGGTTCAGGTCGGGGAGAGGCGGACGTTCGGCCTTCGGATTGATCGCGCGAATCAGCGAACCGATCATGCGAAGCTGAGCCCAAAGTTTTTCCTTAAACGGAACCCGGGGTTTCTCTCCGTTCGCTCGCGCCACGAGAATGGTCACGTCATCTTCACTCAGATTTTCCGGATATCGCTTTCCGATTTCAAGGAGCAACGCGTCGGTGAGTTTTTGGGGTTCCATGTCCCCCAACTCCCGCACAATCTTCAGCAAGCCGATCTCACCGATCATTTCGCCATCGGGGTCGCGGGCTTCAATCAATGCGTCGGTATAGGCGAGAACGCAGTCGCCGGATTCCAACTGCACGTCGAACTGGTCGTACTCGGTAATGTCCATGATGCCGAGAGGAATGTTGCTTGGAGCAGCGCGTTCCGCGGTCCCGTCCTGCCCCAGAAAATTCCATTCCTTGTTGGCGGCCGTGTACAAAAGCGGACGTGGGTGGCCCGCGTTACACATGATCAGGCGCTGCGTGGGGGCAAAAAAGGTAGCAACCACCGCTGTGGCGAATGTTCCGACCTCCGAAAGCGCGACAAACTGCTGGTTGAGTTCCTTCACGAAATCCGCCTGGTCCAGGCGGTTTACGAATCTCCGCATCAGCGTGCGCAGGTCCTCGGCCGTTGTGGCTACCGATGCGCCATGTCCCGCAACATCGGCCAGCAGCAGGCGCGCGATGCGGCCCGTGGCGCAACTCGAGGCGTAGTAGACATCGCCGCCGCTCTGTGCTTCTCCGAACGGCTTGCTGTGGACCCAGGCATTAAGTCCGCCCATTTCCACCTCGCGGGTGGTAATCTGGCTGCCACCCCACACTTCCATACACGTCATGTATTGTATTGATTTCTTCTTTGCGGTTGGATCGATGTTGTTTGCGGGCATATTTAAATCCAATGAACTCGCCGGTCGAACGCTCGCAGTGTTTGCTGCGTTCTGCACATACACTCTATACATACAATATAGATGCCTGGAAAGAGAAAACGACGCAAGGTCGGGGTGGCGAATCAATATTCGTTTAACTGATTCGTTAACCTGGGCAAAGAATTGAACGCGCGTTGGCGAGTTGGCTTTGCAACTATTGACTCACGCTTTCCCTTTTGAGAATATCCGTTCTGTAAAAAACACCCGCCGTCAGTGCCGGATACCTAGGAATACAGGCGGTTTACCGCTAATTTGTGTGAGGTATCAGAGTTGCTGGCTTACCGGCGATGAAGAAACTCGGAAAATTCGAAATCGTGGAGAAAGTCGGCCAGGGGGCCATGGGCATTGTTTATAAGGCTCGCGACCCGCTCATTGGGCGGTTGGTCGCCCTCAAGACCATTACGACGGGCCTGGCGGAGGATTCCTCCCAGCTGGAGCGTTTTTATCATGAAGCGCACTCCGCCGGCGCTTTGCAACATCCCAACATTGTTACGATTTATGAATTGGGAGAGGAAGATCACACTCCCTACATCGCGATGGAGTATCTCTCCGGCCAAAGCCTGGATAAACTGATCGAAAATCGCCAGGAGCTGCCCTTATCCCAAAAGATCGGCTACATTTCCTACGTTTGCCGGGCATTGGCATACGCTCACAAACAAGGCGTCGTGCATCGCGACATCAAGCCCGCCAATGTGATGGTGACCACCGAAGGAACCGTGAAAGTTGTGGACTTCGGCATCGCCCGAATTGCGGAAACTTCGAAATCGCAAACCGGTCTGGTGATCGGAACGCTCGGTTACATGTCCCCGCAGCAAATCGAAGGCGGCCGAGCCGATGCGCGCTCCGATGTGTGGGCCGCTGGAATTCTGTTTTACGAATTGCTGGCGTATCGACGCCCCTTTGACGCTGAAAATTACGGCACTTTGATGCTGAACATCATGACGCAGGACCTCCCTCCCCTTTCGGAGGTTGCGCCTGGAACTCCCGACGATGTAGCGGAAGTTCTGAACTTAATGCTGCGAAAAGATGTAGAAGAGCGCTACCAGTCCATGGAAGAGGTCCTGATCGACCTGGAACCGGTGTGGCGCCGATTGCAGCGCGAGGAAGTCATCGAATTGCTGTCCGCCGCGCGACAAAAGATGGAAACAGGCAACGTCGGAATCGCGTATGAAATGGTTCGACAGGGTCCTTCAGATCGACACCGCAAATGCTTCGGCAAAAACTCTTCTCGAGGAGATCAACGAAGAAACGCGGAAGAATCGATCGGCTCTTTCTTCCCCCGCTGAAAAGGAAATTTCGGATGGTGAAACGCTGCTCGGGACTGAAATAAATCCGATTCGACCCCCGTCACGACCGTGCCGCCGCCTCCTATTTCGCGAACAAGGAAGCAACCTGCCGTTCAATCTTCACCGCCAACCGATACGGCCAGCCGCCTTCGGGCTGCCACCGAGGCGCGGAAGACGGTTGCTTCGCCGATCGAAGTGACGAGGCAAGCCCCTGCGGCAGCCCCGATTGCTGCGGCGACGCCAATTTGGAAGAAACCAGCTCTGGGTGCTCTGTTCGATTCTGGCGGTGGTGATCGTGGCAGGTGGGGGCGACTTACTATCTGAAGATGCGACAGCCCGGCGATATCGACACCCGAAACGCCAACGTCAACGACTGCTGCCGTTTCGAACGCTCCCGCTCAGCCGGGGCAGTCCGAAGTTGCCCTCGCGGTGTCGCAGCCGCCCACTGCGAGCTCGGCAGGAATCAAGGACTCAGCCTCCGGACTACCCAAAAGGTCTCCCGACACGAATCCTCCGCTCGCGCCACTCCCCTCCCGTCGTTCAAACGCCGGCGGGACAGAAAGGATCTGGGCAAAGTTCGAGCCAGACGTCGCCTCCAGCCGCCTCGGCTCAAGACCGCACGGTGGTGGCGATGAATAATCCGGCTCCTCCGCCACCGAGCCAACCCCCTGCGGCAGCCGCTCAACCGGCCGCGCCGGCCGTCCAGCCGACGCCAGTCGCAACCGCGCCTGCTCCTGTTGTGACGCCCGCTGCCTCAAAGACGCCGGAGCCGGCGGCTCCCGCAAAGGCTGCTGAGGCTCCGGTCGTTTCGACAGCGCCTGCGGACAATCTTGATCGCCAGCAGATCAGCCTGTCTCTCCAGCAATTATCGGCGGCGTTTTCCCATCGAAGTGTGGCCGAACTTGGGGAACTGTGGCCCAAGCTCTCAAAAGACGATCGAAATTCCTATAAAAAAGCGTTCGATTCGGCTAAAGCGATCACGCGCGATTTTCACCTTCAGAGCCTGAATATTTCGGCCGATGGCGCGTTGGCTACGGCCATCGGGAGCTATGAAGGCACTTACCAGATCGGCGGCAGCAGCCCGACGCCGCAGTCCGGCAATTTCTATGTGCGTTTTGCCAAGAAAAACGGGAGATGGTACGTTGACGAGGCAAGGTTCTAGAGCCATCTGACCCGCGATCCGATTAAAAATCAATTTGCCTCTTTCCGGCGGGCAGACCCGGACCGCGAAAAAAACCGGTTGCGATCACCCCCCGATTTCCCCCTCCCATGATTTCGTTTTTCTATCGCTTTAATAACCTATCTTTTGCTTGACAACAAGAGGTTGAGAAGTAGAATGCCATGGGTTTCGTCCCCGAATTACCGACACCCTAATCCTGGTACTCATAGCCCGCGATTGAGCTGGCGCGCCACAATCGGCCGGTCGCGGCGGCAAGCGTAAGCGCATGGAAGTGATTGACGAAGTAGTCATTTTTCTGAAGTAGTTAATTTAGTTCTGGAGAATATGCATGAGCGTTAGCCAGCCCCTTTCACGCTCGGCCCGGCCAGCCCATCGCCACGAGTTTTCAAATCGAATTGCCTACATGCTTATCGCAGTTCTGGGCGGAATGTTTCTCTTCTCCGCCGGTCTGCGAGCGCAAGGCACGATTCCCATCGGAGCCATTGTCACCGATCAGACGCCGCTTAACCTGTCGCACCATTTTGGCGTTCCGGCAGCTTCGGTGGTGAATCAGGCGGGTGATTATGCGTTCATCGGCGAGAACAACTCGGCACTGTTCCTGCGGGTTCACACGGCATCTTCGGCCACTCGAATTCTTCAATTCGGGGACGCGGTACCGGGGATTTCCGGCGCCACGGCAACAAATTTCAACCTCGGCGGGTTGAACGCATCAGCAAATCTATTATTTTTTGTTTCCTACAATATCAGCCCGGCCGATGGCCGCACGCATCGTGCCATTCTGCTTTACAATAGCGGTACCGCGACGTTTGCGACGATCGCGACCTCGGACCAGGTCGCGGCAAATTCCGGCGGCCAAATGTTTGGGCCGAGCCTCGCGTTTCCGATCCAAGGCGGCGGCTTGGACAACAATAACGACGTCGCGTTCACGACGACGTTTGAGCCGTTCAATGGGACGGATACGGTCCCCAACCAGAACACGCTTTATATCGCACCCGCCGCGGGCACACCCGTGCGCGTCGTAGGACTGGGCGACACGCCGCCGGGGATTACCGGCTCGACATTCGTAACTTTCAATGGCGGATTTTCAGCAATCAACGCCCTGGGCCAGGTTGTTTTTAATGGTCAATACTTTAATGGAACTACGACTGCAAATGGACTATTCCTCGGCGCCTCGACTGGCGTCACAAAAGTGGTGGCCAATGGCGACGCAAAACCGGTAGCGATCGGTGGAAATTTTGCAATTTCCGCCGCGACGCGAGGGTTTTTGAACAACAACGGGAATGTCGCTTTCGTTGACAACGTTACCCCGCAATCCGCGTTTCTGTATTCGGGCACAACGCCCCCTGCCCGGACATTGGCCGGCGTTGCGGGCACTACGATCACGATGAGCGGTTTGAGCGACCAAGGTTCCGCTGTGGCCACGACGACGGCAGCCAACCAATCCATCGTGCGCATTCACTCCACCGGAGTGACGGACACCATTGCAACGACCGGCGCAACGTTTAGCAATTTTTTCAGTTCAGCTATCGAAGAGAATAACGCTGCCGATAGCGTCTCGTTCTACGCGCTATTCAATAACGGGGGCGGCGGCGTCTATACACAGACTGGAACCGCTACTCCTCAAGCCGTCGCGGTCGAAGGGCAATCCACGCCGCTATCCGGCGGCGCATTCAATTTGGGCTTCAATTTATCCGGCGCTCCCTTGAAGGCCCTGAATAATGGGTCCACGTTTTTTGCGGCCGGCGTAACAGGCGGAACGGCCAACTACGGCCAGTTTATCGGCACTCCGGGAAGCCTCTCGGCGTTGATGAGCACTGCGGATACTCTGCCAAATGGCGCGAAGGTGCGCCTTTTGAATCCCGCATTTTCGACAGACAACGGCGGATCGAATCTCCTGTACACGGGGTTTGACGCAAGCTTGGCGGGCGGGCAAAACACAATCTTTACCAAGGAGCTTGTCTCGGGAGTGATAACGAGGGTCGTCGGCGAAGGCGACGTGATTCCGGGAACTGGGGGCGAGAGCTTTATCCTGAGAGCCACGAACTCCGGAACCAAATCTTTCTACATGAACGACGCCGGCCAGATGGCATTTCCGGCCTATTTAACCGGGAGCTCGGAAGCCATCCTGATCGCGCAGCCAACCGGCGGAGTAAACGTCATTGAGATGACAGGCAATACAGCGCCAATCTCGGGCAATCCGCATTTTTATAGGTTTGGATTTCAGTACGAATACAAATGAGCTGTCGCCGATCAATGATTCCGGGCAAGTGGCATTTTACGGGACTGTCAGCAGCGGAACCAACGGCATTTTCCTGGGCACCAGTGGCGGGACCAGCTTGATCGCGCTGACTGGGCAGACGGTGAGTGGCCCGACATTGACTTCTCTCAACGGGTGCTCGAATTGCGGTTGGGATGTCAATAGCTCGGGGCAGGTTGCCTTCGGCGCAAGTAATAGCACTGGTTCAGGGCTTTACGTTGGCACCGCAAATGGGACTCCGCTAAAGATAGTCTCTTCGACCGATCCCCGTCCCTCCCCCCAATCGGGAACATTCGGCACGCTCAATCCAATTTCCGCTTTTAGCGATAACGGGCAAATCCTCTTTCAGGCTTTGAATGGCGGGGGCATCTATTCGGGATCGACCGGAGGCGTCACGACGATTGTGGCCGACGGGGCCGCAAATCCGGGGACGGGCGGAGGGAACCTGCTCACGACAACGCCCGGGAATTCGTCCGGAAGCTTTAGCAGTTTCTTTTCCACGACCAATGCGGCCTTTGACAGTTGCGGCGACATCGGGTTTGTGTCGCGCGTCGTTGGAGCAACCGGGGGTATCCCGAACAGCGGATATTTCGGACTCTTCGGAGGGTGCAGCGGGCCCCTGGGGCCATTGCAGGCGGTTGCACTGCAGGGAGAAACGGTGACAGGCGTGGGTACGCTTGGCACAATTTTTCCGTCTTTCCCGAATGCGCAATTTTTTATCGTGAACTCGAATCATGGTAATTCCAACACAATCGGGTTCACAAATTCCTTTACGAATACCAACGGCGTCACGATGATCGGCCAGTTTCTTGCAGCGCCAGGAGGGGGTATTGAGAAAGTCCTCGCGCCCGGCGACCCGATCTTCGGCACCGGCGGCGGAGTTTACGCAAACGCGACAATTTCGACGCAAAACAATAATAACACGCCGCTTGCGCTGGTGGTCACCACAGGCGGAACGGCGACGCAAGCGATCGTGATCGTTCAACCGCCGTCCGGGACGGTCGCGACATCGACAGCTCTGGTCTCTTCGTCGAGCACCGTTGGCGTCGGCGTGCCTGTCACGTTCACTGCTACAGTGACGAGCAGTCCGGCGCCCCAAGCCCAGGACGTCGTCGCGTTTGCCGACAACGGCGTTTTGCTTGGACTTGGCTTCATCAGCGGAAACGTAGCGACATTCACCACGTCCACATTGCCCCCCGGAACACATTCGATTTCAGCGGAGTTCCTAAGCGGGACGGGCAGTGGCAGCGGCAATGAGACATTGGAGTCGAGCGCGTCGAATGTGGTGACGCAGATCGTATCCAATGCGACGACTTCCCTGCTGTTCTCGACTCAAAATCCATCGAGCCCCAATACGCCGGTGGTTTTCGAAGCGATTGTCTTCCCGACGTTGGGCGCGAACGTATTGCCGACCGGGACTGTAACGTTTTTCGACGGCGCCTCGCAGATCGGCTCACCCGTTGCGCTCAGCAGCGAATTGGCAATCTTCACCAGCCCTGCGTTGGCCGCCGGGACGCACAACATTACCGGGCAGTATTCAGGCGACGCGAATTTCGCGGCCACGACTTCCAGCCCCGTGGTCCAGGTGGTTCAATCCTCGGCCCTGCTCCCTTCCGCCACGGCCCTGGCCTCCTCGGTGAATCCCTCGTTCGCTGGAGAATCGGTCACATTTATCGCACCTGTGGATGGACCGACGGGCGGCACTCCGACGGGAACTGTAAACTTCCTGGACAATGGCGTCATGATTGGCTCGGGCGCAATTTCCAGCGGGCAGGCGATGTTTACTACGTCAACGATATTGGCCGGGACACACGCCATCACGGCGGTTTACCCCGGTAATGCCAGCTTCTCTTCGAGCACATCGAATATCGTGATGCAGGTGGTGTCGCCGGCATTGCTGACGTCGATTACGGTGACGCCGAATAACGCCTCAACTTCGATTCCGCTGGGAACCACATTGCAGTTCATCGCCACGGGACATTATTCCGACAATACAACGGCAAACCTGACGACCTTGGCGAACTGGAATTCGTCGAATCCCGGTGTGGCGTCGGTCAGCAACACGGCGGGCACTCAAGGAGTTGCGACGGGCGTGGGCCTCGGCGGCGTAAACATCACCGCAAGCTTCAACGGAGTGATCTCAACGCCAGTGGCTCCGCTGACGGTGACGGGAGCAGTGGCTCAGTCGATCGTCGTGGTGCCGGCGACGGCATCGGTCGTCATTGGAAATACACAACCCTTCGCGGCGCTGGCCACATTCACGGACGGCACGCTCGTTGACATAACCCCGCTTGTGACGTGGCACTCATCGCAAACCGGCTTCGCAACAATTAACGGCTCCGGAGTTGCTACCGGCGTAAATGCGGGACCGACAGCGATTACCGCGCAATTGGGCGCGGTGACCAGCAGTTCGGCGACCCTCACTGTCACGTCGGTGACTCTCGTTTCCATCGCCGTGACGCCGATCAATCCGTTCACGATGCCGACAACCAATCAGCCGTTCACGGCCACCGGGACGTACAGTGACAATAGCGTGGCGGACCTGACTTCGCGAGTCACATGGCTTTCATCGGCGCCGAATATCGCCACCATCGATTCTTCCGGAGCCGCGGTGACAACTTTCGCGACCAGCGGCTCGACCACAATTTCCGCGACACTCGGCGCGGTGAGTAAATCGACCACGCTGACCCTCACGACGACTCCAGTCGTGCCGGCATCGTTCCATTTGGATTTTTACGGCAACTCGGGCCTTCAAACCGGCGTGATCGATAATCTCTTCAATTATTCGAACACCTTCCTGGGGTCGTTCCAGGTCGCCGCCACGGCGCTGGGCACGCCGAAAAACCTTTACCTGTACCGCGATCCGGCATTTCTGGCATTTGACGCGCCCTTCAGTACAAACTTTAATAACTATGACTTCAATTTGAATAACGGAGACTCGATCTATTTCCCTGGCGACCAGTATCCGTTCGCGGATGGAACCAATACCGATCCAGTGCAGGGGCTGAGGCTCGATACGAGCGGCAATCCGCTCCGGTTCGATACGCCCTCGACTTTGTCGGGAACCACAGCGGTAATTCGGGATTTCCCGAGCCAGAACACTCCCGGCCCGGAGCTTACGCTTGCGGACGGCGATTCTTTCGCCTACTCCGTGCTGAATGACGGGACGCTCCTGCAGACGAGCACTCTTGATGGTCAGTCTCCTTCCCAAAGCGTTGGTGGAACGTGGTCATTCAACGGGGGCCCGAACGATAACACTCTTTATTCGGGCATCTATCTGATCACTCCGGTGGAGGCCATCACCAGCGCAAACAACGCGACCTTCCACGTCGGCGCTCTGGGCTCGTTCACCGTGAAAACCGTTGGCTCTCCATTATATCCTCCGTCACTCTTTCAATCTGGAAACCTGCCAAACGGCGTAAGTTTCTTGGATAATGGTGACGGCACAGGGACTCTGAGCGGAAATCCACCAGTGGGGAGCGCGGGAACATACAACATTACTTTTAGGGCGAACAACGGGAACAGCATTGACGTGGACCCGGACGTGACGCAAAACTTCACGCTCACAGTGATTGCGTCGCCCCTCACGGCAACGAACACGGCGCTGACTTCTTTGCAGAATCCGTCATCGTTTGGTCAGTCCGTGACCTTCAAGGCGACCGTGACGGATTCGGCGGAAGTGACGCCAACCGGCACGGTGAATTTTATCGATAACACCACCGACGCAACAATCGGGACGGGCACACTTTCAGGCGGCACGGCGACTTTCACAACGTCATCGCTGAGCGCGACCACATCTCATGTCATTACAGCGCAGTACCTCGGCGACGGTTTGAATTTCGCGTCCAGTTTATCGAACTCGGTGACGCAGGTCGTCAATCCCGTTCACAATCCGTCGAGCACGATCATAACTTCTTCGCTGAACCCCTCGGCCATTGGACAGTCCGTCGTGCTCACCGCGGTTGTGTTCAGCACCAGCGGCGGAACGCCAACGGGCACCGTGACCTTCCTCGACGGCACCAGTCCGATCGGCACGGGCGCGTTGACCGCCGCCGGACAGGCAACGTTCACCACATCAACTCTCGGCCTCGGTTCCCATTCCCTCACGGCCATGTACTCCGGCGACTCGGGCTTCGTATCCAGCACGTCGTCCGCTCTCACGCAGACGATAAACCAGGCACCAACGGTTACCACAGTGAACTCCTCTCTAAATCCGTCCGGCAGCGGTCAGGCCGTGCAGTTCACCGTGATCGTGACCAGTTCGACCGGGCTGGTCCCGACGGGGAACGTGACACTTTCGATTGACGGCTCCGCGTTTGGCTCGCCGACGGCCCTGAATGCCAACGGAGTAGCGACTTTCACCACGTCCGGATTGGCTGTCGGTTCCCACTCTGTACTCGCCGGGTATCCCAGCGGCGCGATGTTCATTGGGAGCACGTCGACGGGGCTGACACAAATGGTGGCTCCCAATACGACAACCACGTCGCTGAATTCCGCGCTGAATCCTTCCTCGAGCACTCAGTCCGTGCAGTTCACGGCGAGCGTGACGAGTTCCGGAGGCGGAATACCGACAGGAACGGTGAACTTCCTGGACAACAACGTTCTGATCGGCTCCGGCACGTTGAGCAACGGCGTCGCGACATTTAGGACATCCACTCTGAGCGTGGCAACACATCCCATCACGGCGCAGTATGTGGGCAATGCCAGCTTCGGGAGCAGCACATCGGGAACGTTAGTGCAAACCGTTACCGTTAGTCCCACATCCACCTCGGTGGTCTCCTCGCTAAACCCGGCGTCTTTCGCGCAATCCGTCACATTTACGGCGATCGTGCTTGCCACAGGAGGAGGCGGTACTCCCACCGGAAGCGTTACGTTCCTGGACAACACGGCTGAGGTTACTCTTGGCACAGTCAATCTGACCGCCGGACAGGCGGCCTTCACGACTTCTTCCCTTGCCCTGGGATCTCATTCCATCGTGGCCGTCTATTCAGGGGATTCGAATTTCGTGGGCAGCACGTCCTCGGTCGTTTCGCAAACGATTAATCACGGTCCTACGTCCACGGCCGTCGCCTCATCGTTGAATCCCTCGGCTGGCGGCCAGATCGTGCAGTTCTCCGCGATCGTGACAAGCTCGACGGGACAAACGCCGGCCGGAACGGTGACGTTCTTCGATGGCTCGGCTTCCATTGGCACGGGAAATCTGAATGGCAACGGAGTGGCAACATTCAGTACATCCGCGCTGGGCGTGGGCCCTCATTCGATCACCGCGCAGTATCCCAGCGGGGCAATGTTTAACGGCAGTACATCGGCCGTTTTGACTCAAACGGTCACACTGAATCCCACGTCCACGGCACTGATCACTTCGCTGAACCCCTCGCCGAGCACTGACTTTGTGCAGTTCTCCGCCATCGTAACCAGTTCGGCGGGCGTCACGCCGACAGGCACCGTGAACTTCCTCGATAACAGCGTTACGCCCGCCATCCAGATCGGGACGAGCGCGCTGAACGCCAGTGGCGTGGCGACCTACGGAACGTCCACGCTCAGCATCGGGACACACTCGATCACCGCCCAATATTTGGGCACCGCCAGTTTCGGAGGCAGCACTTCAGCCACGTTGAATCAGTCGGTGACGATCAATCCCACGCCCACGACGATTCCCACAACCATTGCGATCAGTTCCCTGCCGAATCCGTCGTCCGTCGGCCAGGCCGTAGTGCTGACAGCGACAGTGACCACTTCTTCTTCGACTTCTGGTACGCCGACCGGACACGTAACATTCCTGGATGGCGGCGCGCCTATCGCCAACGGATTAATCCAACTGGCAACCGGTAGCGCGACCGCTGTGTTCAGCACTTCTACGCTTACCGCCGGTAGCCATCCGATCACGGCGCAATACTCGGGCGATGCGAATTTCGCGTTGAGCCTCTCCCCGGTTGTGAACCAGACGGTTGGTTCCAACACTCAGGTGACCGTGCAAATCACGCCCATTCCGACGAACGTCGCGCCGCAATCCTCCTGTTCGCAGGGTGGATATTGCCAGACGTTTACGGTCGCGATTCAAAATGGGGGCACCGCTCCAAGCGTGACCTGGCAGGTGCTGAGCGGGCCCGGGAGCATCGATTCGAACGGAAATTACACGGCGGGCCCGACGGTCACACAAGGGCCTGTCACGATTTCCGCTTCGGTTGGCAATTCCTCGGCTTCCGTGTCGTTTACGCTGGGTCCCGACGCCCTTACGACTCCGGGAACCCAAACCAACTCGACCGTAAACGCAGGGACACCCTTTACCGTGCCGATTATGCTGACCGGAATTCCCGCGACTTCCACCGTGCCGTTTACGCTGTCCTGCGGCAGTTTGCCGGCGGCCTCGACCTGCAAGTTTACAAACACCAGCGCAACCCCGGCGGGCTGTCCAATGGGAACGATCACGTTCGTCACAGGGACCTGTCCGAACTTCATGGTCACCGTAACCACTTCTGGTGGAACGCTTTCGGGCCGTATGTCGCCCACGCCGGCGGGATCGGGCAGGCCGTGGTCGGGCAGACCGTTGTATGGCCTGTTGGCGATTCTCCTGTCCATTCTTACACTGGCTGGTCTTACACTGGCTGGGAGGCGGCGCAGCCCGTTCCTCGGTAGAACGAGTTATGCTTGCTGCGTACTGGTGCTGCTGAGCCTTTCGGTGATGTTCCTGGCGTCGTGCAGTGTGTTCCCCGCCCAGCAGACGGTTAGCGCGCCGGTTGCATCGCCGCTGACTCCGTCCGGTTCCTATCAGGTGGTTGTGCTGGCGACGCCACCCGGGGGGACGAACGGCGGCGGGTTTGTTCAAACACAATTGATTGTTCCATTGGTCGTGAATTAGCGATTTAGAACGCTGCTTTCGAGGGGGCCAGAAACACCAGCGAAGCCGTTCAAGCGTGTCATTCAAATTCAGGAGATGTAAATATGAAGCGCCTCGTGTTCTTCTGCCTTTTGGCCGGAGGGTTCCTCATGGGTCCTGCGGCGGAAGCCCAGATCACCTGTTCGCCGGCATCGGCCAAACTGGCGTGCGTCATTCCCAATGCCCTAAATCTGACGGCGCCCAGTTCGCAGAATCTGGGGTTCCTGAACGAAGCCGTGGGAAGTCAGCTAGGCGATCTGCCCCTGGCGTCACCTGCATCGGGCATCATCTACACAATCGATCCGAAACTGAATCTGCCGGTGGCCTCCAATGACACCCTCGGTCCCGTCCTGACGCAGCGCGCGGAAACGATCGGGAAACATAAGCTGTACCTGGCATTCACGTACCAGTTTTTCCGGTTCGAAGATATTGACGGCGTAAGCATGAGGAATTTACCGATTCTATTGACTCTTTCCAACGGATCGGCGGTCACGGCGAGCAACAACCGGTTGGACTTGACGGCCCACCAGTTCGGCGTATATCTGACTTATGGCGCGACGAGCAGGATCGACGTCTCGATTGCCATACCTATTCTGGACATTCACGAGCAATTTACTTCCAGCGGCACTGAATATTCCCTCGCGCCGGCCAGCGTCACGCCATTTCAAAATGTGAGCAGCGGGATCAAGGGCGCCGCCGGAATCGGCGACCAGGTATTGGCGATCAAGGGGACGGTGTGGAAGCCCAAGCAGGGCGGCCTGGCGGTGGGCGCCGAATTGAGGTTGCCGACCGGCGACGCAATGAATTTCCTGGGATCCGGAACGATTGGATTCAAGCCGTTCGTCACCCTGACTTACGGCAGCCGCGTTTCTCCTCACTTGAATGTGGCCTACGAAATCAACGGGCACAGTATTCTGGTCACCAACGCGCAAGGGGGCGAGGGCCGGCTTCCAAACCGGTTAATCTATTCCGGGGGCGCGGACTGGGGCGTGACCAAATGGATGACGATTGCCGCCGACGTGCTGGCGCAAAACGTCAACAACGCGCAACGTGTTCGCGTGGTGAATCAAACGGTGACGAATCCCGTCCTTACCGCGCCAACGATCCAGGCCTTTACGCAATCCTACAACCGCACGGACTTTTCAGGCGGCGTGAAAGTGAAACCGTTTGGCGCGCCTCTGGTGTTGACCGGGAATATATTGGTCAAGCTGGATCAGGGGGGGTTGCGTTCCAGGCTGGTTCCCTTTGTCGGCGCATCCTATACGTTCTAGCGGTAATTGCTGCTGGAGGAATCCAGCTTCGCTCGTGGAATTAAGGAGGTAGGAAAAGTGGCTTTACGAATTACAACCGGAGACGTGGATGGGATCGCCGTGCTTTGGCTCGACGGGCGTATCGTGCTGGGAGAAGAAACCGGGGTTTTGCGCGAAACGGTAAAAAATCTAATCACCGAGGGCTCGAAAAAAGTGGTACTGAATATGGAAAATGTCACGCTGATCGATAGCGCCGGTATTGGAGCGCTGGTGTTTGCCTACACGACAGCGAGATCGAATGGAGCCAAGATCCGGTTGTGCCACTTGGGCGCGAAATTCAATGAACTGCTGGCGATCACAAAGTTGCTCACCGTATTCGATATTTCCCCAACGCAGGCGGAGGCGGTCCGCTGTTTCAAGGAGTAGGGTCATTTCAGGCGCCAAGTTTCTTTCGTTTGAGTTTGTGAATTGAGGAATTCACGTCAGGGCCTCTTTCCAATCTTCGCGTGCTATAATCCGCACTCCGAACGAACCGTATGTCCGACCTTCCCCTCATCGACGGACCAGGACTTGAAATCACTCCCCCAGACGGCACGCGCCGCCATGTCCGTATCACGGTGTCGCCTTTTCTGATCGGCCGCGGAAGCACGTCCGGAAATCATCTGCAACTGACCGACGGGCGCATCTCGCGGCATTGTATTGCAATCGTCAAGGAAGGCGATTGCTATAACCTGGAAGACCGGGGGCATCGCCAGGGGATTTTTGTTAATGGAACGAAAATCAATCGCTGTGTCTTGAAAGATGGCGATACGATTACCTTCGGATTGGAAGGTTCCTACGAACTTGTCTTTCGCAACTCCGAAAGCGATCAATCGATTCAGAGCATGCTCACGCGCATCGGGAGCATCTCCAGCTCGGACACCGCGCCCGGCGGGCTTGGCAAGCTCACCCTGCTGCTGGAAGCGACATCACTGTTGCACTCGCAGCTTCCGCTGGATTCGGTCCTTGGCAGGATGCTCGATCACGCAATCGCAATCACGGATGCCGACCGGGCATTGCTGCTGGAGGCCGACGCTGTGGGAACGCTCAACGTGCGTCTCGCGCGGGGCCAGGACGGCGAGAAAATGTCGCCTGCGGGAGTCACTCCAAGTCAGACGGCTCTGCGCATGGCGGTTGAGCAGCAATCCGCCGTCATTACGAAAGACCTCAATCTGGCCGAGCTCGACCTGAAGGGCGCGCAAAGCATCGTCGCACAGAATCTTCGCTCGATTGTCGCTATCCCTCTTTATGCCATGCCGCGGGCGAACTCGACGGCCACCGTGATTTTCAAGCGAGGCGTTTTTCTTGGCGTCCTTTACCTCGATTCCCGCCGGCCCGCGGCATTTACCAAACTCGATCGCCAAATTCTGGACGCGCTCGCGATGGAAGCCGCCAGCATTCTGGACAACGCCCGGCTGGTGGAACGGGAACGCCAGCGCCAACGGCTCGAACAGGAATTAAATATTGCGCGCGACATCCAGCAGGCGCTGCTTCCCGTTGGCTTCCGGGACTACCCACATCTTGCCGTGACAGGCAGCAATACTCCCTGTCTCGCCGTCGGTGGCGACTATTTCGATGTTTTTCCGATGAGCGACGACCGCACGGCCTTTCTGATCGCGGATGTTTCAGGAAAAGGGCTTGGCGCCGCGCTGCTTACGACAATGCTGCAGGGCGCTCTCACAGGGATGACCATAGGCGCCGACCCGGCGAAGATCTTCAATCTGATCAATAATTTCCTTTGCCAGCACGCTGCCGTTGGCCGCTACGCGACCATGTTTTTCGGCGTCATGGACATCCACGGCCATCTCGACTACATCAATGCCGGCCATCCTTCGCCGCTGCTTCTTCGGGCCGGTGAAGTAACCGAGCCGTTTGTCGAAGGCACTTACCCAGTTGGTCTTCTGCCGGAGGCCGATTACGTCACGGCCAGCCTGCAACTCCTGCCGGAGGATACGCTCATCCTGTTCAGCGATGGTGTGACCGAAGCGATGGACCCTGCGGAACAGATGTACGGAGTGCCACGTCTCTGCGCGGCGCTCGCGGGCCTCCGGGATATTCCGCTGAACGTGATCCAGAAAGTTGTTTATGAATCCGTGCAGAATTTTACGCGGGGGGCCAGTCAGGGAGACGATATCACGCTTCTATTAGTCCGCTATCGCGCGGCGTCGCAAACCGCCCGCGGGTCTCGAGCGACGTTTGAGTCGGAAGAAACCTTCATTACGGCTGTTCCAGGAGTGGACACGGCGCCGCAATAACGCCCGCATGCGGATCCGGTTCCCAATTGCACATCCTCGGGCCTTAGTTCATCGGATGAGCGGCAAAAAATTGTTCCAGGCCCGACCTGATATCTGCAATCGCGTCCTGGGCATTGTGGTCCAGCGCGGCGACCACCGCGGAGATATCTTTCCCGCTCGCGGGTTCATCGTGCGTAAAGTAATGCGTCCACACGGTGGTGGCCGTCTTCACGTCGCGTAATTCCAGATCGATTGTGATGCGGGTTGAGAGCGGAGTCCCGGGAAGTTCCTTAAAATCGTACAGCCTTCCATAGAGAATATAATCCCCATGAGAATTGCTGCGCATCATATCCACCGCGCGGTATCGCCCCGAATCCCGCAGTTCGCGCAGCAGCATTTCTTCCAGCATTTCGGTCGGAGGTTCAGCCCACTGTTGATTTTCATATGTGCCCATATGCTCGCCACTCGATCCATATACGATATGCTCTTCGCGATATAGATGCGAAGACCTGATGGGGCCCAGCAGCAGTGTTACGGGATAGGGGCTCCGGTCCGCGACGGCCAACGGATGTCCCGGAACGGAGAGCTGATAATAATTCGTGGGCCGGGCAGCGCCGCATCCGGCAAGAAAGCCGGCAGCCAGCGCGGCAACCCAGGCAATTTTACACTTCATCGAAGACTCCCTGTCGTTGCAGATTTCCGCGGATTGCAAACTGCCTATTCAGACTTTTCTGGCCCTTCTCCATCATCACGGTTCACCTGTCTTGTGCTCTTTCGGACTGCTCGACCGAATCAACGAATATGGACGTGTCTTGATCGTATTCGTAAATTCTCTCAGGTTTTCCGTGACGTGAATCATATTGTCGAGAAGCTGATCGATGTTTTCCGAATTCACGTCGAGCGTTTGGTTGAGGCGTCCCGTCAATTCCGTCAACGATTTGATGGTCGCCCGCAATTCGACCAGCGCCTGATGAACCTCGGGGCGGTCTTCGCCGATCATGGAATCGACGTGCTCCAGGGTCACATTGGCCTGATTGGCGGTCTTGCGGAAGTCGTCGATCAGCGGACTCAATTTCGCGCTGGCCGTATTTACATTGTTCAGGGCTGTCTTGATCTGGGGGCGGGTTTCCGTGATCAGGCCGCGCGTCTGTTCCAGCGTTGCCGAGAGATTGGCCCTGTTCCTGTCGTTCATCAAATCATCGACGCGATCGATGGTTACTTTCAGTTCAGTCATGCGATCATTCAATGTTTTCAGGACTTGTTGCGCTTGCGGCGCGATGTTATTGACCTGTTCGATGAGAGCGTTGTAGTCCACATACTCCTGCGAAGGAATCACCGAACCGGAAGGCGCGACACTGGACTGCGCCGAACCGGGCATTAACTCCAGATGATTGTCGCCCAGGGGACTCAGGCTCATGATCTTCACTTTGCTGTCCGTTTTCACGAGCGAATCGGGCTGGATGCTGAATGTGAGATCGATGCGCGACAGATCGTTTGGATCAACGCGCAGGCTTTCCACGCGTCCAATCTTGGGACCGCCGGAATAGCGGACGGGAGCGCCGGGCTCCAGGCCGCCCGCGAATTTAAAGTAGGCGTGATACGTCTTGGCAGCGCTGCCAAACGCCCCATTGATGGCGAAGACCGCCACAAGGAGGATGACTACCGCGGCCAGTACAAACAGGCCCACGAACGTCTGCTCGGATTTTGGACTCATCATGCTCCCTTATTTCCAGGCGGCTCTCATCCGTGGCGTTTGTATTCCTCGGTGAGCGCCTGCAAGTAATCCATTTCGCCTTCCACGTCCGGTTCGGGGACACGATCCAGAAATTGCCGCACGCGCGGATGTTGGCTCGATTGCATTTCCTTCGTCGTTCCGATCGCCACGATATGCCCCTTATCGAGCAGCACCATGCGATCCGCGATGAGATAGGCGCTCGCCAACTCGTGCGTCACCACAATGATGGTCATCTGGAACGCCTTCTTTAATAACAGAATCAACTGGTCGATGCCTGCGGCGATGATGGGATCGAGGCCTGCGGAAGGCTCGTCAAAGAAAAGAATCTCCGGGTCCATGGCGAGAGCGCGGGCGACTGCGGCGCGCTTTTTCATGCCGCCGCTAAGCTGCGAAGGCTTGTGGTATTGGAAACCGCTCAGCCCGACTTGATCGAGCTTCAGCCGCAGAATGATTTCGATCGTGGGGTCTTCCAGCTTCGTGTGCTCGCGGAGCGGCAGGGCCACATTTTCACCGACGGTCATCGATCCAAACAGGGCGCTGCCTTGAAACGACATCCCCGTTTTTTTACGGATTTCGTCCATTTCCTCCTGCGAAATCACGGCGGTATTCTTGCCCTTGATCCATATCTCGCCCGAGGTTGGCCTTTGCAGCCCCACAAGCGTCCTTAAGAGCGTGCTCTTGCCCGAGCCGGAACCGCCCAGGATTACCAGCGTTTCCCCCATCCTCACATCGAAATTGATGCCGTGAAGAATCTCGCGCGCACCGTAACTGACGCGCAGATCGCGGATGGAGATGGCTGCGGTGGGTTCGCTCGAATTGGATTTATTTTGTTCCGTTGCCATTTCCCGGCCTATCCATTTCCCGTGAAAAAGAAAATTCCTGTAAAGATCAGATCCACGACAACGACCAGAAGGATGGACATCACCACAGCTCGGGTCGTCGAGCGGCCCACCTGCTCCGCACCCCCGTCCGTGGTCAGTCCTTCCAAGCACCCCACTGCGGTGATCGTTACGCCGAACATCACGCTTTTGATCAAGCCCGAAAAAACATCGTGCAAGTAGAGCGACTCGACTGACGTCTGGATGTAACGCACGAGCGTGAAATCCGCCTGCGTGACTCCAAACAGGGCGCCGCCCAGAATGCCCATGGTATTGGCCCAGATCGTCAGGCAGGGCAACATGACAATCATGGCCAGAAATTTCGGAGTAACCAGGAAATCGACCGGGCTGATGGCCATCGTTTCCAGCGCGTCGATCTCTTCGCTGACCCTCATGGTTCCGATCTCAGCTGCAAAGGCTGAACCCGAGCGCCCGATCACCACGATGGCCGTGATCAACGGGCCCAATTCTCTCGACATCGAAACGGCGACAGCCTTGGCCACAAGATTCAGCGCGCCGAATTTAGACAGCTCGACGGCGGCTTGTAGAGCCAGGATCAAACCGATAAAAAATGTGATGAGAGAAAGAATCGGCAACGCCCGGACACCCGCTTCCATCGCTTGCGCGGCGGCGCTTTGAAATCGCACCGGCCTTCCCCGGAACGGTCCTACAAAGGTGTAGTAAGCGGCGCGGCCTCCAAGCGTGGCGAGAGAACCGATATAGGCAAGACTGTCCGTTACACCCTCGCCGATTTGTGAAACGAATTGCATCATGTTTTCCGCAACCTTTACAGACTTATCCTGCCGCGCAATGGCCGGTCAATGTCAGGACAACGGCAAGGTCTAGCAAGTTAAAGCCTTTTCTTCGTCGTCGCAGACCTCAAACAGTTTCAGAAGCCGCGAAATTTTCAAAACTTCACGCGCCGATTCGCTCAATCCGAAAAGGACAAAGCGCGAACCCGTCTCTCGAGCCGCCTTCAGGCCCTCCACCAGCGAGGCCACGCCTGAACTGTCGATATACGCCACGCGGGTCAAGTTCAAAACCACGCGAGACACGCTCTTATCGCGCAGTTCGCGCAGCAGAGACTTCCTCACTTCCGGCGAATTCGACATATCGATGTTTCCGGTGACGTCGAGAATCGTGGCCTTATCGACCCGGCGGGCAGAAATGTTCACTAGGGCTTCTCCTTTACAGATTCGGGCGCCGCTTTAACGGCCGGTCGTATTTTACCAGCCGGAGCCGATTCGTGCGGCCAGATCGTTTGTACTCGACCGTGTCCATACTGCCCCGAATGATATGCAATCCTAATCCACCGGGCCTGATCTCATCCAATGAGCGCGCCTGTAACTTTGTCGGATCGACTGCAGGCCCACGGTCAGACAGCAGAATTTCCACTCCCTGCACCGTTTTCGATTTCGTACGCTGCAGGATGCGATTGCAGGACACATCAATCGGCTCGTCACCGCGCCCGTGATAGGCATGCTTCATAATGTTTGATACGGCTTCGTCAACCGCTCGAATTATGGATCTGCAATGCTCTGGGGAAAAACCCAGCATTTCCATTAATGGCTCCATCGCGCCACGCAAAACACACAGGAGTTTTGGGTTGCTGCGAAGCTCAATTTTTAGCAGGAAAGCGCGGCTCGCGCTCGTGGATCGCTTTTTGTCTGGTGGCTGTCTAGCCGCCAAAGGTTTCATCGTCGCCCTGGTTCTCCGTCCGACAAGAAATGAACTGCGCGGGACACCGATAAATGAACATAATTTCGGCCTTTACGCAACGGATTTCCCGCACTGGGCCGGAAAGCCCGCGATGGCGCTTCGATGGAACGCGATTTTTCCTTAACGGGTGCGGCCAGGCCCGTGTCGCCCCTCCCCGGCTCCAGGATCCTCTCTAACACCGGTAACTGATAGACATAAAGGAATGATATGGCCGACGGACCCTCTTGAACTCGCAGGCCTGCTTTGTCATCATCCAATTCATTATATGGAAGCTGGTGATTCGATTCGCGCACCGGCATTTAAGGATTCAAGCGCTCCGCGGTCTTGATCTCTTCATGCGTATCCATCGGCCATGGCGGGTCCAATGTTGAGAAATTCACAAACGGCCGCTCGCACTTTTCTTTCGCTATTTTTTGCTCTTGCGCTCCTGCTGGGCGGCTGTGGAAGGCTGAGCAGGCTTTTCGAAAAGCCCGTGAGCAAGCCCCACTTTGTAGTTATTTCCTGGACACCGAGCGCGTCTCAGGTAATCGGATACAACGTTTACAGAGCGGAGCCCTCGAGCGGCGCATTTGTAAAAATTACGCCACAACCGGTCCCGGCGACTCGATATACCGACCTCTACATCCAAGCAGGAAAAACGTACACATACTGTGTTACTGCCGTCGATGTCAGTGGAGTCGAAAGCAAACCGTCGGAAAATAAAACGGCTACGGTGCCCTCCCCGTGAAGCAGCGCGGAGGATTCACTTCCCTACAATCCCGCTTGATGCAGGATGGAATACATGCGCTCGGCAACGAGGCGATTTCCCTCGGGGCCGAGATGTGCGAAATCGATGTAAATCGTGTCGTCGCGATGGTCCAGCACGTCGGCAATATCGTAAAAATTCTGACGCTTCTCAGCCTGTGCCAGGGCGTACATTTGCCGAAAGGTTTCCTGCATTCCCTCATTCGTCGCCAACGTAAGGTGCAGAATATTTTCTTCCTCGGAGCTTTGTCTTTTGTTTCCCACCAGCATCACGGGTTGCCAGAAAAAAACGGATTTAAAACCGTACTCACGCCCCATTGCGCCGATCAAATCCAGATTTTTCAGATAGGCGTCGTTCATCTGCGCCTGAATCTGATTGCCGGTTAACTGGCGGGAAAACGCGGGTTGCGACGGATTCCTCAACCGTCGCAACTTCGCGGCGATGCGGGCAAGGGACTGAAAAGTTTTCGTCTCCAACAAAAATTGAAGCGCGGAATTCGATCGCGGGTGATTCCAGCCCGTCTGCATGGGGTCGCCGGATTCCAGTTTCGATTTGATGCGGTTGTTATTCTGCGGGACATCGATCAGGCCGGATTGGTAGAGAGTGAAAGCGTCGTTCACGCCGTCATAAAAAATCACCAGGTCCGGCTTGCGCGGCGCGCGCTTCAGTTCCTGCATCAGCTCAATGGTTTCCTGTGTGTTTACCCAGGCGGACGTGCCGTAGTTACGCACGCATGCCGGCTTGCCGGATTTTTCGTATTGCGCGGCAAGCTGGGACGGAATCGTCAGCCAGTCGGGCGATCCCGCGCCCCACATCGTCGAGCCGCCGAAAATCCAGATCGTATAATTCTGACCGGCGCAGTCGGAGTGGGTGGTGCGGCGGACGCCGTCGTCCTCGATCACAATCGTTTCGCCCTTGAACGGCGCCCTGCGCCAGATCACGTAGGGTTCATACAAAACCTTGAACGCGGCGACTTCCTCTCGCCAATACGTGGCGGCCCAGGGCTGCGATTGGTACACGGAGAGCGCCGCGGAAGCCCGCGCGTTCTCAAGACCTCCTTGCCGGACTTCCGTAATTTTTAGGGCGATGGCGGAAACGATTTCGACGAGAATCAGAAGAACGACGGTGAACGCGATGGAAAACGAAATCTTGGAGATCAACGGAGGAGGCTGATCCATAATTTAAAATGAGGACTCCACTTCCACGAACCTGCCGGACAGCGCTGAAAGGAATATCAGAACAGCGAGTAAATCAGCGGTCCCAGCGCCGTGCTTTCCGCCACCACGATCAGGACCCCGAACAACAGCAGGATCACGATCATCGGCATGAGCCACCAGATCTTATTCTTCCCGAAAAACTTCAGCAGCTCGCGGGATGTGCTTCCCTTTGTTTTTACGCCATCCAGGACGGCCATGCTCTCTCCTTGCGGAAGAAACAGTATCGCACTTTACGGAAAAGTTCGACAAGTTATCGGTGAATGCCTGTTTTCCGGAAAGCCTTCGGGAGCGGAGGTCAGTATCGTGGAGTCCGGTGTTAGCTGAAAATGGGCACCATGTAAATCTTTGGGATGCGATAATACATTTTATAAAGAAAGCCGCTTTACGAAAGAAATGCAAACTGCCCGTTCGCAGGCCGGATTTTCTCGCCCGCTTAGTCAAGATATATTGCGGGAAACGTATGAAAGTGAGCGGGGCGGAACTGCTGGAGCGCGAACGAAGCCGCTACTGAAACCTCGCATTTGTACGATCAAACTCTTCACTATTCCGTTGGAAACAGCTGCGGTTCGGCGGGCGGTTCGGAGGCGATGCGGTCGAGTTCGGGGTAGTGCCGGCGGAGGGGTTCGGGGACTTTTACTTTTGCGCGGGTGAGCAGGCGGACCAACTGCAACGCGTTGACGATGCCTTTGCCCTCGAAATGATTATTGGTGATGACGAAGGTGGAATCGCCAGCATCGGACAAGTGCTGGATGCGCGCGGCCCAGGGCTCGAGTTCCTGCTCGGAGTAGAGATAGTTGTAGCGCTCGGAGGGCGGGACGGCGGGATCGTCGCTGAACCAGGTGTCGTAGCGGCGGCCGTGGAGACGGACGTAGGCGATGCGGGCGGTGGAGCGTTCGCTGGGCTTGATTGCGCGGCCAATGATGGGCTGATCGATGTTGCAGAATCCAACGCCGCGCTGGTGCAGCATGGCGTAGAAACTTTTATCGTTCCAGGTGGCGTGGCGGACCTCGACGACCAGGGGATAATCGGCGAACTGTTTTAGAAGTTTCTTCAGATGCGCGATGGTTTCCTCGGTGCGATGGAAGGAAAACGGAAACTGGAGCAGGACAGCGCCGAGTTTTCCGGCATCGCGCAGGACATCGAATCCGGCGCGGACGGCGCGCTCGTCTTCTATTCCAGATGGACCGAGCAGCGCAGTGTCCGGCTCGTGCGTGAATTTTTTCCAGAGTTTTGCGGTGAACAAGAAGCGCGGGTTGGAGGAGACGCGATCGATCCACTGGCGGCAGTGCTCGCGACGGAGCGGGTGGTAGAACGACGTATTAATTTCGATGGTGTCGAAAAATTCGGCGAGATACGCGGCTTCGTGAAAGCCGCGCGGTTTTGGCCTTGGATAGACGATGCCCGCCCAATCGGCGTAGGACCAGCCCGCGGGGCCGATGCGGATGGGTCCGGCGGCGGCCTTTTTAATTTTGGCTGTGTCTGTCACGGCGGGCGGAGCCATCCTTCCAACAATTAGAATGAACCACCGCACAGTCCCGTGCAAGGGTTCACCGGAGAATCGAGAGCCTTGGAGATTTTTTTGAAGCACGTGCTTTGCTCCCCACACTCACTCCCACGAAAATGAAATCTAAACCCGCACCCTATCAGACCGCAAGAGTGCGGCACCCTCGTGAAAAACAATTGCGCGCGAACAGGACCGTCATGTTCCGGAAATACCGCGATCGTTCGCAAATCGGCCGTCACCGGAAAATCACCCGGTACGGGATTACCCGGACCCGGCGCGCTAGTTTACCGATTCGAACGACGGGAGGGATTGCCGGAACACGGGGGTTCCCGTTCGGAGTATTTTATTTTCGGATTGTTCAGCATCCAGTCGAGCCATCTTTCAATCGGGGTCATCGCCAAATCCTATGAGTCGAATCTTCGAAGCGATCAAGCATGCGGAACAGGCGCGTTCCAGCAAATTGACGGCGGCGTCGCCCGGGGCGGGCGCGGTGGAGGTTCCCGACCGGCGGCGCAGCCGGCGGTGGTCGATAGACATTCGCGTATATGTTTACGGGCATGCGTCGAGCAGAGAAACATTTCATGAAGAGGCGCACACGCTGCAGGTAAGCGCGAATGGCGCGCTGCTGCTGCTCAGCTCTCCGGTCCGAGAGGGGCAGAAACTGCTGATTACCAACACGGTGACGCATCAGGAGCAGGATTGCCGCGTGGTCTTTCTTGGCAATCGGCACAGCCGGACGATTGAGGCTGGGGTCGCGTTCGCGGAAACCAATCCGGGATTCTGGCAGATGCCGGGGACAGGCAATCAGCAGGCCGCGGGCTGAAACGTCGTCGTTTCGCAAGCGTTGTTTCGCAAGCGACCGTTCGCCCGCTATTTCGAATGCGGCACCATTTCAAATCGAAATGCAGAATTTGAAATTTCAGATTTGAGATTACAAATAAAATTCTTCCGGATTCAACCTCAGGAAAGCTTGCCGGTATAAAGCGCCATGCCGACGGCGGCATCCATCTGAATTCTAGCGAGTGCGTTGATTTCTGCGCGGCTGCGGATGCCTCCGGCAGCGGTGATGGGGCGAGTCGTGGCGCGGCGAAGGGCGCGGAACCAATCGAGATTCGTGCCGCGCATGGTGCCTTCGGCATCGACGTAGGTGCACAGGAATCCGGAGGCGTATTTTTCGAGTTCGGGGATCACTTCTTCGGGACGCAAACGCAGTTTATCCTGCCAGCCGCGAACCAGGATTTTTCCTTTATCGGTATCGAGCGCAACGATGACGCGACGGCGGCCGATTTTTTTCACCAGGGCGGCAAGAAACCTGGCGTTCACATTGCCATTCTTAAAAGCGGCGCTGCCAACGATAATCTTTTCCGCACCCCAGCCGGCAATTTTCGCGGCTTGGGCGACGGTGCGGATGCCCCCGCCGACACGGACACGCATTTTTCGTTTTTTTGCGGCGGCGCACAGCTCGCGAACAAGCTTCGCGTTGCTTCCCTTTCGCATCGCGGCGTCGAGATCGATCACGTGGATGAGCGGATGGGCGCCGAAACGGTCGAGCAGGCCGAAAACGTCGTCCACGGCGAGTTTGCGTTCGCGGCCATGGACGAGTTGAACGGCGCGGCCGTCCTGCAGATCGATGCATGGAATCATCATGTCGGTGGGTTAGCCTGTCTGGCGAACGGATACGCCCTGTTCAGCGAGATATCGTTTGAGCGCGCCGAGTCCTTGAATACTGTCATGAAAAATCGATGCCGCTAATGCGGCGTCCGCTTTGCCTTCCCGGAAGACTTCAAGAAAAGTTTCGGGGGCGTCGGCGCCGCCGGAAGCGATAACGGGTACGGTGACAGCGCGAGAAATCGCCGCCGTGAGGGCGCAGTCGAAACCGGAGCGCGTGCCGTCCTTGTCCATCGAGGTGATCAGAATTTCTCCGGCGCCGCAATCGACTCCCTGGCGGGCCCAGGCGACGGCATCGATGCCGGTGGCGACGCTGCCTCCGCGGACGAAGGCTTCCCAATGATCTTTTTTTGAAGGATGGGGAACGCGCTTGGCGTCGATCGCGAGCACGACAGCCTGCGAGCCGAACTCAGCCGCCAATTCCGTGAGCAATTCCGGCTTGCGGATCGCGGCGGTATTGACGGTGAGCTTGTCGGCGCCCGCGCGAAGAATTGCGCGCCCTTCATCGATCGTGGCGACTCCGCCGCCCGCTGTCAGCGGGATTGCGAGTTCGGCGGCGACGCGGCGAATGGTGGCGAGAAACGTAGGGCGATGGTCGCGCGAGGCGGCAATGTCCAGAACGACGAGTTCATCCGCGCCCTCGGTATTGTAACGCGCGGCGAGCGCGGCGGGATCGCCGGCATCGCGCAGATTCACGAAGTTTACGCCTTTAACGACGCGTTCGCCGTCGGTATCGAGGCATGGAATGATGCGGTGCGCGAGGCTCATCGCTCGCCACCGCTGCGTTGAGTTTTCGCATCGGCTGCGTGATGTACAAAATTCGAAAGCACGAGCGCGCCGACCGGGCCGGATTTTTCAGGGTGAAATTGCGTGGCAAACACGTTGTTCCGCTCGACGATTGCAATGAACGAAGCACTGTGGTCGCACATTGCCACACCCGCATCGCCGGCGTCGAGGGCCGCGTAGGAATGCGCGAAATAGAAGTACGCATTTTCCGGCACGCCTTCGAGCAATTTGCTGGAGCGCAGGCGCCGCAATTGGTTCCATCCCATGTGCGGCAAACGATCGGTTGGCGGCAGCGCGGAAACATTTTGCGGGAACAGGTTCAGGCCGGCGTCGCCGGGGGCTTCGTCGCTGGTGGCGAACATGGCCTGCAATCCCAGGCAAATGCCGAGCAGGGGAACTCCGCGCGAGACGGCATCGCGCAGCGGATTCACCAGCGAACGTTCACCGAGGGAGCGCATGAGCGCGCCGAAATGTCCCACGCCCGGAAGGATGAGCGTGTCGGCATCGGCGAGCGCGTCCGGAGTGGATGCGCGGCGGGACTCGACGCCGAGACGCGCGAGAGCACGCTCGACCGAAGGAAGATTTCCGGCTCCGTATTCGATGAGTGCGATGTTCATAGCAGCCCTTTCGTGCTGGGCAAAACGCGCATCAACTGCTTGTCGCGCGTGGCCGCAAATCGGAGCGCCCGCGCGAAGGCCTTGAAGATCGCCTCGACCTGATGATGCGAGGAACGGCCATACTGCAACAGTAAATGAACATTCGCGCCGGCGGCTTGCGCAAAGCCGCCGAAAAAATCCTCGAGCAGTTCGGTTTGCAGCCCGCCGACATGCTTTGCGGAAAATTTCCATTTGCAAACCAGGAACGGCCGCCCGCTGAAGTCGATCGCGGCAGTCGCCAGAGTCTCGTCCATCGGCATGATGAAATATCCGGCGCGCAAAATTCCCTTCTTGGAGCCGAGCGCCTTGCGCACAGCTTCGCCGAGGACAATGCCGGTGTCTTCCACGGTGTGGTGCTGATCGACATCGAGATCGCCCTTGGCGGTGAGTTCGATGTCCATCGCGCCGTGCCGCGCCACGAGCGTCAGCATGTGATCCAGAAATGGAATGCCGGTGGAAACCTTCGCGTTGCCCTGGCCGTCGAGATTTAAATTCACCACAATGTCCGTCTCCGTGGTGACGCGGTGAATCGCGGATTTTCTCATCGCTTTGCTCATGCCCAGAATTTCTCCAGGTCGCGGACGCTGTGCAGAATGGCTACAGCCCCCAATTCGCGCAAGTTTTTTTCCCTGAAGCGGTGCGCGTCGGTGCCGTGAGGAAGAACGCCCAGGAACGGCACGCGCGCGCGTTTCGCCGAAAGGGCATCGTCAATATTGTCGCCCAGATAGAGTGCTTCGCGAGGCGGCGCCCCGTTCAGCAGGAGTCGCAAGCCTTCCGGGTCGGGCTTCCCTTTTTTCACATCGTCCATTGTGACGACGCGGCGGAAAATGCGTTTTGCTCCGGTGCCGCTTAACGTGTGGTTTAATTCACGGCGGGTGCGGCCGGTGAACAGCGCGAGCTCGGCGCGGCACGACCATTTTTCCAGGCGTCTTTCCGTCACCAGCCATTTTTCCCGCGCGACATTGCCGTGCGAAGATTTTGTGCCCCAGTAGAATTTCATAAATTGCTTTTTGACTTTTTCATATGGGACCGGTTGGCCGAGCGATGCGACCCAGTCCGTCGTCAGGCGCCAGTCGTCATTGTAGCCGGAACGATTTTTCCACTCATGAATTTGGGCGTACGTCACGCGGCGTCCGGTGAAAAAGCGGACGGTGTCGACGATGGTTTTGTGGAAGGAGCCGTGCACGTCCACGAGAACGCCGTCGACGTCAAAAATAACGAGCTTGGGCGAAAACTTCACAGGATTCCTTCCATGGCGCGGAGCAATTTTCTTGTGTCGGCCCGGGTGCCGGCGCTGATGCGCATAAATCCTTCGCGCGGAAAATCCTTGCGTTCGCGAATCAGGATTCCCTTGCGATCGAGGGCTTGCACCAGGAGATGAGCTCTGGAGCCGAAATCGGCAAGGACAAAATTCGCGCGGCTCGGATAAATCCGCGCGCCGAAACGCGCAAGACCTTTTTCGAGAAGCGCGCGGCTGCGCAGAACTTCACGCGTATAATTCCGGAGAAATCGCTCGTCGTCAATCGCCGCTGCCGCCGCCACCAGAGCGGCTGTATTCACGGGATAGGGCGTGCAGGCGCGGCGCATCGCGGAAAGAAGTTCCGGAGCGCCGAACAGGCAGCCAATTCGCAGTGCGGCGAGGCCCGCGGATTTGGAAAATGTGCGCGCCACCAGAAGATTCGAATACCGGCGGATCCACGGCAAAACGGTGAGACCCGCAAAATCGAAATACGCTTCATCCACGAGGACGAGCGTTTTGGAGGCAGCGTTCAAAATCCGGCGCAGGCCCTCGCGCGAAACCAGCGTGCCGGTGGGATTGTTTGGATTCGCAATGTAGAGCACGCGCGGGATTTGTTTCGACGATTGCCGCAACGCTTTTACCGCCTCGGGAACCGGAAATTGCATTTCATCGTCGTAGCGCAGGGCGACAACGCGCGCGCCTGCAAGCTCCGAAAAGAATCGGTACATATCGAAAGTCGGTTCAGCAACGACCACTGAATCGCCGGCCTCAATAAAAGTATCCGCGATCAAGTGCAGCGCGTCGTCAATTCCATTGGTGAGGTGAATTTCTTCGGGACGCACCCGGAAGAAACGCGCCAGGCGCTTGGTGGTCTCTTGATATTCGGGATAAATCGCCATCTGCTCGGCGGTGATGCGCGAGAGGGCTCGCAAAACCGCCGGGGAGCAACCGACCGTGTTCTCATTGAAATCGAGACGCAGTTTGGCGGCGCGGCCCTCTTTGGGCGCGTTGTAGGGAGCGAGGCCGAGCACGGCGCGTCGCACCTGAATTTTAGGGAGCTTCGCGGGCTTCACCGGCGCACCTCGACGGCGCGGGCGTGCGCTTCCAGCCCTTCGGCGCGCGCCATGGCGGAGACGACCGGCGCAAGGCGCTTGAGACCCGCGCGGGAAATTTCCTGAGTGCTCGACAATTTCACGAAATCCATGACACTCAAGCCGCCGCGAGCGCGCGCCCAACCGGAAGTAGGCAGCACGTGATTGGTTCCGCTCGCATAGTCTCCGATGGGTTGAGCGCTCCACGGCCCAAGGAAAACGCTGCCCGCTTCGGACAATTTTTTGACAAGGGATTGTTCCGCGACCGGAATACTCAAATGTTCCGGCGCGACACGATTGGAAAATCGAACGGCCGCATCGAGAGAAGGTGCGACGAGAATCGCGCTCGCCAATGGGAGCGAATTCCACGCTGGATTTGTCTTCGGCAAATCTCCAAGCTGCTTCGAAACTTCGTCCGCAACTGCCTTTGCCAATTCCGCGGAGGGGGTGACCAGCAGCGCGACCGCGTCGGGATCGTGCTCCGCCTGGGCGAGGAAGTCGGCCGCGATATACCGAGGATCTCCGCCCGTCGCGAGGATCAAAACTTCGGTGGGGCCGGCGGGCATGTCGATCGCGCAGTCATTTGAGACCAGGCGCTTGGCCGCCGTAACGAAACGGTTTCCCGGCCCGCAAATTTTGTCCACCCGCGGGATGGATTGCGTCCCGTAGGCGAACGCTGCGATGGCCTGCGCGCCGCCGATCTTCGCAATTTCGGTGACGCCTACAATTTCAGCCGCCGCCAGCAGCGCGGGACTCGATCTCGGGCAAGCGACGACGATGCGCTTCACACCGGCGACCTGGGCGGGAATCGCCGTCATCAGCAGCGTGGAAAACAGAGAGAATCGTCCGCCGGGAATATAGCAGCCGATGGTGCCCATGGGAGAAACACGCTGGCCGACTCGGACGCCGGGTTCGACTGTGATGGTCCACGACCGAGGCAACTGTTTTTCGGCGACGCATCGGATATTTTTCGCGGCGTGTTCGATGGCTTGCAACAGATCGCGCGGGACGTCCCGGCGCGCGGCGCGCAACTCCTTCCGGCCGATCCAGACCGTGTTTCGATTGAGGCTCAGATCGTCCAAAAGTTTCACCCAGCGGAACAGAGCGGGATCGCCGTTGCGTCGAACGTCGGCGAGAATCCGGGAAACCGTGCGCTCGACGGAACTGTCCAGGGCATTGCGACGCTCGAAAAATTTCGCGGCAACCGCGCCGGTTAGCTTCTGAATTCGCATTCTTGTGGAATCCTTTTTCACAGCACAATCTTGTTCAGCGGATATTCGACAATTCCCTGCGCGCCCGCCGCTTTCAAACGCGGGATAATCGTACGGACCACATTCTCATCGATGATCGTGTTTACGGCAATCCACTCGGGATCGCTGAGGGTCGAGACGGTCGGATTTTTCAGCGCAGGAAGAGCGTTGAGCACGGCGGCGAGCTGCGCCTTGCGCACGTTGAGCATGATTCCGACTTTCGTATAGGCGGCAATCGCGCCTTCCAGAAGAAGCGCAAGATTGGAAATCTTTTCCTTCTTCCACGTGTCGGCCAGCGCACCTCGATTGGCAATCAACACGGTGCGGGATTCAAGGACCGTGTCCACGATGCGCAACCGGTTGGCGCGCAGCGACGAACCTGTCTCCGTGACTTCCACGATGGCATCGGCCAATTGCGGAACCTTGACTTCGGTTGCGCCCCAGGAAAATTCGACGCGCGCGCTCACCCCGTGACGCCCCAGATATTTTTTCGTGAGATTCACGACTTCCGTGGCGATCACTTTTCCTTCCAGGTCTTTGACGGCTTGCAGCGGTCCGTCTTCCGGCACCGCGAGCACCCAACGCACAGGCGCGAGACTCTGCTTCGAGTAAAGGAGTTCGCCGATCTCGGCGACATCGGCGCCGGTTTCCTGTACCCAGTCTCGGCCCGTGATCCCGGCGTCGAGCGCGCCGGTTTCGATGTAGCGCGCCATCTCCTGAGCGCGTACCAGCATGCAGTTGATTTCAGGATCGTCGACGCCAGGGAAATAACTGCGCGAACTGATCGAAATCCGCCATCCGGCTTTGGCAAACAGCGCGACGGTCGCGTCCTGCAGACTGCCCTTTGGTATTCCGAGGCGAAGCACGCTCATTTGCCTGCATCCTTTCCATACACCGCGTGGGGATCGAACGCTCGCTCTCCCACAACTTCGCTTTCTCCATCGGCGGAGAGCTTGCGAAAGAAACAGGTTCGGTAACCTTCATGGCAAACGCCGGGTCCGACGGCCTCGACGCGAATCACCAGGCTGTCCACATCGCAATCCACCAGAACTTCCCGAACGCGCAGGACATGGCCGCTCTGCTCTCCCTTGCGCCACAGTTTATTTCGCGAGCGGCTGAAGAAGGTGACTTCGCCGCTTGACAGAGTCGAGGCATAGGCATCGGAGTTCATGAAGCCTAACATAAGGACCTCGCCCGTCTTCGCGTCCTGAATCACGGCGGGCAGCAACCCGTCGAGTTTAGTGAAATCCAGATCCATCGCTTCCCCCGTCTTTCGTCGATTGTGAGGCACAAATAAAAAACCCGCCGGCGCTTACCGCGCCAGCGGGCTGATGAGTGCGAATTTCGATGCGCTACTCAAGCCTCCGCGGACACGGCCGTGCGCCGTGATGGGAATGGCGGTCGCGATGTCGCGCGGAGAGTCGCATTGCGCAAATCAATATACAAGAGGAGGCCTTGAGCGTCAAGCGCAGTGATCGGCGGTGTGATCGGTTGCGTGATCGTTTGCGTGATCGGTGGTGCGCTCGGTGGAAGCGATCGGCGGCGGCCTGGTCTTTTTCCGGCGCACATTTTTAACGTGATATTCTCGAAGATGGCTTCCAGCCGGAACTGCAAATAACACTTTTCGTCCGATACGTTGTCCGGCAAAAGATTCCAGGAGAACCGTAATGCACTCACAACTTTTCACCGACATGTTCGTTCTGGCAATTCCGGTCGCAGAAAAAATACTGCGGCCCGTGGTCGTCTATTTTTTTCTTGTGATCGGATTGAGGCTGGCGGGCAAGCGAGAACTGGCGCAGCTCAATCCGTTTGACCTTGTGGTTCTGCTGACGCTCTCGAACACCGTGCAGAATGCGATCATCGGGGACGACAACAGCGTGACGGGCGGGATCATCGGCGCGGCGACGCTGCTGCTGGTCAACTACCTGGTGGTTCGGTTTCTCTACCGACATGAAACACTGGACCGGATCGTCGAGGGAGAGCCTTGCGTGCTGATTGAAAACGGAAGGCTCTTGAAACACATGTTAAGCCAAGAAGTCCTTACGGTCTCCGAACTCGAAGCAGCCTCGCACAGACAGGGGTTTGGCGGGCTTGACGAAGTGGAACGCGCCGTTCTGGAGCCTTCGGGCACAATTTCGTTTACGGCAAAGAAGCCCGCGCCGGAAGAACTGCGGCATAACGAACTCCTCAAGCTCCTCGACCGGATGTCCAGG
Source organism: Terriglobia bacterium (assembly GCA_963788335.1). Lineage (GTDB taxonomy): Bacteria > Acidobacteriota > Terriglobia > Acidiferrales > UBA7541 > Palsa-360. The sequence continues at coordinate 323,304 of CAWBGM010000018.1, forward strand.
GAAATTGCACAGCTTCGGAATTCACAAGTTCAGGCGCAGACGCCGCCGGGAGTTTGATCTTTTGTTGCGGGTAAATTCTCAGGACAATCAACGCAACAATAGCCCGGTTACCGCGACTCCAAGGCCGGCAATCGCCGAGATGAGCCCCAACAACCAAAAAATGCGCTTGCCGGTGAGCAACGAAAGCGAACAGACGACGAGCGCAATTTCCAGAAACACTTCGCCTAAATCGAAGCGATTCGCCTTGAGTTGCTCATGGGCGGATTCCTTTTCAAGGTCCTTGGCCTGCTCTTCGATTTCGCCCTGTTCTTTATCGTAGCGCGCGGATTCCTTCGTGTATTTCTGGCGGACTTGATCGGCTTTGTCCTTGTCCTTGGCGTCGACCATAGAGAGCATGTCGATCGCCATGTCGTAGTTGTGCTTGCGAATGCTCTTGGCCTGATAGTAGGCCCACTGGTCGCTGGCGCGCGCCTGGAACAGCACTTCCTCGGTATGGGAGCGGTGGCCGAGCAAGGAAACGACCGCCACAAGCACCGCAAGAATGGCCATCGTGACGGAAATCGGCGCGAGAGACGGATTTTCCTTTCCGTGTTCCGCGTTTTCCCGCAGTTCGCTCAATTCGTCGGGCATATTTCCTCACTGTCTGATTTATTTTCGTAAATTGCGGCTTTTATCGAAGCCGATTGAGCCGTCATTCCGCCGCAGCGGCAAGGCTTTCGCGACATGCGGCAATCGTCCGGTCAACATCCGCATCGGAATGAGCGGCGGAAACAAAAGCTGCCTCGAATTGCGACGGCGCGAGAAAGATACCACGATCGAGCATCGCCCGAAAGTAAGCGGCGAAGCGTTTCGTGTCGCATTTTTTGGCGATGGAATAATCGGTAACGGGATCGGGTGAGAAGAAAAGCGTGAGCAGGGAGCCTGCGCGGACGGCAGTGGCCGCAATTCCGGTCTCACGCACCGCCGCGGCAATGCCCTCTTCGAGACGTTTCGCGCGCGCGTCGAGCGATTCGTAAAATCCAGGCGCTGCGAGCAATTTCAGCGAGGCAATGCCCGCGCTCATCGCCAGCGGATTTCCGGAGAGCGTACCGGCCTGATAGACGGGTCCCAGTGGCGCAACTCGCTCCATCAAGTCGCGGCGGCCTCCGTACGCGGCGACGGGAAGTCCCGCGCCAATAATTTTTCCCAGCGTGGTGAGATCGGGAGTAATGCCATAAAGGGTCTGAGCGCCGCCGTAGCGGACGCGAAAGCCTGTGATCACTTCGTCGAAAATGAGCAAAGCACCGTGCCGAAGCGTCAGTTCGCGAAGACTGTTTAGAAATCCCTCGGCCGGCGGGACAAGGCCCATATTGGCAGCGATCGGTTCGACGATGACTGCGGCGATTTTTTCACGATTCCGCTCGAAAAGTTTTTCCACCGCCGCTGTGTCATTGTAAGGAGCGTTCAGCGTCAACTGGGCCAGGGCTTGGGGCACGCCGGGGCAGGCGGCAATTCCCAGCGTGGCAAGGCCCGAGCCGGCTTCAGAGAGAAAACTATCCGAATGGCCATGATAGCAGCCCTCGAATTTGATAATCAGGTCGCGGCCCGTTGCGGCTCGAGCCAGTCGTACAGCGCTCATTGTGGCTTCCGTGCCGGAGCTTACGAATCGAACCTTTTCGCAGGACGGAAGCGCTTCGCGGATCCGCGTGGCGAGTTCGACTTCAAGTTCGGTGGGCATGCCGTAACTGGTGCCGCGGCGCGCCTGTTCGTCGATGGCCTGCACGATTTTCGGATGAGCGTGGCCCAGAATCAGAGCGCCCCAGGAGCAGACGTAATCGATGTATTCGTTGTCGTCGGCGTCCCACAGGCGCGCGCCGGAGGCGCGATCCACGATGATCGGTTCGCCGCCAACGGCGCGGAAGGCGCGCACGGGGCTGTTTACGCCGCCGACAAGAACGTCGGTGGCGCGACGGAAGATTTCTTCGGATTTTGGACGGCCTTTTTTAGTCGGCGTCGGTCGGCTCATGGATGAATTTAAGTTTCCTGGGTGCGGAACACGCTTCAGCCTGTTCCCTGTTTTCTGTTTTCCGTTCACATTCATTGAATCGACATGAAAACCAGCGGAAGTGTGTTCCGCTGTCTTTACTTTATGTGTCTTTCAACCAGCGCGCCGCGTCTTTTGCATGATACGTGAGAATGATGCTTGCGCCGGCACGATGAATTCCGGTCAGAATTTCCAGCACCACGCGTTTCTCTTCGATCCAGCCGTTCGCGGCGGCGGCTTTTACCATTGCATATTCTCCGCTGACATTGTAGGCACCGACGGGTACGGTGAACGTTTCACGGACGCGGTGAATAATATCGAGGTACGGCATCGCCGGCTTGACCATCACCATGTCGGCGCCCTCGGCGAGATCCAGTTCGACTTCGCGGATCGCCTCGCGCGCGTTCGACGGGTCCATCTGGTAGCCGCGGCGGTCGCCGAACTGCGGAGCGGACTCGGCTGCTTCGCGGAACGGGCCGTAAAAACCAGAACAGTATTTCGCGGCATAGCTCATGATCGCAACGTCCTGGAAACCAGCGCCATCGAGCGCCTTGCGAATCGCACCGACCCGGCCGTCCATCATGTCCGATGGCGCGACGATATCCGCTCCGGCACGGGCGTGGGACAGCGCCTCTGCCGCAAGAATTTCCAGCGTGGGATCGTTCTTCACTTCCCCGTTTTCGATAACGCCGCAGTGGCCGTGATCGGTATATTCGCACAGGCAAACATCGGTCATGACGAGCAGATTCAATTTCGCGGCGCGGACCGCTTCCACGGCGCGCTGCACCACACCGTCCGCGGCGCAGGCCTCGCTGCCGCGCGCGTCTTTTTTTTCCGGAATGCCGAACAGGATGATTCCCGGAATTCCGAGCTGTTCCACTTCCCGGCATTCTTCGAGAAATGTATCCACCGATTGCTGCGCGACTCCCGGCATCGAGGAAATCGGATTCCGCACATTCTTGCCGGGACAAACAAACATCGGATAGATAAAACCATGCGTTGAAAGTCGATTTTCGCGCGCCAGCGACCGGATGGCTTCGCTGCGGCGCAGGCGCCGCGGGCGGGTGACGGGAAAACTCATGAAGACCTCTTTTTGGAAGCCGACGACGAAAAATATTTTTCAATCGCGTCGGCCATAGCTTCGGCGGTCGCCTCCGGCGCTTCGATTGTTACGGCCAATCCGGCCTTGCGCAATGCCGCGGCCGTTACCGGCCCGACGGCTGCGATCGCGGACAGGGAGGCGAGGCGCGAGAGAACATCCGCGCCCAATTCACAGCGAAGATTTTCGACGGCGGACGGACTGAAAAACGAAACCAGATCCACGCTAGCCTCGCGCAACGCTTCCAGCACTCCCGGCTCGGAAGCGCCCACGCCGCCCGTATGATAGGTCACCACTTCGGTGACGTCCGCGCCTCCGGCCCTGAGGGCATCGGGCAACTCGCGACCGGCGCGTTCACTGCGAGGCAGCAGCACTTTTTTCGCAACGAGCGAATCTTTCAATTCCCAAGCCAGCGCCGTGCCGAGAAATTCCTTCGCGACGTAATCGAGTGTAAACCCTTCGGCAGCGGCTGCGCTGGCGGTCACGGGACCCACCGCCGCGCAGCGGGGACGCTTCCCTTCGCTGAAACTCTTGCCCAGCTTCCGGCAACGGCCCGCAAAAAAACGGACGGCGTTTGCGCTCGTGAACAAAATCCAGTCGAACCGATCGAGCGAACGAATCGCGCGGTCCAGCGCCGCAGAATCCGCAGGCTCGGAAAAGCTCACGGCCGGAAGCAACAGAACCGTGGCGCCGAATTTTTCCAGAAGATCCTTTAGGCCGCGCGCCTGCTCGGCCGCGCGCGTGACGACAATGCGTTTCCCTTCCAATGGTTTCCCGGCGCTCATGCGCGAGTCCCGCGACTTTCGCGAGCCAAAAGCGTTGCCGCTCCGCGCCCGCGCAATGTTTGAGCGACGCGCGAGCCGATCGCTTCGGCTTCGTCCGGCGTGCCTGTACTCTTTTCCGAAATGCGTTGCGTCCCATCCGGAGACAAAACCGCGACGTCCAGCGCGAGCTTTCCTTCCTCCATCCGCCCCCATGCGCCGATCGAAACCTGGCAACCGCCCTCAAGCCCAGCCAGAGCGGCACGCTCGGCTGAGACTGCGCTGCGAGTTTCCGGATGATTCAATATCTTTAGGACGGCCAATGTTTCATCGTCGTCCGCGCGCGCTTCGATTCCAATCGCTCCCTGTCCGGCCGCCGGCAAGGATATCTCTTGCGGAAGGACCTGGCTAATGTGCGCGCTCAATCCCAGGCGGTCCAATCCGGCTTTCGCGAGGACAATGGCCTCATAGTCGCCGCATTTTAATTTTTCGATGCGCGTGTCCACGTTTCCGCGGATTTCGAGCATCCGGAGATCGTTTCGGACGTGCAGAAGTTGTGCTTGCCGGCGCAGGCTGCTGGTGCCGATGCGCGCGCCAGACGGCAATCTTTCCAGTGAAACGCCCGTGGAGGAGAGCAGCGCGTCGCGCACGTCTTCGCGTTTGCAGATCGCTGCAATTGCAAGGCCCGCCGGAATCTCCGTGGGAAGATCTTTCATGCTGTGGACGGCGAAATCCACGCGGCGCTCCATCAGCGCGTCTTCCAGTTCCTTGATGAACACGCCCTTGGTTCCGATCTCGCTGAAACGAGTCTGCTGAAATTTGTCGCCGGATGTTTTGATGACGACAAGTTCGGTGTCCACGCCGCCTTTACGCAAGGCTTCCGCGACGCTCTTCGATTGCCACAAAGCGAGCGCGCTGCCTCGGGTTCCGATTCGCAGCATCTTCAAGGCTTCTCCCGTCCGAGATGAAACAGATCCCGGAGTGCTTCCAGGTTCTGAAGCTTTCTGCGGAGTTCGGGAATGCCGCGCATTCTCTCGGCTGGATCGATGACCACGCGGTCGGTAAATTCCTTCAGGATGTCGGAAACCTGAGCGCGATCCTGCTCTGAAAGTTGAGGCATCGAGGCCATGCGTTCACGCAAAAATGCTTCGCGTTCGGCTGCCAGCTTGGCGCGCAGTTCGTTCAGCACCACGGCTGTCGTCGCTCCGGCCTGCCAGTGCAAAAATTTCTGAATTTGTTCCTCGATGATCGTTTCGGCCTTCGGCACTTCCGCTTCACGCGCTTTTTTGTTTTGTTCGACGATCTCGGTCAGGTCGTCGATGTTGTACAGATACGTGTTGTAGACATCGCCGGCATCCGACGCGACATTGCGAGGAACGCCGAGGTCAATCAGCAGCAAGGCGCGATTGCCGCGCGCGAACATCGCCTGCGCGATCATTTGCCGCGTCAAAATCGGCTCACTGCTCGAAATCGATGTCACGATCAGGTCCGGCCATTCCAGCGCCGCGGGAAGATTTTCCCAGGGGACCACTTCCCCGCCAAACCGCGCGGCGAGATCGACGGCGTGTTCGGGCGTCCGATTCAAAACGCGCAGCTGCTTGATGCCCCGGTCGCACAGGTGACGCACAACTTGCTCGCTGGTGGCCCCCGCGCCGACAATCAGCGCCCGATGATTGTTCAGCTTGCCGAAAATGCGTTCGGCAAGTTTTACGCCCGCAAAGGCGACGGACACGGGCCGCGTTCCGATTTCCGTTTCGGATCGGACGCGCTTGCCCACTTCCAGCGCCCCCTGGAACATGCGATTGAGCACTGGCCCGGTTTCGCCATGTTCAAGGGCAATCCCGTAGGCGTCGCGCAACTGGCCCAGGATTTCCGCTTCGCCGAGCAGCATCGAGTCCAGTCCGGCCGCGACGCGGAACAGGTGCCGCACGGCATGGCTGTCGCGATGGCGGTAGAGCGATCCGCCCAATTCGCCCGGCGTGAGTTGATGAAATGAAGCGAGGAAAAGTTCAACGGCTCCGGAGCTGTTGATCGTGAGCTCTCCCGGAACTCCATAGAGTTCGCTGCGGTTGCATGTGGAAAGGACCAGGGTCTCTTCCAGAATGCCGCGCGAACGCAGTTGTTCGGCGGCCTCGCGCGCCTGCTCCGCGCTGAAGGCGACGCGCTCGCGCAGCTCGACCGTGGCCGTGCGATGATTCAGTCCGATGAGAACGATTTCCATTTAATTTTGCGATGGGCTCCCTTGCTTCAACGTGCCGCTCGCGCCGTCCCTTCGGGCGAAGCGAGAAATCCCTCCGCCCGAATTGGCGCAAAACAGGATGGAATCCTCGCTTCGCTTGGAAGGACGGCCTTTTTTTTTCTCATTGCTGAAAAACTCCTAGCTCCCGGGGAAAACAAATCCCAAGCCGCTGCCGCTTAAAAATAGCGGTGAAAATGCGATAAATACCGGTTCACGATACTGTAACTGAAAATCACAAACATAAAATTGAATATGCACAGCCTCGAAGCGCGCGCCCCTCGCCATGCCGCCGTCCTCGACAGGAGTGTGTATCCCAGATAAATCGCCAGGATCAGGAATGTGATGAGAACTTTCGGATCGCCATCCCAGTACTTTCCTTGCAGGCGATGCGCCCAGATTAATCCGGCCGTCATCCCGGCGGCAAGCGAGCCGCACCCAATCAAAACGCTGCTTCGAGTCATCTGCTCGAGGTCGTCGAGCGCCGGAAAACGCCATCCGACGATACCGAGCTTGTGCCCGCGAAGACGATTATTCTGGACCAGGAAAATAATGCTCAACACAAAGGAAATCGCAAAGGCGGAATACGCCAAAATGTTGAGTGTGACGTGAAAGGCAAACAACGGACCCTGCGCCGGCGGTGCTTTGATCGCACGCGCCTCGGGCAAATGGGCCAGCATAAAGACAGCAATCACAATGGGCAAAACGAACGGCCCCACAGCCCGGCGGCGGTGAATCGCCTCGAGGCACAAATACGTGGCTGCGAGCAGCCATGCGAACAGCGAAAGCGAACCGAAAAGATCGTCGTACGGGACAGCATGAATGAGCCTCGACCGGTCCAGCAGTGCAACATAATGGAGAATCAGGCCGGCGACCAAACAAGAGGTCGCCCCAATCCCCGCGCCTCGGGAAGGCTCGCGCAGGTTCCAGATATAGAGCGCAAGACTCACCACATAGAAGAAAAGCGTCGTCAGTACGTAGGGGTTCATCATTGAGTGAAATTATTTGCGAGAAAGGTCATCCCTCCCGCCCGCAAATATTCATTGCACCAGCATTATAGCCAAATCGCGAGAGATAAAGCACCCTGACACGGACCGTTGGACACCGGCGCATCAACAGTGAAGCAGCAACGGAAAAGCATGTAGTTTTAGTAGCTCATGCTTCGGCCTGTGGGGTTTTAGAATTCACCCGGACCACTGCCCGGCAACACCACGGCAATGCAGGCGACGCCTAGTTTTGTTATGATGAAAATGCACTTCAATAGCGATGACTCAAACCACTCCATTGATGACGCCGAAAGAACTGTTTCTGCGAGCATGCCACAACGAGCCCGTCGATCGCGTGCCGGTATGGATCATGCGGCAAGCCGGGCGATATCTGCCCGAATACCGCGCCATAAGACAGAAGCACAATTTCCTGGAAGTCTGTCGGACGCCCGAACTGGCCATTGAGGTTTCTCTGCAGCCGCGCCGCATTCTGGGCGTGGATGCGGTCATCGTTTTCTCGGATATTTTGATTCCGGCGGGCGCGATGGGTTTGCCGTTCGAGCTGACCGACAAAGGTCCGGTAATTCTGTCACCGCTGCGAACGGCTGCACAGGTCAACGAACTTTCGATTTTCGATCCTGAGGCGGAAACAGGTTTTTTGATGGACGCGATTCGCGGCCTCGTCCGGGAACTGGGGCCGGATATTCCGGTGCTGGGATTTGCAGGGGCTCCGTGGACCATGGCGTGCTACATGATCGAGGGCCATGGAAAGGATGGCTTCCCAGCCGCCAAGACGCTTCTGTATTCCGATCCGAAACTTTTCCGCGATCTGCTGAACCGGATCGCGCGGGCGACTGCCGGATATCTTCGTGCGCAGATTGCGGCGGGCGCTTCCGCAGTGCAACTCTTCGACACGTGGGTGGGAGAATTGAGCCTGGAGCAATACCTGGAATTTGCGTTGCCCGCCACGCATCTTCTGATCGAAGAAATTGGAGCGGGCAATGCGCCTGTGATTTTGTACACGAAGGCGTCAAACCATCTGCTGTCCGCCGCCGCTGAATCCGGCGCAACCGTTTTGAGTACGGACTGGCGCGTGGATATGGCCACTGTACGTGAACAAGTGGGGTCGCACATCGCGCTCCAAGGCAATGTTGACCCGTGTCTGCTTCTGGGCCCCGCGGAAGCAGTGCGTCTTGCGGCACGCAAAGCGGTGGCGAGCACGGGCGGCATCGGCCACATTTTGAATCTTGGCCACGGGATTTTGCAGCAGACGCCGGTGGAAAATGCGCGCGTGTTCGTTCAGGCGGGGCAAACCGCTCCGGTTGCGGCTCGCGCACGTTCGGAAAGCGCGGATTAAGAGATCAAAATGAGCGATGCGAATTTTCATCTGCGGTTAAATCGCGAACGCTTTGAAATCTCCGAAGCGTTTCTGGAAAAATACAATCGCCCGGGGCCTCGTTATACCAGCTATCCCACCGCTCCCGTATGGCAGGACGATTTTGGTCCGGACGATCTCGAAGCATTTTATGCCACAGCCGACGCGGCTCGCGCGCCGGTTTCGCTCTACATGCATCTTCCGTTCTGCGAAAGCCTGTGCCTGTTTTGCGCGTGCAACGTTGTGATCACAAAGGATCGCAGCGTCGCGCCCCCGTACCTGCAGACGCTCGAACGCGAGATTGAGCACGTAAGCCGATTTGTCTCGCGCGACCGGCCCGTTGTCCAGTTTCACTGGGGCGGCGGCACGCCGACGTATTTGACGCCGGAACAGATGGAACAACTGTTTCACTTCACGGCGGAGCGTTTTCATTTCGCACCGGACGCTGAAATTGGAATCGAGATCGATCCACGCGTCACCACGCATGCGCATCTGGAATCGTTGCGCAAACTCGGTTTCAACCGCCTGAGCATGGGCATTCAGGATTTTCATCCCGAGGTGCAGGAAGTGATCCACCGCGTGCAGCCGCTGGAAATGACACGCGACCTGATCGCGGGCGCGCGCGCGCTGGGTTTTGACAGCATCAATGTGGATTTAATCTACGGCTTGCCGCTGCAGACGGCCGAGCGTTTCGCGCATACGGTGGAACAGGTCGTCGGGCTCAACCCCGACCGCGTGGCGATGTTCAGTTACGCGCACGTTCCCTGGCTGCGCAAGCAGCAGGGAGCGCTGGCCACGCGACTCCCTGAGGGAATGGAAAAATTTCACATTTTCCGCGCGGGCCTGGAACATTTCATGGGCGCCGGCTATCAATATATCGGGATGGACCATTTCGCGAAGCCCGGCGATGAACTCGCCATCGCTCAGCGCGACCGCACGTTGCATAGAAATTTCCAAGGCTATACGACCAAGGCTGGGGCGGACCTTTACGGCATGGGTGTGAGCGCCATCGGCGGTACAAGAGGCTGCTACGCGCAAAACGATCGCGACGTCGCAGGCTATCGCAAACGAGTCGAAAGCAGGGGCATCGCTACAATGCGGGGTTACCGGCTGACCGAGGAAGATTTACTCCGGCGCACGGTCATCAACCGCATCCTGTGTCACGGCGTCCTGATAAAGAGCGAAATCGAGAAGGAATTCGGCATCCGCTTCGATGAAACGTTCGCCTCGGAAATCGCGCGGCTTGGGTCATTCGTCGAGGACGGCCTGATCAAATTGGAAGCCGGCACGATCTCGACGTCATTGCTGGGGAGAATTTTTATTCGCAATGTCGCAATGGTGTTCGATCCGTATCTCGAAAAGCAAAAACTCGAAAGCCGCCAGCTTTTTTCAAAAACGCTCTGAGCTTTTAGATCGAGGTATTGTGTCCGAGCCTTCGCCATCGCCGCTTCCCGCCGTCGTCATCGGCGCAGGAATCTCCGGCATGGTGTGCGCTTTTCATTTGCAGCAGAGGGGAATTCCCTCGCGCGTGCTGGAATCCGGCGCGCGCCCCGGCGGCGTTATTGCAACAATCGAACGCGAAGGCTTCCGCTGTGAGCTCGGCCCGCAGAGTTTTCTATCCACCGAACCGCTGTTGAAATTGATCGAAGCGCTGAGCCTGATTGATCAACTTCAGAAAGCGGACCGGAAAGCGCCGCGCTACGTTCTCTTCCGAGGGAAATTAATCTGCGCGCCGATGTCTCCGCCCGCGCTACTGACGACTCCACTTTTCGGAGCGCGCACGAAATGGCGAATCTACACGGAACTTGCACAATCGACAGAGCCTCCCAAGGACGATGAATCCGTCGCCTCCTTTGTTCGCCGCAAATTTGGCGAAGAGATGTTGAACCAACTGGTGGCTCCGTTCGTTTCCGGAGTATATGCGGGAGATCCCGAAAAATTGAGCCTGCGCGCGGCTTTTCCGAAGATCCACGAATATGAAATGACATACGGAAGTGTGCTGCGCGGAGTGACAAAATCGCGCCCGCCCAAGGGAACGCCGCGCCCCGGCCTGTGCTCATTTCGCGAAGGAATGGAAACCCTGCCTCGCGCTCTCCGCGCGCGCCTCGGCGAATTATTTGTCCCCGAATGCGGCGTCGCCGCGCTGCGTCAAAGCGGGACAAACGGAAGGCCGTGGTTTGAAATCGATGTCACGCGCAACGGGCATCGCGAAACGATCGCGGCGAGCGCCGTCGTGATTGCCACGCCGGCCGATGTCGCCGCGCAAATATTACAAAGCCTGTCCGATCAATTCCCTTCCACGTTTGCGCGGATTGAATATGCTCCCGTGGCGGTCGTGAGCGCCGGCTATCGCAAAGAGCAAATTCAGGAACCGGTCAATGGCTTCGGATTCCTGGTTCCGCGCAGCGAAGGATTGCGCGTGCTGGGCACGGTTTTCAATTCGTCGCTCTTCCCCGGCCGCGCGCCGGAAGGCGCGGAGTGTTTCACAAGTTTTGCGGGAGGCGCAACCGATCCGGCGCTGCTCAACATGAGCGACGAGGAAATCGCCGGCACGATCTGCGGCGAAGTTGCGCGCGTCCTGCGCATCGCGGGAAATCCCGTGATGACCAATGTTCAAAGGTATGCCCGCGCGCTGCCGCAATATAATCTGGGCCACGTGCAGACCGTGGCGTCGCTGAGCGCGCTTACTTCGGCCATCCCGGGACTTTTTCTTGCTGGAAACTATCTGACTGGCCCGTCGATAGGCAGTTGCGTCGATCAGGCTTATCAGACCGCCGATGCCCTGCGCGATTATCTCGCCTCGGCCGGAATGGGCGCCGTCGCGCACGCGTAGGGTTGAGTTGCACAGGCTTCAGGAAGCCTGTGGGGTTTTCATTTGGAACGTGCGAGAATTTAATCCGCACAGGCTGAGGCCTGTGGCACTTCAACCAGCCGACCGCCCAAATCATAGTAAGATGTTCAGCGCAATCGTGTTGCCGGACCTTACTCATCCAGAATGCCCGTTTCTCCGTATGTAGAAAGAGAACGGAAAGGGAATGCAATTTTGCTGCTCGCAGTCGTTCAACCTTGGCCAGGGGGCAAGCAGCCTCCAGACGCCGAGCTGATGGAGCGAATTCTTCAGCGCGACTCCAGCGCGCTCGAGACCCTGTACGACCGCTACGGGCGTCCCGTGTATTCCCTGGTGTTGCGCATCGCGCAGCATCCCTCCTCCGCGGAGGAAATTGTGCAGGATGTTTTTCTCCAGCTCTGGCGCAGCGCGGACCGGTTTCAGATTTCGCGCGGACCTCTTGAACCCTGGCTCTTTACGATGGCTCGCAATCGTGCTTTGGATTTTCTCCGTCTCAGGCGGGAAAAGCAGCGCCGCCGGGAAGACTCGACCGACACGGAAATTGCGCCATCGGCGATTTCGCGACCCGATCTGGAAGGCGCCATCGACGAATCGCGCCGCGCGGAAAAAATTCGCGCCCTGATGACTTCACTGCCCGAACCGCAGCGCCGGGCGATTGAGCTGGCGTTTTTTGAAGGCCTCTCACATACCGAGGTTGCCGAAACGATGGGCGAAGCGCTGGGCACGGTGAAGAGCTGGATTCGCGGCGGCCTGTTGCGTTTGCGGGAATCGCTTGAGGAGGCACGTTCGTGATCGATTGCGAACAGCTCGCACCGCTCTACGAGGAATATGCGCTCGGTATTCTGGAGGGAGAGGAACGCGCCGAACTGGAAGCGCACATGGCGCGCGCGTGCGACCGGTGCTCGGCGGGCGTTGCGGAGGCGCGTTACGTCGTCTCGCAACTGGCGCTGTTCGCTCCCTCTGTGGAGCCTCCCCCAGCGTTGCGTGGCAAGATTATGGAAGCGGTGAAATCGTCCGCATCGAATCCCGTTCGCGCAGTGGTTCCACTTGCGAAAACTTCCGCTCCGCGCACTATTTTTCCCGTGTGGGCATGGATCGCGGCGGCGGCTCTTGCTCTGGCAACCGGATATACGATCCGCCAGATGGGAAATCAGAACACTCAGCTCGCTGAGTTGCGCAAGCAGATGAAGCTCGCCACGCTGCAAAGCCAGGCGCTCCAGAATCAACTCGAGCAGAGCCGCATGGTTTCTTCGGTGATGCTGTCACCGGACTCGACGCCCTTTAAACTCATGCCGAAAGACAAAAACATGCCCATGGTGCATGCCTATCTGCATCCCCATATGGGCGTGGCGATTACCGCCGAACAGATGCCTTCTGTCGATCCCGCCAAAACGATGCAGCTCTGGTTTGTGCCGAAAGCGGGCAAGCCGATGAGCGTCGCGATTTTTCGCCCCGATTCCGCCGGCCAGATCGCTCTCGTCGCCCCCGTGAACATGCCGAAGGATGAAATCGCCGCTCTGGCCATCACCGAAGAACCCGCCGGAGGCAGCCCTCAGCCCACGAGCGCGATCGTCTGGATGGCCCAGGTGAATTAGTTCGGAGTGAAACAGTCTTCTCCTCGTCTGCTTTTTATTTTTGCTGCGCCGGGAAAAAAGCTAATAAAGACAGCCTGAAGCTTCCGCACCTTACTTCCGCGAAGCCACGCGGGCCTCCCGCCGTTCTCCCGCCTCGCGAAATCGCAGCCGCTCTTCCGCCGATTCCGGAATTACCGGAGGCACGGGAGCCGGTCGGCCAGCCGAATCCAGCGCGACAAACGTCAGAAACGCCGTGGTCGTATGTTTACGCTCGCCTGAAATGAAATTCTCCGAATACACTTCAACGCCCACTTCCACCGAAGTATGAAACGCCCGATTCACATGCGATTCGAGCACGATGAGTTCTCCCATGTGGATCGGATTCAGAAAATCCAGGTGATCCACCGACGCGGTCACCGATTGCATGCGGCAATGCCGCTGCATGGCAATGGCTCCGGCAATGTCGATCAGGTGCATTACCCGCCCGCCCAAAATATTCCCGAGCGGATTGGCGTCCTGCGGCAGTCCCAACTCGGTCATTTCAGTGCGCGAGGCGCTCACGGGCCTGCCCGGCAACGCATTCCCGGATTTCTGCTTGGCTGGTTTGGCGGATCGTCTCATGAGTGGCTCAGACTCCTCTGGAAATTTGGCGTTCCGGCGCGGACCGAATATACTATGCGCGTGAACACCACCCAACCCCAGAAGAAAACGCGCCGCCAGATGCTCGAAGAGTTTGTCGCGGCGAAACCCAACGACGCCTTTGCCCGCTACGGACTAGCAATGGATTGCGCCAATTCCGGAGACGCCGAAGCCGCCGACACGCATTTCAAGGCGCTGATGACCACCCATCCGGAATATATCGCCGCCTATTTTCAATACGGCCAATTTCTTGCCCGCACCGGGCGCACCGCTGAGGCTCGCGCGACGCTGACCACCGGCATCGCCACGGCGCAGCGCACCGGCGACGACCACGCGCGATCTGAAATGGAAGCGGCCTTGGCGGAATTGGGCTGAGCAGGACAGGCCTACTCCGCTCTGAATAACCGCGCCTTATTTGCAAAGCACCTTGTTAAACCCCGCAGTCCCTTTCACTTGAATCGCCCGTTACTAGGCGGCGTCACAGCTTTGCGGCACGCTTGCCCGCCTGCCCACCCAATGCTAATTTCGATTGAGCGATCCTCCGCACGGAGACTGGCAACCCATGGCCCTGAGTATCGACGATCTGCTGCGCCGCGCCGTTGAAATTAAGGCGTCCGACCTCCACCTGAAAGTGGGCAATCACCCTTACCTGCGCGTCGACGGCCAGCTTAACCCTCAGTCCGATGTCTCCCGCGTGACGCCGGAAGAGATGCTGTCCATGGCGTTCAGCATGATGACGAATCGCCAGAAGCAAAAATTCAAGGAAACCGCGGAACTCGACATGGCGTACGGCGTCGCCGGACTGGGCCGTTTCCGCGTCAACGTCTTCCAGCAGCGCGGAAACGTCGGCATGGTGCTACGCGTCATTCCCACGAAGATTCGCACGATCGAGGAACTCGACCTGCCGCGCGTGATCGAAACGATTTGCGAGGAGCAGCGCGGCCTGGTCCTCGTTACCGGGACGACCGGGTCGGGCAAATCCACAACGCTCGCCGCGATGATCGACCGCATCAACACAACGCGCTCCGATCACGTCATCACCATCGAAGACCCCATCGAATTCCTGCACCGCGACAAAAAAAGTTTTATCAACCAGCGCGAAGTGGAAGTCGATACCGCCAATTTTTCCACCGCCCTGCGGGCCGGCCTTCGCCAGGACCCGGACGTGATCCTGGTCGGCGAAATGCGCGATCTGGAAACCATCGCGACGGCCCTGCTCGCCGCTGAAACCGGCCACATGGTGTTCTCGACATTGCACACACTCGATGCAACGGAAACGATCCAACGTATCATCGCCGTTTTCCCTCCGCCCGAGCAGAAACAAATTCGGCTGCAAATGGCCGCCACGCTGAAGGCCGTCGTCAGCCAGCGCCTGGTGCGCCGCTCCGATGGAAAAGGACGCGTTCCGGCCGTCGAAGTCATGATCGCCACCGCCTACATCCGCGATTGCATCATCAATCCGGATAAGACGCGCCTGATTCACGATGCCATCGCCGCCGGCACCAGCCAGTACGGCATGCAGACCTTCGACCAGTCGCTCTTCGATCTCTATACCCGCGATCTGATCACCTACGACGAAGCCTTGATGCGCGCGTCCAACCCAGACGACTTCAAGCTGCGCATCCAGGGCATCCGCTCCGCTTCCGATTCCGCTCGCGAAGAGATGGAACGCACAATGACGGAGTTCGAGCGTTTCGGAAAACGATAATAAAATAAGAGGAAGTAGAGGAAGTGCAGGACGGAGGCGCCCTTTTCCTTAACTTCCTTTACCTCCTTTACTTCCTCGACGTCCTTTGCTTCCATCCTTTCTTTGCTTCCATCCTTTCTCTGCTTCCTTGCTTGACTGTCTTTTTGCCTCTATGCTTCCCCCATGCGCTCATCTCCACGAAAACTTTCCAGCGAAATTGAAATCTACACGGCGGCCGTCAATGGCCTGGCCCGCCGCGCGTATTCGGTCCACGAGATGCGCAATTATCTGGAGCGCCGCGCCGAGGACAAGGAATCCGTGAAGAAGATTATGGATCTCCTGAAGGACCAAAAGTATCTGGACGATGCGCGTTACGCGCGACACTTCGTGCGGTTACATTCCGAATTTCGGAAGCAGGGAGCGTTCCGCATCGCGCGAGATCTGCGTGCACGAGGAGTGCCCGATCGATATATCGAGGCGGCCCTCGCGGAGCGTTCCGCGGCATCGGATGAGTCGGCCATCGTTCGTGAGAAGCTGTCGCGCCGGATGAAAACCCTGCGCCGCCCCCTGGATGAAAAGAAAAAGGCGTCGATCTATCGCAGCCTGCTTCGCGCCGGCTTTTCGTCGGAAACAATTCGCAGGGAGATGCGCGAAGTTGCGAAGGTCTCAGTGGATGAAATTGATGTCGAGTAGCACAGGCTTCAGCCTGTCTTCTTTTGACTTCTATGGCGCCAGCAAAAAGGGCAACTGAAGACAGGCTGAAGTGCCTGTATAGCCGCTGGCCTGTCTAATTTTAAGTTGCCACTCAGGCTCTGGAGCTTGTCCTGCTAAAACCACATCGACCAATCGCTTTTGCATGCAATTTTGAGGTGAATCTACTTCACCCGGTAGGAACCATCGAGGAATCCGACACCGGCAATAAATCCGAACGAGAACTTTTGGCGAAGAGCTATGCCGCGTTGGCCCTTTGGCCTTGCCAGCCCTTGAGGCACACGCGAAACGAACGCTTCTCGCGCGAGATTTCAATTTTATCTTCGCGAGCCAGCCAGCCGAGGGCCCAATCGAAATACGGAGCCTCCGCCTCGACTTCCTTTTTCAATCTTGCAATCGTCATTTCACCGCTTGCGTCGAGGGCGTGCCAGATCGCGCCCGCCACCTTGCCGATTTCTTCATTCATTTCTGTTAGCCTCTCCTCTCGATGTTTCTGTTTTCCAAAATCTCAACCGTAATGGACTTTGTGGGCGCGGGTTCGGACTGACGATTTCGTTCCCGTGCCGAAAAGCGGAGGCGTCGTCGAGCGGGCGGGACATTCATCGAATCCTCAGGATGCAGAACGAAGTGCGATGGCAGTCCGGTGCTCAGTGCCTCCAGGCGCTGCATCAGGAGAACGCCAATTCCCTTCTGATATTCAATCGTGTGGGTCTCACAGCATCGAGCGCACAACCAGTAGTGCTTGACGGAATGCCAGTGGGAGGGCTGCTTTTCGTCCTTGGGTGTTTGCAAAAAACGGAATAGGCGCCCTTGCGCGTAATCGAAATCCGAGGAACAGTCTGGATGTGCGCATTTCAGATACATCAGTCTTAGGTGATCACTTTCGCGAGAGGGGGAGACACCCCTCACAGGGCAAAAATACGCCCTCTCTATTACAGCGTCAACATCATTAAATGAATTCTAAGTATCAAAAAGGCATGGGTTATGTCTTCGCGTCGTTCGCGCGATTCGCGGAATATCGAGTGGGTGCGGTTCATACCATAAATCGGCCGAAGGAAGTATTTGTGGCGCGGCAGAATGCCCGCGGGGTTTCCCTGGCGCCGCCAAAACCGCCGTCGTCCCCCGTTTGCGGGTGCGACGACCGTCTGCGATAATGTTTTTCTGAAATGGAAGCATTTTCGGGTGAGCACTCGTCCATACCAGGCGTAAAACGCGACCGTGGGCCGTTACTGTCTTTCACCGGTCACAAGTCACCGGTCACCAGTCACTTGTTCCATAAACCGAGGTTCTCTTGCTGAGCGGCAACGAAATTCGCAGGACATTTCTGAAATATTTCGGCGACCGCAGCCACCGCATCGTGCGTAGCTCGTCGCTCGTCCCGGTGAACGATCCCACGTTGCTGTTTACCAACGCCGGCATGAACCAATTCAAGGACGCCTTCCTGGGCCTCGAGCAGCGCGACTACACGCGCGCCACGAGCTCGCAGAAATGCGTCCGCGCCGGCGGCAAGCACAACGATCTTGAAAACGTCGGATTCACCAATCGGCATCACACATTTTTCGAAATGCTCGGAAATTTTTCGTTCGGCGATTATTTCAAGAGGGATGCTGTCGCATACGCCTGGGAACTGATCACTTCTCCCAACTGGTTCGGGATTCCCGTCGATAAACTTTATTTCACAGTGTTTGGCGGCGCTGAAATCGCGCCGGGAAAAGTCCTGACCACCGATGAAGAAGCTCTCAACCTGTGGGTCGATATCGGCGCGCCACGCGACCGCGTGATTCCCGTTCCCGGCCTCAAGGAAAATTTCTGGGCGATGGGGGATACGGGTCCGTGCGGGCCGTGCAGCGAAATTTACTACGACATGGGTCCGGCGGCCTCCGATCAGGGACACACCGACTGCAAATTTGGCTGTGAGTGTGGACGGTACGTCGAAATCTGGAATTTGGTGTTCATGCAGTTCAATCGCGATGCTTCAGGGACGGTCGAACCTCTGCCCAAACCTTCGATTGATACCGGGGCGGGACTGGAACGGCTTGCTGCTGTGCTCCAAGGCAAAATCAGCAATTTCGATTCCGACTTATTCCTTCCTCTCATTGAACGTGCCGGTGAATTGACGGGGACACGACCCGGAGCGTCGGCCAGAAGCGACGCTTCCCTGCGCATCATCGCCGATCACGCGCGCGCTTCGACATTCCTAATTTCGGATGGCGTGGTTCCCTCCAACGAAGGCCGAGGCTACGTGTTGAGAAAAATCATGCGCCGAGGAATTCGTCACGGGCGCCTCCTCGGCTCAACTGAGCCGTTCATGGCCGAAATGTCGCGCGCCGTCCATACCGAAATGCGCGGGGCATATCCTGAACTTGATGATTCGGTCGAGCGCGTTTCGAGGATTATCCTGGGTGAAGAAACGCGATTTGCTCACACTTTGGCTATCGGCCTCAAAAAACTGGACCAAGAAATTGAAGAATCCACAGACACTTACGATGGAAGCAATGCGTTCAAGCTATACGATACATTCGGGCTTCCCATCGATTTCATCAAGGATGCCGTACGAGACGCAAACCTCGCTTTCGATGAGGGTGCCTTTCAGCACGCAATGGAAGAGCAACAAACCCGCTCCCGCGCGGGGTGGAAAGGCGGCCATAAAGACGTCGCCAACCCCGTATTCACAAAACTCAAAGCGACCTTCCGCACCGAGCCCGATTTTTATTTCGCCACGACCGAAAAAGACTGCCGCATCGAAGCCATTGTCACCAAAGTCGGCGCAGTCAATGAACTACCCGCAGGCGCGGAAGGCGAAATCATTCTCGACCGCACAGTTTTTTATTCCGAATCGGGCGGACAAGTTTCCGACATCGGAACGCTGTGGAACAATGAGCATACGATGCAGGTGGCCGACGTGCGCGGCGCTTACTACCCCGTTTCAGGATTGATCGCGCATCGCGTGGTGGCGAAAGAAAAACTCGCTGTCGGAGACCGCGTCGCGGGAGATGCCGACGGAGCGCGCCGCGAGCATATCAAGCGCAATCACACGGCGACTCATCTGATGCACGCCGCACTACGCAACATTCTCGGCACGCACGTCAAGCAAGCCGGATCGCTGGTGGAACCGGGACGATTGCGCTTCGATTTTTCGCATTTCGCCGCGATCGACGCAGCCGAACTGCGCGACATCGAGCAGCAGGTGAACGAAGAAATTTTGCTGAACAATGAAATCCAGACGAACGTCACAACAATCGAGGACGCTCTCGCTTCCGGCGCGCTCGCCTTTTTCGGCGACCGCTACCCTGAAGCCAACGTCCGCGTCGTAACAATTCCCGACGCCGCCGCCCCGCGCGGTTTCTACAGCAAGGAACTTTGCGGCGGCACGCACGTCCGCCGCACCGGCGACATTGGCGTGTTCAAAATCGCCGTCGAGCAATCCGCCGCCGCCGGAGTTCGCCGCATCGAAGCCATCACAGGCGCGGCCGCGCTTGCCGATTACCAGCGCACGCAGCAGCTTCTGCGAGACATTTCCTCAAAGTTGGGCGTGAACGAAGACAATCTTGCCGCAGCCATCGAGCGCGCCGAGCAGGCCCAGCGCCAGCTCGAAAAGCAGCTCGAAGGGATGAAGCGCAAGGGCGCCCTCTCGAAACTGGACGAACTGGCCGCCCAGGCCCGCACGATCAAGGGCGTTAAAGTGATCTCCGCCGAGCTCGAAGGGGTGGACCGCGAAGGCATGCGGCAGCTCGTGGACAGCCTTCGGCAGAAGCTCGGCTCCGGGGTGGTCGTCCTGGGCACGGCCGACGACGGAAAGGTCGCCCTGCTGGCGGCCGTCACAAAGGACCTTACCTCCAAGTTACACGCAGGAAAGATTATACAGGCGACAGCCAAGGAAGTCGGCGGCTCCGGCGGCGGCCGGCCCGACCTGGCCGAGGCTGGCGGAAAAGACACATCTCAGCTAAAAACTGCCCTGGACCACGTATACGCCCTGATTGACCAATTGCTATAATTGTGTGCAGTGCCAGAACGTTCGGGGCGAGCCCTCCCTCTCCCTGTCGCGGTTAGTTGTCTGTCTCACAAGGAAGCAGAACTGAACTGCCTTCCCAGAATCGTAAAGATGGCGCGAAACTACTCCAAATCGGTGGGTATCTTATTGGGATTAATCGCCTTGTGCTCAGTTCCGGCGCACGGCCAGATTGTCTCGTACCTGGATGCGAGCGGGAAACGGGTCTTCGTGAATGCGGACCCGGCCCCCACCGTTCGTCCGGGGAGGGATTCGGCGGCAAGAGCCGTCCCCGCCGGGTTTACTTCGCGCACAACCCAACTCTCTCCGGCCGCGTCTCGTATAGTGTCGGCTGCGGATCAGGTGAATCGCGAGAAGATCACGGAGATGATTCGAGAAGTCTCCGCCCGTTATCGCGTGGATCCGTCGTTGGTTCGCGCCGTGATTGAGACCGAGTCGAACTGGAATTCGCAAGCTGTTTCCAGAAAAGGAGCACTGGGGTTGATGCAACTGGTTCCGGGAACTGCGCAGCAATTGGGCGTAAATAACGCGTTTGACCCGAAGCAGAATCTGGACGGCGGAGTTCACTACCTTCATGACCTGCTGGAGCGGTATAATGGGGATCTCGACAAGGCCCTGGCCGCGTATAACGCCGGTCCCGGCGCCGTCGACCGCGCAGGGGGAGTTCCGCGGATTCGAGAAACGCGAAATTACGTTCAAAAAGTTACTGATTCTTACTATCGTCCCGGCTCCAATCGTCTTCCGCGTGCGTTTGACGATTCGCGTGGCATTTATCGCATGGTGGCTGATAATGGGCGGACGGTCTTTACGAACGAATGAGGCAGACGTTGCGGCCAACCGCCGCTAAAATCCGGCCAATTTTGCGCGTGTTCTTCGCGTCCCTGATAGCTCTGTCCGTTTTTTCAAGTTTTGCCGGCGCCGAAAGCAATTCGTCCGCGCGGCGCGATACCGCAAAAGTCCAATTCGATAAAGCCGAGAAGGACCGTCAGGCGCTGGAAGCGCGGCCGGAAAATTCGCGCACGCTCAAGGATTATTCCTCACTGGTCGCTGAATACAAGCGCGTCTACCTGATTTCGACGCGCGCCGCGGATGTTCCGACATCGCTGAATCTCGTTGCCGAGTTGTACCGCACGATGGGCGACCTGTTCGATGAAAAATATTATCAGCAATCCGTCAACGCCTACCAGTTTTTGCTGAAGCAATATCCCACCACACGCTATCGCGAGACGGCGCTGCTGGCCATCGCTCATATCGAGCAGGACGATCTGCACGACGATGCCCTTGCGCAGACCAGTTACGAGGAATTTCTGACGCTTCATCCGAACTCCTCTCACGCGGCTGAGGTCCGTGTGATTCTCGCCAAGATGAAATCGTCGGCGGCGAAGGCAAAATTGGCGGCTAGGACTTCCGTTGCGGCGGCGCAGCCCGCGCCTGCCGGTTCTGCCGGGCCAACAGAAAACGAAAAGTCTGAACGGGCACAGTTGAAGCCCGCAGCGGCGGAAAAAGCGCCTCCGGCAACGGATACGAATTCCGGACTTTCCTCCAGCAGCCTCGCGGGTTCAAGGGGACCGGCGAATTCCGGGCCGCGAGTCTCCCGCATCCGGACGTGGAATGCCGACACGTATACGCGCATTGTGATCGATGTGGGCGATGAGGTGAAATACCAGGCCGCGCGCATTTCCACTCCCGACCGCATTTATTTCGATATCGAAGGCGCGAAGCTCAATCCCGCGCTGCTGCACAAACCCATCGATGTGGCGGATGGGGGATTTTTGCAGGCCGTTCGCGTCGCGCAGAATCAGTCCGGCGTCGTGCGCGTGGTGCTGGAAGTAAGCCACGTGAAGGATTACTCGGTGTTCCTGCTGCCCGACCCTTATCGGCTGGTGGTCGATGTGTACGGCACATCCGCGGCAGCCGAGGAGGCTGCGCGGATTGGCGCCCCACTGCCCGGCCCCACCGTCGAACCTACTCCGGCGAAGGCGGATAAGCCGGTCAAGACAGCTAGTGCAAAGACGAATTCCAAAGCGGCTGAGGATAAGGTGGCCGTGAAGGCGTCGAGCAAAGCGGTTCCCGCGGTTTCCACCGACCTCGAAATCGTACGCGGCGAATATACAGTTGCCCCTCCCGGAGCGGCTCAAGCTTCGAGTGCGCTAGTCGCCGATATTGAGCCCGGGCCGAAGAAGAAGCCTGCGACAAAAGCGTCCGCGAACCTTGCGGCGGATGCGCCAACGAAACGCGACGCGGAAAAAGGCTCCGACGCTTCGGATCCGAAGGCTCTTGCGGACGGTCTGGCTCGCCCCGCGGATGAGGAGACATTGCATATCGCGCATCCTGTAACCGTCAAGAAATCGGGACGCGGGGGAAAATCGGCGCACGATCAGGCCCTGGAAATGGGGCCGCCGCCGACGCCCGAACTCACACGCGACGGACAGACTTCGCTGACGCGCGCGCTGGGACTCAAGATCGGACGGATCGTGATCGACGCCGGACACGGCGGCCACGATACCGGAACTATTGGCCCGACCGGCCTGATGGAAAAAGATCTGTGTCTTGACGTTGCCCTGCGCGTCGGCAAACTGATCCAGCAGCGATTGCCGGCTGCCGACGTCGTATTCACCCGCGATGATGACACATTCATACCCCTGCAACAGCGGACAGAAATCGCCAACCAGGCGCAGGCCGACCTGTTCCTTTCGATCCACGCGAATTCGAGCCAGGACCAGCGGGCGCGCGGGATTGAAACGTACTACCTGAATTTCACCGGATCGAGCGACGCCATGGAAGTCGCTTCGCGCGAGAATGCGTTGTCCGGAAATGCCGTCCATGACTTGCAGGACATCGTCAGCAAGATCGCGCGGAATGAAAAGATCGAAGAGTCGCGCGATTTTGCGGGAATCATTCAGGACTCGCTCGCCAAGCGTATAGAGGGAATCAACAAGGGCGAACGCAATCGCGGCGTGCGCAAGGCTCCCTTTGTCGTCCTGATCGGGGCGAACATGCCGTCCGTCCTCGCAGAGATCTCCTTTGTTTCCAATCCTTCCGATGAGCAATGGCTGAAGAAGCCGGAGAACCGGCAGCGCATTGCCGAAGGGCTCTACCGCGGGATCGAAAATTACCTACAAAGCACCAACAGCCTCGCAAACAACCAGGTACACCCGGCTCCGGGAAGCCACTCTGGAATAGTGGCGCGATCGGGGAACTCACAGTAAACTTCCAGCGTCTAATGTAGATGGCCATGAAACGATTGCTTCCCATTTTTATATTTGCCCTAAGTTTTGCGGCGGCTGCGCGCGCAGTGAACACGCCGATTCTGCTTCCCTCTTCGTTTGGCGGATGGAACGCCTCCGCGCCCTCGACAATCGCTCCCCCGGCTGGGCTCGATCAGATCCTTGGCATGGACGCAACCGGGTTTCGCGAATATGTCGTAAAATCCGTCGAGCAGCGGTCGTACACACAGGGATCGCAGACCGCTTCGATCACGCTTTATCGGCTGCGCGATCCGAGTTCGGCCTACGGGGCCTACACGTTTCTTCGCAACGATTCCCTTGCCATCGCCAATTTTGGGAATTATTCGAGCGAATCGAAGGAACGCGCGCTGGTGGTTGTGGGCGAAATGCTGCTCGATATTTCGGTCCCTGCGGGCCAAGGCCGCCCGGCGGACGGAGACATAAAGCAACTTGCCGATTTGTTGGACAAGAGCGCGGATCATACGCCGTACCCTTCGATTGGCGACCACCTGCCCAATCCGGGGCGCATCCCAAAATCGGAGCGTTACTTTATCGGGCCGCGCAGTCTGTCGCAGTTTGTCCCGATTGGCACCGACGACTGGGTGGGATTCGATCACAGTGCGGAGACGATCGTCGCCCGCTACCACATGGCTGGCCAGGACGAGACCCTGCTGATCGCTTCCTATCCGACGCAGCAGATTGCGGCACTTAAATTCGATGGCATGCTGCGACGGTTTACATTCGATCCCCCGGGCGACATTCCGGCGGACCAGACCGTATTGTTCGGAAAGCGCGTCAGCTCGATTGTCGCCGTGGTCGTAGGCGCTCATTCCCGGCAGGCCGCGAACAAATTACTCGACCAGGTGGGTTATGAGAGCCAGGTGATGTGGAATGAGCCAAAGCAGACAATGACCGATCCCGGAATCGGCAACATGGTTGTCGGCGCGTTTGTCGGGACCGGGGCCATCATGTTTCTGGCAATCGTGGCGGGCGTCGGGTTTGGCGGGATCCGGATCATCGTCAAATATCTTTTCCCGAACAAGGTGTTTGACCGAGACAAGGAAATTGAAATTCTGCAACTGAAAATCACCGGCAAGCCAATCAAGGCAAAGGACTTTTAGAAGAACCTCACGAACCCGGTCCTCTCCAAGGAAAGACCGTCACGATTGGTCGAGGCGGCCTTTCGGCTTTTCGGGAGCGTGCAAGCTCAGGTTAAGGATGTGTGGGAGGCGCGGATGCCGACCAGGGTTGAGGCACCGGCGTCCAGGAACGGGTGCGGTAGTCGCTGGAGGTAAGAGCGATCAGCAGGGCCAGCCAGAAAAAACCTGCCAGCAGGACAATACGAATCAGGCCGCTGCTCTGCCGAAGGTGCATGAAGAAGAAAATCACCAGCAGCATTTTTGTAAACGCAATCAGCAGGGCGACCGGAGTATTGAAAGGGCCCATATCGATGAAGGCGACGCCTGTGGTCAGGAGCGTCAGCCCGATCAGGCACGCGAAAATAGCGAGATACGTTTTTTGCGGAACAATGTGATGATCCGATTGATGATCCGAATGATGATCCGACATTAGTAGCGCCCGCCTATCAGGTAGAGCAACGGAAACAGAAAAATCCACACAATATCGACGAAGTGCCAATACAAGCCGACGACTTCCACTGGAGCGAAGTAGTGCGGCGTGAACTTCCCTTTGCGAGCGCCCAGCACGAGCCAGAGCAGCAGGCCCATGCCGATGATCATGTGAATCGCATGCAGGCCGGTCATCGCGAAGTAGAAAAAGAAATAGAGCTGCGCGTGGTCGAGGCCGCCGGGAGCCAGATGCGCCAGGGCCGCTCCCTCGGGGGCCCAGTCAAGGCTGGGGACTACATGCTCGACGAACTTCTGGTTGTACTCGTAGGCCTTCACCCCTAGAAAGGCGCCGCCGAGAATCATCGTTGCGATCAGCAGCCAGACGAGGGCCTTCCGGTTGCCCGTTTGGGCGGAACGCACGGAAAGAGCCATGGTGAGACTGCTGCCGAGCAGGACAACCGTGTTCGCCGCGCCGAGGCGGATATCGAGGATGCGGCTGCCGCCTTCAAAGGCGGCGAAGTAAAGCCAGCGGTAAATGGCATAGGCGGCAAAGACGCCACCGAAGAACATGATTTCGGTGACGAGGAAAAGCCAGATGCCGAGGGAATCGGCCTCCATCTGCTGTTCCATGTTCTCGAACTGGTGCGCATGGTCACCGTGACCGGAATGCTCGGCGTGTTCGAGTTGTGCGGGGGCGTCAGTCACGTGGGGCCTCCTCCTCCGCGTAGGCGTACGCTTCTTCGGTTACGACGGGGATTTCGGGGAAATTCTCCGTCGGAGGTGGCGAGGGCGTTTTCCATTCGAGGCCCGTAGCGCCCCAGGGGTTCGATTCCGCCACGGGGCCGTAGCGCATGGACCACATCAGGTAGATCAGGGGAATCAGGTAGCCCACGCCGAGCACGGTGGCTCCGGCGGAAGACATCACGTTCAGGACCTGAAACTCCGCGGGATAAAACGCGTACCGGCGGGGCATGCCGAGATAGCCGAGCAGGAATTGCGGAAAAAACGTGAGATTGAATCCGACGAAAATAATGGCAGCGGCAAGTGCGGCCCAGCCATTGGGATATTTTCGACCGGATATTTTCGGCCACCAGAAATGGATGCCGCCGAGATAGCCCATCACCGCGCCGCCGACCATGATGTAGTGGAAGTGAGCGACGATAAAGTAGGTGCCGTTCAAGTGCACGTCGGTGGCGAGGGAGGCAAGGAACAATCCCGTCAGGCCGCCCATCGTAAACAGGCCGATGAAACCCAGGGCATAGAGCATGGGAGCGTCGTAGGAAATCGAGCCCTTATAGAGAGTGGACGTCCAATTAAACACTTTTATAGCGGAGGGAATGGCCACCAGGAAGCTCAGGAGCGAAAAGATCAAACCCTCGTAAACCGATTGGCCGGTGACGAACATGTGGTGTCCCCAGACGAGAAAGCCCAGGACGGCGATGGCGACGCTGGAAAACGCGACGATCTTATAGCCGAAAATGCGCTTGCGCGCAAAGCACGCAATAATTTCGCTGACCACGCCCATCGCGGGCAGGATCATGATGTACACGGCCGGGTGCGAGTAAAACCAGAACAAGTGTTGAAACAGGAGCGGATCGCCTCCCAGCGCCGGGCTGAAAATTCCGACGTGAAATAGATGTTCGAGGGCGAGCAGGAAAATCGTAATCGCGAGCACCGGTGTGCCGAGCACCATGATGATGCTGGTGGCGTACATGGCCCACAGGAACAGCGGCATGCGGAACCAGGTAAGTCCCGGCGCCCGCATTTTGTGAATGGTGACGATGAAATTCAGGCCGGTAAGAATGGAGGAAAATCCGGTGATGAACACGCCGATGGCGACGGCGGTCACCTGCGTATTCGAATACGTGCTGCTGTACGGGGTGTAAAACGTCCACCCGGTATCGACGCCACCGGCAAGCCCCGCGTACAACGTGAACATGCCGCCCACGATGTAAATGTACCAGCTCAGCAGGTTCAGCTTCGGAAAGGCCAGGTCGCGCGCGCCCACCATCAGGGGAACGAGAAAATTTCCAAGAACCGCGGGGATCGACGGGATCAGGAAAAAAAAGATCATGACGATGCCATGCATGGTGAACAGCTTGTTGTAGGTTTCCGGTTGCACCAGCGCGCCCTGAGGCTCGACAAGGTGAATTCGCATCAAAACGGCAAACGAGCCGCCGATGATGAAAAAGAACGTGACGGAAACCATGTACAGCAGCGCGATGCGCTTGTGGTCCAGCGTGAACAGCCAGGATTTCCACCCGTAGTCTGCGTTCAGGTAATTTCGCGGTGCGTGCACGCGTGGTTCCAGCGTGGCCGTGCTCATTGCTTCCCCTCTTCCTGTGGTTTCGCCTGCACCTTGCCCAACAATCGGATGTAGGCAATCAGGTTGCCGATCTGTTCCTCCGTCAGTTGCCCCTGGTAAGAAGGCATGATGGGCGTGTAGCCGGCGACAATTTTCGCTCGTGGCAGCAGGATCGACTCGCGAACATAGGCATCGTCCGCAGTCACCGTCTGGCCGTCGGTCAAATGGACGGGCTGACCATACACGCCGAGCAGGGAGGGTGCGGGGCCCTTGCCGTCGGCCAGATGGCAGGTAATACATCCATTCGCCTGAAATAATTTCTCGCCCGCCGCTTCCATCGATTCCCCGGCGACGCCGCCGGAAAGCCAGCGCTCGTATTCATCGGGCTCCATGACAATCACCGACCCGATCATTCCGGCATGGAAGGCGCCGCAATACTGGGCGCAGAAGAGATGGAAGGTTCCGACTTTGGTCGGCTGGAACCAGAGGGACGTGTAGCGGCCGGGATTCACGTCTTTCTTGACGCGAAAAGCCGGGACAAAGAAATCGTGAATGACGTCTTCGGAGGTCATCGTCAGCTTGACGGGACGGCCGAGCGGGACGTGCAGCTCGTTGATTTCGCGCTGCCCTTCGGGATGCTCGATCTTCCACATCCATTGCTTCCCGGTGACAAAAATTTCCATCGAGCCCTTGGGCGGCTCGGCGTTCCGGAAATACAGCGTGGAACTCCAGACGAAGATCAACGCCACGATCAACGTGGGAATGGCGGTCCACATGATTTCCAGCGGCAGCGAGCCTTCGATGGCTTTGGGCTTTTCATCGGGGGAACGCCGGCGGTACCGGATCATGAAATAAAAAATCGTGGCGAAAATAATTCCCGTAAAAAAGAGCGTGACGGCCGTGATGAAAAAATAAAGATAGTCCACCGATCGCGCGATCGTGGATGCCTGTTCGGGTTGGAATGGGAAACCTTGCATTAAAATTTCATCCTTAGCCTTGACGAACCTTGCCGCCGACGGCCGGCAAAACAGGGTGAAGCTTTCGGTCCCGCCGAAACATCGTCAGCATGAAAATTCCCAGCAACAGCACGGTCAATGCGCCGCCTCCGCGCACAACGTTCATGACAATCAGGCCGTATTTTCCAGTCGCCGGATCGTACTGATAGCAATAGAGCAGCGCATGGTCGGTGACGGTTCCGATTTTTCCCTGCGACGCTTCCACCAGGCCCAGGCGCACGTCGCGCGCCGGATACTGCACGCCGTAGTAGTAGCGATCGATTTTTCCGTCCGGGGTAAGGATCATGATCGCGGCAGCGTGGGCATACTGGCGGCTTCCGGAATCGTAGGCGTAATGGAAACCCACGGCTTTTGTCAAAGCGTCAATCGAGGACTGATCGCCCGTCAGGAAGTGCCAGTTCTCCGCGGCGCCGGGGCGGCCGTATTGGCCGATGTAAACGTCGCGCTTCGCTTTCGCCAGCGCAGGGCGTGTCCTTGGGCTCGAAACTGACGGTGACGGCGTCGAAGTCCTTGCCGAGGTCAAGGGAGATCGCGTCCATCGTCCTGAGTTCCCCGTTCAGGACTTCCGTGCAAAGCGCGGGGCACTCGAAATAGACGAGGGAAAGCAGGATCGGCTTCGTTCCCAAAAAATCGCCGAGATGGACGATCTTGCCGTTTTCATCCCGGAAGGCAATGCCGGGGGGAATCTGTGTGTTCAGATTCTGAGAGATATCCACTTCGCGCAAGATGCCCGGAGTCGTTTCCTGCTGTTGAGCACGCACGGGCAGGGCCGCGAGGACGGTCGCGAGGGCGCACAGCATAAATGAATTCGCAACCTTCATGGTTTCACCCCCTGCTGCGCAGGCGCCGAAGCCGCGGCGGGAGCTTGAACCGGCAATCCCTTTTTCAGGAGCAGTTCCTTGGCTTCATCGATGGGCACACGCACGGTTCCCGTTGTGCGATTTTCCCAGGTATAGGAGTCGAGCGATTTTCCCTGTTCCTCACGATACTGCAACAGTTCCTGACGGGGGTTCACTTGCAGCTGAGGGCCCAGCGGCAATTGTCGCGTTTCGGCAAACGGAGAAACCGAAGCCGGCTCATCGGGCTGGGCAGAGAGATAGCGAAACAATCCCCAGCTTACGATCGCGGTGATGATAAGGCCCACGGTCAGGCCGACGAGGAAATTGAGGACCCCGCCGACGTTGGCGTCACGCGTTTCGTAGCCGGGAGCGGTCGATGGAGAATTGGGCGGCTTATTCTTCGGTTTATCCATGTTCGGGGGCGTGTTCGGCCAGTCCTTCCAGCCGCGGGTCGTGCACCGGCAGAATCGGCATCTTTTGCAGTTGCCAGATAAAATATGCGAACCAGATCGCGCCCAGGCCGAACGGCAGCACGATGTTCATCCAGGTCAAGTGGGCGTTGCCGCCGCCAAACGCCGGCAGAACCATCCAATACATGTCGACCAGACGCATCAGCAGAACGATGATTGTCACAATGAATAAAGACCGCACACGGCGCTTCACGTGGCGGAACAACAAAAGAAAAAACGGCAGGGCAAAATTGAGAACGACCAAGAGCAAGCCCACATGGCCCCAGGTTCCCTGCATCCGGCGAATGTACCAGGGGATTTCCTCGGAAAGATTTCCGCCCCAGATAATCAGGAATTGCGAGAATTCCAGATACGCCCAGAGCATCACGAAAGCCAGGAGAAAACTGCCGAGGTCGCCGAAATGCGAGTCCTTCACCACTTTTGAAAGAGGCTCGGAATCGTGCAGCCAGATGAGGATGGTAATCGAGAAAGCCATGGCCGCCAGCGCCTGCCCGACCATGAAGAGCATTCCGTAGATGGTGGAATACCAGCGGGGCTCGAGGGACATGACCCAATCGACGCTCGCGAAGGTTACCGTGAAACCATAAATCACCAGGCCGATACCGCTCATGCCTTCAAAGCGAATCCAAATCGATTCGTGGCCCGCGACATCTTCCTGGCGGGACCACTTATTCATCAGATACGCGAGCGAGAGCCAGATAACAAAAAACAAAGCCATCCGCGCGGTGAAGAATCCGGGATTGAGATAGCCGCGTTTCCCGACGATCGAGGGATCGGTCTGGCCGGGCTGCGACCAGACATAGAGCGTTTTCATTCCGAAGATTAGCGGCAGCGCCGCGACAGCCATCAGCGGCAGAGTGCGAGTCGAGGCTTCGAGGATGCGGCGAATCACCAGCGCCCAGTTTCCTCCCGTGAGGTGCTGAATCATCAGAAGGGCCAAGGAGCCGAGCGCGATCCCCAGCCAGAACAGAAAGGCGACCAGATACGACTGGTAAAAGGTCGATTTGTCCGCCATGCCGCCCGCGATGCAAACCGCAACCAGGAGGCCGCCGATCGCCGCCAGCTTCATCGGAAGGCCTTCCAGATTCAGCGCGTTGTGTTCAGTGTCATTCATGATTGTCTTTTTTACGACCCGCCCTGCAATTTTTTACGCGCATCCTCGGGCAGGTCGGCGACAGGTACCTGCCGGCTGAACTGCAGCACGCGAATATAGGCGACGATGGCCCAGCGGTCGCGCGCAGGGACGCGATAGTTGTAGGGATACATCACTCCCTGTCCGTTGGTGATGACATCGAAAAAGTGGCCCGCCGGCGCGGTTTTCAATCTGTCTTCGTGCAGGGACGGTGGACGGCGGAAACCGCGCTGGACGATCATGCCGTCGCCATCGCCCGAGAGTCCGTGGCACGGTGAACAGTAGATATTAAATCGCTCCTGCCCGCGGTCCAGAACTTCGCGCGTAACCGGAAATGGAAACGATTCCGCCGGCTGGCCATTAATTTTCCCGGTGTACAAAAGTTCCTCCGGCCCGAGAGTGAGGTCGCCTCGCGGGACTGTGCCCTCGACCGGCAAACGGGCGGACTGGCCGTCTCCAAAAAAATCGCTCGGATCGTACGGGTTGTAGCGCGGCTGGACGTGCATGTCCAGGCGGCATCCGGCGCAGGCCAGCAGAAGCGCGACCGCGGCGAGCATCCACTTCCCCGCCATTGCTTGTCGAGGCTGGAAATCAGACATCAATTTCGGACACCTCGCGCGGATTTAATGTTTCCATGAATTTCCTGGTGAGTTCGAGATCGAACAACGGATCGCGCGCCTTGATGCACAGAAAGAAGCGGTCGCGGGAAGCCAGCGCGAATCGCGGCACATTGAACACTGGATGATACGGCGTGGGAAGGCCGTTCATGATGAGCATGCCGAAGACTGCGGCGCCCGCGGCGAACAGAATCGTCAACTCAAACGTGACCGGAATAAAGGCCGGCCAGCTGTTCAACGGCCTGCCGCCCACATTGATGGGATAACTGATCACCGCCGCATAATACTGAAGCCCAAATCCCGCGCAGCCTCCAAAGATTCCACCGGCGAGCACCAGAAGCGGCAGGCGCGTGCTGTGAAAGCCGACGGCTTCCGCGAGGCCTTCGATCGGAAACGGGGCGAACGCGTCGACTTTGGAATAGCCCGCCTCGTTCGTGCGGTGAGCCGCTTCCAGCAGTTGCTCGGGCGTTTTGAATTCCGCCATCAGGCCGTAGATTGTTTCT
Source organism: Terriglobia bacterium (assembly GCA_963788335.1). GTDB lineage: Bacteria > Acidobacteriota > Terriglobia > Acidiferrales > UBA7541 > Palsa-360. The sequence continues at coordinate 354,929 of CAWBGM010000018.1, forward strand.
GACTTTTTCATTTCTTCTCTGGCGCTCGCAAAAAATCCTTTGCAGTCCCTACGATTCCAGTGCTTTGCGTTCCTCTTCGTTCACCAGCGTCCGCATTTCAAAAATCGAAATCAGCGGCAGGAACCGGATGAACAGGAGCAACAGCGTGACGAATAAACCGATGGTGCCGAATAAAACGGCGAAATCCCAGCGTGTGGGGTAATACATGCGCCATGCGGACGGCATGAAATCGCGGTTCAAGCTGGACACAACGATCACGAAACGCTCGAGCCACATGCCGACGTTCACGACCATGGCAATCGCGAAAAGCGCGCCCACTTTCGAGCGCACCTTGCGGAACCACAGGAATTGCGGTGTCACGATGTTGCAGGCGATCAGCGTCCAGTAGAAAATGGCGTACGGCCCGAACATGCGGTTGATAATCATGAACCGTTCGTACCGATTCACGCTGTAGTAGGCGGTGAACGCTTCCATCATGTAGCCGTAGCCGACGATCAGGCCGGTAGCGAGCAACACCTTGCCCATGTTGTCCAGATGCTTCATGGTGATGAGGTCCTGGAGGCCAAATAATTTTCGCACAGGAATAGTGAGTGTCAACACCATCGCAAATCCGGCGTAAATCGCGCCGGCGACGAAGTACGGCGGGAAAATGGTGGCATGCCATCCGGGAACGATGCCGTAGGCGAAATCAAAACTGACGATGGTGTGCACGGAAAGAACCAGCGGCGTTGCCAGGCCGGCGAGCAGCAAGGAAGCGGTCTCATGACGGTACCAGTGAACGGCGGAGCCGCGCCAGCCCATGGCCAGCATGCCGTAAATAATTTTCGCGGCGGGATTTTTCGCGCGATCGCGCAGCGTCGCAAGGTCGGGCAGCAACCCGACGTACCAGAACAGCGCGGAAACGCTAGCGTAAGTGGAAACGGCGAAGGCATCCCACACCAGCGGACTGCGAAAATTGGGCCACATCTTCATGGTGTCGGGATAAGGAAAGAGCCAATATCCCAACCACGGCCGGCCCATATGCGCCAGTGGAAAAATTCCGGCGCAGGCCACGGCGAACAGCGTCATGGCCTCCGCAAACCGGTTAATCGAAGTGCGCCAATGCTGCCGCAACAGGAGCAGAATCGCGGAAATCAGCGTGCCGGCGTGCCCGATTCCGATCCACCAGACGAAATTGATGATCGCAAAACCCCAGCCGACGGGAATCTGAATTCCCCAGATGCCGACACCCACGATGAGGAGATACGTAAGCGCATACATCAACAGCATCACGAGCGCAAAGGACACCGCGAAGCCGGCAATCCACCATTTGGGCGGTTTTTTCTTCAGGACAATCGCGCTGATCTTGTCGGTAACCGAGGCGTAATCGTATCCTGGACCAAGGATCGGCTCGGACGCCATTTTCTCTGCGAGTTTGTCTGCCGGGCTATCTGCCATAAGTTATTTCGCTTGAACTAGAGTGACGCCGCTTTCTCAATTTCCGGATTCGGGTTGCGCAATTTTGCCAGATACGTGGTCCTGGGCCGGGTATTCAATTCCTCGAGCAGGGTGTAATTCCTGTTTTTCGCTTTCAACAGGGAAACTTTGCTTTTGGGATCGTTGATGTTGCCGAACACGATCGCCTCGGCCGGGCACGTCTGCTGGCAGGCGGTGACGATATCTCCGTCCCGCACGGAACGATCCTGTTTTTCGGAATCGATTTTCGCGAGGCTGATTCGCTGCACACAGTAGGAGCATTTTTCCATGACGCCTCGGCTGCGCACGCTCACATTGGGATTGCGCATGCCGAACAGGCTGGGGGTCTCCCAATCCGAATAGAGGCGGAAGTTGAACCGGCGGACCTTGTACGGGCAGTTGTTGGAGCAGTAGCGCGTGCCGACACAGCGATTGTAGACCATTTCGTTCAGGCCCTCCGCACTGTGCACGGTGGCCGCGACGGGGCAAACCACTTCGCACGGAGCGTCTTCGCAGTGCATGCAGAGGACAGGCTCGTGATACGTGTTCGGCTCGTCCATATCGCCTTCGTAATAGCGGTCAATCCGGATCCAGTGCATCTCGCGGCCGATAATGACTTCGGTCTTGCCCACCACGGAAATATTGTTTTCCGCCTGGCAGGCGATCACGCAGGCGCCACAACCGTTGCACGCATTCAGATCGATCGCCATGCCCCAGGAATAGCCTTCATATTTCACTTCGGGGTAAAGGGAAAGCGGATTCTCCACTTTTTCGGCCTGGGCGAAGGTGGGATTCTTGACGTACTCATCGAACGTCGCGATTCGGATCGGTTCGCGGCCTTCCATCGTATTGTGAACCTGAGTCGCGGCGAGCGGCCATTTGTCGCCCGTACGGCGGACTTCCAGACCAGAGCCAATCCACGGCGTGGCGTAGGGACGGATCCATCCGGCGTCAAAGCCCATGCCCGTTCCCACACGTCCGGCGCGCGTGCGACCGTATCCAAGAAATACAGTAACCGTTTCATCGGCGTGTCCGGGGGTGACCCACGAGGGAGCGACAATGGTGCGGCCCTGATACTTGAGTTCAATGGCTTCTTCGCTCTTCACGCCCAGTCGCTCAGCCGTCTTCGGGCTGATCATGGCCACGGCGTCCCAAGTGAGTTTGGTCATCGGCTTGGGCAATTCCTGGAGCCAGCCGTTATTGGCATAGCGGCCATCCCAGATCGTGGGGTCCGGTCGAAATACAATTTCAAGCCCCTGCGCGGGAACAACGGGCGGCTGCGAACCGATTCCGGACTTGAGTGAAACTTGTTTGGAAGGGAACGCCGAGCCCGCTACAACGCCGTCTCGCAGAGTTTTTTCCCAAAACGCGTCGAATCTTGCGACATTCGGATTCTGCGACTGCCAGTAATCGTGAACAATGTCGTGCGAAGGCTTGACGGCCTGACCATTGAGCACCGCGAGGAAATCATGTTCGGATTTTCCGGTATAGAGCGGCGCAATGAGTGGCTGGATAATTGAGACGGTGCCGTCATAGGCTCGGGCATCGCCCCACGATTCGAGGTCGTGAGCCTGCGGAATATGCCAGTGGCACAGGGTAGAAGTCTCGTCTTCGTAAAGGCCGAGCCGCGCGGTGAACGCCACCTTGGGAATCAAATCCTTGATTCCCAGATCGGCAGGAGCGTTGTAAGCTGGGTTTCCGCCGAGAATCAAAAGCGTGGTGACGCTGCCGGAGCGCAGATCAGCCGCCAGTTCACCCATGGAATCCCACTGCTGTGTCGGCGTATCCTCGATCGGCTGCGTGAAATAAACCGTCTTGTCAAAATTGCCAAGTGCCTGATTGATGGCATGAACCAGGGCATGCACCGTCGCGGGCTGCTGGTCTCCGGCGACCACAAGAGACGCGCCGGAATGCTGTTTCAAATCGCGGGCCAGAGCGGCCATCCATCCGCTGGGGATATTGGGAGCCGCTGCGGGAGCTGCAACCGCGTTCAATCCCAGTTCGCGGGCCAGAGCGCGCGCAAAACCTTCCATGTCCGTCGCGCGCATGCGCAGGCGATGATCGGCCATCGCTCCCGTGTTCGTGGGCGTGGACTCCACCGAATACAGGCGATTCATTTTCGATTCGACACCCTCAACGCGGCGCCTGCGCGAAAATTCGCGCGCGTAACGGACGGCACCCGGGCCAGTGGTCAGAAAATCCGAATCGAGAGCGAGAATCACATCGGCCTGATCCACGCGATAGACCGCGTTCACATATTCGCCGAACGCGAGTCTGGCGCCTTCGCGTATGTTGTCGCGAGTGACCGATTCGTATTGAATCCATTTGGCCGAGGGATAGGCCTTCAGAAAATTCCGAATCTGCGCGGCTAATGAGGGAGACGTAATGGTTGTGGTGACCAGACGAATGCCGGCGCCGCCGCTCCCTTTTTCCGCTCCCAATGCGGAAGACAACTCGTTTTGGAATTCGGCCCAGCTTCCGATCCGGCCATCGTGGATTTCCGCTTGCGAGCGATCGGGATCGTAAAGCCCCAGGATGGAACCCTGGGCAAACGCGTCGCTCGCGCCAAGGCTGCCCGGGTGATCGGGATTCCCCTCCACCTTGGTGGGGCGAGCCATGTGGCTTTCGACCAGGACGCCTGTGCCGATGCCGCCCAGAGTCATGGCTGTCGCATAAAAAAGCGGTTTTCCGGGAACAATTTGTTCCGGCTGGCGCACGTAGGGAACAATTTTCTGAGTCGGTAGCTTCGTGCATCCCGTCAGGCCGGCAAATGCGGCTGACGCAGCCATCACTTTCATTAGTTCGCGGCGGTTGAGTTTTGCCTCAGGATCGTTTGCGCCGTGCGGAAATTCGTTTTCCTTGTGGTCGCGAAATTCCGTGGTGTCGGCAAGCTCTTCGAGACCACGCCAGAATCGAGGGGCGTTTCCTTCACTGCCCGCCAGTCGCAAAGCGGCGATTTCGATGTCGGGCCGCTCGCTGTTTTTGTTCTCGTTATCCATGAATCGCTTCGATTCTCCCAAACTTTCAAGAACTCTTATTGGCTACCGGTGGCACGTCGTGCAATTCGTGAGCTTCTGGACCTTGTAATCCTTCATCAACTGCAGCCCCAGCGCCTCCTGGTCCTTCGGCGCTTCGTAGAAAGCGTTAAAAACCTCGGAACGCGGTCGCAGATAATTCTGAGGCGCGTTATGGCATTGCAGGCACCAGCGCATATAGAGAGACTCGCCGCGCCAGGTAATGTTCATTTCGCCGATGGGGCCGTGACATGTGGTGCAGCCGACACCCTTGGAAATATGAATGCTGTGATTGAAATAAACGAAATCGGGCACGGCGTTGACACGCGTCCAGGAGATCGGGGTGGAATCGCGGTAGCTGGCGCGCACGGGTTCGAGTACGGCGGCGTTGGTCCAGATCTGGGAATGGCACGTCATGCAGGTTTGCGTTGGAGGCATTCCCGCTGAAGAGGAAATCTCCACGGACGTATGGCAATACCGGCAATCCAGTCCCAGCTCACCCACATGGTGCTTGTGGCTGAAGGGCACGGGCTGCGGGCGCGCGTTATGCACCTCGGTGACATAGGACGTCTGATTGACGAGGTTGATTGCGTACCCCAGTAACGCGATCAGAAGCACCGCGCCGTAGATGCTTACGCGAGCGATTGTATTCGTGCTGTGATGAAAAATCTGAGCCATACACGTGTCCCCCGGAACACTCTCCGAGGTGAACAGCCCGGACGGACCTGGCGCCTCTCTGTGGACCGCAACTGCGGCCTCGATTTGCGGGAAACGGCGCCCTTTACGACAGAAGGGGGGTACAACCCGGCAGTACTAGCTTTGCAATAATAATTATCTACCGGACTGCTACGGGTGTTTCTAAAATGCCGAATATAAATAATTTCCGACTGCCCGTCGCCCGCGCGCAATACTATAGCAGCAATGCAAAACAAATTTCAAATTTTCTATTTCTTCCTGTGTAATTCAAGTCACAAACCAGCGCCGCCGATAACGTAATCGATTCTGTAATTCGCTGTTCCATTTTGACCCCTTCGCGAGTTTGGGCCATTTTCAGAAGAGTTGGCATCGATTCCCTCTCCCGCGGAGCGGGCTTGGGGTGTAACGGGGTTGTCCTCGTGTGCATCAAAGCAGGGAGATCAACCAAAACCAGAACGTAGCGAGGTAAACTCCCCTTTGGGAAGAACCCTGCTACCATTGTATTCCGTGAACATGAGGCTGGAACGATGTGGATTGTAAGAATCGCGCTGCGGCGGCCGTACACGTTTATTGTGGCCGCGCTGGTCATCGTGCTGATGACGCCGATCGTGCTGCAGCGGACACCGACGGACATTTTTCCCAGCATTAATATCCCGGTGGTCGCCGTGATGTGGCAGTACGCGGGGCTTCCTCCCGAACAAATGGAGGAACGGATTGTCACGAATTACGAGCGGTTTCTGTCCATTTTCGTGGGAAATATCGAGCACATGGAATCGCAGGCTGTCGAGGGCCGCTCGATCACGAAAATTTATTTCCATCCCGGAACCGACGTGAACGTGGCGATGACGCAGATCACTTCATTTTCTCAAGCCACGCTGCGCAACTTTCCTCCGGGGATTGCACCGCCGCTGGTGGTCAATTATTCGGCATCGACCATACCGATTCTGCAGCTGGGCCTCAAGGGTGAGGGGCTTTCCGAACAGGAACTGTACGATTACGCGCAGATCCTGGTGCACAACCAGCTGTCCACGGTGGCCGGAGCGGCGATTCCCTACGCCTACGGAGGAAAATCGCGGCAGGTTTCCGTGAACCTCGATGTTCCGGCGTTGCAAGCCAAGGGACTGACGCCTGTGGATGTGATCAACGCCGTAAGCGCTCAGAATCTGGTGCTTCCCTCGGGGACGGCCAAGTTGGGCTCGACCGAATACAACGTGGAGATGAACGGGTCTCCCGGCACGCTCGCGGCGCTGAACGATATTCCCGTCAAAACCGAGAATGGCGCGACGATCTATGTCCACGACGTGGCCACCGTGAGCGACGGATTTTCTCCGCAGATCAACATTGTGCGCATGGATGGGCAGCGCAGCGTGCTGCTTTCGATCTATAAAGCGGGCGACGCCTCGACGATCGACGTGATTTCACAGGTCATCGCCAAAATTCCGGTCATCGAATCGCTGCTGCCTCCGCAGGTCAAAATTACGCCGCTGTTCGATCAGTCCATTTTTGTGCGCGCCGCCGTGCAGGGAGTCATCCGTGAGGGACTCGTCGCCGCCTGCCTGACGGCTCTGATGATTCTGCTTTTCCTCGGGAACTGGCGCAGCACGCTGGTGATTGCCATCTCGATTCCGTTGTCCGTGCTCGTTTCCATTTTCATTCTCAGCGCGCTGCACGAGACCATCAACATCATGACGCTGGGGGGGCTGGCGCTCGCCGTCGGCATTCTGGTGGACGACGCCACCGTGGAAATCGAAAACATCAATCGGAATCTGGCGATGGGCAAGGAGACGATCCAGGCGATTCTGGACGGCGCACAGCAGATTGCTGTGCCCGCGTTCGTTTCCACGCTGTCGATCTGCATTGTGTTTGTGCCGATGTTTTTTCTCACCGGGGTGGCGAAATTTTTATTCGTTCCCCTTGCCGAAGCCGTCGTATTTGCCATGCTGGCGTCCTATCTGCTTTCGCGAACGCTCGTGCCGACGATGGCCATGTATTTGTTAAAGAACCATCACGGGGAAGAGCACGCGACGGGCAACGATATTTTTTCGCGTGCGCAGCGCAAATTCGCGCAGGGCTTCGAGAGGTTGCGCGGCGGCTACCACCGGGCGCTGGAGGTTTGCCTGGAGCACGCGGTTTTGTTCGTCGTCCTGTTCCTGGCAATATGCCTGGCCTCGGCGCCGCTCGTGCTGGTGCTGGGGCGGGACTTTTTTCCGAATGTGGACGCGGGCCTGATCCGTCTGCACATGCGCGCGCGCGTGGGACAGCGCGTCGAGGAGAGCGCGCGCGAGGCCGACGGCGTGGACAATCTGATCCGGCAAGTGATTCCACCGGACGAACTGGGCAACATTCTCGACAACATCGGCCTGTATAACAGCGTGATCAACCAGAGTTACAGCAATTCCGGCGTGATCGGCGAATCCGACGCCGAGATTTTGATCGGGCTGAAGCAGAATCACAAGGTTCCAACGAAAAACTACATCGGTGAATTGCGTCGCCGCCTGGCCGAGGAATTCCCGGGGACGCAGTTCTTTTTTCAGCCGGCGGACATGGTCAGCCAAATTCTGAATTTCGGCGCTCCCTCGCCGATTGACATTCAGCTGATCGGGCCGAGCGCGAAGACCAATTACGCCATCGTCCAGCAGATGTCCAACCGCATTCAACATGTGCCGGGAGCGGTGGACGTGCATGTGCAGCAGATGCGTTCCTATCCGACGATGTTCCTGAATGTGGACCGCACCAAGGCGCAGTCGATAGGGTTAAGCCAGCAGGACGTGGCCAACGGAGTGCTCCTCACGTTGAGTTCCAGCGCACAAATTAATCCGTCGTTCTGGGTCAATCCGGTCAGCGGAACTCTATACACGGTGGTCGTGCAGGTGCCACAGTACAAGGTCGATTCCCTCCAATCCATCGATAACATCCCGATTTCCTCCGCCAATTCGAGGTCTCCGCAGATTTTGAGGAACCTCGCGGAAACCAGCGTCAACGTGGAACCCGCGGTGATTACGCACTACGACAGCCTGCCGTCGATGGACGTCTACGCGTCGGTGGAAGGGCGCGACCTGGGCGGGGTGGACGAGGACATTCAAAAAGTCACCAAGGAATTTCAGGGCAAGCTGCCGCGGGGGACGCGAATGTTCCGGCGCGGGCAGGCGGCGACGATGGATTCCTCATTCTCGGGCCTCATCGCCGGCGTCGGTGTCGCCGTCATTCTGGTGTACCTGCTGATTGTGGTGAACTTCCAGTCGTGGATCGATCCTTTTATTATCATCACGGCACTGCCGGGAGCGCTGACGGGAATCGTCTGGATTCTGCTGCTGACGCACACGACGCTGAATGTGCCCTCGCTCACGGGAACGATCATGTGCATGGGGGTGGCGACGGCGAACAGCATCCTGATGGTGTCGTTCGCGCGGGAACGGATGAACGAAGGGCTCACCGCGCGGGAAGCGGCCCTGGAAGCGGGTTTTGTGAGGATTCGGCCCGTGATCATGACGGCGATGGCCATGATCATTGGGATGGTGCCGTTGTCGCTGGGGCTGGGGGAGGGCGGCGAACAGAACGCGCCGCTGGGGCTTGCGGTAATCGGCGGATTGATTGTGGCTACGTTTGCCACTTTATTTTTTGTGCCCTGCGTTTTTTCGTTGATTCACCGGAACAACAAACCGCTCGAACGCGGCGGCATCACGGAAGTGAAAGCGTCGTAATTTTTTGCCGGAAACTTCAGGAGAGCGTCAGGAATGTCGGAAACTTCAGGCGGTTTACGTTTCGATCCTAAGCACGAGGACAGGTCCGGAGAAACAGGCAAGTCCACCGCTCCGATGCTGCGCTGGTTTTCGTTGCTGATTGTCATTCTTGTCGTTCTGGGAATCTATGTCTTGGTGCTGAGGCGAAGCGAGCATCGAGTCCTGGCGGAACAAACCGAAAAAATGGCGACGCCCTATGTGGCTGTCATTCATGCGACGCCGGTTGCGGGAGCGTCGGAAATGGTGCTGCCCGGCTCGGTGAAGGCATACGTCGAATCCCCCATTTATGCACGCACCAGCGGGTATTTGAAGAAGTGGACCAAGGACATCGGAAGCCGCGTGAACAGCGGCGACCTGCTCGCCGAAATCGATACGCCGGAAATCGATCAACAATTGGTGCAGGCGCGCGCCGATCTCAATACATCGCAGGCAAATCTTAATTTGTCCGCGATTACGGCGGCGCGCTATCAGGACTTGATCAAGACGGATTCCGTCTCCAAACAGGATGTGGACAATACCAACGGCGACCTGGCGGCCAAGCGCGCGATGGTTCAATCCGCAGAAGCCAACGTCAAGCGCCTCGAAGACCTGGAATCGTTCAAGCGTGTCTACGCTCCATTCGCAGGCGTGATCACGCAGCGCAACGTGGATATAGGAACCCTGATCAATGCGGGGAATGGCGGGAGCGCGACGAAAGAAATGTTCGACCTCGCGCAAATCGATCCGCTGCGCGTTTTCGTTTCCGTGCCGGAAGCCTACGGGCCGTCGATTCACGCCGGGCTTAAAGCCTGCCTGGAGCTGACCGAATTTCCCGATCGCCGATTCTGTGGCCAGGTGGCGCGGACGGCAAATGCGATCGATCCCGGCACACGCACGCTGCTCACCGAGGTAGATGTGCCCAATCCATCGAACACATTGCTGCCCGGATCGTACGCGCAAGTACATTTCGACGCGAAGCTCGCGGGCCAGCGATCTTCGCTGCCGATCAATGCCCTGCTGTTTCGACCGGAAGGGACGATCGTGGCGGTTGTTGGTTCGGACGGGCGTCTCAATCTGAAAAGGGTCACAATCGGCCGGGATTTGGGGACGAGTCTCGAGATTCTGCAGGGAATCGATCCCGCGGACAACATCGTGGTCAACCCGCCCGATTCTCTCGAGCAGGGGCAGCAAGTGCGAATTGCTTCACCAGCCGGCGAAGCAGCCCCCAACAAGAAGTAATTTTTTACGTCGGGTGAGGTTCGCCGAGAATCACGCGGACGGTGTCGCGCGCAATCAGAAGTTCCTCGTCGGTTGGAATTACATAAGCGGCGAGTCGTGAATCGTCCTGCGTGATGGCGTCCTGCACGCCAATCGTCTTTTGGTTCTTCTGCATGTCCAGCTTCAGGCCCGCCCATTCCAGGCCTTCGCAAATGAGGGCTCGCACCTCCGGCGAATTCTCCCCGATCCCTCCGGTAAAGACGATGGCGTCGGCTCCTCCCATCGCCGCCAGATACGCACCGATGTATTTTTTAGCGCGATAGCAGAAGATGTGAATCGCCAGGCGGGCCCGGCGGTCTTCGTGATCCTTCCTTTCTTTTTGCAGAACTCGCATATCGGGCGTGAGGCCGGAAATCCCCAGCAAGCCGGATTGCTTGTTCAGCAAAGTCTCGACCTCATGAGGGGAAAGTCCTTCCTTGGCGGCGATGAAGCTGAGGATGGCCGGATCGAGATCGCCCGATCGGGTGCCCATCACAAGACCTTCGAGAGGCGTCATGCCCATGGACGTGTCGATCGAACGCCCGCCACGAATCGCCGCAGCAGAACATCCATTGCCGAGGTGAAGGCTGATGATATTGGTTTGCTCGCGCGCCACATCCCGCATCAGGCGGTAGCGGTAGGCCATGTATTTGTGGGAGATGCCATGAAATCCATAACGGCGGATGCGATAGCGCAAATAAAAATGATAAGGAATCGCATACAAGTAGGAATGTTCCGGCAGAGAATGATGAAACGCCGTATCGAAGACGGCAACCTGTGGAAGCGGGCGGCCCAACAATTGCTGCGCGGCCTTAATTCCTCGGATGTTAATGGGGTTGTGAAGAGGAGCCAGATCGATGCACTCTTCGATTCCCTTCAGGACCTCGTCGGTGATCAGCGCCGATTCGGTGAAGCGCTCGCCGCCATGGACAACTCGATGACCGACGGCGTGGATGTCGCTCACACTTTGAATTTCCTCCAGGCCCGCTTCGGGCGATGCCACCCAATGCAGGATGAAATCCAGCGCGGCCGGAATATCTCGAAGAGATGCCGTAAACGTTTGCTTCGCGCCATCCCTTTTTCTGATCGAGACGATGGCTTCCCCGCCGATTCGTTCGATTTCGCCCCGCAGCAAGCGCACGTCTTTATCCTGGCGAATGAGTTCGAGATCGGTGGCAATCACTTGAAATTTCAGGCTCGAGCTGCCTGCATTCAGGACGAGAATATTCATGGATTATTTTTCCAACTTCCTGCAAGGAATGAAAGCGATCGGAAATTTACGGGCATCGACCGCGCACCCACGCGGTTTTCACGAGTCACGAGTCACCAGACACAGGTTTCAATACGGCCACTTCCAGCTCTTGATGTCCGGCATGTCGTCGCCATGTTCCATGATGTAGTGCTTGTGGTCAATCAGCTTGTCGCGCAGAAATTGCTTAAAATGGGCGCCGATGCGCTGCAGGCGCGGCACGCGGTCTACCACATCGGCGGCGAGATGGAACCGGTCCATATCGTTCATCACCGTCATGTCGAATGGCGTGGTGGTCGTGCCTTCTTCCTTGTAGCCACGCACATGCAGATTTTCGTGATTATTCCTCCTGTACGTCAGCCGGTGAATCAGCCACGGATATCCGTGGTACGCAAAGATGATCGGCTTGTCGACGGTAAACATGGAGTCGAATTCCGTATCGGGAAGGCCATGGGGATGCTCGCTCTGCGGTTGCAGCGTCATCAGGTCCACCACATTGACGAAACGGATTTTCAAATCCGGGAAATGCTGGCGCAGCAAGTCCACCGCTGCGAGCGCCTCCAGCGTAGGAATGTCCCCGCAGGAGGCTACAACCACATCCGGCTCGCTTCCTTGATCGTTGCTGGCCCAATCCCAGATCCCGATGCCCGCGGTGCAATGCTGGATGGCGGACTCCATATCGAGATATTGGAGGGCGGGCTGTTTGCCCGCGACGATTACGTTCACATAATGGCGGCTGCGAAGACAATGATCGGCCACCGAAAGAAGCGTGTTCGTATCAGGAGGCAAATAGACGCGAACAATATCCGCCTTTTTATTAACGACAAGATCGATAAACCCCGGGTCTTGATGCGTGAAACCGTTATGATCCTGCCGCCAGACGTGTGACGTCAGCAAATAATTGAGAGAGGCGATGGGGCGGCGCCAGGAAATTCCCATCGTGACTTTCAGCCACTTGGCGTGCTGGTTGAACATGGAATCGACGATGTGAATGAACGCTTCGTAGCAGGAAAAAAACCCGTGGCGTCCCGTGAGCAGGTAGCCCTCCAGCCATCCCTGGCACATATGCTCGCTGAGCACTTCCATCACGCGGCCTTCGGTGGAAAGATTTTCATCGGTGGAAAGAAGCGGCTCCATCAATACTTTATCGGTCGATTCATAAATCGCGTCGAGACGATTGGATGCCGTTTCGTCCGGACCGAACACGCGGAAGTTTTTCGCTTCGGCATTCATTCGCATCACGTCACGAAGAAATTTTCCCAGTTCACGCGTCGCTTCGGAAATGGAAGTGCCGGGCTTGGGCACTTTCACCTGATAGTCCTCGAAATCCGGCATCACCAGGTCTTTCAGTAAAATTCCGCCGTTGGCCTGGGGATTGGCGCCCATTCTGCGATTCCCTTTGGGGGCCAGTGCGGAAAGCTCGGGAATTAATTTTCCGTCCTCGCCGAATAATTCCTCGGCATGGTAGCTCTTCATCCATTCTTCCAGCTGCTTCAGGTGCTCGGGTTTGGAGGCCAGTTCGGAAAGCGGGACCTGGTGAGCGCGCCAAGTGCCTTCAACGGGTTTCCCGTCCACAAATTTCGGCCCGGTCCAGCCCTTCGGAGTGCGAAGAACGATCATCGGCCAGCGTGGCTCCTGAGTGTCTCCCTGAACGCGCGCGCGCTGCTGGATGGCGTGGATTTCAGCAACGACGGTGTCGAGCGTGCCCGCCATCAGCGGATGCATGAGTTCCGGATCGCTGCCTTCCACAAAATAGGGCTCGTAGCCATAGCCGAGGAAGAGCTGTGTGAGTTGCTCGTCGGTCATGCGGCCAAGAATAGTGGGGTTGGCAATTTTGTAGCCGTTCAAATGCAGAATTGGAAGGACCGCGCCGTCGCGGGCGGGATTCATGAATTTATTGGAGTGCCAGCTCGCCGCCAGAGCTCCTGTCTCCGCTTCTCCATCTCCCACAACGCAGCAGACGAGCAGGTCGGGATTGTCGAACGCGGCGCCATAGGCATGCGCGATCGAATAACCGAGTTCCCCACCTTCGTGAATCGAGCCGGGCGTCTCGGGAGCGACGTGGCTGGGAATTCCGCCGGGAAACGAAAATTGTTTAAAAAGCTTTTCCATTCCCTCTTCGGTCTGCTGGATGTTGGGGTAGAACTCGGTGTAAGAGCCCTCGAGATACGTGTTGGCCACCAAGCCCGGGCCGCCGTGGCCGGGTCCGGCAATGTAGATGACATTGAGATCGAGCTTGCAAATCAGCCTGTTAAAATGGACATAAATGAAATTAAGTCCCGGCGTGGTTCCCCAGTGACCCAGCAAACGCGGCTTGACATGACTGATCTTCAGCGGCTCGCGCAGCATCGCATTGGCGAAAAGATAGATCTGCCCGACCGAGAGATAATTTGCCGCGCGGAAGTAGGCATGCATCTTGCGCTGCTCTTCGGTTGTAAGTGGGTTTGACGAAATCCCGGACTTGCCGGCGAGTACAGGCTTTGGTTCGGCCATTCGAGGTTTCCTTTCCCTTCGGGGATGAATTCCGTCACATCGAAACATTCACCGGTTCTAACGCTTCGACATGGAAGCCAGCACGAAGGACAGGGTGCGGAAGACGAGTCGCGACTGCGAAGATTTTTTCAATCACAGGTTCCAAACGTGGATCAAGAACCCGTCGAGAGATCATGAGAACACCAATTGTTTTCGGTTTCAAGCGGTTTCCGAATTCGAACGAAAAATTCACAATTCTGGAGGGTCCCGCACACTTCACCGTTTTTGTGAAGGGTGCAGGTTTAGGTTCCAGTACAACCCAGAACTCTATAGCCAATGGAGATCGGTCAGGGACAAAAGATAAGAACCAGTGATGGTGGCGAATGAAGACCCGCAGCCTCTAATCCCGCAAGGGCGCGGCACCTTCATTTTTAATTCATTTTTAGTCGGGCAATCCGAATGTCAGATATCCGGCCGGGCCCGCAATGCTTACGTACTGTTTTCCGCCGACCATGTACGTCATCGGCGATGCGCGGAATGTTCCGTTTGCCGGCCAATGCCAGAGAGGCTTTCCTGTTTTCCCTTCGAGTGCCGTGAAAACGCCGCTATCTTCGCCGACAAAAACGAGTCCCCCGTTGGTGGAAAGCGTGCCGCTGGAACTGGTGCTGTTGCCGGGCGTCTGAATATAGTCCCAGGCAATCTTGCCGGTTTGGATATCCAGTGCGCGGATTGAGCGAGTGCCGGGCATTTGATTATCCATGCCATTAAAATATCGCTTCCCCATTTCGAATGGTTGCGGAACCTTTCGAGTGATGATGCATCGGTCCGAGCTGGAAAGGACCAGCAGTTTGAAAATCGAATTGTAGGACGCGGAATACCAATTGGTTCCCATAGCAGGACATACAAGCGCCCCTTCAAGCGTCGGATCGGAATTCGGCAGCAGAATCGGCTTTCCATCGCTGGTGTAACCGCTGGCCCAGGTGCTTTTCTTGACGAACTGCGTACCCAGTAAAAACTCTCCGTTCGTGCGGTCCAGGACGAAGAAGAAGCCGTTTCGGTTCGCCTGCACCATGAGCTTCCGCGGCTTCCCTTTCCACGATTCATCGACGAGCATGATCGGTTCGTCGGCGTCCCAGTCGTGCGTGTCGTGCGGCGTGAACTGGTAATACCATTTGAGTTCGCCGGTCATTGGTTTCAATGCAATAACGCTGTCTGTGTACAGGTTATCGCCCTTGCGGTCATCGCCATTGAAATCGGGACAAGGATTTCCGACGCCCCAGTAGAGCAAATCGAGTTCCGGATCGTACGAGCCGCTCATCCATGTGGCGCCGCAGCCGTGTTCCAGAGCGCTACCCACCCAAGTCTCCGATAATTTTTCGCCGGGCTGGGGAATCGTCCAGAATTGCCAAGCCCGCTCGCCCGTGGTTGCATCGTACGCGGCTACGAACCCGCGCGCGCCCTCTTCCCCGCCCGCTACTCCTGCGATCACGAGACCACCGACCACCAACGGGACGCCGCTCGAGCTGTATTGAGATTTGGGCCAGTCGGTCATCGCCGTGTCCCAAAGCAATTTTCCGGTATTTTTGTCGAGCGCCAGTAGATGTGCGTTGTCGGTTTCCATGAACACTTTATCTTTGTCGACCACAACGCCGCGATTTTTGCTTCCCACGAGCAAGCCGGGAGTCTTTGGCCGCCGGTACACCCAGAGTTGGCGTCCCGACGTGGCGTCCAATGCGTAGGCCGTGTTGGGAGCCGTAACGTACATAATGCCGTCCGCCACGACGGGCGTGGCCTCGAGCGACCCCGCGACGGTCACGGGAAAAAACCATTTCGGGGCCAGGCGCTGTACGTTGGTCGTGTCGATCTGATCGAGCGTGCTATTCCGATTCGCTGTCAGGCTGCCGTCGTAGCGGGGCCAGTCCATCTTCGGCAAAATGGGCCGCTCGCGATACTGGTTGCCGTCGCGCGACAGCAAGTGGAGTTTGCCGTCTGAAGTTGCAAGATCCATGTCGAAATTCGTCTCGTTCAGTATCTCGCCTTCCAGGGTCGGGCCATCCGCCAGTTTCGCCACTCCATGCCGGTGCCACGTTAGCGCCGCCGGATTGGCCTTGGCAAGCTCGCGCAGGTAGGCGATCAAATCTTTCATTTCAGGATCGCCGATGACATGCGCCGGCATGTCCCTGACGCCTTTGCGTACAAGAGACGCGACTTGTTCGTCGCTGCTCGGGCCAACATCTTCCGAGGGGCTTCCCCCGACAAATGTCAACAGGCTCGGAGCGCGGTCGCTGCCGTTTCCGTCTCCACCGTGACAGCCTGAACAGCGCGTATCGAATGAGTTTTTACCCGGCAAGTTTTTTTCGGGGTTTGAAATTGACTGTTGAGCGTTGGCGCTGACCGCAATCCACAAGATACAGGGCAGGAGAAATATTCTCATTCGGAAATCCTCCACGAAAACGGCCAGCCATCCAGGCTCTTCAAAACCTGTGAGCCGTCCTGCGAGAAGAAAATTTGTTCTTCCCCAGGTCCATCAGCCGTGTATCAGACCATCAAAAGTTCTACGTTTCAAGCAGTCGCTTATTTCGGTAGCGACTCCGCTTCGAACAATTGTTCCCTGGGACCCCGATGGCCATCCCTCCAAGGTTTTATTAGCACAGGTTCGCGCCGGCAGGTTTTTGAATTTCCCGCAAATTGAAAGCGATCAAAAACATAAAGGCGAAGCCTGAGCAGATTCCACAGAGCATTGCGGAGGCGGCGCCCCTCCCGTAGCAACCGGCCCGTAAAATGAACGATGAATAAATTGGAATCTGGAAAAGTGGAGCCGAAGTCCGGACTTGAACCGGAGACCTGTCGATTACGAATCGACTGCTCTACCAACTGAGCTACTTCGGCTTCGCGTAATTCACTGTAGCATCGCCCGGAAAAAACTGTCAAACGGCGTCTGTCGAGGGTTACAAGAAACGATTACTGAGAAAACGGATACATCAGCCAGCCGATCCCGACCGCCACCAGCAGGAACGCCAGAAACGCCCAGAGGAAATACCTGCCGCGCTCCGCCATGCCGCGTTTGGAGAGAAATGCAAACGTCGCCGACACCACCAGCGCGAAGAAGACCAGAGCCTGAAAATGTGTGAGTCCGGAAGCCATAAAACTCAAGCCCTCCGCCCCCGCCCGATTTCATACGCCTCGAGCACCGTCAGGAAATTGAGCATTCCCGCCGTCGCGAACATGCGTGTTCCATAATCGCCGGAGGCATGCGCCACATCAGGGCCCGCAGTCTGAATCAGGTGGGCGAAAAAATAAAATATTCCTGTGCCGATATCCGCAAAAAAGCCAAGACGGTCGAATAAATCGGGCGAGCCCCAAACGAAAACGCCGCCTCTCATCATCAAGCCGACCACAGCCAGCCCTCCTACGCACACAAGATAAACAGCGGCCTTGGCCCACTGGCGCAGCAGAAGATGACCCAGACCCGGAACGCCCCATCCCGCGAGCGCCGCAACAATCCCCATTGCCGGGCTCCCTGAAGATTCTTCTTTGTTCACCGTCTTTTCGTTCGCCGACTTTTCGTTCATCGTTTCTTCCATGCCTATCGTCCTTAGGCGAGCAGATTCAGAATTTCCGTTTGGATAGGCCCGGTCACTTCGGCGCGGCCGTCGTCCACATAGACGTTCACTTCGCTGCGGACGCCGAAGGCGGGCAGGTAGATCCCCGGCTCGACCGAGAAGCAAGTGTGCGGGATGACGCGACGGATGTCACGCGTTTCAAGGCTATCCATGTTCGCTCCTGTACCGTGGACTTCCTGCCCAATGTTATGGCCGGTTCGGTGAACGAAATACTCTGCGTAGCCCGCTTTACGCACGACCTCGCGCGCCGCTCGATCCACCTGCCATCCTTCGATTGCGCGCCCGGCGTTCACGTTTTTGATCACGAAATCGACAGCGGCGTCGCGCGCACGGCTCACGATGGAGAAAATTTTCGCATACTTTTCCGGAACTTTTGCCCCTAAAAAACCGACCCAGGTGATGTCGTAGTAGACGCTGTGCGGGGAAAGCGTTTTTCCCCAGATGTCGAGTAGAAGCAAGTCGCCCTCACGCACGTTTGCCGAGCCTTGTTCCATCGGCTCATAATGCGGATTTCCCGAGTGCGGTCCCACGGCCACGATGGGCGATGAATCGGAAACCACACCATTTGCGCGGAATTGTCCGAGGATCCATTGCTGCAGGTCAAACTCGGTGAACGACTCCCGCGCGCGCACGCGCCGCGCCGCTTCGACAAAAGCTGCCTGCGTAATCTTATCGATAGCCCGCCCGGCGGCGCGATGCGATTCGAGCTGCTCGGGCGTCCAGGCCGCCTCGAATTCTTGTACCAGATCCGCTGAACTCACGACTTTGCACCCTTGGGCACGAATCAGTTCGACCGTTCCGGCATCCACCAGAGAAATGTAGGGGACAAGGTTCTTGGGCGAGTACTGCATCGCCACTTTTTTCGCGCGCCCGATGAGCTTCTTCAGATTTTTTTCCAGTTCCGACGCCGCCGCGTATACCATTTTTTCGCCGGGCAACGAATCGAGCGTTCCGAGTTCAATCCGGTGGACCAGTTTTCGCGGCGCGCCCTTTGCGGGAATCATGTAAAACCAGCGCCGCTTCGCCATGGCATGATCGAGTCCCAACACGCGGTAGGCGATCGGATCGCGATGAAGGATGTCGTAGAAAAGCCAGCCGTCGAGTTTCTGCTGCTGAAGAGCTTTCTGTATGGCTTCGATATTTGGCATAGGGGACTGCAATAGGAGACCTGCCGGAGCGAACTTTAAAATTCAATCCATGAGTGCCCGAACCATCTCCGGCGACACGCCGCGCACTTCCACCCGTTTGGTCCGGCTATGTTCGCCCGAGGCGATTCTAACAGCCGATAGAGGCACTTTCAAACGCGCGGCCAGGAACTTGGCCAGGGCTTGATTCGCGCGGTCATCGACGGGCGGTTCCGTCAGACGAATTTTCAAACCGTCCTGATATTCCCCCGCGATCTCGTCGCGGCTCGCCCTGGGCTGCACTCGAACCATGAAGTTGACCGCGCCGTTTTTTTCGATAATCCGCACGGCGGGCTAAGCCTTCGGCCTTTCCCCGAACAGTGCCGTTCCCACGCGAATCTCCGTTGCGCCCTCTTCGATTGCGACTTCGAAATCGTGGGACATTCCCATCGAAAGAATGGGCAGCAATTCCCTTCCGAGATGCGCTCGAACCGAATCCCGCAATTCGCGTAACCGCACAAAATAGGGTCGAGCCTGCTCGACGTCGTCAAAATACGGGGGCACGCCCATCAGTCCTCGCAGTTCGAGGCGTGGCAACGCCAACACATTTTCGACAAGTCTCGGCAACTCCTGGGCAGATACACCGGATTTGGTGGGACCGGGATCAAGCTTCACTTCAATCAACACGCGCAGCCGTGGCGCGGCGCCTTCATTCCTTTTTCCTTTCTCCTTATCCGCTGTGTTCCTGGCGTTCTCCGTGTCGAAGTCTTCCTTTGCTCGATCGAGCCGTTCCGCCAGCGCCACGCTATCCACCGTATCGACGCTGTCAAACAATCTCACGACGCGCGCCGCTTTGTTGCTCTGGACATGTCCAATCATTTGCCATGTCGCGGCGAGATTCCCCAGTGCGGGATGTTTAGACTCCCATTCCTGGACACGGTTCTCGCCGAAATGGCGCACACCTGCCTCGTACAATTCTTGTATCCGAACAGCGGGATGAGTTTTGGATACGGCAACCAGAGTAATTTCTTCCGGGGGGCGGGCTGCGCGCGAGGCGGCATTGTCCATGCGCTCGCGGACTCGTGCCAGATTCACGGTCATTTGGTTTTGTGCCGCGTCCATCGCGCGAATTCTAACATGCAGTTGCTTCAACAATCCCGCTTGTGCCGATTTCAATTGCGATATCCACATGAAAAAATCCACAGCCTGAAGTTTGTGCTGCTGGATTCCTTGCTCCAATCCGGCGCGCACGTTAAACTTGCGTTATCGTCATGTCGCCACGCGGAAAATTTATCGCTCTCGAAGGAATTGACGGTTCGGGAAAGCACACGCAGATCGAATTGTTGGCTCAATCGCTTGAAGCGCGCGGACTGCCGACGTTTCGCGTCAGCTTCCCGCATTACCAATCTTTCTTCGGGAAATTGGTCGGAAACTACCTGAACGGCGATTTCGGACAACTCTCCTCCGTGGACCCGCGCTTCTCGGCCCTGCTCTACGCCGGGGATCGCTTCGAAGCGAAAACCGAGATGGAATCGGCCTTATTCGCCGGGAAAATTGTACTGGCCGACCGCTACATCGCCTCGAACCTGGCGCATCAGACGGCCCGCGTCCCTGCCGAGAAGCGCGACGAATTTATCGCCTGGCTCAAGCATCTGGAATACGATATCTACGGGCTGCCCGTCGAAGACCTGGTAATCTACCTGCAAGTGCCGACGGCGGAAGCGCACCGTCTGGTCGGCAAAAAGGCCATGCGCGCGTACACAACTTTGAAACGAGATATTCAGGAAGCCGACATCTCCCATTTGGAAAAAACTGCTTTAATTTACGAGTGTCTGGCAACGGGAACGAACTGGGCGCGCATCGACTGTAGCAGCCCGGTGTCCGGCGGCTTGCTTCCGCCCGAGGAAATTCATCGGGCAGTGTTTCATGCGGTGGAATTGCGAATTCTTTCCCAGGCGGCCCCCGGGCGATGATCTGGAAGGGATTTTCTTGAGTTTTTCTGAATTCATCGGCAACCCTCGCGTCGTCGCGGCCCTTCGCGGCATGCTCTCCGCTGAGCGTGTTCCGAGCGCCCTGCTGTTTTCCGGGCCGGGGGGCATCGGAAAATTCACGCTGGCGCGAATGTTTGCGCAAGCCGCGAATTGCGAACGTTTGCATGACGATTTTTGCGGTGAATGCTACGCCTGCCGCCGTATCGGTCTTCTCGCCAATCTTTCGCCTTTGATCGAGCAGGGACTCGCGCAGCGCGGGGAACGTCCCGATGCTTCGACCGTCGAGCGAGTGCCGCTGCTGATTGAGACGCATCCGGATGTGTGGGCCCTGGTTCCCGATCCAGTCCGCGCAAAAGAACCCGTCGCGCGCCCTGTATTGCGCATGGGCCAGCTTCGCGCCGTGCAGCGCGCGGCTTATTTCAAGCCGCAGGGGCGCCGTCGCGTGTTCATTCTCGACGGCGCGGAAACCATGCGCTGGGATATTTCCAATATTTTCCTGAAAGTTCTGGAGGAACCGCCGGAATCGGCGACATTGATTCTACTGACTCCAAATCCGTTCCTGCTTCTCCCCACGATTCGTTCGCGCTGCCTGCAATTTCCATTCACGGCGCTGGCAACCCAGGAAGTCGAGGAAATTCTCCGGGCTCGAACGCAAATGACCCCCGAACAACGCAGACTTGCCGCGGAGTATTCAGAAGGCTGCCCCGGCAAAGCAATGGAGATGGATGTGGAAGCCTTCGCAAAACTCCACCGCGACGCGCTGACCGTTCTGGAGCGGGCCGTGGAATCGCGCGGCGTTTCGAATCTCTTTGCCAGCACTTCCGCCCTCGCCAAAAGCCAGGAAATCGGATTTGAAAATGTCCTCGAAGTGTTCTATAGTCTCCTCACGGACCTGCTTGATCTGTCCAGTTCTTCCTCGAAGAAGAGTTTGAGAAACCCAGCGTTACGCCGGGAACTAGAGACATTGAGTAAAAAAGTGGACGCGATGTGGGTCGGTAAAGCTGTCGATGCGTTCGACGACCTTCACGCCCGAACAAGGCGGAATATCAATCGGTCTCTTGGACTGGACGCTGTGGCTATTTCCCTGGGCCGCCCGGCGCCGGGCCCGAAAAATTAATTTCTTAGTAGTAATGCGTTACCATAAGCTATAGTTACGCATCAAAGCTGGCGAGATTTCTATCCTTGCCGGCCGCCATCATACTCGAAGGAGTTCCACCGTGAATCGCAAGCTATTTCGCCCTACTCTTACGGAAGTGAAAGAACCTCATCCTCCCGCGCCCCGTTCGCATTCCAACGGGCCGCAGCCGCATAAAAAACCAGCTCCGCCGGAGCAAACGCACGCTGAAAACTTCTACTGGATCAAGCAGATGCAGGCTCGAACGCCGGTCGTCGTGGTCCTGCTCGACGGCGAAACCCTGCACGGAACCGTGGAATGGTACGACCGGGATTGCATCAAGCTCACGCGAAATGGCAGCCCGAATCTGCTGATTTATAAAAAAATCGTAAAGTATGTGTATAAGGACGGCGAGGACGCCGCCCTCGGCGGAGTCAACGGGCAGTAATTCCACTGAGCTTTCGTCGAACATTCGATTGGAGAATTCGCCGGCTGATCTCGCTTGGCTGCGAATGAACTCCACATCCCGGTATTCCGAGCCGATCGGAGAATTCCTCCTGGCTCGACGTCAACCCCGAGAGTGGATCCTCGCTCCGCTGGGGATGCCGGTGTTTTGCCGGTTCTAAAATCCGTCAGATTCCAGCATCGAGCCTTGCAAATACCCGAAAGAAATTAGTTGTCACCGGCTGCCCATTCGCTACGTCAAAGGAGGAGGCTTGTCCGTCATTTTCGCGCCGATGGGTCATGACACAGATTGCGAGCATCTTTCGAAATGCGGTCTACGGAATGGCCGCCTGGTCCAGGGGATTCTTTGTTAGACTTTTGAGGATTGATCCCGGACGAGGGATTTCCAGAGACAGCCCTGCATTCCGCCATTCACTCGCGGTTGCGGATTCATAACTGCACTTTCAAGGAGCTAGCGGGCGACGGCTCGAACGATCATGAAGATTGGAATTACCTGCTACCCCACATACGGCGGCTCGGGCGTGGTCGCCACAGAACTCGGAATGGAGCTGGCCGCGCGCGGTCATGAAGTGCATTTCATCAGCTATGCGCCGCCAATACGCCTGACGGACGTCAATCATCAAATTCACTTTCATGAAGTGGAAATCTCCAGTTACCCGCTCTTCGATCACGCGCCGTATGCTCTCACGCTGGCCGTGAAGATGATGGAAGTGGCCGATGCCGTGCACCTCGACCTTCTGCATGTCCATTACGCGATCCCCCATTCCGTGAGCGCGCTGCTGGCGCGCATGATGGCCGCGCCCCGGCGGCTTCCCTTTATCACCACGCTCCACGGAACGGACATTACTCTGGTGGGAAATGACCGCAGCTTCCTGCCGATCACCAAATTTTCAATCGAGCAGTCCGACGGCGTTACGGCGATTTCGCATTACCTGAAGCAGCGCACACTCGAGGAATTCGATATCAAACGGCCCATCGAAGTGATTCCCAATTTCGTGAACTGCGACCTGTACTGCCGCACGGAAGATCGGGCGTTGCGCGCAAAATGGGCGCCGGATGGCGAACCCATCCTGATGCACCTGTCGAATTTCCGGCCCGTCAAGCGGGTCACCGACGTTATTGAAATCTTCGCGAAAGTGCGAGAAAAGTTAAAGGCCAAGCTGGTGCTGATCGGCGACGGGCCCGACCGCGGCGCCGCCGAGTATCTGGTTCGCAAAAATAAACTCGCGCGCGACGTCCATTTCCTCGGAAAACAGGATCACGTTTATCATCATCTTTCCCAGGCGGATCTGTTTCTGCTGCCATCGGACATCGAGTCGTTTGGCCTCGCGGCGCTGGAAGCGATGGCCTGTGAAGTCCCCGTGATCGCCACGAATGTGGGCGGACTTCCGGAAGTGGTCGAGCATGGAATCGACGGTTATCTCTTTACGCCGCGCGAAGTGGAAATTGGCGCAAGATATGCGCTGGAAGTTTTGTCCCTGCCGGATCGGGGACGCGCGATGGGACAGAACGCGCGCATCAACGCGCGAAAAAAATACTGCTCCAAAGACGTGATTCCCATGTACGAGGCGTACTACCGGAAGGTCATCGGCGAAGCCGGCGCCGCAAGCGCCTGAGCACCCGCCGGGAAACCTCGCGGGACGCTGAAGGACAAGCACGATTAGGTTTCTAATCTCTCAGGAGGCCGGATTGAAGATGAAGTTTTGTTCCTTCGTTTACGACCAGGCACGGACGACTGCCCTTCTGCTCGCGTTCATCGCAACGTTTGCAATCTCCAGGCCAGTCCGCGCTCAAGTGTCCGCCGCCATCATTGGGAATGTCGAGGACACGACGGGCGCCGTCGTAAAGGACGCAAAAATTACGGTAAAAAGTCTGGAGACTGGCGCCACGCGCTCGGTGAACACGGATGATTCGGGAAACTATCGCGTCTTTTCCCTCCCCCTGGGACCGCAGGAAGTGAAAGCGGAAAAGAATGGATTCAAATCCATCGTGCGAACAGGAGTCACGCTGGAAGTTGGCGAGGAAGCGGTCGTCAATTTGCAGTTGGAACTGGGTGAACTTGTTCAGGAGATCTCCGTTTCCGAGGAAGCGCCCGTCGTTAACGTCACAACGGCTTCTGTTTCAGGAATCGTCGGCGAGCGCCAGATCAAGGATTTGCCTCTCAACGGCCGCAGCTTCGACGATTTAATCACGCTCAACCCCGGAACCATTAACTACAGCGCATTAAAAAGCGCCAATACCAGTACCAGCAATGGGAACACTTTCTCCGTGGCGGGACGCCGAACGGGGGAGAATCTTTTCCTGCTGAATGGCGTCGAGTATATGGGAACCAGCCAGCTCGCGACCACGCCGGGCGGAGCCAGCGGCTATCTTTTGGGGATTGACGCCGTTCGAGAGTTCAATGTCCTCACGGACACCTACTCCGCGGAATATGGAAAACGGCCCGGGGCGCAGGTCAGCGTGGTCACGCAATCAGGAACGAATGCCTTGCACGGGACCGTATTTGAGTACCTTCGAAATAGCGTGCTCGACTCCCCCGGGCCTTTTGACCAGGGAGTCGTTCCTCCTCTAAAGAGAAATCAATTCGGGGCTGCGTTGGGAGGCCCTCTCAAGAAAGATCGTCTTTTCTTGTTCGGTAATTATGAAGGATTCCGGGAATCCTATAATCCGAGCATCGTGAGCGTGGTCCCGGATTCGACGAGCCCCACGTTGCCGAATGGGGCACGCCAGGGCTGGTTGCCCAACGCGTGCACGGGCGTCTATGCGCCTGTTCCGAATTTGGCGACCGCTACCGTTCAATCCATGCTGCAATACATGACCCAATGGCCTCTGGCAAACGGTACCGAGCTGTACGTGCCGTCCACGGGAACGTGCGCGAATCAACCCGCCACTGTGCCGACCGGGACGGCAAAAGCCTTCTACAATCCAAACGAACATCTCCGAGAGGATTTCGGTAATCTGAGAACGGATTACATTCTGAGCGATCGAGACACCCTTTCCGGGATTTACACGGTCGACGATGGAGCGAGTCTCATCCCACTGGCTGATCCCCTGTATGCCTCATTGACTCCGATCCGCATGCAAGTTTTCAGCCTGCAGGACGTGCATATTTTTTCACCCCGGTTGCTCAACACAGCCACGGTTGGTTTTTCCCGGGCCTCCTTTGCCCTGGTTTCAATTCCGCCGCAAGTAGGTACGGGCACGGGAATGATCTCGCCGACGGCCATCCCATTCGTCGCCGGCACTGCGCCGGGCGGCGGGGGAATTGTTGTAGGAGGCGGAGCGACAACCACCGCGAATGGGTCGATTACTTCCGCGGGTCCGAACAATGCCGCAGGCGTGCTCAATCACAGAAATCTTTTTACGTATGAAGACAATCTCCAGTTCAGCAAAGGCATTCACCAAATCAGCGCCGGCGTCTGGTTCCAGCGGCTGCAGGACAACGAAGACACCGCTTCGCGCCAGGGCGGAGCGGTCACTTTTGCGAGCCTGTCCGCATTTCTGCAGGGAACCGTCAGCACCAATCAGTTTCAAGTCGTGCCGCTGCACACCGAGTTGGGTTGGAGAACGTTGCTTGGCGCGTGGTATGTGCAGGACACCATCAAGCTGCGGCGGAACCTCACCATCGATCTTGGCATTCGCCATGAATTCACGACAGGATGGAATGAAGCTTTCGGGAGAGCGTCAAACTATTCCTTCTTGCAAGGAGTGCTCGTCACGACTCCGGTGACAGGCAATTCGTTGTTCTCGCAGAATCATGCGAAGAAACTGTTCAGTCCCAGGGTCGGCCTTGCCTGGGACCCGTTTGGAAACGGCAAGACGGCGGTCCGCGCCGGTTACGGGATTTACTATTCGTTGACCGACGCCCTCTCCTTTTTGGTGAATTCAATCGCTCCGTATAACGGCTCAATTACCTGCCCCAGCGCGGGTTCCGTTTGCCCCAGCGCCTCGCTGCCTTCCATTATTCCCTTTCCGCGTTACACGGCGGAGCCGGCGCCCTGCGGCACGGGAGTTTCGCCTTGCGCGACATACTCTCCCCAAGGAGTTCAGCCGGACGCGAAGACTCCGACGGTCCAGGAATGGAACTTTTCGATCGAGCAGCAACTCACCCGCAACACTTCGCTTCGCCTGGCCTATGTCGGGTCCTTCGCAACCCACGAATTTCTCAGCATCGATCCCAACAGCATCATGCCGCAGATTTGTGCCGCTGCCACATGCACGGCGGGCGGCACACCGGGCACAACCACATCCACGGTGGCTCAGGGAACGCTCTATGTCCCCGTACAGTCGCGGCCCAACCCAAGCCTCTCGGGAGGCTTTTTCTGGTTGACCGAAGGCAACAGCAGCTACAACGCGTTGCAGGCCGATGTCATACACCGTCTGGGTAAAAGCCTGCAAATCCGCGGCAACTTTACGTGGGCAAAGAACCTGGACATCAATTCCGCGCTCACAATCGCACAGGGCGCTAATCAGCCGCAGTTGGTCCTGAATCGGTTTAATTTGCACAATGATTGGGGTCCGTCCGCATTAAATGCGGCCCATCAAGGAAGTTTTTCCGCCACATATGAGCTGCCGTTCGGAAACGGCAAGCACTGGTTGAATGGCAATAACGGGCTCGAAGGCAAGGTCGTTTCCGGCTGGCAGGCGAATGCGATTGGTACTTTCCTTTCCGGCTTTCCGTTCACCCCATTGGCGGGGTCGAACCGGTCTGGGGATGGGGATACCCGAAATCCGGACCGGGTTTCCTTCGCCGCTTCTCCCACTTCGTGCCCCGTCAATCAGTGGCTGAATCCATGTTTATACGCGCTGCCGGCGGTAGGGACATACGGAAATATCGGGCGAGGAACTTTGACCGGACCCGGTTTGGCCGACGTGGATTTTTCGCTGTTCAAAAGCACCGCCCTTTCCGAAAAAGCGAATCTGCAATTTCGCGCGGAATTTTTCAATCTCTTTAACCGATCCAATTACGGACCGCTCAACACGACCATATTTTCGGGCACGGCAATCAGCGGTTCGGCCGGACTGATCACGACGACGGCCACATCTCCGCGGCAGATCCAGCTTGGGTTGAAGTTGATCTTTTAGATTTCAGAAGCACAGGTTTCCGCCTGTCTGCTTTTGAATTTCGATGGAGCTGTGGGAAATCAAAAGTGGACTGGGTGAAGCCTGTCCTGCTTACATCCATACTGAAACATTCGTCGCGGGGGCTAGGAGACGCGGGTTTTGGCCTGTGTCTATATGACTTTTTCCGAACCTGAGGGAAATTCAAAATCCACAGGCTGAAGCCTGTGCCACTTAAACCTTGGTCGCGGGGAAAATGATTCCGGGCTCTGAGGCGGTGGGCATCAGCTCGGGAATCTCGATGCGGATGCGAGTTCCCTCCCCTTCGCGGCTGGAAATATCCATTGCAAAATCCGCGCCGTAGAGCACGCGCAAACGCTCGTGAACATTGCTGATTCCGATCCCGTCTCCAAACACCTGGCCCATGCGTTCCTTGGGAATTCCGACGCCGTTATCTTCGATCTCGACGATGAGGCGGCCTTCTTGAGTAGAAGTGCGAATGGTGAGTTCGCCGGCGCCAAGCTTCGCGGCCAGGCCGTGCTTGAGAGCATTTTCGACAATCGGCTGCAAAAGCATGCTGGGAACGAATGCATCGAGCGTATGTTCCTCGACATGCTTATGAATCCGAAGATTGTCGCGGCCGAAGCGGGCGACTTCGATGTCCAGATAATCGTCGATAAAATCCAGTTCCTCCTGCAGGGGCACAAACGTTTCGTGTTTGCGCAACAATCGCCGCAGAATATTGCTGAGCTTGATGACAACGCCGCGCGCGGTATCCGGATCGTAGCGAATCAGGGATGAAACCGTGTTCAGGGTGTTGAACAAAAAATGCGGATTAATTTGCGCCGTGAGCGCGTCCATCCGCGCTTTTAGAAGCAATTGCTGGTGCTGCTCGAGATTCATTTCGATTCGCGTGTTGTTCCAGATTTTCATGGGAACCGCGACGGACATCACGGTGGAGAGCAGGACAAGCGCCATTTCCCAGCTGTGTCCCACCTCCATGTAGAACAGCCATTGCGGCTTGGTGGCGTGGCCGAGAGCCTGCCGCGCCAGTTCCAGCAACACAATCGCGCCGAGCGGCAGCATCTCCCACGTGACTTTCTTACCGCGAAACAGCCGCACCAGCCACCTCGGCGTGCTCAGGAACGTATAGGGGCCGAGCTTCCAGATTTCCTCCGTGTTTGGCATGCCCTGCCGGATCAGCCCTCCGACAAGGCCCACGGTGGCAGCGACAGGCATCGAAAGCCATTCATGATGAAAAAATGCAGGCAGGCTGATAATCGATCCGCCCAGCGGGCCCACAACGCGTCCGCCCAGCAGTCCCAATAAAAACGATCCCTCGAGCATTAGATCCGCGGCGCGGTATGGATGCCCCACGATGCGCAGGATCACGCCAAACGCCAGCGGCGGCGTCACAAACAGCATTAGCTTCAATTTCTGGTCGGAATCGCGGAGCTCGGTAAAGAGTACTTTCCGGAAGGTTGCCGACCGCGCCAGCCACGCGCAGATCGATGCCGACGCACCCACGTGGAGCAGCAGGGTAAGCAGCAGATCTCCGCCAAAGGTGAGGTTATTCATGAAATTGGGCCGCAGCGGCTACGTTATCGAATCACCGGGTTGATGTAAAGCTCTCCCAATACGGGGTAGTGGCTCGGTTTCCGTCAAACTCCGGGGCAAACAACAAATCGTTTTTGGCAGGAACTTTCAGCCTGTATGGTTTTGAATTCTACCGACTCCATCGAAAGTCAAAATCCACAGGCTGAAGCCCGTGCTAGGAAGGCAGTTTGTCCATCGCTTTACCGCTCGGAGGTGGTTTGTTACGCTGAAGCACATGGCTGCCTCCGGGAAATCGCACACCACGCGTCATGTTTCATCGACCTCCGGCACGATTACAAGCCGCGACAATCGCTGGCTCAAGCGATTCCGATCTGCCCTGTCGGGAGATCAGGACGACGACGGGTTGGTGGGAGTCGAAGGGGCGCGTCTGGTGGAAGCTGCGGTGGGTTCTGGCGTTCCCATTGAGGCGCTGCTGGTCAGCGAATCCGGGGAGCGACATTTTGGCCGGCTCAGCTCGTCTCTCGGCAAGCAAATTCAAATTTTGTGGACGACGGACCGCCTGTTTGCGGGGATTGCAGATACGCAGGCGCCTCAGGGGATTGCGGCGCTGGTGCGGCCCGTGAGGACAACGATCGAAGATTTGGCGCTCGGGGCGTCACTGATCGTCGTGCTGGCGGGCGTGCAGGATCCCGGAAATGTCGGGACGATCTTGCGTGCTGCGGAAGCATTCGGTGCGACTGCGGCCGCGACCTGCCCTGCCGGTTCGCTCGGCACGGCTGCCCCCCTGGGACCCAAGGCGCTGCGGGCATCGGCCGGATCGGCGCTGCGCTTTCCCATTGTGCAGGGGATGCCGTCGAACACGCTCATTACAAAGCTGCGCGTTGCGGGCGTCAAAATGTATGCCGCAGTGGCCGAGCCAAAAAACAATGTGCCTAACCGTCCGCCCTTGCTTCGACCCTGGGAGGTTGACTGGAAACCACCGGCGGCCGTGCTGATCGGAAATGAAGGGGCCGGCTTGCCTGAGGATATTGTTTCTGCCGCCGATGCTCGCGTTTGCATTCCGCAGGTTGCGGGGGCGACTTCGGCCGGATTGGAATCTCTGAATGCCGCGATGGCGGCAACCGTGTTGCTCTATGAGGCGATGCGGCAACGGGATTTTCAACGATGAGCTTGTTCGCGAAAATCGACCCGGAAGACAGCCGCAGCTCCGCAGGTCAGCCTTTGGCGGAACGGATGCGCCCCCGGACGCTGGATGAATTTACAGGACAGGAATCGCTGCTCGGGCCGGGAAAACCGCTGCGCACGCAGATTGAACGGGACGATATTGGCTCGATGATTCTCTGGGGCCCTCCCGGATGCGGGAAGACGACTCTTGCGCGGTTAATTGCGAACATGACGCAATCTGAATTTGTCGCGTTCAGCGCCGTCCTGACTGGGATCAAGGAAATTAAGGAAGTGATGGCCGCAGCCGAGCACACGCGGCGCGCTGGGCGGCGAACGATCGTCTTTATCGACGAGGTGCACAGGTTCAACAAATCGCAGCAGGATGCCTTTCTTCCCCATGTCGAGGCCGGCAACATCACGCTGATTGGAGCAACTACCGAGAATCCTTCGTTTGAGGTAATCGCTCCGCTGCTTTCCCGGACTCGCGTGTATGTGCTGCAGGCGCTTTCCACCGAACAGATCGAAACGCTGTTGCGGCGGGCAGTGGCGGATCGCGAACGCGGGCTTGGCGATCGGAATATTTCCATCCAAGAAAATGCCATTGAGTACATCGCAGTTTTTTCCGGAGGCGACGCCCGCGCCGCTTATAACACACTGGAAGCGGCCGTGCGCGCCGTGCCGCCGGCTGCGGACGGAAAGCGCACGATTACCCGCGAAATGCTGGGCGAATTGCTGCAGCGGAAGGTTCAGCTCTACGACAAATCGGGCGAAGAGCACTACAACCTGATTTCGGCGCTGCACAAATCCGTCCGGAATTCGGATCCGGACGCGGCTCTGTATTGGCTGGTGCGGATGCTGGAGTCCGGCGAGGACCCGCTCTATATCGCGCGGCGGATGGTGCGGATGGCGAGCGAGGATATTGGACTCGCCGAACCGGGCGCTCTTGCGGTGACCATTGCGGCGATGCAGGCTGCCGAATTTGTGGGGCCGCCCGAGGGGAACCTGGCTCTCGCCCAGGCTGCTGTTTATCTATCGCTCGCTCCGAAATCGAATGCGCTGTATGTGGGATACGGGACCGTGGTGAAGGACCTCGAAGAGACACGGAGCGAGCCAGTCCCGTTGCATTTGCGAAATGCGGCGACGGGTTTGATGAAGAATATCGGCTACGGGAAGGGATATCAGTACGCGCACGATCGGGAAGAGAAAGTGGCGGATATGACGTGCCTGCCGGAGTTGCTTGCGGGGAAAACGTATTACCGGCCAACCGATCAGGGGTTTGAGGCGCGGCTGAGGAAGCGGATGGAGGAAATTCGGCAGATGAAGGGACGGCGGAAAGCAGAATCACAATAAACTTCCGATCTTATTTGCGGATAGAAAACGTCGCCGTCATTCTGTGCGCAACGATGAATTCCTCTTTTTTCCTTTGAAGCACGGGAAAGATTCCGCGCGCCGCTCGGAACGACGGAGTTTTTTCCGATGAGGCCCCGCCTTAGTCGCTGCAGGCGATTGGCGCGAACCGTTATCTATGCCGCCGATGAAGTTCCTTCGCAATGCAATGATCCATCACGACGAATAGCCCGGCGACGCGCGCGCGCTCAGCGGATCGTTCGTCTTCCACGCCTTCCTGCATCCAGACAGCGCGGGCGCCAATTCGGATTGCGGCATCCACAATTTCGGGAACAAGCTCAGAGCGGCGAAAGATGTCCACGATGTCTATTTTTTCGGGAATGTCTTCGAGCCGAGCGTAACATTTCTCGCCGAGCACTTCCGATTCGTTGGGATTGACGGGAATGATGCGGTAGCCGAGGGACTGAAGATATTGGGCGACGCCGTAGCTTGGCCGGTGCGATTTCGAGGAGAGGCCGACGACGGCGATCGTTTTGGCGGTGGCCAGGAGTTCGGTGATCTTGGCGTCGTCCAAAGCAGGCACGGTGCTTAACTCCCTTCGAAGAATGGTTCAATTCGGACGTCCCCGGCGGGCGCGTTTGTTGTTTGCCGGGATCGAAACTGGTTTTTGATTTTTTAGCGCGCTATCCACCAGACGCGCGAGCTTGGCCACTTCCGCGGGATCGAGACGGCGGTAATGGCCTTCTGGAACGGTATCGACCTCGAGCGACGCCAGTTTGACGCGCCGCAGTTTCTCGACGCGGTGGCCTAATTTCAGAAGGTTCGGACGCAAGAGTCCCCGGCTCGATCCGGTGAGGTGAACTTCGTACCATGGGTTGGACGGATTTTTTCCAGCGGCGCGCGCTGCGCGAAGCGGAAGAATTGTTCCCTGAATCTTCGCGGCGAGCATCTTTAGCTGCGTCTCGTCCAAGCGGCCTTTCACTTTAATCCAATAGGTTTGCGGCAAAAAAGGCGACGCCTTCAGGATGCGGGCAGCGAGTTCGCCGTCGTTGGTGAGGAAAACCGCGCCGCTCTCAAGGTAATCGAGCCGGCCAACCGGAAAGACTCGCTCGGAAACGCCGACGAGCAGGTTGCGGAGCGTGCGCCGGCCTTCGGGATCGGCGAGCGTGGAAACGATTTCCGGGGGCTTGTTGAGCAGCACGTAAACACGTTCTCCGGCGATTTGCGCGACTTTTCCGGCGGCCTCGACGCGGTCGCGAATCGGGTCGGCCTTGGCGCCGAGTTCAGTGACCACGACTCCGTTAACGCGGACTTGCCCGCTGAGGATCAGTTCCTCGGCATGGCGGCGCGAGGAGATGCCCGCGCGTGAAATAATTTTCTGCAGGCGTTCAAGCATGGGTCTTATTAAGAAGCACTTTCTGCCTTGGCGTCGCCGGAATGCATTTCGTTATCCGGACCAGTGACCTCTTCCGGAATCCCGGCGGTTTCAATGGGGAGAGCGGTCTCCGATTCAGGTTCGATCGTGGACATTTCGGGGATTGCATCAGCTTCACCCGCATCCAACGCTGCCTCTGAAGGCGCGGTTTCGCCTTCTGCGATTTGTATTTCGCCGGCAGACTCGGGCGCGGCTTCACCAATTGATTCAGTCGTGGACTCAGCCGCGATTTCGCCTTCCGGCTCGATCGGAGCAATTCCTTCGTCGGCGCCCAACGCGGCGCGGGCCAGCGCCTCAAATTCCTTGAGGCTCGGCAGTTCTTCGAGATCGGACAATCCGAAGCGCATCAGGAATTCTTTCGAGGTCCTATAGAGAACGGGGCGGCCCATGACGGCTTTGCGGCCGGCCGTGACGACGAGGCGTTTTTCGAGCAGCGTCTTGAGCACACCGGAAACGTTGACGCCGCGAATTTCCTGTATCTCCGGGCCGGTGACGGGCTGGCGATAGGAAATGACGGCGAGTGTTTCAAGCGCGGGCATCGTCAGACGCAGGGGCGGTCGCAGGCTCTTGATGAAGCGCCGCACGACATCGTGGTACTGCGGCTTGGTGTAAAACCGGTAGCCGCCGGCGACGTTGCGAATTTCCATGCCGCGCTCTTCGCCGGCGTAACCGGCGATCATTTCGTCGAGCGTCGCCGAAACGAGGGATTTTTCTTCGCCCACGGCGTTGGCGATTTGTTCGAGCGTGGCGGGCTCATCGGCGGCGTAGATAATGGCTTCGAGAGCGCCTTTCAGTTCTGATGGATTCATGCTCATTGATATTCTTCGTCGATTCCTTTCAGTGGACCTTCCATCTGTTCGCGAAGCGTTTCAGCCAGTGTTTCGTTCAGCGATTCGCCGCCCGCGAAGACCATGTCGAACATTTTGTGCTTTCTCAATCGAATATGCGCAAACAATTCCTGCTGGACCAGAACGATCGCCTGGAGGCGGACCAGTTCGAGCACCGCGAGCAGCGCGACAATCATCGCATGGCGCGAGGGACAAGACTCGAAAAATGAGACGAGTTCAATTCCCTCCTCGCCGACGATGAGTTGCTGGCGGAGCATCTGCATCATTTGCGCGACGGTGAATTGATCGTGGCGCAATTCGATTTTTACGACTTCCTTGCGGCGTTCGAGGACCTGCTGGAATACTTTCACCAAATCCACGAGCGAAACAATCAGTTCGCCTTCCACTTCTTGACCTTCATAAAGAGACCGGTCGGGCTTCGACCAGACATGTTCTTCGATTTGCTGGCGCTGGTGGAGCAACTGCGCGGCGCTCTTGAATTTTTCGTGTTCGACAAGGCGATGAACCAGGTCGGCGCGCGGGTCTTCCTGCTCCTCAGGGCCGACAAGAGGATCGGGTGGGAGAAGCATTTTCGATTTGATGTAGATGAGCGTCGCGGCCATGTAAATAAAATCGGCCGAGATGTCCATGTCCATCTGCTCGAGCTTGTGGAGATATTCGAGATACTGGCCCGTGATCTTGGCGATGGGAATGTTGTGAATGTCGATTTCCTGCTTCTTGATGAGGTCGAGCAGGAGATCGAGCGGGCCGTCGTAGTGGTCGAGATGAATTTTGTAGGGTGAAGCCATGTCAGTCCCCAACCTTTGCGTTCTGCGCAGCCGAGATTTGGCTCGATACTTCCGCGCGCTTGTCCTTCCAATTGAATACCGCTTCGCGGACCCGCGCCATGGTTTTTTGAGCGACTTCGCGCGCTTTCAACGAACCTTCGTCGAGAATTTGCAGGACTTTGTCGGGATGAGCGGCGTACTCTTCGCGGCGCGCCCGGATGGGCGCGATCCACTGAATCAGATTGTCGGCCATCGCTGATTTACATTCGATGCAACCGATTCCGGCGGTGCGGCAGCCCTCCGCTGACCACGCCAGGGTTTCAGGCGACGAAAACAGTTTGTGCCAGTCGTACACGGGGCAGACGTCGGGATTGCCGGGATCGGTGCGGCGTTTGCGCGCGGGATCGGTCATCATCACTTTCGTCTTGGCTCGAATATTCACGTCGCTCTCGCCTAATGTGATGGAGTTGCCATAACTCTTAGACATTTTCCGCCCATCCAGCCCCGGTATCCTCGGCGTCTTGGTCAGTTTGGCATCAGGCTCTATCAGAATCCTTCGAAACGACACATATTCTTCGTGTTCATCCCACTTCGCCAGAAAGTTCTGAACGCCGAGTCCCATAGCGATTCTACGAACTTCGCGGAAAACGTCATGACGGTCACCTTTTTCAATCGGTGGATCTGCATTCAAAATGATCCCCGCAATCAGATTCATGATGTTGCGTTCGACGGCATATTTCTTTGGGTCGGAAAGTACCAAATCGTGTGCGTTGTAAAACTTGTCTTCGGCCGATAGGCCATAGAAGGCATTGAACCGCCGTACAATCTCCCGGGATATCTCCACGTGCGAAACCTGGTCTTCACCGACAGGAACCACCAGGTCGGATTCAAACTCACCATACATAACAATATCCGCAGTTTGCAGAACCGGATATCCGAGGAAACCATAGGTATGCAGGTCCTTGTCCTTCACATTGTCGAGGGCTTCTTTGTACGTGGGGACGCGTTCGAGCCAGCCAAGCGGCGTCACCATCGAGAGCAATAAATTCAATTCGGCATGTTCCGGGACGGACGACTGGATGAACATCGTGCACTTCGCGGGATCGATGCCGGAGGCGAGCCAGTCGGTGGCGATTTCGATTGAGTTTTGCGCGACCTGCGATGTGTCGGCGTAGTCCGAAGTGAGCGCGTGCCAATCAGCGACGAAGAAAAAACATTCGTATTGCGGATCGTTCTGGAGCTTGACCCAGTTTTCGAGCGCGCCAAAATAATGGCCGATGTGGAGACGCCCGGTGGGGCGCATGCCGCTCAGAACTCGTTTTTTGTTCGTCGTCAAACTATCGGTCTCCCATGGATGAAACGGCGCCGCTCGCGCCCAGCAAATCGCGCGCGATGATCATGCGTTGGATTTCGCTGGTGCCTTCATAAATCGTGATGACTCGGGCGTCGCGGTACATTCTCTCAACATCGGATTCACGCGAGTAGCCCATGCTGCCGTGGATCTGGACGGCTTTGTACACCACATGGTTCACCATTTCGCCCGCGAACAACTTGGCGCGCGAGGCCTGCGGGCCTGCACGCGACGCGCCTTTATCCCGCATCCATGCGGCATTGTGCACCAGTCCGCGCGCCGCTTCAATTTCCGTCTGCATGTCCGCGAGCATCCATTGTACAGCCTGGAAGTCGCCGATGGCCTTGCCGAATGCTTTGCGCTGCATCGCGTAAGCGACTGACGCATCGAATGCTCCCTGGGCGATGCCTACCGCTTGCGCGGCGATTCCGACGCGGCCGCCATCGAGCAGTTCGAGAGCGATCTTCAGGCCCTGACCTTCTTCGCCAAGGCGATTCCCTTCCGGGACCTCGCAATCGGTGAATGCGATTTCCGCCGAGCGCGAGGTGCGCAGTCCCATCTTATCCTCGTAACGGGCCACGCGAAAACCGGGAAATGAAGGTTCGACGAGAAAAGCGGTGACGCCTTTTGTTCCGGCCTGCGGATTCGTCTTTGCGAAGACGACGTAGACGCCGGCTTCGCCGCCGTTGGTGACCCAGGATTTTGTACCGTTCAGGCGATAAAGATCGCCGTGGCGCGTTGCGGATGTCGCAATGGCTGCGGCGTCAGAGCCTGCCTGCGGCTCGGTAAGGCAGAATGCGCCCAACATTTCTCCGCGCGCCAGTTGAGGAAGATATTTGCCGCGCTGCTCTTCCGATCCATATTTGAAGACGGCTTGCGCCGCGAGAGAATTCGTGACGCTGAGAGCGACGGCTATCGCCGCGTCCACGCGAGCGACCTCTTCGAGCATCAGGACGTAGGAGATGGTGTCCGCTCCGGCTCCGCCCCAGGATTCCGGGATCATCATGCCGCAGCAGCCGAGTTCGCCCAGCTTGCGCAATTCGGTGGCGGCGAATATTTCTTCACGGTCGCGCGCACGGATCGTGGGACGGACTTCGGCATCCATGAACCGGCGGACTGTTTCTTGAATCAGGCGCTGATCGTCGGTGAGGGAAAAGTCCATCGTTTCGCGGGTACATGGGATGCTAACACAGTGCTACTAAAACCTACATCTTCAGCAATTCTCGGAGATGCTTTGTTTGCGCGCGGCTTACCGGGACTTCCGATCCCTTTTTATCGGCC
Source organism: Terriglobia bacterium (assembly GCA_963788335.1). GTDB lineage: Bacteria > Acidobacteriota > Terriglobia > Acidiferrales > UBA7541 > Palsa-360. The sequence goes on from CAWBGM010000018.1 coordinate 391,919, forward strand.
ATCTTCAGCATGTAGCTTGATTTGAACCACGGAACCACTTCCTTAATGTGATTGATGTTGACCAAGTAGGAGCGGTGCGCGCGCCAGAAGACGTCGGACTCGAGCGAGGATTGGAGTTCCTCGATGGTGCGGTAGTTGGATGTGCCCTCGACTTCGCGCGCAACCACGGTGATTGTGCCGTCTTCGATGGAGGCAAAGATTACGTCTTCGGCATCGACGAGGAAAAGACGTTGCTGGGTCTTGACGAGCAATTTTATCGGAGGCGTTTTTGACGTTCCGATTTGACTGACCAGGGTTTCCAGGCGCTCGCTGGGAGAAGCTTCGGCTTCGAGCGCCTTTTTGGCGCGCTGAATGGCGCGGGCCAGGCGCGTCTTCTCGATCGGTTTTAATACGTAATCGATCGCATTCACTTCAAAGGCTTGAACCGCATAATTGTCGAACGCCGTGGCAAAAACAATTTGCGGAAGTTTGCCTTTGCGGTCCATCAACTTCTTGATCACGCCGAAACCGTTTAGGCCAGGCATCTGAACGTCAAGAAAAACGAGATCCGGGGAGTGTTCGCGGATAAGGGCGAGGGCTTCGACACCGTTTTTCCCCTGGCCGACCAGATGGACTTCAGGGAAGCTCTTTAGCAGATAGGCCAATTCATCGCGTGCCGGCTTTTCGTCGTCGACGATGAGCGTGTTGATTTGCATGGGGGTACGAAGTGCTTCCACAGAAGTATATGGGAGCCGCTGGTTGCGTTCAACTTCCGATAATGAGGGCGAAGCGTCGGCCCTACCGGGGCATTTCGCGCAATGTGACTCTCTCTGGTTCCCACCGTTAAAATGGCAGGCTGCGGGCCGCCGTCCGTCCGGGTCTCGTCTGGAATTGCGGCGTGGAACTTACTTCCCTGTTAAGATTTCACCGGCAAAAGGAGTTCTTTCCTTCGAACGCGCATCAGATTCGAGCGAGATATTTCTCTCGCCATTTTTTCCGGGAGGCGGCTTTGGCAAAGGGACGAGCAAAACTAATCGAGAGCAAAGTTCTGTACCAGGGCAAGGTATTCCGCCTGCAGCGGGACACCGTGATTGAGCCGGGGGGGATGCGCGTCGAGCGCGACATTATCGAGCATCCGGGCTCGGTGGTCGTGCTGCCGATTTTCAGCGATGGCCGCGTTCTTTTAATCCGCCAGTACCGGCATTCGGTGGGGGAATTTCTCTGGGAGCTCGTCGCGGGGCGCAAAGAGCCGAACGAAACTCCGGCGACAGCGGCACGGCGCGAACTGATCGAGGAGACCGGATACACGGCGAAGCGGCTGCGGAAGCTGATGCGAATCGTTCCGACGCCGGGATTTGTGAACGAGTGGATGTGGATTTTCGCGGCGGAGGGACTGAAAGAAGGAACCGCGCAGCCGGAAGAGGATGAAAAGATCACACCGCGCATTTTTACTTTGAAACAAGTGGACACGATGATCCAGCGCGGAACGCTGCGAGACGCGAAATCCATTTGCGGATTGCTGTATTACATGCGGTTTCATAAGCGTCTTGGTTCGCGCTGAATAAAAATATTTTACGCGGCGGAACTTTTTGTTTCTGAAAATGAAAAATAATTTCACAAAATGACGTTCTCCTATTGAATCATGGACGCGTGTAGCATAGGATTCCGGCAAGGAATTTCTCCGTGAACAATTCCGGAGAGAAGGACGGACATGAGCATAAGAGATTTCATCAAGCACCACTTCCGGCATTTCAACGCGGCAGTCGTCGTGGACGCATCGGAAGCGTACCTCGAGCATTTGGCGCGCGGCGGCAAGATGTTCCTGACGATGGCCGGCGCGATGAGCACTGCGGAGCTGGGACTTTCGCTCGCGGAGATGATCCGCCAGGACAAGGTGCACGGAATTTGCACAACCGGCGCGAACCTGGAAGAAGATATTTTCAATCTTGTGGCGCACGATCAATATGAGCGAGTGCCGCACTACCGCAATCTGAGCGACGCGGAAGAAGTGGCGCTGCGCGACCGGGGCATGAACCGTGTCACCGATACGTGCATCCCCGAGGAAGAAGCGATGCGGCGCATCGAGCGCCAGGTGCTGAAACTCTGGCAAAAGGCCGACCAGGAAAAGCAGCGCTATTTCCCCTACGAATTCATGTATCAACTGATTCGCGACGGGTTAATCGAGGAGTCTTATCAGATCGATCCGAAGAATTCATGGGTCATTGCCGCCTGCGAGAAAAACATTCCGATTTTCAGCCCCGGATGGGAAGACTCGACGCTGGGGAATATTTTTGTCGCCAACGTGATTCGCGGAGAAATCTCCACGTTTCAGGTCGTGAAATCCGGCGTCGAGCAGATGGGTTGCCTGATCGAGTGGTACCGGCGGAATTCGGCCGACGCATCAATCGGCTTCTTTCAGATCGCCGGTGGGATTGCGGGAGACTTTCCGATCTGCGTCGTTCCGCTGATCACGCAGGACCTTCAGGAAGATTGCAAGCTGTGGGGATATTTCTGTCAGATTTCAGACAGCACCACCTCGTACGGTTCCTACAGCGGCGCGGTGCCCAACGAAAAAATCACCTGGGGAAAACTCGAAGCCGCGACGCCGCGCTTCGTCATCGAATCCGACGCATCCATTGTAGCGCCATTGATGTTTGCTTACATTCTCGGCCAGTAATAACAGGACGCACGAATGGAAAATCGAGACGTCGCTCGCGTCTTGCGGGAAACGGCGCAGTTGCTGGAAATTGACGGCGCCATGATCGGGCGGTTCCGCAGCTATGAGCGGGCCGCCCAACTTCTCGATAGCCTGCCGGAATCCATCGAGGAACTCGCCACCGACCGCAAAAAGTTGCTCGATTTGCCCGGCATTGGCGACGGCATGGCCGACCATATTCAGGAAATCCTCAAGACGGGCGATTATTCGCTGCGGAGCAAACTCCTCAAGAAATATCCGGCAACGATTCTTCAACTTTTGGAACTGCAATCGCTCGGGCCTAAGAAGGTCGCCTTTCTCTGGAGTACATTTAAGGCCGGCACCGTGGAGAAAGTGGAAAAGCTGGCGCGGGACGGCAAGCTGCGCGACCTGCCCGGATTTGGCGAGAAGAGCGAAATCAATATTCTAAAAGCGATTGAGATGTTCAAGAAATCCGCCGGGCGGTTCCATATCGACGTGGCGGAGGAAGAAGCCGAGCGACTCGTATCGTACATCAGCTCTTACGGAAAGCCGGTCGAGTCGGTAACGCCCGCGGGGTCCCTACGTCGCGGCAAAGAAACGGTAGGCGATCTCGATCTGCTCGTTACGGTTGCCCATGGAAGACATACACCGAAGGCTGTTGAATCCATCGCGGAACATATTCTGAAATTTCCGGAGATCGAGCAGACTCTCGCTCATGGAGAGAACAAGGTCAGCTTCATTTTGAAGAACGGCCTGCAGGTGGACGTGCGAATTCTGGACAAGGAAGTCTTTGGCGCCGCACTGCTCTACTTCACCGGATCGAAGGAACACAACGTCGCATTGCGCGGACGCGCAAACAAGATGGGCTTCACCCTGAATGAATATGCGCTGGCAACATTGAAAGGCGAACGCCCTGTGGCGCGCGCGACCGAGGAAGAAATTTACGCCAAACTGGGACTCGATTTTATTCCCCCGGAGCTGCGGGAAAATACCGGCGAAATCGACGCGGCGGCCGAGCATCGCCTGCCCCATCTGGTGGAGCTTGCCGACATTCGCGGCGATATGCAGATGCACACCACGGCAAGCGACGGCAAGAATTCGATCGAAGAGATGGCGCTGGCCGCGAAAGCTCTTGGATACGAATTCATTTCACTGACCGATCACAGCAAGGCGGTCACGGTTGCAAACGGTCTGGATGAAAAGCGCACGCTGGAGCAGATCAAGAAGATTCATGCCGCGAACGCGAAGCATCTGGGCATCCGAATCCTCGCCAGCAGCGAGGTGGACGTGTTGAAAACAGGAAAACTCGATCTGGACGATGAGGTTCTGGCTCAACTGGATGTTGTCCTGGTTTCGATTCATTCGTACATGAATCTGGAACGCGAGGAGATGACCGAACGGATTCTCGCTGCCATCGAGAATCCCTACACACAAATCATCGGGCATCCGACCGGGCGGCTGGTGCTGCGTCGGGACGCGTATGCGTATGACATGGAAAAAATCCTGGACGCTGCGCACGAGTACGGCGTTGTCATGGAATGCAACGCGGCGCCGGAACGTCTGGACTTGAAAGACACGCACCTGAGAATGGCGAAGGAACGCGGCGTTAAAATCGTGATTTCGACCGATGCGCACACGACGCGTGGCCTGCTCGCCATGCGTTACGGCGTGCAGATGGCCCGGCGGGGCTGGATTGAGAAGAAAGAAGTGATCAACACATTTTCCACTGAGAAACTACTGGCGACGTTGCGCGCAAAGCCCGGCGCATCCTCGGCCGGCAAGCACGATGAGAAAGCCGAACCAGGATTGCGCAAAAGGGCCAAATCCCGCGGGTCAAACTGATTTTTCCGCGTTTTCCGCGTTGCAAATCGGCGTGCGTTCACCGATGATATATTGTTTGCGCGTGAGGGTTCGCGGGTGGTTGTGCGCGTGAACGATGCGCCTGCACGGTTTCTTTGTTCCACATATTTTTTACGAGACGGGAGAAATACGAATGCGCAAGTCCGCAGGCATTGCTCTGCCAAAGGGAAAGCTGGGAGTTCTGACGGTCGGAATGGGAGCCGTGGCGACAACGTTCATGGCGGGCGTCGATCTGGTGCGCCGCAAGAAGTCGCACCCGGTGGGATCGCTGACGCAACTTGGGACCATCCGCCTCGGAAAACGGACCGAATCGCGCGCTCCGGCCATCAGGGATTTTGTGCCCCTCGCGACCCTGGAAGATATCGTCTTCGGAGGATGGGACATCTTTCCGGATAGCGCCTATGAAGCCGCTAAAAATGCGGCCGTGCTGAGCACGGAACATCTGGCGGAATGCAGGAAGTTCCTGAGCAAGATCAAGCCGATGAAAGCGGCATTCGATCAAAATTACGTTAAAAAGCTGAACGGAACGCACGTCAAGAAGGCAAAAAACAAATACGAGCTCGCGCTGCAAATTCGCGCCGACATCAAGAACTTTCAAAAGAAAAACAAAGTTTCGCGAACCGTTGTGATCTGGTGCGGCTCGACAGAAATTTTTCTCAAGCCGCACGCCGTTTACGCTACGCCGGAATCCTTTGAAGCGGCAATGAAGGAAAATCATCCGGCCATCGCGCCGTCGATGCTTTACGCCTGGGCGGCGGTCACCAGCGGCGTGCCGTTTGCCAATGGCGCTCCCAACCTAACCGTGGACATCCCCGCAATTGTGACTCTGGCGAAGCAGCATGGCTCGCCGATCTGCGGCAAGGATTTCAAGACCGGGCAGACGCTGATGAAGACGATTCTGGCTCCAGGCTTCAAGGCGCGATTACTCGGCATGGATGGATGGTTTTCGACGAACATTCTGGGAAATCGCGACGGCGAAGTGCTGGACGATCCGGAATCGTTCAAGACCAAGGAAGAATCCAAGCTCGGCGTGCTCGAATATATTCTCCAGCCGAAGCTGTATCCCGACCTGTACGGCCACATTCACCACAAGGTCCGCATTAACTACTACCCGCCGCGCGGCGACAACAAAGAGGGCTGGGACAATATCGACATCTTCGGCTGGCTTGGCTATCCGATGCAGATCAAAGTCGATTTCCTGTGCCGCGATTCGATTCTGGCCGCGCCGCTGGTGCTCGACCTGGTTCTCTTCCTCGATCTGGCAAAGCGCGCCGGAATGCGCGGGATTCAGGAGTGGCTGAGCTTCTATTTCAAGTCTCCCATGTGCGCCCCGGAACTGTATCCCGAGCACGACCTGTTTATTCAGTCGATGAAGCTGAAGAACACGTTGCGCTGGATGATGGGCGAGGACCTGATTACGCACCTGGGACAGGAATATTACGACTAACTCCTTGATTAATTTATGTCTTGGAACGCCCTCGGCGGCAACTTCGGGGGCGTTTTTCTTTATAAGAAAAACTTAGGATTTAAGTGCAGTCGCAGTGTCTTGAATGCGTCCGGTATGTTATTCTCTCACATTCGCGCCAAGGCACTTACAATCCACAGAGGAACACAGACATGAAGCCATCGTATAACGGCAGGGCCATTCCGTCCGACGGAGAGCAGATTCAGTACCTGGACGGTAAATTCGTCGTCCCGAATCATCCGATCATTCCCTACATCGAAGGCGACGGGACGGGGCGCGACATTTGGAAGGCATCCGAGCGCGTTTTTGACGCGGCGGTGAAATTGGCCTATGGCGGCAAGCGCAAGATCGCATGGTACGAAGTGTTTGCCGGCGAAAAAGCGTTTAACGAATTCAAGGAATGGCTTCCCAACGAGACGGTGGACGCGGTCCGCGATTTCCGGATCTCAATTAAGGGGCCGCTGACCACCCCGGTGGGCGGAGGGATTCGCTCGCTGAACGTGGCATTGCGCCAACTGCTCGATCTATACGCCTGCGTCCGGCCGGTGAGGTACTTTAAGGGCGTGGATTCGCCCGTAAAACATCCGGAGCGCCTGGACGTGGTGATCTTCCGCGAAAATACCGAGGATGTTTACATCGGGATCGAATGGAAGTCCGGGACGCCTGAAGTAAAGAAGCTGATCGACTTTTTGAACAACGAGATGCTGGCCGGGGGAAAGAAGAAAATTCGTCCCGACTCGGGCGTGGCGATCAAGCCGATTTCTCCATTTGGAACCAAGCGTCTGATGCGGCGCGCAATTGAATTCGCGCTGGCGAACAAGAAGCGCATTGTCACGATCATGCACAAGGGCAACATTCAGAAGTTTACGGAAGGATCGTTCCGCGACTGGGGCTACGAACTCGCCGTCGATGAATTTCGCAACCAGATCGTCACCGAACGCGAGAGCTGGATTCTCGACAATCGCGACAAGAATCCGGCGATCACCGTCGAGCAGAACGCTGCGCTGATCGAACCCGGCATGGAGCAGGCGACCGAGGCGTTTCGCAAGTCGGTCTGTGACGAAGTGAAATCCGTCATTGACAAAATCTACGCCACGCACGGACAGGGACAGTGGAAACAGAAGCTCATGATTAACGACCGGATTGCCGACTCTATTTTTCAACAGGTGATCACGCGCGCCGATGAATATCAGGTGCTGGCTACGCCAAACCTGAACGGCGATTACATCTCCGATGCCTGCGCCGCGCAGGTCGGCGGCCTGGGAATGGCTCCCGGATCGAATGTGGGCGACGGGTACGGCTGCTTTGAAGCCACGCACGGCACGGCGCCAAAGTATGCGGATAAGGATGTGATCAATCCGAGTTCGGTGATGCTCTCCGGAGTGATGATGTTCGATTTCATGGGCTGGCCGGAAGCGGGAAAGCTGATCGAAGCGGCAATTGAAATGACGATTGGGCAGAAGCGCGTGACCTACGATCTGGAACGCATGATGCAGGGCGCGACCAAGCTCAAGACTTCGGAATTTGCAACGGCCATTATTGAAAATATGCAGACTCTCGCGGTGGCCAAATAAGGTTCGTACTCGCGTCAATCGCAATCGGCGGGCATGCCTGCCGCAATTCAATTTATCTTGCAGTACACAGGAGAATGGAATCATGCGGAAGAAAGTAACAGTCGTCGGCAGTGGATTCGTAGGCTCGACAACCGCTCAACGCATCGTGGACCTGGAACTCGCCGATGTGGTTTTGACCGACATTCTGGACGGCCCCCCGGCCGGCAAGGCGCTCGACCTGGTGGAGTCCACTCCGATTACCAGGTCGGATGCGCATGTGACGGGAATTTCCACGGCAACAGGAGATTACAGCGCCACGGCGAACAGCGACGTCGTCGTGATCACGGCAGGTTTTCCTCGCAAGCCGGGCATGAGCCGCGACGATCTCTTGAAGGCCAATTTTGACGTCATCAAGGGCGTCGTCGAGCAGATTGCGAAGCATTCGCCGAACGCGATTCTGATCATGGTGACCAATCCGCTGGACGCGATGGTGCAAGCGGCATTCAAAGTGAGCGGCTTTCCGAAGAATCGCGTGATGGGAATGGCGGGCGTGCTGGACTCGGCACGCATGAGCGCGTTTGTGGCGATGGAGTTGAACGTTTCGGTCGAGAACGTAAATTCGTTCGTGCTTGGTGGACACGGCGACGACATGGTGCCGCTGCCACGCTATTCTACCGTCGCCGGTATTCCCCTCCCCGACCTGCTTCCCGCCGATCGAATTGCTTCGATTGTCGAGCGGACTCGTAAGGGCGGAATCGAAATCGTGAACCTGCTGAAGACGGGTTCGGCCTATTACGCGCCTTCGGCCGCGGCCGTTGAAATGGTGGAAGCGATTTTGAAAGATAAGAAGAAAATTCTGCCCTGCGCCGCTTACCTCGAGGGCGAATATGGAATCAAGGGATTGTACGTCGGGGTCCCGGTAAAACTCGGAGCGAACGGGGTCGAACAGATTATTGAGATCAAGCTGACGCCGGAAGAAAAAGCCGGGCTTGATAAGTCGGCGGCTTCGGTGCGGGAATTGGTTACGATTCTCGGCGTGGCGTAACTGGTTTCAGTGACACAGCCTGTGGGGTTTTGACGACACGCGCACAGAATTTATGGGGCTCAGGATTTACGCCGCGTGGTTTAAATTGCGCACGTGTAGAAACTAGCCCCACAGGCTGAAGCCCGTGCTACTCCACCTACCCATAAAATTTCAGGCGTGGCCACGCCTGCTGCAAAGTCATTTTGGGCTGTCTGCAAATGTAGACGGGAAGATTGTTCTCTTCCGGGATCGCATATTCGTCGCCGATCGTCGCGGCCTGTTCGATCTGCCCGAAGATCGGCTTTAAATCCTGAAGGGGCATTCCCACAGCAATCACGACCTGCCCGTCGTAATCGCGCGGTCCCCATAAAAAATAATTGTTATGGCCGCTAATGGCGCGAGGCAATCCATGCGATGGTCCGAAATAATCGATGGCGCCGGCCTGCCCGTAATTTTTGGCTAGAATCGCGACGCGTTTCTGGTCTTCCGCGGATAGGGATGCGAACACGCCGGAAACCACTTCCACCTGTTGCTGCCAGCCCATCATGTCCGCGAACATCTGGGGCAATTTCCCACTCGGCTCGACTTCCACGCGCACGCTATTCACGTTCCAGAAATCGGCATACGACGCGGCAGCATCGAGCGGAAGGATGGGAAGCGCCAGGGGCGCAGCCACCATTCCCCCAACCACAAGTGGCGCAAGGATTGCCTTCTTGATCCAACTTCTTCCGTCGATGGGAAGCCACCCCTCAATGGCGACCGCGCCCGCGGCAAACAGCATCGGGTAAATCGGAGCGAGATAGTAAATTCGTCCTCGAAAAATGAGGAACTGAAGTAAAACGAAGACGTAGGTCCAACCCAGGAAACGATACTCGGCGCCTTCCCTGCTGAAAAAGAAAAACCACAGACCTGCCAGGCAGATCGGCGCGGCCACCGGATGAACCAGGAATGCCTGCTCGGCAATGAAGCCGAGCCAGGAAATGCGCGCGTTTTTGGCGAGGTCCACATTTCGCAGGATTTCGATCGTTGCCCAGTGATTATTGATTTCCCAGATCAGGTTCGGCAGGAAGATGACGAAAGCGACGATCCCGGCAACCCAGATCCATGGCTCTCGAAAGACTGTGCGCTGCTTTGTGACGAGCAGGGAGAGAACCAATCCGAAACCGAAAATCAGCATCGAGTGTTTATTTAAGATTCCAACGCCGGCAACGATTCCGAAAGCAAGCCACAAGCGGCTTTTTCCCGTTCGCACGATCCGCAGGGCAATGGCAGCGCACAGCATCCAAAAAATGGGTTCAAAAGCGTTCATGGAAAGGAAATTGTCCATGGTCAGGTAGATGGGACAGACCAGCATTGCCGTTGCCGCCAGAACTTGCGCATAACGTCGGCCGCCCAATTCACGAACCATCCAGCCGGCCAGAAAAATCATTGCCCCGGAGGCCAGCGCGGGGAAAAACCGCAAAGCGTGAAGCGAATCCCCGAACAACGTCCTTGTCAGGCGTGCAATCACCGCGATCAGGGGCGCCTGATCGACATATCCCCACGCCAAATGTTGCCCGCAGGCCGCATAGTACAGCTCATCCCTGAAATAGCCATAACGTCCATTGGCAAGGAAATGAATAATACAGGCGAGGATTGCGAAACTCAGCGGGATCGTCAGATCTTTTTCCGCCCACGTGCCTATTTCGATGCTGGGAGCGCTAACTGGATCGAGCGCGTCCGCAGCCTCGGGAATCGCCACTTCACTTTTCCCCGAGCGCATGAATTCCATCCGCACAGCTTGATATGATTTCGGATTTACTGCAAGTCAAATTCATACTCGCTTAAACGCTCATGGTGGTTTGACTCATGAGCCCATACCCAAGGCGAAATTACTTGGCCGCTGCCGGAGCCGTCGCCACCAGGGTTGCCGACTGGATCTTATCCAGCTTGGGGAAGTTATGGTCAAGATAGGCGCGGCCCTGATTCCCGATTTGGCCCTGATCCGGGCTCTCGCCATAGCCGCCGTACAATTTGTCCACCGCATCCATCCCGTCGGTAACCATCCCGAAGGGAGCAAAACGGTCATGATCCAGCCGTTCGTTGTTGCCGAAATTGATAAAAAGCTGGGTGCTGCGGGAGTTGGGCATCGAGGTCTGCGCAAAGGTAACAAAACCCCGGTGGTTGCTTTGCACGACGGGATCGTCCTTGATGTTGGCGTTCTGCCACGCTGCCGAGACATTCGGGTAAGCGCTCAACCCGAATTGCGCCATAAAGCCAGGAATCACTCGGAAGAAGGCGGCGCCATCGAAGAAGCGATGCCGAACCAGATTGTAGAATCGGTCGGCGCCGTTCGGCGCCCAGGCGCGCGTCACATGCACGGTAAATTCTCCCGCCGTCGTTACGAATTTGACGTCATATTCGGCGGGAGCCTTCGCTTTGAGCAACGCCGGCTGGAGCAATGCGGGGTCAAAGGAAGTTCCCTTTCCCTTTGCCGCAGGGGCTTTGGCTGCCGCCGCAGGTTTCTTCGGCGGAGCCGCGGGAGGGGTCTGGGCTGTTGCCGCGGTTGCCGCCAGAACGCTTAAAGAAGCCACAAAGAGCATGCGATGCCGGATACGCATTTGATTTCTCCAGACGAAAATAATTGCGAAATTCAATTTCAAATGGCGCCGACATCCGCCGTTCGGGACCTGCGCTACTCCCCGCGATGATTCAGCGTCGCCCGAATCAGGTCGCGATTCATGCGCCCGATGAACTCGATGGGAATTTCCTTCGGGCAAACCGCTTCGCATTCGCCGTGATTGGTGCAGCTGCCAAACAATTCCGCCGACATCGTCGCGACCATATCCAGCGTGCGCTGATCGCGCTGCGGCTGGCCTTGTGGCAGCGAATTAAGATGCGTGATCTTTGCAGCGGTGAACAGCATAGCCGCCGCGTTCGGGCACGCGGCTACGCAGGCGCCGCAGCCGATGCAGGCCGCAGCGTCAAAGGCGCGCTCGGCGTCGCTCTTGGGAACCAGAATGGCGTTGGCATCCGGCGCTCCACCGGTCGGCGCGCTGATAAAGCCGCCGGCTTGAATGATCCGGTCAAATGCGGAACGATCGACAGCCAGATCGCGCAGGACGGGAAACGCTTTGGCGCGCCAAGGTTCAAGCGTCAGCGAATCGCCATCCTTAAAGAATCGCATCGAAAGCTGGCATACCGTTGTGCCGCGATGTCCGCCATGGGCGACACCATTTACCAAAAATCCGCACGAGCCGCAAATCCCTTCGCGGCAATCGTGTTCGAACGCGACCGGAGCCTCGCCCTTGTCCTGCAAATTTTCATTGAGCAGGTCCAGCATTTCCAGGAACGACATGTCCGGGGTCACGCCCTGCACCTGATAGGCGACGAACTTCCCCGCCGCCTTCGCATCCTGCTGCCGCCAAATTTTGAGTGTAAGGTTCATGGGCTTATTTGTAGCTCCTCTGGGCCAGGTGAACGTGTTCGAAGGTGAGCGGCTCTTTGTGCAGTTCCCACTTCCCGGCTTCGCCTTTCCATTCCCATGCCGACGCGTAGGAGAAGTTCTCGTCGTCGCGTTTTGCTTCCCCGTCCGGGGTCGCGCTTTCCACGCGGAAGTGGCCACCGCAGGATTCGGCGCGTTGCAGCGCATCGAGGCACATCAGCTCAGCCAGCTCCAGAAAGTCCGCCACGCGCCCGGCTTTTTCGAGCGACTGGTTCAATTCTTCGCCGGTTCCAACGATGTTGAGATTGCTCCAGAATTCCTCTCGCAGCGCGGGAATTTTCGCCAGGTTGGCCTCCAATCCATGCGCTGAGCGGGCCATGCCGCATTGATCCCACATCATTTTGCCGAGTTCCTTGTGGAAGGAATCGACAGTGCGCCTGCCCTTGATGTTGATGAGCGTCGAGATGCGCTTGTTGACGTCCTCGGTCGCCGCGGCAAATGCCGGGTGCGAAGTGTCCACTTTTTCAAGCGAACTGGAAGCGATGTAATTCGGCAGAGTGTACGGAAGAATGAAGTAGCCGTCGGCGAGACCCTGCATCAAGGCGCTGGCGCCCAGGCGGTTCGCCCCGTGATCGGAAAAATTTGCTTCGCCGGCCACAAAGAGACCGGGGATCGTGGACATGAGTTGATAATCGACCCACAACCCTCCCATCGTGTAATGGACCGCGGGAAAAATTCGCATCGGAACTTTGTACGCGTTCTCTCCGGTAATTTCTTCGTACATGTCGAAGAGGTTGCCGTATTTTTCGCGCACGACCGGTTCACCCAGCCGGCGAATGGCGTCGGCAAAATCCAGGTAAACGCCCATGCCGCCGGGGCCTACACCCCGCCCTTCGTCGCAGACTTCCTTGGCGTTGCGGGAAGCTACGTCGCGCGGCACGAGGTTGCCGAAACTCGGGTAACGGCGTTCGAGGTAGTAGTCTCGCTCATCCTCAGGAATCTGTCCCGGGGCGCGCGTTTCGCGAACTTTTTTAGGAACCCACACGCGTCCGTCGTTTCGCAGCGATTCGGACATCAGTGTAAGCTTCGATTGATTTTCATTGCTGACGGGAATGCACGTCGGATGGATTTGCGTAAAGCACGGATTGCCGAACAACGCGCCGCGGCGGTGCGCGCGCCAGATGGCCGTGGTGTTCGATCCCTTCGCGTTCGTCGAAAGGTAGAAGACGTTTCCGTAGCCGCCTGTGGCGAGCACGACCACATCGGCCGCGTGGCTTTCAATTGCGCCAGTGGTCAGATTGCGCGTAACGATGCCGCGCGCCTTGCCGTTCACGACCACCAGGTCGAGCATCTCGCTGCGCGTGTGCATTTTCACGCTGCCAGCGGCGATCTGCTCTTCGAGCGCCTGATACGCGCCGAGCAGCAATTGCTGCCCCGTTTGGCCGCGCGCGTAAAACGTGCGCGAGACCTGCACGCCCCCGAAAGACCGCGTATCGAGCAGCCCGCCGTATTCACGGGCGAACGGAACTCCCTGCGCGACGCACTGATCGATGATGTTAACGCTGATTTGCGCGAGGCGGTACACGTTGGCTTCGCGGGCCCGGAAATCGCCGCCCTTCACAGTGTCATAGAACAGCCGGAAGATACTGTCTCCGTCATTGCGGTAATTCTTGGCGGCGTTGATCCCGCCTTGCGCGGCGATCGAGTGGGCTCGGCGCGGGCTATCATGAAACGAAAAGCAATCGACGCGATACCCTTGCTGGCCGAGTGACGCCGCAGCAGCGGCTCCCGCCAATCCAGAGCCCACGATGATGACCGTGTGCTTGCGGCGGTTCGCTGGATTTACCAGCTTCATTTCAAAACGGGATTTTTCCCACTTCTTTTCAATCGGACCTGACGGAATTTTGGATTCGAGCATCGTTTTCCCTGAGGGCTCCCTACGGGCGCCCTGCGTCCTTGAGCTTTAGTGCACCCAACCGGCGAGCACCGAGACCGGCACGGAAACAAATCCCGCGAATATAATAAAGGCAATGAACCTGGAAACCGTTCGCAAACTCTTTGTATTATCCGTGTTCACGAAACCCAGAGTCTGTAACATGCTCCAGATTCCGTGATCCAGATGCAGGCACAATGCGAACATAGCGATGATGTAAAAAATCGCGATCGGCACGTTGGAAAATCCGGCCACCACATTTTGATAAACCATCAGGTGTTCAAATTGCCCGGGCTGGAAACCGACCATTCCGCCCGTAAAGTGAAACAGATGAAACACAATAAAGATCGCGAGAAGAACCCCGCCCCAGCGCATCGTCAGCGCGCCCCAGGTCGTCTCTACATCTTTCTTCGCTTCGTACCCCACGGGCCGTGCCTGGCGATTCATGATCGTGAGTTGCGCGGCGGCAGTGATATGCAGCGCGGCGCAAATCAGCAGAACGATGCGCACAATCCAGAGCAATTGCCCGTTGGCCAGTTCGGGATATGCCACTTCGCGCAGAAAGCGCGAATACGCATTGATCTCTTCGGGGCCGGAGAAAATCTTCAGATTGCCGACCATGTGCATGATCACGAAGAGAATCAGGACCGCGCCCGTCAAGGCCATCACGACTTTCTTGCCGATCACGCTGCCCCACAAGGCAAGCAGCCGATTCGGCGCAGCCTTGGTTGCCACCATTGATTCGCTCATCGTACAGCTCCTGAGTTCATGCCCACGCGGGCCTGCAAGCCACACCAAACCTAATACGAAATATGCTGGTTCTTAACTTTTCACGGGAAAAGCTGACAATCCGCTCGTAAATCCACTTCAGTCGCAGACATCCTGGCTCCGACTCACCCTCATCCCGTTTTTTAGTATAGGTAATTCCGTATCAATTTTCAAGACACGCCCGCCCCAAATACGGAAATTCGGTTGCGCGATTTTCGATATAATAGACCAGGAGTGGATGGCACCGGGGGTGCGTTCATGTTGGACCAGCAGACTGCTGATGTCGTGTCGGTGGTTGATGAATTCGAGAACGCGGGGGCGGCTCCGGGCGGAGACGAATTCGCCAGGATTGCCAATGTTATTTCGAAGATGTTTGGCGTCGACCAGGACGAAGTTGCTATTCTTCACCTGAGTGCGAAGCATAAAAATCTGAAATTTATAATTCCTGAGAAACTTGCGGCAGTGGGCTCCATCCCTCTGACAAGCGCCACCGCCCTTGCCGCGCGTACCGCCCGCGAGCGCCGCGCCGAGATCGTGAACAATTTCAGTTCGGCGCGCCACGCCAGCGTGTTTGAAGGAGTCCCTTTGGGGCGCGAACCTGGCGACTTAATCCAAAAAATCATGAGCGCGCCGATTATGGACGGCCACGATGTCAGCGGGGTCGTGCAAATTTCAAG
This sequence comes from Terriglobia bacterium, assembly GCA_963788335.1. GTDB lineage: Bacteria > Acidobacteriota > Terriglobia > Acidiferrales > UBA7541 > Palsa-360. Next base: position 407,279 of record CAWBGM010000018.1, read on the forward strand.
AAAAGGCCGGTCTCCTTCGGACTCGGGCCCTGATTTCACACAAAAGGATCTGCGTGCGCTGGTTTCGCTCTCACCGTCAATGAGCCGCTTTCTGAAACTGTGCGTGCGCGTCTGATCGCACCGGACCATTGCACATTTCGCGGGATGGATGGAAATGAGACCGGCGTTAGGCTGTTTCTTCGAGGATATTCACCCTCACGGGCGCCAATTGAATCTCTCCTTCGCGCGTGGAAGCACAATTTTGAACTTTCATCGGGAAAGTGATTGACACAGCGGGGTGTTCTTGTTATTTTCCCCACGCGCAAATTGTTTCAAGCGAATCATTTACAAACTTAGGAGACGGTTCTCCGCATCCCCGATGGCATTCGTCGCGAAAAAGATTTTCCTGACAAAAGGCGTTGGAAAGCATCGAGAGAGGCTCTCGAGCTTCGAATTGGCATTGCGCAGCGCGGGCATCGCCGCGTGCAATATCGTGCGTGTCTCCTCAATTTTCCCTCCCAGCTGCAAACTGATCTCCCGCAGTGAGGGACTGAAACATATCAAGCCGGGACAAGTTGCCTTCACCGTGATCAGCGAGAACTCCACGCGCGAGGCGCATCGCTTAATCGCCGCCGGAATCGGCTTGGCCCTCCCCGCCGACAAATCCATGTACGGTTATCTCTCCGAGCATCACTCCTTCGGCGAGACCGAGGAAGTTGCCGGAGAATACACCGAAGAGCTTGCCGCCGAAATGCTGGCCACCACGCTGAACGTGGAGTTTGACCCGGACCTTTCCTGGGACGAGAAAAAAGAGGTCTACCGCATTTCCAACAAGATCGTCCGTACGATGAACATTACCCAGTCCGCCGTCGGCGATAAGCGCGGCCTGTGGACTACGGTCCTTGCCGCCGCCATTATGATTGGCGAAGACGATTGATCCTCCCGGCTTGCCGATCCCAAAATTCTTAAATAATCGAGCTTACTTCTTTTCCCACCCCTGACGCGGAGGCTCGTCCATTTCCGCTCCGAAAGACATCACCCGTCTAAAAGACATCTCCCCGGAAGATGTCCCCAACAGGACAGACTGCCGTTCCCTCAGTCCATTAGAATGGTCGTGCATCTTGCCCTTCCGTCCTAGGGCGCAATCTCGACCAAAATCAATAGTTTTAAGTATGGGCGGTCGGATTCGAAATGATCAAGCATGAGAGGCGGAATGACCTCAAATCGCACTTCCGGGCCCGGCTGGTTTTTTTGCGCTTTCGAGTGGGTCGGAGAAATGGGCCTTTTTTCGTGGCAAGTCCTGCGCGCCATATTTACTGGACCATTTGAGGGCAGCGAACTTCTTCGCCAAATGGACGAAATCGGCGCAAAATCTCTTCCGCTTGTGGCATTGGCCGGAGCGGCCATCGGCGTGGTCCTGGCCTTCGAAAGCCGCAGCAGCCTGATCCGCTTTGGGGCCAAGTCCATGATCCCCGCCGTCGTCGTGTACTCAATCATTCATGAGATGGGTCCGATCGTTACCGGACTGGTGGTCAGCGGCCGGGTGGGCGCGGGAATCGGCGCGGAACTGGGAGCGATGAAGGTGTCCGAGCAGATCGATGCCATCGAGGTTTCATCGGTCAATCCTTACAGACTGTTGGCAGTGACGCGCATACTGGCGTGCATCCTGGTGTTGCCGTTGCTGACGCTGGCGACGGATTTCTGCGGCGTGATGATGAGTTGGGTCGCCGCCACGCTGGCTGAACCCGTCTCCATTCATCGATTCATTCACGTCGGATTTAGCGGATTCACGTTCAGCGATTTTCTTCCGCCCACATTCAAGACCGCTTTTTTTGGCTTGATTATCGGGCTGGTCGCCTGTTTCCAGGGAATGAGAACAAAAGGCGGAACGGAAGGCGTCGGACGCACGGCGACAAGTTCCGTGGTTTTATCTTCGTTGTTTGTAATTTTGGCGGACGTCATTCTGGTGAAAGCGATTCTGGTGTTTTTTCCATGAGCGTAAACACTCAGGAATTCGTATCCGGCGGTATTTCTGAAACGAACGGGTCGCCTCCCGTGATTCTGCACGATCTGCACAAGTCGTTCGGCGCGCAGACGGTGTTGCAGAAAATCAATATCACAGTGGCGCGAGGCGAGACCGTGGCGGTCCTCGGACGCAGCGGCACGGGAAAAAGCGTTTTATTGAAGATCGTCATCGGTTTGGAAAAACCGGATTCGGGCTCCGTTACGATTCACGGGCAGGAGATTACCCGGCTGGCCATCGATCAGCTGAATGAGATCAGAAAGAAAATGGGTTTCGTGTTCCAGCAGGCCGCGTTGTACGACTCGCTGACCGTGGAAGAGAACGTGGCATTCCCGCTCTTGCACAACACGAATATGGCGGAATCGGAAAGGCGGGATCGCGTTCATCAATTACTGCAAAGCGTGAACATGGAAAACGATCTCCAGAAGTTGCCGTCCGATATTTCCGGCGGCATGCAGAAGCGCGTGGGCCTGGCGCGCGCTCTGGCTCTCAATCCGGACATCCTGCTGCTCGATGAGCCGACGGCCGGGCTTGACCCCATCACCTCAGCGGAAATCGACAGTCTGATTCTCAAATTGCAACAGGAACACCATATGGCCACCCTCCTGGTAACCCACGATCTGCAAAGCGCAAAAACAATTGCCGGGCGAGTCACGCTTCTGAATCGCGGGAACGTGGTCATCGAAGGCAGTTTCGACGACCTCGCGAAGAGTCAAGACGAGTTCGTCTCTGAATTCATGAGACGAAACTCGTAGGAGGAACGTATGTCAAGACTGGCACGCCTTGGAGCATTCGTGGTCGCGACCTTGGCGATTCTGATTGTCGGCATTTTTATCGTGGGCGATCAGCACTACCTGTTTACGGAAACCTACCAGTTAAAGACGCAGTTCAGCGACGTGGTCGGATTGAATGTGGGCGCCGAGACGCGGATCGGCGGCGTTCATCGCGGAACCGTGATTCGCATCGATATGCCCCGCTCCCCCGCGGATAAAATAACGGTGGTGATGGATCTCGAGAGTTCAACGCGCGACATCATCCGGAAAGATTCCGTCGCTACAATCGCGACCGAGGGTCTGCTGGGGGACGAATATATTTCCATCTCGTTTGGAAGTGTGGGAGCGCCCGAGGTTCGCAATGGCGACACCCTAGCGAGCCAGCAGCCCATTGCCATGGCGGACTTGATCAAGAAGACCGATAAAATCCTCGACAGCAGCCAGCAAGCCGTCACCAATGTCACTCAAGTCACCGCCAATTTGTCCGCCATCAGCGGAAAAATCAACGATGGACAAGGGACTGTTGGAGCCCTGATCAACGACAAGGACGTTTATACCAAGCTCGATCAAACCATGAGCGGGATGCAGGAGACGGCCTTGCACGCCCAGGCCGGAGTCACCGACTTTCAGGAAGACATGGAAGCCTTGAAGCACAATTTCTTCCTCCGAGGGTATTTCAAAAACCGCGGGTACGAGGATTCTTCGGAGGTCGAGAAGGATGAAATCGTCGCCCTTCCCCAGGCCGCTCCTCTGAAAACTTTCACATTTGACGCCAAGCAGCTCTTCGATAAGCAAGGGAACGCAAAACTGAAAAATCAGAAATCGCTAAGCGAAGCCGGCGACTACCTGGCCGATCATAATTTTGGAGTTGCCGTGGTGGTTGCATCCACCGGCCTCGAAGGAGATTCTGCGAAGAATCTGACGCTGACAGAAGGCCGCGCCATGGTCGTGCGCGAATTCCTAGTCGAAAATTTCGGCTTCGACGATACACGCTTGAAGACTTTGGGTCTGGGCAAAAAAGAAGACGCCTCTTCCAAATCCGGATGGGGTGAGGTCAGCATTATGGTTTATCCCATCGGCACGGCCATGCCGGCCGAGAAAGCCCAGGCGAGCGATGCCGCCAAAAGCACGTCGAACCAGACAGTTCCGCAGCCCGCCACCGGCACGAATCGGGAATGACGGAAATTATTTTCCGGCCTCGTATGACACGGAAGTGGCCTAAAGATCGCTTCCGATGGCATACTGAAGCTGAAGATATCGCGTCGCAACGAGGCCTTCCCGCATGAAAATTCTCGCGCCCATTGACGGTTCACCCTTTTCGACTTTGGCGATTCAGACCGTAATTCAACAGGCCCGGCCGCAAAGCACGGAAGTGCTTGTCCTGCACGTCGTGGATGTCCTTGCCGCCCTTTCAATGTATGACGAATACGGGACATCGAGCGAAATATTAAAGATCGAGCGGGACAGGGAGAATCTTGCCGCCGAATTGGTAAAGCGGGCCGCTCAAACGATTCGCGATGCGGGATTCCAAGTTTCAACACGGGTGGAACGCGGAGAACCAAAGAAGGACATCGTCGAAATTGCAAACGCCTGGGGCGCCGACCTCATCGTCATCGGCTCTCACGGCCGCAAAGGCGTGGACCGTTTTCTCCTCGGCGGAACTTCCGAAGCCGTCGCGCGACATGCGGCCTGTTCGGTGATGATTGTTCGCAGTCCGCGCCTGGCGGCCAAAGCCGGCGGAAAGAAATGCGCGCATCCCGCGTGCACATGTATTACGAGTTCCGGGAAGTTCTGCGGCGCCTCCTGCGAAGCAATCGAAACGATGCCGGATATCGATTGCCGCTGCGGACACGCGGAATGCAAAGGGCGCGCCCACTAAAAAATCGGGTGCCGCCTTCTCCTTTCCCATCCCCCGGCAAACGGCTCTCAAAACTCGAATGATTGAAAAAAGTTGAGAGGAGCTTCGAATTTGAAATATCAAAATTAAAAGTTAATGCTATGATCCGTTCATGGCGCAAAAATTTACCGTTGGCCTGATTCAGATGAGTTGCTCGCCCGATCCACGAGAAAATTTCTCCAAGGCGGAAGCGCGCATTCGAGAAGCGGCGGCGCGCGGCGCTCAAATTATTTGCCTTCAGGAACTGTTTCGCTCGCAATATTTCTGCCGCGAGGAAAATGCCGAACTTTTCAACCTTGCCGAGTCCGATTCCCGGCCCATCCACCGAAGCGCTCGCGAATCTCGCACACGGCTTGAACGTCATCGATCGTCGGTTCGCTTTTTGAGCGCCGCGCCGCCGGCGTCTACCACAACACAGCGGCGATTCTCGACGCCGATGGATCGCTCCTCGGCAAATACCGCAAGATGCATATTCCGGACGACCCGCTCTACTACGAAAAATTTTATTTCACGCCGGGCGATCTGGGGTTTCCCAATTTCGATACACGCTTTGGCCGCATCGGCGTGCTGGTCTGCTGGGACCAGTGGTATCCCGAGGGCGCGCGTCTTTCGAGTCTCGCCGGCGCCAACATTCTTTTTTATCCCACGGCGATCGGCTGGCATCCCGCCGAAAAGCAGGAGTTCGGCGCGGCGCAGCTCGACGCGTGGCGCACCATTCAGCGGGCGCACGCCATCGCCAACGGCGTTTTTGTCGCGGCAGTCAATCGTGTCGGGTATGAAGGCACTCCCGAAAGCGGCCTGGAATTCTGGGGACATTCGTTTGTTTGCGACCCCTTCGGGCAAGTCCTCGCCGAAGCCTCCGCCGACAAGGAAGAAATTTTAATCGTGGAATGCGACACTTCCCGCATCGAAGAAGTGCGCCGCAACTGGCCTTTCCTGCGCGACCGACGCATCGATGCCTATTCCCCAATCCTGAATCGATGGCTCGAGTGAAATCTTCAAACGCAAAATCATCCATTCCCTTTTCACTTGGCTTCCGGATGCCTGCGGAATGGGAGCACCATAACGCTACCTGGCTCTCGTGGCCCCATGAAAAGACCGATTGGCCTGGAAAATTCGCGCCTATCCCGTGGGTCTATGCCGACATCGTGCGCCACCTCTCGCAAGTCGAGCGCGTGCGCATTCTGGTCGAGAACGCCGCGATGGAACGTTCTGTTCGTCGCATCCTGAAACCCGCCGGTGCAAATCTTCCCGCCGTCGATTTCTTCCACGTACCCACAAATCGCGGTTGGATTCGCGACTTCGGCCCGGTTTTTGTTCGCAACGCCAAAAATGAAAGCGCCGTTACGAACTGGCACTTCAACGCCTGGGCGAAATACGACGACTGGAAAAAAGACGACGCAGCCAATGCGAAACTCGCGCCCCGTCTCAAATGGAACATGTGGTCGCCCGAATATCGCAAGCGCCGCGTGGTTCTCGAAGGCGGCAGTATCGACGTCAACGGCCTGGGCACGATGCTCACCACGGAAGAATGTCTGCTCAGTCCGATTCAGGCGCGCAATCCCGGCCTCTCGCGCAAGGAGCTTGCGGGAATTTTTCGCGACTACCTGGGCGTCACAAACGTACTCTGGCTCAATAACGGAATCGCGGGCGACGACACGCACGGACACGTGGACGATCTCGCGCGCTTCGTAACTCCCACAACGGTCGTCGTGGTCACGGAAAACAATCCGTCGGAAGCCAATTACCAGCCTTTGCAGGAAAATCTCGCATTGCTGCGCGAGATGAAAGATCAGGACGGCCGCGCGCTCCACATCGAGACTCTGCCCATGCCCGATCCCGTTTATTTTGACGGCCAGCGCCTCCCGGCCAGCTACGCGAATTTTTATATCGCAAACCAATTGGTCCTGGTCCCGACATTTAACGATGCGCATGACGCGATCGCGCTGACGAAGCTCGCGGCATTATTCCCCGATCGCAAAGTGATCGGCATCGCCTGCCTCGATCTTGTTTTGGGCCTTGGCACGATTCACTGTATGACGCAGCAGGAACCGGGTTAAGTAGCACAGGCTTCAGCCTGTATGGTTTTGAATTTCGTGTGCTGCCACGGAAGTCAAAAGAATACAGGCGGAAGCCTGCGCTACTAAAACCCACGAAGGAGCACCATGCATATTTTTTCAGTCTTTGTCCCGCAATCCGTAATTGCCTGGGTCATCATCGGCCTGATCGCAGGCTGGCTGGCCGGAACCGTCTCCCGGGGTCACGGCTTCGGCTGCATCGCCAACATCCTGCTGGGCATGGTCGGCGCAATCATCGGCGGCTGGGTTTTCACGAAACTCGGCATCTTCGGCGGTGGAATCCTCTACAGCATCGCCGCGGCAACGCTGGGCGCAGTCATCCTGGTTGCCATCGCGGGAATTTTTTCCGTCGGCAAAGACTGAGCCGCCGGGACTTTCCCACACTCCGCCCCACACTTCGCTGTGATACGATGAAGAGTCTCGCATAAGGAAGTGAGCCACATTGGATAAGCCATCTCTTTTAGCAATCCCCCTGGGCGGCCTGGGGGAATTCGGAATGAACATGCTCGTTCTCCGCGTCGGGGACGACATGATTTTGATCGACGCGGGGATGATGTTTCCCGAGGCCGAATTGCTGGGCGTGGACATCGTCATTCCCGACATCACGTATCTGAAGCAGAATCGCGAGCACCTGCGCGCCATCCTGCTGACGCACGGCCATGAAGATCACATCGGCGCACTGCCCTACATCCTGCGCGATCTGAACGCGCCGATTTTCGGCACGCGCTTCACCCTTGCGCTGGTGCACAAGCGACTGGAAGAGCACGGCCTGCTCGACAAAGCCGACCTGCGCGAAGTCATCCCCGGCCGCAAAATCGAAATTGGCCAGTTTGAAGTGGAATTCATCAGCGTCACCCACAGCACCATTGACTGCGTCGCACTCGCGATTCGCACCCCCGTCGGAGTCGTAATTCACACCGGCGATTTCAAGATCGACCAGACGCCGATCGACGGACAGCCGTTCGATCTGCATGCGTTCGCGCGCTACGGTCATGAAGGCGTGCTCGCGCTGTTTAGCGACAGCACCAACGTCGAGCGCCCCGGCTACACACCATCCGAGCGGACGATCCGACCGCGCATAGAGGAACTCGTGCGCGCGGCAAGTCGCAAAGTAATTGTCTCGTGCTTTGCCTCCTCCATTCCGCGCATCCAGCAAATCGTGGACATCGCCGCCGGAGCGGGTCGCAAGATCGCGTTTATCGGCCGCAGCATGGTGGACAACGTCGAAATCGCGCACGGCATGAACCGCCTGAATATTCCCGACGGCCTGGTGGTGCGTTCGCAGGACATTAATTCCTTCCCGCCGGAAAAGCTGATCGTCATGGTCAGCGGCAGCCAGGCCGAGCCGATGTCCTCGCTGTCGCGCATGGCCGTGGACAATCATCGCCTGATTTCGCTCGACGAACGTGACACCGTCATCCTTTCCGCGCGCATCATTCCCGGCAACGAAAAAGCCATCTTCCGCATGCTGGATCACATGTTCCGCAAGCGCGCGCTGATCTACTACGACAACAACGGCGGCACGATTCACGTTTCCGGACACGCCAGTCAGGAAGAACAAAAGCTTGTTCTAAATCTCGTGCGCCCGAAATATTTCATCCCCGTGCACGGCGAATACCGCCAGCTTTTCCGCCACGCAGGCCTGGCGCATAGCGTCGGCTCCGTTTCGGGAGAAATTCTTCTGATTGAAGACGGCCAGCCGATCGAATTCACCGAAGACGCCGCCTACCGGCGCGAGCCCGTTACCGCGGGCCGCATCTGCGTCGATTCCGGCTCGCTCGAAGAGATCGAGGAATTTGTCATCCGCGACCGCAAGCACCTTTCCGAAGACGGCGTTGTCGTTCCCATTATCGCCATCAACAAGCACACCGGACAGATCGAATCCACGCCGGAAATTGTGACGCGCGGATTCCTCCCTTCGGATGACGGCGTCGCATTGCTCCAGGGCGCGCGCGACGTGATTCTCCGCACCGTCGAGCAATCCAATGACGAGGAAAAAACCGACTGGAGCGTCATCAAGGAAAAAATTCGCGTGGATTTGCGGCGCTATCTCAAAAAACAAACGTCAAAGCGTCCCCTGATCCTGCCCGTCATCCTGGAACTGTGAGTTTTGCTCGTGGATTCTACCGACATCCGCTTGAGGCCCTGCCAGCCCTCGGATTTTGACACTCTTTACGAAATCGACCAGTCCTGCTTCCCGCCGGGCGTCGCCTACACGCGCTTTCAGTTGAAGTTTTATCTTCGCTCCCCAGGCTCGTATTGCCGGGTTGCGGAAGTCTCCGGGGAAATTGCCGCCTTCATCCTGGCCGAATTTTCAGCGGAGTATGGACATATCGTCACGCTGGATGTTCTGGAGCAATATCGCCGGCTGGGAATCGGGACATTGCTTTTGGATGCAGCCGAACGACACGCCACATCCCGCAACATTTCCCGCATGGTTCTTGAAACCGCAACAACCAACAAAGCAGCAATTGCATTGTGGAAAAGGCATGGCTATCGTCAAGTTGTAACAATTAAAAATTATTATGGCCGCGGTCAGGATGCGTTCGAGATGCAAAAAATGTTGAGCGAACCAAGCGGCTGATCTAACACCCGCGATGAGGTGAGAAGTTTCCCTGATGTCATTCCTACACGTAATCATTCTCGCCATCGTTCAAGGTTTGGCCGAACTGCTCCCCGTTTCCAGTTCCGCGCACGTCGTCGTCGCCGAGAAACTGATGGGCATGGACCCGTCCTCGCCGGAGATGACGTTACTGCTGGTCATGCTTCATACGGGAACGATGTTCGCCGTGATTGTCTATTTCTGGAAGCGCTGGCACAAAGCGTTTTTGCAGAACGCCGAAACATTTAAAAATGCCGTCGTTTTATTATTTCTGGCAACCGTGCTTAACGGGCGTGGTCGGCGAGGCGCTGATCAAGCTGATCGAAAAGGTCTGGATGCGTGATACGCCGAAAGCAGAAATTGAGCAACTATTCAGCCATCTGGAACTCATTGCGCCTGCGCTGGCCGCTGCAGGAATTCTGATTCTCATCGCAGGCATTTTTGAAAAGCGGCGTTCCATCACTCCGTCCTCCGAAGATGCGCAGATGGACGCAAAACAAGCGGGAATCATCGGCTTCGTACAAGGCCTGTGCCTGCCGTTTCGGGGTTTCTCCCGCTCCGGTGCAACAATCTCGACGGGAATGCTGCTCGGGATCGACAAGCTGCGCGCCGAAGATTTCAGTTTCGCGCTGGCCGTGATTCTCACCCCCGCCGTCGATGTACGCGAAGGCCTCAGACTAATCAAAGCGGAGCATATCAGCGGAGGCGCGGCGCTTGGCTCTGCTTTCCTCCCCAGCCTGATCGGCGCGATTTTTGCATTTCTGGCGGGCTTGATCGCACTGAAATGGCTGAGCCAATGGCTTGAAAGTGGACGCTGGTACCTGTTTGGGATTTATTGTCTGGCGGCTGCCGTCGCTGTCGCGTTTCTTCATCACGCTGGTTACTAAAGCTTCTTGCCCGGACAGCGATGCGTTCTGCATTTTTTCTTATCGTTCAAGATAGGATATGGAATTGCGTCGGCTGAATTGGGTTTGCCTGCATTGGGTTTTCCTGAATTGGCGTTCCATATTTTACAGGATAAAAAACGAGAATGCTGATTTTGATGGGAATCGATCGGGATTTGCTCGCTGAAAACACACGGCGCAATCGCAAGCAGGCGTATCTTGTAGCGCGGGCGTCCCGGCCGCGTTCTTTAGACATTTTCATACCGCCCAAAACGCGTGCGGGACGCTCGCGCCACAGAGGATGCTGCTTCGGTTCCCGGTTGCCGACCCTGTAACAATCCTGTAACTCTCTCTTGCCTCCAACTCTTGCTTTGATATAGTCAATCCGTTGCTCGTTTACTTCCAGATGGGAACCGCGCGCCAGCGCCCGCGCACCCAATCCTGAGACGAGCACCTTCCCCCATTGAGGAGACACTTGTGCGCGTTTTGACTCCAACGGAAAATAACCGTTTGAATGAATTGATTGGCTTTCTCGGCGTGACGATTGCCGTCCTGATGGCCTTGGCTTTGATTTCCTACAGCCCTCACGACCCATCGTTCAACGTCTCGACGCAATCCCCGGACATCCATTCCGCTCGCAACTGGATCGGGCCGGTCGGCGCTTACAGCGCGGACCTGCTCTTCCAGGGATTCGGCTATGCCGTCTTCCTGCTGCCGATCGGAATTTTCGTCATGGGTTCGCGATGGTTCCGCAGCGAACCGCTGGAATCTCCGGCAATCAAAATTGCCGGCTACACCCTGCTCGTGCTGATGGTCCCCGCGTTGCTGACGCTATGGCATGTGCCGGATGTGCGCGGCGCGATTCCTCCAGGCGGATTGTTGGGGCATCTGGTATCGGCGGGACTCCGGATGGCGTTCAATACGGTGGGCGCGAATGTCGTTGCCCTTGCCACCCTGTTTGTCGCGCTGTTTTTGAGCACGAAATTTTCCTTTATCGAAACCCACGAATATGTGCGCGGCCCGCTGGGCAAACTGAACTTTGTCGGCGCGCTCAAAGAGCGAATTGCCGAGTGGCGCGATGAACGCGAAGACAAGCGCATGCAAAAGAAGCTCGCCCAGATCAAATCGCAGGGGCGACCTCCCATCCCGGAACAGTCCGTGGCTGAAGTCGATGCCAGCGCGACGACCGAGCGCGAGGAACGCGGAGAAACTCGCCGTGAAGAATCGGAGAAGCCGCGCACGATTGTGTTCGGCAGCGTCGAAGAGAAGAAGCCTCCCCGAGCCGTCGCGTCGCCGAAGATTGCCAAGGGCGCCACGAATTTCCGGCTTCCGTCGCCCGATCTGCTGCGGCCCGCTCCACACCACGAAAAAATTGACGAGGACGAACTGAAAGAGTGTGCCCGAGCCATCGAAGACAAATGCCAGGAGTTCGATATCGGCGGCCGCATCACGCAGATTAATCCCGGCCCCGTCGTAACAACGTATGAGTTGAAGCCCGAAGCCGGCATCAAGTACAGCCGCATCACAGGTCTTGCGGACGATTTGTGCCTCGCTCTGAAAGCGGAATCGATCCTGATCGAGCGCATCCCCGGAAAATCGACGGTCGGCATCGAAGTCCCCAACGCAAATCGGCAGACAATCGCTCTGCGCGAACAGATTGAGTCCGCCGAGTTCATCAATTCTCCTTCCAAGCTGACGCTGACGTTAGGCAAGGATTTGATCGGACGCAACCGCGTTTCAGACCTGGCGCAGATGCCGCACTTGCTCATCGCCGGTTCGACGGGCACCGGCAAGAGCGTCTTCCTCAACTCGCTGATTCTCTCGATGCTTTACAAAGCCACGCCAGACGAGTTGAAAATGGTGATGGTGGACCCCAAGCGCCTCGAATTGGGCCTCTACGAAGACATACCGCATCTGCTCGCGCCGGTGGTAACCGACCCGAAGGTCGCGTCGAACGTGTTGCGCAACGCCGTACGTGAAATGGAATCGCGCTTAAAACTTCTGGCCGAACGAGGTGTTCGCAACATCGATCAGTACAACCGTACATTCCAGAAGGGCCAGTCGCTCTCCCTGTTTGACGATACCGAAACGATGGAGCACAAGCCGCTGCCCTACATCGTCATCATCATCGACGAATTAGCCGACCTGATGATGGTCGATACAAGCAACGTCGAGGAATCCATCACGCGTCTCGCGCAGATGGCCCGCGCCGTCGGCATTCATTTAATTTTAGCCACGCAGCGCCCTTCGGTCGACGTCATCACCGGCTTGATCAAGGCCAACTTCCCCGCCCGTATTTCGTTCCGCGTGGCCAGCAAAGTGGACTCGCGCACAATTCTCGATGCCAACGGTTCGGAATCCCTGCTGGGACGCGGCGACATGCTCTATCTCCCGGCTGGCTCTTCGCGCCTCAACCGCATGCATGGTCCTTACGTGACGGAGGATGAAACCGCGGCAGTGTGTGACTTCTGGCGTTCACAAGGCAAGGCCGTTTACAACGAGCGCCTGCTCGAAGCTCCCAAGGACGAAAACTCCTCAGGCCCGGATGGCGAAGGTGGCGGCGAGGAAGTCGATGATGCCCTCTACCAGGACGCCGTTCGCGTGGTTTGCGAAGCGGGACGCGCCTCCACTTCCACTTTGCAACGCCGCCTGCGCATTGGCTACGGACGCGCCGCGCGCTTGATCGACATCATGGAAAAAGACGGCATCGTCGGCCCGCCTGACGGCACAAAACCTCGCGAAGTCCTGAAAGGCAAGGACTGGATGCGCGAGGTCGATCAATCCATCCGGTAAATTTCTGAAAGATCATGCCTTGGTTGCGGAATTTCTTTCGCAGCCAGGGCATTTTCTTTTGCAAAACTCCATTCATCAATTGACACTCCTACATCGCCCCCGTAAAATCTTTGACGCCCCGGTGCCGGGGTAGCTCACCGGTAGAGCGCGGCCCTGAAAAGGCCGGCGTAGGGAGTTCAACTCTCCCCCCCGGCACCATTTTAACCTGCTCATACTAAAATACTTTTAAGATCGAGGTGTGCTCCGTGTACACAGACGTACACAGAACCGCCCATTTTCGTAGTGCTGGTGTAGGGGGTGGAAAACCCGATCCACAGGGTTTCCCTTGCAAGGTTATAGCGGGGTGCTTTGATTAGGATATGGAGGGCGATAAGGAAAGAATTAAAATACTGGCGGAGAGGATCAAGCTCCTTTTTGGCTTCTGTGGCGACATGATTAAAGATAAGGACTTGGTTAAGAGGGCGTTGAAGCTATCTTCGTCTCGCGTGGAATTTACATTGAGTTCTGCTCCGATTCTTGGAGCGTTTGGGTTGGACTTTGAGGCCGAAAACCTTGAAGCAAGACTCCACGCGAGACGAGCCGCCGCGTTGTTAAATTTATTAGAGGTTCTTGAAAATACGGAAAACGAGCGGGCGAAATATCATGAAAAGGAAAAGAGTATTGCGAAAGGAAGATCAGAGATTATGAAAATATTAGGAAAAGACCTCGTAGAGGATTAACGCCGTTCCCACCAGAAGCACACCGTAGGCCGACCACCTTAAGAGATTTACCGCCACCGGCATCCTCACTTCTCCATCCTTTCCCTGATAGTCCCCTGCGGGCCTTGGCATACTCGCCCTGCGGCACAACTCTGCAAAAGCCGTTATCATTGCGCTACCACCAATAAAAATCCAAATCGCTGTTCGTAGCGCAAAAATCCACGACCATACCCATGAGTGGAGTGGGAGATAGACACCCATCACAGCAATGTAAGCCCCACACAACCATTTTCCCATTCCCCTCATGCGGCGGATTCTAGCACGAGTCAAATAAAAAACGCCGAAGAGCTTTTCAACCAGCTATTGGCTTAGGTTCTGTTTTTCTACCTTTTTTAATCGGTGCCATCACTTTTCTTGCTTCATGTATCAGATTACCCCTGATATCTCCCACGGCGTTGCTCAAGGCCTGAATATCTTTCGTCGCATTGAGGTCCAGCGTGAGTTTTTGCCATCTCTTTAGGACGTTAAGCTCGTCCATCTTTTCCCAAATGAAAATTCGGTCGCTGATTGTGATTAACACTTGTTCTTCGGCCATCGCGTATTCCCGTTGTTCATATGGTCCGTAAGCCGTTCCTGGAGAGGTACGATCGAGCATGGTGCTAAAGGCTCGGGTCATGACAGTTATCAATTCCTGGTATTCCTGAACTTTTCTGTCAGCGATCCAATGCTTTCTTTGATTATGGTTAGCGATATACGCGCCGGCCAAGATTCCGATCAAAGGGGCGACGACGGCCCAGATATTAACGAAGACACGCACGTTGACCTCCCGCGCCGAGGATTGTACGCACTTTTAGGAGGTACCGGTAGCCCCGGCACTTGATGTGCCGGTTGACATAGTTGTGAAAATTTCCACGTACACCGCACGTACACCACTTCGCCCAATTTAGCGACCTCAGCGACTTGAGCGGCTGAATGTTTTCAGTAACTTCCGTGTTTTCAATGTAGGGTCATTGTTCAACTCTCCCCCCGGCACCATTCCATCTCCTGCGTATCCTGCGGTTTGCCTCGTTCGTTTACCCGCCTATACAAGGACGTGCAATGCTTACGATTTATCGAAGGCATTACACTGGTATGAGCTGTTGAATTCAAGTCGCTAGCCAACAAGATGCAGAGCCGGATCATACGCGTCATAGTGTCCGGCCCCCGGCACCATTTCTTTTCCGAATTCCCCTCCAACATATTGTATGGCGTATTTTTTGCCGAACGAGTATATTTTTGCCGCTATCATAGGGGCGACGAGATTGTCGATTGCCCTCCGCACCCTGCTCAGGGATAACACAATAGGAGTTTGAAAATGAGAATCCGTCGCGAGTACATCTTGCGCGCCCTTCTTTTGGCTGGAATCCTCGCCGCTCCCGCATGGCTCGTGAAAAGCTCAGCCGCCAAGCGCCCTGCGGCGCAGAAGCCCGAGAGCGTCACGATCACGCTTCTCGGCACGACCGATCTGCACGGCCGCATCGAGCCCTGGGACTACTACACGGAAAAACCGGTCGATCTCGGCCTCGTCAAGATTTCCACGCTCGTCAAAAAAGTACGCGCCGAAGATCCCGATGCCCTGCTGTTCGATTGCGGCGACATGATTCAGGACCCACACTCGGCCCTCGCGAATTATTTTCTGGATAAGGACCCCGCAAAACCGAATCCGCTCGTCGCCGCGATGAACGCGCTTCACTATGACGCCATGGTGGTTGGCAATCACGAGTTCAATTACAACCCGCAGCCCATGCTGAAGCTCAAGGGAGAATCCAAGTTTCCCTGGCTGGCCGCCAATATCAGGCAGCCCTATACGGACGGCGTTCAATACTTCCCTCCTTACATCATCAAGACCGTGAAAGGCGTGCGCATCGGAATTGTCGGATTTATTACCACGGTGGCGCCCCCCAGCAAGGATTATCAATTCGACCCAATCATCGAAACCGCCCGGCGCGTGATTCCAGAGCTGCGACCCAAAGTCGATCTGCTCGTCGTGCTTCTCCATTCCGGTTTCGTTCACGATCCGCTTGGCGAGGATCCGGGCCGCATGCAGCAGAAAGACGAGAATGTGCTCCCCGATCTCGCGGTCGAAGTCCCGGGCATCGACGTGATCATGTACGGCCATACGCACAGCGAGTTGCCGGAGAAATTCATCAACGGCGTGCCTTCTGACCGAGGCGAAGTACTGGGGCATGTCGCTGGCGGAAGCGAACATAAAGATGACGAAAACCGCCGACGGTCGCTGGACGGTTGCTTCCAAACAATCCCATACGATTCCCGTCACAGCCGACGTGGCCGCCGATCAGGAAATTGTGAAGGTCGTGCAGCCCTACCGGAAAGAACTTGACCAGTACCTGGACACGCCGATCGGCGCATCAACGAAACCCCTGTCCGGAAAACATTCGATCTATGAAGACACGGCTCTTCTGGATGTGGTCCAGGAAACCCAGATGGAATCGACGCACGCCGACGTCTCCCTGGCCTTTCTGATCAATCAGGAATTGAAAATTCCGGCGGGACCGATCACCGTGCGACAGGCCGGATCAATCTATCCCGACTCGAACAACATCGTTGCGGTTGAAATGACCGGCGCGCAACTCAAGGAAGCGCTCGAACACGGCGCAGGTTTCTTCCCCGCGTGGCCTCCTCCGGCGGGGCAGTCGATGCAGATGCCCCCCGTGATTCCGGATGAAGCCGAAGGCGTAACGTATGAGATCGACCTGACCCGGCCCACAGGAGATCGGATCCGCGACTTGAAGTTTCAAGGCAAGCCCCTCGATGCTGCGCAGAAACTGAAGGTGGCGATCTCCGGTTCGCGTCGCATGGGCGAAGACGGCTATGCGGTCTATATGAAGTTGCCCATCGTGTCGCGGGCCAATGACATGCGAGAGCTCGTAATCAACCACGTAACAGTAAGAAAAAAGCTCCCCACCGAAGCAGTCGGAAGCTGGAAAATCGTCCCGCCTGAAGCTGCTTCTGCCCTTGAAAAGGTTGAGGACTCGGGGAATGCCCGGTAACCGAGGGAATCGGCACGGTCCCAAAAAGAAACCCGCTAAGCCACTGCAAATATTCCTTGACAGGAAAGCACTTACAAGGTTAAAAAGACCTAATCATAGTAGTGGGTACTAAGTGTACTGAGTGCAAGCGCCTAGGCGATTTCATTCACGTGTCGGTCCTTGGAACCCTAACCGGAGTTGCGAAACCGTTTTCGAAGCATAGAAGTGCTTTGCGACGGTCTAGCAGTTTAAAGACGGAAAGGGTATGAATCTTTTAAAATTATAGGAGGTGTATGTTGTTTAGCACGAAGAAGCTCCGAAGTGTATTCATTTTTGCTTTTTCCCTCATCCTTGTGCTGGCGCCGGCTCTGATGGCCCAGACGGCTGGAACGGGCGCCATTAAGGGCACTGTTACCGATTCGTCCGGCGCCGCCGTTGCGAATGCGACTGTGCTCGCCACGAATACCGGCACAGGAGGAACTCGAACAGCGACAACCGGAGCGGACGGCGGTTACGTTTTCAGCCTGCTGCCACTAGGCACTTATAGCTTGAAAATCGATGCAACGGGCTTCAATTCGGAGACCATTCCTTCTGTGGTCGTTAACGTTGCGGAAACAGCGACATTGAATGCAACGCTTCAGGTTGGATCGCAAACAACCGCAGTCACCGTTGAAGAAACAGCCGTCGCCGTAAACACGACGAACGCCACCCTGGGCACCGAAGTTGCCGCGGCGACCGCCACAGCTCTTCCGCTCAATACACGCAACTACACGAACCTCCTGGGCCTCTCTTCCGGGGCCAATGGCAGCGTATTCAATGCCAGCACGCTCGGTAAAGGGTCCACGGATATCGCGGTGAACGGCGCCGACATTAAACAGAACGGCCTCTACATGGACGGCATTTCAATCACCAACAGCAGCAGCAACGGAACCCTCAGCGGCAACGCGAACGATCCCGGAATCGGTCTTGTGGAGCCGGACGCGATCCAGGAATTCAAGATCCAGACGTCGATGTTCGATGCCGGCTACGGACGCAACGCAGGGGCCAGCGTCAACGTGGTAACCAAAACGGGAACCAATGATTTTCACGGTTCCGCGTTTGAGTTCTTTCGAAACACAGTCCTCAATGCCAACGACTTTTTTTTGAATCGCGCCGGTAAGCCGCGGGGCGCTTTGGATCAGAACCAATATGGTGGAACCATCGGCGGTCCGGTCAAGAAGGACAAGCTCTTCTTCTTCGCGTCTTACCAGCAGACTTGGCAAAAGAACGGGCTTGCGGCCCAGGGTCTCTCTTCCCCTCAACTTCTTCCGATTCCGGGCATCAATGGTGCGATCGGCAGCGATCGCGGCTCCAGCTCAAATCAGGCAGCCTTCGCCGCGCAGGTGGGAGCGGAGTTTTGTCCTACGGGCCCGGATGGCGGTGTAACCGGGGCCGGAGGCGTTCAAATTGCCTGCGACGGATCGAATATCAATCCGGTCGCGCTCAATGTCCTCCAGCTCAAGAATCCGGATGGTTCCTATTTAATTCCCAGTGCTCCCGGGCAGCTCGCCTCCGCCAAAGGTGTTTCAGCAACCAGCCCAGGCGCCTACTCTGTACCCGCCACTTTCACGGAAGAGCAATTTCTGGGTAATGTGGATTATGTAATCAACAGCAAAAACACACTCTCCCTTCATTACTTTTTGAGCCGCGATCCCGTCATGAATCCCTTTGGCTGCAGCAGCGGTAATAACTGCTACCCGGACTCCGCCACCGCCTATTTGTATGAAAACCACTATGCGAACTTTCAGGTCACAACAATTGTAAACAACAACCTCGTCAATCACGTTTATGCGGGGTTCACGCGCGGCACCGTGAATGCGCAACTTCTCGAGCCATTCACCAACAACCAGGTCGGGATCACGTCCATCCTCAGCACGCAGAATTACTTGGACGCAATCACCGTGAATGGATTGTTCAAGACGGGCGCGCAGGGCGGCATTCCCACCGTGAAGACATTTACCAATATTTTCGGAGGAGACGATATCTCCTGGACGCACGGGAAGCACACGATCCGATTCGGCGGCTCGTACGAACGCGACCGCTACGACTGGACATTTGCCGCTCTCTCAGTGGGCAACATCACCTTCCCATTTTTTCAGGACTTCCTGCTGGGTCTACAGGGCTGCCCTCCGGGTGCCTCCTGCCCTATCGTAAACAACCAGGCGCTGTATAACGGCGTCCCGACCACCGGCACATCCGGAAGTAATATTTCCAGCTCCGGCAATTTCCAGTCGCAGACGCCTCCGGGTGGTTTGAACCATACGTACCGCGACCCGTTCGCGGACCTGTGGATTCAGGACGATTATAAAATCACGAGGAAACTCACCATCAATTTGGGATTGCGATGGGAATATCAGGCGATTATGACCGATCACAAAGGGTATGCCACGAACATCTACCCCAGCCTGATCAATGCAAATCCCATTCCCGGAAATTCGCCCAGTTGCCCTCCGCCTGTCGGCGTTACACTCGCCCCCGGGCAGGTTTGCACTCCCGGCTCCCTGGCGGGGTTTGTGGTGCCCTCGAATTTCAACTTTTCGGCTTTCCCCAGTCCCCTGCCGGGCGTGGCAGGCCTCGTTCAGAGCCCACATTTGGGGACTCAGCAGAACAATACCCCACTCGACACCTTTTCTCCGCGTGTTGGATTTGCATGGTCGCCACTGGACAGTAACAAGCTCACCATTCGCAGCGGCTTCGGGCTATTCGACGACCGTGCGGGCGCGCTTGATTACGTGGGCGGTGTAACACAAAACATTCCGTATTCGGTCCCGCTTTTCCAAACGACAGCGACGGCAAATTATTTCTCATCATTTGCCAACCCCTACCAGATACCGGCGTCACCATGGACACCCCGTTACGTAAATTTCACTACGGGACAAACCTCGAATTTGTCGAGCAACTTCCTGGCTCCGAACTACAACAGAACGCCAGTCGTATATCAGTGGAACCTTACGGTGCAATACCAGTTCCTGCCCACCTGGACCTTGGAATTGGGATATGTCGGATCTCGCGGCGTGCATCAGGAGGGCCTCACCGGTATACCCAGCTTTACTGGCCAGGCAATTAATGCGGCCCAGTTGGTTCCCGTCGCTGGTTTACCAGCACCCGGCGGTGTACCGGCTGCCGGAATCAGCCAGGGCCTGGTAACCACGAATACGGCCGCGAATGCTTCCCTTCGCGTGCCCTATCTTGGATTTAACCCCAGTATGCTCATGTTCTATAACGATGAGGGCACCAAGTACAACGGCGCCCAAGCTACCGTCAAGAAGCAGCTTTCCCATGGCGTCACCCTTCAGGCAGCGTACAGCTTCAGCAGGAGCTTCGGCACCGAGTTTGGGTATAACAGCCCCAATACAGCCGTGTACGAACTGAATCCCGTTTACCATCCGCAGCGGCTCGCGATCAATTACCAGTGGACCCTGCCCTTCAATCGCGAAGGAATGATGGGGAAGTTTACAAACGGCTGGGCTGTGTCTGGTGTGACCATCCTTCAGGACGGCGTACCCATCACGGCCACGAACAGTAAGGGGGGTACCATCTATGGTTATGGGCCTGGCGCGATTCAGGTCTCGACCGCTGAATACTGCCCCGCAGGTGGAAGCATAGCTTCCTCGGGAAGTACAGAACAGCGGCTGGGCGGCGCGAGCGGCGGAACGGGTTGGTTCAATACGGCATCTGTTGGCAATGCCGCATGCCCAGTCCCTGTTTCGCCCTATGCAAGCCCCGAACCGGGCAAGACGACACCGACAGCCACGGGCTGGGGCAATCTCGGACCCAGCATTCTTCTTGGCCCCGGACAGTTTAACTGGGACATCTCAATCATCAAGACCACCCAGGTTGGAGGCCTACGGGAAGACGGCACGCTGGTCTTCCGGACGGAATTCTTCAACGCCTTCAATCACCCACAGTTCGCCAACCCCGGCAGCCTGGATGCCTCCACCGGAACATTCGGGCAAATTACCACGTCGTCGGTTAATCCACGTCTGATCCAGTTCGCCTTGAAGTATACGTTCTAGATTCAACATTGGCGCAACGGGCCTTTGCTGCGGGTACTCCTCATGGAGGCCCGCAGCAAAGGCCCATTTTTTTGTGCACCATGGGAACCGCAAGCCTTTCGAATGCTTTACGCTTTCGCCGGTAATGCAGGTGTCGCAGCAGGGATGGAGAAATAGCGCAAAGCGCGGGTAATAAAATACACAGCAAGAATCGTCATGACCGGATCGATCGGATGACGGTAGCGCGAAGCCGTGTGAGTAATATAGTAAGGGATCGGGAAAAGAAGGAGGCACGCCGCCAACGGCAGCGAATCCCTCCAGTTACTCACATCGTGCGCGAAAATCAATCCCGCGAATGAAACGACAGAGAAGATCGTGCAGAACCAGACGTCCGCGCGGCCGAGGCCCAGCGCCAGAATCCATGTTTCCTGCCGCGAGTCGTAGTTCGCGGTCCACGTGTCCACAAACCGCGCAGCAACATTTCTCAAAAACACACGCGGGTATTTCTTGATATAAGCGATGGCCTGGCGCTGCTTGTACCGGTTATA
This sequence comes from Terriglobia bacterium, assembly GCA_963788335.1. Taxonomy (GTDB): domain Bacteria; phylum Acidobacteriota; class Terriglobia; order Acidiferrales; family UBA7541; genus Palsa-360. Next base: position 428,617 of record CAWBGM010000018.1, read on the forward strand.
GGCGGGTTCCCCATTGAAAATCAGCGCCATCCGCTCCCGCATGTCCCGATTGGGGTGCCTGTCCGGCGTATAAATTTCCTTTACCTGGGGATTGTTCCCGAGCCAGAATTCCAGGCCGAAGTTGGATTTGACAAATACCAGGCCGTCCACCGCGTAATAATTCCGGATCGTCCAAGGTGCGAGCGCCAGCAGAAACACGAGCGTCACTTTCGCGACGGTGGCGAGCGACGTCCACATCGGACGCGCCCTCCGGATCGTCAACCAGCCAAGCAGGATAGGCAGGAGAATGCAAAGAGTCGGATTGACCAAAGCCCCCAGAGCCCAGAGCAGGCCGTACCCTGTCATCGCCAGTGGTGAATCGGTTTCAATTAATTCGTAGGTGACATAGAGAATCGCCGCCAGCATCAGCGCGGAGAGGCTTTGGTCCCACGTCCATTCCAGAGGGAGCAGGACCGCGTATGGCAAGATAACCCAAAGCCACGCGGAGGCAAGGCCGACCTTCCCACCGAACACTTTCTTCCCGATTCCATATATCGGCCAGCAAGTGGCAGCGGAAAATACGCAGTTCATCGACTGGGAAAAGATCGTGGCGCCAAAAGCTGTCAGATTGAAAAGCTTATTTCCGACCGCCCACAAAAACGGATAAACCGGGGCGAGCCACGCAGTGATGGATTGGTAGTTGGGATAGGGCCCGAAAAATCCTTTGCCGTTCGCAAGGGAATACGCAATCAGATTCGCTTCCAGCCCCACGGTTAGGAATTTCGGATTGGTTCGATCCTCGCCGTGGTGAGAAAGCCAAAGCAAAAACATTCGCAGCAGAAACGCCGCTGCGACAGCGACCGCTGGAGAGCCGCCAAAGGTTGCGAGGGTTCGCTTGGTCGGGGCTGGCATTCTCAGTGGATTGCAATCTCGATCCGATTTAACTCTCCATTCAGCGTAGCGCCAACCGGGGCGGCCAATCAATCTCCGTGGACCGGATTCTTGCTGCCGATTGCCCAGATGGCTACCCGTATTGATGCCGGCACAACCGCCGTGAGACCGATTAACGAACTACGAATGAATTTCCCTCCGTGATTTCAACCCATCCGGGTATGCCCTCGATCCGGCCACATCCCTCAAACCCGTGATTGTGTAGTGGGTCACATGGAACTAAACTTTCGGGAGCCCGCCAAGAACGCACTACCAGCGATTGACAACACTTTCGACCGGGCATACGATGCCTGTCAGTTGCTATTCTTATCATCCGGGTAGTTCAATTTTGCTTTGCTTGCGTGCAAAACCCTCTCTCTGCCGCCGAAGGAGATCAGCCGTTATGACCAAGAAATTTTCAGTTCTCGCCATCGTCGGGATCGCTCTGGCCGCGCTCCTTGGATTCGTGCGCCCCGGCTACACGGCGCGCAAGCCTACGCCCGAAATCAAAATCGACGCGGATGATATCGGCGGCGTGGTCACCAGTTCGAAGGGACCAGAGGCGGGGGTGTGGGTCATCGCCGAAACAAAAGACCTGGGCACGGGATACAGAAAAATCGTGGTGACCGACGATCAGGGCCGCTATGTATTGCCCGACCTCCCAAAGGCCAACTACACCATCTGGGTGCGCGGCTATGGCCTGGTGGATTCGGAGAAAGTGACGGCGGCGCCCGGCAAGATGCTCAACCTCAACGCCGTAATCGCGCCCGACGCGCGCGCAGCGGCGCAGTATTATCCTGCGACGTACTGGTATTCCCTTCTTCACATACCCGCGAAAAACGAATTCCCCGGCACTGGCCCCAGCGGCAACGGCATCTCCGATCGCCTCACCGATCAGGGTCAGTGGATCGAAGGAATGAAAACCGACGGCTGCCAATCCTGCCATCAGCTCGGCGATAAAGCGACGCGCGAAATTCCCGCCAGCCTCGGCGCATTCGATTCCTCTGTTGCCGCGTGGGACAGGCGCATTCAGTCCGCGCAAGTCGGCGCTCAGATGTATTCCATAACGGCGCGCTATGGCCGCGAACGCGCGCTGAAGGAATTTGCCGACTGGACCGACCGCATCAAAGCCGGTGAATTGCCGCCCGTTCCGCCGCGTCCCGAGGGCCTTGAGCGAAACGTCGTGATCACCATGTGGGACTGGGCGACGCCCAAAGAGTATTTCCACGACGCGATTTCCGTCGATCGCAGGAATCCCGGTTCGAATCCGAATGGCCCCGTCTATGGCGTCCATGAAGACGGTTCCGATTTCATGACCGTCCTCGACCCGGTAAAGAACACCTTCAGCCAGATTGCGATCCCAGTGAAGCCGGGAACCCCCATGGCGGAACCGGAACAAGTGAACATGTCATCGCCCTATTGGGGCGACGAAGCCGTCGCCACATCCCGCGCCACGGCGCACAGCCTGATGATGGATTCGCAAGGCCGCATCTGGACAGCATCCGCCACGCGCGACCGCGACAATCCGGCCTACTGCAAAAAAGGTTCCAGCAATCCATCGGCGCAGGTTCTCCCACTTGAAAAAAGCTCGCGCCAGGCCAGCGTTTATAATCCCAAGACCGAGCAGTGGACGGCCGTTGACCTGTGCACTACAACCCAGCACCTGATGTTTGCCGAGGACGCCAATAACACGCTCTGGTTCAGCAACCCCGGCGGCGATAACGTCGGGTGGCTCAACACGAAAATGTTCGACGCCACTCACGACGCCGAAAAATCCTCCGGCTGGACGCCAGTTGTCCTCGACACAAACGGCAACGGCAAGCGCGATGAGTACACAGAACCCGGCCAGCCGATGGACCCCAGGAAGGACATGCGCATCAAGGTAGGATTCTACGCCGTCAGCCCCAGTCCGGTAGACGGCTCCGTCTGGGGCACAGCGATTGGCTTCCCCGGCGCGATCGTTCGCCTGAATCCCGGCCCCGATCCTACGCATACTGCGCTCGCCGAAATCTACGAAGTTCCCTGGAACGATTCGAGGGCCGCCATGCAGGGCTATTCCCCACGCGGCATGGACATTGATCGCAACGGTGTCGTATGGACCGTCCTCGCCAGCGGCCATCTCGCCAGCTTTGACCGCCGTAAGTGCAAAGGCCCGCTGAACGGCCCTACGGCGACAGGAAAACAGTGCCCCGAAGGCTGGACGCTCTATCGCACTCCCGGTCCAAGCTTTAAGGGCGTCTCAGACATGGGCAGCGCCGATTCGAATTATTACAATTGGGTCGATCAATTCGACGCCTTTGGCATGGGCAAGAACGTTCCCATCGCCACAGGAAATGGTATGGATGCGCTCGAAGCGTTGGACCCGGCGACCGGAAAATTCACGATCCTTCGAGTTCCCTACCCGATGGGTTTCTTTGCGAAAAGCATGGACGCCCGCATCGACGATCCTAAGGCCGGTTGGAAAGGCAAAGGACTCTGGTCTGCCTATTCCACTCGGGCACCGTGGCATATCGAGGGTGGCAAAGGGACGACCAGCAAGGCCGTGAAGTTCCAGATGCGGCCCGATCCGCTGGCGAATTAGAGGAATACTCCATGTCCGAACAATCGACAATGCTGCCGCTGGGAACCGTCGCCCCGGGTTTCCGTCTTCCCGACCCGGACGGAAAACCGGTATCGCTGGACGATTTTCCCAGCGCATCCGCGCTGATCGTTGTTTTCCTGTGCAATCACTGCCCGTATGTGAAACACGTGCAGAAGAGTTTCACTCAGCTCGCGCGGGAATATCAGGCGCGCGGTGTGGCTGTGGTCGCAATCAATTCCAACGATGTGGAAACTTATCCGGAGGATCGTCCTGAAAAGATGGCGGAAGAAATTCAGGTCCACGGATATACATTTCCCTATCTCTACGATGAAACACAGGATGTGGCGAAGGCCTACGGCGCGGCATGCACACCTGATTTTTTCCTGTTCGATAAGGATCGTCGTCTCGCGTATCGCGGCCAGTATGACGCCAGCAGGCCGAAGAACGGATTGCCTGTGACGGGCGCGGATCTTCGCGCGGCGCTCGATGCCGCCCTCGAAGGGCGGCCTCAGCCCTGCGGATCAGAAACCCAGCGTTGGATGCAGTATTAAGTGGAAGAAAAATGCAGCGAAGATTGCGGGCCAACAGTAGCACAAGCTTTCGCCTGTAATCTTTCGAATTTTGCCGGCTCCCTGGAAATTCAAAAGAAAACAGGCTGAAGCCTGTGCTACTTAAAACCTACTCCACATAAATTTCGGGAAATTGTTTTTTCAGGTTTGCAACTTTTGGCAGATCGTTGATCACGATGTACATGTTTTCCGGATGCTGCTCGGCATAGCCCTGATGATAGCTTTCCGCCGGGTAGAATGCCTCGAGCGGACTGACGGCGGTGGCGATCGGAAGGCCAAATACCTTCGCGCCATTGAGCTGGTCGATGTAAGCTGTGCCGATCTTTTTCTGCAGCTCCGAAACATAAAAAATCGCGGAGCGGTATTGCGTCCCAGTATCCGGACCCTGGCGATTCAACTCCGTGGGATCGTGCGCGACGGAGAAAAACACCTTCAGAATCTGGCCAAATGTAATCTGCGACGGGTCGAAAACAACTTCAACCGCTTCCGCGTGGCCCGTTCGTCCGGAGCAGACTTTCTCGTAGGTCGCCGTGTTCGCCGCGCCGCCTGAATATCCCGATGTGGCGCGAATCACTCCCCGGACATGTTGGAACACAGCCTGAATTCCCCAGAAACAACCGCCTGCAACGATGGCGGTTTCCTGGCCTTTTTCCATGGAAAGCGGATTATCAAGTTTTGGATCCGGCAATGAAACGACTGGGCTCGATGAACTGCACGTCGGCCCCTCCCACGGCATTCGCATAATTGTACTTCCCCTTGTGGGCGGCTCAGTTCACGCCCATTGGATTACACCGCGCTCACATGGAATGATACGTCAAAACGGAAAAAACAGATGTGGGGGATCACTGAGAGATGGATTTACTCCCCTCGGAAGACGCCGATGGGTCCGGTTTGGCTTTGCCTCCCGCTTCCCGAACGATCTTGGCGGCCAGTTCGCGGCTCGTATCGCATTCACCGGTATTTACCCGGCATTGCGAAATTGTCAGGTTGCAGTTGCAAGTGCAGTTTTCCGCGTTCATCCGGTGCAGCGCGATCTTCTTCTGTTCCGGGGAAAGGCCGGACATGTCCACTCCCGGCAATTCGGTCGCGTTCGCCGCATTCTTCAGAAAGACCTCACCGTTGTCCTGAAAAGTTTCAATGCGCGCATCGGTGGGCAGTCCCAGTAATAATTGGATTTCCCGGCGATACGACTCGATGGGATATAGCCCGCTGTGCTTCTGCACTACCCGGCCCTGCGTATCGATCAGGAAGGATGTGGGCAACGCTGGGACACCTCCGTAGGCGTCCAGCATCTCCTGAGTAGCCATGACAATCGGATAATTCATTCCCTGTTGCCTGGCGAATTTTAGAACCTTTGCCGGGGGATCCTCATCTTCCGAAATCCCGACAATTTCCAGGCGGTCTTTATATTCTTTCTGCAGTTCCAGCAATTCAGGAATTTCCTCGCGACACGGAGGGCACCATGTGGCCCAGAAATTCACCAGCACGACCTTGCCACTCCAGTTCTGCTTGCTTACCGGTTTTCCAAGAATATCGAGGGTTTGAAGCGCAGGAGCGGGCTCCGGATTTTTCACGAAACGGACAACGGTGAGATTCGAGTTGTTTGGAGTCGGTCCAGGCGCAGTTTTGGAGGCGGCAGGTGAAATTGCGGTAGAACCAGCGCCGCTGTTTGCTCTTCACCTGTGAAACGCCCACAACGATGAGCGCCGCGGTGACCAGACCCAGACCGATCAGAATGATCTTCTTTGACATGGTGCAGACATGATTATGAAGTTGTAGCTCACGCAATACAAGCCATGTCGTGTTCAATCCGCCGACTTGAGATTGGAATCGATCCGGGTCTTTGTCAAAAACCAAATTAAAAGATCGCAGCCGCCGGTTGCTCCGGGCCTGAGCTTTCTTCAGATGTCGCGATCGCGGAAAACCCCCGCAGCCAGGAGCGTCGGCGCCACGAAAAACTCAATGCGTCATGTCGTAAAGAATGGCATTGATGCCAAGCCGGTAAGCCAATGAAGTTTCACGTTCCGGGTATCGGGGACTGTCCGCCCATTCCCAGGCGTCGCCCACATCCGAATTGTGCCAAATGACGATCATAATCCGGCCCTTGTCGTCGCGAATCGCTCTCCACTTCGGCACGGCCATATCGGGCGAGTACTCGCGGCCTCCCCAGAGGAACCGCGTTCCGTGGATCTGGAATTTTTCGTCGAGGTCGTACATGGTGTGAAACACTTCATCCTGGTTCTTTAAATCCTCGATGGGACGTCCGGGAAACATCATTTCAAATCCGTGAACCAGCGCGGCCCATTCGTAATCTCCGTGCGTATCGTCGGAAACAAGGAAGCCACCCTTCAGCAAATAGTCGCGAAGCCGCGCCGCCTGGGTTTCGTTCAGGCTCCATCCTCCTCCATGTTCCATATAAATCCATGGCCAGTTAAACAGTTCGTCGGAATCGGCATCGACGACTTGCTCCAGCGGCCGGGTATGCAAGCGTGTCAGCCGGCGCACACCCTGCTCAAATTGCCTGTCGGCCTTGGGGTAGTCTGCCGCCCAGAGCTGAAAACCGCGAAACGACCCGACGAATTGGGACGGAAAGTGAAAACGCCCGAAGGCCCATTCGGCTTTCTGGTCTGCTCCGGGTGGTAACGGCACGACATCGTCTTCCTCTTGTTCGGGTGTGCGTCCCTGATAGGGCCAGAAGACCAGCGCTCGCTCCTGAGAGCAGGCTCACCAGCACGATGGCGGGAAAGAGCTTCATCGGATATTTTCGGAGCAGTGAGAAGCAGTTCGAACTTCCCGACCCGCCCGTACTTGCAACAATTTCCGAATCCGCGCGACAAGTCAATAAGAATCGAAGGAAAATCAAGGAAAGGCACTGTGTCAACTTGCCGCAGTTTCTGGTTTTGCTTTCTGTGGCGGCCCGGCTCATCCTAAATGGTTATGCATGGGGTGGAGCACCCTTGCGGGTTCGCGTGGGTAAGGCGTTAAAGCCAATCTTCAATGGGAATTACCGTGGCATGAAAGCTTCCGCCGCGTGTCGGTGGGAAAGGAAGTTGGATATTTCTAACCGCTGCACTGTCCGGATGAAAGGTCGGAAGTGAATGACGACAGCGACGTACCCTTAATCTGAACCGGGAGCGGGGACGGCCGTTGCAAGATTGTGCGCCTGCTTGTGACGGCGCAACCTTGCCTGCAAACGATCCATGTACAGGTAAATGACGGGCGTCGTGTAGAGGGTAAGAACCTGGCTGACCATCAGGCCGCCCACGATACTGATGCCAAGGGGTCGCCGCATCTCCGCTCCCGCCCCATTGGCGAGCGCCAGTGGCAGGCCGCCAAACAACGCCGCCATTGTCGTCATCATAATGGGACGGAACCGCAGCAGGCACGCCTGATAAATCGCTTCTTGCGGCGATTTTCCGGCGCGTTCGGCCACCACTGCGAAATCGATCATCATAATCGCATTTTTCTTTACGATGCCGATCAGAAGAATAATTCCGATCAATGCGATCACGCTCAATTCCGTGTGAAAGGCCAGCAGCGCCAGCAGCGCTCCTACGCCGGCGGATGGCAGCGTCGAAAGAATCGTGATCGGGTGAATGAAACTTTCATACAGCATACCCAGGACGATATAAACCGCCACCAGAGCCGCCAGGATCAACCACGGCTGGCTCGACAGCGAGGTCTGAAAGGCTTTCGCCGTTCCCTGAAACGTTGTACTGATGCTGGAAGGAACGCCGAGCTGCAGAACGGCGGACTGAATATCTTTCACGGCGTCGCCCAGCGCAACACCCTCGCCCAGATTGAATGAGATCGTGACGGCGGGAAATTGTCCCTGGTGGTTCACGGCGAGCGAGGAGTTCTTCGTCTCGAAATGCGTGAAAGCGCTCAGCGGCACCTGCGCACCGGTCGAAGAGCGCACGAAGAGACTCTGAATGGCATCTGCACTGTCGCGGAATGAAGAGTCCACTTCCATTACCACGTGGTATTGATTCAACTGGGTAAAAATGGTCGAGACCTGCCGCTGCCCAAACGCGTCATAGAGAGTGTTGTCGATCACCGCAGGCACAAGCCCCAAACGTGAGGCGGTGTCCCGGTCGATCACCAGTGAGGCTTGCAGCCCCGCCGTTTGTTGATCGGTCGAAATATCGCGGAGGTCTCCGAGTCGCCGCATCCTGGCTTCCACCCGGGGCGCCCATTGATTCAGGTCGTTCAGATTTTCGCTTTCCATCGTAAATTGGTATTGGGCGCCGCCCATGCGTCCGCCCACATTAAAATCCTGATTCGCACGCAAAAACAGCGTCGCGCCGGGCACCACACGAAGCTTGCGGCGGAGACGGGTAATCACTTGATCCGCGCTGTCCTTGCGCTCGGGGCCGATGGGCTTGAGATCGATATTCATGTTGCCGGTGTTCTCAGCGCCGCCTCCGGTGAAGCTGGACATGCTCGCGACGGCAGGGTCCTTCATGACGATATCGGTATACTGCTTCACCTTGTCCTGCATCGCGGGAAAGGATAGGTCTTGCGCGCCGATGATGGATCCGCCCAGCCGTCCCGTATCCTGCTGTGGAAAGAAACCCTTCGGAATAATGATGTAGAGATAAACACTGAAACAGATCGTCGCGGCGGTGACCACCAGCATGAACGGTTGCCGGCGGAGTACCCAACGCAAACCGGACGCGTAGGTATCCGCGCTCCACTGGAAGATACTCTCGCTGAGCCGGTAAATTCTGCCGTGCTTTACGCCGTGCTCCGGCTTGAGAAATAGGGCGCACATCATGGGTGTTGTGGTCAGTGAGACGACAAGCGAAACGAAAATCGCAATGCTCAAGGTGATCGCGAACTCGCGGAATAATCTTCCCACGATGCCGCCCATCATCAGGATGGGAATAAAAACGGCGATCAGCGAAACGCTCATCGACAAAACCGTGAATCCGATTTCCTGCGATCCTTTCATTGCGGCTTCCAGCGGAGAATCTCCGGCCTCCAGATAGCGCGCGATGTTTTCGATGACGACGATCGCGTCGTCCACAACAAAACCCGTACAGATCGCCAGGGCCATCAGCGAAAGGTTATCGATACTGTAGTGCAGCAGGTACATCACGCCGAACGTGCCAATGATGGAAAGCGGCACGGAAATACTGGGAATCGCCGTGGCCCAGATGTTTCGCAGGAAGGCAAAAATGACGACGATGACCAGGACAACCGTGACCAGAAGAGTGAACTCAATATCCTGCACCGAAGCCTGAATCACTTTGGTGCGGTCCGAGGTAATTTCCAGGGATGCCGAAGGCGGAATGATGGTGCGCAATTCAGGCAGGAGTGCCTTAATATTGTCCACTGTCTTGATAATGTTGGCGCCGGGCTGCCGGCTGATCATCATCGTCACGGCGGGCTTGCCGTTGGCATATCCAGAATTGCGAACGTCTTCGATGCCTTCTGTCACTGCCGCGATGTCGCTCACACGGACGGGAGCGCCGTTCCGGTAGGTGACAATCAGCGGGGCATACTGGCTGGCTTCCAGCAGCTGATCGGTAGCATAGATGGACCACCGATGGCCGCCGTTCTCGATGCTTCCTTTTGGCGAATTGGCATTCGCTGAAAGAAGCGCCTTCCTCACATCTTCCAATCCAATTCCATAGTGGGCAAGGGCATTCGGATTCACATCCACACGAACGGCAGGTCTCGCACCGCCGGAGATCTGCACCTGACCCACTCCGTCCACCTGAGATAATTTCTGGCCCAGGATCGAATCGCAGATGTCATACAGATGGCTGCGCGGGATGACATCGGAATAGATTGCCAGATTCATTACCGGTGAATCCGTGGGATTAAACCGCTTGTAGGTCGGCAGGCTGGGAAGCCCGGCGGGCAACTGACCAGCGGCTGCGTTGATCGCCGCCTGAACATCGCGGGAGGCCGCATTGATGTCCCGGTCCAGATCAAATTGCAGAACAACGCTTGTGGATGCCAGCTGGCTGCTGGAAGTCATTTCTGAAACGCCCGCAATCCGTCCGAATTGCCGCTCCAGGGGAGTCGCCACCGAAGACGCCATGGTCTCCGGACTCGCTCCCGGCAATCGACCGAATACTCCTATCGTTGGAAAATCCACCGAAGGCAGCGGCGCAACAGGCAAGAAATAGAAAGCGACTCCACCGGCCAGCAAAATGGCAATGCTCAACAAAGAAGTCGCGACGGGGCGGCGTATGAATGGCGCTGAGATATGCATCCTGGCTTATCCGTGCCTCTGTGCTGCCTGCTCCTGTATGAAATCTAAACTCTTAGAGGGGGTTACACCTCAATTTGGTTTCAAAAAAGTTATAGGTACTGAATCGCCAGCTTCGATTTATCCGCGCCGTGGTTCCTCGACGTCGCGGCCTAATTTGTGGGGGGATGTCCCGTTGGCATTTGCTGATCCTGAGAATTGGGTCCGCCGGGCGGCATCTGGCCGGCATCGGGGGGCATGATGGGGGGTGCGCCCATGGGCTGGCCGCTCAGGACGACCCAGTCCCCGCCCTGTCGCTCGAGTTGATATTCAATGTCCATCTTTGCGTCGCCGCCCTTGAGCCGAAATTCGACCTGGGCCGTGGCTTTATCGCCGTTGACGGAAACCTGTTTTACTTCGCGGTCCATCACTCCCAGATTGATATCCGTCCGGCTCGTCAGGCGCTTTTCGATGCTGGCGCGAATGGCGTCCTCATCCTTCATCTGTTTCTTGCACCCGATCGCGAAGACACACACAAACGTCAGCGCGCAGATTCCCGACCATCGCTTCATCTGAATTGCCTCCCTGGATTTCCGGTTGGACATTGTGCCACGAATTCGGCGACAGATGACCTCAAAATGAGAATTGGCCGATTCTAAAGGTAATGCAAGAGGCTGCGTCGGCCGATACAACGGTTGATGAACTCGCAAGGTTGACTTCATCGCAGGTAGCCACAATTCCTCTTACATGTGGCCGGCATTGATTTAATTTCTGGATGCTATTGATTTCCCAGCACTTGAGTGGGGAGTTCCAGGCGCTGTGAACAAAACACTTAATTTTGCCCTGGCCTTGGACTGTGCGTTTCCGGCATACAGGAGGCTGCTTGGCGGCATTGTTTGTCTTGCGGAACTCTCGTACAGTGGCCAAAATGAGCGTCGCTCAAGACTCGGCCCAGAAGGAACGCTCCCTTGCTAACCGACACCATCCTTGAAACCAGTAAACGCCCATTGACGCAGCGACTGCCATTCGATTTGGTCGTCATCGGCAGCGGACCCGCCGGACAAAAAGGCGCGATCGCTGCTGCAAAATTGGGAAAACGCGTCGCCATTGTTGAACGGCACGACATGGTCGGTGGGGTATGCATCCACGGAGGAACGGTTCCCAGCAAAACCCTCCGCGAAGCGATTCTCCACCTCACGGGATTTCGCCACCGCTCATTTTATGGGAACGACTATGTCGTAAAGGATAAAATTTCAATTCGCGATTTGGCCGCTCGTGTCTCGCAGGTCGTTGAACGCGAGACCGGGGTTGTGCGCGACCAGCTTCGCCGCAATGACATCGAATTATTTTGCGGCGTCGCTCAATTCCTTGACTCGACCACGCTCGAAGTACAGGGACCCACGGAAACGCACCTGCTCCAGGCCGATCACATTCTGATTGCCTGCGGCACGCGGCCCGCTCATCCCGATGACATCCCCTTTGACGGAAAAAAAATTATCGCCAGCGATCAATTTTTCCAGATGGACGAAATTCCCAAGGAGTTAATTATTGTGGGCGGAGGGGTGATTGGCCTGGAATACGCTTCGATGCTGGTGGCGATGGGTGTGGAAGTCACGCTGATCGAGCAGCGCTCCACTCTGCTGGATTTCGTGGATTCCGAAATTGTCGAAGCGCTTCGCTATCACATGCGCCGCCAGGGCGCCATCTTCCGCCTCGGCGAAAAAGTCACCACCATTCGGATGGATGAGCGCGGCCGCGTCGTCGCAAATCTCGAAAGCGGAAAGCACATTCACGCTTCCTGCCTGATGTATGCCGTGGGCCGCCAGGCCAATACCGACTTGTTGAATCTGGAAGCCGCCGGGGTCCCCGTCGGATCGCGCGGCAAACTCGACGTCAACGAAAAATTCCAAACTTCGGTGCCGAATATCTATGCCGCCGGCGACGTGATCGGATTCCCCTCTCTCGCCTCGACATCCATGGAGCAGGGACGCATGGCCAGCAGCCAGATTTTCGGCGCGCCCGCCGAAATGAGCGCCGCGCTGCTTCCCTACGGCATCTACACAATTCCCGAAATCTCGATGGTCGGAAAAACAGAATCCACGCTGACCGAAGCGCATATTCCCTTTGAAGTGGGCATCTCCAAATACGAGGAATTGGCGAAAGCCCAAATCGTCGGCGACCACACCGGCATGCTGAAAATTCTTTTTCACCCGGACACGCGCAAAGTCCTCGGCGTCCATGTGATCGGCGAAAACGCGGCGGAAATCGTGCATATCGGGCAGGCGGTTCTCACGTTCGGCGGAACGATGGATTATTTCCGCGATACCGTTTTCAATTATCCCACGTTTGCGGAAGCCTATAAAGTTGCCGGGCTGGATGGGTTGAATAAGCTTTAGCATAACGCGTGATCGCTGATCGCCTCCAGTGGCACAGCCTTCCGCCTGTGGGGTTCGATTTCACTCAACCGACAATTTAAACCCACAGGCGGAAACCTGTGCCACGAAGACCCGCCGTTTGACGCGATGGTTCGCGCCCTGATAACTTGGGTGCTTATGTCAGGGCTTCAAAACACATCCATTTTGAACTGTGGGCGGTGGTGATGGAAGTTCCTTCGTCCTCCCGCATCGCCTTTCAAGGCGAGCGCGGCGCGTTCAGCGAGGAAGCCGCCGTCAAGTTGCTGGGCGAAGACATTCAACTCGTTCCGCGGCCCACGTTTGAGGCGCTCTATTCCAGCCTGCAGGATGGCGTTGCGGATTACATTCTCGCGCCCATTGAAAATAGCCTCGCCGGGTCCGTCCACCGTTCCTACGATCTGTTGATTTCCAGCGGGCTGCACATTCAGGCCGAAGTTGTGATTCCCATCGCGCACAACCTGATCGGCGTTCCTGGAGCAATGCTCGAAGGCATTACGCAGGTTTCTTCTCATCCGGTCGCGCTGGCGCAGTGTGAACGATTTTTCGCGAGCCATCCTGAAATTAAGAAAGTTACCGCGGAAGATACGGCGGGTAGCGTACGCGAGGCGATCCGCGCGGGCGAACCATCGAAGGCGGCGATTGCCAGCCGGCGCGCGGCGGCGGTTTACGGCGGCGCGATTCTGCTCGAACATCTCGAAGATCATCCCGAGAACTACACACGATTTCTTCTGCTCGCCACGTCCGGTGATGTTTCCGAAGATGCCGACAAGCTTTCGCTCGTCCTGACGCTGGCGCACAAGCCGGGTTCGCTGTGCCGTGTCCTGAACGCGTTTGCGCAGCGCAGCATGAATTTATTGAAGATCGAAAGCCGTCCGATCCCCGGCACGCCGTGGAGTTACTGCTTCTATCTCGATTTGCAGGCGTCGCTTAAGAATCAGACCACGAGGGCGGCGCTCGATGAACTCCAGAATTATGCCGATTCGATAAAAATTCTCGGGTGTTATCCGCAGGCGAAGGTTTAAACTATACGTCGCTTTTAGCAGGACAGGCTTTAGCCTGTTTTCCTTGTCTTTCATGACCATAAGAAAATCTCACAGGCTGAAGCCTGTGCTACTGACAAAATGCAACGGGAGGAAATGTGCAGGCTTATTACGATAAAGACGCGAACTTGAACGATATTAAGGACAAAAAAATTGCCGTCATCGGTTTCGGGTCGCAGGGCCATGCCCAGGCGATGAACCTGGCCGATTCAGGCTGCGACGTGGTCGTCGGGCTGAAGAGCACGAGCGCCTCGGTTGCCAAGGCGCAGAAGGCGGGATTGAAAGTCATGTCCGTCCGCGAGGCGGCCGAGCACGCGGATGTGATCATGTGCCTGGTTCCGGATGAAATCGCTCCGAAGCTTTATGAAAGTGAAATCGCGCCCGCCTTGCGCGCCGGAAAATATCTGATGTTCTCGCACGGCTTCGGCATCCATTTCGGATTCATCAAGCCGCCGGCCGATGTAAACGTGCTGATGGTCGCTCCCAAGGGCCCCGGACACCTGGTGCGTCACCAGTTTTCGCAGGGCGCGGGAGTTCCCTGCCTGCTCGCGATTTATCAGGACCCCAGCGGCGATACAAAGAAAGTCGGCCTCGCCTACGCCAGCGCCATTGGTGGAGCGCGCGCCGGAGTGATCGAGACAAATTTTCGCGAGGAAACCGAGACCGATCTGTTCGGCGAACAATCCGTGCTGTGCGGCGGCCTGACTTCGTTGATCAAGGCGGGATTCGAAACGCTGGTGGAAGCGGGCTACGCGCCCGAGATGGCCTATTTCGAATGTTGCCATGAGATGAAGCTGATCGTGGACCTGATCTATGAAGGCGGGATCTCCGAGATGCGCTATTCGATTTCGAACACGGCCGAGTACGGCGACTTGACGCGCGGTCCCGTGGTGGTGGACGCAGCCACGAAGGAACGCATGAAGGGCATCCTGAAGGACATCCAGTCCGGCGCATTTGCCAAGGAATGGATGGCCGAAGCGGCGAGCGGCAAGCCGCGTTTCAATCAACTGGTCGAAGCGGGCAAGAAGCATCCGATCGAAACCGTCGGCGCGCAGTTGCGTTCGATGATGCCGTGGATGAAGAAGAACCGCGTGATCGCCGAGGGGGCGTAGGAGCCTACAGGCCGCCGGCCCACACTGTCAACAATCCGAGCGGAGCGAGGAAATCCGCTTTCATTGCGGGAACCGAAAAAAGTAAAGAGGGTTTCCTCGCTCCGCTCGGAATAACGCATCTTTCGGGTATCCGATAAGCGGCAAGAACGTCGCGCAGTTGTTCGCTTGAAATGGCCTTCACTGGGGTCGTAATAAGGAAGCCTCCCGCATTTTTCCCGTCGGGAATTCGATCCGTCTGGTTGAGCGGTTTATTTTCGGAGGAATTATGGATTCGCGTCTCAGAGAACACAGCAGGATCATCATCGACGGCCCTTCGAGAGCGCCCGCGCGTTCCTACTTTCGCGCCGTGGGTATGACCGACGACGACATGTCGAAGCCGCTGGTCGGCATCGCGAATACATGGATCGAAATCATGCCGTGCAATTCGCACCTGCGCCACCTGGCGGAAAAAGTGAAGGAAGGCGTGCGTGCCGCGGGTGGCACTCCAATGGAATTCAATACCATTGCCATCAGCGACGGCGAAGCCATGGGCACCGAGGGAATGAAATCCTCGCTGGTAAGCCGCGAAGTCATCGCCGATTCGATTGAACTCGTCGGGCGAGGATACATGTTCGACGCAATGATCGCGCTGGCCGGATGCGACAAGACTATACCCGGGACCGCGATGGGCCTGACGCGATTGAATCTTCCGAGCCTGGTGCTGTACGGTGGTTCCATTCAACCCGGGCGGTTTCGCGGACGCGACGTTACCATTCAGGACGTGTTTGAAGCGGTCGGCGCACACTCCGCCGGAAAAATGACGGACGCGGATTTAAAAGAAATTGAAATTGCGGCGTGTCCCGGCGCGGGCGCATGCGGCGGACAATTCACGGCGAACACAATGGCGATGGCCCTGGAATTTATCGGCCTGACGCCCATGGGCCTTGGCAACGTGCCTGCAACAGACGCACGCAAGGACGATGCGGCCTATCGCTCCGGCGTCCTTGTAATGGAATTGCTTCGCCAGGGCATCACTCCGAAAACAATCCTCACGCGCAAGGCATTCGAGAATGCAATTGCCGCCGTGGTCGCCACAGGCGGCTCGACGAACGCCGTGTTACATCTGCTGGCGATGGCAAATGAAGCCGACATCGAATTGCACCTCGAAGAATTCGGCGACATCAGCGCGAAGACTCCGCTGCTCGCCGATATGAAGCCCTGGGGAAGATTTACAGCGGTGGATTTGTACAACGCGGGCGGGACCGCTTTGCTCGCTAAGCGACTGCTGGATGCAGGATTGCTCCATCGCGGACAGATCACGGCGAGCTTGAAGACGCTCGATGAAGAAGCAATGGCCGTCCAGGAATTGCAGGGTCAGGAAGTCGTAGCCTCGTTGTCGCACCCCCTGAAGAAAACCGGCGGGCTGATGATCCTCAAAGGCAATCTGGTGCCGGAAGGATGCGTTGTGAAAACTTCCGGCCACGAACAGCCTTACCACCGAGGCCCCGCGCGCGTTTTCGATCGTGAAGAGGACGCGATGGATGCCGCCGTCAAAGGCATCATTCAAAAAAGGCGACGTCATCATTGTCCGTTATGAAGGACCGCGCGGCGGTCCCGGCATGCGCGAGATGCTCGGGCTTACGGCGGCTCTGGTTGGTCAGGGATTGGGCGAAGACGTTGCCCTATTGACCGATGGGCGCTTCAGCGGCGCGACGCGCGGTTTGATGGCCGGCCATGCCGCACCGGAAGCGGCCCGCGGCGGACCGATCGCCATCGTGCAAGAAGGAGACGAGATCACCTTCGATCTTGAGAAGAAATCGCTTCGTCTGGAAGTAAGCGACGCCGAAATTCAGGCGCGGCTTGCGAAATGGCGGGCGCCCGCGCCGCGCTACAAAACGGGAGTGTTTGCAAAATACGCAGCGCTGGTGAGTTCTGCTTCGCTGGGAGCAATTCCCCGGGCCGACGTGTGAACGAGACATCGGAAAAACTTTGTGAAAGAGGGCGGATAAGACTAAAGAGACACACAGGGTAAGGCAAATTCCGGGCAAATGTTCGAATGTTGCGCAGTTTTCTTTGTGCCCACCGCGTCTTCTGTGTTGAAATGCCTGGTTTTGCGATGAATTGGCAGGGACGGCTGACTATCCTGGCACTCGCGCCCCTCTCACCTTGTGGTTTCCGCTGCACCTGTCCGGTAGCATCGGGAATATGTTTGGCCGGGCAAAACAACGCATCTCGCCTGAAAGCAACCGCGAAGCCGGCATCTTTCTCATTCTCTTTCTTCTCGCCTTTCTGCCCTACGCAAACACGCTTTTTAACGACTTCGTGTACGACGACGGATTTCAGGTCGTCCAGAATCCATACGCCCATTCCTTCAAGTATCTGCGGCAAATTTTCACAACCACGGTCTGGTCCTTTCAGGGCGCCCAGGGCGTGACCAATTATTTTCGCCCCATGATGACGTTCGGATATTTGCTGACCTATCAGATCGCAGGATCGATTCCCTTCAGTTACCATCTCGCGAATCTTGTCCTGAATGGGGTGGTCGTGTGGCTGGTTTTTTATATTTTGCGGCGGCTCAGCGACGAACGCGTCGCGTTCCTCGCCGCGGGATTATTCGCGCTGCATCCCATCCACACCGAATCCGTCGCATGGATTGCCGCTGTCACCGATCTGGAGCTTGCGCTGTTTTATCTGGCGACGTTCCTGCTGTACCTGAAACTTCCCGAAGCGAAAGAACACAAGATCGGGGCGCGGTTCGCAATGTGCGCGATGTTCGCGCTGGCATTGCTCTCCAAAGAACAAGCCATGACGTTGCCGGTCTTTGTCACTCTATTTGAATATTTCTACCGCGACGACCGGGAAACAACTTCCTGGCAGGAAAAAGTCTCTCGCGTCGGCCCTTTGTGGGGCATGGCCGCGCTCTATTTGGTTGCCCGTGCGATTGTCCTGGGAGGCGTCGCCAGCGTCGTCTCGCGACCGAATCTATCCTGGTACGACACCGGGTTGTCCGCCATCGCCCTGATCGGAGGCTATCTCGGAAAACTGATCTGGCCCGCGCACCTTTCCGCCTTTTACGTCTTTCATCCGAGCCATCACCTTACGGAAACGCCTGTACTGATCGGCCTCGCGGGAATAGCCGTTTGCGCCCTTCTCTTCGTCGCGTTGTGGAAAAAAGTTCATCTCCTTTCCTTTGCCCTGCTCTGGATCTTCCTGCCGCTCGGTCCGGTGCTGAACGCGCGATGGATGCCGGCGAGCGTTTTTGCCGAACGATACCTCTATCTGCCCTCCGTGGGATTCTGCTGGCTCGCGGGATACGGCACGGTGAAACTTTGGAACGTTAAAGAACCTGAATATCTCAGGCCGCTGGCTCGCGCCGTGCCGGTAATCGTCGGGATCGTCGCGTTTCTTTTTGCGGTAAAGACGGTCCGGCGCAATCGCGACTGGCGCTCCGATGAAGTCTTGTTTCAGCAGGCCATTGAGGCTCAGGGCGATGCGAGCCTGATTCATTCCAATCTTGGAGCCATTTATTTCAACCGCGGCGACAAGGAAAATGCGGAGCGGGAATATCTGGAGGCGCTTTCTTTCGGGCCAACAAACGTTTTCGCTCTGGATAATATGTCGATTGTCCGACAGCGGGAACACCGGTACATCGAATCGGTGGACTATTCCCGGAGGGCGCTGAGAGCGCGCCCGGTGTACGCGATTGGGCATTCCAATCTGGCGGAAACGCTTGCCCTCATGGGACGCGACTCCGAAGCGGAGTGGCAGTACAGGATTGCCGAGACGATCGCTCCCCTCTCCACCCGTGTGCACAATAGTTACGGCAAGTTTTTATATGACGCGGGCCGGCTCGAAGCTTCGCGCGCTGAATACGATCGCTCCATCGATGCCGACCCGAGCATGGAGGCGTACAATCAGTTGGGCGATATTTTTCTCGCCTGGAGGGATTTCCCCCGCGCCGAAAGCTCTTTTCGGTCCGCGCTCAAAATCAATCCCTTTGACAGCCACGCACATATCGGCCTCGGTCAAGTCCTGGAAGCCACCGGCCGCCCAGGGGATGCGCTGAACGAATTTGAAAGCGGCCTGGAAATGGACCCTTCGGATCCAATCGCCAAAGCGGGCGCATTGCGCCTCCGGGGAAAATCCCCAGCGAAGGACACCTCGCGGTAACGAATCGCGCTTTGCATTTCTCTCCCCGGAATACTATAGTTGCCTCAACGGGCGGCACTCGCCCCCGGGAATATTTTTGAACTAAAGGAATAATTTATCTTTATGGCATATACGGAATGAAGCGCGAAACACAGCTGTCCGCGGAACTCCGGGCGCTGCGCGCGCTCTGCGACGAAACGATGAGCTCCCGGCTGAGCGAGAATCTTTTAAAATCTCTCGAAGGCCACAAATTCCTCGTGCCCGAGGACCAGGTCGTTTTCGAATCCATCCGCACGGTCTTGAAGAGCGGGACGATTTCCGCGTCCAAGCTCGCCATTCACCTGAACAATCGCGGATTTCCCGATGTCGATCTGGGCAGGTATTTCGCTGCGGAAAACACAAACGCCTCGTCCCCGAAGAGAACTAACTAAGGCCGCGCATGAAGCCGCACACGACTTCCGGGCGCGGCGTTACAAGAGCGACGGTTCTGCTAATGCTCGTGTCCGTTTTTCTTGTGGCGCTTTTCGGCTTCTACGGCCGCGTGTTGCGCCGGTTCGTCCGCGAATCTTTCATGCAGCACGTCACTTCGGCGCATTACGTCATTTATTGCCTTCCGGGCGCCCTATCCCAGGAAATGATGACTCAATTCGCCATGCAGCGAGAGTCCGTCTTCAACGCGCTCGACCGGAAACTCGGCGACGCCGACTCCAACGCGGAAATCCAGATCTTCTTCGATACCGATATGCCCATCCCGGTGGAGACGGCGAGCACACCCAAACCTTACGCCGTATCGGGATCAAAGATTCGCACAAAACTGGACGGCCGGACGCCCCTACTCGATCCGGCCGCGGACGCGGAGGCGCTCCTGCAAATTGCCTGGGGCAAACGTGGAAATTCACGCATCGGACAATGGGTCTCGATCTGGCTGGTGGGTGAACGCGATGGAAAGGAATTGGGAATCGCTGCGGCTGAAATCGAGCAAAGGCTCGGCCACCAAAAAGTCGAATCATTGCTTAGCGAAAATCCTGGCGGGCGCTTTTCTGCCGAAGACCTTGCCGTGCTCGGCGCCGCATGGATCGGCGAAATTGAGGAACTCGGCGGCACGGCCGAGGTACATAAACTGTACTCCGCAAACTTGATAAAACCCACGGTTCAAGGCGTCTCCAGCGCTTTGGGCACCACACCACTTGAACTTGACCGGAAATGGCAGCTTTGGATGTACGCCTATCTTGCCGGTATGCCTTCCATGGACCGCGATTCCACAATGCCCATGAATATGCCGATGCCGGGCAAGCGTTAGGCTCAATTCCAATTGAGCAGAGGTTTTAGTAGCACAGGCTTCAGTGTTCAGTCTCATGACATCCTTTACAGTATGTTATCAGGACATCCTTTACACTCGCCGAGGCAGTTGACGAGGGGCGAGAGAAGGAATGAGCCCTCGGACGAGGGCGAGGATGGCGTGGGGAACAGTGAACAAAAAGGAACGACGAATGGAATTCGTAGTATTGGCGCATCGGCGGGAGAAGACGATGCAGCAGTTGTGCGAGGAATTTGAGATCTCGCGGCCGACCGGATATGAGTGGTTACGACGATTCGACAAGGGAGGGATGAGCGCGGTGGTGGAGAAGAGCCGGCGACCGGTGCATAGTCCAAGTCAAACGGTGGAGGGGATTGAGCAACGAGTGGTGGAGTTGCGCAAGCAGCGGCCGGATTGGGGAGCGCGGAAGTTGCGAGTGCTGTTGGAGCAGGAAGCGGTGAAGCTGCCAGTGATCACGATCCATCGGATTTTATTGCGGCGCGATCTTGTGCGGGAGCAGGATCGGCACCGGACGGCGAAGAAGCGCTTTGAGCGGGCGGCGCCGAATCAGCTGTGGCAAATGGATTTCAAAGGGCCAGTGGGATGGAATGCGCCGATGGGACCGCTGTCGGTGCTGGACGATCACAGCCGGTACGCGATCACGCTGCAGCAAACCGGATCGACGCAAGCAAAGCCAGTGCAGGAGCGGCTGGAAGAGGCCTTTGAGCGGTGCGGAGTGCCGGAAGCGATGTTGATGGATCACGGGACGCCGTGGTGGAACATGCAAGCGGCGGCGGGATGGACGTGGCTGACGGTGTGGTTGATGAAACAAGGAATTGGGTTGTACCTGAGCGGGTATCGGCATCCGGAGACGCAGGGGAAAGTGGAACGATTCCATGGATCGTTGGAAGCGGCGAGAAGGCGACGGGGATGGCCCGCGGGTCCGCCGCAGCAACAGTGGCTGGACGAATTTCGCGAAGAGTACAACCAGGTGCGGCCGCACGAAGCGCTGTCGATGAGAACGCCGGCGTCGGTGTGGAGCAAGAGCGAAAGGCGCTATCAGGTAAAACCAGCGGCGTGGGAATATGAAGCGGGAGCGGAAGTGCGGCAGCTGACCGGGCAAGGACGGCTACAAGTGGGAGGACGCAGTTGGGGAATCAGCCGGGCGCTGGCAAGAGAATGGGTGCGGATAATCCGCATCGAGCAGCGGATTCTGGTGTACTACTGCCGCAGCCTAGTGCGCGAACTCGACCAGCGCTGCCAGCGGTCCACCGCGGTGGACCGCTGGCAGCGCTGACCTAAAAGTGTAAAGGATGTCCTGATAACAAAGTGTAAGGTATGTCCTGGAACTTTACACTTCAGCCTGTGGGGTTTGATTTTTGCAATGTAAGCAGAATTCAAAAGTCCACTGAAGCCTGTGCTACTCAGAAATTGAGAATGTCGTACTTGCGCGCCGCTTTGTCCGAGGCGCGCAGTATCTCAGTATCCGGAGCGCCGCGCGGATTGTTCCACCGCCCCGGGATCGCATAGCCACAAGATGAACAAGCCCCGGCGTGAAGCGATATTTCCAAAACATCGTGCCAGGATCGCCGGACCACAATTTTTCCGCATCCCGGACAATACGAATGGGCCGCCTCGCTGTGGATATTTCCTTCATAGACGTAATGTATCCCCGCCTCCAGCGCAATCCGCCGCGCTGCATCAAGAGTTTCAGGAGGCGTGCGCGGCTTGTCCTGCAGCTTGAAATCGGGATGAAATGCCGTGAAATGCAGCGGAACATCGGGGCCAAGGTGTTCGATTATCCAGTCCGCCATCCTGCGGATCTCCTGCGGATCGTCATTCAGAGTGGGGATCAGTAGATTCGTAATTTCAAACCAGACGCTTGTTTCCCGCTTCAGCCAGGTAAGCATTTCCAATACCGGCTGCAGGTGAGTCAGGGTCACTCGCCCATAAAAAGTTTCAGTGAATGCCTTCAAGTCCACATTGGCCGCGTCCACATGATTGTAAATATCGTGGAAGGCCTCGCGCGTCACGTACCCGTTCGTGACCATCACGGTCTTAATTCCCGCCGCCCGAGCCGCATGGCAGATGTCGACGACGTATTCGCCCCAGATTGTAGGCTCGTTATACGTGAACGCAATGGACGGGCAACCGTTGCTGACCGCCAGCGCCACAATATCTTCCGGGGGAACGTGCGTCGAGCGAACCTGGTCGGATGTCGATTTTGAAATATCCCAATTCTGGCAGAAGAAGCAGCCCATGTTGCAGCCCGCCGTGCCCAGTGAAAACACGCGCGTGCCGGGCAAAAAATGATTCAGCGGTTTCTTTTCGATCGGATCGATCTGCATCGCCGCAGGGGAAGCGTAGCCGAGGGAATAAAGCGTTCCTCCCTGATTCACGCGAATGAAACAGAACCCCGCCTGCCCTTCCCCGATATGACAGTGCCGCGGACACAGATAGCAATGCACGCGCCCATCGGACATGGGCTCCCACCAGCGCCCTTCGTGCAACGAGTCTGTCTTCTGAAATAATTTCAATTCCTGCATGGCGGCTTGCGGAAGGGATGCTTCTCTCCTAATTGGAGTATACACCCGGGAAGAACTAGGCGATTACGGCGGGTTTCCATTCTGGACACGCCGGCGCTCAGCCGTCCACGCAAGAAAAGTCTTGAATCGAGAGCGCCCGCGCCACATCAGGCGAAAGAATTTGCCGGGGCCCAGCGCGTGCATATCGCCGCCATAAAATGTTTCAAGGCGCCAACGGATATAAGGACTGGCCCACGGGCGCAGGCGATAGTCTTTGGCTGTGATCCAGTAGTAGCGGAAAGCGGTGAACAACACGGTATCGCAACTCGACCTTCGGGTGGAGATGGCTTTAGAAGGACAGGTTTCAGCCAGTCTTCTTTTGACTTTCGTGCCATCTCCACAGAAGTCAAATAGAGAGTGGCCGAAGCCTGTCCCTCCCAAATCTACGAAATCGGCGTGCAGACGGCCTTGACCTCGGTGTATTGCTCGAGGACTTCATGGCCCATCTCGCGGCCCCAACCGGATTGCTTGTAACCTCCGAACGGAAGGGCGGCGTCAAACACGTTGTAGCAATTGATCCACACGGTTCCGGCGCGGAGCAGGCTCGCAATTCTGTGCGCTTTCTTGATGTCGCTAGTCCACACACCGGCCGCCAGACCGTAGATCGAGTTGTTCGCCTTCGCGGCAATTTCCTCAATGTTGCGGAAAGGAATCGCCGTAACGACGGGACCGAAAATTTCTTCCTGCACCACTTTCATGTTTTCGTTCGTATTCACCAGCACAGTAGGTTTCACGAAGTAGCCCTTGTCCCCGGACCGCGATCCTCCGGTGACAGCCTTCGCGCCCTCGGAAATCCCGGATTCTAGATAGCCGCAAACGCGGTTCATCTGTTCTTCGGAAACAAGCGGCCCCATGTCGCTCGACGGGTCCATGCCCGGACCTATGCGAATATTGCTTGCCATTTGCGCGACGCCGTCCACAACCCGATCGAAAATGCCGCTCTCGACGTAAAGCCGCGAGCCCGCGCAGCAGCACTGACCATGATTGAAGAAAATGGCGCTGGCGGCTCCGGGAATCGTCGCTTCCACATCGGCATCGCCCAGTACGATGTTTGGCGATTTTCCGCCCAGCTCCAGCGAAACTTTCTTCAGATTGCCCGAGGCGGCCTGGAGGATCAACTTGCCAACTTCGGTGGAACCCGTGAACGCAACCTTGTCAACGTCGGGGTGCGCGCTTAAGGCAGCTCCGGCCGTCTCTCCGAAACCTGTCACGATATTCACGACGCCGTCGGGGATGCCGGCTTCGCGAATCAATTCGCCAAGCAGAAGAGCGGTGAGAGGCGTCTGCTCCGCCGGCTTCAGCACTACGGTGCAGCCCGTAGCAAGCGCCGGACCAAGTTTCCACGCCGCCATCAACAGCGGAAAATTCCAAGGAATAATCTGCCCGACAACGCCGATAGGCTCTCGAATCGTGTACGCCAAAAATTGCGTTTTTCCGCCGCCCGAGGAAATCGGAATCGTGTTCCCTTCAATCTTCGTGGCCCATCCCGCCATGTAGCGGAACAGATCGGCGGCCAGTGGCACATCGGCCACGCGGGCGACGGTGAGAGGCTTTCCGTTGTCGAGCGATTCGAGTTGCGCAAATTCTTCCAGATGCTTCTCGATCAAATCTCCAATCTTCCAAATCATCTTGCCGCGCTCGGACGGCGTCAGCGTGGACCACGGGCCGGTTTCGAATGCGGCGCGGGCCGCTTTCACCGCGCGGTCGATGTCTTCCTTGTCCCCCTCGGCAACGCGCGACAAAACGTCGCCCGTCGCTGGATTGAATGTCGGAAACGATTTCCCGGAAGCGGCGTCCACCCACTTCCCATTAATCAAATTTTTGTGTGTTCGCGCGATGAAACCCGCGACGTTCTGGTCCAGCAGCGGTGCGGAAGCTGTCGTTGCCATCGTTTACTCTCCTTCTCGGCGATCCAATGAGCAGATGCGTTTTGACTGCACCTCTGGTCGTCAGGAAAAACCAGGGGGTTCAGTGTGGTGAGATTCAAGCTACTCCCCTGTTGTTAAAAATTCAAGCGCGAGGTTTTGGTGGCACAGCCACTCCTGGCTGTGCGGTTTTTGGAATTCTTCACACTGCGAAAATCACACAGCGGGGAGTGGCTGTGCTACAACACCCAAACCAGCTATTGCGCGAGCGCCTTCACCCAAATCCGGCTCGTTGCGGGTTTACCAAGGTGGATCGTGCGGCTCCCAACGGCAATCGTCATCGTTTCGTCGTATTCGCGCTTGCGGATTTTGGCGCGCGCTCCGGGATGAATGGCAAGGCCTGCAAGAAACTCGAGGAATTTCGGGTCTTTCTCGTACACACATAGGATTTCGACGGCTCGGCCCGCGTCCACATCCGAAAGAGGAACGGCGCCGTGTTTGCGCCTCAGCTTGGCCAGACCGCCTTGCAGCGGAACGCCGTGCGGACAGAACCCTTCGGCGCCAAATCGCGCGAGGAGCAGCTTTTCGACTTCGGGAGAAATTCCGTGCTCGAGGCGCTCGGCTTCATCGTGCGCGCGTGTCCAATCGAGGCCGATGACTTCCGTGAGCAGCTTTTCCGCAAGCTGATGGCGCATCGCCAGCCGGTCGGCGAGGACGCTTCCCTTACGTGTGAGCGCGATCCTCCCATCGCGGCCCACGACGAGCAATCCGTCGCGAGTCAGGCGCTTCAGGGCAGCGGTGACGGCCGGCGGCGTGACGCCCAACTCTTCGGCCAGGCGCGCGGCAATCGGCTCTTGCTCTTCCTGCACGATCTCCCAGATCGCTTTCAGGTAGTCTTCGCGCGACACGCTGGTTTTTTCACGCGGCATCAGTCTCCTTCGTCTCCGGGCGGCGCGTTGCCCGCTGAGTTTACCTTTTCCCGCAGCCGGCGCGCCAGATCCTCGACGCGCCTTTCGATTTCATCGCGAATTTTTCGATATACCGGAAGCTGAAATCCGAACGGATCGCCCACGTCCCAATCTTCCGCCGGGGGCGTAGGATTGTCGAAAATCGCGGCGCTGGCCCGGCCCGTCATATTGATCAGCAAATCCGTACCGGCCATGTGATCGGAACGCAGCGTCTTCGAATGTTGGCCGTCGGCTGAATAGCCACGTTCGCTGAGCACGACCAGTGTGGAAGCTGGAATTTCTCCGAAAGCAACCAGCCCCGCGCTCGACGGCTCGATCACGTCCGCGGCGGACTGCTTCGCGATCGCCTCGGCCATCTGGCTGCGGCACGCGTTCCCGACGCAGAGGAACAGAACTTTGGTCCGGGTGGGCATATGGTTTTTCCAGTAGGACAGGCCTCAGCCTGTCTTATTCTGACCTCTGATAAATCCACGAAGATCAAATGCAGAAAGGCTGAAGCCTGTCCTACTAAAAGCGCTCCCCACTTGAGGTTGCTAAATTCGGATCGGCGGCATCTTTCATCGCCATCCGTACAAAATATTCATGCACCGTCGAATCGCTAGTAAGTTCCGGATGAAACGTCGCAATCAGTATTTGTCCCTGGCGGATCAGCACGGGCTGCCCTTCGGAAGCAGCGAGAATTTCAACGCCCTGCCCCACTCGATCGATAATCGGAGCGCGAATGAAAACCATCTCGATGGGAGCGGAAGAAATCGCAGTATTTTCGTGTCGAACTTCGCTGGCAAGCTGCCTGCCGTAGGCGTTGCGAATCACCTCAATATCGGCGAGGCCCAATGATTTCTGCTCAGGATTATGAACTTCCCGCGCCAGTAAAATGGCTCCGGCGCAAGTGCCAAAGATCGCGCCGCCACTCGTGCCAAATTCGCGCAAACTCTTATCGAGCCTTTCTTCGACGAGAAACTTCCACTGCGTCGTGCTTTCGCCGCCCGGCAATATCACGGCATCGACGCCATCGAGATCGGCAGGTTTGCGGACGAACGTATAGGCAACACCCATACGAGCGAGTGTCGCAGCATGCGCTTCAAAATCTCCTTGCACAGCCAGGATTCCGATTTTCATTTGTTCTTTACTTTCACAATCGCGGCCGGTTTACCGCCCCACAAAAAAAGGTCGTCATTGGCGGGAGCGAAGCGACGAGGATTGTCTCTCCCCTTTGGCGCAACATCGGAGAGTGATTCCTCGCCGTTTTGCTCTTCGAAATGACGCCGTCAAAGCCGCAGATGAGGGAACGCGCCACGCTGATATGGCAACGGGATTTCCAGCTACCACCCGCGCGTCTGAAGCAGATCCTTTTCTTCGATCTGGCGGATGTCGAGGCCTTTCATCGCTTCGCCCAGTTCTTCGGAGGCTTCGAGAACCACTTTGGCATCCTGATAATGTGTGGTTGCTTTCACAATGGCCTTGGCGCGCTTTTCAGGATCGCTGGATTTGAAAATCCCCGAGCCGACGAATACCGTTTCGGCTCCTAGAAAACGAACAAGGGCCGCATCGGCCGGCGTCGCGATTCCTCCGGCGGAAAAATTCGGTACGGGAAGTTTTCCGGTGCGGGCAATTTCGCGCACCAGATCGAGCGGAGCGCCCAGTTCCTTCGCGACATGCATCAGCTCATCGCCGCGCAACGTGGTCAACCTGCGCATTTCACTTGTAATCGTACGCATGTGCCGCACGGCTTCGACGACGTTGCCGGAACCGGCCTCGCCCTTGGTGCGAATCATCGCCGCGCCTTCGGCAATGCGCCGCAGCGCTTCGCCCAGATTGCGCGCGCCGCACACAAACGGAACTTTGAAGTCGTGCTTCCACACATGATTTTCGTCGTCGGCCGGAGTCAGCACTTCGCTCTCGTCGATGAAATCGACTTCCAGCGCTTCGAGCACCATGGCTTCGGCGAAATGCCCGATGCGCACTTTGGCCATTACCGGGATGCTCACCGTATCCATAATCTCGCGGATAATTTTCGGCGAAGCCATTCGCGCCACGCCGCCCTCCTTGCGAATATCGGAAGGCACGCGCTCCAGCGCCATCACGGCGCACGCCCCGGCGTCTTCGGCGATGCGGGCCTGCCCGGCGTTGGTGACGTCCATGATCACGCCGCCCTTGAGCATTTCCGCAAGGCCAACCTTCACGCGCCACTGATCGTTTGAATAATCGCTCGAATGATTCCCGTTACTTCCCTGCGGTGCGCTCATTTACGTCTCCTCGTCCAAATTCATCGAATCGAATGTTCTTCGTTCCTATTTTGAGCGTACGACATTCCGCGCCGCTCAACTCGCGGCAAATGTTTCCCGGTCGATGACAACAAACCGTCCCTCGCCGCGCGCGAGCAATTCCCCTGCTGCGTTGCGAATCTCTCCTTCATGATACAACTGACGCCCGTCGCGGCGTGCAAGAAAACCCTCGACGAGTATCTCGGTATTAACACGGATCGGCTTCTTGTACTCGACGCGCAATTCCGCCGTGACGGCGTGCTCGGCGCTGAAACGTGTCACCTTGCTCATGACTTCGTCGAGAACAAGCGCGATGATGCCCCCGTGAATGAAACCCGCGCCCCCCTGAAATGCCTCGCCCAGGCTGAATCTCCCGACGATTCTCCGACGCTCGTCGTCTTGCTCGAATAACAGGTGCATCCCCTGCGTATTCGCGGGGCCGCAGCCAAAACAGTGGTTTCTAGTGTTCGCCTCTGGAGGCATTTCGAGTCCTTGTTTCGATCGATTTATTTTACAGTTTTGGCAGGCAAAGAGCGAATTTGCCTTCTGTGGAGTAGGCTTCGGGCTGTTCGGTCTTGATTTTCCATCACGCCATCCTCTAAACCCAACAGGCGGAAGCCCGTGCTACTAAGAAAACCAGATTTGCTTTTGGACCGGACAACCATTACAAGAATAGCGGAGGCAGACCCGATGTCGGACGGGAAAACGCTGCAAGGAAAAATAATCATCGTCACCGGAGCGAGTCGCGGCATTGGAAGAGCGATTGCCTTCAGGCTGGCCCAGGAAGGCGCCGCGATTCTCCTGACGGCTCGCACAGAGGCCGATCTGATCAAAGTGGCCGCCGAAATCGAGTCGTTCGGCGGCAAAGCGCTCCCTTTCGCGATCGATTTGAGAGATGCGGGATCTCCCTCATCGATCGTCAAAACCGCGCTCGATGCGTTCGGCGGGATTGACGCCGTGGTCAACAACGCCGGAGCGACAAAACGGGGCGACTTCTTCCAACTCACCGACGCCGATTTTCAGGATGGCTTCGCGCTGAAATTTTTCGGCGCGGTGAGGCTGACGCGCGAGGCCTGGCCTCACCTGAAAGCGCGCAGAGGCTCCGTGCTGAATATCGTCGGAGCGGGAGGGCGCACGCCTGGGCCGGAATTCACGCTGGGCGGCTCGGTAAATGGCGCGTGCCTGTCGTTCACCAAGGCCCTGGCGGATATTGGGGTTCGCGACGGCGTGCAGGTGAATGCGATCAATCCGGGACGAATCCGCACCGACCGGTTCTACAAGAATGCCGAAGCGGAGGCCGCGAAACAGGGCGTCGGCCTGGGAACCGCGATGCAGGAGATGATTCGCAAGGCGAATATCGTGCGGCTCGGCGAGCCGGAAGACGTGGCGAACCTCGCGGCGTTTATCCTTTCGCCGCAATCGCGGTTCTTGCAAGGCTCAATGATTGATCTGGACGGGGGACAAACAAAAACAATCTAACCCGCACCCTTCCGTTGGATATCTCGAGCGGGAGGGTGTTCGAACAATTTCAGGGCGGCGGCAATCCCGAACTCCATATTCCACTCCATCTATGCCCAAATTTTCGCCGCCGCCCTATCAACAATTCGTCGCATCCGTTACGACTTGTAGAGGCCTATGTAGACCCACACGCCCGCGCTTGCCACCAGGGCGATACCCGAAATCACCGCGAACACTACAATGACACGAGAGAGCCGGTTCATTCGGCCAATTAGCTCCGGTTGATCGCCCGCCATTACCTTTTCTTCCGTCTTGTTCAGATAAATTTCCTCGTCCTCTCGCGAATCAAGCGCGTTCCCGTAAATCACCAAGACCACCAGGACCGCAGTCACGGCGCCGCTGAACAACAGCAGGTAGGTCAATAGGTTCGATACGCTTCCCATAATATCCTCCTCCGCCTCGAACAATTCATGACGGGCTTGCATTCAAAGGCTGCCAGTTCTAAGCAATTGTCTCAGTGAAATGCGTCACGCGATGACGTGACCCAAATCACAACCGGGAAAGAGGCGTCCCAGCGCCCAACAATGATAAGCTCAACCTTCAAGCAGGTGAATCATGACGAGACGGATCGAACTTGCGATCGTAGCCGTATTATTCTTTCTCCCCGCTGGATTTGTGCGCGCCCAATCTTCCCCTGAAATGACCGCGAAACAGCGAGCACGTTCCGACCTGCGGCAGACGGCTCTTGCGGGCGACGTGAACGCGCAGGTGCGAATGGGCGTGATTTACCTGACCGGCGACGGCGTCGCCAAAGACGACGCGGAAGCCATGAAATGGTTCCGCATGGCCGCCGACCAGGACAGCGCGCTCGGCCAGCGATATCTCGCGGAAATGTATTTCAAGGGCCGGGGAGTCGAGGCGGACAACATGGAAGCCGCCCGATGGCTGCGCCTCTCCGCCGAACAGGGCGATGCACAGAGCGAATACAATCTCGCTGTCCTTTATGCGCAGGGCCTGGGCGTCCCCAGAAGCGGAAAAGACGCTGTGAGCTGGATGCATAAGGCTGCGGACCTGAATCTGGCAGCCGCTCAGCTGGCCCTGGGAGTCTTTTACGAAAACGGCGACGGCGTGCAGGCAGACGAAATCGAAGCTGCGAAGTGGTATCGAAAAGCTGTCGATCAGGAGAGCGTGCCCGCCATGAACAGCCTGGCCCTGCTCATGGCAAATTCGAGAAACACGGTCGTGCGGAATCCGGAAGCCGCGGTAGCCCTCGCCCAAAAAGCCGTTGCCTCCGGCAGCAATCCGGATTACCTCGACACATTAGCCGCAGCATATTTTGCGAATGGACAAACCGACCTGGCAATCGAAACGGAAGAAAAAGCGCTGGCGAAAAATCCGGAGGACGATACGTACAAGAAATCGATGGAAAGATATTTAAGCGCCAAGCATAGTAACCATTAATGTTTCTCTGAAAAAGCGATTATTTACTCGGCGTGCTCTGCCCCAGCTTGCGCAGGCGGTCTTGCAGCTTACGGCGCAGTACAGCCGGGGTGTTGGGATTGAAGGCCACCAGATACCACAGCGGCTGGCTGCGGTCGCGCGAAAGCCACGCGAGGGTGACGGGATCGGCGTTCGGATGGCGCGCGACATTTTCACGAATCGCGGCGTAGGGATGTTTTGCAAGCTTGCCCAGCGTTTTGGAATTCACTTTCGGATGCTCGCTGATCAGGCGCAGAAGATAAAAATCCGATTCCGGCGCTTCGCGCGCCAGCTTGTCGAGCATTTCGGCTTTCGACTCCGCGTTTAGAACCAGTCCGACTTTCTCATCCCACGAAGAATTGATGTGGTTCAGCTCGCGGGTCCGTTCGTGGATCAACTCCTCGATCACTCGGCGCTCCTGATTCAAGCGCGCCTGCGGCACGGCCGTGGTCTCCAGCGAATCCAGAACGCGAAGAAGGTGTTGCCGTTCCCCGAAAACGATCTGCGTGGTTCGCGGGGTGGCGCCTTTACTTGGCGTCTGCACCAAATCGGAGCGTCTCATTGCTACCTCACTCAGTAAGATTGAGTTCGACTGCCAGATTTGCCAGCTCATCGTCTTGGATGTACAAGCTCCTAGAATCTAGTGCCGAACCAACTTCCAACTGCCGCTTCAGCCATCGCCCAGCGACATCAATCTTCTGCTCGCGCGTTAATCGGCGCCGCCCGCGCTCAAAGCGGGTCAGGCCCATGCCGGAAATACCAACCACGGTTTCTTCTCCATTCACTCGAAAGAAGAATAGTTCTGGCCGGTCCCCCTGCGCCAAAAACCCTGCACGCATAAACTCAACCACGAGCCGGGCGCCGTCAGGCCCCGCAGCTTCAAACCGCTCGTGGATGGGCTCGTAAGTCATCTCGAATTATCGGACCGGTTAACTCGGGTGTAAAGTTTCCGCCGCAACGGAGGTTCCATCCGCGCAACAGGTTTTTTTGCCCGATCGGATTGGATTGTGGCGCGGGCGTCCCGCTTGTCCCGAGGCAAACAGGACTCGCGATTTATGTTTAATCATTCCGTAAATATTGCCGGTGACAGTACGGGAGATAAAACCCTCGGGCGAGACGCCCGCGCGACTGACTCCCTGCGATTGCAGACCGGAAAAATGTCGCGTACCTTGGAGATGGAAAAGAATCAGCCAGCCTGGCGGCGGGAGAAAACCGATGTCGGCGTTTGACGATCACAAGGATGAAATCGAACACTACGAACAAATGCTCGGGGCCCATCGCGGACGGCTCGCCGTGACACTCGACCGCCTCACCAACGCGATGGTCCTCGTCGGCCAGCACGGCGTGTACTGCCACAGCCAGCGCGACGCGGCCAAGCCGACCATGGACATTCAGATCATCACGGAAGAGCTGCGCAAAGCCAAGGAACTGATCCAGAGCGTGATGGAAGATTTGCGGACCGAGCGCGAGAACCGTCTGCGGGCGAACTAGGCGTTGGAATCTTGTGGCATAGGATGGACGTGGGACTCAGGAAATGGCTTTTAACACACTTTTAATATAGCGGGCGCGGAGACCACAGAGAACGCGGCGGCCGCCGGGACTCCGCCCTCAATTTTCAATCAGAAAAGGGTTCGTTTCGCGTTCCTGCCCGATCGTCGTTTCATGCCCGTGGCCGGGATAGACAACTGTGTCGTCGGGAAGTTCGAGCACCTTCCCTTTCAGCGAACGGATAATCTCTTCGAACGAGCCTCCCCACAAATCCGTCCGGCCAATGCTTCCGGCAAACAGCGTGTCTCCCGCGAAAAGTTTCCCATGCCGCGGTTCGACGGGCTCTACCGCCGCTGCCGCATCTGTCTGAATCTCGGAAATATCCGAAGGCATGTAAAGGCAGATGCTGCCCTTCGTGTGTCCCGGCGTGTGCAGGACCTGCACATGGTACGGCCCCCAGCGAACGATATCGCCCTCCTTGAGCAACCGATCCACTTGCACCGTCTGTGGCGTCTTCCACCCGAGCCAGGCCGCTTGCGAATCCAGCATCCGATAAAGCCCCAGATCTTCACCGTGCATATAGACAGGAGCGCCCGTCGCCTGATGAACGCGGTGCAATCCCACGACATGATCGATATGCGAATGCGTGATGACGATCGCGCTGACTCTCAGTCCGTGCCGCTCGACAATTTTTAATATCCGTTCGGCATCGTCGCCCGGATCGATGACAATGGCGTCGCGCGTGCCAGGATCACCGACAACGTGGCAGTTGCACTGCAACATACCCACAGGAATGATTTCGTGGATCACTTCGTTCATGACATTCACTATATAATGGAACGGTGCGCCGCCGTCGGGAGTTGTAATGCAGCCACTCCCGCCCGCGTAAGTTTCGCTACTTTTAATCTTTTAATTTTTACAAAAACTACAAGGCCGAAAATGGCTGCGCTCCCAGACACAGACCACATCCCGCGGTCTGGTACTATTGCTGTGTATGGCCATTGAAACTCCACTTCGGGATCTTCATCGCTCCGCGGGTGCGGAATCCGGTGAGTATTTCGGCGCGATTTTACCTGCACGCTTCGGCGCTCTACAAGAGGAATACGGCGCATTGCGCGAAACCGCGGCCCTGGTGGACACCAATTACCGCGCAATTTTTTCCTTGTCGGGGCCGGACGCGCAGCGTTACATGAATGCCCTGTTGACTTCGAACGTTCGCGACCTGAAGCCGGGACAGGGAGCCATCGGCCTGCTGCTGACCCCGCAAGGCCACATCCTCGCCGAAATTGAGACTCTCCGGCTGCCGGAAAGCATCCTGGCCATTTCTCATGCCATGGTGCGCGAGCGCACATTTTCCACCCTGGAAAAATTCATTATCATGGACGACGTCACCCTGGAAGACGCCACGGGCACGTTGGGGACGGTGGATCTGATTGGCCCCAGAACCGGTGAACTACTTTCCGAGATCTGCGGCTTTCCGTTGAGCGAAATTCCTCTCCAGGGACATGTGGAAATTGCCATCGGGTCGATTCCCTGCCGAATCGTTCATCACTCGCTGGGAGACATTCCCTCGGCGATGCTCATCGCCCCTCTCGAACATCTGCACACCCTCTGGCGGATATTGGAAGCCCGCGTTCGCGAGCAAGCCGGCGCTGCGGTTGGCATGGAAGGGTTAAATTCGGTTCGGCTCGAGTGGGGATTGCCCTGGTTTGGCGTGGATTTCGGCGACAAGAACATCCCTCACGAAGCGGGCCTCGAAAATTCCCACATCAGCTACGAAAAAGGTTGCTACACCGGGCAGGAAATCGTCGAACGGGTCCGTTCACGCGGCCATGCCAATCGGCGGCTCACGGAACTGAAATTTCTCGCGCCCGAACCGCCGCCGGACGGGACAAAGCTACTGATTCCAATGACATCCGCCGGCGCTGAAGTTGGCTATGTTACAAGCACGGCAATCTCACCCTCGCTTGGTTATTCGATTGGCCTGGGCTACGTTCGCCGTGAACACTCCGCTATCGGAACTCGTCTCGATGCCTCAGGCTCGACGGCGGAAATAATTTCCCCTCCATTTCCTGTATCCAAATAAAGTGTCTGACATCAAACCTTAACAGATAGGACTATTCGAGTTAGTTATCCTATCGTTTTTCTATTTGAGTTTGTGTCAAGAAGGTTTGGTCAGAGAGAATCCAACTTGATGAATCCGCCTCGCGTTCGCGCCCTCGTGCTCGGGATTCTCCTACTGGGGTTTCTTCCGCTCGCACATGCCCAGGAAGGCCCGCAAAATAACGGTCGCGAATTGCAATTCTGGAGCGGGGGCGGATATGGCGTGAAGGGTATCGCGCTGCACACCGGCGTCTCTACACTCGGCATACGGTACGGGTGGATTCTGACCGGGCCTCATGGACCAGGCCCGCTTCGTGGTCGATTCGAATATGTTGTCGATGTCGTTCCTGTTTTTGTCGTTTTTCAGCCCATCAATACTGCCTATGGCGCGGCATTGAATCCGCTGGGCCTAAAGTGGAATTTTGATACGCACAAACGCATCGTGCCCTACGCGGAACTTAGTGGCGGAACCCTGTACACAAACCAGACGGTTTCCCCCGGGGCTTCGCGTATAAACTTCGCATCCAGCGGCGGCGTAGGACTGCAATTTTTAACGAAAAAGGCTGTCTGGACCGCGGACGTGCGGTTCATGCACATTTCCAACGCAGGGCTAACCGCGCTCAACCCCGGCGTCAATACCGTGCAGGTGCGAATCGGAATCGGATGGTTTACGCACAGACGCGATTAGTAAGTTTGAAGTCTCAGGCGATGTTGAGAGCGCGCTTGAAGCTGCCGCGCTCATTGGTGATTTTTTCCTGCAACTGAAGGATGGCATAGAGCAGCGCCTCAGGCCGGGGCGGGCACCCCGGCACGTAAATATCCACCGGAATCACCTGGTTCACGCCCTGCACAATCGCATAATTATTGAACACGCCGCCCGATGTGGCGCACGCACCCATCGAAATCACCCATTTGGGCTCCGGCATCTGCGTGTGTAGCTGCTTGATCACCGGCGCCATCTTCTGCGAGACCCGGCCCGCGATGATCATCAAGTCCGCCTGCCGGGGCGACGGGCGAAATACTTCCGATCCAAAACGAGCAACGTCAAACCGTGCAGCCGCCATCGACATCATCTCAATCGCGCAACAGGCCAGGCCGAAGCCGAGAGGCCAGATCGAACTCTTCCGCGCCCAGTTCACGGCCTTATCCAGTTGCGTGAAAATGATTCCTTCGTCCTGCAGAAGCTTGCCGAAATCGTCCGGCTTTTCGAGGGTAACATTCCTGGCGATTGATGTGCTCATGGGTCCCTAATCCTTCAGGTGCAATCTTCCCCCACTATTTTCTCATACTTGGCTCTTCCATGCCACTTGCGAAACCGCGCCGTGACTTGGATGTGACACTCATCAACCGGTTGCGGCGAAGGAATCGGAAGCGTACGATTCTTAATTCAAAATCGCGCGATGGAAATCCGAGGTCGAAGCGAGGTCTTATGGCAAAGGTAATCGGTTCCCGCATGACAGCGGAGATGGACGGCGAGTTTGTCGTCTTTCTAATCGGCATGAGAATCAATAAACTCTGGAAGATTCACAAATGGCTTCCCGTATTACTCGCCATGCCGAAAATGATGAAGGAACTCAAAGCCCATCCCGAATCCGGATTCCTGGGACATATTGGCAGTGGCACCACGATAGTGCAGTACTGGCGATCCTTCAAGGACCTGGAAACCTATGCCCGCGCGCAAGATAAAACCCACTGGCCCGCCTGGGTCGATTTCAACCGCCGCGTCGGAAAGAGTCGGGAAGACGTCGGCATTTGGCACGAAACCTACTTCATCAAACCTGGCCAGTACGAAACCGTGTACAGCGGCATGCCTCCCTATGGTTTAGGGAAAGTTGGCAAGCTAGTTCCCGCGACCGGATCGAGGGAAACTGCGCGTTCGCGAGTGACCGGTGGGACTGCTTCCGAATAGCACAGGCTGAATACGATTGGGACTGCACAAAAGCACATCGTCTCCGGTTGACACACGGAAACACCCGCCGTACCCTACTTTCAGGGCTTCCCTATGGACCTGTTCGAAGAGGTAATCAAGCTCCGGCGAGCCGGAAAACGCGGAGCGTTGGCCACCATCGTCCACACCAACGGCTCAATTCCGAGCTATGAAAGCTCGCGCATGCTCGTCCGCGAGGATGGTTCGATTGCCGGAACGATAGGCGGAGGCTGCGTCGAGGCCGAAGTGTGGGCCGCGGCGAAAGAAGTGATGAGCGCGGAAGCGCCCCGCAAGATGACGTTCAGCCTGAACAACGAAGCCAATTACGACAACGGATTGATTTGCGGAGGCACTTTGGAAATTTTCGTCGAGCCGATCCTGCCGCAGCCCGTGCTTTACATTTTCGGCGGCGGCCACGTCTCCATCGCGCTGGCCAATGCAGCGCAAACGGCCGGCTTCGCCGTCGGCGTCATCGACGACCGCGAATCGTTCGCCAATCAGGAACGCTTTCCGATGGCGCACGAGATTTTTACCAGCTTCGAGGAAGCGTTTGAAACGATCAAGCCCACCGCCGCAACCTACATTGTGATCGTCACGCGCGGCCACAAGGACGACATGCGCGTGCTCGGCTGGGCCGTCGGCACCTCGCCGCGCTATATCGGTATGATCGGCAGCAAACGCAAAGTCATCTCCGTCTATCGAGCGCTGGAGAAAGACGGCGTCGCTCCCGAAAAATTCGCGAATGTACATGCCCCCGTGGGGCTCGACATCGGTGCATTAACTCCAGAGGAAATCGCTGTCAGTATTACTGCTGAATTAATTGCTGTCCGCCGCGGCGCAAAGAATTTGTCGCACAAGGCTGTGAAAGTCGAGAACGCGGAGCCGGCCTCGGTTTGAGTAGCACAGGCTTCGGCCTGTCTGCTTTTGAATTTTGTAGCGATACCATGGAAATCAAGGGAAAACGGGCCGAAACCTGCCCTCCCAATCGGTAACCAGGACACTCTTGCTCGCCGCCCTCATCCTTTCTGCCGGAGCCTCCACCCGGATGGGAAAGCCGAAAGCCCTGCTTCCCTACCGCGGAGGTACATTCCTCGAACATTTGATTGAGGTCACGCGCCACCCTCGGGTGGGTGTAACGCGAGTTGTTTTGGGAGCCGGCGCGGACGACATCCGCACAATCGCCAAACTGCCGCCCTCGGTCGTCGTCCTGAATCCGGATTGGGAAAAAGGACAGCTTTCCTCGATCTGCGCGGGAGTGAGAAGCTTGGCGGGAATCGAAAACGACGGCGTCATTCTCTGCCCCGTCGATCATCCCCTCGTCAGCGCGGCGCTGGTGAGCGAACTGATCTCGCGATTTTACGAAGAGCAAAAGGCCATCGTTCTTCCGACATACGATGGCCGCCGCGGCCACCCGGCAATCTTTTCGAGCGCGCTGTATGACGAATTGCTCGCCGCTCCCCCCGACAAAGGCGCGCGCGCCGTCGTCTGGGCCCACGCGGCCGACATCCTCGAAGTTCCCACGGATGAGGAAGGCGTCGTCCTGAACATCAACGCCCCCAACATGTTGAGGCGCGTCACCGACACGGAATCGAATTAGCCACAGAGGCACGTAGACACCGAGGGAACCAGGAAATGCTAAGGAACGTAGCTACTCCGGTGTACAGGCAAACGCGAACGAAAGACAGCTGCGGAGGATTTTCTTTCCAGTATTGTACCGAGTTTATTTGAATTTGATTTTATTCATGTTCGTCTGTGCGCCCGCCACGGAGGGGTGGTTCCCTCCCCCATGATTTTCCTCTGTGCCTCCATGGCTGTTTGTCTCTGTGGTTCTTTGTCTCTGTGTCACTGTGCCTCCGTGGCTGATTAACCAAGTTTTTCTGCCAGCGCCAACGCCGCGTCGCGAGCCAGTTGCGCAGCATGAAATGTCGCGGGCGGCAACCCGCCCAACGCTTCCGACATCTGTTCAGGAGTGATCGCTCGAGCTTCGGCGGGAGTTTTTCCGCGCAGCAATTCCGTCAGAAGAGACGAACAAGCCATGGCCGTGACGCATCCGCGCGTGCGAAATCGCGCCTCGGCGATGCGCCCGGCCTCCATGCGAACCGAAAGTTCCAGGAGATCGCCGCACACCGGGTTTTCGACCGAAATGGTAGCCGTTGCTCCGTCGAGCGTCCCCGCATTGCGAGGATTTTGAAAATGATCGAGGACGATTGCATTGTACATGGCGGGAGTATCGCCCGCGCCGCGCCAAACATCAACACCGATGCGCATCAAGTTTCAGGACTCATGGAAATTGAAATCGTTTGCCCGCAAACTCGAAACGGCGCATCATCGTAGGGTTACAGTCATAGAGTTTTGGACCACCCAAACAAAGCGCAGGCTTCTGCCTGTGGGTTTGGCAAACGGATGCCAGGCGCGAAAAATCCACAGGCTGAAGCCTGTGCCGCCAGAACCAGGCATTCCTTGTAATTTTTGCAAACGAATGTGCGGCATCTATCGAACCCGGAGGCGGTACGTCTAACACTCCAATGAAGCAAACACATCTTTCGACTTTCTCGATTTTTCTCGCCGTCGCTGCCCTGACGGCTGGCGCAGCCCTGATCTGTGGAGCTTCGCCTCCACCCGCCGACTCCGGTGTCCTGCTCAAGACCATGCAAACGGAGTTGCTGCGCGCCAAAACTTCGCTGGCAAATTCCGATCCGGCTCCTTATTTTCTCAGTTATGAAGTCTATGACCAGCACACCCTGAACGTGTCGGGGACATACGGCACAATCGTTTCGTCCAATGCCACAAACCATCGCTGGGTGGATGTCACCATGCGTGTCGGCTCCGCGGCTCTGGACAACACGCACAACGAGAATCGCGAATCCGGTATCACCTCCGGAGAACTTCCCCTCGCCAACGATCGCGATGCCATCGCACGCGGCCTGTGGGAACTGACCAATCGGGAATACCGCCGCGCTTCGCCCGCTTACGCCAAGGTCACGTCAAATACGGCCGTTGAGGCGGCCGAGGAAGACAAATCGCCCGATTTCTCAAAGGAATCTCCTCAGAACCAGGTGGATTCCCCTGCCGCGCCCATTGTCTTTAATCAGAAGGAATGGGAAGATAAAATTCGAAAATACTCGGCAGCCTTTCGCAAATACCCTGAAATCTATACCTCGACGGTGACCCTGCAGATCGAGCAGGCGACGTCCTATTTTGTTTCCAGCGAAGGAAGCAATGTCGAGACGCCCGGCCTGATGTCTCGCCTGGTGGTGGAAGCCAATACACGCGCCGATGACGGCATGGACCTCGTACGCGTCGAAACATTTGAATCTTCCAAGCCGGAGGGCTTGCCTTCGGATGCGGAAGTCGCCGCCAAGGAAGAAAAAATGGCGGCGGACCTGAAAGCCTTGCGCGAAGCTCCGCTCGCCGAACCGTTCGACGGGCCCGCTCTGCTTTCCGGACGCGCCGCCGCCGTCTTCTTCCATGAAGTTCTGGGTCATCGCCTCGAAGGCCATCGCCAGCGCGGCGAAACCGAGGGACAAACATTCACGAAAAAAGTGAACCAGTCCGTGCTTCCGAATTTCCTGAGCGTGTACGACGACCCGACCCTCGGCAACATGAATGGCGTGCCGCTCGCCGGATCCTACTCGCACGATGATGAGGGAGTTCCTTCGCAGCGCGTGCCGCTGATTCAGGACGGCGTTCTGAAAAATTTCTTGATGTCCCGCATGCCGATCACGAATTTTGCGAAATCGAACGGGCACGGCCGCCACCAGCCGGGCTTCATGCCCACAGGACGCCAGGGCAATCTGATCGTGCAATCCACCAAAACCGCGAAGGATTCGGATATGCGCGGAAAACTGATCGAAGAAATCAAGAAATCCGGAAAACCCTACGGCCTATATTTCGAAGACGTGCAGGGCGGCTTCACGCTCACCACTCGTGAATTGCCTCAAGCGTTCCAGGTGCTTCCCGTCATCGTTTGGCGCGTGTATGCCGATGGGCGGCCCGATCAATTGGTCCGCGGAGTGGATATCGTCGGAACGCCGCTCGCTTCACTGAATCGAATTCTATTGACCGGAGACAAGACCGAAGTATTTAACGGCATTTGCGGGGCGGAATCCGGTAGTGTTCCGGTTTCCGCATCCGCTCCAGCGATGCTGTTCAGTGAAATGGAAGTGCAAAAGCGACAGGCATCGCGGGAGCGTCCGCCGATTCTGCCCGCTCCCGGATTTGAGGAACTATCTTTGACACGCGAGAATGGCGGTGCGCGATGAACCGCCTCCGTACAATCGGAATTCTGCTCGCTCCTGCCGCGCTGTTCGCCTTCGTCTCGATTCTCCCCTGCCGAACGTTCGCTCAGGCAAAGCCAGCTGCAACAGAAGCTGCCTCCGACCCAATTCTGCGCGCTCTACAGGCGGAGATGACCCGATCTAAATCTCAACTGAAGATGGACAATGTCGAAGCCCCGTTTTACATCGAATATCGCGTGTTCGACGTCGAGCAATTCGAAGCGGGAGCCGCGTTTGGCGCGATTCGCGACCAGGGCCGCACTCGCCTCCGCTTGTTGCGAGCCGTCGTGCGTCTGGGCAATAACAAAGTGGACAGCTTTTACGGGCCCGGCCAGGGCATCAGCGACATCCTCCCGCTGGATAGCGACGACCTGGCCATCCGCCATCAGGTCTGGATGGCTACCGACCAGGCTTATAAACGCGCCGGCGAAGCGCTGGCCACGAAAAAATCGCTCCTGAAACAGCTCAATATCGAACAGCCTGTGGACGATTTTGCCAAAGCCGCTCCAGTCCAATCGTTCGGCCCGGTCGCAAAACTCGATATCGAGCCGGACAAGTGGACCAAAATGATCGAGTCTGCTACAGCAGTTTATAAAAATGACCCGCAGATTCAATCCCTGAGCGCCAGCCTGAGCTTTCTCGCCCTCACCGAATATTTTGTGAACACCGAAGGCACCATGACCCGGCAAGGATCGACTCACTACCTGATCGTGCTCAGCGCCAGCGAGCAGGCAGCCGACGGCATGCGTCTCGATCGGGGCCCGGAATACACCTCCAGCCGCATCCAGGAAATGCCCACGCCGGAGCAGTTGCAGGCGGACGCGCTCAAGCTGATCGATGGGATGAAAAAGCTCCGCGAAGCCCCCGTGGTCGACGAAGAATATCGCGGCCCCGTTCTGTTCTCGAACGACGCCGCCTCCGACATGTTTTCCGAGCTGATTGTTCCCAACATTCTGGGCCGCCGTCCGGCACCGGGCAGACCCGCGCGCACGACCGGGGCATTTGCCAGCAGCTACAGGGCGCGCGTGCTTCCGGATTTTCTTTCGGTCGTGGATGATCCGACCATCGAGAAGTTCGCGGGACACGATCTTGCCGGAAGCTACAAAGTAGATGACGAAGGAGTTCCAGTCGCACCGGTTACCGTCGTCGATAAAGGCATGCTTGTGAATTTTCTGATTGGCCGCCAGCCAATCCGGGATTTCCCCGCTTCCAACGGCCACGGTCGGGCCTCCGGCAGCGGCAACACCGCACCTGCAGCGGGAAATCTGTTTATTCGCCCGTTGAAGACCAACACATTTCAGGAGCTCAAACAGCAACTGATTCAGCAATGCCGCGACCGTGGATTGAAGTACGGCTATTTTGTGGATACGCTCGGGCCGCGACTGATGCCGCGCGTGTTGTACCGGGTTTACGCCGATGACGGCCACGAAGAACTGGTCCGCGGCGCGGTCTTCAACGAACTGGACACGCGAGCCCTGCGCAGCGACCTCTCCGCCGCCGGCGATGACCCGCTCGTGAGCAATCGTCCTGGGATACCGTTCATGGCTCTGATCACCCCTTCGGTGCTGTTCAGCGAGCTTGAAGTAAAGCGCGCCGACAACAGCAAGGAAAAGTTGCCGGATTATCCAGCGCCGGACCTGGTCTCGGGACGCAATTGACCCCGCTACCCAATTAAAGATGGCGGAAGAAGGTCGGCGATTCGATTTTGTGTTCCGGTTCATTGTCATGAATTGCAATTGCAGGATTTGGCGGACCTGTTAAGATATTGTTGTTTTGCTGTGCACGTTTTTTCCAGGCGGCCATGTTTGCCGCTTTGTGATTTGGCGCGATCCGGTTGCGTCGTCCACGAACAAGCCACGTTGACTTGTCGGCCTTTTGCAGGAAGCAATCGCGATTTTTGAAACCTGAATGCTGTTTCATGCGTAAGCTCTTATAGACCAGTGCCAAATGGGCGTAGAGGCAACAACACATGGGGAATGAGTCTGACGTAAAACTCCTGGGCATCGACGCCCAGGAAATGCAGGAATGGATCGAGTCCTTCGACGCCGTTGTGAAGGAAGAAGGCCGGCAATCCGCGACCGCCCTGCTGGACCGGCTTCGCGATCGAGCCGCTACCCTGGGAATTGGCAACGCGTTTACGGCCAATACACCTTACGTAAATACAATTCCACTGGAAATGCAGCCTGTCTATCCCGGCGATCAGGAAATCGAGCGCCGGATCAAAAGCCTGATTCGCTGGAACGCCCTGGCGATGGTCGTCCGCGCCAACCGCGTGGACCACAGCATCGGCGGCCACATTTCCACCTACGCTTCCGCCGCTACCCTGTTTGAAGTCGGCTTCAATCACTTTTTCCGAGGACGCACCGCCGATTTCGAGGGTGACACCGTTTATCTGCAGGGGCACGCATCTCCCGGCGTTTATTCGCGCGCCTTCATGGAAGGGCGCCTGTCCTCCAAGCAATTGGAAAATTTCCGCCGCGAACTTCGCGAGGGCGGAGGTTTGTCTTCCTATCCGCACCCGTGGCTGATGCCCGATTTCTGGGAATTTCCCACGGTGTCGATGGGACTCGGCCCGCTCATGGCGATTTACCAGGCGCGCTTTAATCGTTACCTGGAAGATCGCGCCATGAAGCCGGTGACCGACGCCAAAGTCTGGGCGTTCCTCGGCGACGGCGAGACGGATGAGCCGGAAACGCTGGGCGCGATCACTCTGGCCTCCCGCGAAAATCTCGACAATTTGATATTCGTCATCAACTGCAATCTGCAACGCCTCGACGGCCCGGTCCGCGGCAACGGAAAAATCGTGCAGGAATTGGAAGCCGCCTTCCGTGGCGCGGGCTGGAATTGCATTAAGGTTCTCTGGGGCAGCGACTGGGATCCCCTCTTCGAACGCGACACCGACGGCCTGCTGGCCAAGCGCTTGAACGATATGGTGGACGGCGAATCGCAGAAGCTCACCGTCGAGTCCGGTGCATATGTCCGTCAGCAGGTTTTCGGTTCGGACCCGCGCCTGATGAAAATGGTCGAAGATTTTCCGGACGAAGCTCTGCGCACGCTGCGGCAAGGCGGCCACGACCCGCGCAAGGTCTATGCGGCCTACAAATCGGCATTCGAACACAAGGGCTCTCCCACCGTCATTCTGGCCCGGACCATCAAGGGCTACGGCCTGGGGGAAAGCGGCGAAGGCCGCAACATCACCCACCAGCAGAAAAAATTGAACGAAGACGAATTGCGCGAATTCCGCTCGCGTTTTGGGATTCCGATCAACGACGACCAGCTTGCCGAAACTCCTTTCTACCGTCCAGCGGAAGACAGCCGCGAAATCCAATATCTGCGCGCGCGCCGTCAGGCGCTGGGCGGATTTGTGCCCACGCGCGCGGTCCGATCCAAGCCGCTCGTCGCGGATCAGGACGCCCTCTTCAAGGAATTTCATACCGGCAGCGAAGGCCGCGAAGTCTCCACCACGATGGCGTTCGTCGGCATGTTGCGGCAGATGCTGCGCGATCCGGAAATCGGCAAGCTTGTTGTGCCGATTGTTCCCGATGAAGCGCGCACGTTCGGCATGGAATCGCTGTTCCGTCAGGTCGGCATTTACAGCAGCCGCGGCCAGCTGTACGAACCGGTCGATGTCCACACATTGCTGTACTACAAGGAAGCCAAGGACGGCCAGATTCTGGAAGAAGGCATCACCGAAGCGGGCTCGATGGGCTCATTCATCGCCGCAGGCTCCGCCTATGCCACGCACGGGATCAACACCATTCCGTTTTTTATTTATTACTCGATGTTCGGCCTTCAGCGCATCAGCGACTTTATCTGGGCCGCCGCGGACATGCGCTGCCGCGGTTTCATGCTCGGCGGAACGGCCGGACGCACGACGCTCGCCGGCGAAGGCCTTCAGCACCAGGACGGCAACAGTCACGTCCTGGCCCTGCCGATTCCCAACATGCGCGCCTACGATCCCGCATTCGCCTACGAAATTGCCGTAATCATTCAGGACGGCATCAAGCGAATGTACAAGGAAGGCGAAAGTATTTTTTATTACATCACGGTGATGAACGAAGCGTATCCCATGCCGCCGATGCCCCCGGGCGTCGAGGATGGAATTCTCAAGGGCATGTACAAATTCCGCGCGTCGGAAAATAAAAACCCGAAGCTGCGCGCG
The DNA here is from genome assembly GCA_963788335.1 of Terriglobia bacterium. GTDB lineage: Bacteria > Acidobacteriota > Terriglobia > Acidiferrales > UBA7541 > Palsa-360. The sequence continues at coordinate 473,445 of CAWBGM010000018.1, forward strand.
CAACTGTTCGGCAGCGGCGCAATTCTGCGCGAATCCCTGAAGGCGCAGGAAATTCTGGAAGAAAAGTATGGCGTCTCCTCCGACGTGTGGAGCGTCACCAGCTACAAGTCCCTCTACACCGACGGCATCGACGCCGAGCGGTGGAACCTGCTGCACCCCGGGGAAACGCCAAAAGTCCCTTATGTTTCGCAATGTTTGGCCGATACACCGGGAGTCCTGGTTGCGGCTTCGGATTATCTGAAAGCATTGCCGAATCTCATCAGCCGATGGACGCCGCGCCGCCTGGCATCGCTGGGAACCGACGGATTCGGCCGCAGCGAAAGCCGCCCGGCATTGCGCGATTTTTTCGAGGTCGATGCGCGCTTCATCGTGCTCACCACGCTGTATGAATTGATGCGCGAAGGCAAGATCGAAGCCTGCGTCGTGCAAAAAGCGATCAAGGACCTCGAGATCAACGTCGACAAACCGAATCCGCTCTTTACCTAGGAAACAGCGGTGCAGACCTATAGTGTAAATCCGGTCAAAGCTTCGATCCATATGACGACAGTCGTTGCGGCGCTCATCACTCGCGATTCCAAACTTCTGGTGTGCCAGAGGCATCGCGACGACACAAATCCACTCCAATGGGAATTCCCCGGCGGCAAAGTCGAACCGGGAGAAACTCCCATGCAGGCTCTCGAACGCGAAATCCTCGAAGAGCTGGGCGTGTACGCCATCATTGGAAGAGAACTGTTTCGCACCACCCACCAATACCCGCAAACGCAGAAAAAGCTGGCGCTGATTTTCTTCCAGGCCGAAATCGAACCTTCCGCTCAACTGCAAAATATGGTGTTCGAACAGATTGAATGGGCCGACGTTTCGACACTTCCACAATACGATTTCCTCGAAGCCGATAAAGAACTCATCGCCCAACTCGTGTCGGGCGAGATTCGACTGGCGTGGTCGTATTAGTTTTTTGCGGTAGATGCTCCCGCCCGTTTTCTTTTGCCCTTTTTTACTGCATGACAAACTGAAACGAAAACCAAACCGGTACAATATCCGGGACCCGCCCGGCGGCTGAAGCGGAAGCCCACACTGTTGGGACCGAGCCGGTCAACGATCCTTACAACACAATCGTCCTGACTTCAAAATATTTCAATTCTCACCGGAATCAAAAATCGGTTAAAGTGGCGCCATCGCTGGTTCTCTGACTCAACGATCTCTGGCTCGATGATCTCTGACTCAATGAATTGAGGGTGTGATGAAAAGACTGAATTCACAATTTGCGCGGTTTGCTGCCGCTTTGTTCCTGATCGGCGGCTTCGCCATCTCCGTTACGATTCGTCGGCTGGAAGCTGCTCCCCGCAAGAGCGCATCGTCGCCGCAGGAAATGGCCGGCGCTGTATCCGTTGACTCCGATAATATTGGTGGAGTTGTTACCAGCGCAAACGGCCCGGAAGCCGGCGTCTGGGTGATCGCGGAGACGCTCGATTTCCAGACCAAGATGCGCAAGATCGTGGTCACTGACGATCGAGGCCGTTTCCTGCTTCCCGCGCTGCCCAAGGCGAAATACAAAGTCTGGGTGCGCGGATACGGCCTGGTGGATTCGCTTCCCACAGAGGCGACGATTGGACAGACGCTCTCGCTGAAGGCCGTGCTCGCTCCCAATACGCAGGTCGCCGCTCAATATTTTCCACCGAATTATTGGCTCTCGATGCTGGATATTCCGGCCAAGGATCAGTTCCCAATGAGGTTCCCCGGCGGTGGCGATAAAGTCATCCACAATCAGGGGGAGTGGATCGATGTCGTAAAAACAGGCTGCCAGACCTGCCACCAGATGGGCGACAAGATCACGCGCGAGATGCCGAAAAATCTCGGCACGTTTCCAGACACCAAAGCCGCCTGGGAACGCCGTATTCTTTCGAGTCAGGTCGGCGGAAACATGCTCTCCCGCCTGAACACGATTCCGCATGATCGCGCCATCGCGATGTTCGCCGATTGGACCGACCGTATTACGGCCGGTGAGGTTCCGCCCACCCCGCCGCGACCCGCCGGCATGGAGCGGAATGTCGTTCTTACCCTCTGGGATGTTGCGACTCCGAAAACCTTTCTTCATTCCGAGGTTTCCACCAACCGCTGGAACCCCCATGTGAATCCGAATGGCCCGGTATATAACGGCGATTGGTCCGGAGGCACGCTCGTGGCGGTCGATCCACAGGAAAACACTGCGAGCACGATCCCGATTCCGCTGCCCCATCCGGAACAAAGGAAGGACATGCCGACGTGGTCGCCGAAGTCACTGACCGCGACATCTCCTTACTGGGGCGATGAACTGATCTGGGACGATCCAATCAATCCAAAGAACACGCAGATCGATAAGGCCGGAAAACTTTGGGTGAGCGTCGAAAATCGTCCGCCGGAAGCCCCCAATTATTGCAAGGCCAGCGCTGGCAACGTGTATGCCAAGGCATGGCAGGACGGTCAGGTTTCTAAAATGGCGGCGAACGGCTATCGCTACCAGGATACGCTGCAAAAAACGGGCGTCCGCATGCCATGGGAAAGTCCACCAGGCTGGGGCCTGGCTGTTTACGATCCCAAGACCGGTAAGTTTGAATCGATCGACCTCTGCTTTGGGCAAAGCCATGCAGTCTTCGCCAACGACAAGGACGAAACGCTCTACTTCTCCCTGCGAACCGGCGGCCTCGGCTGGTTCAAGACTCAGGTGTGGAACAAAACCCACGACACAATAAAATCGCAGGGCTGGTGCCCTTCGGTCATTGACTACAACGGCGACGGCAAGACCGGCCAATTCACGGTCGAGGGCGACGCGCTCGATCCGAAATACGACCGCCTGCCGATCGTGACCGGCTATGGAATGGGCATCAATCCGGTGGACGGCAGTGTCTGGTACACCGCGCCGGGGCCAATGCCCGGAAGAATTGTTCGCGCCATTCCGGGCGCCAATCCGCCCAGTACCTGCGCCACGGAAGTATACGAACCCCCTTACAACAATCCCAAGTTTGGGAACGGCAATGAATTGCACTACACGCCCCGCGGCATCGACGTGGACACGAACGGAATCGTCTGGACAGCGCTCGCGGGCAGCGGTGACCTGGCCAGCTTCGACCGGCGCAAGTGCAAAGTGCTGATCGGCCCAACCGCAACGGGCCAACACTGCCCCGATGGTTGGACGATGTATCCGATCCCCGGCCCCGGATTCAAGGGAACCGATGCCAAAGCCGACTGGCACTACGTCAACTGGACCGACCGCATGAATACATTCGGTCTTGGCGTAAATACACAGGTCGTTCTAGGAACCGGCTCCGATTCCCTTCTGCTGTTCAGACCGGAAACCAAAGAATGGCTTACCGTGCGCGTGCCGTATCCGATGGGGCTCTATACACGCGATATCGACGGTCGCATCGACGATCCGAAATCAGGCTGGAAGGGGCGCGGGCTCTGGGCCTCAACTGAAACGCGCGTCATCTGGCATGCCGAAGGCGGCAAAGGCCAGGTGCCGCAGATGGTCCATTTCCAGATTCGTCCCGATCCGCTGGCGAAGTAATTCCTCGCCGATGCGCCCCGGACCTGCCAAAGCGCCCCGGCGCCGCCGGAGCGCTCGGGCAATTTGCGGGAAGTCCCTCCGGCACTTTAAGCGGCGCGGAATTCGCGCGCCGAGGAACAATACTTGTTTGTTGCTACAGCATCAAGAGGAGCTTCAGATTTAATGGGAAATTCAGATTTAAGAGAAGCTTCGGATTTAAGTGAAGCTTCAGATTTGAGGAGTAGGTTCACGCCAGCGCTTCGAACAAAAAAATTCCAAGGCGAAGGGCCGCTGGATAGGCGAACGGCGCAAGTTCCAGCGAATAATGACCGCACGGCAGCGTCATGGTGTCAATTCGAATGCCCTTTTTCTTCAAACTCGTGAACATCTCGTCGGTAAACTCATACCAGAACGTCGGATCGTAGCGCCCGCCAATCATTAACAGGCGCTGTCCGGTGTCGCGCAGGCGGTCCATGTAGGGGACGGGGCTGATCGGCGTCCAGTAGCGCCGCAATTCATCTTCAGTGACCTTTGTACGCAGGCTTTCCCATACGTGCATCGTCGTCATGCCCGTTCGAACTGCGTCTGAAAAATAAGTGGAGACATGCAGAAATCCGCCAGCGCGCACCGATTGATCGTGCGCCATTGTGATGGAGCCCACGGCTGACCCGATGCTCGTCCCGACGAGGCCGAGACGGTTATAACCCTGCTGTTCGAGCCAGCGCAGGCAGCGGCGCGTATCCGTAATTCCCTGCCGCGTCGCCTGAAGCGTCAGCCCCACATTCGAACCGACAAGCTGGTCCGCGCGCTCGTGCCCCGGTGCCACGCGGCGATCGTGATACGGCAGCGAAAGCCGCAGGACGCTGATCCCCAGCTTATTCAGCCACCGGCAAAGGTTGACCTGACCATTCCACTTCGCGTTCCAATTCGGAAGCAGGACAACGGCAGGCCCGGTCGAGCGGGCTCGAAAGAATCGGGCGCAGACACGATTATTTTCCGGCCACGGTGAAACGATCTGGCTGGTAAATGTGAGCAACATGTCGCCTGTGGATCCATTCACCGGCAGATGAAGCACATAATCATTGGCTGGTGTCGTAGCGAACCATTCGTCGCTGTGCGCGAGCGTGTGATCGACCCAGGCGTTCAGAAAACCGCGCGGATCGGGCTCATCGGCCCGGCCGCCGATGTGCTCGAGGCCCCAATCAAATGGAAATACGCGCCGGTTGTCGTCGGTGGTCCACCGGGCGTGCTCGTAGCGGCGAATTTTCGTCTCAAGCCAGGACATATTCCGTGGATTTTTAATATAGGAGGTGGGAAGAGGGCTGTCAAATTGAGCGTCCGTTCGATATTCAATCGAGCGGGGAATATACCCACTGGGTTAATAAGCATTGGGTGCCGCACCCTGTTGTACCCATGTTACCTGTTTGATTTACCTGGAGTGCGGCAAGCGTTGTTCTCCTGTGCATCGTATGGCACATTCAAGGCGTGATCCCTCTTGGCGTGTTTTTGCTTGGCCTGGTCATCGGCAGTTTTCTGAACGTGTGCATTCTGCGCATTCCGGCGGACAAATCCATCGTTCTTCCCGCGTCGAGCTGCCCGAAATGCGGCAAGGCAATCGCGCCTTACGATAATATTCCCGTTCTGAGTTGGCTCATCCTTGGCGGGAAGTGCCGCTATTGCAAAGTCAAAATTTCGGCGATGTATCCGGCCGTGGAATTTCTGACAGGATTACTTTTTCTGGCCTGTTATTTTGCATTTGGCTTGACCGTGGACGCATTGAAATGGGCTGTGTTCGCGGCGCTGATGGTGGTGCTGACGATTACCGACCTGCGCGAACGGATTCTCCCGGACGAAGTGAATTTCTTCGGACTCGGCGCCGGGCTCGTCTTCAGTCTTTTCACCAGGTCCGTGGATGGCACCGCGCTGTGGCTCGCAAATCGCTGGTTTGACTATCCCCCTCCGCAAATGGCGCTTTCACTTCTGGACGGCATCCTCGGCGCCGTGGCAGGAAGCGGATTGCTGTGGCTCGTAGCGGAGGGATACTTTCGGCTGCGCAAGCGCGAAGGCATGGGGCTTGGCGACGTAAAAATGATGGCGGCGGTCGGAGCGTTTCTCGGACTCAAGCGCACGCTGATGACGATCCTTGCCGGTTCACTCCTGGGGAGCGTGATTGGTATCCTTTTGATCGCCATCTCGAGGAAGGATCGCGATTACGAGCTTCCCTTTGGTACATTTCTGGGAGCGGGGGCGCTGCTGGTGGTATTTTTCGGAACGCCCGCGCTTCAATGGTATCTGTCGTTCCTGCGGTGAAATGAAATATGAATTTCGGCACACTCGCGGCGTACGTGGGACCCAGCCCGGGGACACTCTGGCTGCTGTCCGCGATTCTGTCCGTCGTCGTCGTGATCGGCGCGATTGTCGCGGTCCTCGCCGCCCGCCGCCTGTTTCATGGAGATTCCCGAAGTTCCGGAGAGCCGGGCGGTTCCTCCAAGCCGCGTACGGATAATCCGGCCGCGTTCATGACGGCTTCGATGCAGGCCGTCATTAAGAAATTAAGAGAGCAGGAAAAAGAACTCGAAGCCCTGCACCGATCCGAACGCGAGCGCGCTCAGCAGACCGAGCGCCTAAGCGAAGCGGTCACTCGCAATATGCCCGCGGGCCTGTTGCTGCTGAATTCCGCCGGGCTCATCACCAGCGCAAATCCAGCGGGCGAACTGGCTCTTGGCGTAAAGGCTCTGTCCTATCGCCGGTATAACGAAGTGCTGGGCGAGGATTCGCGTCTCACGCAGCTTGTCGCCGGATGCCTCGAACACGGAAAAACCTTCCGCCGCGAAGAAGTGGAATACCTGACGCCTTCGCACGAACTGCGCGAACTCGGCGTAACGATTTCTCCGATCCTCGGATCCAACGGCGAGGTTACCGGAGCGATCTGCCTGCTCAGCGATCTGACCGAGCTTGCGGCCCTGCAGAAACAGATTCACATGAAGGAAAATCTTGCAGCCCTCGGCGAGCTTTCCGCCGGCATCGCTCACGAATTCAAGAACGCCCTCGCAACCATTTCCGGATACGCGCAGATGATTCGTAGTGAGGCTGAACCCGGCACGGAACTTCGCGAGCACGGCGAAAAAATCCTGCTGCAAACGCGCGCGCTCACCCACGTAGTCACCGAATTCCTGAAGTTTGCCCGCCCGCTTCAGATTGCCGACGAGCAGGTCACTCTTCAGCCATTGATCGACCGCGTCCTTTCCGATGTCGCGGAGACGGTCCCCGGCGTACCCCTGACAGCCATCGGAGAATTTTCCGATGTATGCGGCGACGACGCCCTTCTCTACCAGGCATTTTTGAATCTCGTCCGCAACGCCGCCGAAGCGGTCGCTGAAAATTCCGGCGGCGCTCGCGTGGTGATTCGAGGCGAGATCGATTCTTCGGGTCCGATGCAGGGCCAGCGCATCTCGGTTTCAGATAATGGCCCTGGAATTCCAGTGGAATCGCTGACCAAGATTTTTATGCCCTTTTACACCACGAAAGCCAATGGCACCGGACTCGGCCTCGCCGTCGTGCAGAAGATTGTCGTGCAGCATGGCGGCACCATCGAGGCACGCAACAATCTGCAGGGCGGGGCCGAATTCATCGTATGGTTACCTTTTGTCCGCGAAACCGTCACGGCTGTTGATTCAGCACCCGCACGCATCTAAACTGGTAGAGACATGTTCCGCCCGATTTCCCTCTGAAAGGCGGTGAAACGCTATGAAAACAAACCGACTTATTCACATTTTCCTGGCGAGTGGTCTTCTGTTTGCCCCCGTTCTGGTGCGCGCACAGCAGGATCAGGACGTTGCCGAAGCCGCCCGAAAAGCCCAGCAAGCCAAAAAGACGGCTCCCAAGGCAAAGATAACAATCGATAACGATAATCTGGGCTCATTGACCGGAACGATTAGCGTCGTGGGACAGGCCCCTGCACCGTCAACGGACAAGAGCAAGACAGCCGTTTCGGCAACACCGGGAGAAAAGCCGGCCGTGGTCAAGGACGAAGCCTACTGGCGTGCGCAGTTTGCCCAGGCCGATAAAAAACTTGCCGACGACGCGCATGAACTCGATATCCTGCAGCGCGAATACAACCTGAAGCAGGAGCAATTTTATCAGGACCCGATGGCGTCTCTGAAGGAAGAGTACAGCCGGAAAGATCTGAACGACACCAAGACGAAAATCGACGACATGACTTCCGTCGTGGGGCAGGACAAACAGGCCATTTCAGATCTAGAGGATGCGTTGCGCGCTGCCGGAGGCGATCCCGGGTGGGCTACGCCCCCGCCCTCCCAGACGCCGGCGCCCGTAGGATTCTAGGACGGTCAGACGCTCGTTGCCACTGGGCATTGGGAATATTCAACAGACAAACGATAGCGAACTCCGCACAGGACTGCGCGCCCGTCTACTCGGCGCGCCCAAATCGTGATAAAACAAATTTGATGGAACCCCTTCTTCTCGTCGAAGACAAGCATGAGCTTCGCGCCATGCTCCGGAAAGCATTGGAACGCGCGGGGCATACGGTGGAAGAAGCGCCCGATGGTTCCTCGGCTGTGGCAAAAGTCCGTGCGCGACGCTATCTGCTGGTGCTCACCGATTTGAAGCTGCCCGGATGCTCGGGCCTCGATGTCCTGCGCGAAACCAGGGCGGCCGATCCTACCATTCCCGTTATCCTGATCACCGCGTACGGGTCCGTGGAAGAAGCAGTCACCGCCATGAAAGAAGGAGCGTACGATTTCATTCAAAAGCCGGTGGACCTGGAACACTTGAATCTGCTGGTCGAGCGCGCGTCCGAACAGCAGCAGCTGCAGCGCGAAAATTTATTGCTGCGGGAGGAATATACCGAGCGGTACGGATTTCCGCGAATCGTCGGCGAGCATAAATCCATGCAGGAGGCGACGCATCAGGTGCAGCGCGTGGCCGCCACGGATTCCACCGTGCTGCTGCTGGGCCAGAGCGGAACCGGGAAAGAACTTTTTGCCCGCGCCGTTCATCATCTTTCTCCGCGGCGGCAGCATCCGTTTGTCGCGTTGAACTGCGCGGCGATTCCGGAAGGATTGGTGGAGAATGAGCTGTTTGGCCACGAGCGCGGCGCCTATACCGGCGCGGGCTCGCGCAAAGTGGGCAAGATGGAACTCGCCAATCGCGGCACGATTTTTCTCGATGAAATTGCCGAACTTCCGATGGCCACGCAGGCAAAATTGTTGCGCGTGCTCGAGGAACGAAATTTTGAACGGGTCGGGGGAACGCAACTGGTCGATATCGATGTGCGAATTCTTGCCGCCACGAACAAGGATCTTCGCGAAGCCGTCGCAGCGAAAACATTTCGCGAGGATTTATATTTTCGCATCGCCGCCGTGCCGATTACGATTCCGCCCCTCAGCGAACGGGGAGACGACGTCATTATGCTCGCGGAGAATTTTCTCGACCGCTTCCGCCGTGAATTCCGAAAGCCCGAATTACGATTGACGTCCGGAGCCACGGCCGCCCTGCGCGGTTACGCATGGCCCGGAAATGTGCGCGAACTTCAGAATACGATCGAGCGAGCGGCGATTCTTTGCGATTCCCAACTGATCGATGCAGCCGATTTGCAGCTGCCCGCGCCGCGTCCTCCGGATGGGCACATGCCCGAGGGAATGCTGGGAGAAGCGTTCGATTGGGGGGGCACGCTGCAGGAAGTGGGAACGCGCGCCGTGGAGCATGTCGAACGATTCAAAATCGAGTCGGCGCTGAAATCCGCGAAGTGGAACAAGACGCGGGCGGCGGAGCAGCTTGGAGTTTCTTATAAAACTCTTTTGAATAAGATTCGATTATTAGGCTTGGAGAACTGATTTAAGCGGAAAGGGCTTCCAGCCTGTAGATTTTGACATCTGTGACCCCGTCGCAAATGCCGTCGGCCGGCAAATCCCGCCCTGCCGCAAAAGTTTATTACCCTCGCAAAATTCAGAACCGTCCCGATTTCAGTCAGGCGCCGCCAAAACCACGGAATCATTCCTTCTGGAAATCCGGCGAATGAAGCCATGCCACGGCGGGCACAACAGACTTCAAAATGGAAATGTGGGATAATGGCTCGCTCTCCATGACAAACAAAACAAAGCGGCGCGGCGGAAAACCGCGCAAGAAGTCGAAAGCCCATACACGGATTGTCGCAAAAGCGAAACTGCCGACACGCTTCGGACCGTTCGAAATTCTCGGAATTGAAGGGACCGACAAGGACGAAAGCGCTGTCGCCTTGGTGCACGGCGCCGTTCGCAGCAAGACGCCGCTGGTGCGCATCCACTCGCAGTGTCTCACCGGCGATGTCCTCTCTTCGGAGCGCTGCGATTGCCGCGCACAGCTCGAACTTTCACTGCGCAAGATCGCGGATTCGACTTCGGGAGTGTTGCTCTATCTGCCGCAAGAAGGCCGCGGGATCGGCCTGATGAATAAACTACGCGCCTACGAACTGCAGGACCAGGGCATGGACACCGTCGAAGCCAATGAAGAGCTCGGCTTTGCCGCCGACTCGCGCAACTATGCGTTTTCAGCGCAGGCTCTGAAATTGCTCGGAGTGAAACGTGTCCGGCTGCTTTCCAATAATCCGGATAAGGTCGAACAGCTGGAAAGGGCGGGAATCCGAGTCGTCGAGCGTGTCCCGTGCAGGCCGCGGACATCCAGCGTTTCGCGCGCCTACCTGGAAACCAAACGTAAGAAAATGGGACATTTCCTGGAAGGGCTATGATTTTTATTAAGCGCCGGATCGATGCTTTTCGCGGAAACGTCTCCGTCGCCCCGCATTCCGAAATCGCTGCGGCAAGCTCGGAATGACAGCGGCTCTTGCGATTCTTAAAATAATTTTGAGCCGAATAAAATTCCGAATCTATTGCGGTAGAATTCCCCGTTCCGGGAATAAACATTTTTCAGGATTCGCGGAAAGAAGTATCCCCGGTGACTCCCTTCATTTTTGCCGGCGCCATCTCTCACAAGCAAACTGATAGCCGATCGCCATACGAGTCATTATCGTTTGGCTATCCCCCGCCCACCATCTGCACAATTTCATACTGATCGCCCGGCTGAACGATCGTGGCAATCCACTGCGCGCGTGGAAGAATTTCCAGATTGCGCTCGATTGCGACGCGATTCGCGGGCAATCCCAGATGCGACAGCAGACCGGAAACCCCCAGCCCTGGAGGGACATTTCGCGTTTCTCCATTTACAACGATCTGAATTTCCGCGATCATCGGGCAACCGGCGCGGATGCAGGGCCATGTTTTTTCGCTTTGAGGTGGAAACGCAATTCGCCGTAGAGGGAACCGTCGGTCGCGCGAATCACCAGCGTCGCTCCTTCGGACGCGGCCGCAGGCATTTGAAACTCGAGCGTCGCGCGCCCGGCAGCGTCCGTGTGCGCGACGGCACAGTGAATGCGCTGCTTTTCGCGTTCCACCAGCGCTTCGACCTCCGCGGCCTCGACTTCTTTCCTCGAAATTCTTCGCCGTAATTCGACTTCGAGGGCTACGCCGCTGGGCGAGAGCCAGGCTTTTGGATTCATCAGGGATACGTCCAGACCATCGCTTTCTTCTTCGATAGGAGCTTGCGTCTCCGGCTTCGTCTTGCCAAGTAAATGCAGAGTTCCGGCCTCCAACTGCACAATCACTTCCCGATGCTGCTGGGACAGACGATCGTGAAGTTGCTGCGCCAAGTCCACGGCCTTGGAAGCAGTGGCCATGAAATCCTTGTAGCTGGTGCTCCTTTTGTAAACGACGCGCCCGGCCGCGTAAACAAGCGTGTCCAGGAACGGATGCGAAGGGCCGCGATCTTCGGTCTGCACGTGAAACACCGCGTCCCCCACTCGGATATTTGAGTTGAACCCGAAATTCATTTCGATGGACCGCCTTTCCGTCTGGGACCGGATGACGTACCCGCCATGGAACTGAAACGAAGAAAATGCCGAACTATCCGGCAGGCGCATTTGACCACTCGGCTCTTCGTCGCTATTATAGCTTGTGCTCCGATGACGGGAAACGATCTACAAAGTTACGCGCCGCTACTTTTACACCTCATCCTGGCGATGGCGCTTTCCGGTGTGCTCCTGCTGCTTTCCTCGCTGGTGGGCTGGAGGCAGCCGTCCAAAGTAAAATCCCAGTCGTACGAATGCGGCATGACGCCCACGGGCGACGCGCAACACCAGCCGTTTTCAGTGAAATTTTATCTGGTCGCCATGATTTTTATTTTATTCGATGTGGAAGCCATCTTCCTGTATCCCTGGGCCTACATTTTCAGGCAATTGCGGTGGTTCGGGTTTGTGGAAATGCTCGTCTACATCGGAATCCTTCTGGTGGGATATTTCTACCTCTGGAAGAAAGGGGCGTTGGACTGGCACCGCCCAGCCGTACGCCGGGACCGCGCTTCGTGACGGATACACCTGACCTTGAGAAAAATCTGAATGTCGCCAGGATACGCGCCTCGCACCCCGAGTCGATTGCCGATTTGATGTGGTTCCGCGGGGAGTTGACTATCATCGTGCCTCGCGAACATCTGCTGACCATTGTCCAGTTTCTTGCAAGCGACCCCGAGTTGAGTTTCACTTACCTTTCCGATGTGACGGCCGTGGACCGCTTCCCCATCGAGCCCCGCTTCGAGTTGAACTATCATCTCCTGTCGATGTCCCGCCGGGATGCGCTGCGCCTGCGCGTGCGCCTGCCGGGGGAATCTCCCGCGATCGAATCCGTGATGCCGGTGTGGCCGACGGCCAACTGGCACGAGCGCGAAATTTTCGACTTGTTCGGAATTCGATTTGAAGGACATCCCAACTTGCGCCGGATGCTTCTGCCCGACGATTGGGAAGGCCATCCCCTCCGCAAGGATTATCCAACGGAGGGCCCTCGCTAACCGGCTAGGTAACACGGAGCGACCCAGCGCCATGACAACCGTTCAGACAGCCATCGGTCCGGAAAAGACAATGGTCCTTAATATGGGGCCTCAGCACCCTTCCACGCACGGCGTGCTGCGCGTTTTGCTCGAACTGGACGGGGAAAACGTCGTCACGGCGAACGTCGATATCGGATATCTGCACACGGGGATCGAAAAAACCGCCGAAGCGCTTACCTATTCTCAGGCGATTACCATCACCGACCGGATGGATTATCTTGCCCCGCTGTCCAACAATCTGGCGTATTGTCTCGCTGTCGAAAAACTGCTGGGGATCGAAGTCCCCAAGCGCGCCCAGTACATTCGTGTGCTGCTCACCGAACTGACGCGCATCGGCTCGCATCTGGTCTGGCTGGGAACGCACGCGATCGACCTCGGCGCGATGTCCGTATTCCTCTACTGCTTCCGCGAACGCGAGGAATTGCTCAAAATTTTTGAAATGGTCAGCGGACAGCGAATGATGACCAGCTATTTCCGCATCGGCGGGCTGGCTCTTGAACCTCCGACGGGCTGGACCGACCGGGTCCAGAAAATTCTGAATACCTTCCCTTCCCGCTTCGACGAGTACGAAGACCTGCTGACCAAGAACCGCATCTGGCTCGCGCGCACACAGGGCGTGGGCATGTTGAGCGCCGAAGACGCGATTGCCTTCGGCGTTTCCGGACCGTCGCTGCGCGGCTCCGGCGTGGACTATGACGTTCGCAAGTATTTTCCCTATTCAAGTTACGACGAATTCGATTTCAAGGTTGCCGTGCGCACCGAAGGCGATTGCTATGCGCGCTACATGTGCCGCGTCATGGAAATGCGCGAGAGCCTGAAAATCGTCAAGCAGGCGCTGGAAAAAATTCCTGCCGAGGGTCCGATCAAAGCGGACGCGCCGGGAATCGTCGCGCCGCAACGCGAACGAATGAAGACCGAGATGGAATCGCTCATCTACCACTTCAAGATTTATACCGAGGGGTTTGCTCCTCCCCCGGGCGAAGTGTACCAGCGCATCGAATCGCCGCGCGGCGAGTTGGGCTGCTTCATCGCCAGCGACGGTTCGCCGAAGCCGTATCGCATGAGGATGCGGACGCCCTCGTTTGTCAACCTGCAGGCGCTGCAAAAAATGGTGGAGGGCCACCTGATCGCCGATGTGATTGCATCCATTGGGACCTTGGACATCGTGCTTGGGGAGATCGACCGCTGATGAATCTGCCTCCACAACTGGAAAATAAATTCCAAACGCTCGAACACCGCTATCCGGTGAAGCGTTCGGCGCTGATCCCCATGCTCCTGTATGCGCAGGACCAGTTCGGCCACGTCAGCGATGAGATGATTGCGGAAATCGCGCGCCGCCTCGACCTGAACACGTTGCAGGTCACCGAGACTATGGCGTACTACTCGATGCTGCGCCGCGAGCGCGCCGGGAAATTTCACGTGCAGGTCTGCACCAACGTTTCCTGCATGCTGCGCGGCGGAAACAAGCTGTACGACTTCGTTCAAAAGAAACTGGAGATCGGGCACAAGGAAACCACCGAGGACGGCGTTTTCTCACTCGAAGAAGTGGAATGCATCGGCGCATGCACCGGCGCGCCTGCAATGCAAATCAACTACGATTTTTACGAAAATCTCACCACCGAACGCACCACGCAGATTTTCGAAGCGCTGGAAGTGGGACGCAGGCCGGAACCGACCGCGCCGATTTCCGGCTCGGTGAAAAAGCGGCATCCCGCCGAAGTGCCCGTCATCAGCCGTCTGTTTGGCGTGAAAGATTCACACAAGCTTGAAGTGTATGTCGCAAATGACGGCTACAAGGGCATGGAACGCGCCCTGAAGGAATTGACGCCCGAACAGGTTGTCGACGAAGTAAAGAAATCGAATCTGCGCGGACGTGGCGGCGCCGGCTTCCCCACCGGAATGAAATGGAGCTTCGTTCCCAAGGAATCGGCCAAACCGAAATATATTTTGTGCAATGCCGATGAGAGCGAACCCGGCACCTGCAAGGACCGCCCTTTGATGGAAATGATGCCTCACCAGTTGATTGAAGGCATCGTGATCGCCGGACGCTCGGTTGGCTCGCACCAGGGATACATTTATATCCGCGGCGAATACCGCTACGTGCTCGATATTATGGACGGAGCGATTGCCGAGGCTTACAAGGCCGGATACCTGGGCAAAAATATTCTGGGCAGCGGCTTCGATTTCGATCTTGTTACGCACACCGGCGCGGGCGCTTACGAATGCGGCGAGGAATCGGCGCTGATGGAATCGCTCGAGGGCAAACGAGGTTATCCGCGCATCCGGCCGCCGTTCCCGGCCGTTGTGGGACTCTATGGCTCACCCACGGTGATCAATAACGTCGAGACGCTGTCCTCGGCGCCGGAAATTTTGCGGCGTGGCGGCGAATGGTATGCCGGACTCGGTTCGCCGAAAAACGGCGGCACACGCATGTTCTGCATTTCCGGGCACGTGAACAAGCCCGGCATCTATGAATTGCCGATGGGATTTTCTCTGAAACAAATGATCGAAGACGTGGCCGGCGGAATGCTCAATGGAAAAAAACTCAAGGCCATCATCCCCGGCGGCAGTTCCTGCCCGTTGCTGACGGCCGATGAAATTGACATCAACATGGATTACGATTCGGTTGCAAAGGCCGGGTCGATGCTGGGCTCGGGCGGCCTGGTGGTTATCGACGAGGAAACCTGCATGGTCGATCTGGCGCGCCGCATCATGCATTTCTACGCGCATGAATCGTGCGGATGGTGCATCCCCTGCCGCGAAGGAACGGGCTGGCTGCGAAAGATGCTCGACCGTTTTCACTCCGGCGCCGGGCGCATGGAAGATATCGATATGGTGGGCACGCTGGCGAAAAATATGCTCGGCCGGACGTTCTGCCCGCTTGGCGACGCCGCCGCGATGCCGACCATCAGCATCGTCAAGAAATGGCGGCACGAATTTGAAGCGCACCTTTCAGGAAAATGTCCGTACAAGCCGGCCGATGTAATGGCCGCGGTTTTTTAAGGAACCCGGAACCAAATGGCTGATTCAAAAGATATCACGCTGAAGATTGACGATCGCGACGTCACCGTTCCTCCCGGAACCCTGGTGATTGAGGCCGCGCGTCGCATGGGAATTGAAGTCCCGTCGTTCTGCTATTTTCCGGGGTTGTCACTGCAGGCTGCGTGCCGCATGTGTCTGGTGGAAGTCGAAAAGGCCCCGAAACTTCAAACCGCGTGCACACTGGTCGCGATGCCCGGCATGATCGTCCGGACCAGCACGCCGCAGGTTCACGAAGCGCGCAAAGGCATGCTGGAATTTCTGCTCGCGAACCATCCCCTGGATTGCCCGGTATGCGACAAGGGCGGCGAATGCGAATTGCAGGACATGGTATTCACGTACGGAGCGGATAAGAGCCGCTTTGCCGAGGAAAAGCGCCACCAGCCGGAACAGAAATGGTCGGAGGCGGTTTATTACGACGCGCCGCGATGCATTCTGTGCTTCCGGTGTGTGCGCGTGTGCGACGAGGGTATGGACGTGAAGGCGCTTGGCGTCGGCCAGCGTGGTTCGCTCTCCACAATCATCCCGAACGGCGAAGATCACCTCGACTGCGAAGAGTGCGGCATGTGCATCGACATTTGTCCCGTCGGAGCGCTGACCAGCGGCACGTATCGCTACAAAACGCGTCCCTGGGAAATGTCGTACGTCTCCACCGTATGCACGCACTGCTCGAATGGCTGCAAGACCACGCTGAGCGTCCGCAACAACGAAATCCTGCGCGCCAACAATCGCGATCTTTCCGGATTCAACAAGGATTTTCTGTGCGTGAAAGGCCGCTTCGGGTTTGATTACACCAAACACCCGGAGCGCCTGAAGCTGCCGCTGGTCCGCCGCGACGGCAAACTTGTGCCGTCCAGCTGGGAAGATGCGCTGGCCGAAGTTTCCAAACGACTCGCTGAAATTCAGAGCGGAAGGGGCGCCGATTCAATCGGGTTCATCGGCTCAAACCGCACGACGAACGAAGACAATTACCTGTTGAACCGCATTGCGCGCGCTTCGATCGGCACCAACAACATCGATCACCACCGCACCGCCGATTATGCCAGCCTGGTTGCCGCTCTCGGCACGCAAGCCGCCGCCGCAAGCGCCACCATGACGCAACTTTATGAAGCCGATGCCGTGTTCCTTGTCGGCGACGATCCGACCGAACAGAATCCGCTGGTCGCCTGGCAGATTCGTTCGGCGATCCGCCATCGCGCTTCGCGCCTGTATATCATTAATTCAAAATCGATCAAGCTGCTGCGCCAGGCAAAAGGTTTTACGGAGGTCGAGCGAGGCGGCGAGGCAACTGCTGTCCGTTGGCTTGCCACGGGCGAGGGCGCGCTTCAGCACGGCGTCGCCGATACGCTCGGCGCGATGAAATCCGCGCTCGAAAAAGAGTCCAACGTCGTCATCGTCTTTGGCGCGGAGTTGACGGGCGCAGCCGTTCGCGACCTGGTGAAGTTCGGTTCTTCCCTGCCCGGCCAGACGCGTTACATTGCGCTGGGCGATTATGCGAATTCGCGCGGAGCTTCCGACATGGGCTTGCTGCCGGGCATGCTTCCCGGCTACGTCCCTGTCGAAGACGCTACTGCGCGCAAAACTTTCGGCGAATTGTGGGGAGCGAAGCTTTCCGACAAGCCCGGGATGGATGCGCGCGGAATGATGGCCGCAGCACTCAGCGGAAAATTGCGCGCACTCTACGTGGTCGGCGCGAACCCGGTAAAAACATTTGGAATCGACGCAGGCGAGCGGCTGGGAAAGCTCGACTTCCTCGTCGTCCAGGACCTCTTCCTTACCGAGACCGCGAAGCTTGCCGATGTCGTGCTCCCGGCTGCCGCTGCTTACGAAAAAAACGGCACGATGACCAACACCTCCGGCGAAGTCCAACTTGTGCGCAAAGGCGGCGACGTGATGGGCACGCGCTCGGACTTCGATATTCTTCGCATCCTTTCGCACCAGCTTGCTCAACAGAAAATCGGCAAGGCAATCCCTCTGCGCACGCCGGAAGCGGCGTTCGATGAAATTCGCGCGGCGGTTGTGGGATACAACGTCTCGAAGTCCACGTTGACACTCGGCGAAGCGGAACGAACCTCCCCTCTTTCGTCGGCCAACGGCAACGCGAAGTTTGACGTCCCGGCCGGATCGATTTTTTCTTCTCACGACACGCTGTTTACCAGCGGAAGCCTGGGACGCTATTGCACAATGATCCTTTCTCTCCCGGAAGCCGCCGAAGAGGTGGAAGTGGAGGCGCGCTCGTGAACGAGTTTGCCGCCAGTCATCCGCTGCTGGTCGTTGCGCTTCCAAAAATTGTCGTTGTGCTTTTCGTTCTGTTGACCGCGCTGGCCTATCTGACGTGGTTTGAGCGCAAAGTTGTCGCGCACATTCAGTCTCGATGGGGACCCTACCGCGTGGGCCCACACGGGTTGCTGCAGCCGCTGGCCGATGGCGTGAAATTTCTATTCAAGGAAGATGTGACGCCGGCAGGAGCCGACAAATTCGCGTATTTCCTTGCGCCGTTTCTGGCGTTGTCTCTGGCGATTACTTCGATCGCCGTAATTCCGTTCGGGCCGAAGACATTTACGATTTTCGGGCAGCCGACGCCGCTCTCCATCACCAATGTGAATATCGGCCTGCTGGTCCTCTTTGCCATCACGTCGCTGGGAGTGTATGGAGTGGCGCTGGCGGGTTGGTCCTCCAACAGCAAGTACCCCCTGCTCGGCGGATTGCGCAGCTCCGCGCAGATGATCAGCTACGAGCTTTCGCTGACCATGTCCGTCGTCGGCGTCATCCTGATGGCCGGCACATTCAATCTGAGTGAAATCGTGAACGCGCAGCAGGGTTTCCACTGGGGATTCGTGCCGCGCTGGAATCTGATCGGTTCGCCCATGCCCCAGATTCTTGGATTTTTTCTCTTTCTCACTTCCTCCGTGGCCGAAACCAATCGCGCGCCCTTCGACCTTCCGGAAGCGGAATCGGAACTGGTTGCCGGATTTCACACCGAATACGCGAGCTTCAAGTTTGCAATGTTTTTCATGGCCGAATATTCGAGCATGATCACGGTCTCGTGCCTGGCGACGATATTATTTTTCGGGGGATGGCTGTCGCCCTTTCCGCAAACCCCTTTCTGGGCCTGGTCGCACTACATCCCCACGGCGGCTTTCGCAATTGCGGGTCTCGCGCTGTTCGTTCACGGCGTGCGGTACATCACGATGTTCGGGCGCATTGTCCTGCCGGTGATTGGTCTCGCCCTCACATGCCTTGGGGGTCTGCTGGCCCTGCCCGCGGTGATCGATATCGCGCAGGGACCGTTCTGGTTCCTGCTGAAAATTCTAATTTTCCTTTTTATCTATGTTTGGCTGCGAGGCACTCTTCCCCGCTTCCGGTATGACCAGTTGATGGATTTCGGATGGAAGTTGCTGCTGCCGCTTTCGATCGTGAATGTGGTGATTACAAGCCTGGCGATTGTTTTGACGCAGAAATGAGCGCGCGCGGAAATGAGTACGTTGCAGCGATGAGGCTTATGGCAAAAGGAATCGCACAATGACGCCGCAGATCGCGGTGTTCCTGGTTCTGGCGGCGGTGGCCGTGGCAGGGGCCATCAGCCTGATCCTGCAGCGCCACCCCATTCACAGCGCACTGTCGCTGATCACGGTTATGGTCGCGCTTGCAGCCTTGTATCTGCTGCAGGGCGCGGAATTCATTGCCGCCGTGCAGATTATCGTCTACGGCGGCGCAATTATGGTGCTATTCGTCTTCGTCATCATGCTGCTGAACGCCGGAGAAGAAGAGCGCACGAATTTGAGCCGTGTCGCGCGCTATGCCGGAGTGCCGTTGGGGATTGTGTTTCTGGTCGAAGTGGCCTACTGGATCGGCCGCGCGACCATGCATCTGAGCCCGGCCCCGGCGGAAGTCGTCTCGACGCGCGACCTGTCGTCGCTGCTGTTCCGCGAGTACGTGTTTCCGTTCGAGCTGACGTCGTTTTTGATTTTGATCGCATTGCTTGGAGCCCTAGTGCTGGCGCGGCGCGAAGAGTCTGAATAGCGGGGGTTTTAAGTTTTACGTTTTGAAATTGGGGGTTTTGTTTCCTGGTTTTAGATTTGAAATCTCGGATTTGAAATTATTTCTTTTTTCGCTGTGGAACGCGATCTGAAGCTTTCTGGGGGAGTTGTGGTTCCGACGTCTTATTATCTGGTGCTGAGCGCCGTCCTGTTTGGACTGGGCGTCATCGCGTTTGTCTTTAAGCGCAACATCATCACCATTTTCATGTCCATTGAGCTGATGCTCAACGCGGTCAACCTGGCTTTCGTGTCCTTCAGCCGCGCGCTCGGGCAATTGCAGGGGCAGGTGTTCGTCTTCTTCGTCATCGTCGTGGCTGCGGCGGAAGCCGCCGTGGGCCTGGCCATCATTATCCTGATCAATCGAAACCGGGGAACGCTCAACGTGGAACGCGTGGATTCTCTCAAAGACTGATGCCCGTACTTACCTATCTCTGGATCATTCCTCTGCTGCCGCTCGCAGGCGCGGCCGCCAACGGCATTTTCGGCCGCAACTGGTCGAAGGGCACGGTGACCACCGTCGCACTTTCCTCGACGACGCTCGCCTTTGCCGTGGCTCTCGAAGCCGTCCGCGAGTTTCTGTCGCTTCCCTCGGACCAGATTCCGTGGATCAAATCGTACTTCACCTGGATTACCGCGGGCACATTCCGCGCGGACTTCGCCTTGCAAGTCGACCAACTCACCGTGATCATGCTGCTGGTTGTGACCGGGGTGGGCTGGCTCATTCACATTTATTCCTCCGGATACATGCACGACGATCCCGGCTACCGGCGATTCTTCTCGTACCTGAATCTGTTCATGTTTTTCATGCTCGTGCTGATTCTCGCGGGAAACTATCTGCTGATGTTTGTCGGCTGGGAGGGCGTGGGCCTTTGCAGCTACCTGCTGATCGGATTTTATTTCCTGAAGCAATCCGCGACGAACGCCGGAAACAAGGCATTCTGGGTGAACCGTATCGGAGATTTCGGATTCATTCTCGGCGTTCTCTTGATTTTTCGCACGTTCGGCACGCTTGATTTTGCAGCGGTATTGCCGAGAGCAGCCGCTATGCCCGCCGATCCCTCCGGTCACGTGGGCGTACTTACGGCAATCGCGCTCCTCCTTTTCGTCGGCGCGACCGGAAAATCGGCGCAAATCCCGCTGTACATCTGGCTTCCCGATGCCATGGAAGGGCCGACCCCCGTCAGCGCCTTAATCCACGCCGCAACCATGGTCACCGCCGGCGTATACATGGTGGTTCGCTCACACGCCATTTTCCTGAATGCCCCGACGGCGATGCAGGTTGTCGGCATCATCGGATGCGCAACGGCTCTATTTGCCGCGACGATTGGCCTGGTACAGACCGACATCAAAAAAGTTCTCGCCTATTCAACCGTTTCGCAACTCGGTTACATGTTTCTGGCCTGCGGCGTGGGCGCATTCGGCGCGGGAGTGTTTCACCTGATGACGCACGCGTTCTTCAAGGGCCTGCTCTTCCTTGCCGCCGGCAGCGTGATTCACGCGATGGGCGGCGAGCAGGACATGCGCAAAATGGGTGGCCTCCGCAAAAAAATTCCCGTCACATTCTGGACCATGTTCATGGCCACGCTCGCCATCGCCGGAGCACCGGGCTTTTCCGGATTTTTCAGCAAGGACGAGATTCTAAACGAAGCGCAGCACGTAAGCCCCGTCCTGTGGGGCCTGGGTGTCCTGACGGCGGGACTCACCTCGTTCTACATGTTCCGCCTCCTGTTCCTCACTTTTTTCGGCGAGCAGCGCTATGACGAACATCACGTCCACGTGCACGAATCTCCGAAAAACATGCTGGCGCCGCTGATCGTTCTGGCGATTCTTTCCGTATGCGGCGGCTGGATGGCCGCGCCGCAACTCTGGGGCGGTGTGAATCACTTTAAGCAGTTCCTCGCGCCAGTGCTGGACACTGCATCGGCCTCCGCAGCTTCGGAATCCACCGGAGGCGGCGGCTCGGAAATCGTTCAGGCGCTGTTCGGCGCGCCTGTCATCGCGGGCCTGCTCGGTTTCCTGCTGGCCTGGTGGATGTACATCAAGAGCCCGGAGACGCCCAAGAAACTCGCGGCGTCGCTTTCGGCTCCGTACAAGCTGCTCAGCGAAAAATATTTCATTGACGAATTATATCGGGCTGTCATCGTCCGTCCGCTGGTCTGGATTTCGGACACAATTCTCTGGCATTGCATCGACGAGGGCGTCATCGACGGCGCGGTGAACGGTGTTGCCGCCGTATCGCGGGAATCGGGCGACCGCGTGCGGCGCGTTAATTCCGGCAACGTAAGAAGCTACGCCACGTGGATCATCGTCGGCGTGCTGGTATTCACTTCCCTGCTGCTGTGGATGGTGGCCTGACGTGCAGCAAACTTTCCTGTTAACGGTTCTTACTTTCCTGCCTGTCGCGGGCACGCTCGCACTGTTGCTGCTGCGAGACGACGATCACGAATGGATTCGCCGGCTGGCGATGGCCACGGCCGTCGTTGAGTTTGCGATTTCCCTGCTGCTGCTGCGCGGATTTGATTCGCACGTCGCTGGATACCAGTGGGAAGAATTTCATGCCTGGATTCCGCAACCGCCCATTCACTATCACCTCGGCGTCGATGGCCTGAGCCTGTTCCTCGTCATCCTCACCACATTCCTGACGCCGATTTCGATACTCGCGTCCTGGAAATCGATTCACGATCGTGCGAAGGGCTTCTTCATCTGCCTGCTCATTCTGGAAACCGGAGTGATCGGTGTCTTCGTCTCGCTCGATCTGTTCCTGTTTTTCTTGTTCTGGGAAGTCATGCTGATTCCGATGTATTTCCTGATCGGTATCTGGGGCCACGAGCGCCGGATTTACGCCGCGATCAAATTTGTTTTGTATACGATGTTCGGTTCGATCCTGATGCTGGTGGCGATCCTGTGGCTCTACCGCCTCTCTGCGGAAGCGGGCTACCCGACGCTGGACGTCTCGCAGATCCAATCGATGCTTACCAATGGCGTCTTCACGCTGCCGCGCACGACGGAATATCTGCTATTCGGCGCATTTTTCCTGGCGTTTGCCATCAAGGTGCCGCTGTTCCCGCTGCACACGTGGCTGCCCGACGCGCACACCGAAGCCCCCACGGCAGGTTCCGTGATGCTCGCGGGTGTGCTGCTGAAGATGGGCACTTACGGCATGCTGCGCTTCTGCCTGCCGCTTTTTCCCAACGCGGCGCATAAATTCGCGCCGGCGATCGCTGTGCTCGCCATCATTGGAATCATCTATGGCGCTCTGGTCGCGATGGTTCAGGTGGACTTGAAGCGCCTAGTCGCGTACTCCTCGGTCAGCCACCTCGGATTCGTCGTCCTTGGAATTTTCGCGTTTCAAGCGATCTCGATTCAGGGCGCGGTCTATCAGATGCTCGCTCATGGCATCTCGACCGGAATGCTCTTTCTGGGCGTTGGCATGCTCTACGACCGCCGTCACACACACTTGATTAAGGAATACGGCGGCCTTGTAATGCCGATGCCGGTGATCGCGTCGATGTACCTGTTTGCGTGCTTCGCCTCCGCCGGACTTCCCATTCTGAACGGTTTCGTCGGCGAATTCCTGATTCTTGCCGGGACATTCCAGAAGCATGCGGCATGGGCTTCCTGGGCTGCGGTAGGCGTGATTTTTTCGGCGGTCTATCTGCTGTGGTCCTACCAGCGCGTGTTTTTCGGAAGCATCACGCAGGATAAGAACGGCACGCTGCCCGACGCGGACCTGCGCGAACGCAGCATCCTGTTCATCATGGCCGCCGTCGTTTTGTGGATGGGAATCGGCTCTCCATTTTTCACGCGGCGGATCGAAGCCTCCACGCAAAATCTTTTGCAGTTGATGCAGCGCCCGCAGGCGGTTGACGCGGGCGGTTTGAATAAAGACAGCAGGATCGGCGAACTGAACGGCACGAATCCTCCGCCGGTGCGGGAGGCGGGCGCGAACTTGGCGGCCTCCGGCAATGCGGCCTACACGGTGAAATTGAAATAAATGTTTCCGCCTCTCCAGGACTTATATCGAATTGCGCCGGAACTCGTCCTCTGCGGGTTCGGCATGCTGGTCATGTTGCTCGCTCCGATTGTTCCCAAGGCGCGCCACGGAATTCTCACAACCGTTTCCCTGCTTGGCGCCGGCCTGGCGCTGGCGGCGACGCGGTTTACTGTCTTTTATTACGGCGATGCGTACTCCGGCCTGTTCCGTGCGGATGCGTTCAGCCTGTTCGTTCATTTGATCGTTTGCGGGGTGGCGTTCTTCGGGATTCTCGGCTCGATCGGCTACCTGAAGCGCGAGAATCTGGACTCGGCTGAATTTTGCGCCCTGGTCCTGTTTGCCACCGCTGGCATGGGCGTGATGGCCGGGGCGCACGAACTGCTCACCGCATTTGTCGGCCTGGAAATGAGTTCCATCGCCTCCTACATCCTGGCCAGTTATCGCCGTGACGAACCGCGTTCGAACGAAGCAGCGATGAAATATTTCCTGCTTGGCTCGTTCGCTACGGCATTTTTCCTGTACGGCATTGCCCTGTCCTTCGGCGCCACCGGATCGACGCACCTGGACCTGATGACACCCCTGGCCAACGATTCCTCGCATTTACTTTTGAAGTTGGGACTCGGCTTCATCCTGATTGGACTGGCCTTTAAGGTAGCCGCGGCGCCCTTCCAGATGTGGACTCCCGACGTGTACGAAGGCGCGCCCGCTCCAGTTACGGCTCTTCTTTCCACCGGCCCTAAAGCCGCCGCATTCGCCCTGGCGATGCGTATTCTTGCAAGTATTGATGCCGCGCCCCACGTATGGTTCTGGGCGCTCTGGGTCGCCGCTCTGCTGAGCATGTTTGCCGGCAACCTCGCTGCAATCGTTCAGACCAGCCTAAAACGCATGCTGGCATATAGTTCGATCGCCCATGCCGGCTATATCCTGGCCGCGCTCGCTGCCGCTGCCGCTGCCCCGGACCGCATGGAAGCCGGAATTGCAGCCGCGTTGTTTTACCTTGTCAGCTATGCAATCGTGAAGCTCGGCGCCTTCCTGATCGTCGCGCACATGGGCGGCAAAGGCGAACGACACGTCGAGATCGATGATTTTGCCGGGCTCGCACGGCGCCAGCCCGCGCTGGCTGCCTGCTTGTCGCTATTCCTGCTCTCTCTGCTGGGGTTGCCGATCACGGCGGGTTTTATGGGCAAGTTCTATATCTTCAGCGCGGCGCTGGATTCGAATCTAATCTGGCTCGCCGTCCTTCTTGGAATTAACAGTGTGATGGCCTCCTACTATTACCTGCGCGTGATTGTCGTGATGTATATGCGCGATCCGAAGGAGGAGATCGCCATTGAGCCCGTGCCCTGGACGCTTGCACTTGTTCTGTGGATCGCTTCGATCGGCACGATTTACGCAGGATTGTTCCCCGCCCGGATCATCGGTTTTGCCACCAAGGCCGCTTTGAATATTCGCGGGTTTTAGGAAGACAGCCTTCCCCCTGTCCTCTTTTGAATTTCGACGGGATTCACTCGAGTCAAAAGCATACACGCAGAAACCTGTGCTACCAAAAGCAACGGCACGCTCCCGAAATTCCGAAAGCGTGCCGTTTGAAATTAAAACTGAAATCTCTTAAGCGACCTTCACGAAAATAATCACGAGGGTCAACAGTGCGAGCGTCTCGATGAAAACAAGGCCGAGAATCATCGCCGCGCGGATGGCTCCGGAAGCTCCCGGATTGCGGGCCATGCCTTCGCAGGCCGAAGACGCCACACGCGACTGCGCGATCGCGCCGCCGAATGCCGCCAGGGCCATGCCGAACGCCGCGGAGATTGCGACCCAATTCGTGCCCGCCATGGGGGCCGCTCCTGTCTGTGCAAATACCGCGGGACTGGCGAGCAACGCGCCTGCCAACGCTCCTACCGTGTAAATTGCCTTCCTCATCTGTTCCTCCTATGAATTTGCCGCCAAGTGGTGGTTCCCGGACATTCGCGCCGCATCCGGTCTCACGTTGTAGCGGCCTTGCTGCGATGATGCCGAATCAATTAATAAATTCGTTTTAGTGCTCGTCCGCCGTGGCGATTCCGATGTAAATGGAAGGAAGCAGGGTGAACACATACGTCTGAATAATGGCCACGAACATGTGCAGCCCGATAAACGCCAGCGGAATGAGCGCTGGAAAAATGCCCAGTCCCACGCCCAACACAGGAGATTTGCTCCAGCCCCACATCACGGGCCCGACCAATAACCCGAGAAAAATAACATACAGCAGATCGCTCGCAAAAATATTGGCCCAGAGACGGACGGTGAGCGAAAGAATACGCGCCGACGTGCTGATCAGTTCGACGGGAAAAAGCAGGATGCCCAGCGCCCAGTCGCCCGCCGACTTGGGCGATCCGGCGAACGTCAGCAGGTAGTAGCCGACGCTGTGGTGCTTGATGCCCTGCCAGTTGAAATAAAGAAACGTAACGATCGCGCAGCCCAGAGGCACGGCAATATTGGCCGTGGGCGCGGAAAAAGCGGGAAACACGCTCAGAAGATTCGCCAGAAGGATGAAGACGGCAACCGAGCCGACCATCGGGAAATATTTGCCCTTCTTGTCATGCGAATTTTCAATCAGGAGATCGCGGATACCGAACCCGATGGGATTCGTGATCAGCATCTCGGCAATCTGTTGCGCGCCTCCCGGATTATCCACCGAGAGTCGCGGCTTCAGCCACAAACTCGCCAGCGCGCCGATGATAAACACGATCCCGCACATGACGTCAAACTCGGGAATCGGCATGTCCGGATGCGCGGAATGAATATGCAGGGCGCTCAGGAGCGCCAAAACAGCTCCGCCCAAGTGGTGGTTTACGAACTGAGTGATCCAACTTACGTGTTCTTCCATCTACTCGTTTCTCCGGCTCGCGGGACTCAGAACTTCCATTAAGGTCGACAACATGGCCGAGGCTCCCAGAGCACACAGGCCCACAAGCATGCTTACCACAGGGATTCGGAATCTTGAAAAAGTAACATACACAGCGAATGCGATCAAGGCGTACCGCGCGAACAAACCAAAATAACTGCCGACCGGAACTTGCGCCTCGGGAGAACCTTCCTGTGCCGTCGAAGCCCGCGCGACGGCGTCCATCACGCGCTCCAGCCACCGAAAATTGATCCATGCCAGCACCGCACCGATCAGGACCCCCACCCCGTCTTTGATCGAGTAAAGGAAGCAGGTTGCAATCGCTGCGATACCTCCGATGGCTAGCGTGAACCGGGCAATTCTTCGTTCGGTCAGGTCAATTTGCGCTGTGTCCGTCATTTGAAAGGGCATTTCGAAGCGCATTTCATTGGTGGGTTTCACTGGGCGTTTTACGCGGCATTTCCATCAGTTGTCCCGTGAGACGCGCCGCAAAACGTCGCGCACTCCCGCATAAAACCCCATGCCTCCGAAAATCAGCAAAAGCCAGGGTTTCGTATGCAGCCACCGGTCGAGAAAATATCCCATGACGCCGCCCACCACAATCGCGGAGACGAGAACGATCGGCAACTCCAGGGCCGTGGAGAACTGGGCGGAAATCGAGTCGGGCCGTTTACGCGGCGTTGCCGGAGGCTGCGAACTGGGTTCCTCAGTGGCCACTGAATCCCGAGGGGAAAAACAGTGAATAGGTCGCAAGGCGCACGAACGGTTCGGGATAAATTCCCGCGGCAACCGTAACGAACGTCAGTGCGGCAAACGCGACCCTCTGCCCGACCGTGATGATCGGAGAGGGCGCGTTGCCCGGTTCATACAGATACGCATGCGCCACCACGCGGAAATAATAGTACAGCGCGGGAACGATATAGAGCGCGCCGAACAAAGCCAGCTTCGTGTGGCCGGTAACAATCAGCGCCTGCAAAATAAAGTACTTCCCGATAAAGCCGGCCAGCGGAGGAATTCCAGCGAGCGACAGCATGAAAATCAGCAGCACCAGCGCCGCTCCTGGGCTGCGCCGGTACAGGCCATTCAGATCGTCCAGTTCATCGCTGACAATTCCCTGCCGTTGCAGGACGATCAGAACCGCGAACGCTCCAATCGTCATGAATCCGTACACGAACAAGTAGAAGGAGACACCCTTCATCCCGATGAGAAAACCATCGGCGCTCGAAGCCGCGGCTACGACGCCTAGCAGGATATAACCCACGTGGGAGATCGAAGAGTACGCCAACATGCGCTTTACGTTGGTCTGCGTGACTGCGGCGAAATTTCCAATCGTGAGAGAAGCAATCGCCACACCGGCGATAAGCATCATCCAGTCGAGCCGCACGGGCCAGAATACGGTCAGCAGCAGCCGCAGCAGCAACGCGAAGCTCGCCGTCTTCGAGGCCACGCTGATATACGCCGTAATCGGCGTAGGAGCGCCTTCGTAAACATCGGGAGCCCATTGGTGGAACGGAACCGCCGCGACCTTGAAGAGCAGCCCCGCAACCACCGTAGCGAGCGCCAGAAGCACCAGCAGGTCCGTATGTCCCCGGGCCTCGACCGCGACGGCAATCACATCCAGATTGGTTCGCGGCGGCAGCATCACTTCGAACCGGTTCTTATCCAGCGTCGCCCCGATACCGTACAGGATTGAAAATCCATACGCAAGAATCGCCGAGCTGAACGCGCCGAGCAGCAGATATTTCACCGCGCCTTCGTTCGAACGCTTGTCACGCCGCAGGAACCCGGCCAGCACGTAGAAACTGAGCGCCATCGTCTCCAGACCAAGGAATTCGACGATCAAATCGTAGCCCGAGGCCATGAACATCATGCCGACAGTCGCAAACAGGATCAGCGCGTAATACTCACCGTGATTTTCGTCCTCGATTTGCAGGTATTTCACGGAAAGGAGGATGACCAGCGCCGTGGCGACGAGAAAAATGGAACCGAAGAACAGAAAGAACGGATCGACTAGAAGTGAATAGCTGAACCCGATTGCCTGCCCGCTTGCAGCCGCGGGACGCAATTGCCACAAACAAATGGCGCTAAAGAATACGCCGAGCATGGCCATCAATGCGTTGAAAAACTTGTCGCGGGCCTCGAGCAGATAGTCGGTGAGCAGGATGCCCATCGCAAACAGGACGAGCATCATCTCCGGCAGCAGCAGACCGCCGCCGCCCTCCTGCATGAAAGTCCGGAACGCGTTGAGAATATGGCTCATCGTTTATGGCTCAGGGATTCACTCATCAAATGGCTTATTTCTTCTCCGTTCCGGAAGCGGGCGCGGCTTGGGAATTTCCGGACATATCCATTCCGGGCATGTTCATTCCCGGCACATTCATCATCGGCATTGCCGTTCCGGGCGCTCCAGCCGGTGCGGGAGCGACGTTGAGCGCAGGCGCGGACGCGCGTTCTGCGCCGTAATATCCCGGATTCACCTGCTCGACAATCTGTTGGACGGGCCGCTCCAGCACTCGGAAGATCGGCTTCGGGTAAAGGCCAATCCAAAAGCACAGAATAATTAATGGAATCAGCGTCGCATATTCGCGCGCATTCAGGTCCTTCAGATGTTCGTTGGCGGGATTGGTGACCGGACCGAACATCACGCGCTGGTAGAGCCACAACAGGTACGCCGCGCCCAGAATAATTCCCAGCGAAGCCCAGGCGACATACCGGATGTTCACTTCATATGTGCCGCGCAGAATCACAAACTCACCGATGAATCCGTTGAGCAGCGGCAAGCCCAGAGAACTCAGCGTCGCGATCATGTAGATGGCCGCGAAATTCGGCATCGGCGTCGAAAGCCCGCCGAACTCGGAAATCAGGCGCGTGTGGCGGCGCTCGTACAGCACGCCAATCAGCAGGAACAACGCTCCGGTGGAAAGCCCGTGATTGAGCTGTTGCAGAACGCTGCCGGAAAGCCCGTGCGGCGTGAGCGCGAAAATGCCCAGGGTGCAAAAACCGAGATGGCTCACCGAGCTGTAGGCGACCAGCTTCTTCATGTCCTTCTGCATCATGCAGACGAGGGCACCGTACAAAATTCCGATCACCGAAACCACCAGCATAATCGTCACGATTTTGTGGCGCGCGGCCGGATCCTGCGGAAGCAGAGGCAGCGAGAAGCGGATAAATCCGTATGTCCCCATTTTCAGCAACACGCCGGCCAGAATTACAGAGCCCGCCGTGGGCGCTTCCGTGTGCGCGTCGGGAAGCCAGGTATGGAACGGGAACATCGGCACCTTGATCGCAAATGCAAAGAAGAACGCCCAGAACAGAAGCACCTGCGTGTGCGTATCGAATTGCGAAGCCGTCGCCAGCAGCGTGGGAATGTCGAAGGTCGCGCCGCCCGCCTTGAAATACAGCGCCAAAATTCCCAGCAGCATGATCACCGAGCCGACGAGCGTGTACAGAAAAAACTTGATTGCGGCGTACAGGCGGCGGTCGCTGCCCCACACGCCGATCAGGAAATACATCGGGACCAGCATCACTTCCCAGAACATGTAAAACAGGAAGAAATCGAGCGCCATGAAAACGCCCAGCATCCCTACCTGAAGCAGCAGGAAGAGAATGTAATATTCCTTGCGCCGAATCTTGATCGCATCCCATGAGGAAAGGATTGAAATCGCGCCCAGCAGCGTCGTCAGGATGACAAGAAGGAGGCTGATGCCGTCGATTCCCAGCGTGTAGTGCGCGCCGATCGAAGGAACCCAGTCGTGATTTTCCATGAACTGATAGCGTGGCGCGTTCGCGATCCAGGCTGAATCGCCAGATCAGCGGCAGCGAAACGATCAGCCCGATAAACGCAAACAAATTGCCGATGACGCGATGCGCGTTCTCGCTGTCGCGCGGCACGAACAGCAGCAACAACGCCCCCACCAGCGGTGTGAACAGCACCACCGACAGGATATGAGTATTGTAAAATTCCATCTGCCCGCCTCGCCTTCTTCGGGTGCGCGCTCGCCCCGCATTTCGCGGGACCGCCCGCACAAAAATTAATGCATCAAATTTTGCAGCGTGTTTCCCGTGGCATGCAGGTAATAGCCCAGGAAAATCAGCACCCCGAGCAACATGAACAGCGCATACCGCGACACGCGCCCGGTCTGCAGCATGCGCACCGGGTAGCTCAACACCCAGACGATTCGCGCCGCGAGATTCACCAGGCCGTCCACAATCCAGGAATCCCACACCATCGAAATGCGCGAGGAAATGCGCGTCAGCCAACCCGCGCCGTCCACGCCGAGGCCGTTGATCACGCCGCGGTCGAACGATCCCAGCGTGAGCGCCAAGTCCTTCATGCGATTTACAAACAGGGCGTCGTAAATCTGGTCCACGTAATACTTGTTGTAAAGCAGTCGATACAGAAACGGACTCGACGCCGCGATTTTTTCCGGCACTTCCGGACGCTGAATGTACCAGCGATAGGCCAGCCAGATGCCGAAGGCGCCGACCGCGACCGACAACAGCATCAAAATATATTCCATCGAACCGGTGGATGCCGCACGCGCGGCCTCGGCCGCATCTTCGCCATGCTTCGCAATCACCGGTTCCAGAAATTTCGCAAAACGGTCGCTGCCGCCGAGTGCTTCCGGCCAGCCAATCCAACCGCCGACGATCGAAAGCGCCGCGAGAATCATCAGCGGCGCCGTCATTGAGCCGGGCGATTCGTGGATGTGGTGCTCGACCTCGTGATCGACACGCGAGTGCCCGAAGAACGTCATATTCACGAGGCGGAACATGTAAAACGCCGTCATTCCCGCAGTCACGAATCCTATCAGCCAGAGGATCGGGCTGTACTCAAATGCATGGCCGAGAATCGCATCCTTGCTGAAAAATCCGGCCAGCGGCGGGATTCCCGAAATCGCGATCGAAGCCACAACAAAGGTTTTTGCCGTCGTGGGAATTTTTCCCCACAGCGCGCCCATCTTCCGCATGTCCTGTTCGCCGGACATGGCATGAATCACGCTGCCCGATCCGAGGAAGAGGCACGCTTTAAAAAACGCATGCGTCATCAGGTGGAACACGCCCGCCGTAAATGCGCCGACACCGCACGCAAGGAACATGTAGCCGAGCTGCGACACCGTCGAGTAGGCAAGCACGCGCTTGATGTCGTTCTGCACCAGTCCCATCGTCGCGGCAAAAATCGATGTGACCACGCCCACGACAGCGACTACGGCAAGCGCTTTCGGCGCCATCGAAAACACAGCGTTCGTGCGCACGATCATGTACACGCCGGCTGTCACCATTGTCGCCGCATGAATCAAAGCGCTGACCGGCGTCGGGCCTTCCATCGCGTCCGGCAGCCACACATACAACGGAAGCTGCGCCGACTTCCCTGTCGCGCCGACGAAGAGCAGCAATGCGATCGCCGTCAGCGTGCCGTCGCCCATCGAGAAGTGTCCCGCGGCAATCGCCGGTGCGAGTTCCGTGAACTGAATCGTGCCGAGCGTGCCCAGCATCAGGAATAATCCGAGCAGGAAACCCGCATCGCCAATTCGATTAACGATGAAAGCTTTTTTGCCCGCATCCGACGCCGACTTGCGCAGGAAATAAAATCCGATCAGCAGGTAGCTGCAAAGTCCCACGCCCTCCCATCCGACAAATAGCAGCAGAAGATTATTCGCCAGGACCAGCGTGAGCATCGAAAACATGAACAAGTTCAGATATCCAAAGAAGCGATAGTAGCCGCCTTCATGCGACATGTATCCGGTGGAATACACGTGAATCAGGAACCCAACGCCGGTGACAACGAGCAGCATCACGGCCGTCAGCGGGTCCATCAGGACGCCCCACGGCACGCTGAAATTCATGACCTTGCCGGCATTCGTGTGCATAATTCCGGCGGGAACCCAGTCAAACAGGTTATAGCTGACGAGGCGCTCTTCGACCGGCCGCGAGATCAACTGATAGATCGCGCCGAACGCGAAGGTCATCGAAAGAAACACGCTTCCGACGCACACCACGTTCACGCCCGCATTGGGCAATCGGCGGCCGACGAAAAGCATCAGCGCCGCGCCCGCCAGAGGAAACAGCGGGATCAGCCAGATGTGCGCCAGAAAGAATTCAGTCGGCATCATATTTTTATTAACGCGCCAAACAGCAGTTGAACCTGCCTCTTATAGCCGAAGCCCCGCCACCTGCCCTGCTACCACTTCATCAAATCCATCTCATCGCCCAGCAACGTCTCGCGATTGCGGAAGAACGAAATGATGATGCCCAGTCCCACCGCCGCTTCCGCCGCCGCGTCCGTGATGATGAAGATCGCGAACGCGTGGCCCTCCGCCGAACCCACCAGGCGCGAGAACGCCACCAGATTAATGTTCACAGCGTTCAGCATCAGTTCAATCGACATCAGGATGATGATCACGTTGCGCCGCGTGACGACGCCGATCACGCCGATCGTGAACAACGCCAGGCTCAGGAACAGGTAGTGGCTTGTCGGAATCATTTTCGTTCTCGCCTATGCTTTCAAATCCTCACACTTTTTTCTTCGCCATCACCACGGCGCCGATCATGGCCACCAGTAGCAGGATGGAAGCGACTTCAAACGGCAGCATGTATTCCGTGAATAAAACCTTGCCCACCAGTTGCGTGCTCGGTTCGAGCATCGTAGCGGGAGCGGGTTCGCCCATTGGCAATCCGGAACGGCCCACCGCGATTGCGACGGTCAGTTGCGCGCCCAGCACCAGTGACAGGAGCAGTCCCAGCCACCATTGCCGGTTGAACTGCACCTGATGCAGCGAAAGATCCAGGTTGATCAGCATGATGACAAACACGAACAGCACCATAATGCCGCCCGCGTACAGAATCACCTGCACGATGAACAAAAATTCCGCGTGCAACTGCAGGAAGATGCCGGCCGTCGCCAGCAGCGCCGTAATCAGAAAGATCGCGCTCTGCACGATGTTGCGGCGCGTCACCACCAGGACCGCGGAGATCACGGCCAGCGCGGCGAAAAAATAAAATACGATCTGATCGAGCATCGTTTTCCCAAAATCCCCGTGCTTTACGTCTCGCCCACAATCGGATGTTCTTTTTCCGATTTATCGTCCGCCCAGCCAAGCCATCCGGCCACAGCCAGCGTGGCAATCGTCGTCAGCGGAAACGCCGTCCAATGGCTCCATCCCCACTGGCGGTGGAGCACCAGCGCAACGCCGATCCCCATCACATTCACGATCGAAAGCGGAATCAGGAATTGCCAGCCGAGACGCATCAACTGGTCAAACCGGTAACGCGGAAAAGTGAACCGGAGCCACATGAAAAGATAAATATAGAGGCCCACTTTAAGCAGGAACCAGAAAGCGCCATGCAATCCCGGCTTCAATCCGGGCAGCATCGAATTCACACTCGGCACCAGCGGCGCGGCCAGAATCGCGCCGACAAGAAAGATGCCCAGTCCGACCGCAACCATGAACATCTTCTGCACTTTCACAGGCTGCTTCGGAGCGCGATAAAAACAATACGCCCCGACAAACAACATCAGCAACGTCGGAAAAAAGTCCAGGAAATTAAAGATCGGCATGCCTGCAAACGGCCGCAGCCAGCCCCCCAAAAACAGGGTTGTCGCGATGGATGCGACGACGACCATGTTGGTGTATTCCGCCAGGAAATACAGCGCCCAGCGGAAGCCGCTATATTCGGTCATGTATCCGGCGACCAGTTCCGATTCCGCTTCGGGCAAATCGAACGGCGCGCGATTGGTCTCCGCGATGGACGCGACCACGTAAATAAAAAATCCCACGGGCGCGGCAAAAATAAACCAGACGCCGTAATCGTCCTGCGCCTGAATAATTTCGCGCGTCGATAGCGTTCCTGCCAGCAACAGAGCGCCGACGATCGCCATCCCCGCAGCGGTTTCGTAACTCACCAGTTGCGCCGCGCTACGCAGCGCGCCCAGCAAGGAATAGTGGCTGTTGGAGGCCCATCCCCCCAGTACGATTCCGAAAATCCCGAGCGCGCCGATTCCCACGACGAAAAGCAAACCCACGTTGAGGTCTGCGATCTGGAACCAGGGCCCGATGGCGAGCGCCGACATCGCCAACATTCCCGCCGTCACCGAAATCAGCGGAGCGACCCAGAAGATGGCCTTGTCCGCTTCATCCGGAATAATGTCTTCCTTGATGAGCAGTTTCAGCGCGTCCGCAATGGGCTGCAGCAAACCGTGCGGCCCGACGCGCATCGGCCCCAGCCGCGCCTGCATGTCGGCCATAACCTTGCGCTCCATCAGCACGATATATCCGGCGACCAGCGGAAGCACCGCGACGATGATCACGGCGCAGACCAGCGGCACCCAGATGGAAATCATGTAATGAACGATGTTCATCATCATGGCGTCAGCGATCCACTTCTCCCAATACAATATCCAGCGTACCGATGATGGCGACAACGTCCGCCACCAGGTGCCCGCGAATCATCTTGTCGAATGCCTCGAGATTAATCAGCGACGGCGGACGGATGCGCACGCGGTACGGCTGCGTAGTGCCGTCGCTGACAATGTAATAGCCGAGCTCGCCCTTAGGAGCTTCGATCGCGTGATACACCTCGCCCGGAGGCGGCTTCAGCACTTTGCCGACTTTGCCCATAATCGGCCCCGTGGGAATATTTTCGATGGCCTGCAGGCAGATCAAGCGAGACTGGCGCATTTCTTCGAGGCGCACGATGTACCGGTCGTAGGTGTCGCCATTCTGCCCGGTCGGAATCTCAAATTTATACAAGTCGTACGCGGCGTACGGCATCGCTTTGCGAATATCCCACTTCACGCCGCTTGCGCGAATGACGGGCCCGGAGGCGCCGTAATCGATCGCTTCCTTCGCGGTCAGAACGCCAATGCCCTTGGTGCGGCCCACCCAGATGCGATTTTCCGTGAGCAGCGATTCGTACTCATCCACGCGCTTGTCGAAAGGCTTGCAGAACCGCTCGACGTCTTTTTCCAGCTCATCGTAAGCTTCATATTGCAGCCCGCCAATGCGGAACGCGTGCGTGGTCAGGCGCGCGCCGCAATATTTCTCGAAAATTTTCAGGATCTCTTCGCGCTCGCGCAGGCAATAAAACAGCGGCGTCAGAGCGCCGATATCGAGAGCGTGCGTCCCCAGCCAGAACAGGTGGCTGGCAATGCGCTGAAGTTCAGTTAAGATCACGCGAATTACGCGCGCCCGCAGCGGCGCTTCCGTGCCGAGCAATTTTTCAACCGCTTCGCAGTATCCCAGACCATTCGAGACCGCCGCGACATAATCCATCCGGTCCACGTACGGCGCGAACTGCTGGTAGCTGCGATGCTCGGCGATTTTCTCGACGCCGCGGTGCAGGTAGCCGATCACGCACTCCGAGCCGATCACTTTTTCGCCATCGAGCCGCAGCTTCACGCGCAGCACGCCGTGCGTGGACGGGTGCTGCGGCCCCATGTTCAAGACAATTTCGTCCGCCCCGAGCACGGTGGACTCGGCATGCGTGGCAAACGGTATGCGTTCGTCGGCCATGTTCTACTGTCCGCTCTCGATCCCCAGGTTTTCGCGCACCCAGGCCTGGTCCTGCGTCAGAATGTCGTAGTCTTTTCGAAGCGGATAGCCCTGCCACTCGTCCGGCAGCAGGATGCGCTTCAAGTCCGGATGGCCTTCGAACACCACGCCGAACATGTCGTACACTTCACGCTCCATCCAGTTGGCTGTAGCCCAGATTCCCTGCACGCTGGGCACGCGTTCGTCGGCGCCGGCGTAGACCTTCAGACGCAGCTTTTCGTTCTTTTCGAACGAATACATGTTGAGCACGATGTCGAAGCGCTTCTCCCGTTTCGGCCAATCCACGGCCGTGAGATCGCTCAGCCAGTCGAATTTCTCGTCGTCCCGGCTGTACACGCAGACTTCCGCGAGCAATTCGCGCTCCACCACCAGAATTGACTGCTTGCGGTCCACCCAGGCCTCCAGAATCGCCGGGCCAAATTTCTCTTTGTATCGCTTGACCAGATCGTTATCGAGAGCGACTGGCCCTTCCTTGGGCGGTGCGGGAGGCTTCGGAGGAGCTGCGGCAACGGGAGGCTTGGCCGCCGAGGTTGCAGGCGGAACAGAGGGCTTCGCAACAGGTTCACCCGCTGCGGCTGGAGGTTTCACCGCAGGCGGTTCGCTCGGTGAACTCGCAGGTGGCTGCTTGTCTTCCGGGTCGTTGGCCATGAATTAGGAGTAGAGCGGGCTGCGTTTAAGTTACACAGCCATCAATAAGCTGTAGCTTTTAGCACACGGCGGAAAACAGAGTCAACCTGTTCCGCTGTCTGATTCAATTTCTTCCCATTGATCTTCACCACGAACAAAAAAAATCCCGGCCGCACGTTGTGGTCGGGAGACTCAGCTGCAAATAACGGAGACGGCGCTCACACCCATTCCAGAGCGCCTTTCCGGTACAACCAGATATATCCGATAATCAAAATACCCAGGAAAACAAACATGCTCGCCAGCGCGTACACCGGACCCAACCGGAAACCCTGCTCTCGCGTGGAAAACAACACAGCCCAGGGAAAAAGGAAAGTCGTCTCCACGTCGAAAATTACAAACAGGATTGCAACGATGTAGAAACGCACCGAGTAACGCCCGCGCGTATCGCCTTCGGCCTCCACGCCGCACTCATACGGTTTTAATTTGGCGCCAACCGGAGCCGGTGTGGGACGAATAAAACGGAACAGCACGAGAGTTACCGCGGGGAACGCGGCGGCAAGCAGTGCAAAAATCAAAATCGGGATGTACTGGCTCGGCATTTCAATTCGGACGGAATCCTAACACATGAGTCAAGCCGGAGCCAGCACAGAGCGATATTTCCGATCGTTGCCACCTGTACGGAAGTACAGTTCTAATCTGAGCAATGTTGTCGCTATTTCAAGCCTCGTCCCGATGGGACCAAGATATGATCAATCAGTTCCCTTTCGGCAAGAATCAATCGTTTGGAGGGTCGTCCGATGCGACATTTGCTTGGTCTTCTTGGCATTACTATTTTGCTGGCGGTTTCGGCCAGCGCACAAGGGCCAGAGGGCACCGGGGGAGGCAACGGGCTTGGGAGCAAGACGAGCCGAAGTTCAGGATCGGCCTCCAGCTCGGGTTACGATTGGGGTTATTCGCCCTGGCAATTCTCACTGGGTTATCAGTACAATCAGATTAATTTAACGGGTAACTCATTCTCCACAAATGGGTTATATGGCGATCTGGTAAGAAATATCAACCCTTGGCTGGGTGTGGAAGGCCAGATGGGAGCAGGTTTTGGCAATACAGGCACGACCACTTCCCCATCCAATTTGAACGTTAAAAACCTGTTTCTTGCCGGAGGGCCACGGATCACCCTCCGAAATCATACCCGGTTCGAACCCTGGGTCCACGGCATCGCGGGTTGGGAGCATTTCAAGTTTACGCAGACCTCCGGTGTTCTGGGGAGCAATTCGGGGTTCGGCGGCGCGGCAGGCGGGGGAATGGATTACCATTTGGGTGAGCGAACGTCAATACGAGCGTCAGCGGACGAGATCTGGACGCGATTTTTCTCGACCACACAGAGGCATTTTCAGATTGCGGGCGGCTTCGTTTACAATTTCTGACGCGACAATTTTAGATTTTTTTCGTGGCCGGTTTATCGTGCCCGGCTTCGCGATGCCGATGTGATTCGTGGCACACGAAAAAAAACTTCATTCCCAAGCCGGCATGGCCGCCTCGGAATGGCATCTCTGGAGCCTGCCGAAGACCCGACGCCCTTGACCGTGCTCTACGATTCGAGAATCAACTCCTTCGCCCGCTGCGTGGCCTTCATCACTGCTTTAATCAGAGTCACGCGCACCTTGCCGTCTTCCAGTTCCAAAATGCCGTCCATCGTGGAACCGGCAGGAGTCGTCACCGCGTCCTTCAACAGCGCAGGATGATCGCCTGTATCGAGAACCATGCGCGCGGCGCCCATCATGGTCTGCGCCGCCAGCAGAGTCGAGACGTCGCGCGGCAATCCGACTTTCACGCCGCCTTCGGCGAGCGATTCCAGCAGAATATAAATAAACGCAGTGCCGCTGGCGGAAAGCCCCGTGACGGCGTCGATCTGTTTTTCGTCTACCACCACAACGCGACCGACGGCTTCGAACATTGCCTGGGCGATTTCCAGATCCTCTTTGGAAGCGAACGCTCCCTTGGCCAGCCCGGTCATCCCGCACCCGATCGCGCAGGGCGTGTTCGGCATCGCGCGGATCACCGGCGCATTTATCCCCAGTTGCTTTTCCATCAGTTGAGTCGAAACCGACGCAACCACGGAGACAATCAGCTTCCCCGCTTTCATCTCCGGCTTGATCTCTTCCAGAATTTCCTTCACAGCCTGGGGTTTCACGGCCAGCAGGATAATATCCGCATCTCTCACCGCTGTGCGATTGTCGGTGGACGCCGTGATGCCCAGTTGCCTGGCGAGAGCTCGAGCCTTGTCGGCATGCCGCACCGTCGCGTGAACTCGCTTCGGCTGCACCAGTCCCTGTTCGAGAAACGCGCGCAACAGGATGCCGCCGATCTTCCCCGCGCCCAGCACGGCGATCCGCCGATTCGAAAGCCTGTTCGAAAGCTTGTCCGAGAGCTTGTTCGAAGCATTCGTTTTCATAGTGTCTGCATTGTTGACGACGATGAGCCGAACGTCAACATGGTTCCTCGGTTTAGGTAGCACAGGCTTCAGCCTGCGGATTTTGGGGAATGTTAAGGTTATGCGCGCGCCCGAACTAATCGTGCCGCGCCCCGCGCAGCACTTCGAGCGCATGCGGCAGCAATTCCGCCACGGCATCCAGCGACTCGACCGCTCCTCGCGGACTACCCGGCAGATTGATAACAAGCGCCGATCCTCTGACCCCCGCAACCCCTCGCGAAAGTGCCGCGCGCGGATTTTTCTTGCGCCCGTACTCGCGCATCATTTCCGGAATTCCGGGGAGAAGTTTCCCGCACGCTTCCATCGTCGCTTCGGGCGTCGAATCGCGCGGCCCGATGCCCGTACCGCCGGTGGTCAAAATGAGTTCCGCCAATTCGTTGTCGGCAAGGGAGACAATTCGCTCACGGATCGAAATGGGTTCGTCCGCCACAACGCCACTGGTGGAAACCTCCCAGCCAAGCTCCAGACAGCGCTCGCGCAACGCCGGGCCGGAACCATCCTGGCGAATGCCTCGCGAAACGGAATCACTGACGGTGAGGATGGCGACGCGCAGGGCCAAGGGCTAGCTTTCCACACTCTGATTGGCTTCGTCCATCAGGCGCATGGCCTCCATAAGCAGGCCGGTGGTGGTATGCGTGGTCGTCTCGCGGTCGGAGTTTGCGCCGAAATCGATTTCAAATTCGCCGTCGGTCCAGCTTATGGTTTGATACACCACGCTGTCGCCTTCGAGCCCGCCGAACTGCGCGTGTTTGCATTGCCCGGCCGTGAAGTACAACTCGGCCAGATCCCCGTTCCGGC
The DNA here is from genome assembly GCA_963788335.1 of Terriglobia bacterium. Classification (GTDB taxonomy): domain Bacteria; phylum Acidobacteriota; class Terriglobia; order Acidiferrales; family UBA7541; genus Palsa-360. The sequence goes on from CAWBGM010000018.1 coordinate 513,323, forward strand.
GGAGCGTCAGGCGGCAGGATTTCTGCCCCATTTCGAGCGATTGCATCAGTTCGGTGACGCTCATTTCCTCCAAGCGTCCCTGAATCACGCCGGGGCGCGATGCATATTTCTGCATTTTCTCGAGATGCAAACGGTCCACGATTTTTTTCGTCTGCCGAACCAGGTCCGCGATAAAAAACGGCTTGGGAATGAACTCCTCGACACCGCCGCCCACCGCGGGACGCAGCTTTTCCTCGATGTCTCCGCGGCTGGCGACAAATACGAAGGGAATGTTGCGTGTGCTCTCCCTGCCGCGTAATTTTTCGAACAGCTGCCGCCCATCCAGGCCGGGCATCCGGAAATCGGAAACAATCAGATCGGGCGGATCGTCGATGGATTTTAGTAAAGCGTCAGCTCCGTCCACTGCGGGAATCACGGTGCAGTGCGGCTCCATCCCGTGACAAATGAGGTCCCGGATCATGGGATTGTCGTCGACAATCAGCACATGCACGCTATTGGGGGACGTATTCATCGAGAATCGTTATTTCTTTCGGCGCAGGTAATGTCCGCTCTTGCCGCCGATTTTTTCGAGCAGAACGATATCGGTAATTTCCATCCCCTTGTCCAGGGCCTTGCACATGTCATACACCGTCAACGCCGCCGCCGAAACGCCCACTAGCGCTTCCATTTCCACGCCGGTCTGGGCCGTCGCCGTGACTCGCGAAACGATCTCCACGCCATTCTTGCATAGCCGCGCAGTCACATCAATGTGCGTCAGGGGCAGTGGGTGACAAAGAGGTATCCACTCCGCTGTGCGCTTCACCGCCGCGATCCCCGCGATTCGCGCGATCTCCAGTGGATTTCCCTTGGGCAGCTTCTGCTGCCGGAGCGCCCGTAACACCGGCGCGGACATGCGCACGAAACCTTGCGCCCTCGCCGTTCGCTCGGTGACGGTTTTCGCCGTCACGTCCACCATCGCGACTTCGCCGCGTTTCCGGAAATGCGTCAGCTTCTTCATAACTCCCATTATCGCCTAAATCGGATCGCTGCGTCTCGAGCGGATGACAGACATTCGAATCGCGCAAGGACCGAACAGGCCAACGCTCGCGCCTCGGCTCTGCGAACTCAACATTTTCCCGTGTTCTGGCTTTTCCCATCGAACATTCGCTCTGACGAAAATATTTCCCTACCAAGAGAGAAACGGAAAACAGAGTATCCTTATCCTTAGCCATTTGCCTATCTGACAAAACTTTTATTGATTTTGCGATATAATGGTTATGTTTAAGTCACGCAACCCCTAAGCCAACAGCTCAAACCAACAGTTCAACGCTCAAAAGGCGGCTCCCGAGAGTCGAAGGAGGTCCCGATGAAACGCCCCCTAACACCAATCGAGCGAATTTTTGTCCGCGTGTTCAAGCGGAAGATGACGCTGGACGAACGAAGGTTGTTCTTGCGCAGCTCCGGGCGAATGCGCGTCGCCAGGCGAGTTACGCCCAAACGAACCTGAATCGGGTTCGCATATTTATCGCCCCCGTCCAGGAACCGTCGCGAAATTTTACCAGTGCGTCAGAGACCCGTCCGGCCGAGTGTACAGCCGCGACGACCCCGGAGCGGTGACTTCCCCGATCATCTTCAACTGCGTCATGTCGGCAGTAACGCCGAGGCCGGGGCGGTCGTTTGTGTACAGCTTGCCTTTCCTGAAGTCCATGCACTGCGGGAGATGCTGAATCGGCCGGTCCCCGTAGTTGTATTCGAAGATCACGGGCCGGGAGTACGTGGACAGGACCCCCACTAGAGTGGCCGTGGAGAGAGGTCCCGTGAAGTGCGGAATGATTCCGATCGCGTGGGTCTCGCATAGCGCGAGTATTTTCATCATCTCGGTGATGCCGCCGACGTTAGGAAGCGTCACCCGCACGTAATCGAGGTCGTGATCTTCGACCAGTGTATTGAAATCCCAGCGCTGTCCCCATTCTTCTCCCGCGGTAATCGGCACCGTGGTCATTTGGCGCAACCTGGGAATGTCCTGATGGAATTGCTCGTCGCGGATTGGGTCTTCCACGAAGTAGGGTTCGTACTCTTCGATCAAACGGCAGCAGCGCAGCGTGTCGGGATAGTCGAACTTCTGGTGCAGGTCAAGCGCCCAATCGCCATTGGGGCCAACGCCTTCGCGGATTTCCTTGGCTGCGGCTACGACGGAATGCACACGCTGGTGCGTGTTGTATACATCGTTGACGATTGGCGCTCCCCCGGTGGGGGTGATCGATGCGTCCACGCGGTACGCCCGGTAGCCGTCTTCCATCGCTTTGGCAGCGCGCTCCTTCAGGCTAATGGTCTGATCAGTAGGCCTGGGTCCGCTGGTCTGATAGCACTCGCAGAAGTCGCGGAGCGTGCCACCCAGCAGTTCATGAAGGGGCAATCCGAGCGCCTTCCCCTTGATGTCCCAAAGTGCCATATCGAGCGCGCCTTGCGCGTGGATTTTTTCGCGTCCGGGCGGATAGAACTTCTCCATGTACATTTTTTGCCAGATGCGTTCGATATGAAACGGATTCTCTCCGATCATCGCCTGGGCGCATTGTTGCAACGTTTCCAGCAGCCCGCCTTCGCCGATGCCGGTCAATCCCGCGTCGGTTTCCACCGTGACGATCATGTCGCTTTGGTTGAACGTCTCGTTAAGCTTGGGCGGCAGGTAAATCCTCACGCGCGTGATCTTCGCCTTGGGCAGCGACGCCCCGCTCAGTAGTTTCGGCAGCGCCATCGAGGCGGCCGAGGCGGCGGATGCCGCCGCGAGTGACTTTAGAAACGATCTGCGTTCCATGTGCCCTCCCCCCTGAAAACTATCCCGCAAGACTTCGTGTGGTTCAGATTGGCGGGATTGTATCCCAATGTGGATGGTAGTTAGCAATTGTTTTCAATCGGGTAAATATTTCTGGAAACGGTAGCTGCGGTTTAAGGCTTTATTAGCATGGGCTTCAGCCTGTGGGGTTGGATTTTCAGTTGCCTGGAGAGAAAAATCCACAGGCTGAAGCCTGTGCCACTAAAACCCTAGACCGCTCCGCGACGCGGCAGCACATCCACCCATTCGCCCGCCGCAATTTCAGGGCGTTCCGGACCGACCACCAGGAAACCATTCGCCAATGCCAGCGCCACGATGTCTCCGGAACCTTGCCAGGGCAACTGCGAGACCTGAGCTTCCCTGCCTGCCCACTCGATTCGAGCGGGCAGGAAATGCACCAGGGGGCCCTTCTCATGAATGGGTGTCGCCGCCTTCGCTCGAAAAATCGGCAACGAACGCGGCACGGCCCCGCCGAGCAAATCTATGGCGGGCAGAACGAAGAGCTCGAACGTCACCATTGTCGATACCGGATTCCCGGGCAACCCGAATACGAGGTTATCGCCGCGCGTGGCAAACACGGCCGGCCGGCCCGGACGAATCGCGACGCCAGTGAAATGAAACTCCGCGCCCAGATCGGCGAGCACCTGCTCCACCAGATCGTACTTCCCCATCGAGACGCCACCCGACAGCACCAGAATGTCCGCTTCAAGTCCGCGTTCGATGGCCGAGCGCAACGCGCCCTTTTCGTCCGGCGCGTTTCCGAGTTGCAAAGGCTGCGCGCCCGCAGTCTGCGCCAATACCTCGATCGAGATTCCGTTGCTGTTGCGCACCTGGAGCGGGCCTGGCATCGCCCGCACATCGACGACTTCGTCGCCGGTGGAAAGAATTGCCACGCGGGGCTGCGTGAACGCTTCGATACGGGCCGCTCCCGCCTGCGCTGCAAGCGCCATTTCTGCATAGCCCATGCGCGTTTTTTCAGCCAGGAGCAATGCGCCTTTCTTTGCCTCGCTGCCGCGCGGCACAATGTGATCGCCTACGCGAACTTCGCGGTCGAGAGTGATTGTTCGGCCGTCGCGTTTCGTGTGTTCGATCATCACGACGGCATCGGCGCCGGCCGGCAAGGCAGCGCCCGTCATAATCTCGATGCACTGATCGGGCCCTAACACTCCGTCAAAACGCCCACCCGCGCGGAGTTCGCCAATGCATTCCAGTCGCGCGCCGGGGGATACCGTATCCGCGGCTTGCACAGCGAAGCCATCGCGAGTCGAACGATTGAAGGGGGGATAATCGCGATCGGCGGAAATTTTTTCCGCGAGAATACGGCCAAACGCTCGTTCGATATCGACGGTTTCGCGCGGCATCGGACGCCGGATGGCTCCGGCAAATTGAATTACTTTCTGCCGCGCTTCTAGGTAAGTCAGCATGGAGTTCGCTGATTCAATTTCCGGCTAAATCCAGGATGCAAGTTGCGTACCTGCGCAAACGATGGTCGCGTCGCGCTCAGGTCCCGTAGAAATCATACCGATTTCAACGCTCAGGAAATCGGCGATAAATTTCAGATAATCCGTGGCGGCAGGCGGCAGATGGGAGGCATCCTGCACGCCATACGTGTCCGATTGCCAGCCCGGCAGTGTGCGATATTCCGGCGTGACTTCGGCCAGATCCTCGGCCGCGGCGGGCATTTCCTTGAGCAGCGTGCCCTTGTAACGGTAGCCGGTGCAGACTTGAATTTCCTTTTGCGTGTCGAACACGTCAAGCTTGGTGACTACCAGCGTCGATATTCCGTTGATGCGAACCGCGTACCTCAACTCGGCAAGATCGAGCCAGCCGCAGCGGCGAGGACGGCCAGTTACCGCGCCATATTCTTTTCCGCGATCGCGCAGCTCTTTTGCTTCGAGGTCCGGCATTTCGGTGGGAAACGGGCCGCTGCCCACCCGCGTGGTGTAAGCCTTTGTTACGCCCGCGACAGCGTTGATTCGCGTTGGCCCCACGCCGAGGCCCGTGCAGGCCCCGCCCGAAATCGCGTTGGACGATGTAACAAACGGGTAGGTCCCGAAATCGATGTCCAGCATCGTGCCCTGCGCGCCCTCGAATAAAACGGATTTTCCGGCATCGAGCGCGTCATTCACCAACTCGGAAGAATCGGCGATCAACGGGCGAATCCGTTCGCCGAGCGCGAGATATTGTTCCGCCATGCCGGCTGTGTCGAGCGGCACTCCGTACGTTGCCTGGCACACCGCGTTTTTTTCAGAAATCACGCGCTCCAGCTTTTCGCGAAAGCGTTCGGGATTCAGCAAGTCGCCCACGCGAATTCCATGGCGGGCCATTTTATCTTCGTAGGTTGGACCGATGCCACGCGACGTCGTTCCGATTTTCCCCGCGCCGCGAGCCGCTTCCGCGGCCTTCTCCATCTGCCGGTGATACGGAAAGATCAGGTGCGCGCGATTGGAAAGATGCAGGCGTCCGGCGACATCGATGCCGGATTTTGCCAGGGTGTCGAGTTCGGCGACCAGCGCGGCGGGGTCCACCACAACGCCCGAACCGATGATGGCATGTTTGCCGGGCCGCAGAATTCCGCAGGGAATCAGTTGCAGGACAAATCGGTTTCCGTTGTAGATCACCGTGTGTCCGGCGTTGTGTCCGCCCGCGCACCGCGCGATGTAATCGAACGACGCGGCAAGATAGTCCACCACCTTGCCCTTGCCTTCATCGCCCCACTGCGCTCCCACCACTACGATCGACTTCATCTGCTGGTTTCTCCCCTACAGTGTTGCGCCCGTCCGACGTGACGGACGGGCACGCTCCTACCAAAAAATACCGCCCACACGGGCGGCGTCGCCTGAGAATCAAACGCGCGATCACGAGCCTCCGCGCCTCTCCAAAAAGTACGGATTCAAATGGAGGGATGGAGCTTGCCGCGGAAATACCATGCTACCTGTGGTTCAAACAGAAGGCAAGAGCACCCGTCGCACAGGCTTCCCTTTCTCTGCTTTTGACTTTTGTGGCGCTCAGAAAAAATTCCAAAGAAGACAGGTTGCGGCCTGTGCTACTGGTGGCCCGCCTTCACTGCATGCAAAACCAGTGTATTCCCTCCCAACAAAACCTCATCCGAAACCAGTTCATCCGTCCAGCGCTCGCGGCGTTTTCGTTCCGGGGTCATTCGAGCGAAGAGACGAATCAACGCGACAAGCGGGCGGTACAGCCACAGATTGGGCTTTGGTTTGTCGCGATATGTTCCGCGAACTTCGAAGCCGTATTTTTCGAGGATGTAGCGCAGCTCCGTGTACGCGATGGGATTGATATGCAGAACGACTTCCTCTTTTTCGCCCCACTGTTCGTGGCGCATGCGGAGGTGCTCGCGCGAAATCGGCTTAAAGTGTGAGGTGTAGCCGTTGAGCAGCCACTTCACGCGCTCCTCGATATTCAAAATATGCGGCACGCTGATCACGATGTGGCCGCCGGGCGCGAGCATTCTCGCGAATTCGCGCACCGCCTGGTGAGGATTTTCGATGTGCTCGAGGCCTTCGAGGCAGGTGATGTATTGGAATTCGGCGTCCCGGTAGGGCAGGATCCCGGAAAGGTCGCCGCGCTGCACAGGAATACCGGGAACTTTGAAAATTTCGGGATACAAATCGCAGGCCTGCACCTGAAAACCTGCTTCGGAGAGGCGCACGGAAAGCGCTCCCTCCCCTGCCGGAACGTCCAGCAATTTCCCGCGCGGGAATGGATGGAGGATGCGCGCGACGGTCTCGTGGATCTCGGGGCGAGCGATCGGGGCCGGAGGGCGGTCCGTGTTTTCCTGTGATAACTTCACGTTGTCCTGCTCAAGACGTTTTGAAGGGCTCGCGTTCACGATTGTGGACGATAGCACGGTAGGACAGGCTTCAGCCTGCCTGATTTTGAATTTTGTAGGGTCGCCACGGAAGTCAATAGAAAACAGACTGAAGCCTGTGCTACTGAACCTCCTCCCACCTGAAACAAGTGCAAAGATGGTCGTTCACGATTCCGGTGGCCTGCATGAATGCGTAACAAATTGTCGAGCCGACGAAGCGGAATCCGCGCTTCTTCAGATCTCCGCTCATGGCGTCCGATTGAGGTGTGTGGGCCGGCACGCCCTTCGGCCCGCGCTTCATCCGGTGAATCGTTTTCCCGCCCGTGAATTGCCAAATATATGGATCGAAACGCCCGAATTCCTGTTGTACCGCGAGAAACGCCTGCGCGTTTGAAATCGCGGCGGCAATTTTCAGTCGATTTCGAATGATGCCGGGATCGCCGAGCAGCGCGCGCACTTTCTGCGCGTCGTATCCAGCGATTTTCGCTGCATCGAATTCATCGAGAACTTCGCGGTATCTGTCTCGCTTCCGCAATACCGTTTCCCAACTCAGGCCGGCCTGCGCGCCTTCGAGGATCAGGAATTCGAACAGGCGCCGGTCATCGTGCACGGGCACGCCCCACTCTACGTCATGATACCGAATCATGAGGTCGCTCGCTCGCGGGCTTTGCGCCCAATGACACCTGCGCCGGGATGGGATGAACGCCCCGGTGCTACTTCGGTCTGCCATAAAGGATTTAAACGAGGTGGCGCTGAACGGCTTTTTCGATCTGGTCTTTGGGGACCGCTCCGACCACCTGCTCGGCGACCTGGCCGCCCTTGAAGATGAGCAGCGTCGGGATGCCTCGGATGTTAAACTTGCCCGCGGAATTGGTATTCTCATCCACGTTCAATTTCACGACTTTGATTTTTCCGGCATAGGCCGTGGCGATTTCGGCAATCGTCGGCGCGAGCATCAGGCAAGGCCTGCACCACTCCGCCCAGAAATCCACCATCACCGGCTGTGTCTTGCTTGCGTCGATCACCTCAGCCTGAAACGTGCTGTCTGAAACATTGCTTACATTATCTGCCATGAGAGCCCTTTCCGATGGATGTTACGTTTGACATCTTAGCCGATTTTGCCCTGGCTTGATTAGATGAAGTTGCAGTCTTTTGGTTTCTCGATTTCCAGGCCTCTTCGTAGAGCCGGGAGTATTGTATCGCGGAAGCCTGCCAGGAGAAATCCTTGGCCATGCCGTTGGTCTGGATGCGCCGCCAGGCCGCCGGTTCATTGCGGTAGATGGCCAGCGCCTCCTGGATGGCATTGAGGAAGGGCGCCGGCTCGTAAGCCTGAAACTTGAATCCGGTGCCCCGACCGGTTTCCGGATCGAAGGCCTCGATCGTATCGTCGAGGCCGCCGGTAGCGCGAACGACGGGTACGGTACCGTACTTCAGGCTGTAAATCTGATTCAATCCGCAAGGCTCGTAGCGCGAGGGCATCAGGAAAATATCCGCTCCGGCCTCGACTTTGTGAGCGAGGATATTGTCGTACGCGATCTTCACGCTGAATTTTCCCGGATACAATTTTTCAAGTTCGCGGAGCGATTTCTCGTATCTGGGTTCGCCCGCGCCCAGCGCGATGAAGGCCAGGTCTTCGGCGAGCAGCGCGGGAGCGATTTTCTCGATCAGGTCGAATCCTTTCTGCCCCGCGAAACGCGAGACAATGCCGAGCAGCGGCTTGCTTGCGAATTCCGGCGACAGGCAAAAAGTTTCAAGAATATCTTTTTTGCAGGAAAGCTTCCCGGACAAATCCTTCGGCGAATAGCGCGAAGCGATTACTTTGTCCTTTTCCGGGCTCCAGGCCGCGTAGTCCACGCCGTTCAGAATTCCCGACAGGCGTTCCGCGCGATTGCGCACCACGCCGTCGAGGCCGTGGCCGTATTCGACCGTCTGAATTTCCTCGGCGTATTTGGGACTGACGGTGGTCAGAAAATCCGCGAATGTGAGCGCGCCCTTGAGAAAATTGATGCGCCCGTAAAATTCCATCAGACCGATCGAAAACAGGCTTTCCGGCAGACCGATTTTCTTCATTGTCTCGCGCGGAAACGTACCCTGATAGCCCATGTTGTGAATCGTGAAAACGACTGGAATGCCTTGAACCGCGTCGTCTTTGGCGTATTGCGTTCGCAGTAGAACGGGAACCAGGCCCGATTGCCAGTCGTTGCAATGGATCACATCGGGTTTCCACACGTGTTTGCAGAATTCAATTGCTCCGCGGGAGAATTCGGCAAATCGCTCCGCGCTGTCCGGATAATCCTTGCCCGCCACGCCGTACAATTGCTCGCGGTCAAAATATTCCGGATCGTCCAGAAAAAAGTACTGAACTCCGTTGACCGATCCGCCATCCACAATCGCGGGGAATCGCAGAATATCCCCCATCGGAATCGTAAGGCTCGGCGCACGAACCGCAACCGCGGGGGTTTTCCGGTAACGCGGAAGTAAAACCGCCACTTCATGATGCAACGCCGCCAGCGCCTTCGGCAGCGCTTCGACGACGTCAGCCAGACCGCCCGTTTTTGAAAACGGCAGCCCCTCGGATGCGACAAAAAGTATTTTCATCTTCCCTTCGACTGTTCCAACCTACTGAATGCCGCATCCAGCGTCAAGCAGATCGAGCGATTTTTCGCTCCCTTCGCGCAAAACAAACTCTCTTGATACACTTATCTTCCATGTCACCCGAGAAGCTGGGACAGCATTTTCTCACCGAGGCCTGGCAGGAACGAATCGCGGACGAAATTCATATCGATCACGGACTGTGGGTCGAAATCGGCGGCGGCCATGGCGAAATGACCACGCGTCTCGCGCAATCTGCGGGGAAAGTTTTCGCAATTGAGATCGATCGCACGCTCATTCCCAATCTGCGGCATGTCGCTCGCTCCTGCAAGAATGTCGAAGTGATTGGAAGCGATGTGATGGCCGTCGATTTTGCGAAGTTGACGGGAGACGCGCGATTTTCAGTCTATGGAAATTTGCCCTACTACATCACGTCGCCGATCCTGCACCGGTTGTTCGAGCATGCGGGCAGCATCGCTGCGATTCACGTGGTGATTCAGCTGGAAGTTGCAGCGCGAATTGTGGCGGCTCCTGGACGCCGCGACTATGGGTACCTCTCGGTTGCATCACAGTGGTTCGGCCGTCCGGAGATCGTTTTTAAAATTCCATCCGGGGCGTTTCAGCCTGCTCCGAAAGTGGACTCGGCGCTTGTAAGTTTTGGAATGCCGGGAGAGCGCGTAAATCATTGCATCGACGACGAGTCCGCGTTTTTGGATTTCGTGAAGGAATGTTTCGCGCAAAAAAGGAAAACGCTCCGGAATAATCTACGCGGGCGGCTGGGCAATCGGGCGGAGAATCTATTGCGTGAGGCGGGATTGCCCGCGGGCGTTCGAGCCGAGCAGCTGACTATTTTTGATTTCGCGAGACTATTTCAATTGGGCCGCCAGTAGCACAGACTTCAGCCGGTCTTCTTTTGAATGGCAATCAGTCCACCGAACATTAAAACCCACAGGCTTGAGCCCGCGCTATTGTTCCTGCACCACCTTCACGAGGCGTTCCGGATAATCCGACATGATGCCGTCCACGCCGGCAGCGATCAGCCGGCGCATCTGTTCCGGATCGTTGATGGTCCAGGCGACAACCTGCAATCCCGCGTGATGTGCTTTTTCGACCAGCGAGGATGTGATCAGGTCGCCCCGCGGTGCAAGCTGGCGGGCTCCGGCTCGAACGGCGCGTTCGACGAGATCGTTCGACGGGTGCTCGCACAGATACCCGGTCATCATCGTGCGGTCCAGGCGATTCACCGAATCGAGCGTGGTCGGATCGAACGAAAGAATTACAACGTTCGCGGATGCATTCGCATCGCGCAACGTGCCCACCACGGCGTGTTCGATTCCCCAGGCTCCTCCTGATTTGATCTCGAGATAAAAAATAACATCGCGTTCTTTTGCGAATTGCAGGATTTCGTTCAGAGTGGGTATGCGTTCTCCCGAAAAGGATTCACCCGATGGTGAGTTGAACCATGAGCCCGCGTCCAGCGCGCGAACTTCCTTGAGCGGTTGCTGATGCGCCGGCCCCGTGCCGTTCGTCGTGCGGTCCAGCGTTGAGTCATGCAGGGCGATCACGCGCGCGTCGCGAGTCACCTGCAGGTCCGTTTCGATGAAGCGTGCTCCCAGCTCAACGGCGCGGCGAAACGCCGCCATCGTATTTTCGGGCGCGTGCCCGGAAGCCCCTCGATGCGCCACCACCCACACAGCTCTCGAATTCCTCCGCTTCGTCAAACAGATAAATTACAGCTCGGCCGAATACCGATCCTATTTTTCCATCCTAGCAGAGTTGTCGCCGGGACGAATTGTCGATTGAAAGCAAATGTTCCGAGGAAGCTTTTCTGCAACTCGCGGCATCAAAGTTAATGTGGAGTAACGAAGGCGAATTGGCCCTGGAAAGGAGTCTTCCATGAAGATTCGGATGCGGGTTGCAACGGGTGTATTCGGTGCGGTTTTATTGGCGTTGACTGGCATGGTCGTAGCAAGGCCTGCGACGGCCGGTAGCACGGCCAAACCGGATATCACGAACATTGAAAGTCAGGTGCGACATAAACTCGTAATGCTGCCGTGGTACGGCGTATTCGACAACCTGGAATATCAGGTCAATGGGACGGAAGTCACGCTGACCGGACAGGTACTCAGTGAACACGATCGAACCAAGTACGACGCGGAGACCGACGTAAAGAGAATCCCTGGCGTTACAAAGGTGATCAACAACATCGAGGTTCTACCGCCGTCTCCGTTTGACGATCAGATTCGCCGGGCCGAATTTCGCACCATTTTTTCAAGGTCCGATCTGGGACGCTACACACTCGGCGCGATCCCTCAGGTCCACATCATCGTGAGAGATGGACACGTATTTCTCGAAGGCGTTGTCATCAATCAAATGGACAAGCAGATTGCGGAAATGGCCGCGAACTCCGTTCCGGGCGTATTTTCCGTAACGAATAACCTGCGAATCGATTGAATCTCTCGTTTCCCCTTTCCGTCGCGGCGGGCCCGGATTTTTCCGGGCCCGTTTCTTTTGGATATCGCCGGTAGTCACTCCATTTGGCTAAGTGCAGGATGAGTGCTCGACCGCCAGCCGTGCCACGGAAGGCCCGTCACCGATTCGGAAACTGAGCCACTACCATATGGCCTCCCCGCTTGACGTTCCATTCCTGCAAGGCTAGATTCCTTCTGTTTTTTTGCGTGCGCATCTCACAATGAGGATATGAACAATGCCAACCGTATTCGTCACCGGTGGGACCGGGTTCATGGGCCGCAACCTCATCATGGAATTGGCGCGGCGCCGGTATGCTGTACATGCGCTCACGCGGCCCGGCTCCGAGCGCAAACTGCCGCACGGCTGCCGGGCAATCCAGGGCGACGCGTTGGACAAGAATTCGTACGTCGCTCAGATCGCTCCCGCGGAAACGTTCGTCCAGCTCATCGGCGTAACGCATCCCAATCCATCAAAGAAGGATGAATTTCGCGCCATCGATTTAGGCTCCGCCCGGAACGCCATTGAAGCCTCGCGCGAAGCCGGGATTAAGCATTTCGTTTATGTAAGCGTGGCACAGCCGGCGCCGATCATGAAGTTCTACATTGAAGTTCGCGCCGAAGTGGAACAGATGATTGTCGAGAGCGGCATGAACGCTACGATCCTACGCCCCTGGTACGTGCTGGGGCCCGGGCGCCGCTGGCCTTTATTGATCAAGCCGATCTACTGGCTGATGGAGCAGATCCCTTCCACACGGGAATCCGCGCAGCGGCTCGGCCTTGTGACGTTGGAGCAGATGGTTGCCGCGCTGGTCCGATCGGTGGAGAATCCCGCGCAAGGGATACGGATTCTAGGCGTTCCCGAGATTCGCGGATCGCGCGCATGAAATTTCCGGCTGGAAATTTGGAATTGAGGATTTGAGATTTGAAATTTAAGCGAGGATATCGAATTTCAAACTTCCAACTTGATATGTCAGACTCCTGGTTTGGATTCGAAGCTCCGCCGCTTGGCATGAAACGGCGGTTGAACAATAGCCCGGGAGAGAGCAGCCTACTTCTTCGAACGGTCTTTCAGCAGCCCCTTGAGCTCAGACATGAATTCCTTGACGTCCTTGAAATCCAGATACACCGAGGCGAAGCGCACATAGGCCACTTTATCGAGCTTCTTGACGCGGTTCATCAGGAGTTCGCCGATTTCGCTGGTGGTGCGTTCGCGTTCGGGGGCTTCATGAACGAAACGCTCGACTTCGTCTACCAGGGCTTCGAGCTTTGCCGTGGGCACGGGGCGCTTTTCGCAGGACTTCAGCAAGCCCTGCAAAATTTTCTGGCGGTCGAAACGCTCGCGGCGGCCGTCTTTCTTGATCACCATGTAGGGGATTTCGTCGATGCGTTCGTAGGTGGTGTAGCGGCGGCCGCACTTCAAGCATTCGCGGCGGCGGCGGATTAAATCGCCCGCGCGGCCTTCGCGCGAATCGATCACCTTGTCTTCCATCACCGAGCAGAATGGGCACTTCACCGCGTGACATCTCCCTTTACATTCTTTTTGAGCGCCTTCGGGATGGTCACGCCATTGGCTCCGGGAACCGCAATATGCTTGCCGGACTCTTCCGCCTCGGCTTCGGCGCGCGCCAACTGGCGCAGTTCCCCGACGGACATGCCCTCGTGAATCAGCAGTGGAATCCCGACGAGCGTGCAACCGGCAAACGTGATGATCCAGAGAACCGCGGCAATCGCAATGGCCGGCTCCTGATCCAGGCCAAAGATGGCGGTCAAGGCCACGATGCTGGCGATCTGAGCCCCGCCGCCGATGCCCGGAAGTTGCAGCACGGACCCCACCAGCGTAACCGCCAGCAGCAGCATCGCTCCCCAAAAGTTCATGTCCGAATGTACGAACGCGCCGGAAAACGCCTGCGAAACCCACATGTAGATCAGCACGGCGAGCACCCAGTGCGCCGTCGTGTATCCGATGGCCGCCCATAAGTCGGGAAAAGTTCGAATGGCCTGCAAGCCTTCGCTGATTCCTGAAATTGCGGAAGCCACACGCATTCGAAATCCACCGGCCTCCCGCCATCGCTCCAATCCCTTGTCCACCGCCGTCGCGCCGTGCACCCGGTAATAGACGAGGATGGCGATCAGTCCGGTCATGGCCGCCAGGAGCAGCCAGGCGCCGTGTCGCGCGTGTTCCACCCAATTCATGTCCGCGCCCGCATCGGAGAGCCGATTGGAAAACACAAGCAGGCTCAGGCATGCCAGCGCCGCCGCGGCCGCAAAATCGCAAAATCGCTCCAAAAAGAAAATTCCGAACATGCTGGCGACCGGCAGCCGGTCTTTCCGCGCCAGCAACAGCGGCCGGACAGGCTCGCCGGCGCGGCCCAGAACAAAAATGGCGGCGAATCCCATCAGGGTGCCGGTAAACGTGTTCAAAAAAGTGGTGGGACCCATATATCGGCAGAAACGCTGCCAGCGAACCGCGCGGATTGCATAGCATCCGTAAATCGCTACGAATGAGAGCAGTAACAACCAGATGTTGGCTTGGCCCACGCTGACGATGAACTTTTTCCAGGTGAAGTCGGTCAAATGAATCTTATGGCGGGATTGATAGGCAAGCGCGGCGAGGGCCGCCAGAATCAGAAGAGCTATGAATAGTCTGCGAAGCGTTGCACGCATCAGCAGGCGAGGTTACCCGTTGCGGAGACTGAGTGTCAAGAAAGGAGGTGAGATTTGGTGCTGATTCTTTTGCGCGCCGCGATTAAATAATGAACAGATTGTTACAACCCGTTTGCAGAATTCAAGGGTATTGAGTCATTCGAAAGGAACTATCGCTCGACCAGCCGTTCCAGGGTTGTAAAAAATTCCGGATAGGAAACACCTGCACATTCCGCATCGCGAATGGTCGTGTCACCCTCCGCGCCAAGCGCCGCGACGGCAAACGCCATCGCCATGCGATGATCGCCATGCGGCTCGATCTCGGCGCCATGCAGGCGCCCAGCGGACCTGCCCGCCACGCTCAAGCCGTCGGGGCGCTCTTCAACAGTCGCGCCCATGCGGCGCAGATTCTCTGCGAGGGCCGCAATGCGGTCACTCTCCTTGACCCGCAACTCGGCCGCATTGCGAATCTCGATTCCCTGCTCGGTGTAAGGCCCCAGGACGGCAATGGCGGGAAGTTCGTCGATCAATTGCGCAATGGCATCCCCCTCCAAAACTCCGCCTTGAAGTGGCTGATGGCGAATCGAGACGTCGCCGACCAACTCGCCGTGTTCGCAACGAACGGAGACCAGGCTGATCGGCGCCCCCATCGAGCCCAGAACGTCGAGCACGGCGGAACGTGTGGGATTCAGTCCCACGTTGTGAATGACGATGTTCGATTCCGGCAGCACCATTGCAGCGGCAAGAAAAAAAACGGCCGAGGAAAGATCGCCGGGAACAGCCAGAGTGCGGCCCGTCAGTCGCGGCCGCCCTTGTATGCGAATCGCGTGGCCATCGTGCTCAAGCTCCGCTCCGAATTCGGCGAGGGCCAGTTCGGTATGATCGCGTGTACGGACGGGTTCAATGACGGAAGTCATGCCTTCCGCAAATAAGCCGGCGAGCAGTACAGCGGATTTTACCTGAGCGCTGGGAACGGGCAGAGCGAATTCGATGGGCGATAGAGGCGTGCCCTCAATTACCAGAGGGGCATAGCCGCCGTCGCGAGATTTTATTTTGGCGCCCATTTTCGTCAGCGGATCGATCACTCGGCGCATGGGGCGGCGTTTCAACGAAGCGTCGCCATCGATCGTGGTGCGAAATTCCTGGCCGGCAAGAATGCCCGCGAGCAAGCGCATCGTCGTGCCGGAATTCCCCGCATCGAGCGAGCGGCGAGATTTGCGAAGCCCATCGAGCCCCCCGCCCGCGATGCGGACACGCTCGCCCTTTACTTCCACTTTCGCGCCCAGGCGCGTCAGGCAATCCAGCGTGCTGCGGCAATCGGCCGCGGCGGAGAAATGTGCAATATCGCTTGTGCCTTCGGCAAGAGCCGCAAGCATCGCATAGCGATGCGAAATCGATTTATCGCCGGGAACTTCAAGAGAGCCGTTGATGGTGAGCGCGGGACGAATCGTCTGTTTTGTCACTTCGAGATTCTAGCATGTGGATTCCCACTGCCGTGAATGCCCGCCCTTTTTGGACACGGTAAACCAGATACATCTCGCGCGAAAAGTGAAATACCCTCATACTTGCTCATGAGGCCAAAGCATATGTTGCCGGAAACGGAATCCGATTCACTGCGGACACGAGTGGAAGAATTGGCCGGCAAGCGGAAACCCTTGTCCGACAGATTCGAAAAGAATCCCAACGATACGCATCTGGCGCTGGAACTGAAAATCATCGATAATCAGATTGCGGAATATAATCAGCAGATTCAGATTGACAGGAAAAAACGGAAATAATGGAAATGCGGTTCCTGATTCAGGATAGCTGGCGCAGGTCGGCGGATCGGTTATTGCCATGTTAACGGATGGGGTTTGGGCCGAAATCGAGGTAAACGGCGAGCACCTACGCCTGTTTTCCGAGCACAACGCACAGGGGATTCAAGCGTCCGTCTATAACGTAAAGACGAAGACGTGGATTGCGCCGTCCGAGCCCGTCGACGACATTGAAGAAGGAAAAGACCGGGCCGCCCAACACGCGAAGATTTACCTGCAGCGAACGGTCAGCCTCGACTTGCCTCCCTTGCAGTGGAAAGAAGCGCGCTCCCGATAGCCGTAGGACAGGCGGATGCCCGTCCTATGGGGATCGTTTGACACCCTTCCAAACATGCGCCCACAATGGAGCATGGCATCGGACAAAGTATCGCAGGCCCAACTGCAATTTCAGGAAGCGTTCGAAGCCCAAATGGAAGGCGATTACGACCGCGCCGTCGAGCTGTATCAAAGTTCTCTTGCGCTGCATCCCACCGCTGAAGCCCACACGTTCCTCGGCTGGACATATCACTTCCAGGGAAAAATCGAAGAAGCCATCGCGGAATGCAAGCTCGCCATCGAAGTCGATCCGGACTTCGGCAATCCGTATAACGATATCGGCGCCTATCTGATCGACCTCGAACGCTATGACGAAGCCATTCCCTGGCTCGAACAGGCAACAAAAGCAAAACGGTACGAGCCCCGGCAATTTCCGTACTTCAATCTGGGCCGTGCATATCTCGCGAAAGGATCGATCAATCGCGCGCGTGAATTGTTTCTCAAATCGCTGGAGATCGAACCGCGCTACACACTTGCGCGCGTGGCCCTTGAAAAGCTCCGCCGCATGGTGAATTAGCGCCCTTGTCTCCGCTCTTGGAAACTGAGATGGGGTTTCCGGGATCCCACCTCGCACGATATGACTCACTTGGCATTCCAATTGCTCCTAAACCCGCGCCTGAAATGAAATGCCCGAAATTTTTAGTAAAAATCGGGCAAACTTTGCCGGTTGGACGGCCGGATTTTGCCCGGCGGCGAAAACGAGCCGCGCGGGAAGCCCCGGGAATGAATGCGCCCTTGGGACGCAGCACACCTGAAGGGCGGGGGCGTGCTCGTAGAGGCGTTGGAATCGATCTTCAGGAAGCAGTTAAGGCGTGGGGGAGACTTGAGCGAGCTAAATTCGAAAAGGGTGTCGCTCGGCGATCCGGTACCCTGGTTCCGGGCTGGGACCCTGTCCGGCGGGAAGTTTGATATTTCAATTTCGGCCGGACGTTGGGTGCTGCTTGCGTTCCTCGGCCCTTTATCCGAGCCTCGGGCGCAGGACAGACTCGCCGCGCTCCAGAAGTACGCACGGCTGAATACGGACGATCACCTGGTCATTTGCGTCGTGCTTGCCAGCCCCCCAAACAATGCGGCTCCACTGCGGGCAATCAGTGGGCCCGTCCTGAAATTCATCGCGGATTACGATGGCGCGATCGGCAAATATTACGGCGCTCATGAAAAGCCGCGCACGATCGCGTTGGATCCCATGCTGCGCGCCATCGCGAACATTCCTATTGACGATCCCGGCGGCCACGATCAGGTCCTGGACCGGCTGCTCAGCGGTCTCCCTTCCGTGGACACCTCGGCGGGTGTGCCGCTGACGGCGCCCGTACTGATGGTGCCGCGCATTTTTGATTTTCCGCTTTGTGACTTGCTGGTGGCGATTTACGAGAAGGTAGGCGGCACAGATTCCGGTTTCCTTATTTCGGTGGACGGCCAGCCGGCCATGCTCACCGATCATAACCAAAAGCGCCGCCAGGACATGGTCATCGTCCCACCCGATTTGCGCCGCAGGATTCGCGAGCGCATCGTGACGCGGCTCCTGCCGGCCGTCGAACTGTTTTTCCAGTTCAGAGCGACACGCATGGACCGATACATCGTCTCCTGCTATGACAGCGGGACCGGCGGGCATTTTTTTCGCCACCGGGACAACCTGAATACAGGCGTCGAACATCGCCGTTTTGCGTTTTCCTTGAACTTGAATAGCAGTTACGAAGGGTGTGAACTGATTTTTCCGGAATTCGGCCGGCGAAAATATCGCGCGCCGGCCGGCGGCGCCATTGTTTTTTCCTGTGGAGCGCTGCACGAAGTCTCGCCAATCACGAAGGGGAGACGATACGCCTTCCTCTCGTTTCTGTACGGGGAAGCGGATGCGAAAAAGAGCATGCGGAACAACGCCTTGTTGCACGACGTGGACCCAAACTACCAAGCCGATGAGGACCGGCTTTATCCCGAACTGGAAACTTGTGAATCGTGATTTGAAATTTCGAATCTTCTCCACGCCCTCGCTAAGGAGTTTTTTTATTTCCCGCACCGGGTGCGCCGCACTGGCGAGTGGAACGAGGAAATCGAGTCAGCGAAGGACTGAATGATCTTACGTCGCTCCACGTTTATTCACCAACTCGCGGTCGGCGCAGACCGATTTCTGATTGTCCATGCGATCCGGCACACGCGTCTGTCCGTCGATCGCCACACTGCATTCCTCATTGATTTCTTCTCCTTGCCTCGGCGCATCCCCGAAGATTTGGAGATCCTGACCGGCAAGATCCCGTATTCCCGGGATGTGCTGGTCCGATCGGTCGCAGCGTTGGCCGAACGTGACATCCTGACCCAAAAAACTCCGGAGGAAGAGCGGGCCGCCATCGGAGCGGAGCTTTCCATCACCCACGGGCGCGATCCCGCTGAAATGATCGATCGCTACCGGCGCTCGGTGAAGGAAGGCGGAGAATCCTACTGGGCAACGGGGTCGGCCCATGCTGTCGACGATTTCGCATGCTCCGGGCAGCGCGTGGATGTCCTGCTCTTCGGCGATTGCGATATCCAGATGCAGGCCGATTTTATGCGCCAGGAAGCAGCGGCCCGCGGCGTCGACCTTCGCGTTTCCGCCACGTTTCCAGACGATGTGCGGTTTGCCTCTGAACACAAACACGATGTCATCATGATCGGAGCGCTTCGATCGCGCCATTCCGTGGCCGGACCTGCCGTGTCCGGACAGTCCGCCCACGCCGTTTGTATCGAGCAAGCACGTCGCCTCCTGGAACAACTCCGCGCACGGTCTGCCGCTCCGATCCTGATCGATAATCTTCCGGAACCCACGGTGCAACCTTTGGGTTTCGCCGAGCGCGGAATCATGGGACACCGTACACGCTTCCGCCTCGCCAACGTGGCGCTCGAAGAGATGGCCGCAAAAATTCCCGGAGTCTATGTGGTTGACATCGCGGCGGCTCAGTCCGCGGCCGGCTCCGAACGGTTGCTCGACGACGGGCAAGTCGGTTTCACGCATTTCGGATCGCCCGGCTGGATTTTGCAGCGGCCAGAAAGTGAAAAGGCAGCGGTGCACGGAATCTTCCCGGACACTGCGCCTTTGGCGAAATGGATCGGGGGAGACCCCTATCTCCGTGAAAGCGTGCTGGCACGTCCGCATATCGACGCCCTGATAACCGTGCTGGGCATCGGCCGGAAAAAATGCGTTATTGTCGATCTCGACGGCACACTTTGGCCGGGCGTATTGGCCGAAACCGGCAGCCCATTTGCCTGGTCGCCGGAAATTAGCGGCGCATTCTCCTATATCGGCCTTTATTTCGGCCTTCACGAAGCGCTACTGTGCTTGAAGAAACGCGGCATTTTACTCGCCTGTGTCAGCAAGAATGAGGAGGCCACGGTTCGCGAGCTGTGGAAATACCAGGCCCACTACCCTCTCGATCGTCTGCTCACCCCCGATGACTTTGTAACATGGCGCGTCAACTGGAACGATAAAGCGGAAAATATTCGAGACATCGCTGGAGAACTGGGATTCGCCCTCGATACGTTTTTGTTTCTCGACGATCATCCCGTTGAACGCGACCGCATACGCCAACGCCTGCCCGAAGTGGAGGTCTGGGGCGAAGATCCCTTCAGCCTTCGCCGAAAGCTGTTGAACGATCCGCGCCTGCAACTGCCCGTGATCACCGATGAATCGTCCATGCGAACGGAGCTTACCAAGGCTCAAGTCGGGCGCCAGCGCTCCCGCGCCGACGTAGAAGACGAAAGTCAGTATCTCGCTTCTCTTCAGATCAAGTGCCAAATCGACCGCGTGAAGGACGACGCGAGGATCTCGCGGATTACGGAGCTTTTCGAGCGCACGACGCAGTTCAACGCGACCGGCCGGAAATTTCCAGAGGGCGAGCTTTCAAGATTGCTGGCCCATCCCGAAGCGTATTTGTTTTCACTCATGGTCTCCGACCGCTTCGGAGATCACGGGTTGACAGGGGCTGCAGTCATTGTCGATGGCAATATTCAGGGATTCGTAATCAGCTGCCGGGTCCTGGGGATGGGCGTTGAAAACAAATTCCTGCAATACATCGTCGCGGAGGTCGGAGCAGCACTGACCGGGCAGATCGTTGAGACTTCCCGCAACATCCCTGTGCGGAATCTTTATCGCGATAATGGTTTCCATGAAGTTGCACCCGGACTGTGGCAACTCACACCGGGAGAGAATTTGGAATTGGCAGCCGCGGGATCGGGTCAAGTAGGGCAGGCTTGAGAATGGGTTTTGCAATTCCCCTACAGCGTGAAGCTGATGTAAATGAGTTGGCCGAATCGCTCGATATGGAGTACCACAGGGTCCCCTCTTTTCACCTTGTCCAAACCCTGGCGTAAATCGGCGAGGCTTGTCACGGTTGTTCCGTTCACTCCGTGGATGACGTCGCCTGTCTGCAGAGGAATTTCTCCCGCGCCGGTTTCAGAAGTCTTCGCGGCGACAATAAGGCCCGACGGAATTCTCAGTTCGGGCAGCGAGTGGGCCAGATCGACATTGAGCTCGATCGCCAGAATGCCGAGACGCCGGACAAGATTTTTTACAGGATCGACAAGGTCGACAAGACTGTCCATTTTATGAGGGCGATCCTCAAGAGAAATATCCAACTGCACATGCTCCGAGCCGCGAAGGACCTCCATCCTGGCATGATCGCCGGCCCCATGCATGTACAGGCTCTGACTGAATAAGGGGAGTGTTTGTGCCGGAGTTCCATCCAGCGCGATGACGATGTCTTGAATTCTCAGGCCCGCGCGGTCCGCCGGACCTCCGGGTGAAACGTCGGAGACAATCAATCCATAATCTCTTTGCAAGTGCAGGCCGGCGGCAAGTTCCGGCGTGATAGATTGCAGAATGGCGCCGATTTCCGGCTGGTGAATGTGGCCGAACTTTACGAGTTCCGGATATGCAAATGCTACGACGCCGGCCGGAATCGCAAAGCCCAGTCCTTGATTGCCGCCCGAACGGGACAAAATGAATGTATTAATTCCGACGAGTTCTCCATCCGCGTCCACCAGCGGCCCGCCGCTGTTGCCAGGATTGATGGGCGTATCGGTTTGGACGTAAACCAGGGGGCTATCGGGATCGGGCTGGCGCGCGACGGCGCTCACGATGCCCATGGTCACGCTGTTCTGCAGGCCTTCCGGACTGCCAAACGCAAAAACCATTTCGCCCTGTTTGGGGAGCAAGGTCTTGCGGAGCTTCAGCGCGGGCAGGTCATGCGCCTCGATCTTGATGACCGCGAGATCGAGTTGTCCCGCGACCCCAATGATCCGACCGACATAACTCTGTTCGCGAACATTCGCGTTCGGATCGAGCGCATTTCCTTCGACGGATCGAGGAGACACGAGGACTTCGATTTTCTCCGCGCCTTTCACAACGTGGGCGTTCGTCACAATGTACCCATCGGAATCGACGATGACCCCCGAACCGATGGTTCGCTGCTTCCCCACTACAACACTCATCTGGCCCTGGTCCTCATTTTGCGTGGAACTCAACGCCTCCACCACAATTTGAACCACGCTGGGTGAGACGCTTCGAACCAGGCCCTCGACCGAATCGTTCAGTTGATGCAAAGCGTCCGGAACTCGCGAAGATTGGGGAGTCTGGCTGAAGGCGAGGTCTGCTGGCAGAATTCCAGCAACGAAAACAATCATAACAATCCGCGCAGTGCACGCGACTGGGTGGCTCGCTCTTACGGTCTTGGCCTTCATAGATTCCGAGGAGTTAGATGTCCAGGAACGTTTCCGGGATGCAGCGATTTCAAACAGAAATTCCTGGCCCCTGAATTCGGTTTGGATTCTTCTCCCCGGGGGAAGCTCTGTTCCCGCTCTCCGAATTCTTCACGCGGATTGAGCGCGGGCGATCTCCGAAGTGCCGACAAGTTCTTCGAACAGTGTTCGGTAATGAATCATCGCCTGGCGCAATTCTTCCGTGGAAGCCTGGCCCATTGTCTGGCGAATCGCGATGGCATGAGCGGCGCGATAATTTTCCGTCACGCTGGGATAATCGACGGAAATATCCGCGGCACGCTGGGCAAAATCGGCGACCGGATATCCGCGCAGGCTCATGACGTCGCCCAGAAGCCGGTCGGCTTCGGTAATCGCCCCTCCGGGGCTGTCCACAAAGCGGCCCTGCACACTGCGCCAGGATTCTCTAAACCGCGCCTGATCGGCAACGGAAAGAGGTCGAATCTGGAAACTCTGGACACGATCGTTTCGTTCCTTGAGGATGGATTCCGCTTTGCGCTGGCTCCCGACTTCACGCAGGGCCCGGTCATATTCAGAATCACCAAATTGGGCGCGAAGTTTTTCAGTGCGGCGCTTTCGTGCGATCGCCATTGCCGCGATACCCAAACTAAGGATAACGACGGCGGCAATCGCGATCTCCCATTGTGTCGTGGTCAAAATATCGAAATTCATGACTAGCCTCCCATTCGTCTCCCCGTCGTATTCCGTGGTTTGACGTTGAATAAGAGAATAGCGGTGGGCAGGGCGGATATCTGTTCACAAGGATACACATCCGCTTTCATTTCAGTTCCGTTGAATTTAGCTGCGCCGCCATCATGCTGGTCCAGACCTTCAAGCAGACAGCTCATTTTTCCGAAGTGGTTAAGACGACGGCGCTATCCCAGTTTATTTAATGGAGTGATTTAATGGGCGGACGCTTGCAGGAATTGGAAGCTTGGATTCACAGGAACATCCACGACGGGATCGGCCACGCGATTCGCGACTGGTGTCGGGGCGGTCACGGCGGGTTCTTCCCTGCGGCGCGCGAAGTACTGTTCTTCATTCAGTTTGCGGTAGATGCTGCCGGCAATCCCGGCGGCGATAGGCCCACGCACAGCATGGCTTGTGCCGCGCATCAAGATGACCAGGACAATCTTGGGATTAATCTGATCCGCGAACGAGACAAACCAGCCAATCCGGGAACCTGCGTCAGAGCACGATCCGGTCTTGCCTGAGGCCTGTTCTTCGTCGGAAATATAGCTTCGCCGCGCTGTCCCATGATCCACTGCGGCGAGCATGCCCTCGCGGACATCCTGCAGCATCGGTTCAAATTCGAAAGAGCGTTTCACGCGCGGCTCGAAATTCTCTTTTTCCTCCTCCGTCCGAGGGTATTGCAGGTAATAAAGCGTTCCGCGATTGGCGATGGTGGAAACCAGCGCACCCAATTGAAGAGGCGTCATCTGGATCCCTTCGCCGAAGCTCGACATGCGAGCGACGCCGCCGCGTCTTGGCGGCTCGGCGGGCAGTGTGCCGGGCTGTTCCTCTGAAATATCGAATCCTGCAGCTTCGCCAAGCCCCAACTTTCGGGCGTAGTCGGAAACGACATCAAAGCCCATGCGGCGGCCAAGTTCTTCGAAATAGGCGTTGTTCGAATGCGCGAGGGCTTCTTTCAGGCTCAATGACTTGCGGCGGGAGACTTTGATCAGCGTGTCGCGCGTGACTATGCCCTCTTGGAGCGCTGCCACCGCGATGACAGGCTTGATCGTCGAGCAGGGCTTGAAACCGGTCGAAAACGCGAGCTTCTGGTTCACGATCGAAAGGATTCGTCCGTTAGTGGGGTCAATTGCCACTACCGCCCCGTTATACCGTCCCAGCGCCTTTACGGCCGCCTGGCGAACCACTGGATCGTCGTTCTCCACCACATCGTCCCTGGCGGAGTCGGCGAAGGTCGGGACGCCATAAACTGGTTTGGAAGCGCGCCTGGCATGTTTCAAAATGGATGGCGTTGCGGGAGCGGCAGAAGCCCACACAGGTAGTGACATGGGAGGAAGCAAAAGAAGAAATACGAGCATCAAACCAATTGTTCGAACAGATATGAAACCCTGGACACGAAGATGATTGCAATGAATCGCAGTCGTTAACCGGGCTTGGCCTGTTGTGGGCATGTTTGCCTTTTTTCTTTTTAACTGGCTTCCAGGTCCGTACATGCACGAGCTGCAACGTCGGAAATTCCAGTTAAAAGTGAAATACCCGACGCCCGTACAGATTAATGCTGTGTGAACGATAAAAAGACTGGTCAGATGTACCATAGAAGGACAGGTGAGTTCAGCAAGAAAATGAACTATTTACCTGTTCGTGTGGACAGGTCTTACATGCCGGTAATTTTCCTGATTTTAGCAGGGCTGGCTGCCGCTTGCTTTCTTTTGACTTCTTCCCGATTTCCACGAAAGTCAAAACCGAGCAGGCTGAAGCCTGTTCCACTAAAACCCTGGCGATATTTTTCATCGCCTCAAGCGTAGAATAGTCGGGAGAAGGTCAAAACGATGAGCAACCGTAAACGATTTCCCTGTGTTCTGATCGGATTCGCATTATTCATTACCGAAGTCGGCGCGTCACGGCTTCCCGCTCGCCCGCAGACCACACTGCAGAAAAGCGGGCAAAAGCCCGGCGACTCAACAGACATGCAGAACATGCCCGGCATGGACATGGACCAGGACATGCCCGGCATGAAAATGGACAAGCCCGCCGAGGAAAAAGACCAACAGGCCGAGCATGGCGCAATGGATGCCATGAGCCATATGCATCATCACCAGATGGGGCCGCACATGTACATGACGGCGCTGCGTCCGGCGACACCGCAGGATTGGGAGAAGGCTGACAACATTGCGAAGCAGCTCCGCGAGTCCATCGAGAGGTACAAGGATTATCACGTAGCTCTGGCCGACGGTTTCCGGATCTTCATGCCGAACCTGCCCCAGGCAGAATATCACTTCACGAACTACTACAACGGATTTCTGGAATCCTTCAGCTTCGATCCCACGCGGCCGACTTCCCTGCTGTACAAGAAAACGAAGACCGGTTACGACCTGATCGGCGCGATGTACACCATGCCCAGGCGCGTGTCGGAAGAACAATTGAACGAACGCGTGCCGTTAAGCATCGCGCAGTGGCACCTGCACACGAAGCTCTGCATGCCGCCCAAGGAACAGCGAGGCCATGCCGACCTGACCAAATTCGGATTGACCGGGTCGATCGTCACGAAGGAATCCTGCACCGAAGCCGGAGGGACATTCTATCCGGTTATTTTTGGATGGATGGTACATGTTTATCCGTTTGAGAATTCGCGGGAAAAAATCTGGGGGCAGTAGTAGATTTGAGATTTGAGATTTGAGATTTGAGATTTGAGATTTGAGATTTGAGATTTGAGATCGACAATGCCAGCCTGCCGATTGTTCCGGACGAAGCCGGAACCTGTCTAAATTCGGACGGAAAGTGCGGATGAATAGAATCAGGTATGGACGATCATAAAATCGTGCTGGGCCCCGTCCACTGGACGCTACCGATTTGAAATACCGGATTCCGTATTTCGGACTCCAGACTTCCGATTTGAAAATTCAGAGCAGAATTGAAATTTCACGACGGACCTGCAAGCGCGTCGGCCTTTTTCAGCTGCTCCCCTCCTCCGAGCACGATCATGCAATCTCCCGCATGGAGGGTGGACTCGGGCGACGGGTTAAACATCATCTTGCCCTGACCATTCTTCACTGCCAGCACAATCACTCCGGCCTGCTGCCGGATCATCGAATCGCTGAGTTTTTTGCCGATGAGCGGCGACCCCTCGGGAATTCTCACTTCGCCGATTTCGATATCCAATCTCTCGCTACCGAACGCGACATCCATAAAATCCAAAACATTCGGCCGCAGGAAGAGTTGGGCAATCCGGTGGCCGATGAAAAAATACGGGGAAAGCACCTGCGTGGCGCCGGCTCGCAGCAGCTTGGACGTGGCTTCTTCTTCGCTCGCCCGGGCGATAATCTTCAGATCCTCGCGCAGGCCGCGCGCCGTCAGGACGATATACAAATTTTCGGCGTCTGAACTGACGGCCGCGACGAATCCGCGCGCCCTTTCAATTTTCGCCTTCAGCAAATTCTCCTCATGGGAAGCGCTGCCGATGACCACTGGGATTTTTTCGTTCTCCGCCCACTGCGCGCGCACCGGATCCTTCTCAATGATGACGCAGCGTTCGCCGCGCAGTTGCAATTCGTGAGCCACCGTGCGGCCCACGCGTCCGGCGCCGCAGATGATGTAGTGATTGGCAAGCTTTGCGAGTTCTTTTTCCATACGTCGTCGCCCAAATACCTTTCCGAATTCGAATTCCAACAACCCTTGAGAAAGCGCCGCGACCGTGAATCCCCCGGCAAGGACCGAGGCCAGAATGAGGAAGGAATTAAAGATGCGTCCCACATGAGAGAGCGGATGAACTTCACCATAGCCGACGGTTGTCATCGTCGTCAGCGTCATATAAAAACCATCAAACCAGGACCAACCCTCGATGTACCGAAATCCCGCCGACCCCAGCAGGATCACCGTGCTGAGCATAATCAGGGCCAACCGGAGACGGGTACGAAAGGTCATGTTTAAAAGTTGAATGGTGGCCTTGGAATCCTGTGCCGGACCGGTGGGATTGTCAAGAGAACTCAATCCGATTGAGTCGGTTACGGGGTACCCTCCGGCGGGGTGTTCGCCCCAATTCCCATTGGAGTACTTTGACGCTTTGCCGATGTAGGTGTGTATGGGAAGTGTAAACGAAATCAAGGAGCGCAGGTTTGCCATCATGGCGACTGTCCGGATTTCCTGGAAGGACCAGGCTGGGCATCTGCGCGACGCCATCGGAAAGATCGAAGACATTTCGACTTCCGGGGCGTGTATTCGGATGAGCGTTTCCATTCGCGTGGGTTCTGAATTGAGTGTGAAGTGGCAAAAGGAAAACTTTTCCGGCGTTGTCAAATATTGCAGAAGAGACGGGCAAGAATATGTTTTGGGGCTCCAGAAATATAAGGCCACAAGCGATGTTCGGCCGGCCGCTGCGACCGGGAACGCCGAAGGTAAACCTGCACCGCCCGAGGCCGACGGCGACCGGGACACGTGGTCGAACGAAAGAGCCGAACCTCGTACACAGACAGGGGCGATTCCATTGCCGTCGAACAACGATAAAGCGATGGCCGCACCGTCTCACAACACGACAGTTTCGAGCGGAGGCACTCACGAATTGGTCGACAGGGAACCCCAGGAACCGCTGTCAAGCGCGCAAATGGACATCCGAAGCACCGAGGCCCAGCCACAAAAATCATCGCAGGTTCAAGAGAGGAAAACCATGTTAGAAAAATGGCTCAATCGCGCGGGCGGGCGAAATCCACAGGAGGCCCCAGTCGCAAGCACGAACGGCAAACACTCAACAGTGGAAACACAATTCGAAGAAGCGGTTTCCGTAAATCATCCGAATGCAAATGCGAACGGGAAAGGGCCTGCTATCTTTCAGAGCGACCTGCTATCGCCCGAAGACATTTACCGCGCGGCGGGCATCATGAGTCTGCGCCTTGGCTACGGCATCAACACGGTGGTGGAGATGCTCAACAGCGACCATATACGAAGCTTATCGTCGGAAGTAAAGCGGGCTGCCGTCCTGATGGCGCTGGAAACCGCGGGGATTCCGATTGATGAAATTCTCCGCGATGCCGCGGAACGACAGGAAGCCATCAATCTCTATGAAGCAAGCCAGCGAAAGCACCTGGAGGAATACGAGGTGCGAAAGAAACAGGAAAACCTTCAAATTCAGGGTGAAATTGACCGCATTACCGCGCATCATATCGATCGCATGAAGCACAACCTTTCCGAGGTTTCTCTGGCCAAGGAAACATTTGGAAACTGGCAGGCATCAAAACAGAAAGAAGTTCAAGGGATCGCCGAAGCGGCAAGTCTTTGCGTGAAACAACAACCGGCGCCCGTCGCGGCCCCTGAATCGGTCGTGGCAATGCAAGCAACTGGTTTCATCACCAAGCCCTAAGGGGGCTTCATCCTGAGGGCAACGGCCCTCTCGCCGAAGCTCTCTCCCGCCCGGACCGCGCCCGGACAACCTTTCCTTCATGCGCGGCACCTCACATCCGGAGCTTTGATCGGGACTTGATCGGGACCTGGTCTGGCTCGCTTCAGATCGAGCGGTTGGCGGGGTTTTCGTGCCACAGGCTTGCCAACCGGCTGGCAAGCTTCGACTTGTGGCCTTTTTCCAAGTCCCGGAAAAATTCAAAATCCACAGGCTGAACCCTGTGCCACGGCAACCCAAATTTAGGTTTTGCCCAAGTTGTGCGGAAGCTGAGACACTACCAGTGCTTCGGTTCAATTGATTCCCGCACACCTCACGCGTATTATGGAGACACAATGCAATTTGGCCGAATTTACGGTCTTGCGCAGGTCGCAACGCTTTTCTCTTGCCTGTTGCTCGCAGGCGTGTTGACGTCGCTCTTCGCCCCGGCTCTTTTAGCCGCCGACCCGGACATTTTCCCGCTTTCCCAGATCAAGCCTGGCATGAAGGGCGAAGCCCTGACGATTTTTGCCGGCGATCAGGCTGAGAAATTCGACCTCGTGGTCATCGGCGTCATGCCCAACTTTCTTGCACCGAGGGAATCGATCATCCTGGTGCAGTTGCTGGGAGAAAAAGTGGAGCGCACGGGCGTCGTCGCGGGGATGAGCGGAAGCCCGGTATACATCGACGGAAAATTGGCGGGCGCGCTTTCGCTCAAGCTGGGCGCGTTTTCCAAGGACCCGCTGGCGGGAGTCACGCCGATTGAAAATATTTTCAGCCTTCCCAAAGGCCAGCCTGCCGCGATTCGAGCCGAGACAATTCCAGAGACTACCGGCGCGCAAACTTTAGTCGCGTCTTCTTCCGGTCATGGGCAAATGGAAACTCATTTCGATATGCCTTCGAATTGGGCATCGCGTGCAGGCGCGCCTAGCGGAAGCTTTCTGACGCCGATTGCTTCCCCGCTGGTGTTTTCCGGATTCAGTGGCGCGGCGATCCGCCAATTTGAGAGCGCCTTTGCATCTTACGGAATGGCGGCGGCGCAGGGCGGCAGCATCGACGCGCGGCCCGACGACCGTGACATCAAGCCGGGGGACATGGTGAGCGCGGTGCTGCTCGAAGGGGACATGTCGTTGAACGCTTCGTGCACTGTGACGGCTATCGTGGATGGCCGCGTGTATGTGTGCGGACATCCCTTGTTCGGATTTGGCTCCGTCGATATGCCGATGGCGCGCGCGCGGGTGCTGACAACGCTTAGCTCTCAACTGGAATCGACGAAAATCGTAAACGTGGGCGGGACCATCGGTACATTCAACCAGGATCGTGTCACCGCCGTGGTGGGAAGTCTGGGCGCATCGCCGAGATTAATTCCGATCGATATGACGGTGGCGACGCCGGATGGCGACAAACACCTCATTTTTCGCATGATGTCGAATCCGAAAATCTCGCCCATCCTGATGGGCATCGCGACGCTCAATGGCCTGCTGCAAAACAGCGTGTACGGCGAAGGCGCCACGCTGCATCTTTCCGGCGGCATCGATATCGCCGGCCACACCAGCGTCGTCCTTGACAATCTTTTCGTGCCCACCGATTTCTTTATTCCCGATGGCTCGCCCGTGGCCGCGTCTGTGCAAACCGTGTTTCAAAGAATTTTTTCCAATGCGTTCGAAGCGCCAAAAATTGAGCGCGTGACGCTGCGCATCGATGCATTGCCAATGCGGCGCCAGACTTCGATCGAAGGCATGTGGCTGGACAAAACCGAGGCCATGCCCGGTGAGACGGTAAATGCCAAAGTGCAAGTGCGTCCCTATCGCGGTTCACCCGAGATTCGCGACGTGCAGATTGCCATTCCAATGCACGCGGTGCGCGGCAGCACCATGCAGGTCCTGGCCAGCGATTCGGCGACGCTCAACCGCATGAGCATTGTTTCGGGTTCACAGGCGCGCCTGGAGAGCCTCGATCAGCTGATTTCCGCCTTGAACCGCGAGCGGCGAAATAACCGGCTGTATGTCACGTTGCTTGATTCTTCGCCCACGATGCTGGTGCAGGACAAAGTGATGCCGAACGTGCCCGCCTCGCAGATTAATCTTCTGGGCCAGCGAGGCGGCGCGGCCAGTTCACAATTGGTCCGCGATTCTGTTTCCGGAGAATGGTCCGTACCGATGGATCAGGTTGTTCAGGGATCCACATCCATCGCGATCCAGATCAAGTAACCGCCCGGCGGAAACGCATCGCCAGGGACTTTGAGGAGCCTCATGAGCAAGGCTTGTCCGAACGGCCACGAATTGCGCCAGGCAAAAAAGCCGTGCCGCCTGCCCTTTCTGGCGGTCATCGCTGTCGCTCTCGCGATCGCCGCCGTGCCGGCATTTGCCGAGCACACACGCTGGTGGCGCCAATCCACATTTGAAGATTTTGACAAAGGAACGGCCAAGGGAGTGGCCTTGCGCAGCGACGGCAGACTTTTTCTAGCGCCGCGCTTTGCGGAATTCGCCGATGCCAATCTGGCTTTTCTGCTGCAAGTGCGGGCCGATTCGAAAGGAAACCTATACGCGGCGGGCGGTTCGAACGCAAAAGTCATCCGTCTCGACCCTGCCGGCAAAGCGACGACAGTTTTCGAATCCATGGAACTTGCCGCGCAAGCCCTGGCCGTCGATCCCGCCGGAAACTTATATGTGGGCACCTCGCCGGACGGAAAAGTCTACAAGGTGACTCCGGCCGGGCAATCCTCGATCTTGTTCGATCCAAAAACCAAGTACATCTGGGACCTCGCAGTGGACAAAGACGGCTCCGTGTACGTGGCCACCGGCGATACCGGACAAATATTCGTCGTGGCGCCGGACGGCAAGGGCCAGCTCTTCTATTCCAGCCAGGAGACTCATATTCGCTCGCTGGCGTTGGATTCGAACGGTAACGTTCTTGCCGGAACCGAGCCCAGCGGTCAGGTGCTGCGGATTCCCAAGTCTGCGGGCAACCCGCGCCGGGGATTTGTGGTATACGAAACCTCGAAGAAAGAAATCACGGCGTTATTGCAGGATGCGAGCGGAAATCTATATGTCGCAGCAGTGGGAGAGAAGACGCCCGTAACGCCGGGTCAACCGCGGCCCCAAAATACGGAAGTAGCGGCTTCGCAAACTTTTTCGATCGCCCTGGGCCCAGTCGCGAACCCGCCTGGCTCGGCTGCCGCAGGACAAGCGATTCCCTTCACGCCGCTCCCCACTGCGAATTCCAGCACAGTGTACCGGATCGCCGTCGATGGGTCGCCGAACGAGTTGTGGAGTTCCCGCGACGAAGTGGTTTACGCACTGGGACTTTTTCCCGGCGGCAAATTGCTTCTGGGCACAGGCAATCAGGGCGGGGTGATCGAACTCGAGGGTAATCATATTTATTCGCGGCTGGTAAAAGCGGCGTCGCGCCAGATCACTTCGATCGCCGCGGGTCCTGGAGGGAAACTTTTTCTTGCTGCCGCAAACCCCGGAAAAGTTTTTTCGCTGGGTCCGGATCATGAGCCTGAGGGAACATTCGTGTCGCAACCTTTCGATGCACAGCTTTTCTCTCGTTGGGGACGCGCGGAATGGTGGGGCGACAACGCAGTTCCAGCGAAACCCACGGGAGGCATGCCTGTGCAATTCTACGCGCGCTCCGGCAATACCTCCGATCCGGAAAGCAACTGGAGCGACTGGGCGGGCCCTTACGCGGATGCTTCCGGCGACAGACTCGATTGTCCGGCCGCGCGATTTGTGCAGTGGAAAGCGGTGCTGCATGGCGGGGCGAGCGGGGCGGCGCCTGAAATCGATTGGGTAAACGTCGCGTACCTGCCAAAAAATGTAGCTCCGGAAGTGACGGCCATTGCGGTGCAGAATCCCGGGATCCGCGCCCAATCCGTTGCCGTCGCTGTCATGGGAGGCGGGGCGATGCCTCCCGCGCAGCTCCGCATGCCGCAACCGGCGCCTTCGGGTGCTTCGGCGAGTTCTGCGTTCAACCCGGCAGCGATTGCAAGCCTGGGACAAACGACGGCGCAGCATTTCGATACGCCTCCTCAGGGATTTTCCCAGAGGGGATACCAGTCCGTATTATGGACCGCCGAGGACGCGAATGACGATGCGCTGGAATTCGCCGTTTATTTTCGCGGCGAGAATGAAACCGCGTGGAAGCTGCTTAAGGACAAACTGGATTCAAAGTTTTATTCGTGGGACACAACCACAATGCCCGACGGCGCCTATTACATGAAGGTTGTCGCCAGCGACGCCGCGTCAAATCCGGCCGGGGAAGGACTATCCGCCGAGCGCATATCCGATCGCTTCATCGTGAGCAATACGCCTCCTTCGATCGCTCCGATCACGGCGGAATCCGCCGGGGCGGCGACGGTTCGCGTGCAGTTTCAGGCGAACGCTTCGGTGAGTTCCATCGCGCGCGCGCAATACAGCCTGGATGCGGGCGATTGGACGACTGTATTCCCCTCGGGCGGGCTGAGCGATGCGGTGCGTGAAAATTACGATTTCCACCTTCAGAAGGTTGGTTCGGGCGAACACACTGTCACGGTTCGGGTGTACGATCAGTTTGAAAACGTTACGAGCGCCAAGGCGACAGTCCATGTCCCCTGAGCGGAAACTGAACTGTCGCCTTCAGCCGGAATTGTGTTCTTTCGTGACGCTCGAGTCCTGCGATTGTCGATTCAACCGGAGCCGGCGAGGCTGCTCTTCCTTATCTTATTAGTATATCGCCGGGAAGATGCCGGCCCTGCCGGAATTCAGCTTGCCCAGCGTTCTCCAGCTGAAGCTTTTGCCTCGTACCGCTCGATGTGCAAACCGACTCCCGCCTTCCCGCCCAGCAGCGAACTTTGCTTGATGTGAACCACTCGTGCGACGCAGCGCACGTCGCTTGAGGTCTTCCCGGCCAGTTCTGGGGGCATTCGCAGGGAGACTTCCAGTGGCGTTCCAACCTTGAGAGGAACCGCCGTCTCGAAAAACATTCCTCTCTGTGAAATGTTTTCCGACTCGGCAACCTGCTCCGCGGAGTTGGGAGCATTCAGTGTGCGGAAACGCAATGGCACACGAATGTTGACGCGCGTATCGATCCGACGTTCACTGGAACTCATGTTTTTCCTCCCCGCCCGCTGGAATGAGCGCGCGGTTTTTTTTAAAGTAGGAAAGGGGTGAGAGCGATTCTAGCGCGAAGCAAAAACGTTGCAAGGAAAATGCGCATAATTTCAGAGGCATGGCCCAAGCCGGGACAAGCTGTGCCATAATGCATTTCGTCTAAGAGCTTTCTAATTGAACGAGACGATTTATCCTTTCGCGGGCCCCAGCCTCGAAGCGATTCGCGAGGCGCAGCGCCGCATTTCTCCGCACATCGAGCAGACGCAAGTGATGATTTCCTACCCGCTGGATGAACTCGCGGGCGCCATGTTGTTTTTTAAATGCGAAAATTTGCAGCTATCCGGATCGTTCAAAATTCGCGGCGCGGCGAACGCCGTTTTTTCCCTGAGCGAGGCTGAAGCCGCGCGCGGCGTCGTGACTCACTCCTCGGGAAATCACGGCGCGGCGCTGGCGCTGGCCGCGCAACTGCGCGGCATTCGCGCCTGGGTGGTGATGCCGCGCAACGCTCCGAAAGTAAAGGTGCGCGCCGTGGAGGCCTACGGCGGCGAAATTACGTTTTGCGAACCAACGCTCGAAGCCCGCGCGGCGGCCGCGGCGGAGTTGCTGCGAGAAACCGGCGCGACGCTGATTCACCCCTACGATGACGACCGCGTGATCGCCGGGCAAGGCACCGCCGCTCTCGAATTCCTCGAAGAGATTCCCGACCTCGATATCATTTGCGCGCCCGTATCGGGCGGCGGCTTGCTTTCCGGAACGGCGATCGCCGCGAAATCGCTGCGTCCCGAAATTCAGGTGATCGGATGCGAACCGGCCAACGCCGACGACGCTGCACGTTCGCTCGCCTCCGGGCATATCGAGCCTGCTTCTCCGATCGTTCACCATCGCCGACGGCCTGCGCGCGACGCTTTCGGAGCGCACGTTCGCCATCCTGCGCGAACGCGTGGACCGCATTCTGCTGGTCAGCGAATCCGAAATTCTCCGGTCGATGCATCTGATCACCGAACACCTGCGCTGCACCGTCGAACCATCCGGAGCTGTTGCCGCAGCGCCCGCGCTGCACCGGCAACTCGTCGGCGAGGATCTCCGCATCGGAATTATCCTCTCCGGCGGAAATTTTGACGCGGATGTGGTGCGCGCGGCGGAGGGATGATCCATCCTGCGAGATCCAAGTAGCGTAGACTTCAGAGCCTGTGCTCTTTAGACTTTCGTCAGAATTGTCAGGGTGCAAAAGCGCACGGGCTGAAGAGACTGTGTGGGAACTTGAAATGATACCGGCCAGCGGCTAAAGCCGCACTGATTTGCCGACTTTAAGTCACGGCTGTACGCCGGCGTAGTTCCAAAATTCCCCGTTCCGAAGTTCACAGCGTCTTGAGACACGACATCGAAATCCTAGCTACTGAACGTTGAACGTAATGGTTGTTGTTTGCGTGCTTGCGCCGCTGCCGGTTGGCGGCGTTGCCGTCACCGTGACAGTGTAGGCGCCCACCGTCGTACCGGGATTCCCCGTTGAGCCGCTCGAACTGCCTCCTCCGCCTCCGCAACTTGTCGCGACCGCAATCACAGTGAACAGCAGAACTGCTAGTGTCACCAGACCTCTTTGTTTCGAATTGGCCAGAAACAGCAGCAACATGCACGCTATGGCGCTTGCAATTTCGCCGGTCAGCAGCCAGCGGTTGGGGTTTGTGCGGATCAACGGCGCGACAAGCGAACTTACGGCCGTGGTGCCGCAGTTGATTGTCGACTGCGCACTCGTTATCGTCGCGGAGAGAGTTAACGGATTCGTTGTGAACGTACAAGTGGGCGGGTCGCTCAGATTCGACGGCGAGACGGAGTAGGAAAGTGTTACCACGCCTGCAAATCCGTTCGATCCATTCACTGTGATCGTTGTGCCATTCGATTGGCCGGGTGCGGAAATATTCACGGTCACGGCGTTTGCCGCAGGGGCCAGAGTGATGCTGGGCGTAACTCCGCCGGTTACCGTGATCGGCAGCGCAGAAGATGTCGAGCTTGTGTAGTTGGCGTCTGCGTTGTAAGTGGCAGTAATACTCGAAGTCGCGGCCAGCTTGACGTTGGTCAAAGTTGCTTGCGCTGCGACGAATTGATTTGAATCCAGGGTCGAGGTCACCGCAACTGTTCCCAGCGCCGTCGTCCCGGAAAAGAAGGTGACCGTGCCGGTGGGAGCAAGACCGGAACTGCCCCCGGACGGGTTTGTTGCGCTCTGCGTATCTACAAACGCAATCAGAGTGAAATTCGTATTTGCCGCGACCGGATTGGCGGACGAACTAACGGTTGTCGTGGTGGGCGCCTGAGTCACCGTAAAGGCGACTGCCGCTGAAATGGGGCTGGCGAGGTAGCTCGGATCTCCGTTGTATTTTGCCTGAAAGCTGTGAGAGCCAACGGCAAGGAAAGCTGTCTGGTCTTCCAAATACCCTTCCGTGTTCAAAGTAAAAGTGCTCGTCTTGTTTCCAAAAGGATCCGCGATGGCGACTCCGCCATCGGTCAGCGTCACGGTCCCGGATGCGGATTCCTGCCCGGAAGAGGCGCCCTGAACATCCACGCGAATCAGGTTTATGTCTCCATAGGGTACAGAGGATACTTGAGCCAGGCTTTGTGTGACCGGGTTGATGGTGCCAACACTTACATTCGCGGTGCTTCCCTCCGGCGTGACAATCACGGAAATTGGTGAGGTCGAGTCGCTGGCTCCAAATGTGCCGTCACCGGCATAGTGAGCGATTACTGAATAGCTTCCGCCCACCAAGTCATTTGTAGTGGCCGCTGAAATCGAACCGCTCGAAAGCGGATAGATATCCGTATTTGAAATGACATAGTTGTTCGATGTGAAGTGGTCCACTCCAGAGGTGCTTCCGCCTGCAAGCGTCCCGATCAGTGAGGCATCTTCAGGTTTTGTATTGGCCCAGGTGCCCGGGCTTGGAGAAACACTAATATTCACGTAGACCGTCGTGCCATGTGTGATGTTGATGGGGCCTGGAACACACGTGCTGACTGTCGTCGATGTTGTCGAGAGACAAAGCGTTGTTGCAGTGGGCGTAAACAGGCCCAATGCCGCCCCCCAATTGTTGACCAGGTTGGAAGCATTGACCGAACCTAGGCCGGTTGCGAGGTCAAATCCGGTTCCAGCATTAAAGGCCAGCGTTCCAGTCGGGGCGTTACTGGAGTTCTCAGTTTCCAAAACGCCGTACGTTGCGGAGCTCGCTGTATTGCTGCAGCCTGGACTGGTCCCTACGCAAGTAACCGAGTTATTTCCCTTTATGACGTCATTAAATGTGCAGGTGGAGTTCGGGCCGCCCGATGCCGATGAACTGCAATTTAAATTCAATCCAGTCTGTTTTGCGAACAATGAATACAAAACATAGTTGGCATTTCCCTGGCGGGTTGGAATTAGGCTGTTGGTGGCATGGAGGGTTGTCATTTGCTGGTTCACAAGCGCCATCATCCCGGCGAATGTTGGCGCTGCGGAAGAGGTTCCGCCCACGCCGACAATGTCGACAAAGCCGGGGGTCGCGTTGCAAGGGCCCGAGCTGAAGTTCGCATCGCAAATCGCGTAAAAACTATTGCTAACAAGTCCATCGGCGGCGAACAGAGAGATGTCCGGGAGATCGCGCGACAAGTCATTCGCGGAAGTCAATCCTGAGCCGGTCGCGACCGTCTGCCAGGATGGTTTTGGATAGGAGCCCGTACAGCGAGTGTTGGAAGCATTTAGCGAGGCGCAGTTGCTCTGTCCTCCGCCACCTCCCACAATGTTCACGGAGTTTATATTGGGAGGCGGGCTGCAACCAGTCACCGCACCGGTAAAATTCTGCGCACAAGAATCATTCCATGTGGTTTCGGGTATGTAGGACAATGCGCTCACTTGCTTTACTCCGCCGACCGTTGCATCCGCTCCCCAATATGTGGACTGATAGCTCGTTGCGGTAACATCGAAATCGGTCCCGCCCGCTGCCACATTGAATGGCGTTGACGCAAGTCCGTTCACACCGTCGCCGAATTGTGACGCTGCACTTTGTGTGTTCGGGTTGTCGCAGGAGGCAGAACCGCTATCACCTGTGGACACGATGACAGTGATGCCCTGCGCAGCGGCCTGCTCCCAAAGCGCCGCGTAGAACTGGTTTCCGCTGTTGCCCAAAAACGCTTCGCACGCGCCGAAGCTTTCGCTCATCACGGGCGCAAGATTATTGTCAACAATGTATTCGGCCGCGAGATCGATGCCGGCGGTGGCTTCGGTCGTCTCCGCAATCACAAGATCGATCGTCGCATTCTTCGCCACTGCGCCGGACCATTGGACATCCAGGTTCCCCTCAATTTCATCCCCGTTAAAGCCGGGATCGGGGCCGTCCAGGATGACGTTGGGGGATTTCGCGGGCAAACCGAAAATGCTGCGAAAATTCGCCGGGTCGTCATTTCCCCCGCAGAGGGCTTTGGACTCCGACGGAGTATTTGCGGTGCAAATCTCTGAATCGCCGACAATCGCGATGGTCTGGCCGGTTCCGTCGATGCCTGAGGCCCACAAGTTTTGCACGTTGTAAATCCTGGCAAAATCGCCGGGACCAAGAGCATTGCAAGTGGTGCCGGTCGCGGAGTTGCTTGGACATCCATTTGGAAACGAAAATAAAGGAACAACCTGACCCGTTGCCTGCGTCTTTCTGAAAACACCGACTTGCCGGCTCTGCGCATGCTTGGGAAAATTGTTAAGCGATACCGTCCCGGCCACCACGGGAGCCAGCGCCGTCGGTATCTGGGGATCGGAATTGTTGGCGAAGTGCTCCTCGCCGTTTGCAACGTACCTGTGAATTTCGGTATGGAATGCGTTGCGAACCTGGCCCGCGTTGCCTGAAAACTCGATTAGCGTTTTAGCGGCGTTCACCCGTGCGATCTGGAATCCATGAGATTGGAGCCAGTCGGTAACAGCCTGGACATCGGTGTCGCTGGGTCCGAACTGCTGACCGATCTGCTGCGGCGTGAGCCATTGGTGATAGTTCGGAGAAGCGCTGCTTTGCTGCTGGTCGACGAGTTGCTTGAGCGCTGCATCCTGGCTGGCGCTTCGTTGCAACAAAAGCATCATTCGACGAATCGGCTGGCCGTCCGCCACGATGCCCTGATCGTTTTGAGTTCTTGCAAGGGGATGGGTGTTGCCACGGAGAGTTGTCAGGTTCCCTTCATTGATGGGGCCGGTAACCCGCGACACGGCCGAACCCTGCGCGATGGCCAGAGCCGGCAATAGGAGAACCAGAGCGGCAATCAAGAATCTTGAAAACCGGGCGCCGGCGAAAAAAGAAGCAACCTTCCGCGTTTGCGCCGGCATGCTCGAGGCGGTGCGCGCAGTGTTACAGACACACAAAAGACTGGTGAATTTTCGATTCACGATTCCCTCGGATCAAGCTAGGTTGACGGCAGATTACGCCTGTACCGACCCCGATGTGCGGCAGGCAGATCACTGCACTATTTCATTTTCCTTGGATGCAGGATTTAGTTCCGGGTTTTCCTGCAATTTAAAAATTTAATTGGCCCACCGGCGACGGCTCAAGAGGATAGGAGAATCGTGATGAGTTTACCAGAGAGTATTTCCACGGGGTTGTCATCGCAGGATTGCATGGTCGGTCGGTCCGCGTGTTTTAGCAAAGCAATCCAGCTCCCCTGTGGCGCGGGCATCTTGCCAACGTCTTTACTAATTACCTTGCCCGGTAACCCGCGGATAAGAAGCCCGCGCCACAAACGAAGTGAATCGCCGGGCTACTCAAACGTTATGAAAATCAACGTGACCTACCCGCGTAGGCTGAAGCCCGAGCTACTTACTCAGGGATGATAGAGGAGGCGATCAGACGTCGGTCGGTTTCCAGTTCGATGGAGGAAAAGAAATCTGCCAGAACGAGGGAGACGGCGATGTGAACTCGAGCGGAATCAGGAAACCCTCGGCGCTCTCGCGGGGAGTTCGGGTGACGCGAGCGCTGGCACGCTCCCGCGTTCGCTCATTTAGAATTTCGATTTTCGTTTCCGCGTCGAAGGTGCGGGCGCATACGACCATCGCCCCATGGACGTTGACCGCGACTGTGTTGGCCACGACCGTGACCTTTTCGCCGCGCAAATTCATTTCCAGAGAAAGGGGAACGCGGATGATGACGCGCTGGCTGCGGCGGCGCTCTTCCCCAGGCAACTGGGACGTTCCGCGATCGAGCTGTTCCTTGGTGATCGTCATAGTTCAAGCTCCCAGAAACCCATCTCGGGATTGATTAATTCGATGCCGAGTTCCCAGCCTTCCGAGCCTTCATTGCCGCGCCAGACCACCACGGCGGGATTCGACAACTTGTTCACCAGATTCGTTACGTGGACCTGCTGCCGGACTTCCAGATTTTGCGGCAATACCACCAGGCATCCATAAGGCCCGACCACGCGCGTCTGCGCTTCTCCGCGCCGTTGTTGGCCAAGCGTGTTCCATTCCACAGCGACAGGAACCCGGCAGTTCACCCGCACGCCCCGGCGTTTTTCACGGCCGGTGAGCGGAGTTGACCGTCGGGCAGGCGTTGCGGATGTGCGCGGAATATTTTGTGCGCGTGTCGGCCTGAATTCAGTCATTCCGGACCCCTCAGTCGGCGGACGGAAACACCGGTTAAAAATTCCCAACCCGGCGATTCCGGACCATTTGCAAGGTTAGGCGCGCGTCGGGAACGGGTCAATGGTACGCAGGGACAGGTACAAAACGGCCAAGGGCAAGCTGTCCGGAAGATGCTCTCCGCCATGGGGCGGCCGAAAATCCAGGCCCGCAAACCACATGCTCTTTTCCCGTTGAAACGCAGACGGCCATCGGCAAGAGCGATTCGTCCCAAACCGTCGCGTGATTCAACTTTGGCAGATTCAAGCTGGAACAGGGAAAGATCACCAACCCCGATGATACGATTCAATCGTTTGCCAATCAGGATCCGCCCAATTGGGTAAAGAGCCTGCAAAGCAGAGCGAGCGGAGGCGACGTCATGTCGTTGGACTCGCATATGAAATACTCCGCGCTGGGAACGACCGTGTTTTTTGTGAATGCATGCAGCCCGCATTTCGCAAATCTGAAATTCGATCGCGTTTCAAAATCGATGTTCACCTTTGGTCGGAAACCGGCCTTTTCAGTTATGATGTCACCGATCGAATATCGATAGGGCATCCAGGAGAATTGACCGATGGAATCGATTCACACCGAAACTGTCGCGCTTCCAGTCGCCGACGGCACGGCCATGAACGCTTACGTAGCCGCTCCTTCCGGCGAAGGAAAGCTGCCTGGCCTGATGGTTTTTCAGGAAGCATTTGGAGTGAACGCCCACATTCGTGATGTCACCGGGCGATTGGCGAAGCAGGGCTACGTCGCGATCGCTCCGGAAATGTTCCATCGCACCGGAGCGGGGTTTGAGGGAGATTACACGAATTTTCCGGCCTGTCAGGGGCATATTCAGGCCATGACCGCCGAGGGAATGATCGCGGATGCGCGCGCGGCGTTTGACTGGCTGCAGAAAAATCCGCGTGTGCTCGCGGACTCGACCGCCTGCATCGGCTGGTGCATGGGAGGTCGCGTTTCATTCCTGGCCAATTCTGCGATGCCGCTCAAGGCGGCGATCTCGTTTTACGGCGGGCGCATCGCTCCGGACCTGTTGCCGCGAGCGCAAGAACAACACGCACCGATACTGTTCATCTGGGGCGGGCTCGATGCGAACATTCCGAAAGAGCAGATTCGCGCCGTGACCGACGCCATGACGGAGGCAAAAAAGAGTTACATCAACGTGGAATTTTCCGACGCCAACCACGGTTTTTTCTGCGATGCGCGCGCAAGTTACAAGGAAACTGCGGCAAGGATGGCCTGGGATTTGTCCCTCAATTTTCTTTCAACATATGTGAAGGGCTAAGAACAGCTACCCGGGCAAAACCGGCTGCGAAACGATGGGCTGGCGTCAGCTTTCCTTGGCGTTCTTGATCAGCGCTTTCGGCAGGTACGCGTTCGCCTTGTACTGGCTCAACATGCGGTGGGTATTAAAAAAGCTGGCGTTCAGTGAAATGCAGGACCGCATGATCTCGGCATAAGCTTCGGGAGCGCGATAAAACATGGGAATGATGTTGTGTTCGAGCTTGTCGTAGAGCGATGCGCTTTCGGCCGCCGATTCGTCGCCGTTAATCGTGGTGTCATAACCGATGGCCCATCCGGTCACGCCTTCGACGCAGCCTTCGACCCACCAGCCGTCCAGCACACTCAGACTCGGAATACCATTGAGGGCCGCCTTCATGCCGCTGGTGCCGGAGGCTTCCTGAGGACGCTGGGGGGTATTCAGCCAAAGATCGACGCCCGAGGTGATAAATTTCGCGAGCCCCATGTTGTAGTTCTCGATGTAAACGATCTTGATGAAGTCTTTCAATCCGGCTGCGGCCTGAATTACGCGCTGGATCAGCGCTTTGCCTCCGCCGTCGTGCGGGTGCGCTTTCCCGGCGTACAAGATCTGAATGGGCCCGGCCGAAGCCGCGATTTCCTTGAGGCGGTCAATATCCTTGAATAGCAAGTCAGCCCGTTTATATGTCGCCGCGCGCCTCGCAAAACCGATGGTCAAAACATTTTCATCGAACACTTCGCCGGTTCGCTTCCGCACTTCCTTAAACAATGCCGATTTCGCCTGACAATGCGCCTTCCTGATCCTTTCC
Source organism: Terriglobia bacterium (assembly GCA_963788335.1). Lineage (GTDB taxonomy): Bacteria > Acidobacteriota > Terriglobia > Acidiferrales > UBA7541 > Palsa-360. The sequence goes on from CAWBGM010000018.1 coordinate 555,374, forward strand.
AAAGGGATGCCGACGGCATACCGCATGTATGCATTATCGCGCCGCCATTCGGGAATCTCCCGGTCGAACAGTTCCTGGAACGGTTCCGAGGCCCAGGTGGCGGCATGGACTCCGTTCGTAATCGCATGGATGGGAAAGTGCGGGAACATGTGCTGGGACACTTCCCCGTGTCGCATGGCGACACCGTTGACATATCGGGAGAAATGAATCGCCAGATCCGTCATATTAAGGACGTTCGCACTGGCAAACCCGGACTGCTGGAGCAGTTCCGTCTGCTTTTCTCCGAGAACCTGGCGCACAAGATCCCAGGAAAAACGATCGTGGCCCGCTTCCACCGGGGTATGCGTTGTAAATACGCATTTTCGCCGTACCACCTCTACATCCGCTTCCACGGGAACCGTATATTTGCGTTGTTTCAGGGTTTCTTCCAGCAACGCCAGGGTCAGAAAGGCGGCGTGGCCTTCGTTCATGTGATAGCTGTTCAAATTCTTCAAGCCCACGACCCGCAACAGTTCCACTCCGCCCATCCCCAATAGGACTTCCTGACAGAGACGGTAGCGTTGGTCCCCACCATACAAAGTATTCGTAAGGGTGCGATCGTATTCCGTGTTATCCGGCAGGTCGGTATCGAGCAGATACGCAGGGACGATGAATCCGGACAAACCATGAACGTTATAACGCCACGCACGCACCTGAACTTTGCGCTCCTCAATGAGAACAGTGAAAGTTTTCGGAACGGGCTGTAGCAGAACTTCCGGCGCCCACGGATCCCATTCTTCCGTCTGATTTCCCTGGGCATCCAGGCGCTGGCGGAAATAACCATTCCGATGGGCCAGCGTCACAGCCACGATGGGCAATTCCAGGTCGGCTGCGGAACGAAGCATATCTCCAGCCAGAATACCCAGACCACCGCCATACGTGGGCATCGACTCGTCCAGCGCGATTTCCATTGAAAAATATGCGATCTTCGATGTGCTCTTTTCAGTCACCATAGCGAAATCATAGCACCGGACCATTCTTATAGTGAGTACCCGGCTAACCTTACGTTTCGTAATCTACATTGGTTCCTGGATGTGAAAACTACTTCAACAAGAGATGAATAATCTTTCTCCTTTGTTCGGCTTACAATAGATGAGGTCGATTTAGAAGCATGTCCGGTGAACGAGTCCCGCCGGCAAGGGAGGCGCCAATGGGAGAAAAGATGCGTCATGCGATTTTAGGAGCGGGCGGGGTTGGAGGGCTGATTGGCGCGGCGCTGGCCAGGTCGGGCGAATCCGTCACGTTGGTGCTGCGGGCGGAGGCGCTGACGAATTACCCGGCGGAGTTATCGCTGGAAAGCCTATTTGGGACGTTTAGCGTTCCGGTCGAGCATACATCCACGGTGACGGAACCGTTCGACGTGTTGTGGGTCACGGTGAAGGCAACACATCTTGACTCCGCTCTGCGCAGCGTGATTGTTGCGCCTGAACAAATCGGCGCAATCGTCCCATTGCTCAACGGGATCGCCCACATCGCAATACTGCGCGCCCGCTTCGGCCACGATCGCGTGGTTCCGGCAACCATTGTCGTGGAATCCGAGCGCGTTTCGCCGGGCAGGATCGTGCACCGAGGGACTGCCGCTCGCCTGAACGTCTCTTCCATAGGTGAGAGCCGGCTGGCATCGACGATGGAGGAGTTGCGGCAGTTTGGCTTCGCCTGCCAGTTCGGTGAAGACGAGATGAAGATTCTATGGAGCAAGCTTGCCATCCTTGCGCCGTTCGCACTGACGACCACCGCCTCGGGCATGACATCCGGCGAAATCAGGAGCAACCCGGAGTGGCGCCGGAGATTCGAGGCGGCCATTCGCGAGGCCTGCGCCGTGAGCACGGCCACGGGAACGCCGCTCGATGCCGAAACGTTCCTCCAATATTTTGAAAAGATGCCGCCAGGAGGACGAAGTTCCATGCAGAAGGACGTTGCGGCCGGAAACCCTCCCGAACTGGACGCCATCGCAGGACCGATTTTGCGTGGCGCCGCGCTGCACGGGTTCGACGTGCCGGTCACACGGGAACTGGCAAGATTGATTCGAGGAAAATCGGCGGCTCCCGGCAAGACTTGATTCACGAAAACTGGATCGCGCAGCGAAGGAACCGCAAATGACCGAACCAGGAGGACTTAACCAAGAGGATGCAGAGCGCACAGAAACGAAACGAGAAAAACCTGATTTTCTCTATGCCTCTGTGCCTCTGTGCCGAAATCCCTTTTATAAACTTTTCTTCCCGCTTAATTGAGTTAACCCCCCGTGGCTGCCTTGGCCTGCTCGGGGTGAATGAGCGGAACGGCGACCAGATGTTCCGCGAGGAACCAGACCTGCAATTCGTTGGACCGGATGACATCGCTCACCAGCAAGTCGTTGGTGCCGTCGTCGCCCACCTCCGAAGCTTCGCGAGCCATCGTACGCGCCTCCTTGAGGATGAATTCATGCGCTTCCAGGAGCCGCGAAATCTGCACGGGCACTTCTTCCCTGCCTCGCGGGGGACGTGGAATGATCGTGGTTTCGGCCACGTCAGCTGCCATGGCGATGCTGACTCCGCCCAGGAGCTGAATTCGCTCGGCGATTGTATCCACCAACTCGTCCTGCTCGCCGTGATGCTTGTCGAACAGAAGATGCAACTGGTAAAACGTCACGCCCGCGACCTGCCAATGATGCTTCTTGTACATATCGCGAAGCGTCATCGTGTCGGCCAGAACCTGATTCAGGTTTGTAATGCTCGATTCGCAGGCGGTCTCGTCCAGAGCGATCGGCAACTTGGCGATTTTTCCGTAGGGTTGGATTTCCCTGGCGTGCTGGTGAAGGACCGGCTTGGAGCGCTGCGTCCCGGCTTCCATCTGATTATAGCGGGAACCGTTGTCTCGTTTCTTGATGCTCATCGTATTTCCCCCCTCAGCGAACAGAAATATATCCCTATCCCGTATACGCCGAGGGTTCATGCCTGTCAAGCGGGAGAGGCTCGATCCAACAGAAGAATATAGCCGCCGATGCACGAAGACATAAAGGCGCGGAGACACAGAGAAAACAAGCAGGCGTTTCTCGGTCACTCCGCGCCTCGGTGGCGAATCGGTTGCGAATCGGTTGTCGTTTAGTTTGGAAGAAGAACTGTATCGACGACGTGAATTACGCCGTTGGACTGGAAGACGTCGGCGATGGTAACTTTCGAGGAATCGCCTTTTTCGTCGGTAAGAATAACGTCCTTGCCCTGCATGCTGACCCACAGCTTGCCGCCGCTGACCGTGTTCAATTCCGCCTTGCCGTGTCCGGCTTTGATGGCTTTGGCGATTTCTTTTGTGCCCATCCTGCCCGCGACTACGTGGTAGGTGAGCACTTTCGTAAGCGTGTCCTTGTTCTGCGCCATGAGCAGGTTATCCACCGTGCCGGCGGGAAGTTTTGCAAACGCCTCATTGGTCGGAGCGAAGACGGTGAACGGGCCGGGGCCTTCCAGTGTGTCCACAAGTCCGGCGGCCTTCACGGCAGCGACCAGTGTGGTGTGATCGTCTGAATTCATCGCGTTCTGAATGATATTTTTGGCGGGAAACATGGCGTGCCCGCCAACCATCGGATCGGTCGCTGCAAACACCGCGGCCGATGCTACCAGCGTCATGACACACAACTGCGCAATCTTTTTAATTTTCATTTCTCTCTCCTCGGTTTTCGTTTTGCCCTGCACCCTGTACTACGGCGCCGGGGCGGGATCGGATGTGCGGATGATGTTTTTTTCGGGGCCCGCGCCGCCCTTCCGGACGACCGTTCGCAAAATGCCGGACGACCGTCCGAAAAATGCTTGTTGGATTCCCACGGGCGCGCGGAGAGATGAGGAAGGGCGGCGTCCGGCACTTGTGGGATTAAAAACAAACCGAAGGGCGGTGAGTTGCGGATATTAGAAACATGTGAAGAAATTACAAATATCGCATAACATTCAATCTAACATTACTTTATTGCACTGGGAGTCCCACGAGTGATATAACATGCGTGTTACAAAGACAGAGGCGGTCGCTCCTTAAAATTTAAGGATAACTAACCCACCCGCCTCTGTCCTTTTTCCTGCGGACTGGCTTTACGTTGCGTTCCCCCGCGGGAGAAGGTTCCTCCCTCGGGAAAAACTACCGGTGGAAGGAACTGACATAAGACGCTTTTCCAATGACATGCCCGTCCATTGCCTTCATGACATCGCCGCGCGGCGCATCCGCGGCAACATCCAGCTTCGTATCCAGCGCGTACAGCTCAAACACGTAGTGATGAGGCTTGCCCGGGGGCGGGCAGGGTCCCTGGAATCCGTTGACTCCGCGGACATTCTTGCCCTGCACCGTGCCGTCCGGCATGGACGGCCCCGTGGGGACGCCTTCCGGAAGCTGCGTCGATGAACCGGGAATATTCCACAGAAGCCAGTGGGTGGTGTCATACATGCCCTTCATGGGAGCTCCGTCCAGATCGTGCGCCACCAGCGCAAATGTGACGGTGCCTTTGGGAACGTTGCCCCATTGAAATGGCGGGGTAAGCGGAGCCGGCTTGCCATCGCACGAATATTTGACTGGAACTTCGCTGCCGTCGGCGAATCCGGAACTCATCAAAGTGAGTTGCGGGACAGGACCCGACGGCGGTGGAGCAGCCTGCTGGGCCGCGAGTGGAAGCATTCCGGCAGCCAGCAACAGCCCCAGCGCCATCCAGGATTGCGAACATTCGATTTTCATTCCAGATTTCCTCCCTTTGGTCGATGCCAGGATGCCGCTCCATTCGTAATGGTGCTCGGAGCCAGAAGAAGATTGAGTTGCGCACGATCCGGCTACGAGAGTTAGTATTACAAATCGGGCCGAGTTGCAAGGGAGACATGCGCCGCCGGGTGCCTGAGCGGACTGCGAAAATCCGGTTTTCTGTTGGCGTGTTTGGCGGACGATCTGCACGGAGGAGCTATGCCGGCGAAATCATTTCCTGTGGTCATCGGACTTACGATTCTCACTTTTGCTCTTCCGCTGCGCGGTCAGCCGCAAATGCAGGGCCGTGCGGCCATCCAATTACCCGATGGCGAGGCCAAACCGATCATTGAAGCCGCATGTTCGGTCTGTCACAGCTTGGGAAATATTACCAACTCCGGACACACTCCCGAGGAGTGGAAAACGACCATCGCCATGATGCGCAATGCAGGGGCTGATTTGCCCGCCGACAAGGTCGAGATGGTGACAAATTATTTAATCGAGAATTTCCCGGAGAAACCGGCGCCGCCCGCTGTCATTGTTCCAGGCAGCGTTGAAGTCTCGTTTCAGGAATGGAAATTGCCGACGCCCGGCACGCGCCCTCACGATCCCCTCGCCGCGCCGGACGGCACCATCTGGTACTCCGGGCAAATGGCGAGCCTGCTGGGACATGTCGATCCCAAAACCGGAGGCATTCAGGAATTTCGCACAGCCAGGCCCATGTCCGGTCCGCACGGCCTGGTAATGGACAAGCAAGGCAACATCTGGTTCACGGCAAATTTCAAATCTTACATTGGAAAATTTGAACCGATGTCCGGCAAATTCACCGAGTATCCGCTCGACCGGGCGGCGCGCGATCCCCACACTCCCGTATTCGACCAAAACGGCAAGCTCTGGTTCACGGTACAAGGAGCGAACATGGTGGGACGGCTCGATCCTGCCACCGGCGAGGCGAAAACGGTTTCAGTACCCACGCCGAAGTCGAATCCCTACGGCATTGCCGTGACCGCGAAAGGAGTTCCCTACTTTGTCGAGTTCGGGGCAAATAAAATTGCCGGCATCGATCCCGAGACAATGGCAATCCATGAATACGCTCTGCCCAATGAGGAAGCACGCCCGCGCCGCCTGGCGATCGCACCCGGCGACGTTATTTATTACACGGATTACGGGCGTGGCTACCTGGGCCGATTCGACACGAACACCGGAAAAATGACCGGGGAATGGCCATCGCCCGGGGGCGCGAAATCACAGCCCTACGGGATCACAATTGTGGATGGAATCGTCTGGTACAGCGAATCCGGCGTGAAACCCAACACGCTGGTCCGCTTCGACCCGAAGACCGAAAAATTCCAAACGTGGGCGATCCCGGCGGGAGGCGGCGTGGTGCGCAACATCGTGCATTTCGCGGACGGCAAACTCGCGCTCACCGAAAGCGGAGAAAATATTGTGGCGCTGGTTACTTTGAAAAATGCAGCCAAATCGAGGCCGAGTCCCAAGTGAGGAAGCAATTTGGTTCGCGCGCCCGGCGGGACTAGGTCGAAATCGCCGCTTTGACGCGTTCTGCTGTGAACGGCACCTGCCGCAAGCGCGCGCCCGTCGCGTCAAAAATTGCATTGCCAATTGCCGCAGCCACCAAAGTAATCGCGGTTTCACCCGCGCCCGTGGCCGCTTCGTTCGGCCTGTTCAGCAATTCGATTTCGATTTTCGGGACATCGAACCCCAACGGCAAACTGTGATACGTCCTCCAGTCGATGGAGGTCACGCTCTGGTCGTTCCACGTCACTTCTTCGAGCAGCGCGCGGCTCATGCCTTGCAGCGTGCCGCCTTCCATCTGATTTCGCAGCCCATCGGGATTTGAAATGGGGCCGGAATCGTTGCTGACGACGAATCGCTTCACGCTGATTTTCCCCGTCGCCGTGTCCACTTCCACTTCGGCGACCATCGCGGCGTAGCCGTTGTCGCCTTCATAGGCCACGCACGAAATGCCGCGTCCGCTGGCGACGCCGGTCTTCACCGTTTCCGATTTCGGCGAAGGGCGAGCGTCCCACTTCGCCGCGCTTGCGGTCGCTTTTACACATTCCATCAAGCGCGCATCGCTCAAGTGACGAAGACGGAATTCAACAGGATCGGCCTTGGCGCGGGCCGCAAGTTCATCCATGAAAGATTCGTGGGCGAACGTGTTCTGCAAACGCTGCGGCGAACGCAACGGACCGGTCCAAAACGGAGAGACAACATTGTGCAGGAGCGAGCGTTCTGACTTGATTGTGCCCGTGCCTTTGGCCAAGCCTCCCACCTGCCCAGCCATGTAAGATGCGGCGCCGTTGCTGTTGTTCGTGTACACGGTAGGCTCGGGCGCTGGCGAGCGAGGACTGAATTCCTCGGGCTGAAATCCTGCGAGCAAACCTGTGATGACATTTCCTGGAATGTTGTATCCCGGCCGATTCCCAAGCACAGGCGACCATGCTTCGTGATCCCAGGCAACAATATTTCCTTGAGCGTCAAGGCCCGCGCGCTCGTCCATCACGAAAGCAAATCCGTAATTTTCCCACGCCATTTCGTCCTTGCGGGTGAGCTGCACGCGCACGGGCTTTCCCACTGCCTGGGAAAGCAGCGCGGCGTCATATGTGACTGTGTCAGCCCCGTTGATTCCGTAGCAGCCCGAGCCGCGGCGGTAAATCACGCGCACATTCGCCGGCGCAAGGCCGAGCAGCATCGATAAGGTGCCGCGCTGCGGCCAAACGCCCTGCGTTGGCGACCACACCGTCGCTTTATCGCCCTGCACATCCGCGACGGCGCAGGAACTGCCGACCGACCCGTGCATCTGGTAAGGATGAAAGTACGTCGCCTTTACAACAATTGCGGACGCAGCGAGATTCTGTTCCACGTCGAGCGAGTTCACCACCAGCGTATCCCGCGTCGGTTTCTGATTTCGCATGTGCTCGTAAAATGTGGCCTGGCTGGGCAATCCCGCGCCCGGCGTCCACGTGACGTTCAGCTTCCTTGCGATTTGCACGGCCTGCCACGGTTTTTCAGCAACTACGCCGACAAAATTATTTTTCACAACTACTTTTACTAAACCCGGCATGGCAGCAACTGAGCCATGATCCACATTCACAACCGTGGCTCCCACCGCCGGGGGGCGAACCACCATGCCGTGCAACATGCCGGGAACGCGAACGTTATGCACATACTCGTAAAGTCCCGCGACCATGTGCGGCATGTCCAGGCGCGGGACTGGTTTTCCTAAAACCGTCCACTCCTCCGGCGATTTCCGCTTCGCCGCGGGATCGAGTTTTAAATTAAACTTCTTCCCCGCCAACAGTTCGCCATACGTAACTTTTTTCGACGCGTCGCTTTTTGCAAGGATCGCGCCGTCGGCCGCGGTGAGTTGATCCACCGGCATACCCAGGTGTTTCGATCCAAGTTGCAATAAGGCCTGCCGCGCTGTTGCTCCCGCCTGTGCCAGGTTGGACCGATTAAAATTCGCGGGAGAAGATTGACTGCCGGAAGTAATTCCCTGGTCGGGCGCCAACGAAGTGTCGCAGTACATCAGATGAATGCTCTGGATCGGGACGCAGAGTTCCTCGGCAACCAGTTGGGTTTGCGCCGTGAACATGCCCTGCCCAAGCTCTGCTTTTCCGCTATAAGCGGTAACGCTTCCATCCGCGGCAATCGCGATCCAGGAATCCAATTCATTGGGCGGAGGAGAATCCGACGCGCCTCCCCCATTGATCTGGGCGCACAATGTGGAAAACGCGCCGCCCATGCAGAAACTGACAATCAGGGCGCCTGTTCCTTTGATCAACGACCTGCGTGAAAATCCCGCGCGTTGAAGAGCTGCGGCGGCTTCGGACGTCAACTCATTTAAAACGGGAGAGGGCCGTTTCATCGCGACATCTCCTGCCTCGCCTTGTCGATCGCGCGAAGCATGCGCGTATTCGTAAAGCAGCGACATAAAACGCGCGATATTCCTTCCTGAATTTCCTTTTCGGAGGCCGCGGGATTTTTATCGAGAAATGCCTTCGCGGTGAGGATCACGCCGCTCAGGCAGAAACCGCACTGCGCCGCCTGCTCTTCAATGAACGCCTTCTGAAGGGGATGTGGTTTCTCAACCGTTCCAATACCTTCGAGAGTTGTGATTTCCGCTCCCCGCACCGATGCAACAGGAGTGATGCAGGAGCGGATCGCCTGTCCTTTGATGAGGACCGTGCACGCTCCGCACTGGCCCAGGCCGCATCCGAATTTCGGACCGCGCAAGGCAAGATCGTCGCTCAGGACATACAGAAGCGGGGTTGTGGGGTCCAGATCGAAACGATGAATTGTGCCATTGACTTTCAGAGTGATCGCACTCATATGGAAACACGGTATGGCGAAGTCGAATTCCCGTCAAGCGGCGCCAGTTATTATCCAGGTTCCGTCTAACTCGAGCGAAACACTCGTCGCACAGGCTTCAGCCTGTGTTTTCTGATTCTGCCTATTCCAAGGATCATCGAAACCCCACAGGCGAAAGCCTCTGCTACCGAGAAACAGAAAGGCCGAGCGATTCCACTCGGCCCTTCCAGTCTTGTGGAACTGTGGAGTTCCTAATCCGTCAGGCGGTTATTGATTTCCCAGATACTCGACGTGACAGTAGGTGCCCAGCCGCACGTTGTACGCCAGATACCAGCCATCGTGGTCTGGGTCATCGTAGATCACGATCTGGTCCTGTCCCCAGTTCCAATCACTGCAGAATCCCAAATCATAAGGCGCGACTGAGAAATAGAATCCGCCAAACCAGAATCGACTCGGGCCTCCGCCCTCAATCCGCCAGACGTGGCCTCTTCCAATGCCGCCCGTAAATCGTCCATGCTCAAATGGATGATCCACGTGATAGTGAGGATCGTCGCGTCCCGTATCATGACCCACCCACCTATCATGTTTCACATCCACGTGCGGAGCATTGGGATGTCCCGTCCCCTCTGAGTAGTTGCGGGTCTGTTGGGGTGCGTTCTGGCGTTGAGGCGCCTCCTGGTGTTGCGATTGTGCCGGAGCCGGGGCTGGTCCTCGCGTCGGAGTTGGGCCATGCGAGGGGACGTGTCCTCCGCCCACGGGACTTCTGGCACCTCCCTTGTTTTGTGCCCCGACGGGAATCGCGATCAACAGGAACATCAGAAAAAATCCAGCAAGAGTTTTCATTTCCGCCTCCTAATCATCCAGCTAATTCCGTTACGAAGTTACGACATCGGTAATTCACCCCCCGATCTTTACATAAATGGGATGAGAGATGAAGAACTTCCGGTTGCCCCGCGGAAATCCAGGTGGCGACCGTTCGAGCGAAAGTCACAACCGATACCTTCGGGTGGAGAAATTCCCGGCTTCCCGCGAACTCCGAGAAAGGATACGATTCAATTGGGCGGACGGAACCGACGATGAAACTCGACAAAATCTACACGCGCACGGGAGACGACGGCAAGACGTCGCTGGGCGATGGAACGCGGCTGCCGAAGTGTCATCTCCGAGTGACGGCGTACGGCGGCATTGACGAAGCCAATTCCGCGATCGGAGTGGCACAGCTGCACGTCGGCGACATTACGATTCGCAACATTTTGAACCATATTCAGAATGACTTGTTCGATGTGGGCGCCGATTTATGCCGGCCGGAACAACCTGGCGGCGAAACGAAGGGGCTTCGCGTCACGCACGAGCAGGTCACTTGGCTGGAAAACCAGATCGATCGCTTCAACGCCGACCTCGCGCCCCTCGATAGTTTCGTTTTGCCGGGCGGCAGCCCCGCTTCCGCGCACATGCACCACGCCCGTACGGTCACGCGGCGCGCGGAACGCGATATCGTTCAACTCGCCGCGGAAGGGCAAGTCAATCCGGCCGTGATTCACTACGTCAATCGCCTTTCCGATTTCCTGTTCGTGCTCGCGCGCCATTTGAACGACAAAGGCAAGGAAGACGTGAAATGGCGGCCCGGTTTGCATCGCTGATACTTTGCAACTCTTCGGCGTTTATTTCTTGCCGGTTTCTTTTTCCAGGTCCTCAAGTTCCTTTACAAGCTGTTCCGCCTGGTCGCGGATGCGACGCACTCGTTCGGCGAGAGCGGGCAACTGCTGCCCGGCTTCCGTAGGGGCGGGCGCGGCCGGAGCGGCGCCGGTTTCGGAGCGCGAGGGCGCGGCGCCGCCGGTAAGTTCGGCGAGCGCCTGGTCGAACGTGTCGCGATAGATCAGGCGGTCGCCCATCGCCAGCACAACTTTTTTAAGCTGTGGCATGCGGGCTTCCGTGGCCTGAATGTAAATCGACTCAAAATAAAGAAAGCCGCCTGTTACGGGGAGCGCAATGATGCTTCCCCGCAGAACGTGCGAGCCCTGCTGGTTCCATAGCGTGAGATCTTTTGAAATATTCTGGTCCTGGTCGATGCGCGACTCAATTTGCATCGGGCCATACACCAGTTGCTGTTTTGGCAACTGATAGAAAACCAGATCGCCCAAATGGGGGCCGTCGCAACGCGCAGCCATCCAGCCGATCAGATTATCTTTCCCGCGCGGCGTAAACGGCAAAATCAGCAGAAATTCGGGCGATTTTTCTCCGGGCAATGTGGCTACAACGTAGGTAGGCTCCACGTCTTCCGGTTGTCCGGACTGGCCGAACAGGTTGTGAGCGATGTCCCACAGGTCTTCCTTGTTGTAAAACACCTGCGGATCGCGCATGTGAAAACTTCGGTAGGCTTCCGCCTGCGCCTGGAACAACGCTTCCGGGTAGCGGGCGTGACGACGCAGATCGGCCGGCATCTCCGAAGCGGGCTTGAACAATTTCGGAAAAAGATGTTCATAGGACTGGATAATCGGATCGTCCGGGTCGAATACGTACAACGAAATCTTCCCCGTGTAGGCATCGACGGTGGCTTTCACTGAATTGCGAATATAGTTCGCGCCGTCGTCCAATCCGGCCACGGGAAGCGTTGCGGAGTATGGGTGAGAGAGAGAAGTCGTGTAAGCATCCGCAATCCAAACCAATTTCCCATCGTCCGTAATCACCAGATACGGGTCTTTATCCCACTGAAGGAAGCCCGCCAGATACGAGAGCCGGTCCGCGACTCTCCGGTGAATCATCATCCGGCTTTGCCCGGTCAGATATTCGGTAAAAATAATGTTGGGTTCGCCCTCGGAAATGGCCGCGGCCATTTTCAGAAAAAATGAACCGACCGGGAACCCTCCGGAACCGTCATAGGTGGAATATTTATTCTGGTCGCCCGAAGGATAATCGAATTCCTCGCGGGCGGTGTGAACAAAAACGGGATCTTGAGTTTTGTCGCCGTAATAAATTTCCGGGCGCGTGAGTTGGAATCCGGCGGTCTTGATTTCCGGCGGGGCATTTTCAATCAGCAGGACCGGGAGGCCGTCGGGCGTAATCCTGTTGACCTCCGAAAGAACAGCTCCGAATCCGTGCGTGTAAATAAATCGCGGATTGATCCAGCTCTGGCTCGCTTCGGCCGATAATTGAGTGACATCAATTTCGCGCGGCGACAGGAGCGTCTGTTTGATCTGGCCGTTGGGGAAATAGCGATCTACGTCGGTGGAAGGAAACGTGTAATACGGGCGCAGCGCCTGAATCTGCGTGATCGTCGCGTTGTAGGCGCGCAAGTCCCACAAACGAATATTTTCCAGCAGCGTCGAGTCCTGAACGGGATCGACCGTCGCTTGCGCGGACGGAACAAACGGCTTCTCGGTGGCGTTGTGAGTTAAACCAAATGCAATCGAAGTTGCCTCAATGTGGCGCTCAATATAGGGCCGCTCGATTGAAATTTCGCTCGGCCGGACGTAAACCGCGTGCACCAATCCCGGCACGACCAATTGCACGATAAAGAATCCCATAACCAGGCCGATTGCCTGCTTGTATTTCCGCATCCAAACCAGCGGCAGCGCCGCGAGCGAGATCGCGATGAGCACCCAGCGCAAAGGCAGCGTGACTTTTTCGTCCACGAAATCCGCACCCGTCATGAACGCATGGGAGTTCAACAATAATTCGTAGTTGCCCAGATAAATCCAGAACGCGAAGCCCAGCAACAAAATCATGCCGATAATCCGGACAAACCCAGCGCGCGTCCCTCCAGGCAGGAGCAAAGAATCCGGCCCGATCACAAGAGTTTTCCCCGAGCCGTCGGTTAATCGACCGTACCGAAATCGATCGGCGAGTTGCCATCCGCGAGCTGTCGCCCAGAAAACCAAAGCGCAGACGATCGCCAGCACAAAAACAAAGGTGAGGACTTGCGAAAAAAACGGCAGATCGAACAGATAAAACGGCAGGCTGCGCGAAAACACCTGGTCTTTCCAGGCGCCAGCCGGCTGGGCGATGCCGCGCGACCCGAAATACCGCATCACCGTCCAGTAGTCAATCGAACTCGAAGCAAACAGGAACGCCACGACGGCAAGCGCGAAGGGCATCAATCGCGAATACAGCCGGTAGTCGCGCGATCGAATTCCCGCGAAATGCAATCCACGCGCATGAGCCAGCCAGAGCGCGATGAACGCCACCACCGCGCCCGCGGCAGCCGGAGCAATGCTGTACCACAGCATTCCCACCCACGTATCGACCTGGCCGATCTCTTTCCACCAGTTATATTCAACGACGAAATTGGCGGCCGTCGATACGATCCAGAGCGCGAACGCCAGCAGCGTGGATACGACGATCACATTTCGAATTTGCGAAGGACGCATAAGAGGTAAGTTTCAGTTCAATCGCAGCAGCGCCGCTTCGATGCCAGGAACAATTATTTTTGAGCGGCGCGTTGTTGCGGCAAAAGCGGACCGGATATGATCGTATCACATGGTTCGTGCCCAACAAGAACCGCGCGACGCGGAAGCCGGCGCCGCGATGTGGAGTCGCATTTGAATTTTGGGCCGCCCGGTTTCAATTCCAAACAGGTGTGGGGCCTCCCGTGGCACGGGCTTCAGCCTGTGGATTTTTTCTTTCGGTGGAGTCGGTAGAATTCAAAACCCACAGGCTGAAGCCTGTGCCACCAAACCCGCACCGCCGCTTTCGCAATCGAATATCTAAGGATATAATTGCCCTCTCACGTTGAGGAGAAACCGGCATGGACGCACTCGAATCCTTCAAAGCAGCGCAAAAACAAGGCTGGGCGCACTTCGCGCCGCTGGAAATTATCACAACGCCGACAGCCGCTCGATTAGTCAAGCGCGCCTGCATCCGCTCAGGCCAGCGCGTGCTGGATGTGGCCTGCGGCACGGGAGTGGTTTCCGTTACGGCGGCGCGCCTCGGCGCTCAGGTGACCGGTCTCGACCTTACGCCGGAATTATTGGCGCGGGCACGCGAAAATTCCCGCATCGGCGGATTTGAGATCGAGTGGGTCGAAGGAGACGCGGAAGCATTGCCCTTCCCCGACGCTGCCTTCGACGCCGTTCTCAGCCAGTATGGACACATTTTCGCGCCACGGCCGGAGGTCGCCATCGCGGAGATGCTTCGCGTGCTGAGGCCGGGTGGAACAATCGCGTTCTCCACTTGGCCGCCGGAACTTTTCATTGGCCGAATGTTTACACTCACGGCCGGCTATATGCCGCCTCCGCCGCCGGGCGTTTCCCCACCGCCGCAATGGGGGGATCCTGCTATCGTCCGGCAACGCCTCGGCGCGGCAGTAAAAGATATTTCGTTCGATCGCGCGACGATGGAGGTCTCCGCGTTGAGCCCGAAGCATCACCGGGCCGTCACCGAAAAGACGGCGGGTCCCATGGTGCGCCTCGTGGAAACATTGTCCGCCAGCGATCCGGCAAGGCTCGAACAATTTCGGCGCGAGTACGATGCCCTCGCCGCGGAATATTTTGAGGACAACATCCTCCGGCAGGGTTACCTGATCACCCGGGCAACAAAACTTTGAAATTTCAAATTTGAGCTTCGAAATGCGAATCCGAGACCGGCGATCCGCCGATCGGCGGATTAAATTCGAGTGCGATTCTCCACATCTGAATTCTCACATTTTAAATCTGAAATTTGAGAATTGCGCGCGTTCCGGGCATTCGCTATTCTCGCATACAGAGGCAGTCATCTCATGAGGTCGACGAAATCGAATCGAATCGTTCTTTTTCTCGCGCTGGCGCTGATAGGAGTCGCGTGCGCTCCTCTTTCCCAGGCCGACGAGGGCATGTGGCTCTTTAACAATCCGCCGACAAAAATCCTGCAGGACAAATATCATTTCCAACCGACGGCGGCCTGGCTCGAACGAGTCCAGAAATCCTCGGTGCGATTTAACAGCGGCGGCTCCGGCTCGTTTGTTTCTCCCGACGGCCTGACGATGACCAACCACCACGTCGGCGCCGATTGCCTGGCGAAAATCAGCACGAAGGAAAAGAATTATATTGCGACAGGCTTCGCGGCGCGCAGCTACAGCGACGAACCGAAATGCGTGGACCTGGAACTGAATGTTCTCATGAGCATTGAAGATGTCACCGCCCGCATCAACGCGGCGATTGCGCCGGGAGCGGACGCGGCAGCGGCGGAACGCGCGAGGCGCTCCGAAATTAACAGCATCGAGAAGGAATCGCGCGACAAAACGGGCCTGCGCAGCGATGTCGTTTCTCTTTACAACGGCGGGCAATACCATCTTTACCGGTACAAGCAATACACCGATGTGCGCCTCGTCTTCGCTCCTCAAAAAGCCATCGCGTTCTTCGGCGGCGACCCCGATAATTTCGAGTACCCGCGATACGATCTCGATATCTGCTTTTTTCGCGTATATGAGAACGACAAGCCCGTCCACGTGGACAATTATCTGAAGTGGAGCGAAGCCGGCGCCGCCGAAGGAGACCTGGTGTTCGTTTCCGGCCACCCGGGCCGCACCGAACGTCTCGACACCGTCGCCCACCTCGAATACCAGCGCGATCTTGTCGTTCCCGGAGCGCTCAATCTGCTGCGCCGCCGCGAAGTGCTTCTAAAAAATTATTCCGACCGCAGCACCGAAAACGGACGCCGCGCGGAAGATGATTTATTCGGCATCCAAAATAGCAGGAAAGCGTATCTTGGCATGCTCGCCGGCCTTCAGGATCCAGCGATTATTGCGAAAAAAATAGAATCCGAAAAAACGTTGCGGGATGCCGTAAATCGGGACCCGAAACTGACATCGGCCTACGGCGACGCGTGGGATCAGGTCGCCGCCACGCTCAAGACGCTGCGCACGATTCGCGACGAATACAACATGTTCGGAATCGGCGGACGCGGAAGCTCGCAGGCATTCGACAGCGATCTGTTCAGCATTGCGATTCGTCTGGTGCGCATGGCGGAAGAATTGCCCAAGCCCAACGGCGAGCGGCTTCGCGAGTACTCCGACGCAGGGCTCGACTCGATGAAACTCCAGCTTTTTTCCGACGCCCCGATTTATGACGACATGGAAACCGTGGAGCTCGCCGATTCTCTTGGCATGATGGAAGAGGTTATTGGCGCGGAGAACGATACCGTAAAACTAGTGCTGGCCGGAAAATCGCCGCGCGACCGGGCGGCGGAATTGGTCCACGGCACGTCGCTCAAGGATGTTGCGGTTCGCAAGCGCCTCGCCGACGGCGGCTTGAAAGCGATCGAAGAATCCAGCGATCCGATGATTCAACTTGCGAAAATGATCGACCCCGAGGCGCGCCGCATCCGACAGGAATTCGAGCAGCAAGTCGACGAGCCGCAACGCGAAGCCTACGCCAAAATCGCGAGCGCGCGTTTCGCCGTGTACGGCTCGAGCGTTTATCCCGACGCAACATTTACGCTTCGTCTCGCATTCGGCGAAGTCAAAGGCTACACGCAGGCCGGCGAAAAGATCCCCTGGGATACAACGCTCGGCGGAACATACGTACATGCAGCCGCTCACGACGACAAGTACCCCTTCGAGCTGCCGAAAATCTGGAACGACCGCAAATCGAAACTCAACCTGTCGACGCCTTTCGACTTTGTCAGCACCGCGGACATTATCGGCGGCAATTCCGGCAGCCCCGTGATCAATCGCCAGGGCGAACTTGTGGGAATTATTTTCGACGGAAACATTCAATCGCTCGTGCTCGATTATATATACACCGACCAGGAGGCGCGCGCCGTCGCCGTCCATTCGGCCGGAATCCTGGAATCGCTCAGGAAAATTTACGAGGCCAATCGGCTGGTGACGGAACTTACGGGGAAAAAGTAGTTTAGTTCGAGGCTCAGCAGGTTGCCCGCCACGCCCCGTCATTCGGAGCGAAGCGAGGAATGACGGTGTTCCCTATCCACTGTAATGCAAACGGGAGGCTGAAATTCCATATTCGTCCACAGCGTTCACTGCGCGAGTTGCACATCAAATTCAATCACAACGTCGTCCTTCACTTTCACCGCGCCGCCTGCGATCCGGATCGGTTTGATTCCAAAGCTCGTTTGCTTAATCGTTACATGGCCCGTAAAGTGTCCCGCCTGGCGCGAAGCCTCCACGGTTACCGGCTGCGTTTGCCCATGAACCGTCAGGTTGCCGTGCACAATCCAGTGTTCCGCGCCATTCGGCTCAGCTGACGTCGATTGAAAAATAATTTCATGAAAGCGTTCGCTGTCGAGGACTTCCGCGCCCAGCATGTTGGTTTGAATTTCGGCGCGGTCCTTGTCCGAAATGCCTGGATCCATCACGCGTAACGTCCGCGCATCTACTTCTAATTTCACCGATGCGTGGCCGGAAATCTCCGCCGTCCCTCGAGCGATCGGCGCGAAAATTTCATGATCGTGCGCAAAAGCGGAAAACAGGCCCGTCTTGTACACGCGGACCGTCAGATTTGATTTCTGTACATCGATTTTCTGTTCCTGTGCGCGCACCCGTGGCGTGGGGAATAAAGTGATTCCCAGGAAACAAGCCGCCCCAATCCTCAGCTTTAAGTTTTTCATCGGCCAATTCACTCTGAGCATTCCTCCGATCAAATTTGAGGATGCAGATTCACAGCATTCGGATGTCCCATTTGACTCCGCCGAAGCAATTCGCGCTGGCGCTGCCGTTCCGCGATGACGGAAGCACAGCAAGTCTGGCGCTGTGGCCAGTTTTCGGCTAGTCAAGTCGGAGCACGCGGCGGTACAATCGTCGCATCTCATGTCCCATTCCAGTGCTACTGCCCGTCGCGATTTTCTAAGATTTCTTGCGGCGAGTCCTTATGTCGCCGCGCTTGGCGGAGTCGCAGCGTATTTCCAGCAGAGTGGACTTGCGCAAAACGAGCAGACAAATTCCGACATCATCAAGACGCCGGCCGCGGCCCTCAACGTCTTCGACTTCGAAGAGCCCGCTCACCGAAATGTGATGCCCGGTCACTGGGCATTCATGTCGAGCGGCGTCGACGACGATGCCACTCTTTTGGCCAATCGTGAAGGATTCAAGCATATTCAATTGCGGCCGCGGCGGCTGCGCGACTCCAGCAAGGTCGATATGCGTGTGAAATGGTTTGGCGGCGACTACAGCAGCCCGATTTTCACTTGCCCCACGCACGGTCAAAGATCCTTTCATCCGGACGGCGAATTGGCTGTCGCGCGTGCGGCCAAGGCCCGCGGAACCCTTCAGATTCTTTCCAACGCGACTTCCACGCCGGTCGAAGATGTCAATCGTGCGCTCGGCCGTCCCGCTTGGTTTCAACTTTACGCGCTGCATTCCTGGGAGGGCTGCGAAAAGATCCTGCGCCGTGTGGAAGCCGCGGGATGCACGGTGGTCGCCCTCACCATCGATATCAACACGGGGCGAAATACGGAAACCTACCTTCGCACGCGCCCTCGGGATCTGCGCCCATGCGCCAATTGCCACGAAGGAGAACCCGGCACAGCTCCCAGCGAACGTCCCATGTACGATGGAATCGACATGACAGGCCAGAAATTTACCGATCCCATGACAGACTGGGCCTTCGTCGAACGCCTGCGCAAATTCTGGAAGGGAAAATTAATCATCAAGGGAATCGATACTCGCGAAGACGCAAAAATGTCGCTGGAACACGGGTTCGACGCCATCCTTGTATCCAATCACGGCGGCCGCGCCACGGAAACTTTGCGCGCCACCGTCGAAGCCCTCCCGGAAGTTGTGGACGCGGTGAACGGACGAATTCCCGTGTTTGTGGACGGCGGGTTCCGCCGAGGCACGGACGCCTTCAAGGCCCTCGCGCTGGGCGCGGCAGGGGTAGGAATTGGCCGGCCCGTGCTGTGGGGCCTGGGCGCATTTGGGCAAGCCGGGGTCGATCGCGTCCTGGAAATATTGGAAGGCGAATTGAAATTGGCGATGGGCAATTGCGGCACGCACACCGTTGCGGAGATCACTCGCGCCTATGTCGCTTCACCCGATTGGAAATTTTAGCAAAGCTCGTCTCCCGAATTTCTTCCGCACACGGACCTGGGGCTGAATTTCCAAAGCTGGATTCAAAAACCTTATCGAATGCTTCCAATATTGCAGCCGTGCCTTTCGCCAATGCGGAATCGCTCCATGTTAAAGTGATTTGGTCACTGTCGCTTCAGCGGAGAATCCGAATGCAATGGATGGAAAAGTTGCGGCCATTTACGCTGCTTCTGTTGCGTGTGGGGATCGGCGTCGTTTTCATTTCCAACGGTTATCCGAAATTCTGGGGACGCCGGCAAGAGCATCTGGACGAAATGGTCCACATCAATCATCTTCCCGCCTACTTCGCGTACATCGCCGGTGTTCTGGAAATGGGAGGAGGAGCGTTGCTCATCGCCGGACTGTTCACGCGCGTGCTCGGGGTCATGTTGGCCGTGGAAATGGGCATCGCCATGGTGAAGGGCGAACAGTTTTTGCAGAATCCGCTGGCCGTGGATAAGTACGAGCTTGCGCTGGTTCTTGGCGTCGGAGCCCTTGCGCTGGCTACGTTCGGCGCCGGTTCGGTTTCCCTCGATCGCGCATTCTTCGGCAAAGGAAAATCGTCGCGTTCCGGGAAGTAATCGCAAGACTGAAATTCCTCACCTGAAGTAGAATCGAAAACGCCGGAGGAAGGCGTCCCGCTTTAAACTTTTTTTCGGCACGACAGGGAGATCCCCGATGAGCGTTATTTTTGCCGATGCCTGGCTGATCACGATGAATCCGGGCCGTGAAGTTCTCGAAAACGCCAGCGTCTGCGTGGAAAACGACCGCATCGTGGCGATAAGCACACGCAAGGACCTGGAAAAGCGATTTCCCACAGCGGAAATTGTCGATTGCACGGGCCGCATCGTGATGCCCGGAATGGTCAATACGCACACGCATCTTTTCCAGACGCTGCTAAAGGGCCTGGGCGACGACATGGTGCTGAAGAATTGGTTCACGTGCATGACGGGACCGAGCGGCGTTTACCTGAGGCCCGAAGATGCGCACGCGGCCGCGCTGCACGGCTGCGTTGAATCGATTCGCTCGGGCGTAACAACGCTCGTCGATTTCATGTATGTCCATACGAAGCCCGGAATGATTAAGGCGGTTGTGGAAGCGTTTAACAAAACCGGGATGCGCGGATTTGCCTGCCGCGGATTTGTTTCACTGGGCGAGGAATACGGAGTTCCCAAAGCGCTGATCGAAAAGCCGGAACACGCGATCGCCGATGCGCGCAAGCAGATGCGCACGTACAACAAGCCGGGCGCCCGCGTGCAAGTGGGCGTCGCGCCCAATATGATTTGGGCCGTGGACGAGAAAGGTTATCGCCTCACACGCAAGCTTGCCGACGAGGAACACGCGCTGATCACCACGCATATCGCGGAAACGACATTTGAGCTGCAAACCGCGGCGTCGCGCTACGGCATGAACGACACGGAATTCCTCAGCGACATCGGATTCCTCGGGCCGGACGTTCTCGCCGCCCATTGCGTTCACTGCAACCAGCACGACATTCGCATTCTGCTCCATCACAATACGAAAGTGGCTCACAATCCCTGCAGCAATATGTATCTCGCGTCGGGATTTCCTCCGATTCCCGCAATGCTGATGGCCGGAATTACGGTTGGCCTTGCCTCCGATGGGCCCGCGAGCAGCAACAACCACAGCCTCTTTCAGGCAATGAAGTTCGCCGCGCTGATCCAAAAAGGTTTTCATCAGGACGCGACGGTGATCACCGCTGAAAAAGTGATGGAAATGGCGACCATCGATGGAGCCCGCGCCGTCGGCCTGGAAAAGGAAATTGGATCGATTGAGGTGGGCAAAAAAGCGGACCTGATCGTCATCGATTTCAACAACGCATTCATGACGCCGATCCATCATCCGGTTTCGGCAATTGTCTATTCCGCGCTGGGAAATGAAGTTGTCACCGTGATGATTGACGGCCGCTTCGTGATGCGCGATGGCATGGTGACCGGCGTGAATGAAGCGGAGACGAGGCGCAAGGCGCAAACTCACGCGGACGATCTCGCGCGCCGCTCGGGCTCCGACAAGTTCAAGAAGCGTCCGTGGCGCTCGATGACAATTTGATTTCGTGGGGCGGGCTTCAGCCTGTGCTACTGAAACCCTAATCCTTCACATACGGCGCCATCAGCGCGGACGGCTGGACCGCCTTGCCGCCAAATAATCCTGAAATCGCGAGAATCGTAACGACGTAAGGCAGTGCAAGAAGGAGCTGCGACGGCACGCGTGTGCCGAAAATCTGAAGCGACAACTGCAGAGCGTCGCATGCCCCGAAGACCATCGCCGCCAGAGTAGCTTTGAGCGGATTCCATCTCCCGAAGATAACAATTCCCAACGCGATGAACCCCTGCCCCGAAACAATCGACTCGCGAAAAAGCCCCACCTGAGCGAGTACCAGATATGCGCCGGCCATTCCCGCGGCGGCTCCCGAAATTAGCGTCCCCACGTATCGCATGCGGGTGACCGAAATCCCGGCAGAGTCCGCAGCCGCCGGATTTTCTCCCGATGCCCGCAGGGCGAGACCGAAATTCGTGCGATACAGAACGAAGTGGGCAAGAAGCGCTAACACAAGCGTTAAATAAAAAAGGATCGTCTGCCCAAACAGAACCGGACCGACCACAGGAAGATTCCCCAGAAGCGGAATATGCAACGGCTGAAACATGGCAATGCTTTCGGGAGCCGCGGAATTTCCCAGCGCCAGTCGATAAACCGTGCTGGCCACGCCGATCGCAAGGACATTGAACACGAGTCCCGCGACGACCTGGCTTGCCCGCACCGTGACATACATCCACGCCAGGAATAAATTAACCGCGACTCCGACGACGATCGCGACTACCACGCCGATCCAGACCATCCCGCTGTAATAACACGCCAGAAAAGCCGCCAGCGCCCCGAGCAGCATCGTCCCTTCGATTCCGACATTGAGCACGCCGCTCTGCTCGGCAAATGTTTCGCCCAGGGCCGCCAACAGCACCGGCCCCGCAAGGCGCAGGCTGGCCGAGAGCCACGCGACCACGAAGGCGGACAATACGAATTGAGGGCCGCTCACTTTGGCCCCTCTTCGGCGGCCGGCGGCGCGGCGCTCGAAAAAATGGAAATGCTAATTTTGTAATACCGCAGCGCATCAATTGCCAACACAAGGATTACCGCGAGACTTTGCAGAATAAACGTGATGGACGAAGGGATACTCGCGCGGCGCTGCATCGCGTCCGCGCCCACCGACATGCCTCCGTACAGCAGCGCAGTGGGAATTACGGCCACCGGATTGAGCCGCGCAAGCAGCGCAACAATAATTCCGACAAATCCCACGCCGCCGCTGATTCCATCCATCAGGCGGTGCTGGGATCCCAGAACCTCCACCATTCCCGCAAGTCCGCCGAGGCCTCCCGCAAAAAACGCCGCCAGCACCAGCCGCCTCCTCACGTCGATCCCCGCGTAATGCGCCGCCGACCGGTTGAACCCGGTAACAATCAACTCGTATCCCAACGGCATCTTTTGCAACAGCATCCAAACGAGGCCTGCGGCGACAATCGCGATCAGAATCCCCGCATGCGCCCTTGTTCCGGGCAAAATGAAAGGCAGCCAGGTGGCGCGCGGAAGCAATTTCGTTTCCGGCTGGCTTCCCGGCGCGCGGAGCGGCCCTGAAACCAGATATTGCAGGAAGAAAATCGCGACGTAATTGGACATCAGTGAAATCAGGACTTCGTTTCCACTCAGGCGCGCGCGAATCAGTCCCACGAGCGCGGCCCAGATTCCGCCCGCCGTGAATCCAAATAAGATTGCGACGATTAAAAATAAAAAAAACGGAAGGGGACCGATTCGTGCACCGGGAGAGGTTGACAATGCCAGCCAGGAGACAGCCGAAGCGCCAATGACGAAGCATCCTTCAAATCCGAGATAGCTGAAGCCTGAGCGCCAGCTCACAATCGTGCCCAGCGCGATCAAGGCCAACGGCGAAGCTCGCAGCAGCGTATATCCAAATCCGCGCAGCGTCGCGAACGGCTCATGGAACAGCGCGAAGTAGGCTTGCAGCGGGCTGGCGCCGTACAACTGAAACAGGAACGCCGTGATGAACATCGCGGCGAGAAACGCGGCCGCCGTTCGGCAGAAAATGGCGATGGGCGAATCGGCCGGAGTCAACCGCCGTTCAAACAGTTTCGTCACGATGCGTCTCCAGGTTTGCGCCGCCAAGCGCCGCGTTGCCGGCGGTGTCGAGCCCCGCCATCATCATGCCGATTTTTTCCACCGAGGCGCCCGCGGCATCGATGACACCCAGGATTCGCCCCTCGAACATCACGGCTATCCTGTCCGAGAGATTCAGAATTTCTTCAAGTTCCGCCGAGATCAGCAGGATTGCCTTCCCTTCCTCGCGAGCGCGCAGCAATTCCGCCCACACGGATTCGACGGCCCCGATGTCCAGACCGCGAGTCGGATGCTCGACCACCAGGGCCGCCGCCCCGCGCATAATTTCCCTGCCCAGAATTAACTTCTGAAGATTGCCTCCGGAAAGTTTTCCCGCGGCAAAATCGATTCCCGAGGTGCGAACCCCAAACCGCGACACCAGTTCATGAGCGGATTCACGGCCCTCGCGAATCCCGCGAAACATTCCGCGCGTGAATTTTCTTTGCAGACCGAGAATCGCATTGTCCGCCACCGACATCTGCGTGACCGAACCCACATGCCGGCGATCGGCGGGTACATAGGAAAGTCCGAGCCTGCGGTGCTGAGCCACATTCAAACCGGTGACCTCGGCCCCATTCAGAAGCACGCGACCGCTCTCGACCTCGATCGTGTGCATGATGGCCGACGCCAATTCGGATTGGCCATTGCCGTCCACACCGGCGATGCCAAGAATTTCGCCGGCGTGAACTTCGAGGCTCAGCCCACGAACTTTCTCGCGTCCCATTGCATCGCGGACGCGCAATTCTTCGATTTTCAGAACCGGCGCGGCCGATTTGTGCGCGCTCGTATCCGCGCGTTTCCCCGCGCGCAGATTCACTTCGCGGCCGACCATCAACTGGCTCAACTCCTGTTCCGACGTCGCGCCGATTTTCCGCGTGGCCACCACCTGCCCGTCGCGCATCACCGTCACGCGATCGGCGATTTCCATAATTTCGGTCAGCTTGTGCGTGACGATTATTACCGAACGCCCGTCCGCCCGCAGGGCGCGCAACACGCCAAATAGCCGGTCTTTTTCTCCCGGCGTTAAAACAGCCGTCGGCTCGTCGAGAATTAACAGTCGCGCGTCCCGATAGAGGAGCTTTAAAATTTCGACGCGCTGTTGCACCCCGATTGGCAGCGATCCGACCTCGGCGGCCGGATCGAGCGCCAGGCCGTGGCGGGTGCTTAGTTCCTTTAGTTTTCGCGAAGCTCCGGGCAAATCGAGAAGCAACGCCGATCCTTCCCGCAAGCCAAGGATCGTGTTTTCCACCACCGAGAATCGCCCCACCAGCATGAATTCCTGATGCACCATGCCGATTCCGCGAGCAATCGCGTCGCGCGGGCTGCCCAGACGCAAGGGTTCACCGTCGATCAGAATTTCGCCGGAGTCCATCGAGTGGAATCCGTAAAGAATCTGCATCAGCGTGCTTTTGCCGGCGCCGTTTTCGCCCAGCAGCGCGTGAATCTCGCCCGCTTCGATCGTCAAGTTGACGCGGTTGTTTGCGAGCACGCCGGGGAAGCGCTTGACGATGTTCCTCATTTCCAGGGAACGCTTCACCGACTGCCCCTCCGAGAAGCTATCTGTATCGGACCAGGATGGAATCGATCGTCGATCGAATTGCTCATGAATTGAATGAATCGTCCACGCGCAAAGCCGCCTCGGGATTACGCGACAATTGCATCGACGTCAATCTTGCGCGCCGCGATGTCGCCCCAGACTTGTTGAAACATGGACCACTGCTCCGCCGTGACCAGACGCGGATTATAATCCCCATTCTTGCCGCATTTCTGCAGCCACATCTGGTTCACCGGGGGACGCCACTCCGTCCCGCCGGCAAATGTTCCCGCAGCCACATCCTGAGAAACCTTGATCACCATGCCGCCCAGGTTCATCTCGAAGCTGGTCGCCATATTGTTCGGCGCAAGATTTGTCTGGTCGGAATAGCAGCCGATCACTTTCACATTGCCCGCGACCGCTCCCTGAATCGCCCCCAGCCCCGTCACATCGGCCGCGTGCCAGATCACGTCTGCGCCGTTTCCGATCAATATGGAAGCCGCCTCACGGCCTTTCGAGGCATTGTCATAATCTCCTGTGATGATCGCAAGCGCCCGGATTCCCGGAATTGTGCGTTGCGCCCCAGCCACGAAGGCTTTCTTTATCCGCTGCTGGTTCGGATCGTCGTCGCCGCCGATGAAGCCCACCACTCGTTTTTTTTCGGAAATGAGCGCGGACAGAACGCCCGCTCCATACGCCGTGCCCCAGTAGCCCATATTGACGTACATCAGATTGGAGGGTACGGGCGTCTCGGGAAGGAACGTCGTGGCAAAATACCGCTTTTGGGGATAGTCGGGCGCAACTTCAAGCATCGTGCTGCTGAATTCGTTGCCGTGTCCCAGAATCAGGTCGAACCCGTCGTCGGAGTAGCCTCGCACTGTCTGATCCATCTGCGCCAGATTGATGTTTTCCTCGTAGGCGGTCCTGAAGCCGTATCGCGATCTCAACTCTTTCAAGCCATCGTACGCCAACTGGTTCCAGCCGCCATCGGTAATCACGCCGGAAAGCAGCAGAGCCACACTTGTCTGGCGATTGGGACGGCCCCACGCCAGCGGGACCGCCGAGGAAACGAATGCCGAAGCGATTGCACCCGTAAAGCCTCGCCTCGAGATTTGACCCATGCGTCGCTCCCATGAATGTCCGCGCACACAACAACAACTCCGCAATTATGGCGCTGGTTCAGTCCGCATCAGCCTAGCATTCTTCTGGCAGGAATCGACAATTCGACTTTTTGATGGAAGCAATATGTTGAGGATCAGCGAAATGCGGACTCTAAAACAAAGCGGGCGCTCCAGGCCTCGCTCCAGGCGAGGATAAAGAGCGCCCGCTTTCACGATTCGCTTTATCGCGCCGCGGCCACCATCGCGATAGCGGGCTGAAGCCCCTTCATCATCGCTGCAAATCCGGGCAGATCGAGCGATTGCGGGCCATCGGACAGAGCGCGCTCGGGGCAAGGATGTACTTCCACGATGATCCCGTCCGCGCCGATGGCAACGGCAGCGCGAGCCGCCGCCGGCACCAGGCTTCGCCGCCCTGTGGCATGCGACGGATCGACGACGATCGGCAGATGGCTAAGTTCCTTCGCCAGTGCGACACCCGCGAGGTCCAGCGTGTTGCGCAGTTCGGCATCGAACGTCTTGATTCCCCGCTCGCA
Organism: Terriglobia bacterium; assembly: GCA_963788335.1. Lineage (GTDB taxonomy): Bacteria > Acidobacteriota > Terriglobia > Acidiferrales > UBA7541 > Palsa-360. Next base: position 581,801 of record CAWBGM010000018.1, read on the forward strand.
CAACACAACGTTCGGGTTTCCGCCGGAAAGCAGGTACTCTGCCGCCAGCAGCCATTCCTTGATGGTTGCCGAAGGGCCGCGCTTCAGCAGGATCGGCCGAGGAACCGTGGCGAGACGCCGCAGCAGTGGATAGTTCTGCATGTTGCGCGCGCCGACTTGCAGCATGTCCGCGTATTCGACGACCGGTTCGAGGTCCTCGACACCCATAATTTCAGTCACGACGGGCAGACCGGTTTCGATGCTAGCTTCCTTGAGGATCTTGAGGCCTTCGACGCCCAGGCCCTGAAAATCGTACGGCGAAGTCCGAGGCTTGTACGCCCCGCCGCGAAGCAGGTGAGCCCCTGCCGCCTTCACTCCCCGCGCGGTCTCCATCAACTGATCGCGCGATTCGACCGAGCACGGACCGGCCATCACGATCAGTTCCGGCCCGCCGATCTTCACACCCTTTACATCGACGACCGTGCGCTCCGTCTGGAGCTGCAAGCTGACGAGGGTAAACGGTTGAGAGATGATAATGATGTCCTCGACACCTGGGGCCACGCGCAATGCTTCGACCTCGCTGCGCCGGCCGCGATTCTTGCCGACCACGCCAATCACCGTTTTCTCGGCGCCTTGAATCAAATGAGGTAAAAACCCGCACTCTTTTATTCTGTCCACGACGTGTTGGATTTGCCCCTCTGTTGCCGTTGCCGCCATTGTGACGATCATTTCGTTTCTCCTTTTGTCGATCTGTCTGAATGGCCGCGTGGGCCACGGGGACACATAAAAAAAGCCGCGAACCCTGTGGGTCTCGCGGCCAGTACTGGGAATCTATTTCGCGCTATCGAATTTTTTGCCTTACCTCGACTCGCGCGCGATCCGCCACTGGCCGCTTCCCGACCATGGGAAGCGGTACGTAAAGGCGAACCAGTAATAATAGCGCGTTTGCATAATCGAGGCGGCCTTCAGAACACTGCTGCGTAGGAAAGAGTACTTACAATCGGGGCAAATGTCAAGGTTTTCAGCAGCAAAAACTTCAGCGTATCTTCTTCTGACTTTTGAAACTCCTTCGAAACTCATTGCTATACAGGCTGAATGCAATACTAGTCGTTCAACCCGCGCTTCACATCCTCGCTCAACACAATCGCCTCCGCCACTTCCTTCATTGATTTCCGGCGCTGCCGGCTCTGCCGCTGGATGGTGAGATAGGCTTCCTCTTCGGTGATTTTCAGTTCGCGCTGCAAGATGCCCTTGGCGCGCTCAACCAGTTTGCGCGTCTCGAGCTTTTCCGAGAGATGCACGTTCTCGGTCTCCAAGCGCGCCATCTCGATTTCCGCGCCGACCAGAAACCCGATCGTGGAAATCAGCTTGATCTCGCGCTCGGAATAATCGTGCGGCTCGCGATTCTGCAAATTGATGACGCCGACCACCCGCCCGCGGCACAAAACCGGCACGGACAAAAAGGCCTCGAACTTATCTTCCGGCAAATCCTTGAACAACTGGAAGCGCGGGTCCTGCGACGCGTTCAGCGCTACGGCCACGGGCTTGCCGTGCTCGGCCACCCAGCCCGTGATCCCCTGCCCCAGTCTCAGCTTGAGCCGGTCCACCACATCCGGATGGGCGTTTTTTGAGGCGCGCAAAATCAAGTCGCCATCCTCCAGAGCGTAGAGAAAGCAGGAGTCGCAACTGACCACCGATGCCGCGAAATCGACGATGTGGGTCAGGACTTCCTGCAGAGGATCCGCGGACGCCATGCTGCTGGCCATCTTGTGAAGAAACTCAACTTCAGGGTTTTCAGACATACTTTGTTTGGTTATTCCCGTAGTCACACACCAAACTTAATTGGCTGTGGACCCCGCGTCCAATTCTTCCTATGGATGCGATGGATAAGCCATTGCTTTACGTAATTATCTGTTTACCTTTGGAACGGTAGAGATTCGCTGCACAAATCGGGTTTGAAGTCGTGGGGGGATCGCATCGAGTAGCACAGGCTTCGCCCGTGGGAATGGAATTTCGAAGGGATTAGCAACATACAAGTGCCACAGGCTGAAGTGTGCTGCTTAAATCCGTTTGCGATGCAAAATTTCAGCGCTGCGCTGCGACACTTCGTTTACCAGGAAACCCATTCTGGGATGCGACGGCTCCATGTCCGGCTCCATGCCAAATTCACGAAGTCTCTCTGAAGTTGTGGGGCCGATTGAGGCCACTGCCATTCGCGAAAGTCCCCGGCGCACGGCATCCTCCTGATTCATCTCCTTCGCGATTTGCATCAAGTGATTCATCTGCATCGCCGTGGTGAATAAGATCACGTCCACTTCATCGCCCGCAATCGCCGCAACCGCCGAGCGCAATGGCCCGAGATCCTCCGGCAATCCCCATTCGTACACAGGAACGGAAGTCACATGCGCGCCGCGATCCGAAAGGCCCGTTAGCAAATCGCGATTGTGGACGCCATACTCTTGCACGGCCACTCGACGCCCCTTTAGCGGCACGGAGGCAACATTTTCGTCCAGCGCGCGCAAAAGCTCACGCCATGTATTCGGCTCCGGCGCTGCCACCGCAATCGGGATGTTCCATTCTTTCAGCACGCTCACCGGCTTCGGACCGCGCGCCACTACTGAAACTTTTCTCAGCTCGGCCAAATATTTTTCAAGCGGATATATCGTCTCCACCACACGAGCAAGGGCGCGCGCCCCGACTCCCGTCAAAAAGATGACCACGTCAAACCCGCCATCGGCAAGCGTTCGTCCAAACGCCAGCGCTTCCGCATTCGTCTCGAGCGGAACCTCGCGCATCGATGGCGCAACCACCGGTACGCCGCCGCTCGACGCGATCAGCTTCGCCATTTCCACGCCGCGCCGGGATTCGAGCGTGAGCACACGCAGGCCAGCGAAGTTCTTTTTCGATTCACGGCTCTCCATATTTACAATGATGCCGCAGTGCGCATTGTATTTGAGAAGAAAAAAAGATTCTCTTGACATATTCCCATATAGGCATGTATTATTCCTCTCGTGCCGCGTGCCGCCACCACCTCCGATGCCTTCAACGCCGTCGCCGAACCCCGGCGGCGGGACATCCTCAACTACCTCGCTCTGAAGGAGCGGTCGGTTGGGGACATCGTGACGGCGCTGGGGCTGGAGCAGCCTTCCGTGTCAAAACATCTGCGGGTATTGCTGGAAGTGGGTCTGGTGGATGTGCGCAGGGACGGCCGCCAAAAGATGTATCGAGTGAATGCGGAGGCCATCCGACCGCTGCATGAATGGACGGGTACGTTCGAACGATTCTGGAAGCACCAATTGGAACGCGTGAAGGAGCGGGCGGAGCGCAAGCCCAATTCTTGACCGGCAATCGAGTGGTTTTCCTTGTTTCATGCAAGACAAATTTCAAATCGAGGAGGAAATATGGCTTCAATCGCACCGAAGATGGATCGAACGATCGAGGATTTGACATTAAGTGTAACGCAGGAAATTCGCGTGAAGGCTTCGCTGGAGGCAACCTTCGCGGCGCTGCTCGAACAACTTGGCCCTGAGCTCACCCAATTGGACGGCACACCGATGCCAATGAAGCTTGAAGCCCGGCCCGGAGGGCGCTGGTATCGCGACCTGGGCGGCGACAACGGCCATTTCTGGGGCGTGGTGCAGGCGATCAAGCGGCCCACGCTGCTGGAAATTTGCGGACCTCTGATGATGTCATACCCGGTCACTTCGAACGTGCAATACAGGCTGAGCGAAGAGAACGGAGAGACCCTGATCAAATTTCACCACACGGCCCTGGGCCTGATTACAGAGCAACACCGCGCCGGACTCTCCAAGGGCTGGGGAAACATCAACGAGAGCGTTTGCAAACGCGCGGAAGCAAAGAAGAGTTGAACGCAGTCGCCGGAACCAACGAACAAATCTCGCGGGACTGAGGGTGATTCGTATTCCAGCGCCCGCAGTCCCGCGAGGACCTTCCCAAACTTACTTCGCCCGGTCCTTTGTCAAATAAAAATATCCCACTTTATTATTGGGGTTTGAGGCGTACCACATGCGGCCCTGCGAATCGCGGAAAAATTCCCGCATGTAAATTTCCGCGTGCGGGAAGGGATACTCGATCACTTCGCCGGTCTTTGTATTGAAACGCCCCATCACATCCTGGTCGTTGGAGTTGTACCAGAGGTAGCCTTCTGTATCGAAGCCGAAGGCATATGGAGTCGGATCGGGCCCCGGCAGCGCATATTCCTTGAACGTTTGCGTCTTGGGATCGAAATGAGCGATTTTTCCGGCGTTATATTCAGCCGTCCAGATCGTGCCATCAGGAGCAATTTCCATGCGGCGAGGTCCGCCGCCCGGAGTGGGCGAATCCCACTGCGTTACCTGCATTGTTTTTCCGTCGACCTTCCCGATCTTGCTGCCGAACAGGCGCGTAAACCAGATGTCGCCGTTGGCATCCTGGCGGACGTCGTAGGAATCCTTCACTTCTTCAAAGCGCGTGAATTTTTTTGTTTCGGGATCGAATTTCGTCAACGGTGAGCCGGTCGTCCAGACGTTGCCGCTGCGGTCGACGCGAGAAGTATGTTTCGACCCTTTGGGAGAATCCAGATATTCGGTGATCAGTTGCGTGGTCGGATCCCAGCGGCCCAGCTTGTTTGAACCTTGCTCGGCCAGCCACACGGCGCCGTCCGGCCCCGGCACGGCGGAGTGAATGCCTGCTGTTCCTTCATTCGGTACGGTGAAATCCTGCATCGCCCCAGTCACTGGATCCAGGCGCGTAATTTTATTTGCGTTTCCGAAATTCGGAATCCATAGATTGCCGTTTTTATCCGGCGCGGCGCTGAACGGCATGCGGCTCGGCCCGGGCATTTCGTATTCCACATACACAATATTCAATGAATTCTTGCTGAACGGCCGCACGGTGGCTTGATAACCAGGCATGTCCGCCGCGGATTTCGGCAATATGGAATCGGGACCGAACAAACTGGTGAGATATGCGGAGAGGTCGGCCTGATCCTGATCGGTGAAGCGCGACGCCAGAACATATTTCATGGCGGTGCGCATGTATTGGATGCGGTCGTTCCAGCCCTCGGCGTCGCGATGTACGGAAGCCATGCGGCTCTGGAAGGAATGGCAGACCGAACACGAATCGGAAAACAAAATATCCTTCCCGCGTCCGGGGGGAAGAAGCTGTTTCCCCTGATAGACCGAGATATCGCTCCAGCGAACGGCGCCCGGCTGAAGAGCGAAATTAAACGATGCGTTCTGATCGGCAGTGAGGTTCACGCCAGTGCGAGGATCGCTGCGAAACCCGAGAGCGCTGATTTGCACACGATAGTCCCCGGCCGGCAACTTTTCGATGCGGTACTGGCCCCGAGTGTCGGAAAGCGCGTAGACACTGACGCGTGTCTTCGTATTCTGCGCCTGAACGAATGCGCCTTGAAACGGCGCGCCATCTTTCCCTTTCACCGTTCCGGTCACTGTCGCGGCATAGCCCGCGGAGCCGGGCAACGTGGAGCCAAGCAGGATGACCAGGCCCGAAAGACGCAGCAAATTGAATGACAACTTCATATGGACTCCTCCACCCCGGGTACGAATTCGGAGAAAAATTCCGCGGGTTTGGCATCAATGCGTCACGAGAAAATTGCAAGCGCCGGCGATTTGGGCCGACGGCGCTTGCCCGGTTCGTTAGCTTACTTTGCCGGAGGCGCGTCGTCCAGACCGAGCAGGTGCGCCGGATTCTTCTTCGCCATGATGTCGATCTGCGCCTGCGTGACGCCCAGCTTCTTGAGCGCAGCGATCGCCATCGGCCACCCGGGAAGAAAGCTGATGTAATCGGGCCGTCCGAAATCCCCCGAGAGGATCAAGTGCTCGGCGCCGACGCCCTTAATGATATCAATGTATTCCTGCGGCTGATGCGCCGGAGGATTGGGAAGGATCTTGTCGGTGCCGTCCTGATTCGTGGGAATAATTTGATTGCAGGTGATTTCGAGAAATGCGCCGGTGGAGGCTTCTTCCACCATCTGCGGAATCGTGGTGCCTTCCAGGGCAGGGTGCGTGACCGAGACGCGCTTGAGTCCCATTTCCTGCGCCTTGTGGACCAACAGGAGAGCGTCCGGCGGCTGGACATGGCCTGTGGCAAAGACCAGATCGTACTTCTGAACCACCTTCATCACCTCAATGACTTCAGGCAGCAGCACGCCATTCTTGGACACAGGAACGAACGGAATATTCTTCTCGTGTTTCGCCGGCGTCTCGGCGTCCTGCGTCGGCATGTACACAAACTTCAGATAATGTCCCTGGATCTGCGCCTGAATTTCCACGGCGCGCGGATTGACTCCGCCCACCGAGCGATTCATCACGAGCGTGCCGAATGCTGCAAAGCCCGGCACCAGTTTTCTGACAAAGTAAGCCGTTTGAGCCGTCGGTACTTCGTGACTCTTCATGATCGCGCCGCGGAATCCGGCCGCTTTCGCCGTCTTGGCATAATCCAGAAAATCGTACCTTCGAGGAATATAGTCCGGTCCGCCGTGCGCGTGAATATCGACAATGCCCTTCACTTCCGCCCGCTCCGCCGGGGTCAATTTGGCTAAAGCAGCGGCTAGATTGGTTTGTGCTCTTAAAGCTCCCGGGAGAAGCGAAAGAATCATAGAAAGAAATACGAACCGAATCCATACTCGGTGTGTCATCGAATTATTCTCCATTGAATCCAGATTTCCGCTTTTGATTACCGCAGGTGCGTACCCTTATACACCCGAGACCGGCAGATTTGGATATTTTTTTACGAAGGCGCCGGGCGTGTGAAAAATAAATCGCTCTCCCGCTTCACGAATTGCGAAACGAATTTATTCCACCGGAACGCGCGTGGTTCTTTCCGGTCCCGGACAGTTCTTAAATCTGCCGAATGCTCACCTCCCAACGATGTCGCGCAAGGGAATTCATTAATTAGAGAAAACTCTAATATTAATGTTGACATCGGATTTCTTTTGGTGTTATAGCCGTGTGCATATTGTTCTCTGGCACGCGCTGAATCGTCGGCTTCACCAAAGAAGACTGCCCGGGGTGGGCAAAAGCGGCAGGCGCGAAAAGTCGCAAAAAAAATCGGCAACCAAGGGGTGGACGATGAAAGAGTCTTTCAGGTCCTGTGGGAAGTCCGTATTCGCATTAAGCTCCTTCTTTCTGTTGATTCTCTCGTTGGCGGTCAGTCCGTTTGCTTTTGGCCAAACGGCCGGGAGTGGCGCGTTAATTGGAACGATCAAGGATCCATCCGGTGGTGTCGTTCCGAATGCAACCGTTACGCTCACCAGCAAAGCGACCAATCAGACGCGAACTTCCAAGACGGGCGCCGACGGCGAGTATAGGTTCGGATTCCTCCTTCCCGGCGAGTACAGCGTCTCCGTCGAGGCCGCCGGATTCAATACGGCGATGTCGTCGTCGGTTACCGTGACGGTGACGGAAACCGCAGTACTTGATGAAACATTGGCCGTGGGTGCGCAATCCCAGCAGGTTGAAGTCAGCGCGGAGGCTGAATCTGAAATTCAGACCACGGGTGCGGCCCAGGGTACCGTGATTGGCGGATCGTCCATCTCGGAAATCCCCTTGACCGTGCGGAACTACACGACCTTGCTGGGTCTTTCGGCGGGCGCGAATAGTTCGGTAGCCAACGCAGGCGCATTGGGCCGCGGCACACAGGAAATTGCCACCAACGGCTCCGCCGTCGGGCAGAACAATTATTCGATGGACGGGGCTTCCGTGGTAAATCCCAGCGGAAGCGGCACCACGGCCGACGCCGGTGGCAGCGTAGGAATGGGAATCGTGAATCCGGATGCCATTCAAGAGTTCAAAATTCAGACTTCGTTGTTCGATGCCGCCTATGGACGCAATCCCGGCGCCAGCGTGAACGTCGTGACGAAGGCCGGAACGAATTCATTCCACGGCTCTGCGTTTGAGTTTTTCCGAAACACAGTGCTGAACGCCAACGATTTCTTCCGCAGCCAGAACCTCGCTCCGAACAACACGAGGCCCGTATTGAACCAGAACCAGTATGGAGGCACGTTCGGCGGACCGATCAAGAAAGACAAGCTGTTCGTATTCGTCGCCTACCAGGAAACCTACCAGAAGAATGGATATACCATCCTGGCATCCGGCAATCCGAATTTGCCCCCAATTCCGACGGGCGATCGTTCGAACACTGCCACTTTCCAGGCCGCCCTCGGAGCCTTATTCTGCCCCACGGTTGCGCAAGGAGGCACTTGCCCGGCAGCATCGGGCGGCATCAGTAAAACTACCGGTAGCGTAAATGTTCTCCCTGACGGTTCGAATATCAATCCAGTTGCGATCAAGCTGCTTCAGTTGAAGAACCCGGACGGAAGCTACTTCATTCCCAGCTCCGGCCTTCCGGGATATAACACCGTCACGCTGACCAGCCCCGCCTATTACAAAGAACATCAGGGGGTCGGAAACGTTGACTATGTGTTGAATGGCAAGAATACCTTGTCAGCCCGATATTTCATTTCGGAGATTCCACAAACGGTGACATTCGGGTGCGGCGTTACGGGGGTTATCGGTACAACAAATCTTCCCTGCCTGCCCGATGATCCTGGAAGTATATGGTACAAGAACCAGTACGCGAACCTGAAGCTGACCACGATCGTTACCAATAACCTCGTGAACGAAGCGCGGATTTCTCTCCAGCAAGCCTACGGAAATCTGGCCAATACCGGCCCCTTCTCGAATCACCAGGTAGGGATTACACCAATTTACCCTGGGTTTCTTTATACCCCCGGTAATGACCCTCTCGGTACGATCATCGTGTCAGGAAACTTCCAATTTGGCGCGGGCCTTTCCCTGTCGAACAGCAAGCACACTTCTTCGTGGGAGGCGGCTGATCAAATCTCATGGTCGCATGGGAAGCACACCATCCGTGCAGGGTTCGAAGTGGAGCGCGACCGGATTAACTGGAACCTGGCAGGCGTGAACCTGATTAATTTGACCTTTCTCAGCTTTCAGGACTTCCTGCTCGGGCTTCCCGGCTGCCAGGCTGCTGCGAACCCGGCCACATGCGGTCCCGCGAATCTGCAGGGCACGAACGGTTCAACCTCCAGTAATATCAGCAGCACAGGCACCACGGCAGGAGCCACACCTCCGGGCGGTCTGATCCATGCGTTCCGGGACCCGGCAGGGGATGCTTTTGTGCAGGATGACTTTAAGGCTACCAACAATTTGACGCTCAGCCTTGGAGTTCGATGGGAATATAACAGCTTGGTTTATGACGCCCAGGGTCAGTTGGTTAACGTTTGGCCCAGTCTGATCAATACGGTAAAGACGCCCGGGACTACAGCCGCAACCGGATCGCTCGCCGGGTTTGTTACAGCCTCAAACTATAATCCGGCAATTAACCCCGCTCCCCCCGTCGGCGGTGTCTTCACCAGCGGTTCGAAGACTCCTCTGAACCATAACACTCCATTGGACAAATTTGCCCCGAGGATTGGTGTCGCGTGGAAGCCCTTTTCTTCTGACCGCTTTGTGGTACGCAGCGGCGCCGGGTTCTTCTACGACCGCGTCGGAGGACTTACGTATGCCACAGCGGTCGCCCAATCGATTCCCTATGCGCTGACTCTTGGGAACTCGGGCGCTGCGATCGCAACCTCAACCTTTGCCAATCCCTACCCGCCTACGCCGCCGTCGTGGACACCGCGCTTTATCAACATCAACACCACGACACAGACCGGAACCGGTTCCAATCTTGCCGCGATCTTTATCGACCCGAATTTCCAAATCCCACTCACGTACGAGTGGAACCTGGATACCCAGTACGAGTTTGCGTCACACTGGGTGTTGGAGGTGGCCTATGTTGGCTCGCGCAGCGTTCATCAATATCCGGGGGCCACTTTTGCTTACAACACGCCGCCGCTCGCAAGCCCAACGAATGCTGTCAATGGCCTGACTCAGAACACAAGCGCGAACGCGTCGTATCGCTCGCCCTATGAAGGCTTTGCAGCTTCGGGCCTAACGGGCGTCTGTTCCTGCACCGATACCAAGTTCAATAGCCTGCAGGCCACTGTGCAGAAACAGTTTTCGCATGGATTGCAAATGCAGGCGGCCTACACTTGGAGCCGCGATCTTACCGATACCAACTACGTCACTTACAACAATCCGGGACCTGGAAATTGGGGGCCGGGAATCCAATATCATCCGCAACGCGTCACGATCAATTATACTTACAATCTGCCTTTCGGCACCCACGATGGCTGGGTAGGAAAGATGGCCAGTGGCTGGAGCGTTGCCGGAGTCACTGTCATTCAGGACGGCACGCCCCTTACACCCACCGACACTTTGGGAGCCACGATCTACGGCAAATCATCGACCTCGACGGCCCAATTCGCCCCGGGAATGGGAAATGCCAATGCGGGCAATCCGGCAGGGGGCAATGACCAGAACCGTCTCGCAAATTGGTTCAACCCGGCGGCATTTTTGACCGGCAATAACTTCCCTGTTTCCCCCGCCGCGACGGACAAATCAACCGGTTATGGAAACGCCGGGTTTGGCTACATTCTTGGCCCGGGCCAGTTTAACTTCGACACGGTAATCGTGAAGAACACGAAAGTCGGAGGCATTCGCGAGGATGCAAATCTGGAGTTCCGCACCGAACTGTTCAACGTGTTCAACCACCCGCAATTTAACAACCCGACAGTGGTGGACGCGTCGAAAGGAACCTTCGGGCAAATTTCCGCCGCTTCGGTGAACCCGCGGCTGATTCAATTCGCGTTGAAGTATACGTTCTAGGAAGTCGGATACGGGTTTTGAGTTCGTCGCAACGGAATGAAGAAGCGGCGCAGGCTCGACAAACGATTGTCAGCCTGCGCCGTTTTTTTTCGAAAATAGTTTTCAAGTGGAAGCGAGCGTCTCCGCCCGCTGAAAACTTCTTCCCTTGCGTTCCGTCCCCAACAATAGCGTAACTATGAGCACAGCAATCGTGACAATTTCAAATCCCGCAATCGCCCATTGATAGCCCACGTGGTCTTTCAGCAGGAGCTCTAGTGAATTGGTCGGCGCGGCGATCAGAATTCCCAGCTGATACGCGAGACCCGGGACCAGTCCGCGCGTTTCATCCGGCGAAAGCTCGCTCAGATGGACGGGAATAATTCCCCATGCGCCCTGCACTCCGGCCTGCATGACGAACGCGCCGATCGCCAGCACCAGGAGCGACGTTCCAAACGCCCACAGCGGAATCGCGAGCAAGGCCAGCGCCAGCGCGGTGATCATCGTGGCCCGCCGTCCCAGCCTCTCGGAATATTTCCCGAAAATAATTGCGCCGACGATAGCGCCGATGTTGTACAGAATGGCCACGTAGGACCGCATCGCGGGCGCCACTTTGTGCACCGTGCCGAGAAAATCCGGATACAAATCTTGCGTGCCGTGCGAGAGAAACATCATGAACGTCATGAGCAGTACGAGGTACAGAAAACTCTTCCACTGGCTTGCCACAACTTTCAGGACCGCTCCAGTCGATGGCGATTTGTGCTGTTTCCACGCTTCCGACTCCGGCACGCGCGCGCTGATATAAAACGCCAGAAGCGCAGGCAGGCCGCCCAGCCAGAACATCGGCCTCCATCCCCACGTCGGCAACACAAACCGCGCCACCACGGCGGCCAGCAAATATCCGACGGAATAACCGCTCTGCAGAATTCCGGAAATAATTCCGCGCAGTCGCGGCGGCACCGACTCCATCGCCAACGATGCTCCGATGCCCCACTCGCCTCCCATGCCGATCCCGTAGAGCGCGCGCATCACCAGGAAAAATGTCAGATTCGGCGAAAATCCGCACAGCAGCTCGACCACCGAAAAAAAGACCACGTTGACCATCAGCGGAATCCGCCGGCCGTACCGGTCGGTCATGAGTCCGAAAATGAGCGCCCCCACCGGACGCATGACCAGCGTGACAAAAACGGAGGCGACGACGGCCTCTTTGCTGACGTGAAAATCGGCGGCAAGCCGGTCATACAAAAATACAACGACAAAGAAATCGAACGCGTCGAGCGTCCATCCCAAAAACGACGCAGCCACCGCGTGCGCCTGGCCGGAGCTGGAAAGCCCCGCCACTCCGCTGTCCCGGTCCTTGTTAAACATTCGCGCCCTCCCTGGAAGCCCCCCTCACCCGCTGCGAGATATCGCGGTACAACAGCGTTGCGCAAATCGCGGCCAGCCCCAGCAATCCCATTCCCAGCCCGATTTGCCCGAAGCACAATTTTCCAATTCCAAACAGCGCCGCATACACCATCGCGCATCCCAACACCCACGCCTGGAGATTCTGTCCCAGGTCGCGCGTCTCCGGCAATTCGGGCGCAAGCGCCGAGATGCGCCGCCATCCGGCGGTGTGCGGCCTCACTTTGCGGTAGAAACGCAACAGCACTTCATCCGGCTCGGCAGGAGTCAGCACGGTGACAAGAACCCACCCCACCGTCGTCACGCCCGTGGTCACCAGCGTCGTCTTCGCGAAAATCACCGGCGCGCTTCCGCTGAAGATGGGCCATTGGTGCAGAAACATTGTCGTGCAGAGAGCTGTGGTCATCGCCGAAATTTCGCTCCACGCGTTGATTCGCCACCAGTACCAGCGCAGCAGATACACTCCGCCGGTCCCCGCGCCCACTTCGAGCACCACTTCCCAGCCCTGGCTGATCGTCGCCAGTTGCGCCGAAACATACGCCGAAGCCGCCACCAGCAACAGGGTCGCGACACGCGAAATATTCACGTAATGTTTTTCCGAAGCGTCGCGCCGAATAAATCTTCGATAAAAATCCTCGACCAGATACGAACTTCCCCAGTTGAGCTGCGTCGCGATCGTGGACATGAACGCCGCCATGAATCCCGCGATCAAAATTCCGCGCAAGGCGTGCGGCATGTAGCTGGTGGCAACGAGCATATAGCCCGATTCCGGATGCGCCAGCCCCGGATACAACGCAGCGGCCGCAAGCGCCGTCAGAATCCATGGCCACGGGCGCAGCGCGTAGTGCGCCACATTAAACCAAAGCACCGAAAGCAGCCCCTGCCGCTCATCGCGCGCGCTGAAGATTCTTTGCGCGATGTACCCGCCGCCGCCCGGCTCCGCTCCCGGATACCAGAACGCCCACCACTGCACACCGAGATGCACGAGAAACGTCAGCACTGGCAATGTCCAGAGCGCTTCCGCCGTCAACCCGCGCGAAAAATCTGGAAAAATCGCCGTAATATCGGCCGCGTTCGGTCCTGCCACTTTGCGCATCGCCGCGAGCGTCGCGAGCATCTGGTGCATTCCTCCTGCCGCATTCACACCGTAGTACGCGACCGCAATCACGATGCTCATCTTCAGAACAAATTGAAAAAGGTCCGTCCACAATACTCCCCAAAGGCCGCCAAGCGAAACGTAAAATCCGGTGAACGGAATCAGGAAGAAGATGCAGATCGCCAGGCTCGCCGCCTCGGTTTTGCCAAGGGCGACCCCGACAATGCTCGTCATCGCCTTGGTCACCCAGCCCAGGATCAGGCAATTCATTAGCAGCCCGAGATACACGGCGCGAAAACCGCGCAAAAAAGCAGCCGGCTTTCCGGTGTAGCGCATCTCCGCAAACTGCACGTCGGTGACCAGCCCCGAGCGCCGCCACAATCGAGCGAATAAAAAAACCGTCATCATTCCCGACGGCAGAAAGCTCCACCACAGCCAGTTCCCCGCGACCCCCTGCGTGTAAACCAGTCCCGTCACCACCAGCGGCGTATCCGCCGCAAACGTCGTGGCCACCATCGACGTCCCCGCCAGCCACCACGTCACCCGCCGCCCGGACACAAAATATTCTTCCGTATTCTCACTCGACCGCCGCCGGAAATAAATCCCCAGCGCGAGCATCAGCAGGAGGTATCCGGCGATCACGGCCCAGTCAAGGAGCGTCAGTGTCATGAAGAATCCAGCTTCTCGAAAGCCGGGTCAGGTTGCGGGAATCGGCTGCTAAGTGTCGTTTCAACCGGGCAAAGTGTCAAACGAAAATCGCCCCCGCCTGTTTTTAACCGGGATGTCGTGGAGTACAATGCGTGGCGACATGTCCATCAACCGAGCCGTTAACATAGAAGATTTGCGCAAAAAGGCGCAGCAGCGTCTGCCGAAATCGGTCTTCGATTATCTCGACGGTGGCGCCGAAGCCGAGATCACTCTGCGCGAGAACATCCGAGCCTTCGAAGCCGTCACGTTCCGCCCGCGCAGCGCGATGAATGTGCCGAAGTGCGACCTGCGGACGACTGTGTTGGGCGCCGACATTTCCTTTCCCGCCATCCTTGCGCCGGTCGGCTATAGCCGGATGATGCATCCGGACGGCGAATGCGCAGCGGCAAAAGGAGCGGGCGCGGCAGGCACTGCGTACATCCTGTCAACTATTTCGGGGCACAAACTCGAAGACGTAAAAGCGGCAACCACCGGCCCTGTCTGGTACCAACTCTATTTGGTGGGAGGGCGCGCCGCCGCCGAAGCCGCGCTCGACCGCGCAAAACGCGCCGGCTTTTCGGCGTTGGCTGTCACAATCGATACTGGCACCGGAGGCATGCGCGAACGCGACATCCGCAACGGCACGGCAGAGCTGATGGGCAGCAGCATCCTGAAAAAACTTCCATACCTGCCACAGTTTTTTTCACGGCCCGGATGGCTGGCGTCCTTTCTGATGGACGGCGGCATTCACAAGCTCCCCAATATTGTCATCCCCGGCAAGGGCCCAATGGCGCTCATCAATGTCGCCGCCGCGCTGGCACAATCGGTGGTCACATGGGAGGATTTCCGTTGGCTGCGCGATGCGTGGCCGGGCCCAATCGTGGTAAAGGGCGTTCTCACGGCCGACGATGCGCGCCGCTCGATTGATGCGGGCGCCGCGGGCATCATCGTTTCCAATCATGGAGGCCGCCAACTCGACGGCGTGTCTGCGTCCTTGCGGGCGCTGCCGGAAATCGCTCAGGCCGTCAACGGCCAGATTGAAGTGTTGATGGACGGAGGCATCCGCCGCGGCGGAGACATCGCCAAGGCGATCTGCCTGGGCGCTCGCGCCGTACTGATCGGCCGCGCTTATGCCTATGGCATGTCCGCCGCCGGGGCTCCGGGCGTCTCGAGGGCCATCGCCATTCTGCGGGCAGATCTGGAACGCACGATGAAGCTGCTCGGGTGCTCCTCGATCGCTGAACTGAATCGCGAGTTCGTGAATGTGCCGAAGGACTGGACGGCATAATTTCAAATTTGAGATTCGAAATTCAAATTTGAGAATATTGAATTGAAATCGAGAATCGGCAATTGCCAACTCGATGTTGGAGACTTCAAATTTCTGGATTTCAAATTTCAAATCTGAATTTTGAGATCTGAAATGCGAATTTAATGTTTGGCGGCTGGGCCCAATCACAATTCATCAACCACATTGAAAATTGCCGATGGGGCCAAACCCTCCGAAGAGAGGGAAGGCCCCGGGTTCGTCAGGGGGATGCAAACCCGGGGCCGGGGGGTTGAAACAGAGGGCAGGGCCGGAGTAAATTCAATTTTTTTTGAAGCTTTTATTCAAGCTATGACGCGGGTCCCACCACGATCCGACACAGCTTGTACAGCTCTTCGTACGTAAAAACCAATTGTCCGGTGGTCGTTCCCGGTTCCAGATGCCCCAGGCCGGACATTTCGCTGATTTGCCGCAACTGCTCTCGCGGCAGGCCGAGCATGTAAGCCGCCCGCCCTTCATCGATAATTTCTTTTCGCGTCGGCTCATTCATCGTCGTGACCGGGAGACCTGTCTGGCAGGCCCCTGAACGGAGCCGAAAATGAAATCTAGTTCATGACGAGGCTGGCCCAATTGTCCTGCTCGACGGCCAGAATCATCGCCTTGTAAATGTCGATGTCCCAGGTTTCTCCGATGCGAAATCGCACCGCGCTTTCCGATTCCCCCACAATGATTCCCCGCAGGGGCACGCGCAAATCTCCCGCCGCCACTTGAAGGACGACTGCCTGACCCACCCACGATGCGTAAGCGCTTGGCATATGACTGACTCCCTCAGTTCCGATTAGCTCTCGAACACTTGTCATTTTTCATTTCGGTGCAGTTCTCCACAATGGTACGGACGCCTCAAACGCATAGGAAAGAAGTACTGTTAGCCGTTGCGGCACAATTTCAGGTCTCCCAAGTACCAAGTACACAAGTACCGAAAAACTAGACCCACCGCTTCATAGCCGCGAACGCACCTTCCCGCCAGACTTGGTTCATGACCACACTAGGCGGTGCCGAGCCAAACTCGATGCGTCAATCCCCCGTCGATTTACGGCTAGTTTCGGCTTCGGAAAAAACGCTGGGTATATCGCTGGCGCTGGGCGGCGGTTTTTCTCGAGGCTTCGCCCATCTGGGCGTACTGGAAGTTCTGGAGCAGGAGCAGATCCACATCTCTGCCATCGTGGGAACAAGCATTGGAGGGCTGCTGGGCGCGGCGTATGCCGACGGCATATCGATTGGCCAGCTTTGCGAACTTGGTTCCCGCGTGCGTCTGCGCGATTTCATCCGCTACCAGAAGTTGGGGAGAATCGAGATTGGACAACAAGAACCCAGCCAAAACGCGCACAGATACGACCTCATTGGAAGATTCGTCCGGGAATGGTTCCGAGCCCGCCGGATTGAAGAACTGTCCATCCCAACGGCGATTGTGACGACCGATCTCGATACCTGCGCGCCCCACGTCTTTACGCGCGGTCCTCTGGAAGTGGCCATCCGTGCAAGTTGTGCGTTTCCCGGCCTATTTCAACCCGTCGAGCACGAAGGGAAGTGCCTGGCGGACGGCTGCATCGTGGCTCCAGTCCCCACAGCCGCAGCCGCGCGAATGAACGACTGTTGCGTGATCGGGGTGGCTGTCGGTTCAAGCACATTGAATCCGCCATCCTCTGAAAATGTAGTGAAGGTTTTCAAACGCCCATTCCGCGGGCAATCTGCCCCCGCGCCGGACACGTCCTGGACCCGGCATGCCGACCTCGTCCTGCAGCCGGAAGTCCACCACATCGAGTGGAACGATTTTTCGCGCGGGGACGAAGCCCGCGCGGCCGGCGCCGAAGCCATGCGCCTGGCCCTTCCGCATGTGCGCGAAATTCTGGCCCGGCAATCCCAGGTGCGCCTGGCCGAGCGAGCTTCCACAGGCGCGCAAGCCGGGTGGGCATGAGGAAGGTGCCGCACGTTGTGAAGACGTTCGTTGTCATCCTGGCAATGGAGTGGGAACTCTGCAGTGAGGACCCATTTGTTTTCTGTTACCGTATGGGAGTGGGCCCGGTGCGAATGTTCCTCGGGAAATTCAGCCAGCCCCGGTGACGGAAACTCATGATCGGAACGATCTCGCAGTACCTGCATCTTCTGTTTAACGTCAAAGGCCTCATTGAGTGGGGCGGAACGCTGCTCGTATGCGCCATTGTTTTCATTGAGACAGGCTTTTTCGTTGGATTTTTTCTCCCCGGCGATTCCCTGCTGGTAACCGCCGGTGTTTTCGCCGGCACAGGCCAGCTCAACATTGCGAAATTGCTGTTGCTCGTTCCCCTCTGCGCCATTATCGGGGACCAGATCGGCTACTGGATCGGCCGTCAGGCGGGCCAGGCGCTTTACCGCCGCAAAGATTCGCTGATTTTCCGCAAGAAGCACCTCGATCGGGCGCACCAGTTCTACGAAAAGTACGGCGGTAAAACGGTGATTCTCGCGAGGTTCGTGCCGATCGTTCGCACGTTCTGCCCACCCGTGGCCGGCGCGGCACTGATGCCCTACGCCCGCTACCTGACATTCGACATCGCCGGCGGCCTGTTGTGGGTCGGCAGCATGATTCTGGGCGGATATTTCCTGGGCCGCAAGATTCCGAACGTCAGCGAAAACATCCATTACGTGATCGCCGCAGTGATTTTTCTCTCTTTGCTGCCGCCGGCCATCGGCATCCTCCGCGCGAAATTCTCCGGCGCGCAAAAACCCGAGGTCATCCCAGAAGCCGTTACATCCGAGCGTGACTGACCATGCCGTTCCTGGGTCCAGCCATGGAAGAAGCCCCGACCGCCGTCATCTTTGACATCGGCCGTGTAATTATTCGCGTCGATCTATCGAATTCGTTTGCGGCGTTTGGAAGGCGCGAAGGATTGTCTCACGTGCAGGTGTTGCGGGAACTGGAGGCGGACCCGCGTTGGATGGATTGGCAGGAAGGGCGCATGTCGCCGCGCGACTGGCATGCGCACCTGGACCACAAATTCAAATTTGCCCACACGTTTGAAGAATTCTGCGTGATCTGGAACAGCGTCCTCGATCCGAATACGATTTTGCCGGAATCGCTGTTCGAAAGCCTGGCGGCAAAATGCAAGCTTGCCCTGCTTTCAAACACGGACCCGATACATGTCGCGCACTTTGAGGCCACATTCCCGTTCATTCGTCATTTTCCCGTCCGCGTGTATTCGTGTCACGTCGGGTCGAGCAAGCCTTCTCCCGTCATCTACCACCACGCGCTACGCGAACTCGACGCCCTGCCCGAGGAAACCATGTTCATCGACGATATGCGCGAAAACACGATGGCCGCAGCCGCCCTCGGCATCAACGCCTTTCATTTCAAATCACCGGAAGAACTTCTCGCGGAATTTTCCCGCCTGGGACTCCGGAATTCCTGAAGCCCCGCTCTCACTCTTGCTCCGTTCGAAATGAGGGGATGTTGATTTTTTGAAGGATGGTTGGGGCGAATCAGCCGCTTCACAGATGTTTGGCAAAAAAAAGACAATATCTGCCGGGAAAATGCCTAGATTTGAGAATCCTTCTCCGGCTCCGCCGGTATCATCCATAGGCCGCCGATTTTCCCGGAGGGATCGAAAGCAATCCGCACTATCATCGGCCCATTTTCAAACTCGCACCGCACGTCCACCGCGTCAAATTCAGGATCTTTGCGCGCCACGCGCACGCTCTTGAACGGCCCGAGATGCGAAACCACATGGGCCCAGGACTCCTGCAGCCGCTCGGCAGGCATCGTCTCTTTCATCCGGTCATCGAATCGCGAACTGACTTCCTCGAATTTCTCCTGCCTCAGCATGCCCGGGATCTCTTTGGCTGAGGCCTCCATCGCTTCCTGCGTGAGGTCGGACACCGGCATGAGCTGAACTTCAACGATCTGGTTGCCGTCATTGAACGTCAGTTTCAGCTCCACCTGGTACTTTTCAAACTGACACCGCGAAATATAAATTGTTCCGCCCTGTATCGTCCTCGCCGTCTGTGAAATCTGTCTCTGGAACGCTCCGGCGACTCCGGTCAACTCCTTGATCGCGGTCCTCATTTCATCCTCGGAAAGCGAATCCTTGAGGTCCTGGCTGAATTGCGCTCGCACCGACGCGAGCTGGTCATGCGAGATTTCATCCATCACGCCCCGGGTGATCGACAGGCGAACATCGTCCGGAGATTGCGCGTGACCGATTTGATGAAACGCAAGAAGGAAAAGAATCGGCAGAAGCCTTCGCAGCGGGCGCATTGTGACCTCCAAGCTCACAACTAGAGGCAGCGTACGAGGACGATATCACAAGAGATGTGAAACTGAGTAGCGGAATTGGATCGGGTTTCTGGTTCCGTATTTTTAACTTCCGCTGGGAGATTCTATTGGGAGATGCTGTCGGGCAACGATTCTAACGATACTTCGGATCGCGTCTGGCTCGTTTTCGAAATTGCTCGACACGAAAGCGAGCCAGGCGCCATTTTTACGCGTTCAAGCAGATCTCACTGCGGGGGCAACGCGCATGGAACCAGCAGGGTCGCGCCCCCCGCTACAGCCGCCGTGCACTGCACACGCTTCAGGACTTTCTCCGCCACCAGCGTCGGTGTAGCCCCCGTGTTAAACAATAAGCCTCCCACAGAAACCAAGTCGCCCGTCGAAAGCCCCGCAACGCCGGTAACGTTCTGGAACTGCGTTGCAAGCGGGGTTGTGACCGTCTGGACTTTGATCGCCGTGAATGCCGAGTATAACGGCGGCAATGTCCCGATGGTGAACGCCGTCGGCGGTGTGACACTGGTATCGATGGATGCGACGTGCGCCGTGACCTGTGTCTCGTCGAGCCGCACGCGACTGGTCGTAAGGGTCAGCGTATTTGCGTTGGGCCCAACGCCGACCGCGCTCGGCTGAATCTCAACCGTTTGCCCGGCAACCAGATCGCCTATCGCGGCAAATGTCAGGCCTGAAGGAATTGTGAAGCCGTCCTTATCGATTTCAAACGGCGTCGACGGAGGCACGCTCACAGTAACGATCACGCCGATTGCGGCGCTCGTTGTCGGCACCGCGGTTGGAGACCACTGACCGCCCATTAAGGCCATCTGGAAAGTATTTTTTGTGGTGTCCACGCTGACCACGGTCCCCTCAAACGCGGGGCTGTTATGCTGCTCATACAGTGTGATTTGCGTGGCCAAGAGAGATCCGTCAGCCAGCACGCTCACCGTGGCATTCACCGTCTGGCCTGTTGCGAGACAAGCGAAACCCGGCATCGAGCAGGTGGCCGCCAGTTTATCATCGAAATCATAAACGGTGCTGCTGTTCGTCGCGATATTAAAGGCGGGAGGCAACGTACCGATCGCCGCCGTCGGCGAGCCCAGGCCCGGCTGCAACGTAAAATTGGGCGATGAAAGCGCCGTGACGGTGCCGGCCAGATGTTCCTGGTGAATGACGCCGGCGGTTGTCGGGATCAACTCCTTCACGTCCACCGTGGGCGTGACGGTCAGTAGCGTCGAGTCGACGGAGGAATTCACATCAAAGTGCAGCAGGAACCCCAGCGGTGAATTGGCGGACAGAGTGATTGGAAACGGCGCGGTGCTTACCGTCGTGGTTGCGCTAGTCAGTGCCGGCGTCAACTTGCAAGGGCTCTTGGCCGCGCATACCGTTGTCCCCACTGTGATTGGCGCAACCGTGGCATTGAAAATCACTAACTGCGGGTTCGCGAACGTCGCCGTCAAACTACTGTAGGTATCCGCTGGAACATTCAGATTCCCAAGCAGGGCCGCCTCAGATTGCAAGTGCTCCAATTCCACATTGGCAGGTTTGGCGAGCAGCGTCACGGCTGGATTCTTGGGATTGCTGGATGTCAGGCTCGCGCTGGTTACCTGAATTTCAAAGCTCAGGACCGCAACGCCTGCGGGCGGCGTATCCTGCACGCTCATGGTTACCGGGACCAAAGCTGGAGTAAAAATACTCGAAGAGTTATTGCTGGAGGACGAATTGCTGCTGCAAGAAACCAAGGACATTGAGACGGCAACAAGGAGGCTCGCAAACCCAAGTTTACGCATAAGGCTCCTTTCCATATTCACTCCGGAGTTCAAACCCTGGCCCAGACGAAAAGTTTCGGACGAATCAGTTGATCCAATTGTACGCTTATTGCGATGTAAATCCAGCAGTTTGGGTTGGATGGTAGAGGCTTATCCTGGCTGGTCGCTGATGGTTCTAGTGTAACAATATTCGGCCCATGGGTGATCGTCAATTCAGCTGGAGTCGGGCGGATCCCGTAACGAGCGGTCCAAATACCGTGGAGTCAGGGGGAGTGCAGTACTGATCGTCATGGTCGTAATATCCAGAAAACACCTGAAGAACGTAAAGATTGCACGGGTTCGCTGAAATCTGAGAAAGCGATACGGTCAACATGTCATTATTTTTCAGTATGATAGATAGATCACGGCTCGGAAGGACAGTTGGCGGCTGGCGTGCATATTCCTCTATCAGATTTTGTAATTCAAAGGGGGAAGATTATATGGCAGACGAACAAGATCGCATGTCCAGCGGCAATCAAAGCGTTCCAGGATGGATTCTGGCAGCAGTTGCTGTCCTTGGAGTAGTGGCTCTGGTCGGGCTGGTCGTGGCCCACAACGCGTCGACCCAGGCCCAGCAGATTCAACAAGCATTTGACGGCAAGATCAAAACCGTCCAACAAGACTACACGACGCAAATCGGTCAATTGCAGACACAGCAGACGCGGTTAGATGCAACGAACTCGGGTCTGCAGAGCGATCTCAGCGTCGTCACCAAGCGTCTACGGCTCACTCAAGGCGACCTGAAGAAGGCTCGCGAGGAAGCCGAGAATATTCGAACCGAAGATCAGAAGAAAATGGATGAGATGAATGGCACAGTGACTTCCGAGCTGGCCACCAAAGCCACCACGGACGACGTCAAGGGCGTGGACGGTAAGGTGGACACCGTCCGCACAGACCTCACCGGCACGCAGAATGACCTGAAAATGGCTCGCAGTGAACTGGGAACACTGATTGCCCGCAACCACGAAGATGTCGAACAGCTTCGCCGCCTCGGGGAACGCGATTACGTCGAATTTACCATCGACGGCAAGAACAAGCCCCAGAAGGTGGGAGCCTTTATGGTTGAACTGAAGGGAACAAACCCGAACAAGAAACGCTACAACGTTTCGCTGATCGTGGACGATAACCGCATCGAGAAGAAAAACCTGCCCGTCAACGAACCGATCTTTTTCCATCAGGGAGCCGATCGACGCCCCCTCGAAATGGTCGTCAACTCCGTCAGCAAGGACAAAGTGACGGGTTACA
Source organism: Terriglobia bacterium (assembly GCA_963788335.1). Taxonomy (GTDB): domain Bacteria; phylum Acidobacteriota; class Terriglobia; order Acidiferrales; family UBA7541; genus Palsa-360. Next base: position 604,311 of record CAWBGM010000018.1, read on the forward strand.
TCAGCGTCCCCAAGTCTGCGATTGCTCAAACCGCATCGAGCAATTAGCAGGGCCGGACAGTCCGGGTGGGGTCACTTCCCGGGATGTCAACACGCTAGCGGGCAGGACACGGGGGTGCCCTGCCCGCCTGAGGCTTGATGTGACGCTTAACCTGACGCTTAAAGAGTTCGAATTGATCGTCAATTTGGAGATCTCCACCCAGAACGTTTTAAAACGCCGGTATCGAACCTGGATGATCTCGCGTTACACTGTTTCCTGCCTTGATCGCTCCTCGTCAACTGATCTTTACGGCCCTCGAAGGCGCACTGGTTGATCCTCGAACAGGATCTTTCGCCGATGCGGAGGAAGCCCTGTCCGAACTCGAACGCCGCCACATCGCACTGATCCTGGTGACGCCGCGCACACGCGAGGAGGTTGAGCCGTTCCGCCGAAAATTGCAGCATAACCATCCCTTTATCACCGAATCCGGCGGCGGGATTTTTTTTCCGGACGGCTATTTCAATGTAAAGATTCCGGACGCTGCGCGCATCGCCCGTTATTTGGGAATCGCCCAAGGAAAACCCTACGCGGAGGTCTGCGAAGCCCTTGACGACATTGCAGAGGAGTGTGGCGTTGGCGTTGCCGGCTTTCACCATATGAGCCCTCGCGAAATCGCCGACAATACCGGAATGAAGCCGCGTGAAGCCGATCTTGCGCGCGCGCGGGAGTTTGACGAGCCTTTCTTCTTCACCTCCGCGGACGAGAAAGCGATTGCCCGGTTCGTTGAAGCGGCCAAAGAGAAAGGCTACCAGGCCCGCCAAAGCGGCATGTTCTGGCATTTCTCCTCCGGCTGCGATCCGGCGCGCGCTGTCCGCACCGTCACGCGACTGTTTCGCGAAGCCACCCGCATTAAATTACGGGCCATCGGCATAGGAGCGGAAGACGAAGACCTTGCCTGGCTGAGAGCCGTGGACCATGCCGTTTTGTTGTCCGGTGGCAAAGCCGACCAGGGAACTTCGCCAGCCGACAACACCCAGAATGCCCGAAATATCGTTCGTGGAAATACCCCCGGCCCCGCCGGCTGGAATGAAACCATCATGAACATTATCAGTTAGTTTCAGTACTAACGGTACTCCACGGAATTTCATTCTCCCGTAATCGATGGACACAATTGCGCCGGATACTTTTCCGATCGATCACTGCCTGCCTCAATCCCTCCCTTCTAATTCAAGCCCGATCATGAACTTACGAATTTCCTGACTTTCCGTGGTCCTTGGCCTCTGGCTTGCCAATATCTTTTGTATGGTGGAGCAAATCGGGAAACAATCCGGTGCCGGCAACCAGAAACGGATTAGCCAAAGAAATTCCGTTCACACTCGATCGCGAGGAGAATAGACATGATTCGTGCCATTCGGCAGCTCAGCGTACCCGCCAGTGAATCTCACCTTGGCATGGCGCTGGCCCTCGCCGCCGTGACGATGGGCCTGATGCTCTGGGCCATCCTCTGGCAGTCCAACGTCATCGTTTACCAGCGTGACGTGATTCGTTGGCTGTGGGCCACTCGCATCGGGGGATAGCCGGGCGATTTCCTGACGTAAAGGCCAGATCGAAATATTTTGCACGCTTTCCCCCGGGGGGATAAGCGCAGGGCGGCACTGGGGGTGCCGCCCATTTTTTATTTCCACAGGAGTGTTGATTCATTGAATCGGAATGCCGATTGTTATTTGATCCTTCCACTATAAGTTGTGTTAGATTTTGACCGTTCGGAAGGTCAATTTGGAGGATCCCCATGACAAAATTTTTTCGCGCAGTTTTTCTCTTTGCGCTCGCCACGATGTTCAGCTTCATGGCATCGGCTAAACCGCTGAGCGTTCCCGTGCCATCGAGCCCCGCGGTTGCCTCTCCGGCAACTCCGTCCGCGCCGGCAATCCCGGCACATAAACACAGACGGCACCGGCGGCACAGGAAAGCGTAGTCGTTCGGCCAAATTCACCCAAAAAAAACCGAGCCGGGGAACCATGCGGCTCCCCGGCTCAGTGCTATGTTCATTTTCCTTCGGTGCGGAATCGAAGAGGGCCTTGGGCGATACGCGCCGCGTGGGGGCGGTGCGTTGTCAATGATTTCCGCTCCCGAGCCAGGCGAATTTATCCCCATTCCCCATGTTTTTCGAGCTGGAATTCCCTTCCCCCTCCGGCGTGACTTCTGTGGCGACGAATTTCCCGGCATTTTATTCCGCCGTAATTTCGGACGGCGCAGGGCAACGAAATCGAAACAAGCAAACCGAGGCGGACAAATAAAATAGATTCGAGTTGAATGCAAAGAGCGACGCACTTTTCAAATGCGATCAAAAGTGACGGCAGCTTGCGCGCAAAATGAGTCAATCACTGAACGCCGGTCTACTTGACGAAAAGCCCTTCGCGGAGCTGATCGCGCCCCACGAATGTCTTCGAGGAACGGTAGCGCGAGAAGAGATTGGAAATCTCGCGGTTCTGGAACACGCGTTGCGGCGTGAACGGGCACGGTGTTGAAATCAGTTCCAGGTTCTGAGCGTCGAGCACGCGGTAGCGGTGAAACGTTTCCGGCTTGCGAGCGTGGAAAATGGCGAAGAGCACGCCGCCATCCCGCACGAGCGAGGTGACACGCGCAGCCAGCTTCGTCATCAAATCGTTGTCGAGATAATCCAGAATATCCCACATGAGAACGGCGTCGAACGTATTGACAGGATATTGCAGCGTTGTTGTAAGAAATCTTTCGGCCCGCGCCGAAGGAGCCAACTCGGAGCGGTCGTCATCGGGAGAAAGATGCTTTTTCCGTTCCTCTTCACCGTCCAGAAAAATCTTCCAGGTCGTCAGCAGATCATCGGTGTAAACCTTGAAGCCGCGTTCGATGAAAAAGTTGAGCGTGGTTTGCCGTGCAGGGCCGAGGTCAAGCAGGTGGCCATGGCCGATTCCATCCAACTGCCACAGGAATTCCTTCAGACCGTTCGAAAGGCGTCCGACCTGCGAAACCGCTCCGGCAACAGCCGTGGAAGTGCTCGCCTTTGCCACCATGACCGGGGCCGAATGCCGCGTGGCCGGCGGCGCGTTGCGTGTCGGGAACTCGGCGCCGGAGCTTGCGCGCAATTTACTAAAAAGGCTCATATTAGTTGGCTGCTTCCCCTGCCGCCTTCACGGCTACGGCTTGAGTTGCGACAGCAACAACCGCATTGGGTTTAGCGGCGGGACGCGCGATCCTGGAATCGTCAGGCCGGGTAATCTCCACCTTACTGTGAATTTCAGCGCCCTCTTCGATCGCAATGCGCACGGTCGCAATATCGCCGCGGACCTCGCCGGTACGTCCGATCTCGACGCGTTCGCGGCCGCGGACCGAGCCCTTCACTTTTCCGCGGACGACCACTTCCCGTGCGTCCACATCCGCCGAAATTTTGCCGTGCGGGCCGATGGTAACGCGCCCTTCTGAGAGATGGATCGATCCCTGCACTTCCCCATCAATGTACAAATCCTCGCGACCGCGAATTTCGCCTTTAATCACCAAGGTTGAAGTAATCATTCCGCCGGAAGGCTGAACCACTTCCGCCGTGAGTCCCGCCACGCTACGAACCGGCGGCGGCTCGATACGAGGCGCGGGTGTTGCTGGAACTTCAGCAAGAGGTGCCGAAGGCTTTGGATCTTCTGGTTTACGCCACATGGATGTTTCCCCCAAACCGAAACTCCGTAGCCACCGGCTGGGGTCAATCGAAGCAGCCCGGAGAGGACGGTAGACTCGGAACTATAGTACGGTGCGCCGTGCGTGTAAATCGGGCCTGTTTCCAATGAGATACGGGCGGGTACTTCGAGGTTACTCTTTATCCCGGTGCAATCCGGTCACGAAATGGAGGAAAAATCGAATACGACAACGCCGCCGGAAGGTACTTCGGATTTTCTTCTGAGTTCCCATCGGGCGACGATATATCCGAGCAGTTCGCTGAAGAAAAGTTTCCGTCCCACGCGCGTTTCCCACCACCGCGACGGATCGAATTCAGAATCGTGCGCGGCGCTTACACGAACGCTCACCGATGAAGGCATCACGCGTTCATAAATAAAACGCGCGCGCCGCGCATGGTAATTGGAAGTGACGACCAGAATACGTTTCCAACCGCGGCTGTCGATGAGTCCTTTCAACGCTTCGGCTTCTTCCCGCGTATTGGCCGCGCGGCTTGGGAATTTCACGATGGACGACGACGGTACGCCGAACGATTCGAGGTCGTGCTGCATGAGCTCGGCGATTCCCGCATTCGCACGCAGCATCCGTCCGCTGGCCACAACCACCGGCGCCATCCCGTCCCGATACAATTCCGCCGCGTGAAAGGCGCGATCTCCCGGAAAGTTGTCATCGCCAAGAACAACGATGGCGTCGGACGGCACGGCGGGATCGTTCACCATCCAGAACTCCGCCGCAAAGCGCATCAAGGGGTGACGGACGGTGTAGAGAAAGGCGAGAAATGCAACGAAAACAATAATAAAAAGCATGCGAAAGAAAATGCCGCCGCGCTCGCGTTGCCTCACGAATTCGTATCCAGCTTGCGCAGGCGTTCGGCCGCTTCTTCCGGCGTCGTCGCGTTGTAATACACTTCCTTGATGCTGTAGGACTTGCTCCGCGTTTCGACGATGGGCAGGATTTCGATGTGCCAGTGAAAATCTTCCGCGATTGTCTTCCAGTAGTTGGAAGACTTTTCGCCTTTGGGATGAATGACATTCGGCGAAGTATGGACCACCAGGTGATAGGCGGGAGCGACTTGACGCACGCGCCGCAGAACGCGACGTAATAATGCCGCCATGTTTCGCCGGTTCGAGTCGTGCCGCGGCCGCTCAAATAGATAATTGTGTTTGCGATCGAGCAGCCAGATTTCAAACGGAACGCGCGAAGCGTACGGGCATAGCGCGACATAGTCTCCCTGCGTATCCACGACGCGCTTGGCCTGACGCTCCTCCTGCTTCACAATATCGCAAAACACGCAGCGCTCTTTTTCCGCGTACCAGTCGCGTGCCGCGCGCAGTTCGTAGAGAATTCTGCGCGGCACAAATGTGGTCGCTGAAATCTGTGAATGGGCGTGCGAGCCTTCCTGTCCGGCGAGCGGACCGTAGTTTTTGTAAACGGAGACGTATTTGAAACGGCGGTCGCGCTTCAGGTCCTCCACGCGCTGCCTCCAGGCCTCCATCACAAGCAGAATCTGATTGTCGTTCAAATCTTCGAGCCGTTTGTTGTGCTCCGACGTCTCGATCACGATTTCATCCGCGCCTACCGGTTCCATCACGTCATAAATTCCATCAGCGCGGCGGCCGGGATCGCCCTCCACACGGTATAACGGATCCGGATGGGGCAAGACAGTAACTTGCGTGGGTCCCTGCGGAGGAAGACGCAACATCGCGGGCTGCGAATCGATCTTTGCGGGGCAGAACGGACAACCTCCGGTGGTTTCGCAAGTGTCTTTCCTGTGGCCGACGACCACCCAACTGCGCGTGATCGGATCTTTACGAAGTTCCATCCGCCGATTTTATGTCAAGGAAGCGAAATGAAGAAGAGTTCATTGTGCCGGAAGTAGAATTTTTCAGACAACAGTGACGACCCCGCAACGCGCGGATCGGATACTTTTTGGGTTGCTGGACAGTTCTAAACTAGCGCGTGTAGCGAGCCGGAGTAGGCCCTTCTTCCAAGCGGTGCCGGTCCCAAATGGCGCCTTCGCGGGAATAGGAAGCCATCTCGAAGTCCTGGGTCAGTTCCAGGCAATCGGTCGGGCAGGCGTCTTCGCACAATCCGCAAAACATGCAGCGCGAGGTGTCGTACGTAAAGGTGGTGAGAACTTTGCGCCGTGTCGCGTCGTCACGGTGCCAGCCGACCACGATCAGATTCTCGGGACAGGCCAGCGAACACAGATTGCAAGCGATGCAAAGTGTTTCGCCTGTTTCGGGATTCATGTTCAGGCGCGGCGCTCCGCGGTATCGCTCGGCCACCATGGGGCGCTCGAGTGGATACTGCTCCGTGTAAATATTCTTCGGATTCTGCGTACGGAAGGTCAGGATCATTCCCTTCCAGAAATCGGCGAGAAACAGACGCTTGAAGATGGAATTCATGGCGCTAGTCTGTCGGCGAAGGCCGCGATTGTCAAGGGGAGTATGTTACCCGGATAGAGATTGGAGATGCGCCAGGACGTATCTCAATTCACCGATTGGAAAACACAACGGGAGCCCTGGCAGGCCCCCGTTGTGCCACTCTGTTTTTCGCATCGCAGCGTTCTCTCGGGCGCCGCGACAGCCTTCGCGCCGCATGCGCGGCGTGCGTATGAAGGTAAACTGCTAGCCTTCAAGTCCGGTGGACCGACTTCCCTCTTCCGGATTCCTGAAGCCTTAATCTGCTTCCCTTGTATTCCCGCTCCAATGGAAAAGATGTGACGGCCGACATGGATCGATGTGACAAAAATCACCAGAACGCCGCCGAAGCTCGCTGCGAAGGTGCTAAAATCACGGGGAGATGAGCAGCGCGAGTCAAAGGCCGCAACTACAAATTCGCCCGGCGATTGAGGACGACGCCACTTCCATGTGCGAAATTTTCAATGAGGCCGTGCAGGACCGCCTGGAAACATTCACTTCCGACGCGCGCGCGGTGGACGAACAGCGATTGCTGATCGCCGAAGCGGAGCACCATCCCAAGCATCCGATCCTGGTTGCCGACGTGCGCAATTGGATCGCAGGATGGGCCGCACTTGCGCCATATGACACGCGCATCTCACTGGACGACATTGGGGAAGTCTTCATTTACGTGCGCCGCACATTCCGGAGTTACGGCGTGGGCCGCCAACTGATGCGCGCGATTCAGGAATCCGCCGGCAAACTGGGATACCGCAAGCTGATTGGCCGCATCCTCGTTGTGAACAATGATGGCTTGCTGCTGTGCCGCGCGACCGGGTGGCGAGAGGTGGGCCGCCACATCGCCCATGCGCGACTGAACGACAGCCTCAACGATGTGATGCTAATGGAGTATCAGATCCCCGCGCAACCCGTGCAGCCTCTGTGAGCGATTTAGAATACATGCATCTGGCGATTGAGCAGGCGCAGGCGGCAGCCGTTCGTGGGGAAGTCCCCGTTGGGTCGCTTGTGGTGCTGGACCATCGGATCCTTGCCGCCGCAGGGAATCGAACGATTACGGATTGCGATCCCACGGCGCACGCGGAAATTGTGGCCTTGCGCGAGGCGTCGCGGAAAGCGGGCAACTATCGGCTCACCGGCGCGGCGTTGTATGTGACGGTCGAGCCGTGCGCGATGTGCGCGGGCGCACTGATTCAGGCTCGCATTGCACGGCTGATTTACGGCGCCGATGAACCCAAAGGGGGCGCGATTCGATCCTGCATGAAGGTGTTGGAATCTCCGGCGCTGAATCATCGCGTGGAAGTAACTCCAGGAATTCTGGCGGAGGAATCGGTGCGACTGTTGCAGGCTTTTTTTGCGGCGCGGCGGTGAAATTAGGATTTGAGCAGCACAGGCTTTAGCCCGTCTGTTTTCGAATTTTGTGGAGTTGGTTAAAAGTCAAAAGAAGACCGTCTTCAGCCCGTCCTACTGGCCCGCCCTCATTTTCCACAGCATTTGACGCAGCATGCCCTGCCAAATTACAGCGTCGCGAGACTGTAAATTCAGGCGCCGGACGAGGCGGCGGATTCGTTCGTCGGCGTCTCTCACGCGCCTGCGAGTCAGGAATCCGCTGGTATCCAAGGCTTCCAGCAGCAGAGTCGTGATGCGTTCGAGTTCTTCGGCTCCGGCCAGATCCAGTTTTTTCCGTGGCGCACGCTCTTGCTTCGATTCACGGATCAACTCGTAGAGGCAAACAGCGACCGCCTGCCCTAAATTCATCGAGATATTTTCATCGCAGGTGGGAATGCGAATCAGCCAGTGGCAGTGACTGAGATCTTCGTTGGAAAGCCCCCATTTTTCCGAACCGAACAGAAGCGCCACGTTGCCTTGCCCCAATCGTTTGCGGATGAGCTGACCGGCATACTCAGGGCGACGAACGGGATGTTGCAATTCGCGATTGCGAACGGCCGTTGTGCCAACGACCAGGCTGCAATCGGCCACGGCTTCGGCGACCGTGTCGAATTGTCCGGCTTTTTCAAGAATTTTGGAAGCGCCCACGGCGGAGCGGGCTTCCCGGAAAGACGGTTCAAACGGGTTCACAACGCGCAACTCGTGAAATCCGAAGTTACTCATGGCGCGAGCGGCTGCGCCAATATTGAGTGGATTGCGCGGAGCTACCAACACGACACGCAAGCGCGCGAATTGAGCCGGTTCAGTCAAGGTTCATCATTCTACGCCAGGGAGCGCCGCCATAGCCAAGCCCTGCCGGTGCTCTACAAGTGCTCTATCTACAGGTGCTCTAGGTGATACCTGAGATTCACCGGATGAATTGGACAAATAACCCACATGGGAATAGCATGGGGTAGCTTAGGGAGAGTCACCAGCCATACCCGAGGAGACTCGTATGAATCGCAAATACGACCTGTTCGAGAAATTCCCCGATGGTTCCTCACTTTGGCGAGCTTGCGTACTGGGATTGGAAGGAACGCGGCTCCACTTGAAAGAACTGGCCCAAAAATCCGAGAATCGATTTTATGCCATCGCTCACCGCGATGGAAAAACCGTTCATCTGAATTTGGGGAACCTGCCCATAGATCTTTCCGGCACCCAAAAAGCCGTAAAGAGAGGCAAATCGGCGGCAGCCTGACCGACGCGCAGAATCTTGCCGTGTGCGGAAATCCAGCATACTTGTGTGGATTTCCAGGGATTTGATCGGGCGCAGGATCGTTTTTCTCCGTTGGGACATTTTCAGTTCCTTCTTCAAAAGAAATTGGAACCTTACGACCCTCCCGAAGTAAACCTAAATATACTTGAGCTTTCCTCCGACAAGCTCAACGGAGGGGCGGCAGCACCCTGTCGCCTCTCCTACTCTCTATTTTTGACGATCCTGCCTGCATGAAAAATCGATCGTTTTTGTTGCCTGAGAAAGCACACGGGCAGGTTGTGAGTGGACATCGGCGGTTGCTTCACCTATCCTCGGCTTGAGAATGCACGACGGAAACCCTAGGACCGCCAACCCCGGTCCACAGGAGGGATCCAGTGTTAACAGAAGTGAAGGAATATCGTCTTACCCCCCGGGAGAACCTCTCTGAACCCGTTCGCGTGCGTCCCTGCGATTCACAGTACCCGGAAGAAATCTGCATGACGATGAATGTTTCGCGCAGCGGCCTGTATTTCGTGACTTCGATCAACCACTACTGTGTGGGGATGAATGTAATTGTGACGCTCAACTTCGGACCGGATGACCCGATGCATCGCGAACAGATCGGGGACGTGGTGCGGATGGAACGAGTCGGGCAGAACAAATGGGGCGTCGCGATTCGCATCCTGATGCACAGCAATCCCGGAATTTATTCGGGAACGTGAGCGCCTGAAGGCGCCAGGCGTCCCCGATTCGGAAGTTCGGCTGGATGAACCGAGAGTATGATTAATCAAATGTTAGGTAAATTCCCGGCCGTGGAAATACGCGCAGTTGCTTCCGTTAGCCGGCGTCTTTTCATGCGCTTTGCAATGCGCAGCTGCAGCCGGTCCATGTAAAGATAGACGACGGGCGTGGTGAACAAGGTCAGCATCTGGCTCACGATCAGGCCGCCGATGATGCTGATCCCCAGGGGACGCCTCAATTCCGATCCGGTTCCCCCTCCCAGCGCGAGCGGAACAGCGCCGAGCAGCGCGCACATCGTGGTCATCATGATCGGCCGGAACCTCAGCAGACAGGCCTGATAGATCGCTTCTTCCGGCTGCTTCCCTTCCTTGCGTTCGGCTTCCACGGCAAAGTCGATCATCATGATCGCGTTCTTCTTCACGATGCCGATCAGCAGAATGATTCCGACCAGCGCGATGATGCTCAAATCGATGTGGAACAGCAGCAATGCAAGCAGCGCGCCGACACCGGCGGAAGGCAGCGTGGAAAGAATCGTGAGCGGGTGGATGTAACTTTCGTAGAGCATTCCCAGGACCAGATACACGGAAATCAAGGCGGCCAGGATCAGATACGGTTCGGTGGACAAGGACTCCTGAAATGCCTGCGCGACTCCTTGGAATGTGGGATGGATGGAGGACGGCAAACCGATCCCAATCATTTGCGCTTCAATTCCCCGCACCGCGTCGCCCAGCGCAAAACCCGGCGCCAGATTGAAGGAGATCGTAACAGCGGGAAATTGTCCCTGGTGGTTCACCTGCAACGCGGTCGTCTTCGGCTCAAAGTGGGTGAACGCGCTCATGGGCACCAGTGACCCGTTCGTCGAGCGCACGTAGAGCTGCTGGATCGCATCCGTGCTTTGCCGGAAGCGCGGGTCCACTTCCATGACCACGTGGTATTGGTTCAATTGCGTGTAGATGGTGGAGACCTGGCGCTGTCCGAAGGCGTCATACAACGTATCGTCGATCACTTGCTGCCGTATGCCCAGCCTCGAAGAAGTGCTACGGTCGACAACCAGCGTAGCTTGCAACCCGCGATCCTGCTGGTCGGAAGAAAGGTCTCGGACTCCCTGCACTTTCCGCATCGCCAGGAGCGCTTTCGGGGCCCACTCATTCAATTCAGCGATATTGTCGCCTTCCAGCGTGAATTGATATTGCGAACCGCTGGGGCGGCCGCCCATTCGAAAATCCTGCACCGATTGCAGGTACGTCGTCGCTCCCGGTATCGCCGCCATCTTCCGCCGCAGGCGCGCGATGATTTGATCGGCGGTTGCATTACGTTCCTCCTGGGGTTTCAGTTCGACTCTCATCGAGCCGGTATTCTCTGATCCGCCGCCGACCGCGCCGGTGACATTCTTGACGCCCGGATCGGCTTGCATAATATCCAGGAATTGCTTCAGCTTCAGCTGCATGGCGTCAAAGGACATGTCCTGCGCGCCCAGCAGCGTACCGGCCAGACGTCCGGTATCCTGCTGCGGGAAGAAACCCTTGGGGATGATGACATAGAGATAAACACTCAGGCAGAGCGTTGCGCATGTCAGGCCGAGCATGAAGGGCTGGTGGCGAAGCACCCAGCGCAATCCCCGGGAGTACGTATGGAGCGACCATTCAAACGCCCGTTCGCTCGCCCGGTAGATCCTGCCATGTTGTTCTTCCGACGCGGGCCTCAGGAATTTCGCGCACATCATGGGAGTGGTGGTAAGAGAAACGCAGAGCGAAACTGCAATTGCCGTGCAAAGTGTTATCGCGAATTCGCGCAATAAGCGGCCGATAATTCCGCCCATCAACAGGATGGGAATGAACACAGCGCACAGCGAAATGCTCATCGAAAGGACGGTGAATCCGATTTCGCGCGAGCCTTTCAGCGCCGCATTGAGCGGCGAATAACCTTCGTCCAGATACCGCGCGATATTCTCGATCACGACGATGGCGTCGTCGACGACGAACCCGGTCGAAATCGCCAGCGCCAGGAGCGAAAGATTGTCGAGCGAGTAACCCAACAGGTACATCACGCCAAAAGTTCCCGTCAACGAGAGCGGCACCGCAATGCTGGGAATCGCCGTCGCCCAAAGATTACGCAAGAACAAAAAAATCACCATCACGACAAGAACGACGGTCAGGACCAGGGTGAATTCAATTTCGTGGACGGAAGCCCGGATCGTAACGGTGCGGTCCGATGGGAGAGTCACAAAAACATTGGGAGGGATCGAGGCCTGCAGCTCGGGCAGAAGCGCTTTGATCCGGTCCACGGTATCGATAATGTTGGCGCCCGGCTGGCGGTAGATTGAAACCGTGATCGCGGGAATGCCGTCGGAATACCCCATATTGCGCGAATCCTCAACGCCGGAGGTGACCAGCGCAACGTCGCTTAATCGAACGGGAGCTCCGTTGCGGTAAACCACAACCAAGCTCGAGTAATCAGCGGCATCCAGGAGCTGATCCGAAGCCGACAGGGTCCAGCGCCCGCTTTGGCTTTCGAGCGCTCCTTTGGGGGAATTTACGTTCGCGGCATTCAGGGCTGTACGGAGAGCCTCAAGTCCGATTCCGTAGTGGGCCAGGGCCATCGGATTCACATCCACACGAACGGCGGGTTTCGCGCCGCCATAGATCCCGACTTTGCCGACGCCGGCAACCTGCGCCAGCTTCTGGGCGACAATCGAATCCGCGTAGTCGTAAATCCTTTGGAGTGGAAGCGTATCGGACGACATCGCAACGGTGAGAATGGGAGAATCCGCAGGATTGGATTTCTGATAATGCGGCAGACTGGGTAGCGTGGACGGCAACTGCCCGGCGGCGGCATTGATGGCGGCCTGCACATCCCGTGAAGCGGCATCGATGTTCCGGTCGAGGTCAAACTGCAGGGTGATATTCGTATTGCCGAGCTGGCTGCTCGACGTCATTTCATTAATGCCCGCGATCTTGCCAAATTGCCGCTCCAGAGGCGTAGCCACCGAGGACGCCAGAGTCTCCGGACTCGCCCCCGGCAAAGATGCCCCAATCGCGATCGAGGGAAAATCAACTTCGGGCAACGCCGCAACGGGCAGGAAACTATAAGCAACGGCCCCCGCCAAAAGGATTGCGCCGCTGAGAAGAGATGTCGCAATGGGACGGCGAATGAAAAGCTCTGAAATGTTCATGTCCGCACGCAATCCGATTGAACGTCAGTATATCGAATTTGGGCGGGCGGAGGGTTCAAATTGATTTCGAAATCCTGGCGCGAGGCAAGGAATAGGGCCGTATTTTTCGGGCTGCTCATTCGTGTCATGCGGCTGGTAAATTCCCGGTGGTGGTAATGTGAGCGGTCGTTTCGGCGAGGCGAGGTTTCTTTTTCCTGAGCTTCGCGATCCGAATGTGCAGGCGATCCATGTACAGGTACATCACAGGAGTTGTAAACAGCGTCAGCATCTGGCTCACCAGCAATCCGCCGACGATGCTGATGCCGAGGGGACGCCGCATTTCCGAGCCGGTCCCGGTGCCCAGGGCCAGCGGCAGACCGCCCAGCAACGCGCACATCGTGGTCATCATGATCGGCCGGAAACGCAATAAACAGGACTGATAGATCGCTTCCTCCGGAGTCTTGCCTCCCTTGCGTTCGGCTTCCACGGCGAAATCGATCATCAGGATGGCATTTTTCTTTACGATTCCGATCAGCAGAATAATTCCGACGAGCGCAATCACGCTCAATTGTGTGTGAAACAGAAGCAGGGCCAGCAGCGCTCCCACTCCGGCGGAAGGCAGAGTGGAAATAATTGTGAACGGATGGATGTAGCTCTCATAGAGCATTCCCAGCACCAGATATACGGAAACCAGCGCCGCCAGAATCAGCAGCGGCTCACTCGCCAGGGAATCCTGAAATGCCTGCGCGACGCCCTGAAAGGTGGGATGAATGGAAGATGGCAAATTAATCTCCAGCATTTGCGCCTCGATGCCGCGCACCGCATCGCCCAGTGCAAATCCCGGGGCCAGATTGAAAGAGATCGTCACCGCCGGGAACTGCCCCTGGTGGTTTACCTGCAACGCGGTCGTCTTCGGCTCGTAGTGCGTGAATGCGCTGAACGGCACCAGATTTCCGCTTGTAGAGCGCACGTAGAGCTGTTGGATCGCGTCGGTGCTTTGCCGGTAACGCGGGTCCACTTCCATCACCACGTGATATTGATTCAGCTGCGTATACATCGTGGACACCTGGCGCTGTCCAAAGGCGTCGTACAAGGTGTCGTCTATGACCTGTTCGCGAATCCCAAGCCTGGAAGCGGTGCTGCGATCCACAACGAGGGTGGCTTGCAATCCCCGGTCCTGCTGATCCGAGGAAAGATCGCGCAGCCCCTGTACTTTCCGCATCGCCACCAGCGCTTTCGGGGCCCACTCGTTCAGCTCGGCGATATTGTCTCCCTGTAGAGTGAATTGGTACTCGGAACCACTGGGGCGTCCCCCCATTCTGAAATCCTGGACCGATTGCAGGAATGTGGTCGCTCCGGGGACAACTGCCATTTTCCGCCGCAGGCGCGCGATTTCCTGATCCGCGGTCACGTCGCGCCGCTGCTCCAGAGGTTTCATTTGGATGCGAATCGATCCGGTATTCTCCGAGCCGCCGCCAACGCTGCCCGCCGCATGTTCGATGGCCGGGTCCGCCTGAATGATGTCCAGAAACTGTTTCAACTTCTCCTGCATGGGGCGGTACGACAAATCCTGCGCGCCGATGATGGTTCCCGCCAGCAGGCCGACGTCCTCTTCAGGAAAAAAACCCTTGGGAATGATGATGTACAGATAGACGCTGAGGCAAATGGTGACGCACGTCAGCGCCAGCATAAACGGCTGGTGGCGCAGAACCCAGCGCAGACCCCGCGAATATGTATTCAGCACCGATTGAAACACGCGCTCGGTGAAATAGTAGAGACGCCCATGACGCTCTTCGGAGGCAGGTTTGAGGAATTTCGCGCACATCATGGGCGTCGTCGTCAGGGAAACGACCAGGGAGACGGCTATGGCCGTGGTGAGGGTGATCGCAAATTCCCGAAACAAGCGGCCAATAATTCCTCCCATCAGCAGGATGGGAATAAACACGGCGCACAGGGAAACGCTCATGGAAAGCACCGTAAAGCCGATTTCGCGCGAACCCTTCAGCGCCGCCTGCAGCGGCGACAAGCCTTCCTCAAGATAACGGGCGATATTTTCAATCACGACAATGGCGTCGTCCACGACAAAACCGGTGGAAATCGCCAGCGCCAGAAGAGAAAAATTGTCGAGCGAGTATCCCAGTAAATACATCGCACCGAATGTTCCGGCCAGTGAAAGCGGGACAGCAATGCTGGGAATCGCCGTCGCCCAAAGATTGCGGAGAAAAATAAAAATCACCATGATCACCAGGACCACGGTGAGAACGAGCGTGAATTCAATTTCCTGCACAGAGTCGCGAATCGTGATTGTACGATCGATCACGACGGTAATCGAAACCGTCGGTGGAATCGAAGCGCGAAGCTCCGGAAGCAGCGCGTTAATCTTATTCACCGTGTCAATAATGTTGGCGCCCGGGGATTTGAAAATCACCATGGAAATTGCCGGGAGACCGTCGGAATATCCCTTGTTTCGGATGTCCTCGATGCTGTCGCTCACTTCCGCGACGTCCCGCAACCGAACGGGGGCGCCGTTGCGGTACACCACCACCAGCGAAGCATACTGGCTGGCCTTCATGAGCTGATCGGAGGCCGCCATGACCCAGCGTCCCTCCTGGTTTTCGATGGCGCCCTTGGGCGAGTTGGCGTTCGCCGCCTGCAATGTGGCCCGAACAGCCTCCAGGCCGATTCCATAATGTGAAAGGGCCAGCGGATTCACTTCGACGCGCACCGCCGGTTTTGAGCCGCCGTTAATATTGACCTGGCCCACTCCAGGGACCTGAGCAATTTTCTGCGAAACGATGGAATCCGCCAGATCGTAAACGGTCGCGATGGGAAGCGTGTCCGAATTCATCGTGATATTCATCATCGGCGAATCTGCGGGATTGGATTTCTTGTAATTCGGCAGGCTGGGCAGAGTGGATGGCAATTGTCCGGCAGCGGCGTTGATGGCGGCCTGCACATCGCGCGCGGCGGCATCAATATTGCGGTTCAGGTCAAACTGCAGGCTGATGTTCGTGAAACCGAGCTGACTGCTCGAGGTCATCTCGTTAATACCGGCGATCCGCCCGAATTGCCTCTCCAGAGGAGTGGCCACCGAAGACGCCATCGTTTCCGGACTAGCCCCGGGCAAACCGGTACCGATGACGACTGTTGGGAAGTCCACCTGAGGCAACGGCGCGACCGGAAGGAAAAAGTAGGCAATTCCGCCCGCCAGCAGGATCGCCGCGGTCAGGAGAGAAGTCGCTATGGGCCTGCGAATAAACGTCTCTGAAATGTTCATCTAAAAACCCGAGCGACTTTCAAGCGTGAGCCATTATATCTAAATATGGGGATTGGATGCACGAAATCGCCAACCGGCAACGAATCCCACGCTCATTACATTGACGGTTTTGGGACCCACCCCGTTTCACTATTTAATCGGGCGACCGAGCTGAATTAAATTCCGAGGTGTTCCAAATTGAACAGAAAATTCACTTCCTAATTTCTACTATTTAATTCAGTATCAGGGTAGTTTGTTTCGACAGGAGAAGACATGACGACCGTAAAAGCTGAAAAGTGTGCCCACCCCATTTGTTCCTGCAAGGTAACCGAAGGCAAGTATTGCAGCACCGAATGCGCGGCGATGGAAAAGACGCCCGATCTCGATTGCCTGTGCCGCCATGCCGGATGCAAAGGCAAAACCTCCGAGTACTAAATGTCTTCGGCACTGGCGATCGAGCCACATCCAGGAATTCCATGAACCGATCGGTACACAAGTGAGAGGGCCGCGATGAGAGCCAATATTTTTAGCAATAGAATCCTGATCTTTTTTGTTACCTGCGCCGTTGCACTCGCAATGAGCCCGATTCGGCTCTCCGCCCGCGCACTTGAGCGGGCCGCGACTTCGGCCCAAATTCAGGATCAGCAGAATCAGCAACCGGACCAGCCGCAACCCGCGCAGTTGACGCCTCAGCAGTTGCAAGAACTGGTCGCGCCTATCGCACTATATCCGGACGCGCTGGTCGCGCAAATTCTCGCGGCTTCCGCCTATCCCACTCAAATTGTCGAAGCCGAGCGCTTCCTGCAGCAAAATCAGAATTTGAAAGGCGCGGAATTGGGAGCCGAGGTGGACAAGCAGGATTGGGACCCCAGCGTGAAAGCCCTCACGCAATTCCCTTCAGTCCTCGCGGACATGGATAAGAATATTTCCTGGACGTCCGAATTGGGCGACGTGAATGTCAACCAGCAGGCCGACGTCATGAGCGCCATCCAGGTTCTGCGCGGGCAGGCGCAGCAGGCGGGGAACCTGAAAAGCACTCCACAGCAAACGGTAACGAACCAGGGAGGCGACGTCACGATTCAGCCCGCAAACCCGCAGATCGTTTATGTTCCCGAATACGATCCTGAACTGGTTTATGGGTATCCCATTGGAATCTGGCCGGGGTTCTATCCTTGGTGGGGAGCTCCGGGCCCATACCTTTCGTTCGGCATTGGGTATGGAGTGGGGCCCTTCTTTGGTTTTGGATGGGGCTGGAATGCGTGGGGATTCGATTGGCGACACCGAGGATTGCTCTACGGCGGCGGGCGATACGCATACCGCAGCAATGCGTTTTACAATCGCAATTCTTACTTTCACGGTAACTTCCGCGGGTCCCCATCTTTCGCTCGAGGGGACCGCAACGCCCGTGGGTTTGGCCCGTCATCCGCGGGGCACTCTAGTGGTTTCGAAGGACGCAATGCTGCCCCGTCCGCGCGCACGGCTGGTCCGGCGGAGCAGTCCGGGACGCGATCGGGGGCCTTTGGCGGCATTTCCCGCGGTGGCGAAGCACGAAGTTATTCTTCGCGCGGCCAATCCAGCATGGGTGGAGGCGCACGCTTCGGCGGCGGCGGTGGCGGGCGCGTTGGTGGCGGGGGCGGAGGACGGGGCGGCGGGCGCCGATAATTATTTCCGTTTCGGACGCCAATGCCATGTGTTTCGATTGTCTTCCATTTCGATTGTCTTGCGTTTCGATTGTCTTGCGTTTCGATTGTTCAAAGATTTCAGCATCAAACGCAACTGCAGGAGGAGATGAGACCCATGTTCTACAAAAGGCCTAAATTTGATCGACTCTACACTGCCGCTACCCTGGCGGCAGCCTTTGCAATTCTTACGGTTTGTTGTCCAATTCCCGCCACTGCTCAACCGTCCGGTCAAAAAACATTTGCCTCCGCCGCTGAAGCAACCAAGTCATTGATTGCCGCCCTTCAGGCGGATGACCAGCCGGCCTTGCTGGACATCCTCGGCGCGGATGCCAAGGACGTCATTTCCTCGGGTGACGACGTCGAAGACAAAAATGACCGGGAACAGTTCGTCCAGAAATATAAGGAAATGCACCGCCTGGTTATCGAGCCGGATGGAAACACGACGCTCTATATCGGCGCGGAAAATTGGCCGACGCCCATTCCGCTCGTCCAGAAAAGCGGGTCCTGGTATTTCGACACCGCCGCCGGCAAAAGGGAAATCCTTTACCGCAGAATCGGAAGCAACGAACTCTCCGTCATCCAAGTCAGCCGTGAACTGGTGGACGCGGAAAAGGAATACTACTCGCAGCCACACGACAGCGCATCGGGCAAACAATATGCGCAGAAATTTTTCAGCGATCCTGGCAAGCAAAACGGTCTCTACTGGGAGTCGGCTTCCGCGCAGCCCGAAAGTCCCATCGGGCCGCTTGTGGCTTCCGCCTCGGCGATGGGCTACACGAGGACGCCCGATCAAAAGCCCCGGCCGTTCCATGGCTATTTCTTTCGAGTCCTGACCGGACAAGGAGCGAATGCGCCCGGTGGCGCTCACAGCTATATCGTAAATGGGAAAATGACGCGCGGGTTTGCCTTTCTGGCCTATCCAGCCGAGTACAGATCGTCGGGCGTGATGACATTTATCGTGGGCCAGGACGGCATTGTTTATGAAAAAGATCTCGGCCGCCGCACCTCGGAAATTGCGAATAGCATGACTCGATACGACCGGGATGCGACCTGGCGTAGAGCGGACTAGGGAACCGGCAGGACGGTTTTTGGCGTGTCTTGTTTTAACTTCCGTGCCCGGAGTAAACCCAGGCAGCTTGAAGCACGTGCCACTAGAACGCTTCAATATTCGGCTCCCGCGATAAATTATATTTTTCGCAGAACGAAAGGCCCCTATGACAAACCACCCTTTACAGAAACCTGGAACGGATTCAAACATCATTGCTATTCACGAACCCTTCGAACATGCGCCTGAATTATTCAAAATGATTTCCGCACGCGCCTTCGACCTCTTCGAAAAACGCGGCTGCGCGAATGGGCATGACCAGGAGGATTGGTTTCTCGCGGAATCCGAATTGCTAACGCCGGTGAAGTTCCAATTGTCGGAATCGAGAGAACATCTGAAACTCCACGCAGAGGTTCCTGGGCTGAACCGGGAAGAGATCGCGGTGAGCCTCAATCCGCGTCGTCTGACCATAAGCGGAAAGGCCGGGAGGGGCGAAGACCACTCGTCCGGAGAACAGAGCCAATCGAAGAGACACGCTCAATCGATCTACGGGGTCGTTGATTTGCCGGTCGAGGTTGACCTTTCCAATTCCAGAGCGACATTCGACGACGGCGCGCTCGAAGTCTTCATGCCCAAGGCGACTGCGGCAAATAGCCTTCTCATGGAGGCAAATCCGCCGCTCTCGTCGAAAGAATCTGCCGTCCCTGCATCGAGTGAGATTGAGACGTCAGGCAAGCCGCTGGTTGGCAAAAACGCCAAAAAGAAGAGCGCCAAGGCGAAAGCAGCCTCGGGGAAAAGCTAAACGAGGAAAACCCGGAATGAAAAACAGGAAGCTTTTAGTTGTGGTCGATGAATCTCCGGCAACAAGAAAGGCACTGGAGTATGTGGCGCAAATGGTTGCGGGGCAGGATGATGTTCAAATCTGTTTGGCGCACAGCTTCGTCGCCCAGCCTCCCGAACTTGTGGAATTCCGGGGAGCGGAAAGGTCTCGGCTCAGCGCCTACAAGGACCGGTGGAAGTTGTCGGACGAGAGGACGGAACATCGTGTATTGAAGCGCGCCAACGCGATTCTCCGCGAAGGTGGAATTGAAGGGGCAGCAGTGGAAGCGCATTCCTGCAATCTGGTGGACGGTACTCGCGCGACCAGGGCCATTCTGGAGTTGGCGCGTGGAAAAAAATGCGACACGATTGTTGTAGGGAGAAAGTCGCTTTCCTGGCTCAGCGAACTCATTGACGGAAACCCTGCGGAAGAACTTGTCAATAAGGGAAAAGGATTCACGATCTGGGTCGTGGAATAAACTCAAAAACCGGTCGTTGATTTTTTTCTGGAGGACCGAATGGAGAATTCAGAGCTCCACATCGCGATCGGGTAGTCTCTACGCTTGAGGTGGTTCCGCTTGCGCAGTCTGCCTCGACGGCTTCACACGGTTGAGTAGAGCATCCAGCGAGAGTGATCCTGCCCCATACGCAAACAGGAAGAGCAGCGCCCCCGTCAGCGAATAATCCTTGAAAAATTGAGCCTTCTCCGCCGGGATATCAAACTGATGATGGAACATGCTTCCCGCGAGGATCGTGAAACCCGCCAACGCCAGGGCCGCATGCCGCATCTTGTAACCCACCAGAACGCAGAGGCCGCCGATCAATTGAAGCCACATGGCCGGATAAATCAGCAGTGTGAGCACACGATTCATGGCGCTGAAGGAAGGATTATGCTTAACCATATAGGCCTGCATTTCCGCCGTGTGCACCACTTTATTTTCGCCGAACTCCAGAAAGATTACGGCCACGAAAACCCGCCCCGCGAGAATCAGCGGTCCCATGATGGCGTTGTTCGCCAGAATGCCGGAGAAAACGCCGCGATAGGTGTGACCCTCTGCTCCCCCCGATTTGGCGCGCGCCAGCCGAGCGTCAAGCGAAAGCGGCCCTGGACCGTATGCGAACATCGAAAAAAATCCGGCCACGATGCCGAAGTCTTTGAACAAATTAATTCTGGGAGCATGATCGAAGAGCACGCACGTTGTGATGGTAAATCCGGCCAGCAGCAGCGCGGCGAATCGAGTCTTGTAGCCGAGAGCGACCAGAACGATGCCCGCAATCTGAATCAGCAAAACAAGGTAAATAATTGCGCCATTGGGAACATGATTCGAGTCCATCAGGGCGCGCACCGGAGGATCTCCAAAAATTTCCGTGACGACATAGAAAACAAATAGCACCGTCGTGAGCAGGCGGGCCACAAGGAGAAACGGTCCAACCAGCGCATCGTCGCTCAAAAATGAAAAATAGAAATCGCGCGGTGAATTTCTCTCCATTGTTTCACTCTCCTCGTGCCGGATTTCGAGGGCCATTTGGGATCTCCAGAAAAACGGCGCCGTCTTCCACCCGTGTGCGAAAGGTTTCATTGCACGCCACATCGTTCGGAGGACTTGTGACACGGCCCGTATTCAGGTCCACTTTATATGCGTGCAAAGGACACACGACCAGGTTGCCCAGGATGATGCCGTCCGATAACGGGGCTCCCATGTGCGGGCAACGATTGTCGATCGCCACAAAATGGTCGCCGAGATTAATAATCGCGATGACGCGTTCGCCGACGGTGAACGGCCGCCCTTCCCTCTCCGGAATGTCCGCGCATTGGAGCGTTCGAACCCATTTTTTCCCTTCGTTCATTCGGATCGCCTCTCCCGCGGTTCGTCTGAAATGAATTGCGACAATATCATAGAATACGGGCCACGGGATTTTATCGCACCCGCACGGAAATCCGTGTGCCGTTCCGGGCGGGTTAGCGGCTCAGCTCGGCGAGAGATTTTAGTGGCACAGGCTTCAGCCTGTGGATTTTTGATTTTTGCCGGGCCCTATAGGCCACCCGACTCGCAATGCACCTTTCATCAATCTTACTATTTTTCAGAATTCGAAACCCGCTGGCTGCCCTTCCTTCGCCAGGGTTAAAAGCCTGTGCGAGTGCAAGCCCAAATTTGGGCAATAATATACTTCGCTAACCAAAACTGCTATCATTTTTGGCATGCCTCTTCTCGAATTCGAGGGCTGCCGGAAGCGTATTAGCCGCGCAAAGGCTCACCGCGAAGCAATCCGCGACTTGTGGAATCAACGCGCTACGGAAGAAGACTTCTACTCCGTTGGCGTAAGCGTGAATGATGACGGGGCAGGGCGCATCTGGCTCAAACCGAACTTTAGAGGAGATTTCACCAATATTATCTCTCTCGAACTCGGAGAAATGTTGTACCAGTTGCGAGCTGCTCTCGATTCTTGCATCTATGCTTCGAGAATTCGAGAGACTGGGGAAAACCCTCCCCCCGATGAAAATAAACTCGAATTTCCCATCTGCAAGAGTCGTGCTGAATATCGCTCCTTCAATCGAGCGCCACTCGCAAAGGAGCGTAGGGACATCATCCAATCGGTACAACCTTACAACGTGCCGAACCTTCCGCCAGAACTCCTGGTTTACAACTTCAATCGGGCTCTCGGAATTATGGGGGAATGGGCGCGAATAGACAGGCACCGGAGACTGCATATTGTTGGATCGTGGGCGTCGAACGCCAATCCGAAGATCATTTGCCCTGCTGGAACGACTCTCTCTAGTATGCGCGTCACTGGCACCGGATTTTTGGATGACGAATGCGAGATCGCGACGTTCAGGGTCGCTGGATTTAGACGAGGTATGCAAGTGAAGGCAAATCCCGATGTTGACATGGATATAGCCGTGAACGAGATTCCGCCACCGTGCTCCGATACTGACACGCTGGGCAACAGACTCCTCGCGATGCTCAAGGCCACGGCATCCGTCATCCAATCTATCGAAGCCACTTTTTGAATACTCCGCAATTTGACTTTTGGCGCACATCGACGCACACTCCTATTAGGAGCGTGCTTTGGTCGATGAATCACCCTAACCATCCCGCCAAGAATGAATCGGGTGAGTACACGACTTTTGAGTCTGCCTTAAAAAAAATCCTATCCGTTCCCCACTCCAAAATGAAATCGAAACTAGATGCTGAAAAGCGAAAGCGAGCTAAGGTCTCCGCTTCCCGCGCTTCAACCGCAAAGGGCTAGTTACTCGCGGCGGCTCCCACCTTGCCAGTTACCTCAGCAAAGGTAAGCCGCTTCCCCGCAATCTGCGACAAGGCTAGATCGAACCTGTCTTCATCATTCATTGGATTCTCTTTTGTGGCCCGATTGTTGTACCGGAAAGCCTGTTCATCCAGATATCGGAACAGGTGGAACGGCTCTACGCTCACATAGGTTCCCTTCACTCCGCGCTTCAAAAGGCTCCAATAGTTTTCGAGATTGTTGGTGTGTACGTTGCCATCCACATAGGCAACTGCGTGGTTAATGACCTTGTGCGCGAACTCGCCAGCCAGATCGTTGTAGGACGGCAATTCATCGGTAAAGAGAATCGAGCCAGCGGACACGTTTTGTTTCACTTCCTTGTGCAACGTGTGCTTGCGCCGATTGCCCGGAACTGAGGTCCGCACTTTCCCGCCGCGCTCCAAGAATCCAACTACCACGGTCTTATCCTTCCCGCCAGTCCCCGTAATCTTCCGGGCGCGTACTGCCTTGTGCATGTTGCGCGATTTTCCGCCGATGAACGTCTCGTCCACTTCGACAGTCTTTCCCTCACCGCCGAGTTTCACCAAAGACTTTTCCTGCAAAGCCAAACGGAGACGCTGGAGCATGAACCATGCGGACTTCTGAGTAAGGCCGAGGTCGCGCCCGATTTCGTAAGAGCTAATCCCGTTTTTGCAGTTCACCAGCATCCAGAGACCGACCAGCCACTTATCCAGCGAGATCGGCGAATCTTCGAAGATCGTCCCGACCTTGACAGAGAATTGCTTGGCGCACTTCTTGCACTTCCACCGCTTCTGAGTCTTGAGGTAGTAGTGCTCTGTCCCGTCACAAGCCGGGCAGATCGGGCCATTAGGCCAGCGCAATTTCGCAATAGTGTCGATGCACACTTGGTCATCAGCGAAGTAGCGGATTGCTTGTTGGAGTGTCTTTGGCGTGTCCATGCAAGAATCATAGACTACTTTCCGTGGTTAGTTAAGTATATTATTGCCCAAATTTGGGTTTTACCAAAAGCGGAGCGGAAATGGATGCGCGACCCGGGCGATTCCGGCTTCAGCTGCCCTGGGCGACGGATTGACCGCGCCGTCCGAGGCGAGGAAGCTAAAAAAACACGGGAAATAGCCGTTCCTATGAGTTAACAGCCTCGTAACGCCTATCCACTATAGACTTCTCGATAATGCACGGCGTCGCTATACTCGCAGGTGTTAACACAGAGTGTTTAACATCTACGTGAAATGGTGGAGCCGATGAGAATCGTAGTCGCGGAACAGGATGTCGCGCTGGCCGATTTTATCAAGGAGCAGTTGGAAATCGATCGCTACGTCGTGGACCTCGCCCGCGACCCGGCCGATCTGATTCTAAAACTCGAGGCCCGGCGCTACGACCTCACCGTGATCGATCTCGAGTCCCCCGACATGGAAATCCTCGGCAAGATCCGGTCCATTCGCCCCGATGTACTGCTGGTTGTGCTTTCCGGAAAAACCGACCCGGAAACGCTTTTGAAATGCCTCGATGGAGGGGCCGACGAATTCATCACCAAGCCTTTCTTTTTTTCCGTGCTTCGCGCCCGCTTCCGGGCGCTGCTGCGGCGGCGAAGTAACGGTTCGAACGGCGTGTTGTCCCTCGAGGACCTGGAGCTGAACCAACTTCGACGCACCGTGAAACGAAACGGGTGTCCGATCGAGCTGACCCAGAAGGAATTCGCCCTGCTGGAATTCCTAATGGAAAGGCCGATGCAGCCTGTTTCGCGCGCGGCAATCGCAATGAACGCCTGGAAACTTCAAAGCGGAGACGACGCGACGAATACCGTGGATGTCTACGTCAACTATATTCGCAAGAAGCTTGATACGTATGGCGGCAGGCCGTTAATTCGGACCATCCGGGGAGTGGGCTACCAGATCGGCGGAATGGATGCGTCTGAACGCGCCATCCAGAACTGATGCGTCTGGAAACTGAAGCAAGACGCACGCCAACCCTTTTCATTCCCTGCAACGAGCGCCCGCTTTTTTATCTTCAACCCCGACGCGCAAGGTACTCGGATGGATTCGATTATTTGGTCAAAGGCGGCTGGCTGTCCGGCTTTGCGTCAGCGGGTTCCTTTTGCGTCAGCAGAGGATGGGAAGCCTCGGTCTTCGCTTTGTTGGGCGGAGAGCCGGGCCCGGCTATGACGACAATGTCCACCCGGCGATTATGTCCACGACCTTCGGCAGTCGCATTTGTGTCCACTGGATGGTATTCGCCGTATCCTGAAACGGTCAGCCGGTCGGGCGAGAGCTTGTAATCCGTAATGAAAATGCGGAGAAGTTCGATGGCGCGTGCGGTGGAAAGCTCCCAGTTGGACTTGAATTGCGCGGTATGAATCGGAACATTGTCCGTGTGACCTTCAATCCTCAGCATTTCAGGTCGATCTCTTAACACATCCACAAGACGTTCGATCGCATCGGCGGACGACCGGCGCATCGTTGCCGAGCCGCTTTCAAAGAAGCCCATTTCACGCAGGCTAATGACCAGGCCTTCCCTTTGTTGAGTGATTTCAACAACGTGTCTGCCAATTTCAGGCGCGAGCGCTTTTTCGATTGCTTCCTGGATGCCTCGAATCTGTCCCGGGAGAACGGCATTGCTGAGGGATCCGTTATGCGGCTGGACGAATCGCTGCAAATCCTGAGATCGGGAAATATTCTCGATCAGCCTGGACATCTTGAAATGGCATGGGTTCGGATTCGGAAAGGGGCAATTTGGTATTCGATGTTGGGAAACGCGCCCATCTGCTGGAAAGCGACCTGGATGGCCATGGCGAGTTTGCCGACTTTGCGTTTGTCGACCTGGGAGGAGGAGTAAAGAACGACGAAGAAGGCGAAAAGAAGCGTGATGAAGTCGGCATAGGAGATAAGCCAGCGTTCGTGGTTCGCGTGTTCTTCGTGGCGTTTTCTGCCCATTAGAATTTCCTTATTTTTCCTTCTTGTGTTCGTCGGCGAGGAACCCCATGAGCTTGGTTTCGAGCATTCTCGGGTTCATGCCTTCCAAAATAGAGATGACGCCTTCGAGTGTCATTTCACGATTGATCTGTTCTTCCCGAATGCGAATTTTGATTTTTCCGGAGGAGGGAAGAAAAAATAGATTGGCAAGGCCGACTCCATAAATGGTGGCCACGAACGCGACGGCGATGCCTTTTCCGACTTCGTTAATATCATCCAAGTGCTGCATGACCTGAATCAAGCCAAGGACCGCGCCAATAATTCCGACCGTGGGGGCGAAACCGCCGGCAGCCTCGAAAACTTTTGGTATGTGCTCCTCATGTTCCGCTTTGTTATCGAGGTCCAACTCCATCATTTTCCGAAGTTCCTGCGGTTCGGTGCCGTCCACAGCCAGCATCAGGGATTTTTTCAGGAACGGATCTTTGATTTTCTGCACTTCGCTGTCGAGCGATACCACACCGTCTTTTCGAGCCTTGTTGGCAAACGCCACCATCTGTCCGATTTGAGCCGATGGATCTCCAGCCTTCACAAAAAAGACCGATCCCAGCCTGCCAAACGCCTGCATGACGACAGAAAGCGGGAACTGAAGCATGACCGCTCCGATTGTCCCGCCAATCACCATCATGGCCGACGTGGGCTGCATGATCTGCGCAATCTTGCCGCCTTCGAGCGTTAAACCCAGCAGAATGCCGCCCAATGCGATGATCAAGCCGCCAAAACTGCTCTTATCCATGGGAACTAGTCCTCAATGCTTTCGTCGGTGGATCGCGCGGTGGTTTCCTCAAGTTCACGAACCGACGCTGCGGTTGGATAACTGAGTCCGACCCATGTCTTGCGACGGAACTCAACAATCTTATCGATTACCTCCTGACACGATTCCGAGACGATCACCTTCTCTCCGGTAATCAGCGTCATGACCGTATCTGGTGTGTTTTCAATAAATTTGATCAAGTCGGAGTTCACGACCAGTGGGCGGTTGTTCAAACGAGTCAATTCAATCACGGATCGCCCCTCAAATAATTCAATACGCGTACCCACGCGCCTGCAAATGGCTTCAGTTAAATACATCGGCTGATCGGTCCCATTCTTGAATTTCCACAAGGTCAAACAATCCCCGAAACTATTACTAATTGAGTTCAAATTTTGAGGTCAGTTGGGCTATGGCCACCTCTTTGCATTATTGCTACACGAAGCACTGTAAATTATTAGAAATTCAGCAGCTTAACTCGGCAAAGTTTGCCTACGGGCAATAGGGGAATGGTTGGTTCAGGCTTGAAAGTTTCAAAATCGTGGGAACGGAATCTCCGAAGGCGCTGAAAAATGGTCACGTCAAACGCAACCGTTCAGGAATTGGGACATGTCAAGAATCGGCAATCAAATATAAGCAGCTTAGAATCTGCTACTTACAGTTACAATATGGGGTCGCCCACTCCCGGCGTCTCCTTCCATGGCGTCCTTTACGGTGGAAGCGGCTATGCCCAGGAAAACCTGATGATCGTCATGGCGCTGGCGAAGGCGGGCATCCCAGTGCACATCGAGCCTTTGATGCAGCAGTTCGACTTCGACAATTTGCTCACGCAGGATACAAGGACCGCACTGGAATTCAGCAAGCTTCAAATGATCGATTTGCTCCGGGGCGTCCATTTCCAGTCCATGCCGGCCCATGACTTCCAGACCAATCAGACCGCCCGCCGTTTGATCGGAAGGACAATGTTCGAGACGGACCGGATACCCGAGGGCTGGGCCGAGAAATGCAATGCCATGGATGAGGTCTGGGTTCCGAGCTCCTTCAATCTGGAAACATTTTCCCGCGCCGGCGTTAAAGAACACAAATTGAGAAGGATGCAGGAGGGTGAAGACACACGACACTTTCATCCGGCAAACCCGCCATTTCATATTCCAGGGGCCCGCGGTTTCAATTTCTTGTCGGTGTTTCAGTGGACACAGCGCAAAGGTCCCGACATTCTGCTGAAAGCCTTTGTTTCGGAATTCAAGGAAGATGAAGATGTGGCTCTGATCCTGAGGTGCTACGGCCGTTCGGGGCCCGATTCGGATTTGCTGCCCGAGTTGCTCTATTTTATCGAACATGATTTGAGAGTGCCGCTGGAAAAAACTCCGCCGATTATTTTGATTCCCGGTTTCATTCCGAATCAGGATTTGCCCAGGCTTTATACCTCGGCGGACTGTTTTGTATTGCCGACTCGAGGTGAAGGCTGGGGCCGCCCGTATGTGGAGGCATTGAGTTCCGAGATGCCCGTGATCGCCACGCGATGGGGCGGGCAGATGGATTTTCTCGATGAGGCAAACAGCTACTTGATCGATTACAAGCTTGCACCCACTCCGAGCGATACGGATATCGAAATCTTCGCCGGACATGAGTGGGCGGAGGCGGACGTCGATCATCTGCGCAGCCTGATGCGACATGTCTTCACGCACCGCACGGAAGCCAAGGAAAAGGCGCGAATCGGCCGCAGGGAGATGGTCGAGAAATATGACCGGTCCGTGATCATGGAGCGCTGGACGAAGGAAATTCGACGCTTACTCGATTGAAATCAGGAGAGAAACAGATGGGCGTGTCTGTTGTTTCACCAGTCACCGAAACCGTGCGAATCACCTGCGGGCGAAGCCCCCGCGTCTCATTGTTTACGGACACGGTGTCTCTCGAGGCGATCCCGGATTCGATTCGCAGTATCGTTCAAGAGCAACAATTCGAGGATCTCTCTTGTATTGGTTCAGCGAAAATTCCCGAGCATCTGGACGGAGTGGTGATCTGGTGCAAGGGCGAGTCGCCGCTGTGTGGATCTGCAGCGGAATGGCGCCGCCCATTTTTTTCTCAGCCCAATCGCACGACCTCGGTTGTGGTTCACTGGCCTTACCTTGAACATGCGGATTTGCTCGGGCTCGAACCGCGATTGCTTCGCGCTCATGCCAAAGGAACGAATTGGAATCCAATGTTGCGAATCGCCGGCGCGCGCCCCTCCGAGAAAAGGAAAACAGCCTGGCGGACAAGCGGAAAAATCTGGGCTCGCCTATCCATCGCCCTTTGGAAGGAGCTTGAAAAACCCGGTTCCGGGGTCGATTCCCTGCTGGAACTTTGGAACGCGACGGCGGGCGATAGTCTTTTCTCCTCGCTGGTCCTGCGCAATGTAATCGTAGCTTTGATGAAATGCGATAAGTGGGAGAAGGCGGGAGAGCTGCTCGACCTGGGAATGCAGGCTTTTCCGGCATGCGCCGAATTTCCTTATCTTCACGCGGTTTTCTTCATCCTTCAAAAGAACCCTTTGAGGGCCGTGCGGTTTCTCGAGGCCGCGCTCCTTTGCCGGGGAAATGAATTCGCGGGTAGCGGCGGAGAAAATTCCTACCGGGCTACCTACCTTCTGGGACTCATATGCGATGCAGTCGGCCAACAGGAAAAGGCTGTGAACTACTGGCTCCCGGGAGCCATCGAGCATCCGGCATTTGAACCCGCTGTTCAAGCTCTGACGCAGCAGCGCCTGCCGAAGGGGAAGGCGCGTTTGCTGCATCACCCGCTGGCGGAAACAGCTCGCCGCGAGCCGCAATATCTGGAGCCTGTCGTGAATTTCCTGGCCAGGAACTTCATGGCATCGGCAGGTCGACTTCTGGTCGAGACAATGGCCATCGATCCAGCACGACGCGAGAACTTGTTGGAAATGATCGGCAAGTCGGAGGAGCGTCAGACGTCGCGACATCGAACAGTCGATGCAAAACCAGGAATCCTGCTGACCGGGCCGCTTTTCGATGCTTCCGGACATTCCCGAATCAACCGAGCAGTTGGTCAAGCCCTTATCGCATCGCCCCGATTTGAAACAGTTCTGAATCACACTTCGTGGCCAACAGTTTCAAGGCAGGCAATGAAAGAGGGCGAAACGTTGTGGAGCGGTGTCTGCAATCAAATCGACCGCACGGACCTGACGATTCGGCATCAATGGCCGCCGGATTTTACGCGGCCGACCTCGGGAAAGCTCGTCTGCATTTTGCCATGGGAGCATCGAGGGGTTCCCATGCAGTGGGTTGAAAAAATAAAATCAAATGTGGATGAATTGTGGACTCCTTCTCAATTCACTCGAAACGCACTGGTCAAAGCAGGCGTGAGCGCAAATCAGATTCATGTCCTCCCCAATGGGATCGATCCCGAAATTTTCCGTCCGGATGGACCGGCAACTCGCCCGCCAAGCAGCCGCGGATTTATCTTTCTGTTTGTCGGCGGCACGATTCGCCGCAAAGGCATCGATGTTCTATTGCAGGCCTATGCCGATGCTTTTATGCCGGAGGAAGAGGTTACGCTGGTAATTAAGGATCTGGGCTCCCGCAGTTTCTACAGCCACAACACTAAATTGAGAGAGGTAAAACAATTTGCCGCGCGCCGTACGGCGCCCCACACGATTGTTATAGCCGATGAATTGGACGATGCCGCGCTCGCCGCTCTATATCGAGGCGCCGATGCGTTCGTCCTACCCTATCGAGGCGAAGGATTTGGCATGCCTTTGATCGAAGCCATGGCTTGCGGGAAACCCGTCCTCACGACTGGACAAGGCCCAGCGGTGGAATTCTGCTCTCTGAAAGAAGGCTATCTGATTCCAGCGCAAGAGGTTCCAGTGCCCGAACCGGCCCCGCCCCTTGGCCCCCTGTCCGCAGAATGGACATGGTATGAACCAAGTATCGCTGCCTTGGCGCAAACGATGCGTCATGTATACGAAAATCGCGATGAAGCCGCCGCGCGTGGCCGGAACGCAGCGAGAGCAATTGAGGCGCGTTTCACATGGAAACAGATTCTGCCGATGTATTTAGACAGAATCGAAAAATTGGCTTCCGATGGAATGGCAATTCCGCGGCACCTGTCGGCTTGATTGGAGAATCGTTGTCCATGCCAAAACTCGCACTTTCGATGATTGTTCGCGACGCCTCAAGCATGCTCGAAGCTTGCCTTGCAAGCGCGAGAGACATTGTCGACGAGATTGTGATTGCCGACACCGGTTCGAAGGACGCAACTGCTGAAATCGCAAGGGATGGCGGAGCCAGAGTCATTCATATTCCGTGGGAGAACGATTTCGCATTGGCGCGGAATCAAGCACTCCAAGCAGTTACGGCGGATTGGGTTCTGTCGCTCGACGCCGACGAACGCCTCGATTCAGCAGCCGTCAGCCTGATTCCTCCCCTTCTCGCCGCAGGTCCAGTTGCCGGTTATCAGGTGACGATCCGCAACTATGTTTTAAGCCTCGAAGACAGGATCTGGGATCGGCCCGCGAAACCGAACGATTCCACCTTGGCAGAGGCGCAACTGTTTCCGGCCTACGTCGAGCACGAAAATGTGCGCCTGTTTCGAAGGGACGACCGGATCCGCTTTATGGGTCGGGTACATGAAAGCGTCGGCCCGAGCATTGAAAAATCCAGTCTGAATTTGGGACACGCTCCCTTCCTGATCCACCATTTTGGTCTGGCTGCCGATCAGGAAACACGCGCGCGAAAGAATACATTTTATCGGGAATTGGGCCGGCAAAAGATAGTGGAGATGCCGGACAATCCACAGGCCTATCTGGAACTGGGAATGGTCGAGCTCGACAACTTCGGAAATATCGATGAGGCGTTAAAGCATTTTGATCGCGCGTGCCAGTTGAATCCGAAGATGGGCGTTGCATGGTTCTTTGCGGGAATGGCGCATTTCAAGCTTGCAAATCACCGCCCCGCCCTTCAATGCCTCAAAAAAGCGCAAAAAAAGGGGCATCTCACGGCGTTCGTCGCGGAAGCCATCGGAGATGCGCACTACAATCTTGGCGAATTTGCCCAATCGGTCCGCGCCTACAAGCAAGCGATCGTTTCTTCGCGCGATTCGGTATTAATCCAAAGTAAGCTCGGTCTTGCCATCGTACGCACGGGAGCGGTGGACGCAGGACTCGAGAAGATCCATTACGCCTTGAAGCGGCAGCCACAACAACCGGAACTTCACGACCGATTAATTTTGTCGCTGGCATGGCTGGGAAGGGCCGCGGAAGCGGCGGCGGCAGCGGAAGAGAAGCTGCGTGCGGTTCCGATGCCCGTTCCGGACGACTTTCTTCGAGCCGCGACGCTGTGGGCGAAACTAGGAGAATTGAAACGGGCCGCCGCATTGCTGCATGTGGGAACGCTGATATACCCAAACCATCCGGAGCTGAAACAGGCGCTCAGCGAGCTGGCCACGCTGGCCGGACGGCAGGTCGGAGAGATGCTCGAAAGGTTAACATCTGACGTTCAACTATCGGTTTCGAACTAAAGTTTTAGTACGAAAGTGCCGATGAATTAGTTGAACGAGAAGTTCCGTTGGAGACGCGACCTAAGCCGCCCTGGGGCTGAAAAATTCCAGGGTAAGGCTCCTAATCGCGAATACGGAACGATACTTACAGAGAGAAAAGGAGCCTTTAAAATGTCGTATAGCATTCTAAATAACATTCCGGCGCTTTCGGCAGAGAACCAACTGAACACGACGCAGATGCAGCTTCAAAAGACCTTGGCGCAACTTGCATCCGGTTCGCGAATCAATACCGGCGCTGACGATGCGGCAGGCCTCGCGATTTCGAACGGTTTGCAGGCAAATATTTCCGCGTTGAACCAATCGTCGGCGAACGCCAACGATGGCGTTTCCGCCCTTCAGGTTGCCGACGGCGCCCTCGGGCAGGTGACTTCGCTGCTGAACCGCGCGGTCACGCTGGCAACGGAAGCGTCAACGGGCACAGTGAGCAGCACGCAGCGCACCGCCCTGAACGCGGAATACACGCAGATCATGGCCGAAATCGACCGTGTCGGCACCACGACCACGTTCAACGGAACGTCGGTATTCACCGCCAGCACGACCTCGATTTACCTGTCGGACGGGTCCTCCAACAGCACCATCGGCGTCAGCGTTGGCGCGTTGTCCGCAGCCGGCCTTAGCCTCGGAAGCACGACGCTGGCCGGAACGGATGGTTCTGCCGCGCAGACGGCTCTGACCGCGATCAACACAGCCATTCAGACGATCGCCAGCGACCGCGGCACGATCGGCGCATCGGTGAACCGTTTGCAGGACGCTGCTGCCGTTATCGCGGTTCAGGTACAAAACCTGACGGCTGCCGATAACCAGATCACTGCGGCGGACATTCCGACGGCGATCTCAAATCTGTCCCGTGAATCCGTGCTTGCCCAGACCGGCATGTCTGCCCTCGCGCAAGCCAATTCACAGGAGCAGAGTGTATTGAATCTGCTTCACTAATTCGTTGAAGCAGTAAACGCAAGTCAAGGGAACGGCGGTTAAGCCCTCGCAGGGGGCTTAACCGCATTTTCTTGAACATATGAACCGAAAAGAGACGAACAATGGGCACAATCAGCAGCGTCGGTAATATCCTCCTGCCTTCGGGCTCGAACGTTGTCAACGTCCAAGCTTTGCTCAACGCAGCGGAATCGGCGAATTCAGCACCCTTAACGCTTCTTCAGCAGCAGCAAGCCAACCTTCAGACTCAATCATCCACATTAACTTCCATCGAAGGCGACGTGACAGCGCTGGCCACCGCGGTTTCCGCACTGAACGATCCGACAGGGGGAATCAGCTCGCTCAGTGCATCGTCGTCGGACTCCACTATTTTGACGGCAAGCGCGGATTCCACGGCAACAGCGCAATCTCACAGCATCATTGTGAATTCGCTCGCCACAACGTCTTCCTACTACACCGACCCTGTGGCCTCCGGCAGCACAGCGCTTGCCACTGGCAGCTTCAACATTTCGGTGGGAACGGGCGCGCCGGTAACCGTGACCGTAGATAGTACCAATAACACACTTAACGGACTTGCATCGGCGATAAACGGGTTGAATGCAGGAGTGACGGCCAGCGTCGTGAACGATGCCAGCGGGGCGCGATTGGCGCTTTCCTCCAGCACGAGCGGCGCTCCCGGCGACATAACCGTCTCGAACAACACGACGGGCCTCAATTTCAACAAAGCCGTGACCGGCTTAAACGCCTCCCTTACCGTGGATGGCGTGCCCATTAATTCCACTAGCAATACAATTACGGGGGTCATTCCAGGAGTGACGCTGAATCTTGATGGCGCCTCACCGGGCACGACCGTGAGTGTGAACGTGTCACCGGATACGACCCAAGCGCAAAGCGCACTCAACACGTTCGTTTCGGCATGGAATACGGTCGTACAGGACTTCAATACACAATTCACAGTCGGGTCGGGTGGCACGAACGTGCAGCCGCTCGAAAGCGACGGGACGGTCCGAGACGCTCAGCAGCAACTGCTATCGGCGATTACGTATTCGATCGGCGGAAACAATGGTTTTGTGAACCTGGCCAGCATCGGCCTCAATCTCAATGATGACGGCACAATGACGGTGGATTCGGCCGCATTATCGAAGGCTCTTGGAAACAACTTCAGCAGCGTTCAAAACCTGCTGCAGGGTTCCTCGGGGGTTGCAACATACTTGTCCGGAGTGTTGACCCAACTGACGGATCCAACCACGGGAACCCTTGCGATTGACCTTACCGGAATGTCGCAGACCAATCAGGATCTCACGAACCAGATATCGGACATGCAGTCCACATTAAACAATCAAAACCAATTTTTAACGGCTCAATACGATCAGGTTCAGGTCGCGCTGCAAGAACTTCCATTGATCCAGAGTCAAATCACGCAACAACTGGGGTCGCTCAAGTCATGAGCTACAACAATATCGCTGGCATTTACCGGCAGGAGAGCACGCACGGTAGCCATCCCGTGGAACTGGTCGGAAAACTGTATGAAGCGCTGATCGAGGATTTCCGCCGCGCGCACAACGCCTCGGACTCCGGCGACATTCAGGCGCGGACATCGTGGCTGAATCACGCCTTGCAGGTTCTCTCCGAACTGCAGAGCGTGCTCGACCATGAGCGCGGAGGAGAAGTCGCCAGGCGTCTCGATGGCCTTTATAACGTAACTCGAGCGCTTATTACGGAAGCGAATATCCAGGGCAAGTCACATCAGTTTCAGAAGCTCATCGAATTGTACGTTCCCGTGCGGCAGGCATGGAAGCAGGTGGAATTGGATGCGTCCCTGGGAAAGCTGAATGGCTCCGCTTCCGTTGGAGAATCCTGGCGGGCTTCGTCCGAGGCGCGCTAGCCTCAACAGAGATCACGATGGAGAATTCGACCCGCAAACAGATTCATGAAGCGAACGCCTTGCTGAGGACTTTTCTGAACCAGGCGCGCGAGGCTCTTGGCGGACGCCAGTCCTTGAACCTCGAAACATTGCGAGCGATTGCCGCGCCACTTGAAAAGATGGGGCCGATTTCTTCTCAATCCGAGGCACTCTGCATGGCCGACGCCCGTCTCACCGCGGATTTCAAGGAATACGCCGAAAACCTTAAAAAGCTGCAAAGTACACTTGAGCAGGTCCACTTCATGCTGTTAGCCCGCCAGACTTCCCTTCAATCCTCGCGCGCTCACGTTGAAACTCTGAATCTTTGGGCGACGAGGCTGAACCAGACTCGATAGCTGCGCGCATTTGCCAACCTGACCCGCAAGCAAAGGAATTCGAATCGGCAGCCGTCTATATCGGACTGAATTTGGGGAAAAAACATCCAGGCGAGCCGCTTTTTACTTCAGGTAAGACAACAATGTCGGAAGGTTGAGGATCTGCGCCGTGGCGCTGACGGAAGCTTGCTCGGCGGTTTGCGCCTGCGACAAAGTGGAAATCGCCTTAGTCAAATCGGCTCCAATCAAGGTATTTTGCTGCGTCGTGAGGTTTACAGTGTCCTGATTGAGAAATGTTTCCGTGCTCTGCAGCTGGCTCAATGAATTCCCGTAAAACACGCGTTGATTGTTGATCTGGTTGAAGGCATTCTGAACTTCCGTATTCGCGGCGGCAATGCCTGAATTGGATTGAAGCGCGTTTTGCAGATCGTTCAATGCCGCGAATGCGTTGCCGGATGCGCTCGTGAAGACCTGACTCCCGGGAAGATTCGTCTGCAATGACTGGCCCATGGATATCTGGACAGTCGTAACCGAGGAGTTCCCGTTATAGGTAACTCCGGACGGCTGGGAGGCATCGGCAGTAAACGGTTGTGTCGTTACATCGGTCCCGGAAAACAGATAGGTCCCCTGGAAGCTGGTATTGGCAAGACTGAGCAATTGCTGTTGGAGTCCTGCGACCTGTGAAGCGATCTGCTGGCGGTTGGCGTCGGAAAGAGTCCCCGTAGCGCCCTGCGTGCCCAGGGAAATCGCGGAGGTCAGCAACTGCGTGGCGCTGTTCATCACCGAATCGGCGGCCTGATACTTCGATTGGAGATCGCCGATGTTGGTCTGGAACTGCGCGTCCTGCGAGGACTGGGCATTGTTCATCACGAGCGCGGCCACGGCGGCGGGGTCGTCGCCGGGATTATTCACACGGCGCCCCGTGGAAACCTGCTGGGCGGCATTCTGCGCGTTCTGCTGAGCCGTCTGCATGGCTTCCAGCATGTCGGAAAGAACGTTCGGGTTCATTCGTGTGCTCATGCTATCTCACTATCGCTTCCCGCATTACGCCACAGCCTGCGTCTGGCCCAGGTTAATCGCTTCGGCTGTAAGGCTGCTGATAACGGCGGTCACTTGGGCCGCAGCCTGATAGGCCCGTTCGTATTGGACGAGATTGACCGATTCCTCATTGATGGATACGCCGGAGACGCTGCCAATCTGATTCTGGAGCTGCTGCACCATGGCTTGCGCCGATGTGGAATCCGATTGCGCTGTCGAAACATCGTTCCCGACTTGAAAAACCAGACTGGAGTATGCGCTGAGCGGCGGCTGGCCATTTACAATTGATTGATTCTGCAATGCCAGCATGGCGTTGACGTTGGAGTTATCGCCGGCTGTTCCGTTCAAGCTGGCTGCGATTTTGGATGGATCGGTAATGGAGACCGCAATCGTTGACGCTGCTCCGGAGGAACCCGATGCCGGAACACTAAACAGATTGCCGCCAGCGGCGCCATTGAGATCGGTGCCGGCCTGATTGACCGAGTTGACCGAATTTCCAATCCCCGAGGCCAAGGAATCCAGCGAAGACAGGATTGAAGGGATGGATTGGTCGCGAACCTGAATGGCTCCGGCAAGCGAACCGCCGGTGAGAGAGGTTGTAATATCGCTGCCTTGCGAATAGATGTCCTGAAAACCCGTGGCCGGGTTCACCTGGGCCGTCAGCTGGAAAGATTGATTGCCTGCGGCAAGGGTTGTTCCGTTCGAAGTCGTGAGCGTGACGAATCCATTTCCTGTGTCGATCGAAGAAACATCGATCAAGCCGGAAAGCTGGCTGATCAATTGATCGCGCTGGTCGATGAACGTTCCGGCATTCTGGCCGCTCGCCGTCGCGGCACTGACCTGAACATTCAGGGCCGCGATTTGAGATGTCAGATTGTTAATCTGGGTCACGGACTGGCCCACCGTTAGGTTCGCGCTTTGCTGCAACTGCGAAAGATTGCTTGCGGTGCTGTTGAACGATTGGGCCAGATTCTGAGCAGCCGTCAAGACGCCTTGCCGAAGACTCAAGTCCGAAGGGCTGGTCGACAACTGCTGAAGACTGTTGAAAAATGCGGATAGCGTGCCCTGCAAGCCGTTGCCGGTGGTTTCATTAAATAGAGTTTGTACCTGCTGCATCGTCCCCAGATAGGAGCCAGACTTGGATTGCTGCTGGGTTTCCTGGTCCAATCGAGTTTGAAGCAAGCTGTCTCTCTGACTCGTGATTTGGCCTATCTGGACGCCATTCCCCAAAAGCAATCCGCCGTATTGTACAGGCGGCGCCTCCTCAAGGGAGACAGTCTGACGGGTGTATCCCGGAGTGTTGACGTTGGCGATATTGTTCGTTGTTGTGGCGAGGGCTTCCTGCTCCGCCTGCATTGACTGGAGGGCCGTATTCAAACTGGACATGAGTGTGCCCATGGGTCAGACACTCTCCTCGTACAGCGTTCCGGTGCTGGCGGCTGCAGGCGCGCTGTAGAGCGGCGCGTAGGAATTGAAAAGATTGCGCAGCGCATTCATTGTGAGCAGCGAGCGCTTCAGAATCGCGCGGCGAGTTTCATTCGCCTGTTTCAAGTCTTGCTGCAAAGAGGCCATTTTATTCAAAACAGCGACGATTCTGGCGCCGGCGACGGGATCGGCGGATGGAGCGGGACCGAGGGCCGCAATCTGATTGTCGAGATTTCGAATCTGTTGGCACAGGAGTTCTTCTTCGATGGCGCAGCGCTCGGATTCTTCCATCTTCAAGCCGATAAAGGCCGTGCGCCATTCCGCTCCAAGACGAAAAATCTCGCGGAGAAGCTGCAGGCGGCGCTCGACCAGATCAAGATAGTTGGCGCTCCCGATTTTCATCATTTATGCGAGCTCATCGATTCGATGGATTTCTTCGGCTGTATCGTCGGACTCGATGCTGGGGGACGGCGCGGACTTTCCAGGCGATTCACGCTTACGCGTCGCTTGTTTCCTGGACGGATACTGATCGCGATCCGTGTTTTCGGCCAGCGGCTCGATTCGCGGAGCAGTGATTTCGTCCATGACGCTTTCGTCTCCAAATCAGGGAAAACTTAACTCTTGCCGACTTTGTTCAGCGGGTCGTTTAAAATTGCGCCCGCGACGCTAGACAAATCCGGATTGTAAGTTCCCTTTTGAATCTGATCTTTCAATGCCGCAACACGCTCGCTTCGAACGTCCGGAAGTTCCTGCAGCTTGGAAGTCAGCTGCTGGATTTGAGCGAATTTCGGGGAAAACTCGACCGTATCTGTATCGGTTCCGTCTACCTGGGATGTCGAAATCCCTGAGGCTGTTCCCTGCGTACGGGTAGTTTTCCCGTTTTGCACGGCGTCCGATTGAAGATTCGCAATCGATTGCAGGTTTGGATCAACTTTCATCGGTTCTCCGGTCAGAAGAGTTGGCAGTTCGGCGGCTGCGGCGCCAGCATACAGACTTTATACGCGATAAAGTCCCCTCGAGTAATATATCGGCTGAATTGCCCAAAACATTAGCCACTTACTTGCCACCTTCATGGGGAGCTAAATGCTTTAAAATCAGGTTCCCGATGCCAAGGCCGCCCGCTTTTCCGACGGCGCCGGACATGGCTTCGATTCCAAGGTCGTTTACCGTGCCGCTGGCAGGGTCGGACTCGGCTTCCTTTGGATCGCCGAAGCTGTCCTTCATCGACTTCCACATGGAAGAGAGAAGGATGGATTCGAAGTCTCCCGCGGCCTTTTTTAACTTCTGTTGATCGATGGTATCGACCGGTTTGGATTTCGCGGTGGTTGCGGGAGCGGCTGCACCGAGTTCGCCGGTTACGGCAGAGAGCAAATTGGAATTGATTGGAATCATTACAACACCTCCAGATCGGCTTCGAGGGCATGAGCCGCTTTGATGGCCTGCAGAATGGAAACGATATCGCGTGCGGTGGCGCCCATATTTTGCAGACCACGCACCAAATCTTCCACCGTTGCACCCTGCTTGAGTTGAATTAATTGGGCGGTCTTTTCAGTCGCTTGCACTTCCGCTTCCGGAACGACGACGGTTTCGCCTTTGGATTGTGGAAGCGGCTGTGAAACATCGTATTTGGTGGCAATTTCAATCGCCAAGTTTCCCTGCAGGATGGAACACGGGCCAATTTTCATGGCGCCGCCCATTACAATCGTGCCTGTGCGTTCGTTCACGACGACTTTTGCGATGGCATGAATCTGGATTTCCAGCGCGTCAATTCGCGCCATGAGAGATGGAACTCCGCCGCTGTTGGCGTTGGGAGCTGAGATTTCGACGCGCCGGCTATCGACGGCATGGGCTACATCCTTGCCCATCTCCTTGTTGATGATGCCTGCGATGTCGGTGGCCATCCCAAAATCGGGATCTCGCAATAAGAGCGAAAGCGTATTCATCGATGTCAGGACGACCGAAGAATCCTGCTCGACATTGGCGCCGTCCGGAATGCGGCCCACGGTGAGATGGTTCACAACTTTACTATTTCCCCCGCCGCCCGCGCTGTAACCGCCGAGCGTCAGCGGGCCTTGCGCGACGGCATACACGCTTCCGTTGGAAGATTTGAGCGGCGTCATGAGCAAGATTCCACCGGCGAGACTTTTGGCATCGCCGATGGAGGAAACCGTGACATCGATTTTCATCCCTGGTCTGGCAAAGGGCGGCAGCGTGGCGGTCACAAATACTGCCGCGATGTTATTCACCCTCACCGATGCCGCGGGAATCTGCAATCCCATGCGTTGGAGCAAATTCGCCAGGGTCTGAATCGAGAATACGGTCTGCTGGCTGTCTCCGGTGCGGTTCAAGCCGACGACCACACCGTAACCCATGATCGGGTTATCCCGAATGCCTTCCACAGTCGCGATATCCTTGATGCGAACGGTCTGGGCGCCTGTCTCTTCGGCTCGGGACTGAATCGCACAGGAAAAGCCGATCAGGAAGACCCAGAGAAAAATGTGCCTGCATGACTTCAAAGAATCACCTCAGAAACTTGTCAATTTCAGAAGCGCGCGTATCACGATGTTCGGCCGGCTTGTTGTATCCGCTACGCTGCCCTTACCCTTGATTTCCAGCTCCATGCTGGAAACCGACGTGGACATGATTGAGTTGTCGATCGCGACATCCCCGGGACGGACGAGGCCGCGCAGGACAACCGTTTGACGGTCGTTTCCTACCGTGAAATCGCGGACCGCTTCAATCACCATGACGCCGCTGGGCATGACCTCGACAATGCGTCCGGAAAGAATGAGTTGCAGTGTGGAGCTCATGGTCGAGGCGCCCTTACCGTCAAGGGTAGTTGCCGAATTGGCGTTGAACAGATTTTGCAGCGAATTATTCGGACCAAGCTGCGCGGCAAGTCCTGTGACGGCGGATTTGGTGGTGAACTGGCGGCTCGTGGAATTTTCTCCACTCGTATTCGCCGCGAAGCTATCGGCGAGCCGAACCATGATCAGATCTCCTGCAGCTCGCGCTTTGTAATCGGCATTGGCGCTCGCAAGCAGTCCGCTCGGAACCCAAAGGCTGCCTGGGGTGGTGGGCTGATCGAGCGTCATTGCATGCGCTCGCTTCAAATAGTCGTCGAGAGATTGGCTGGCCGGTTTGGATTTGTCTTTGACTTTCGCTTTTCCGAAAGCGATTGGGGAAAATGCCGCCAGCACGGCCAGTGAAGCGGCGGCCGCGAAGCAATTTCGGTAGATGGCCCTCGTCTCTCGGTTCATCAATACTGCGCCTCGAGTTGTCCTCGGCCCACAACCTGCGCCTCAAGAATTCTACCGGTGTTCTGAATCTTCGCTCGAATGTGCTGTCCCAGCGCGCC
This sequence comes from Terriglobia bacterium, assembly GCA_963788335.1. Lineage (GTDB taxonomy): Bacteria > Acidobacteriota > Terriglobia > Acidiferrales > UBA7541 > Palsa-360. The sequence goes on from CAWBGM010000018.1 coordinate 645,261, forward strand.
GCGCTCGAGCGGTGTCGCGGTCAGAAACATTTCCGTTCTGTCTCCGGAGATCAAATGCAGGTAGGCGATCTTTCCCGCCTCAACAAAGATGATGGGACGCTGTGCGGGCCGAGTTGAGGTTGTGCCGTTTTCCATTCGAGTCGGGTTGAAGGACACAAAATTTGAAGAAGCCTTAATCCCCGCGCCGCTTCCGGAGATCGGAGGCAAACCCAGCATGTCCGCTAATTCATTTGTTCCGACGGTCGGACGCGCCATCACCATGAATGGGAGAAGGGCCGTGTCCGTTCCCGATACCAACCAGAATTTCATGACGTGGAGCGTTCGATCCATTTCCACGCGAGTCACACGAAGATCGGAGTTCACCTCTGAAACCAGAATCGAGGAGGAAAAACGGACGGAGTCCGGAGTCACTTCCACCGTGTTGAACATTTCGTTGCGGCGCAACGTGGTATGAATGGCCTCAGTTACCTCTTCCTTCGTGAGCAGACGGCCGGACCGGCGAACCAGAATCTGGTCGGGAATGTCCACGTCCTTCAGCAGGGGTTCGTCGCTCAGGAGAGAAACGATCGCGTTGCTGGAAAGAACGCGGATGCTTCCCGGCTGCGGGGATTGTCCGACAAGGATGTTCTGGGCCTGGACGCGCACCTGCGGAGGAGCGGATTCGGGCAACAGATCCGCCAGATAAATGGACCCGCCGCGCACGACGGCTTCGCGGATGAGCGGTATTTTGATGCGAGCGGCATTCGCGGATGCCCCGCACATTGAAACCGTGAGCCCAAAGAAAGCAATGAATACCAAGGATCGAAACAAGGTCAACTCCTGCTAGCGAGACATCGCGTTCGCGTTCTGGAACATTTGATCGGCCGCCTGCGCCACTTTGGAATTCGATTCGTACGCCCGTTGCGCCAGAATCATTTGTACAAATTCCTCGACGACATTTACGTTGGATTGTTCGAGCGATCCCTGCTGAAGAGTTCCCAAACCGTCGGTGCCGCCGGGCGTTCCCAGAATCGCGTCACCTGAAGCCGTCGTGGGGAGAAACAGGTTCGAACCGATGCTGTTGAGGCCGCCGGCGTTTGCAAACTGAGCGAGCTGGATCGAGCCGACCGTCTGCGCCGCCTGCTGGCCGGATTGCGTAATGCTCACAGTTCCGTCGCTGCCGATCGTTACGGTCGTCGCCGTGGTAGGAATCGTGATGGCGGGCTGAAGAGGGTTGCCATCCGAGGTCACCATCTGTCCCTGTTGATCGAGGTGAAACGTACCCGAGCGCGTGTAGCCGATTTCTCCATTCGGCATCAGGACCTGGAAAAAACCCTGTCCCTGAATGGCCAGATCGAGCGGATTTCCGGTTGATGTGAGGTCACCCTGCGATTGGATCATTTCGGAAGCGGAGGAACGCGCCCCAAGACCGATTTGCAGGCCGGCGGAGATGGTTGTCTGCTGCGTGGCGGCTGCGCCGGGCATGACAAGATTTTGATAAATGAGGTCCTGGAACTGGAGGCGACGCTTGCGGAATCCGGCGGTGCTCGCGTTCGCAAGATTGTTCGCGATGTTGTCGAGGTTGAGCTGTTGCGCCACCATGCCGGTTGCTGCTGTATTCAATGCACGAAACATTTTTTTTCCTCCGATTTTACAGCTTGGGCAATTCCTGCACGGCGGTCTGATCGAAATCCGAATTAAAAATCGCAAGCGCCCGTTGGACCATCTCGGCGTTGCGCTGCAAATTGATGAGCGAGACTGCGCTGGAGACCGGATCGCAATTGGAGGATTCCAGCGCTCCCTGACGAACCTTCGCCGATGTTGCGGGTACAGCGCTGCCGTCCGGCGCGGCGAAATCGGTGTTTCCTTCTGGGGCAAGTAAGGTTCCGTGGGGAAAATCCACAACTTTCAACTGATCCACAATGGCACTGTCCACCGATACGGTTCCGTCGGTGCTGATCGACAATTTTCCATTCGGCAGAACGATGGGACCCTGCTGACCCATTACGGGATTGCCTTGCTGATCGACAAGCTGACGTTGCGTGTTGAGCGTGAAATTTCCGTTCCGCGTGTATCGGGTCCCCCTCGGAGTTTGAATCGAGAAGAATCCGGAACCATCAATCGCAAGGTCAGTATCGTTTCCGGTATTGGTTACCGATCCGGAGGAAAGGTCAAGATGAGCGCCGCCGATAATTCCGAAATCGTTGATGGCCTTATTTTCAGCGGTCAGACGAGTGTTATTCAGGGACGCAGCGAAGGAGCGGTAAAATTGTTCCTGCCCTTTGTAGCCCACGGTATTGGCATTGGCCAGATTGTTGGCCACCAAATCGAGCGATTGCATCCGTGAGGCAAGAGCCGTAAATGCTGAATAGAATCCGCTGTCCATGTTGCACCTTCCCGCAAAGGAATAGTGCACACTGTGGGCCACATTAGCAGGCTCTAATCTTCGATGAAGGACCTATAAATCTGGATTTTTTGCGGTGCTTGAAAAAACTGAACAACGCAGGCGAATTGGATAAATCTGCCGGATAGCTCCGGACGACTGGGCAATTTTTGCCAGGCGCTTAATGGTTCGTCTTATTTAGTTCCGGTAACGCTTCATGCCACGCCGTCCTTCGCCAGGTTGCGCCGCCCACGTCAAGGAAGCAATCGTGCCGGGATTTAGACGGCTGTGGACTGGATGCGCAGCTTGAAACTTACCCGCGATTTCCAACGTCAAGCCGCCGGCATGCTGATCCCTGGACGAGAATGTCCCGGAGCAGAAGTGTTCCGCAGCGTTGACAACCTCCGCAAGGTGAGGGTCAAGATTTGCTTTCCGAGGGTCGTGATGATGGCGAACGGCATCCATCAGAGCCGGTGAAAACTTCCACGACAGCCCCATCCACCGGCCGATTTCGCAGTGATCCAGCCCAAAGATCTCGCGCTCAACCTCGATATTGTCCCGCCAGGGGATGGACGCAAGGCCCTCGCGAGGAGACAAATCCTCGCGCGCGACAATCAAAAACGGCAGATGACCGATGTCGTGCAACAAACCCGCGAGAAATGCCATGCCCTCGACGGGATATTCGGATACCTGCGCGATTTTCTCGCTCATCGCCGCCATCAGGACACTGTGAGTCCACAGTTCCATCGCATTGTCGTCCCGGTGCCTGCGCGGACCGATACCCGTAACCGCGCTCATCAACACGGCGGCATGAAAAAGCCCAGGGCCGAGGAGAACGACCGCGTCCGTAATATTCCGGGCAACATCGCTATTGCGCAAAAGACTGGAATTCGAGAGATGCAGAATGCGCCGGGTCAATTCAATCTCCGGACTCAGTGCTCTGCCGACTTTCTTCAGATCCACCACGGGCTCGTTCAATAAAACGTCCAGATCGAAAACGCAATCCGGGAGCGGGGCCAGGCCCTCGGAAACGATGGATGCCAATCGGCTCCTGTACCAATCCCGTGATCCCGGCTGTCTTTGTGTTTTCCGGTCCATGAATCCTCATGAGCAAAGTCAACGCTCATGAGGATTCATCGGCCATTCAGGAGAAATCTTTACTGAAGAGAGCTGGCGATTTCAAATGTTTATCGAATCTATAACATCCATGCAACGATTTCGGCGAAAACATGGCCCGAAATAAATGTACGGATTCACTGGGGGAGCAATCCCGCCTGTTCCGGAACATTGATCACCTCTGTAATGCGCAGCCCAAAGCTACCGTCCACGACAACCACTTCTCCCCTGGCGACAAGCCGCCCGGCGACGAGAAGTTCGGCCGGCTCATCCAAGCGCTTGTCCAGTTCGACGACCGATCCTACCGTCATCGACAATACATCGCGCAAGGCGAGAATGCTTCCGCCAAAGCGAATCGTGGCTTCGAGTTCCACATCCAGCAGCAAGTCCAAGCTGGGAAGAGAGACCTTCTCGCTGTTGGGCTCAAGTGTGCTCATCGTGTCTCCTTTTCTTTTCCTTTGACAACTGAAAGCGCTCGTTTGATCTGAGCTCCACGATGGTTCCCGACACTGACCGGAGACGCCTGAAACAGTTTGATTCCAGCCAGATTAAACTGGATCGGATCGGTAGCGCGCGGCTTCAATACAACCACTTGCCCTGGTTTCAGATGCGCCAGTTTCCGCATCGATACCTTGCTCGGGGGCAAAAAAAGCTCCAGCCTGAAGCGGCCATTCAGCAATCGTTCCCTCAAAAGGCGCTGGTCCTGATCGGACCGGCTCTCTTCCGCGGGCGATACATGCTCATCCAACTTTCGAGTCAAGACATTGGAAACCAGCGACGGAAGAATTAAAATCCACGTGGCGCTGAGTTCTCCAATCCGCACGTCAAACTTCACCAGCAGGACTTTTTCACCCGCAGCGAGCAGATTTTCCGCGGTGTCGTAATAATCCAGATGAAGGCTGGTTTCCAGAATCGAAGACCACGCCGACTGAAGGTCCAAGCCAAACAAACTGGTGACAGGCTTAAAGATTTCCTGTTCGATTGCGGTGAGTGAACGATTTGTTTCTCCCGCGGAACCCGCTCCGCCAAGCATCAAATCGATCATCGACAAAACCATCGCAAGATCGGCCTGCAGAAACACGCGCGCCTCCGGGGCGGCCGTTCGGAGAGCTCCAAAGCAAATCGCCGACGCAGGCAGGCCCGCGAAATCACCAAACGCGACCTGCTCGACGCTCTTCGGGTTCACCTGACAATCGCAGGCGAGCAGATTGGACCAGGACTGCGCAAGTTGAGCCGCAAACCCGGAGTGCAGAGCGAGGAGTTTCTCCGCATGAATGGAGGAGAGCTGTCCTCCCGACTGAAAATCGAAGGGCTCAACTTTTTGCGCCGGCTCCGCCGTTTCGGCCGCTTGCAGGCTGGATTGCGCTTTTTTGATTAGCAGATTAATTTCTGTGTTCGTAAATAACGATGGTTCCATAAAAGCTCCTAAGCGGCCGAAGTGGCGCTGGTTTCCCGGTCGTGCAGCCTCAACAGTTCGGTCAATCGGTCTCGCAGACGGACAATCGCCAGCGAATGGATTTGGGAGACGCGGGATTCGCCGATCTGGAGGGCTTCTCCGACCTCTTTCATCGTAAGTTCTTCAAAGTAATAGAGCGAGACAACCTGCCTCTCTCTTTCCTCGAGAATGCCGAGGGCTTCCACCAGGACGGATCTCAATTCCCCTTTCAGACAAAGGAAAAAAGGGTCCTCATCCGGCCCATTGGGGCGGTACGCAAGTGTCTCCTCTTCGGGGGAATCGCCCTCGCGTGGAGAATCCAGACTTCCCAGACTTAGCCCGTTCAATTCGCTCAGCACCTTTTGAAATTGTGCGAGCGTCATCGAAAGGCGTTCCGCAATTTCAATTTCCGTGGGTGCTCGTCCTAATTCGCCCGAGAGTGCGCGATTTGCTTCTTCAATGGCGCGGGCCCGCTTGCGAAGACTGCGCGGGCTCCAGTCCGAAGTCCGCAAACTATCGAGGATTGCCCCCCGAATCCTGAATTTTGCATAGGCGGCGAGGTGAGTGTGTTTACTGGGGTCAAAGCGGTCGACTGCCTCAATCAGCCCGATGATTCCCGCGTGGACAAGATCTTCCAGGGGAACCTGATCCGGAAGCCGGTCATGAATGCGCTGAGCGATATATCGAACGTCGGGCAAATGATCGATCAGGAGACGCTCTCTCTCAACAGAATCGATTGGCATGTCTGACTTTCCTCTTCGTGGTTGAGCGTTCACGATCCGTCCTATCCTTTGTTATCAAAGCCCTTGCGTTCAAAAAATAGCCGTTCATTCCTCTTTATCGAACTACGCCCAGCGATTGGACCGTCACCGTGGGCGGTATTTCCGCCGGCGACAGGACGACGATTCTCGGCAGAAAGGGCTCAAGAAGCCTTCGCAGATGGAACCGGGCAGGGCTGCTGCAAAGCAATGTCATCGAATTCTGGGTGCCGCGGTCGCCGATGGTCTTTTGTACGCCCTCCAAAATGCGCTGCAATGAATTCACCGTTACCCCCGTCGAACGCTGCGCGGAAGACTGCGGCTCAAACGTATGTTGCAGTTCCTGTTCCATTGCGGGATCCAGAGTGATGACTTTTAATTTCTTGTTTTCTGAGAGCAACGGCTGGACCAGAGCACGGCCGAGGCGCTGACGCACTGCCTCGACCAAGACAACCGGCGACTTGTTGACCGGAGCCGAATCGAGCAAAACTTCCAGAATCGTGCTCAAGTCGCGAATGGAGACATGTTCACGCAAAAGCTGTTGAAGCACCTTCTGAACTTCTCCAAGCGAGAGAGCGCGCGGAACCAGTTCATCGACAAGCTTGGGCTGGCACTCCGAAAGCGCGTCAAGCAAGCGCTTGGTTTCATGCCTTGTGAGCAGCTCGTACGCAAATTGGCGGACCAGTTCCGCCAGGTGAGTTGCAAGAACGGAAGTCTGGTCGACAACCACATAGCCTTTTGTTAAAGCGTGTTCCTGAAGGGCCGCCGGAATCCATTTGGCGGGAGAACCGAAAGCAGGTTCGCGCGCGTCGATCCCGTCGAGCGGAGCGGCATTTTGTTCGGAACTGATGGCCAGAACTCGATCCTGATACATTTCCCAGCGGGCAATTTCGACCCCGCGAAGATAAACCACGTATTCGCGAGGCTTCAGTTTCATGTTGTCTGTGATGTGGATGGATGGAACCAAAAAACCCAGCTGGAGCGCAAGGTGGCGCCGAAGCGCGCGGATGCGCTGCAGCAGATGGCCGCCCTGCGCCTGATCGACGAGCGAAACAAGCGCATAACCGACCTCGAGGCTCAGTTCATCGAGGCGCAACAATTGCTCGATCTGCTGTTGTTGGCCCGCACCTTTCTCCGGCTTTGTCGCGGTTTCTCCAGCAGGGGTCTCAGGCGCAGTTCCCTTCGCACGCGAGGCCAGATAGGCCGTCACAGCCGCCGCCAGAAAAAAGGAGAGCTTGGGCATTCCGGGAATCAGGCCGAGCAGGAACATCACTCCGGCGGCAATTCGCAGAGGGCCTTTCTTCGACAGCAACTGTCGTCCAAATTCCGCGCCCACCATCGAATCGCTCGACGTGCGCGTGACGACGATGCCTCCCGCCACTGAAACGAGCAGCGATGGGATCAGAGTCACAAGGCCATCTCCCACCGTCAGAACCGTGTAGGTTTTCAGGGCCTGACCAAACGGCATGTTCAACTGAAACACGCCGATCAAAAATCCGGCCAAAATATTGATAGCCGTAATCAGGATCGTCGCAAGAGCATCGCGCTGGCTGAAACGAGCCGCGCCATCCATCGCGCCGTAAAATTCGGCTTCGCGGGCAATTTGTGTGCGGCGGGCCCGCGCCTGGGATTCATCGATCAGGCCGGCGTTAAGATCCGCGTCAATCGCCATCTGCTTTCCGGGAAGAGCATCTAAGGTGAACCGCGCGGTGACTTCCGCGGTTCTCACCGCGCCGTGGTTGATGACCAGGTATTGAATGGCGATCAGCGCAAGGAAGATCACGAAGCCGACGACGTAGTTCCCTCCGACGACAAATTGACCAAAGGCTTGGATGACGTTTCCGGCCGCCGCTGTGCCTTCATTTCCGTGGAGAAGGATTCTTCGGCTGCTCGCGATATTCAGGGAGATGCGGAGCAAGGTGAGGAAAAGCAACAAGGTTGGGAAAACCGAAAACTGGACGGGCTTGAGAATGTACAAAGCGGATAGGAGCACGACGATGCCCAGCGTGATGCTGACGGCCAGGAGCAAGTCGAGGCCAAGCGCGGGCACAGGCACAATCATCATGAATATGAGGACGACGGTTGCGACCGGAACCCATAATTCGCTGCCTCCGCCGGCGAGGGCGATCTTGGGGGACGCAGCTGCGGCAGGTTTGCTCAATGCCTAGGCCCTCCCTCTCGAATTTTGTACGGCCTGCAGGCGGCTCTGGGCTCTGTAGATAAAGGCTAGAATTTCAGCAACCGCGGAATACAGCTGCGGCGGGATGGATTGCCCAACTTCGGCCATCTTAAAAAGCGCCTGCGCGAGAGGAGGATTCTCGATAATTGGTATTTCATGCCAGCGCGCGAGCTGCCTGATCCGGGCGGCGATCAAATTTCGGCCCTTGGCGATGACCACGGGCGCGGCCATGGTTTCCGGACGGTATTCGATCGCCACGGCGTAGTGCGTGGGATTTGTGACCACTGCCGTCGCGCGAGCAATGTCTTTCGCCATGATTTTTTTAAGTAGTGCGCGACGCAATCCGCGACGCCGGCCCCGTGTTGCGGGATTGCCATCGCTATCCTTGGACTCCTCTTTTATTTCCTGTTTGCTCATGCGGAGGCTGCGTTCGTGACTCCACCATTGGAAACCATAATCGGCCGCGGACCATGCCAGCAAAACCAGCCCGCATTTCCAGGAAAGCTCGAACCACAGAGCGGCAAGTTTTGTGAGCAGATGCCCGGATCCCATCCGAGCGACGTGCGTGATTTCGGGAAGTTCCCGTTGAATCAGACTGTAGGCGATGAAGACAATTCCCCCGCCAGGGATCAGGGAGCGCAGGAGGCGGCTCAAGCCTGAGATGGAAAAAATCTGTCCCAGATTTTTTGCAGGATTCAGGCGGTCAAATTTCGGAACGAGCGCATCGGGAGCAAAAACAAAGCCTCCCTGGGCTCCGGCCGAAAATACGGAGATCGCAAATCCACAGAGCAGGACGGGCGCGAGCCACTTTCCAACGGTGAGCGTGGTCAGTGAAAAAATCGAGGTGCCCAGCCCAATGTCGGAGCGGGTCCCGGTGTCCAGCATCCGCACCATGAAATCGCGCCACGTTCCGATCCAAACAGGAGCCGCAAAAGCGATCGCCGCCGTAACGGAGAGAAGGGCGAACGCGGACACAAGATCGCGGGAGCGCGCAACCTGGCCTTTTTCCCGGGCCTTTTGCTTGCGTCTCGGTGTTGCTTTCTCAGATCTGTTGTCGGCGGCCAATTCGATTCCTTTTCAGTTTTCTATCAATGAGCCAAATGCAGCAACTGCTCGGTCCATCCCATGGCCCGAGTGAACTCGCCTTCCAGAAGACTTGGCCAGAGAATCGCGGCGCCGGCCATGATCCCGTAGCCAATCAAGTTTTTGATGGAAATGCCGATGAACATAGCGGGCAGTTGCGGTGAAGCCTTGCTCAGAAATCCGACCGAGATGTCGACAAGGATCGTGGCGAGCACGACAGGAGCGGCGATCTGAAAGCCAATGAGCCACATCGCGCCGAAAAAACGAAACAGTTGTCTCGTCACAATCAGGTTCGCCATACCGGTTCCCACGGGAACATAGACGAAACTTCTGACCAGCATTTTTAACAACCAGTGATGCACGTTGAGCTGCAGAAAAATCAATAACGCAAACATCTGGTAAAAAACAGAAACGACCGGTGTTTCCACATTGGTGATCGGATCGATCAGGCTGGCAAGTGAAAAACCCAGCTGCATTCCCGTCAGTTGTCCGGCGATTTGCACGCCTTCAAACACGAGCTGTACGGAAAGTCCCATCATCAATCCGATAAATGCTTCACTTGCGATCACGCCGATCCAGCTTGCGGCGGTCAGGGAAACAGGAGCGACCGGCACAACGGTATACAGAACCGCAGTGAGTACAATCGTGAGGATCGCCTTCAACTTGGCCGGAATCGCGTCGTTGCCGAAAAAGGGCGCGAACGTCATCATGCCGCCGGCGCGCAGGCCGACGGGAAGCGCTCGAGTTAGGATTGCGACGGCAAAGGGAGGCACGGTCGTTTCACTCCGTCAGTGTGTAAACATTCCAAAATCCGAGAAAAGCGCTTCGGTAAAGGCCACCAGATGGTGAAGCATCCACGGCGTCAAAAAAAAGATAATCGCTCCCACGGCCGCAAGACGCGGCACAGTCATGACCGTGACGTCCTGAATCGAAGTCATTACCTGGCCGATATTGATCAGTAAACTGACAAATGTCGCCGCAATCAGAATCGGGGCGGCAACCCAGAAGGCGGCCTCGAGCGTTTGACGAATTAATGCGACAACCTGATCTGTGGACATTTCTTCCCTCAGTGAAAACTCTTCATCAATGAACCGACGACCAGATTCCATCCGTCCGCTACGACGAACAAAAGTATTTTCAAGGGCGTCGAAATTACAACCGGCGGCAACTGCAACATCCCGATCGAGGTGGTCACCGATGCCGTGACCATATCGATGACCAAAAAGGGCAGGAAGAGAATTGCGCCGATTTGAAATCCGGTCTTGATTTCCGAAATGATGTAAGCGGGAATAATCGTGCTCATCGGAATGTCCTCGGGCTCCTTGGGACGAGCTTTCTGCGACATTTCGACGAACAGGGCGAGGTCCTTCTCCCGTGTGTATTGCAGCATGAATTTACGCAGAGGCACGGAACCGAGATCAATCGCCTCCCAGGCGGTAACCGTTCCGGCCTCGAGAGGCACAATGGCCTGCTGGCGAATGGCGGCTCCAGTCGGCGCCATCAGAAAATAAGTGAGAAAAATGGAAAGGCCGATTAACGTCTGGTTGGTTGGCGTGCCTTGCGTGCCGAGGGCCTGACGAAGGAAATGAAAGATAATGAGGATTCGGACGAATGGCGTCATGCTGAGAACAATCGCCGGCAGAAGAGTCAGAAATGTCAGGAGTGCGACGATCGTCCACGAATTCGAATCGCCGTGGACCGTCAGTCCGGGAATTTGCAGTGAAACCCCCTGCGCCTGTTGAGCCGCATATGCGCGCCCCGCCAGCGCCGGCAATACAATCAGGCCGGCTGCGACGAAGACCATGGGAATGAATCGCCGGGAAGGGGCCGTCATAGACCCGTCTTCGAATCGTCTTCCCGCGGATCGCCGAGCGCCTGCAGGAGAGAAATATTTTGTGAAGTGGCGGCAACGAGAAATCGCCGATTCTCAAACTCAACGACGGCAAGAATCCTCTTTTCTCCGAGAGAAAGTGTCTCGCAAAGCTTCAGCCGGCGCGGATTGCGTTGAATCTTCACCTCCGAAAATGCCGCGCGGATGCGGAACCACAGTGCTGCCCCAAGTGATTTCGGCTCACCTGAAAATTGCGGGATCGGGTTGTTTTCCATGATGCAGGGCCTCACAGTGATTTCCTTTTCATCCCAGATCCGTCAACCTTACGCCGAGATGGCCATTCACAACTTCGAACTCGGCCCAGGCAATGAAGCTACCATTCGCGGCGATTCCAATTTTTCCAGGCATCAATTGTTTACTGTTCACGATCGATCCGGCCTTTAAAAGGAGCAGGTGGCGGACGCTGAAGCCTGTGACAGGAATCGTGGCCGATAACGCGCAGGGTGCGACCTGGATTTCCTGCCATCCGGCAAGAGCCGGCTCTTCCCGCTCCGGCATCGGAAGTGCAATCGCCGCCGCCATTTTTAGCGTTGCACCAGAAATTCGGTGAAATAAACTTCGCGCACATCGAGATCGGGCGCCGTCTTTTGGAGAGCGTCCAGAATATCTTTCTTCAGTTGCGCTTTGCCTTGTTGAGTAACCAGAACGTCGGCTTTTCCAGCCGTGAGCACATTGAGGATGGCGTCCCGCACACGAGCAGTGGGGATTTCGGATTCGCCTTCCTTCGCGGCTTTTGGCGCATGTCCCAAGCCAAGGTCAATGGTGATCCGGAGGAAATGATTCTCTTCGACATCGGCGAGATTGACCGTGAATCCTTCCAGGTGGACGTTATGTAAACTTTCAGGCTCCGGCGCGGAAGCCTGCGCGGTTTTCCCTTGATGGAGATAAAAATAGCCGCCCCCGCCGGCAAGGGCGAGGACGAGAACAACGCCGATGATCATAACGGTGGGTTTTGACTTTTTTGCTTCTGGTTGTTTGGCTGTCGTTTCTTCACTCATGGCGTGGATATGCGAAGCAATTCGTGCACCGAACTGAAACAAAAATTCCTGAATTGGTATCAGAAGCTTTGACTTCGACGAAAGCCAAAGAAATGGAAGGAATTACAATTCCCAGAAGGGTTTTACGTATTTCGTTGCGACGTTTTCAATCCGCTGCGATTCCGTCTAACAGGGAAGTTTTATTAGAACGAACTCAGAAATGAGGCGATCCGCCCCCTTGCCATTCAGGAGGCGGAATCGCCCGACTAATCTTTCAAAGCCCGATTATCCGTTCTGAATCATGGACTGCGTCGTTTGCATGACCTGATCGAGTGTGGTAACCGACTGAGCGTTCGCCTGATAGAACCGCTGCGCTACGATCAGTTTCGAAAATTCGGTCGCGAGATCGACGTTGGAAACCTCCAGCGCGCCACCTTGCAGCGTGCCGAGTCCACCGGTATTCGGGGCTCCGATGCTCGGCTGGCCGGAAGAGAGGCCTGCCACGAAGTTATTCGAACCGGTGCGCGTGAGGCCCTGTACGTCCGAAAATGAGGCGAGAGCGATCTGGCCGAGGGCGATGGTTTGTCCGTTGTTGAAGACACCCGAAATGGTGCCGTCGCCACCGACGGAATACGACTGGATCGTTCCGGCGGCAAATCCGTCCTGCTGTGTCGTCGATGTTCCAGAAGTTCCTGCCAGTTGAGTCAGAGAACTTGCGCCATTCGGGTCGAACAGCTTCCATGTCACGTTCATGTTGCCGGCCCCATTGGCTAAACCGGTCACATTGATGGTTGGATTCGATGGCGGAATAATCAACTGGCCAGCGCTATCGAACGTGAGCGTTCCGGTCTTGACGGTTACGGGATTGCCGGTTTGGCCGAGATCGGCAGCGGGAATGGTCACCGTATAATTCCAGGTGTTGGCCGCAGTCTTGGTAAAGTTGGCTGTGAGGGCATGAGAAGCACCAAGCGAGTCATACACGGTTACTGGCGTGCTGAATGTGCCCGCCGCTTGTGTTGTGCCGGAGGTGGTAAAAGCTTCGGCTTGCGTGCCTGTGGCCGCGTCGGTGAGAGAATTTGCGGTGAAGGCCACGGCGTTTCCGCTCTTGGCATTGATGACCAGTGAATTTCCCGAAAGACTGGCGGTGAAATTAGCATTTGCATTGATCGCGGTAACGACACTGGCCAAGGTATTCCCCGCGGCTGTCGTATAGGTAAAGTTATTCGTTCCATCGGAGAAGGTAAGGACGCCACCGGTCTGAAGCGTGGTGGCCGCGGCGATACCGTTTCCAGTCTGTTGGCTCGCGGCATTGACGGCCGTGCCCGCAGTAGCGTCAAGATTGGTCATAAATTGAAACGAGGTGGTGGGTTTTGCGGGCGCGGTGGCGCCGAGAGGGATTGTCAGCGGACTCAAAGTCTGGCCGGTGGCAATCACACCCCCCGTGGCTGCATAGCCCATCACGTTGGCGCCGTCCACGGTCATTAAGTCGCCGTTTGAAGCCACGTTGAAATTGCCGGCGCGTGTGTACTCCTGCGCCCCATTGTTATCGACAACAAAAAATCCATTTCCTGTGATCGCTACGTTGGTGGCGTTTCCCGTGGTCTGCAGAGTGCCTTGGCTGAAATTTCCTTCCACGGAAGCAACCGAGGCGCCGACGCCGATCTGCTGTGGACTTCCGTTGGCTGTGCTTCCCACCTGACTGTAAAACAGATCTTGAAAATTCGTGTCGCTGGACTTGAATCCGACGGTGTTCATATTCGCAAGATTGTTCGAAATGACGGAAAGCTCCTCGGAACTGGCTTCCAAGCCTGAAAGGGGTGCTGAAAATGATGCCATTGTATTGCCTCCTCAATTTTTGTTCGCGAGGCGTTTCGCCCCGCGACGATTTTTAAAGCAAGATCAAGTTCGGCGGTGCTGTTGCCGGAATTACGCAGCTACGACGCGCTCGTCTGTGCCGTGACAGGCGTCGCCGCAGCAGGAGTTGTCGAAGCAGTTGTAGTGGCCGGAGTTGTCGAAGCGGACGAGGCGCCCAACAAATTCTGCAGATCCGACTGAATTTGAATGAGCTGCTGCAACGAGTTGATTTGCGTCAACTGGTCCACCATCTGTGTCGGGTCCATTGGGTTCAGTGGATCCTGCGATTGAAGCTGCGCCGTCAAAAGCGTGATGAATGAATTGGGGCCCAGATTATTTGAATCGTTAGAAGTCGAAGTCGACGACGTCGAACTCAACTGTGAGCCCGTGGAGGGAGGGAGATTGTTCACCAGAGTGCTTGGTATGGTCATACGGATTGCTCCTTTTCTTTTTGGCGGACGGTCAAGCCCGCACGCTGAGTCTTCCCCTGGAATCGAAAATTGGATTCGTGCCGGTCCGCCGCTTGTCGAGGTTATCCGGAAATGGCGAATCGTCCTTATGGGTTCCGAATGCGTTGTCGTTTTGCCTTGGAGCTGTCTCGTCAGGCATGGCTTGCTGACGACTGTCGGCCATGGAACCTCCGGACGAGGCCACATCGTGCAGCAGTGTGATTTCTCCCACTCGCAGCTGGCGTTCAGTGAGGACTTGGCGGAGCGCGGGAAGATCGCTGGCGAGCAATGCATGAGTTTCGCGATGCTCAACCGTAATGGAAGCATTGAGCTGATCGCCAGTGACCTTGGCGTGAAGTTCGACTTGTCCAAATTGATCGCCGCTCAAAGCAATTTTGACGTCCGCCTTGCCAATTTGTGAAGTGAGCTGAGTGGATTGAATCGAGGCCGCCTGTTGCTGAGCGGCATCGTTCGAAGGCTCGGCGGCCGCGCTTGGATTGCCGCCCTTGGGGAGCGAGTCCGCGTCGCGCAGTGGTGTCTTTTCTCCGCTCGCGACCACCGTCCCGTCCGGCAAAACGGCTGCGGTGGAAGCCGCTGCGTGCGGAGCGTTGGCAAGTGCGACGGGCTCGACTTGAGGCGGCTCCGCCGTCAATGTTTTGGGCGAAGAGACTTGAGAATTCGCGGCTTTGGCTTCCGCTGGACTAACTGCAGTGTGGTTCGACGGATTTTTCGCGGTTTCCTTTCCACTCTCCTTGCGCGAGGTGTCATCGACGATCGCCGCCACAGGGTTGGTTTGAGTGTTGGGAAGTTCCGTGGAAGCGGAAAGGAGAGGATCGGGAAGGCTTGCTACTTGCGTATAGGTCAACGGCTCGACCTTGTACGATCTGGCCGTTAGCGTTTCGGTTCTGACCGGAGTTTCGACGTTCATTGCAACAAGCGATAAGGATTGTGTGTGATCGGCTGCCGGAAGGGGTAAGCGCTCGATCGAACTCGGCGCGCCGGCGGAGACTTCTGGGATTGTGGGAGCAAGCAAGGTCGAAATCGTCTGCTCGCCTGAGAGTTTGTGAGCGGACCCGCCATTCAATGATTCATTCGAACTTTCATTTCCGTTTGGATTCGGAACATTCCTCGAACCACTGCTGTCCACCGTCGTGAGTTTCTGAGTCGGCACGACGCTGGAGGGCACAGCCGGAGTCGGAACTGGGGCTTGTGTTTGCTTCGCCTCGGATTGAACCATGTTGGTACGCGTCATCCTTGAAACGGATGGTTCGAAGTGCAAAGGAACGTTCGGTAATCCAGTGGCAGGGCTTGGGTATGGAGCGGAAGCATTGGCGGCTACGGAAATCACCGGATTTTCCGAGGCTTGGTTCGTTGAAACACTTTTAACCCCGACTGTTGGAGATTCGGGGCGAACGTCCGGCTGAACGGATAGCTTATCGAGCGCTGGTGCTGCGTCTTGAGCTAGTGGCGGCAACATCGCAGTCGTAGCGGTCGCTGCGCTCAGATCGGGAGGAGGAAAAGTGTCCGCGTTGCTGTCCGGTAGGATAAAGGCCGCCTCTTGGGGGTCCGTTTCCTTATACGCTTTCGGACTTCCGGATCGGGCTTTGATGATTTTCATTGACCTGAGTTTGAGAAACGGCATCGGACGATGAATCGTCCACGCGGGTTATTGAATTTGGGATTGAAAAGGGCTCTGCGATAGCGCGTTGAACGGGGCTCGACAAATCATTCGCGGGGGACAATACGATTGGACGAATGGTCGCACCATGGTCGGACACGAGATGTTCCGGTTGCTTGACCGCCCTTTTCGATGGATTGGCGGTACGATCCCCAAAAATGAAGGCCTCTGCGTTGCGACCCTTTTCCAAAATCGGATTTGGGTTGGCAGGAGGGCTTTGAAGATTTGCCACGAGCGAGGTTTGAACAGAGAAATCGGATGTTGAACGATCGGCGTTACTTTTGGAATTAGGGACCGACGCTGGAATGGCATTTGTGGTTTGACGGGAAATCGACAGAACATTCGTCTGGAGCAGAGCGATTGTTGGAGCCGACCCATCCCGATCGGAGGCAAAGCGTTCTGGCCGTGTGACTTGTTCCATTGATGAAAGATGTGGCTCCATTGATGGTATTGGCGCATCCTGAAATTGTGACAACTCCTGAACCTGTGCCAACGATTGACCGGCAATCGTACGGTTCTGGTCCGCTCCGCCTTTCGAACTCTGGAACGGGGCGCCGTTTGGTGTGGGCGCGCTACTTACGTCTCCGGTGGAAATCGCATTCGATAGAGAGTTCAATAGGAAATCCGAAAAGCCAGCGGCGTCTTGAGTGGTTTGCTTCGAATTTGGCGTCGCTTGCGTCGTCATTGTCGATTTTCCCAAGGTTTGAGCGGCGGAAATCGAACTCGAAATGGACTCGGTTGCCATTGGATCAAGTTCCGTCGGGGGCGTGTAATGCAGGTCGATGGCCAAAGTGAAGATCCATAATTACAGCGCTGAAATGGGGCTTAAGCCAATGAAAGTGAGGCGGATAAAGAGTTCACTAAAGTTTTTATCGAATTTGACGACAGCCTTTGCGTGCAGACCCGGAAATCTTTGCCGAGTGCTAGGCAAAGTGTGATCGATAGATTATCTGGATTCTTCGTCAGAGGCGGGCTTGGCTGATTTGGCGGCAGGGGTGCTGCGAATCAGAAACAGTTCATCGATGCGCTGTTGTTCGCGCCGCGACCGATCGAGTTCGTATTCGGCGAACTGGCGTTTGAACAAGTTCGAGACAATCTCTCTCTGCATGCGGGCCTGAACATACCGAGGCTGCTGCTCTTTTCTTTTTTGTTCCAGGTCAAAAAGTTTTTTTAACAATTGGGAGTGGAGTTCCTTCCAACCGGATTGCTTCACAATCTCGAGATGGAGTTCCGCTCCGGTCAATCCGGAGGTTACCACAGTGTCGGAAGTGCGACGGCGTTCCGCTTCCATAAATTTTTCGAGCGACTCGATTTCGGCGCGCGTCAGCGCCGCCGCTCCTGCAATGGACTGCAACCGCTGCAGCTCCGCCTTTTCCAGGCTCTCGCGCAATCTCAGAAGACCGTTTAGGGTGAATTGGAAGGCCATCAAAAATTCATCCGGGCAATGCCATCAGGGACTGGATCGTCTGATTGAGCGGAGCCAGATCGTCCTTTTTCTGACGTAGATAGGAGTTGAGTGCCGGGAGCGCGGAGATCGCCTGGTCAAGCGTTGCGTCTCCGCCCTTCTGGTAAGCCCCTACGCGAATCAAATCTTCCGATGCGGAGTAGGCGGACAAGAGGCTTCTCAATTTTTGAGCTTTCGCCAAGTGTTCCGCGCCGCATACGGACGGCATCAGACGGCTAATGCTGTCAAGAATCGAAATCGGCGGGTAATGCCCCTGTGCGGCGAGGCGCCTGTCCAGCATGATGTGCCCATCGAGAATCGCGCGCACGGCATCGACGAGGGGGTCCTGCTGGTCGTCCCCTTCCATCAGCACGGTGTAAAAACCGGTGATACTTCCCGCTCCAAAATGTCCCGCGCGTTCCAGTAACCGCGCAAGCAGAGTAAATACGGATGGCGTATAGCCCTTGGCAGTGGGCGGCTCACCGGCCGCGAGTCCGATTTCCCGTTGGGCCATCGCAAATCGGGTTAAGGAATCGACGACAAGCAAAACTTGTTTTCCCTGCGAGGCAAAATATTCCGCGACGGTTGTGGCAGCAAGTGCAGCGCGGATTCTCGAAAGCGGCGGCTGGTCCGAAGTCGAGACAACAACCACGCAGCGGTCCATGTTCTTTTCTCCGATTGCATCGACCAGGAATTCCTGGACCTCGCGGCCGCGTTCGCCGACTAAAGCCAGTACGGTCAAATCCGCCGATGTCCCGCGCGCCATCATGCTGATCAATGTGCTCTTGCCGACTCCGCTGCCGCCAAAGATGCCCATGCGCTGGCCACGTCCAGCGGTAAGCAAGCCATCGATTGCGCGCACTCCACAGCCGAGTGGCTCGCGAATCAACGAACGGCTCAGAGGGTCGGGCGCGTCCCCGCAAATCACCCGGTAGTCGCGGCCCCCGGTGGGCCCTTTGCCGTCCATTGGGCGGCCGGAGCCATCGATCACGCGGCCGAGAAGATTTCCTCCCACCCGAATTGCCGGACGTGTGCCACGTGTGACGATGCGGTCGCCATAGCGTATTCCGACGGGGCGATCGAGCGGCATGGCCAATACGGTCTTGCCGCGAAAACCTACAATTTCGCCTTCCAGCGTTCGGCCATCGGAAGTTAATATTGCGCAACCTTCTCCAACGGAACAGATGGGGCCATCGGACTCAATCAGATAATCGACGGCCTTGATCACCCTCCCCACCCATCGGACTGCGGAGAATTCTTCCAGCCGGCGAAAATAGGGATCGAGAGTGTGTAGATCGGTCACTCTTCCCCCTGCGGACGGCGTTCGAGCAGATCGAAAAATCCCTGCTCGATTTCTTTCAGCTGCGTGTCGAGGCTGATCTCCGTCGTGCCGAAATCGGTTTCGAGAGTGCAGTGGCCCTGCGCGAGAGAGGGATCTCCGGCGACTTCAACGGTGGGATAGATATCTTTCGTCTGTTTAAAGTAATCGCTCCAGAATCGAGCCTCGTCCGGATGCGTACGCAGACGGACGCGCGTATCGTTATCGAGTTTCTGAAGCGCGACGTGCACCACGCCGGTCAGCACCATCGGATCGATCTGCGATTCGCGATGCAATATCTTTCGGGCGACAGATAAGGAAAGCCGAACCACTTCAACCTCGATCCGGCTGAAATAATCCGCGCGATCTTTGGAGAAAGCACGCACCGCTTCGGACACCTCGCCTCGCAGCTCGGCGCTCGCTTTTTCGAAATCCATTCGCGCGGCGGCCTTCCCTTCCGCGACTCCTCTTTCAAAGGCTTTTTGTAAGTCTTGGTCCTGACGCGCGTGGTCCGCGCCCGGGTCGTACCGTTCAAATCCGGATGAGTTTATGGCGCCCACAAGATTTCGCGCCCGCTCGCCGCTTGGCGGAGAGTAAAAAAATGGCTGAGCCGTTTCAGGGGATGGCCGTTCGTCACGGCTTGAATCAGGCATTTTCTTCCTCCACGTCCTCGCCCAGCACGATCTTCCCTTCTGTTTCCAGTTTTCTGGCAATCGCCACGATGTCCGCCTTTGCCTGCGCGATATCCTTTGCGCGGATCTGTCCCAACGCTTCCGTGTCTTCCTTCAACATTTCCACGGCGCGGGAAGACATGGACTTGAAAAGATGAGCCTTCAATTCCTCGGATGCGGTCTTCAGAGCGATCGCAAGGGATTTCTTGTCGGCCTGGCCTAGCAATTCGCGGATCCCCGAGTCGGGAATTTTTATAAAATCCTCGAACGTAAACATCTGGTTCCGAATTGACGTGGCGAGTTCCACGTTTTCTTTCTCGATGGAATCAAGGATTTGGGTTTTAACCTTGCCGGGGGCCTGGTTCAAAAGATCGGCGACGGCTTTTACGCCGCCCATTTCGCGTCGAGGCGCTTCCGAAGTTTCCGCCTGAAGCGTGCGGGCAAACGCGTTCAGAATCCTGCTCACCATCTCCGGCGAAGAAGGTTTCATCTGGGCGAGGCGCTGCACAGCTTGCGCGCGCAAATCTTCGGGGAGCAGAGTTAATGCGCCGCCGGCAGTCTTGCTATCCAGGTGGATCAGGATCAGCGCAACAGTTTGTGGAAGTTCTTCTTTCAACGCGTTGGCCAGCCGTTGCGGGGTTGCGCCACGCAGGACTTCAAGCGCGTGCGCGGAATTTTTCGTCGATTCGATGATTTCGTGAACGCCGGACTTGCCGCCATTGGGTTCATTCGCCTTTGTAAAAACTTTTTCAGCGTACTCGGGTCCACCCTGAGCAAATGCCTTTTTGTGGCCGCTCATCTGTTCATATTCGCGCAGGACCATATTGGCTGTTTCCTCGGGGATATCGCCCAGCGAAGAGATTTCCTCCGCCAGGGCCCGCAAGGATTCTTGCGGGAGATGGTCGCATATTCTCGAAGCAGCGGAATCTCCGAGCAGAACGAGCAGAATCGCTGCCTTTCGCACTCCATTCAGTTCGGGCTGGGGGGCTGGGCTCATTTAGACTTAGGCCCCACGAATCCAGTTCTGAACGAGACGGCCGGCGTCTTGCGGCGCGGTTTGCACGCTATTCGCAACCTGTTGTTTCAACACGGAGCCCTGCTGCAAAGCCAGCCTCTGATTCAATTCTGATGCAAGCATGGCGTCACTCGCGGTAGGCTCAGGCAATTGTCCCGCGATTTCGCGCTGCACGCTGGCCTGCGCGAGCTGCCCTCTGGCGACGTGAACTTCGCCGGCCTGAAGGACCGGGACGACGATCTTCATCACCGGTTTTAATAACAAGATATAGACCAGAAGAAAGAGCACGAGAATGGCGCCATAGCGAATCAGCTCGATCCATTGCATGGTGACCATGCGAATTTTCTCGGGCAAGGTTACCGGAGCGGGTTTTTCCGCGTCGGGAATTTGAAACGTCACTTGTTGCACCGAGATTTGATCGCCTCTCGCGGAATCCCAGCCCAACGCGGCCTTGGAGAGATCTTCAATCTGTTTCATTTCCTCGGGGGTCCGTTTTCGATGAGTTTCAGTGGTCTTGCCATCCGCACCCGTGGTTTGGATGACATCGTCCACTAAAATTGCGGCGGCAATGCGTTTGATTCGCCCCGGAGGCTCAACCATGTGGCGCGTCGTATGGCTGACGCCAAATGTTTTGTTCTCGGTGCGAATTCCATCCGTGGTGTTCTCCACATTCGTCTGGTTGGCTGCCGCTCCGGCCGGCGGCGCGTTGGGAGCATTCGTCGGTGTGCCGGGGATTCCCGATGGCTGAGGATCGGAGGAAGTTTCCGTCGAAATCTGGGAACTAAGAACAACCGTGGCATTGGGATCGTAAGAATCCTGCGTGCTTTCCGCGGAAGTCGGATCGTATTCAATCGAGACGCTGGACTTTACATGATCGGGGCCAACGATGGGGTTCAAGACGGCCACGACTTTTTCAGCCATCACTGTTTCCAGATCGCCCGGTCCGCCTGCGGCATCGGCCCCGTGGCCGGAGCCTGGGACCTGCCCGTCCGTTGTGACGACCGTGACATTTTGCGGTGAAAGATTATCCCACGCGCTGGAAACAAGATTGGCGACCGAAGCCCTGATCTGATCGTTCATGCGCTGGCCGCTCAATTTCAACACGACGGCTGCTTTCGCGGGCCGCTCACGATCGGTAAACAGCGATTCGTGAGGCAGGACGAGGTGGACGCGGACTGCCTCCACGCCATTCATCGTTTGAATCGTTCGTTCCAGTTCGGCTTCAAGCGCTCGCTGATAATTTACCTTTTCCGAAAAATCGCTGCCGGACCAGTTCGGTTTGTCGAAGAGTTCAAATCCCATTCGTCCACTTGTAATCGGGCCTTGTGACGCAACACCCACACGCGCTTTGTCGAGTTGATCGGCGGGCACCAGGACCGAAGTTCCATCCGGTGAAAGCTGGTAACTGATGTTTTGAGCGGCGAGTTTCTGGCCGATTCCCTGAACGTCGCCGGCCGAAAGACCGACAAAAAGAGGCTTATAGTCGCCGCCGCTCATCAAGCGAATAAAAACCCACACGACAGCGCCCACAAGGACGGTGCTGCCGGCCAGCAATGCCTTCTGCTTGACCGTCATCCCCTGGAAAAACGCTACAAGTTGATTCATGTAATTATCCATGTTGCCGCGCAAGCCTCACATGACTTCCAATGCATCTTCAGAATGGAATGCGCGAAATTTCCTGATATGCGGAAACGATTTTGTTCCGCATCTCCACCATTAACTCAAACGCGAGGTCCGCTTTTTGAACCGCGATCATCGCGGAATGAACGTCCTGCCCGTTGCCCGTCAACATCGTTGAAGTCTTCATGCTCGCTTCCGATTGAAGCTGGCTCACTTGATCGGTCGCCGTGCGCAGGGCGCTCATGAAATCCGAACCCGTTTCCGGTTGGTTCGAAGCGACGGACGCCTCATTCGGTCCGGATATGACGGGCGGTTGCGATACAGAAATCGGCGGAATCATTGTTCTTCCTTCCTGTTACGACTTCAGAATGTCGATGGAAGCCTGGATCATATTCTTCGTGCTTTGCACCGCGGACGCATTTAGCTGATAGGACCGAGCCGCGCCCATCAGGTTCACCATCTCTTCGACAGGATTGATCGAGGGATACGCAACGTATCCATCCGCGTCCGCGTCGGGATGGCCGGGTTCGAATTTCCGGATGGGAGCGGTATTGTCTTCAACGACTCGATCGACGCGCACGCCCTCCGTGTGCCTTTCCGTAAGCGAGGCAAGAGTGGCTTCGAAATTGTGCGGCGCCATCGTATGCGATCCAAAAACCACGTGGACGCGTTTGTAAGGGCCGCCTTCGGCTGTGTGAGTCGTCTCGGCGTTCGCGAGGTTGCTGGTCACCACTTCCGCGCGCTGGCGTTCCGCGAGCAGCGCGGAACCGCTGATGTCCAAAATTCCAAATAGATTCATAACTACGAACCTCCCTTATCGATTGCCATACTGATCATCCTGAATTGATCCTTCACCAGTTGCGTGACCTCGCTAAACTGCAGTTGGACCTGTGAGAGCAACAAGCCTTCGCGATCGACGCTGACATTGTTTCCATCCGGCCGCGCGATCAGCCCTGGGACTTCCTTCACAAGCGGCTCGGTGGGACCGTCCGGTGCGTCTTGCTGGGCGCGCATTAATTCACCGTGAAAATCGATGTCGCGGGTGCGATATCCCGGGGTATCGATGTTCGCGATATTGGCGCTCAGCAATCCCTGACGCTCGGCGGTCAGATCCAGATACCGCTCCATCAGGCGCATCTGCGGTGTGTCGAGAAAACTCATACGGCCTCCCTTGCTGCCAGTCCGTATTCGCGGATCTTGTTGCGAATGGTCCGCAGGCTGACTCCCATCATTTCGGCGGTGCGGGTTCGATTGCCCCCGGTGGCATACAGCGTTTCTTCCAGAAGTTTTCGCTCCACCGCTTGCAGGCTTTGTCCGGGCTGAGGCGCCGCGGTTCTCGTCGGCGATTTCGGGCCCCACGCCGAGTCGATCGCTGTGGCTCCCAGAGTTGTGCCTCGAGCGAGCGCAAGAGAGCGACGAATCGCGTTTTCCAGCTCTCTAACATTTCCCGGCCAGTCATACGAGCAAAGCTGCGCGGAAAGTTCAGGTGAAATAAAGAATTGTCCTCGCTGCGTTTTTGGCTCGTATTTCCTCAAAAAGTATTCGGCAAGCTCGGGAATGTCGGATCGCCGCTCGCAAAGAGGCGGAATCGTGAGAGGAACAA
The DNA here is from genome assembly GCA_963788335.1 of Terriglobia bacterium. Classification (GTDB taxonomy): domain Bacteria; phylum Acidobacteriota; class Terriglobia; order Acidiferrales; family UBA7541; genus Palsa-360. The sequence goes on from CAWBGM010000018.1 coordinate 668,714, forward strand.
CATTCAGACGATAGTAGAGATCGCTTCGAAACTGTCCCTTATCGATTAAATCGGTCAGCGAACGATTTGTGGTCGCAATGACGCGCACATTGATCGGAACGGGATGCGTATCGCCAAGGCGGTCAATCTCGCGCTCCTGCAAAACGCGCAAGAGCTTCGGTTGCAGATTTAGCGGCATCTCCCCGATTTCGTCCAGAAGGAGCGTTCCGCCATCGGCCAGCAGGAATTTTCCGGCCTTCGATGCGGTGGCTCCAGTGAAAGCTCCGCGAACGTGGCCGAACAGCTCGCTCTCCAGCAGACTTTCAGGGAAGGCTGAGCAATTCACGGCAACAAATGGTTTGTTGGCTCGGGGACTGAACCGGTGAATCATTCGCGCGAGCAATTCTTTTCCCGTTCCACTTTCCGCTTCCACCAGAACATCCGCGTCGGTCTGCGCGACGCGACGCGCATTCGAGAGGAGTTGGCGGAAATTCGCGGAAGATCCGATGAATTCGTGATTTTTAAATTGTTCGCTGGAATTCCGGTCCAAAATGCGCTGCACCGCCTGCTTGAGTTGCTCGAACGAGACAGGCTTGATGAGATAATCGCATGCGCCCTCCTTGATGGCGAGCACAGCCTCGCTTACGTTTCCGTACGCGGTCAGAAAAATTACCGGAGTCTGTTGGGCGATCTGACGAATCCCCTGCATCAATTGCAAGCCGTCGCCGTCTCCCATTCTCATGTCCGTTAAAATAAGGCCGCAGGGATCGTGCCGAAAGATGGAAATCGCTTCGGCAACGCTTCCGGCCGTTGCCACCAGCCATCCACACTGCCGAAAACTGGTCTCGAGCGCGGTCCGCATTGCAAACTCATCGTCAACAATCAACAAATCACTCACTGATTTCCTCCGAAGCGGCCAAAATAATTGTGAACGTGCTGCCGAGCTGGGGCTGGCTTTTCACCCGAATCTTCCCGCCGTGTTGCTCGACCACCTTCCTGCACACCGACAATCCCAAGCCCGGACTTCCGGCCTTTGTTGTAAACCCCGGATCGAATATCTTTTCCATCAGAGTTGGTTCAATCCCGCAACCCTCGTCCTGAAAATCGATCCGCAATGCGTCCGATTCAGATTGAAGATCGCGGCGAAGACGAATCGTGAGCGTCCCTCCGGGATTCATGGCGCGAAAGCCATTCAGCGCAATGTTCAGAAAAACTTGTTGCAGCCGGTGACCGTCAGCCGCGACGATGGCGGGCCCGATTCGATTTTCAAGATGAATCTTCAGCCCTTGCTCCGCAGCGAGAGGAACGAGAAACTCAACGGTGTCCGCGAGGACGCGGTCGATTCGCACCGGCAGCAGTTCGTTGCACGGCTGTCCGTGAAACTGCAAGACGTTGTTGACCGTTGCACCCAGGGATCGAAGGCCGGATTGCAGATGCACGACCCACTGATGCGCCTCCGGCATTTCCGTCGTGGCTTTGCTCAGTAAACCTGTGAAAAGCTCCATGCTGCCAAGGGGGTTTCTGATCTCATGCGCCAGCACGGCCGCAATTTCAGCCAGCGCGCGTGCTCGGCGGCTTTCTTCCCGCTCGGCGGCAAATCGCTTTTGATCTGAAATATCGCGAAGGATCCAGATTGTTTCGGGCTCCGTGTCCTGGGCGCCTTCCATCTTCGCCATTGTGATTGCAAGGGTGCGCTTTTCTGACGAAGTTTCAGAGACCCATTCGTGTTCCACGAAGGCCGTTTGAGGAATCGCCTCGGAAACCCACTTCGTCAGACTTGCGCAGACGGACGGCTGTATGGCCGAAAGAGAAAGGTCGAGAAGCCGCCTTGCTTCCGGATTCAGCAGGTCGATCTGACCATCGGAACGGCCGACCAGCACACCACAAGGAAGCTTGTCCAAGACCTGAGTGAGGAATGCACGCGCGCGCGAGTTTTCATCCAGGCTGCGAGCGAGCTTTGCGTTCGCGTGCTCCAAATCTGCCCGAAGCTTGGAAACTTCCGCCTGCAACTGTACATAAGACTTCTCGAGCGATCCTGCCGCCTCTGTAAACGTCGCAAAAGCATGCGCGAGCTGGCGCGGATCGCCGATGGAAATCTTTGCAGCGCTGTCACTGTCCCGATTTTGCCGGGTACTAGGCAAATTTGGCACCTCAGTGACCGGAGGTGCACGCGGCGTGCCAGGATGAAACTAAAAAATATTAGCGTTTACTAATTTCGCCGGGATCGGCCGCGGAACTGAAGTGCTCCACGTGAAGGTTGGGTTCAGAGCCTGCAAGGATAAAGGCCCTTTCGACCGCGTGATGAAGTTCTCGAACGTTTCCGGCCCAGTGCGTTTGCCTGAGAAGTGCGATGGATGATGCGGAAAGTTTTTTTTGCTCCGCAGCGGATTCCCGACACAAATCGGCGAGAAATTTCTCCGCCAGTAGCCCGATATCCTCCGTGCGCTCCCGCAAAGGAGGAAGTTCGATGGGAAATACAGCGATTCGATAATACAAATCCTGACGAAATGTCTTTTGTTTGACGCTGTGAATTAGGTCCATATTCGTGGCGCAGATCACGCGAACATCCACTCGAAACACATCAGAACTGCCTAGGCGCTGTATTTCGCCCTCCTGCAGGAACCTCAACAATTTCGATTGCATCGCAAGGGGCAGTTCTCCGATTTCGTCGAGGAACAATGTTCCGCCATGCGCGTTGTGGATGCGGCCCAGTCGCGACTGAATCGCTCCCGTGAAGGCGCCGCGCACGTGGCCGAACAACTCGGCCTCAAGCAGCGATTCGGGAATCGCCGCGCAATTCACCACCACGAGCGGACTCTTGCTCCGTGGACTGATTTCGTGAATCGCTCGCGCGACAAGTTCTTTCCCTGTCCCCGTCTCTCCAACAATAAGAACGGTAGTATTTCGCTTCGCCACGAGATGGGCAAGCCGGTATACCCGCTGCATCGCGCGTCCCTGACCCACCATCCCGGGCAGCATGTTCAGTTCGGGGCCCGGCTCGGTTTTGGGCAAATCTAAATTTTGGGCGACCTGCGGGTTGGGGACCGAAGCACGAGCTGGCGGTTCCGGCGTTTCTTCCCGAGTTTGAGAGGAATCCACCATCTGGATGCGCAATCGGGGAAATTTCTTGTGAACGATCTCTGCCACTTCCTCGGCATTCAGGTCGGGGAGCTGGCGGTCCAAAATCAGCAGATCAAACGCGGCCGCCCGCAATTTCGCCATGGCGTGGGCGCCGCTGGGCGCCTCCTCGAAAGACATCGTTTGATTGTCGGACTCCGCTATGGAGCGACTGCGGAGGCTGGGATCGGGACTTGCGATCAGGACGCGACAACTCTCTGAACGGGCTGCTGGAATAGCCCCTGAAAACATAAGTTTTTCCCCCTGACGCCGGATCGAGTTTCTGTGAAGCTTGCAACTAATTCCGGTCGCTAACGAATCTGACGGTTCTGGCCGGCTGTTTCGAGTATTTCGGTCTTTCGAATGCACGTCCTCAACGGAGTAATAGTCTCCCCGATACGAGAGTGATGCCATTATTGGCCATGAGCGTCGATACTCAAGAGTAAAGCACGCCTTGTGTGTACAACTGCTAACGGCTTGTTTTTGGAGGATGTGGTTATCCGGCAGGGGGAGAAGGGCTCTACGAAAAGTCAACGTTCCGCTCGGAAACAATCTGTTACCCGCATGAAGCAGAGCTCACTAAAGTCTGGAAATCAATACATCCGTCAAGCGCATATCGGCCACCCCCCTGGACCCAACTCGCACTTCAAATCCTTGGCCCTTTGCGCTGTCCGGTATGTTGATTTCCAGCGTGGCGATGGAAAGCTTGCCGGTGGTCCCGAACAAAGGCCGTCGCGCGAGAATATTTGCGGCAGCATTGCTGCAAGCATCCATTTCGCCGATTTCCTGGGACATCGGTCCCGCTGCGGAATATTGCAGGCGGACCTGGTACATTCCTGGTTCCAGGTGAATATAGGGGCCATAGACGACGTGGCCGGATTCTTCTTTGCCGGCTCGCGACCGCACCTCAAAATTGCGACCGACAATTCCCTGCCCGATCTGTAGTTCGGCAGCGCGGAAAAAACGCGCGGCGGCAGGAACTCGACTGGGCATTTCTGGAACCGGTTTTGGGTTGCTTAAAAAAGAAACGAGAGTTTCATCCGCCTGCAAGTTATCTTGTTCCATCTGCAATTCAAGCAGAAGGGAAACGAATGTCTGCCCATAGAACCAATCCCTGTTGGAACAGCTGACACCGAGATAATACTTTTTCTGAAATTGGAAGAAACACGTGGGATCGATAATCTTCAATCCAGAGTCGGTGAGCGGCCTGATGTCGAGATCGAATGACAGGGCGACTTGTTGATTGGAAGGCGAAAATGTCCACTGAAACATTGTGTGGCGGCCCGAATCGAGCGTCATGTGGCCAAAACCCACGATTCGATCTTCGATCGCGAGAGCCGAGCATCCGCCGCGGAAATGCGTGTAGCCGTCATGAGGCGACACCACATCCAAGCCTACGTTTCTTTCGAAAACGACTTCGGCGCCGCCTGTTTCCACATCGATCTCCAGAATGCGAAAGGGCGAAAACCCGTGAACGGCATACAACTTTCCTCCGGCAGCGAATGGCTGCCAGTTTTTTCCATACTTGAAGCCCTTCCTGTTTTTCACTTCAATGTTCAGGCATTTCCTTGCCTGCACGTCATATAGGACGTAATTGAAATTACCTCCACAAGGATTCGCACTTAATAGGAAGGCCCGTCCACCAATGGAAATACATCTCGGGTCTTCCCCTGCGGCCATAACCTCCTCCGGTTCTGAAAGCGGCGAACCCGTGGAAACGTCAAATCGCTGGAGCATGATCCGGCTCTCATAGAAATCGTCACCCGATCCCCACTGTGCGAAATCGACGATTTTGTGCCGCCGGAAGGCGCAGATCAATTCATTCCCGACCGGAGCGAAACTGTGGAACAAATCGGCCGTTTGGCCTGCCTGCACAAATTGGTAATAAAACGGGATGGAACGCGCGATCGAAATCCCCGGCTTTGCCAGTTGAACGGTTTCCATGGGCATCTATGCAGGCACCTTGACCACGAAGCTGAAGGATGTGCAAACGAAACCATCGACACTCAGCTTGAGGTGCGCATGTCGTGTGTGGTTTTCATCGAGGTAGGGCGGCAAATCGACGAAGCCGTCGAGGATCCCCTGCCCTCGGTCAAAATCAAATGGGTAAACTTCAAATCCTCTTGCGCGTAGCTTTTCGCTCAGGTGGAGAAGATGTTGCTTCTGGAAAAGTACGGTCGGCCAGTTGTCAACGGTTTCTCCTTCGTTGACATTAAATTCCATCGTATGAACGGACACGCCGCCCGGCTTCAGGATTTCCAGCGAATTTTCGATAAATTTCAAGCCGTTGGCGATGCTGCCGAGATGTTCCAGTGAGCAAATCGACCAGCAAAAATCGAACTTGCCCTTCAAGTCTGCTGGAATTTGATTCATGTCCAGATAGGCGCCTTCCATCGTGTCGAGGCGAGATGGGTCTGGGCAAATATCGGCCCGTCGCAGCTTGTCAAAACTTGCCGCGTGCTGGTTCGTCTTGATCCACCCTTGTGCTTCGGCGCGGTTGGGATCGAGGTCGGTGGCCAGAACCCGCACTCCATATTTCGCGAAGAGGCTGGGTAGCGGTTCTTCGCCGCACGCGAAGCCGATTCCACGACTACCCTCAACCAGCTTTCCTTCGTTAAACAAAATCTGAGCTACGTAGGCGAGTTCCCATGTCTTCCGGTGATAGGAAACGGGAATGTTGATTTCCTTACACCAGAACGCTACCCAATCGGATTCGATGTCCGCCTCTGTACAGCCCTTCGCTTTCAGGGGAACCACTTTCGGCCCACTCACATCGCCGTGGCCGAGTTCCTTATAAATTTCCGAACCTCGGTGAGCTGCAAGGTTCTTCACATTTCGAATCGCCGTCTCATAATCGCGAAATCTTGTGTTGAAATAGCTGCCGAACGGTTGGCCGTTCGTCGTTTTGATCGCAAGCTTCCTCAACGCCTCGTCGATTTGCCGCGGGGCGACTTCCCCGGGCACCCGATTTTCGGCGACCATTGAACTCCTCAGATTGGAAAAATGCCCCTCCAGCTGAATCATTCTGGTCGTGAGTTGGGACAGGATCACTTCAACGGTCCTGGCCGTCGACTGCAATTCGACCAAATATTCGTGGACTCGCAGAACAGCAGTTTCGAGGTCCTGGATTCTTTGTTGCTCTGAGGGCAGGTCCTCCGTGCAAGCTGGAACATTAGCCAAAACTGTCTCACTCACAGTCATCTCCTGGAATGTCAGTGAAACTTAAGCAAGAATATGACCATGGAGAAATAAGATTCGAGCCCTACGTGCGTATCCGTTAGCATTTTAGGTACTGCAGTCGCGATGGGCAGGCATTTCCCGTTCAGGTCCGTCTCGCGCGGCTCGCTTGCAACAAAAAACCCGTCCCCCTGCAGGGACGGGTCTTTGTCGATTCGCTCGGGGTATGGCGACATTCAATTCGAGCGTTTCCCGATTTTCAACCTTGGACTTAAATGCTGATCTGGCGTGCGGTATCGGCCCAGTCCAGCGTTGCAGTAGTCATGTTGAAGAAACGAAGGAATGTGTCGTAGACAAGCCGCCGGACCGCCTTCCCCTTCGACGATTTGATGCCGGCGAGGGTGCGTTGATATTCTTCGAGGTTGAGTGGATCGTCTTCCGGCTTCTCCAGTTCCTTGCTCAGGCGTTCGAAAGCGCCTTCGAGCGACGTCATGTTCAGCATATTGCGCACCTTGCCGCACGCAGCCGCGAAGCTGAGCAGGAAAACACCGCCGCCGGAGAGAATGTACCTGTGGTTTGGATTATTGGCGTATTTCTCCATAATTTTCGGGTGCAATTCGATCGTGATTTTCTTCAACGTGGCGATAACATCCTTGATGTCGCCGACGTCGAATGACGTTTGAATATCGGTGTATCCCTTTTCCCGTTCGAGCAGACTCTCCGCCTCGTCGGGTTTCTTGATTTGCGGGTTGAATTCAATGAACGCCCGGGTTGCCATGACCAGATCCGAGGCCGAGAACTCGTTTTTGGGTTTCTGTTTGCCCGGGATGTTCTGATTGTCCTGAAAAATTGGAATTTTTGCGCCGTGTTCGAGGGCTTCCAGGAGCGGACGCTGCATGATTTCGAGCTGCACCTCGAGGCTCATCCGGCGTTGTCCGGTGTTGAAGGTAACCATGTAATGCAGCAGCCCCTCCAGATCGATGTTCCAGAAAATCTCATAGCGTGTTTTTCGCTTCAGGATTTCCTCGGCGGCGCTTCTGGGACCGCCCGTTTTCTCGACGGCGTCCTTCAGATAATCCCACGCCTCTTTTGTGATGCAACGGTCCGCAATCAGTTTTTCCCTTTGCCAGACGAGCAGTACGGCGATGCAGTAACAATACAAACGCTGCAAGCCGTCAATCACCGAGTACTTGATGCCCTCCTCCTGAAGCGACTTGAGCCGGCCCCCTCTTCCATCGAGCGCCGCGACCTTGGCCTCCGGCATGGCGGCTTTGACGATGAAATCGCGGATTAAGCGCAGATAAATCTTATCGTTCAAATGGTCGAACGGTTGGCGTTGGTAAAAGTTATCCACGATCGAAACGCGCTGAATGTACGTACCCAATTCCTCTTCGATGTGCCCGATAAATCCACCGGTTTTCACATCGGGGATTTCCTGAAAAATTGGTTTTACCGCGCCCGGAATCGTAAGGAGGCTTCCAAATCCAGCCTGTTCGAGGTCTTGCGCCAGATGCTTGATTCTTTCCCGCAGAATTTCCTGACGCTCGACTTTTGTGGGAGCCTTAGCTTTCGCTTTTCTTTTACGCGAACGGGTCGCTTTTTCGGCGCCCGTGCCCGCGGGCAATGCTGGTGCGCGTTCAAATGCCTCTTCAACAGCAAGCGTAGCCATCTTCGTGTCTCCTCATAATTTCAGTCTTAGTTTTAACGAACGAAGAAGGGGTAGGCCCGCTTTTCAGGAGGCTTAATTAGTAGGTTCGTACACCACTGGCTACACTGTCAAGGGCATTCTGGGCTCGAAATAGGAAATGGAGCACGGCAATTGCCCAATCATTGCGCGATTCCCAATCGTTTTAGCGCTCTTTTCCCGCAAGACGCCACTTTTTTCCGTTTATCAAGAACCGGAAAAATTCGGGACAGAGGAGTAACTGTTACGATACAAAATACGCAAGTTCTGAAGGGATCTGCCGATGGTTATAACGAAGGGACTGTTCTAAGTGTCCACGGATAGTCGCTCTTCGAAGGATCCGGTCGGGAGGAACGAACCCCGGGCGGCTGGCGCTTCTCTAAGCACTCCTATCGCTCCAATCGGGGGCTTTTGTTGGAAACGTTAAACGGAACAAAGAATTTCATCGCGCGCCAGCCGATCTTCAGCCAGGACAATGAAGTCCATGGTTATGAAATCCTCTTTCGATCTGGTCCTGAAAACTATTTTTCCAACACCGGTGCGGATGTCTCCTCGATCGCGCTGGATAATTTCCTGCAATTCGGCTTTGACCGCGTAACGTCAGGCCATCTCGCCTTTTTCAATTGCTCTCGCGACTTCCTCCTTCGTGAACACCTGACCCTTCTGCCACCGGACCGGGTGGTCGGCGAGATCCTTGAGACGGTCACCGCCGATACTGAGGTCCTGGAGGCCTGCCGGCGATTGAAAGCCGCGGGTTATAGCCTGGCGCTGGACGATTTTGTCGATTCTCCCCAAATGGCTCCCCTCATCGAACTCGCCGATTACATCAAAATCGATATTCTTGCCACGCCTGTGGAGGAGCAGGCCCGAATCCTACGCGAACTCAAACAGAAAAAAGTGCAGTTTCTCGCCGAAAAAGTGGAAACGCATGAGGCGTTTCAGAGCGCCATCTCCATGGGTTATCAATATTTTCAGGGATATTTTTTCTGCCGTCCCCAGGTGGCTGAACGCAAGGTGATCCCCGCACACAAGCTCAATTACTTGCGCATCCTGCAGCTTGCAAACCGCCCGGAGCTCGATATCGAAGAGCTGGCAGCGGCGATCAAGCTGGAAGCCTCAATGATCTATCGACTCCTGCGTTTCATGAATTCCCCCGTTTTCGGGTTCCGCACGAACGTAGGCTCGATTGCTCATGCGCTTACGTTGCTTGGCGATCGCGGCATTCGGAAATGGATTTCTCTGGCGTCGATTGCCGTGATGGGCGAGGATAAGCCCGCTGAACTCGTCTCCATCCCGCTGGTCCGGGCTCGATTCTGCGAGCTGATTGGCACGAACACGAATCTCTCAGCCAAATCGAACGACCTGTTTTTGATGGGTTTGCTCTCCGCCATGGATGCCCTTCTGGACACCCCAATGAACATCCTTCTGGAAACCGTCCCTGTCTCCGGCGAGATCAAGGAAGCCTTGCTCGGCAAACGCGGCCAATTTCGAGATATTTTTGAGATCGTATCGAACTACGAATCCGGAACGTGGGACCCCTTGCTTCAAGCTGCGGGCAGGGCACACGTCAGCGAAGACTTGCTTCCGGAACTCTTTCTGGAATCGCTGGACTGGGCAAACGATGTCATAAATACAAAGTAAGCCAAGGTCCCCTTTTCCTTTCGTGCCGATCCCCCGACTTTCTCGCCGGCCTCTCACCGTATCTGTAAAACAAAGCCTGGTCGAATCCGGATCCACATTTCAATTCGAAGCCCTTCGACTCAATCTTCAGATCGTGACCAACACAAATTGGCGCAAAGAGGTTTCCCTTAACCCAAGATTAGAATTCTCTAAGATGGCGCCCGGCGTGCCTGTTCCTATCCGGATCCATCCGCGATCTTTGAAAGTCATGGTCAGCTTGAAGCGCCCTATCAGTTACTTTAAACGAGAGATCAAATTGATTGCCGGCCACCAAAAATCGACTCTCGATACAAAATCAAAAGGCGGCAACCCCCCGCCCAACCTGCTAGACCTGCACTCCGAAATGCTTGATGATTCTCTGGAATGGCTTTTAATTTCCGGGGTCGATCGCCGTCTCTCCCTCGACCCAAATAATTTTTTGAACGGATACGGGTGCCGGCCATGGCCTCGACCGGAAGTCTTCACGTTTGCCTCGTCGACGGCGACCACTATTTCGCGACGCGGATTTGCTTCCGCCGGGCTGGCTTTGCAACAGCTCATTCATTCAAGCGCGACAAAGGGAGTAAACGCGAGTTGCGATCTGCTCGCTGAATCGCTCCGCGAACAAATCAGGTCCGCATTGGAAATTACCTCCGTCGGTACGGAAATTATTTTTTCTCCTTCCGGCACGGATGCCCAGATTCAAGCGGTTTATGCGGCTCAAACGATCCTGGGTGGACCGCTGGTCAGCGTGGTCGTGGCCTCGGACGAAACAGGCAGCGGGACAATCCATACGGCGACGGGCCTTCATTTTGGGGATTCCACTTCGCAAGGGGCTGCGGTTCGGAAGGGAGAGCGGATTCTTGGCTTCGCCGAAGATATGGCGAGCCTGGCGATTCCCCTGCGCGATACAAATGGACAATTGCGATCCCGCGCTGCAATCGACAAAGAAGTGATCGAAGCGGTATCCAATTCTATTTCAGCGGGAAGGCGCGTGCTTTTGCATGCGATGGACATGTCGAAATTCGGTTCGCGCTGCCCCTCCTTAAGTTGCCTGTCGCGAATTCAGGCACAGTGGGGATCATCCGTTCAAATCGTTGTCGACGCTTGCCAGATGCGAACGAGCCGGCAGCGCCTCCGATACTATTTGACTCAGGGCTATATGGTCTTGATCACCGGGTCAAAATTTTTCACCGGGCCTCCCCTGAGCGGAGCACTCCTGGTCCCGGCCGCGATTTCTGAAGCGCTGGCGAAAACGAATTTCGTGCCAGCGGAACTGCGCCTTTATACCAACCGGGCGGATTGGCCTTTGCACTGGCAAGGGATCCGCTCGAAACTTCCGGCGAACCCCAATGTGGGCCAACTGTTGAGGTGGGCCGCTGCGATCGAGGAAATCAAATCTTTCTTCGACGTTCCGGTCACTTACAGGCAGGCGGCATTGCAAATTTTTTCGAGCACAGTTTCGCGACTGGTAGACGCCCACCCGAATCTGCGTCCCCTATCCACGCTGGAAGACGGCGAAGAGACCGAGATGGACGACGATGAAATGGCGGTGCGCACGATCTTCCCCTTCTTCGTGACGCGCAACGGCAGCCTTCTCCCCATCGAAGATTGCGAACGCATTTACCGTGCGCTGAATTGCGACGTATCGGGTTTGCTGCCGCCTTCCGCAGCGGCGCGCGAGCGTCAAGTGGCGGCGCAGTGCTGCCACATTGGCCAACCGGCCGCCTTTCACGATCCCCTGCGCGGCATCGTGGGAACTCTGCGAATCAGTGCCGGAGCGCGCGTTGTTTCGGACAGTTGGTGCGGGACGGAAGCGGCCGCATCGTTTCGCACACTCAACGAAGAAATCAGGCAGGTGATGACGATTCTTGAAAAAATTGGAATCCTCGTCGACAACTTCGACACCCTGGAAAAACACGGTGACGTTTACGAGTGGCCTGTCCGGCGCGATGACAACGTTCTTCATTTCCGTGCTCATTCCCTCCTGCCGGCGGATGCCCCACCTGTTTTGCCCGCGGTGAAGGAAGCAATCGATGCGACTCCCGCCCATTTAAACTTGGACCATTCCATTTCCACAGGAGACAGGTACTGACCGTGGCGAACCAGACAAAGATCGCTTACCATCCCGCGCCGATCTGCATTTCCGATTTGTTCAAAGCCGTCTTCGACGGCAAAAATCTGGAGCCCCTACGGGAAAGCATGATTTCTCGTTTGCAATCGAATCCTGACGACCCCGCCGTATTGATGAATCTGTGTGCGATCGATCAAATTCTTGGCAACCCCGTTTCCGGGCTTCAATTTCAGCAGCAAGCCCTCGCTCATTCCCGGCTATACCAATCGTACTGGCCGGCTTCATCTCAAGCCTTGCGCGTGGTGGCGTTCATGGCCCCCGGAAATATCGGGACCAACACTCCAATCGGCTTTCTATTAAATTGTCGGGACGTCGTGCTCTATTCTCTTTATGTTGTTCCCGGCAAGCCGTTGCCGGATCCGTTTCCCGTGCACGACATCGCGATCGTGGCAATGTGCGAAGAGGATGCAAATCGCCCAGCTCTGCGAGAAACCGAACGATTGATCGCGAATTGGCCCTGCCCGGTTCTGAATCGGCCCGATCGAATTCCTCCGCTCGCTCGCAACATTATGTATTCTCACCTGCGGGAGATTCCCGGGCTATTCATGTCCCCGACGATTCGCGTGTCTCGCTCGACATTTGAAGATCTTACAAAAGGCACTGCGCTGATCGACAGACTTGGGCCGGAATTCACGTTCCCCTTGATCGCTCGGCCGGTAGATTCGCATGCGGGGAAAAACTTGGTGAAACTGGACGAACCACAGGGGGTGGCCTCTTATCTCGCGGGGACCGAAGTTGCGGAATTTTTCCTGTCCCCTTTCGTTGAATATCGGAGCTCCGACGGCATGTACCGCAAGTTTCGGATCGTCTGGGTCGATGGCCGTCCTTATCCTTGTCACATGGCGATCGCAGAGGATTGGAAGGTGTGGTACTACAGCGCGGGGATGGAAACCACCATGGCCAAGAGGAACGAAGAAGAGATTTTCATGACCACATTTGACGATGGCTTTGGACGCCGCCACGCCGGCGCGCTCTCCGCAATCGTAAAAAAGTTCGGCCTCGAGTACATGGGAATCGATTGCGCGGAAATGCCCGACGGCAGGCTCCTCGTTTTCGAAGGAGAAGTGGCGATGGTTGCGCATAATATGGATTCACCCGCCCTTTATCCCTACAAAGGTCCGCAAATGCAGAAGCTGTTTTCAAGTTTCGAAGAAATGTTGAGGCGGAAAGCCGTGCCCCGCGCGATCTGCGTATGAAACCCGGATCGCTTCTCCCGGGGACTGTCGAGGAATCGGGAGCCGCAATTACGCTCGATCCAAAGGATTGGACTGATGTACGAGCACTCGGTCATACGATGCTCGACGACATGTTCGATTATCTCGAAAATATTCGCCAGCGCCCCGCCTGGCGGCCGATCCCGCGCCAGGCAAGAGAATCATTTCGCGGACCACTTCCGGTCGAACCCACGGACATTGCGTCTGTATACCATGACTTCACAGAGCTGATTCTTCCCTATTCCACAGGCAATGTTCATCCCGGATTCCTCGGTTGGGTGCACGGTGGTGGGACGGTTGCCGGGATGCTTGCGGAAATGCTCGCCGGAGGACTGAACGCGAATCTTGGCGGGCGGGACCACATTCCGATAGAAGTCGAGCGCCAGATCACGGAGTGGATGAGGCATATATTCGGATTTCCCGAAGGGGCGTCGGGCCTTTTCGTGACTGGCACCTCGGTTGCGAATTTCATCGCGCTGCTCGTCGCCCGAGATGCCGCCCGACGGCGCGATTCACTCTTGAATGCCGATCTTCAAGACCGATCACTCGTGGTGTATGCGTCCCGCGCCACACACAGCTGCATTCAGAAAGCGATGGGGATGTCCGGCCTTGGAGCTGGAGCGCTGCGACTCATCGAGATCGATTCCATGCATCGCATCCGCGCCGCCGAATTGAAAACAGCAATCGCCGCCGATCGAAAAGCGGGGCTGAAGCCGTTTCTGATCGTGGGGAACGCGGGCACTGTGGACATTGGCGCGATCGATCCGCTCGATGAACTCAGTGACATTGCGTCTCATGAAGGATTGTGGTTTCACGTCGATGGCGCATTCGGCGCAATGGCCATGCTTGCGCCGAATCTTGCTCCACTGCTCAAAGGAATCGAGCGGGCGGACTCCATCGCCTTCGATTTCCATAAATGGGCGCAGGTCCCGTACGACGCAGGATTTGTTTTGGTGCGAAACGCCAAGCAGCATTTCGACGCGTTCGCCACTCCCGCCGCTTACCTCCGGCGAGAGACGCGAGGCGCCGCCGCCGGCGCCCAATGGCCTTGTGATTTTGGTCCGGATCTGTCCCGAGGGTTCCGCGCGTTGAAGACCTGGTTCACCTTGAAGACTTATGGAACGGCGCAATTGGGCGCCGTGATCTCTCGAACCTGCGAACTTGCGCAGCACGCCCGTCGCCGCATCGAAGAAAATGCGGCGCTCGAGCTGGCGGCGCCCGTCCAACTCAATATCGTATGTTTTCGATTCCGTGGAAGCGACATCCACAGCGATTTATTAAACGCAGGAATCGTAGCCGACATTCAGGAATCTGGAATTGCCGTTCCCTCGACCACCGTGCTCGACGGCCGTCTGGCCATTCGAGCTGCAATCGTCAATCATCGAACGCAAACCTCCGATATTGACTCGCTCATTTCCGCTGTATTGAAGTTTGGAGAACAGGAAACCCGCGGGAATGCAATTTCGCGTTCAGGGTAGCGAATTGATCATGGATTCCAAACCAAGCTGCACCTTCGGTAGCAGCTTTTCGTATTCCATTTCCAGAAATTCGGCAATGCTTTCCTGCGCTGCATCGAACGGGGGGTCCTGGTTCCCGTCCCCTTCAGCATGTGGCGACGCGGGCAAGACCACGTTCGCTTTGGCGCACAGGAATTGTTCTATCGTCGATACAATTTTTACAAGGTGGGGATCGTGCAAAGAGTCATTGGGCTTATGGTGGTAACCCAAAACATCGATGAGGGAGGGCATGAAATTCCAGGTGATCCCCATCGTACTTCCGATTTCACAATGATCCATTCCAAAGTGCTCCCGCTCAATCGACGGGTTGTCCATCCAGCTGGGCGGCGGCGAGACTTTGTAAATCAGGCTCTCCTCCACCGCCAGCATCCATTGTGGAATTTGACCGATGTCATGAAGCAGTCCCGCGATGTAGGCGTGTTCCTGTTCAAGATAGTGAATCTTTGTGGCCAGGCGCTCGCTCAGAAGGGCGGTAAGAAAACAATGCTGCCAGAAAACCTTGACCTGGTCCGCCGGAAGTCCAACCCCCGCATATTCAACCAATGAACAGGTGAACGCGATTGACCGGAGCCGCTCGACCCCGAGCAGGACACTCGCCTGTTGAACATTGACCACGCGGTAGCGCAAGCCAAACAATGGAGAGTTGCAAAGTCGCAGAACCTGGGCGCTCAGACTGGGATCGGTTCGAATCAGTCCCCCCGCCCTCTTCAGATCGACGGACGGCTTATCCAGAACCGATGAAAGTTCCAGCACTGTATCCGGAAAGGGTGGAAGCCCCTGGCTTAGGATTGTCGCCAGACGAGTTTTACGGCGCTGCTTGGCGTCTAATGGAGCCCGTCGCTTTCGATTCGTGGAAGACTTGAAGTCCTTCGATAGAGTTGGCATGGCCCCATGTAATACATCGGCATGGGACAGATTTTCTTTAGAGCCATCTGGCTTTTTCCCGGATTCGAGGTTTCGTTGCGAAGCCGGTGCCTTGCCTGATATATCTTATTGATTATAGAAGACTTCCATCTCGTTCGACCGTGAAGCGATTTGTAGTGCACCACCAGGCCAAACGTCCCCACTCCTTCTGGAGGCGCATGCGATATCGTTTCCAGGCGAGAGTGCGGCAGGGGAAATCTTTAACTGGTGCCGTTGGGTGTTGAATGGGATTCGCAACACTGTCAGCGATGTCCATTTCCGCCGGACAATGTTTTAAAGTGCGGGGTTTAAAGTGCGGGGATTTAAGATGCGGACAGGAGCGCTAGTGTGCGTCATTTCTCCAGCTTTGCATCTGCTGGATAATCATTCGATAGCATTCGCACGAAGCCTTTTCCAATCCGGCTCGGTTTTCGATGATCACTTGCCCGCGTTTATAAGTGATCAATCCCCGTTTTTGCAGGGTGCCGGCGGCAACCGTGACGCTGGCCCGGCGCGTGCCCAGCATGTGGGAAAGGAATTCCTGAGTTAGCAGGAACTTGGATTCATTGACACGGTCCTGAGTCATCAACAGCCATCGGGCCAATCGCCGATCGACTTCATGAAGGCGATTGCAGGCGGCGATTTGAACCGCTTGAAATGCCAGTTCCTGCGAATAACGCTGCAAATTCTTTTCCAGCACGGGGCAGGCCGGAAGCGTGGCTTTCAAATCTACCGCGGATATCTTGAACCCGCTGGCTCCAATCTGAATCACAGCCCTTGTGGGGCTGGTAAGAAATCCGACGATCAACGGGAGACCGATGAAACCTTCATTGCCGGTCAAACCCACTTCCACGCTTTTTCCTCCGGAGACGACGTTGATGATGGAAGCCACGCCGCTGTTGAGGAAGTAAGCGGAGGTGATCGGCCTGGCAATCTCATTCAGAATCAGGCGGGCCGGCAATTCCACAATCTTCATTTTTGAAACGATCGTGGAACATTCATCGGCCGGCAGGGAAAGAAGGATCTTGTTTTGAATTTGTGCCCGTGAAGCTTTTTTTTTCACACGAATACCTGTGATCCGATCAGCCCTTAGGCGGTTCCCGAAAGCCCTATGCGTCCGATCGCAGAGCCGGGGAGAAGCGTCAATTCGGTGACCATAGGCTACTCCCTCTTAACGAATAATACTAGCTGCATTTGTTAAGTCGCGAAATGAATTCCCGCCTTTCATTCTTCCGTACGCTGTCGTACACTGTCGATAAGCGAATCCCGATTCGCGCCTCTATGCGGATACGAGTCAATAAACCGAAATCCTCGAACCTGCCGAAGTGGGCTACCATGATCGCCAGTTTGCGCCTGCGGCTGAAATTGACGCAAACCGACTTCGGCCGGACGCTCCACACCTCAGCCATGGCAGTATCGCGCTGGGAGAGAGGCGAGCAGGCGCCTCCCGCTCAGATTTTTATCGAACTTGGGAACATGGCCGGGGACCCGGATTGCTGGTTTTTCTGGGCGCGCGCGGGCCTGACGACCGAGGATTTGATTCGCGTTATCCCCAAACTACAAACCCGGATCCGCGACCCACGGCTGCAGCATTTTCAAATCGTCCATGCGGGCAGCAGCGGCAAAAAATCGATGAATTCCCAGATCGTGGCCATCCCCTTGTTGAAGATTGTCGCCGGGACGCACAGTGAAAAGGGGGACGCCGTTCCGGTCCTGCACGACGCGCCGGTCGAAGGCATGATCGCCATTCCAAAAGACTGGTGCCCGAATCCCTACACCACGGTTTGCCTGTCCGTTCGAGGCGATTCCATGAACCCCTTGATTTATGACGGCAACCTTTTGGCGGTTGATTCCTCGCAAACCGACCGTGCCAGTCTGAATGGAAAAATTGTAATCGCGTGGAATGAAGATGCGGGCCTTACCGTTTCCCGTCTCCGGCGTTACGACCATACCGAAGTCCTGCATCCGGAGAATAGGGAATACGAGGCGGTTTCAATGGATCGGAAGGCCAAATGGAAAATTCTCGGGAAAGTTCTCTGGTGGGTGGGAAAGGCTCCCTAGACTGCCCTGTTGCTTTCAAAATTTGAAATATTTCGAGATGGAAATCCCCGCGAATACGCGCGCCTTTTAAACCCTGCGCCTTGTCAAGCGGAAGTAGATCGCGCGATCGCCGTTAACCTCTGGGCCTCCTGGAGCAACTCTTCGACCTGCGCCGTTTTGGATATCACCGAGCTGATTCCCGAGGCTTTGGCCTGCTTTTCCGTAACAATTTCCTTGTGCAGGGTGAAAAGAATAATGGGCACGCTCGGCAACAGGCACTTGAGGATGGCAGCCGCTTCCAGGCCATTCAACCCAGGCATGCAGAGGTCCAATACGATCAGATCGGGCTTTTCCTGCCTGGCCATGTGGATTGCTTCCATGCCATCCACCGCCTCCTGGCAAATTGCGAATCCCGGACGAGATTCCAGACAGGTACGAATATGATTGCGCATGGCTAAATTATCGTCGGCGATCAAAATGCGTTTGGCCAAGTCGCGCTCCCATAGGTGAGAGCCACCGCAGGAGAGCACCTATGTACGCCAGCGTACGCTTATTGTTGAAAAAAGCAATACAGGATTCCATCTAGGGCGGAAGGGACTGAATCAAACGGATTGAATTTGAATTTGATCGTTCAGCAGGAGATTCACCTGCTGCATCAGGTGCTGACCGGCGGTGGCTTTCGACAGGTAGCCGTGCGCGCCGGCAGCGATAATTTCCTCGACGATCTGCTTCGAGTCGTGGACCGAAAAGGCGAGTATCTTGGTCTTGAGCCCATGGCGCACAATCTGACGCACCACCTCGAGTCCATTCAGGATCGGCAGGTTGATGTCCAGGATCAGCAGGTCCGGCGCATGGGCCAGAGTCTTCTCGACGGCGTCTTTGCCGTCCACTGCTTCGCCGCATACTTCCAATCCCGGCTCGCTTTCCAGCATGGTTCGGATTCCACGGCGAAGAACATCGTGATCGTCGGCGATCAAAATCCGTTTTCGCCAGGCATTTTGTTCGGCGGGCGCCTCGGATGCCGCCGGGACCACGGGAATCTCATGCAGGGGAGGAAATAGTTCCTCCCGTTGAACGCCGATGGGGAGAATCGCAGTGACCAAAGTTCCCTTCCCGGGCGCGGATGAAATTTCGAGAGTCCCGGCCAGTTGCCTGACCCTCTCTTTCATTCCCTGAATTCCCACTCCGAGAGTCACCATGGAGGGCAGACTGGGAATTTTGGAATCCATGCTCATCCCTTTTCCAAAGTCGCCGATTTCCAGGATGACAAGGCCCTCACGAGAACGAGCCCGAACAAATGCGGTGTAACTTCCGGAATAGCGATGAACATTGGCCAGGCTTTCCTGGACGACTCGAAACAAGGCAACTTCCATGTCCTGCGCCAGCCGGACAAACCCACTGGGGATATCCACGGTTACGCGAATTCCTGTTCGACTTTCGAAGCCTTGAGTGAACCATTGCACGGCGGAAGAAAGCCCCAGTTCATCGAGAAGTGGAGGATGCAAAACGTAAGAGAGGGTGCGAATTTCCTGGTTCACTTCGTTCGAAAGGGCCAGCGATTCGGACAAGAGCGGGCGCACCTCCGCATCCTTCGGAAGGTTCTTGGAAGAAAGTACGGCTGAAAGATCCATGGATAAAAGCGCGAGTTTCTGCCCAGTCACATCATGCAGATCGCGGGAAATCCGGCGCCGCTCCTCGTCCTGCAATCGCAGGAGACGGCCCGAGAGATTGCGCAGTGAATCTTCGCTGGCCTTAAGCGCTTCATTGGCGGTGGAAAGCTCGGTCAAGTCCGTGGCCACCACGCAGATCGTTCGCAAACCCGTTTCCTGCACCGGGCTCATCGAGAATCGGACCAGGTGACGTTTGTTGCCGGAAACGGAGATCTGAAGTTCGCCCGAGGATTCCCCCTGAAACGCATCCGCGATCAGCTCCTTTAGCTTTTTTCGCTCCTCCGAGGCAAAATATGATGGCAGCTCCGTGCCAATGATTTCGTGGAGAGCTCCTCCCAGAATCCTGGCGAAACTGGCATTGGAGTATAGGATCGCACCGTCAAAATCGAGCGTCGCCGCTCCTTCATTCATGGTTTCAACCAGTACGCGGTAGGGGTGCTCCGCGCCCTGCAGAGTGAAAACCTGCTCGCCTTGCGGCCCGCTCACGACAACGGCATCTACGCGACCACGATGAATGGCCAGGAAAGTTTCTTCCAGCTCGCGCACGCGGGCGCGTAATTCCTTGACCCGCTGCGCTCCCCGCGCCTTCTTTGTTTTGGATCTTTTCTCCGGCATCTCTAAACCTTTAGGTCGAGTCCCATCAGGACTTCGGTTTTGTTCGAGAGGTCGCCCACCAGCCTCCTGAGCGGCAATGGAAGTTTCTTGATTAGTGTCGGCGCCGCGATCACCTGAGCTTCCTTCGCAAGTTCCGGTTGCTGGTACAGATCAATCACCTGAAGTTCGAAATGGCCGCAAAGATATTCGTCGCACACCTTTCGAAGGTTGCGAACCGATGCCTCCGATCGCGGCGTCTGCCCGGTGATGTACAGGCGAAGTGAGTACATCTTGCGCTTTTTGGATTTATTTCGTCCGGCGCGCGCGGGCTTTCGACCTGTTCGTGGTTTCACGCTTTTGCACCCGTTGATCGCGAACTTCCCGATTTTTCCGATCCCTCGGGCTTTCGAAGATCGAGTCCCACGAGCACGCGGTCTACGTTCGAAAGATCTCCAATTATTTTCCGAATCGGGACGGGCAAATTGCGAACCAGTGTGGGAATCGCCAAAATCTGATCGCCTTGGGCCAATTGCGGGTTCTTGACCAGGTCGATGACTTCAAGCTCGTACTCGCCATCCAAATGCTCCGTGCAAATCCTCTTGAGATTCGATAAGGCTGCGAGGGATTTCGGCGTTTGTCCCGCAACGTAAAGGCGAAGCTGCAACATTTTTCCGGCACCTGCCTCAGATTTCCCGTTTCCGGCTGCTTTTTTCTTCATTTCACTCCTCCCGCGGATTTTGCCCCTTTGGCGACCCTCGATCGATCCGAAGATCCCAAACGGAGACGACTCATCGCTCCACGGTCCAGTTCCATTTGATTTTCTCGATTCTGCTGTTCGCTGATCGCTCGTTCCAGTTCGATCTCCTCGCCTGCAAACTCCGCTTTCAATGCCATGATCTGAGCTTCGAGGGCTTTTCGTTTTCTTTCCAAAACCTGCTGCCGCTGTTCGATTTCCTGATTGCGGACAAGTTTTTCCGCGCTTTCTTTTGCTTCCTGTGCCACACGTGACGATCCCGTGAGCACGAATCCCGACCCCACGTACGGAAGCACTAATTGAATGCCTTCTCGGCTCATCACAAATTCCCGTATCTGATTGGAGTGCGCCATCCCGCGCGATTTCAAAACGTAAAGACAGCGGTTTCGCTCCCCGTTCAGCTCAAGATCCCGGGTGAGAATCCACGTATCGGTCAAGGAGGAGATTCCGATGTCCGTCTGTTCGGACTGGCCGCCGCCTTGGGTGAGGTTTGTAAAAATCGTGGTGATCTTTCGTTCCTTTAAGTAATCCATCAGCCGCACAAGCATGGAATAAACCTCTTTTTGGGCGCTGCCGGTTACCAGGTTTGTAATGGGGTCTACAATGACGTGCTTCGGATTGACCTTTTCAATTAACTTGTGGATCCGGAGAAGATGCATCTCAATGCCATATTGACTGGGACGCCACGCCTCGTGAACGAGTAACCCGTTCTTTCTCCATTGATTCAGATCGATGCCAATCGAGGCCATATTTCGCGCGACCTGATCGACGGATTCCTCAAACCCGATATAGAGAACTTTCTCTCCGCGCCGGCAGGCGGCATCGGCGAAGATCGCGGACAGGCTTGTTTTTCCGCTCCCGGCCGTGCCGCTGATCAAAATGCTGGAACCTTGATAGTAACCTTTGCCCCCAAGCATTTCGTCCAGATCCGGAATGCCCGAGGAGATTCGTTCATTCGAAACTTCGTGCTTCATTTCCACCGAGGAGACCGGAAGGACGGAGATGCCCTGATCGTCGATCAAAAACGGAAATTCATCCGCGCCGTGACTCGTGCCTCTATACTTCACAATCCGCAATCGTCGAGTCGAAATCTGCTCGCGGACGCGATGGTCGAGCAAGATCACACAATCGGAAACATACTCTTCCAGACCGTGGCGCGTAAGGGCGCCATCGCCTTTTTCAGCTGTAATCACCGTGGTCAGGTTTCGCTCTTTCAACCATCGGAACAAGCGACGCAATTCCGCGCGCAGGACGCCGTCATTTGAAAATCCCGAAAATAGCGCTTCCAGCGTGTCCAGGAAAACCCGCTTTGCTCCGATCGAGTTTACGGCATGTTGCAGGCGAATGAACAAGCCTTCCAGGTCATAATCCCCCGTCTCCTGGATTTCACTGGGCTCGATATATACGTAATCGAGAAACAGTTTTTTGCGGTCGACAAGCTTTTTCAGATCAAAGCCCAGCGACGCGACGTTTTGCTCGATTTCTTCGGGCGTTTCCTCAAATGCAATCAATACGCCGGGTTCGTCAAATTCCTGGGCGCCGCGCACAAGAAATTCCATGCCCAGCATTGTTTTTCCGCACCCAGGCCCGCCGCATACAATGGTGGTACGGCCACTGGGTAAACCGCCGCCGCTAATTTCATCAAGGCCTTGAATGCCTGTCGGTGACTTTGGCAGAGGGGTCGGTTGAGCCGGAGTGTTCGAAGCAGGATCGATTTCGATCATCTTGCTGCGAGTAGTCAAGATTCCACCTCGCTTACAGTTAATTGAAATAGCAAGTTCCTGGAGAATGAACTGCTACACCTCTATTTCATTCTCCTGTGCACTTCAGCGGGATTTAACTGTGAATCCCAATCGGCGACGTGGGTTTATACCGTAAATTGCATATAGCGGGTATACAGACTTTCCTGTATATGGCGGGTTTTTGATCCTTAGCGATCCAATCGAGAGCTTTCAGGAGCGAAAACTCGAGCGAATGACCGCGATCAGTTGTTCCGGCCGGACTGGCTTCGCCAAAATATCGAAACGTTCTCCGTGTTCGCGGGCAACCTCAAGCAAATCGACTGTGGCCGCCTGGCCGGAAAACAGGATGACCTTGCATTCCGGAGCCACTTCGCGAATGCCAATCCCGGTCTCAATCCCGTTCAGGCCGGGCATAATCACGTCGCTCAGGACGACATCCGGAGACCACTTCTCGGCCAGCTCGATTGCCGAAAGACCATTGGAAACTGCGACGGCGTCGAACCCTTCCTGTTTCAGAATTTCTGCGACCGTTTCGGCAATCAGCGCTTCGTCATCGATCACGATGACTCTGATTTTTCGCCCTTCTTCCCCATGGAGGCGGTTGCCTGCTGCGCGGGGAGTTTCGGTAGGATCCATTTTCGGACGATCGCTCATCGGGAACAATGGGAAGGTAAGTACGTGCCGGTTTGTCATCATGATGCAGCCTCCGTTTTCATCGTGCTTCCGCTTCCATCTTTCGATGAATCCTCTTGAGACTCGGGGAGAAACAAGGAGAACGCCGTCCCTGTCCTTCCCGGCCGTACGCTGCTTCGAACCCGCAGTTGTCCGTGATGTTTCGCGACCAGCCCCAGCGTCAGCCACAGCCCCAATCCCGTCCCTACATCCTTTTTCGTCGTGTAGAAGGGTTCAAATATTTTTTTGATCCTCTCCGGCGGGATGCCGGTTCCGTCGTCGAGGAATGTTATTCTGACGCCGGGGATGGCCGTCAGGTTTCCTCTTCCATGAACCTGTTTGGCCCTGATTCGAAGGCGTCCCTTTTCCGACATCGCTTCGATCGCGTTCGACAACAGATTGGCGAAAATCTGGCGTATTTCACCGGGAAAGCCCTCGACTACAATCCGGTCGCCATATTCGGACTGGAGACGAATCCTCTTGAAATTTAACTTCCTCGAATACAAAGCCACCACTTCCTCTAGAATTTCAGAAATATCGACGGGGGCTGGCGAGGCCGTATCTCGATAAAATCCGAGGGTGTTCTTCGTAATCTGGGCGATACGCTCCAGTTCCTGATCGGCCAATTTCAGATATTTCTCAAGATTCCGTGGCTGAATCCTCGCCAAGTATACCAGATTTGTAACTGCCTCAAGAGGATTGTTAATCTCATGGGCGATGCTCGCCGCCAGGCGCCCTGTAGCCGCGAGTTTTTCCGTCTGGCGCAGGGCTTCCTCGGACCGGCGTTGGTCGGTGATATCGGTGTTGGTGCCAAACCACCGCACGATTTTGCCGTGGGCATCGCGCACCGGCAATGCGAGCGTAAGGAACAGCCGGAAATTCCCGTCGGCGCCGCGTAATGGAAAAGTCATTTCGTACGGCTGTCCCGCGCGAACACAGTTCTTCCATGTGGCCAGGACTTTTGGGAAAATTTCAGGGTCATGCACGGATTCCCAGCCATAGCCCTCCATTTCTTCCGGCGTCGTTCCCGTGTAGTCGTACCATCGACGGTTAAACCAGGACGCCGCGCCCTCCTTATCTGTCATCCAGGCCATTTGGGGAATGGAATCGGCGAGAACCCTGAATTGGCTTTCGCTCTCCTGCAGGGCCGTGTCGCGCTTCTGAATTTCATGAAGCATATTGTTGAAGGATTCCACCAACAGTCCAACCTCATCCTGGTCTTCCGTCAACTGAGCCCGGATCATGTAATTCTTTTCTCTCGACACCTGGCGAGCCGTTTCCGCCAGCCGCAGCACGGGTCTCGAAATTTTGCGCTGAGCGATTCGAGACAGCGCCAACGCCGCCACCAGAGAGACTCCCAGAACCGAAAGAAGAATGACCCCGTACGTCCTCCATCGTTCACTCAAGGCGCCGAGATCGGATTGGATATAGACAAATCCAACGGTCTTGCCCTGGAAATCGATCGTTTGGACCAGGTCGAGTTTTTCGCCTTCAAATTTTGAGAAGCCACCGGATTCCCGGTTGAACGGAGGCAACGGGAGAGGTTCCCGGCCCTGCCCGCGCCAGTAGCCCGCCATGAATTTACCATTCAGTGTATAAACCGCTGCGTAAATAACATGTTGAGTGGTCCGCAGGGCGGAGAGCGTGGTTTCGGCGGATTTCGCGTCGTTAAAAATCAACGGCGAGACAGAGTTCGCGGCGATGATCTGGGCTTGAATTGTAGTCCCGCTTAAAAGGGTTCCACGAAATGTGACCAAATCGTAGGCGAACAAAGCGGTTGACGCCAGCAGAAGCGCCCCGCCGCTGACCAGCAGATTCATGGCCGTCAGTTTGCGGGAAAGGGAATCTCTGAGCCTGGTCATTGGCCTTCGACTCCTTTCTGCTCATCCCGTTTTACGGTTGTCGCGACTTTGAGCAATTGAGAACTGAAGGTGAGGCCCGCCTTTTCAGCGGCGGAGAGATTCACTTCGAATCGAACTTTATTCTCCCGAAGAACAAATTGAATCATTCCCCCGCTCGATGTGAAATCTGGCATATCGCTCACCGTCAGCACGCCCGTCCTTTCAACCGATGCGAGGATTTGCTTGACGTGATTGGCTTCGGACATGCCAATGAATAGTATGCGGCAATTGGCGGCGTCCTGAATGCCGGCAATACGCCGGGCAACCAGTTTTTTGCCTTCGATGATCTCTCCGTTGATCGTGGCATCCAGGGTGGCGCCGAAGGGATCGTGGCCCAGCACGCAAACGCCGAACAGGTTGTCTTTGGGCGTTGCCTGCGGCCATTCAATAAATTTGCCGAAGTTGAATAGATAAACGGCTTTGACTTGATATTCTTCCGGTTTAGACTGCTGCGCATCGAGTGCGTGGCGTGGCCCTGAAAATACGGCAAAAATAAAGGCCAGCAACACAAATCCACGGCGCCGTCGAACGGTCCGCGTTCGAGGCGACAGGTCACGGGAACCCGCATGAAGGAGTAGCGGCACGTTCGTCAGTTTTCCTTGCTCCTCCACTCCAGCTTGCCATAGAAACTTCGGTTGATCGCGGTCGATGGATACTCGAAGTGATAGGGCTGGAGAAGATTGCTTCCCACGACGGATAATTCAAGGTGCCGTGTCGGATTCCATCCCAATCGAACGGATCCCGTGGAATAGGCCCGAACCGTTTGCGCCGGCAACGCGCTCACGTAGCGATAACTCAGGTCCAGAGTGAAGTGTCTGGGCAAATCGAACTGGGATTGAGCAAGCACCTGATGCTGAGGACTGGATCCGGCAATGATGGGTCCCGTACCGACATCCAGAGAGCCGGGTTCCTTCTTTAGAACCATGTGTAGGAACGAGTACGAGCCCTTGAGCGCCCAAAAACTTGTCGGTTTCCATTCGGGAGCAAATTCTCCGCCGGTCGTTGTGCCCATCAAGCCGTTGCCGAATTCGGCGGGAAGCAGGAGATGGGTGGACGGGGGTATCTCGCTGGGAGGCGGAGTCGTTTCCATGCCGAATCCGCCGGTAAGATCCTCGCTGAACAGGTCGTGATATTGATTAAAGAATCCGGCAAGATCGACATAAAAACTCTTCCCAAGAAGATGACGAAATCCCAGTTCGTACCCGTTCAGGACTTCCGATTTAAAATTGGGATTGCCATTAAATCTCGCAAAGCGCTGTAATCCGGTTGCCGGGTCGGGACCGATATATCCGGAAAGGAAAAAATCTCTTTCACCATCGGAGGGGGTGCGCACGGCGCGAGTAAAGGCCGCCCAGATTGTTTCAGTTTCGGTGGGTGTCCACATGAACCTGGCGCTGGGTTCAGCCTGGACCCCAGTGTAATTCGTATGAAGGAGCTTCGTGCCAATCTCCAGGGTCACGCGATTGGGGACAAGCGTGATATTGTCCTGAACGAAGGCGGAGTAAAGTTGGTCGGTCCTGGTGCCGGGGCTGAAGAAAAGGCCTGAGGCAATCTCGATTTCGTGGCCTTGACTGGCTCGGGCGCCCAGGCCAAAAGAAAACTGATTGCGATCTCCAATCCGGAATCTCTGCAGGTAATCGACATCGAAGGTATTCCGGAGATCTCCAAAATTCGGGCTATGTCGGTTCGTCCGGTCGTAGTAGGCCTGCAACTGAATATCCTGGCCTTCGCTGAAAACTCTCGTCCATCGGCCCAGGAGATTCCCTCCGGAGAGTAGGGCGGTCTGATTCAGCTGTTGGGAGTAGGGCGGAGTGTAACTGACCAGATTTGCGCTTTCGCCTGCCCCTTCATCGTAAATATCTCCCTGCAGGGTGAAGGTGTCTCCAGCGTTCTTGTTCCAATCCGTTCGAAATCCTCCCTGAATCGACCGCCAACGGTCATAGTCCTGTCCGTTGGGATGGAATTCCGGCCCGCGATTAAATCCCTTTCCGTAGACGCGATATGTGAGACCTTTTGAGTTGCCGCCGCCGTATCGAGCGCTCAGGAATCCCTGCTCTTCGTCTCCCCCGCCCAACGTCACGAGAGTGCCCTGCGTGTCCTGGCTTTTTTTGGTGATGATGTTGATTACACCGTTGACGGCGTTGGGTCCCCAGACGGTGCCGCCGGGGCCTCGAATCACTTCGATCCGGTCGATGTCTTCGATAACGGTGTCCTGCACATCCCAATACGTTCCGGCCAGCAATGTGCTGTAGACGCTGCGGCCATCGATCAGAACCAGGACATCGCGTGTCAGATTGCTTCCAAATCCGCGGATTCCAATTGACCAGGTATTGCCGTCCACGCGGGCGACTTCAACGCCCGGCGCAAGACGAAGAGCTTCGGGAATCGAGGTAGCTCCGGAGCGCTTGATGTCTTCCTGAGTGATCACGAAAATTGCGGCCGCCGTTTTCCAAACCTGCTCCGGCGATTTGGAAGCCGTGGTGACTTCCAGGTTGCCAAGCTGCTCAAGGCTGAGCTGCTTGAGCGGACCCTGGGGAGGCGCCTGTGGCAAGGCCGTGGCGGCATCTCCTGCGCGGGCAGTCCAATCCAGTCCAATCAGGACCAGAATGAGCGCCAGCGAATAGTCCCGTACCTTCACAGTTCGCATATGGAGAAACCTCATCCTTCGCTCATGCAAGCTGATAGCGATCTTCCGACGATTTGCAAAAATCCCGAGACAATCCAAAATAATCCGAAGGAATAAATGGAAATTATGAAATGCGGGGCGCCGTTTTTTTTCATACGGCGCGGCGCTCAAGGAGGGCTTTGACGGTTTCCAATAAATGTTCGGCGCGGTGATTTCCCTTCAGCAACCATTCGTCGATCACTCCAGTTGCCTCACCGGGAAACTCGGGCAAACCAGAGAGTACAATAATGGGGACTCCGGGATTGATTCCCTTGATTTCCGTGGCTACGGCCGTTCCCTTCATGCCGGACATCCAATAATCGAGCACGACGGCGTCAATTTTTAGGGATTTGAACAAGCGAATCCCTTCCAGGCCGGAGCGCGCTTCGACCACGCGATGGCCTGCGGATTCCAGGAGCAGTTTTCGCGCAAACATCCCTGCGGGTTCGTCATCGATGCACAGGATGGTGGCGGTTTCGTCTTTCGTCGGCAGAGGGGAGGCTGGTGGCGGAGTCTCGGCGCGCGGTTCCTCGGCATCGCTCAATGAGTTATTCTTGCCGGGGACTTCCTTTGTTGTGTCCGGCAATGTGGCAATTACAACAGTCCCCGATCCGCTGGATTGAATTTGCAGCCGACCGTCAAATTGCCTGAGCCGCTCGCGTATCCCCCTCATCCCCAGCCCATAGCCCTCCCCGGATACAACTTTCACCTGGATGTCTGGAGGAATCCCTTTTCCCTCATCTCTGACTTCCAAGATGACTTCGTCTGCAGTTCGATGCAGAGAAATCCGCGCCGTAGGACTCTCCGAATGGCGATGGATGTTCGTCAAACATTCCTGGACGATCCGAAAAAGAGACAGTTCCACCTCGCGCGGCAGTTTTCCCATATTGTCCGCGATGTCCAGGCTGACAGCGATCTTGCTGCGCTCCGCGAAGCCATCCAGGTACCATCGAAGCGCGGAACCCAAACCAATTTCGTCCAGAAGAGGAGGATGCAATAGATAGGACATCGTGCGAATATCCCGCAACGCCTGGTCCACAAGACTCCTGTTTTCGTCCAGGGATTTGAGCGCGTCTTGCGTAAGTTTCGATTTTTCCGAAAGAATCGTCGAATTGTTCATGTTCATGGCGGCAAGCAATTGCCCGACGCCATCATGCAATTCCCGGGCGATCCGCCGGCGTTCTTCATCCTGAGTGTTCAGAAGCCGGGCGGAAAGGCCGCGAAGTTCATTTCGAGTCTTCAGCAGTTCATCCGTGCGTTCCGCAATGCGGCTTTCGAGCGCAATTTCGGCTTCCCGGCGTTTGGTATCGTCCCGAAAACCGACAACAATTCCAACGATTTTACCGCCAATTCTCATCGGCGACGCGCTGAAGATTACCGGCAGGAAACTTCCATCCTTACGAATGAAACAATCCTCGTGTTCACGAAGCTCGATTCCTTTTTCAACCACCTGCAAACCGGGGCAATCCGAGGCCGGGAAATGGGTTCCGTCAGGACGCTTATAGTGCGTCAGGTCATGTATCTTCTTTCCCATCAATTCCGCCGCGCTCCAACCGAACATTTCTTCCGCCGAAGCGTTAACGTACGTCACCCTCCCCGATGTGTCCAGGATATAGAGCCCCTCGGCCATGTGGTTCATGGCGGAGCGGAAACGCTCTTCGCTCTCCCGAAGTGCCAGTTCGAATGCGGCGCTTCTCTTCAGGATCTCCTGAATGTCTGGATCCGGATGGGGATTGACGCCTGTATCTCCCCGTACAAACATTTCACCTTTACTGACATTCGAAATTGCCCCAAGAAGGTCCGAAGCGATTGAGGATTTCACAACGTATCCGAGCGCGCCTGCTCCGATCGCCTGGCGCATGAGTTCAGAAGCGTTATGCTGGCTTACGATAATGACTTGCGTCTGAGGAATTTGCCGTTTGATCTCACGCGTAGCGTCCAAACCGTTGAGGCGTGGCATGCTGATATCCATGACCACAATGTTGGGAAGCAGAGAACAGGCCTTTTCCACAGCATCCTGGCCGTCAATCGCCTCTCCACAAAGTGTGATCGAGGGATCGGTGGATAAGACAGAACAAATGCCTCGCCGTACCAGTTCGTGGTCGTCCGCTACGAGCACTCTCAAGATGTACGACCTCCGAATACACCCACCTACCGTCGTGTCCCTACCTTCGCGATAAATCTTCGAAACTACCGAATTATCCCTTAGAAGAGCAAAATCATACCCGCCGACGTGGCGCATCTCCATACAGTCTTCCCTGTATGCGCGTTAACCATCAGGTCAAAAAAATGGCGGGTTTAGCTTTGTTTGCGTCTACACCAAGTTCCCATGATTTTTGAATGGAAAGCCCAATTCACGTTCACGCGACGAGGTGCGACATTACGAGCAAGGCCGAAAAAAAACTCAACGTGGGTCGGCCGACGATTAAGTAAGCCAGGCGAGGAGGATCCAATGAAAAAACGGGAAATATTTAGTCTCGTAACGATTTCGTTGCTTTTGGCGGTTGCACTGACAGCGACCATGGTGCGTGCCGACGACTTCGATCAGGCAATGAAGATGACCTTCAGCAAGCCCATTTCAATTCCGGATCGGGTGCTCCCGGCCGGAACGTACTGGTTTATGCTTCCGGCTCACGGAAGCGTGGGCGACAACGTCATTCAGGTGATGGATGGCGATCGAAAAAATGTCATCGCGACTCTTCTAGTGGTGAGCTCTCAAGTGATGCAGCCCAGCGGGCATGTGATGATCACGTTGGCCGACCGTTCGCCAAAACCGGAAGCCCTACTAAACCTTACCTATCCGGGTCGGGCGGAGGGGCACACTTTCGAAGTTTCCTATTCGAAACAAGAGCAGGCTGCCCTTGCTGAATATCCAAAAATTTCCATGAAAGTGGATGAAAATGGAGTCATGCAAACAATGGAGACAACCAAGTAGTGGGTGCGCGTTTTAGTTTTCGTTCATATGTTTCCCACCGGGAATCGAGGAAGCTCCCGGTGGGAACATTTTTTTGCGGGCACACACGATACTTACATTCCTGGGAGACAACAAATGGCGAAATACGGAAAAGCGGCAGGCAAGTCAGTACAAAGCGCTATGCACAGGGAAAAGCGTGGCACCCTGCGATCGGGGAAAGGAGGCAAAGGGGGAGTTGTAAAAAGTAGAAAACAAGCGATTGCCATTGGCCTCTCCGAAGCCAGGAAGAAGGGCGCCAAGGTTCCGAAGGGAAAATCCAGCTAATGCAATTCAATCGTCGACTGGAATTCAGCCTCAAAGCAGTTCGCGCATTGCAGGGCCGCTCGCTCGTAAGGCGAGCGGCTGCCTTTCCCATCAGGCGATGGACCTTGAACTGCCGCTGAACTCCTCGATCGCGGCCAGAAGTGACTTACTCATTTCGGCCTTCGATATGACATGCCTCACTCCGTGTTTCATCGCTTCCCTTTCCAGCTCAAGAGATGGAAAAAGCGTGCAAAGCAAAATGAACACCGAAGGGAGCGCCTTATATATTTCCTGAGCGGCGTGCAGCCCATCCATGCCGGGCATGGAATAGTCAAGGATGATGAGGTCGGGGGCGAGTTCAATTGCCTTTATAACCCCTTGCTTCCCGCTTTTGGCTTCTCCACATACTTCACAATCTGCGCGACCGCCGAGCAAAACTCGCAACCCGGTGATCGCGTAATCGCTGTCATCGACAATGAGTATACGCATTGAGGAATAAACCCCTGTGACCAACAGCTTGACATGAATACGTGCCAGTATACGTCCGGGACGGCTCGGCGATAAATACACTAAACCTGGTAGATTCACTTCGAAGCAACGGTATTTGCACGTCGGGACCGGTCATCCGGGCGTTATTTGAAGCCCGCAGGAAGCGGCTTACGGGAGGGGAAATGACGTTGCTGGAAACCACGTCGAGCGGAGCCTCGTAATTCTTTTTGCGGGCGGGCCGGTTGATTTGCTGCCGCGTGTAGCGATTCTCAATCTTACCGCGGAAGGCGCCACTGCCCTTCCGCGGAGCCAGTTGAATAAAGGCCAAACCTAAAAACGGATGGTGGGGCCGAACGTGACCCTCAGATTGTGACGAGCGCCATTAAAAAAGATGATTTCATCTCCAACTTCGGCCCGCAGACCGAAAGGACCCAGGAACGCCTCAACTCCGCCGCCCGGATAAAGGACTGCGCTTACATTGTTTGTTCGCAGATTATCGACGCTGCCCGTAAAAGTGGAGAACGAGGCCGGACGCGGGTCGAATCGAAAATTCACCGCACCGCCCTTCACTGTGGCGAAAAACTGCACAGGGCCGGGCGTATGAACTTTGGGGCCGAACATGCCGTGCAACACCCGGATATTGGATCCCTGCGAGGTGATCGTTCCGGTCCCCGTGTTCGTGAAATTCTCCGTG
Organism: Terriglobia bacterium; assembly: GCA_963788335.1. Classification (GTDB taxonomy): domain Bacteria; phylum Acidobacteriota; class Terriglobia; order Acidiferrales; family UBA7541; genus Palsa-360. Next base: position 700,536 of record CAWBGM010000018.1, read on the forward strand.
AAAACCTGATTGAAGTCATACGACATTTCTGCTTCAAGTTGGGCATATTTGATCACGTTGATTGCGGCACGAGCCCCGAGTCCCGCAAAATTTGTTCCTGTGTCCTGCAACTTAAAGTAGTCGGCGAATGCCCCCACCTCCACGTGGTCTTGCGCACGGGCAGCGGTGCCGACTCCGGCGATCAAAAGAACAACCATAATTGCAATTCGTTTCATACTTTCTCCCTTAGTCTTTCCGTTGATTTTTCACCCGTCTTCCGTTGTGACATCAAGTCACAGTTCAATGTACGGCCCACCCCCGAATTGGAACCATCCGGCGGTTACTGTAACGTCGAGCGAAGTTTTGTGTATTCTTCACGCATTTGACAGTGGGCTATTCGTACGTCATCCCTTGTCATACGGCGCCACTAGCGCGGCAATTCTTTGGACCATTAATCGTGGGTGGGAGAGGCCATTTTAAACCCTGGGGTGGGGTGGTGAAATGGCCTCCTGGGGCGAGTAGGGCACGCGAGGAGCAAACGAAGATCGATTTAGATTTAAGAAATCAAGAATTCGGACTCAAAGTGCTTCGACGTGCAACGCCGGGAGAAGCGGAGCCCGGATGGACCCGCTTCCCTCGATTCATGGCGCCCTTACTTGTTCCCTGCGCGGTGCGCCTTTTCGCGCGCCCGATCTTCGGCATTCAAAGTATTCACAAATTCGTCGGCCTGCTTTTCAGCGGCTTCCCTGGCCAATCCATATCGTTCCTGAAGTTTTCCGACGAGTTGCTGGCGTTTTCCGTCGATGACATCGATATCGTCGTCGGTAAACTTTCCCCACTTAACTTTTACCTGTCCCTTGTATTGTTTCCACTTCCCCTCGACCTGATCCCAATTCATGGCCTTCCTCCTGTTGAATTCTGGATTCAAATGAATCCCTGCAAAGTCCATTGCCGACTAAGGACTTCTTTTTTTCGCAAACTTACATAGGCGATAAGACAACATCCTTTCGAATAAGGCGATACCGTCTAACCCTGACTCTGAAAACAGGAATCGGGTAGGCTTCGCTTTTTTGATTTGCCCCCAGGCCTCTCCCTTCGTACAGGAAACAAGGAAGATGGATACGTGCTTACGCGTATGGTGAAGATTCGATTCGCGGGAAACAATCAATTATTCGGGAGTACGGCAAATGACCAGCTGTTTCCCGATCGACGAAACAAAAGGAGGAATTATGTTGCGATGGGCCTTACTCTTTTTCATTATCGCCCTGGTTGCCGCTGCGTTCGGATTTCTTGGCATTGCAACGGCCGCGGTGGGCATTGCCAGGCTGCTTTTCTTTGTTTTCCTCATTCTATTCCTTGTGTCTTTAATCGGCGGGCTGGCTCGACAGACCTAAGACCGCTTTTCTCGACAATCCGTGGCGCGGCAAATTTCACAATCCCGAGAAACGAGGAGGCAACATGAAAAGTACTATTCTATTTGGAATCGCGCTCATTGTGTTGGGTGTAGTTGCCCTGGCCTATCAGGGGATCACGTACACGACCCATAAAAAGGTGCTGGATATCGGGCCAATCCAAGCCACAAAAGAAGAGCACAACACCATTCCGATCCCACCCATTGTCGGAGGAATTGCCCTGATCGGCGGGATCGCACTTCTTGTGGGCGGATCAAAGGAAGCCTGAAGAATTTAACCCCTTCGGAACGCTGCCGGCGCGGGCCGCATGAGTCATCCTCCTTCATGCGGCCCGTCTTTTTTTTCTCCCCCACCTCCAGTAGATTAAAGAATGCCAAAAAAAACGCCCGCGAACCGTGGTCCGCGGGCGCGAGCAATCAAACGTACCGTAACGTCCTAGACCGCACCTCGCTCTTCGGCGTGGGAGAGTGTTCGCGAACGATCCGTCTCGATGCTATAAGAATGAATGTTGAGGGCGGAATCGATCAGCTTCTCAAATTCCAAACGCTGGTACGGGTAACACAGAAAATCCAGGCCGCCGAGATTCATCGCCGCGAGATATTGTCCGTAGTCGTGGGGATATGCCGGCGGAGAAAGGAGGACAGCCGGCAGCTCGATTTGGCCGCGCCGCAAGTATCGAATGACTTCCCGGTAAGTTCCATCCAGGAGCCAAAACCCGCAAAAACAGGCGGCAATTTTTTCTTTGCGAATGACCAACTTGACGCTTTCCACGCTGTTTACCCAGATCGCGTTTACGGCTGTTGCTTCGAGAATACCGTTGAGTCCACTTTGAATCTGCGGATCGATCGTGGCAATCAGAACAGTAGGATGGGCTGAACTCCGGCAGCTATCGTTCGCCGATTTCCTTGCTGGAATTCCTTCGAAGCTTGCTTTTAGATTTATAGCCGGATTCATATCGTATGCTCCCTCCCGCGCTCAAGACTTAGTGCCAAATTCCAGGGACTTCGATCAGCGGGGTTCTACGCCTGGTCGGCTAGTAGAGAAGGCCCGCTTCCAAGATAATTGGCGGGGCGTTTTGACGAAATACCGGGTATGACCTATAGACGACGGGGATTTTACTGTAGGGGCCGAATTCCGAGTTCCGGCGAAGTTCAATACTTTAGTGCGATGGGACGATCACCGCGACCGGGTGGAACGACGTCCCTCTGCCTGTCGAAGCTGCACGCCGCTTCAAGGTTCTATAATTTGATTCCGTACGGCGTAACGAACCAGTTCGCTCACGCTGTGAAGATCCAGCTTGCGCATAATATTTGCGCGATGGGTTTCCGCTGTCTTGACGCTGATCGATAACGCAAAAGCAACTTCCTTGCTGCTCTTGCCTTCCGCCAGCAATTGCACGATTTCGCGCTCCCTGGAGGTCAGACGATCGCCCACTACCTCCGGCATCTCCGTGAGAGGGCCGGCCGGATTGAATTTACTGAGGATGACCTCCGTTGCCTGGGAGGTAAAAAATGGTTTGTGCCTTGCCAGAGCCTCGACGGCGGTAACCAGGTCGCGATCGGAATCCGATTTGACGACGTACCCGCGGACGCCCGCCTCCACGATCTCGTGAATCAGTTGGTCGGAATAATGTACGGAAAGAATGAGGACTTCCGTGCCCGGTGAAACCTTTCGAATCCTGCGCGCGGCCTCGACTCCGTTCAAATCAGGCATGCCGATGTCGAGGATCGCGATTTCGGGTTTCAGATCTTCGGCCTTCATCACGGCTTCTCGACCCGTGGAAGCTTCTCCGCAGATTTCGAATCCTTGCTGGTTCTGGAGCAAGGCTTTGACTCCGCGCCTCAGCAAATCGTGATCGTCCGCAATCAGGATTCGAACTGAGCTCATCGGCCTCACCCGCGCGTAGCCCAAGATGTAAGCAGTCAGACTCGGACCTACATGATACATCACAAGCCCAGCTTTAATTAACGTTTACATAAGACCATCTCTAACATCTCGGTTCGGCGCAACGGCGGGCTGAATTCGATTCAAAACTCTAGGAATATACGGATGGTTCGTCAAGTATTTCACGTGTTTTGGAATCGTCTTATGGAGGATTAGCTCCCTGATAAAGCACCCGCATCGTTCCTTAACAATTTCCAAAGACCAGGCGATTGCAATTCCGCTGGGCCTCAAACCTGCCGCATTGGCGATCCCATTCCGTCGATGGCAACCCGGCCTCCCGATTGCACCCCCCTCAAAATACGTTAACTCATGGATTGTTCAAAAATTGCCGGCCCATCAGGATAGCCCTGCCACAGAGAAGCCAGGCTTTGTTGTGTTGCGGGATTTACGATTTCACAGGAGGGACCAGAAAAATGAAAACGATATTACGGGCTTTCGTGGCGGTGTTGCTGCTTTCCGCCGTGGGTTTCGCGGCGGATTCCAAAGAAAGACAAGAAGATCGGCTGCAAAACGCCGGTTCGACCATGAGCGATATTTTGAAAATTCCGGACAACATCCCCCAGGATCTTCTCGACAAGGCGAAGTGCGTGATTGTCCTTCCAAGTGTAATTAAAGCGGCGTTTGTGTTTGGTGGAAGCTACGGTCGAGGCGCGATGGTCTGCCGCGAAGGACAGACGTTTTCGGGCTCTTGGGGAGCCCCAGCTATGTACGTTTTGGAGGGAGGAAGTTTCGGATTTCAGATCGGCGGCGAAGCGACGGACTTCGTCCTGCTCATCATGAACGATCACGGTGTGAAGAGTCTACTGAACAGCAAGGTGAAACTCGGCGGGGATATTTCAGCGGCGGCTGGCCCGGTAGGCCGCACAGCAGAGGCGAATACAGATGCGTATGTTCGCTCCGAAATTCTTACGTACTCGCGTGCCCGCGGGCTATTTGCGGGCGTTTCGCTCGAAGGCGCTTCCCTGCGAGCGGACAAAGAGGGGAATGAAGCTCTCTATGGACGAAGAATCAGCGCCCGGGAAATCGTTTTTGGGCCTTCGCCTTCGATCCCGCCATCCGCAGAAAACCTGGTCTCCCTGTTGGAAAAAGCTTCCCCAACCTCCCGAGCAAATAATTAGGTCCCGCCTATGGGGGAAGGCCTCCGACTGCCTTCCCCTCCTTCCTCTCCACTCCAAGTCCGTACTATCTCTCTGCTCACGAAATACTCCCCTTGCCGGATGGTCCAATCCCGCCTTTCGTTTTAGGTTGAGTGTGGCGCCACATCCCGAATTCTTTGGAGGAGACAAACATGAAAGTTACAAGGCTGGTCTGGATCGTGCTCTTATTCCAACCTGCATTTTGGTGCGGTCCGATATTTGCCAAGCCGCAAATGTCCGGCCAAAAAGGGACTCGAAGCGGTAACGATTACGTTACAAGAGAAGTTCGCCACGAGTTGGCCGGCGTTCCCTGGTACAGCGTTTTTGACATTCTGAAATATAGTGTCAACGGCGATCAGGTAACGCTGACAGGAGAAGTGACACAACCTGCGGTGAAGTCCGATGCTGAGAACGCTGTGAAACATATCGAAGGTGTGGAGAGGGTGAACAACCAGATCGAAGTCTTACCGCCATCGCCCATGGACGATCAGATTCGCCGGAATGAGTATCGCGCAATCTACTCCCAAGGGTCGCTGCAGCGTTATGGGATTGGTAATCTTCAGGCGATTCACATCATCGTCAAAGATGGCCGCGTGACTCTGGAAGGAACCGTCGACAGTGAGGCGGATAAAAGTCAGGCCAATGTCTTTGCAAACGGAGTCCCCGGCGTGTTCTCGGTGACGAATAATCTGGTTGTGACGGGAGGCAAATAGCTGGTTCCGTTTCGGCGGGCTGGACTCTTCAAATTCTGAAAACCATTTCCGCCTGTCCGGCCCGAACATGGGTCGGGCAAGCGGAAACTTTTGAATCGTATTCTCTCAGCCCAGAACGATAAGAACCTGGTGAGTGGCGTGATCGTCATCCATTTGAATATTTGCCGGACCGGATTGATCCTTCCCATCGATCTGAACCCGGGAAACGCCGCGGGATACACCGCTAGGATTTTCTACCCGGATTAAGTAAGTTGCCGAACGATACTGGAAACGGACGGAGTAACCAGACCAGGTCTTTGGGATACAAGGGTCAATACTGAATGTGTTTCCCCGAACACGGAATCCAAGGACCCATTCGATTCCAGCGCGATACAGCCACCCCGCCGAACCGGTATACCATGTCCAACCTCCGCGTCCGATGTGCGGGGCCTCCCCATAGATGTCGCCGGCCAGAACGTACGGTTCAACCTTGTATCGTTGCACTTTCGCGCGCGAATCCGTTTTGTGAATCGGGTTCAAGATTCGTAATAGTTCGCCTGCCTTGTCCCCGTCACCAAGAGCGGCGAAAGCCATCAGAGTCCAAACCGCGGCGTGAGTATATTGCCCGCCATTTTCGCGGATCCCCGGCACGTACCCCTTGATATATCCGGGGTCGGAAGTGGTGTGATCGAAGGGCGGAGTGAGAAGCAAAATCAATCCTTCGGCTTGTCGAACTAATTGCTGATCGACGGCTGCCATAGCTCTAGCGCTACGGCTGGGCTCCGCCGCGCCGCTCAGGACACCCCAGGATTGTGCAATGGAATCGATTCGACACTCCAGGTTGATGGCCGATCCTAGCGGTGTTCCGTCGTCGAAAAATGCGCGACGATACCAGTTTCCGTCCCATCCTTCTCGCTCCAGAGCCGCCTTCAGGGCGCTGACATGGATTCTCCAGGTCTCCCCCCTCTTGAAGTCTTTGCGCGCGTCCGCAATTTTTGAAAATTCCCAGAGTACAGTGTGGAGGAACCAGCCAAGCCAAACACTTTCCCCCTTGCCATCCTGGCCGACTCGATTCATCCCGTCGTTCCAGTCACCGGTACCCATCAGGGGGAGCCCATGGCTGCCAAGTTCAAGACTACAATCCAGGGCGCGCGCGCAATGTTCGAACAACGAAACGCTTGTATTCGATACGGCCGGCTGAAAATACGATTCGAGTTGTCCCGCCGCTAACGCCTCTCCTTCGACAAATGGAACTTGCTCATCCAATACACTTGCATCCCCGGTGGCTTCGATAAAATTTACCACGGCGTAGGGCAGCCAAATCCGATCGTCGGAAATGCGTGTTCGGACGCCGCGCCCGGACGGGGGATGCCACCAATGCTGAACGTCTCCAGCGGCAAACTGTCGCGAAGCAGCACGCAAAAGATGCTCTCGAACGAGTTCGCGACGGCTTGTCATAAGAGCCATGACGTCCTGAAGTTGGTCGCGAAACCCGTAGGCGCCGCTTAACTGATAAAATCCAGCGCGAGCCCAGACACGACTGGACAGCGTTTGATAGAGCAACCATCGGTTCCAGAGCACGTCCATGGCTGGGTCTGGCGTGGTGACTTGCACCGTATTGAGAGTTTCATCCCACCGCGCCGTGACTTCCAGCAAAACGGTATTGAGGTCTTTTCGGCGATATTCGTGAATCAATTCGCGCGCCTGAACCCTGTTTTCGGCCTCACCCAGAAAAAAAATAATTTCCGCTCGCGCGCCCGGACGCAAATCAATGGAAGTTTGCAGCGCCCCGCACGGGTCCAGCCCCCCTCCCACCTTTCCAGACAAACTAGCCCCGATCTCAAGAGCAGCGGGATTTTTAAGCGACCCATTCCTGCCCAAAAACTCCGTACGGTCGCCGGAATAAGCGGTTTGCCTGCCGGCGAGATCCGCAAAAGCAATCCTTCCGCCAAATTCGCTATTTAAAGCGCTCCGGGCAAACAAGGCTTTTGATTCCCGATCCACTTCGGTAATGATAAAGGGCGCCGACGCGCTTCTTGAACTTCCCAGCAGCCATTCCACATAAGCTGTCACCGAAAGACGGCGGGTCCGCCCAGAACGATTTTGCAGTGTTAGACGGCTAACTTTGATCGAATCCGAATGAGGAACAAATTGCAATAAATCATGGGAAATCCCATGGGAATCATGTTGAAAGCGCGTATACCCTTGCCCGTGTCTCGCGATATAGACGGCGGATTCATCTCGGATCGGCAGCGCCGTGGGGCTCCAGACTTCGCCTGTTAATTCATCGCGAACGTAGATTACTTCGCCCGAATAGTCCGTGACGTGATCGTTCGACCAGGGAGTTAACTGGTTTTCATGGCTGTTGATGGACCACGTGAAACTGGAACCGGACTCCGATACCAGAAATCCGAACGACGGGTTGGCAATTACGTTGACCCATGGTTCGGGTGTGCGCAGTCCCTCCGCCAGGATGGTCACGTATTCGCGGCCTTGCTTATCGAAACCGCCCAATCCGTTAAAGAATTGCAAATCCAAATCAGGCCGCGGATCGTCGGGACGTTTTGCCTCCTGCGCCCAGCGGTTTCCGTCGGATCTGGAGGGAGGTTCGCGAAGTTGCGTTCGCCCAATTTGTTCCGCCAGATTGCCACGGCGGCCAAGAATCAGGATGCGCGCAAATGTTTGAAGCTGTGCGCGGGTCTGCGGGGTGATCAAATCTCCCCGGATAAGAAATATGCGGCCCTTGGCATTTCCTGTATCCGGCGAGAGCCTGAGTTGACTGGCACGAACCAGCCCTTCCAGCGACCCTTGAAAGTCCTGCATATATGACGGGAGCTTCTCATTGATAATGATGAGGTCTGCGGACAACTGCTTGGTGCGCCAATATTCATGAGCCCGCAACAACTGTCTGACCGTATCGATGTCTTCTTCGTTGTCGATTCGGGCCAGAACAATCGGCAGATCGCCGGAAATTCCCAGCGACCAGAGCGTGGAAATATCCACATTGATATGTCCCAATTGATCCGAAGGTGGACGGAGCGATGAATCCGAATAAATCACCGAGTTCGCCAGCCTCTGAAATAGATGCGCCTCATCGGGATCAATTCCGAGATGATGAAGCTGTACCTGGGCGTGGGTCCAGGCAAGATTCCGAGTCCGTTCATGGGAACCCGCGTCCCTGAATTTGTCCGCGAGATCCAGAACTTGCTCCCGTGTGGGAGCCGCGATGGTTGTAAATACCAGATGCGTTGTGGTTCCGGAAGCAACACGGACCGTGCGTCTCAAGCTGAAGATGGGATCGAGCACAGGGCCCACCGTGTTGGAGAGGCTTCGTCCGTCATGAATCGATAAGGGATCTCGGGAACTGTGTCCTCGCCCAAGAAACCGGAGACGATCCGTCTCGTACTCCAAATCCCCCACCGTCTCTCCCTCCACAAAAAGGAGATGAGCCACCCAGACCGAGGGTTCATCCGGGGACCGTTTCCGCCGCGTCGCAAGGAGGGCCCCCATATTTGAAACAAAATCCGTCTCCACAAATAAATTTGAAAACGCCGGGTGGGCTGCGTCCGCGGCCTGTGGGGCCAACGAAAGTTCCGCGTAGGATGTCACCTGGATATCCCTGGCGCGTGCCCCGAGATTGGTGATCGAAACGCGTCTGACTTCCGCGTCGTCCTCCGAAGAAACAACAACTTCGAGTCTGGTGGTTAACTTGAGGTCCTGCCGGGTAAATTCCACATGATCTTCGTAGAATTCCGCCTCATACCCATCCGGCTCGACTCCTGTCGGTTGGTAGCCGGCCGACCAGACCGTCGAGGTTTGAACATCCCTGAGGAAAAAATAGGTTCCCCAGCAATCCCGTGTCAGATCTTCCCGCCAGCGGGTAATCGCCAGATCGCGCCAGCGACTGTAGCCCGATCCAGCCGCTGTCACCATCACGGAATAGCTGCCGTTGGAAAGCAGTTGAGTTCGGGGCATCGCGTCATTCGGCGTGTCAAATCTTCGAGCGACCGGCGGAATCATTTCCCGCACCTGTGCGACCGCGGACACTTCCTCGGCGCGGGGTCGCGCCACCAGCACATCCCGGGGAGTACGCTCCTGCAGAAGGAGTTCGGTGGCCTGGACGATCGGATCGGCGTGAAACCGGGTTCTCATAATTCCATCTCCGAGGACGTTGGCCATGGATACCAAAGACATCCCCTGGTGATGGGCCATATGGGCGTACACGACAGCGTCGTTTTTGTTTTCGGGCACCCGTGTACTGGTATAGTCGAGCGCCTCATAGAATCCGTATCTCCCTCGGCCCCCTATCTTTTCGATTTTCTGAAGATTCTTGAGAGCGGCGCCGGGATAGACCATTGCCGCCAGCGCCGTCGAGTAAGGCGAAATAACAATATCCTCGCTCAGCCCGCGCTTCAGTCCCAGACCTGGCACGCCGAAGCTGGAATATTGATAGGTTAAATTGAGATCGCGAGCATTGAAGGCGGATTCCGATACACCCCATGGCACATAGCGTTCGAATCCATATTCAATCTGGCGAAGGACTACATACTTGTAGGTCTGGCTCAGCATGCTTCCTTCAGGCGAACGCATCACCAGTGCCGGCATCAAATATTCGAACATTGAGCCTGACCAGGACACCAGAGCCGAGCCCCGCCCGACGGGCGTCATGAAACGTCCCATCTGAAACCAATGCGTGGAAGGAACATCTCCTTTTGCGATAGCGATAAAACTTGCCAGACGCGCTTCAGAAGCAAGTAGGTCGTAACAACTGGGATCCAGGCTTGCATCCGCAACGCGATATCCGATTGAAAACAGCTTACGCGAGTTGTCAAAAAGAAATTTGAAATCCATCGCTGAAAACACGGCATCCGAGGAACGCGCCAAACTCCGCAGGCGTCGTACCAGTTCAGAGGATCCCTGGATCGAAATTGAAACCGCACTACTAAGGTCATCGATCTTGTTCAATAATTCCCTGTTGGTCGGCGAATCTCGCAGCACTCGCTCGCGAATCGTCGCAAACTCTTCGGAGACGGTCTTGAAGTGATCGGCCGCACCTTCCAGGGTTGGCTCCTCACTAAGCAATGATGAAAGCCTTGTCCATTCCGGGAGTTCATTGGACAAGCTTTCGAGAATCTCCAAAATTCGTTTTGAACTCAGGCTCGCCCACGGATTTAGAATTTTTAGATCGCGAGCGTGACTTTCGATGCAGGTTCGTGCGGCGGTCGCCCAAACCAGTAATTCCGAAGTCTCCGGATCTCCCTGTTCCTGGCCCAACGCTCTGGCAATATCGTCGAGGGTTTGCGCTCCGGATTTCAAATTGCCCAGCAAAAGAGCCCAGTCCACTGCGTCAACGGGGCGACGGTCGAGCAGCGTCAAAAGCAAGTCAATCGCGTTGCTAAACTGCTTCTGCGTCACGGTCAAGCCCTGGCGCGCTTTTACGGCGTTGGTCAGCTCCTCTTTCAGGAGAAGGATCGTGTCCTTCATTCCCGCCAAGACGTGCGGCCCGAACAACTTCCGGCGTATCCATTCACGGCAACTATTGGAAACAACGATGAAGTGCCCGGCAAGATTTCCGCTGTCTACCGTGGAAACATATTTCGGCTCCAGGGGATGCAAGTCGAGCGTGTCGTACCAATTGTAGAAATGCCCATTGAACATCTCCATGTGGTTCAACGTCGTCATTGTCGCTTCCAGTCGATCCACAGCGTCGAGGGCGCCCACCCACCCAAAATCTCGCGCGGCAATCACGGAGAGAAGATATAGACCAATATTAGTGGGCGAAGTCCGGTGAGCGACGACCGGCTTCGGATCCTCCTGAAAATTATCCGGAGGAAGCGAATGATCCTCGTTGGTCACGAAAGTTTCAAAGAAATGCCACGTCCGTCTCGAAAATAAACGAAGTGTCTGGTTTTCCTCCACGGACAAAGGCTCTATCTCCGTTAGCCGCGGGGGCAAGCTGATACGGTAGGCGACCACCGGGGCCAAAACCCACAAAACAATAAATGGCAAAGCCACGGGGACCGCCTGATGACCCTGCCAAACGACAATCAGGAGGACGCCCACGGCGAGCGCAACGCCCCTGATCATCCGTCCGCAGATGTGAACCAAATCTAAACTCGCGGCGCGTTTCGATTGCGCCGCAGTCACCCATTCCAGTAAATTTCTGCGCGTGATGAATATACGGGCCAGCGTACGAACGATCGCGTCGGACATAAGGCAGGCCTGATCGGCAAGGAATGTGATCGCCAGTCCGGTTTGCGACAACGCCAGTGAGAAATCCGAAAAGACTGCGCGAATGTGGCTTCTCGTTGAAATTCCCTTGCGTCGTGGCTTGAGACCGCCTAGAAAAGGCAGCAGAGGCGGGATCGCTATGGTCAATAAAACGAAAACGGTCCATAACCAGGGCGGCATACCCGGGATGAACCAACCGAGAGTCATGGTCAGGAACGCTGCAGGCGCTGAGAGGGTGCGCCGCAGGTTATCAAGCATTTTCCATCGACTGATCAATGAAATTTTAAAATCTCGGGAACGATCCTTGGACGACCCGCCCATTCCAAGCAGCCAGGGCAACAGCTGCCAGTCGCCTCTGGCCCAGCGATGTTGGCGTGCCGCGGCAGCCCCGTAATGCGAGGGAAAATCTTCGAACAATTCTATGTCGGAAGCCAGTGCGGCACGCGCAAAAATACCTTCCAGAAGATCGTGGCTCAGCAGTGTGTTTTCTTGAACGTTGCCGTCGAGCGCCTGTTCGAAAGCGTCGATGTCATAAATACCCTTCCCGGTGTAGCTTCCCTCTTCGAATAGATCCTGATAGACATCTGAAACTGCGAACGCGTAGGGGTCCATGCCACTCGGGCCGGAAAAGATTACCTGGTAAATGGATCCATCCCGATTGGCGGGAAGAGTCGGGGTGATCCTGGGCTGAACAATCGAGTAGCCGTGAACGACACGCCCGTCGCGGACGCTAAATTGAGGTTGGTTGAGGGGGTGCGCCATGGTTCCCACAAGGCGCGTCGCGGCGTCCCGAGGGAGGCGAGTGTCTGCGTCCAGCGTGATAACGTACCGGACACGGGGAATAACTTTCGGGGCTTTTCCGTCCACAGTGATAAAAGTCGTGTCCAGATGCCCGCGCAACAAACGGTCAAGTTCATGAAGTTTCCCGCGCTTGCGTTCCCATCCCATCCACTTTCCCTGGGATTCGTTCCAGACGCGCTTTCTATGGAAAACGAAGAAGCGATCGCTGCCGTCGGAAACGGGTCCATGACGCTTATTCAGTGTGGAGATTCCGTCGCTGACCGCGGTCAGAAGTTCACCGTCGCCATCCCCCGTTTCAGAACTGGAATCCATCCAGTCGGTTAGCAAAGCAAACCGAAGATCGCCATCGGGATTGGCCAGGAAATGCACTTCCAGGCGGTTTACTTGCTCCGCTATGGTTTTAAGACTTGTCAGTAGAGTGGGGACGACGACGACCGTCCGGAGCTCTTCAGGAACTCCGCCGCGGAGTCTGAGGCGCGGAAGTGGTCGAGGCCCGACCCAATCCATCACCTCGCGATTTACAATCGCAACTGCCAAATCCATTGCGGGAATTGCCGCGAGTAGGCCTAAGAAGATCAGACAGGGTGTGGCGACTCCAATATTTTTTGAATAAATCAGTGCAGGCGCGAGGATGGCGCCGCTCAACATCAGGATCGTTCCGAGGTAGCCGGGGACCGCGGCTTTTAAGTAGAGGCGAAGAAGCTTTTGTCTCCAAGGCGCTTTGTATCCAAGGTCGCGTTCGAAAGCCTGACGCCCCTTCGAGATCAGATAGTACCCAGGATCCTTCATGGCCACCAATCTGTCTTGGTGGTGGCCATTCCGATTTATGCGTGGTTGATTGGCGCATTGCAGGGCGCGCTGCGCGATTTCGATCTCCGAGTATTTGGAACCTCTGGAAAGTTCTTCGATGGCATGGCGATAGTGATCGCGCGTAGCGAAATCCATTTCCGCGAAACGGCTGCCGTCCCTCAAACGTTCGTCGACCAGACTAACGCTTTCGAAAAAATCGTTCCAATCGAAAGCGGACATCAGCCGCATACTCGTGATCACGTTGCGTATGGACACGGTCATCGCGGTCTGGTCCTGGTGCTCAGCGCGAACGATTTCGTCCGGAGTGGTACTCTGAAGATCCAAGCGCTTATCGAGCCATAACAGGATTGGTCCGACCTTCGGGTCTAAATCACGAAGTCGTTGGACGAGTTGCACAGCGAACGCTCTTTCCAGGGGTTCCTTCTCAAACCGGCGCAAAAAAGTGGGGGATATCGCCGGCTGATCTCCCACTCCAAGCAGACTGTCGATGAGCGCGTCGGCCTTCTCACGCGCCCGGCGGTTGTGCACGATGCTTTCCGCTAATCTTCGGAGATTTTCAACGAGAACGATGCGAAGGGTAATGGCCAGTGCCCACAGCTCGCCGATTGTGAGCGGTTCCACTCGCTGGTACGCATTTACAAAGCGGCGCAGAATTTCCGGCTCAAATCGGCTGTCCGTGTGCGCGACAAAGGCCCAAGCAACGCCAAAAACACGGGGATACCCCGCAAGGTGGCCCGATTTAAGCTTCGGCAATTTCCGGTAAAATCCCTGCGGCAGGTCATCGCGGATTTCGCGTAGTTGTTCTTCGACAATATAAAAATTATCGATCAGCCATTCGGCCGCGGGGGTGATTGTTTTTTCACGCTGGATCGCGCTGGCCGTTGCGTTGTAGTACTCGAGCAGGACCCGGCCATTTTCCAACACGCGCGGAATAAGGGGTCTCCCGCCTTCTAACCGATCCGAAACAACCTGGGCTGCCGCAAGACTTTCAGCGTGCTGCTCGAGTCTCTCGGTGCTGAATAGCTCTCCACGTATTGGCTCTTCCGGTTCAACAGACGTCTGTGAGGCTGGGGTGGCATTCGTCATACTTACCTGTGTAAATCAGGGGCTACGAACTGCAATTTAAATCGATTTTTTATTCCCGAGCGTTTGTCCATATCAGTACTGAAAGGAGGGGCGAGATTAAAACGGAATCGTTAGAGGCGAATACGTTGAATCTCTTCACCGACTGTCGGCTCCCACAGTCGCCCGCCATGAAATTCCCATCGTCGTTGAGCCTTGTTTTATTCAAGCCCTGATATCCGTTCGCACGGACATCGTCCCCGTCTTTCTTCCAACCGCCACGCGCTTTTTTGTCGATTCACTTCTTTTAAAAGGCTACTGTGGGGCGGTCCAACTAAATCGCGAAGTAAGCCCAAGATGCATTCGGACGGCATAGACTGCGGGCCACCACGATTTTCGAATTCCCGGGAATGCATGGGAAGGAAGAGCCGGCAGGCTCTTCCTCCCGTGCCCAATCTAATAGCCGCCGGAGGAGGTTCGGCGAACCCTGGGTTCCGTGGACGTTTCTGAGTTTGTGGACGACTCTCCCGTCGAGGAAATATCCTGGCCGCCTGTGCGCTCCAGAATTTCCTTCGCGCTGTCAATTTCCTCGGAAGTGTCGCAATGCACTGAGAGGAGGATTCCACCTTTCTGCAGATGGCCTTCGTAGCGCTTCGCCTCGTACTCGGGAATTCCCATTCCCACCAGAGCGCCCGTGATGCCCCCAATTGCGCCTCCCACCCCAATACCCGCCAGAGCCGCCATGATCGGCCCGGCGGCAATCAGCGGACCAACGCCCGGGATCGCCAGTGCACCCATGCCGGCAAGCAAACCGAGAGTTCCGCCCAATACGGCGCCCGATCCGGCTCCCGTCGTTGCGCCTTCCGGCGCCTTGGTTGCTTTCTCTGTTCCGATGTCCCTGGATCCCAGAGTCTCAGGAAGGAGTACAGATATACCTGTAACAGGAAATCCGGATTTTGTCAAAATGTCGGCCGCTTGTTCCACGCCAGCGCGAGTGGAATAAATTGCGAACACCGCTGTTTTTTTACTCGCCATCGTTTTTCTCCTTTTTTTGACTTTCTGCGAAGCCGCCGAATTTCAAGACTTGGGCGGTACAACGTCGATCTGGTTCGTTACATTTCCTTCCCCCGCGATCGCAGCGGCCTTCGTTTCGATCGAGGCTTTCTCGTCCTGACTTCGCACCGGGCCCTTCAAAGTCACCTTTCCGCCCTGCGCTATGATTTTGACGTTGTGCGCGTAGGTGGAAAGTGATTTATCCTTGACGACCTCCGAACGAATCCTTTGAACAATCATGCGGTCGCTGGAGTTCATTTTCTGCTGGTCCGCGGTGACTGCACCCTTGTCGGCGTCGCCTTTGTTCATGCTGCTGTTATCCGCCTGCTGTGAATGGGCGGCCAGGACCGGGACTCGGGGTGGCGAACAAACCAACGCCCGTGAAGAGTCCTGCTGCCAGCACAAACGAGAAGTATTTCCTGTTCAACATTCGGTTCATTGTTCTTGCCTCCGCAGTTTGAATGAACAAAATTCAATCGATCAACTCGATCGTCTTCCCTGCACGACCGAAATTAGCGTGGGATCGCTTTTGATGCCATCAAGGGAAGGGTGTAAATTGGGGCGCGCTAACTGGTAGTCAATCCGCCGGGGAATTGGCGCAATGCTAAGCTGCTTTCCGGAATTCTACATAGCTATACCGACTCGCCTACCCGATTCATCGTATTGGTTGTAACTTGAATAAATTCTAATATGAAGATCAGGGAGAGGGCATTTGGAAGCTAAAAGAGGGCTGGGCTGGCATCCGACTCGTCCTCTCCCGCAAGAAAGCGAGATGACTCGTGCCCCTCGTTCAAGTTCTCGTGATCCTGATTGTCATCGGAATGATCTTGTGGTTGATCAATCAATATGTCCCCATGGCCGCGTCCATTAAATCGATTCTGAACGCAGTGGTGGTCATCGCGGTTATTGTGTGGCTGTTGCAAGTGTTTGGATTTATTTCAAACTTTTCCAGAATACACGTCGGCTGAGCTTCGCTTCCCCGCATCGAAAGACCCGCGCTGAAAATAGACCAAATCCGGGACCGCTGTATTTCTTGTGGCCCCGCCCTTCGTCCGTTTTGCCTCTGTGCTGACCTACCGGGATGAGGCGAGAGGCGGGTGTTTCAGATAAGGGGTTCGGAGTTCTGAATGGGCCTCCTGCAAGGGTGTCGGTGAAATTGCGAGCATTTCAATGATGGTGAATATGCCCAGCGTGGTTCCCAGCGGAATGAAGGATAACGAGAAAAAGCTCGCAACGATCGCGAGGATGCGTCCGGAGGGATGCGCCGTAAGAATTGCGCAGCCGGCGAGAATTCCAAGAACGCCACTCGCCCCCGAAATGATGGCAAGGATCCAGTAGATAAAATGAAACGCGCTCATCATGGTAAATGGATCGGGCACACGGTTCAGCAACGCCCCAAACATCACCGTCGCCGTATTCACGAAGATCGCCAACCAGATGGCGGTGGCAACGGAAAGGAGCCCGTAGGCGACCCAGCACATCGCCAATACTCGAAATTTGCGCGGACGATCGGCATTTTGGAAAATTTCGGAAGACATACTTTTTACCCCCATAGTTCGGCATGGTGCGCTATTCTGTCGATGTCGCTTTTTGATCTTTCACTTCCAACTCATTCACCACTTGCTGCACGTTCGGCACAGCGGAGGCTATTTTTTCAGCTCTCGCTCGTTTATTTTCCGAATTCACGTCTCCCTTCAACGTCACGACTCCGTTCTTCACATCGTACTTAACGCCTTTTTCAAGCCTTGCGAGCAAGAGAGCTGCGTCCAGATTTTTATCGATTCCCTTGTCCAGATCCGAAATTACCGCTTTGGCATTGTCCGAACCTGGAGGGATCACGGCGATTTCCACGGCCACGACTTGCCCGGGGGCGTCCGACTTCGCAATGGTTTCCGCTTCGGATTTGTCGGCATCCGAAGCGACTTTTCCATTCAGCGCCACAACTCCCTTGTCACGATCCTGGCTTACACCGACGTCTCCGAGATGAGCTTGATCCAAATCCCTCCGGATGGCTCCAGCGACATCCGGGGATTTCGTGGCTGCCGTCGAACATCCCGTAATGATTCCCACCGCGATCAGGGCAATCACGCCTGTCACTCTGCCGTTTGCGATCATTGCTCCTCCTTTTTCAGAATCGAGATTAGCGAATCGAATTGTTCCAAGGATCTTGAACCACGGGTAGCTTCGAATAGCGGGCTCCGGCAAACACGATTTAATAATTGAGGTCGATGACATTCCGGTGTTGGCGCTCCTGCCTGTGATCTTTGGTCAGGATTTCAGTCAACTTGCGCGGCAACTCCTCCACGTCTTCTGACGGATGTAATTCGGCTACGGAGGGCCCGAAATATCCGATGCCGAAGCGTGCGCCGCATAAAGTGCATAGCTCGAATATTTCAATTTGGAATGAACTGGTTTTGAGTAATTCCCTATCATGGATGGCTATGTGATTCGAAATCATCGGATCCTCAATTCTTCCAGGCAGGACACGGATTCATTCCATCCCGCTAGGGAACGCTGGTCTCTCCGCGACGGCGGCTTTTCTTCACTTCGTACATCGATTGATCGGCCTGCATGATGAGGTCTTCCAGTGAAGCGGGGTTCTTCGGATCAAACCGAACCATACCCACACTGATGGAAAGCGCATAACGGGTTTCCTCGGCTCCCGACGCGCGGATGTGGTCTTCCAAACGGCGAAGGATTGCGTTCTGTCCCTGACCGGAAGCTTCCAAAGCCAGGACTGCAAATTCATCTCCTCCTAATCGAGCGACAATATCGGACTTGCGAAAGGTGCGCACCAGAGAGGATCCGGCGCGGATCAGCGCGCGGTCTCCCTCCCTGTGGCCGTACCGATCGTTGATTTCCTTCAAACAATCGACATCCGCAAAGAACAAGAGCAGGCCCTGTCCGCTTCGACGCATCACTCGCATCTGCTGCGCCGCCAGCGCAAAAAAAGCGCGACGGTTGTAAAGCGATGTGAGTTCGTCCACCAGCGCGAGGGATCTCAATTCCCTGTCGAAAGTCGACTGCTTGACGGCGCTTAACACCGCGCGTTGCAGTGCTTCACTGACGGCTTGGATGTCGGGAGGGCCCGATTTAAGCGATTCCAGGACCTCTTCGAGATGATGAAGAATTTGGGCGAGATTTTTATCTTGGGTGACGATCGCGGAAATGAGTTTTTCTTGGGATTTTCGGGGGATCCTGCTTTGACCGTTTACTGGGAGTTGGCTTTGCCGGAGTTCACGGTTCAAATCAACACTAGCGAGGCTCGTTTCACCCCGAAAACGCTGCAGCACGGTTGTTTTTCGGCCCAATCTCAGTTGTAATGCTTTGGATGACATCTTGCGCCGCCTCTTGTCTCAAAAAAAATATTGCGCCAGATTCGGTGAAATTATCGTCCCTTTAATGTCAAGCGCCCCATCGGGTGAATCATGTAGTTTCTAAACGTTGCTCAAGTACTGGGTTACCGGATACAGCACACGGTCGGTCCCGCGAAGCTTCCTAATTCGCTCTTGTTTTCGGTCCTCTCAAAGTTACAATTTCAATTTCCTGCAAATCAATCCGGAGAAAGCCGCCAAGGTCGGAGTGCACTTCCCACAAAGACTGATCCGGGACTTCAGCCAGGTATTCGGGAAATAGCGAAATGGCCGTTCGAACTTCGTCGACCGTTGCGATGCGGTCTTGGCCACCTTTTGTCTCTGGGGATTGGAACTCCATCTTGCCTCCTTCCCGATGGCGTAACGAGCCAATAATCCTCCATAGAGAGGATTTCGAAAATCGGCGAATGCCATTAGAACAAAATCGGAATAGCTGGAGGGTGAAGTGGTTCCGACGGACAGATTCCGATCATATGAATGGCAATGCCGGCAAAGAAAGGCACGGCGGAGACCGCTACAATGAAGAGGTTACTTAAAAACGTGACCATCTAGCTTTGCGGATACTATCTTAAGCGGCTGTGCGTCCGGGCGTCTCTTTACGAGCTACGGCCAACAAATTCAATAACTTGCCTGCCGTGTAACTTCTACGAATTCCACGATTATTTTTCTAAGGACTATTCTTTCTAAAGGTTCAGTACCCACCGGATGGGTCTCTCCACGGGCAAAATATAAGCTTGACGATGTGAAAACTTTTGAGAACCAGGGACCGAGTTCGTGAAACGGGAGGTTACAGTGGATGCCAATCCTGGACCGTACGTTCATATCTTCCTTTTTCAATGCACCGAATGCCGGCACCCGATACCGGTGGCTATTTCAACCAACGAACAGAATTTAGAAGAAACGGATACGCAAACTTATTTAATTCAGTGCGTGTGCGGGTGGCAAGCATCCCGAGTGGGCCTGGCCGCCAGGAGACATTGGGCCGTACCCTGGGACTGAACGTATATTTCATTGCTTATATAGATCTCTTCAGGGAGGTATCTGCGCGTCGGACAAACCTGGCGGTGGTTTCTTTTTCTTCCCTGACTTAACTGGCTCGCGGCATGCCCCACATGCGATTGCGGCTGCGTTTCCGCCTTAACCGATGAGCCACAAAAGTGCAATAATCCTGCGATTCCCGATTTCATTCGCTACTGAATATTAGTAAAATGTAATTCTGTTTAGCCGCTTCCCGGGGTATGGCCGATGCAGGTTGGGATGCTCCTGACGATCTTTTTCAGGTTCAAAGCCATTAACGAGAGGGTGTCCCCGTCCTGTCTTCTTAAGCAAAAGTCATGGACTTTTGAAATCCAATGAAAAACATTCGGCTCTTAATCGTCGACGATCATGAAATCTTCAGGCGTGGACTTCGGGCCCTGCTGGAGCCCGAGTGGGAAATTTGCGGCGAGGCTTCGGACGGTCTCGATGCGGTGAAACAATGCGAGGCCCTCAGGCCTGACGTCGTGGTTATCGATGTCACCATGCCCGGATTGAATGGCCTGGAGGCGACTCGACTTATCAAGAATAAATTTCCCGAGACTCAGATTATAATCGTGACTCAGCACGATTCCTCACAAATACGCGCAGCGGCGCGGGAAGCCGGCGCCAGTCACTTGATTACCAAATCCGCAGTGGGAAGCGAGTTAGTTTCCGCAATCAAAGGTCTTGCTAACCATTCCGCCGCTTGACTCTCGGCGGCCCCGCCCGCGAAAGCTCCGATGCAACCGGTGCAATCGATGCAATCGCTCAATTCGAGTCCTTTTCGCGCATATCCCAGGTGGCGATTGTCACCAGGATCGTCCCGAGCACAATCAACAGGCTAATGGCTCTCTTTCTATTTATCGGAAGATCCATCGTAAACTCCCCACTACAAGTTTTCATTTCCGCTTGATTAAGGCAAGAAAAGGGCCAGAATTGATACGAGCGACATAGCTGCAATCAAAGAATTTACATCGAGACGAAATGCAATCCGTGGTTCTCATGGCGTAAATTCTTCGGCGGAGGGAAAAATGTTCGAAAGATCGTAATCCATTGCCCTGAGCGCGCTCGACGGTGCGCCGAAACTCGGCCATCCAAACTGCCGAATCCCATATACTTGAAATACATTTGCAGACCACATTGCGCTGCACAAGGGGCCTCGCGGAAGAACAGCGGCCCGCATAATTTACCCGGCTATGCTTCCACGATCTGATTCCGCACCGCGTACCGGACAAGCTGGCTGACGGAATGGATTTCAAGCTTGCGCATGATATTGGCTCGATGCGTTTCCGAAGTCTTTACGCTGATACCCAGCGTAACGGCTACTTCTTTGCTGCTCTTGCCTTCGGAAAGCAACTGGACGATTTCCCGCTCGCGCGGCGTAAGACGATCCCGAACTGTTTTCGCGATGTCGGAAATCACTCCGTTTGACCGGATGCTCCCCAGCATAATCTCGGTCGCGCAGGAGGTAAAAAAAGGCTTGTGGAGCGCTAAGGCTTCCACTGCGGCCACGAGGCTTCGGTCCGAATCGGACTTTACGATGTAGCCCTTCGCTCCGGCCTCAATAATTTCACGGATGAGCTGGTCTGTCTGATGCATGGACAGAATGAGCATCTCCGTATTCGGGGAAAGCTTCTTTATTTTCCTGGCGGCTTCGATTCCGTTCAATTCGGGCATGCTGATATCCATAATGGCAATGTCCGGACGCATTTCTTCAGCAATCGCAACCGCTTCACGTCCAGTGTGAGCTTCGGCACAGACCTTCCATCCGGGATGAGCCTCCAGAAGTGTCCTGAGCCCGCGGCGAACCAGATCATGATCGTCAGCTACAAGGATTCTAAGTGTTCCCATCATCTTCCCTCAGTTTCAAAATTTAATGGCATCGCCAGGATCGACCACTAACCCCTTTACAATCCATAGATTGAGCGGAAACGCACTCCAGCCGGTCGATGGATACCCTTCACCCTCTTAATTTGTATCCTTAGTCCGGTGCTCGTGGATATACAGCCTTCCCTGTATTTAATATTTTTCGAGGCTGTAGCGTTCCCATTCCGGTGCAATGTTTTTGAGTTCATTTCAACCATCGCTAGGATGCCGCGCGAAACGCGTTGGGATTCTTGAGAAGTTCGGCGCAATGTATGCAGTATCGGGCCCAGGGAAGGGCGTCCAGTCGCGCCACTGAAATCGTTGCGTCGCAGGAAGCGCAAATTCCGTATTCGCCTTTTTTGATCCGCTCCAACGCCGACTCGATTTCGCGGAGGGTCCTGCGCTCGCGTTCCAGTGTCCTGACCAGCATTTCCTGCGAGACGTTCTCGTAGGCCTTGGCAGCCTCATCGTCCGGTTCGCGATCCACCACCACTTCCAGCCGGTGTCCGCCAATTCGGTCGCGAAGTTGATCTCTTTGCGCCGTCATTTTTTTTTCGAGGAGGTCGAATTTGTTTCGGGCAGTTCGCGTGATCGTGGGCATTGGCTTCGTCACCTTTGTTTTGAAATTTTTAAACCTGGCGACTCCGAATCGACAGGAAGCGTTCATCACAGGCGCACATTATTCCCCATCTGTAAACTCCGCAATCCGGCGCGGTATGTAGACGAAGTGAGAAAAACCTGTAGGCACCGGCGTGCGTAAAAAAAAACGGGGAGCCATTCCCGCGCTCCCCGTTTCGCCTCCGCACAACACGTTCATCTGTTTTCCGATTTGCTGGAGCCGCCGGTTGTTCCCGATGGATTGCCGGAAGACTGGCGGCTGTGGCCGGAGGGATTCTCCGTCCGCTTGGACGTCTTCGTATGGCCGTTGGAGCGTTGGGTCTTGTCGCTAGAACTCTTTTTTTCTCGCATTCTAAGGTCTCCTTTATAGCGATTTAGTTCATTCCATCAACTTCCGTATTCGAGGGCATTCCCCGCAAGGAGAAAATTGTCTGCTTTGGTCAGGAGCGCGCCGCCTTGGCATTGCGGTTCGAGCCCCTGCGATCGGCGGTCGTTCCGGATTCCGCTTCGGACGCCTCGGCGTTGATTCCTTCCGCGAGTTCCGACAGCTTTTCGTCCGTCTCTTTTTCTTCCTTCAATGTTTGCTCGAGTAACGAAGCGGCGTCCCCTTCCCCGAGGATCGAGGCGTAAGTACGAACGGTTCCGTATGCCGCGATTTCATAATGTTCGACGCGTTGAGCCGAGGAAATCAATCCGGCATCCTTAACTTCGCCTTCGATATCCTCATCGTCGATCATCTCTTTCCCTTCGGCGACCAGCCCTTGCATCGCCTTGCATTTCTTCCCGGTCGGTTTTTCACCCAGATTGGAAAAGATCCGCTCGATCCGCCGCGCGTGTTCCCTGGTCTGTTCCAGATGCTGTTCGAACCCGGACCGCAGATCCTCGGACGTGGCCGCCTCGGCCATTTTCGGCAGGGCTTTGATCAACTGATTTTCCGCGTCATAGATATCCCGAAGCTCTTCGAGATATAGCTCCCTCAATGTGTTTTTCTCCATTTGAACCTCCTAAGAAAGTCACTTACCGCTGGGCATATTGAAGAAATGGAAGACGGACAGCTATCGAGTGAACGGTGTAAATTTCCGTCCGGCCATCGTGTATGCAGAACTCAGAAAAGAAAATTATGCGCGAAAGCGCGGCTTTCAGTATTTTCACCGAACTTTTTACACTCTTTGCCGGACTACCGATTTTTTATGTTCGTGATAATTGTTCTGGGTGCCGGCGGTAGCGGCGATCACGAATTTCTAGACGAGTAGATACGGAGGTAAAATGCTGCGGACTGTGCTGATTATCCTCTTGGTGCTCTTCCTGCTTGGCTCGTTGCCCGCCTGGCCGTACAGCGCCGGATGGGGCTATTACCCCAGCGGAGGGCTTGGATTGATCCTGCTGATTGTGATCATCATGATTTTCGCGGATGTCATTTGATCGGAGCGCCGCTCACATTCCTTAAAAGGGCTCTAAAAGTGTAGGAACGACCGCTCCGGCCGTCCGCCCCGTAACCAAAAGCGATTGCGCAACCGCCGGGAAATGGAGCCGTTACATACATCTGACCGAAGGGAGATTGACTATGCTAATTCTAATTATTTTGCTCATTCTGCTGTTTGGCGGTGGAGGGGGATATTACGGCTACTCCAGGTGGGGAGCGGGAGGCGGCCTGGGCATTCTTGGAACTGTTCTGGTGATTGTCCTGGTTCTCTATTTGCTGGGCGCGGTCCGGCTCTAGAAAGCAAAAACTCGCAAGCCGGCTTTGCCGGCAAGTGAAGAGTTTTTATTCTGTCGCTTGCTCCTGGCGCACGGCTGCTTGGGGAGCGATGAGAGCCGAATCGACTAAGGGAAGAGAAACGATGATGGAGGTCCCTGCGCCCTCCGAGTGTATTCGGATTTCGCCTCCGAAGCGATTGACCCGTTCGCGCATGCCTCGGATGCCGACGCCGGTCCCTTGGGATTGGAGTTCCAACAGTCTTTCACGCGATATGCCCTTCCCTTGGTCTTCCACTTCGACGGAAACCATTCGGGCATCCCGAGATATCCTGATTGCCGCGGATTTGCTTCCGGAATGACGGTGCACGTTTGTCAGACATTCTTGAACGATGCGAAAAATCGCAAGTTCCATTTCACGCATTAGCCTTCCAAAATTTTCGGAAATTGCCAGTGTGATATTCATACCGCTGCGGTCCATCAGGCCTTCAATAAACCAGCGAAGAGCCTCGCCAATTCCCGTTTCGTCCAGCAGCGGCGGATGCAGCAGGTAGGAAGTCGTTCGGATTTCGTTACTCAATTCGCGGACCATCTGCTGACTTTCTTCCGCAACTTTCATGACATCGGGAACCCTGCTTCCGACTTTTTGCATGAGTGTCTGCAGGTTCATGCCAAGAACGGCAAGCGTTTGCCCGGCGCTATCGTGCAGCTCCCGTGCAATATGACGTCTCTCCTCATCTTGAATCTGTATCAAGCGATGTGATAAATCCCGAAGCCGCCCGGATTGATTCAACACATCCAGATTGCGTTCTTCGAGCTCCCTTGTTCTCGCGCGCACCTCGGCATCCAAAGTTTCCGCCAGTGTGCGGAAGTTTTCCTCGGCGCGCTTCAGATCGGTAATGTCCACGCCGGTGGGATGAAGGAAAAGAATATTGCCTCGCTCATCGACGATGGGGTGAATCGCGAAATCGACAATATGCTCCGTGCCATCGGCCCAGTAATACTTCAAGATTTCCCGGCTCGGAATCCCCTTTGCCGCCAGAGCGGTAGCCTTTCGTATTTTGGACTGCACATCCTTCGAAACTCTCCACCAGCCCGTCTCCCAAAACAGGCGCCCCAGGACCTGATCCTCGCGATAACCGCAGGCTTCCAGGGACAGCCGATTGGCGTCAATCACAGTCCCATCGAGCGCCATAATCACAGCAAAAACGGGGGTTTGCTCAAACACAGCCCGAAATTTTGCCGTGGCCGCAACGGTTTCCATTATGATTTTCTGCTCTCGCTGTTCGGCTCGCTTGCGTTCCGTGATATCCAGAGTTATGCCGTCAAACCTTATGGGCTGCCGCTTGGCATCGTAAAACGTGCGCCCCATGGCGCGAATCCATTTGACGCGCCCATCGCGGGCTACAGCCCGAAATTCAATGTCGTACGGGATATCATTCGCATTGCTCGCGGCAATGGCATGGCGCGTCCGCTCTCTATCGTCGGGATGCAACTGCTCGAAGAACGTGTCGATTGTTACTTCAGCGTCGGGAGGAAGATAAAAATGTTCCTTAACGCGTTCGTCCCAGTTCAATTTATCGAAGGGAAGGTCGCAGAACCAAAACCCGACATTGGCCGCTTGAGCCACCAGATCGATGCGCTCCCGGTGCTGGAGCAATATTTGCTCGGCTTGCTTCCGCTGGGTCACATCCACTGCCGTCCCGAGCATCCGACGAAGCGCGCCCTTGGATTGAGGCTCGATCTGGCCGTTCAACTCCACCCAACCGATCGTCCCATCCTTGCGTTTTATTCGGCCCTGAAAGAAAAAGCGCTCCCCCGTCATGACGGAGTAGCCGAGCGTACGCTGGTGGGCTTCCAGATCGTCCGCGTGCAAAACTGTACGGATAAACTCGGCGGAGTTTAGTGGCCCCTCTTCCCGGGTTCTGCCCATGATCTCGTAGATTCGGTCATTTTCCCACACAACCTCGTCTTTATCCGGGTACCAATGCCAGATACCGAGCTCGGCAACTTCGGTCGCCAGTCTGAGGCGTCGCTCCTGTTGGCGCAAAGCTTCCTGGGTCCGTCTGCGCTCCGTAATGTCGCGAGCCACTTTCGAAGCCCCCATGATTCGGCCTTCCGCATCCCTCACGGGCGAAATGGTGAGCGAAATATCGATCCGTTCTCCATTTTTGCGCACACGGACGGTTTCGAAGTGCTCGACTCGATCGCCGCGCTTGATGCGTTCCAGAATCCCGACATCTTCATTCAGGCGTTCGGCCGGAATAATCAAGCGAATGTGCTGTCCCACCGCCTCTTTCGCAGTATAGCCAAACATGCGTTCAGCGGTTCCGTTCCAACTGGTGATCGCGCCTTCCAGGTTCATGCTGATGATGGCATCGTTTGAAGAATCCACAATGGCGCCCATATGGCGCAAGCGGTCCTGGCTCTCGCGAAGAACTTCACGGGTGCGAACCTGGGTTGCGATATCCCGAAAATAGCAAACGACTCCATATCGCCCGTCGGGTAGGGAAATCCGGTTAATTTGCCATTCATAGATTTCCTCGTTCCCGCGGTCGGCGCGATTTTCAATTCTTTCGGGAACAACGTAGGGCTCTCCTGACTCGAGAGTGTGGCGAAATCGTTCCACGATTTCTTTCGCGTAAGCCGCGGGCCACAGGATATGAATCAACTCTTCAAAATCACGGCCGATTAGAGAGGGGATATCTCCGAACATGCGCCGGGCGGTCGGATTCACTTCACGAAGCCGGAAGTCCGCGTCCACCAGATAAACGCCCAACGGCGCTTCGTTGAAAAGAGTTTCAAATTGCGCGGTGCGTTGTGAAAGAGCCTGCTCGGATTGTTTACGAATGCGGGCCAATTCCAGATGGGTTTGTACGCGCGCCAGCAGTTCTCGAGCGCTGAATGGCTTGATCAGATAATCGTCGGCGCCCTTTTCCATGCCCTCCACGCGGGATTCCTCCCCGGCACGCGCGGAGAGTACGATGATCGGAATCGTCCTGGTCGATGGATCCGAACGTAATTCGCGGAGCAGGCCAAATCCGTCCAGATGGGGCATCATCACGTCGGTTAGCACAAGTTCCGGCTGCCGCACTCGGATCGCATCCAGAGCGGCTTGGCCGTCGGGGACGCTTTGGACTTCATAGCGCTCGGCCAGCAGACGGACAAGGTACTGTCGCATGTCGGCATTATCATCGGCGACCAGGATAAAAGGACGGTGCCCGGATTCAGCGCCATCCTCTGAAACGGGAGGGCATGGAAAAGGAATCAACTCGTCCGACGGGATCTCCTCCCTGGCGTCTTGTGTCTGCTTATCGGGAAGCCAGCGCAGAGCCTCCTCCACAAACGGATTGGCGCCCACATTCGTCGAAGTGAAACTACGATCCCCCCCTATTTGATCGGCGGGCAGATGCGCATTTCCCACCGGGACGCTCACCGTAAACGTGCTTCCCCGCTCCGGAACGCTCTCGACGCTCACGGAACCCCCATGAAGCTGGACAAGTTCGTTCACCAGAGCCAGGCCAATTCCGCTTCCTTCATGTGTCCGGCTGCGAGCGTTTTCAATGCGATGGAAACGATCGAACAGGCGAGGCAGCTCACGTTTGGGAATTCCAACCCCCGTGTCGCTTACTCTTAATTCAACGGAATTTCCGGCCTGTTTCAGGCTTACCGATATGCTTCCCTCAAATGTAAATTTGAATGCATTCGAAATCAGGTTGAGTACTATTTTTTCCCACATATTCCGGTCTACGTAGACCGGCTCAACGAGTTTTTCGCAATCGATCTCCAGATTTAATCCCGCTCTTTCCGTGGCCGATCGAAACACGCTTGCAAGCTCCGCGGTGAAAGCCGCAAGGTCCGTAAGCTGATACCTGGCTTGCATGCGGCCTGCTTCGATTCGCGAGAAATCGAGCAAAGTGTTCACCAGCCGAAGCAGGCGCGAGCCGTTGCGATTGACCAGTTCCAGCTGACTTTTCGCTGAAGGGGAGAGGTCTGTGTGGCTTCGGGCCAGCAATTCCTCCACTGGGCCCAGCATCAGAGTGAGCGGAGTTCTGAATTCGTGGCTGACGTTGCTGAAAAATACAGTTTTCGCGCGGTCGATTTCCGCCAGTGCTTCCAGGCGGTTTCTTTCTTCTTCAGCGGATCGCGCATTCTGAATGGCCGTGGCGATTTGCCCCGCGATCAATTCATAGAAAGTCCGATAATCGGCGTCGAGCCTCCGCGTTGGGTTGATTCCGGCAACCAGAACACCCAGCGGCCGGTCTTCTCCTCGAGAAGTCACGGGGAGGACAATCGCTTCGTGCAGCGGCTGATTCGCAAGCCCCGCCGGTAAACCGGCCATTCCCTGAATCGAAATAACCTGGGACTGATCCGACTCCACGACGGCAGCGATGGGCCACAAAGCAGGACTCCCGCTTTCATCGGACAAATCGATCGATGCGGGGGTTAAATCCGATTTTCCTTCCGGGAGCCCGCTCACTTGTTCTAATCGGGCCGTTTTATTTTCCCCATTAAAAATGTAGAGCAGGGCAAAAGGAATATCGTCGGGATTTTTAGCCAGTGTAGCGATGGCGGAGGAGCAGGCGGATTCTTCCGTTTTTTGCGTCAATGACTTGTCGGAAAGTTCCGCCAGCGTGCGCAGCCGGCGCGCATTGATCACCCTGGGGGTTACTTCGGTTGTCGGGCAAAAAAGACCGGCGACATTTCCCGATTCGTCGCGGATGGGACTGTATGAAAACGAGTAAAAGCTCTCCTCCAGAATGTCTCCACGATTCATGAAGAACCGGATATCGTCCAGAAAGGACGCCTCCCCCTGCCCATAAACTTTGTCAACCAGAGGCCCGCAAATGTCCCAGACCTCGCTCCAAACCTGGGCCGCCGGCCTGCCCAGCGCATTCGGGTGCTTCGCCAAGCTCAACACCTGGACATAGGCGTCATTATAAAAAAATGTGACATCCGGGCCCCATCCGATCCACATGGGGTGCTGGGAATTCAGAATCAGGCTGAGAGAAGTTTTCAAACTTTGCGGCCACTTTCCGATCGGCCCCAAGGGTGACTTTCTCCAATCGTGATTCCAAATCAATTTGGACAATTCCCCGCCGCCGGCAAGCCAGATGGGAATGGTGGAATCCACTTCCCGCTCCTCAGAAGCGGGCGACGCCGCGTTTTCTTGTTGGTTTACAATTCTGTCGAGAGTGGGCAGTAGTTCTTCGCTGAGAGATAACTTGGCGATATGCCCAACCGCGCCGACGGCATGAGCCTGACGGCGAGCCACGGCAGGATCGTTTTGACTGATGATGATGACTTGCGAATTCGGCAGCTCTTTCCTGATCAGCCGGGTGGCCTCGAGCCCATCCATGCGGGGCATCGAAATATCCATGAGCACAAGGTCGGGGCGCAGAGCTCGAGTCTTTTCAATCGCATCGAGCCCGTCGACTGCCTCGCCACAGACGACCCATTCGGGCCGGGCAGAAAGCATCGATCGAAGCCCCAGTCGCACGGCGTCATGGTCATCGACGATCAAAATGCGTGAAGAGCTCAAGCGCCTTACCTCCGGGAAATCTTCTCGCCCGCCGTTATTTTTAATGCGAGAAGGAGAGAAAAGGCATTATATGTCGAACTCGCAGTTCACATATACAGGGTTCACTGTAGATGGGTCTGAAGGAGTTCCAGAGTCAGGGCTTGGAAGCTGTCGCGCTCTTGGCGGTTCCCGCCATGATCACTTCGTAGATGAAACCAAGTTTGTTTACGACGGGAGTAGAAAGCACAAATGGATAAGTATCCGAATGCCCCATGCTGCGGTTGAGGCTGTTCAGGACAATCGCAAGCTCCGCCCACGCGCGGATGATTTCCTCAAAGTTGCTTTGCCCGGCGAAGGATCCGGCTTTGTTATCGGGCATACCTGAATCGAGACGAATGGATTTGCCAACCAAGTGAAAATTGTTGGCCACTTCCAGCGCGTCCTGAATATGCATGAAATGGGCCCAACTCTCCGCCCAGTCTTCCCAGGGATGCGACGTGGCATACGAGCTGATGTGATTGTCCTGCCAGTTGGTGGGCGCCCCCTGCGCATAATACCGCTGAAGGGATTGTCCGTAGTCGGATTCTTCATTCCCAAAGAGATTCCGGAATGGCTCGATAAACTTTGTGCCGCGCACGAGTCGATCCCAGTAATAGTGTCCGATCTCATGCCGGAAATGCCCGAGCAGCGTGCGGTACGGCTCGCCCATCGCCATGCGTGTTTTTTCGCGCATCGCATCGTCCGCCTCCGCGATATTCAGCGTAATCAGCCCGTTGTCGTGGCCGGTCATCACCTTGCTCATTGTGCCATCCGGCTTGACTTCATCTTCGAGGAAGGCAAACGCGAGGCCCTGCCGAGGATCTTCCGTCTTGCTCGCAATCGGCAATTTAAGATTGAGGAGGCTGTAGACGAGCCTGCGTTTGGCAATCTCCATGCGCGCCCAGAGATCGTGGTTTTGTCCGACACTTAAGTTGGGAATCGTGGAGGTCAGCCGGCACGAAACACAAAAAATTTCCTTATCGTCTTTGGCGGCCGAGCTAACCGGAATCATCCAGTTGCATACCGTTTCCTTCTCATAATTCCGGCATTTCCTGTAAAGCGGGTTGGCGTCTTTCGCATCGATCGCCTTGTACAAGCCGCTTCCCGCGGGCTCGATACTGCTGACGCGAAGGATGTCCGGAAGAAAACCCAGTTCCCTGCCGCACGCGATACAGGTCACATTCTCGAAAAAAATCAATTTTCCGCACGTGCAGGTATAGGTCTTCATGGGATTGGGATGAATGCCCGAATATCGAATTCCGGAATGACGAAAGAGGGGGGATTGCATCCAGGGAAATTTCTCGCGTGGCTTCCGCAGGCCCAGCCGGACTGCAATGGAATCCTTCCGTCCCTCATATCATAGGCTGCTATTTTCAGTCTTGGGCACGGTTTCAGTCCCGTTCGCCTCGACGATGACGTCCACCTTCGCTCCTTGTTTCAGCTTCACCTTTTTCCCGTGTTCATCTTCCAGAGTGTTTTCGATTCGAATTTCCTGGTAAAGATGATCCGCACCTTCAATCTCAATCTCCGCTTTCTCCGAGTGCGGAACAATTGGAGATTTGATGATTTTTCTCACGGTGCCCGGTTTGATCGTTTTTGGTTTTATCGCCACGATTTACCTCCGTCACTTGAAGTTGAAGAATAAAAGATGGCCCAACAGAACTGGAGTCATCGGGTAATTTCTCCATTTCCGTAAAAAAGCCATCATCGGTTGCGAATCGTGTTTACGCAATACCGCATTCGCTGTACGCGCGGCGCGGCCCAACGCCCGATTTCAATCGACACAAATACAATATTTGCCGTATGGATTTGAAATCCGGAATGCGGTTACCTTGGCACCTGAAGTCCACGGAGGTGTCGTTTGACTTATAAAATCAATAAGCCGAAACCGAACAACGCAACAAAATTCATCGGCATCGCAGTATTGCTTGCAGGGCTAGTTCTTTCCGGAGCCATGCTCTCTCGTGCGCAGGTTTCCTTTGGCATTCGTATCGGGCCGCCGCCTCCGCCTCGCGTGTACTCGGTTCCTCGAAGTCCTGGGCCCGACTACGTCTGGATCGACGGCTATTGGTACCCCGACAACGGACATTATCGATGGCATGGAGGGTACTGGACTCGCCCTCCCTACATAGGCGCTCGATGGGTTCCGCCTCACCACGACGGGCAGCAATTCTTCGCCGGCTATTGGGATGGAGACCACGGACGCTTTGAGCACGATCATCGGTGGGACAGGGACCACGACAGAGACGCCAATCGATTCCGGGATCATGACGACCACCATTAATCGCACCTATATCACATTTGAAATTCCACGGAAAGACGCCTTGATCATTTTTCTCGAGGCGTCTTTCTTTAATCCCCTATTCCTGACCGCTTATCGAAAACCAATCCTCGAATTTTCCGTCCGACATGTTCGTCACTTCCACCGGCCAAGAGGAAAATAATCCCTGTACGGCCAATTACAGTGATATGGGAGGGTTGGCGCGCGCCCGGTTATGTCCGAGCCGGGGTAGTCACATGCTGATCTCGGTTTGGGATGACAGGCTCGACCGGCAACCCTTGCGGCAATCCATGATCGCGCGTTCCACGGCTCATCCGGTGCGTGCAGATAGGGCCAGGGCGCGCAAAATCCTCGGCATGATAATCTAAAGCATCATCAGGTTGGGAGTCGGCTTGCAAGGCGCT
This sequence comes from Terriglobia bacterium, assembly GCA_963788335.1. GTDB lineage: Bacteria > Acidobacteriota > Terriglobia > Acidiferrales > UBA7541 > Palsa-360. The sequence continues at coordinate 732,471 of CAWBGM010000018.1, forward strand.
CTCCTTGTCCGATGCCGCCTTGCTGCAACTTGATTCAGCGTCCGGGCATCGAATAGTTGCACTCCGGATTCCCCCGGCACCTCCTGGGGCAAAGCACTCATTGCAATCGGGATGTGAAATGAATCCTCAGAACACTGCCGAAGTTGCAGGATTGGAATGGGCGCACCCGCTCGTTCGCGAATGGTTCCTGGCGAAGTTTGGATCTCCCACGGAGCCGCAGATACAGGGCTGGCCGTCTATTGTCGCAAGGAAAAATGTCCTGATTTCCGCCCCTACAGGATCCGGCAAAACGCTGGCTGCGTTTCTCTCATGCATTGATTCGTTGGTACGGAAGGCGATTGCCGGAGAGTTGCGGGACGAAACGGAAGTGCTTTATGTGTCTCCGCTTAAAGCGCTGGGCAACGATATTCAGAAAAATCTGGATATTCCCCTGGGCGAAATTCTGGAACTCGCTCGCGAGCGCGGATTTCTTATGCCTGAAATCCGGACTGCCGTGAGAACCGGGGATACGCTCGCGCATTCGCGCCGCGCCATGCAGAAACGTCCTCCCCATATACTGGTCACGACTCCTGAATCGCTCTACATCCTGCTGACTTCGGAGAAGGGCCGGAACATTCTCCGCCCGGTGCAAACCGTAATCGTCGACGAAATTCATGCGATCGCTGACGACAGGCGTGGCTCTCATCTTTCACTTTCCCTGGAACGACTGGAAGCCCTGGCAGAACGGTGTCCCGTGCGCATTGGCCTATCCGCGACACAAAAGCCGATGGATGCGATTGGTCATTTCCTGATCGGAACGGGCCGCCCGGAACCTGTCCTGGTTTGCGTGCCGCAAAGAGGTATTTTGGATCTGGCCGTGGAGGTGCCTTCCAGCGAGCTTTCCGCGGTAGCTTCAAACGAATCGTGGGAAGAGATTTACAAACGGATTGCCGAACTTGTTCAGGAGCATCGTTCCACTCTGATTTTTGTTAATACGAGGCGTCTTGCCGAACGCGTAGCTCATCATCTCGCGGGAATTCTCGGGGAAAATGTCGTCGCCTCGCATCATGGAAGCTTGTCTCGGGCGAGAAGACTGGCTGTCGAAGGAAAACTGAAAAACGGAGAAATTCGCGCGTTGGTCGCAACCGCCTCGCTCGAACTGGGAATAGATATTGGCACCATCGACCTGGTTTGCCAGATCGGCTCGCCTCGCGCCATCGCTGTGGGTTTACAGCGCGTCGGTCGCGCGGGGCATTGGCGAGGCGCCGTTCCCAAGGGACGTTTTTTTGCCACCACCCGTGACGATTTACTGGAATGCGGCGCGCTGGTGCATTCGATCCATTGCGGTGAACTCGACCAAATCGAGATTCCCGAGGCGCCCCTCGATATTTTGGCTCAGCAAGTCGTCGCCTGCTGCGCCGTGGACGACTGGCGGGAAGATGACCTGTATGCGCTTGTCTGTCGTGCGTATCCCTACCGAAACCTGAAGCGCAGCGAATTCGATGAAGTGATTGCCATGCTTTCGGAAGGCATTGCGGCTCGTCGAGGCCGCTACGGCGCTTACCTGCATCGCGACCAGGTGAATCATCGTGTAAAAGGTCGGCGCGGGAGCCGTCTGGCGGCAATCACAAGTGGCGGGGCCATTCCGGACAACGCACTCTACACTGTGGTTGCGGAACCGGAAGGGCTCGTCGTCGGAACTGTGGACGAAGACTTCGCCGTCGAAAGTCTTCGCGGAGATATTTTTCTTCTCGGGAATAGTTCCTGGCGGATTCGCCGCGTTCAATCCGGCTCGGTCTCTGTGGAAGATGCAAAGGGCGCGCCCCCCAATGTGCCGTTTTGGCGAGGCGAAGCGCCGTCACGCACGCCCGAGCTATCCATGCGCGTCGCCGAAGTCCGGGAGCAGATCGATTTCCTCTCGCGGGGTTCAGCCGATTCGAACAATACAACGGGACGATCCACGGCCATTGGTTGGCTCATCGAAAATTGTGGAATGGACAAAGCCGGGGCGGAGCAATCCGTCGCCTACATTCTCGCGGGACGAGCCGTCTTGCACGCGGTTCCCAGCCAGCGAACCATCGTCGCGGAAAGATTTTTCGACGAAAGCGGCGGCATGCAGCTCATCATTCACGCGCCGTTTGGAGGACGAATTAACAAGGCCTGGGGCATGGCCCTTCGGAAGCGATTTTGCCGCTCGTTAAATTTCGAGCTTCAGGCCTCCGCCACCGACAACGGAATAAATATTTCCCTGGGCGAACAGCACAGCTTTCCTCTCGCCGATGTATTTCATTTTCTTCACAGTTCCAGCGTCGAGGGAATTCTTGAACAATCCGTGCTGGCTTCGCCCATCTTTGCCACTCGCTGGCGATGGGTTGCCGGCCGCGCTCTTGCGTTATTGCGCTTTAGCGGCGGCAAAAAGGTCCCTCCGCAAATCCAGCGCATGCGATCGGAAGATCTTCTTGCCGCGGTATTTCCGGAGGCCATTGCGTGTCAGGAAAATATTTCAGGCGACATTGCAATTCCGGATCATCCGTTGGTCCGCGAAGCCATGAGGGATTCGCTCACCGAAGCCATGGATTTGGACGGCCTCAAGGAAGTATTGGATGCAATTGCGTCCGGCCGGATTGAATGTCAGGCGGTGGAAACCCCGGTGCCTTCGGAGTTCTCCCACGAAATCCTGAACGCAAATCCCTACGCCTATATTGACGACGCTCCGCTGGAGGAACGCCGCGCGCGCGCCGTTTCCATGCGGCGAGCGCTTCCGGAATCGGTGCTCTCGGAAATCGGCAACCTGGACCCGGCGGCAATTCACTCCGTTCGCGACGAAGCTTGGCCGGATGTCAGATCCCCCGACGAACTTCACGACGCGCTGCTGGATTTTGTGGCTTTGCCCGCGATGCAGGAACACATCGGACCGCGAGGTTGGAGAAATTCCACCGCGGAATGGGCAGGGTACTTCGCGGAACTCGCAACACAACGTCGCGCCGGCCTCGCGGTGCGCGGCGATCGAACGTATTGGTTCGCGACTGAAAGGGCGAAAACATTCGCTGCCCTGTACCCCGATGCGAACTGCGGCTCCCATCTCCCCGAAGTCGAAAAGGAGTTTCCTTCGCATCCCGATGCCTTATTCGCCTGTGTGCGGGGCTGGTTGAGTTGCACGGGCCCGATCACAATCGCTCGACTCGGCGGACTTCTCGATATCCCCGCGGATGAAATTGAGCAATCTGTGCTACGCCTCGAATCGACAGGAGGAGTCCTGCGCGGCCGTTTCACCGATGAATCCGTTGGGCAAATTGAATGGTGCGATCGCCGACTGCTTGCGCGCATCCACCAGCGGACGCTGGGGACATTGCGGAAACAGGTACAACCAGTAACCGCGGCCCAATTCATGCGCTGGCTGTTGCGCTGGCAGCACTTGATGCCGCGGGATAGGCTGGCGGGCGAGCAAGGCATTTTCGAAGTGATCCATCAACTGCAAGGATATGAGGCTCCATCGAACGCATGGGAGCCTCAAATCCTGGCGACGCGAATCCTCGGCTACGATCCGACACTGCTCGATCGTTTGTGCTTGAGCGGAACAATCGGATGGGGCCGTCTTTCGCCCCGCGCTCCAGGATTACGGAACTCCGACGGCATTCCCCGCCGCGTTGTTCCCTCCAGCATTGCGCCGATTACTTTTTTTGTCCGCGAAAATTCCGATTGGATGCCCGGAAAAGAATGCGGAGAATTGAAAACCGACACCACGCTCGGCCTCAGCCCGCCCGCGGTTCGCGTCCATCGGCATCTTCACGAGCGCGGCGCGTCTTTTTTTTCAGATATTGTCCGCGGGGCCGGAATTCTGAAGGCGGAGGCCGAGAATGCACTGTGGGAACTGACCGCCGCGGGGATCATCACGGCCGACGGATTTGACAATATTCGCGCACTCGTCGATCCCAAACGGCGTGCCGGACGGGGAAGGGCTCACAACTCGCGCCCCCGCCACAGTTTAGGCCGTTGGTCGATTCTGCATCCCAACGGAAGTGCGAGCGATTCATCGGATGATCCATCCTCATCGAACTCGAGAATGGAATCGATTTGCTGGGTCCTGTTGAAACGGTATGGAGTGGTTTTTCGCGAGATCCTGGCGCGTGAGTCCATTGCACCCAAATGGCGGGAATTACTGCGGGCATTCCGCCGCCTCGAAGATCAGGGAGAAATTCGCGGTGGACGTTTTGTCAGTGGCTTCCTCGGTGAACAATTCGCTTTGCCGATCGCGGTCGAGGGATTGCGGGCATCCAGCCGTATAGCCCCTGCCGGAGAATTTGTTACGATTTCCGCTGCCGATCCTCTAAATCTTGTGGGAATTCTCGTGCCCGGCGAACGGGTTCCGAGTAATTCAGGAAAGACAATTACTCTTAAGGATGGCCTGCCCATTGATGAACAAATTTACAATCCTGTACGTTCGAGTGCAGCGGGATTTCAGATTGGCGCGTCTGACATGACGCAAACGCCCGGATGAATCACGCCGCGGCTTCGTCCATAGCTGTTTCTTCCAATTCGGCGTCTTCGTCCACTTCCGCGCCTTCCGTCCCGATACACTCGGGATGCTGACAGGGGCATGGGTCGCTGGGATGCTCCTCTGAATCCGCGCAAGCCTCGCTGCAAAAAGGGGCGGTCGGCTCTACAAGACATTTGCATGGCAAATGTCCGCATTTCACGACGCCGGCATCCGTCATATTTTCGCCCTCCTTCAACCGGTCGTTCTCCGTTGATCCCCGTATCGCCTGATTCTCCAGCGATGCGCGAAGCCGGACAATACAGTAAACGGGGTACAAAAGCGTTCTCCGATACGCAGGAAAAAAGGCCGAGCATGAATTATTTTGAAAAATCCCGCTGCCTGTGGAGGAATACCCTCCTGGGAAAAATCGGGATGCAGATTTAATTAGAAAATATGGCGGAGAGGGTGGGATTTGAACCCACGGTTGGGTTTCCCCAACACTCGCTTTCGAGGCGAGCTCTTTCAACCGCTCAGACACCTCTCCTTAGTTTCAATGATTCTAACGGACAAGAGGCGGCAGGGCAACGATTGCAAATCAACGATTGCAAATCCACGGGATTCGGCAAACGATCGAGCGGACTTTACGAATCGCCACGTCCACCAAACCGAAAGGGCAGAAACGCGGGGACGCGATTCCTGTAATCGATATAAGTTCGGCCAAATCGAGCCGCCAATTCCCTTTCCTCAAAGCGGATCGCGATCAACGCGACGATGCACCACACCGCCAGCACGGCCCAGAGTCGCGGCGTTCCGGCAATCAAACCCGCCCCTGCAACCGCGCAAAACATTCCTGTGTAACGTGGATGACGCACATGCGCATATAAACCACTAACGAAGAATTCACCCTTCCCCGTCAATTCCGAATGGCCGACCAGTCTGCGGCTGCCGAGTTCGCGCTCGACACGACCGAAAAGGTAGACCTCGGCTCCGATCAGCGCAAAACCAGCCCCGACCGCGATCCAGTGTGGCCGCGTGGCACTCAACAGCGAGCCTCTGAAAATCCACAGAAGAACGCCGCCCGAAACCCAAGCCGTGAGTCCCGAAAACCAGAATGCGGAGCGCACGCGAGTTCGCCAGAACCCATTAAACGGATGAAGAATCAGCCAGTAAATCGGAATCGGAAGTTCAAAGAAGAGGAAAAATCCGGCGACAGCGTGGAGGAAACGCATTCAACTCGCTTTCTTAGCATTCTTCGCGAGCCAGGCGTGTATCGGAGAGTACCCAATCAGGCCCAGAACTAATAAGGCGCCACCGAGGGCGAGCCACGTCCATTGCGTCCATCCCTGGTCGGCGCCCCACAGGCCCCAGCTCACCGTTGCTATCCCAGTGACAATATAGAGAAGTCTCGCGATGCCCGTGACATTCGTCTCCGCTGCCATTCCATCTCCTCGCTTTAAACGCCGCGTCGAAATTTGGTTGTCTGGCGCGTGTTTCCGCAAAATGCAGGAGAACCGAAGCTGCACCAGCGGCCCCATATCGTATCAGAAGTATCGCTCCATGCCCGTTGACAACCGTAAATCGGATTCGCACATAAAAAATCGCGCCAGGAGACCGAACATTGGACGAATATAGGACGGGGTTGACGAGGCGCCGGTTTCCGGGGGACGATGCTGCGGCAGGCGCCAATTACGGTTGCAACCGCCGAGGAGGCTTCAGTGAGCACGCCGGAAAAAAGTTCGTGGATAACAATGGAAATGGAAAAGCTGAACGAAATGATATCGCGGCAAATGATTTCAGGGGAGGGCGCCACACTTTCGCAACTGCATATGAAAAAAGGCGCGGTGGTGCCGCGCCATTCTCATTTGAACGAACAATATTCGTGGATCATTTCCGGAGCGTTGAATTTCATCTTTGACGACCGCGAAATTCTGGTGCGCGCGGGCGAGGTGTTGTTGATTCCGGCTCACGTGCCGCACTCGGCAGTGGCGATGGAAGATACGTTGGACGTCGATTTCTTTGCTCCTCGCCGTGAAGACTGGATCCGGAAAGAGGACGCTTATCTGCGAGGGTAGGCCCTCCGGATTTCGGAGTGTTCGGCGGATGAAAAAGTCGCCGAAAAATACGGCGGAAGGAGAATTGAGAGCCCTACCTTGAAAGCTTCAGGGGCCCGGCAGCCAATAAGTCAAAACCTTCCATGGGACGCCGCGTCTAATGGAAATGAGAATCGTGTCCGCCCTTAACCGCCGCGTTGTGTACAGGTATAATAAAAGCGCCGTATCCAGGGCCCCCAAATCCTCTGTGAGGCAGGAATGAACTCTCCCTCGAAAAGACGCCAACGATCCGTGACAGCGCCCGCAATCCTGGCGGGGATCGTTCTCACACTGGCAGCCACGCTCGCCGGTGTGGCGCGCGCAGACAGGCCGTATGCCCCCAGCCGCGACTACCATCTGCAAAACGTGCGCGTCTCGCTGAAGTTCGACATCGATCAGCGAAAAATCTTCGGCGAGGTGACGCATACGCTCACGATGTTGCGCGACGGGATCACGCATCTTGATTTTGACTCCTCCGAACTCACGATTTTGAGCGCCAGCGTGAACGGGAAAGATGCCGCGTTCGATCTTCAAAAAGACAAACTACGGGTCAACCTAACGGAGCCCTCGAAATCCGGTCAAATCTTTGAAGTCAATTTGCGCTATGAGGGAAAGCCAACCACCGGCCTGTTTTTCATCCTCCCCGACAAGGACGATCCCACTCGCGCCCGGGAAATCTGGACGCAGGGCGAAGCGGAAGACACCCACCACTACATCCCCATTTACGATTACCCGAACGACCGCGCGACCACGGAAATGATTTTGACCGTCCCGGGCAACTGGCTCACCGTTTCCAACGGAAAGCTTCTCAGCATTCAGGATGCGCCCGACGGTCAGAAAACCTGGACGTGGCGGCAATCCCTGCCTGTTTCCACATATCTGATTTCATTTGTCGCCGGAGAGTACAAGGAAAAAGACGACACCTGGCGAAATATTCCGGTGAATGATTATGTCCCGCGCGGCATGGAAGACACCATCGACGCGACATTCGCCCACACAAAATTAATGCTCGATTTCTTCTCGGAACGGTTCGGCGTCCCTTATCCCTGGGAGAAATACTCGCAGACCGCGGTGGACGACTTCACCGCTTCGGGAATGGAAAATGTAAGCGCGACAACGCTCGCCGCGCGCGACATGGTTCATGCCGATCTGGCGATGGAACGGGCCGAGGCCGCCGACGGCCTGATTTCACACGAAATGACGCACCAGTGGTTCGGCGATCTGGTGACCTGCAAGGACTGGACGAACACCTGGCTGAACGAAGGATTTGCGACGTTTGGCGCGACCCTGTGGGAGGAACATTACTACGGCTCGGATGCGGCGGCGTATCGCTACTGGCGCGACCAGGAATACCTGGATGCCCTCGCGTGAACTTTTTCCGATTCCCATCGTCACGCGCGATATCGACGATTCGGTGGAGTACGTCGGCAATGTGTATGACAAGGGCGGCTGGGTTCTGAACATGCTGCGCGAGCAGTTGGGAGACGAGGCATTCTTCCGCGCTCTGAAACATTATCTGGAAGCCAACCGCCTTCAAAACGTCGTAACCGCCGACCTGGCCAAAGCCATTGAGGAATCCACCGGCACCAACGTCGATCTGTTCTTCGACCAGTGGATTTACGGCGCAGGCGCTCCGCGTTTCGTCGTGAAATCCGCCTACGACGCTGCGGAAAAGAAACTTAGCCTCGACGTCAATCAAACCCAAAAAGTAGAGGGCCATGTCGGCCTGTTCCGCGTTCCCATTCAGGTTGCCGTTACCACATCTGCCGGCGAAAAACTTTTTCCGATTGAAGTTTCCAAAGCGCAGGAAACATTTTCATTTGCGGTGGATGGACCGCCGCTCATGATCCTCTTCGACAAGGGCGATAAAATCCTGAAATCCCTGGATTTTCAGAAAACACCGGAAGAATGGATCCGGCAACTGCAAACCGCGTCGGATGTGCCCGATCGCGCGGACGCCGCGCTCGCCCTTGCCAATCTTCATGACAACGACGCCGTCGTAAAAGCACTGGGCGAAGCCGCGCGGCGCGATAAATTCTGGGGCGTCCGCCAGGAAGCATTGCGCGCCCTCGGCCGCATCAACTCCTCCGCGGCGCATAAACAAATCATGGATGCCCTCTCGAACGAACAACCCTGGGTGCGCGAGGTTGCAGTCGAGCAGATGGGCCGCTCGGTCAACGACGAGGAATACATCAAACGGCTGCAGAAGGTCTATAAAGACGACTCGGCCTATTCTGTTCGTGGCGCGGCACTGGTATCGCTCGCTCAGGAAAAAGCCCCCAATGCAGCGGGCTATCTTGAAAAGGCGCTCGAAACTTCCTCCCCGGATGACACGATTCGCCGCGCTTCCCTTCGAGCAATGGGCGTGGTCGGCGATGACTCCGTTGTTCCCGCCCTACTGGAATGGTCCGCGCCGGGGAAGCCATCCGCCCTGCGCGGCATCGCCATTGGGTCGCTGGGGCGCGCGGACATGAAAAATCACGACATCACGGCGCGCCTGATCTCTTATCTCAACGAACCGTCATTCGACATTCGCTTCGCGGCCATCTTTGCGTTGGGACGCCGCGGCGACCCCACCGCCGTCGAGCCGCTGCAGGCTTTGCTGAAAAGTGGCCAGCTTTCAATCGGCGTTCCACATGCCGTGGAAGATCTGATCGAACAATTGAAAGCAAAGAACTCTCTTAAGAAGGAAGCCCCCGCTGCCGATCCGAAAACCGGCAATGCGGCGGCCGCCGGCGGAAATAATCAGGCCGTCCTCGACCGACTGGAACAACTGGAAAATCAACTCGCGGAAATGAATAATCGCCTGCGAAGAATTGAGGCGTCGTTGCCGGGGAGCAAGAGCGACTAGCGCCATTCCAGTACAGGGGGAGTTATGACCGACTCTTTCCTGGCTCTGATTTTTGACCTGCTGGAGCGGGTGGCAAATCGGAAAAGAAATTACCAAGATGTCATGAAAGCTGGGAGCAATTCCCGGGCCAGACTCCCTGCGCGGGGAGATGAGAAAGATCGTAGGAGTATTGCGGCCGATCCTATGAATGGAAGTTTCATTGTCCGCATTACATCGTCAGGTCTTGCCCTTCCGGGACAACGCCGGTTGACATCAACTCCGCGGTATAGCGAGCGGCCGTTCTAATATGAAGATTTCCATTCTGGACGATTATCACGATACCCTGCGAACGCTTCCCTGCTTTGAAAAGTTGAATGGCCACGAGGTTGAAATCTGGAACGATCACGTTCAGGACATCGATCTTCTGGCCGGGCGATTGAAAGATACCGAAGCTCTTGTGCTGATCCGGGAGCGGACCGAAATTCGGGCTCCGCTGCTCAATCGCCTCGATAAACTGAAACTCATTAGCCAACGCAGCGTTTACCCCCACATTGATGTCGAAACGTGCACAAAACTTGGCATCGTCGTATCATCCAGCCAGCATGCAGGCACACCTTCCTACGCTGCCGCCGAGTTGACATGGGGCCTTGTTCTTGCCGCGATGCGACAGATTCCTCAGCAGATGGCTGCGCTGAAATCAGGCCAATGGCACATCGGCGTGGGCAGTACACTACGGAACAAAACACTCGGGATCTTTGGCTATGGCCGTATCGGAAAAGTGGTGGCGGGCTATGGCAAAGCCTTCGGGATGAAAGTGCTCGTGTGGGCGCGAGAAGACTCGCTGGCAAATTCTCGACACGATGGCTATGCCACAGCACAAAGCAAAGACGAGCTTTTCGCAGAGTGCGACGTCCTTTCGTTGCATATGCGCCTGGTTGACGTCACGCGCGGAATCGTAACGGCCGCCGACCTCTCAAGGATGAAGCCGACGGCGCTTCTCGTGAATACCAGCCGAGCATCACTAATCGAACCCGACGCCCTTGTGCGCGCATTGAAGGCAGGACGGCCGGGGATGGCTGCCATCGACGTGTACGAACAAGAGCCGGTCCTCGATGTGCGAAATCCTATTCTCCAGTTGAATAACGTCGTGTGCACGCCGCACATTGGGTACGTGACGCGCGATGAGTATGAGATTCAATTCGCTGAAATTTTCGATCAGATTTTGTCGTATTGCGCGGGGAAACCGGTCAATGTTGTGAATCCGGAAGTGGTGGGCAGCAGGAACAGACGCGTGTAAACCGTTCGCACGCGTTTCCCGGAAACTCCCTCCGGTCATGGATGCACGATTACTCCGCCAGGAGTATGCGAAGATCGCGCAGATTATTTCCTGTGGGGCCGGTCACGACGGCATCATCCAGCTTGCTGAAGAAATTGTAGGAATCGCTGCGCTGGAAATAATCGTTCGGGTCAAGCCCAAGCGTTCGGGCGCGATTCAGGCTGTCACCATCCACCACGGCGCCCGCGGCGGGGCTGGAGCCATCGACTCCGTCCGTGCCCACGCTGAGCACGGCGATCCGCCGGCCCGCAATTTTTTCCACGCAATCGAGCACGAATGCCAGATTTCGTCCGCCAATGCCGCTCCCTGTCACCGGTGAGCTGACTTCTCCATCCGCGATCACGGCCACGGGCCTGGCTGGATTGGCGCCTTTCAATTCCGCAAGTTGCGCCAACAGGAAATCCGTGGCTTTGCCGACAGGCCAATCATCCGTCGTGTTGTCGCACACGGTGACAAATCCCGCCGCTTCGGCGCTGCGATGCGCGGGATGAAATAAATCGTCCCGGCCGAGCAGAATCTGGAATTCGGCGCGGGAAAATGCCGAATTTCCGGCTTTCGGCGTTTCGGAAATTGTTCCCGGATGTTCAAACCGCGCCCGAATCCGCGCCGGGAGTTTCGAAAGCAATCCGTAACGTTCAACCACGCCACACGCGTCGGCCACGGTCGTCGGATCGGGCAGCGTCGGCCCCGACGCCAGCGCCGACTCTTTTCCCTCCGGCACATCGGTGATGCCCAATGTGATTTTCATCGCCCCGGAAGCGGCGACGGCCATGCGTCCCCCCTTCACCGCCGAAAGATGTTTCCGCACCGTGTTGATTTCATCGATGGACGCGCCGCAGGTGACGAGGCAGCGATTCAATTCCTGGATCTCGGCCAGCGTCGTGGCGGGGTCGAGCGGCTGCTCCACCAGCGCGGAACCTCCGCCGGAAAGCAGAAAGAAAACCAGCGTCCGTTCATCCGTTGTGGCGAGAAACTCCAGAATCGCGCGGCCCGCCGCGAGACTATTTTCATCCGGCACCGGATGGCGCGCGACCATCGAGCGGAATCCCCGCGGCACGTTGCCGGATGGCGACGGCGAGACAACGATGCCTTCCGGGCTGAAGTCCGGTGAGAGAACTTCCGATAGTCCGCAGGCCATGGCCACGGAAGCTTTGCCGATCGCAATCGCACAAATGCGCTGGAACTGTGCAAGGTCAACCACGGTGTTGTTTACCCGAACGCGCGAACCAGCGCGGGCAAGCTTGCTCCGCATGGTCGAAGGAATGTCAATCGCCGCGAACGTTTCTCGAAACATTTTTAAGGCAAGTTGTTTGAGGTCGGCCACCGGGTCACAATCCGTTTCAATTATCGTGGATCGAAAACTGAATGCATCTCGATTAAGCCCCCAACGCGGCCACACCCGCGCGAGCCACTTCGAGGTCCTGCTCTTCCGTGCCGGCGCTCACGCCGATCGCGCCAACGCATTCGGCATTGGCAACCAGCGGCAGACCTCCGCGCAACGAAATTTGCCGCGCGTGGCTGCCAACCGTCAGGCTCAAGGATGCGAGAATATTGATCTCATCGCCTTTCATCACAGGGCCGGTCGGTTGACGGCGAATTGCCGCGCTGACAGCTTTCGCCATTGCGATGTCCACCGAAGAAATTTTCGCTCCATCCATTCGCGCGAAGGCCATGAGATATCCTCCGTCGTCCACGATGGCGATGATCATGGGCACGCTCATGCGGTCCGCGTGGGCTTGCGCGGCTTTTAACACCGCCTCAGCCCCCTCAAGTGTGAGCTTCGGATGGTGAAGCGTTACGTAGGCCATCGCAGTTCTCCGTTCGCAACAAGCACTCGACTCACTTCAGAACTTCCGGATTTAAAATAGTGGGCGGCCGCAGCCCGTTGAACATCGCAACCGCATTTTCCGCGGCAATCATCGCCATGCGCGTGCGCGTCTCCACGGATGCCGAACCCAGGTGCGGAGCCAGAACCACATTGTTTCGCCGCAGGCCGTCGCTGATGATGGGCTCGCGCTCAAACACATCCAGGCCGGCCCCCGCAATCAGGCCTTTCTCCAGCGCCTCCACCAGCGCCGCTTCCTGCACCACGGGCCCGCGCGTCGTGTTAATGAAAAATGCGGACCGCTTCATTTTTGCAAACTCCGCCAGCCCCATCAATCCGCGCGTCGCCGCGTTCAGCGGCACATGGAGCGAAAGGAAATCGGACTGCTCCAGCACCTGATCCCTGGTCACATATTCCGCGTTCGCTTCCCGCTCGAATTCCTCGGGTGCGCGCTTCGTATTGTGGTAAATCACGCGCATCCCAAAACCATGCGCGCGGCGCGCCACGGCCCGGCCGATGCGCCCCAATCCGATAATTCCCAGCGTCTTTCCGTACACATCGGTGCCACAGAGAAAATCGAGATTCCACTCGCGCCAGCCGCCCGAGCGCGCCAAATGATCGGCTTCGATCAGCCGCCGCGCAACGGCCATCAGCAGCGTCCAGGTAAAATCGGCGGTCGTTTCATCGAGCACGCCGGGCGTATTCGTCACGGCGATTTTTCGTTCCGTGCAGGCGGGCACATCGATATTATCGTAGCCGACTGCCACCTGCGCCACGATCTTCAGCCCCTGTCCCGCGGTGTCAAGCAGTTCCGCATCGATTTTTTCGGTAAGGAGGCAGACCAAAGCATCCTTGCCTGCGACAAGCTTCAACACTTCGGCGCGTGAAGGACGGTCTTTTCCCGTCCAGAATTCGACATCGAAATGTTCCTCAAGAAACTTATGCGGTCCTTCAAACAAAACATGCGTGCAAAGCAATTTCGGCTTGCTCACTGTGCCACCTCGGCATCGAAAATCAACATCGAAGGGTAACACATCCGCGGCAAACCCCGAATGTGCCGGTGATAGGATTTGAAAAATTACTCTTGCAGGATGGGAGCCATGTGCCCGGATCTCCCTGGGGGCTCGCAGCTAACCGCAAAAAATACATCCGAAACTATTTTCAGACGGTAATGGTTTCCCCGTTGAATTTCGTGAAGGTAAAACCGTTAAACGGCTCGCTGAACGTGCGCCGAATTTCACGGAGGATGCTGATCGTGGCAGCTTCGCCAAGCGCGTTGGATTCGGTCGCATCGGTACGCCAGTGCACGCCGGCGATGTTGCGTCCCTGCGAAACATTGGACACAATTTTATTTAATTCTCCTTCAACGGTAAGAGGCGGCTCGTCCGCCGGGGCAAGGTAAGGGATCAGCGTTGCACCACCGTCGCTCGGATTCGGCACCATTGGATTGCGGATCACTTGGCTTCCATCAAAAAGAGCTTTCAGCATGGTGACCGCCGCGCCCGCCACGGTTGCGTGTCCCGAGCCGTAAGAGCAGTGCATCGGCGAGCCCTCCGGAAAAGCCATTGGCAAGAGTTGGCTTTTCGTCTGGCGAAGCACGTACTCGAGAACATTTGATTTATGTGTCAGGTCTTGATGGATTGGATAGCTGCGGCGGCCCAGGCGCTGGACTTCGACGCGCCCGCCAAACTCCTCAGGGCGAAGCCGCCGGTGAACCAGCCATTTTTGATACCAGACATCCTTCAGCGCTCGTGTGGAAGGTTCGCAAGCCAGGGTCAGGCAGGAAGGCCCACCGAAGGTGCCAAAACCGACCTGTCCAAGTGAGCCTTTAGGGTCGACAATCGAATTCCGTGGCCGGCCCGCACCGCCGTCGATGATCAAGCCATACGGATTGCTCGGGCTCGCGTGGTACCCATTGCTGAGCAAATTGATGCACGCGACAAAGTAGGCTTCAAAGAGCGCGTCGATATTCACATAGTGAGTGAGATCGCGACCGTTGCGACAATACACGGGATTGCCGACGATCGCTATCGCGGGCGTGTTCACTCCATTTTGCACGGCGAGCCAGTCCGGAAAATCGGTCATATAATCCACGCCGGGAGCGACGGGTTGCATCTTCGTATCGATCCGCATCGAACCGAAATTGACCGGCTGTAGCAGAAACTGCGAGATGTAGGGACCAACCGTGCAGCCCGGATAACGGTCGCGGAACAGCGTTTGTGGTGTGACTTTGTGGTTTACCTTGGGACCGCGAAAATCGGAAAGATTCGAGATGTCTTCCGCCGCTTCGCACGCCAGCGGGTTGTTCCCATAGTCCGCGAAATTGACGTCGCGCAGCAGAGCCATCCAATACAGCTCCACCATCTCACCGGCTTCCTGTGCGCTCGCAAAAGCAGGCGCTGGAGCGAGCGACAGCTGATGCGAATCCGTGCCTTCCAGATCGTACGCGTAGCTCGATCCAGGATCGACCAGGCGACGTTGTATATCCAGATTATTCCCCGCGCCAAAGTGGCCGTTCGTTGCCAAAGCCTCAAAATCGGAAAAACGACCGCTCGATATCGCAGCGATCAGAGCGTCATACGCGCCCGGATCCACTTCTCCGGTCGTCGGATCGTGCTTCAGGTTCTTCGAGTAGTTTCCGATCTTGCTCGGATACCGCGACTCATCGCCATTATCCTGATGGGAAGGGATTCGGACGTTGCTCTCGAATTCCGCGACGGCCTGACGAAGATTCTCGGATTGCTCGGCTCGCTCGCGTCCCCCTTGAGGGCCAATGTCGTCGGCTTTGGCGATTGTTTCGGAAAGAATGGAAATGGCGGGAATTGAAACAGCCGCGGCAGCCGCAGACCCGACAGTCCCCAGAAAATCACGTCTGTTCGTACGAGGGTGTCCCTGTGCCTTCTTCATATGTATCTCCAGGTTAGAATTCGTGCGAACTTTCCAGTACGGGGTTCCGACTTGAAGGGGACGTGGCCATCATGTCCAAAGATTCCAAAAATGGCAATCACAAAATAATTAACATTTCAGCCAAATGGCGTCGTCGAGCTAAGTAGCGGCAGATTGACGCGCATCTCCAACAAAACATGGGCTTTGCTGAATACGCTCAGGAAGGAAGATGGATGACGCGCTTCGGGGTTTTCCACTTGCGCGGTCCAAACCAAAGCGTCACGGTGGCACCATTCATGAATGAACATTTGGAAAGCACGGGGCTGACCGCGCGAAAAATCGCCTCCGCATCCGGCCCATACAGGTAGAAAAATCCGTCGCTCCCGTCGGCGTCCACATCGTGCCCTTCATAATGGCCCGCGCCGGCGTCGGCAACCGCGTGCCTCAGGACGTCTTCCAGCGCGTACAAATGCTGAAAATTCGTCGAGCCGTAGGAAAAATGGACTTCCACCTCTTGCGTGGGAGCGCCTTTCGGACTCTCTTTTCCGGAACCAAATAACTTTGAAAGCAAACTCATTTGTCTATGTCAGACTCCTTCCGCCGAAACTCGATGCAATCCACGGTGCTTGAATCATTTTCTACGGAATCAGAGCGGAAAAACAATACAGCCGCGTTCGAAACCGTAATAACGCCTGGAATGGATTGCCATCCCTTCCCATTTTTGACGAAGCGTGCCGCACAACACCCTGGCTCACGTTAGTCCTATTGTCACATCAATTCCGCACATCCGTCCCGCGCCTTCGTTGACTCCCCCGGAAGCCACGGACTATAGTGGCATGAGTTCGATCAAACAGATTGATGCAACCACAAATCATCGGCGAACTCGTCAACCTCCTGAGACCGGGGGCGGTCCTATCTCACGCGGAAGACCTGATGCTCTACGAATATGACGGCTCGGTGGAACTGGGAAAGCCTGAGTGCATCGTCTTCCCCAGCACCACACGTGAAGTTTCCGAGATCGTGCGCCTCGCCAATCGCTACGAGATTCCGCTGGTTGGGCGTGGCGCGGGGACGGGCTTATCTGGAGGGGCGATCGCGCGCAGCGGGGGCATCATGATCGTTTTCTCCCGAATGAATCGCATCCTGGAAATTGACGAGGCGAATTTGCGCGCCGTCGTTCAGCCGGGCCTGGTGAATTTCGATCTCTCTCGCGCCGTTGAACATCTGAGCTTGTATTTCGCGCCCGACCCTTCGAGCCAGAAAGCGTGCACAATCGGCGGCAACGTTTCCGAAAATTCAGGAGGTCCGCACACGCTGGCCTACGGTGTGACGGCCAATCACGTGACGGGCCTCGAACTGGTCCTGCCGGACGGCGAAATGGTGCGCGTCGGCGGCAAGAATATCGAGACCTCGGGATACGACCTCGGCGGCCTGTTCGTCGGCTCGGAAGGAACGCTGGGACTTGTCACCGAGATTACTGTGCGCCTGATGCGCAAGCCCGAAGCGGTGAAGACGCTGCTCGCGGTGTACGACACGCTCGACGACACCACGGAAACCGTCGTCGATATTACAGTTCGAGCGATTACACCCGCCGCGTGCGAAATGCTCGATGGATTCACTCTGCGCGCCGTCGAGGATTTCGTTCACGCGGGTTTCCCAAAGGATTGCGCCGCGGTGCTGCTGATCGAAGTCGAAGGCCTCACCGAATCGGTGGAAGCGCAAGCCGCCGCCATCACTGAAGTCTGCCGTCTGCACCACGCTCGGGAAGTCCGCATGGCGCGCGATAACCGTGAACGCGATCTTTTGTGGAAGGGCCGGAAGAATGCCTTCGGCGCTCTGGGGCGCCTTTCGCCGATGTATTACGTCCAGGATGGAGTGATTCCCCGAACGCGCCTCCCGGAAACGTTGCGCCGCATCGAGGAAATCTCCCACAAATATAATCTCCAGATCGGCAACATTTTTCACGCAGGGGACGGCAATCTCCATCCCCTGATTCTTTTCGATCAGCGCGATCGCGCGGAATTTGGGCGAGTCGTCGCGGCGGGCAACGAAATCATGCGGCAATGTGTGGACGTTGGCGGCGCACTGACCGGTGAACACGGCATTGGCATGGAAAAGAACGAACTGATGCCGCTGATCTTTTCGAGCGACGACCTTGAAGTCATGGCGCGCGTCCGCGCTGCATTCAATCCGCACGGCCGCCTGAACCCCGGCAAAGTTCTGCCAATGGGCAAAGCCTGCGGTGAGATTCGCGTGCATCCGATTCCAGTCGCGACGACGGCTCCCGCATGAGCCATCACGCGCAGCTCGCATTGACGCGCATGGAAGAAATCGTCGGCGCGGCGCATGTCTTCACGGAATTCGCCGAAATTGCCTCCCGCCGCGTGGATGGAATTAGTCCTTCGGTCGTTGTGCGGCCCGCCGACACCGCGCAAATCTCCGAAATTCTGCGTTTCGCCGCGTCCGAACGGCTCGCCGTGATTCCGTGCGGCGGCGGAACAAAACTCGGCATCGGCTCTCCCCCCTCACACTATGAAATCGCGCTCGATCTCTCGCGGTTGAATCGCGTGTTGGCCTACGATCCAAAAGACCTGACGCTCGGCGTCGAGCCGGGAGTGCGGATGGCGGAGTTGGCGCGCGTTTTGGCGGAGCAAAAACAATTTTTGCCGCTCGCGGTTCCCTTCGCGGATCGGGCCACGATCGGCGGAATCGTGGCTGCGAATTCGAGCTCCCCACTTCGCCACGCATACGGTGCGGTTCGCGATTTTTGCCTCGGCATGGAATTTGTGACAGGCGAAGGCGTGGTGGCAAAGAGCGGCGGCCGCGTCGTAAAGAACGTAACGGGGTACGACCTGCATAAATTGCTGATCGGGTCGCTGGGCACGCTTGCGGTCATCACGCGCGTGAATTTCCGCACGTTTCCGTTGCCTCCGGCGCAGGGAACATTCGTCGCCACATTTTCAGAGGCCGCTGCCGCTTTCGGATTCTGCCGCGCGATCGCGCATTCCGTCCTCACTCCGCAGGTGATGGAAGTCGCGGACCCCGGCGCGTCACACGTACTGTTTTCGGCGAACACTCCGGCGCGCATCGCGCCGCGCGCCTGGTCCGTGGTTATCTCCGCGGCCGGACAGCCGGAAGTGGTAGATCGCCACGGACGCGAACTCGGACACATGTCCGGCAAAGCGGGCGCGGAAGAATTTTTGCGCCTGGAAGAGGGGGAAGCGCGCTCTGTTTTCGCAGGGCTGTGCGAATTCCCGCGACTGATCCTCGATTCGGCGCCATCCGCGGCGATTTTTCGCATTGGCATTGTGCCCACGGCAATGGGGGGGCTTCTCGGCGAACTGGCTACCGTGGCCGGGCGAAATCGATTTGACCTGGTTACGCTGACGCGTGCCTCGGGAATCATATACGCCGCCGTGCTGCCGAAAGAAGGTGAAACGCCCGTGACGGCGGCGATCGCGAAAGTCGCGCAAGAGGTCTTCGAAACCTGCGGTGAATCCAGAATCGAAGCCTCGGCGATGCTGGAATGGTGCCCGCCGGATGTGAAAATAGCGATTGGCGGCGCCTGGGGCCCTTCCCGGCAGGATTTCGCCCTGATGAAGCGCGTGAAATATTCTTTCGATCCTAAAGGTGTGCTCAGCCCAGGCCGTTTTTCGGGCGGAATATGATCCCATGACCGAACACGCGGCAAACACAGAACAATGGGCGGAGGAAAAACTCCCCAGCGGATTTTCCGGCGCGGATATTCCATCCTACGACGATTACGCGCACTGCGTGCATTGTGGCCTCTGCCTGAATCACTGCCCCACTTATAAATTGTGGGGACTCGAAGCCGATTCTCCGCGCGGAAGAATCCGCCAGATTGTCCTGGTCGATCAAGGCCGCCTTCCGCTGGGCGAATCTTTTGTGAAGCATATCGATCGGTGCCTCGATTGCCGGGCCTGCGAGACAGCCTGCCCTTCGGGCGTCGAATACGGAAAACTGGTCGAGGCCGCGCGCGCCCAGATCGAACAAAACTATAAGCGGCCGTTTTTTTCACGCCTCGCGCGCGATTTCGTCTTCCGCCGCTTGTTGCCGCACCCGCGCCGCATCGCGACCCTGGCTCGCGCGCTTTACATTTACCAGCGATCCGGGTTGCAATCCCTCGCACGCGCCACTGGAATCCTCCGCCTGCTCGGGCTCGAGGAACGCGAACGCCTGCTCCCGCCGATCGACAGCAAATTCTTTTTCTCGCAACTGGGGCGCACGTTTCCAGCCACCGGCCATCGCCGCGCGCGCGTCGCTCTGTTCGCCGGGTGCGTCGCGCAAGTCAGCTTTTCCGCCTTGCATGAAGCCACCATTCGTGTTCTCACGGCCAATGGATGCGAAGTCGTGGTCCCGTACGGACAGACCTGCTGCGGCGCGCTGGCGGCCCACGCAGGAGTGCGCGATGCGGCGCGTTTGCAGGCGCGTGTCAACCTCGATGTTTTCCTCAGCGAGGATTTCGACGCCATCGTTACAAACGCCGCCGGCTGCGGCTCGACCCTCAAGGAATATGAACATCTGTTCGCGCCAGGCGCGCCGGAGCATCCCAGGGCACTCTCATTCCAGAAAAAGATGCGCGACGCCACCGAATTTCTCGACGGCCTGGGAATGACAGCGCAACTTAACACGCTGCCCTTGCGCGTCACCTATCAGGATTCCTGCCATCTTCTGCACGGCCAAAAAATTCGCGAAGCCCCGCGAAAACTTTTGCGCGCAATTCCGGGTGTGGAACTGATCGAAATGACGATGGCGGATTATTGCTGCGGTTCGGCTGGCTCCTACAACGTCACGGAAACGCAGACTTCGTTGGAATTGCTATCGGAAAAAATGAAGCACGCACGCGCGACCGGTGCCCCGGTGATTGTTACAGCAAACCCGGGCTGCCTGCTTCAGATGCGCGCCGGCGCGGAGATTCACGCTACAGGGCAGGAAGTCGTTCATGTCATCGAACTTCTCGACCGGGCGCTTGCCCATCCGTCATCATGAGAAGTACGGAAAGCGCGCGGCCTTAAGTGGCAGAGGCTCTAGCTTGTTTTTTTTCTGGTATAAATCAAGCCCCCACAGGCCGAAGCCTGGACCACTCAAGGCTTTGATTTTAAATTTACCTTTCCCCGATCAAATACCGGCACCCGCGCGATCCCATGCGCGCCGAGTGCACGCTTCCGGCTGGAACATCGCAACGCTCGCCAGCTGTGTACGTTTTGGTTGTGCTCGATAGCGTCAGCGTCATTTCCCCGTCGAGAATAATGTGCGCCGTTTCGACGGCATGCGTGTGATCCGGATAAAAAGCCTCCGGCCCATCCTGCCAGACGCAGGTGTGCGGAAATCCCTCACGGTGAAGCTGGCGTTCCAATGCTTTGATATCGAGATTCACTCCCTGCCCCAGTCCTGTTTTGATCCGCGCAAATAATCCCGGCTCACTTTTCCCGCGGCCGAAACATTCCGCCCACAATACGCGTGACCATGCGCCGCGGGACAAACCGCACGGCCTCCGCCCCCAGCCAATTGGTCATGCCGGAGACCACCGAAATCTTCCCCGCCGCCAGCGCCCGGAGCCCCACGCGCGCCACCTTTTCCGCCGTTTCCTGTGGTCGCTTTGTATGATCCCGCTGCCCGGCCACCTGCAAAAATTCGCTCTCCGTCGATCCGGGACAAAGCGCGCACACATGAACTCCATACTGGCCCACTTCTTCCGCAAGGCCCTCGGCAAATTGCAGATCAAACGATTTCGTTGCAGCATACGTTGTGAGATAAGGCACCGGTTGAAACGCCGCCGTCGAAGCGAGGATCAGAATATCGCCGTTACCGCGCTCGATCATTCCCGGCAGGTAGAGGTGCGTCAGGTGAACGACCGCGCTCACATTGACCTGCACCATTTCGACCAGTCGCTCTACTTTTGTTTTCCGGAATTCGCCGGACGCGCCAAAACCCGCATTGTTCACAAGCAGGTCTACCGCAATATTTTTTCCCTCTGTGAACGCGAAAATTTCATCTGGCCCCGAAGTCTGTGCCAGATCGGCCACACATACCACCGTGCGGATATTGTGTTTTGTACTGAGTTCGCCGGCCAGGCCGGCAAGCCGGTCGCGCCGCCGCGCCGTCAACACCAGGTTTGTCCCGCCAGCAGCGAGTTCCCGCGCGATTGCCATCCCGATCCCGGCGCTCGCACCCGTGATCAACGCCCACTTCTCCGCCCATTTGTTCATTCCACCCTCCAAAAGGATTCTACAAGACACACGGGTGTTTGAGGACAATGCAATCTATTGAAATCCGCCCCTGCGGAATCCGTTCCTTTTGGCGCGGGGCTTGCTTCCTTTATCGAATGCGCGCGAGCAATTGCGGTCGCACTCATTCGCGAATCGATTCGTCTCCATTTGTAACTCAGGCGCGAGGGCTTTACCGGACTGACCTTCGGATGTGATACTAAACATATTCGGGTGGATATTGGGGAAATTTCACCTGAGATCATTTCAAATCGACAGAGGATACGAGTTCACATGCCTACTGCATTCATCTGCGAAGGGATACGGACGCCGATCGGAAGATACGCCGGTGCGCTGTCGCAGGTTCGCACGGATGATCTTGCGGCAATTCCGCTGAAATATCTTCGCGAAAAATTTGAGAAGAGCGATTGGGCCTCGGTGGAAGAAGTCATTTTAGGCTGCGCCAATCAGGCCGGCGAAGACAACCGCAACGTCGCTCGTATGGCGACTCTGCTGGCAGGGCTGCCCATCGCCGTGCCGGGCGTGACCGTAAACCGGCTCTGCGGCTCGGGCATGGAAGCCGTCTCGGTGGCCGCGCGCGCGATTGCGGCTGGTGAAATTTCGCTGGCGGTCGCCGGCGGCGTGGAGAGCATGAGCCGCTCCCCGTTTGTCATTCCGAAAGCCGCGTCGGCATTTTCGCGCACTGCGGAAATCTATGACACTACCATCGGGTGGCGGTTTCCCAATCCGCAGATGGTGAAAATGTATAGAAACACTTCCCTGCCGGAAACGGGCGAAAATGTCGCGGAGAAATATAAGGTGGACCGGGAGTCGCAGGACCGTTTCGCCCTGCGTTCGCAGCAAAAAGCGGCCGCCGCGCAAAAAGCGGGCATCCTCGCCGAAGAAATAGTTCCCGTAAATATTCCCGGCCCCAAAGGATCGATGAAAACCGTTTCCGACGACGAGCACATCCGTCCGGACACGACGCTTGAAGCCCTCGCAAAATTGCCGACTCCCTTCCGCCAAAACGGCACGGTAACCGCCGGAAACGCTTCCGGAGTAAACGACGGTGCCTGCGCAATATTCGTGGCGTCCGAAGAGGCAGCGGCGCGATTTGGACTAAATCCCATCGCGCGCGTACTGGGAACGGCCACGGCCGGCGTGGAGCCTGATTACATGGGAATCGGCCCGATTTTTGCCGTTCGAAAACTTCTTCAGCGTCTCAAGTTGTCGTTGTCCGATGTGGGCGTGTTCGAATTGAACGAAGCATTTGCCTCGCAGGCGCTCGCCGTCACGCGGGAGCTCGGCCTCCCCGATGACAGCGAAAAAGTAAATCCCAACGGCGGCGCCATCGCCATCGGCCATCCTCTCGGGATGAGCGGCGCGCGGCTTGTTCTGACTGCCTCCCGCCAAATTCAACGCATCAAGGGACGCTACGCACTGGCCTCGATGTGCATTGGAGTCGGCCAGGGCATCGCCATCATGCTAGAACGCGTGTAGGCTGGCCGCATGAATCCCAATACACGGAGGAGTTTCAAGCTGCGCGCAGAATTGACGACAACAAGTGCCGCATTGCTGGGGGCGCTGGTCTTGGTCGCGGCCATTTTCGCGCAAAGCCCTAACGCGCCGAAACTGGCGCGTTCCCACCCGGCATTTTCTCCTCGCGATTTTTCCGGAGTCTGGATGGAGCGCGAGAACGCTATCACGTTCAGCGACAAGGAACCTCCACTCCAGCCGTGGGCCGCGGCGAAATTCAAAACCGTCAAGCCCGGATACGGGCCCCACGCCGTACCGGATTCGGAGGATCCCATTCTGGATTGTTTGGCGCCCGGGGTTCCGCGAATCATGCTGATCCCGTTTCCGATGCAAATCGTGCAGACTCCCGGCGAAGTGATCATGCTCTTTGAATACGATCATTATTCGCGGCATATTTTCCTGGACCGCCAAGTGCACCAAAAAGATGTGGATTCCAGTTGGATGGGCGATTCCATCGGGCGGTGGGACCGAGACACTCTCATTGTCGACACAATAGGTATGAATGACAAGACGTGGCTCGACCAGGTCGGCCATCCGCACTCCGACGCATTGCACGTCATTGAGCGCATCCGCCGCGTCGATCGTGACACTTTGCAGGACGATGTCACCATCGACGATCCGCACGCTTACACCAAACCCTGGACCGGACAGCAAGTTTTCAAATTAAGGCCTGCCTGGCATCTGATCGAATACGTTTGCGAAGACAATATGGCGCGAAGCAGGAAATAGCCAAACCGGGGTGCGAGGGTTTGAATTTTTACGGGCGATTCTCCCGGTCAAATTTGGAATCGTATGAACTGGAACAAAAGACCGGGCCTCGAGTTGATGGCAATTTTTGTCATGATTGTCGTCGTGTCCATTTTAGGCGTCCTTCAATACCTGTGGACCGCCGAAATCAGCCGCACTGAGCAGGGGCGGCTGAAAAATTCACTCGATACCAGCGTGAAAGATTTCGACCAGGAATTTTCGTACGATTTTCAAAAATTGTGCGAAAGTTTCGAGATGAATCCCGAAGAGAACATGCCCGCGCTGGAAGCCAGCGCGGCAAATCGATATTCGACTTGGATCCGGATCAATTCCCACCCCGGGCTCGTTGCCGGCGTCTACCTCCTGAAAATAGTCTCTCCGGGAAACATGCAGTTCGCAGCTCTCAATGAAGGCGACAAGCGATTTCACAATTCCCCGTGGCCCTCGCAACTTGATTCTTTGCGGCCATTTCTCTTGCAGCCGGAAAAGCGGCAAGGCTCCGCCGTCGACGATCGTGTAGCTGTATATTTTCCGTGGGCCTTCTACGATGAAACTCCAGCGTTAGTCCGACCCGTGTTCCAGATTGTGTCCGATGACAAAACGCATCGGCCGGCGGCGCAACCGATCGGCTTCCTGGTGGTTTTGCTGAATCCGGATATTTTTGAGCAACAATATTTCGCCGATCTGGTGGACCGCCATTTTGGAAATTCCGGGCAAAGGAATTTTGTCGTATCCATTCGAACATCCAAGGCTCCCTTTCATACTGTCTATCTCTCGGATGCGACTTTTCCCATGACGAGTTCTTCTCCCGATGCGCAGGTCAATCTTTTCGACCTGGTCAACGACGAAGCGCGCAGGCGTGGGCATGCCCCCGTGCAGCCGGCCGATCGGGACCGGCAGTGGCAGTTGGTGGTACAACACGCGGCGGGATCTCTGGGCGACGTTGTTGCCTCGTGGAGACGCCGTAACCTGGCGATCAGTTTCGGATTACTGGCCGTTCTGGCGGGAGCGATTGCTTTGATTTTTTCCGTGACGAGGCGTGAGAAGGCACTGGCCAGGATGCAAATGGAATTCGTTGCCGGCGTCTCGCACGAACTGTGCACACCGCTGGCCGTCATCAATTCTGCGGCGGAAAATCTCGTGGACGGCGTCGTCGATACCAACGAGCAGATGCAGGAATATGGAGGAATTATTCGCGGCCAGGGACGCCGCCTCGAACGTCTGGTGGACGAGGTGCTCCTTTTTACCGCTGGCCGGTTTGGACTTTCGGGCTATGACCTGATGCCGCTTGAGGTTGATCCAATTATTTCGCAAAGCCTTGCCGCCTCCGAAACCAACTTGCGGGAATCAGGCTTCACCGTTGAAAAAAAAATCGATTCCCGATTGCCTCTGATTCTTGCCGACCCGGCTGCGGTCATTACCTGCATTGAAAACCTGGTTAGCAACGCGATTAAATATTCGAACTCAAGCCGTTCGATCACAATTCGCGCGGTCGCAGGCTCATCTGGCCCGGCCCAGGCGAAGCCGGAAGTGAGGATCGGCGTGGAAGACAAAGGAATCGGAATTCCGGCCGCCGACCTTTCTCATATTTTCGAACCGTTCTATCGGGGACAGTCCGTACGTGACAACCATATACGCGGCGTGGGCCTGGGCCTTTATCTTGTCCGGCGTATGATGAAGGATATGGGTGGTCGCGTCAGCGTCACCAGCGAATCGGGCAAAGGCACTGCCGTGGTGTTGCACTTCCCGGCGGAAATCCATGGAGAACATATTGAACCTGAAGATTCATAGGGTCCATCGCGAACTTTCCGCGACTCGCCAACCCCGGAGGGATATTGCATGGCAGCAAATATCCTGATCGTCGAGGATGAGACGGGACTGGTCACCACGTTACGCGACCGACTGCGCAAGCAAGGCTACTCTGTGACAGTTGCGCGAGACGGAATTTCGGGACTGGATCTGGCCACGCGCGAATCTTTCGATCTGATTCTCCTGGATCTGATGTTGCCTGGACAAAGCGGATTAACCGTTTGCGAAAAGTTGCGGAAAACCGGATCGAGCACGCCAATCCTGATGCTCACCGCGCGCCGACAGACGAAGGACAAAGTCACCGGCCTTAAAGCAGGAGGTGACGATTATTTAACGAAGCCATTTCAAATGTCCGAACTGCTGGCCCGAATTGAAGCATTGCTCAGACGTTCACAGGAATTGACCGGTACAAAGGAGGATCGCTACCAGTTCGGAAATATTCAGATCGATTTGCGACGAACGGAAGTCTCGCGGGACGGCCGGATCGTGGCCATGTCCGCAATGGAATTTCAATTGCTTCGGTATTTTGTGGAGCATCGAGACACGACAATTTCGCGGGAAGAGCTTCTTCGAGATGTCTGGGGTTACTCAGCTCTCCCATCGACACGCACCGTCGATGTCCATGTCGCCTGGCTAAGACAGAAACTCGAATTGGACCCTAAGAATCCACAATTCATTCTCACCGTCGTTGGCTTTGGATACAAATTCGCCGGTTGACAGGCATTGGAAGTCGTCATCCTCGCTTCACCCGGTGAATTCCCGGGTCAATTCGATGTTAAGACAGTTTTACCTCGATTTAACTCCCACCTCTCGGGCTTTGTTTCATAATTGTACCTGGTCGATATGGCACGACTCTCAAAACAGACATTATTTCGTGCTTACTTTTGCCATCTTGAACTGGACGTCGTAACGACGATCGATTTGAAGTTCGGTGCGGCATCGCGGACCTTCAAATTGGAATGGAGGCGTATATGAAACGCAGACTCTTCGCGATATCCACTGTGGTGATCGGTCTTTCCATTGTTTCGACCCCCATGTTTGCCCACCATGGATGGTCGCTTTATGACGGAACAAAAACGCTTTCCATCTCAGGAACTGTTTCCGACTTTGAGTTTGTAAATCCCCATGTTCAGGTTTTTTTCGATGTAAGAGACGACAAGGGCAAGATCGAAAATTGGGTTGGCGAGGCCACCAGCCCAAACATACTGATCCGGAACGGCGTCCGCAAAAATACACTGAAATCGGGAGACCGGGTTACGGCAATCGGCCACCCGGCGCGAAATGGCTCCTACACGATCCTAATCGAGAAAATTATGTTGTCGAACGGGAAAGAAGTGGTGTTCGAGACGAATGGGTTTTAGCTCCGATTTCGAGTGCGGCAACCGTCCCGGCCGTTTCGCGAATGTTCGATGCCACGTGAAAGAAACGAGAGGCGAGTCGTGAGTCAATTGAAATTTTCTTTTCTGATTTCGGCTGTCTTTTTACTGGTTTCCATGCCGGTCAGCGCGCACCATGGCGCGTCCAATTATGACCTGAAGAAGACGGTAACGCTCACCGGAACGATCACATCATTCTATTGGGCCAATCCTCATAGCCTGGTCCATCTGGATGCGGTGGGCGCTGACGGCGTGATTCAGCACTGGACGCTCGAAATGGCGTCGATTCACACCATGACGCGGCGGGGTTGGAACAAGAATCTTTTGAAACCCGGCGATAAGGTCATCGTGGATACTCATCCCGCACAAAATGGCCTCCCTATCGGAATCAGCGCGGACTCGGGCATCATCATGAATTTCACGGTGAACGGGAGGCAGGTCTCTTCGAAATGAGGATATTCGAAATGAAGATATCGGTCTCGGGTACAGGTCGCTTGCCTTCGCATACAACGATGAAAATAAGGCCTTGGGCCATTTTAATTCTATTCGCGCTACCCCTTTTTTTTGCGGTTCGCCTTCACGGCGATACGGGCGGAAGTATCACCGGAACGGTAACGGATCAAACCGGCGCAGTGATTCCGGATGTCACGGTGAACGCTCTGAACCTGGACACAACCATTCAAATAGCCACCAAGACGAACACGAATGGCTTCTACGCGTTCACCTCGCTGCCCGTGGGACGCTACGAAGTCGAAATTCTTCGCCAGGGGTTCAAACCCTATAAGCGCACGGGCCTGGTCATCGATATCGATTCCGAACTCAAGGTGGACACGACCCTGTCGATGGGCGAGCAATCCGAGGAAATCGTGGTGTCCGATACGGGCGTCCAGGTTGAGACGGAGAGCACCCAAATGGGAGAGGTTGTCAGCGGTGCGGTGATAACTGCCGTTGCCTTAAACGGAAGGAGTTTCACGGATCTACTGGCCCTTCAACCCGGCATCGTGCCCATGTCGACACAGACGGGGGACTCAGTCGTGATGGCCGGCGTAACGGTGGCGATTCCGCCTTCCGGCGACCTCAATCCCGGAAACCAATCGATTAGCGGACAGCGAGAAGATGCCAACGGATTTCTTGTGAACGGGTCTGACGTTAAGGAGTTGATGAACGGCGGTACCGGCATCATTCCGAATCTGGACTCCATTTCCGAATTTCGCGTGCTGACGAGCAATTTCGACCCTGAATATGGCAATTACTCTGGCGGGATTGTGAACGTCGTCACCAAAAGCGGGACGAACCGCTTTCACGGCAACGCCTTCGAATTTCTCCGGAACACCGACCTCGACGCCAAAAATTACTTTTCTCCCGAACGGGAGAACTATCAGCAGAATCAATTCGGCGGCACGTTCGGCGGCCCTATCAAAAAAGATAAACTCTTCTTTTTTGGGGACTATCAAGGGACCCGAACGATCGAAGGCCTGGATACGGGGCTCGTAACCGTACCTTCACTCGCCGACCGGACTGGCAATCTCGCCGACATGGCCAGTTCATTTTCCACGCCAAGCGGGCCTCTGACGGTACAAGGCGCTGGGCTGGCGGCCCAGCTTCAGAATTCGCTGGGCTATCCGGTTTCTCCAGGCGAGGCGTTTTACACCCCGGGTTGCGCGAGTTCCTTGCAATGCGTATTTCCGAACGCCATCTTCCCGGAATCCGCTTGGGCGTCTCCTGCCCAGAAGCTATTGCAGTACATTCCGCTGCCCAACCTCGGCCCAACTACTTTCGCGTCTCAGGTGAGTAAAAGGGTCCGCGACGACAAACTCGGTTTTCGCGTTGACAGGACCGGCATGCGTTGGGGCGATTTCTCGGCCTACTACTTTTTTGACGATTATAGCCTGAACAATCCATTTCCCAGCGGCCAGGGGGGCGCGACCATCCCCGGCTTCAACGCTTTGAACTACGGCCGCGCGCAACTCATCAGTTTGGGCCACACCAAAACGTTCGGCTCGAATACCGTAAACGAGTTTCATTTCAGTTTTATGAGAAATGCCAACGTAGTAGGTCAGCCATCGGGAGGACTGGGACCCAGCTATGACTCCCAGGGTTTCGTGACCGGCGCTGGAACGGCTGGCATCTATCCTTTGGCTCCGCAAATCACAGGGGTCGAAAACGTGGTCTTTCAGGGCGATTTCGTAATGGGGCTTCCAATCACCAATGTCAATCAGGCCAATAATACCTTCAGTATAAGCGATGGTTTTTCCAGGATCATAGGCGCTCATGACCTCAAGTTCGGAGTTTCCCTCAGCTTCGAGCAGGTGAACGTGAATCCCGATGCGATATTCAATGGCACTTTCATATTCGACGGCTACCAGACCGGCAGCGATTTCACCGATTTTCTCATCGGGGCGCCGAACCAATTCAACCAGCAAGATTCGGCGCATTACTATCCGCGCCACAGATACGCCGGCTGGTACGCTCAGGATTCCTGGCGGATTACGTCGAATTTTACATTCAATTATGGGCTGCGCATGGAACTGATGCGGTATTGGTCGGAAAAATACGACCAGGTTCCGACCTTTAAGCCCGGCGAACAATCGGTAGTGTATCCAAACGCGTTTCCTGGGTTGGTTTATCCGACCGACCCCGGCATCCCGAACACGCTCGTGCCTGAGAAGTTTCGATATGCTCCGAGGGTCGGCATAGCGTATTCTCCGAACCAGAGCAGCGGAATCTTAAGAAAAATTTGGGGAGGACCTGGGAAGACCAGCATCCGCGCAAGCTACGGGATATTTAACACGATCATTCAGGGCAATACCATTGGCGTAGACGAGCCTCAGCCTCCCTACGGTCTGAGCGATACGGTCTACAATGGCCTATTTGCAACGCCCTACAACCTGGCCGATGGCACCCTGGGAACAACCCCCTATCCGCTGACGTTTCCTCCTGTCAATGCCAGGGCTAGCCGTCCGAATACAAGCGTCCAATTCAACGGCATTTACAACCCGCAGTCCGGCATGACCGCGCCTGTGCCGTGGGATACATATCCGTACACGGAAAACTTTTTCCTCTCCATTGAGCGGCAGTTGCCGGGACAGACCGTATTAAGTGTGAGCTATGTCGGCTCCCAAAGTCATCATCAGCTTCTCGTGTTCTCCGCAAATCCCGGCGATCCGGCTCTTTGTCTGGCCCTCAATCAACCCGGCATACTTACGGCGGGAGAGTCTTGCGGTCCTGGCGGTGAAAACAGCACGTACAATTTGGCTCAATCGTTTACATTTGGCGGCAAAACCTATCCCGCTGGTTCGATGCTTCAGGGCACCCGCATAGGATTAAATACGGGCCTCATTAACAACAACGCGGCCGGAAATTACTTCGGCAATAACGACTATATAGGCAGCGTGGGAAACGCAAACTACAACGCCCTGCAAATGAGCTTTAGAGGCTCGTCCAAACGGCTTACGTTTTCGCTCAATTACACGTACAGTAAGTCCATCGATCAAGCCTCGTCGCTCGCCGACTCTGTTAATCCCTTCAATTTCAATTTCACGCGCGCAATTTCGGCCTATAATCTGACGAACAACTTTGTAGCGACCTACGATTACCGATTACCGCTGGAACTGCTGACATCGCACGCTCGCTATCTGCTGGAGGACTGGAAGATTTCCGGCATCACCCGCGCCAGCAGCGGCTTCCCGGTTACCCTCAGCACAGACGGCGACAATTCCCTGCAGGGAAGCAGCCCGAACGGCGTGAATAACCGCTACCTGGACGTCCCTGACTTTACGGGACAACCTCTGGGCATCAATTCGAATCCGCGCGGCAACGGATTGGTCTATTTCAATCCTGGCGCTTTCACCGACAATGCAATCGGAACAGTCGGGAATGTGGCCCGGCGATACTTTTCCGGGCCCGGCGCGTTCAACACGGATTTGGCGCTGGTGCGAAATTTCCAAATTAGAGAAGACAAGGTTGTACAGTTTCGCTTCGAAGCATTCAACGTTTTCAACCACACGCAATTTTTCGGCCCGGCTGCGGTAAATGGAGACGTGGACAATTCCCTGTTTGGACATGTGGTGAACGCAGCGCCGCCCAGGCTGATACAGCTGGCGCTGAAATATACGTTTTAAACTGGTGCATCTCAGGAGCGGCTCATCGTGACTATTCCAATCACAATACACTGTGACTGCGGTCACATCTTGCTCTGACACGGCTGGTGCAACATGCGCGATAGTAGAAGCATCTTTCAGTAAGAGAAGCGGCGTGCCGGGAATAACATTCATTCTTTGTAGTTTACGGACTGCGCGTTGTGATTTACTGGAGATGGGCAGGGCCTCCTGGTGCTAGCATTTAGATATAAGCGCAGGTGCATTATTCAATGAAGAAATTAATGATCGGCTCAGCCGTTATCTTATTGGCGGCATTCGTGATCTTGCCGTTTACGCAGGGTCAGGCAAGCATGCCGCCACGATTGGCGGACGGCAAATCGTTCAATCCCCGCGATTTGTCCGGCGTCTGGTGGGTTGAAAACGCGGGTCCCGACAAGCTGATGGAAAGAGGTAGAAAGGGAGACGCCAGCAAATGCCAGACCTGTCATGTTCCCGAACACACGATGCCGGAGCCGCCTTTGACGCCGTGGGCGATGGACCATCTCTTCGCGCCGAATGAAAAAGCGCACATCCTGGCCGGCAAAGGCTCGGATCCGAACAGCATGGCCCCAAGCTCCAATATGAATCGCGCCACCTGCGACCCAGTGGGCGTTCCGGCTCAGTTCTGGTTCACTCAGCTTACGCCGTTTGAGATTGTTATGATCCCGGGCCGGATCTTCCAGTTCTTTGAAGCCCACAACGAGTACCGCACAATCTGGATGAACCGCGAGCATCCGGCAAAGCCCGATCCCACATATATGGGCGACTCCATTGGCAAGTGGGAGGGCGACACACTCGTCGTCGATACCATCGGTTTCAACGGCAAAAACATGATCGAACCGGTCGGCGTCAACCATCTGATGAGCGATTCCTTCCATCTGGTCGAGCGCTGGAGGCGAATAGACAAAAAAAATATGGAGCTCGATTTGACATATTACGATCCGAAGGTTTGGGGTGACCAGCCCTGGGGCGGCCTAAAAAAAGAATTCATCCTTCAGCCCGGTATGCAGCTCATGGAAGAGTATTGCAACAAAGAAGACAACGACAAGTTCGATCAAATGTTCCTGACACCCTCCAAGCCCTCGGGCCAGTAGCTTGGAATTCGATTTAGCCCTGTTTCAGAGCAGTAGGATCAAAACTACGCTTCCCTTTTGCTTTCTGCGCCGCGTGCGCCGCCGGCAGGATGGAAAGCCAACTCACTGGAGCGCTCGATGAAAAAAATGAAATTGTCCGCATTCGCGTCTGCACAAGTCACTTGCCTGCTGATTTTGATTCTCGCCGTGGGAGCGCTGGCTCAGGCCCCGATGTTTCAGCCCGTGGGCAGCATCCATCAGATCATGCTGGGAATCGTGAAACCCAGCTCGGATGTTATCTTCGCCGTCCCCGGGAAGGCCCCGAAAGACGATAAGGAATGGGAAGCGGTGCAAAACAGCGCCCTGATGCTCGCGGAGGCGGGAAATCTACTCTTGATTCCCGGACGCGCCAAAGACAACGGAGACTGGGTAGCCGACGCGAATGCCCTGATCAAGGCTGGCGCAGACGCATTTAAAGCGGCGAACGCGAAAGACGCCAAGGCGCTGGAAACCATCGGCGACAATATCGAAGATACTTGCGAGAAGTGCCACGGAAAATATCTACCCGCGAAGTAGGCGGTTCGCTCTTAGTAGCACAGGCTTCGGCCTGTAGGCTTTTGGAATTTGTGGTATCGCAATGGAATTCAAAAACCCACAGGCTGAGGCCTGTGCTACTGGGGGTTTGGGTTAGTGCGGGAACGCGGTCAACGAAGGCGCTACTCCCTCCGGCAATGGAGTCCTCGCCACATTCAAGACCATTGCCAGCGTCGTGTAGTATCCGATCGTTCCCGTTAGATCGATCACACCCTGCTCACCAAACTTTTTAAGCGCCCTCGCGTAGGTAGCATCGGACACGCTCCGGTTCTGATCCAGTTCCCCGCAAAAGTCATAGATAATTTCTTCGTCTTCCGCCATTCCCACTGGCCTGCGTCCCTCGCGCACGGCGGCAATAATTTCCGGACCCAGGCCCGCCTTTAAAGCGAGATCCGAGTGACTATTCCACTCCGTCTCCTGCGTCCAGCGCCGCGAGGTAATCAGAATCGTGAACTCGGTCAGCTTGTGCCCGAGCACGTTGTTGAACCGGATGTATTCGCCGACCTTCTGAAGCCGGTCCATGAGTTCTGGACTCCTCATCAGCGGAATGAAAGGTCCATTCACCCTGCCCCGCGGGCCTGAAACGATGGATGCCGCGGCCTTTTTCTGCGCGTCCGTCATTTTATCGGCGGGAATGGGCGGTAGCCGGTCCTGCGCCGCGGCGAGCCCGACGATCGAGAATGAAAGGCAAACGACAATAGCCAAATTTGAAAAAGTCAAGTGAGGCCCCCCATTGGTAGTGAGCGTGTTTTCAATAAAAATTCGGATGCCCGTATTGCCCGGTCTTGCAGCCCCGACCGTTCTAGGGCGTAAGACCCAGCGCGAGCGCCGGATTGGTCTTCGTCATCGTGTTGAGATCGTCCACCGAAATTCCCTGCGCATGCAGAGCGTTCATAAAATCGAGCATGCCTTGGGGATGCAGAGGCCTCGGCGGGGTCTGCATGCTGCCGAAATCCGTGCCGATGATGATGTACTTCGCTCCCACCTGGCGAACCATATCCGCGCATTCGGCGTAGGTCTTCTGTGGCTTTGGTCCCCATCCCACGTTCGCGTCCAGTTCAAGGAATGCGCCCTCGCCAGCAGCCTGCTTCATCTGAGGGATGGACATATCGACAAGCGGATTGTTCGCATGTGTGACGACCAAGGTGCATAATTCCGCGCTGGCGCGCCTCGTGGATCAGCATCAGCCCTTCTTCCGGCGAAATGTGACCCGTCTCGAGAACCAGTTCGTGATGTTGAGCGATGAAATCCAGCAATTCCAGAACGTTCGGAAGTAGTTTTCCGTCCTTCGATACGGGAACAAACGGCGCCATATGTCCCGACTTCCTCATGGGACTTTCGGCGTCGAACGTGGGCATCCAGACAACCCGGCCCAGGCCGCCCTTCATCATGGTCATCCACTTCACGGCCTCGATGTTGATGCCCCCGTTGGATAAATCCATGGTGATCCCGCCGAAGATTTCAATGCCCGGAACCATCTTGCGAACCATGTACGCGAGCGCCGCGGTGTCTTCGTGGTGGCTCTTGAGCACCAGCCCGCGCATGCCCATTTGCTTCGCGAGCCTTGCCAGATCGTCCGCGTCAATCGACCGCGGCGTACTGTCCGGCGAGCTATGCACGTGAAAATCGATCGCGCCCTTCAAATTTATTTCCTGTCCGTGAGCGGGCAGGGCAAACAGAAAGAGGCAGATCGACATCCACTTCAGATTCTGAATCAAAACGCGTGACAATCTCGAAGGCATCTCATTCCCCTGTTTAATTTTCTTACAAACACCCTGAAGTACAATCGAATTTGAGCCTGCGCAAAATTATGGGGTCAGTCCCAGCGCGAGCGCCGGATTGGTCTTGGTCATCAGGTTGAGATCCTCGACCGAAATTCCCTTCGCATGGAGGGCATTCATGAAATCCAGCAGTCCCTGCGGATGCATGGGAAGGGGCGGCGTCTGCAGGCTGCCGTAGTCGGTGGCAAGAATGCAGTGCTGCGCGCCCACCTGGCGTATGACGTTGACGAAATCGTCGATGGTGAGCTGCGGCTTGGCCGCAAACGACCCGATGGCATCCAACTCCAAATAGGCGCCCTCTTTCGCAGCCTCCTGCATTTGTGGAATCGTCATGTTGATGATGAGATTGTTTGCGTGAGTCACGACAATGTGCGCGATGCCCCGCTGGCGCGCCTCATGAATCACCATCATTCCTTCCGCCGCTGAAACATGTCCGGTTTCCAACGTCAATTCTTTATGCTGCGCGATGAAATCCAGCAATTCCAGAACGCCCGGCAGCAGTTTTCCGTCCTTTGACACCGAAACCCACGGCCCTTTTTCACCCCGAAGCTTCACATGGTTTTCAGAGTCGTTTGTCGGCAGCCACACGACGCGTCCCAAGCCGCCCTTCATCATCGTCATCCATTTCACGGCCTCAATATTGATGCCGCCGTTGGACATATCCATCGTGATGCCACCGAAGATTTCAATGCCGGGAACTTCCTTGCGAACCATGTACGCGAGCGCAGCCGTATCTTCGTGATGGCTCTTGAGCACCAGCCCACGCATGCCCATTTGCTTCGCGAGCCTTGCCAGATCGTCCGCGTCAATCGATCGCGGTGTGCTGTCCGGTGAGCTATGCACGTGAAAATCGATCGCGCCCTTCAAATTTATTTCCTGTCCGTGAGCGGGCACGGCGAGCAATAGCAGGCAGATCCACATCCACTTCAATTTCAAGATCAACGCGCGCGGCAGTTTAGAAGGCATCAAATTCCCCTGTTTGATTTATTTCTCGCGATCTTCAAAAAGTCGACCAATCGTTAAAAACCGCGACTCTTGCAAGGCGCTCCGGCCGAATGACACCGTCATGGTTCAGCCGAGGACGTGTTTTTTTAAGCTTCAAGTCCCATTTTCGCTGCTCAGATTATGGTCCAATCTTATACACCGTGGCATCACCCAAGTGAATCGAAATATTGTCAGCCAAAAAATTGCCGCCGATGGAGGCTATTTTGTAGCCCGCGGTCCGCCCAGCGCATTTACGGCCCGGACCGGGCGCATTTTTCTAAAGCTGATTCACAGTTCCCGAGTCGGTAGTTTTTCAGTTTCCGTCTAACTTGAGCAAAATCTTAATTGGTACCTACAATGGCACAGGCTTCAGCCTGTGGGTTTTGAATTCCGAAAACTGCAAGCTCAATTGAAACTGCAATCCAAATGGTTTGGTGTGTAGCGGCCCGTCAGAAGTCGAAAACCCACAGGCTGAATCCTGCGCCACTAAAACTTCTACCCAAAATGAGTCAAAGCAGCCCAGTCCAAAGCCAAGTCCAAAGCCAAGTCCAAAGCATTGTTCTTCCAGGAAATTGGTTGTATATTGCCGTGCGGCAAAAAATCAAACGGAAATTCGACGGCCCGCCTGCTTGCAATCTGCATTTTGCTGTCGGGCAGCCCGTCGAAACCACTCAAGATGATCAACAAGATTGTAAACTCAATCGCAGAGGCGCTAGTTGGCGTCGAAAACGGCTCAATCGTCATGGTGGGCGGCTTCGGCAATGTCGGCGTTCCCAGACTCCTGATCGACGGCCTGATCGAACAGGGCGCGACCGATCTGACAATTGTGTCCAACACCGCCGGCTCTGGGCACGAAGGCATCGCCCGGTTGATCGAGCTCGGCCGCGTTCGAAAAGCTATTTGCAGCTTTCCACGAAGCCAGGGATCGGTGGTGTTCGAAGAAGTCTATCGCCAGGGAAGGATTGAACTCGAACTGGTCGCTCAGGGAACTCTTGCCGAACGCATTCGCGCAGCAGGCGCAGGCGTCACGGCATTCTACACTCCTACAGCGGTCGGCACGTTGCTGGCAAAGGGCAAGGAAACTCGCGAAATGAATGGTAGAACTTGCGTCCTTGAGCAGGCGCTTTACGCAGACCTGGCTCTAGTAGAAGCGTGGAAAGCGGATCGCTGGGGCAATTTAACTTACAACAAGGCCGGGCGAAATTTTAATGCCGTGATGGCCACCGCCGGAAAGAGAACGGTGGCGATGGCGCACTATCTGGTGGAAGTCGGGGAATTGGATCCGGAGGCAATCGTCACGCCTGGAATTTTTGTGGATTACGTCGTGCAAGGCGCGAATGACCGCGTGGATAATCCATAATACGCATCGGAAAACAAAAAATATGGCGGAACAAACATCAACGGGAGTCAAGCCGCTTGGCCGTGCGGAAATGGCCGCGCGCCTTGCCGCCGACATTCCCGAAGGCTGGTATGTCAATCTCGGCGTGGGCATTCCTACGCTGATCGCCGATCACATACCAATGTCCCGGGAAGTTGTTTTTCATTCTGAAAATGGAATTCTCGGAATGGGGCCGGTGCCGGCGCCGGACAAGGTTGATCCATGGCTCATCAGCGCGGGCAGGCAACATGCCACGCTTCATGCGGGCGGCTCTTTCTTCCACCAGGCCGAAAGCTTCGCGATGATTCGCGGAGGACACCTCGACCTCTCCGTATTGGGAGCATTCGAAGTCGCGGAAAACGGAGACATCGCCAACTGGGCAACCTCCGAAAATGATTTCGCTCCTGCAGTAGGCGGCGCGATGGACCTCGCAGCGGGTGCAAAGCGCCTATGGGCGATCATGGAACATACGACGAAGGACGGGAAGCCCAAGCTCGTCAAGCGCTGCTCCTATCCTCTCACCGCGGTGAACGTAGTGAGCCGCGTGTACACCAATCTTGCAGTCCTGGATGTGACGCCGCAGGGATTTAAAGTAGTCGAGATGGTTCCGGGGCTTACCTTGGATGCGCTTCAAGCGGTAACCGAGGCGAAGCTTCATTCCTAAACAATTATGAGCATAAACGGAAGAGCATACATCGTAGGCGCCTTCGAGCATCCAACCCGCAAAGCCACCGATAAATCCGTCGCATTACTCCACGCAGAAGTGGCTCGGGGAGCGATTGAAGATGCAGGCCTCGCCAAGGAGGACATCGACGGCTATTTCTGCGCCGGAGACGCACCGGGCGGCGCCCTCTCGATGGTCGATTATCTGAATTTAAAAGTCCGTCACCTGGACGCCACGGAAATTGGCGGCGCGTCCTACCCGCTGCATGTTTCGCACGCGGCCCAGGCCATTGCGATGGGCAAATGCAATATTGCACTGATTACTTTGGCGGGGCGGCCTCGCAGCGAAGGTTTAAAACTTGGCCTCGCACCGCGCGAGGGACCGCCTTCGCAACCCGATCTCCAGTGGGAATTTCCATTCCGTCCGACAACGGTGAACGCTTATGCGTTGTGCGCGATGCGGCACATGCACGAATTCGGAACCACCAGCGAGCAACTCGCCTGGATCAAAGTGGCGGCCTCGCATCACGCGCAATACAATCCGAACGCCATGCTGCCCAACGTCGTGACCGTGAAGGAAGTCGTCGATTCGCCGATGGTCTCCGACCCTCTGCACCGGCTGGATTGCTGCGTGGTTAGCGACGGCGGCGGCGCTCTGATTGTAGCGAAGCCCGAGATCGCCAGGAAATTAAAGCGTCCGCTGGTGAAAGTTCTCGGAGCGGGTGAAGCCATCAAGGGCCAAAATGGCGGAGACATTGATCTGACGTATTCCGGCGCGGTGTGGTCCGGCCCGGCGGCGTTCGCGGAAGCGGGTGTGACGACGAACGACATCAAGTACGTTTCGATCTACGACAGCTTCACGATCACCGTCCTCATTCAGCTCGAGGATCTTGGCTTCTGCAAAAAAGGAGAAGGCGGTAAATTCGTTTCCGACGGAAATTTAATTTCCGGAACCGGCCGCCTTCCGTTCAATACGGACGGTGGCGGGCTTTGCAACAACCACCCATCCAACCGCGGCGGCATGACCAAAATTATTGAGGCTGTACGGCAACTGCGAGGCGAGGCGCATCCTGCGGTTCAAGTGAAAAACTGCAACCTGGCGCTCGCCCAGGCTACCGGCGGCCGCCTTGGAACTCGCTCGGCCAGCACAACATTAATTCTGGAACGGGAGTAACCGGCATGCCAGAGGATACGCGCAGTCCGCTCATCGTAAATAATCCGGAAACGCAGCCCTTCTGGGAATCGGCGGCCGAAGGCCGATTCATCGTCCGCTACTGCATCGCGTGCAACCGGGCCCATTGGTATCCTCGCGCGATCTGCCCTTTCTGTTTCAGCGACAAAACGGAATGGAAACAAGCGTCGGGAAACGGAACCGTCTA
Organism: Terriglobia bacterium; assembly: GCA_963788335.1. GTDB lineage: Bacteria > Acidobacteriota > Terriglobia > Acidiferrales > UBA7541 > Palsa-360. The sequence continues at coordinate 771,580 of CAWBGM010000018.1, forward strand.
TTCTTACAGTGTGATGCGCCGCGTGCCGGAGCCATACGCCATTGCGTATGTGACGCTGGAAGAAGGCCCGAAAATGCTCACGAACCTTGTGGAGTGCAATTTCGATGCGATCCGGATCGGACAACGGGTAAAGGTGGTTTTCAAACCGTCATCAGAAGGCATGCAGTTGCCGATGTTCACCCCGGCATGATGTATTTCGTTTCCCGCTCGAAAATTTAGGAGAGCGAATGAGCGCACCGCTGAATACTGCTGAAATGAATCTCCCAGCCGCGCCGGTGCCGGAAGCCGTTTACGACGCGATCTACCGAAAAATTACAATTCGCCTCATTGGCATTCTCTTTCTCTGCTACGTGTTCAATTACCTGGACCGCACCAATGTCGGCTTCGCCCAGTTGCAGATCAAGGGCGACCTCGGATTCAGCGATTACGCATACGGCCTGGGCGCAAGTATTTTCTTCATCAGCTACGCGTTGTTTCAGCTTCCCGCAAATCTGATCATGGACAGGATCGGCGCGAGAAGAACGATTTTCGCGAGCGCCTTCGGCTGGGGCCTGGTCTCCGCCTCGACGATGTTCGTTCACACCCCCGTACAATTCTATGTCGCGCGATTCACCCTGGGTATCGTCGAGGCGGGATTTTTCCCGGGAACGATCTACTATTTAACGAAATGGTTCCCTTCCCATCGCCGTGCGACGGTGTACGCGTTTTTCGTTTCGGGAACGGTCGTCTCCGCGATAGTTTCCGGAATTGTTTCAGGCGCCGCGATGACCTACATGAACGGATTATTCGGCCTGCGCGGCTGGCAGTGGATGTTCCTGGTCGAAGGCCTCCCCAGCGTCGTGTTGGGCATCGTTATTTATTTCTACCTGGACGACCAGCCGGCCGACGCGAAGTGGCTCACTCCCGCCGAGAAAAAAATCGTTCTCGATGCGCTGGCCAACGATCGCAACGTCAGCAAGAAGCCGTACCGATTGATGGATGTCATGCTGGATTGGCGCGTGTACCTTCTCGGCATGCTTTATTTCTTCGGAAGTTTTGAAACTTTTATCCTGGCCTTCTGGCAGCCGACGATCATCAAATCCTACGGCGTGTCCAGCACGATGACGATCGGCCTCTTGTCCACGATCCCCGCAATAATCGCGGTGGCTGGCAAAATCGTGGTGGGCAAAAGTTCCGACAAGTTTAAAGAGTTTCGCTGGCATTACAGTTTGTCGGCCCTCGCATCGGCCGCAGGATTCCTGCTGATGCCGGTCTTCCCGCACAGTCCCTGGTGGGGGATTTTCTGCCTCACGCTGGCCTATGGAGGCGCGCATGCCACGATGCCGATCATCTATGCCACGCCCGGAATGTACTGGTCGGGAACTTCCGCGGCCGCAGCCATCGCCATCATCAATGCGATGGGCACGGTTGCCGGCGCGATCGGCCCCGCCATGGTTGGAAAAATCATGGACCTCACAGGCAGCTTCGCCTATAGCTATATGATTCAGAGCGTACTGCTCGTCATCGGATCGGTCATGATTCTCACTCTCGTCTCTAAAAAAGACGAAAAGAGTTTTGCGCCCTCGAATTCTTCGGTTTAAAGCCAGCCGGTAATATCCAGACCGTTGTCTCAAACGGATGCTATCTTGGGCCGGATGCATGGCCAAGTGACCGGCAAGAGAATCAGTCTTCTCGATGGTGCGATCCCTCCGGCTGCCTCTCGCTGCCAATTCCCTTCGTCCAGCGCGCGGAGCAGGTGCGATGCGCGATTCATAGGACCAAGCCGGCTATCGTTATTCGGTAGTCCTAGTACTTAATAATCGCATTGACAATAATATTAATTGTTATACATTTCCTCCCAGCAGTTGAAGCGTGGAGCCGCGGGCCCCATCGCTGAGGTTTGTACGGTTAAATTTGTCCCATTCCAGGGTTGCTCGCGGATCGTGCCTTCGATTTTTATTCAACCGGGCCCACATTAACTGAAATCGAATATGAATGACTAAATTAAAAGGAGAGTAACGATGATGAAGTACCTGCTTATTTCCCTATTGGCTTTGATTCCCGCAGCCGCGGCCGCTCAAAGCATCGATATCAATTTTGCCATTCCCGTTGTAACGGCTCCCGCCGAAGCTCCCGGAGTCTGGTACCCCGACCGCTATACCCCGTGCGGATTTGTTTCCCCGGAAAAGGCCCCGGACGGCACCAAGAATACGCTCCAGGAGAATATTTGCTCCACGGATTATCAGGGAATAGATTCCTTCTACAATACACAGGGCCGCAAGTACGACCTGCCGCCTAACACCTATTCCGTTTCGATCAGCCTGTACGTACCTTCAGCCTGGAAGACAGAGAACGCCCGCATGGCGGGATTTTGGGCCACGGCGTTTGATTCCAGCAACAACGTCGGTGATTACCCAATCATCGAATTCGAAGGGCCCACGACCAGCGACCTGGGTGGACCGGGCTACCGGCCCAACGGCGGTGTTGCCGGATTTTATGGCTGGGACAACTCGGCCAATAGCGGCGCGGGCGCCTTCGTTTTGATCGGCCTTCCCAAGGACTTTAAATACAACTCCTGGGTCGATCTGACCATGACGCTGCTGCCCGGAAAAGGCATCGAATACACGGTCAGCGATTCTTCGAATCATCATGGTTTATCTTTGCTGACGAAATTGTACGATACCGCCGATATAAATCTCGGCAACGTATTCATGCAAGGCTACAACTACGACAGCCTGGACAGCTATCACACAACCATGTACAGCATTTTCTGGGACAACTTGAATTTTTCATCCAAGTCGTTGATTTGCGTGAGCGACGATCATTGAAATCCGTTCAAAAATGGCCGCGGCCACGGGACTGAATTGGTCGCGTAGAGGAGCGTTCCAGGCAAACAGGAGGGTAGGTAATTTTCCCTACCCTCCGAATTGCTTGCGGTCCATCGAGACCTGAATTGCGTCGAGGCGGCGCGGAATGTTCACACGGGATTCGCCAGAAGTAGCCTGCCCTGCGAACGCTCGTGAATCACTTCTGCGGACGCCTTCCGTGGAAAGCGTCGTCCAACAGAGAACGAATCTGCTGGCGATCGAATGGTCGCGGATTGTAGTAAGGATTTTCCGTCGCCTGTGTCGAGGCCTTGTCGAGCCCGTCCTCGGGCATCTTGAGGTCCTTCAAGGCCGTGGGCGCGCCGATGCGTTTCGCGAAATCGTAGAGCCCCTGCCCAGGTCCGTCGCTATTGAAAATCTCATTCAAGGGCGCGAGCAGGTCTCCCACGGCTTCCGCGTTGAAACTCGTCGCGTGCGGCAGAACAACCGTGTGCGTTTCGGCATGAGGAAGATCGAAAGTGCCGCCGAGGACGTGGCACAGCTTGTGATGAAGGGCCATCGACACCGAACCCAGAACTGCGCCGCATAGCCATGCGCCGTATAACGCCTTCGAACGCGCCGTGCGGTCCTGTGGGCGCTCGACAATGACGGGCAGGCCTTCCGCCAGCGCGCGGATTCCCTCCAGCGCCATCAGGGAGATAATCGGGTTGCGGTCCTGCGCATACAGCCCTTCGACGGCGTGGGCGATCGCGTTCATTCCGCTCGTGGCTGACAAACCGACCGGCAACGTCAAGGTAAAATTGACATCGTAAATAATCACTTCCGGCTGAACTTTCGGGGACCGAAGCGTCTTCTTCTGCCCGCCATAGGTCTCGCCGAGGATGTTGGTCATTTCCGATCCGGCATACGTGGTGGGCAATACGATCTGCGGCAAGTCGGTGCGAAGAGCAATCGCTTTTCCCAAACCGGTCGTCGAGCCGCCGCCGAACGCGATTACGCCGTCCGCTTTTGTTTCCGTCATCACCGCGAGCGCCGCTTCGGTTACGTCCACCGGCGTGTGCATCGTCGCATTGGTATAAATTCCTGCGACATTTTCTCCCAACTGCGCGGCAATCGATTCCGCGTCGCGTTTTTGTACTGGAGTGGAAAGCACGAGGGGACGTTTGAGGCCGAGCCGCTTTACTTCTTCTGCCAGACGCGAAATCGTGCCCGAACCAAATACGACCCGGTTCGGCACGCCGTTGTAAACAAAAGCTTCGTCAAATTTTGTAGTCATTCCATATCCTTTTAGTTAGCCTTTCGAGGCAATTGTTTCGAGAAGTCATGGTAACAGCTTCAATTATTTTCGCGAAGCCTTCAGGCGGACACGTAGTGTATATGTTGCCGCCTAGTTTGTGCAAAACCTGAATTTGAACCTACAGTGGCACAGGCTTCAGCCTGTGGGTTTTGAATTCCGAAAACTGGAAGCTCAGTTGAAACTGCAATCCAAATGGATTGGCCTGTAGTGGCTGACAGAGGTCAAAGCCCCACAGACTGTTCCACTAAAAACTCTACTCGAACTGAAGCATTACCGGCGGGCGTCTGCTAAAGCCGCTTGAAATGACGATGCTTTAATTTTTTTAGCAATATACAAACCCTGCCATACGACGATTCTCTGAGCGCTGCTCATCCCGCCGCTCAATCCCGGACATGACTACTTAGCCAGCGGGTCCGGTCGTATCTGAAAATGCGCGGCCTGCGGATACGTTCCCTTCCCGCCTTCAATGTGCCACGGGTTGCGAATCTCATTGCCGACCCAGAGCCCTCGGCCTTTCCATCCTGCCGCGGGATCGTCGATCCGGCCGGAAAGATTCCGCGCATTAAATCCTTGCGGGTAAGGCACACGAAGCACGACCCATGTCTTCGTGTCAGGCATCAGAGCCAGCATTGCATCGGAGCCCGTCCCCGTCGCCATGGAAACATTCTTGCCAAGCCCCAGCGTATCGAACCTGTCGACCCAATTGCCGTAGAGAAAGTCGGCACTTCCGCCGTCAGTGACGCCCTTTACCTGCGGGCCGGGCACATCGTAGAGTGTCCAACCTTCGGTGCAGCGCTGCAAATCTTCTTCGTTCGCCGAACTCGTCTTCACGGCGCATTTATCGTGGTCGAAACTGGCCAATTGCCCGCTGCCCGCAAGCCCGGTCCAGATCAGGCCGTTTCCATCGGCATCGATTCCGCGAGGCAGGTAGCCAAGTTTTCCGGGCGCTTTAGGATTGTAGTACGGCGGCTCATACGCCTCGGAATGGCAAGTTTCCGGAGGGTTGCTCCCGATATCCACGCGCACGATTTTTCCCGGTGTATTGTCCACGGCGTACCAGACGCTCTTATCCACGGGATTGTAGGTAACGTAGTAAGCGTTGCCTGGAATAATTCTGTCCACATTCTTTTCATATTTCCCGTCGCCGTTCACATCGTAATAGGCGGGGCACCAGCCTTGCGCAGCTTCGTCGCTGCCGCCTTCATCGAGAATGCGGGGCTTGATCCAGCCGACGACGCCCGACCCCGCCCAGTACACCGTCTGGTCCCTGTCGTCGGCAAAGCCGGCATGGCGATTGTTGTAGCAGGTATCGATCAGCTTAAATTTCTTTGTCGCCGGATCGTAATACGCGAGCTGGCGCTGAGAAACATTGCCGAGGGGAAAATATTGCGTGAACTTGTTGCTCGAGCCTTCGTTGCAAAATGCGGGCGGCTTGTTTTGCGCGCGCCACGCGTAGGCCAGCCACGCGCGGCCCTTGCTATCCACATTCTTGACGTGCGAAGCGCTGCGCTCATCCCAGACAATCTCGTCGCCGTAAAACAACGATGGTTTTTCCATCGTCTGAGGGGAAAAATGACGCAATTCATCGGGATCGCGAAATGGCAACTGCACGCTCTGAACGGTGTTGCGCTTGGCGTCGAGAATCATCAGCGTATTCAGGTTGAAATCGCTGCCGTAGATCGGGCCGTAGCCATTGACGGTCGGGTCGCGCTCGTCGGTGGTGTAAAGATCGTGCATGAATGTAATTGGTGTGCCGATATCCCACAGCGTGACCACAAGATTGCGCTCGACGCCCGACGGACGCGGCGGCGCGAGCGGGGCTTCGCCTTTGGCGATTCGGTCCGACCAGTCCGCAAAGTAAGACAATGCCTGATCCAGCCCGAGAGCGCTGAGCGAACGCACATGAACGCTGCCGAGCTGCCCGAATCGCAGCCGCTCGTTCCATTCTTCCTTGGAATTATCGAGATTAAAAAGCAGCGGCGAAATTTCCCGCGTCGCCCTGGACCCCATCTGGTGGCAGACGCCGTTGCACTGCTTGATTGTCGCCACCCATTCCGCCTGGGTCGTCAGTACGCGCGTGCTCGCGGGCTGCATCGTCGTCGCGTCACCCGAACCAATTCCTCCGCCCCGGGTCGCTGGGATATTGACCGTCATTGGAAATTCATTTTTCGGCGGCACTTTCATCAACGAGAGCCAGTAGTTCGCCGGATAATATTGCGCCGCGGCCACCGCGCTGGGCGCAATCACCGCTGTCAACGCCAGCTTCCGCCCGGGCCGGACCTGAGAAACGGTCGGACCGTCCACCAAGCCATAGCCGCGCACCCACACTTTGTAATTTGCCGGAGGCAATTGAGGAATCAGATAGCGGCCCTGATCGTCGGTGACCACAATCTTGCGATATTTTGTCGGCAAATCATTTGTTTCGGCGATCACCCAAACACCGGCTTCGGGGCCCTTTGCGCTGGTCACTACGCCGCCAATGTCATCCCCATCCACCGAAACGCGGTTCGCCAGAGTTTGAGCTGAGGAGACTGTTTTCTGAGGCAGAGCGCTGCTCGGAGAAATCGAGAGGGCCAATGCAAAACCAAACGCCAACAAAACGAAGGTCGTCGCTCGCCGGATCCATTGCTTTCCCATTTTCAATTCCCCCATCGCTTGCGATACATCCTCGCGAGATTCCGCGTTCTCAATTCATTTCCTGATCTAAGTTCAGCCGGACCGGACGGAGATGCCAATGAAGGCCATATTACAGCAATTTTTAAGACTCGCTTTGCCGCCGATAAACCGCCGGAGGGGTTCCGACCAGCCGCAGGAACCAGTTGGAAAGATGGCTTTGCGAAGAGAATCCCGAGGACAAGGCTACATCCGCAATCGGCGAGTCCGTGTTGCGCAGCAGATATTTGGCGCGCTCGATCCGCCGCCCGAGCACATACTGATGCGGCGATTGCCCCACCGCCGTCTTGAAAACGCGCGGGAGATAAAGCGCGCTGATGTGAAGTTCCTTTGCCATCGCATCGAGGCTGAGATTTCCGTCCAGGTGATTCTCGATGTAATCGGTCAACCGCTTCATTTTCCAGGCCGGCAATCGTTGGGAGGACGCGACCATGTGAGGTCGGCGCGTCCGCGCGGAATGATGACGCGCGAGTTGCACGGCAATCATTTGCGCAAGCGTCTCAATGTAAAGCGCGTCGTCGGATGTGCCGTCGCGCAAAGCGGAGGTGATGGCCAGTGCCAGTTGCTCGAGCAATGGATCCAGTATGGCGAATCGCGGCAAAATCTGCGCCGACCCAGGGTCGCATTCATACATTTCAGATACAGCCGCGTCGTAGATCGATTGCCGCAAATAAATCTGCAAAATTTCCGGGTGGCCGGAATGCTGCCATCGCACGGTGGCTTCGCTGGGCGTCAAGCTGATGCGGCGCGGCCCAATCAGAGCTCGGTCGCGCGCGACGCCGTCCACTTTTCTTACGACTACAGTAGGTTGGGACAGGTGATAAATCAGGGAGGGGTTGTGAATCGCCGGCTCGGTCAAATCAAACGGGGCTTCTTCGATAATCGCGGCGTATAACGAGCGCCATCCGATCTCTTCGCTGTGAGCAATCAATCGGTTGCCAGCTCGAAGCACCCGGCCGTGCGTTTCACGCGCTGTGAAAATCCGGCTCGAACTGGAAGCCAGGTTCATGCGGGAACCCTCGATTACCAAAAACCCAAAGAAATGAGAGACCTGCCAATGCAGCCATGCTACTGAACGCGGTCTACAACGTCAAGGATCGACTTCCCATTCGATCCATTCCGGCTGGCTCAGCGTCTTATTTGGCGTGCATCGGGTCGGTTACCCTCTTGTCATACTCCATGTATTCCCGCGGGCTGCAGATGAATTCTTCAAAATCTTCAGGTGTCGTCCGTCGATATAGTTTTTTGAATCCGGGCCAGCCTTTGTCGCCCCATGCTTTTGGGTCGTAATACGTCATGTCAATGGTCAGATGATTGCGATCGGTGAGCGTGAAGCGTTCTTCCAGGCGGAAGGCGTCGCTCTTTCGATGCCCGACGCTCTGCGTGATCATCGTTTTCCCGTTATAACCAATGGTATCGACGACCAGGGTGTTCCCGTCCCAATGAGCCGTCGAGTCTCCCTCATAAGTCGGGTCCAAATCCTTGGGATGCTCTCGATTGAGCCACCAGGTGCGCCATTCGCGATGGTAAGCGAACAACTGAAAGATGCGCGTTCCATCCGGCGTGGTGAACAGTTCCATCGAGCCCAGGCCGGGGTAGTCATAGATGGCCGGCGTGGAAAGCGGTTCGCAGTCCTTCGCGGGGTACTCGCCGTCGGCATCATTTGTGGGGACGCCGTTCTGATCCTTCGAATAACACGGGTCCTGATTGTCCGGGCAAAGTTTTCCCGGACGGTCCGATCCCGGGATGCGCGTCCCCTCCAGGGGGTCATGCGAAATCGATTTATAGAGCAAATTCTTCTTGGCGTAGTCGGTCAGCGGCGGTTCAGGAACATGCTGGTCGTAGCTGGCAAAATTTCGAAACGCGCGCGTGCCCTTCTCGCCGATCCATGTGCCATTGAGGTCGCGCCTGGGATCGAGATTTTGATCGGGCTTCCCACCGGCAGCTGAGTCGGATTTCACCGCGGACGAACCGGCCTGTCCGTGCAGCCGTGGAGAGAAAATCGTAATTGCAATTGCCATCATAGCCAAGCCAGCAAATCGAATTCGCATCGAAGCTTCACCCCTATGTCCCGATTAAACCCTATGCCGCTTATGACGAACTTCGTCCCAGATTCCGCGCCGCTACTTGGCTTGTTTGCCGTGCATGGTGTCCGTGACGCGCTTGTCGTACTCCATATATTCCCTGGGGCTGCAAATGAATTCTTCGAAGTCTTCCGGCTTCGTCCGCATGTAGAGTTTCTTGAAACCAGGCCAGGATTTATCGCCCCAGGCTTTCGGATCGATATACGTCATGTCGATGGTCAGGTGATCGCGGTCGGTCAGCGTGAAGCGCTCCACCAGATGAAATGCGTCGCTTTTTCGGTGGCCTACATTCTGCGTGACCATGGTCTTGCCGTTATATCCAATCGTATCCACGACAAGGGTGTTTGCATCCCAGTGCGCCGTCGAATCCCCCTCGTAAGTCGGATCCAGATCTTTGGGATGCTCTCGATCGAGCCACCAGGTGCGCCATTCCCGGTGATAGGCAAAGAGTTGATAGATGCGCGTTCCATCCGGCGTTGTGAAAAGCTCCATCGAGCCAAAACCCGGATAGTCGTACATCGCCGGCGTGGACAGCGGTTCGCAGTCTTTCGCCGGGTACTCGCCGTCCGGGTCATTCGTGCGAACCCCGTACTGGTCTGCGGAAAAGCAAGGGTCCTGATTATTCGGGCAGGAGTGCCCTGGGCGATCCGATCCTGGAATGCGAATGCCGGCTAGGGAATCGTGCGAAATCGACTTATACAGCAAGTTTTTCCGGGCCCAATCCGTCAAAGGCGGTTCAGGAATTTTCTGGTCCGAGCTGGTGAAATTCCGGAAGGCTTTCGTGCCCGGTACACCGATCCAAGTGCCGTTCAAATCGCGTCGCGGATCGAATTTTTGATCCGTGTTCTCACCGGAGACTGCGGGAGACTTCGCCGGCGCGGTTTGTTGAGCCTGCACCAGCGGCGAAAAAATCAGAAACGCAATCGGCGCCAAAAATAAAATCGCAAGACGGTTTCGCATCGCTCAAAAGCCTCCCGATTTCTCCTCGCGGTCCGGCAATCGTCGGCGATCGCGCGGAGGGCCAAATGTATCGACAGTTGGGCAAAATCCGCCCACCGGCAGTTGTGGCTTGGATCCTTGAAGGTATTCCCTGCTACTGCCCTGTGCTCCCGGGCACCGGGAATACTCTGCCGTCGGACAACGTCACGGCTTTAAAAACTCCGATATGCTTGTCCGCTTCTTTTCCCGGATTAAATGTGATCGTAATTTCATCGCCGGGCTTCAAAGTGTCCGACGCAAAGCCGCTCGCGCGCATTCCGCGCACCGGCAGTCCGGTTTCGACGATCCAATGCACGACATTTCCGCTGGCATCTTTTACGTCAAAGGCGATAGACGAGTGCGGGTTCGCCAACTCATAGCTGGTCACCGTCCCCTTCATCGTCATGCTGGTGGTCATGTCATACGCCGCATACCCGTGATGCGCGAACATCGAAGCGGAAACCATCAACGTACTTATCAGTGCCGCCAGAATTATGCCACGATGAATTCTCATAACTCTCCCTCGTCATTAATCGTTGGTCTGAAGAATTAGACTTAATCTCGCCCTGCCGATACGCAATGATAGCACAGCCGTTTGGGAGCGAAACTCGGCACTCCCCTGCACACGAACGATCGAAAGGCGCAGCAAACGCGAATTTCCCCGACGCACAGGTTCCTCCGATTTATATTCCCACTATCTGTTTTGGACGTGTGGAGAGCTTGCGGGGTTGCAATTTTTGCGCCTGCGAATTCAAGCGACGCATCGCGCCGCCAGCCATGGGCTGGCGAGCGCGCGGCGTCGGTGAAACTGTGGTTTTTTGACGTCTATTTGCCTGGGTTTCCGGTTGCGCTGGTCAGATAAAAGTAACCAACCTTGCCGTTTCCGGGTGAGCCATACCACATGTGTCCCTGGTCGTCCTTGAAAAACTCGCGCATCGTGTTTTCCGCGTGAGGATACGGGTATTCGGTGACTTTCCCGGTTTTTGTATCCATAACGCCGATCACGTCCTGCCTGTAGGAGGAGTACCAGACATTGTGGTTCTTATCGATGCCCAGCGCGTACGGCGTGGGCGACGGGCCGGGCAGTGGGTATTCCGTGAACTTTTCAGTTTCGGGATCGAAGCGTCCGATCTTGCCGCTGTTGAATTCGCCGAACCAGATCATTCCGTCGGTATCGATTTCCATACGACGGGGAAACGATTTTGCGGTCGGCGGGTCCCACATTTTAACTTTCAGTGTCTTGTAATCGATCTTCCCGATCCTGTGGGACCGCAATGTGGTGAACCAGATGTTCCCCGCTGCGTCCTCCGCCACATCGTAGGCGCTGCCAATTTCATCCCAGTAGTTGGTGAATTTCCCGGTCTTGATATCGTAGCGACTGAGCGGATCGCCGCTCGACCACACATTGCCGTCAGGATCGAACCGCACCGTGTGCTTGCATCCGCCGTCCTCGAGGCCTTCCTTGCCGGGAAGATACGGGTCCTGAATTTCCGTGATTTTCTCGGTCACGGGGTCCCACCGTCCGAGCTTGTTGGACGACTGTTCGCCCAGCCACACCGAACCGTCCGGAGCGGGATAGGCGGAGTGAATGGCGGCGTTGCCTTCGTTTCCTACCTTGTAGTCCTTGTACTCGCCTGTCTTCGGATCGAGCCTCGTAATGTTGTTTGCGGGGCCAAAGTTGGGAATCCAGAGATACCCTTTCTTGTCGGGCGCGGCGCTGAAAGGCAGCCGGTTCATTCCCGGCAGATCGTACTCGACGTATACAATGTTCGTATTGTTTTCATTGCCGCTGAGCGGACGCAACGTCGCCTGATATCCAGGCAGCTCCGCGGGAGATTTCGGCAGCGTTGAATCGGGACCAAACACGCTGGTCAGATAAGTTGACAGGTACGCGACTTTCTCGTCGGTCAGCGGAGATGCCGCATTCATCAGGCCGAAATGCGCGATCGTGCGCATGTATTCGACGCGATCCTTCCAGCCGTCCGCATCGCGGTGCATCGAAGCCATGCGCGCCTGAAAACCGTGACAGGTCATGCACTGCCCCATCAGCAGGTCTTTCCCTTTACCGTCGGGCAGCAGCATGTTTCCCTGATAATTGTTCAGCTCGTTCCAGTGCACCGTGCCTGTCTGCAGCGCGAAATCAATCGAAGAATTCTGGTCTGCAGTGAGAGAAACGCCCGTCTTTGGAACGGCGGTGTAACCGATCGCGCGAATCGACACGCGATAATCGCCGGGATTCAGCCTTTCAATTCGGTAATGACCTTGGGCGTCCGACAAGACAATCGTTGTGATCCGGCTCTTCGTGTTTTGCGCTTCCACAAAGGCAGCCTTGAACGGAGCGCCGTCCGGTCCCTTCACCGTTCCGGTGACCGTCGCCGCAAATGACGCGGAACTGCAAAGTGCAACCAGGCCCAGGAACGATACGAGCTTGCCGACTGTTCTCATCACTCCGCCTCCTGTACAAGAATCTTAAATTCGACGTGAGGGTCTTCTTTCACCGACCCGACATTTGCCGCTATTTTTTCAAAAATACGAGAATTGGCGCGATTGGTCCCACTGCTGAATAGCCTTAATTCGCGCGCCCGCTGGGATAAACCCGGATGAGCCTTTTTCGCACAATCGGCGCAAGTTAGCAAGAAGATTGGTGGTGGATCGGTTCGGCTCTCGTAGCACAGCTACTCCTGGCTGTGTGCTCTTTGCCATGCCGACTATTGCAAAAACCGCACGGCCAGGAGTGGCTGTGCTACTTATTGCTTTTGACACCAATGCGACCCAATACTAGAAATTTAGGATAAAGACCCGGGGATGCCACGCCCGGCCAGCCTTCAGACCAATTGCTGGAGAACATCGCGTTGATACGGCTGTAGTTCGTCGAGCGCCCCTCGCTGAATCATCCTCGGCCACGTCGGGTTCACGATCAACGATCGGCCAACGGCGACAAGATCGAACTCGCCCCGCTCCATCCGGTCAAGCAATTCATCCAGGCCCGTTATTTGAATTGTCTGTGAGCCGGGGATTGCAGCCGTGAATTCCTGGCTGAGCGTGACCGATCCGACAGTGATGGACGGCTTCCCGGTCAATTTTTTGGTCCACCCGGCAAGATTCAGCGAACTCCCCTCAAATTCCGCCTCCCAGAATCGGCGCTGCGAACAGTGAAAAATATCGACGCCGGCGGCAACGAGCGGCTCCAGCAATTTCTCCAGATCCTGCGGATTTTGAGCGATTTTCGCCCCGTAATCGGCGATTTTCCACTGCGAAAAACGGAAACACACGGGATAGTCGCGGCTCACGTTGCGGCGAATCTCCTCGATCACTTCCACAGCGAAGCGCGTGCGCTTCATTAAATCGCCGCCGTATTTGTCGGTCCGCCGATTGGTCGCTTCCCAGAAAAACTGGTCAATCAGGTATCCATGCGCGGCATGAATCTCAAGTCCGTCAAAACCCAATCGCTCGGCCGATGCGGCTGCTTCACCGTACGCATGGATCACGCTGTCGATTTCCATCTGCGTCATCGGCTCGCGGACTTGTTCTCCGGGCTTGTCCATACCGGACGGGCCAAGCGCGCGCGGGTCCGTCTGCACATTGGGGCGCGCCGATAAACCCACGTGCCAGATTTGCGGGAAAATCTTGCCGCCGGCGGCATGTACTTCCTCGACCACGCGCTTCCATCCGGCCAGCGCGTCATCGCCATAAAAACGCGGAACGTCGGGATTGAAACCGGCGGATGGATGAGGGATGAACGTCCCTTCGGTGATGATCAAGCCGGTCCCGCCTTCGGCTCGGCGACGGTAATACGCGGCTACGTTCGCGCCGGGAACCCCGCCCGGCGATTTGCTGCGCGTCATCGGAGCCATGACGATCCGATTGGGCAGCGTTAATTTCCCGATGCGAAGAGGCTGAAATAAAATCGAGATGCGAGGATCCGCTTGAGTGCCTATGATTGATTGTCCTTTAAAAGAAAATTACCCGGATCATTCCGCGCTATTCTCTTAATCCGCGGCGGACTGAACGGCAACGGCCTTTTCGCCGATCGAGCGCAGCTTACGCGGCGCCGTTTCCTTCAGGAACAGGCAGACCACAACGCCCAGGACCACGCCGCCCAACGCGAGATCCAGAATGTACTGGATGCCGAAGTTCTGCGCGACATAACCGGCGATCCCCGGCATGATTCCGCCACCGAAAATTTCTCCCGCGCCCACGACGATACCAATCGCCGATGACACCAGGCCCAGGGGAGCGGATTCCGTGGCAATCGGCCCCGTCAACAGCGCGACTAGGCCAAGCGTGAAGAACGACACGATAAAGAGCAGCCCGAACAACAATGCCGGATTCGGTCCCGTACTGATGAAGACACGAAGCAGTATTGCCGCTCCGAGAAAACCAAGAACCGCCACGATCCTTCTGCCCAGCACATCGGAAATTCCCGGTAGCCCGAACTGGCCGACAAATCCTCCAAATCCGAGCGCCGACGTCACGAAACCCATCTGGACGCCGGTCAGGTGGAGATAGTCCACCAGATAGCTCGGTAGCATCGCGCCCAGAACGAAAACCCCGGTCATCGCGCAGAGCAATGCCAGCATGGACAATACGATATTGCGGCTCTTAAAAATGGCGGACCATTTGTGCGCGGGTTTCTCTGAAACGATTCCGGCTTTCCGGTCCGTGACATGTTGCGGATCGCGAATCACGAAGTACATCAGGATGGCCAGGATAAATCCCGGAATCGCCACGACGATGAAAACCCAGCGCCACGAAGGAACCACGCGCAGCAACTGTGTCGCGATGATCGGCCCGAATCCCAGGCCGAACAACGCGAATGTGCTCTGTTGCAGGCCTTGATTCAGCCCGCGCCGTTTCGGTTCCGAGGCCTCCGCCGTCGCCGCAAAACTCGTCGGACAGAAAGAGCCTTCGGTTATGCCCATGATCGCGCGGATGGACATCAGGCTCAGAAGCCCGACCGCCGCTCCTGACAATCCCGACAAAAGTGAAAACATGACGATCGCCGGAATGAGGACTTTTCGATATCCGATCTTGTCAGACAGTCCGCCCATGACCACCGCGAAGACACCCCAGGAAACCCCAAGGATCGCAATAATCTTTCCCACGTCCCCGTATCCGAGGTTCAAATCCTTCATGATCGAAGGAAGCATCGGCGCGATGATCCAGCGATCCAGCCCGACGAGGCCGAATCCCAGACCGAGCAGCGTCACTACCTTCCATTCGTATGAGGTATCCCACTTCCCGTTAGGAGCAGACATTTTGCGGGCATCCTTTCGACCGATGCTCAAATTTTGATTGAACCAGGAAATCAGGCCCGCGGATTCCGCGAGCCTGCCAATTTATGGAACTGTATCACAGGAAATTACGGTTTTGCCTGAATCATCGAAACATGTGCCGCAGCTACCATCCAGACGCCGTTTTTTTGTTTCACCCAGGTTTCCGAAAAGCGGGCGTCTTTCCCCTGTATCGCCGAAATCCAGCTCACCACCACCGTGCCGCCGTAGGCGTCGATCTTTTCGTCTCTGGGAGGCGAAAGCTGCTCGGGGGACTGGCTCCGCCTCATCGCCGCGATTCGGTCCTGCTTGGTCTGCACGCTTCCGTCGGGCATGATCACCCAAAAATCCTTGGTCGTGTACCGGGAATAAACCTCTGAATCGCCCGAACGCATCGCGGCATCCCGCTCGTTGCGCGTCTTCACAAATACTGGATCAAGTTTGGGATCGTGAGCTTGAGCAAAAACCGCCGAGCAGGAGAGTATCACAACAGGGAGCAACATGGCTGCGATTCGCCTTGTGAAACGCATCAATGTCGCTCCCTGTCTTTGTCACTCGCTGTCTGGTTCCAATTGCCGTTCGTGCGAACTTCGAATACTAGCGCTTGTAAAAAGGCGGAATATTTGCATCGACATTCACCCAAACGGATTTGGCATCCGTATAGTCGTGCATCGCCTCAAAGCCCATTTCCCTGCCGTAGCCGGATTGCCCCACTCCGCCAAATGGAGAGCCTGGACTCACGCGCTTGTACGTGTTCACCCAAACCATGCCGGAGCGAATCGCCGCAGCGATGCGGTGCCCCCGTTGGAGATTGGAAGTCCACAATCCTCCGCCCAGCCCGTAATCGGTCGAGTTCGCCAGACGAACCACTTCTTCTTCGTCTTTGAATCGCGTGACGGAGACGAAGGGGCCGAATACTTCTTCCTGGCACACACGGTCCTCCGCCTTCGCTGTCACGATCGTTGGCTCGACGTAGTAGCCCGCCTCCAACTCCGGATTGTCCGGAGCCTTGCCCCCGGTCAGCACCGTGCTCCCCTGCTCCTTCGCCACTTGTATGTAGCTGAGAACGCGATCGCGGTGCCCCGCGGAAGTGAGTGGACCCATTTCCGTGTTTGGATCCAGAGGATTGCCCTGCCGGATAGACTTTGTAAGCTTGAGAAAACGGTCGAGAAATTCGTCGGCGATTTTATCCTGGACCAACAAGCGCGAGCCGGCGATGCAGGCTTGCCCCTGATTATGAAAAATCGCAAACGCCGAACCGTTGACCGCGGGCTCAAGCGGAGCGTCATCGAATATAATGTTCGCGCCCTTGCCGCCGAGTTCCAGTTGCACTCGTTTCAGATTGCCCGCGGAGGCTTGCACGATCTTCCGCCCCACCGCCGTCGATCCCGTGAAAGAAACCTTGTCGATGCCGCGATGCTCAGCAATATACTGACCGGCCACATGTCCGTATCCGGGGACCATGTTCACGACCCCGGCAGGAATGCCCACGTCGGCCATCAGCTGGGCGACTCGCAAACTCGATAGCGGCGTCAATTCCGCCGGTTTCATGACAACGGTATTCCCCGCCGCCAGTGCCGGACCCATCTTCCAGCTCGTAAACATGAGGGGAAAATTCCATGGAACGATCTGTCCGACCACCCCCAACGGCTCACGCGTGACGTAATTGAGAAACCCGGATTCAACGGGAACAACCCGGCCCTCGACCTTGTCCGCCATGCCCGCGAAATAGCGGAACGTCGCGACCGTTCGGGGCACATCCAGACCCGATGTGTCGCGGATCGGATGGCCGGTGTCCAGGCTTTCAAGCTCGGCGAGATATTTGGCGTCCGCTTCAATTGCGTCCGCCAGTTTGTAAAGGAGCCGGCCGCGCTCGGCCCCGGAAAGACGCTTCCATGCGGGAAACGCCTTCCGGGCAGCATCCACCGCCCGGTCGATATCGATCGATGTGGCTTCGGAAATCTCAGCCAGGATGCTGTTGTCGTGCGGGTTATATACGGGGATTCTGCCACCCTTGGCAGACTCGACAAACTCGCCACCGATAAACAACCGCGTTTCGATGGCGAGTTTCGAGGAAACGGGGACCTGTGTTTGCATTCTTAAAATTCCACTGGGTACGGAGTCAATTCGCCGCTCGAGTAGCGGGTGGGCAGTGTGCTGTCGTTATTCTCCCATACGATCAGGATCGACCGCTTCGGCGAATAGCCCTTGTGGCGGATGTTGGCCGGCATGGCCGCCACGTCGCCTGCCTTCATGATCACTTTCGCTCGCGGCTTGCCCGTGGCTCCATCCTCGATGTCCCAGATGATTTCATCGCACACCTGGATGAACCATTCCACGCGGTCGTTGCCGTGAAAAATCGGCAGAATATATTCCTCCGTCGTCGCGCAGATCTGGCTGTCTTTCACGTTGGACACCACCGAGGGATTCCACGTCACGTCCGAGCGCGACACATAGTCGAACATGTTGAACGCGTGAACGTCATTTTCAAATCCCGGCTCGATGTGCACTTCCGGCTTATCCTGCGGCACGTCCGTAAATTGCCGGTTCTGCGGCATGCCCCGTGGCATCGCTGCGGTACGGCAGGTCGCCCGGCAGTCCCACCATGCGCTGCGATACGATGCGTTCACGCTTGATCGCTTTCAGGTTGCTGCCGTGCTTGGGCCCGAACGCTTTTCCCGTTTCATCCGGTGCGGCGAACGGATCGAACCCTTCGTTGGTCCAGTCCGCCAGCATCTCTTCGAACGTCTTCTTCAACACCGGCGCGTCGAACGTTTCCAGGTATACGCGCTTGGCGGCCTTGTACCCTTCGTTGAACAGGCCGATGAACAGGTCCACCGTGCCGTAGTGATTGATCGTGCCCAGGACGGGATCGAAATTCACCGTGCCGTAGAAAAATCCCCAGGCCACGTCCCGCATCAGGGCGCGCAGAAATGCGTCCACCGGCATCATGTGCCGGCCGCCCGGAAATTCGATGTGCGCAAAATATTCATCCCGCTCAAAACGGAACTTCCCGATCGAGAACGACTGGTATCCCAGTTCCTTCCCGCGTGCCGTGCTTCCCGCCGGTGCCGCCGATACTGTGCTCATGCGTTTCTCCTTTTCATTATGTTCATTATGAAAATGAATTTCGAATTTCCAATCTTCAAATCTTCCATCTCAGATTTCCTAATCTCAAATCCCGAATCTTAAATTTGAAAAATTTCAAAATCCCGACCTCAATCCCGTCCTTGCTAACTCCGTTCACTCCAAATTCCCGATCGCAGATCTGAAATTTCAAAATCTCCGATTTCAATTCACCAATCACCATTCACGACCTACGACGTCTGGCAAATCTCCGCCCAGCGCTCGATCGTGTTCTCGCCCTTGATCGTCTGCAGCAGCACCACCGCCGGCGCCGAACTTCGGAACTGATACGCCGCCCCCTTGGGCAACAGCGCCATGTGCCCCCGCCCCGCCTTCACCCAGCCCATCTTCTTTCCCTTGGGCTCGCCCTCCAGCTTCACCGTTCCTTCCTTGCCCTCCGCCGTCAACGGCTGATCCGGTTTGATCAGGTGTACTTCCACTTGCCCGTCCATCACCAGTGCCGCCTCATCGTGCGGCGCCGCGTACCACGGCGATGTCCCCTCCGCCCGAATCGCCTCCACCACATACCGCAGGTTCTGCGCCACGCACACCTTCTCGTACGGCTTGGACTTGGACGCCACTTCAAACACGTTTGAAAACGCGTAGTGCTTCGCGTCTCCGTCGATCAATTCCACCCGTCCCTTTTCGTAACTCTTCAACGATCCAAATACTGTCGGTTTGTTTGACATATTCTTTCGCTCCTCCGGCCACACACAATAATCGGGCCATCCGTCCGCTGGCTTGCAGAAACCCAACCCGAATGTACAGATTCCTGACGCACCTTAAACCTATTTTTCGAAGGCAATGTCACTGCCGGGGGAGGTAAGATCGGCTCGCTCATGTGTCAATTAGGGTCCTAGGACTTATAGCCTATCCCTATGACCCACAGCCTCTTAATCACCCCACGGGAACACAATGCCTTTGCAAGTATACCATTCAGCCCCGCGAATTAGAATATCGAAAGCAGCGGGCAGCGACTCGGTTCCCATCAATGCCTCGGGGGCAAGAATCAGGAAAGTTTTGGCAGCGCCGGCGTCTTGCCGGCGTTTTTTTGCTTGTGGTGTTCCAAAATCACTGCATGCTCACGGTTGAGAGCCAGCCGAATGAAGTCACAACCCAGCACCGGCCGAAATCCCAATTTCAAGCTTTGTAACTTGTCCACAGTTCGAGAATTCGCGGAATCGATCTCACACGTTATACTTCCAAGCTGCTAACGGACTCGAAATGACCGAGGAAAGCGGGTGATTGCATGTCTGAGAAAAAAATTATTGCCGTCGTTGGTGCAACCGGAGCGCAAGGAGGGGGAATGGCGAGAGCCATTTTGAGCGATCCCAGTAGCGAGTTTGCCGTGCGCGCGGTTACCCGCGACGTGAACTCCGACAAAGCGAAGGAGCTTGCAAAACTGGGAGCGGAAGTGGTGGCCGCCAATGTCGATCACCCGGAGAGTATGCCCAAGGCCTTTCAGGGAGCCTACGGAGCTTTTTGCGTGACGTTTTATTGGGCGCACATGTCTCCCGAGAAAGAAATCGCCGAAGCGGAAGGCATGGCGGAGGCAGCCATGCGAGCCGGACTGAAACACGTGATCTGGTCCACTCTGGAAGATACCCGGAAATGGGTGCCGCTCACCGACACCCGCATGCCCACCTTGATGAAAAATTACAAAGTGCCGCATTTTGACGCCAAGGGCGAGTCCAACGATCTATTCTCCGACCTCAATGTCCCTACGACATGCCTGAACACCTCATTTTATTGGGACAATTTTATTAACTTCGGCATGGGGCCGAAAAAAGGCCCCGATGGCAAGCTGGCCATCACGTTTCCCATGGGCGACAAAAAGCTTCCGGGCATCGCCGCCGAAGATATCGGCAAATGCGCTTACGGAATCTTCAAGAAGGGTTCCGAGTTCATCGGAAAGACCGTCGGCATCGCGGGCGAACACCTGACGGGCATGCAGATGGCGGCCGCGTTCACCAGAGCGCTGGGGCAGGAAGTTGTCTACAACAGCGTGACGCCGGAAGCGTACCGTGCATTTGGCTTTCCGGGAGCCGACGATCTGGCCAACATGTTTCAATTCAAACGCGATTTTGAAACGGATTACTGCGGCGCGCGCAGCATCGAATTCAGCCGGTCGCTGAATCCAGCGCTGCAAACCTTCGACGATTGGCTGGCCCAAAATAAAGGTCGTATACCACTTGGTTAGTTATTTATAAACTTCCGAGATCGCCGGCGTGGCGCCAGATGTTTCGCGCCTGGGTCATGTTTTGTTTAACCTCGCTTTTCCTGGTCCACTTTTAGGCGAATTGGGGCTATCATGTGCCCAATTTGCTTCGCAAACTTTTGCGCACACACGAGCACAGCATCGAGCCATGAGCAAACCGACAAGGCCCTGGCGCTGCGCGGAGAATTCGTAGCTGGAAAGGAAAGAATCATGCATCCGCGCAAGCGTCTCGCGATCGTTCCTGCAGTCGCAGCAACGATCTTGTCTTTTTCTCTCGTAACGTGCGCGCAGCAATCCGCCCGCGGCACGATCTCCGGTACAGTCACCGCCGATCAAGGCCAGGTCATCGGATTCCGCGTTGCCGCTCATAATCTGGACCGCCGGCTTTGGTACACGGTGTTTACAAACAAGGGGAAGTACACCGTCCCGCAGGCTTTGCCCGGACGCTATGAAGTAATGGTGTATGAGCCGGACTACGATTCTCCGAAAACTCCCGTCGAACTTGGCTCCGGCGATTTCAAGACGACCGACATCGCGATTAAAAAACGCGCGCAGAGCGTTTCCGGCGGCGGTGGCGGCGATGAGGCCATGCCCAACGCCCGCAACACCGGAAATATTGTGTGGGTCAGCACGATGGAAGAAGTATTTCCACCCGGCCCCGGCCGCGATCTGCTGAAAGAAAATTGCACCGGTTGCCATGCCGACGGCAATTCCTGGCGCAACATCAAGACACGCGAAGATTTTATGAAGGGCATCGAAAGAATGACCGAGACGGGACCGGCGGGTTTCCCGAATGTTCTTGCACTGGGGCGGACACCGATCGGCGCGAAGGACAAAGCACTCATTGCGGATTACCTGTTCAAGAATTTCGGCGCGAGCCAGCCCGTCCGGAGGCTGCGAATCGATCCGCTGACAGTGGATGAATCCATCGCTTCGAAACAAATATACGTTTCCTACGACGTCCCGGAAGACCTGCCAAGGGAGCCGAGTATGGGAGCCCAAATCGGCGCTCCGATGATTGACGGCGTGACAGCGCAACAAGGGGCCCCCACTCTTCATCACCTGCAGGCCGCGGCGATTGACCCGGTGGATGGCAGCATCTGGTTTACTTCGCGCGTTTCGAATTCCCTGCTTCGACTCGATCCCAGGGAGCTCGATCCGGCGAAACGCTGGAAGAATTATCCGGTGAAGGGGCCGGACCATTGGGTCGCTGTGAGCGGCATCACGATCGACAGCAAAGGGAAGGTGTACTGGAGCGAGCTGAACGGGGGAATGCTGGGTGAACTCGACCCCGCGACCGGTAAGCAAATTCGCTACGTGATCCCGGAGAAAGGCGTCGATGTCGGAATTATCGCCGACAAAGACGACAACATCGGCTTCGCCTTGATTTGGGGAGCGCAATTCGGCCGGCTGGATGCGAAGACTCGGTTAATCCACACGTATCCAACGCCGACTCCAGACAATGGAATTTATGGACTGGCCGTGGATAAGAACGGCAACCTGTGGGGCGCGGGCTGGCAGAAGGGCACGATCAGCGCGTGGGACGCGGAAACCCAACTGGTGAAGGAATATAAGGTTCCAAACTCGTGGGGCGAGATTCGCCGCATCGGCGTCGATTCAAAAGGCATCGTCTGGGGTTCGGAGTACAACTCGGGTTTGCTGGCCCGGCTGGATCCCGCGACAGGCAAGCTCACCGAATTCAAGCTGCCCGTGGGGCCCGGCGCGCATCCATACGACGCGTGGCCGGACAAGTCGGACAATGTGTGGGTGCCGGACGAAGTTCACAGCACGATGGCCAAATTCGATCAGAAAACAGGGAAATTCATGCTCTACCCAATGCCGCAACCGCACCAGAGTGTCCCGAAGGTCGAAGTTGAGAACAACAATACGCTCTGGTTCGGGACTCGCGGCGAACCAATCGTGACAGGCGTGCATTTTTATCCGGAGGGCTATACAAAAAACGCGCCACCACTACCCTGAATCCGTGAACTGCGGAATAATGCAAGATCATGCCGCCGGCTGCAAGTTGAGAATTATATTCGTAAATCGGTGAGAACGGAGAGTAACATTGCCAAGCTTATTGCAATGGCTGCAGCACAATTCATACGTCACGACGTTCGCCATGACCGGCTGGATGTATTCCACAGCGGGCGTCATTCATTATTTCAGCCTGTTCGTCCTGATCGGGACCGTCGTCCTTCTCGATCTGCGTATCCTTGGCGTCGCCGCGCGAAGTCAAGGCATTGCGCAGCTTGCCGAAACGCTTTCGCCCTGGACGTGGACGGCGCTGACTCTGGCTCTGATTTCCGGCTTCAGCATGTTTGCCACCGACGCCACCGATTACTTTCCAGACCTGGTCTTCCGCATCAAGATGACGGTCCTCGCTCTGGCAATCATCTTTACCATAATTGTTCACCGCAGTGTTCCCTCCTGGGATAAGTCTCCGGTAATTTCAAAGGGGGTGAAAACGGTGGCGCTGATCTCTCTGGTCCTGTGGGTCGGAGCAATTCTTGCCGGCGTGGAAATCGCCGCAATTTCCGGTCTTGGGTAAAATCGATTGGTGCCAGTCCAAAACGGCTGAAAGGCGACTCGAATGTTTGAAATGTTGATGGCAATGAGCAAGTGGCTGGAAACCACATGGTGGGGAACGGGGGTTCGCACCTCGACCTGGGCCTATCCCTTTATTCAGCTGATCCATTTCTCCGGACTGTCCCTGTGGCTGGGAACGATCGTCACGGTTGATCTGCGATTGCTTGGCGCGGGAAAGAATCGCCAGACGGCCGCGGAACTCTCCGATTCCCTTTTCGTCTGGAACTGGATCGGATTCTGCATTGTCGTTCTCGGCGGGTTCCTGCTTTTCTCGGCGACCGGCAGGGGATACATAACCAATCCCGCATTTCAAGTGAAACTGGGAATTTTCGTACCGATCGCTCTAATCTGGCACATCGTGGTACAGCAAAAAGTGCGCACATGGGGCAAGACTTCGGATACGCCGGCAGTCGCGAAGATTGCGGGCCTCGTTGAGTTGCTGTTGTGGGTGTGCGTCGTCACCGCAGCAGTGTTGATTCCGAATTACTGATGGTTTGAGTGGGACAGGCATCAGCCTGCCTGCTTTTGAATTTCGATCGAATTATTAGAAGTCAAAAGAGGACAGGCGCTTCTGCCCGGCTCCTTTTGACTTCTATGGCGGTGCGAGGAAAGTCAAATACGGACAGGATGGACCCTGTCCCGCTTAAACCACATTATCTGATAGGCCGCACTCACCCCCCGTGGCCCCGGCAAAATGTTAGAATAGGTCTTCAAGCCATGGACTCCGCAGCCCCCACTCTTACCGATGCTCTTCCGGAACACCTGTCCGCCCTGAGGCGGCACTTTGAAATTTCCCTCTATTTTCTGCTTCTAACCGGAGTATTAACCCTGGTTTCAACGGGAAAACTGGACCTGGTGACGATTCTACTGCTTCCGGCGGCCCTCCTGTTCAAGGGCTACCGCTGGTACCACGGCAAGGGACCGGAAATTTCCAATCGTGTGGCGACGTGGATTACCATCGCCTATTTCGTCTTTTTCCCGGTGGATTTATGGGTCGTGTCGCGCATCCTGGCGAGGGATGCTCAAAATCCCGGCCTCTACAGCGCATTGCTGGCGACGATCCATTTGATGCTATTCGCCATCATTGTGCGGCTCTACAGCGCGACCAAGACGCGCGACTATTTATTTCTGACGCTGATGGCGTTCACCTCGATGCTGGCCGCGGCAATCCTCACCGTCGACACGATGTTCATTATGTTCTTTTTCATTTTTCTGGCTCTCGCCGTGTCCACCTTCGTGGGTCTGGAAATGTGGCGAAGCGCGCAAAATGCAGTCGCGCCCCCGATCGAGAGCGGCACCAAAGCCGCGCGCCGGCTCCACAACGCTCTGGGAATCGCCTCCGCGGGAATTGCGCTGGGATCGGTGGCCATCGGAGCCGTCATTTTCCTGCTGCTGCCCCGATTCAGCGGGGGTTACATGTCCGGATTCAACCTGCAGCCCACCTTGATTTCCGGCTTCACCGACGACGTCGAACTCGGCGAAATCGGCGAAATTAAGAAAAGCAGCGTTGTCGTAATGCGGATCAGCGTCGATGGAGGACTCGATGCCGCTCGCGGCGTGCACTGGCGCGGAGTCGCCCTGACGCAGTTCGACGGTAAACGCTGGTTCAACGAACCGCACGGGCCCACGACGCTCACGCCGGCTTCGACTGGCTGGTTTCACCTGAGCGCGGACGAAGCGGACGGCGAAAAGGCCGGAATCCCAATGCACTACACGGTTCTGCTCGAACCGATCGCGAGCACCGCCCTGTTTTTCGCCAACGACGCGGAAAGTGTCCGCGGCCGCTTCAGTGGCGACTCTGGAGCTTCTCCGTTCGCGCAACGCCGCGCCTATTTGCTGGAAGACCCGACAGGTTCCGTTTTTAATCCGTATCACAATTTTTCGCGCATGGAGTATGAGGCCAATTCCGTGCTTCCGAAGCCGATTCCAGCCGCCGTGCGCACTGCAGATACAAATTATTCAGCCTCGATCCATGAAAGCTATTTGCAATTGCCCGCGCTCGACCCGCGAATCCCCGAGCTTGCAAAGCAAATCACCTCCCACGCCGCAAATCCATATGACAAGGCGCAGGCGATCGAGGGCTACCTGCGCTCGCACTACGGATACACGCTCGATCTCAGCGGACAATCCCCTGCCGATCCGCTTGCCTATTTCCTTTTCCAGAAACGCGCTGGGCATTGCGAATATTTCGCAGCGGCGATGACGGTTATGCTCCGAACCCAGGGTATTCCCGCGCGCTATATCAATGGATTTCAAACCGGTGAATACAACGATGTAGGCGGCGACTTCGTCGTGCGGGCCAGCGACGCGCACAGCTGGGTGGAGGTCTACTTCCCTGGATTCGGCTGGCTGACGTTCGATCCGACGCCGCCATCCGACGAAAAACCTCCGGGCCTTTTCTCGAACTTCGGTCATTACTGGGATTGGTTCGAGCTGCAATGGAGCGAATGGGTGATCAACTACGACATCCTGCACCAGTTTTCACTCGCGCAAAATGTGGGCCGCCTCTCGCGCGACTGGGCCGAACGAATGCAAACCGGCTTTACCGAAGCCAGGCGACGCGCTACGGACCGCCTCGAGCGCTGGCAAACACGAATCTCGCACGATCCCGCGACGCCGCCGGCGGCGTTCGCAATTCTCGCGGCGGCTGCGTTCCTCGTATTGTTTCTGCAGCCGACCGTACGCCGGCGATTGTTATCCGTGTGGCATCTGAAGATAGCTCCCGCAAGCGCGATGACTCCCCATCTCGCCACAATGCAGTACAACGAAATGCTGCGCCTGCTCGCGCAGCAAGGAATCCGCAAATCTCCGGCGCAGACCCCTTTCGAATTCGCTACCTCCCTGCCCGACAGCAACCTCGCCACCCCTGTATGGGAATTGACCGATATGTATCAGGCGGCCCGCTTCGGCGGATTGACTTCGGACCCACGACGCGCCTCGTCGCTCCTGCGCAACATCCAGGCCTTCTTCCGGTCGCGCTGAATTGCATACAAAAGCTTTTAATTTCCAGGTAACTGAGCGCTGAATGTTAGACCGTCGGAGGGTGCGGGTTTAGATTCCACTTCGCCACATTTCTGTAATTCGTCTGGAGTCTCGGCTCTGTTTGTCCACGTCAAGTTGCAAAAGGATACAAAATCCGCGCGATTCGGGAATATCGCAAGGAATATCAACCGGATGTTTCTAGTCCAGGGGCTCCACTTTGACGACGGATGCGCCATGATTGCTCCCCGTCCAAAACGTCACAGGAGTCGTCGAGTTGTCCACAAAAACGCGGCGGATGTTTGTATCTTTCGGCATGAGATATTCAACGATCTCGTTTGTTTTTGGATTGAGGCGCACAACCCGATCGGTATTCATGCCTCCAGTCCAGACTTCGCCGTTCTTGTCCTTGGTCACGTAGTACGGCCAGGTCCATGGCGTGGGCATTGCCCATTCCGTGAATTTTTGCGTCTTCGTATCGAACTGGGCGAGATGATTGTTTCCATACTCGGCGACCCAGAGACGGTCCTGCGAATCCATCTCAATGCGTCGCGGGCGCGACTCGGGAGTGGGGATGGCAAAGAAACTGACTTCCTTCGTCTTCGCATCGATCCGTCCGATGTGGCCGTGGCTGATCTCAGCAAAGTAACAATTATTTTTTGAATCGGCGGCGATGCCGTAAATTCCCAGCGGTGTAAATCCGGTATCTTTGAGGGGCTGAAACCTCTCATACTCCCCCGTGTTTATATCCAGGCGATCGATCTCTCCCCGATCCTCGGTCGTCCACACCATCCCGTCCACGTCGTATCGCAGCGTCACCTCGCGCTGACGCTCCCTGATTTTCGGAGTTCCGTCGGGATTCAACATCGGCGGTGACGTGTAGATTCTGAATTTCTCCGTCTTCGGGTCAAACTTCGCGATTCCTCCCTGGTACATCATCCCCAGCCACATGGTTCCGTCGAAGGCTTCTTCAATATCGAGCATCCCGTCGGGAGCGTTGGGCTTCGGCTTGGGCACATCCCACTCGGTGACTTTGCCGGTTTCCGGGTCGAGCTTTCCAACTGTTTGATCGCCGAAATCGGAGAACCACGCGGAGCCGTGCTCATCGACGATCACGTCGTGCGGCATAATCGTCGGCCGCGGCAAATCGTATTCCGTGATAATCACTCGAGTTGATCTCCCCCTGGGACGCGGAAAAGTTTTCAATGGATACGGCCGGTCGGGTCCTGAACTCAGATTGACTGACGCAAGATATTTTGCCAGTTTGAGGTCGGCGGGAGAGAGCTTCTCCGCTGGAGTTCCCTCGAGCCCCGGATACTTTTGCGGCTTGATCGGCTGGCTGGATTGCGTGTAGGTTCTCATCCGGGTGATCACTTTGATGAACTCTTCCTCCGTATGCGTCGAGGTGAGAGGGCGATCGAGCCGGTGGCAATTGATGCAGTTTCCCTGAAGAAATGCGGCCTTTTGCTCGTCCGTGCCGGGAATGCTGATCAGCCATTCCGCATTGGTGAGTTGGGCAGCCAGATTTTTGGTTTTGATGAGCTTGAGATCGACGTTCGCCGTCTTGTTCGCCGCGACATCGGCTACTCCCGCGCCGTCGAGGTCATATCCCGCGGCGCGAATCGAGAGAGAGTAATGCCCCGGAGTCAAGCGATTGGCCGGAAAACCAAAATGACCTTTCTCATCGCTGATCACGCTCACGGTAATCGTCCCGCCGCCCTTTTTGGCGCTGATTACTACCCCTTCCATCGCGCCTTCTTCCTGTGAGGAAACCTTGCCGCTCAGGGCCACTGGCGGCTGGCTTTTCGTAGAGGCGGAAGGAGCCGGCAATGGAAGGAGGATCGTCGCCCACCCGAAGCATAGTAGGTAAATTATTTTTGTTCGCATTGTAGCTCCTCAGTTATCACAGATGTCACCCGGGTTCAAGACATGAAAAGAGGCTCCAGTGGCACAGGCTTCGCCTGTGCTACTAAAACCTCGCATGGATGACGGCCGCGCGCCTCTATTTCTGCAGGATGAACTTCTGAATCCGCTTCCCGGTATCCACTTCGCCGGTGTACAGGTTTCCTTTTGAATCCGCGACGACCTGATGAATCCAGTGAAACTGGCCGGCGCTGCGTCCGTTGTGGCCGAGGGAGCCGACAATTGCGCCGTCGTTGCGGTTGAGAATCCATATCTTATTGTTGCTTCCGTCTCCCACCAGCAGGTACCGCTGTTGCGGATCGTGCGAGAAATTGATCGTCCAAACAGATCCGGTCCGAAGCGTCTTGGCGGCCACGAAAAATTCCTTCACAAATTTGCCCTGCTTCGTGAACACTTGGATGCGATCGGCCGTTCGATCGCAGACATAGACCAGGCCGTCCGTCGAGATGCGCACGCAATGCACCGGTCCCAGAAACTGTTTCGAAGGCGGGTTTGCCGGATCGTACGGCGGCAATGTGGAATTATCGACTTCGCTGAGCGGAATTCCATAGGCTCCCCAGCCGCGCTTGAACGCGCCTGTGTTCGAGTCATACACAACGACGCGCCGGTTTCCGTAACCGTCCCCGGCATAGAGTTCGTGGGCAGCCTCGTCCACATACATGGACGCGACTCTCCCTACGTAACTTGTATCTTGATTGTTGTCAACCCCACCTGCCGGATGGCCGATTTGCAGGAGAGGTTTTCCATCGCCGGTAAACTTGAACAGAATCCTGTCCTCGGGAGCGTCCTTCGTCTGCGCGCCACTTCCGCTAAGCCAAACATTCCCCGCGTTGTCCACGTAAATGCCGTGTTCGCTGGCCGGCCAATTGGAAATATAATTCGGCCCTCCCCAGGACTTCATCAGGTTCCCTTCGGAGTCAAATTCAAGGACGGAGGGCGCGGGAAAACAGCATTCCGACAAGGGCGGGGTTTGCGCAGCGCCGGCTTCGTCGAGCGTCAGGCTGCGAGGGCGCTGGAATACCCAGATGTGATCGTCTTTGTCCACCGCCATGCCGCCGATTTGGCCGAGAATCCAGTCGTTTGGCAGCTGCTTTGGCCAGGAGGCGTCAACTTTATAGGCAGGTACGCCGGGCGTTTTCGCCGATCCATTTGGCGCGTGAAATAACCACAAGCCGACGATTGCCGCCAGGATCGAAAGCACAAACCAGCGATTCAACTTCCCCATGGCACGCACCCCCTCCAGAAATTTGGCTGGTTATAGAAGATCTGGAATATTTCTCCCGATACGGAAAGTATATCCGACCCGATTGGGCTTGCAACGAGAAGCTCAAATTTTTGCGGGGTGGCTGAACTATTCACGCGAAGGCGAGGCGTGGTGCGGGGCTTCCTGCGAGGCTTCCTGCGAGGCTTGATGAAACACTTCAGCACCCTCCGCGCCGGTTTCCGCGCGGGAGGCGGACCAGGAAATGTATTGTCCGGGGTCCTCCATCAAGCGCCGGATCGCAGTCAACGTGTGCGCGCAATAAAGACCATCTGTGACGCGCTCGTCGAAGCTCCAGTACACTTCCAGCACCTCACGCCCGCCGATCTGACCGGAGGCGTCCACGACCGTCGTCTTTTTTACATTGCCGAAGACAGCGAACAAGCTGCACGTGCCGTGTTCATAGAGATGATGGTGCGCGTTGGCAATTCCCACCGATCCGTCGTTGGTAAGAAATGCGGTGGCGAACAGGGGATCGGGCTCAATGAGCGCCGCAGGAAGCAGGTTGAAACGATCCAGCCAGCGCCCGGCGGCCAGCACGATCCGCAATAACGGGGCAGGCAGCCGCAGGAGCAAGCGCAGTTCGCGATCAATCGCGGAATCTTGGCCAGTGCGGCCGGAGTCCACCGCCTCGTACATTCGCCCCATGCAATCGGAAAATTTTTCGTCTGGCGGGAATTTCAATTTCACCGTGATCAGGGGCGAATCGTCCACGATGCGTTTCTTGGCCGTATAGGAAAGCCAGACATCCTTGCGCTGGTAGATCCGTCCGCCGGAGACAAAACGATTCGCACCCGGACGCTCATTCATGCTTTTGGCAAGCGCGTACATGTAAAGATAAAAAAGGCTGGCATGTTGATTTTTGGGATGAGCGCGATTGTATTTGCGTAGCCACGCGCGGGTCCCTGCAACTTCCATCTGCATGGTGTGGAAGACGATGGACTCATTCCGCTTGCGCATCACATACGGCATGATGCGCCGGGAATCGCTGAGGCCGGTAACCAAGTCCCCGTCGCTCCTGCGGAACAGGGGCATAAATTATGCTCCCAGATGTGTGGCGGATTTCTGCTGAGTCTCAACGGCGGGGCGGATCGCCAGATGACGCGGGTCGATGCGTTCCAGTTCCTCGGCGAGAGCGTCGGTAGCCAAGCGAATCTGCTGCTCGCTGTGGCGCGCCGTCAGGAAGAATCGCAGGCGTGCCATGTGTTCCTCCACAGCCGGATGAAGAATCGGCTGCACGTTGATGCCGCGAGCCGCCATGGCGCGGCTCAAATGAACGCTTTCGACCGAACTCCCGACAATGCACGGGATGACGGGCGTCCCTTCGCTCATGCCGGTATTGATGCCGCGTTTGCGACACAGATTCAGGAAGAGGCGGCTGCGCTCCTGAAGCGTTGCGACAAGATTGGGCGACCTTTTTAGTTTGCGCAGGGCTGCCAGCGCGGCACCCGCATTGGCCGGAGACATGCCTACGCTGTAAACAAATCCGGGATTGCTGTGCTTCAGATAATTCACCAGTTCACTGGAACCCGCGATGTAGCCTCCGCAGGAAGCCAGCGACTTCGATAAAGTGCCCATCCAGAATTCGACGTCCGCCCTGTTGACAGCGAAATGCTCGCCGATGCCGCGGCCGGTTTGGCCGAGCACGCCCAGCGAGTGCGCTTCGTCCACCAGCAACAGCGCATTGTGACGCTTCTTGATTTCGATAATTTTCGCAAGCGGAGCGATATCTCCGTCCATGCTATATACGGCCTCGACGGCAATCAGAACACGGCGCGCGGTGTGCCGTGTTTGGCGCAGCAGTTGGTCCAGCGCCTCCGGATCGTTGTGCGCGAAGGCGTGCCGCTTGGCTCCCGACAGACGAGCGCCCGTGAGAATCGAGTCATGCGCCAGGCTGTCATGAATCACCAGGTCTTGCGGGCCGAACAGGTCTCCAATGACGCTGACGTTGGTCGCATGGCCGCTGACAAAAACAATGGCGTCCTGGCATCCCAGAAACTCGGCGATCTCGCGCTCAAGTTCGCCGTGCAGCGGCTTTTCACCGGAAACGAGGCGGCTGGCGCTGACGGAGGTTCCGTAGCGATTCATCGCTTCCACCGCTCCCGCCGTAATTTCCGGATCGCCTGAAAGCCCCAGATAGTTATAGGAGGCGAAGTTCACAAATTCGCGCCCACCGATCATCGACGTCTCATTGGTGACGCGCTCGTGAACCGAAAAGTACGGGCTTTCAATTCCAACGCTACGCGCGCGTCGCACCAGATCCTGCAGAGCCAGGACTTCCGGAAATTCCCCGATATGCCAGCTCGACGCATCCACCCTTGTTTCATCCACAACGGCTGCTGTCGCGGCTTCCGGCGTCTGCGCGCGGCGCTGGATCAGCTTGCAGCGCAAACCGCGAATCTGAATCAGCGGCCGTTTTTCCGAATCAAGCAGATCGAGATCGGCCATTCAGGACGCCTTCCGAACTCGTCTTGAGCAAGGCAACAGCGCCAAGATCGATCCCCGCCTGGGGACGCGCCAAGAGGCGAATCTCATCGGCCCCAAACGGCAAACCCGTGACGCCAAAACTCGCCCAGCCCCAATAAGCGATGAGTTGCAGCATGCCGTCCAAGGCGAGGATATCCAATACCGCGCCTCCAGGACCGTCCGTGCCGCCGGGCACGCGAATCTGTCCGGCAATATGCGAGGCGCCAATATCAAGCACCGATGTAAGGACTTGAAATCTCGGGCCGTGGAAATCGAGGCCCTGATAAAATTCACGAATCGTTTTGTCTGGCGCCTTGCCGCCCGGGGGAAGTGCGAGAAGTTCAACCGGCGCTGAAATGGTCGAAATTCTCAACCCAACCGCGGGCTGCTGCTTCGCGTGGCCGACTGCGCTCACTCCGATTTCCACGGCATCCCGATTTCGGAGAGCGGTAACTTCCAAGCGGGTGGCTCCGGTTTGGGGAACCATAAACGGTTCCGCCACCTGAATGTTCGAAAGAGCCATGCCAGGTCCCACGCCCACACGAACAGCGGCTGCGGCTGCGTAATCCAGAGAAGCGGCGAGCGGGACGAGGACTCTGCCGTCGAGGCTGTGATCGTCCAGCCAGGGCTGTTCCGTTCTCGAAATTGAAATTTGCGAACGGTCGGCAGCAAGTTTTTCTTCGAGCCCCGCGCCGACGACAATTTCACCCGAAGCGCCTTGCGCGCCAAGTTCGGCCAGGACAAGACCAAGCCCTGTCTCGTCACTCAAAAACCGGATGCGACCGGCAAGCGCGTTCCTGACAGCCTCGGGCATCGAATTTACCATTCCGCTGCCTTCCCACGGCGGGAGATCCATTGTAATAACACGCACGGACGGACGATCGGCGTTCAATGACGAAGCCAACTTGCCGAGAAGGTGATTCGCAGCCGAATAATCGGTCTGGGAGGCGTTTCCGAAACGCCCGGACCACGAAGAGTAAAGCAGGAAAGTGCTTAGCGGATCGGCCTTCGCAGCTTCCCAGAGCGCAAGCCCGCCAGCAATCTTGGTGTCGATCACGGCCTCGGAGAGGTCGAGGTCCTTTGTGTCGATGGAGGCGTCTGCAAGAATCCCCGAAGTGTGAACAACGTATTGAATCGGGCCCACCGTATCGCGGAATTGCTGAAAAGCGTTGGCTACTTCGAATGCGTTTCGGACATCGCAACTGACGTAAAGAGCCTGTCCCCCGGCATCGATGACCGATTGAACCGTCTCGGAAGCCTCAGGAGAGCGGCCAAGCAGGAGCAGACGCGTTTTGTGGCGGCGCGCGAGTTCGATGGCGAGTTTGGCGCCAAGGCCGCGACCTCCGCCGGAAATGGCGACAACAACCCCATCGGGCAAGGTGCGATTTTCAATCGCTTGCTTCTCCAGCGCCAGAACCGTTCTCGATCCGGAAGCATAGCTAATTTCGGCGGGCTGATCTTTAAATGCGAGTTCCGCGAAAATTTGTTCGGCAATCCATTCCGGCGCCGCGTTTGTGTCCATCTCCACGGATCGCACCAGTGCCTCGGGCCACTCGTGAGCCAGCGCCTTTATCATGCCCGCAATTCCGGCATTTCGAATGCCCGTAGACGCCGTCACGAACGTCGTTGGGCCCGGTCCACCTGCGGCCATTTCCCTGGCGCGACGCATTGCATCCATAACCGGGGCTCGCAGCGCCACAGGATCCTGAAGGTTTTGTTCTGCCGGATTCAATCCGGTCAGATCGATGAGGCCAGCGGCTCCGTCGCGTGAAAATGGTTCCGCGGATAAAACCGTTTTTACTTCACAACCGGCTTGTTCCAGCCGCTGCGCCAGAAGCGACGCGACACCGCGCGTATCCGCGACAATCGCAATCGGACCGCCCAACGCCAACGGGCCGGGCGGCACAGAAGGAAGCGGCCGGTCCACGGAAACTACAGCGTATCGTTGAATCTCTCCCTTGTTCGAACCCGTCTGCACCCCTAGTTCAGATCGCAGGACGGCGGCCGAGACTTCACGCATCAGGTCGCCAACCGTGGTATCCATGCGGATCAGGGATTCAGGAAGGTCCTTCGCCTCGGGAATAGCCGCGATGAGTCCATCGTAAAGATCCATCCACATGAGGGAGTCAAAACCAAGGTCAGCGGCAAAACGCAGCTCGGGCTTCAGACTCTCCGCTGGAAAGGCGGTCAGTTGCAGGATGACTTCAAGAACTTTTTGCTGGATCGGATCTTCTGCCAGTCCAGCGACGCAGGTGGCGATGGATTCGTTGAAAACGGCATCCTCATCCTCTTCATCGGAGAATGCCTCGAATGGAAGATCCACAACTGGCCCGCCAAGAGTTAGCTCCGCGCCATTTTCGTGACGGCGGCCCTTGGAAACAATCCAGTACGGGCGCGAGGGGTAGGGAGGGCTGGGCAGACTCGCCATTTGCGGGCGATCGAAAAGCGACGTCAGATTCAACGGAACGCCCAGAACGGCCAACTCGGCAATCCCGTTCAGGAAGCTCGTGCCGGCATCGGTCTCCGACTCGAACATGTGGATGACACGGGGGGATTCCGCGGATTGCGAAGAGGAAGTCTGATTCGCATGTCCCGCGGACGCTCCGTTCCTGCCAAGCTGGATGAATATTTTGGGATCTGTCTCTTGCCGCAATTCAAGGCCGGCGAAAAATTGAACGAGGGCGGTTTGCGTTGCGGCCAAACCTTGCGGATCTTCGCCGTGGTGCGCGCCCTTTTCGCCGGAGGAGCCATTTCCGCTACCGTTGCCGGAATGATGCAGGTAGGCAAACGATGGAAACTTTTCAACACCGCCCATGGTCGAAACAATTTCCTCGAGACGGGCCTGGAAGGCGGGAAATCGCCGGCAAAAATGCCCGCCGTCTTCCGACCAAAGTTTGCCCTGTCCGGGGAACAGGAATGCGGTTTTGCGCTTATCTTCAGCCAACGGCTCGGACGAATAAAACACGCCATCCTGCAACTCGCCGTCCACCACAGAAATGGATTTCTTCAACATTTCGAGCAGGTGGGTGCGGCTGTGGGCGACGAAAGCAACGCGTGCGTTTTCCCTGCGGCGAGCCACCGTGAGCGAGTAAGCCAGGTCGGACAGCGGAGTGGGCCTGGCTTCGATGGCCGAAAGCAGATCGTTCAAATGTTTCGTCAGATGGACCGGAGTTGCGGCCGAGATCACGAATAGCTGAGGCGGTTCCAGTTTTGCGGTGGCGGAGATTGCTTTCCGCTGTCGCGGCTTGCGCATTTCTTCCAAGACCACGTGAACATTGGTGCCGCCGAAGCCAAAGGCACTGACACCGGCCCGGCGAGGCAATCTGCCTTGGGCTTTAAAGGGCTCGGGGGCCAGGGGAATATGAAACCCGGAACCCTCAAGATTGAGTTCGGCGCGGACCGTCTGAAGGCCCGCTTGCGGAGGAATGGTTCCGCGATCGATCGCCAGCACGGCCCGAATGAAACCGGCGATCCCCGATGCGGCGAGGGTGTGCCCGATGTTTCCTTTGACGGAAGCGACGGCGCAATTTGCTTTGCCCTGGCCATGAGAATTGAGATTCTCTTTGAGCGCGGCCATTTCGGTCAGGTCGCCCACAGAAGTTGCCGTGCCGTGCGCTTCGATATAGCCCACGGTCTCGGGAGAAACGTCGGCATCTTTGTAGGCCCGTCCAAGAGCGTCCACTTGGCCGCTCAGCCGCGGCGTCATGGGTCCTTCTCCACGGCCATCGTTGTTGAGGCCGACGCCGCGAATGACCGCCCAAATATGATCGTTGTCGCGCACCGCGTCGTCGAGCCGCTTGAGCACCACGACGCCCGTGCCCTCGCCCACGACGAAACCATCGGCGCTCTGATCGAACGGCCTGCAAACGTCGCTGCCGGATAGCGCGCCGATGCGGCTAAAGCCAATCAGCAAGTCGGGAGTGCAGATGGTGTACACGCCGCCAACGATGGCGGCGTCGCAAATGCCCGTTCGCAGGTGAAGCACGGCCGAATGAATCGCCAGCAGCGCGGAAGAGCAGGCCGCATCCGTGACAAGGGCGGGTCCGCGAAGATCGAACGCCCCGCTCACGTTGCAGGCAATCATATTCGAAAGCAGTCCGACCATCGTGTACTTTTGGGCAGGCGAGACATTTCGAACAATTCCGGATAACGTGTCCGAAGGAAGCGACGGAACTCGGCCCAGTTCACCACCCAAAAGCTGCCGGGCACGTTGCCGGCTGGCGACGAGGTCCCTGTATTCAGTGCCGGACGCGCCCACATACACGCCTGTCGCTTTGGGCAGAGGACGTCCACGGTATCCGGCATCGTCCAAAGCAACTCGAGATTGATCCAGGAACAGCCGTTGTTGCGGATCCATCGGATAGGCGCGGCGCGGCGGCATGCCATATTGCTCAGGACCAAAAGACCGGATGTCATCGAGGTAGGCGATTTTGCGGGCGTATGTGGACTCGGCATTTCGCCGATCGGGACTGTAGAAGGCTGCGTGGTTCCAGCGGTCCGCGGGAATTTCGCGAATATGCACGGCCCCGTCGTGCATGCTTTGCCAGAACGCATCCAGGTTGGACGAACCGGGAAACAGGCAACTCATGCCTACAATGGCGATGGGGTCTGACTTTTTCATGCGAGGTGTCCCGCTTCCCTCAGCCAGGCGATGGTTGGCGCCAGTGTGGAGCGCGCATCACGAAATTTTACTCCCAGGTCTCTTTCCGCTTTCGATCCATCGACAAACCAGTAGCGCGTTGCGTAGGGGATAACGCCCGCGGGATAAGGCAACGGCAATCGAAGCGTCGTCGCCACTTTCGTCGCCCAGCGAATCAAATGGTTCGGCAAAGTCACAATTCTCCGGCTGAGACCGATCATCTGAAGGCAAAGACGAGCCAACTGAAGAATCGTCAGGTTCTCCCCCCCAAAATGTATCGTTCTCCGGATCGGCCTTTCTCGAAGGCAGCGATAATGCCATCGGCCACATCGTCCACGTGAGCGACGCTGGTGCCGCCCGAACAGACCAATACAGGATTGGAGCGAGCAAACTGAAGAAGGTTCCCCGCCGTCACCAATGCGGTGTCCGACGGTCCGTAGACCTCTGCTGGATTAACTACAATAACGGGCACACCCCGTGACACTGCGTTTTGGCACTGCATCTCGGCGTTGTGCTTGGCGTGGGCATATTTGAGCTGCGGATCATCCAGAGTAAACTCCGAGGCTTCATTAAAGACTTCCGGTTTATCCGAGCCATTCACCGCCGTGGCGCTCGAAACGAAAATGACGCGGTGCGCCGGCAGAGACATCGCGGTGTGTAGAATATTCCAGGTGCCGCCTTCCACCACGTCCCGCAGAACGGGTGAATCGATTTCGTCCCAGGAAGAAAGGCCCGCCAGATGAATCGTCGCCTGGCATCCTTTCATTCCCGCCAGGAGCGAGTCGGCGTCACGCACATCTCCCTGCACGCATTCCAATGATAAACCATTGATGCGTTCGGTGCGACTGGTTTGACGAAGTAAGCAGCAAACTTCATGACCCTGCTGGAGAAGCTTGCGAACCACGACGGAGCCGATAAATCCATTGCCTCCGGTAACAAAGACCTTCATGCCGGGCAGACCTCACTACAGATGGGCGCGTTCTCGCCAGAGGCGAAACCGACGACGCCGTTTCTTCCGACGAACTCTATCATAAGTCTCTCAGCACCGCATGTTCCTCGTTTTGATTCAACACATTTGATAAGTGAATCGCGGTGGCCCCTTTATTTCACTCAATCAGCTCCGCCGAACTTTTTCAATCTCCGGTGGATTCGCCGCTCGCTTTCACCGCCGGAGCGGATTCCAGAAATGGCAAACGGTCCGACTCCTTTCGTGGAGAAGGAAATGCCACAGCAGAAACGACGGGTTGAACGCGGGAAGAAGAATCGGGCCGAACGCCTTCGCGAAGCTGTTTCCACCCGCGCTGCACCAGGGACATGAAGCCAATGCCTAGAAACCCCAAAATAAAAGTAACCACAAACGGCAGAATCAAGTAATTCCTTCTCTGCCACATGGAGACCAGCACAAAAATATAAAAGATGCCGAACGCAATTTCGAGATACGGAACCCATCCCGCGGGACTCCAATATTGTTTCTTGTGCCAGGCGCCGTCATCGCCGTCAATGTTGTACTTCGGTGTCCGTACAAAATCCGATGAATGCCCGAGCAGAGCCTCCATCACGGCCTTGGTGTTCGACAGCGCCAGATCGATTCCCAATGAAAATAACAGGGGCAGGTACAAAATCGATTTCTTCCACGATCGGGGATACAGCGAGCGCTGCGAAACCAGGTAGAAAGCAACAACGGCCGCGGTCGAAGAAAGCCCGCACAAATTAATCCAGAGTGAAAGAAGCGGATGCCGGTCGAGGGGCACGAACGAGGCCGGAAGCAGCAAAAGCGAAAACACGACCATGATCGGAGACGTGATCCCCGCCGTCAGATGAAAAAATGCTTCGGCCTTGACGCGCACGGATGCATCCGACTGTAGAATTCGCGGAAGAAGTTTTTTCGCGGTCTGGATTAATCCCTTCGACCAGCGCGCCTGCTGCACTTTAAAGGCATTCATCTCCACGGGCAATTCCGAGGGACATTCGACGTCTTGCAAATAAAGAAAACGCCAGCCGCGAAGCTGCGCGCGGTAGGAAAGATCGGTGTCCTCGGTAAGCGTGTCGTGTTGCCACCCGCCCGCATCTTCAATGGCGACGCGACGCCACAGGCCCGCTGTGCCGTTGAAATTAAAAAAAGCGCCGCTGCGCGAGCGCGAGCCCTGCTCGACGACAAAATGGCCATCCAGCATCAGCGACTCGATCTCAGTCAAAAGAGAATAACTCCGGTTCAGATACGTCCACCGCGTCTGGACCACCGCAAGC
The DNA here is from genome assembly GCA_963788335.1 of Terriglobia bacterium. GTDB lineage: Bacteria > Acidobacteriota > Terriglobia > Acidiferrales > UBA7541 > Palsa-360. The sequence goes on from CAWBGM010000018.1 coordinate 810,137, forward strand.
TTCGAATCCACAAAATAAGGAACCGTGCGGCGAAGAAAATCCGGCCCCGGAATAAAATCGGCGTCGAACATTGCCACCAGCTCACCGGTGGCCGTTTTTAAGCCCTCTTCCAGCGCCCCAGCTTTAAATCCGGAGCGATCCGAGCGATGCATGTAGCGAATGGGCAAGCCGCGCCGCTGCCACTGCTCGACGCAAGCGCGCGCGACTTCCCGGGTTTCGTCGGTGGAATCGTCCAGAACCTGAATGTCTAAAAGCTCGCTCGGGTAATCGAACTTCGCCACGGCATCCACCAGACGTGCGATCACGTAGCGTTCGTTGTAGGTGGGAAGCTGAATCGTAACGGAAGGCCACTTTGCCGGAACGGCCGGCGTGGTGGGCGCGTTGTGCCTCCAGCGAACGTAGGTGTAAACCAACCAGCAGCGGTGGATGCCGTATATGCTGAGGACCGCCAGAGCGGTCAGGTATGCGACGAGAATGGGTACGGCGAATGAATCAAACTGAAAGTGCGCGTTGAGGGGGTTCAGCGCGACGCCGGCCAGAATCATATGTTGTTGCTCCAGCATACGGGCGCTCACGCTCCTATTCGTACCTCAGCGATTCGCACGGGTCCACTCTCGCCGCGCGATTTGCCGGCAAGTAACCGAAAAAGAGTCCGAACAAACAGGAAACAAACAACGCCAGAAACGGGGAAACCCAGGAGGATTGCACCGTGATCGTTCCCTGTAAAAGCGGTTTGGCTACCAGGGGAATCGAAAGCCCCAGCACAATCCCGGCAAGCGCTCCCGTCAGACTAATAACGAGCGCCTCCAAAAGAAACTGGCGAAGAATTTCCACACGACGCGCTCCAAAGGCTCTCCGGATTCCAATTTCCTGCGTGCGCTCAATCACGGACGTCAGCATTATATTCATGATCCCCACGCCGCTGCTGACCATGGCGATCAAGGCAACTCCCAACATCACCAAAGTGAGCGCGAGAGCAACGTGGTCGGCCATCTGAAGCATCGGGTCCAGATTTTGAACGCGATATGCGGAGGGGCCCGGATGCCGGGATTTTAGAACTCGAGCCACGCTTTGCGTGACCGAGCCCACATCGCTCGCGTTGCGCGCCTGCGCATAGAGGTACAACAATTTGTCTTCGCCGGTAAGGTACTTCATTTGTTCGTATGGAACCAATACAGACTCGGCTTGAATTTCGGCCATGCCGAAGCTGGAGACCCGCTCCTGAAAGACTCCAATGACCTGAAAGCGCAGCTCCCCCAGGCGAATATTCTTACCCACGGGGTCTTCACCGGGCGAGATTCGATCGGCGAGTGTGGACGTGATCAGACACACTTTGCTGCGGGATTTGCCGTCGCCCGGCTCAAAGTAGCGGCCTTCCAGAATGCTCAGCTTTCGAATCTCCTGGAATCCCTGGGTCACGCCAATAAGGCTGGCGCGGGCTTCATTTCCGTCAAGTTCCACGGAAGTAGGCATTCCTCGCGTTCCGGCAGACTCCGAAACCTCCGGGATGGCAGCCTTTACAGCGGCCACGTCCTCCAGGTTGATGTCCTCACTGCGAGCGGTAGGATGGCGCGGGTCATATTCATAATAAGCGTAGATGAGGTTCGAACCCACGCCTTCAATCTGTTCCATTACATAGCGACGCTCCGTCAGGGAAACGGTGACGACCAAAACGATGCACGCACTGCCGATCATGACGCCGAAAATCGCCAGACACACTCGTAACTTGTTTAGTCTGAGTGAATCGAAAGCGACGCGAAGTGTTTCGTTACGCAGCATCCATATTTTCCCGGCCAGCTGTCGCGCCAGTCCAAGCGTCTTGGAAACAAATCTGGTAAACGTATCCCACTGCAATGCGCAAGCACACGCATTGCCCGATAATACGACGCGTTCAAATTACACGGCGTTCAATTGCAAGTTTCGAGACCGACTCGAAAGAACGAATGCCCCACCGATGGCCGGGATCCGGCCAATTGCGAGGATGTCCTGCCAAAGTCTACTTGTCAAGGCGGAACCGGGACGCCCATGTCCAATTTTGCAGTTCGAAGGCATCCGCGAGGAGCATTTGGAAGCAGAGCGAGTTCGCTCGTGTTAGCATGACGAAATGATTTCAATTGTGATCCCCACACTTTCCGAAGAGAAGGTCATCGGGTCCACACTATCCTCGCTGAAATCGCAACTGACCATCCCTCATGAAATTATCGTATCGGATGGCGGCAGCAAGGACCAGACCGTTGAAATCGCCTCAAAATACGCCGATAAAGTGCTTATTCACAGCGGAAACTCGCGGCAGACGATCGCGCAAGGCCGAAACGACGGGGCCCGTGCGGCACGAGGCGAGTTCCTGGTGTTTTTGGATGCCGACTGCTTCCTTCGGGATGCCGATTCATTTTTCCGTGCGGCGATCGCCGATTTTGAGAAGGTCGCCAACCTGGCAGGCCTGACGGCTCTGCTTCGCGTGCTGCCGGAAAGCGAAACCTTATCCGACCGATTCATACTTTCAATCGTAAATTCCGTCGTTTTATTCAAAAACAATGTCTTGCATCAGGGAGAAGTGCCAGGCGGCGAATTCCTGATGGTTCCTCGATCGGCTTTCGATCGAGTCGGCGGCTTCAATGGAGAATTGGTCACGAGGGAAGACCGGGATTTATTTATCCGCCTGGCAAAAATTGGGCGCACCATGTGCGACCCTCAACTTACCGTTTTTCATACCGGAAGAAGATCTCATATCGTTGGCTGGCCGCATCAGATCGGCCTGTTGCTGGTCAATACGGTTTCGTATCGCCTGTTCGGGAAAGTTCGATCCAAGGAATGGACGACGATCCGATAGGGTTCCCTGCAAAAGTCATCTACCCATTTCCAACTTGCCGGCGAGACTGGAATTGAGCGATGGACTGACGTAGATTTCGATCCACTGCCTGTGGCTCTGCCACCGGGCTATCGGTACGAATCCCGTCTTTTCCTGAATTTCCTCGGGCCTCATCGCCGGTTCGTAACCGAAATATTTCCTTTGAATGTCGATGAGCGGAGTCCAGTCAATCGCCGTCCAGGGCAAATCCCAGGGACGCGGGTAAACCGCCAGCACGTCCACTTTTCCCGGATCGATCGCCGCAATATCCGCCGGATGGAAATGCTGTAGCTCGACGGTCGTGAAAGGATGGCGAACGTAACCGAAATTGGGATTGGAAATTTCCTGCGTGAATGGCCAGACCGTCGCGACAGGACGGTTCGCGAAATGATCCTCCAAAAAAACCGCGGCGTTCTGCTGCACGCGGATGAAATCAACCATCGCCATGTCGTCTTCCAGAGAAAATACGAATGGTGCGGGAAGAAAATCCCAGAATAACGTGACGATGAGTCCCGCCAGCAAAACCAGAATGCCTGACATCCGCCAGACAGCCGGGACCTGCGCAAACGAAGCGACGGCGGCAATATAAATCAACGGCAAAACGGGAAGCAGATAGCGCTGGAGCGTGGCACCCCCCAATACACTGACGAGGAGCACGTGAGCGGCCGCGAATAGAAGGACAAGCATCCACCGCGGCGTGACAAACAAACGCGACTTCCTCCACGCCAGCGCGATCGCCAACGCGGCAACCCAGCGGAATTCCGCGAGAAAAAGATAATAAAAACGGCGCACGAGCGCGATGGCGATCGGAGCCGGATTGAGCGCGGACGTGACGTTGTATCTCACGAACTCCGAATTCCCCAGCCAATGTCCCGTGACATGTTTCAGAATCAGCAACCATGCGGACAAAACGACGAAAGGCGCAAGAAAATAGCAGGCTTGCTTCAGGCGACGTTCTCGAATCGCAAGCCACAACAGGAAAATACCCGGAGCGACAATGCCGGTTTCTTTTACAGACACCAGCAACGTGCAGACGAACGCGCAGGCGGCATAACGCTGCCGCAGGAACAGCAGCAAAGCGAGCAAGGTGAGCACCATCGCCGGCATATCCAGTTGCGCCAGCATCGACTGTGTAAAAAATAGAGGCGAGAACAGAAGCAGCGCCGGAGCGAGCAGCGCGGGCGGAGCACGGAGAGGCCGGCACAGTTCGATGCCCAGCAGGAATGCGAACAGGAGGCCGAACGCAGCGATCAGCAACATCGCCAGCCGCGTGACAACAATCGAAAAGCCGGCCAGGCGCCACACCAAGGCCAAATACGCCATCACGCCCGGGGGATGAACATTGGGCGCCGTGGAATGGGGAATCCACGCGCCGTCATGTTCCAGGTCCAGGGCCGCCGGCACAAACTGGCCCATTTCATCCCAGAAATACGGAAGGCGCAAATAAGGCATGTGCAACGCAAGAATTATTCCCGCAAAAATGACGAAGAAAACAAAACAGGAGGCCGGAGAAAGAGCGCGCCCCGGGAGATCGCCGGGGCAAATCCCCACTTCCGCGCCATGCTCGCCGCTTTCGCTATTTTCATCGCGAACAAAGAAGAGGGATTGAAATAAATTGCGGAGGGTGGAGGTTGGCGAGGTCATTGGCTCGAGCCGGGTCCGCTTGCGACGGCGCCGGATTTGACTCAGGGCGAAACTTTGCTTGCGCGGTGCCTGCTTGTCAAGTCTGGCCTGCTGGTGCAACATCTGTTCAGGGTTGCCGTTGTTTGGTAAACTCGCGCCCTTCCAGGCGGCTGCGCCGATCTAATCGAGGGCAATCTGTGTCGAATATGAAGTGGATCAACAATTGGAAAATTTGGGCGGGTGTGGTTACCGGGACGGCTCTTCTTGTTTTGGCTTATGTATTGTTCTCGAATCGGACGACGGTTCCCGCAGTGCAGATTTTCCAGCCGACGCGGACGCAGCTTGTCGATTACGTGACATCCAACGGAAAAATTGAGCCGATTGACGCCCATGTTTTCCGCGCTCAATTCGATACGTTCGTCACCAGCGCCACTGCGAAGGATGGCCAGCCGGTCCGGCGCGGCCAGACGATTCTGAGGCTCGATGCGAACGAAGTCCGCGCGGACCTGGCGAAGGCCCGCATCGAATTACTCGAGTCGCAGGAGAATCTGCGCAACGATCGAGGGGGCGGACCGCCCGACGAGCGGGCGCAAGTCGCCGGCGATCTTCGCCGCGCGCAGGCGGACGTGGATCATCTGCAGAGCAGGCAGCAAACACTTGAAAAGCTGCTTCAGACTCACGCCTCCACGGAGGATGAAGTCAGCCAAAACTCGACGGCGCTGGAACGGGCGCGAGCACTGCTCGACGCGCTGAAAAAGAAACAGGGCGATATCGCGGACCGCGCGGCGATCGAGGAGAAAAGCGATTCGCTGGGAACGCAGCAGGCCGAGGAAAAAATTAAACTGCTGGAAAACAGGCTTCAATCCGCAACGGTGACAGCGGACCTTGACGGGACGCTCTACTCGTTCCCATTGCACCAGGGCGATTTCGTGCACGCCGGAGATGTGCTCGCGGAAATCGCGGACCTTCGCAAGGTGCGGCTGCGAGCGTTTGTGGATGAAACCGACCTGGGCCAGATCAAACTCGACCAGCCCGTGAAGATCACCTGGGATGCCATGCCGGAAAAGTCCTGGACGGGAAAGACCGTACAGATTCCGCGACAAGTCCTGGCGCGAGGGACGCGAAGCATCGCCGAAGTGTTGTGTTCCGTCGAGAACGACAAGCTCGAGTTGCTTCCGAACGTGAACGTCGATGTTCAGATTCTGGTGCAGGAAAACGATCGCGCGCTTGTGGTTCCCCGGGGCGCCGTGCGAACGGAGCAGGATAAACACTTTGTCCTGGTGCTGGATGGCGATCGCCTTCGCCGGCGCGAAGTTCAATTGGGTATGGGGAACGCCACAAGCTATGAGATTGTTTCCGGCCTGAACGAGAACGATCAAGTGGCGCTGACCAGCAACGCGAGTCTGCGCGACGGGACGCTGGTTCGAGCATCCGAAACGAAATGAAGGACGGGCCTTTTCTTTCACCGGCCTCGGGATTACGACCGATTTTGTAAAACTGCAGGCGAACCTCGCCCGAAGATCTCAACGAACGGATGTGTAAATCATGAATCAAACAAGAAACTTTTTCAGAGCGGGATTTCTGGCGGCCGCACTGCTTGGCGGAGCCGCCCTTGCCCGCGCGCAATCTTCGCCGCAATTGACATTGATGCAGGCGGTATCGCAGGCCGTGGAACACAGCCGCGATCTCGCGCTGGCACGGATGCAATACGTCGCAGCGAAAGATCAGGCGCGCGTTTTGCGGTCTCCGTTCCTGCCCAGCGTGGATACGGGTTCGGCCCCGGCCTACAGCTCCGGCTTTCCCCAGGCGCTCAGCGGAGAGCCGCCTTCTCTATTTTCGCTCACCTATTCGCAAGCCCTGTTTGACGAGCAACTGCGCGGCCAATACCGGGCGCAGCAGGAACGCGCGAAAAGTCTGGAGGTGGAAATCACACGTATGCGCGACGCCGTGATTGTCCGCGCAGCGACATCCTATCTGGAATTGGTGAAGGCTCGCCATTCCCTGGAACTGCTTCGCAACGAAAGTGAAAGCGCGGGGAGAATTGTGGAATATATGCGGGAGCGGTCCGCCTCCGGAATGGAATTTCCGATCGAGGTCACGCGCAGCGAGCTCACGCGCGCCCGAATTGACCAGCACATTGCAAAACTGCGCGGCCGCATTCAGATCCTTACCGACGAACTTCACAATCTCACCGGGCTTCCAGCGGAAAGATTCGACGCGCTGTCGACGGATAGCCTGCCGGAAATGGCTGAACCGGAGGGCGATCGTATTCAAAACGCCATTGCAAACAGCCCGATTCTTAAAGAGATGCAATTTGAGCGCAGCGCCCGCCAGGCGACACTGAAGGGGGCTCGGGGCGGCTACTGGCCGTCGGTGGATGTGGTCGGCCAGTACAATGTGTTTGCCCAATTCAATAATTACGATCTGTTCTACAAAACATTTCAAAGAAACAACGTCGGGGTGGGATTCCTGATCAAGATTCCACTGTTCAGTCCCAAGACTTCGGCAAACGTCGCTCTCGCCAAAACGCAATTGTCGGCTGCGGATTTGAATTTCACCAAGCTGCGTGACGACGCGGAGATCGCGGCGAAACAAAATTCAATCGATGTGACCGATCAGAATGCCGCACTCGAAGTCTCCCGTCTGGAGCTCAAGCTGGCGCAGGAAAATCTGGCTCTCCTTCAAACCAGATTCGATCAGGGACAATCGACCCTAAAAGATCTCGAGCAGGCTCGGCTCGATGAAGGCGAGAAGTGGCTGGCATTTTTAGACACGGACTTTGCACGCCAGCAGGCCGAACTGGCGCTGATGCAGATCACCGGAAAATTGTCCGAGGTATTTAAATAGGCGAGCCGGGTGGGCTTCGCGGGCATGACTTCCGCCGGCGGATCGAGTCCACAACGGAATCGCGTCCTGCGAATTTCCGCTTCCCCGCGCCCCGGTCGGTTCCATGACTTTTGCGCGTGCGTCCATTGGGAGTACTCTCGGAACTCCTAGTACTACTTCTTAAATATTAATCTTAGTATTTCATTGGCTTTCTCAAATCGAATGAAGCCCCTGCCTGAAGCCATTCAACAAATAAATCAACACGAATAGCCAAGCCTTCCCCTCTTTTGTGCAACGAAATGCGGTGAAGCGCGATCGGTATGAGTCCGACTCACTTCTTTGAACGATAACTTCTTGTAAATCAATGAGCCTTTGGTGTTCCGAGTTGAAACGGAATGGTCAGCATCTTGCAGTTGCAATGCTGCACTTGTTTGTTCAAGCGGGGTGAATTTCGGATGCGGCCGAAGACTTTTTTAAACTTGATGATCGCTATGGGCGCGTTGGTATTTCTCGCCGCATCGTCGGCCCGGCCGCCGCACGCCCGGCTTCCGGCATCCAGTCAACCCATCCTCGTGGTTTTAGACAATGGTTCGCTGGACCCATATCAAAATTTCGTTCCCGAAATGCTCAACACGGAAGGCCTGAACGAGTTTCAGACCGCACAACTCAGCCAATTGACGGCCGCTTTTCTCTCTAATTACGATGTCGTTGTTCTGCCTCACCTGAGCCTGTCCGCTTCCCAGGCGATGCTGTTTCAGGACTACGCCAATGCCGGAGGAACGCTGGTTGGATTTCGGCCCGATACGAAATTGGCCCATGTATTCGGGGTGACGCCCCAGGGAAACACCTTGAAGGAGGGGTGGATTAAAATTGACACCGCTACACCTTACTCTTCGGCCCTGGTGGGCGATGCGTTGAAGTTTCACGGTGCGGCAGATCTTTACTCGCTTAGCAGCGCCAGCGCCGTGGCCACTCTATACCATACTGTCACGTCCTCGACCCATTCGCCCGCGGTGGCAATCAACAGGTACGGGTTCGGGCAGGCAATTCTGTTCAGCTTCGATTTGAGCCAGAGCATTGTTCTGATGCGCCAGGGCAATCCTGCCTGGGCCGGCTATCCCAACAATCACGACGGCAATCACACGATGCGGGCTTCGCAGATGTTCATGGATCAGGGGTCCCGACAGTTCTGGAACGATCTGGGCGACGGGACACTCAATGACGTGCCCCAAGCCGATATTCAACTCCATCTGCTTACCAATCTTATAACGTTGACCAACGCCGCCAAACGGCCTCTCCCCCGGCTTTGGTACTTCCCCGATCAGGCGCGTTCCCTACTGCTGGTGACCGGAGACAATCATTCCCGTGCGGTGGCGAATGCTCTCGCTGAGGTGGATAATATTTCCTCCCACGGGGGCCAGTTCACCTACAACCTCTGGTATCCGTTTACGACCATCACCGAGTCTCGGATGAACGAATGGCTGGCAGGGGGCAACACGATGGCCATTCATTTCAACGACATTGCGGAGGCCGATTCCAGCCGGGTGGGCGGCTCGGCAGCTTCCTGGAATGGGATGCGCAAAGTATTAAACCAGGCGCTTACATCCTACGTGGCGGCCTACCCGAACGCTCCTTATCCGGTGACCACGCGAAATCACTACCTGGTTTGGGTAAGCAATGGAGCGGACGGAACGCCGGATCAAGTCGCACAGGCCAAGCTGTTCCAGAATTTTGGCATCCAAATGGACACTAGCTATGCGTCATTTCCGAAGCGCTGGGGCTACATGACCGGCAGCGGATTGCCGATGAAATTCCTCGATACGGCCACCGGCAACGTGATTCCCGTATATGAGCAGGCCACCCAATATGAAGACGACATCCAGTTGGGCAGGGAAAACTATTCCTTGAATTGGGATCAATTGACGGCGCAGAAACACTATCTGCAAAGTCTTTCCGACAGTCTTACCCGTTACAATACCGCCATCACCATGCTGTTCCACCCGGACAGCTGGAACAGGTACCGGGACTATATCCAGTCCTCGTTGCAATATGCACGGACGCGCGGTATCCCTATCGCTTCCATCGGGAAATGGCTGGATTTCTGGAAGGCACGGTCGGCAACAACACTTTCGATGCCTTCGTTTTCCTCCAATCTGCTCTCTTTCACAGCGACAGGGTCGCCCGCCGGCTTGACGGTGCTTGCTCCGCTTGCTTCCGGCAGGAACAAATTTGTTTCCGTATTCAAAGTAGATGGCGTGCAGCAGAATTTCACGACAGCTACGTATCAAGGAGTGATGTATGCCGCTGTCGTTCTGACCTCAGGAACTCACAACATTTCAGTGGTCTATGCAACGAAGGAAATCATCCGGAGAGAGGGTTCGCCAAACATGACGGCATCCACATCCAATCCGGTTCATCGGGGCTCGATGCAGTAAGCAAACGTATTCTAAATGCCAGTTCGGGCAGCGCGCATCGATTCACAGGGCGTTCAACATCGTTGCTTCCCGCCTGTGGTAAAATCCCGCGTTGAGGGGGATCCAGTCATGCCTTATCAAGAACCGCTGAAGAAGGGACAAGAGGTTTTTGTCCGGCGACCCATTCAAGTTTACGCGACCGTGATCGGACCGCGCGACTTCGGTGCTCCGGACGGCACAGATGTCTATTGCGTTCAGCTTCAGCCCCTGAAGCAATATTACAGCTCCGAAGATTTGGAACCCTCATTGAAGCAGGAATCAAAAACCGTAACACGGATGGACCTGTTCAAAAGCGCGGAGGAGATTCAGGAACGAATTACGAAGCGCGCCTATGAGTTGTTCGAATCCCGCGGGCGCGCGCATGGTCACGACCGCGAGGATTGGATCCGGGCTCAGTCGGAAATACTGATGAACGTGCCGGTGGAGATCCGCGAGACGGAAAGCGACCTTACGATCCTCGCGGATGTGCCCGGCTTTAGCGAGGAGAATCTGCAGGTGCAGGTGGCGCCAGATTCACTTTGCATCGCAGGCAGGCGGCCTGAAGGGTTGGAGATGAAGGGATGGGCCGCCGTTTTCTCAGAGCGCCGCTCCAATCAGATTTTTCGCGTGCTGAAACTGCCCTCCCAGGTGGACCCGGCCAGCGTAGACTTGACCCTGGACAGCGGCATTCTTGAAATTCGGCTGCTGAAGGCCGTCCAGGATCGGAAGCTCATCGTTTTTTCCAAAGGCGCTGCCGCCTAAGCGCTCGAAACGCCCCGGCTTATACTTCCTCGAATTCCGACGGAGCTTTTTTTCGTATGGGATTGCCCTGAATGGGGTTGAAGGTCAGGGGGCGGCTACGGAGCTTGGCGGGATATGTTTGGATTTTGAAATTTCATCGATCAGGAACAGATCGGTGAGCAGTGCGCGAACGTGGATCGAGGCGTTCAAGTTATCGATCAATTGAGAACTAAGGCTGGGCTGCACGAGGACAAGCTCCATGGCAGCCAGCGCATCGCTCGCATCGCGCTCCAGCACGGCGATGAACCTACCATACTTTTCCGCCGGCTCAAGGCCTTCCTGTTGTACGAGTTCCGTAAAAACTCTGGCGAGGCCTGAAATGGCTGAGACGGCGCGGGTCAGGTATTCCCGCAGCTTTGCGGTGGACTGGCTTCCCTCTCCCCCCGAAAGGCCCTGGGCGGCGTAGGCCAGCATGAATTCGTAACATTCTTCAATCGCGTCAACGCTTGAAGCCAACCGATCCGGCACTCAGCTCACCACTTCCGTCGATCTTCCGGGAGCGGGCTTCTTGGCGTCATCGCCAACGGGCCATAGCTCGGGATCGTGATGTTCGAGATACTTCTGGCGCGTAATGGTGCCGAAGATCATCGACTTGGTGATGAACAATTTTTCGGGACGGATCGCGAAATAAATGTGCGTCATGGTGAGCGCGATAAACGCCACGCCGGCAAACCCGTGCAGCACGTACATCGCGCCCCAGGTCTCATCGCCGAACAGGTACGGATTGCGCGTGAAGAACGGAGTGCGCACGCGGGACATCATGAAGATGCCGGTCAGGATGGCCGAAAGTCCGGCAAACATGACCGCCAGGTGGAAGAGCTTGTTCTCCAGGGGATACTTGCCGAATTTACGAGGGGAGGCCGCGGGCTTTCCGACGGCTTCGTCAAACCGCAGCGAGGCATCTTCCATATCCTGCTTGTTGGGCCAGATGGACCAAAAATCCAGAACAAAGGTCGCATGGATGATGTGGTACAAAACCGAAACGATCAGGACGAGGCCCGCGATCCAGTGAATTTTCACCCAGGCGAATTTGTAGCCGACCCGGGGCAGAAACGCGCTGAACAGGAGCACGAGCATTGAGCCGGCCATGATCCAGTGAAACGCACGCGCTCCGAACGAATGACGCGAGATTTTCTCCGGCAGACGCGCCGCCTCGGCGGCCAGTCTGGAATCCTTTTGAATATCAACTTCGGGTTCCGGCTTCGCCCAATAGCCCACGTAGATCGCGTGGACGACCAGGAACAGCAGGCCAGCGATGGCGGCAACATAAATGAGGTCCCAGGCGATATGAACGGGGACCGTCTGTCCCCAAGGACTGATAGCCCACTGGATAAAGTTCACGCGGCCTCCTTTTCGCCACCGCGAATCGCACGCTTGACGAGGTTCCTCATGAGCGGAACTTTGTAAGCGTTGTAGCGCAACGTCACGGCGCCCTGAATGGCCATGTTGCCTGCCATTTCGGCGGTCGCTTCGTTAACCGGCTGGCCAGTGACGGCTTCTTCCACCTGCGACAACCGCCAGGGGTGCGCGGCAACACCGTTTACGGCGATACGAATGCGTTCGATCTTGCCGCCCGTAACCACTTTCGCGCAGGCGATGTTCACCAGCGGAAAATCCCACACGGGCCGGTCGCGGACTTTCTCAAAATAAAACTGTGTATTTGCCCAAGTGGACGGGATTCGAATCGCGGTCAGAATTTCGCCCGGCTCGAGAATCGTCATGCGAGTGATGTCGTACGCCGGACCGATGAAATAGCTTTCGGCGGCAACCACCCGCTCACCCTTCGCGCTGCGAATCACCATCTTCGCATCAAGGGCGACCATCGCGGGAGCGGAATCCGAAGGGCTGACGGCGACACAACGATCCGCGCCAAAGATAGCGTGTTCGCGGTTGATCGCAGTGGGCGTATCGGCATAGCAGGCGTTACCGCTGGCGCGATAGCAATCAAAGCCGCTGCGGTAATACCAGCAGCGCGCGTCCTGCGACACATTGCCGCCGATCGTGCCCTGGTTGCGAATCTGGGGAGAGGCAGCCGCCTCGGCCGCGTCGCTGAGAATTTTGTACTTCGCAATTACGGTGGGATGGCGAACTACATTGGTCAGCGTGGTCATGGCGCCGATTTCGATGCCGCCGTCCAGGTCGCGGACGCCGACGAGCTCCTTGATCTGGCTCAAATCGACGACAACTTTCGGGCGCTTGATGCGGTCTTTCATCCAGTCAAAGCTGTCGAGACCGCCCGCCAGGATCCACGCGTCCGAACCGTGCTCGCGGACCAGACTAACCGCGTCATCCACGGACGCAGGCTGGAATAATTCAAAGGCCGGCATCACATCGCGTATCACTGCCATAGTCGGTTCTCCTCGCTCGAACTTCCATCCAGCTAAATACGGGCAAACAATACCGGAACGCGCGAACTGCTCGCGGCTAAATATGAGCCGTGAGGGTTTCCGTTACAGGCCTTCCCGCTTCCAGCGAAGTCAGGATAATATCCGCCATCACCGGGGCGCGCCGGAAGATTTCGTCGCCAAGCGCGTCGGAAACCGCGTTGAGAATCGCGCAGCATCCGCCGCCGACGGGAGGTTCACCAATACCGCGTGCGCCTACCGGAGTTTCCGGGTCGGGAATGTTGAGCGCGGCCCAGTCAAAATTCTCGGGAACATCGAGGATTGTGGGCGGCTTGTTATCGTACATTCGCTTATTCAAAGCGGCGCCCAGATGCTGATCGTAAACCCACTTCTGGCCGATTGCGTGGCCAATGCCCAGCATGGAGCGGCCCAGAATCTGGCCTCCCAAAGTACGTGGATGGATCACCGTGCCCACATCAGCCACGGCAAGGAAATCGATAATCTTGAAGCTGCCGGTCTCAGTGTCAATCTCGACCTCTGCGAACGAAGCAACGAAGGAGAAGGGCGAGCCATCGGACACGTAGCTGTCGCGCGCTACACCCATGAGCCCCTGCCCGGCCAATGCGGTTGCAGAGGTTTTGGTCATCTTGTTGATGTCGGCCGGGAGTTCATGACCGTCGTAAACGCCCCCCAGAGCGATTGCGCGTTGAGCGGCTTGCGCCAGTGTCATGCTTGCTCCGCCACCCTTGCGTGAGACGCGCTCGTGAGCGACTTCGTAGTCCTCCGGCTTGCCGCCATGATCCTTCGCGGCTATTTCCTGAAGTTTTTTCCGCCCGTCCATCGCGGCGGCGTGAGCAGCGCGCGTCATGGCGTGAGTGGTCTGGCTGCCGCCGGAAGAGCAACTCCAGGGCAGATTCTTAGAGGTATCGCCCCAGATTACTTCGACCTTCTCCCAGGGAACGCCCATCAGTTCCGCAGCGACACGGCTTGCGTCCGCGTATGTGCCGCAGCCGAGGTTGCCGACGCCGGTGTGAATGTGCATGATTCCGTCCGGCGTGATAGTGAAGAGGCCGTCGTAGCCTTTGGAACCGCCGACGAACGTACTGCTCGAAACGCCCAGGCCGCGAACCTTGGTGCCGTTGCGCACGGGGCCTTTTTGGACGCGTTCCAGCCAGTTGAATTTTTCGGCGCCGCGATCGAGTGCAGTCTTCAGAAAACTGCTGGTGCAGTACGAACGCTTCCCGTTGACAGGGGGTCCAAACTCCGCCTTGCCCTCGGGAGCGTTGATCTTGCGGATTTGGACCTGGTCCACGTTCAGTTTGCGAGCGGCTTTGGCGAGCAAGGGCTCAAATAGTGTGATGCCCTGCATGCCGCCGGGAGAACTTTGCGCGCCGCGCGGAATGGTATTGGTAAGGACGGAAACGCCACGCCAGCGCATGGCCGGCGGTTGGTAAAGAATTGAGAGGATGCGTCCTGCCTGGTTGTAGTCGCCGGCCAGGTTGTAAGGCCCATTGTCGCCGACGCAATACATGTCCACAGCGGTAATGCGTCCGTCCTTGGTAAATCCGGCTTTGATGCGGCCCGTCACGGCGGGACGTCCCCGTCCGACGAAGTGTTCTTCTTCGCGAGTGACTCGCATCATTACCGGCGCGCCGACTTTCTTCGACAGAATCGCGGGAATGATCACATGGATGGAAGCGGTGACCCGGCTCCCGAAGCCTCCACCCGTGTATTCGCTGATGAAAACGATATCTTCGGGCTTCATATTCATCCAGCGGGCGATGGCGGGCACGGTCTGGATTGTGCTCTGGCTGCCTGAATGAACGAAGAGCTTGCCGTTCTGCCAATACGCCAAAGTAGTGCGGGGCTCAAGCACTTGATTGCTGGTGTTCGGGGTCATGAACGTTTCATCGAGAACGAGGGCGGCCGCCTTGAAGCCGGCTTCAACATCGCCGTAGGACCACTCATCGGCAGGCTTGCCCATCGGCATTTTGCCCGAATCGTAATCCTTGAAATCTTCGTCGGTCCACTTGAGCTCAACGACATCCAGCGGTGGCGGAGCCTGCGGCTTCGGGGTTTGCCCGGCAACAGCGGGGGGCGGAGGGGGAGCCGGCTTGCGCATCCAGGTATTCCCGTCAACGCGCGCATTCGGGCCGCCGGGCCGCAGGCTTACAAACGGATCGACGACGTGCGGCAACTGCTCGTAAGAAATTTTAATTTTTTCGATGGCATTCGCCGCGGTCAGTTCATCCACGGCAGCAAGGGCCAGGACAGGTTCGCCCAGATACACAGGTTCGCTTGCGAGACCGCGTTCACCACGCGGGTCGGCTTTAATCAACGCTCCGAGGTCGGTGTATGAATCGGCCGGCGCAGGGAGATCTTCCTGCGTGATGATGCCTTTGACACCGGGCATGGCGAGGGCTTCGCTGGCGTCAATGTGCGTGATTCGGGCGTGCGGATACGGGCTCAGCAGGAGTTTCGCGAAGATCATGCCGTCGACGCGAAAATCTTCCGCGTATTTCGCTTTTCCGGTAACTTTGGCGATCATGTCCGGCGTGGTGTAGTTCTGGCCAATCAATTTCGCCTTGTTGGGAGGCGTCTTGGAGGTCACCATCGGGATTTTCGTCAAGTCTGTTTTGGGATCGATTGGGTTAGACATTTTTCACTCCCCGCGAGAGTTCCGCGCCCCGCATCAAAGAGTTCAAAATCTTGTCGTAATCCTGGCAGCGGCAAAGATTGCCAGAAATTCCGTGCGCCAGTTCCTGGCGCGTCGGATTTGGATTGACCTTGAGAAATCCCACTGTGGACATGATGAAGCCGGACATGCAGAAGGCGCACTGAAAGCCCTGCTCCTCGACGACACCCTGCTGCACGGGATGCAGTGTGCCATCGTCGGCGGCGAGCCCTTCGATGGTCTGGATTTTCCTGCCGCGCGTGGTGTGCGTGAGGATCGAGCAGGCGTATTGCGGAACGTCGTCGATAAGCACGGTACAGGCGCCGCACTCGGCGCGGTCGCAGCCGAGCTTGGTGCCCGTCAACCCGAGCTTGTAACGCAGCGTCATCGCCAGCGTCTCTTGCTTCATTACGTCAACGGCGCGTTGACGCCCGTTCACGTTCAGCGTGATCAAGCGCTCGACGGAGCCAGGAGACGATGCGAAGGCATGCAGCCCGCTGCGGACAACATAGCCCGTCGAGCAGACCGCGCCAGCCGCGATCACCGTCTTGATCATATCTCTACGCGATAGTTTGCTGGATCCATCCTGCGGATCGTGTGTGTCGGCCATAAAAGTTCACCTCATTCACGCGTGCGGGTACGAACAGAGCTATCCATTGCATGTTGTTTATAACAATTTGGCACTTGATGTCAATTGGGAATCCATTGCATCCGTCCTGTAGACATGCCGTCGAGTTTATCAACGGTTAAAGACGTAGACGTAACGCCCACACGCTGAGTTTCACCATCGTGGCGGAGTACCGGTATGAATGCAACTACGTGTACCGCGGCATCGTTGGCCAGTTCGGGTTTTGTAGCACAACCACCCTTGGCTGTACGGTTTTCGCAATGGCTATTTTGAGGAAAAGCACCCAGCCAGGAGTGGCAATCCTACAAAACTCAAACTGAGCCACGACTTCCTACGAAGTTTCCATTTCGAATCCTACTGCTCGCCGATCACGCCCTCTTCCACGGAAATCTTCCAATCGATGTCGTGCGATTCGATATCCAGGAAGAACTGGCGCGGCTCTTCCGCCAGATAGGCGACGTCTTTTCCCACGCCCTGATGATCGGCGGCGACCATCACAAAGCGGCCGCTGACCAGGCTGTGAACGATCACTTTGAAGCGCCCTTTGCCGGGGGATATTTCATTGCTGGTCTCCCACTTGATGCGCCACTGTCCGCTTCCAATGGGGAAGGATTCGGTCTGCGTGTTGCCATGGCCGGACCAGGACACCACGGGGCGCCATCCATAAATGGTGTGTTTTTCCGGCACCGGCTTTGGCGAATCGGGCCGGCAGGAAATCAATATCAGGGCGGTGGCGGCAAGAAGCGTTGTCGCCGTACTTTTGAGAATCGAGGCTCTAAGGCTCATTGGAGTTCGATCGCCATTGATTCAGGACGATTCAGAATCGTAACTCTAACCTGAAACGCGCGCTCGATTACAGAGGGCCTTTGCAAATTCATTGTATCGCGGCCCCGAGAAGCGTACGATGTGCCGGCGAAAGGTCCACTCGGAAAACATAAAATGAAAAATCGACCCGATTCCCCGCTGGCTCGAACCATCGTAACCGCAATCGCATTCGCGTGCGTGTTGTTCTGCTTTGGAGCCGCTGGCGCCAGCCGCGCCGCCGACGACGCTCCGAAGTTTGAAGTGGACGCTTCCTGGCCGCAACCGCTGCCCAATAAATGGGCAATCGGACAGGTTTCCGGCCTCGCGCTCGATTCTCAGGAGCACGTTTGGATGCTCCATCGTCCGTCAACGCTCGGCAAGGACGAACTGTTTGCGGCCACCACTCCGCCGAGCGCCGAATGTTGCATCGCCGCGCCACCGGTGATTGAATTTGACGCCACGGGCAAGGTCATTCGCGCGTGGGGCGGCCCGGGCGAGGGGTATGAATGGCCGCTATTCGAGCACGGGCTGTTCGTCGACTATAAGGGAAATGTGTGGGTCGGTGGCAACGCGGGCAAAGGCTGGGGCCGGATTCTGAAATTCACCCCCGACGGAAAATTTTTATTTTCGATCGGCAAGCCGCTGGATCCCGGCGAGACCCCCAGCAACAACAGCACCGTGAACATCGGAAACCAGCCGGCGAATTTTTTTGTCGATCCCAAGACGAACGATCTATATGTCGCCGACGGAGACGGAGGCGACCGGCGCCTGATTGTATTTGACGCGGAAACCGGAGCGTTTCGCCGCATCTGGGGCGGCTATGGCGACAAGCCCGCCGAAGGGCCGGCCGCGAAATACGATCCCAGCGCGCCGCCGTCAAAATCGTTCTCCTCGGGGGTGCACTGCGTGCGCATGGCGAAGGACGGTCTCGTCTATGTCTGCGACCGCAACGCGGACCGGGTTCAGATTTTTCATCCGGACGGAACTTTCGTGAAGGAATTTTTCGTATCGCCGCAGACGATTGGAACGGGCACCACGTTCGACCTGGCCTTCAGTCCCGATGAGAAATATATTTATATCGCCGACGGCACGAATCAGAAAATCTGGATCGTGCAGCACAGCTCCTATGAAATTCTGGGATCGATCGGGCAACTGGGCCACAGCGCCGGCGAATTCCGCAACATCCACAACCTGGTCGTGAACTCCAAAGGCGAGATCTACACGGCCGAGGTCAGCGAAGGAAAACGCGTTCAAAAATTTGTTCTCCGCGAAAAATGAAGTCACAGGAGCGAAACACGGATAGAAACTCCCATTCACCGCCGATTTGCCGCTTTTGACCAGTCGGCCAGTTCATGCCGATCGCTTCGCGACACATCCGGAAACATGTGAAGCGATTCATCACTAAGGATAATTAGGTGCCCGCGCGCCGCCCTATCATGAAAATTCCACCTCGAAGCGGAAGATGTCCTGACATACTCGGAACTCGGAACATGGTAAAGTGCGATGAAAGTCCTGGGCGATGAACAGTTTTCCCGAGGGAGATTTCTCACATGCGTAGTTTGTGCGCAGCGCTTCAACACAGCAAATTTCTGCTCGCGATTTTAGGTTGGGCGCCGTTCGCCGCGGGCCTGGAAGTTATCCATTACGTGGGCGTATTCATCATGGTGGGGAGTTTCGTCCTGGTGTGCTTGCGCGTGCTGGGCCTTGCCGCGCCCAAGCGCGGGGTCGGGGAATTTGCCGCTCAACTTTTCCCCTACGCCTGGACGGGAGTGGTTTTAGTTGCGGTATCGGGCTTTCTGATGTTCACGACCAGCGCGCTCGATTATTACGGCGACCCCACATTTCATATGAAAATGATTGTGACGGCGCTGGCTCTGATTACTGCAGTCGTCATTCAGGCCGGAGCGCCCAAATGGGAACGCGCGGCCAGCATCCCCATCGGGGCAAAGGTCATGGCGCTCATCTGCCTGGTCCTGATGTTTGAAGCGATCATTCAAGGGAATCTGGTGCCTGCCGTTTCCGGGATTGGCTAGAGGTCGGAGACGGAAACGTGGAAGGAATATAGGAATTCGGAGGCGCGTTTCACATGCTTACCGTACTCAGCGGCCCGCTGATGAATTTTTCAAACTGGCTGCAGAACCGTGAATTTGCTCTAAACATCGTCGGTTCCACCTGGGCGTATCCCTATGTGCAGGCGCTGCACTTTTCGGGGTTGTCGCTATTTGTGGGAACCACTCTCGCCCTGGATTTCAATTTATTGGGCTTCTGGAAAGGCCGCGAGACTCCTTCTGAACTCTGTTCCGGCCTGGTGGTCTGGAATTGGATTGGATTCGTGATCGGTATTACGGGCGGCTTTCTGCTTTTTGCGTGTTCCGCCGCAACCTACATTATAAATCCGGCATTTCGTATGAAGCTGTTCGTTCTGATTCCGATCGGGCTGATCCTTCACATCGTGGTTCAACGCAAGGTATTGACGGAGTGGAGTCAAACTCCGGAGATGCCGAAGATTGCCCGCTACGCCGGTTTGATCGAGTTGCTCTGGTGGTTGTCGGTCGCCACCGCCGCCGTCCTGATTCCATACATGGATTAAGCCGCGTATCTTTGCGGTCCAGTCACAAGGTCCTTCCCTCTCGCCTTCAGGCGGATTCAACGCGCGGGCAAAAAAAATGAGTGGACGCCGGCAACGAATGTTTATCGCCGGGCCCACTCAGGAGAAAACAGTGCCGGGGGTCGCGCCAATCCTCAGAAAATCGGCGCGCCCCCGGCGGAAACCTCACTGAACTTTTACTGAGCTTTTACTGAACTACGCCGGACCACTTCCAGCCATCCGAGGGCCGGGTAATGCTGTGCATGCGAATTCTGTGGTCTTCCGGATCGCGTCCCGGGTTGCCCGTGATGACGACATGATCGCCGGGCTTCAGGGTGTCGCGGGAAACACCATCGCGGCTCAATTGCGCGCCGCCGCCCCACTCAACCGCCCAAGTCACCATCTCTCCCTTTTCATCGGGGGCTTCGACCTTCACGAAGGAATGCGGGTTGCGGTACATGAACTCGACCAGCTTGCCTTCAATTTTTTGATCTTTATCAACCAGAGTATGTTGCCGCAAACGAGTGGTGAGCCGAAGCCCGTCCCACCAGGATTGAGGCTGCGGCGATCATCAGGATCAGAATTTTGCGCTTCATGGCGACTCCTCCTAGTTCAACGATCAACCAGGTAAAACCCGCGATTTCCACCAGCACGGTTCAAAGCATCCAGTCACAGCAAAGGAACCCAACCCTGGGCGCAGTGCATTCCCAGGGATGAACGTTCAACCCGCGCACGGGACGAATCTTCGCTTATGGCAAGTGCAACAGAGATGCCTGCAACGCTGGAACATGGCAGACCATTCGGGAGTTTCCCTGCTTTGTTTGTAGAATGTCAGAAACACAGGGGGTCACCCAATTCTGTGGGGTACAATGGTTATTGAACCGACTTGAAACCATCGGTTTACAGCGATTTAATACGCAAACACAGGCTAGCTTTACGGCTCATCGAGATTTTGACGACGGACGAATTTTCACGTGCCAAACATCAAAATGGAACATGTATTGGAAAGCCCGATTCAAGAGGTACAACCGGCAGCCGCCGGAACCTCGAAACGACAGGTCCCGGCGGCTGCACGGCGTAATTAAGGCGCGTTAGAACTGGTACTTGAGCCCGAATTGAATCAGTCGGGGGTTGACGGACAAGGCGGTGATATGTCCGAACGTATTGGGGATCGAGGCATTCACCTGGGTCAAAGATGGATTGGCGAATTGCGGGTGGTTAAAGGCATCGTAGAATTCCGCGCGGAAGATGAGTGTGCCATCTTCGCGGATTCCGCCCACCCTGGTTACCTTGCCCAGTGAAATATCCCAGTTGAATTGGCCGGGGCCAGAAAAGATACCGAGCCCTGTATTTCCGTAGCCGGTAGCCGATCCATCGCCGCCGGAGGCTACAGGGTAAGCTGGGAAAACGGATGTCGACCCAACAATGAATGCTGCGGGGTTGAACCACCCTCCCGGTCCATTCGTCTGCAGTCCGCTGGTGACCCTCGATGATGTGGAACCAGAAGAAGGAATATTGGCAGCCGTCATTCCGGGGGCAAAATCCGCGGTTGAGGTTCCGGCATTCCCGAAGATCGAACCTCCGCGCGAATCGAGGACCGTCAGCGGTACGCCGTCTTGGATAATGGTCACGCCTGAGACGGTCCAGCCGTCAACCAGCTTACCTTCAATCCCGTTGTGATTCTTGAACGGCAGATCGTAACTGTAGTTTACCGCCACGCGTTGCGGGTGATAGTCGGAACTGAGCGAATACTGAGCGCGGGTATTCGTTACGTCGTTGTAGATGAAGGCTCCGACGCCGACGTTGGCCGCCGCGGTGGTGTTTTGCGTTGTGAAGCTTCGGACAAATGTGTACGAAGCCTGCATGGACAAACCATTGGTGAGGCGCTTACGCACCGTCGCCTGGAAGTCGTTGGATTTCACGTTGCCCTCGGTTCCAGATCCAGCCATGCCATTTGCGGTGATGCCAAGGTAGGGGACGCGATAATTCGCATTCTTGGCGGTGCTCGAATTCAGACCGTTCACGATATTCGTGGGGGTTGCGATCATCGCCTGATTTTCCGGCCTGCCGAGATAATCCTGATGCCAGCCGGTCAATCCGACATAACCGATTTCAAGCACCCAGCTTGGCGCGAATTCCCACTGAACGTTCAAGTTGTATTGGAAAACCGCCGGGGTAACGAAATTGGGATCCACGTAAGGGATATTCAAGCCCGAACCGGTCAGAGTTTGCGGATTCGCCCATCGAGGCGTCCAGCCGAGGGGATTGGTGTTATAGGGCTGGGCAAAGGTGGAAAAATAGTTCGCGGCATTCCCCTGGCTGATGGTCGCCGAGTAGGGCACGCCCTGCACGGCGGCGTGGGAATAGTTGTTGCCCGGGATACGGTCAAAAAAGATTCCGCCGCCTCCGCGAATTACCAGCTTGTCCGAAGACGTCGGAAGGAAAGCGAATCCAACACGTGGCCCAAAATCGTTTTTCGGCGTGTTATTCGCGGGCTGCGTATTGTGACTATATTGGGTGACCCCGGCCGGAATTGCCCCCACGTAGTTCGCGGGGACAACAAACCCGACAAGAGTGCCGGTGGCCAGAGTGGTTCCCGGCGTTACGGTGCCGGCGATATTTGGATTGAAATTGCTCAACAGGCCGCCCGAATCGCTCAGGACGCTTTGGTATTCCCAGCGGAGGCCAAGATTGAGTGTCAGGCGCTGGTTGACTTTAAAATCGTCCTGCACGAAAAGACTTGCGACAGGCGTATTGAAATGGTGGTCGATACCGCCGGCCGGGCCACGGCTGGTGATGGTGCCGGAATTGAAGATATTGCTCAAGCTCGTACCGTTCGTGTTACCGGGGTTGGCGGGGGTGCAAGTCGCGTTACCGGGAGCACAACCTGGCAAGCCCAAAAGAAAGTCGGCGAATGTCTGAAAGTTCAGAGTCCCCTGAGAAATCGCCGGGAACAGCCAGTTCCAGCGATCCCGCTCAAGTTCGCCGCCGAATCGGACTGTATGCTTTCCATGCGTCCAGGAGAGCGTATCGCCCGCTTCCCATTGAGTCACATTGACAGTCTGCACCGGCACGCCGTAGCCACCCAATGAAAATCTGCCGGCAACGAGGATTTGATCGAAAATATCCACGCCCGGGGTCACGTTTGCAATCCCCACCTGCGAGTTGGTAAACGGAACCAGGTCGGTGTCATTCGTCAGATTCCGCTGAAGTGCTACACGGGCTTCGTTGACCAGATGGTCGGACAGAATTGTGGTCAGCTTACCGACCATTTCGTGGTTCACGTAGTTGGTTCCCGTTGCCGTATCGGGCACGCAAAGGCCGCCACCGCCGCAAGAAAACGGATTGACGGTGGGATCGCTGCCCCAGAAATATCGGGCCGAAAACGTATTTTTCGAATTGATGACGTAATCGAAGTTCCCGATCACCTGATGCTCTGTATAGCTTGCCGGCGCGCTGTACGTAATACCACTTTGGTAATTCGCGGGATTATTTCCCCCAGGAATATAATAGGTTCCATCCGGATTCTTGAGTTGCAAAATATTGAGTGCGACCTGATTGATGTTCGATCCGTCGCAGGCAACTTGCACGGCATTGGCCAGGGTAGAAGCGGTGGGCGGGTTAGCACCGGGGTTGGCAAAGGCAGTGCCATACGCAGGTGTCGCCGCAGTGCCCGGGCCGGCGCCGGCGCACAAGGGTGAAATCGACGCTCCCAGAGCAGCCCTTAAAGCTGCGGTATTGGAACGGTCGGCCACGTTA
This sequence comes from Terriglobia bacterium, assembly GCA_963788335.1. GTDB lineage: Bacteria > Acidobacteriota > Terriglobia > Acidiferrales > UBA7541 > Palsa-360. The sequence continues at coordinate 833,485 of CAWBGM010000018.1, forward strand.
ATTGGTGGCAACGAAATGCCCGACTGCAAACCCGTCGCGGTTGCGCCATTTTTCTGCCGGGTTTCCTGGTACGAAACGAAGAAGAAGAGTTTGTCCTTCTTGATCGGTCCGCCGACGACGCCGCCAAACTGATTCTGATTCAATTCGGCGCGCGGCTTGCCGCTTGCCTTCAGGAAAAAGTCGTTGGAGTTCAGATCCGTGTTCCGGAAAAACTCGAACAAGCTTCCGTGAAAATCGTTCGTGCCGGACTTGGTGACAACATTCACGTTCGCGCCGGAATTGCGTCCCGAGCTGGCGTCGAATAGCGATGTCTGAATTTTGAATTCCTCGATGGCATCGGGACTCGGGATTCCAAAGGACGAGTACGATCCCGATTCCTGCACGTTTCCGATACCGTTCGAGTTGACGACGGTAACGCCGTCCATCTGGAAATTGTTGGACGTCGCGGGCGCGCCGTTTACTGCAATGTTTTGCGAGCCTTTGCCGAGAGCGGAAGCGTTATTCGCGTTGGAACTGGTTCCCGCCGCGAGTCCCAGAATCTGCGTGTAATTACGCGTGGTCAGCGGAAGGGCCTGCACATTTTGAGAGGTGATATCGGTGCCGACGGTGGAAGTTGCCGTCTGGACCGCCATCACTTCGCCCGAGACGGTGACAACCTGAGTCTGAGCGCCGACTTCAAGGTTGCCGTCCAAAGTGCCGGTTTCGCCGACGATGACGGTTGCCGCCGGAATATCGACCGTCTTGAATCCGGGCGCCTCAAATTTGACGTGGTACGTGCCCGGGAGCAATAGCGGAACCGTATAGGAACCGTTCGCGTTTGTCGAAACAACTCTCGAAACGTTTGTATCGTTGCTGGTAACCGTGACCGAAACATTCGGCATCACGGAACCGCTGGAATCCTTTACCGTTCCGGTCAGCGCGCCAGTACCCGAAGACTGTGCGCCCACCGAAGCGACCGACAACAAGAAGAGGCAAAAACACAAACCCACATACTTCAGGACCCTTGCACCCATTGTTCCTCCTTCATTCTTCGCTGCGATTAGATCGATCTGGTCTCTACAACCACCCAACCAGCCACTCGGAAGTCAGACTGTATTAGGTCTGAATTACTTTACTTAATATATGAACGCTTAACTTAATTCAACTTGTATTCTTATATTCTCAATCACCCGCGGCCACCCCTAGCGCGCAGGCTTATCCGTGTAGCACGGCGTCGGATGCCACTTGGCCGCATCCGGTTCCTTCAAAAATTGTTCGCTGGTTATAAATTGATCGTTCAGGTATTTCGGATCTTGCACCACCGTTGTCACGATCAGATACGATTTGCCGCCCGATTCGATCCGGTCGAAATATTCGATCAGCTTCGCATCTTCGCTGTACGGCACGCCGTTCTTGCGGTAGTACCCCGGCTTCATGTGCGTCGTTACGACGTGCAGCGTGCCGCCCTGGCCCGGCTCGGCGCCGCCGAAACGCGTGCCGAAGCCGCGCGTCTGGAGCTGCTTCTCCCAAGACGCCACCGAATCGCCCTGCCAGGTCGGATCGCCGCCGGTCCATTTCGAGCCGTCAAAGTGGAACAGGCGAGTCTGCGTTCCCGCATCCGTGTCCATTTGCAGTGTCTTGTCATCGGCCCACGTGATGTGCAGCCGCGTCGGCTCGCGCATGATTCCAGCCGCTCCGTAGGCGCGGCATTGATTTCCTGACGCGTTGTCCTTGTCCAGGTCCCACATGTCCGCGGCCTTGCGGCCATCCGGATTCAGCGGAATGCTGGCGTAATCTCCCTTGGACGGCGTGACCATTTTCCAGCGCCAGTCTTCATCCACGATGGCCACCCAGTAACCGGTGATATCGATGAGCGCCGCATCTTTGGGGGACAAGGCTTTGGCGGGAGCGAGCCCGTTCTGTGCCGAGACCGAGCCGGCCATCGATCCGATCAGGAGGGCCATCAACAGCCACAAGGACGCGGCGAACGTGACGAGTCTGCTCATTTATGGCCCTTGTCCTTTGTAAGGTTGCGATAGATTGCAGAGACGAACATCTCCGTCGTCCACGCGCCGGTTTCGGCGCCGTACAGGCCGTTGTAGCCCAGCGTGGGCTTGGCGGCCTTCACTTCCTGCAGGGTCTTGCCCTTTTTCACAAGATCTGCGATGCGGCCGCGGATGATGGCCAGGGCGTCGCGGTAATTGACGATGTCCGTCCGGTCGCAAACGCGCCCGCGTCCGGGAATGACGTACGTGCCGCCCTCTTCGTTCTCCCGCGGAACTAAAATGTCATCAATTATAGTTGTTAACGAATCGATAATCCCGTCGATCGTGCCTCCCTGCTCTTCGTTAATCACGGGGAAACGCGAGGGCACAAACAATTCACCGACGCTGACCACATCGGACCTGCGGAAGAACACGTAGGTGTCGCCATCGCTGTGCGCCTTGGGGGCGTGCGTGAGGATAATCGGCTCGTCGTTATAGACCTTCCAGTTGCTGGTGTCGAAGGGATCGGTCGGCCAGTCCGCCTTTGGGATGGCCCCGCTGGTCTTCTCGGATTCGGTCATCCGGTCGAGGACGGTAACGTACGCCACAATCGTCCCGCCCGCATCGCGTCCGCCGGCGGCGCGGTTATCCGCCGCGGCCCCGCCCAATTCCTTGGAAGCGGCTTTCGCCACTGAACCGTTCCCGCCGGAATGGTCCTCGTCAATCGATGTATTGATGATGAATTCGATGGGCGTATTCGTAAGGCTCTTGATCGCCCCCAGCACCTTCTCGCCCATTGCCGCCGTCCCTGTATCGACGACGACGGAAGCAAGGTCGCCAATCTGAAGTGTCACGTTGCCGCCCGCGCCGGAAATCATCCAGACGCGTCCCTGCACGTGAGTAATATGAAGACCTTGATATTCCCTGAAATCCTGGGCCATCGCTCCAGGCGCTACAAACGTTAGACACAGGGCGAGAAGGTAAGCCGTTCGAATGAACGTTCGCGCGAGGAGCCGGGAGGCCTCAGGGTTCATTATTTGCTCCCAGTGGCTTTCGCGTCTTTGACGGGTACGGGCGGCATTTTTTTCATTTTTTCGAGGTATTCGGGATACATGGTCTCCGCGCCGCCCCGCACGGCTTCCTGCGGGATGCCGTATTTATCGGAATATTCACTCAGGAATGGATTCTGTCCTGGCAGGTGGTAGGCAACCCAGCCTTTGGGATGGTCGATCTCGACGGCGGAGATGCAGGTGGAAGGGGGCGGCGCATAACCAAGGTCGAGGATCCAATTTGAGGTTCGAATAAACGGCTCGGTGATATAGACCGGGTCCTTGACGATCGTGACAAGGGTGAAATATTCGCCGTGACGGATGAAAAACTCCTCCATCGTGGCTTTATCGCTGCGCGGAATGCCGTTGCGGCGAATCCAGCCTTCCTTCATGTGGGTCGTTTCGACCTTCAGCATGTCGCCAACCCACTCGCCGGTGGAAAATCCCTGCCAGGTGTGGACAGCATCCTCGGGGGGATGCGGGCGGTTATCCATGTAAATGGTTCGCTGCGGCTGCATCCATTGCAATTCGGTGTGCCACGCGGACATTTCCATGGTGAGGGGATTCATGTCCCCCCAGACCCTCATGCTGCCCGGTCCACGGGGGGCGTAATCGGAGGGATGCGGTTCGCATTCGTGTTCGGGCTGGGTCCACTTTTCGGCGTCCCATGCGTCGGCCCTGGCGCGCGCTTCGTCATTGACCGGGATGCCCGTGTAATCGCCGATCTCCGGGCCTCCGCCGCGTTCGGGCTGGTCCTCATGCTGTTTCTGCTGCCATTCGCCGGACAGATCGACCTGGGCATAAATCGAGAGAGGAAGGAAAAATAACCCCGCGGAAAGAACTGCAAAAAACCGACTGCTGGAAAACAACTTCATTAAAGCACCCCCACCCGGTGCAACTGGTTTAACATACTGTTCACATGAATGCCATCAAAAATAAAAAGAGATCGCCGCCGGTCGGATGCGCGGCGGGTGGCGCGAAACGTGCAATTTTTCTCCGTCAAAGATAGGCAATGACTGAGTATGCGAATGGAATGCTTCTGCGGTCTTGCAGAATTCGGGATGCGACTATAACAATCCTTACCGTGCCTCGTCCAATCGTCCCAATGCCGACATCGAAATTTCTAAGTGCTGACTCGGATGCGAACGTCAGGCGTGAGGGACGGAAAGTTAAACGGTGCTGTTTCGGTGTTACTTCGCCAGGGGATCGGGCCGCAGTTGAAAATGAACGATGTAGCTGGTCGAGCCCTTGCCGCCTTCGTTGTGCCAACTCACGCGATTGTCGTTCGACGACCACAATCCCCGGCCTTTCCAACCGGCATTGGGATCGTCAATGCGGCCGTCCACATAGCGCGTGTAAAATCCGAGCGGGTAAGGCACGCGAAGGGTGACAAATTTTTTGCTCGCGGGATCGAAGGCGATCAGCGAGTCCGAATTTGTTCCCGTGACAACCGAGACATTTTTCCCAAGGCCGAAGGTATTGAACTGGTCCACCCAATTTAAATAAAAAAAGTCCGAGGGGATATTGCTCCCTTTGAATTTAGGACCCGGCACGGGATACAGCGTCCACCCTTCGGGGCATTGCTGGCCCGTCGCCGCCGGGCCTTTGAACACTTTGCATTTTCGCCGATCAAAGCTGGCAAGATCGTTGGTGCCGGTAAGCGCGGCCCACACCACTCCGTTCGTATCGATATCGATTCCTTCCGGAAAAAATGCATCGACTCCCGGAAGCTTTGGATTGTTATAGGGAGGCTCATAAACTTCCGTCAGGCACGTCGCAGGAGGATTCGCACCCGGCGTTATTCGCACCAGCCTGCCGGGAGAAGGAGCGAGGGAGGCGTACCACACGCTGTGGTCGACCGGATTGACGGCGGCGCCGTAGCCGTGGCCGGGAAAATAACGATCGAGTTTCGGATCGAACGGTTGCTCGCTCGCATTTGTAAATGCGCCTGCCCTGCCGTCGCCGTTGGTATCGACCACCGCGGGACACCAGCCCTGGGATTTTTCCGCATCGTGTGTTCGGTCCCATACGCGCGTATTGATCCATCCGATGCCGAAACGCGTGCTCGGGCCGCCGTCGTCTCCGGCGCTCATGTACAGGGTTTCGTCCTTGTCGGTATCGAACATCATGTGCGAGCCGCCGAAACACGTTTCGACGGTGACAAACTTGTTCGTCTTCGAGTCGAGGTATTCGATGTCCCTGCCGTTGTTGACGACCGGATAATTCTTTGCGAAGGGATTATTCGAACCTTGCTTGCAATAAGAGGCGTTCACTTTGTGATCGACCATCGTGAACCAGATGCGGCCCTTGGAATCGCGCTGCGCTCCCTCCTGATTCAGCGTGTCGTCAAAAACGATTTCATTGCCCCAGTAGGGCGAAGGCTTGAGCATCGTCCGAGGATGCGTGCGACGGAACTCAGAGGCCACTTCCGGCACTGGAATCTTCATTTCGAACTTCGTATTCTCCACGGGATCGATGCCGTCGACCATACCCGACGACCACTCCGTTGCGTATACGGGCCCATTGGCATTGGCGAGGGGATTATGCTTGTCCGTGCTGATTGCATCGTGCACAAACGATTTGGGGGTCCCGACGTCCCAAAGCGTGAGGACGACATTTCGTTCCAGGCCTTGTGGCCGTGCAGGCGCCGGAGGCAACTCGCCGGCGGCAACCCGATCGGTCCAATCGGAGAACATTTCAATCGCCTTGTCGTATCCGAGTAGGGTGACGCCGCGCACCATTGTAATTCCCTCTTGCCCGGATTGAATCCGCCTCTTCCACGCGTCCGCGCCGGAATCAAAATGACCCAGCGCAGGAGGAATTTCACGCGTAGCCGTGTTTCCCATTTGATGGCAGGCCCCGCAGCCCCTCTTCAAGCTGTAGATCCAATCGGCCTGGCTCACGCTCTGCGAAATCATTTTCGGCGCGCGGTCCCCGGCGTTTGTTGAAGAGGGAGCGTCTCTTTCGGCAGGCGCCGTCATCGTCATGGGGAAATCGCTTTTTGCGGGAATCCGCATCAGCGCATACCAATCATTCGGAGGGTAATACTGAGCGGCGGCGCGGGCATCGGGAGCGACGACCGCTTTTAACGGCAGCGTGGCGCCCGGCACTGCTTGCACCGGCTGCGAATCCACCAGGCCGTATCCGCGCACCCATACGTTGTAATTTGCTTTCGGCAAATCGGGGAGCATGTAACGGCCAAGCTCGTCGGTGACAACGATTTTGCGGAATTTTGTCGGCAGGTCGTTCGTCTCCGCGATCACCCAGACGCCGGCTTCCGGTCCCTTCACGCTGGAGACCACGCCGCCGATTTCCTTGCTTGCGATTTGCCCGGCGTTCGCGCTGGATTGAGCGGATGAACTCCCCGGTCGCGGACGCGCTTCAGTACGAACGAGGGTGAAGATTCCCAGGAAACTAAACACCAGCAGACCGGCGGAATTGATTAACCATTTCTTCATCAAGGTCGCGTTCCTCTTTAGTAGCGCCGGCATCTTGCCGGCGGGGTTGCTTCATGTCGCAACTAAAAACCGCCGGCGCCACGAAAAACTCCGGCTTACTTCGCCAGCGGGTCGGGGCGCATTTGAAACCGGACGATCGTCACCGGCTGCCCTTTCCCTGTTTCCATGTGCCAGGGTGTCCGCGTTCCGTTGTCAGCCCATAGCCCACGGCCTTTCCATCCGGTGTTGGGATCGTCGATTCGGCCATCCAGGCCGCGCTGGTAAAACGAAAGCGGATACGGTTCGCGCAGAATGGTCCATTTGCCGGTCTTGGGATTCAGCACCAGCAACGAATCGGAGTTTGTTCCTGTCGCGACAGGGATGTCCTTCCCCATGCCAAACGTATCGTACTTGTCCACCCAGTTGTAATAGGCCCACTCCGCATTTGTTTTTGCGGTGACACCTTTAAATTTCGGTCCGGGTATCGGAAAAAACGTCCAGCCCTCTGGACAATGCTGGCCGGTCGATTTCGGGCCGCTCAGGACTTTGCACTTTCTCCTATCGAAACTGGCGTATTGGCTGCTTCCCGCGAGCGCGGTCCAGACGACGCCGTTCGAATCGACGTCAATGCCGCGCGGCAGATACGCCCGGACGCCCGGCAGCGCCGGTTGATCGAACGGCAACTCGTACAATTCGGAGTGACAGGTGGCAGGAGGATTGTCACCCAGCGTCATGCGCACGATTTTTCCGGGATAGAACGCGTACGCCATCCACACGCTGTTGTCCGAAGGGCTGGGCTGCACGCTGTAAGGATTGCCGGGCACACGAACGTCAACGCCCTCATCGTACTTGCCGTTTTCGTTGAGATCGAGATACGGCGAGCACCAACCCTGCGACGCCAACGCATCGCCGGTCTGGTCGAATTTTTTCGTATCGATCCAACCGATCATTCCATTTGCGCCCGAAGGCGAACCGGCTTCGGTAAAGAGGATGTCGCGATCCTTGCCATAGCCGAAATTCACGTGATGCGAGCGGAAACAAGTGGGGATCAGCTTGAACGTTTTTGTTTTCGGATCGTAAACGGAAATGTGGCGGTCGCTGTAATCGATGGGATATGCCGCGGCGTATTTGTTCGCCGAACCGGCCTTACAGATATCCGGATTGTTCGGCGCGCGAACCCCCGCCGTCATCCACACGCGCCCCCTGTCATCCATGGTGATGCCGTTCGGATTGGTGGGGTCGTCGACAGGATTGAATTCTTCCGCCGTAAAATAAGGCGAAGGAAGCGCATCCTTCGGTTCCACCCGACCGATTTCATTTGCGATCATCTTGCTTTTGTCATCCAGCGTCGGCAGCGGAATGATTTCGTTCGTGTTTTTCACCGGATCCATGATCACGAGCGTGCCGTTGTGATAGTCGATTCCGTAGATGGGTCCGTTGCCGTTGATCGTCGGCGTGCGCTTATCCGTGCTTACGATATCGTGAATAAATGAGGTCTGGACGCCCGCGTCCCACACGGTCAGCACCAGATTGCGTTCCATTCCGGCAGGCCGAGGCGGCGCCTCCGGCGTTTCGCCTTTCGCGATGCGATCGGTCCAATCGGCGTAAAAACCGATCATGCGATCGTGTCCCATCTGATTCAAGAGGTTCGCGCCCCCGGCATTGCCGCCGATTCTCATGGCGCGCGCCCAGGCTTCCGTGGTGGATTCGAGTTTTTCGTAACCGGGCTGGATTTCGCGCGTCCCCCTGTCGCCCATCTGATGGCAGATGATGCAATTCTTCATCTGGTATATCCATTCGTCCTGCGTGGCGTATACACGCGTGCCGCCGGGCGCGCCGCCGCCGACCGGAGGCGGAAACTTCACGGTCATCGGAAACTCGTTCGCCGAGGGAATCTTTACGAGCGAATACCAGTAGTCCGCCGGATAATACTGCGCGGCGGCCTTCGCGTCCGGCGCGATCACCGCCGTCAACGCCAGGGTCGCACCAGGCATCGTTTGCACCTTTGGCGAATCCACCAGCCCGTAGCCGCGAACCCAGACGCGGTAGTTCGCCTTCGGCAAATCGGGAATCAGGAAGTGGCCTCGGTCGTCGGTGACGACGATCTTGCGCATCTTCGTCTGGAAATCGAAGGTTTCGGCAATCACCCACACGCCCGCTTCAGGCCCTTTCGGACCTGTCACAACACCGCCGATGTCGTCGGGATTGATCGCTACGCTGGCGGCGTCGGATTGCGCCGCCGCGACGGATCGGGGACGAGCCTCTGTCCGAACATAAGTTGAAATTCCAATAAAACCGCAAATTAAAAGTCCGATGCAACCCACAAACAATTTTCTTTTCGTGGTCATGTCCCCTCACGGGATAAATTTCTGGAAGAACTTGTGGCACCGGCATCTTGCCGGCGGGATTGATGTAAGCTCGGCCACGAAACCCGCCGGCGGAACGCCGGCGCTACAAAATCCCGCCTCTCAATTACAATAATTATCTTAAGTTCATTTCGAAAGCGGATCGGGGCGAATCTGGAAATGGACCATCTGGCTTGTTGTTCCCTTCCCGCCTTCGGTGTGCCAGATGACGCGCGTTTCGTTCGATGCCCACAAGCCACGTCCCTTCCAGCCTGCCTTGGGATCGTCGATGCGTCCTTCGATTCCTCGCGTATAAAAACCCATCGGATACGGCACGCGCATATCGATCCAGGTTTTCTTCACAGGATCGAAGACACGCAGCGAATCCGATCCCGTGCCGGTGACAATTTGCATATTCTTCCCGAGTCCCAACGTATCGAACCGGTCAACCCAGTTCAGATAAAACCAGTCCGCGATGGCGTCGGTCTCACCCTTGAATTTCGGACCCGGCGCTTGATAAAGAGCCCATCCTTCCGGGCAGTGCTGCCCCGTGGCTGTGGGACCATTCATCACCTTGCACTTGCGGCGATCGAAGCTGGCGAGGTGCCCGCTGCCCGCGAGCGCGGTCCACACAATGCCGTTGGTATCGACATCGATGCCGCGCGGCGTGTAGCTCAGCTCATCGGGAGCTTTCGGATTGAAGAACGGCGGCTCGTACACTTCGGTCATGCACGTGGACGGAGGATTCGGTCCGGGATCGATGCGAATAATTCTTCCCGGCAAAGGCGTCGGCGCCGCATACCAGACGCTCCCATCGACGGGATTCACAGCCACTCCGTAACCGGTCGCCCCGGTAACGGCGCGATCGAGTTTGGGATCGGCGGGCTCGCTCACCTTTGTGTACGGACCGAGCTTTCCGTCTCCGTTGTAATCGATGATCGGCGCGCAGCGGCCTTGCGCCTTTTCGGCGTCGCCGGTCTTGTCCCAGACCGCCGTCTTGAACCAGCCGATTCCTCCGGCACCCGTTGGAATACTGAAATAAATGGTTTCGTCCTTGTCGCCGGAAACAATCGTGTGCTGCGTGCGGAAGCACATGTCGATCATCGTGACTTTTTTCGTCTCGGGATCGTACATGTCGAGCCCCCAGCCGTCGGCGGACTCGATGGGATAAGCTTTCGCGAACGGATTATCGGAGCCGGCTTTGCAGTAGGCCGGATTGTCGGGTTTGTGATTTTCCGCGTTCACCCAGACGCGGCCCGTGCGATCCATTTGCGGCGTGTGCGCGTTGACGGGATCGTTCCAGACGATCTCATTGCCCCAATACGGAGATGGATTCTCCACCTTCTGAGGCGACCACGTGCGCAATAGTTTCCTGTCATTTTCATCCTGCATCGGCAGCTTGATTTCATCCCTCGTATTTTTTCCCGGATCGACAACCATCAGCGCACCCTGCGACCAGTCCGCGCCATAGATGGGACCGCCCGGATTCAGATTGGGGTGAAGCTTGTCGGTAGCCGTGACGTCGTGTACGAACGACTGCGGAACGGAAAAATCCCAGAGCGTCAGAACCACATTGCGCTCAATTCCCTGGGGCCGCGGCGGTGTGGGCGGAATTTCTCCGGCGGCAATTCGATCCGTCCAATCGGCGAACATGGAAATCCCGCGATCGTGCCCGCCAAACCGGTTGGCGCTCATCGTAACCTGGCCGACTTTCAACCGGTGATCCCAGGCTGCGGCGCTCGAATTGAAAGTTCCCAGCGCCGGCTCAAGCTCGCGCGTCGCCCGGTTCCCCATCTGGTGGCAAACTTCGCAGCCGCCTTTCAGAGAATCGATCCACTCGGCCTGCGTTTGCACGGCTCTCGTCGGAGGAAGTCCGAACCCGCCTGCTCCGGCGCTGCCGCTGAAATCCGCGCTGGGAATCGGCAAGGGAAATTCGCTCTTGGCAGGAATTTGAATGAGCGAGAACCAGTAGTTGCCGGGGAAATATTGAGCTGCCGCGCGCGGATCGGGCGCGACCACGGCTTTGAGAGCCAGCGTCATCGCTCCGGGTTTCGCTTCAACAGGCTGCGAATCCACCAGGCCGTAACCTCGCACCCAGACTTTGTAGTTTGCCGACGGAAGGTCCGGCAGCATATAGCGGCCATGATCGTCTGTGACGACAATCTTCCGAAACTTCGTCGGTAAATCGTTCGTTTCGGCAATTACCCAGACGCCCGCTTCAGGACCTTTCGAGCTCGTCACTACGCCGCCGATTTCTTTTCCGGCAGCTTGGGCGCCCGATTGTGGGCGCGCCTCCGTTCGAACCAGACCGAAAAGACCAAACGAAGCAATCAGAAAAACCCCGACGACGTACTTGAGCGATTTGATTTTCACGGTCCTGCCCCCCCTCAAAACGAACTTCAAGAAGCCGAAATCGAGTTATACCTCAGACGCAGCCTGAATATTTCGCGTGAAGCATGAAGTAGTCGAATTCATAGTTGAAAGATTGCGCGCCGCAGCTTGATGAATCCAAGTATCCCACGATGGAGTCGATTTTGCCTGAAAACTTGGGAAGTTCAGGCGGGATGCGCGCTGAACAAGATGGCGGTTTGCTTCGGGGGCCGGGTTCATATTTGGCGATTCCACCTATGCCGCATCGGCACAGGCGTACATTCATGCCTGCGGGCGAGATCCCGTTTTCATTCCCACCCGGTTCTGACGCTGACGACGGCTCGTCAAATTCAGTTCAGTCAGCCAACGGATTCGGCCGCATCTGGAATTTCACGACTTTGCTTGGCGTGCCTCGGCCGCCCTCGATGTGCCAGTTGGCGTTGGGCCCGTAGTCGGCATAAATTGCGCGGCCCTTCCAGCCCGTGTTGGGATCGTCAATTCGCCCGTCCATGCCGCGCGAATAAAATCCCTGCGGATAGGGCACGCGCATGGTGATGAACTTTTTGCTGGCCGGATCAAAAACGATCAGCGAATCCGAACCAGTGCCATTCGCAATGGGCACATTGTTGCCCATACCCAGTGTGTTATACCGGTCGACGAAATTGTAATAGTGATAGTCGACTCGAACGTCGGTGCCTTTGAACACCGGGCCCGGCGTCGGATACAGCGTCCAACCTTCCGGACAATGCTGGCCGGTCGCGGTGGGACCGATCAGGACTTTACACTTGCGCCGGTCGAAACTGGCCATGTGGCCGCTGGCTGCGAGCGCCGTCCAGACGACACCGTTGGTGTCCACGTCAATCCCGCGCGGCGTATAGCTGTTCACATCCGGCATCGCGGGATTATGGAATGGCGGCTCGTAGGCTTCCGCGAGGCATGTTTTGGGATCCAGACGCATGATTCGTCCCGGCATTGGACCCGGCACGGCGGCCCAGACACTATTATCGGCTGGATTCCACGCGATTCCGTAAACGCCATCCATTTTCACTTGCGGGTCAATGGCGGGATCGATCTTGCCGTCGCCTTTAATATCGAGGAATCCTTTGCACCACCCCTGGGACAATGCGGCATTCCCGTTCGTGTCGTCCCAGACTTTCGTTTTCACCCAGCCGATGACGCCGTCGCGGACGCCGTTGAAATATACAGTTTCGTCCGGGTCGTTCGCGATCTGCGCATGGTGCGTGTCAAAGCAGGTATTCACATCGGTGAACGTTTTCGTTTTGGGGTCGAAAATTACAACCTGACGGAAACTCTTATTCAACGGAAACAGTTTCGCCGAGGGATGATCCTTGCAAAAATCCGGTTGTTCCTCCTGCTTGCGGAATCTGGCGGTGATCCAGATGCGCCCCTTCTTATCCATCTGCATGTGATTGGGATTGGCGGGATCGTCCCAATAAATTTGGTCGCCCCAATAGGCGGATGGATTGGGCATGGATTGGGCTTTTGCGTTCGGAATGTCAGGCTCCGATACCGGGACTCTCACCGAGGACGCCATGTTCTTTGACGGTTCGAGCGTGAGAAATAGATCGTTGCCCCAGTCGACGCCGTAAATGGGGCCGTTGGCGTTGGCCGTGGGATTCAGTTTAAACGAGGAAAGCTCATCGTGCGCAAAGGTCGTCGCGCCTCCCCAGTCCCACAGCGTCAAAACAAGATTTCTTTCGATTCCTTCCGGCCGCGGCGGCGACGGTGGCACGGCGCCGGCGGCGACTTTGGACGTCCAGTCGCCGAACATTTTCAAGCCCCGGTCGCGTCCGAAACTGCTCATGGTGTTGCTCATGCCTTCGCCATCCTGCCCGGTCTTCACACGGTAATCCCAGGCCAGTTCGTGCGACTCAAATGAACCGAGGCTCGGCTCGAGTTCACGCGTGGCCTTGTCGCCAATCTGGTGACAGGTTTCGCAGCCCGTCTTCATCACATTGATCCAGTGATCCTGCGTCAGCAGGGCTGGAGAAATGCCATTGCCTTGGGCGCCGGTTCCCGGGAAGTCGCTCTTGGGCGGGATGCTGATCAGTGAATACCAATAGTTCGCCGGATAATATTGCGCCGCCGCCCAGGGGTTTGACGCCAGTACGGCGGTAAGATTCAACGTCCTGCCGGGTTTGGCTTCGATCGGCCGCGAATCCACCAGGCCGTATCCTCGGACCCAGACTTTGTAGGTTACGTCGGGCAGTTCGGGCAGAAGGTAGCGGCCGCGATCGTCGGTGACGACGATTTTTCGCATGGTGGTCGGCGTCTGCGTGGTTTCGGCGATCACCCAGACTCCCGCTTCCGGTCCTTTGTGGCTGGTCACGACGCCGCCAATGTCTCTGGCTCCGACTGCCACGGCGCCCGTCGAATTTCCGGATTGGGGCTTGGCCTCGGTCCGAACAATCGTTGTAATCCCCCAAAAACCGCATAGGAGAAGTCCCGTGACACCCGCCAGCAATATTTTTTTCATGTTCAGGCTCCTGTCCGGAATCGTCCAAAACCTCCCATCGAAGCCGAAAACCGCGGCGAGGTCGCGAGAAGCCTTTGACGGGACCGGGACATTAAAGAAATCTAAAATTAGACCCCGCCGCACCCAATTGCCGCAAGCGAAAGGCCGGATTTCCCCCTGGATCAATCGAGGTTCTGCAATTTTTAAACGAAATGGCATCTATTTTGCTTGCAGAAACCGGGTTTTCTTTTCACAATCCTGACTTTGCGTCAGGAATCTGTACATTCAGGTTGGGTTTCTGCAAGCCAGCGGACGGATGGCCCGATTATTGTGTGTGGCCGGAGGAGCGAAAGAATATGTCTAACAAACCGACAGTATTTGGATCGTTGAAGAGTTACGAAAAGGGACGGGTGGAATTGATCGACGGAGACGCGAAGCACTACGCGTTTTCAAACGTGTTTGAAGTGGCGTCCAAGTCCAAGCCGTACGAGAAGGTGTGCGTGGCGCAGAACCTGCGGTATGTGGTGGAGGCGATTCGGGCGGAGGGGACATCGCCGTGGTACGCGGCGCCGCACGACGAGGCGGCGCTGGTGATGGACGGGCAAGTGGAAGTACACCTGATCAAACCGGATCAGCCGTTGACGGCGGAGGGCAAGGAAGGAACGGTGAAGCTGGACGGGGAGCCCAAGGGAAAGAAGATGGGCTGGGTGAAGGCGGGGCGGGGGCACATGGCGCTGTTGCCCAAGGGGGCGGCGTATCAGTTCCGAAGTTCGGCGCCGGCGGTGGTGCTGCTGCAGACGATCAAGGGCGAGAACACGATCGAGCGCTGGGCGGAGATTTGCCAGACGTCGTAGGTCGTGAATGGTGATTGGTGAATTGAAATCGGAAATTTTGAAATTTCAGATCTGCGATCGGGAATTTGGAGTGAACGGAGTTAGCAAGGACGGGATTGATGTCGGGATTTTGAAATCTCAAATTTCAAATTTAAGATTCGGGATTTGAGATTAGGAAATCTGAGATGGAAGATTTGAAGATTGGAAATTCGAAATTCATTTTCATAATGAACATAATGAAAAGGAGAAACGCATGAGCACAGTATCGGCGGCACCGGCGGGAAGCACGGCTCGCGGGAAGGAACTGGGATACCAGTCGTTCTCGATCGGGAAGTTCCGTTTTGAGCGGGATGAATATTTTGCGCACATCGAATTTCCGGGCGGCCGGCACATGATGCCGGTGGACGCATTTCTGCGCGCCCTGATGCGGGACGTGGCCTGGGGATTTTTCTACGGCACGGTGAATTTCGATCCCGTCCTGGGCACGATCAATCACTACGGCACGGTGGACCTGTTCATCGGCCTGTTCAACGAAGGGTACAAGGCGGCCAAGCGCGTATACCTGGAAACGTTCGACGCGCCGGTGTTGAAGAAGACGTTCGAAGAGATGCTGGCCGACTGGACCAACGAAGGGTTCGATCCGTTCGCCGCACCGGATGAAACGGGAAAAGCGTTCGGGCCCAAGCACGGCAGCAACCTGAAAGCGATCAAGCGGGAACGCATCGTATCGCAGCGCATGGTGGGACTGCCGGGCGACCTGCCGTACCGCAGCGATGCCACGGGCATGCCGCAGAACCGGCAATTTACGGACGTGCCGCAGGATAAGCCGGAAGTGCACATCGAGCCGGGATTTGAAAATGACGTTCACGCGTTCAACATGTTCGACTATGTGTCGCGCTCGGACGTGACGTGGAATCCCTCGGTGGTGTCCAACGTGAAAGACAGCCAGATCTGCGCGACGACCGAGGAATATATTCTGCCGATTTTTCACGGCAACGACCGCGTGGAATGGTTCATCCAGGTGTGCGATGAAATCATCTGGGACATCGAGGATGGAGCCACGGGCAAGCCGCGAGCGAAAGTGATCATGAAGGCGGGCGACGTGGCGGCCATGCCGGCCAACATCCGGCACAAGGGCTATTCGCCGAAACGATCGATCCTGATCGTATGGGAAAATAACGACAGCACACTGCCCACCCGCTACTCGAGCGGCGAATTGACTCCGTACCCAGTGGAATTTTAATCCGGGAGATGCGGATCCCTCAGTCCGCGACAGACTGAGGGATCACCGCACCGGCGAACGCAGCGCGTAGGAACTCAGGACCTTCATGTAATTGGCCCGCTCATAGGAGGCCGGATCCGGCACATTCCTCTGGCTCATGCTCCCGCACATCTGACCGATCGACTCGTATTCGTGGTCTTCCATCCAGCGAACAACGCCGGAGCGCACGGTATCGAGATGTTCCACGCCGTGGTGCAGCAACGCGGAAGTCATCATGGCCACGCGCGCCCCCACCATCACGGATTTCAATACATCCTCGGAGCTGTGAACACCGCCCGTGATGGCCATATCCGCGCCGATCTTTCCATGAATAATCCCCACCCAGTGAAGCCGCATCAGTAATTCGCTCGGATGGCTGAGCACAAGGCTGGGGACCACGTCCAGATTTTCGATGTCCAAATCGGGCTGATAGAAACGATTGAAAACGACAAGGGCGTTCGCGCCGGCGGCGTCGAGTTGGGTTGCGAAATTCGCGATGGCGCTGAAGAAATGCGAAATCTTTACTGCCACGGGAATTTTCAAGCCTTCGTGCAATTTTTGCACCAGATCGCAATAGTCCTTCTCTACTTGCGATCCCGTCCTCGAAGGATCGGTCACCAACGAGTAAATATTCAGCTCAATGGCATCCGCGCCGGCCTGCTGAATGTCGAGAGCGTACTGAATCCATCCGCCGGGCGTGACCCCGTTTAAGCTGCCGATCACGGGCACGGAAACGGATTCCTTTGCCTTGCGGATTAATTCGAGGTAGGCGTAAGGACCCAGGTTGTAATCCATGAGAGTGGGAAAAAAACTCGCGGATTCGGAAAAGGCATCCGTGCCGCGAAACAGATCCGCATCCACCGATTCGCTGTCCACGATGAGCTGTTCCTCGAAAAGCGAGGGCAGCACGACGGCCGCGATGCCGTGATCTTCCAGCAGGCGTATCCTGTCGAGGGAATCGGACAGCGGCGAGGCCGACGCGACAATCGGATTTTTCAACTTCATACCCATGTAGGTTGTGCTCAGGTCGATCATTCTTCTTCACCTCCCTTTAAGACCGTGCTTGCTGGTTCCCCCGGGTCCGGCTCAAGCGGCGGCGCGATCTCCCCTTCTCCGGCCATCGCTGCGCGGCTTTCATAGACGCGCCACTGCCGCTCGACGTCATCCTGCGCCATGCGCAACAATTCCCGCGCTTCCTGCGGATGGCTGCGCGCCAGCATGGAATATCGAGCTTCCTCGTACATGTATTTTTTCATTGGAATGCTCGGCGCTTTGGAATCGAGCTGAAACGGGTTCTTTCCCTGCTCGCGCAACAGCGGGTTGTATCGCAACAGCGGCCAGTAGCCGGCGAGAACGGCGGATTTCTGTTGATTGAGCCCGAACGCCATATCGTACCCATGAGCGATGCAGTGGCTGTAGGCGATGATGAGCGACGGCCCGGGATACGCCTCGGCTTCGCGGAAGGCTTTCACCGTGTGGGTGTCGCTGCCGCCCATGGCCACGCGCGCGACATACACCGACCCGTAGCTGATCGCTTCCATCGCCAAGTCTTTCTTGCGCGTTTCCTTTCCGCCGCTGGCGAACTTGGCGACCGCGCCGCGCGGCGTCGCTTTGGACATTTGGCCGCCGGTGTTCGAATAGACCTCCGTGTCGAGGACGAGGACATTAACGTTCATGCCGGAGCCGAGCACGTGATCGAGCCCGCCGGCTCCAATATCATAGGCCCATCCGTCGCCGCCGACGAGCCAGACGCTTTTGGAGACCAGAGCCTCGGCGACAGCGAGCAAATCGCGCGCTTCGCGGCTGGAATTGCCCGATAGGCGCTTCTTCAGTTCCGAGATTCGAACGCGCTGGTCCGAAATGCCGGCCTCGACAGACTGATCCGCGTCGAGGATTGTCCTCACCAACTGGTCGCCGACTTCCCCTGTGAAATGACGGAGCAGATGCGCGGCGTAGTCGGCCTGCTTATCAACAGCGAGGCGCATCCCAAGGCCGAACTCGGCATTGTCTTCGAACAAAGAATTGGACCAGGAGGGACCGCGGCCGGCCGAATTCGAAGTGTAAGGCGTGGTGGGGAGATTTCCTCCGTAGATCGAGGAGCAGCCGGTGGCGTTGGCGATCAACGCGCGGTCGCCAAACAATTGCGTGAGCAGCTTGATGTAGGGAGTTTCGCCGCAACCCGCGCACGCCCCGGAAAATTCGAATAGCGGCTCGAGCAATTGGAGATCCTTAACGTGTGAGTGCGAGAGGCGATCGCGGTCAAAATCAGGAATCGAGAGGAAGAAATCCCAGTTCTTGCTCTCTGTCAGGCGCAATGGAGGCTGGTCGACCATGTTGATCGCCTTATGTTTGACTTCACTTTTGCTTTTTGCGGGGCAGACTTCGACGCAGAGGCGGCAGCCGGTGCAATCTTCAGGCGAGACCTGGAGCGTGTAACGGAGCGCCTCAAATTCCCGCCACTTGGGTTGTGCGGATTTGAACTCCCGGGGCGCGCTGGAGAGCAGCGAGGCATCGTAAATCTTCCCTCGAATCACGGAGTGAGGACAGACCAGGACGCATTTACCGCATTGAATGCAAAGTTGCTCGTCCCACACGGGAATCTGCTGCGCGATATTTCGCTTTTCCCAGCGCGCCGTGCCGGTGGGAAAAGTTCCGTCCGGCGGTAGCGCGCTGACAGGAAGCAAATCGCCGTTGCCGGAAATAATTTCGCCGAGGATGCTGCGAACGAATTCAGGAGCGCTGCCCGCCACCGGCGACAGAATGTCGAACTGGCTGCTGACCGCAGCGGGCACGGAGACTTCTTGCAAATGGGCGATCGAATGATCGACGGCGGCGAAATTTTTCTGGACCACGGCCTGACCGCGTTTGCCGTAGGTTTTCTGAATCGCTTTCTTGATGGCGGCAACCGCCTCATCGCCGGGCAACACGCCGCTGATCGCGAAAAAACAGGTCTGCATGATCGTGTTGATGCGGCTGCCCATTCCCGCCTGGCGCGCGACCGAATACCCGTCAATTACGTAAAATTTCAGTTTCTTGTCGATAATGCCCTGCTGCATCTTGCGGGGCAGATGGTCCCACACCTGATCGGCCGAGAAGGGTGAGTTCAGCAGGAAAGTCGCGCCCGGCTCGGCGGCGGCGAGCACGTCCATCCGCTCAAGAAACGAAAATTGATGGCAGGCAATGAAGCTCGCGCGGGTGATCAAATACGTGGATTCGATCGGGTGGGGCCCAAAACGCAGGTGGGAGATGGTGACCGATCCCGCTTTCTTCGAATCGTACACGAAGTATCCCTGGGCGTGATTGGGTGTGTTTTCGCCGATGATCTTGATGGAGTTTTTGTTCGCACCGACGGTGCCGTCTGAACCGAGACCGTAGAAAATAGCTCGAACCGTGCGTGGATCTTCGGTCGAAAAGAGTTCGTCATAAACGAGACTGGTGTGCGTCACATCGTCCTGGATGCCCACTGTGAAATGATTTTTCGGATGGTCCTTTTCAAGTTCGCTGAAAACGGCTTTCACCATGGCCGGATTGAATTCCTTCGACGAGAGTCCGTAGCGGCCTCCCAAAATACGCGGCCACGCGCGCATCGATCGATCTTTGGCGGAAAGTTCCGCAAACGCGGTAATCACGTCCATATATAAAGGCTCGCCCGGACTTCCCGGCTCCTTGGTGCGATCGAGCACGCCGATCGCGCGCGCGGTTATCGGCAAGGCGTCGAAAAACGCCGAGGTTGGGAACGGACGGAACAGGCGAACCTTCAACAGCCCGACTTTTTCCCCACTCCGATTCAGCGCTGCGACCGCTTCCTCGGCTGCTCCCGCGCCGGAGCCCATCAACACAATGACGCGGTCCGCGTCCGGCGCTCCGGTGTAGTCGCATAAGTGGTAGGAACGAGTGGTAAGGGCAGCAAACCGGTCCATCGCGTTTTGAACAATGGTGGGGACGGCGATATAGAAGGGATTGGCGGCCTCGCGCGCCTGGAAAAACACGTCCGGATTTTGAGCGCTGCCGCGCAGTTTCGGACGGTCCGGCGTGAGCGCGCGTTCGCGATGCAGGCGAATGGCGCTTTCATCGAACATCGATCCCAAATCTTCATCGGAAAGAGGAAAAATCTTGTTCACTTCGTGCGAGGTGCGGAAGCCATCGAAAAAATGCAGGAAAGGAATGCGCGCCTCGAGCGTGGCCGCGTGGGCGATCAACGCAAAATCGCCCGCCTCCTGAACCGAGCAGGAAGCAAGCATCGCAAATCCGGTCGAGCGAGCGGCCATGACATCGCTGTGATCTCCAAAAATCGAGAGCGCGTGAGTGGCAATCGTTCGCGCCGCCACATGAATCACCGCGGGCGTCAATTCGCCGGCGATTTTAAACATATTGGGAATCATCAGCAGAAGTCCCTGCGAAGCGGTGAATGTCGTGGCGAGAGAACCGGCCTGCAACGCGCCGTGCAACGTCCCGGCGGCGCCGCCCTCGCTTTGCATTTCGATTACGGTAGGCACGGTCCCGAAAATGTTACGCCGCCCTTCCACTTTCCATTGCTCGGCCCATTCGCCCATCGGAGATGCCGGGGTGATCGGGTAGATTGCAATGACTTCGCTGGAACGGAAGGCGACCGAGGCGGCAGCCTGATTCCCGTCCATTATTTCCATTGTCTTAGACATGAAAGATTCCTTCGCGATACAAATTGAGAGAGACACCAAAGGGATTCCGTGAACTGCGGGACGGGAGGGGCCTGCTGCCCGCAGTGGGCCTGAACAACCCCTGAATTGTAACCCGGGTTAGGACCGAAACGAACAATTGAATTGACCGCGACCCTTTCCGTGCAACACGTTATTCACGTTATAGGATTCGGCTTGGCAGTCCTGTGACTTGACTCACGTTCCAATGTGACATCCGTCACAATGGAGGCCGGGCTGAACGGAAGAGCAAGGACGAACCATGTTGAAAGGGGTTTCAATGGAACGGGCTTCAGCTTGTTCGGTATTGATATTTGGCCAGCCCTGCAAGATTCAAAGGTGAACGGGCTGAAACCTGTTCCACCGATCAGAGGCGCGCCTGCATCGCGGCCATCGTACGTGCAAATACATCTTCGGCGGATCCGGTGGCATCGATGGAAATCAAAAGACCCAGGCTCTTGTAAAACTGAATCAAAGGCGCGGTGCTGTGGCGATAGACTTCCAGGCGGGTCACGATGGACTCGGGACGGTCGTCCTCGCGCTGGTGAAGCTTCTCCCCACACTCATCGCAGACCCCTTCGATTTGGGGAGGACGCCACGTCACATGGAAAACCGCGCGGCATTTTCTGCACAGCCGGCGCCCGCTGAGACGGACGACAATTTCCGGCAGGGGCATCTCGTAGTCCAGCACGCCGTCCAGAATACGCCCCTGTTTTTCCATATATTTCTTCAGGAGCTCAGCCTGACAAAGGGTGCGCGGAAACCCGTCCAGCAAAAAACCGCCCGGGCTTTGAATACATTGCCCCTGTTCCAGAACCAGATTCCAGACCGTGGTATCCGGGACGAGTTCGCCGCGGCGCATGTGCTCCATGGCTTCGACGATGGCGGGAGTCTGGCTGCCGTTGCCGCCGCTTCCAGCGGCGCGAAAAAGATCGCCGGTCGAGAGGTGGAAAATGTCGAGGCGCTGGCTGAGCAGTTCGGCCTGCGTTCCCTTCCCGACGCCGGGTGCGCCCAACAGGACGAACCGCCAGGCGCGGGGTGGCTGACCACGGAGCGGCATGGCCTTGTCTTCCGGAAGATTCCAATTCGATCGATCTCTCTTACTTCCAGGTCTCGTCGTCATTTGCACCCATGGCCGAGGGAATTTGAAGAGACATCTTGGCACATTTGGACGCGCATCCTTGTGCAAATTGAGAAAAATACATGGAGTCGAAACCGGTTTTTGTTGCACCAGCCGGTCCCGAGGGCCAATTATGCTCCTCGAAGTCGGATCCATACGGATAGAATTTTACGGCGTGGCGGAAATGACAATCCTGGTTCGTTGTTTGAGCTTGTATCGGTATGTCGTTTCCACGCATCTCATCTTCGGTTGCTCTGTTTTGTACTTCCCGCGAAGCGAATGACGCGCAGCCACGGCGGAAGCAATACAGTTCGTCTATTTCAAAATCGATTGGAAACGGGCCATCCGTGACAACAACAAAGGGATACGCGGCAATGACCGCAAAGTCGCTACTGGCGCCATTCTCATTCGTGCGGCGGGAGCCGCGCGAACACGATGTCGCCATCGACATTCAGTATTGCGGGATCTGCCACTCTGACATTCATCAGGCGCGCGACGAGTGGGGAGGATCGACCTTCCCCATGGTGCCGGGACACGAAATCACCGGCGTCGTTACCGCGGTTGGAAGCAAAGTCGCCAAATACAAAATCGGAGACCGGGTTGGCGTCGGCTGCTTTGTCGATTCCTGCCGCAAGTGCCCGCAATGCCTGGACGGACTGGAGCAGTATTGCAGCGTCGGCATGGCGCTCACCTACAACGGACATGAAATGGATGGCACGCCGACGTTCGGCGGCTATTCCGAAAAAATTGTGGTCGATGAAAATTACGTTTTGCGGATGCCGCAACACCTCGATCTCGACGCCTGCGCACCACTGCTTTGTGCGGGGATTACGGTGTATTCCCCTTTGAAACACTGGAAAGCCGGTCCCGGCATGAGTGTCGCAATCATTGGCCTTGGCGGCCTGGGTCACATGGGCGTGAAGATCGCACATGCTTTGGGAGCGGAAGTCACGCTTCTCAGCCGCTCGTTAAGCAAGAAAGCAGAAGCCAAACGATTGGGAGCCAATCACTTTTTTGCAACTTCCGAGACGCAAACATTCAGAAAGCTGGAGCGCACCTTCGATCTGATCGTCAACACGGTTTCGGCGCCGATCGACTGGAATGCGTATCTGAAGCTGCTGAAATTGGATGGCACGATGGTCGTGGTCGGAGCGCCGGACAAACCGGTTCCGGTCGAGGCGTTCCCGCTTATCACTTCCAGACGGAGTCTGGCAGGCTCCCTAATTGGCGGAATCCAGGAAAACCAGGAGATGCTGGATTTTTGCGGCAGGCACAACATCGCCAGCGACATCGAAATCACGCCGATTCAAAAAGTAAACGAAGCCTATGAGCGAATCTTGAAGAGCGATGTGCGGTATCGGTTCGTGATTGATTTGGCGTCGCTCAAGAGCTGAACGCCCATGAATTCAGAGCGCCGCATCCTCGCGCCTTTTAAGAGCGCGTGCTCGGATTTTCACTTCCATCGAAAACGAAACACCAAACACGAGAGAACTACCCTCTTATACTCAACACAGGGCAGATTGCCTGCCTGGCAATTTTGTAAGCCGTCGCCATTCCCAGATGCGTGCGCGTTCCGGCAAATCTGGAGACATGTTTTGTCCCGAGAACGATTAGGTCGATAGCCAGTTCCTCCGCCAGTTCCAGAATGTTTTCCGCTGCGTCGCCCGATTCCACGTACACCCTGGGCTCACAGAACAATTTGGTTTCCGGCGGAATCAGCTCGCGCAAACGAATTGCTATGGAATCCGCCATGATCTCCCGAACAGGGGACGGAGTGACATGCAACAGGTAGATGCGAGCCTGATCTTCCTGCGCCAGCGAAATCGCGTATGGAAACGCGGCCAGCGACTCCGGGCTGAAATCGGTCGGAAACAAAATTGTCTGAACGTCGGCGACGCTGTCCGGCTCTCCGGAAACGTTTGGTCCAATCGTGAGGACCGGGCAGGTCGCCTGGCGAAAAATGCGTTCGGCCACCGAGCCCATGAGGATTTTGCTGACGCCGGCGCGTCCGTGAGTGCCTACGACGATCAGGTCGATTCCCTTCTGGTCCACGATCGTAGCCAACTCCTCGCAAATATCGCCCCTTCGAAGGAACGTCTCGTGGGAAATTCCGCGCATGCGCGATTCCAGGTCCTTCATGCCATCTTCGGATTCGCGGAGCGCTTGCGATGCGAGGGCCTGCCCTTCCATGGTAATTGGAAAATCACCCAGGAGGGCGGACGGAAGGATGTGCACAATCGAAACTCTGGAACTGTACTTGCGCGCGATCGCCTTGACAAAAGGGAGTGCTTCGTTCGAGTGTTTGGAAAAATCCGTGGCAAACAGAATTTTTTCCAAAGCAACGCGGGCGGATGCCATTTGTGTTTTCATTTCGCACCTCGGACGCCGGATGGCTGAACTGAAAACAAGAATATGAGACGGGGAAAAGCGATTCGGTGACGCCTCTCACTTATCAGAGTGAGCGGGGTCACAAGTGCGCTTTGGCTCCGTGCGGAGTCGGGGCCCGCGGGAGTCCGCGGAAATCGGCGGCAATCAAGCCGTGTGGAAAGCTTCTGGACGGAACCTGATCGCGGCGAGGGTTGTGAGGACGATGAAAATGACAAGAGCGGAAATTTGCGCCGCGACAAACGGCGGCTCGGATTGCGTGGGCGCCAGAGCGTTTAGCGCCGGCACTTTCTGGAAGGACTGGACGATCAAAACAAAGACGTTGAAATAGAGGGAAATCATCGCGGCAATGACATATGTTTTGCGCCAGGCGCCGGCAAGGCGATACACGTAGCGCGCGAGAACTGCGATCGATAGAGCAATCAGGGACAGGATTCCCAGGACGTGTGACGGCAGAAATTTGTGAAACGGAAATAGGAATCCGGTCACGCTCGTTAATACCGTGGTCGACAGAAAAATGGCAGTCCAGCCGTCCAGCCGCTTTCCGGCAAGCAGGCCGAACATAGCGACAATGCCCGTGAAAATTCCAATCAGGCTGATGACGACGTGTACGAAAGTGAAAGTTGTCATTCCCAGGATCATGAGATGGCTCCTTTTAGACGGTTCGGAGAATTCGATCAACTGTAATAACGACCGCTCATTTCAGGGTCAAACACGGGTCAACGAGGATATACGGCTTTTCGGCCACTCGAAAAATAAACGAATTAACTTGATGATGCAATTCCTAATTCCCATAAACCAAAAAATATTGAATGCGCCAGGACGGGCATTTAGGCTTCCGGAGCCACTAACCCTGCCCCTCGTCTTTAAAATCCGTGCGCACGTCGTCGATCTTTGCACGATACGCGGCTGAATCTCCGTAAGGCAGAAAATGGGAATACCGGTCATGCGGGTGGAGGATGCGATGCGCGTGGCGGATCGGGCACCAGTGCTGTTCGGTGCGCGCCGCGACCTCCACGACATACGCGAGGACGCCATTGCCATAGGAGCAGTAGGCGCAATTGATTCGCTCAAGCAAATTCAAGTAGCAAAGTTTTCCCCGGTCGAAAACGACGAAGTCGGAGCGCCTCACTTTGGGGATGCCGTACAGAGGAAATGAGAAGGCTTGAAAGATCGAGATAAACAGATCCAGCAAAACGAATGGAATAATGCATCCGTAAATGAGCGGCGCGGTCAAACCCACAAAGAAGCGTGACTGCCGCATGAAACGCAGCAGCGAAGTGCGCGCCTGGACATGATCCTTTTTGATTTTATCCGAGAAATGAATGACGCGCGAGCGCATATCGTAAAACGGGCCGCTGTAATTGTCATCGCGTTCCGGCTCGCTGGAAATTTGTACAAGGGGTTCTGGTTTATTGGGATCTTTGCCGCTCAAGTTAGCTCCTAACGAATTTACCCGAGGCGTTGCCAGGTTGAGCCTGGGGCGCACAACAGATTTTCACAATCGCAATTCGATATAAACCAGATAAGCGGCGAGAATCAAACCAAAAATCACAACAAACATTCCCAATAAATCCACAATGTATCCCGCCGGCTCAAACTTTCCCGACTCCAACTGGATGCGCACTCGCCGGTAGCGAAATACACCGGCCAGTGTAAGAAGGACACCTGCGATGATCGCAATGGTCCCAAACCAGACGGAAAGGCCTGCCGTGCCGGTCGCGCGTCCTTGAATCTGCATGAATTGACGAATGGCAATCGCAAAACGGCCAATCGCGAAACCGAAAACCACAATTGCGACTCCGGTTCGGACCCAGGCGAGAAAGGTGCGTTCGTTCGCAAGATGATCGCGGACGAGATTCGAATCCCGATTCTCGACAGGCCGATTTTCCAGGGGCGCGAGTTCCGGCATGAAACCTCAGCGAAAAAATAATCATCGCTACGAGCCGCTAATCCACGGCTTTTTTCAACAGCGCGGCGACACCAGAGATATTTTTGACCAACTCGTCCGGGATCATGTGCCGTTGCTTGAGATAGTCGGGGCTATTGTAGGAGAGCCAGACCTTGCCCTCGGCGTCTTCCCATGCCAGCGCTTTGAGCGGCAAATCAATCGCGAGTGTGGGAGAAGCAATCATCAGCGGGGTGCCCGATTTGGGGCTGCCGAAAATTAATAATTGCGTGGGGTGCATTTTCAGGCCGGCTCTTTCCGCCTCACCGCTGTGATCGATACGCGCAAAAATCATGATGCCTTGCGCTTGCAGAAGAGATTCCAGCCGCTTCAGCGTTTCCGGGACGGAATAGGCGCTGCTCAGGTGAGTCATTCCATTTTCCAGCAAGGAAGCCATATCGAATATCCTTTTATGAGACGTTGCATTCTACGGCGCGGCCGCAGCCTGGGCGCCTCGACGAAATCGTTTTAAGACATCCAGAATTTGCAGTCCGTACAGCTCGGCCTTGCGTTCGCCAATGCCGTTCACATTCAAGAGGCTTGCAATGGAATTGGGAAGCATGCGGCAGATTTCGTCGAGTGTCGTGTCGTGCATGACGACGTACGCCG
Source organism: Terriglobia bacterium (assembly GCA_963788335.1). Taxonomy (GTDB): domain Bacteria; phylum Acidobacteriota; class Terriglobia; order Acidiferrales; family UBA7541; genus Palsa-360. Next base: position 859,955 of record CAWBGM010000018.1, read on the forward strand.
GAACACCCTGCAGCTTCGACGTTTCTCTTCTCCACTCGCGCAACAGTTCGCGCAGTGCTGCATTGACGGGCGCCTCGAATCGAATCGCAGGCGGCGCGTGTTGCGGACGCGGAACAGGACGACTCGCAGCAGGCGGTGTTGGCGATTGTGGGGGTAACAAGAGATGTGCGGGTCGCGATTTCGCCCGGCTGCGTTTTGGTCGTGTTGCTTCGACGGCTTCGCCGAGCCACTCGGGTTGCGAGCCGCAAATATCGCAGGCATTGCATGTTGTCCATTTCGGCGTCTCGCCGAAATGCGTGCAAATACTGCGGTGGCGGCAGACTTTGGATTCGACGAAGCCTCGAATTTCGTGATAGCGCGTCCAGGCGCGCTGCTTTTCCTGCGCATCTTCGATCTGCTCGATGAAGTGCGCGAGCAGGCCCGCGTCGCGCTTCTGCCAGAGCAGAACGCAATCGGCGGGAAGGCCGTCGCGCCCGCCGCGCCCCGCTTCCTGATAATACTGCTCGATGGATTTCGGCAGCGAGAGATGAATGACGGCGCGCACGGCCGCCTTGTTGATGCCGAGCCCGAATGCGATCGTGCCCACCATCACGCGCACTTCATCGGCCATCCAGCGTTCCTGATTGGTCCTTCGGTCGGCGGCGCTCATCTGGCCGTGATAAGAGATGGCGGGAATTCCGTTTTCCCGAAGTAAATCGACTGTGGATTCCACTTTTGCGATCGTCGGCGCGTAAACGATAATGTTTTCGTTTCCGTAGCTTCGCACGCCGTTCATGAGAAGGCCCGTTTGCGAGCGGCTGTCACATTCCCGGACGACATAGCGCAGATTGGGCCGGTGAAAGCTGGCGATATATTTATCCGGCTCGCGCAGTTCGAGCTGTCGAATAATGTCGTGGCGCACGCGCTGCGTGGCGCTCGCGGTGAATGCGGCGATGGGCCGGTCCTTAAAGTGCAGGCGGAGGCGGCTCAACTGCCGGTAATCCGGACGAAACTCGTGCCCCCATTCCGAAATGCAATGAGCTTCGTCAATCGCGAAAAATAATATCGGCACATCGCTCAGCCACTCGATCGTGTCTTCGCGCGCGAGGCGCTCCGGTGAAAGATAAAGGAGGCGGTAAGCGCCGGACCGCGCCTTTTCGATCACCTTCGCTTGCTGCGTCCCCTTGAGCGAGCTGTTCAAAAGCGCCGAGGGTATTCCCATCTGATCCAATTGCGCCACCTGATCCTGCATCAGCGCGATCAACGGCGAGACGACAATAACGGTTTTACCGTCCGACATCGCGGCCGGCAACTGGTAGCACAACGACTTCCCTCCGCCTGTGGGCATGACGACGCAAGTATCGTGGCCACCGGTCAGGCTGCGAACGATGCGCTCCTGCATGGGACGAAACGCTTCGTAGCCCCAGTAGCGGCGCAGCGGGGTCAACAGATCGGGCTCGGGATTCACGCTGGAATTATAGGACCATGTGAAGAGGACGTCCAACTGGAGCGAAAGCTTTTCATAGCTCAAGCAATCGGAAACTCGATCGCGAAGCCGAATGGGTTTCGTAGCGCAGGCATCTTGCCTGCGGTTTATCCTTCACTCAAAAGAATAAGAGCCGCCGGCAAGATGCCGACGCTACCGGAACCATTCGTCCGCACACAGAACTTTATTGGAAATATAGATGCTTGCTCATGCCACCGATCTACTTTTCCTGCCATGAATGTTGTAGTCTATTCGCTGGTCAATTCGATCGATTCAACCGAGATGGAGGACATACAAAATGATTCGTCACGCTTCGGCTGTCTGGAACGGTTCACTGAAGGAAGGCAAAGGAACGATCTCCACCGAGAGCGGCGTTCTCTCGAACACGCAATATTCATTTTCCACCCGTTTTGAAAATGGCAAGGGCACAAACCCCGAAGAATTGATCGCGGCAGCTCATGCAGGCTGCTTCACCATGGCGCTTTCAGGACAACTCGGCAATGCAGGGATGACGGCGGAAAGCCTCGAAACTACCGCCAGCTTGACGCTGGAAAAACTGGAAGCCGGCTTCACGGTGACGAAGATTCATCTCGATGTCAAGGCGCGCATTCCGGGCGCCGATCCGGCCGCCTTTGAAAAGGCCGCTGCAAATGCCAAAGCCGGATGCCCGATTTCGCGCTTGTTGAAAGCCGAAATCACAATGACTGCGCAGTTGATGGGCGCAAGCGCCACGAGCGCATAGGCTGCGGGCTAGACTCTCTTACCTGTGCGCTTTTAATTGCTGGTAGGGTTGGCGAAAACCACGCAGCCAGGAGTGGCTGTCCTAACTCAAGGAGAATGGCCATGCCGGGTAAACCGCCAGTACGAATCTGGGTCGGCACGAGGAAAGGCGCGTTTGTTTTTTCTTCGAAGGACCGCAAGAAGTGGGAGCCCGCCGGCCATTTCTTCGGCGGCCAGGAAGTCCATCACGTCGCGCAGGATCCCCGCGATCCCAAACGTTACTACGCAGCCGTTGGCAATGCGTGGTTTGGCCCGCATTTGCACGTCAGCTCAGACGGCGGCAAGAAATGGGAAATCTCGGAAAAAGGCCTGGAAGTCAAAGGCATCGTCGGCAAATTCTGGCAGGTGAACGAAAAAGGAATGGAGCTCAAGGAATCGCCGGACGCCCCTCTGAAACGCATCTGGCACATCGCTCCCGGCGCGGATGACGAACCGGGCGTTGTTTATCTAGGCGCCGATCCAGGGGTGCTTTTCCGCAGCGGCGACAACGGCGCAAATTGGGAGATGGTCGACGGACTGTGCAATCATCCGACACGTGAAAAGTGGAATCCCGGCGCCGGCGGCATGATGGTTCACTCGATCCAGTGCCTGGGAAAAGGACGGCTGATCGTGGGAATTTCGGCCGCTGGCGCGTTTCGCTCGAGCGATTCCGGGAAAACATGGGAGCCGTTTAATGGAAATGTTCTCGTCAGTTTTGGGCCCGAGAAATTTCCCGAGGTCGGCCAGTGCGTGCATAAAATGAAAGCGCATCCGCAGAAATCCCGAAGCGCTTTTTCAGCAGAATCATTGCGGCATGTATCGCGCCGAATTCAATTCCAAAAAATGGACGGACATTTCCAAGGGCCTGCTTTCCCGATTCGGATTTGCTCTCGCCGTTCCGGCCGCGGAGAAGCAAACGCTTTTTACAATCCCGATCGACTCGGCGGAACAGCGATTTGTTCCCGGAGGAAAACTGCGCGTGGCGCGCACCCGCGACGGCGGGAAGACCTGGAAATTTCTCACGAAAGGACTGCCGCAGTCGAACGCCTACGTCCTGGTATTGCGGGAAGCCATGACTTCGGACGATCGCGATCCGGCAGGGATTTATTTCGGCACGTCGTCCGGCACGGTTTTCTACAGCCGTGACGCCGGAGATTCCTGGCAGATCCTGGCGGAAAACCTGCCTCCGGTTCACAGCGTTTCGGCTGCGCTTTACTGAAACACAAGGCTTCGCCGGGAATATCCGCAGACCTTTTTTCGGTACTATTTCTAGTGCCGCTTTCCCTTCCGCCCCGTTGGAATAGGGATACCAATGCCTGCCAAATTGGAATTTTTTTCGCGTTTCCGGAAAAAAATACCGGGACGCCAGTACGATTCTAATTAGAACAGGGTATAGGGCACCCGTTTCAGTCACATACGGCCGTTTCGTTTGGCAATCCTCGTGCACCTCCTTAAACGCCTATCTTGATCTCGTCCGTCCCCAAGATACAGGCACGCGGGACCGAAGCAAAGGACATTGAGGATCCATCGAACCACGGGTCTGCCTCTTTGTTGGATACCGGAAAGCGATATGTCCATGAAGACTTCGCTCGCGCATGAACGCGACTCAGGACGGAGACCGATGGCCCCCACAATTCTGCTTGTCATTGCAGATCAAGAGAACAGGAAGGGCTGGCACGAAGTACTGGCCGGCCAGGGATTCAAGATCGTCGAAATTGGAACGGGGGAACGTGTTCCGGATTTATGCCTGCAGCTTCGTCCGGACCTGTTGTTGATTGACGCGAATTTGCCGGATGTTTCCGGTTTCGAGGTTTGCCGCCGCCTGAAAGCGGATGCCCGCTCCCAAAACACTTCCATCGTTTTGATTACCAAACTTTCAGACGATCCCTATTCCTCCCAGGCCCGCGACGCCGGTGCCGACGATTTCTGGGGGCCAAATCCTTCGCGGTGGGAAGCGTTGACGCGTGTGCGTTCCCTGCTGCAACTGAAATCGTACATCGACGAGCAATCCGAAGCGGTCATTATATCTCTGGCGCGAAGCATCGAAGCGCGCGACCCGTACACACACGGTCATTGCGACCGAATTTCCATGCTCGCCACAAAATTCGGAAAACGAATTGGTTTGCGCGAAGATCAATGCGAAGCGCTCCGAATCGCCGGAATTGTGCACGACATCGGGAAAATCACAGTTCCGGACGCCATCTTATTGAAACCGGGGCGATTGAATTTCGATGAAAAGCAAATTATCCGGCAGCACCCGGTCGAAGGCGAGCGCATCTGTTCTCCCTTGAAATCACTTCGCCGCGTGCTTCCCATCGTTCGTCATCACCACGAACGGATGGATGGAAGCGGCTATCCGGATGGCCTACACGGAGATAAAATTCCCTTAACTGCGCGCATTCTTCAGATCGTGGATATCTATGACGCTCTGACGACGGACCGCCCCTATCGCGGGGCCCTGACGTTGCAGGCGGCGTTAGCCACCATGTTTGAAGAGGCCGACCGCGGTTGGCTGGATCTCGAATTGATCAAAGACTTTGGCTCGATTGCCGTTGCGCCCAGCGCCGTGAAAGTCGGAGCGGGCGTCGAGCAAACCACAAAACGCTACCTCAACTAACACCGAAACGAACACCGAAACGAACACCGAAGCAATTCAAAGTTTCACGGGCCCGCGAATTTCATCGTCTATTAATTCCCAAGATCGTCTGTAACCGGCGGCCGAACGCATACGTCTTGCAGGATAGAAGGTCGCGCGAACTCCTGTCCTTGGGATTCATTGCGCGCGGAGGCGGCTCGTCGCCGAAGTTTACTCGTCGAGAGCAAATTGGGTTCCGGATATCGATCTGAGTAAATAAACGGAATGACAAGCTGATGCGATTCATATGCAAGCTCGCATTATCGCTTGGATTATTTTATTCGATTATCGCTCATCCGGAAAAAACGGCTCCGTCTTTTTCGCGGTTTATTCGTAGCTTGAACAAGCTAGCAAGCAGGCCAGGAAACATTTTTCGGGTCCATGTTTTTGGAACTCGGTATGGGCTGAACCCAGCCTATCACTCCCAGCGATTGTCCCTAAACTATAACTGGGACCTTCCTATCGCGCATCGGGACGGAATGAAGGGCAAACTGATAAACGGATGGGCTGTGTCCGGCGTGACGATCATTCAGGACGGGTCCCCGTTGACCGTGACGGACAGCAGAGGTGGAACCGTTTATGGCTTTGGGCCCGGTTCCGGAGAAACATCAACCGCTGAATTCTGCCCCGGAGGAACCGGGGGAGGCGCCGCCCAAGCCTCTGGCTCCGTAAAGTCGAGATTGTACGGGACGGTCGTGAACAAAATAAATGGCACGGGCGGCTATTTCAACAATGCCTTCTTTAACTCGACGTGTGCGACGCCTGCGATCGGCACAGATGGCGCAACCGGATATGGCAATTCGCCAATTGGCGTAACGCTTGGCCCGGGGCAGTTCAACTGGGATATATCTCTCGTCAAGACAACCACGGTCGGAGGAATACGGGAAAATGCGACATTGCAATTCCGATCCGAATTTTTTAACGCTTTCAATCACGCGCAATTTAACAATCCTGTGACGAATGTTGCGGCAGGCAACTTCGGGTCCATTACCAGCACGTCGGTGAATCCGCGACTGATTCAGTTTGGATTAAAGTATTTGTTCTAAGAGTTGAACGAATTGCGGTGAAGAGCGCGGTGAAGAGCGAAGATAGCCGGCCCCTGGCTGGCGTAGTGTATTACGAGAATCGATGAAAGGGGAAACTTGATGTCGAAATCCAAAGCAACATTTGTGAAGGGAACAATGTTTACAGGGCTTGTCTTTTCATTGATCCTCTTTGCGGCGTTCATCCGCATCGAGTCCGCCCGCGGTGGAAATGCCGCCGCGGCGCAGGCGGCGACAACCCCGGTGCCGGTCGACGCCGAAAGTATCGGTGGAGTTGTGACAAGTTCCAAAGGCCCGGAGGCGGGAGTCTGGGTGATTGCAGAGACGTCCCAGACTTCCACGAAATTCCGCAAGATTGTGGTCACCGACGATCAGGGCCGGTATCTTTTGCCGCAACTGCCGAAGGCGAATTACAAAATCTGGGTGCGTGGTTATGGCCTGGTGGATTCCGAACCGGTGGATGCGGCGCCGGGCAAGACCCTCAACCTTGCGGCAGTGATTGCCCCCAACGAACGTGCGGCAGCACAGTATTATCCCGCTGATTACTGGTATTCGCTGGCGCATGTGCCTCCGGCGAGCGATTTTCCCGGGACGGGTCCGCAAGGAAACGGGATCAATCCCAACATGAAAACTCAATCCGACTGGGTGTGGCAAATGAAAGCGGGCTGCGAGACTTGCCACCAGATCGGCGACAAGGCAACGCGCGAGCTGGAGCCGCAACTGGGCACTTTCCCTTCCTCCCTCGCAGCCTGGGACCACCGCGTTCAGGTCGGGCAGGACGGCGACGGAATGAATTCGTCGATGAATAATTATGGGCGGCCACGTGGTCTCGGCATGCTGGCCGATTGGACCGATCGTATCGCGAAGGGTGAACTGCCCCCGGCGCCTACGCGTCCCGAAGGAATTGAACGCAACATTGTGTTGACATCGTGGGAGTGGGGAACATCGTCCACGTTTGCTCACGATGAACTCAGCACCGACAAGCGCCATCCCACCGCAAATGCAAACGGCATGATCTACGGCGTGGACTGGGGCAATGACAAACTCCTGATGATCGACCCGGTTGAACACACAGCTTCGAGCATTTCAGTCCCCGTAATGGACAAGGATATTCCATCGGCGAAAACGCAAAACATGCCGCAGCCTTCGCCGTACTGGAGCGACCAACTCTACTGGTTCGACCAGGCCATCCCCACGAACATGGCGATTGATAGCAAGGGCCGTCTCTGGATGCCGGCCCGTTTCCGAAAGCCGGAGGACCAACCTGCATTTTGCAAGGAAGGTTCGACGCATCCCTCCGCGCAAATGCAGCCCATCGCGCGCGGCTGGCGGGAGATGGAATACTACGATCCCAAAACGCGCAAATTCACGATGGTGAATACATGCTTTGACAATCATCACGTGACGATCAGCGATGACGATGTGGTTTACGGCAGCGGATCGCGCACCGGAAATATCGGTTGGGTGGATATCAAAGTTCTGGATCAAACCGGCAGCGCGGAAAAAGCGCAGGGCTGGTGCGGCGGTTATTTCGATATCAACGGCAACGGAAAATACGATCCGGACGTGGATAAGAAAGTCGTGATTTTCGGCCCGTACGGCGTCTCATCCAGTCCCGTGGATAACAGCGGATGGGCGGCAATTCCCGGCGTGCCCGGCAAAATCATGCGCATCGACCGCAAGACCTGTGTCACTGAAGTTTATGAGCCACCATATCGGAGCTCCTACGCGCCGGGCAAAGTGAGTTTCGGTCCGCGCGGGATCGACGTGGATACAAACGGAATCGTTTGGACCGCGCTGGCCGGAAGCAGCGAAATGGCGAGCTTCGACCGGACGAAGTGCAAAATTAAAGTCGGGCCGGAGATCGTAGACGGGCAGCATTGTCCCGAGGGCTGGACAACCTATCCCACGCCCGGGCCGAAATTCAAGGGCACGGATATTCCCGTCGACTATCACTATTACAATTGGGTGGACCGTTTTAACACGCTGGGCATGGGCAACAACACTCCGGTTACGAACGGAACAAGTTCAGATTCGCTGCTGGTATTGAATCCGGCGACGGGCAAGTACATCACCATGCGTGTTCCGTACCCGATGGGTTTCTACCAGCGCGGCATGGACGGCAGGATCGACGATCCCAAAACCGGCTGGAAAGGCCGCGGCATGTATGCCGATTACGGTCCGAACGCAAACTGGCACATCGAGCCCGTGGGGACGAAGGCGAGAAGTTCATTGGTGAAGTTTCAGATCCGGCCCGATCCGCTGGCGAAGTAAATCGAACATGGATTTGGTTCTTTGAGGCAGAGCGCGACTCTTGCGCTCTGCTTAAAATTATCTCGGCGGATTGAGTTTCGGTAATATTGGATTCGGGAATTGTCTTGACGCAATCCCCCGCTCGTATGTCAGAATCGGCCATCTAATTTCCATGTTCCGAATTTTATGGTCTTGGGGTTTGCATCGACAGCGACCATCCACGCGAAATGTTAGTGAGAGGATATGCCCTCAATACATTGGCAAGTTTAATCGGGAGGATCGGGTGAAAGTGAACAGAAAAACTTTTCTTTCGATATTGCCGGCGGCATTCATCGCCGTCATTGGCTTCTGGGGGTTCTGGAATCCATTGCAAAATCGAGTTCATGCAGCTCCCGCGGAAGCGGATTCCTCATTGCCCGTTCCCAAGTACGAGATTGACCCGTACTGGCCAAAGCCATTCCCCGGCACTCAGGTCACGGGCAGCATCGGCGGCATTTGCGTTGACGCAAAAGATCACGTCTTTGTTGCCAATCGCCAGGACATTGTGGAAAAAGAAACGGAAACCGCCACCAATGCTCCGCCCATCATGGAGTTTGATTCGGACGGAAACATGGTCAATTCCTGGGGTGACATGAAGATACTTCCCAAGCAGCTGCATGGCTGCTTCGTGGATTACGAAAACAATTTCTGGATCGGCGGAAGCCGCGACGGCATCATTCAGAAATATACGCATGACGGCAGCAAGCTTCTCCTTCAAATCGGAACCAAGGGTGTTCTCGATAGCTCGGATGGCCTCGATACCGGGCGTGCCCTGAACACAAGCAAGACTGGTTTTTACCTGCCCTCCGGTATCGCGGTTGATCCCACCAATGGCGATATTTATGTTTCCGATGGTTATGGCAACACCCGCGTCGCAGTCTTCGATAAGAATGGCCAGTTTTTGCGGCAGTGGGGTCATCAGGGCTCCGCGGCGGAAACCGAGGCAGGCGTGGGCGGAGCCTTCATCAAGATTGTGCATTGCGTTGTCATCGATAATTCAGGTCTGGTGTATATCTGCGACAAACAGGGCGACCGCGTGCAGGTCTTTGACAAGATGGGCAACTTTAAACGGAACTATATGATTGAGCCGAGGCCTCATTATCCGAATACGCGCCCGACTCTGTGGGGCGCGAATTCGGACGTAAAATTTTCCGCGGATCCGCAACAAAAATATATGTTCACCGCGGACGAATGGCGGGACCGCGTCGCTATTTTCGATCGGGTCACCGGCAAGCAACTCACTACGTTCGGCCGTCCCGGCCATCAACTCGGCGAGTTCGATCATGTCCACACGATCACGGTGGATTCGAAGAACAATGTCTATGTAGCGGAAACGGGAACCGGCCGCCGGATACAGAAGTTCAAGATGGTGGGCACGGAATAGCGGAATCGAGGGCAATCCGATGAAACCAGTGGCGAAATGGAGCAGGAGAAATCTGATGAAGTTGGGCGTGATGTCCGCGGGGATTCCCATGGTTTCGTCCGCACTGATGCCCGCGACGGAAGCCGCACCAATACCGGGCGACAAGAGCGGGCCGCACGGCGCCATGGCGTCGCTGAAATCCGGCCTTCAAATGTATTACCGCGAGGACTGGCTGGGCGCTCCGTGGATGGATGGCGAGCCCGTCGTTTTTCTGCATGGCGCCCTCGAAAACGGCGACATCTGGTGGGGATGGGTGCCGCGCATGGCGCAGCGCTACCGGGTGTACCGGCCCGACCTTCCAGGCTACGGACGTTCGAATGCGCCCGCAAATTTCGAATGGACCCCCACCAACTACGCGAAAGTGATATCAGAATTCCTGGATGCCATCGGCGTGAGTTCGGCCCACATCATCGGAGCGAAGACGGGAGGGGCTCTGGCGATGCAATTTGCCGCGAGCTATCCGCAGCGTGTGCGCTCGCTTGTGGTGGCCAGCGGGCCGTTCGGGCCAGTGGATTCGAAAATGGAATCGGCGCCCATGTCGCTGCGGCTGGGCACTCATGCCTCGAAAGAGGAAATGGATTATTTCGAGATGCTCAGGCAAGTGACGCCCGCGGCGACAAAGACCGGACTCAGGCCGATGCTCACCGGGTTGAACCTGGACAATGTGCTCCCCCAGATTTCCGCTCGCACGCTAATCATTACTTCCGATCGCAGCGCGCTGCAGTCGGTGGAGACGGTCGTTAAGTATCAGCCAAAGATTCCGAATTCCCGATTGCTCGTGTTGACCAGCGACGCCTATCACGTCGCCGTCGCCAACGCCGATGAATGTGTCACGAATGTCCTGAATTTTTATGATGAAGCAAAACGTCCGGCGTAACGGATAGTAGAAAAGGCTTCAGCCTGTGTTCTATTCAATTCCGCGAATACCGCAGAAGTCAAAACCAGGCGGGCTGAAGCCTGTGCTGCTGAAACCCTACAAACTCCAGAAGATTCCTTTGGCTTCCATATAGGACCGCATTCCCATTAATCCCTTTTCACGGCCAATGCCGCTCTGCTTGAAGCCGCCGAAGGGCGTGGAGATGGAAGCCTGCTTGTACGTGTTGATCCAGACGGTTCCCGCGCGCAACGCACGCGCTACACGCCACGCGCGCTTGTAATCGCCAGTCCAGATGCCGGAGGCGAGGCCGAAATCGGTGTCGTTCGCCTGCTGCATCAAGTCTGCTTCATCGTCAAACGGCAGCACAACCGCGACAGGCCCGAATATTTCTTCGCGGCATACGCGCGCCTTGTTGTTGAGTCCCGTCAGAATCGTCGCGGGATAGTAGGCGCCCTTGTCGAATACGCCGCCTGTTGGCCGCGTGCCGCCGGCCACTACGGTCGCGCCTTCGCTTCGTCCGATTTCGACATATTTCTCGACGTGATCGCGGTGAAAGAAACCGACGAGCGGTCCCATTTTCGATTCCGCTGACTCTGGTGGGCCCACGCGGTATTCTTCTGCGAATTTCTTGAAGCCTATCCAGAAACTGGTCATAGACGCTTTTTTCAACAAACACGCGCGAACCCGCAATGCATGACTGACCGCCGCTGGAAAATATTCCTTCTCCCACGCCTGTGATCGCTTTTTTCAGATCGGCATCGGCGAAAACAATGTTGGGCGACTTCCCTCCCAGTTCCAGAACAACGGGTTTCAGCATGCGACCCGCGACGGTCGCAATCGCGATGCCGGTCCGCGTTCCCCCGGTGAAACTGATCATGTCCACGCCGGGATGCTCGACCAGCAGGCGGCCCACTTCGCCGGTCCCGGCTAGTACGTTCACAACGCCTGGAGGAAATCCGGCCTTCAGGAACAGCGCGGCGTATTCCAGGCTGATGAGCGGGGTGACTTCCGATCCCTTCAAGATGGCGGTGTTTCCCGCCGCCAGAATCGGAGCCAGTTTTTGCGCGTCGAGCAGAAGCGGCGAGTTCCATGCCGTGATGGCCGCAACCACGCCGACCGGTTCGTAAACCGTCATCGTCCAGTAGGAACCGCGCGGCGGAGTGACTTCACTTTCAAATGTTTCGCAGGCTGCCGCGTAATAGCGAAATGTATTGGCCGCGCTGGCGACTTGTTCGCGGCATTCTTTGATGGTCTTGCCGTTGTCCGACATTTGTACCCGGGCGATTCGCTCGGAGTCTTCGTTCAGTAGTTCGCTGACGCGGTAAATCATTTTGGCGCGTTCGTGAGGTTTCAATCCGCGCCACGCGGGATTGTCCAGCGCGGCGCGCGCCGCCGCGACCGCGGCTTCGACATCGGCGGGAGCGGCGGCGCCGATCATGGCGTTCTGCATGCCGTCGGCGGGATTGGTGGAGGCAAACGGTTCTCCGCCGCCCTTCACCCATTGATTATTGATAAAAAATGGTCGAACTTGCTGACATTGCTTCCACCTGTCTTTCCTGTTTGCGACTTGTTTGTTCGCAGCATGGAGGGCCGGGCTTTGGCCCGGCCGTAAAGAACTGCCACTCAAGCGGCTTTAGCCGTTGAAGCCTAGCCTTGCTTCGGCATGAATACTACGTCCGCCTTCGGCAGTCCTTTGCCGTCCAGATACTGCAACGAATTCTGCACAGCCTTCTCAATCACCGATTTGAAATTGTCCACAGTCGCGCCGCCCAGGTGCGGTGTGACCACCGTCTGCTCCATCGTCAAAAGAGGGCTCCCGATAGGAGGCTCCTTGGAAAACGCATCCAGGCCCGCAGCAAAAATTTGCCCATCATTGAGGGCTGTCACCAGGGCCTCTTCGTCAATCAGGCCGCCGCGCGCGCAGTTGACCAGCACCGCGCCGCGCTTCATCTTGTAAATTCGCTCCCGGCTGATCATTCCCGCCGTTTCCGGCATCAGCGGAAGATGTAGAGAAACGATGTCACACGTTTGCAGCAACTCATCGAGCGGCAGGCTGCGAATGCGGTATTGCTTTTCCACATCGCTCTGCTGAACGATGGGATCGAAGTAGAAGAGTTCAATATCGAAGCCGGAAAGCATTTTCGCCAGCGCCTTGCCGATTGCGCCGAATCCAACCAATCCAACACGCTTCCCGCTCAACTGACGGTTCACACCGCGAGCCGATTCCTTGTCCCATTCGCCGGCCCTGGTGCGGCGGTCCATGACCACGAGCCGCCGGAGCGACGCGAGGATCATCAACAGCGCATGCTCGGCGACGGGGACAGCATTTCCTCCGGCCAGGCGAGCGACGGCAATTCCCCGCTGCTCGCAGGTTTTCAGATCGATTCGATCGACACCAGCCCCAAGCTTCTGAATAAAACGCAGATTCGGCGCTGCGCCAAGAATTTCTGGTGTAACGGGTGCGGCCATAACAAACAACAGGTCAATTCCAGCGGCAGCGGCGACCTGATCTGCGGGTTCCTTGCTCGCCGCGAATTTGTAAGTCCATCCTTCCGGCAGGGCGCGCACGATCGTGGCACAAATCTCCGGATGAAAACGGTCCAAAAAACCAACATGTGGTTGTGGCATATTTTTAATATTACAACAGCCCCAACGCTCGGCAAAATACCCCGCATGAACTTTTGTTCGCGCCTGTGTTCGCAAAGGTGTTCGCGAAGGTGTTCGCGCGGGAAAGAAACATTGACTGAAAGGGCACGAAAGTTTTGCGAGTAAAAAATTTCTCGCCCGCGGTGAAGACTCGAATTAGGAAAAATGCTAAAATTCGGGCTTATGCCTACTACCGTTGAAGTCCTTGTAGAAGCTTTCCGTGATTGGGGAACTCCTTTTATTGTTGGCCATCCGGGCGGCGAATCCGTCGAGATGATGGAAGCGGCGCGCCTGAGGGGAATGCGTTTTATCCTGATGAAGCAGGAAACCGCCGGCGCGATGCTGGCGTCCACCTGGGGCGAGATCACCGGTTCACCCGGCGTCTGTCTATCGACGCGCGGTCCCGGCGCAGCCAACATGGTCAATGGCGTCGCTCACGCCATGCTCGACCGCTGCCCGCTGATCGCCATTACCGATCAGTATCCCCCGAACGTGTATGAAGTCGGTCTGCGACAACGCATGGACCACCACGCGATGTTCGCACCGATCGTGAAGCACAACATGACGATCGGCGCGAAGACTGTGCACCAGCAGATTCGACGCGCCTACCGGATTGCCACCGCCTTGCCGCCGGGCCCTGTGCATTTTGACATGCTGTCCAGTCAAACCACCCTCGAGGCGGAAGCACTCAAGGTTGAAACACCGCTCATTCCCAACTTTGTTCCCATCCAGTATGACCGCTCCGCGTTGAAGGTGCCGCTGCAAATGCTCGAATCGTCCAAGCGTCCCGTTCTGCTCGCTGGCCTGGGAGTGCTCTGGTCAAAAGCATCGAAAGAGTTGGTGGCATTGGCTGAAAAACTCGGCGCACCCGTCCTTACGACAACGAAGTGCAAGGGCGTGATCCCCGAAGATCATAAGTTGCGCGCGGGGTGCATCATCGGCGGGCTGATCGAGCGGGAACTGATCAACCAGTCGGACCTTATTATCACCGTGGGTTTGGACGCCATCGAATTGCAGCCTAAGCCATGGCCGTATAAACTGCCCGTCCTCTCCCTCGCGGCACATGCCAATCTCGACGCTGTGGTCACCGGGACGAATGAAGTGATGGGAGATTTGAAAGGGATGTTGGCCGGGCTTGCTGAATTTGCGCCCGAGCGATCCTGGGGTGAGCAGGCTTCCAAAACTTTCCGTGAACAGGTTGTGAACGCGCTGAATACTCCAGCCAAGGGACTGTCGCCACAACGCGCGCTCGAAGTCGCTCGCGCCGCGTTGCCCCGCGACACCGTGGCCACCTGCGACGCGGGAGCCAGCCGATTGCTCGTCGTGCAGAAGTGGGAGTCCTACGGACCGCGCGAATTCCTCACTTCGAACGGACTTGGTTCGATGGGCTTCGCCATCCCCGGCGCTCTCGGGGCTCGCTTGGCTCACCCGGGCCGACCCGTCGTTGCTTTCACCGGAGATGGCGGCTTTATGATGGCCGTCGCCGAACTGCAAACCGCGGTGCGTGAGAAGTTGCCGATCATTGTGCTTGTACTCGACGACGAAGAAATCGGCCTCATCCGCGTGAAACAGGCGATCAAGAAGATTCCCACGTATGGCGTAGGAATTGGCGGCATCAATTGGGAGCGTCTGGCGCAGGGATTCGGCGCCGATGGCGTAACCGTGGACAATGAAAACGCGCTCGGCGATTCCCTGCGCGCCGCCGTCAGAACAGGACGCACGACAGTGATCGGCGCGCGCATCGACGGTTCCGGCTATGTCGATCAATTCAACGCGTTGCGCGAACTGTAAAAAAACCTGAGCGAACTTTTGAGCATAGGGTGGCGCACCCTCGCGATTTTAGGAGGATGCGGGTTTTCTTACAATCCGATTCCAGTACCTAAATTTCCGATTCTGATCACAACTATTTCATCTCTCGAAAATTGTTGGAAATAAAAACCCGCACTCTTCACAAAAACAGTGAAGAGTGCGGCACATTACGCATTTAGCTCCGCGAAAGGACTAACCTACTCCGCGGGGTTAATATTCGGACTGAATTTATTCCTGAGTGACAAAAAGCTTCAGCGACCATGAAAGAACGCTAGCGAGCAACAGGAATCCCGCCATCGCCAGCAATCCCGAGGCAAACGAGTTCGACCGGTCTCTCAAAATCCCCATCAGCCACGGACCCACGAACCCGCCGATCGTCCCAATCGAGTTGATGAACGCGAGCCCGCCGGCCGCGGCGACGCCGGTTAAAAAACGCGAAGGAATCGTCCAGAAAATCCCGCGGGCGGCGTTCAGGCAAATCATCGCCACAGTCATCCAGGTGATCGAGATCCAAAAATTCTTGAAGAGCATTGCCAGAACCAGTCCGGCCGCCGAAAGCAGGCAACCGATCACAAGGTTCTTGATCTTCTTCCCCGTCTTACCCGCGTGCTCGGCCCAGATCATCATGCCCACGCACGCGATCGCATACACAACGCCCGTGATAAATCCGACGTCGCGATTGGAAAAGTGCGACCTCTGAATAATTTGCGGCAGCCAGATCCCGACGCCGTAAGAACCGGTCGTGAATCCGAACTGGATCAGCGCCAGCAGGATCACTCGAGGGTCTTTCAACGCCGCCATGAGATGCGTGACTTCCCTCTCCCGCTTCTCGCTGCGTATCCTGGCCATCACCACGGCCTTTTCCTCTTCAGTGAGCCATTTAGCTTCTTCCGGCCGGTCCGACAATAAAATGAGCATGACGATGCCCAGCAGGACGACGGGCAATCCTTCAATCACAAATAGCCACTTCCAGCCAGCCAGACCAGCGACGCCGTCCATCCCCAGCAGCATCCCCGAGATCGGTGCGCCAACGACTGTAGAAACTGGAATGGCGAGCAGAAATAGAACGAGCATGCGATTCCGGTATTGCGCGGGAAACCACGCGGACAAATAAAAAATCACGCCCGGATAAAATCCGGCCTCAGCGACTCCCAGCAAAAACCGCGCCAGGTACCAGCTCTTCGGCCCGGTTACAAAAATTGTCCCGGCGGAAATCAATCCCCATGTGATCATGATCCGTGACAGCCAGATGCGGGTTCCGAAATAGTGAAGGGCCACGTTGCTGGGCAGCTCAAAAAAACAATATCCGAGAAAAAGAATTCCCGCACCTGTTCCGAATTGTCCGGCCGTCAACCCGACATCGTGATTCATCGTCAATCCGGCGAAGCCGACATTGTTGCGGTCCATGTAGTTGAGAACGTAGCTGATGGAAAGCAGCGGAACCAGGCGCCATGCGATTTTATTGAATGCGTGCCGCTCCAGCTCCGTCGAGATGGGCATCGTTGCCGATTGATCCGTCCCTGAAATGATGGCCATCGTTTCTCCGGTTAAATGTTGCCGTTCTGGTTTGGGCGGAAACCGTAAAGACGCGCGGGATTGTCTCGTAGAATCATGTCGGCCTCCGCAGTCGGAAGCGCGCTGAAAAAATCCTCCAGCGTACGCTGATAATCGATCGGCCTGTAGGGAAGCGAAACATCCTTGCCCGTTTGATTCTTGCGCGACGGCGGAAATGGCCAATCGCTGCCCCAGACGCAGCGATCCGGCGCGACGCGCACCAGCGCCGGGAGCCATTCCGAAGGCGGCTTGGTAGCCAGGGGATCATTTCCCGTGCGATAGGGAGCGGAAAGCTTCATCCAAACGTGAGGGAGGCTGAGAAGATTCAGCATCCGGCGGCCCAACTCCCCATCCGGTTTCTCATCTCCCGGAAGGCCATAGTGATCGAGAACAATGGGAATTGGCGAATCGGCAAGGGCCGAGGCGGATTCAATGACGGTCTGGAACGATGCAATCACTTCAATATGCCAGCCCGAGCGCGGCATGTTGTCGGTAAATCGCTTCAGGACATCCCCGAGCCCGCCGGGCGCCAGCGGATTGTACTTGCTGTATAAATTGAGGCGGGCGCCGCGCGCGCCGCGCTTGTGCAACGCTTCCCAGTCGCTCGCGCATGTGGCCGCCGGATCGATAACTACAACCGCGCGCCCGCGTCCCTTCAATACGTCCAGCGATTCCAGGACGTAGGAATTATTGGTTCCGTAAAAACTCGGCTGGACCAGAACGTAGCGGCCCACCCCGACCGGCAACGCGACCGCCTGCAAATCCTCCGGCGTAGCCAGCCCCGCGGTGTACAGTCGACCCTCGGATTGCGGATATCTCTCATTTGGACCCACAACGTGAACGTGTGAATCGCAGATATCGTTCGTAAAAGTGTTTGTCATATTGAGCGGGTCAATCTCACGAATAATCGCTCACGAATAATCGGGACGATCGAGACTATTTCGCTGCGTCGCTCTCCATTTGTTCACAGATCGCGGCGGTAAATGCCTTCGTGCCGAGTGAGCCTCCAAGATCGGCGGTGCGCCGCGCCGGATCTTTCAACACTTCATCCACGGCGCGCTCGATCAACCGCCCGCCCTGCGCCAGCGATTCGTTCATCCGCTTGCGCGCCATCCAGTCCAGCAAATGCCCCACGGAAAGTATCAACGAAGAAGGATTGGCTCTGTCCTGCCCGGCGATATCCGGCGCGGACCCATGCTGCGCCTGCGCCATGCAGTGCGAATCTCCCGCATTGATCGATTCTCCGAGCCCCAGGCTGCCGGATAATTCCGCCGCTTCATCCGACAAAATATCGCCGAACATATTCGTCGTGACAATCACGTCGTATTTCGCTGCTTCCCGGACTAGGAGAGCCGCCATCGAATCGACCAATTGCTCGTCATACTCCACATCGGAATAATCCGCCGCGACTTTTCGGACCTCCCCGAGGAAAAGCCCATCGGAAACTTTGATCACATTGGCCTTGTGCACCGCTGTCACCTTACGCCGCCGAGTACGGGCCAGTTCGAACGCTGCTACTGCGATCCTGCGCGAACTGCGGGACGTAACCTTTCGAATCGACAGGGCCACATCGGCCGTCGGCATGAACTCTCCGACGCCCCAATACATGTTTCTGTCGGAATAAAAGCCTTCCGTGTTCTCCCGCACAATCACAAGGTCCATGGGAGTGCGTCCCCAATGCGGAATCCCCTGGCGTGAGCGGCTCGGGCGAATGTTGGCGTACAAGTCGAGCTGAATTCGAAGTTCGCCTGATACATTAATGCCACCCTCGGCTCGCGTGGGATAAACGGCGTGGGATATGGGGCCCAGAACGATTCCGTCCGCGGACCGGCACGCATCGAGGACAGAGGGCGGAAATGTCGTCCCCACCCGCTTCAATGGCTCAAGGCCAACTTCATGCGTTTCCAAAGTCAGGTCGAACTTGAGCTTACGATTCAGGAGTTCGAGCACCGACACCGCCGAGGCGGAAATTTCCGGGCCAATCCCATCTCCCGGTAATATGACGAGTCGCACAGCTCTCTCTTCGCTCCCGCATCTCGGTGTGATTCTATGGAAACCGATACTTTAGCAGAGCCTACCTCAGCGACAAATCTCTATTTGGAAAGCGCTTTCGCGACAGGCATCGCCGAGGATTTCTGTATCTTGCGATTCCTTCCGGGCGTATGCTCATCCAAGAGCGCAGGCCGTCTTGCCCGAGAGGTGTATCCTATGTGTCGATTTTATGTTCGTTATTGCGTCGCGGGATTGCTCGCCGTCGTGTGCGTGTGGCCGGCACTCGCCCAAAAGTCCGGTGGCGCCGGATCCGGAACAACAACGGGCACGGGAACGTCAGGGACAACGGGCCCTTCGCGTCCATCTCAACCGGTCGGCTCGGCTCCAGGAACGAGCGGGCAACAACCAGGCTACAATCAGCAGCAGTATCAGGCTCCCTTGTTTGTGAATGGAAGAGTTCTCATGACCAACGGCCAGCCTGTGATGGAGCCCATTTCCGTCGGGCTCGAATGTGGGATGAAGCCCTTGCAGTTGATTCACACGGATTTGAAGGGATATTTTCAATTTTCATTGGGCGCGGGCGCGCAGAGCAACATGGACTTCAGCGCCAGCAACGATTCCCCTGTCTCACCGATGGGCGGAAATAGCGGGGTCGTCAATCCTCAAAATTTACTGACCGGCTGCGAGGTGCACGTGAATGTTCCCGGCTACCTGCCGCTGAGCAGAACGATTACCGACCGCGCCGATGTGACGGGAGTCGAACTCGGGACAATGCAACTTACTCGCATCGCCGGGGTGACCGGATCCTCTATCAGCGTGACGTCCATGCTGGTTCCCGGCAACGCGCGCAAAGAATTCGAGAAGGGCGATAAGGATGCCCGAAGCAACCATCTGCCTTCGGCGACCGAACACCTGGAAAAAGCCGTAGCCCAATATGACAAATATGCGGCTGCATGGTTTGAGCTGGGCGGCGTTTATTCATCGAGCAAGGAAATGGACAAGTCCCGCCAGGCGTTTGAAAAATCGATCGAGGCGGACCCGCATTACATTCCGCCGTACGTTTCCCTGGCCAATTTACAGCTGCAAAATAATGAATTTGAGCCTGCAATCGAAACTGCGGGGAAAGCACTCGATCTGGACCCGACGATCGGCACAGCCAACTTCATCCAGGCCATAGGAAATTTCAGATTGAATCGCCTGGATGCGGCGGAGAAAAGCGCGCAGCAAGCCGAGAAGGGGCCGCACGCGGATATGCCGGATTTGCACGCGCTGCATGCGCAAATCCTGCTGCAGGAGCACGATGTTCCCGGTGCGGCGGCCCAAATGCGCGCCTACCTGAAAGAATTCCCCAAGGGGAAATTCGCCGCGGAAATCAGGACAAATTTGCAGCAAATCGATGCGGCGGACGCAATCAGGGGCGGCCCAACTCATCCCAGGCGCGGATCGCGCCCTAGTGGCACAAAGCTCCCCTACTTTGCGGGGGGATTATCCGGAGCCGCCCCTTCCGCGGAAGGTTTGGGAAAAACCTGACCGTCGGCTCGCACCAGACTCTTGAAAGCGCCAATGTGCTTGTCAGGATCTTTTCCTGGACTGAACGAAATTGAAATGACGTCTCCGGGCTTGATCGTATCCTGAGTGAAGCCGCCCGCCCTCATGCCGCGCACCGGAGCCCCCGTTTCGACGATCCAGTGGACGGAATTACCACTCGCATCCTTCACATCAAACGCGATGGATGAATGGGGATTCGCCATGTCGAAACTCGTCACGGTGCCCTTCAAAGTGACCGTTGTCGTCATATCATACGCCGCATACCCATGATGCGCGAACAAAGATGTAGACGCCACTAGAAGACAGAACAAACCTGCCAAAATCATGCAGAACCTGGCTCTCATGACATTCCCTTCTGGTATTTCGATTTTCCGAACTTTTCGTTTCAATTCCATAACCCGGCGCCCATTGAGTGGGAGCGAACGGCTTGCCCACTGAGGCGAAACCTCTTCGCCCCCTATACTGGGCCAAGAGGACGGCAGCACGATGTGCGCACCGTCACAGTCACCTATGATGCATGTCACATTTTCGCGGAGGCCTTGCCATCATCGGATCCGGTCGTTTCGGAAAGGTTGGTCGCGCGTAAGATCTTCTAACCCGCCCAATCCCTGGAGGAAATGAAATGAATAAATCCAGCGACACACATTTGAACGGAGAAAAAGAGCGCTGCGTCGCCGCCGATTTCCTGCGAAAATCCTGTTGCTACTGGAGGGCGGAATTTCCGGCAGCAACTCCTCCCGCCAAAGGCTTCGGATAAACCTCGCCGTCGGCAAGCTCCACTTTCTTGAAAACTCCAATGTGTCGTTCCGAGTCTTTCCCGGGACTAAACGTGATCGTAACGACGTCCCCTGGTTTCAACGTTTCCTGGGTAAACCCCTGCGCTTTCATCATGCGCACGGTCGCGCCGGTTTCGAAAACATAATGAATAATATTTCCGGCCGCGTCCTTGACATCCAGATCGATGGACCCGTGCGGGTTAGCCATCGCATAACTGGTCACGGTGCCCTTCAGCGACACGCTCTGTGTCATGTCATATGCAGCGTATCCGTGGTGGGCGAACAACGGCGCGGAAGCCGCCAAAATAGAAAATACCATCGCCAGAATTGCGGCTGATCTGGTTCTCATGACTCTCCCTTTTAGATTCAGGATTCCTTTGGGCGTGACACTTCAGTTCCAGCCCTCTGCTTGCTTCAGATTATACATTAACTTCGGACCAATGGCCGATGGCAGTGCGGGTGGTGATTGAGAGCGCCAATTTACAATTTATCTCCAATCGGTCTGTCAATTCCGCGGTCCCGCCTGGTTCCCCACCGCAAAATTCCAGACACGACATTTCGCTATCGAGCGTCCGGCGGCTCGGCATTCGGGTTGTTCCCGAGATAACGGTCAAACCAATAAAGCTGCCAATTCAGGCTTTCCACCAAATGTTTTGGTTCTCCAGTGCGCGTAATGTTGTGATTTTCGCGGGGAACAAGACCAGTTCGCACGGAACGCCGAAATGCTGCAGGGCGCGGAACCATTGTTCGCCCTGGTCCTCCGGTACTCGGAAATCCATGTCGGAATTCATGATTAGCACAGGCGTGTGAACGTCACGGGCATATTTCAGCGGGGACGCATTCCAGTATTCCTCCGGATCGTCCAGTACAAATTTATGAAAATAGTCTCGATGTCCGTAAGGGCCGTCGTGCACGCCCTCATCGTTAACGAGATTCGAAACTGCGCGCAACGCCACTGCGGCCTTGAATCGATTCGTGTGCGAAATGATCCAGTTGGTCAGGTAGCCGCCGTAACTTCCGCCGGTCACCCCCAGCCGGTTCTGGTCAATCCACGGGTACTGCTTCAGCGCCGCATCGACGCCCGCCATCACGTCCTCGAACCCCCCGTCGGCATAGTGAGTGGTCAGCTCGCGTTCAAATTTTTCGCCGTACGATGTCGATCCCCGCGGGTTGCAGAAGAAAACGGCATACCCTTTCGCTGCGTACATTTGAAATTCCTGATACCAGTCGGGACCGAACCAGCCCTCCGGGCCTCCGTGGACGATCAAGACCATGGGATATTTCTTTCCGGGTTGCCAACCCAGCGGCTTAACGAAAAATCCATCGATTGGCAAACCGTCGCCGCTCTTGTAATGCAATTTCTCCACGGACTGAAGATCGAGTTTTGCCCAGAGGTCGGCGTTCACCTCTGTGAGCTGGCGCTCGTCGCGGCCATCGAGGCGCGAGACGTACAGGTCGTCCATGTGCTGAAAATCATTGGCGAGGTACACCATCACTCCCGCGCCGGGATTGACGTCAAAGGCGTGCACCGCGCGCGCGCCCGATGTGACGGCCGACAGCTTTCGACCCGCAAGATCTACCCGAAAAATATGCGTTTCTCCCCTGTTTCCGGCGGAGAATAGCAACGAATCGGAGCTCGGCCAGTGCAATTCGAGAGGGATTAAATCCAAGTCGTCGAGCACAAGTTGCGAGGCAGAGCCGCCGGCGGATGCAGCGACATAGAGATTTGGAAACTGGTGGCTCTCCGTCTTGCCTGTAAAAACAATCCGATTTCCATCCGGCGACCATCGCGGCATCTCGTCTTGAAATGGATGATCGGAAATTTTCGTCAACGCGCCTCCGTTTGCAGGGATGACCCAAACGTCGGTATTGTCGCTCTCATCGAAACCGTGGCCCGTGCGGTCGGAAACGAATGCGATTCGCGTGCCGTCCGGCGACCACTGCGGATCGGCGTCGGCCCAATCCTGTCCTTCGGTAATCTGTTTGGCCTCTCCCGATGAAACGCTGACGACCCACAGATGGCTCCTCTTGTCGTCGGTCCATCCGCTGTCGTTGAATTTGTAACGAGAGTGCGCGTAATGGCGAACGTCGGTCTTTTTATCCGCGGTAGCGGTGCCGTCGCTTGGTCCGGAAGGACTGACACAAACCATACGGCCCCCGTCGGGTGACCATTGGTAGGTCTGAACGCCATTCATCAATTTGGTCAGCCTGACCGCTTCCCCGCCGCCCGTCGTCGGCTGCAAGTAAATTTGAGGTTTCGGGGCCTCGCCAGGCGGCGCATCCGCGCTCCGCGTCGAAAGAAATGCCAGCGTTTTCCCGTCGGGACTCCAGCGCGGGTTGCTGGAATTGAATTCCTCCGAGTTCATCCTGTGCGGCGCGGCGGACCCATCCGCGGGAACCAGCCAAATCGTGGGATCGCGGCGATTCTTTTTCTGGTCGATCGTCGTCACAACGTAGGCGACGGTCTTGCCGTCGGGCGATAACCGCGGGTCGGCAATGAATCGATACGAAAAATAATCCTCGGGCGCCAGTCCCCGCTTCGGCGCGACGGGCTTGGCGGCGCCGCTCAAGACGAAGCAAAAAACACAGGCAAGCAGAACCAAAAGTCCACGAGGCTTGTGCATAAATCTTTTTCTCCCGACCGACAATTTCTCCAGGCCGACGATTTCTCCCGACCAACGAAAAGTTCCTCATTCCGAGCGAAGCGAGGAATCACGACTCGGGGATGTACCGCTCATATCCACACACAACCGAAATTCCGCACAATGCGCAACTTGCGAGGGCTCAATCGGCCCGCTTTTCATTCCACGCGCGCTCGATCGAATTCTGTTTGCAAGATAGCACAAAAATTATGAAAGGGATCAGCTCGCGCGATTTAACCTTGTCGCACATCGATCGATGAAAAATGATCGGGTGCCGCGCCCTCGTGTGTTTACGAGGATGCGGGTTTTCCGCTCCGCACGCAACGATTCAAATGGGGGCGTCAAAATCCGCACCCTTGCAAACCCGCAAGGATGGGGCACCCTCTTGACTGGAATTTTTTTGCCGCCGGCACAAATCGAGCGATCGGGGCAGCGGCTAACGCGAGGCCAATATTTTGTTTGCGCCTTCCGGATCGAGCACTCCGATTTTTCCGGTCCACCATTCGCCGAACCAGACGCGGCCATCCTTGTCGAGATCGATGAATCGCGGGATCGCGCCGCGAGTGGGAATTGGATATTCGGCAAATTGCTGCGTTTTCGGATCGAAGCTCGTGATGTAATTTCCCGCCTGATCCGCGTACCAAATATAGCCCGTCTTTTGATCGGCAACGACGCCGTAAGCGGCGGAACCACGCGTCGGAGGCGTATACATCTTGTACGTCCCGGCCTTCTGATCGTACATCCCCAGGCGATGATTGTAATAATCCGCGAACCAGATGTTATCGCGCGCATCCACCGCCATTCCGCGAATTCCGGGAACGTCCGGGGGAAAGAAAGTTTTCACCTCACCCGTGGCGGGATCGATGCGCGCCAGCATTCCAATTTCGAGCGAACTCGTCCAGAGCATGCCCTTCGAATCAAACCCGAGATGGTAGGTGCCCAGCCGGACGAATTTGTTGTCCGGGTACTGGTCCCAACTGCCCCGGGAATTCTTGGGGTAATCGGGAGGTCCGGGGATTTTGTAAGCCTTGAACTGTTCGGTCTGCACATTGAAATTCCAAACTTGAGCGACAGCGGAGTCTGTGCCGTGCCCGGAGATCCACAGATTGCCCGAGCGGTCCATCACCATGGTGTGGTCCGTGCCCTTGTCGTTGTCGGCATTTGAAAACAGCTTTATTTTGCCCGTCTCGGGATCCACTGAAATAATTTTCAGGCCCGGCGTCCCCAGCGTGAACCAAACTCGGCCATCTTTTCCGACGACGCCGCTGTGGGGATCGGATTTATCGATCGGCGACGGGTATTCCGTGAAAGTTTCCGAGGCGATATCGAATTTCGCGACCTTGTTGGCGCGCAAGCCGATCTCGCTGAACCATGCGGTTCGCGAATCGTGATCGAGGAAAATCGTATGCGGAATCGCCTGCACTCCGGTGGGAATGGAATACTCGCGATACGTGGCTTTCAATACAGCAGGCGCGACCGCCGGGTGGTTGATCTGTTCCTTCGTCGGAGGATCGGCTTCGGGACCGAAATACTGGGATTGCGGGCCGAAATATTTTTCCAGCGCCACGCCGAGGTCCGTCAGTTGCGCATGACTCCAGTTGCGAGCGGGCCGCTTGCCCGCCGGCATCGTGGGCAGAAAACCCGTCCATTCATCCGCGGTCATTCCTGTCCGGTGCATCACGACGCTGAAATCGTGACACTCGATGCAATCGCCCTTTAGCAGCAATCCTTGCGCGTCGTTTGGAACTAAGGGCGTGATATCCGCGCCGGTAAGGCGCGTGGCGTCCCACTTGGCTGTCAGTGAGAAATTTACATCGCCGGGCTCGGTCGTATTCTTTGTCAGAAATTTCACGCTGTAGCCGTAGGCGTCCACGGACATCTGATACGTGCCCGGCACTACCGGAATCTCATACCGGCCGTCCTCCTGCGAGTATCGGCTTACGCTCTTCGGGCCGAGCGTCGCTTTGACAATTGCGCCGCGCACGGGTTTGCCGGAAGCGTCTGTGACGACGCCGCGAAGCATGACATCGGCCGCAAAGAGATGGATGGCCATGCACGGTACTGCTAGTAAGGACAGAATCAGCTTATTCATGGGTGTCTTCATTTTTTGCCTCGTCTTGTATCTAGTACACTCATTTTCCGGCATGGTCAACCGGTTCAAATGTACCCTGTCCGTAATTGGTGCTTGTCGAACTCCTGCCCAAAACCGGCCATAAAGGGCGGCATGCCGTGGGATTCCACTTGGCGCCGTCCGGTTCCAGTCTGAATTGCCCGCTCGTAATGAAGCGATCGTTCAGATACATGGGATCGTCCACCACCGACGTCACGATCAGATACGTTCTGCCGTTAATTTCGACCCGGTCGTAATATTCCGTCAGCACCGCATCCTTGCTATAAGGGACTCCATTTTTGCGCAAATACCCGGGCCGCATGTGCGTTGTCACCACGTGCAGGCTCCCATCTTTGTCGGAACCTGTTTTTGCGAAGCCTACCCGTTGAACTTGTTTTTCCCATGACGCTACCGAATCTCCCTGCCACTGCGGCTCACCGCCCTGCCATTTGGAGCCGTCGAAGTGAAACAGGCGCTTCTGCGTGCCTGCATCCACGTCCATCTCCAGAGTGTTCTCGTTTGCCCACGTGATATGGATGCGTTCCGGAATGCGCATGATGTTGGCGGCTCCGTAGGCCCGGCAATTATTGCCATCGTGCTCGTCTTTTACCGGGTCCCAGGTATCCGCGACGCGGCGGCCTTCGGGATTAAGAGGAACGCTGGCGTAATCGCCCTTCGCCGGAGTCATCATCCTCCAGCGCCAGTCTTCGTTCACGATCGACACCCAGTAACCGGTCAGATCGATCGTCGCAGTCGCTTTGGCGGTCGCGGGTTTTGCCGCGGTGACCGCTTTGTTTTGAGCGGAGATATTTTTAACAAGGCCGCCCAAGATAAGGATCGACAAAACAGTCACAACAGCCCGGACGTTGGACTTGCTGAAAATCCGGCAGCTCATTGTTTCCCTCCGCCGGCTGGCTGTTGTTTTTTATTGCCGCTGAGATCCTTATATATGGCCTCAACAAACATCTGGTTTGTCCACGGCCCTGTCGTCGAGCCATAGACACCGTCATAGTCGAATGTCGGCTTCGCCGATTGCACTTGATCCAATGTCAATCCTTTGTCGATCAGGCTCTGAATCCGTCCGCGGATAATGGTCACCATATCTCTGTAATTTACAACATCGTTTCTGTCGCAGATGCGTCCATGACCGGGGATCACGTAGGTGCCCGCTTCTTCGCTATCCTTGGGAACGAGGAGTTCGATGATCTGATTCAGCGCGTCGATCAACCCATCGATCTTGCCGCCGTTGCCGGCTTCGATGACGGGATAGCTCGAGAGGGTCATCAGGTCGCCGATACTCAAAACATCCGACCGGCGAAACTGGACGAAGGTGTCGCCGTCCGTGTGCGCTTTCGGCGGATGGACCAGATAGACCGCTTCTCCGTTATAAATTCGCCAATACCTGCTCTCGTAGGGGTCCGTGGGCCAAAGGTCCGACGGCAAGGGCGATTCCTTCCCCGGGGGCTCGCTCATTCTCCGCAACACATTGATATGCGCGAGAATTGGCGCTCCCGATGCGAAATCTTCGCCTGCTCGCGAAGGGTTCTGGCTCGCATCGGGCAGCGCCATGCCGGCCTTTGACAAGTTGGCGTTCCCCCCGGTGTGATCCCGATCGGCGCTGGTGTCCACGATGAACAAAATGTGTTTCTTCGTCAATCTCCGGATCGCGCTCAGAACATGGTCGCTGGCTTCCGCGAGCCCGGCGTCCACGACCATCACATCGTCGTCGCCGATTTGCACCGTGATGTTCGCGCCCGCCCCGGCGATCATGAACACGTTTCCCTGCACGTGCAGCAACTCGATTTTCCCATCCTCCAACCGCAGGCAAACTCCGCCTGCCGGCAACTGGCCGCATGCGGATTGCAGTGTCACTTGGTCACCGTCGGCGGCCCTTTTCTCCTGACCCGCTGAAACGGTGCCGGAACAGGCAAGAAAAGCGATTGCGAAGATGACGCGGAAAAGATTCCCAGGATTCCCTACGGTTCCATTCATTATTTCATACCTGTCTTCGCGGGAAGTTTGGGAGGCGAGGGCATTTTGGCCATTTTCTCCTGATAATCGACATACATGGTCTCAGCACCGCCTCGCGCGGCCTCCGCGGGAACGCCGGTTCTCGAAGAAAACTCATTCAGCCACGGATTCTCTCCCGGCAAATGGTAGGCGACCCACCCGTCCGGGTGGGGGACTTCGATGCTGGGGAGGCAGTAGTTCGCGAAGAACCGGTCGCCCAGGTCCAAAATCCAATTCGAAGTTCGAATGAGCGGCTCCTCCAGATATACGGGATCTTCCACATCGGTGACCAGCGTGAGGAAGTCGCCATGCCGGATAAAAAATTCCGTTAGCGTCGCCTTGTCACTGCGCGGCAGGCCGTTGCGACGGGTCCAACCTTCCTTCAAATGTGTGGTCGTGACCTTCAATTTGTCTCCGACCCACTCGCCGGTAGAAAATCCTTGCCACGTGTGAGGCGCATTCTCGGAAGGATGCGGCCGCCCATCCATATAAATGGTTCGTTGAGGAAGCATGAATCGAATTGTGGTGTGCCACGCGACAGTTTGCTGGGTGAACTGGTCGAGATCAGACCAGACGCGCATGTCGCCCGGGACCGCGCGGCGCATAATCCGCCGGGTGCGGTTCGCACTCATGTTCGATCATCTCCCACTTCTGCGCGTCCCAACTGTCGGCTCGCATCCGCGCCTGATCGTTGACCGGCAGGCCGGTATAATCCCCGATCTCCGGGCCGGCGCCGCGTTCCGGCTCGTCTTCGTGCAATTTTTGCCCCCATTGGCCGGACAGCTCCGTCTGAGCAAATGCAGGGTAGCCTGTCAGTCCCAGACACAGCAGTAGAACGGCCCCCAAAATTCTGGGCGTAAATCGGTTGAGCATACTGATCCTTCCTTCCGAAAATTTACTTGGCAAGCGGGTCAGGGCGCATCTGGAAATGCGCGACGGAGCTTTCTGTACCCTTGCCCCCTTCAATATGCCAGACAACTCTTGTTTCGTTGGCTGTCCAGATGCCTCGCCCCTTCCATCCGGCATTTGGATCGTCAATGCGCCCGTCCATCAGGCGCGTATAGAAACTCATCGGATAGGGCACACGCAGCGTAACAAATTTCTTCGTCTGGGGAATAAAAGCAATGATCGAATCCGATCCGGTGCCCGTCACAATCGGAATATCGTTGCCCAGGCCCAGTGTATCGAAGCGGTCCACCCAATTGTGATAGAACGAGTCCGCCAGAACGTCGCTTCCTTTGAACTTCGGACCCGGCACAGGATAAAGCGTCCAACCCTCCGGACAATGTTGACCTGTCGCCGTCGGACCATTGAGTGGCCCCTTGCACTTGCTGCGGTCGAAACTGGCGAGGTCGTTGCTGCCGGCCAGCGCCGCCCACACTAAACCTTTGCTGTCGATCGCGAGCCCCAACGTCGAGTATGCCTCGACGCCCGGCCGTTTCGGATTGTCAAACGGCGGTTCGTATACTTCCGTTTTGCAAGTATCCGGGGGATTCGCACCGGTTACCATTCGAAAGATTCTGCCCGGAACCGGATTACCGAGTCCCGCGTACCAGACACTGCCATCAACGGGATTTACGGCCACCCCGTAGCCATTCGACCATCGGACTTCGCGATCCAGCTTCGGATCGGCCGGTTCGTCGGGCCTGGTGAAAGCGCCTGTTTTCCCGTCTCCGTTGTAATCAATCACCGCAGGACACCAGCCGACTGATTTCTCCGAATCGTGCGTCTCGTCCCAGACCCTTGTCTTGATCCAACCCAGTCCGCCACGGTGATCTGGGCCGACGCCGGGCGTGCTCGCGTAATACAGCGTTTCATCCGCGTCATCGGCGAAAACCATGTGTCCGGATGGGAGGCAGGTATCCACGGAACCGAACTTGCCGGTTTTGGGATCATAAAAAGTGCCGCCCCTTGCGACCGTGCCATCCGGGATCGGGAAAATTTTAGCGTAAGGATTGTTCGAACCGGATTTGCACCAATCGGGCAAATCGGCGCGCGTCTGCGAATGAAACCAGAAGCGGCCTTTGCTGTCGAGGCGCGGTTGCGCGGAAGTCACCCGATCATTCCAAATGAGTTCATCGCCCCAATACGGGGACGACGCGATTACGGTCTGCGGCGTAAAGGGCTTCAGGAGCGCTCGATCATTTTCATTGCGCAGGATAATCGGGACCATCGATTTCACGTTCTTCACGGGATCCAGAACGAAGAGCGCATTCCCCGAAAAATCTGTGCCGATGATCGGCCCGTTGGCATTGGCCGTCGGGTGGCGGTCATCGCTGCTGCCCACATCGTGAAAAAATGATTTGTCGGTACCAAACTCCCAAAGGGAAATAACAACATTGCGCTCGACTCCCTGTGGCCGCGGCGGTGCAGGAGGCACCTCGCCTTTTTCAATCCGTGTGCTCCAATCTGCAAACATGGCCAGCCCGCGGTCGTGTCCGAAACTGTCCAGAGCGTTGGTCATTTGCATTCCCACTTGCCCGGACATCAGTCGCCGTTCCCAAGCCTGCGTCGGGATATCGAATGCGCCCAGCCCCGGCTCAATTTCGCGCGTGGCCTTGTCGCCCATCTGGTGGCAAACCTCGCAGCCCCTCTTCAGCAGGAACGCATAGTGAGCCTGATTCTCGATCGCTGTATCCTTCGATCGAGCAAAATTTCCCGGCGTGTCGGATTCCTCTCCGACGAGGCTGGTATCGCTGGAGCGAATCGCCATAGGGAAGGCGTTCTTTGCGGGCATCTTGATCAGCGAGAACCAGTAGTCGCCCGGATAGTATTGCGCGGCCGCCTGGGGAGTGGGCGCAATCACGGCGTTTAATGCCAAGGTCTTGCCCGGCATCGATTCCACGGCTTTCGAATCCACCAAACCGTAACCTCTAACCCAGATTTTGTAGTTGGCTTGCGGAAGATCAGGCAAAACAAAGCGTCCAGCGTCATCCGTGACAACGATTTTGCGGAACTTGGTGGGCAGGTCCGTGGTTTCCGCGATCACCCACACACCGGCCTCCGGGCCCTTCGCACTGGTCACCACGCCGCCGATGTCGTCCGCATCGATCATTACCCTGCTCGCGTCCGCGCCCGCCGCCGCGTTCCCCTGCGGCGCCGCTTCGGTCCGAAAGATCACGACAAGCAGGATCAGGCCGAATAGAAACGGAGCAACGATCCAAGACCTCGCAACGATTAACTTCCAATTCGTCATCACATGTCCTCTTCTTAACTGGTTGTTCAGATTGTCGCTCATTCGCCAGGGCTTATTATAAATCCTAAGGAACCAGCGCGGGGAGCAATTCCAGACGACAAGTCAATCCTGGTTACAATTCCGCCTCCATGCCCGGCTACGTGGCGACTCCCTTTCATGCAGCCGCAAGTTGTCCGGACGGATTCCTGAAATACCGTACACCTGCCCGTAATATATAGGGCTTGGCGGGAGTGTCAAGCGGACCAGACTCATATCGCTAACCCGTCAATGGAGCCGTCAATGGAGATTGATAAATGATCCTTTGGATGGGTTGAGGCAAACCGTGCAGGCTAGATGGATGGCAGTAGTGAACGACTCAACAAATGTTTTTTACGAAACCATCCCGGCCTATTCCGGCTGCAGCACTTCATAAAAACGCTATACTGAAACCAAAATGAATTGCGAACAACTGCTCGTATCGAAGCGCGAAGCCGGTCCCACCCGATCGCGCATTTCCTTAAAAACCGGTTGTTCGTCAACTCCGATTAAGCTGGCCCTGATCAGCTGCGGATTAGGACGAGTTCAACGGGGATTTGAAATCACCACGTCGCGCTGGCAGGCAGCGATTTCGTCCGATAAGAGACTCGACCTGAAAGTGTTCAGCGGCGGCGCTTTTCCGGATGCGGAGCGTGTTTGGAACATACCCCGCAATTCCCTGCTGGATTCTTCCCTGGGTGTTTTTAACGTACTGAATGAAAAACGCTTCTGGGAACTCTGCAACCGCGTGGAACAAGCCAGCTTTGGAATCGGCCTTTTTCCCCGGCTGCTTTCGTGGAAACCGGATGTCGTCTGGACAAAGGAATTACCACTGGGCAGGTTTCTTTTGGCAATTCGCAAAATGTTTGGCCTTAAATATAAGATTATTTTTGCTCAGGGCGGCGGGCTGGAACCTGCCAGTTACAAGGATTTCGATCTCATTCAACACCTGTATCCGGACTCCTACCGGGAGGCGGCGCGCTTCGGAATCGGTGAACACAAAATGCTTCTCCTGCCCAATTGCGTTTCCTACGAAACGCCGCGTGAATCGCGCGAACAACTACGACGAAACTTCGGCTTCCGCGACAACGACTGGATCGTTATTTGCGTTGCCGCATGGAATCGTTATCAGAAAAGGCTCGATTACCTGATTGAAGAAGTTGCCGCGCTGGGCGACCCCGACGCCAAACTTTTGCTTTGCGGGCATCCCGAGGCGGAGACCCGATCCCTGAAGGCGCTGGCCGCACAAAAATTGGGAAAAAATGTGCGCTGGTTTACGCTGGCGCCTGAGGATGTCCACCGGGCGCTTTATCTCTCGGACGTGTTTGTTTTGCCCAGCTTGTCGGAAGGACTCTCCAGCGCCTTGATTGAAGCGGTCATGGCGGGACTTCCCGTCATATGCCACCCGCATCCCGGAGGAGAGTACGTTCTGGAAGGCGGTGAAAGCTTCGTGGATTTAGGACGATCCGGCGCGCTTTCAAATCAATTGAGGATATGTAGAGGCGAATTACGTTCGGAAGAAAATCTAAAGCGCCTGCAAAATCGCGCCTTCCAAAGATTTGGTGCGGAGGGATTGGCGGAAGAATTCTTTACGATGGTGAGGACCGCGCATGCCATGAACGAAGTGGGCCACTAGAACACAGCCTTCCACTCTAACTCCTGGATTTGTGCATTAACCAAATCTTAATCATGCTGCAAGTATAATTTGGTAACTTTGATTGAGTTGAGATTCCACGCGAACATTTCTCCTTCCCAAGTGACCTGTTTAGAGAAATCCAGGAGAAATGATGAAAAAAGAGGCAGGCAACCCCGCCGACATATGATAAGGATGCCCAACAACGAAGGGAACGGATTTGCTCAGAATTGAACTGTGCAGTTTTGAACAGACTTAATTCTGAATCTTTTTTAATCTAGCTGTGGTGGGGTTTTCGAATCGCAGCGCTAACGAATGCTGTCTAAGGTGATCACCCGATTGCGCCAAATCAGTTAGATCGATAGCATTCCTCGAGTGGAGGACTCAACTGAATTTGAATATCCTTGAATTTGCTGTTTTTAAATGGTTTTCCTGAATCTGAAAAGCGAGATTTGTTTTGGGTCTCACGGCAGGGAGATAATTTGCTCCGCGAGCCGTTTCATCCTTGCCCCAACCCAGGAATGAAAATGATGCGTCCGCAAATTAGTATTCTTATATCTGAACCGGAAAAAATGTACGGTGACCTGCTGGTCAAGGCGTTCTATTCTGTCCGCAACAGGTTTCGGGTAGTTGCCTCAACATGCGCAACGGCTGAAATTCTCGCTGCACTTCATGAAAATCGTCCCGATGTAGCCATCATCAGTTCCAAGCTGCAGGACGGTCCCCAGGCGGGGATTCGGATCCTGCCGGTCATGCGAAAGGCCTACCCCAGCACACGGCGTCTGATTACTTTGGGATCGCCGGAACCTGAACTGGTGGTCGAATCGTTCCGGTATGGCGCCGACGGAGTTTTCTCCAAGAACGATCCATTTGAACTGTTGTGCAAATCGGTCGAGGTCATCTCTCAGGGACAGATCTGGGCCAACGTACAGCAGTTGCGCCACGTCCTCGATGCCTTCGTCAAGTCCTCCAAGAATGCATCGATACATCCGACGGTGGAAAAACAAATTACCAAACGGGAAGCGGCCGTGGTTCGCCTGGCCGTTGAAGGACTCTCGAACCGTGAAATCGCCAAGCAATTGGTGCTGAGCGAGCACACCGTTAAGAACTATATGTTCAGAGTCTTTGAAAAATTGGGGGTTTCAAACCGCGTGGAACTTGTGCTTTCTTGCCTGCGTCAGGAAGAAGATGCTCGAGAGGAATTGGCGGGGGTCGAAAAAATAGCCTTAATGAGGCAGGCGGCCGTTGGCCGCTAAAATAAACACCTTAAAGTCAGTGGACGAAGATCCGGCTCCTTACAAAGTCCGTACGGGAATACCATCAACCCGCTTTTAAAGCCGGTAACCCTTTTGTAATTACTGCCCTATCGTATTTCCCTGGCCGCCAAGAGAATTCCCAAACTGCTTAAAATTTCACGGAGGGGATGGCGGTCCCAACCATCCGCCCTTCCATCGTTCAGCGTAAATGAATCTCAGCGGGTTCCAGGTTTGCCGTACTGGTAGCCGGCTCCCCCGTAAAATGACTCGCTCCCCGGACATAGGCTGAACCCGCCGCAGCTCCCACGGCCAATTGTTTGGTGATCGAAGTGGCGCAAAACCATTCCCAGGTCCTCCGCAGACCTTCCTCAAATTCAACTCGAGGACTGTAACCCAATCGAGTGCGCGCCTCCGTGATGTCCGCTTGAGAGTGGAGGATATCGCCTTCGCGCGACTTGGAATATTTCGCGTTGCCGGATCGCCCGCTGATGCTCGCCAACATTTGCAGCATCTGGTTCAGGGTATACCGGTTGCCCATACCAATATTGAATACAAATCCGGCGGCGTCCCGCGCCGAACAGGCCAGCAGATTCGCCTGAACCACATTCGCAACGAATGTGAAATCGCGGGATTGTTCTCCGTCTCCATAAACGTTGAGTTCTCCGCCATCGAGAAAGGCGGCATTAAATCTCGAGATAACTCCGGAATATGCGGAGTTGGGATCCTGCCGCGGTCCAAACACATTAAAGTAACGGAGGGCCACGAACTCAAGCCCATACACACGGTTAAACAACCGTCCATAAATCTCCCCCATCAATTTCGTTACGCCGTAGGGCGAGATCGGCGCCGGGTCCATGCTTTCACGCTTGGGGAGAGTGGTTGTTTCCCCGTAGACCGAGGAGGACGCGGCGAACACAACGCGCTTTACCTTGGCGTCGCGCGCCGCCAGCAGGACGTTCAGCGTGCCATCCACGTTGACGTAATTGGTTTCAACCGGCTCCTTCATCGAGCGGGGCACCGAAGTGCGCGCCGCGAGATGCAGGACGTAATCGACTCCCCTGCAGGCCGCGCGAACGGCCTCCGGGTCAGTAATGCTTCCTTCCATGAATTCGATCTTGTCTCGCACGCCGGCGAGATTGGATTCCTTGCCCGTGGAAAGATTGTCCAGAACGACCACGTCATGGCCGCACTTGACCAATTCATCCACCGTATTGGAACCGATGAATCCTGCCCCGCCCGTCACTAGATAACGCATTTGGTCGCACCTCATGGGAGATTTGGAAAACAAATTTCGTGCTGTTTGGCTGTTTGGAGGTTCAAGAATCAGAGAGCTAAAAAAATCATGCGGGAACGGAACAAAAGTGAGCCGGCCTCGATCGGCGCGCGGCGGCGCCGTTATTTCACTGTCACGCCTGTAACCACCGGCGGGGCGGGTTTTGCCGATGCCGCGACCGTGCCCACGGGCAAAACTACAAACGTTCCGAGCAGCGGCGCCGTATGCGCCGGGGCTGCAAATCCCTCGGGAGCGGCCTTCGGAAGATTTGTCATCGGGATGGAAACCATGCCTCCGGCGTACTTCCCGGCGACGACCGGCACACCAAAGAAATTCTGCGCATCCTGAATTACAAATTGATCGCCGACCGTGAGCACGCTGGAGAGGTCCACGCTGACGAAGGGTGTCGAATCCCAGTTATAGATGGTTATGTTCGCGCGTTTCATTTCGTACTTGTTCGGCCGGACATAAATCCATTCGCCCGTCGGCGCACTTGTCGAAAATGTGCTGTGAGCGTCGAGGTTCGTGCTGGATTGCCATGCCGCGAACGGCATGTTCGAACCGCTCTCGCTCGAACCGTCGTAGGCGCCGTGAAAGAAAACGTTGAGGCCAAAATATTGATTATTGTCCCAGGTGTAGCCTGCGAGTCGCGGCGTCTGGTTGGCGTACTGTCCCAGCGTAATTTCGCGCGTCGCGGTAGGCCGGGTATAGATTTTATTCCCGGTGAAGACGAACGGTCCGGCAACGCCTTCAACCGCGACGGCAATATACCCCCCGACGAACACATTATTCGTAGCGGTGAGGTTGCTCCCCGGCGTGTACTGGCCGATGTTCACGAAACCGTAATCGGCGGACGGGGTAAAAAAGCTCATATTCCCGGTGATGATATTCCCTGTATCGGTTTGGCCGCCGCCCATGACCAAATTGTATTGATAATTCGGCGCGGGCCAGCTCGAACTGTTGTAGAGCGTATTTCCCTGGATCGTGATTCCTGTAACGCTGGCGCCTCCGCTTCCGTACGCCTGAATTCCTTCGTCGGCGTTATCCCCAACAAAATTGTCCATAATCAGCTTCGTGCCCGAAATGTTCTGCAGGTATAAGCCGTGGCCGTGATTTCGGTCCGAAGCCATCCAACCGTTGTAATAAGAAATATTTCCGTAGATTTCCGAATTCGGCGAGGAGTTATAGGCGCTGAAACCTTGCGCTGTGTCATGCACAATGCAATTGATCACTTTGATCCTGGGTCCATAGATTGCGATTCCGAACGCCAGCGGGTTATTGAATGATCCCGGCTGGCTGGCCGTGCGGCTGACGCCCGCAGTGGTCGCCTCGAGGCCCCAGTACCACGTATCGGAGCCATAGATCGCGAGAACAAATGCATTCGTTCCCGCCTGGAGCGTCGCGCGTTCACCGTTGTAGTTCCTCACGATGATCGGAGAACCTGGGGTTCCTGTTACATGGCTAAGGTAACCGTTGTCTGTGGCGGGAATATACGTGCCTCCACGAAGCCAGATCGTGTCGCCGGGCTTCACTGCCGCCGGTTGTTGCGAACTGCTGGGGGATCCAAGCGCGGTATCCAGATCCCAGGGGTTCGAGAGGGAGCCATCGCCTGTGGGTTTTCCGTTCGGCGCGGCAAAGTGATCGTTTGCGGCCGCAAGATTGGCAAAAATGAGGCAGCAAAGGATGCTCAACAAAAGTCGCATAAATTTTTCGTTGCCTTGTTCCACCGAAAGCTGGGAACCATGGTTCCAGAGTTCAGGTCTTCGTGAAGGATCGCACCACACTCACGATACGCGGCACGCTGTCCTGTGGCTTTCAAGGTCCGATTCTTTGGTTCTGGAGTCGGCTTCATGCCCGTGGATCATTCCGGCAATCTCTCCCATGGTTTTGAATTCGAGAGCCCTTCCCTTGCGATCTGAACTGAACTCGGAAAGCAGCCCGTCCAGTTCCTTCACGTTCTGACGATTGGCTGAGAGCGCCTGGTTGGGATGGCCGTAGAGAGTGAGAACGTGATTGGCGCCGATCCACTTTCGAATCAGATTTCGAGCGGCAAAACCAAATCCGGTTTCGTGCAGCGGAATCGCCACGATGCCGTTATGCACAAACGGCTGCACCGGGGGGTGATCCTTTGCGGTTCCAAATCGGCGGCTCAACTGCGTCCACTTGCTTTGAAAACTGACGCGGCTCCAGCCAAAGCCTGCCTTCTTCAGCGTTTTTAACATTGTGCCAATACTTTGCCGCCCCCGCCCTCGTCCATCGAGCCCCAGAACCTCCGAAATGCTGAACGCTCCGGCCGCCGGGAAATGCGACGGGCGGTTAAAGGGAGGTATGAAACCTTGAATCGGAGCGCCAATACAGGCCTCGAGCGCGCCCTTGCTGGAGGATACTTCCTCGAACAATTCTTCGTCGCGCATCGGAGGAATGAAGCGGTGCGTCATCGAATGCGATGCGATTTCGTGCCCCGCCCGGTGAATCTCCCGGATTTGATCCTGACATTGATCTGGCGGTTCGCCGGGAAGAGCCGCCTGGCCGACGATTCCAAAGCTGGCTTTTACCCCGTGCCTGCGCAGGACGTTTAAGAGGAGTTGAGTCCCCTCATAATCCGCGTTCCCCGGGAAATCGCGCATGTGAAACGATTGCCGGTAGCCTGCTGGGGAGTCATAGTCAAACGATATCGCGATTCGAAGCATCGGTTTTCCTGAATGTGTTCTGCCGAGTGCAAACTTGAAGGTTAAAAGGACGAGACGATTTATTCGCTGAGCTTCTCATACTTAATATTAAAGCTCGATCCCCACAAATTCCCGAAACGGCCCAGCAACGGTTCAAGGAATTCAGCGAGATAGTAAGAGAACCGCCGCAACCGCCATGTGAAGGGAAAAGGAATCAGTTGCGCGTTATACCCCCGGATTCGAACCTCTTTCAATTTTAATGGGGCAGTGGCTTTTCCCACTTCATCGACCGAGAACAGAAGCGACCCTGCGAATGGATCGCCCTTGTGAAACTTTTTATAAAGAAATTGGGTCATGCGCCTCATGGGACTTTGAGCATTCGGGTAGGACACCACAATCACGCCGCCCGGTTTGGTGACACGCGCCATCTCTTCCAGGGCCTTCCACGGTTGATCCAAATACTCGAGGACCCCCATCGCCAAGACGGTATCGAATTGATGGTTCGGAAACGGCAAATCATACGCGGAGGCCAGATGACAGAACAACGGCACGGTTTCACTTTTTATTTTCTGCGCCTCGGAGATCATCAGCGGGCTGACATCGAGGATGTGATAGGACTTCACTTGAGACTTCAGCGCGTCGAAATAAACTCCGGAGGCGCCGCCCACATCCAGAAGGTCGCCGAGGTTCCCGCCGCCGAGAAGCTCCTTCGCCGTGGAACGGCGCGCGCGAAAGGAATGACCGTAACTGGCGCGGTCATTGTAGGCTGCCGCATAGGTTCGCGCGCCTTCGTCAAAATGATTGGCCGAACGAATCTCATCTGCTCTGTTCGCCGGCTTGCTGTGAAGAACGGGCGTTTGCGATTCTGTATGAAGATGGGCTTGTCGCGTCCGTGGTGAAACGATTCCAACCTGCTGATTCATGGCAACTCCTCCAACAAGGATTCAGATTTGACCGAATTTCGTTTTACTTTGCAGAAGTACAATAGTGTTCAATCGAAACAGGCTTGCCCGCCGTTGTGTCCAACCACAGAAGGTCGTCCAGTTTCCCCATCCGGGTCAGGCCTCGGACGTTAACGTCTATCGATGTATTGGAATGGCAGTCGCTGCGGTTTCCGAACTCGCTGCGGGCAGGGCCTTCGCCCACCACCCAGAGCTTTTTCTCCAACTCGACAGGCCATGCGGCGGCGATGTTGGCCGTGAGTTCGGTTTCGAATCTGTCGAACGGGACGACCGCCACAGTGTAGCCGCCGCTTTGCGCTACGTAGGGCCGGAGCGCCATCTGCAGCGCGGAGATCGCCCGGCTTTGCTGAATCGCCGAGTACGTGAAGGTCCATGAAGCATACCCAACGATGAAACCGAACATCATGACGGGTATCCACCGCAACGGGCGTCGAACCAATGTAATTGCCAGAGCGACAGTAATCGCAGCGGCCACCGGCATGATGGGAATTCTGAAGCGTGACCCAAACTCCAGAAGCACGGTGGGACGCCCCATAACGCTGAACGGGAGCAGGCCAATGAAGATGGCCGGAAGAAAAACCACGAGCCTGAAAAATAATTGCCCCGTCCGGTCGCCGAATGTTGTCTCGGGCTCGGGCCCCTGGGTCGCAAAGTAGACCAGAATCGCGATCAGGAATCCAAACAACACGCCCGCCAGTGTCGATTTGCTATCCCACGCGACCGTGACGCTGCCCAACGCGACAGCGTATGCGCCGACGACAGCATGCCATGTACCCGCGATGAGTTCGAACGGCAGTCCCAGCCACTTCGCCGCACCCCGTTGAACCAAGTGCCCCGGAGCGACGTCTGGACGAGTACTGAAATCCGCCGTCTTCGCGAAGAGCAGATAAGCGGCCACCGTCAAGCCGAAAAGCCAGCCGGCGGAAATAAGAAGTTGACGTCGAACGCCCCCAACGGACCCCGGTCGCGTCAGAGCCATTCCGATTAAAAGTGCGCATCCCACCAGATTTGTGGCCACCCCGTATTCACTCAGCACGACTCCAAAAGCCGCGAGCGCCGAAGCGACGCCTAAAATCAGTAGCTTGTTCGATTTGTTCGCCGGGCGTTGCTGAAGCAAAACCAGAATCGCCGCATATCCGAATATCGTCGCAAGATTTGCGGGAATTACGACCAAGGCTGTCGAAAGTTGCGTTTGTAGTACAATCGGCGCAAGCGTCAAACAGGCGGCTACCACGGAGTAATTTCCAAGTTCAGGAAACAACCTGCGGAAAAGAAGGCCGGATTCAACGGCAAACGTAAGCCATAAGACGGAATTCAGGAGAACAAATACGAATCGATTCGCGGCGCCAAAACGCCCTACCTGTTCCAAAAGGAAACCAAAAACAGGGCGATCGCCCATATGTTGCGCCAGAAAATGGGGGCCGGATTCGCGAAGAACAAGCGCAAGCCATCCGTCATCGTAAAGAGGAAAGCAGAAATATGCTCCAGCAGCCAACACGCCGCAAAGAATCGCCAGCGTTGCAAACTCAATTTGACTAACCGGCGATGTCGAAGACAGAGCGAGCGCGGGGACAGTCGTCACGGCATTCGCATTAGCGCGCGTGCTCATAGCAGGTCACCAGATGGATATGCGGAAAAAGACTTCACCGTGTCTCCGAATGAGAGATATCTGAAAGGACCGTCGAGACTTCGTCCGCGTCTCCCGTCCCGCGCGCATTAAGCTCTGCCTGCATGCTTGACTTTCTCAAATTCCCTGTTTTTTGAAACTACGATTGGGGGAACCACTTCGACGGACAATCCGCGAGCGGGAAGAACAATCGCGCGCGGAATCGCCCCCTCCGGCTGCCTGACATTGATCAACTCGCCAAGCACGTAGAGGGGACGGCCCTTGGATTCCTCGTATATCCGAGCTACGTAATCTCCCAACAGGCCGATGGCAGTCAAAGTGGCGCCAGAAAAAATAACCTGGAGAGCGACCAGGGACGTCCATCCGGGCACGGTTGCCCTGAGGATGATCGCGGCGTAGAGCGTATAAATCAAATAAACGAATCCGCCCAATGCCACAAACAGCCCGGCAGCCAGGCTAAAGCGCAGCGGCAAAGCCGAGAACGATGAAATCGCGGTCCACGCGAAACGCAGCATCTTCATGGTGGAATACTTTGTGGTTCCCTCGGAACGTTCGTGCCTGCGGAAAGGCACAACGATTTCCTTTAATCCCAGCCAGGCGACGAGCCCGCGCATGAAGCGGTGCTGCTCGCGGAAGTTGCGGATCGCGACAATTGCCGCCCTGCTGAATAACCGGAAATCCCCAACTTCCGGAAGCATCCGTTCATCCACCATGCGCTCCATCACCCAATAAAACATCGTTGCTGTCGCCCGCTTGAATATAGTTTCGCCTTCTCGTTGGGTCCGCTGGGCCGAGACCACGTCATAACCGCTCCGAAACAAATCGAACATCTCGGGAAGAATTTCCGGCGGGTCCTGCAGGTCCGCGTCCATCACCACCACGGCATCGCCCGAGGCAAAATCGATTCCAGCGGTAATTGCAGCCTGATGGCCAAAATTGCGGCTAAATCCGAGGACCTTCACCTGGCGATCCAGGGCTGCGGCATTCGATAAGACCTGAAATGTCTCGTCCTCGCTGCCGTCGTTCACGAGGATCAGTTCATATTTGCAATCCATACTTCGCAGAACAGGATACAAAGCGCGGAAAAGCGAGGGGAGAGCGTCTGCTTCGTTATAAACGGGAATGACCACGGAAAGCAGCATTAGAACCTCCCTTGGCGTAAGGAAAATAGTAATTCGGTCGTGGAAAAAAATCGGATCTTCGGGCCTGGCATTCGCAATTCGTCCCTGGATCATTCCGACTGCTTACGAATAATTCCAAGATAGTGCGTGCGCAGGAATGGAATCTTTTCCAGCAAAGAAGCGGCAATCCAGGAAACGGGAACGACCGCGCGCGCCAATGGCGGCGCAAGCGTGACCCGGCGCAATTTAATCTCGCAATTCGGAAAGAGCGAATGAATCTCGTTCCTGCCAATGCCGCACACACTGCCGTTCCAGGGGTTATTGAACCTGAAATCGAACCAGAGGATGGCGCCGCCCGGCTTGGCCACACGCAACATTTCACGAGCGATTTGCTTTTTAACGGCGCCGTCCAGAATCGATGTGAAGAGAACGAATTGGGAAACGAGATCGAACGAATCGTCCGCCCACGGCAGGCGCCGCGCATCGCCGAGATACAAATCGGCTGCGGGGAGGCGTTCTCTTGCTTGGCCGATCCGCGATTCGTCCATGTCGATTCCGTGGAGGGCGCCGGCTTGCCATTGAGCAAATTCAAGCAGCCATTTTCCCGCCCCGCACCCGATATCCACAACGCTCCGATTTTGAAGCGGAAACAGATTCACGCGGGCCATTTCGTCGATACAGTCGCGTATCAACTGTGTGTGGTGATAGAAGTTGGAGAGCTGGCGCCGGCTGTAATAATCCTGTGGAACCTCCCGGCTGCGGCGCGCGTACTCCGTCCGGATCCTCTGGATCTCCGCAGCTCCGGCGTCGACTTCCAACGGCTGGAATGGGGGCGGCAAATTCATCGCGTGTCCCCTTCGAACAGGTTTCCAAGTTGCGGTCGTTGGGTTCCCGCAAACGGCCAGTAAATCAGGCCCGCCAGAAATCCCAGGCCATAGGAAAAGTGAAACACCGGAAATGTAAGCGGTAAATAAATGAGAAGCTGCCAACCATAGCGCCGGGCCGAGTAAATTGCGGCAATTAAACATCCGGCTGCATAAAGTCCCAACAGGACGGCCCATTCCAAAAATAATTTACCCGTTGCCTTTTGCGAATCGGATGCCGCCAATCCCAGTACAGTGAAAAGCAACGCCAGATTGACCAGAACAAATCCTCCCGGGATCAGGTGGCGCCACGATGCAGGAATTTTATGCTTGCGGATGACGCACACTTTCCAGAATCCATATTGAAAGTATTGGTGAAACAGTGAAACCAGGGTCGTCCGCGGACGATACCAGGAAACAATCTCCGAAGATTGCCAGATCTTTCCGCCGGAACGCCGGAGTCGCAAATTCAATTCATCGTCCTGATTCCGCACCAGCTGTTCGTCAAACAGTCCCAGCCGCAACAATGTGTCCTTGCGCCAGCATCCGTATGGAACCGTGTCCACGTAGCCGGAGTAGGATTCATCGTGGAAGCGCGCGCCGCCGGTCGAAAGCGGATTGTGATAGGCGGCCTCAATCGCGCGGGCGCGCAGGCCCCGGGCCCTGGTTCTGGCAGGTCCTCCCACGTTGCATGCTCCGCTCCTGTCGAGCGCACGAAGGCAGCACTTGATGTAATCGCGCGCATATTCCGTATGCGCATCCATACGAAGAATGATATCTCCGCGCGCACTGCGGATCGCCGCGTTGAGCCCCGTCGAAACGATGCGAGAATAATTTTGTATGATCGTGATGTTTGAATTCCCGCAAGCCAGCTCACTCAAATACTCCGCTGTGCCATCGACGCTCATGCCTTCGGCGATGATGAGTTCCCAATCGATGCCTTCCAGATCCTGTTCCAATAAAGAGTCCACGAAGGCCCGGATATGATTCGACTCGTTCCGGCACGCGACGACGATGGAAATCCTACGGGGATCCAAACGCGCAGGGCGATCCGCGTTCGAAACCGGCTCGAAATTCAATTCGGCGTTTTGAAAATCAGTGGATGGTGACATTGCGCGTTTCCGGATCGCCGGCGTTGGCCGACGACGTTTGGGTGTTCAAGCCGCCGAACGGGGAGGAATTTTTTTCGGTAAGCCTTGAAATCACAGCGCGGAATTTTCCGCGAGCCGTGCGCTCGATTCTGTCGACACGTTCGACCTCCACATGAATCCGGCCGAGACGTTCCCGGAGGCGGGCACAAATCAGTTCTTGTTCCCGACGGCCAAATCCCGGCCGAGCGACCACGCGGACCCGAATGAAATCGCGCGTTTCCTGGATGACCTGACCTTCCAGCACGTGCGGCAAATCGATGAACAGGCCATGGAATCGAACGATTTGGCGGCCATCCCTGCCGACGATCGCGTCCTCGCTTCTTCCCGTGAGTTCGC
Source organism: Terriglobia bacterium (assembly GCA_963788335.1). GTDB lineage: Bacteria > Acidobacteriota > Terriglobia > Acidiferrales > UBA7541 > Palsa-360. The sequence continues at coordinate 903,638 of CAWBGM010000018.1, forward strand.
GAAGAACGGGCAGGTGATCGCGTCCGCAATCGCACCTCCCTGCCGAGAGCATGCCAAAATCCCCGAGGTCGTAACGAATGAGAGGTTGGGCTTCACTCAGAAGACTTGTACAGAGAACGCGTCCCGGCTCGCCGTCCGGTACGGGCATATCGTGTTCATCCACAATTTCGACGATCCCAAAATCCGATTGGATGTGCAGGGAGCCAAATTCACATTCCGTGGCCAGCGCGCATTGTTCAACCGATCCGTATTCCTCGTAGGGACGGGCGCGAAACGCTTCCTGGATGACGGCTTTCATTTCCGGAGTCAATTTTTCCGAACTGAGGACCAGGGCGGACGGCGAATAATCGAGCCGCAGCCCCTTTTCCAGAATCATTCGTCCCAGCGTGTAGTAAGAATGAGCGTAGCCCGTCAGCACCCGCGGCCTGTGCCTGTGAATTCCCTCGAGGTAGTCGTGGACATGGTCGGGGCTGATATGGAATGCCGAAAAATAAACCTGTCGCTCTGCCCAGTTATAACGGTAATACGGCGGTGCGGAATTGGGGTCGGGTACAACGATTCTTCCACCGATCATGCCGCGCGGCGATCGCAGACTCGTGCCCGCCCAATTAAAGGATCGCACTTCCCGCGCGGCGAAAAATCTCTGGTGGTCTTCCGCGGAATAAATGCACGTCACCGGGGTTCCCGTGCTGCCGCTGCTGCAGTAACGAACCAGTTTTTTTCTTGCCGCAATATTCCGCGCGACAAACTGGTGCTCGTTGCCGACTAAATCGCGCTTGGGGGTCGCTGGCAATTTCGGAAGGTCGGATATCGTCATTCGGGCAAGGTCGCTTAAATTCACTCCCGCGGCTTTCCATTTTTGCGAATAGTAGGGAACCTGCCGGAAGGCGCGCTGCAACACGGATTGTAGTTCGCGCTCCAGAAAATGTTGCATGCGTTCCCTGGACCAGCGGTCCCTCGCCTGGAACTCCGCAACGGTCTTGTCGAAAACTCCCCCGAGGCGCTCGCGGCGATAGGAAACTCCGTAGAGAGAAACCGCGAGATTTTGAAGCCACACGGGAGCATTCCTGTAGAGCGTCTCAGCACCCCGTGTGAATGTATAAGCGCGATCGAATTTCAAATCGGGGTGCGCATTGCTTGTCGTGGTTTTGGTCATTGGGCCTGTGAAGAGTCGATCTGTTTTCCCCGGCGCGGCTGCTTGCCCCGTTTGTCCGCTTCGTTCAGTCGTGACACAACCGCTCGAAACTTGCCGTTTGGTTCTCTCGGAATTCGCGCCAAGGGCTCCAGAATCATTTCCATCGGTCCCACGTAGTCCCTCACGGCATTCATCAGCCGGATGGCCGAATCGCCGGAGTAGTCCGACGAAGGTACAAATCGCACCCGAATGCGCGTCAAAGTTTCTTGAACGATTTGCGCCTCGATGACTGGCAATCCGCCCTTAAAGATGGGATCCAGGCGGCCGATTTGCCGTCCATCGGCGGTTTGCAGGACATCGTCTGTCCTACCCTCGAGAGTCGCCAGCATGGGCAATCGGCGTCCGCACTCGCACGGACTGCCGCCAATGGGCTCAATCGCTCCGCTGTCTCCCACTCGGTAACGAATCAACGGCATGTCCTCGTTGAGCAGCCCCGTGCAGATAAGGTCGCCAAATATTCCGTCCGGGACACGCCCGTTTTCGTCGGCGACTTCGATCAGGCCGACCTCCGGCCAGAGGTGCATCTTGCCCGCGGGGCACTCGCTGGCTGCCGCAACCATTTCCGCCATTCCGTAGCTGTCCCGCAGCGAACATTGAAAGGCCTCTGAAATGACATTTCGCTGCCTGGTGGAAACCGGTTCCGCGTTGGTCAGCACAATTGTCATTTTTAGGTCCGTGATGCCCATTCGTAACACTTCGCGTGCCAGGAATTCGATTGCCGACGTATATCCGAGCAGATATTTCACTTCATACAGCCTGATCGCATCGAGGTAGTACTGTGAGAACTCCTGAGACAAATGAAACGACGATAGGTACAACTGGTGCAGGGCGGGATTCCAAACCCAAAACGGCGGCGTCTTTCGCGAGACCGGAACGATCGATTGCCCTCCCAGAATTGCCCAGCGATCGTGAAGTGAAACGCTGTGCCAACGGCGCAACCGGGCCTCTAGCAAACCGTACCAAGCAATCTGGGTTTGACGACGGCGCCACAACGTCAGCGGTGTTCCGCTTGTTCCGCTCGTATGCTCGGGAAACATTCGCCAGGTACGGCAGTCTTTGGCAACAAAGGCTCGCGGATTTTTCCGGACTTCTTCCTTCTCGAGAATGGGCCAGCTTTCCAGGACGAGCCATGGCTTCTGACCGGCTGAGAGGGATTGTTTCGCCCAAAACGCCTGGTAAAAGGGAACAGCGGTCGCCGCACGGTGCAGAATGTAGGACAAACGATCCGCTTGCCATACTTTCCATTGTTCGGAAGTCCAGGTATCGCGGGCCAAAGCCTGGCTTACCAGTTGTTCCGTATTGCGATCGTATCGCCAGCAACTCAGATACACGCCGCGTCCGGCGGCAGCAATGGATTGCGCCCATTCAGGTAAAGCGTGGTAAGCCTTTAATAGTTTGCCGCTCACGCTAATTTTCGTGTTGCAGCACGGACTCAAACAATTTTGCCCAACGAGGCAGAATGATCGACCAGTCGAACTGTTCGGCCTTGACGCGGGCGTTCTGCGAAAGCCTTGTGGAAAGTTCCGGTTCGACGATGATCCGGCGAACGGCGTCGGCCATTTTTTCCGGATTGCAGGACGGAACAAGCAAAGCCTCGCGTTCGGTTTCAACCAGGTATGGAATCCCTCCAACATTGGTACTGACAACCGGCAACCCGGTCGCCATGGCTTCGAGCAAACTCACGGGCGTGTTATCGATTTGAGCTGTGTTTAAAAATATGTGGCCCTCAGCCAAAGTCCCGGGAACTTGTTCCTTTTCCACCGCGCCTGAAATGGTCAGGCAATCGGCGACGCCCAGCCGTTCAGCTTCCTGCCTGGTCCTCCGCAAAGTCCCGTCGCCTTTGTCCGGTCCAACCATGGTCAGATGAATACCGGGAAACTCATGAACCAGCCGAGCCAGGACTTGTACCGCCATCACCGGGTTATACACTTCGTGAAAGGCGCGCAGCCAGATCAGGCGAGGAGCCCGGTGTGAGGGAGGTTTAAGTTCATATCTGCCGATGTCGATTGCATTGGGCAGCAACTCGATGTTCTGTCTGTAGGGCTTCATAAGCTCCTTCAAATAGGCTGAAGGAGTTGTCACGGCAGCGGCCGAAGCCAGAAGATTTTTCACGAGTCCCGGCCGACGGTGAGCGAATTCGGGTAAATTGCCGCCGTGAAGCATCAATACGTACGGCTTGCGGGCACGGCGGAGCGACCAGCAGACCGCCTGCGCCCAAAAGAACGCTGGGCCGCTGTACAGGTCCACTGCCGCCACCTGGTAACGGTTCCGTTCGCTCCAACTGGTCCACAACATTTCGAAGAGACGCCCGGCGCGGCTCGGGCGTTGAGACACAATTCGCATTTTCCAGCCGGAGGAACACAGGTGAGCGCATAGATCCTCGGTGATCCCTCTGCTGCCCTGCGAGGGAGAGGAGTATGCCCCGACAAAAAAGACCGATGAACAGGGTTCGCCGCTCACGGCTCTCGCTCTGGAGTTCAGAGAAAGATCCGTCGTTACGGACACTTGCGGCCGGAAAGTAGAGCTTTCTGACATTTTTACTTTCTTCGAATCTTCTTTTGAGGATTGAACCGTTTCACGCCTGGACATGATTTTGAATCTGTTCCCCGCAAACCGCTTCCTGACGCCTGCCCACGAGGGCCGCCTCGTAGACCTGGCATACCTGCGTCATGATCGCGGACGGGCTGTAAAGTTCCTTGACGCGACGTGAGAATTTTTGGCCCAGCGCGCTGCGCCGTCCGTGCGAACGGAGCAGGACCGTCAACGCTTCAGCAAGTTCGACCGGCGATTCCGGAGGCGCTAGGATTCCCGCGCGGCCGTGATCCAGGACTTCCGAGCACTCGCCGACATCCGTCGCAACCACGGGCAACCCTGCCATTCCATATTCGAGGAGCGATACGGGCAGGCCTTCTGTTTTTGAACTCAACACACCGATGTCGCAGCTTCGAAGAATGGGCGGGATATCCTGTCTCTGCCCAAGAAAAGAAACGTGATGCTCCAAAGAATGCCTGGCGACTTCGCGTTTCACAGCTTCGAAATAGGCCGAACTGGCCGAGTACAGGGGATTTGAGTACGCGCCCACGAGAATCAAATGAGCTTCCGGATGTTTGCGAACGACCGACCACATTGCGCGGACAAGCGTGAGGTGATCCTTCTCTTCGCGTAAGTTGGCGACGCAGACGATTCGAGAGCCGGCATTGCCGGGCAAATCGCTTTTCTTTGTGTCCGTCGGCCGAGAGCAAACCATGTTCGGAATGCACCACACTTTATCTTCGGCAACGCCGAGCCGGCGATCGCACCATTCGGCCAATTGATGATTCACGGCGATCACTCCAGCGACATTCCGCAAAGCGAATCGGTGGGCCCAGGCCCTACGATTTTCATGAGCGAGACGGCCATAGTGGGCATGCCAGATCAAAATGGGCTTGGGCGGAAGCCACGCGCCCAGCGCGGCGACGAAGAGCGCGGAGCCGTGCGCATGCAAAATCGAAATCTTCTGTTTGCTAACGAGATCCGCGAGGCGCCGGATCGCGAAGGGATCGAACCGGTTCCTGCGTTGCAGCGCGAGATGCCCCACATCCGGCGCCAGCGCGTCACGGAGGGGCCCATCCGTTCGAGTGGTGCACAAATAGGGCCGGTACCTGCTTCGCGGCAATTCATTTACCAGGTCCACCGCTGCACGCTCCGCTCCTCCCAGCGCGAGGGTATCGACCAGATGCATGACGCCAATTTCACCCACGAAGAACCTCCGTGGAAGCAAGACTTTCCGGTTGCGGATCAGGTTGCGAATCGGGTTGCAAACGGTTGTTGGTCGGTGCGCCCCAGTGTTCCGCCAGCAATATTCGAATCGACTCGCGAAGGGAATCCAACGAATACGACTGAGCCCAGGCAGCCGCGCGAACCCGCATCTCTGAATATTGTTCCGGGGCAGCCAAGATCTGCCGAAGCGCCGCTGCCAGCGCGTTCACATCTCCGGGCGTGACCAAAAATCCACGTCCCTCGCCGAGCATTTTAGGAATCAGTCCCAGATTCGAACCAATGGTGACCAGACCGAACGACATGCCTTCTGTGATTGCCTTCGGCCATCCCTCCGTCTGGGAAGCCAAAACGAGAATGCCGTGACGTTCATACAATTCGAGGATCCGGCCGAATTCGACGCCGCCCGTGAACTCAATCGAATCTCCAAGAGAGAGTTTGTCGCGCAATGCCTCAAGCGATGAGAGTTCCGGCCCCTCGCCGGCAATCGTGCACTGGAACGAAATATTTTCCTTGCGCAATTGAGCCAGCGCCTTGATCAAAACGTCTACGTTTTTGGCTTGTGAGAGACGCCCGACGAATAGGATATCTCTGGATTCTTCGGAATTTCTTTCTTGTAAAGCGTTCGTCGCAAGTGTCATTTGATCGGCCGTCAGCGCCGAACTGAAAAATGGGATCACATGCTTCGGAAGGTTGGGCCAATTTCCATAGACCGTCACCGGGCCGTTCCACCACGGCGAACTCAGAATCGCGCGCTGAACGCGCACGCTCAGTGGGTCGTTCGGATTGGAGTTCCATTGCCCGGCAAATTTTGCAACCAGATGCTTCGAGAAAAACGGACCGAGAATCGTTCCCAAAAATCCAAGATTGCCGGGGCAGCGCACATGAACCGCATCCGCCTGATGGAGCGCTTGAGACAGGTCCCACACCATGGCGGGCAGGAAGCAAGCCAGTTTGAGTTTGGCGGTCCAGGATTCACCGCCTAGTTCTCTCTGGGGCAGAATTCGAAGATTCGTCCGGTTGATGGGACCACAATCCCCCGCCGGCTCGGCTTCGCTGAATGGAGCCGCGATGACAACCTCGTCAAACAGGTCCGCCCAGACCTCGATTTCACGAGCGTAGGGCGCGTAGGCAAAAAGGCGCCCGTTCCGGCGATAGTGGCGCACGTGCGATACGATGGCGAGCTTCATTGAACTTCAACAGGCGGAAAAGATTTTGTGGACAAAGCCGATTCGATCGGAACAAGCATGCTGATTTGTAAAAGCCGATTACGATACCTGGGGTGTTTCACATTCAGGACTTTCGGATCCTTTTGCCGGCGCCTCTCGAGACGCCATTCTCGGAGAGCTTTCGCGAGCCATAAAAGCCAGCCCCAAAAAAATCCCCGACAGCGCGTCGAAACCCGACACCGAGATTCCCAGGGTCATGAAGGCGACAACGCCAATCAAGGGTGTGACCTCACCCCATTTGCGCAAGTGAATGAAGCTGCGGCGAATCAGAGAACCCATGATCCAGAAAAGCGAGACGATGCCGATCAGCCCCGTCTCACCCAACACCTGAAGGTAGAGCGAGTGCCAGGCCAGATGCCGGCCCGTGTGCTCGAACGCGACTTGTTTCCCGGAACCAGGACCCCATCCCCAGATGGGAGATTTTACGAAGACTTCAGGCATGGCGGCCCATTGCACGGAGCGGAAACTCGTTCTCGTTTTCAAAGTGCGGTCGGAATCGACGGTTTTATTAAAGATGGCTTGGATCTTTTCGCCGCGATTGGACAATAAAACCATGCTCGTCGCCAGCGCGATGACCACGACAAACCCGAGGATTGCCTTGCGCCCCAATTTGCCGAAGCTCAAGAGAATGAAAAATCCAAACAAAATGATCGCCCAACTCCCGCGCGATCCGGAAAGAACAAGCCATTCTGCCGATAACAACGCCAGGGCAATTCGACCGAACGGATAGTTTTCAAGCAGCAATATTCTGCCGTTATCCGCAAGAGCAAGGAGCAGAATCATGGCCGAAGGCACGCCCATCAAAATAGGATTGCCCACGTGCATGCTGTCAATATCCGCGGCGCCCAACCGGTCGCCATACGGGAGCAACCCGACCGCGAGGGCCGTGGTGGAAATCCCGACCCCGACCAACGCGGTTGCCAGCCACGAGCGCCGGTTCGCAAGCAGATAAACCGCGGTGGAACTCAGCAGATACTCCACGAGCCTGATATTGGACGTGTATTCTCCGGTGTACACAATGGAGGACCACCAATAGATCAAAGACAAAAAGACCATGCACTTCCAGGTGAGATCGCCCCAGACAAAACGGAACTCCTTCCAGGCGAGAAAAGCCCACAACAGCAATCCTGCGCTCAGAAATACGACAATTCCGTAATAGAAAAATGACCCCGCGCATGAATCCCACGGCCGGCAGCACCCCTACAGCCAACGACAAAAAGCCGTAACGGTCGCCCCTCATAAATGAATACGCCAGGAACAGAAACAAAGTGATCGCCAGGTAACGGGCTCCCACCATTAGGTGGCCGAAACCCAGGGCCGTAAACGCAGGAACAACCACGATGCACAACCGCGCGATGAGCTTCCAGTGGAGCCGGACCTCACGGACTCTAAAAGCGGGAAGCGCGATGCTTGCGGGATATGAAGTAGCGGAGCTCAAGGGTTGCTCGAAATCGTGTCGTGTTCCGGTTCGGATGAATTTATATTTCTGATGGCAGGGCTTTGGCGCTCCGCCGCGATGTCCGATCCCAAACCGGCGAAAAAACCATTGATTCGAACAAACAGGGTCTTGAGATTCATTCGCGTCGGGCGACTCAGCAGATTTGCGGTATCAATTGCAGAATCCCCCAGGAACGTCACAATTAAAATCAGAAAATCAAGCGCGCCACTCGAGTATTTGGCGAACCGGCGTCCAGATCCAAAGGCGCTTTGGAAATTGCGGGCCAGTTCGGTATCGCGGCCATCGGGACTCGAGTGATGTTGAAGGATCAGATCGCCGCAGATCAGAAGTCTCCATTTCCAGCCGACCTGCATGGAAAAATCGCGATCTTCGCCGCCGTAGGTCGGAATTAACTCGTCAAACCGCAGATTGCCCAGGGCCCGGCGCCTGTAAATCATGCAGAAACCGTGCAGCAATCCAATCTCTTTGTAACCCGTGAACGGCTGCAGGAAGCTTAAGGGTATTCCTCGGCCAAGGCGATCCACACCTCCAGGCCCAAGCCTGGGAATCACGCCCAATGCTAGCCGCAGTCGCCAGCGCAATGTAATGGGAGCGGGGTAATTCAAAACATCGTATCCCGTGATACCTCCCACATCCTGCAATTCGGGCCGGTCAAATATTTCAGAGACCCTGGAGAGGAAGTCCTCCGGAAGTGTTACGTCGTCGTCCAGAAAACAGAAGATGTCGCCAGTGGCATGATCAAGGCCGACGTTGCGCTGGCGCGTCAGTCCTTTTGGGGAGGGGATCAAGTCGACCTGTAGATTGATTCCCTGCTGTTGCCGAAATTTCCAGACGGTGCTGCGGGCAAGCGAGGGCGCCTCATTGCCGTCAATGATTAAGGTTTCGAAATCCCGAAAAGTCTGGTCGTTCAACGATTCCAATAGATTGCTTAATACCGCCGCACGGCCGTAAGTACAAATAATGACGGAGATTCGCATGGCTAATTGGATTCCTGCCCGCGCAATTGAAAATTGTCCGCGCATTGTTTGAAGAAAACCGCGTTCTTAGCCGTGAGTCTCTCGAGCGAAAATTGCTCGCGAACGCGCAGCCGCCCCGCGTCGCCCAGTTTCCGCGCAAACGATGGATCCGCCTGGATACGCAGAATAGATTCGGCAATCTGCTCGGGAGAGTCGGGATCGACGAGCAAGCCTTCGGAGCCATCCTGCAGAAGTTCAGGTCCGCTCCCGCGCACGCTGTAGATGGTAGGACAACCGCTCGCCATCGCTTCCAGCGGTGCGATGGCGAATGCCTCGGCGCGAGATGGAAATACGGCTGCTCCGGCGGTCCGGTAGACATCCAGAAGATCTTCCCTGGACACGTGCCCGTGGAACTGCACCGAAGATCGCACTCCGTTCAACATGGAGCAGAGGTGCGCTTGCATCGATTGGCCGTTATCCGCGCGCGCATCTTTTCCGAAAATATGCAATTCCGCGTCGGGCCTGGACTTCACGACAGCGGTCCATGCCTTGATCAGCGCGACCACGCCCTTTTTTCCCGCCAGCGTTCCGCTGAAGACGACGCGATTTTGAAATCGCAAGGTCTCCGGGAAATCGCGCACAAATTCCACCGGGTTGTAGATCGTGGCCGTCGCGCCCAGACTGAGATCGAAAACTTTTTGCGTGACACGGGATGTGTACTCACAAACAGAAGCGACATTATCGGCACGGCGGAGCGATGCCCGTTCGATCCAATAAGCCGCGACGTCAATCGGCTTCTGCAGTTCCGTCGAGAAATAGGTCAACGATCCATGCAACCGCACAATCACAGGGACCGCCAGCTTCTTCCAGCCCGCCGCCCACCCCTGATAATCGGGAACTTCGATGACATCGATTTGTCCGGCGCTCACCCATTCCGAAACTTTTCGAAAAAGACGCATGCGCGAGGCGAGCCATCCACCGGGATAGGTCGAGTCTCGTAGCCTCCAAACGCGAACGCCTCGATCGACTTCAAAATCGGGCGCCGTATACTCGCGCGGATAAATTCCAATGACTCGAACGTCGTGGCCCTGTTTCGCCAAAGCCCGTCCCAGAACCTGAGTCATCGTTCCGATTCCGCCGTGAAGGCCCGGAGGATATTCTCCGCAGATGAAACAAATTTTCATGGAAGCTCGATTCTTGCAGCCGTCAAATGCGAATCGCGGAGCGCTCCATTCGCGTCTGCCTTGCCGCGTACGATCCGATAATCCGTCGCGGCCAGCTTCACCAGACCCAGCAGGGCATGGAGCGGCTCGCGGCGCGCATTCGCGCGCAGGTGCTTCCAGCGGCGGAACGACGAGATATGCGCTAAATCCTCCTTATCCTCGTCCGTGAGGTCCGGCGCCGATCGCCACAGGCGATCCCATCGGTCGAGCATGCGAAGGCCAATGGGGACGGAGAGTGCCCGGCTCATTCCGACGGAACGCAGCGTTTCCAAATCCTCCGTGGACCAGACCTCTCCCGTGAGAGCCAACAGATGATCGCCCAGCACATCGCGCCCGTCGTCACGCTGTTGTTTTGAATTCACGACCGTTAGGCGTTTCTCGTGATAACGCACGTAACACAAAACTTCCGGAATCGTGCCGAGCCATCCGCGCCTGGTCAGATCGCACCAAAGGCGATAATCCTGGGAAAGTGGGAGCTCGCGATAGCCCCCGATTTCCTCCAGGGCCGAACGCTCCAGACAAGCCGTGCTGTGGATTGACGGTCCGCGAAGCAGCAGGGCCCAGCGGAAGACCCTCGAATTTCGCGGGATGGAAGTGACCGTACCGGGAATCAAGCCGCTGCTGTTGAACGCCTGCCAGTAGGAGACACACGCGCGGTACTCACGATGGTCCTCCATAAATTCGAGTTGTTTCTCGATCCGGTGCGGCGGGCACAAATCGTCCGCATCGATTCGAACAATATATTTTCCTCGCGCGGCCCGCAGACCGTCATTGGCTGCCACATACGGTCCGCCGGAGTTCTTGCGGTGGAGCAGCCTGATTCTTGGATCATCGTGCCGTGCGACGTCGACAATGGAGACCGTGCTGTCGTTGGAATTGTCATCTACGATGATGTACTCCCAGTCGGAAAACGTCTGCGCCTGAATGCTGGCAATGGTTTCAGAAATATAGGGAGCGCCATTGCGAACGGCCGTCAATACCGTCACGCGGGGAACGCTCATGCGGCAACCCCGAGCAGTTCCGAAAGTGTTTCCGTAGGAGCCGATTGCCTTCGGTTGACCTGAAGCCAGACGTCCAGCACGAACAAATTCCACACGCGTCGCGCAAATTTCCCTGCCGTTTGAGGATCCTCAACGAGCGCCTTTACGGCGCGCGGATTTACCAGGCCCATGGTTGCCGCGAAGCCTTCCGGCAATCCTTTGACGAGATCGAAAATGGCGGGCTGCTTCACCCATCGACTTAGCGGAGTGTCAAACCCGAACTTTGGCCGGTTCAGGATCTGCGAGGGGCAACGATTTCCCAATGCCCTCTTCAGAAGAATTTTGAAGTCTCCGGCGTTCTGCTTCTGGCTGCCGGGAATTTTTTCGGCCAGGCGGACCAGGTGGAAGTCCATAAAAGGCACGCGCACCTCGAGAGAGTTGGCCATTGACATTCGATCGGTGAGCGCGAGAATCTGATCGGGCAGATAAGTATGCTGATCGATGTACTGGAAGCGGGAAACCGATTCTGTACCCGGATATTTTTTCCAGAGCGATTCGAAAATACTGTCGGCCCTGCCGTGCGCTGGAAATCCGATGTCGTCCAATCCTCGGGTGCTGAATATTTGCAGGCGGTGCATATAGCTGCGCCATGACAGCGAAGCATCCCCCGCGAGGTGAAGCTCCTCTCCCCATGGATTGTTATACCGGACAACAATCGGAGCGAGCGCCCTGGCAGCCGACGGGGCATGTCGAAACGCTCTGCGAATTCTGCCCGGGCCAGGATCCAGATACCTCGAATATCCGCCGAACAATTCGTCGCCTCCCAGACCTGAAAGGCAAACCTTCACGTGCTGAGCGGCGAACCGGCTGATCAGATAATTTGGAATGATCGAGGAATCCCCGATCGGTTCATCCATATGCCATAACAGCCTGGGCAGATTTTCCACTGCGTCTTGGACCCGGACGGACAATTCGCGATGGTCCGTGTGAACATGGCCAGCGAGAGCGCGGGCGTATGGGGTTTCATCAAATTCGGTGTGCTCAAATCCCACTGTGAAACTGTGAATCGGCGCGCCTGCCATGCGTTGCGCGGTGGCGGTCACGAGACTCGAATCCAAGCCTCCGCTCAGAAACGACGCGACGGGAACATCGCTGCGCATGCGAAGCCGTACGGAGTCGTCAAACGCCTGCTCGATCGCTTCTTCCATGCGCCCGGATTTCTCGGCGGCCGCCAGCTCACATTCCCCCAGTTCCCACCAGGCGCGCTTCTCAATTTTGGTTCCTTCCAACAACAGGTAATGCCCGGGAAGCAGGCGGCGGACGGAGAGATAAGGAGTCGCTTCGCGCGGGATGTAGCTGAGCCGCAGATAATCGGCGATCGCGTCCAAATCCAATTTGTAATCGAAATTGCGCAGAGTTGTCAGCGCCTTCAATTCACTGGCAAACGTCCAACGGGATCCCGTGTGCGCGTAGTAGAGGGGTTTCACTCCCATTCGATCGCGCGCGACGAAGAGAGACTGTCTCTTCTTGTCCCAGATTGCGAAGGCAAACATTCCATTGAGTTTCGGGAGCATCTCCGTACCATGCTCTTCATAGAGGTGCGTCAGGACTTCGGTGTCGCTCTTGGTGGTAAACCGATGGCCGCGCGAGAGCAGCCAGTTCCGCAATTCGATGTAGTTGTAAATCTCGCCGTTCAGAACGACAACAATCGAGCCGTCCTCATTGGTAATCGGTTGTTTTCCGCCCGGAAGGTCGATGATCGAAAGGCGAGCCATTCCCATCGCGGTCTGGCCATCCACCAGAAATCCGGCGTCATCCGGTCCACGATGACGCTGAATATCCACCATCGGCTTCACCTCCGCCAGAGTTGGTGGCCGAACGCTGTCGTAAATCGCAGCTATCCCGCACATGGTTGGCTCATTTCTGAAAAGTTCTCTTTCGCCACGGTTTGAAATTGCCATTTTACCGTCCAGCAGACCGGCAATTTAACCTTGCCCTTGAGGACAAGCACAGGGGTCGCACGCTCCATGCCGAATTCAGGGAAGTAGCATCCCGGCCCCATCTCGATTTTAACTCGCGGCGGCAAGCTCAAATGGATGTGGGCTGAGGAACCTTCGGCATCCGTCCATTGCAACACCGCTTCGCTGCGCGATTCGAATCGAACCTCTTTCCATTGACCCTCGCCCAGGTATAGATGCGATTCGAACAGGACTTCACCGGTTCCAGCGATGCGCTCTTCAAACCAAACCTCATCGTTTGAATCGATTCTCCAGGTTCGGTCCAGCACGATGTCGGATCTTAACCGTTCGAACCCGTACCAACGAAAACCGATTTCGTGGGCGCTTTGGAAAATCCAGGCGCCGCCGCGTAGCGCATAATTCACCGGAGTGAATCTCCGGTCTTCGGTCCTTACGGCTGGAGCCAGCCCGCTTAAACACGTACAGTTTTCGGCCAATCCGCTATGCGACCATGCGCTGCGCACGTGGGAGGAGCTCAATAGACTTCCCGGCGACTGTACGATCACATGTCCTCTCTTCCGCAGTTCAAAACTTCCGCGCCCGGCGGTGCCATGCGCGCATGTTTCCGGACGCGGATCGGCGTGCACTGTCAGGTCCATGGATTCGTCTTTTGAGCGGAGAAACATAAATCCACCGTCAGGAAAAAAACTGGATTGGGACCGCGAGGGCACATCTTCGATTCGTGGAGCCATGCCGCAGTACAGCAAAGTCAAGGGGGTAACGGCGGCGTGTCGAGGGCGAGCTTTCAGAAGTTCATAGTGACGAGCTGCCGCCAGCAGTCCCCACAGATCTTCCACCGTGTGATCGGGCGAATTGTCCCCAAACCGTGGGAGCGACCCGTCATGGCGGAGCAGGTGGTTCGCGAGATGGAACATGGCGGAGAGCTTTGACTCCGCTAGAAACGGCAATGGCCAATGAGACAAGCGGGCTGCGAGGAAATATTCGAGTGCAGTTCTGCAAAGGAGCAAATGGTAATGACTCGACTGCTCGGCGAAAGTTCCATCTTCCAGAATCAGCCTGGGGAAAAACTCGTCCCACAGACGAAGCGCCTGTTCCTGCCAGGCAGCGGCCTCTTCGAGATCGGCGAGGACACGAGAAGCGCGGAACAATCCTCTGGCATTATTCAGGAGATGATTGTGAACTCCGAGGCGGGTTTCGATATGAGATGAAAGAAAGCATGCGTCCTTCCAGAGTTGACCTTTCATTGAGACGATTTCGGCCGCGTCCGCGTTGCCTGCGCGCTGGTTCATCCAAAACAGGCATTCCGAGATGGACGCGATGCGCTCCGATGCCGTGTAAGCCGTGGACACGACCGTGCCGCGTGAAAGCTGAAGCCATTTCTTCCAGCTCTCGCGAAGCGCCTTTAATGCGTTCGGATGCCCGAACGCCGACGCTCGAGCAAAACGCGCCGCCCACACCAATCGATCGCGAGCGTGAGCGTCCTCGTTCTCTGAAAATCGATCGGAGAGACCGAACTCAACCTTTCCGTAGGCGCCGCCCGCCAGGCGATATTTTCCTAGGATCTGTCTGTCGACATCGCAGAATAGGCTGTCGAGGCCCGTCGGTAATTCAAGGTCTTTCGCCTTGGATACGTAGAGAGGAAATATGTGCGCGGAAAACATAGGGACTGCAAACGAATCGTGTTTCTCTCCGCCACTTTGCGGCGGCGTGCGACGCAGGCCGCGCCCGATGCGAAAAACCGATGAGCGCAGAGGGCCCGTGGCGGTCTTCATTCCCTGGTACCAATCGCCGCGCCGAACGCTTTGGCGCGCGGCATTCATTTGTTCCGGTGTAAGAAATAGCATCGCGACGATCCTAGAGCGGAGAAGACAGTACCGAATCCGGCCGCAGCACCGCCGCTTTGACGAATTCACGGACCGCCGATCCAACTCTTTCCGTGCACCTGCCGTCGTCGAATGTGCAGATTTCCTGGACGATGCGGCGGCGGCCTTCGGACTGTTCCTCCGGATTCGTAAACCCTGTCCTAACCGATTGGATCAGGTCCTGCCGGCTTCGCACAATGGCCACGCCCTTCGACTCCACAATCGGCAAGAAATGTTCCTGGTAGTAGACCTCGATGGATGCGCGATCGTATTTGCGCGATGGGGTGTCATCGTATGCGGGGCCGATTTGAAACCTGTCGAAAATTGCTCCGTCGACAGTCATCGTGGAGGCGACGTTGACGTGCACGTTGCTGTAGCACAATGTCGATGCCAGCTTGCAGATATCGTCAAAGCTGATGTTTGTATGGCCCAGAACCTTCGCTCCAAGATTCCACGGATTATCCAGGACGATATTTTTCGCGCGCTGCAGCACTCCCTCCCAGCGCCCCATCGGATCGACGGGATGGCGCCGGAACAGGATCAAGGGTTTCCCCGGTATTTCATTCGCTTCGATGGCATCGTCCAGTTGCCTGAGGAATTGCGGTTCGTGCGGAACGCAAGTGTAATAGCCTCCCGCGAAGAGGAGAACGGGACGGCCGGTCGGAAGCGCGAGCCTGCGGCGCCATTCATTTTCACTCCAAAGAAATTCCGGTCTCCAGTAAAAATCGAATTGCGGACTGCCGACGATTTTTACGTCGCGTTCCGCCGCGGCCGGATATCCTCGCAGCAATTGTGCAGAGTTGTGGCGATTCCATAGCATGTACAGGTCAAACGTGATCGGAATCCACGGTCGCGTTGTAAGATTATCGAATGATAAAATCGCAGTCGAACTTGGCGCGCCCGAAAGGGTGGCCATTCGAACCGTCATTTCTTCATCCATCAGGAACGGTGTGAGACAAAACACTGCGTCGATCTTCAACTGCCTGGAGTTGCCGCTCGACCGCAGCGGCATTCGTATCCGTCCAGAACAATTGCGATTCCCGCTCTTTCGCCCGCCTCAAACCACCCGGAGCGGCAAGCATTGATGTGCGCGCCGCCTGTCGCAGCCCCTTTTTAACTTTTTCACCCAGACTGCGGTCGATGTTTAGACGGCGATTTCGAATCGCGGTCGAAGGACTATTGCGCATCCCCATGTGCCAGTGATTCATGATCGAACGAGCCGTCTCGTACCGTCCGCCCCATTGCGCCTTTGTCATCGAGTGAACTTCAAATCCTTGTTCCTTAAGTTCCAACTCGAGTGAATTGTCTTCCCAGCCGAGCAGAAGCACCGGCTGCGCGAATTCGCCGATCATTTGCAGCAATCCAGTCCTCAGCAGGTACCGGACGGAGAACTGGAGACTCATCGGTACCAGCAGTCGTGGCTTAGTCATGGGCGGAGGGCGATGCGGAATTCAGTTCTTCGAACAAATCCAAACTGTCAATGTTTTCCACGTTCGAACGCGCCGGAGAGGAAACGATCCACGTCACGGGCGGCGTCAGGACGCCGGGAGCCGCGTCGGGATCGTAATCCGATTCCACCATCAGCAGCAGCTTGTCGGAAAAATACCTGCCCGAGAGACTAACGCCGTTGCAGATCAATTTGACGTACGCCGTGTACATGCCCGGCGTGAGCCACAGCGCGGGCATTTCCACGGCGATGCGATAGTGGCCGGGCCCGTCGATCTCTTTGCAACTGCGTTCATTGATTACGGAATGGACTACGGCCGTGCCCTGCGGATTTTCAATAATGAGAAACATTCTGAATCCGGAAAATGGAACTCGCGCGCCCAGTTCAAATTCAAATCGCATAGGTCGCGAAGCGTCCACTGGCGCGCCGATTGCCCCGTTCACGGTGAGCGACGTAAGAGCAATCTCTCGCGAATCCGCAACGTCGTCCTGCTGGCTTTCTCCGAGGCTGCGGTGATACATGCTGACGCCGTCCTGCAGGCTGCCGGCGATTTTCAATCGCCCCGACTCAATGAACAGGCAGCGATTGCATAAGGATTGAATGGCCGGCATGTTGTGGCTGACGAAGATGACCGTGCGCCCTTCCTTCGCGACTCCCGCCATCTTTCCCAGGCACTTTTTCTGGAAGGTGGCGTCGCCCACGGCAAGGACTTCATCGACGACCAGGATTTCAGGATCCAAGCTTGCTGCGACTGCAAAGCCGAGACGCATATACATGCCCGTCGAGTATCGCTTGACAGGCGTGTCCAGGAATTTTTCAATTTCCGCGAAGTCAACAATCTCGTCGAATTTGCGCGCAATTTCTTCGCGCCGCATTCCTAGAATCGCACCGTTGAGGTATACGTTGTCGCGACCGGTCAGCTCCGGATGAAATCCGGTGCCGACTTCCAGCAGGCAGCCGACACGTCCCAGAATATCCGCATGGCCTCTCGAGGGTTCTGTGATGCGCGAGAGGATTTTAAGCAGCGTGCTCTTGCCGGCGCCGTTCCGTCCAATGACGCCGACCACATCCCCCTGGCGTACATCGAACGAAACATCGTCCAGCGCCAAAAAGGCGCCCTTGCTTTTTGCCTCGGACCTGCGCCTGGAATTGCACGCCCAACGAAGCGCTCGAAACGGAGCCGTCACGGTTTCGGCAATTTGATCGCGAAGCGTGGCATTGCGATTCTGGGCGCTTCCAATGGTGTATTGTTTGGAAAGCCCCCGCGCGGAGATTACGATGTCGCTCAAGATTGGGCCTTTGTACGGCGCCGTTGCGCGCCAAGGGAATTTAAATTTCCTTCGTTCCGATGGGTTAAGCCGAATGGAGAACGCATTTACTCGAGTTCGTCCCAGCGAATTAAATGATCGGCCGGAATGTCGCAGACAGCCGTACGGGAAATAATCTCTTCCATGTGCCTGGCGGCGATTCCGGTGCCCGGGCGTTTGGTCCAGACCATGTCCGCCACGATCCGCGAACCCTTCGCAATGGGGCGCAATGACACGACGCTGCGATGCGCCCAGGAACGGATCGGTAGTTCCAGGTCGTGAACGGTTTTCTCGTTTCCGAGAGCCTGTTCCACGTTGTGCACGGCCTTCACCAGTTCGTAAAATTCGTAAGGCTCAATCGAAACGCTGCGATCGGGACCGGGCTGCCGGCGGTCGAGAATAAAATGTTTTTCGATGAGCTTCGCACCAAGAGCCACGGCGGCAATGGACGTATAAATGTCGGGCGTATGATCCGAGTGCCCGACAATCGCATCGTAACGGCGCTCCATGAGCTGAATTACATTCAAGTTCACATCCGCATGGCGGGCGGGATATTCGGAAACGCAGTTCATCAATGCAATCCGGTCGTTAATCGGACGAAGCGTTTCCATCGTCTCGTCGATTTCGTGCCATTCGGCCATCCCCGTCGAAAGGATCATGGGCTTGCCGAAGGCTGCAATCACTTTCAGGGTCGGCAGGTCCGTCAGCTCTCCGGAGCCGATTTTGAAAACGCCCACGCCCATTTCATTGATTTCTTCCGCGGCCTTGCGGCTGAAGGGAGTGCAGAGATAAATGATTCCCAGGTCTTTGCAATACTGAAATAGTTCGTAGTGCTGCTCCAATTTCAGCGCGTAGCGCTGAAGAAATTCGTACAGGGGGATTTCAAAATTCCCCGACATGGGTACGTCGTCCCGCAGCATCTCCTCATCGGGAAGATGGTGCTGAAATTTAATGGCGTCCACGCCGCAGGCCTTGGCCTGCCTCACCATTTCCTTGGCGACTTCGATGTCGCCCAAATGGTTGTCGCACGCTTCCGCAATCAAAAAGCAGCGTTGCGACTGGCCAATCGACCGTCCTTCGAAATGAATCACTTTTTGCATCGCGGTTTTCCGTCCTTAGGTATGAGAGTGCGAGCGCTCGATTATGAAATTCGCCATTTCCAGGTCCTGTGGCGTATCGATATCGAGGAAATCTTCCCAGCGGGTAATCAATGGGATCGTCTTCCGCCCAAACAGGCCGTTCCCAGACAACACGGATTGAATTCGGAACGCATACACCAGGCCATTCAGAACATACGCAGGCGTCTGTTCATTTCGCAGCCGGCGCGTATCCATGGTTTGATCCCGCAAATAAGGGTGAAGCTCGCCGCTTTTCACGATCAGGACTTCCTCCGGGTGAAATACGTGGGGCAACTCGGATACGGCCGCGACGCAATCCGCGTCCGAATTCATCAGGAGCGAAATTGCCCGATCAATCTGCTCCCCGGTTCGTAGCGGAGCCGTGGGCTCGAGCAGTACCGCGAATACGGGCGCGGGGCTTAGTTTCTCAACCGCCCAATTCAGCGCATGAACCAGCACGTCGTGTGTGGTCGTTGTGTCCGTCGACAGCGATTCTGGACGCAGCCAGGGCACATCGACGCCCAGGGCGCGGGCAGCGTCGGCGATCTCTTGATCGTCGGTCGAGACCAGGACATGAGAAACGCCCCGGGCGTTCATGGCGGACTGAATCGTCCACGCCAGCAAACTTTTTCCGGCCACGGTGGCAAGATTTTTCCGGGGGATGCGCTTCGACCCCCCGCGCGCCGGAATAATCGCCAGCGCTCCCGTTTTAACGGGAATTTCGGACTCGGATTCCGCCGCGTCCTTGGTCAGCACGAGTACGGAATCTTCATATTCAATCGCCGCCTCTTGAATTGTTCCCATTGAATCCACAACGGGCACGGCCACCAGGTTCAGACGGTGCAGCAACTCCGTGGCTTCCTGAATTGTGGAAGCGGAGATCGGGTCTGTGTTCATCACATTCTTGATTGGAGAAATTAAGAGCGTATTGTCGAGCAGGCTGCGGCGAACGTCACCGTCGCTGAGCACTCCGACCAGATGGCCGTCCTCATCGCAAACCAATAGAACGCCTCTCCGGTTTTCGGTCATGCGCTTGAGCCCATCCCGCAAGGCTTCGGTGGAATAAATAATCAGATCGGGCAGCTTCAACATGAAATGCGATGAGCGAATTCGCGTTCTCCCTCGATCGGGAGATTCAGCGCTTCGCTAGTACGCCATCTCCTTTTGCAGCAACTTCTGGTTGATTTCAATTTCCTTCAGGATGGAAACGATTTTGTGCGAAGCCGTTCCGTCGCCATAGGGATTCTGCGCCCCGTGCGCGCGGGCTACAAATTCAGGACTGGTCGCCAGCCGGACTCCCGTGACAATCTCGTCCTTGTGATTGCCCACGTTGACGACATTGGCCGCTTGTGGCCGCCCGATCTGCCTCCGGCCGATGTTGACAGCCGGCGTACCGAAGCTTGGCGCTTCCATAATCCCGCTGCTTGAATTTCCCACCACCACATCCGCCAGCTTCATCAGACCCAGATAATCCCTGCGCGGCAGGTTTCGAACCATGCGGATGTGAGGCCGCTTGAGGCTCAGAAGGCGCGATCGGATCTGATCGCTTCCGGCGTCGCCGTTCGGGTAAACAAAAATCGTGGGCCAGTTAATTTCCATGAGCGCGTTGATCGTTTCATTTACCTGATCGCCGGCGGCCTCTTCTTCTTCGGTGACCGGATGCTGAACCGTCAAAATCAAATGCTCATCTTCCTTCAACCGGTATCGGGTCCGCAGCTCGGGGCCTGTCGTGACCAAACCGCTGGTCAGCTCATCCACAAGGGGCGCTCCCGTGACAAAGATTCGAAAATCCTGTTCACCCAGGCGGCGCACGCGTTCGGCGAACGCTTCATTTGCGGCGAAGTGAATATGAGCCAGCTTGGTGATCGAGTGCCGCACGACGCCATCGACGTTTCCGGAAAGCTCGCCCGCTTGAATATGTGCGACGGGAATGCCGAGGTGCAAACCCGCGATCGCCCCCATCAATTGTTCGCCGCGGTCTCCCGCAAGCAGAATGATGTCGGGTCTCATGCGCTCGAGGGTGGTGGGCAATTCCATCAGAAAACAGGCCAGAGATTTCGTCATGGTCGCGGCCGTGTAGCCGTCAAAGGCCATGTATATTTTTTCATCGATATGAAACCCGTCTTTTTCAATTTCGTGAACGCTCATCCCGAACGTGGGCAGCAAATGCATGTTTGTGGCGATGATGCAGTAGTCCAGGCTCGGTTCTTTTTCAATCAGGCGCAGAACGGGCCGAATGTAGCCCCATTCCCCGCGCGATCCCGTAATGACGGCGATTCTTCTCATTGGTTTTATGGGGTTTTATGGCTTCCGGGAATCAGGTCAGACTGTTTTTTGCTTTCGTTTCAACTGATACGGAATGGTTCTGAGGCAGGCGTAGAGCGCCGCCTCATAGATGGCGGAGCGGAAGGCCCTGCGTGGGATGTTATAAAATGCGTTGTAGATCAGACGCGCAAAACTGACCGGCGGCTCTTGCCATTGCTTTCCGGTTTTTCTGAAAAACTCGAGACGATCCGAATTCAGCTTTCGCACTTTTTCGCCGAAGCTGAAATCCTTCACGTACAGGTACACAGCGCTGCTGTTGCGGATTCGGTACCCGCTCTGCAGCACCTGAAAGGCCCAGAACTTGTCTTCCACCGCCGCGAGCGTTTCATCGTAGGGAATTTGCTCCCATACGGAACGCCGAATCATGGACGCGCAATTGACCGGCGCTCTGGAAATCACCGTTTCAATTTCCACGGGCCATTCGAGTGCGCTGAATTTTGTCCAGTTCTCGAGTTCCGCGCGGCTGGTGACCGAAAGGCAGCGCACTGCGGCGACGTTTGTATCTTCGAACGGCGCAAGCGCGTTCTGCAGGAAACTCGGC
Organism: Terriglobia bacterium; assembly: GCA_963788335.1. Lineage (GTDB taxonomy): Bacteria > Acidobacteriota > Terriglobia > Acidiferrales > UBA7541 > Palsa-360. The sequence continues at coordinate 925,015 of CAWBGM010000018.1, forward strand.
CCGATCGGCAAGGAATGCGCGCTGAGGATACAGATGAAATCACCCGCCGCACGGCGGATGCCAAGGTTCAGCGCCCTGCCATAAGTGAAATCCGCCCGTGAAATGTCCAGAATTTTCACGCCGAATTCCACGGCGATCGCCCGGCTGTCATCGGAAGACTCATTGTCCACGACAATGATCTCGAGCGGGATGACGTGTTGGGCCTTCAATGCGCCCAGCACCCTGCGAAGCGCGGGCCCTTCATTCCTGACGCGAATCACAACCGATATTGTTCCGGTAAAGGTCACATTCCCTCAGGCATTCAACCGTTCGATCGCTCCATTGCAATCGACGCGATTCAATTCAAATACGGGGGTCTTCGCGGTGTTCACGCCGCTTTCGGTATTGAAGGCGCATGTAAATCCCAGTTGCTGCAGCTTTCGCATCGCCGTTTCCGAATACGAATTCTTTTTCCCGTACGGATAACTGAACGGCCATAATTTCTGCTCATCGAGATTCTGATCCAAAAGGCTCCGGGAGACGCACAAATCCGCGTCCATTTCTACATCGGTCAGCGTGGAGAGCGGCCTGTGCCAGTGCGTGTGACCCGCGACCAGCATCCCGCCGCGCTGAATTTTTCGAACTTCCTCCCAGTTCATATACAGTTCGCGAGCAAAGCTCTCCTCGTCCCCGATGTGCTTGTCAAACACGGCTTTGACCGCGGCGTCTCGAATGTCCGTATCGAGAGCGAAATTAAAAAAAAACTTGAAGCGTGCTGCCTCCTGAGAATCGAGGGGGTAGGAGTATCGCGCGACTTGCGTATCGACTTGAGCCGATGACAGGGCTTCGGGCCTGCTATCCTGCAGCCAGCTAAGAAACTCGGCACGGTAGGCGTCGAACCCCAACTCCGCCGTTAGGAAATGATTCATGTGCACGGGTGCGACGATATGATCTTCGATTGCCGACGTAATCACGCCGAACAATCCTTGTATTTTGTATTCCGCGAGGATCGGCGCCACGTCGGTATAGTGTTCCTTCAAGCCATCGTCGAAGGTCAAAATACACAGATCGTTTGCGGGCTTGTAATTTCCCTGGAGAAATTCAAGCGCCATATCCAGCGTCGCCATTTCGTAGCGCGAAGCAAACCAGGCGATTTGCGTACGGAATTCGTCAAGCATCATGCCTTTGATCCGCGGATATTTCGTGTCGGGCAGGTTGCGAACGTAGTGATACATCACGGCGTGGAGTTGCCAGTTATCCTGGATCATGCGCATTTCTCCTTTTCCCGGAGGTTGCGGGATAGGTCGAGACTACGAAAGGGTTCAGTTCGGGCGGTCCTGATCCGAATCTGATTTTGTCCAATACCAGGCGCAATCGGAATTTGTTGTGCAAGCAGGTAAACCCTCCTGCACAAACATTGCATTGAGGATTCCTCCGCCGTGGACATCGAGCGGTTGGAATCTGGAGGGGATCAGCGCCCCGTCCGGATGCGCTTCGATGTTTCGCAAGCCGTTCTGCTGGAGGATGCACCGCGATGGTCCGTGGTACCCATAATAATCCACGCCCAGCGCGTTGGCATTCTGCATTTCCGGCAGCATCGCGGCGATCAAATCACGGCCATTCTTTTCCGACGCGGGCAGGAATTCCACCAGCCGGGCAAGATGGTCCACGACGACACGCCCTTCAGGTGCTTCGCGTTGAATAGGCTCCAAACGCCAGACGGCAAGGCCGCTGCGGTTGCCCTCCGGCACTGTCACGATACTGTACTTAAAACTTGGATGATCCACGTAGCGCCAGTTCAGATATTCCGCGTCGCGCATGGCCCCCACAGTTTTCGAAGCGATTGCAGGCACATCGATTTCATCCCAGGTGGCCGGCACCCCATTGCCGTGCTCAACCCCTTGTGCGCCGACGACTGGAGTGACAAACGCCTGAGCCAAGCTTTCCGCCCTTTCCCGCGTCCATTCCGGATAAGTGAGCTGGAGTAAATCGGTCATGCGTTTTCCCGAGTTGGGAAAAATCGCAAAGTGGCGGGGCATTTCCGGCAGCACAATTCCACGAAGCACTTTATAAATGACGGAGCTGGCCGGATTCAGTCCGGAAGCAATCACCGCCTGAAACGGAGGCTTGCGAAATGTACTCAACATTTTCAGTGCGGCGGGTCCGCGCCGATGGTCGGGCCGGACCGCATAATTGACGATCCAAACCGCTTTTGAGGATTTGCCGAAGCAATTGAATGTGAACGGAATTCCTCCAAGAATCGCAACGATTTCGCCGCCATCTTCCGCCACGGCGAAACTGTACGTTTCGCCCTCCCAATGATTTTTTCGCGTAAACGTCCAATCGAAAAGCGACCGTTCCCTCACGTAGATATGATTCTTCGCCCAGTATTCATCGAGGAATTGGCTGACGCGCGGATATTCGTCCAGCGTGAGATAACGAAATTCGATGCTCATCGCGAAGCTCCTGAAATAATTGACGCCTGCAAATATTGAAATTCGCTCATACCAGATCCGCGAATGTCTTTTCCATGCGCCGGAAGTAGACAGCGCCGCCGAAAAGCAGCAGAACCGAAATTGCGGCGGAAACAAAGACCATCGGCCCCGGCGGCGTCTTCACGCCGAGCAGCGCCCAGCGAAAACCTTCGACCACGCCCACCATCGGATTCAATCCGTACACCGTCCTCCACGGCTCGTGCAGCAAACTGCTGGGGTACGCGATCGGCGTGGCGAACATCCAGATCTGCACTAAAAAAGGAAGCATCAGACGCACATCGCGAAATTTCACATTCAGTGCGGAAAGCCAGAGTCCCACCCCCAGCGATGTAATTAACGTGAGCAGGAAGAACACCGGCAAATACCATACGTTTCCCGATGGAGCGATGTGGTAATACGCCATCATCAACAGCAGGATGCCGAAGGCGATGAGCATATCGACCGCGCCGGCAATCACGGAGGATATGGGAACCGCCAGCCGTGGAAAATAAACTTTGGTGATCAGGTTTGAACTACCCACCAGACTGTTCGAGGACTGGTTCAACCCGTAAGAAAAAAATGTCCAGGGCACCAGCGCGGTAAAAGAAAACAGCGGGTAAGGGATGCCGTCCGACGGGATCTTGGCAAGACGCCCAAAAAATAAACTGAAAATCAGGACGGTGAAGAGCGGTTGGATGATCGCCCAGGCCGCGCCCAGAGCCGTCTGTTTGTAGCGGACTTTGACATCGCGCCAGACGAGAAAATAAAAAAGTTCGCGATAGGCCCAGAGTTCCGGGAGTTTCAGCGAAATCCAGCCCTTGCTTGGCTGAATGCGCATGAATCTGGCATTCCGCAGGGTGTCCAGCGTGACTGCGGTTTCAATGGTTTCAGGATTCATTGGTTAATCGGATTCAGGAACGCCGCACGCCTGCAGTTTTTCTTCCATCAATGCTGCGGTTAATTCGACGGAGAGAAGCTCTTCAATTTCCTCGGGCGAGATTTCCACGCCGAATTCCTGCTCCAGCGCCACGACGAAACTCAAGTGGTGAAGCGAGTCCCAGCTTTCAATCGTGTCGGGCGAAGAACCCGGACCAAGGGTCGATTCATCCACCTGAAATACATCCGCGACAATCGTGAGGACTCTTTTAAGCACTGGCTTGCTCTGCTCGCAAGGTACCGTCGCCGACGTTCAGGCGAATCCATTCCGGCCGGGAAATTTCCGCCTCCTGCAAATTCAATCTCCACAGAGTGGCTGTCCCGCGCGAGGCGATTCGCTCGAATTGATGAGAAGAATAAAGGTTCCGCACCGGCATGTTTTTTTCCGTCGGAACAAACCATCCCTGCAAAAACCTTGCGCCTCCGGCCCTGCTGGCATCCGACAGATGACGCAGGATCGTTGTCTCGATGGTTCGACCAATGACGCGGCAGCTCAGCAAGAAGGTGTCGATTTCACAGACGTCGCGGATAATTTTAGTGATGAGAACGCCCACGATACCGTTATCGCCAAAACGATCCTTCACCCGGACGGTATGGACTTTCCAATCGGATTTCCCTGCTATCTCCTCAATCTCCTGTACGCTGTAGCGCCGGGTTGTGACATTAAATTGGTTCGTTTTTTGCGTGAGTTGAGCCACTCGTACGATGGTTTCCGGGACCAACGGCGCAATTGAGATTTCCTGATCGAGCGACCTGTAGAAATCTTCCAGGGAACTCGCTGTTTCAGCCAGTTCGGCGCGCGCCTGCTGTCCGCGATAGAGCCGCGTTCGCTCCCCATCTTCCGTCGAAATCGAAAGTGTCTCAAACAGCGGGCAATCGCGCACCACTGCCGCATAGCTTTGGGGATCGGCGGAAAGCTCCAGAACTTTCACTTCGGGCAATTCCGCGCGGACCTGTTGTCGCTCAACCGGATTGTCATCCAGAAAAGCGATCGAATCGATTCCCACATTCAATTCCCCGGCAATCTCGCGCAAATTTTGAGCTTTGTCCTGCCAGTTGATTCGGAAAGCGGCGAAGTGTTCCGGCCGAAGCAACATGCCGGGAAGATTTTCGAGAGCCGACATGGCTTCGTCGTGATTGTTCTTGCTGCAAACCGCCAACAGGACGCCCCGACGGTTGAGGTCCAACAGCACGCGCTGGAGCGACTTGTAGAAAGCGCCGGGGTATTCTGTCCCCACGCGCAACCCCGCAGCGGCGTCTTCGCCCAAAACACCACCCCACAGGGTGTTATCCAAATCCACTGCCAACACCTTGCATGTCGTTCCGGTCAGGGGATGAACGAATTTCAACCACTCGGACACGAGTGGAACAAAGCTGTCATTTGCAAACGGCATCCGCATCGTCAACCATTTGCGCTCGTCGTGCCACTTGCTTCGACCGTGACGCGCAATGAGATTTTCATAATCCAGGACGTAGACGCCCCTTTGGCCCCGGCAAATTTCCCGGAGTTCCCTGTTCAGCCGGTCAACGGCATCCATCTGCCCGTGTTTGCCCTGGACATCCAAGATTCCCGCGCTACCTCCCGGCTTTTCGAATGTGTGAACGATCAGGGATGCATTGCTACGAAGCCGAAATGTTCGAATCCAGTTTGACAATTCCACGAGGAGGCGATCGATCGCAAGATCCAACTCCTCCGTCAGCAAGTCCGTGTAAGCCTCCCAGACTTCGGGCAGGACATCGCGCGTTTGAATCGCCAGAACCGCAATGGAGGGATCGAACGAATACACTTGGCTGCTGGGATCGAGAATCTCCTGCGCGTAGGAATTGAATTGACCGACCTGCGTTTCCAGGTCGATTCCGGCAACCCGGGCGGCCGCACGCAACAGGGGAATGACCGGCTCAACCGTCATAGAGCGCAGAAAACTTATCCGGCACGTTACCGCCGGTAATTGTCCTCGCATTCGTTCGTAGCACGATAAGACGTAACCGGCATTGGCTGCCGTCGGTTCCTGACGCCATAAATCGCCCAATTGCAGGTGGGCCTGATGCCATCGCTGCTGCTGCAGGAAAACTTCAATTGCCGCGCGAATTTGTTTGGATGGAATCATGGGCAGTTGCCTGGCTATGCCTGAAAACCTCCGCACACCGGTATTTCCGTACCTGTTATGAAATCGCCGGCCTCAGAGCAGAGCGCCAAAACTACGGCGGCAACTTCTGCCGATGTCGCGAGCCTTCTCAGGGGAGTCTGCATCGATTGGACCTTGCGCAGGCGCTCCGGCATTCCCGCGATGGATTCCGTTTCGACCAGTCCCGGGGAAACCATGTTGATTCGGATTCCCTGAGGTCCAAGTTCGGTCGCCAGACATTGAGTCAACGTTTTCATCGCGGACTTGGCAATCAGGAAACTGCTCCAATTGGGGGGAGGCGTGCCGCGAGTGAATGCCGATCCAATATTGACGATACGTCCCGATTTTTGTTCGATCATCCAGGGGACAACCGCCTGGCAACAGTGGAAGGCCCCGCGAAGATGGAGATCGAGCATCGATTGAACGTCGTCCCAATTTGATTGCATGAAAGAGCGCGGCTCAAACGCGCTTCCCGCACAATTGACCAGCAGATTGAATGGGCGGTTTAATTTTTCGTGGGCTTTTTGAACAGCGATCATCACCGAAGCTTGATCCAGAATGTCGGCTTGAATCGCGATGGCGCGGCCCCCGCTGGAATTAATTCCAGCACAAATTTCCTCGGCGGCGGCGGCTTCATTTAGATATTGGATGGCAACGGCAGCTCCCGCTTCCGCCAGTGCGGAAGCAATTGCCGCGCCCAGACCGCTGGACGCCCCGCTCACAAACGCAACCCGCTCGCCAATGGACAATTCCCGGGTCGTGCGCCGCTCTTCCAGTGCAGTTACAGTTCCTTCACCTTCCATAACCACTCTCCCGTCCTGGTTGACTCCGTTCACGGTGAACGTCAATGTCCGCGCGCCGGTGGATTTGTGGGTAAGTCGAAGCTGGAAATGAATCCGGTCTCCGATAAAAACCGGCGCAGGCCAGCGAAAATTCTGCTGACTCCAAAGCGCGCCCGGCCCGGGGCAGTGCATTCCGACAAGCGCGGAGACGTAACTTCCCAGAAGCATTCCGTGTACAACACGCCGCTGCAAATAAGTCCGCGCGGCAAAGCCATCGTCCATGTGCAACGGATTGCGGTCCCCACTCAACTTTGCGAAATCCTCCACATCGTCGGCGCTAACCGTTTTATCGAACTGCGCCTCGTCCCCCACTTGAATCCTGTCAAAATCGGCGAATTCGGCCACTGGTTCCCGCGTTGAAAATTGAATGACGCGCGGCGCGCCTGCTCCTACCGCGAACGCCTTGTCTTGTTTTATTGAGTTGTGCACGTAGTTTTCGATTCAGGCGGGCCAGGAAGCGACTTCACGCTCCGACTGCGGCTCTGGCTTTCGTTTGACCGGCGCTCAATGCAGCGCTCCACTTTTCGCTCGGCTGGTATTCCGGAACGATCCGCATCATATGCGCTAACACTTCCGGGTCATTGCGTTGAGTTAACAAGTCTTTAAGTTCCTCGATCCATCGCTGGGCGGATTCCATCACCAGACTCGGACCGCAAAAGATCATGATTTTTTCGTGGCAGGTGGGCAGAACCTGATCGCCCGCGCAAGACAGCTCCTCGAATAATTTCTCTCCCGGACGCAGTCCCACAAATCGTATCGGTATATCCACATCCGGCTCATGACCGGAAAGCCGGATCATATTGCGCGCCAGGTCGAGAATGCGCACCGGCTCCCCCATGTCCAGAACAAACACTTCCGAACCCTTTCCCATGGTGGATGCCTGTAACACAAGCTGCACGGCCTCGGGAATGGTCATGAAATATCGGCGCATCTCGGGATGCGTAATCGTGACCGGGCCGCCACTGGCAATCTGTGCGCGAAAGATGGGCACCACGCTTCCATTGCTTCCCAGCACGTTGCCGAATCGAACGGAGACAAACCGCGTCGCCGACGCCAGCTTCGATTTGGATTTCGATGACACCACCAATTCGGCAACGCGCTTGGTTAATCCCATGATGTTCGTCGGATTAACGGCTTTATCGGACGAGATCATGACAAAAGAGCCCACGCCGTTTCGAGACGCGGCTTGAACCACGTTGTGCAAACCGATCACGTTGTTATTCACGGCCTCCATCAGATGGTTCTCCATCATGGGCACATGTTTGTACGCAGCCGCGTGGTAGATCGAATTGACGCCGTATTCCCGGATGGCTTCTTCGATCCGCTCGTAATTCTGAATGTCGGCAATTACGGGACAGATTCGAACGGAGCCCGAACTCTCCGCAATTTCCATTTCGAGCCGGAACAGATCGCTTTCCGCCTGGTCCAGCGCCACCAAACACTTCGGCTGGAATTGGATCAACTGCCGGCACAGTTCCGAACCGATCGATCCGGCTGCGCCCGTCACCATGACGCAAAGCCCGGTGATGGACTCCCGTATTCTTTCATGCTCCAACTGCACCGGGTCTCGCCCCAGCAGATCCTCCACCGATATTTCCCGAATCTGGCTGACTTTTACTTTTCCCGCCAGTAATTCGCCAAGGCTCGGAATCGTCTTGCATGGCACGCCGGTAGCCCGGCAATTGGCCAGTGCTTCCGAGACTTTCCTTCCGGATGCGGATGGCATGGCGATTACAATTTCTTCGATGCTAGTCGCATGATTTCGGTAGTTGTCCACAATGCGGGCTACGTCGCGGCCCGTGCCCAGAACCGGAACACCGGACAAACTGGAGTTCCTTTTAAGTACATCGTCGTCCAGAAATCCCACGATCCGGTACTTGAGAGCCGGATTGGTTCGAATTTCGCGAACCAGATTCAGTCCAGCCGCTCCTGCCCCGTAGATCAACACGCCTTTTGAAATCGTTTTCAAAGAAACTTCCCGGAGTACCAATTCATGATACAAACGCACGCTGAACCGCGCTCCCGCCGAGGTGAAGAAGCACAATAGGAAATCGATGAGATAGACCGACCGCGGGAACTGGACTCCCACAACCATCAGGGTCGCAATTGTGAACAGCAAAGATCCGGCCAAATTGGCGGCGGCAATCCTGGCAAGGTCGGCAATTCCCGCAAAGCGCCACCAACCTCGCTCGATTCCGAATAGTGAGAAGGCCGTGTTCTTCGCGACAAGCGCGATCGCCACACCGATCATCAACCGATGCGTTTCAGTCGCGGGCAAATCAAGATCGAAGCGCAGCAGAAACGCGGCAACGAGAGAAAACACGATTGCGCTTGTTTGCCATAGCCGGGCAATCGCCAGGCGATGAGCGAGGAAGAATTTTCTCAGGGCATGCGGAGCCAATGCCCTGATTTTTTTGGACACCAGCCTCCGTTGGACCCAGCCCGCCAACGCTTCGCCGTCGATGTGAAGATCGAACATTTTGAGATTTAACCCGCCCGTTCCTGTTCAGTATTTGGAGAGAATGAAAAAGCCGCTCGTTACCCCGCTCGTGGCGGCGGACATGGCGATTGACTGCAGGTAAAACTTGGCATTACTGGTCGGCACGACGATGATGTCACCGGCAATGAGCAGCTTGTCCTCGCTCTTTCCGGCCAGGATCTTTTTCAAGTCCACCGATCCAGCGGGGTCGTATCGGCCCTCGGAATCGCGACGCAGAATTGTCGTTTTTCCAGGAGCCGCGATCTTTGTCATTCCCCCTGCGACCGCCAGGACCTGTACGATTGAAATTGAATCTTTCGTCACCAATTCCACGGCGCCGGGCCGGTTTACTTCCCCCATGATGAAAACAAGCCGCTGCTCGATGGAAACCGATACGACATCCTCGGGCTGCATGATAAGATTCGCGGCCGGAGTGCTCGGATCCATTGCATCCCTCACGGGCAACTCGATCGTTGAGTATTGGCCGGCTAAATCCTTCCTGGCTCCCGGGAGGGGAATCGGTCCGTATTCAGATTGCCGCGTGATTTTCAGAGTCTCCCCGGGCGACTTAGTCCCACCGGCCATCATCAGAATCCCCAGTAGCGTCTTCTGACCCTCCGTTTGGAATCTTCCGGGTTTATCCACTCCGCCTTCCACTGTGATCGACGTACTTCGAAATTCTGAAATATAGGCGGTTACCTGGGGATCCCGGATGAAATGCTTCAATCTTGCAGTCAGTTCCAGTTCGAGCTTCGCCGTCGTCATTCCGGCTGCATGTATTTTTCCAACCATGGGCAGCGTCAACTCGCCCGTACTGCTTACGCGCCAGGTTTTGCTGAGGTCGTCAGCGCCCAGCGCCACAATCGTGACTCCATCGTTCGGGCCAATCACGGCGTCGGCGCTTGTTATCCGGTCTTGGGGAACTTGCCCCGCCAAAGGTGCACCGCATGCAAAGACAAAAAGAAGCGATAGCGCCAGAACCCTGATCTTCATGTTCTGCTCCCTTCCGGGGCGCATTCCGCCGCGTCGGCAAGCGCTGGAGCGAGAATGGGTCCAGATGTGTAACCTGGAACCGGCGAGATCCGGCTCCTTCTGAATTTGGTAACGATTTCCCGCACCGCGCCTGCGATATGCTGCGCCTCCGCTTCTGTCAACGAGGGAAAAAGCGGAAGAGATACCAGCCGCGGGTACAGTTCACTGCATCGCGGACATTCGTTCTCCGGCAGACTGGCCCACTCCTTGAAAAAGGGGTGAAGAAAAATGGGGATGAAATGCACGCTTGCGCCGATTTGCCGCCGTTTCAATTCCGTAATGAATTGCGCGCGATCGATGTCCAGCAGATCCAGATTCAGGCGCAGCACATAGAGGTGCCATGAGTGGCGGCCGTTCGCGGCCGGCTCGGGAAGCTCCAATTCCTCAATATCTGCGAATGCCCTCGAGTAAAGCTCGGCATATTTTGTGCGCTGTTCAATGAATCGTTCCAGCTTGCGAAGTTGGTGAATCCCCACGGCGGACTGCAGGTCGCTCAAATTGTACTTAAAGCCGTTTTCCGTGACCTCGTAACGCCAGGTGCCTTCTTCGCCGTACCGGTTCCAGGCGTCCTTATTGATTCCATGTAGCGTCAGCCGCTTCATCCGGGCCGCCAGGTCGTCACGGTTCGTGAGGACCATGCCGCCTTCACCGGTCGTCATATTTTTCGTCGCATAAAAACTGAACGCCACGGCGTCACTGGGTAAGCTCTCGGCCCCCACATGCTTGCCGCGATACAGCGTCCCGGCGGCATGCGCCGCATCTTCGACGACAAACAAATTGTGCTGTTTAGCCAGGGCCCAAATCGCATCCATGTCGCAGGGAGTTCCGGCAAAGTGAACGGGAATGATGGCGCGCGTCCGCTTTGTGATTCGTCCGGCGATGCTCGCCGGATCGATATTTCCAGCGGGTCCGATATCGGCCAGAACGGGGGTTGCGCCTACATGGCGAATCACGTTGACTGTCGCGCAGAACGTCAACGGGGTAGTGATCACTTCATCGCCGGGCCCAATCTCCAGGCCAGCCAGTGCCACATGAAGCGCGGCCGTCCCCGAATTAACAGCAAGCGCATGGCGGGCGCCGACATATTTCTGAAATTCCGCTTCGAATTGCGCGGTGCGCGGTCCGGACGTCAGCCAACCCGACTGGAGTGTGCTGACCACCTCGCTGATTTCGTCGTTATCGATTGCAGGGCGGCAAAAAGGAATAAAGGACTGCAAACTCATTTCGAATCTCCTGGCGAAAGGACAACTGTGTCCTGGGAGCAGACCTTATTCGCGTTGGAGACGCATCGAACGGTCCGCAGGATCACTTTCATGTCGAGCCAGAGAGTGCGCTCCTTTATGTAGGCAAGATTCATAGCGAGTTTTGTCGGTAACAGCGTTTCGCGGTAGAACCCGACCGGATCGGAAGCCTTCGCCAGCAGTCTTTCTTCCTGACGAAAGGCAATCGAAGCCGGATCTGTAATTCCCGGCCGCACTTGCAGCACGGACCGCCAAATGGGCTGCGCGAGGTCCACAAATTCGGGCACTTCCGGCCTGGGCCCGACCAAAGCCATTTCCGCCATTACCACATTCCAGAGCTGCGGAATTTCGTCCAATTTGAATTTCCGGAGAAACCGGCCAACCGGCGTGATTCGGGAGTCTCCGCTGACGGTGATGCAAGCCCCGCTGTTGTCGACTCGCATGGTTCGGAATTTCAATAAACGAAATGGCTTTCCGCCACGCCCGACGCGGCACTGTGAAAACAGGATGGGCCAGCCCGTCTCGCAAGCGATGCCCATGGCGATCAGCAACAGAAGGGGCGACAAAACAATCAGCCCGGCGGCCGAAAGAATAATATCGATTGTCTGTCTGCCCCATTCCGGCCTCAGCGGCAGGAGATCGAGATTAGGTTTGGAAATCATTGAGGCAGGGTAAGGCGCGCTTTCGAACCAAGACGAATACACCTAATACGCGGAATAGGGCCCGCCGTAGCCGTAGCGGTTCATGGTCTTCAGATCCCACGCATTCAAAATGGTTCCGATTACCGGAATGCCATCGTCCGTCATGCGCTGCTTGGCAGCCATCGCCACATCCCGGCTCGTCTTACCTGCGCGGAACACCAGAATGGCGGCGTCCACCAACCGCCCCAGGATGCGCGCGTCCGAAATTTGCAGCATCGGCGGAGTATCGATCAGAATTGTGCTGAATTCCATTCGCAGGCGATCGAGAAGTTCCACCATGCGGTCGGAGTGAAGGAGATTGGTAATACTGTTGGTGCGAGGTCCACTGGTCATGACATAAAGATTCGGAATTTCCGTCCGTTGTACTAGAGCCTCAAGTGGACTCTGAGCCAATAAACTCTTCTCCCGCAACAGATCGCTAAGTCCCCACGAGTTTGAAAGATTGAACACCTCGTTAATTCGCGGTTGTCTCATGTCCGCGTCGATGATCAAAACCTTCTGCTTAATTTCAGCCAATGCGATTCCCAAATTGGTCACGACCGTAGTTTTCCCCTCTGCGCGCGATGCACTGCTGACAAGAATCGTGCGGGGCGACACACCGTTCTCTCCTGAAATCAGTATCGAAGTCAGTGCGCTTCGAAAGGATTCCGCGATGACCGACGACTTGTCGTGCCACACCGACAATTCCACGGACCCGATTTTCGTCCTCTCTTTCGCCGCCGGCGTCGCACTCAGCATGACCAGTGAGGATGGCTTCCGCTGGCCGTTCGATGAAACCTGTCCGGCCCTCAAAATCGGATTTTCAGCGGGAATCACGCCGAGTTCGGGCAGCCGAAGATGAAAAAATGCCTCGCCCGGAGCCTTTAAGCTCCGATCCAGGGTCTGCCGCCCGAGCACCACGACCACACCCACCAGGATGCCGGAAAAAGCCCCGATGAGCGTGTTGAACAAGAAGTTCGGCTTGTAGGGCAACGGCGGGGGCTCGGCTGGATCGATGATTCGCGCATTATTGCCGCGCATCGCCGCCGCGACGTCCGCTTCTTTCGCTTTCTCCAGCATGGAATCGTACAGCTTGCGGTTGGTGTCCGCATCGCGTTCCAGAATGTTGTAATAGGTCGTTTTCTGTGTCTGCTCGGTCACGACCTTGGCCTGGTTCCTGTAAACGGAATTCAGAAGTCTTTCTCTCGTCAGGGCGGCTTCATAGTCGTTTCGAATTCGAGCCACAATATTGGTTTGCTCTTTCTTGAGAGTCTCTTCCAGGTCGTCAATCTGCGCTTGAATTTGCATGACCCGGGGATGTTCCGGGGTAAACTGAGAGCTCAATTCCGCTAGTTGTCGCCGTAGTCCCGCCAATTGCGATTGATAATCGCTCAGCCTTGTGTTGTCCAGGACCTGGGGTACCGAATCGGCTGCGCTGGAGTTTGCGATTTGATAGTCGGACTGCTTTTGAATCCGGACGGCCTGAGCCTCCGAGAGCGCTGCCTGGGTTTCCTTAAGCTTTTCCTGTTCCACGCTTTCCTTATCCGCCGTGAACATCAGATTTGCAGAGCGTCCATACGCTTGCAACTCGTCCTCTGATTTCTGAAAATTGGCGCGGATTTCGTCCAATTGCTGCATCAGAAATTCGTGGGCGCGATTAATTGCTTCCGAATGCGCCTGCAGATTCGAATCGATGTACTCATTGGCCAGGGCATTTGCGTAGGCCGCCGCCAACTGGGAACTTTGGGAATCGCAAAGGATTTCGACGATGCGCGTATTGTCATCCAGCTTTACTTTTGTTTCGACGGGAATCTTGGGCCGGGAAGCTCCCGCGGGCAGTTTCGATGCGACTCCAAGCCTGACCAGCCAGGAGGGCCGCGGCGGCCCGGCTATTAAATCCGCTTGAATCTGCTGCTGCTTCAACCGGTCCAGTGTCCGCTGCCGCAACGTAAGGCTTTGCAGGATCTGAACCTGTGTCGGCAAATATGCCTCCGGAGATATTGTTCCGCCCTCGGTCTCGAGATCGCCAATTCGAACATTCAGAGCGCTTTCGCTCGGGTTCTGGATCTCAAGTGAAACGCGGGCTTGATACACCGGAGTCTCGATAAAGCTGATTAAGATGCCGGCGAGGAGTCCCAGAAGAGCGATGAAGCAAATCAAGGGCAAACGGTGGCGAATGACGTACCAGTATTCCACCAGACTTGGGGATTCTGCTTCGGACGAGGAACCCGGGCCTAACGGCTCCACATAAAGTACTTTGGCGGGAGTGCTTAAGGACCCGCGCGGATGCACGACGATTTCCTTTGCTAATGTCTTTTCTGCCACTCGCTTTTATTCCTTTGTGTTCGACCCGGCTGGGATTTCAGGTTCGATCGAAGCGTTAGATTGGCTTCGTTATTGCTCTCGAGGTACTAACTGGAAATCACGGGATGAAAGGCCGGCGCGCCGGTGGAAGTCAGGCGATTTGAATCCGTCGAGCTAATTTGTTTCCTATTGGCCAATGGGCTTGCGGGCTTGGTCGAGATCACCCAACTCTCATCCAATTGCACGGCCACGGCGCGCTGAAGAATCTGTACTCCTAGAATTAAATGGTTGGCGCCCTTAAACCGCAGCAATGTGCCTTCGATCCCTCGTAAGGGCCCCATCTCGATTCGAACCGCCTGCCCAACCTCCAGGTCATGGCAAGGTTCCACGCGTTGTCCGGAACCAATCGCCAGCCGAATGCTCTCGATTTCGCTGGATTCGATCTCAATCGGCGTTCTTCCCTGCCCCACAACGAGAAACACTCCAGGGGTCGCGAGGATCGACGCGCGCTCGGTCGGTTCAAACCGGCAAAATAAATAGCCCGCGAAAAGCGGCATTTCCATTACCTTGACGCGATCCGACCACAACCGGCGGGACCAGTACAGGGGCAGGAATTCCTCGTAGCCTTTAGACCGCAATAGTTCCGAAACCATTTTTTCGCATCGGGATTTCACTCGGATTGCAAACCAGGGAAGGTCGGACCGGTTCATGGCGTTCTCCCTTGAAATAACGGCTGGCTTGCTTCGAGCCCCGCTAGAGATTTCATCGTCGCATCTCCCCTGAACTCTGACCGGATGTGCGCGATCGTTTTTCCAATCCCTTCGGACAATCCGACCTCGGGCTCCCAGCCAAAAACGCGAGACGCGGAGCTCGAATCCAGACAGATGTGTTGAACCTCTCCCCTTCTGTGCGGCGCGAAGCGGGGCTGATTCGCAATTCCCACAGCGCGACGGATCGTTTCGAACATTTCCGCGTCGCTGACCTGGATTCCGCGCCCAATATTGAAGACCTGGCATTCGCCTCGATTGAGCGCCAACAGATTGGCCCTGACGACATCCTCGATGAAGATGTAATCCCTTGTTTTTGAACCGTCACCGAATATCGTGCAGGTTTCTCCCCGCAGCATCTGTCCGGCAAATATCGCGACCACGCCCGCCTCGCCATGCGGATTTTGCCGGGGCCCATAAACATTGGCGTATCGCAGCGCGCAATATCGCAAACCATAGAGCCGATGGTAAGCATGAAGATAGCGCTCGACGGCTAGCTTGGAGACGCCGTAGTGGGAAATCGGCATGCCCGCGGTTGCTTCCGTCGCGGGCAGCGTTCCAGGTTCCCCATAAATTGCGCCGCCGCTCGAAGCAAAAATTACCTTTTCGACCCCGAATCGCACGCACCGCTCCAGCACGGAGAGAGAACCTATGATATTGATGTTGGCATCGAACTGCGGCTCCCGGAGGGAACGGCGAATATCCATCTGCGCCGCATGGTGGCTGACGACATCCGGACGCATCTCTTCAAAAACATTCTCCAGAAATGCGTTGTCTCCGATGTCTCCGAAAAAAAAGCGCGCGCTTGCCGGAAGGTTTTCTCTTTTACCCGCGGACAGATCGTCTACAACGCCCACTTCATGGCCCGCGAAAATGTAGCTCTCCGCGATGCTTGAACCTATGAAACCCGCTCCACCTGTGATCAGAATCTTCATTTATGATCGATGCAAAGGACCTCGGGACAGGCTTACGCCCCTTGAGTCCCATCGTACGAGTCTCGGTAACAATACCGACAACCACTGCGCCAACAGCCAGTACAAAACTCGATTCAACCTCTGCCGCTCTGCCGGCCGTGCTTCGCGGGGACCTCTTCGCCTGATTCCCGCACAATACGGAGTGCTACCTCACTTCATTCCTTCTCGTTCCCGTCTTCAAACCCGATGTCCTTCCAAGATTGTTTATCGTCCAGCACCCGGCCCTGAGAATCGCGGAGAATCATCGTGTGGTTCATGGCGGCGAACCCCCCGGCTTGCGAGGGAGAAATCGGCGGATCGATTCGAACCACTCTGCCTTGAGCATGAAGTTCCGCCGGACGCGTGGGCGAACCCATTTGCGGCAAGAACACATTCATTTCCACATGTGCCCCCAACGGCGGAGTCCGTATTGAATTTACATAAATGCCGCGACTGTTCAGGTCCCGGCTATGTCCTTCACTTCCTTCCACGGCGCCACCGTTATCCTTCCAGGTAAGGGCCACGGCAAGTCGCAATCGAAATCTGGTAGCCCCTCTTCGTTCCATTTCGCCTGTCCTCGCGACCCGAGTTAAGCCCCAAATCGTCGATGCACATGACAGCTATAACGCTTCTTCAATTTACACTTGGTAGGGACGACGTAAAGAAGTAGAAAGATTGTCGCGGAGGGAGCCTGGAAGGGGGGTAGTGAACCTACTTCGATTGAATAGAGAAGAAAGTACCATCCTAAAAACTGTCGGTTCCTCCGAAGGATTACTATGCACTTATCTACTCTTTGTATATCTATTCCCCGTCGCGCCTGCTTGTTCAACCTTCGTACTTTGGTTCTCTCCAGCCCGCTCCAACCGGTTCTTCCCTTTACTTTTTGGATAAGTATATTGATTTTCGTTTGAAAACAGGCGATTTTGAACCGCCGGCCGGTATACCATGCGAACGATTTTGTAATTTAAACCCAGAGGGACTCGTCGCGCCGGCCCGCTCAGTTTCTACCTCACGCCCGGTAAAACCAGTTCCGTTTCGGAAATTTTGAATCGTACGCGGTGAGAGCCCACTCCCCGCCATTTGCTCGCACACAACCAGAAGAGACGTTGATGCCCGAACGAAGACTCTATCCCCGCTTCACTGCATGGCTGCCGCTTCGTCTGAAAGCGGTAGCAGGCCTGAGGGATCCCGATCCCCTGGTTCTGTTGACGCAAAATATCAGCCAGGCAGGGGTATGTTTCCGCGCGCCTCGAAAGATTGAGCCGAATCAGCTCGTCGAAATCGAAGTTACCCTGCTGGGGGTCGGGCCAGGCGGCGCGAACATTCCCATTGTCATCGAGGGCCGCATCGTCCGGGCCGAGCCGGGAAATCGGCCGGGATGGTATAAGCTGGCTGCCGCTTTCGAAGATACGTCGTCGCGCGGCAAACCAGACTGGCGCACACTCGTCTCGGCATTTGAAGACCCATCCCAGTAGGAAGTTCGGAAAACCGAGCGGATTTTTGCCGGCAAAGGCGATACCGTAAGCCCGCACGTTCTGCGATTTTTGAGAAGGTTGCGGCAACCAATTCGAATCGCCTGGGCGCCGTGAAACCGAAGTCCCCCTCTTGCATAGGATACTTTCGGCCTCTTTACACCTGCTTTGATCCGCGTACATTCGTATACGAAGCTGGCGATCGTGCTTGCCTAAATACCGGGCGCAAGCAAAAAAACGGTCACGCCCGGGATGCCTTTTTAGAAGTTGCAGCTCCGAAACTCGAATTCCCTGAATCAAATCATGCGGAAGGGATCGAAAAACATGTCACGAACCGGCAGCATCGTCGATCGGCGGGTTTCCATTGTAATCGCCTGCTACAACCAGGGACATTATTTAAAGGCTGCGATTGAAAGCGCTCTCGCGCCAGCTGGGTCTGAGCATGAGGTATTGGTTGTGGATGATGGATCGACGGACAACACCGCTTACATTACACGCCAGTATCCGCAAGTGATTTACATTTATCAAAATAATCAGGGCGTGGCTAATGCGCGGAATGCCGGATTCGCCGCGAGTTCAGGGGACTACGTCATGTTTTTGGATTCTGACGACATGTTCCTGCCGGTCGCGATCGATGCGGGATTGGGCTGCTTCCGGAAACATCCGGAGTGCGGTTTCGTCTTCGGCCGGTACCAAAATGTGGACGAAAACGGAGTTTTAATTTCCGGCCCCAATCGCACCCCGAATGAACCCGATTTCTATGCCGCTCTGCTCCAGCGGAATCTGATCGGAATGCAATCCGCTGTAATGTACCCCAGGCGCGTCCTCGAGCAATGCGGCGGCTTCAATCAGGACCTCAGACTTTGCGAAGACTACGACCTGTATCTCCGAATCGCCCGCAAACTTCCCGTTCAAAAGCACGATGAAGTCGTCGCCGAATACCGCAAGCACGGAGAAAACTCCAGCAGGAACTACCCGCTCATGCTGGAGACGGTGCTGCGTGTACTTTCCGCTCAGACTCCCCATGTCCAGCAAAACGAACGGTACAAAAGCGCGATGAGGGCAGGCATTTCGAATTGGCGACAACATTACGGCAACCTGATGGTCCGCGAATTCCGAACCCATATGGGGAAATACGGCGTCGACCGGACTGCCCTCCAGCTTTTTAAGAGGTTAGCGTCTTGTTATCCCCAGGGAATATTGGACATCACGCGGAGCACGCTTCGCGATCTGAAGAGTCATTGAACCGAATTCGCTTCGTTCCATATTCGGGGCGGCCATTTCCTCCTGACATTTTATTTTGCTCCGGGTCAAATGCCCCGTCATTCACCGTCTGTTTAAAATAGGACTTGTGTTTCACGAAGAATAGTCTAATGTGAGCCATCTCCTGTCAGGGCCGCCCAGCCTTCATTTCAAAAGTTATAAGACAGATTTTTTGAGGAGCGAAAACGTCCATGGCCCGAGTGTGTCGCTATTCAATTTGTATTTCCCTTTTTTGGACGGGATTCGCACTCTTTAACGCGAACCTGTACGCATCGAATTCCACCCAGCTTGAAAATTCCAAACCGGGTTCAGCGGACTGGCAACTCAGCAATCCCGCTACCAATCATGAAATCGAAGGCTACGCCTCGCTCAATAGCGTCAATCGCGGCGGCCAGATTAGTTTTTTCGTCAGCACATCGGACCCTTCATTCACGTTCGAAGTGTTCCGCATGGGATGGTACGGAGGAGCCGGCGCTCGCCGGATGATGGCGCCTATCCAATTGACGGGCACGAAACAAATCACGCCTTCGCCCGATCCGATAACGGGCATCGTCGAGTGCCAGTGGAGCAATCCATACACCTTGTCCGTTCCTTATACAGCGTCGGATCAAACCAACTGGGCCAGCGGCGTTTATCTTGCACGCCTGACGGGGACGACTAGCGGAAAGCAGAGTTTCGTTCTTTTCGTCGTTCGGGATGATCAGCGATCTTCGACCTATCTTTTCCAATTGAGCGTTGACACCTATCAGGCCTACAACAACTGGGGCGGCAAATCCCTGTACTCCTGGAACAGTACCGGCTTGCTCTCCGCCGTGAACGTCTCGTTCAACCGTCCGTACGCCCTGGGCAATCAGGCGACCTCTGCGTTCGGAGTGGGCGCCGGTGAATTCCTGGCAAATATGCAGCCGCCCACCGAAACGGCACCTGCCGGATGGGCCTACAACATAGTCCGGTTTCTGGAGCGCGAAGGATACGACGTGGACTACATCACGGATGTGGATGCTCACGAGAACGCGAATCTGCTGCTTTCGCACAAGGCCTTGCTCGTCGTGGGCCACAGTGAATACTGGTCCTGGCAGATGCGAACCAACGTGACAGCCGCTCGCGACGCTCGCGTTGGTCTGGGCTTTTTCTCCTCCAACACCTGCTATTGGCAAATTCGATTTGCGGCCAGCGCCGTCACGGGCGCAGCCGATCGGACGATTGTCGCGTACAAGAATGCAGGAACCGATCCATACTCCGCCAGCCCCAGCACCGCCTATCTGACGACCACGCAATGGCGACTTCCCCCCGTGAATTTGCCGGAAGAAGCGCTGGTCGGCGTCATGTATACCACCGACCACGTGAACAGCGATATCGTCGTGACCAACCCGTCGCACTGGGCCTACACCTATACCGGCTTGCAGAGCGGCGGACACCTACCCGGCATCCTTGGCTACGAAGTGGATGCGATGCAAGGAAATCAGCCGGCCAATACCGTTGGCTTGGCGCACGAGACCACAGCAGGCGGCATCGGTTCGGATACCACGGCATACACGGCGCCCAGCGGCGCCACAGTATTTGCCACCGGATCGTTTCAATGGAGTTGGGGCCTGGATGATTTCAACGCGCCAAACGTCCGCCCCTCGGTCATTAACCCTGCGGTGCAACAAATCACGCGAAACGTGCTGGCACAGCTGGCGGGCGCGGCGATTGCGCCCGCATTCTCGATGATTCCGAACATCCGGTCGCAAACCGTCAGCCTCGGCAGCAGTGTCAGTTATACCCTATCCACCACTGCCTACGGATATACGCCGGCGATCGCTCTTACGGTGTCCGGCTTGCCTGCCAACGTTCCTTATAGCCTTACTCCCACAATCGTTGGCGGCACGGGCTCCTCGATTTTGAAAATTTCTCCCACTTCATCCTCCGCCACGGGAACTTACTTGCTGACGATCGGCGCGACCGATGGAACGCAGACCAGAACCGAGTCGGTTTCCGTAAGCATATTGGGCACTCCGATACCACAGGCCAACTGGAAACTCGTATTCGTGGATAGCCAGGAGCAGCAGTGCGAGAACGGTGCGGCTGTAAACGCTTTTGACGGTAATCCCGCCACAAAATGGCACACTCAATATTGCCCCACCACTGCTCAGTTGCCTCACGAAATTCAGATTGATATGGGAACTTCGTATCTCGTCGATGGTTTCAATTATTTGCCGCGGCAAGACGGCGGAGTGAATGGCCGCATCGGGCAATTCGAATTCTACGCCACCAATAATCTTTCAAGCTGGGGCGTACCGATTGCCACCGGCACATTCGCCAACGACGCAATACAAAAACAAATCTTGTTCCCGCAAAATACCTACCGCTATATCCGATTGCGCGCTTTAACCGAAGCCAATGGCGGCCCGTGGACGTCGATGGCCGAATTAAACACACTACTTGGCTCCCAGGGCAGCGCATCGCCGCTGATCTCAATCGCCATTACGCCGGGCAATCCAACGATGAACATCGGTGCGACCCAGCAATTCAAAGCCACAGGCACCTACCAGGGTGGCGGTACGCAAGACCTTACTTCCCAGGTTGCATGGAGCTCTTCCTCTTCTGCCGGCGCGATCAATTCGGCGGGGCTGGCGACCGGCGTGACCGCAGGGACTTCAACAATCACCGCCGGTTTAACGGGAATCAGTGCGACAACCCTGCTCACAGTCGTCAGTTCGGCAACAGTTTCCAAATCGAATTGGCAACTCGTGTATGCCGATAGCCAGGAAACCACGTGCGAGAAATCCCCCGCGGTAAACGGCTTTGACGGCAATTCCGCCACCATCTGGCACACCCGTTATTGCCCGGTTACCGATCCCCTCCCCCACGAAATTCAGATCGACATGGCAACCACCTATCAAATCACCGGCTTCCGCTACCTTCCCCGACAAGATGGCGGAACGCACGGGCGCATCGGCCAATTTGAATTCTACGCCACGAACAATTTGTCGAACTGGGGATCGCCGCTCGCGACCGGAACTTTCGCCAACGACCCAACACAAAAACAGGTGATGTTTGCAGCCGGCAACTATCGGTACGTTCGTCTGCGCGCGTTGACAGAGGTCAACGGCGGACCGTGGACTTCGATGGCGGAGCTGGACGTATTGCAATCCGCATCGGGCGCTCCCTCCGTAACAGTTTCTTCGCTGGCCGTGAACCCAAACAGCGTAACGGGCGGCAACTCGGCTCAAGGAACCCTGACACTCAGCAATGCGGCCCCCAGCGGCGGAGCCGTTGTGACTCTCTCGGTCAACAACTCCGCGGTGGCAACTGTACCCTCCAGCATCACTGTTTCCGCGGGGTCAACGAATGCCACTTTCACAACGAGCACTTCCATCGTGCAGGCGGTAACTCCAGTCACTCTGTCGGCTGCCTCCTCCGGCAGTGCCGCAACCGCCATACTTACCATCAAGCCCCCCACACCGGTTTCCAAGACGAATTGGCAACTCGTGTATGCCGATAGCCAGGAAACCACGTGCGAGAATTCCCCCGCGGTAAACGGCTTTGACGGCAATTCCGCCACCATCTGGCACACCCGTTATTGCCCGGTTACCGATCCCCTCCCCCACGAAATCCAGATCGACATGGCAACCGCCCACCAAATCACCGGCTTCCGCTATCTTCCCCGACAGGATGGTGGAACACACGGGCGCATCGGCCAATTTGAATTCTACGCCACGAACAATTTGTCGAACTGGGGATCGCCGCTCGCGACCGGAACTTTCGCCAACGACCCAACACAAAAACAGGTCTCGATTCCGGCTGGCTCTTACCGCTACGTCCGTCTCCGCGCCTTAACGGAAGCAAATGGCGGGCCGTGGACATCGATGGCAGAGTTGGATGTGTTGCAGTAACCCATGAAAGACGGGGTGTGCGGTCTATCACAATCCACTGCCCAGCTTAGTTCGCGCGCCAGGCCGCAGGAGACGATAGGGCCGAAAGTCTCCATTCGCGAGGAGACTTTCGGCCCATTTACTTATGTCGCCTCTCGATTATTTTGTGTGCGGCTAAAGAATTTTTGAGCTTGGCCGAAAATCATATTTGAATCGACATTATTTGCCTTCTTAGAGGACAGCAGGAACCTCTTTGATAGGAGCAATCCGTACCTGTACCGAACCTGTCCTTTAGTACAGTGGCGATTGCCGACGGCATAGTGCATTTTGTTGCTCCTTGAACATTTTGTGGCTCAATGATCGAGTCGAACCTTGTACGGAGTTTTGTACGCCTCCGTGATTTTCATCGCTTGGACCCGCGCAACTACCTCCTGCCGGGTTTTGCACGACGGGGAGAAGAATTCATGCCAAAAACAATCTACTTATTTGTATGTCTCCTGGCCATTTCGCTGTTCGGCAATGTCGCGCGGGCGAACAATTTTTATGCCGCTCCGGCGGGAACTCCCGCGGGTGACGGAAGCATATCCAGCCCCTGGGACCTGGATACGGCTCTGAATCAGCCTGCTTCTGTGCAACCGGGGGACACGATCTGGCTGCGCGGCGGCGTCTATCACTCAAACAGCAGCAGCGGATTCTCCAGCCATCTGATGGGAACAGCCGCGAGCCCCATCATCGTGAGAAATTACAATGGAGAGCAGGCTGCGCTCGAGGCCTCCACGAATGCATTTGTCCTGGGAGTCTACGGATCTTACACATGGTTCTGGGGACTTGAGATGCGATGTGCGGGAATCAGCCGAAGCACAAGCGCGAGCGGCTCATTCTCCAATCCCATGGCCTATGGAGTGGGAGTCTACGGGCCGGGAAATCGCATGATCAACAATGTGGTTCACGACACCGCTCAAGGATTCAGCGCCTACGACTCGGCTCCGGACACCGAATTCTACGGCAATCTGAGCTACTACAACGGCTGGATGGGCTCCGATCGAAATCATGGGCACGGTATGTACATGCAGAACAGCACAGGCACCAAACTGATCTCCGACAATTTTGTGGGCGACAATGCCGACGAAGGCATTCAAATCTACGGAAGCGGAACAGCCTCGCTCGTGGGAATCACGGTTACGGGAAACACCTTGTACAACACAAGCTCCTGGCCCTTCCCCCACTTTCAATACAATCTTGTCGTCGGCGGCGGTCAAACCCAGCAGAACAACACCGTCACAAACAATTATAGTTTTTTCACTCCCTCGCAAAACTACGGTTTCGTCAACTTGGGCCAGTACACAACAGGGCAGCAATCTGATCGCAACCGGGAACGTTTTCGCCGGCGGCTATGTAACGGTGGCGGTGGAGGGGATGGCGGGGCCGTTTACGTTTACCGGGAACAATGTCTATAACTCGCCTTCTTCCCTGCGGCTCATCACGTTGGGCCAGTTCAGCGGTCAGACCTTGTCGGGGTACACTTGGGACAACAACGCATACTTTGGTTTGAACAATTTCTATTACGGAACCTACGACGGAAATGTCACGGCGAACGGTTCGTCCCTTGGCCTGTCCGGCTGGCAGGCAGCCACCGGGTTCGATAGTCGGAGCACATTCACGAGCGTTCCCAGCGGCGCTTGGATCTATGTTCGCCCCAATAAATATGAAGCCAAGCGGGCGAATATTACCATCTACAACTGGGATTTAACGCCGACCGTTTCCGTGGATTTATCCAGTGTGCTGAGTTTCGGAGATCAGTACGCGATCCAGGATGCGCAGAATTTTTTCGGACCTCCGGTGATGTCCGGTACTTATGAAGGCGGCGCCGTCGCGATTCCAACAACGCTCACGGCGAAGTCCACTCCTGTTGGATTCAGCGCTCCTGCCCACACAGGTCCGCTATTGATTACGCTCGTAGTTATGTCAGTAGGTTCGACGGGACCGCCTGCGGGAGTAACAATCAGCCCATCTACTGCGACCGTGCAAGTCGGGAGCACACTACAGTTTTCCTCGAGCACCACGGGTCTGGCGAGCACGCAAGTGATCTGGGCGGCGGCGAGCGGGACAATCTCGCAAACCGGCGCGTATTTGGCGCCTGCCTCTGCCGGTACGGACATCGTTACTGCGACAAGCGTCACCGATCCCACCAAGTCGGCCTCTGCCTCGGTCATCGTCGCGGCCATCCCTACCCCTCCGACTCCCCCACCAGCAGGCGTCAATTTCAATATCGGTGATTCCGTTCAGGTTCTCGCCAACCTCGGTTCTGCCATGGGCGTGCGTGCCGCGCCGAACACTTCGCAACCGCGCATCGGCGTTCAGCCATTTCCGCCGTCAACCGTCGGAGTCGTGATCTCCGCCGCAACGCAGGACGCGGCAAGCCCGTCCCAAGGCCCCATGTATCAAGTCACGTGGAATGGCGGGCTGGACAATAATGGCAATCCCGTGACGACGATGACCGGTTGGAGTCTCGGGGCCTATATGGCGAAAAGTACCGCGCTTCCTCCCCCCACTGCGCCCATCGAAACCATCGTTCCAAAAACCAATTGGAGTCTGGCCTATGTGGATAGCCAGGAAACACTCTGCGAAAACGGATTCGCTTCGAACAGCTTCGACAACAACACCTCAACCTACTGGCACACCGCCTACTGCCCCGCTGTGGCCCAGCTTCCACACGAAATTCAGATCGACATGGGTACCGCTTATGTCGTCAATGGGTTCCGATACTTGCCTAGACAGGACGGCGGCACCCACGGGCGTATAGGCCAGTATGAGTTCTACGCGACGAACGATCTTTCGAACTGGGGATCTCCCCTCGCGACAGGCACCTTCGCCAACGATGCAACGGAAAAGCAGGTCCTGTTTACTCCGGGCGCGTACCGCTATGTGCGGCTTCGAGCTCTGACGGAAGCAAACGGCGGTCCCTGGACTTCCATGGCCGAATTGACCCTATTGCAATCAACGCCAAGCGTCCAAGCGCTCTCATCCATTTCAATTTCTCCCGCTGCGCCGACAATCAATGTCGGGTCGACTCAACAATTGGTAGCCACGGGCGCCTATCCCGATGGAAGTACGCAAGACCTTTCGTCCCTGGCCTCTTGGAATTCCTCCTCATCTGCGGCGACGATCACTTCGACGGGTTTGGCAACCGGTCAGAGCGCCGGAACCGCGACGATTTCGGCTGCCCTGAATGGTGTCACTGGCAGCACATCAGTCACCATCCAAACGCGGCGCCTCCAGCGCAATTGACCGCCGTGCCGAAAAATAATTGGAGTCTGGCATATGTGGACAGCCAGGAAACGCAGTGCGAAAACGGCGCGGCAACCAACGGCTTCGATGCAAGCTCAGTCACAATCTGGCACACGGCATACTGCGTAACCGTGGATCAGCTTCCTCACGAAATTCAAATCGATATGGGAACGGGGTATGTCCTTCAAGGTTTCCGGTATTTGCCTCGCCAGGATGGAGGCACACACGGGCGCATCGGCCAATTTGAGTTTTACGCCACAAACGACCTTTCGAATTGGGGCGCTCCCCTTGCCACAGGCAGTTTCGCCGACGACGCGACGGAAAAGCAGGTGTTGTTTGCCCCGGGAAGTTACAGGTTTATCCGGCTGCGTGCGTTATCAGAGGCTGAAGGTGGACCGTGGACTTCGATGGCCGAGCTGACCGCCTTGCAGTAGTGCGACCAGTAGGTTTCGAACTTGGAGATCGAACTGTTCGTCCGCAGGCCAGTCGAATTCAAGTTGCCCAGCGCTTCATCCAGGGATGAAGCGCTGGGTCCCGTATCAATAAGGCAAGATATAATACTGCACGACCCAACCCATCATCCCATCTGTGAATTTCACTTGCCAGAATACATAGCCTCCAGCCGACATCGGGCCTGCCAGAATCGTGCCGATACTTCCTGGTGCCTCGCTACCGATCGGGGTCAGGGTTGCATCGGGATTCGCTCGAACATGCAGATTTGAACCCAGATTCAGTCGGACTTGAACGCCGCCGCCAATCGCGAACGATGTAGCGCCCGTAGCCGGTGTCTGTACTGGCGTTGGTGTGGGAGTCGGTGTTGGAGTTGGTGTCGGTGTTGGCGGTGGGACAGGCGTCGGAGTTGAGGCAGGCCCGGAGACAGGAGCGGGCAATGTCGTATACGCCAGATAATCCTGCACCGAATAGCCCTGTAATCCATCGTCGTACTTCACGACATAGAACGTATATGGCCCGCCAACGTAGGGACCTGAAACCACCGTTCCTAGAGCCAGATCCGCTTCACTGCCGATCGGCGTGAGTGCTGCATTGGGAGCGGTTCGCACATTCACTCGTGCTCCGCGGTCATGAACAATCACTCGATTTCCCGCACTGAATTTTGCAATTGCAGGAATTGGTGTAGGCGTCGGCGTTGGAGCGGGCGTAGGAGTTGGCGCAGGTGTAGGAGCCGGTGTTGGGGCCGGAGCTGGCGGAGGAACAGGTGCCGGAGTTGGTGGCGGCGGTGGAACAGGAGTGGGTGTTGGCGTTGGCGCCGGGGTTGGGGCCGGAGGCGGCGTGGAACCTGAGGCAGGAATCGTTGTAAATTGCAGATAATCCTGCACGACGTACCCCTGTATTCCATCGTCGAACTTGACCAGATAGAACGAATAAGTTCCGCCAACGACTGGACCTGAGACAACTGTTCCTAAAGCCTGATCCGCTTCGCTGCCAATCGGCGTCAGCGTTGCGTCCGGGCCGCTACGAACATTCAGCCGCGCGCCGGGATCATGCACGATCACCCTGTCGCCTGAATTCAGTGTTCCTCCGACTGGAATCGGTACAGGCGGCGGTGGCGGGCCTGGTGGTTGCGGAATTGCCGCTCCGGCTCCTGGCTGCATGACGATAAATGTTCCAAGAAGCGGCGCTGTATGCGGCGGCGTACTTCGTCCAATCGGAGCGGCTTTTGCGAGCCCCATCATCGGAATGGAAACAGCGCCTCCCGAGTAGGCCCCGTAAACAACCGGCGGCCCATAGAAATTCTGCGCATCCTGAATCACAAACTGGTCGCCGACATTCAGAACGCTGGACAGGTCCACGCTCACCTGCGGTGAAAGGTCCCAGTTGTAGATAATAATGTTCGCCCTCTTCGCCTCGAACTTGTTGAGATGAACGTAGATCCATTTCCCCGTCGGCGGATTGGGGCTGAAAGTGCTGTTCGCATCGAAGCCCGTGTTCGACTGCCATGTTGAAAACGGGCTGAACGAGCCATTCACTTCACTGTAGTTTCCGCTCGAGTCGACAACGTATTCCGCGGCCACGAAAATATTGTTGCCCCAATACTGGTTGTTGTTCCAGATCGTTCCGGCAGTTGTGTCTCCCGGCGATTGCGCGAAGCGAGATTCCGCATCCGCTGTCGGACGGGTATAAATCCTATTCCCGGTTACGGTGATGTTCTTGGCGCCTTCGGATGTAAATGCCGCAAATCCACCGACAACATCGTTGTTCGTGAACAGGTTGTCATGCGAGGGCGTATACTGACCAAAACTCAAGTAGCCGTAATCAGCCGTCGGGTCAAAGAAGAAATGGTTTCCGTCGATCACGTTCCCGAAATTGATCTGTCCGCCGCCAAGGACCAAATTATATTTAAACTGCCCGTCCCCGATACTGCCCGCATTCATCGCCGTGTTATTGCGAGCCGTGACGCCGGTAATATAAGCGCCACCACTGCCGTAGAGTTGCATGTTCATGTCGAAGTTATCGAAGATAATGTTTTGCTCAATATCCTTTGTTCCCAGGCTGTTCTGCATGTACAGGCCATGGCCGTGCGGCCGGTCGGACCCTTGCCAGCCATTGTAATAGGACAGATTTCCGTGAAATTCCGAATCCGGGGAAGCGTCATAACCGCTCAGGCCCTGCGCCGTGTCGTGTACTATGCAGTTAATGATCTTAATGCCAGCCGCCATCGTGCGGACGCCGTAAGAGAGCGGATTCGCGCCGCCGGAAGCATTCGTCACGCGGGGAGCGCCAGTACACGCAAATTCCATGCCCCAATACCAAACGTATGCGCCTTCTGCGCTGAGCGCGAACGCCTGCGTCGAGCATTGCACCGTGACATGCTCACCCTGGTAGTTGCGAACGGTGATCGGAGCGGAACTCGTGCCGGCGAGATGCGCGATGAAGCCATTATCCGTCATTGGAACGTAGACGCCGACCCGCAGCCAAAGTGTATCGCCCGGCTGTATCGCCGCGGGCGCCGAACCTGTCGGCGACCCTAAAGCCGTATCCAGGTCCCAGGGATTGGTGATGCTTCCATCGCCAGTGGGAGTTCCGTTCGGTGCCGCGAAATGATCCGTCGCCTGCGCGATGCCGCACGCGAAAAAGCACGCGAGGATGGCGGCCATAATCTTGATCAATTTCATGAATTCCCCTCCAGAAAAAGTTGCGATGCGGACGTTCCGCGCAAAACGCCCGTCACGTTTGATCGGCTCGCCTGTGGTATTTCGATGACGTTGCGGTCGATAACCCATCGATCTGGTCACGGCGCTCTGAAAGGTTGATCCCCTGGGTCATTCAGGAGATTGCTCTTCGTCCTCTGTGAGCTCTACTGGCCGAAAGGACAGTTTTGGGAGAGGTTGGTAACCTGTACCACGATCTTGACAAGATTTCGTTCTGTCGGGGATAGTATCCGTCTATCTCGTGCCACGGGCGCAAAAGGCGATTTTCGCGCACGTAACGACTGATCTTCCACCTAAGGTACTCGATGTCCATGTCATGACCTGGACGCCGGTTGAGGCGCGGCGTTTGCTTGAGGAGATCGGGCCGCAGGGCCGCAGAGCTTATCAGAACTTCTACCTCTATCTGGATTTCTGGTTTCCGACGCTAATCACAAGTCTGATGTATTGTTCCTTCCTTGCGCTCGCGTTCCCCTCAGGATCGCGTTTTGCCTGGCTGGTGCCGCTGGGAATGCTTGGCTGGTTTTTCGATGTGGCCGAAAACCTCACACATTACACGATGGCACGCAATTACCCGGATCTGTCGAGCTTTGCGCTTAAATTCGGGCCGCTATTTACTTACTGGAAGTGGGTCCTGGCAATCGTCACGCCAATCGTCGGGGGCGCTGGTTTTGTCGCTCGACTGGTATAGGCGATGACGATAGCGCGCTCCGCGAACCGTGCCTGGCACAGTTGCGACAACCGAGCCGACAAAAACAGTACGTGGAGCTAGCCGCCAAGTCGATCGAGGCGTTGATTCGGATTTCAAATCCATGCCCTGAATGGTACTTGCCGGAGAATCAATGAGTTGCATGCGATGGCTGTGGGTACAAAACTCGTACTCGGACACTTCAATTCCCTTGTAAGATGTTGAAGCTAAATGTCTGGCTCCCCGGCATGGATTCGAACCACAAAGCGCACAGGTCGTGACCTCACTTCGCCGGAAGTAGGTGGAAATCGCCGATAGAAAAATAATACCGAAGGCCTCCTATGACTTGGCAACTCGAGTTCGGACGATCCGCAAGCCTCCGCCCATGTGTACAATCGTGTACAGACAAGAGATCTGGCTCCGACTACCCTTTGTTCTCTGTGAAATGAACAGTATTCAGAACAATTTCCGGATGCCGTGCAATCTACAGGCTTCACTTGATTGTTCCAAACTGCTTGCAGGTGATACCAATTGTCCTGGTGCGGTTTCGATTGCGAGAACAGTATTCAAACCGCGAATATCTTTTCAAACGTTCCAGGCGAACGTCGGAAAACCTCCTATTCGGGAGCCGCCCGAAAGAGGAAACCGATTGGCCCGGATAACGGCTCGATATTTGAGTCTATCTCCGGTTCAGAAGTATAATGGCAGTTCTTGGCCGAGGAGGGATGGGGGGACATTGGCCCGGATCGTGAGATAGGATTTTGCGCCAGCATGGAAATTCGCACTTTCCAGGGCCAGGCAAGAGACATCCAGGGTGCGGTGCCGGATTCGAATCCGTCGATTTCTTCATCATTCGAGGGATCGGATTCAGGCAACTCAAACGACGAAAAGCCTCATCTCCAAAACATATGCCCAACCTCCCCAGTCCCACTGAGCCTTCGGACACTCCTACCGATAATCCCGCCGGCAAACAACAACACAGTTGGATATGGATTTGCTTGATTGCCGTTGCGCTGATCGTCGGGGGATTTCTGCTCTGGCGTCACCATAAAGCCGCGGTAGCAGCCGCCGCGGCCGCGCGGGCGAAAGAAGTTGCAGGGATCACCGTTACGAGCACAACCGCCAAGAAAGGAAATATCGGCGTGTATCTGGACTCGATTGGCACGGTCACTCCGGTCTATACCGATTCGATTACCAGTCAGGTGAATGGGCAAGTAGTCTCCGTTTTGTTTAAGGAGGGTCAACTCGTAAACAAAGGCGACCCGCTGATTGAGATCGACCCGCGTCCTTACCAGGCAACGCTCATGCAAGCCCAGGGCACGTTGCAACGCGACGAAAACGTGCTGGCGCAGGCAAAGCTGGACCTGGAGCGGTACAAGGCCGCGTTGGCGCGGAAAGCTATCGCGGAACAAATTGAAGCGGACCAGGAAAAGCTGGTATCGCAGGACGAAGGGACAGTGAAAAATGATCAGGGCACGGTGCAATATGACCAGGTGCAGCTCGATTACTGTCATATCACTTCTCCCATAACCGGACAGGTGGGTTTGCGGTTGGTGGATCCGGGCAACGTAGTGCAATCGAGTGGAGCGCAAACCCTCGCTGTCATCACTCAATTGCAGCCGATCACTGTCATTTTCACGATCCCTGAAGACAGCCTGGGTCCGGTCGTGGCCCGCTTGCACCAGAAGGCGACCCTCGCCGTCGATGCCTTCGATCGCTCTGCACAGACGAAAATAGCCAGTGGTACGCTGGCGGCTCTGGACAACCAGATTGACACGACGACGGGAACTGTAAAGGGGCGGGCATTATTCGCCAATAAGAATAACGCGCTCTTCCCCAACCAGTTTGTAAATACACGCCTGCTGGTGAATACGTTGCAGGGAGTGACGCTGGTTGCGCAATCGGCCATTCAACAAAACGGGCAAGCGTCATTTGTTTACGTGATTCAAAACAACGTCGCGCATATGCGCGGCATAAAAGTGGGCGTCACGGATGCAGGTTACGCCCAGGTGGACGGCATCAGCCCCGGCGATGTCGTCGCGAACAGCGGTTTCGACAAGTTGCAGGAGAACGCCAAAGTTGTCATTGTCCAGACGGCCGCTCCGGCGAATCCGAGCGGGAGCAGCGCTCCGTGAGTCCTTCCCGCCCATTTATTTTGCGGCCGGTCGCAACCGCTTTGCTGATGGCTGCAATTTTCCTGGTCGGAATTGTCGGTTATACGCAACTGCCCGTCTCCGCGCTTCCCGAAGTCGATTACCCGACGATTCAGGTGCTTACGTTTTATCCCGGGGCAAGTCCCGACGTAATGGCAACAACGGTGACGGCTCCGCTCGAGCGTCAATTCGGCGAACTGCAAGGACTGAGCCAGATGACATCGACCAGTTCCGGGGGCACGTCGGTCGTTGTACTGCAATTTAGTCTAAGTTTGAATATTGATGTGGCCGAGGAGGAAGTGCAGTCCGCCATCAACGCCTCGCAGAGCCTGCTGCCTTCCAACCTTCCCGCTCCTCCCATCTATAGCAAAACGAATCCAGCCGATGCTCCCGTGGTCACACTTGCGATTACTTCCAATACCATCCCTTTATCCCAGGTGGAGGACCTGGTGGACACGCGCTTGGCGCCCAAGATTTCGCAGCTCAACGGCGTCGGCCTCGTCACTATCAGCGGCGGCCAAAAACCGGCCGTACGCATTCAGGCAAACCCGGACGCGCTGGCTTCCTACGGCATTAACCTGGAAGACCTTCGCACCGCGTTGAGCCAGGCGAGCGTGAACGCCGCCAAGGGCAACTTCGACGGGCCGCGCCAGGATTACCAGATTGATGCCAACGATCAACTGGTCAGCAGCAACGATTACAGGAGTGTGGTTGTCGCTTACAGGAATGGCGCGCCCGTCATGCTGACCGACGTGGCGAAGATCGTGGATGGAATTGAAAATAACTATCAGGCCGCGTGGATGAACCAGACGCCCGCGGTCATCCTGAACGTGCAGCGCCAGTCCGGGGCGAACACAATCAGCGTGGTCAAAAGTATCAAAAAGCTGATGCCCACTTTGATCGTCAACCTGCCGAAAGGCATTCAGGTGACGACGCTGACGGACCTCACAACTTCGATCGAAGCGTCGGTTTCCGATGTCGAGTTTGAATTGATGTTGACCGTCGGACTCGTCGTGCTGGTGATCTTTCTTTTTCTGCGGAGTTTCTACGCCACCATCATTCCCAGCGTGGCTGTGCCGCTCTCATTGGTTGGAACACTCGCCGTCATGTATGTCCTCGGTTACAGCCTCGACAACTTATCGCTCATGGCGCTGACGATCTCCACCGGATTTGTGGTGGACGACGCCATCGTGATGATCGAAAACATTTCGCGATTCATCGAGCAGGGCGAAAAGCCCATGGATGCGGCGCTCAAGGGCGCCGAGCAAATCGGCTTCACGATTCTCTCCTTGACGGTTTCGCTCATCGCCGTCCTGATCCCGCTGCTGTTCATGGGGGATGTCGTCGGACGCCTGTTCCGCGAGTTTGCCGTGACGCTCGCCGTTACCATTATTTTTTCGGCGGTGGTTTCCCTGACGCTTACACCCATGATGAGCGCGCGCATTTTGCGGCACGTTCCGGAAGACCAGCAGGGGCGTTGGTTTAAAGCCTCGGAACGCGCCTTCGATCGCATGATCGCGTTCTATGCCCGGACTTTGAAATTCGTCCTGGGATACCAGACCATTACACTGCTGGTCGCTGCGGCTACGTTAGGCCTCACCATTTTCCTGTACATCGTCATCCCCAAGGGATTTTTCCCCGTGCAGGATACCGGCGTCATCCAGGGTATCTCGCAGGCCCCCCCCGCAATCGGCTCCAAGGCAATGGCGGAAAAACAGCTGGAAATAACAAAAGTCATTCTGGCGGATCCCGCCGTTGAAAGCATATCGTCGTTTATCGGCGCGGACGGCGTCAACACGACAACGAACAGCGGCAGAATGTCGATCAACCTGAAACCGCTCGGCGACCGCAAGATCAGCGCTTCGAATGTCATTCGTCGGCTCAACCCAAAACTGGCCCGGATCCAGGGAATCCAACTCTACATGGAGCCGGTGCAGAATATTACCGTGGATGACCGTGTGAGCCGCACGCAATACCAGTACACGCTGGAAGACCCCGATGTGAATGAATTGAACGACTGGACGAACCGATTCGTTACCGAGCTTAAAAGACTGCCGGAACTGGAAGACGTGGCCACCGACCAGCAATTGGGAGGGCTCGCTGTGAACCTGGTGATCGACAGGCCCAGCGCCTCGCGCCTGGGCATTGCGCCGTCCACCATCGATAACACGCTGTACGACGCCTACGGCCAGCGTCTGATCAATATAATGTACACACAGGTTAACCAGTACCATGTGGTACTTGAGAGTACACCGGAGTTTCAGAAAGACCCGAACAGCCTCAACCGCCTTTATATCCAGACAAATTCCTCCGCCGGCACGTCCGGCGCGGGGGCATCGTCTTCCTTCGCGGCCTCCGGATCATCCTCCGCGGGTTCCAATGCTCAAACGGGTTCCGCTCAATACACGCCTTCGTCCAATACCCTGATGCCGCTCGCAACCGCGCTGACGGCGAGCGCCACAACGTCGAAATCCAGCAAAGGATCAAACTCAGCGGGCGTCACAAGCTCGACCGTGAGCAGCGCCGTCCCATTAAGCGCCTTCTCGCACTTTGAAAAAACGACAGAGCCGCTCGCCATTACGCACCAGGGCCAGTTCCCTGCCATCACCATTTCGTTCAATCTGGCGTCGAACGCGGCGCTGGGCGAAGCCATCACGGCGGTCGACAAAGTGCAGAAGAACATGCACATGCCTCCCAGCCTTCAGGCTAGTTTTCAAGGGACGGCGGCGTCGTTCACAAGTTCCCTCGCCAATGAGCCGTTGCTCATTCTTGCCGCGCTGGTCGCCGTCTATATCGTGCTGGGCGTTCTGTACGAGAGCTTTATTCATCCGATCACGATTTTGTCCACGCTGCCCTCCGCCGGTGTGGGCGCCTTGTTGGCGCTGATTCTTTTTCACCAGGATTTAAGCGTGGTGGCTCTCATCGGCATCATTCTGCTGATCGGGATCGTGAAAAAAAACGGGATTATGATGGTGGATTTCGCCCTGGACGCCGAGCGCAATCACGGAAAGAATTCGACCGACGCGATCTACGAGGCCTGCCAGCTCCGCTTCCGCCCCATCATGATGACAACAATGGCTGCATTGTTGGGCGGCCTGCCGCTGGCTTTGGGGACGGGCTTCGGTTCCGAGCTGCGCCGTCCTCTGGGCATCGCCATGGTGGGTGGATTAATTCTGAGCCAGGCCCTCACGCTTTACACCACGCCTGTCATTTACATCTTTTTTGACAATCTGGCGAAGCGCTTTGGGAAAAAAGAAAAACACCCGGAAGCCCCAGGCGAGCCGGCCCCGGCGGGACAAGCATGAATATCTCCGCTCCCTTCATCAACCGCCCCGTGGCCACAACGCTGCTGACCATTGCAGTCGCCATCGCTGGAGGAATTGCGTTCCTCGTGCTTCCAGTCTCTCCTCTCCCGCAGGTGGATTTTCCGACGATCTCGGTGAACGCGAGTTTGCCGGGAGGCAGCGCTGACATTATGGCGTCGTCAGTGGCCACTCCCCTCGAACGGCAATTCGGCCACATCGCGGGAGTGACGGAGATGACTTCCGCAAGCTCGCTGGGCAGCACATCGATCACA
Organism: Terriglobia bacterium; assembly: GCA_963788335.1. Lineage (GTDB taxonomy): Bacteria > Acidobacteriota > Terriglobia > Acidiferrales > UBA7541 > Palsa-360. The sequence continues at coordinate 960,293 of CAWBGM010000018.1, forward strand.
ATTCAGTTTGATCTGAGCCGCGACATTGACGGCGCGGCGCGCGATGTCGAGGCCGCCATCAACGCCGCGCGATCTTATTTGCCCGCCAATCTGCCGGGGAATCCAACCTACCGCAAAGTCAATCCCGCCGACTCTCCGATCATGATCCTGGCGCTCACGTCGGACAAATATGGTCCCGATAAGCTGTACGACATTGCGTCCACGGTCGTCGAGCAGAAACTGTCGCAAATCCAGGGTGTGGGACAAGTCAGCGCCGGAGGCGGAGCGCTGCCATCCGTGCGCGTCGACGCCAATCCCACGGAATTGGCCAGCTACGGGCTGACTCTGGCAAATTTGCAATCGGTCTTGAGCCTGCAAAACGCCGACATCCCCAAAGGCCAGATCACGGATGGCGATGTGACCGCCGACATCCTGGCCAACGATCAAATTTCACACGCGGATGAGTACAAACCACTCGTTGTGGGCTTCAAAAATGGGGCGGCCATCCGTCTCTCCGATGTCGCCGAGGTGACCGATTCCGTTCAGAACGTTCGTGCCGCCGGATATTTGAACGGCAAACGCTCGATTCCGCTTATCGTGTTCCGCCAGCCGGGCGCCAATATTATTCAAACGGTGGACAATATCGAAGCACAGCTTCCGCTGATCGAGGCGTCCATTCCGCTGGGCATCGACGTCACCATGGTGCTGGACCGCACGACCACGATTCGCGCGTCCATCAGCGATGTCGAAAGAACACTGATTATTTCCATTCTCCTCGTGATCGCCGTGGTGTTTATTTTCCTGCGTAACGGCCGCGCCACTTTCATTCCCGGTGTCGCCGTGCCGGTCTCGCTGCTGGGCACGTTTGCCGTGATGTACATGCTGGGATACAGCCTGGACAATTTATCGCTCATGGCGCTGACGATTTCCACGGGTTTTGTCGTGGATGACGCCATCGTGGTGATGGAAAATGTCACGCGCCATCTGGAAGGCGGCATGAAACCCTTTGCCGCGGCGCTCAAGGGCGCGGAGGAAATTGGTTTCACCGTTTTCACAATCAGCATTTCGCTGATTGCGGTTTTTATCCCTCTTTTACTGATGGGTGGAATTGTCGGCCGCCTGTTCCGCGAATTCGCCGTCACCCTATCCACGGCCATCGCCGTATCGATGTTGATCTCGCTGACCACGACCCCGATGATGTGCGCCTATTTGCTGAGAGACGAGCGTTCGCAAAAGCATGGTCGCATCTACATGGCCAGCGAAAAAGCTTTTGACTGGCTGCTATCGTTGTATCGGACCAGCCTGAACTGGGTGCTCGACAATCCAATCCCGACGCTCATCGTTCTCCTGCTCACGATCGCCCTCAACGTATATCTCGTTATTAAAATTCCCAAGGGCTTTTTCCCGACGCAGGACACCGGCTCGATCACCGGCGGAGTTCGCGGGCCGGAAGATTCGTCTTTCCCGTCCATTGACAATTCGATTCGGCAGATCGTGGCCGTGATCCAGAAGGATCCCGCGGTCGCAAATGTCATTGGGTTTGCCGGCGGCAGTGGAGCGACGAACACCGGCAACGTCTACATTGCGCTCAAGCCGCTCGAGGATCGCAAAGTGAGCGCCACACAGATCATCGATCGTCTGCGTCCTAAATTGAACCGTCTTCCCGTTGCCTCCGCCTATCTTCAGGCCGCGCAAGATTTGCGCATCGGCGGCCGGGGCGGCAATGCGATGTATCAATACACTCTGCAATCCGACAACGTGCAGGACCTGACGAAGTGGGGGCCCATTCTCCTAACCCAGATGAAGCGGCTGCCCGGATTTCAAGACGTGAGTTCCGATCAGCAAAACGGCGGCCTGGACGAAACGATGAGTTACGATCGCGTCACCGCCGCAAAGCTTGGCATCACCGCGCAGTCGCTGGACTCCGCTTTATACGGCGCATTCGGCCAATCGGAAGTCTCCATCATTCACACGCAGCTCAATCAATATTACGTCGTCCTGGAAGTTGCTCCGCAGTTTTTACAGAGCCCCGATAGTTTGAAAGACATCTACCTTCAAAAATCCGGGGGCGGCAGCATCCCTCTTCTCACTATGGCCAAGGGCCACGCCAGCACAACCCCGCTGGCCGTCAACCATACCGGTTTATTTCCCTCCGTCACCGTGTCATTCAATCTGGCCGACGGCGTGTCTCTGAGCGATGCAACGCAGCGCATCACGCAGATGCAGGAACGACTGGGCACGCCATCCTCGATCCAGGGTTTTTATGCGGGAACGCTTTTGGCCTATCAGGAATCGCTCAGCACGGAACCATTGCTGATTCTTGCAGCCCTGCTGGCCGTTTATATCGTTCTTGGAATCTTGTATGAAAGCCTGGTGCACCCGCTGACGATCATTTCCAGTCTTCCTCCGGCAACGGTCGGGGCGATGCTCGCCTTAATGCTGTTTCAGCAAGACCTGAACATCATCTCGATCATCGGCATTGTGCTGCTGATCGGCATCGTGAAAAAAAACGCCATCATGATGATCGATTTCGCCCTTCAAGCCGAACGGAACGAAGGGAAGACTCCGCATGACTCGATTTTTGAAGCCTGCATGCTGCGTTTTCGGCCGATCTTGATGACAACCATGGCTGCATTGTTCGGAGCTTTGCCGCTGGCGTTCGGCGCCGGGACAGGATCCGAACTCCGCCAGCCCCTCGGCATCACCATTGTCGGCGGCCTGATCATGAGCCAGCTCCTCACCCTGTATACAACGCCGGTCGTCTATTTAACTTTCGACCGCCTGCGGCTGCGGGTGCAGGGAAAGCCGCCTGAACTCAATCGAACCGCCGGCCCGGCATCCAGTCCTGCCGATTAATTTCGAGACGGGAGCACCAACGTGGGTTTATTTTTCACGGGAGATCGGACAAGGTTGATCGGGGCGGCGAGGCTCACTTCGCTCGCAACTGTAATATTGACCGTGATGATTTTTGGCGGATGCAGCGTGGGGCCGAAATACCAACGGGCCCCCGTTGAAACTCCTGCCGCGTATAAAGAGCTGAACGGCTGGAAAGTCGCGCAACCGCAGGACACCACGCTGCGCGGCAAGTGGTGGGAAATTTTTAGCGATCCTCAACTCAATACCCTCGAGGATCAGGTCAACGTTTCCAATCAAAATATCGCCGCCGCCGCGGCCAGCTTTTTAGTCGCACGCGCCATGGTGAAAGAAGCGCGCTCCCAACTTTTTCCGACCGTCACCGTGGGTCCCGGAATTTCCGTGCAACGTCCTTCCGCGAACACAGGCACAAATTCGGGCACGGTTACAGGAACGACGCAGACCGTCATTCCATCCCGGGGCACGTTTGCCGACTACACCTTGCCGTTCGACGCTTCATATCAGGTCGATCTGTGGGGCCGCATCCGAAGCCAGGTGAAGGCCAATATCTACGCCGCGCAGGCTTCGGCAGCAGATCTTGAAAATGTCCGCCTCACCGCGCAGGCCGAAGTCGCCGTGGATTATTTTGAAATTCGCGCGCAAGATGCGCAAAAGCAACTGCTCGACGACACGGTGCAGGCCTATCAGGAAGCCCTCACCCTGACGCGCGCGAGATATGAGACCGGAATTGATTCCGATGAAACCGTAGCGCAGGCGGAAACCCAATTAGACACCACGAAAGCGCAGGATACGAATCTGGGAATTCTGCGCGCTCAGTATGAGCACGCCATCGCTCTTCTCATGGGCAAACCGGCGTCGTCGTTTTCAATTCCTGTCGCGCCTCTCAACGCAAATCCACCTGCGATTCCCGTGGGAGTTCCATCCCAATTATTAGAACGACGCCCGGATGTCGCCGCCGGTGAACGCAACATGGCGCAGGCCAATGCGCTGATCGGAGTGGCCCGCGCGGCTTATTTTCCGTCTCTCACTCTGAGCGCGTCGGCAGGGCTTGAAAGCTCTTCCATCACGAACCTGCTTACCTGGCCGAGCCGTTTCTTCTCGCTTGGGCCTCAAGCGAGCGAAACCATTTTCGACGGCGGATTGCGCCGTGCCACCGCGCAGCAATACCGCGCGAATTACGAGGAAACAATCGCCAACTATCGTCAGGACGTATTGACGGCGTTTCAGCAAGTGGAAGACAACCTCGCTTCGTTGCGCATCCTATCTCAGGAAATCGTTGAACAGGACACCGCCGTGACATCCGCCAGGCGCACCTTGACGCTCGCCAACGATCGCTACCAACTGGGGCTTGACCCCTATCTCAATGTCATCACCGCGCAAACCGCGCTGTTCCAAAATGAGCAGACCGCGGTGACCCTGAGAATGGAGCAAATGACGTCAAGCGTGCAACTCATCGAAGCCTTGGGCGGCGGATGGGATGCGTCGCAATTACCATCGTCGGCTTCCATCATCGAGAAACCATAGTCACAAGGAATGAATTGTTCCTGGTGGATTCAATTGGTTAGGAATATGAGCCCGCATTGACAAGTAAGCGAGCCGATTACCTGTGTCTCCCCAAAAAGTCAGATTTTGGCCACAACTGTGCCCTTTCGCATCAGGACCCCATCAGCACCCTGTTTTCAATGCGTGAATTCACTGGCCCCAGATAGTTTGGCCTGGGAATCTTGCAAGAATTTTGAGTACAAAGATGTGTTGGTAGGGGCGGTGGGGATCGAACCCACGACCTTCGGCTTAAAAGGCCGCTGCTCTACCACTGAGCTACGCCCCTGTATTTTAGTCACAACATCTTACACGAAAAACCGGGGTGGACAGGCGACAATCGGCGGCGACAACACAAAAAAACAGTGTTTCGGATTATCCAAACGCGGAGCGATTGAAATCCGTCTTCGGGATGAAAAATACAAATCGGTTTCAGCCATGGTTCTGTTGCGCGCTTTGCTTTATTTTGGATACAATCGTGCCTATTCCATAGGGTGGTGAGAATTGAAAACCAATTTACTTGCGGCTGTGGCAATGATTGCTGGTCTTCTCGTCTTGTCAACTCCAATGCACGCGCATCACGGGTATGCGGCGTACGATATGACAGCGAAGAAAACTCTCAAGGGTACAATTACGAATTATGAAATGGCCAATCCCCACTCTCGGATCAGCTTTGACGTGAAAGATGACAAGGGGAACGTTCAAAACTGGGTGGTGGAATGCTCGCCTCCGATTCGGGTCTTCAAATCCCAAGGCTTCGATTACGACACGCTGAAACCGGGTGATGTAGTGACGGTTACGTTCAACCCAGGCAAGGATGGAGCGAACGTAGGCGTGCTCGTCTCGATCGTACTGCCCGACGGGCAAACCTTGCCACGACACGACAACCCGACCCCCGGCGCTGCGGATTCGCCGAAAAATTGACGCGGGCTCATTTGCGGCAGTACAGGCCACACAAAGGGCATAGTTTTTGAAGCCTGAACGAAGGCTCCCAGGGGATCCGCAATGAAAATGCGCGGCTTGATTTCTGTGGCTGGTTTGCTCGCGTTGCTGGCCATGGCCCCAATTCCCCTCTTGAAGGCGCAGGGTACCTCGCAGTCCGCATCAAAGGTCACCTCGGCCTTCGATCCACGCGATCTGGATGGCGTCTGGGCAGGCGATCTCACTCCCGCGAACACTCGCTATGGGAACGACACGCCGGAGCCTCCGCTGACCGAATGGGCCAAGCAGCATCTCCTTTATAAAGGCGTCACGCACGATATGCTGGCTGGCGTGCTCATCGATCCAAAACACGCTCCACCGCCCGGAGGCGACCGGCACGGCAATTATTTCATCAAAGATCGGTACGGCGTCCTCTCGAACGACCCCGATGGGGAATATCCCGGAAAAAATTGCGAGCCCTTGGGCGTGCCCGCGGAGTACGAATATCCCAACCTCGCCAACATGGAACTTCTGACCACGCGCGATGGCGACCGGGTCTTTCAGATGTTCGAATACCACCGTGAGTGGCGCACATTCTGGCTCGACCGCGAACATCCCAAGCACGTGGATCCGTCCTATGAGGGGCACTCGGTCGCGCATTGGGAAGGCAATACCCTGGTCGTGGATACGATCGGCTTTAACGGCAAGAACATGATCACCGGAGTTGTGGGTCACTCCGAAAGCGACGCTTTCCATCTGGTGGAGCGCTTTCGTCGCATTGACCACGACCACCTGCAAATCGACATGACGTACATGGACCCAAAAGCTTGGGGCGACAAGCCCTGGACTGGGTTTCATCGTTGGTATCATCTGACGGCGAAGGACGATTTCATTGAATTCATCTGCAGTCAGAGCGAATACGAACATTATGACAAGCAGGTCACGGATCAGTTGAAGACAAACTCAACCAAGTAACATCCGCCGGCAAATTCGATTTCACGCGTTTTTATAAATTGCGGTCGCGCGTGACATCTCGTTTTCCACCCGACTTGGGCAAAATCATAATATACACCTCCGGTGGGACGGGCTTTAGACTCGGGATATTTGAATTCCCGCAATTCCGGAGGAAAGTCAAAATCCACAGGCTGAAGCCTGTGCCACTAAAGGCACGCGTACTTATTAATATTCGCCAGGTGCGGGCTTCCCGCGCGGTGATTGTGATTTGTCGCTTGGGAATTAGCGGCTTGGGGAGTATTTCCAAAATTTGCTTCACTTTTCGGTTTCGCGCAGAAATGTGCGCACACTGTGAGGGCGAGCCCAACAAAGACCTTCCTGAACTTCAATGAAATGGAAATGGACCTACTTTTTGAAGAGGTCTTCGAACGCCTGACGGGCGTCGCGCGGGTGGTGCGTGTGGCGCTCCGCGGGAGCCGACGGATTCACGGCTGGTGCGGACGGGGCGGTATCCTTCTCGATGGTGGTGCGAAATTCGTAGAAGGTGCAGTTGTTCTTCACGTCCTTCGGCGAAATGCGCTCGGGAACGGGCTTCATGCATTCAAATCGCGCGGCCGTATCGAAATAGGCGCACTGCTTGCAGCAGTGCAGATCGAACGCGCATTTCGGGCATTTGCCCTTGGGATCGAATCCCTGCTGCAGAACGGCGCCGCAATTCGAACATCGCGCGCGCGTAATCGTGCCAACCATGCGCGGCGTTCGCGGTCCAATCTGTTCTTGTCTTGGATGGCCCTCGGGCGGCCGTTTTTCTTTTTTCTGGGGCTTGTCCACACTCATGTAGCCCCGCTGCTTATACTTCCGGTCCAATGAAAACCTCCGGTGGGATTCCTAAATCATACTCTGAAATCGCGCATGCAACATGAAAATAAGGTAAACCTGTGAATAATGCTTCTATTTCCCGGGGTGGCGGGCCAGTAGCCGCGCCAGTCCTTGCGGCCATAAATTGGGCTGCAAAAATTTTCCAGGCGTTCCCGCATCGGACAGGATGGCTTCGGCAGCGAGGTAACCGCTGCGGACCGCTCCCTCCATTGTGGACGGCCAACCCGTTGCTGTCCAGTCCCCCGCAAGAAATAAGCCGCCCAGCGGACTCTTCTGCGCCGGGCGCCACGCGTCCGAACCAGGCGCGGGTGAAAACGTCGCCGACATTTCCTTGACGACGGTTCCTTTTACCAGCTTTGCATCGCGTGTCCGGGGAAGGACGGCGCTCAATTCCGCAAGGCAGAGAGCGATAATTTCCTGTCGTGAGCGCTGCGTCAAATTGTAGGACGCGCTGACGACCAGTTGTAAATACTGCCCGCCATTTTCCGCCGTTTCACCATACAGCTGCGTTTTGTTGAACACCCACTGCGTCGTCGTGTCCAGCAGCGTGAGGAACGGCTCGTCCATCACGGCGCGATCGAACCACAGGTGCACTCCGGTGATCGGCGACGTTTTCAATTTTGCGAGATTTGAAAACACAGGCTCGCTTTCGACCACGATCGCGGGCAGCAGGTCCGGCAAAATATCATGCGGCACCGCCGCAAGATAATAGTCGGCCGTCTCCCACGAGCCGTCTTCCCTTTCCACTCCCTCGACGCGGCCATTCACAACGCGAAATCCGCGCACACCGGCCCGCAATTGCACGTCTCCGCCGCGCGACGTAATCGCCTGTTTGCAGCCGTCATATAAATCGCTCAGCGGAACGCGCGGGATGCCGACGCGATATCCGACTGGCGTGGAAAGAAACGCTTTCCAGAATACATCGATACCGTACCTTGCATCGATCCGGTCCAGCTCTTCATCCAGCGCGCTAACGAGAATGACTTCCCAGAAGCGGCGAACCGCTCGATCGGTCTGTCGATGCTTTCGCAGCCAGGCGAGCATTGTGATACCGCCCGCAAGATCCGAAGGGTCGCCACCGCTATGTGCAATCGTCAACAGGGCGCGCGCAATAGCGAATTTATCGGCCCAACCGAGCAGAGGAAACTTCGCGAAAGAATACGCCATATGCAGCGGCGCGGGCAACGCGCCTGCTTGCATGCTTCCGCGGCGGCCATCGGGTGCGGCAAAAAGCAGTTTGTCAAAGAATCTGATTTTGCCGGAAGCGCCGGAGCGGCGGTAAAAATCGTCGAGGTTCGTGCAGCAGCCAAGCGTGACATGCTGGCAATTGTCCACATGCTCCCCGCCGGGAAGCACATACGACGCCGCACGGCCCCCCAAATGGGGGCGCATTTCGAGCAAACGCACGCGGAGACCCGCTTCAGCCAGCGCGACGCCCGACGAAAGTCCCGCCAGGCCGCCGCCGATTACGATCACGCTCATCGATGACATTCTGTTTGGAGTACCAGCCCAGCCGGGCGCGCAACAGGATCCCGGTCTTTTCAGAAGCGCTCAGCCGTACACGTTCAGAGAAAACATCATAGCCGCGCGCTTCGATGCGCCGCAACAATGTGCTGTAAGTTCGCGCGAGCGCCCAGAGCGCGGCGCGCGCGTCCGCCTGCACCAGCGGAATCAGTTCCACACCCTCACTATAAAATTCCCACGCGCGCGCGGTTTCAAATTCGAGCAGGTTTCGCAATCCCGGCGTGAGAGGGCCGCGCGCAAGCTGCTCGGGGCGGATGCCGAATTGCGCCAGGTCTTCGAGGGGCAGGTACACGCGATCCATTTCGTAATCGTTCGGCACGTCGCGCAAAATATTGGTCATCTGAAACGCGATGCCTAATTTTTCCGCCAGCTCCAGCGCGTTGGGGTCGTCGAAACCAAAAACGTGAATGCACGTCAGTCCCACGGTCCCGGCGACGCGATAGCAGTATTCGCGCAAGCGGTCAAACGTCGGATAGTCGGCGACGGTCAAATCCATTTCAGCGCCGGAAATCAGATCGTGAAAATAGCGCGGCGGAATCTGGAATCGCTCGATCGTGTCCCTGAAGGCCGGCAGGATTGGATGGCTCGATACATCGCCCGCGGCGGCGGCATCCAAAGCGGCTCGCCATCGAGCGAGGCCCCGCTGCTTGTCGGTCGCGCTCCCGGCTGTGTCCGAAACATCGTCCACCAGGCGCATGAACGCGTACAGGGCGTAGAGCCCGTCGCGTTTCGCCGGCGGCAGCATGAAAAATGCGTAATAGAAATTGCTTGCGGATTCCCGCGCAACCCGCCTGCATTCCGAGTACGAACGCTCTATGGCTTCCCGGGTTTTGCTGTTCTCCCGCTTCTTGAACTCCGGGTCCGCGCTCCCGCCCTCCACAATTCGTAACCGTCCGGGAGAAACAGGGACAACGGGCACGGGCTGCTCATCGCGCGTAAAAATGTGCCGAACGAATGCGCCGCCCAGCAGTTGCACCTGCTTCCATTTCGAGACGGAGGGACGCCGCTGCAGCGTATTGTATCCAATCGCTTCGATGGAATCGAGAACGGCAAGGCCCCCGCGGCTGAACAGATCCAGGTCGACACTCAACGCGCGATCGACGCTGCGAACCAGCGGCATTCCTTGCTGAAACAGATCGCGCGTCCGGGCAATCAATTCCTTCATCAGCGAAACATAGCGCGCGTCGAACCGCCGCTGCACGATGTCGTCTTCCGTGAGGCCGTGAGCCGCGAGCGCCTCGATGGGAATGTAGATGCGGCCCTTCTCGAGATCCCGCGTCACGTCCTGCCAGAAATTTGCGAGCTGCAGCGCCGTGCACGTCGCGTCGGAAAGCCGCTGCCGTTCGGCATCGCGATAGCCGCACAGATACAACACCAGGCGGCCTACCGGATTCGCCGAATTGCGGCAGTAGCCGAACACGGCGTTCCAATCGGCATAGCGGCGCACGGTTTGATCCTGGCGGAAGGCAACCAGCAAATCCGAAAACGGCTCGATGGGAATATCGCACGCGTCGATCGTCCGCTTTAACGCGATGAATACCGGGTGCGACGCTCTGCCTGCGTAACATTCACGCAACTCCCAATCCCAGGCGTCGAGGTATTCGATGGCTTGTGCGGAATCGGGAACTTCATCGCCTAGATCGTCGGCCCAGCGGCAATACGCATAGAGATTGTAAAAATGCTGATGAAGGCGCTTGGGCAGCAGCCGGGAAACCACGTTGAAATTTTCGTAGTGGTGCGTGGCCAGCCAGCGCGTGTAGCGCTCGGCTTGCTCGACCGTGCAGCCGGACGGCGGCGCGTGGCGCGCAATTTCGAGTTCGACTGGATTTTGCATGGTGACTGCGTGAACGAGCGGGACCGGCTTTTTTCCCGGAACGCAGTGAAGGGCAGCTGTCTGTTTTTGACTTTCGTGGGAATGATCGGAAGTCAAAAGAAGACAAGCTGAAGCCTGTCCCGCCAAAAACTACGGAATTACCGCAACTTTCATTTCGCCATTGCGATGCTTCATATCCTCGAACATTTTCGGAAGCTCGGCGAGCGGAATCTCGGCATTCACGAAATCGCTGGAGCGAATCTCCCCGCTGGAAACCGATTCGAGAGCTTCGCGAATAAATCGCGGATTGTGGTGGAACGTCGACTTGATTGTGATCTCCGAATAGTGAAGCGCGTTCGGATCCATCTGCACCAGCGTGCCGCGCGGGCAGCCGCCAAACAGATTTACGGTGCCGCCGCGACGCACCATCTGAAGCGCCCATTCCCACGTCTGCGAAGTTCCCACCGCTTCGATCACCGAGTCGGCTCCGCTTCCTCCTTCGGTCAGCTCACGGACAACGCTCGCAGGGTCCGCCATGTCCGTGGCGATGAAGGCCGCGCGTGCGCCGAATTTTTCAGCGGCGCGAATCTGATTCGGCCGCTTGCCGAGCGCGATCACATTCACCCCGCGCGCGGAAAGCACGCGGATAAATTTCAGCCCGATCGGGCCGCAGCCGATCACCACGGTCGTTTCGCCACGCTGAATTCCCGTCTCATGAATGCCGCGGAGCACGCAGGCGAGCGGTTCGACCATCGCCGCGTCCCGGAAGGAAACATGATCCGGGATTACCAGCATATTTTGACGAACAATGCGTCCCGGAATGCGGATGTATTCCGCGTAGGCGCCATTGTTGAACAGCAAATCCTCGCAAAGATTATTCTGTCCCTTGCGGCAGAACATGCACGCTCCGCACGGCGCCGAATTCGACGGCACAACCCGGGCGCCGAGATGCAGGCCGCCGTTTACTTCAGATCCCATCTGCTCGATGGTGCCGGCCAATTCGTGACCGAAGACGGCAGGCGGGGTAATCATTTTTGCGTGATACCCGCGCTTCCAGACTTTCAAATCGGTGCCGCATGTCAGTGCTACTTTGACCCGGATCAGCACTTCATCGGCGGCGAGCCTGGGAATGTCGATGCGTTCGATCTTGAGGTTCTCGCTCCCATAGAGAACTGCGGCGGTCATGTGACCGTTCATTTTACCTTCAGGATTGCTTCGCGCTGGTTCGGTTTCGATCAAGGATGGATCACCACTTTCAGAGATTCGCCTACCGGACGGGCGGCGAGTTGCAACGCCCCTTCCATTTCTTCCAATGAAAAACGATGAGTAATGAGTTCACGCACCGGCAACTGCCGTCGAAAAAATCAGCCGCGCCGATTCCTCGTGCCGGTCCAGCGCCGCGCTGTAGCTTCCAAGAATTTCTTTTTCCAACACGCCAACTTCCGCCGCCGGAAATTCAATTTTCATCTGCGGATCGTTCTGCGCAAACAGCAGAACGCGCCCTCCGGGCCGGGCAATCGCCAGCCCCTCTGTCAGCGCCGAGGGAACCGGAACGGCAACCAGCACGACATCCGCGCCGCGACCGCCGTGCGCTCCCGCACATCCTCCATCAAGCGCCCATCGCGTGGATTTACGGCCACATCGGCGCCCAACGACAAACTTTTCGTGCGGCGCTCAGCCATTGGATCGCTGCCGATCACAGATGGCGCCGCGCAATTTCGAAAGCATCATCAAGAAGCAGACCAATCGGCCCCAGACCCATGACGAGGACCGTTTCACCCGCAGCGATGCGCGCTTTTTCCACGGCCTTGATACAAGTGTTCACCGGCTCGATGAACGTGGCTTCATCGAAACTGATGTCATCGGGAATCGCCACCATCCCGCGCTCGGCCACCCAAGGCATGGCGCGCACAAACTGCGCGAACCCGCCGCCGTTGGGATCGAAGCCCGCCGTCAGGCCAACCTTCTTGTAGGCGTGACACTGCGAAAACAATCGCCGGTCGCAATAAAAGCAAGAGCCGCACGGAACGTGATGAAAACTCATCACGCGGTCCCCTGCCTTCCATTTCGTGACGCCGGCTCCGACGGCAAAGACGGTGCCGGAAACTTCGTGGCCGAAAATCTGCGGCGCGGCAACAAACCCATATTCGATTTTCTTGATGTCCGTGCCGCAAATTCCGCACGCGGCAACGCGAATCAACACTTCTCCCGCCGCGATGGAGGGCACGGGAACATCCTCGACCACCACACGCGCCTTGCCGCGGTACACGGCTGCCCGCATGGTTTTCGGTGACGGCGTCATGCCCAAGGCATTTTCGAGCATGGTCCCCGACTGGCTCATTGCGCGGCCACCATATCCGATTCGATCGGGATCAATCGGTCGGCCAGCGTGCCCGTGAAAGCGTCGAGAAAATTCGCGAGTTGCCTCGCGCCGACGCGGCAATCGCGCGCCAGCGTCAATAAGCTTGGCAACCCCGACGGGCGGCGCAACACCTGCATGGCAATCCCGCGAATGCGAATCTGCCCGCGCGGATCGCGCGCGCTTTCGAAATCGTACGGCATGTCAAAATCGGAGGTATCGCCGATGGCGCGGACTGCTACGGAGGGAACCCCATAGCGCGCCGCTTCCGCGAGAATTGTGTAGCTCTCCATTTCGACTGCTTCCGCCTGAGTCGCCAGTTGGCGCTTGTGATCGGCTCGAGCTACCAGCGTTCGCGACGTGGCGAAGCGTTCCACCTGGCGCGCGCCACAATCGACGCACGTGGAAAGCAACTCCCGGTGGCTCGCCACCGCTACGGGTTCGCCCACTTCGCTGACCAATCGCGCGGCCAGAATGTCGCCAGGACGGTAAACGCTGCGCAGGGCTCCGGCGAGGCCTGTGGAAATGCAGATATCCGGCCGTGAAGGGAGAACTCTGCGCACCGCTTCAAGCGCGTGCGGCTGCCCCATGCCGGTGAGGATCGCTCGAACATGCGCGCCCCCGAATTCCGCTTCAAACACCGGCCAGTCTCCCGGCAGACGCCGAAAACTGCGCCGCCGCTGCCAGGGCGCGAATTCCGCTTGAACCGCGAATGTAACCAGAATGTTCATCGGCTCCGACACTCGATTCGATCGATACAAGCGATTCCACTATGCCGCGTGTGCGTTCGCCACTGTTTGCGTTCCCCTGGTGGCGATGTAACCGTTCGTTTCGTACCATCTTACCGCGCGCTCGAGGGCTGCCTCAAGCGATGCGCAGGAAAATCCGAGTTCGCGCCCGGCCTTCGATGCGTCCACAAACATTTTGTGCCGCGCCATGCGCACGCCTTCGAGCGGAATTTGCGGCTCGCGGCCCAGCGCTTTCGATACGACTGTATCCACGCATCCCGCGATATAGGCCACAGCGTGCGGAAATTTCCAGCGCGGTGCGCGTCGTCCGCTGACCGCCGCCAGCATGTCGAGCATCTGCTTGAGTGTCAGATTGTAGCCGCCGAGAATATACCGTTCGCCGGTCCTGCCGCGCTCGGCCGCAAGCAAATGCCCCCGCGCGCAATCTTCCACGGGAACAAAATTTAAACCCGTCTCCACGTAGCCCGGCATGCGTCCCTTCAGAAAATCCAGAATGATTTTCCCGGTGGGCGTCGGCTTCCAGTCGCCCGGGCCGATGGGCGTCGTCGGGTTCACGATGACCACGGGCATGCTCGATTCCGCCGCACGCACGACAACCTGTTCCGCCTGAAATTTCGACCGCTTGTAATGCCCGATCATCTCATCGACCGATGACTGTGTCCGTTCGTCCGGCAACTTGCCGTCTCGAGGAACGGCGATCGTCGCCACCGTGCTGGTGTAAATAAATTTTTCAATTCCCGCTCGGCGCGCGGCGTCGAGAAGGTTTTGCGTCCCCGCCACATTGGATTCGTAAATCTCGTTTGGGTTACGCGCCCAGAGGCGATAGTCCGCGGCCACGTGGTATACGCGTGTCACTCCGTCCATCGCGCGATCAAGCGAGGCCGCATCGCGCAAATCTCCAATGACGCGTTCGGCTCGGAACCCTTCGAGAGAGCGCGTATCGCTTGCCGGCCGCATCAGCACGCGAACCTCATCGCCGCGTTCGGAGAGTTGGCGGGCGACGTGGCTTCCCAGAAAACCCGTCGCCCCGGTGACCAGCGTTTTCATAGCACTCGCAGTGTTCCGTCCGAAGATACCAGATCGGCGGTGGAAGGCGGAGGCGGCATCATGGTTGGCGTCGAGGGCGATGCACCGCCATTCTGTCCATGCTTCCGGTTATATTCCGCGCTCTTTTCCGGGTGTCCGCCCATGCGCCCGGACAATTGCCACTTGAGCATGGTCCAGGTATCGCCCAGGTTGCGCTTGGCGCCCAACACGGGCGTAGTTTCAAATCCCACGTGCATCATGCAATCGGCGCAGCGCGGATCGTTGCCAGGTCCGTAATTCTGCCACGGTGTCTGCTCGACCATCTGATGGTAGGTCTCGTAATGATTGTCGGTGATGACGTAGCACGGGCCTTTCCAGCCCCGCGGATTGTACGTGGGCGTTCCCCACGCCGTGCATTCCAGTTCGCGTGCGCCGCGCAAAAAATCCAGATAAATCGGGGAGACCATCAGATTATGTTTGTCGAGCAGGGAAACCGCTTCGCGGAATTTATTCCGAATGTCTTCCCGCGACATGAAAATATCGGTCGTCTGCACGGCCGCGTAGCCGTAGGCCGGCGCCAGCATAAAGCCATCGACGCCCAGCGTGTCCAGATATTCGTAGAGATCGGAAATTTCGTTCAAGTCCGTCTCTTTGTAAATCGTGGTGTTGGAGCAGACCAGAAACCCAGCGGCCTTGGCGGCTTTAATACCTTCAATCGCTTCGCGGTACACGCCGTCTCGCTCGACGCAAAGGTCGTGCGTCCGCTCGAGGCCGTCCAGGTGAACGTTGAAAAAGAAACTGGAGGAAGGCTTGAACTCGTGCAGGCGCTTGCGAATGAACATTCCGTTGGTGCAGAGAATAATGTGGCGTCCCCGATCCAGAATTTCCCGCGAGAGGCGGCCAATTTCGGGATAAATCATCGGCTCCCCGCCGCAGATGGAAACGATCGGCGCTCCGCATTCATCCGACGCGGTCATGCACTGCTCGACCGTCATCACTTCGTTGATCGTGGATTTGTACTCGCGAATGCGGCCGCAACCCGTACACGTGAGGTTGCAGGCGTGCAACGGCTCGAGCATCATCACCATCGGAAATTTCTGGGTGCCGCGAAAACGCTGGGTGGCAACGTACTTGGCGAGGTTCGCGGTCATCTTGAACGGATATCTCATTCACTCTCCTAGGCGTTTTGTCGATCGAATTCCCGGGGCTCGACGCGCATCCCGCAGAACTGTCCCACTGAACTCGTAATGTTGCGGTACCGCGCGAGTGCATACAACGGAAAATAATTTCGATACAGGTGATATTTCAGATAAAACACGCACGGAAATCCCGTGCCGGTAAATTCCTTCTCGGTCCACGAGCCGTCCGATTGCTGCTGGTCCACCAGATGATGCGCCGCGCGAACAATCGCCGGGTCTTCGGGTTCACTCGCGGCAAGCAATCCGATCAATCCCCAGGCCGTCTGCGAAGCCGTGCTCGAACCTTTTCCCTTCAGCGCGGGATCGTAATAGGAAGCAATGGATTCTCCGAAACCGCCATCGGGATTTTGCACGAGACGCAGCCATTCGACGGCGCGCTTGCAATACTCGGTCGCGGAGAGCGCGACCGTCTCCAGCGCTCGCAACACGCCGCTGGTCCCGTACACATAATTGACGCCCCAGCGGCCGAACCACGGCCCTTCGGCCGTCTGGTCTTTCAAAAGAAATCGCACGGCGCGCTGGATCACCGGGTGATTGGAGGGCCAGCCGAAGCGTCCGAGGCATTCCACCACGCGAGCGGTGACGTCCGCCGTCGAGGGATCGATCATCGCATTGTGATCGGCGAACGGAATATGGCACAGGAACTGGCGATCGTTGTTGTGATCGAATGCGCCCCAGCCGCCGTCATGATTCTGCATCGCCAGCAGCCATGCAAGCCCGCGGCGAATTGCCGATTCCATTCGCGCCTTGTCGGGATAGTCCACGCGCTGAAGCGCCATCAGCACAAATGCGGTGTCATCCACGTCGGGGTAAAAATCGTTGCGGAACTCGAACGCCCAGCCGCCGGGAAGTACTCCCGGAGTCTTGAGCATCCAGTCGCCCGGGCCGACAATCTGGTTTTCGAGCAGCCAATCGGCCGCTTCCACCAGTGAAGGATGATCGGGAGGCAACCCCGCTTCTTCCAGGGCCACCATCGCAATCGCAGTGTCCCAGACCGGAGATACGCAGGGCTGAACGCGAATCGTATCGTGCTCTTCAATTTCAAAGCGGGAGAATTCGCCGATTTCGCGCGCGGTAAGCGGATCGTCCGGCGAATGGCCCAGGGCGAGCAGCGCGAAAATGGAATTCATCATGGCCGGGTAAATCGCCGCGAGTCCTTCGGTGCGTTCGAGATGCTCGAGCATCCACTCCCGCGCCTGTCGCAACGCGCGCTGCCGCAGCGGTTTCCACGGCACGCGTTCGTAAAGTTTCAAGCCGCGATCCAGCGCCAGGAAAAAATTCCTCCAGCTGAATAGTTGCTTGTCCCAATCGAAACTGCGGGCCTTGCGCGTAGAATCCAGGTACAACGCATCCACGTTAAAACCGTCCGGGGCGGCGAAGCGCGGTTTGTTCGCATACAAGATGGTAAGCGGGATCACGATGCCGCGCGTCCAGGAAGACATTTCGTAGATGTTTATCGCGAACCAATTCGGGAGCAGCATCAACTCCGGCGGAACCGCGGGAACCATATTCCAGCCGACGGCGCCCACCAGCGCAAGATAGAGACGCGTATAGGAATTCGACGCTTCGAGGCCGCCGAGTTGGTGCACGCGCTCCGAGGCGCGCCGCATGTGTTCGGAATCCGCCGAATCGCCAGCAAGTTTTAACGCCACGTAGGCCTTGATCGTTGCGTTCAGCTCGGAAGGTCCATCGTAATAAATATTCCAGCCGCCATCGTCAAGTTGACGGCGCCGGACATAGTTCGCGAGCTTTTCGATGCGGTCCGGCCGCGCTTTGCCGATCACATGCAGATAAAAAATGTAGTCGGACTCGAGCGTGGTATCCGCTTCGAGTTCGCCCATCCAATAACCTTCGGTCGCCTGAATGGAAAGAAGATAATTGACGCCCCGATCGATCGCCTCGGAGAGGTGTTCGGCCATTACGGGGAAAAGGCCCGCAGATCGCGCGCCGTCCGGCCGGTCAAATTGTACACGTGTGCCTAGAGCCATCGTCGAAATCCTGATCTCAGACGGTTTTGATGCAATTTCACCTGGGAACGATTGCTTAAATACACTAAATTGTGAACCCTCAGTAAATTTGGTATGACTTAAAATCCCGACAGTTCCCCAACCTTGTCCGGATATACCAATGCATTCGCCCCCAAGAGAAGGAACCAAGACGTAACATCGTCTATTATCTTCACGATTTAGATTCGGGTCAACAGGGATTGCAAGCGATGTTAAATGAATCGTTGGAAAGAGCTTCGAACGTCAGGCGCCGCGGTTAGGTCTCGTCCGTCCCGCTTCGTTTCTCCATGCTCCGGACGCGCCTTGCAAGGTCGGGCAACCGTCCAAGCCATGCAAATTGTTCCTTGAATTTGGCCAGGGGCCTCGCCGGAGTCCCCCAGACGATCTGGCCGCTCCGAATGATTTTCCCCGGCAGGATGCCGGCCTGTCCCCCAATAATGGCCCCGTCTTCCACTTCGCAGTGATCGCCCAGTCCGGCCTGGCCGCCGAAGGCGACATTTTTTCCTATAATGACCGATCCCGAAATTCCAGTCTGCGCCGCGATGACCGTATTTTCTCCAATCCACACGTTATGCGCGACATGAACCAGATTGTCGACCTTCACGCCCGCGCGGATTTCGGTGCGATCCAACGATCCGCGATCAATCGTAGTGTTCGCGCCGATTTCAACATCGTCGTGAATTTCAATTTGGCCCGCCTGCGGAAACTTAACCCGTTTTTCCCCTTCGAGAACGTACCCAAAGCCGTCCGAGCCGATCACCGCTCCGGAATGAACGATGACGCGGTTGGCCAGCCGAGCTCCTGCGTAGAGCGTTACCCGGGGATATAACCGGCAAGCTTCACCTATCGTTGCTGCGCGGCCCACGAAACAGAATGCTCCGATTTGAGTGCCTGCGCCGATCTTCACGTCATCTTCAATCACCGCATACGGGCCGGCCGATACACCCGAGGCGAGTTGCGCTGTGGCCGAAATGAGAGCGGTCGGGTGAATTCCGACTGCAATCGGCGCGGGTGGCATAAGCCACTCGGCTGCGCGCGCAAATGCCAGTTTTGGATTCGCCGCCCTCAGCAGCGTCTTTCCGCCAAGCGGGAGGCCCGGAGCGATCACCACGCACCGTGCTGCGGAAGCAGCGGCTGGACCCAGATTCCGCGGACGATCCACATAAATCAAGTCGGAATCGCGCGCCGAAGCGGGCGCGGCAACGCCGAAAACCGGCGTCGAGCCGTCGCCCTCCAGGGTACAGGCCAGGAATTTCGCAAGTTCGTTAGCTGTTCGTGTCATGAGGCGTTTCTCCTCGATATACTCTCTCCGTCCCGTTCCTCATTATTTCCTGTAAACCGACGGCTCTCCCGGCGGGCGCGTCTTCCATCGGCGATGCAGCCAGAGCCACTGGTCCGGATATTTGCGGACGTAGTTTTCAATTACGCGCGTGAATCGCTGGGTATTTTCCCGAATGTCGGTAGCCTCGTCGCCGCTTCGCGTCAACTCGACGGCTGGCTCGAAACACAGCCTGTATTTTCGCAACGCCGCGTCCCAGTGCAGAAAACCCGGCACCACAGCCGCATCGGAGTGAAGCGCAAACCGCGCGAGACCCGCCGTCGTGCATGCTGGAATGCCGAAAAAATCGACGAAAACCCCTTCCGCCGGCAGCGTATTGTGGTCGGCCAGAATTCCAACGGTGCCGCCGGCGTGGAGCGTTTTCAGCACAGCGCGCGCCGATTGATTTTTTTCGATCGGCAGATTCCCGCTGCGGCAGCGATAACGTGTTACCAGGGCGTCCACGCGGGAATTGTCGATCGCGCGCACCAGAAAATGCAGCGGGTGCCCGAACAATGCCTGCGCGAAGGGAGCAAGTTCCCAGGCGCTCATGTGGCCGGTAAGAAACAGCACACCCTTGCCGCGCGCCTGCGCCGATGCGAAATTCTCAAAACCATCCAGCAGCACGATGCGATCGATATTTTCTTTTGTATACGAAGGAAAATGCGCGAACTCCGCCGCCATCCATCCCAGTTGCCGCACCATGCCGCGCAGGGCCGCTCGGCGCTGTTTTGCGTTCCAATCGGGAAATGCCAGCCGTAGATTTTCAGTCGCCGCGCGACGCAACCCCGGCCGCACCGATAATAGAAGCGCGGCCACTCGCGCGCTGAAGAATCTGGCGAACGGACGCGGCATTGCTCCAATTGATTTCAGCAGCACCCAGGCCGCCGCATATTCCACACGTTCTCGCACCCGGGGATTATATGGTAAGCCGCGCCTTCGCGCCTCGCCGCTGAAATCCTTTTCCGTCGGTGTTAGACTCAGCCGCTTGGATTCTTCCGCCCCAATCCGATCGAGCGCCCCCGCCGAAGGCAGCGTTGAAATTCCGCTGTGGGGCATTCCACTTGCCATCGGCGTAATCGGCGTGTGCCTGTTCAGCGGATTGAGCGCTCTCGGCGTCGTCGGCCCCGACGAGCCGCGCTACGCAGCGATCGCGGAAGCGATGGCCCGCACGGGCGACTGGATCACACCGCGGCTATGGGGCTCGCCGTGGTTCGAAAAACCGGTGCTCTATTATTGGGCCGCCGGAATTTCGATGCGCATTTTCGGCGTGAGTGAATTTGCCGCGCGGTTGCCGTCGGCGCTGGCGGCGCTCCTCGCTCTTGTCGCCGTCAAGTGGGCCGCCTTGCGCTGCTACGGAATCGCCGCGGCGTGGTATGCGGTCCTACTGCTCCCCACTACCGCCGCGATGATCGGATTTTCACGCGCCGCAAGCCCGGACATGCTGTTTGCCGGCCTCCTGACCGCCGCGATGGCCGTTGCCCTGGAGATTTTGCAGAAACCGCGTCCAGGAGCGCTGTTGCGTATTGCGTTCGGATTTTTCCTGGGCGCCGCCGTGCTGGCAAAAGGCCCTGCCGCTGTGATCCTCGCGGGCGGCGCGACGCTGGTGTGGGCCGCGCTTTCCCGCCGGTGGCTTGTTCCACTCCGGTTTCTGCATCCGTTGGTTATCGCTGTTTTTTGTGCGACGGCTCTGCCGTGGTATGTGCTATGCGCGCGGCGCAATCCCGATTTTCTGCATGTCTTCATCTGGCAGCACAACTTTGAACGCTACCTTACTCCAGTCTTCGAACATCGCCAGCCCTTCTGGTTCTTTGGGATTGTTGCTTTGCTCGCAGTTGGTCCCTGGACCTGCGTCGTCGTTGCCTCGGGACGCCGCTTGCGGGATCGTCTGGAATGGATGAATACTCCAGGCTTGTTTATTGCCTGCTGGGGCTTATTTCCAATTGTCTTTTTTAGCCTGTCGAAATCGAAACTTCCCGGCTATATCCTTCCGAGCATCCCGCCATTGATTCTACTTGCCGGTCGAAGCCTCGCGATCTCGCTTGAAAAACAATCGCACAGCAGAAATATTCCGGTGGCGATTACGGGAACCCTATTTATTGGAGTGGCGGTCATTTCTACTGGAATTCTTCCGCATCTTGGGCGCACGTTCGGACTGGGTCCATCGACGACTTTCACTTTTCTCATTCTCATCGGATCCGGCGGGCTGATCGCGGTTTTGCTTAGTATTTCGCGCCGACCCGCGATCGCCTTCCTGGCCTGCGCGCTTTTAATGACAGGTCTCGTTGCGTTTGCAAACGCATGGATTCTCCCGGCCGTCGATCCTTCGATCAGCTCGCGATCTGCCGCACTCGAAAGTTTTGGTTTGATTTCCGCTTCGCGGGATGTGGCGGTCCGTGGGCTGAAGAGGGACTGGCAGTACGGCCTGAATTATTACTACGGGCGCGAACTGCCGGAGTGGACGCCGGGAGCGCCTCTGCCGGAATGGCTGTTCATGAACGAAACAAATGCCATCGCCCTCAGGAAATTTGGCGATCGCATCCACGAAGTCAGCCGTGCCGGCGCTCCTTACGCGGTCTTGATTCACGTGTCGCCGGAAAATCGGGACTCACGTTAGCGAAGCATGCACCGGCAATATGTCCGTGGTTTCTCCGGAATCCCTGGGAAGGCCAATCCGATTATGGCGCGCCGGCCGGCGGCAAGTTCGTCAGGAAGAAACTCACGATCCGATTCTCGTAGTTGCGCTTTTCCTCATCGACCATCCCGCCATAATTTCCGTGCGCCAGCTCGACGATATCATGCGGCGGAGGCGATGCCTGAAAAAGTTTGCGCGTGCTTCGGGCGAGCATCGGATCCTCGGGCGATTCCATGTACAACTGCGCGACACCCGAGAGCCTGGCGATGCGGTCTTCCAGCGGCGGCACATTCCGAAACTGCGGATTCAGCCATTGAAATCCCATCTGCACCATATGCGTGATGAACATGGCTGACCCCAGGCCCAACCGGTCCACCAGCAGCTCAACCATTTCATTCGGATGATCGTAGGGAGAATCGGCGGCAATCGCACGAACACGGTGGTCCGAGGTCCCTTCCGCCAGCGCGGTGTACGCACCCAGATTGACTCCCCACAATCCGAACCGGTTCACATCCACATCGCCTCGGTTCGCAACCGCGTCCAGGACCGCTCGAAGTTCTCCCGTTTCCTGAAAGCCCAGAGTCGACCGGCCGCCCGACGTTCCCTGCGCCGAAAAATCGAAGAGAAATACGTTGTACTGATGGTCCTGCAGCGCGGACGCAAGCGTGACAAGCTCTCCGCGGCTCGATTCGTACGCTGGGCAGAGTACGATTGTCGGCGCATCTTTCAAGCCCGGAAAGAACCATCCATCGCGAGGGCCTTCTCCTGCGACCGAATAGGAAACTGCCTGGGGATGACCGGGAAAATCTTCCAGATTAATAATGGAATGACTCTGCGCGGGCCTGACAATGCGGTAGAGCGCGTACCCTGAAATCGCCGCCGCCGCCAATAAGGCGAAAAAAGACAACGCCAATACGGCGATAACGAGCTTGGAGTACCACTTGGTGGGATATCTCGATTCTGAAATGAAGCCCATGCGCTCGAATTCGTGGCCTGAAACGGGGTTCGCCCAGCCCTTCAATACGCTGGAGGATGGAACGCCACGCCCGGCTGGCGCATGTTAACACAATTGACGCCATGTCACGGATATGCGATCTCGTGAATGTTTCCGAAATACACAGGGCCTTCACTGTGGTAAAAAGGGTTATGCAAGCCACGAGTCCCAGGCTGGGTCCCCACCCGATGCAACTCGTCGATCTGCGCCAACTATCGTCCTGGCAGCTGGAACCCTTGCTCGCGGAAGAGGCGCGACAGTGGCACGAAGAGCTGCAATGGGATTATCGCGCTTCGGTCGAGCTGATTAAAAAATTCGTGGACGCGCGTTCCCTCACCGGTTCGGCCCTCATGGAGAATGGACGCCCGGTCGGATACGCGTTCTATGTTCTCGAAGAACATAAGGGACTGGTCGGCGGCCTGTTCGTTTCCCCTCGGTATTCGCAGCAGGACTTAAGCCAGCGCCTGCTCACCGATACGCTGACCACCCTCAGCGGCATTCCAAAACTTGAACGCGTGGAAGCCCAGTTAATTCCCTTCGGCTATGCGCTCGATCCCGTGCTCACTGAATACGGTTTCCGCCTTTTCATGCGCCAGTTTATGATTGCGTCGCTACGACCTTCCGGCAGCGCGCAACCGGTCGACGTTGTTCCCGGACTCATCCACGAAGGACCAGGGACAGGATTGATCCTGGAGCGCTGGGACCATCGCTATTTCGAACCCTGCGCGCGGCTGATTCAACTGGCCTACTCCAATCACGTTGACGGTGAAATCAACGATCAATATCGCAGCGAATCCGGCGCCCTGCGCTTCCTGAAGAACATCATCATCCTTCCGGGATGCGGGCAGTTTCAGCCGGAAGCCTCCTTCGTCATGCGCGCGCCCCATACGGGCCATCTCGTGGGAGTCGTCCTGAATTCGCGCGTTTCCGTTGGAGTGGGCCACACCACGCAAATTTGCGCCATGCCCGGATATCAGGGGCGCGGACTCGGCCGCCGCCTGATGGAAGCGTCCATGCAGGCGCTTCGCGTGCGCCAGTTCAAAGCCGTGTCGCTCACCGTCACATCGGGCAACGACCGCGCCGTTCGCCTTTACGAAAAGCTGGGGTTTGCCTCCGTCAAAAAGTTCGCCGCCGGCGTATGGACAGCCTACCAGCCTCCGTCGTTCACATAATCCAACCTGGAATACTTTCAAGAAATCGCCAAACCCCGCGCCGCCCCATTTTGTTTGGATGGAAAGGGCCGCCGGCACTTGGATTTAATTTCCCGGGTTCGAGATTCTCGATCCCGGATTTCCTGCCTGAAAATTAAGCTCACGAATTTCAAATTCCCCGGCCTCGCGCCTGTGGCTCCCCGGAAACTTCACGGTTGGCGATACTTGCTGGGCGTTTCCTCCGTTTGCGATACTGGAACGGATGAATGGCCGCGCGATCGCCGGACTAGTCCTTGTCGCCACGCTCTTCGGCGCCGGAGCGGCAAACGCCGACGAAATCCGTCTCAAGGATGGCTCCAAAATCGTCGGGACGATCGTGGGATTTGAAAACGACTCTTTCCGGGTCGAAACCGCTTACGGATTTGCCCTCGTCCAAAAAGATAAAGTCGCCGACATCAATATCACCGCGCCAAAAAAGGACCCCGAGCCCACAACGAAGGCGGAAGCTCCTGCTCCCCCGAAAAAGGGAATCGACTCGAAAGCGAAATCGGCCGCGCCCGACGCGCGGGAGAATTCGGCCAATGCCCCGAGCGTCTCTCCCGCGGTTGCCGGAGAATCCTCTTCTTCGGCCCATCCATCCCCTGAGTCCGATGCCCCAGCGCCCGGGCGTGCAGGCGCCCGGAAGAATATGGCCACTGCTTCTGCAAAGGGCGATCTGGCGACACCCAGTGCAAAATCCGACTCAATTCCGCCATCGGTGGTTGCGGGGCCCTCAGCGGTTGTATCTTCTCCTTCTGCTGCCGGCGTTTCGTCCCCTGCGACGCCGGAACCGCGCGTGATTCGCGACGAGGTACGTGGAAACTTATATATAAATCTCACATACGGATTCCAGATGTACAAGCCGCCGAGCTGGGATCTGATCCCTGCCGCGCGCAAAGCTTTACCCGACGCTGTCGCCGCTCTGGGGACGTACGACCAGACGACTCTGCTTGTCATCGGCCTGGAAAAAGTAAAAGATTCGCTCGATGCGCATGCCGCCGCCACGGGAAAAGCGCTCAGCGGCATTTATGAGAATTACCGTCTGATCTCAAACAAGCATGTGACCATTGCCGGATTCCCCGCCGTCGAGCAGCGTTTGCGCGGAACCGCCGATGGACGCGACTGGTCCGTGATCCTGGTCACGATCGTCAAGGGAAACGACGCCTTTACTCTGCTCGGGATGACCTGGGCCGATTCCGACCTGATCCAGATGCAGGAAAATGTAATCTCGAAAACGGTAAACAGTCTTCTATTTGTCGCGCAGTGAGGAGTGACTGGTGACTGGTGAAAAAATTCCAGGCTTGCGATTTTCTTTTCAAGCGGATTCGTAAGGCCGAATTACCAGTAATTGTCAAGTCACGATTCACCGGTCATTATTCACCGGTCATTATTCACCGGTCATCCTTCACTAGTCACCCGTCACTGGTCACCAGTCACTTCCCTACGCCACATCCACCGTCACCGTGTGATAACCTGTCGCCCCGTCCGGCCACTCGCCGGAATGGGAGGACGTCTGCAGCTTGCCGTTCATGTCCGTTGCCCTCACCTGAATTTCATGCTTCCCGCGCGAAGGGTTCGCCCAAACATAACGCCAGAAAGCCCAGACCTGCGACGGCATCGGATTGCTGAAAATCTGGCAGGGATTCCACGTCCCCCCACCGTCGGCGGAAATTTCTACTTTCGCGACGCCCACAGCATTCGTGATGGCCCATCCGCTGATTACAAAACTCTGCCCTGAAATCGGCGCCCCGTCTCGTGGATCGTCGATGACGGATTGCAACTGCCGCTCGCCTGTGTTCGACCAACCCATCCATTCCCAGTATCCGAGATGGCTCTTGTCGACGAACTCGATGCGCGTCAGCCACTTCGGCATTTTCATCCCGTAGGTGCCGGGCATCAAAATGCGCAGCGGAAATCCGTGAATGCGCGTCAGGGGCTCGCCGTCCATGTCATAGGCCAGAAAACTAGCGTCGCGCAGCAGACGTTCCGTGGTGTGCCCCGTTGTGTAGCCCTCCGCGGCGTACAAAATTGCGTACTTTGCGTTGGTCTTCAGCGCGGCGCGTTCCAGCAAAGGCCGCAGCAGCGTCCCACGCCAGTTGGCATTGTCGATCAGGCCGCCGGCGATTTCGTTTGAAATACATTCCAGCGTGAGCGTCGTTTCGTACGGGGCAAGCTTTCGAATGTCGCCATAGTCGAAATGCAGGGGCTCCTCGACCAGGCCATCGATTGTGAGCGACCATTTGTTGACATCCACAGCCGGCTCGCCGTGGGAGGAAGTGATATAAAACTGGTCCACCGGCGCAATCGCCCGCAACGCCGCCTCGGGGCCGAATTTCTCGTAATTCTTGACGTTGACCCGAACCCCGCCGAACCCGTAGGAAAGTGAGCGATACACGGCGTAAGGGATCAAAATCCCCAGCCCCGCCCCCCCGGCAATCGAAATGAATCTGCGACGGTCCATATGGTCTTCTTCAAATGTACCACTACCTGGAGTTTACGGAGGAACCGGATGGATGGATGAGGCAATGAAACAAATAGATTCTGTGCACCACGGCATCAACGAGCGGGGCGTCGTGTCAAAAGAACGCCCACAGGGCGACGATCATCGATCAGGCGAAACAGCACCGGCTGCGCTGACTGAGCGCAGCCGGTAGCAACAAATCATATTGAAGTTATCGATGATCGTCAGAGTCGGAATGCTCCGAGTCCAGGTCGGAGTCTTTGTGTTGGACTTTGAGATCGACGTCCGACGAGACATGCCCGAAGAATGGCAGAAGGTCAGGCTGAGCCGCATAGCCCAAATGCCCGTCCGTATGAAAAATGTCCTCCAGTGTCTTCAGCAAGGAATAGTGGTTGAAGAAAGTATTCGAGACGGTTCCGGGCTTCAGAAAACGTGAGAGCAAAACCGCACCCGTGCGATCGCCGCCATAGTCGCCTGTGACCAGCGTATAAGGGCTGCCGGGGATTGTGACGGATTGCGGGAACGGGGCGAGATTGGGTCCCGGCTGCTCGCTGCAGCAATACTGCCCTTGAAATGTGATGACATAAGTTCCAGGCGCGCTCCCCGGGGCGATGGTATAACCGCCTTCGTCAAAGGTAATGATGATGAGCCCGTCGCGATACGCGGGCGAAGCCTGAATCATGGGAATCCACTTTTGAAGAAACGCGTCGGCGGAAACCAGTCCGCCCGGCGCTTTCACTCCGCCGACCGAAACACAAGGGGAGTCGTGACCATCGTCGCACAGGTTCGGCGTAACGAAGACAAAGTTTGGGGTGGTCCAGGAAGATTTCAAATCGATCGCCAATTGATTGAGATTGACGACATTGGTGTTACAAGAAGGCGAGTCAATAATCGAGTGAAAATACATGAATGGGTCATGGCGCGTGGCGTACTGGTCGCCCAGAGGAACTGAGGTCGTGGAGCCTTCCGCAGTTTGGGTCAGGTCTGTTGTATTGATCACCGGATGGCCACACGTCGCAGACTCGCGATTGGGATCGTTCCCCATATCGCCCATGTACGCGCGCCACGTTTTGCCGACCGCGTCCAGCTCGTCGGGAAGGGTCTTGATCGAGGAAGGATAGATGCAACCGGATCCGATGGCCTGGCCGTCGGGAGTAACGCCGGTCAAAGTGAAATCCTTGTAGGTCTGGCAGTCATTCCGCGTGTCCGGTGTTGCCGCCTGGCCGCTGATCATGGCGATGTAGTTGTCCAGGCTGGCATGACCGGTGCCGTAGTATTGGCTCAGTAAGACGCCTTGTTGCGTGAGCGTCTGCGAAAGGTAGGGAGCCTTGGACGCGGGGCCAAACGTTGTGCCGTATCCTTCGTTTTCTAGAACAATGACGAACACGTGCCCGATGGCGTGGTCATTGTCACCGCGGAAATCGTCGGGAGTTGCGGCAAATGTGGGCGGGATAAATATTGAGTTCGCCAATACGGCGAAGAGAGCAACCGCCAGGGTTGCCGAGCGAACGAGCCGTTGCATAGATCCTCCTGAAAGGTACGATCCAGACCGGGGAGACGACGAAGACGGTCACTCCAACCGTTTCCGGACTCTAAACAGGAGTTATTAATGAGAGATGAGTATAGGATTTCGGAAGTAAGAAAACATGCGAAACGTGTACGGCAACGATGACAGGTTCCCAATAACCGCAGGTCTCGCCTTAAAAAAATAGACAATGACCCTGTGCAGCGTCAACCTTTCGAGAAAGTTGAAGGCAACCTCCCGGGGTCCGGTTAGCGATTGGTGAAGCCGGGAAGTCCCGAAACCGGACCCAGGTAAGCCAGCAAACGGCCCGCTTCAATCGCTCCAAGCCAGCAGACGATCGACGCCAGTGCCAGCCCGCGCGCGCCGGCTGGCAGCAACCCTCGTTCAATCTCCGAACTATGGAAGATTTTCTTTCGGATCACGATGAGAAGCCACACACCGCAAAACACAAAACACATCTTGGTCCAGAACACGACACTGGGAATCTTGGTGCTCGCATCGTTGAGCAGCAGGATGGTGCCGGAAAACAAGTTGATGCAGAAGCCTGTCCAGAGCAACGGGTACACGCGCTCCAGCGGTTTGATGGAGACTTTGGGCCAGAAGCCCAAAATTGCCAGGTCCATCACCGCGCTGACTCCTGCGATCATACTCATGCCCACGGTATGGAGAAAAAGGAACATCGGTTCGCCCCAGACCGAACCGCTCTCGCGGAACCAGACGAAGAAAGGCAGGTTCTCGATCCAAACAAGAAAATTCATCAGTATCACCCTGTAGTATGAATAGACGCAGCCGGAACCCGCGCCTTTCCTACGCTGCCCGACAACCCGTTGATGCTATTTGTTCTCGTTTCCATCGACCTGCTTGTCCATCAAGTACCCAAGCAGACCTATAATGACCATGACGCCAAGCATGATGACCGTGTCTGTTAAAGCCAGCCGCATCCTTCACCTCGAATTGCAAAATCGATCCACTGCCAAAGCTCTTGAACGTTGCAAGCGCGATTCAAAATCCCGAAGCCCTAGAACGCACTGCCCAAAAATGGCAGCATGATCCCGCAGAAAATCACGCCGACCCACAAAGCCACCATGGAAGCGGCAACTACTTTCCCGGTGAATGGAGAGTCCCCGTCCGCCTGCACGGCATAAGGCTCATCAAACGCGGTCAGATAAATCGTATTGATTCCCGCCACCAGGATGAAAATGATCTTCCAGTAGAAAACGATATTGAGCGTGTATTGGTAAGGAGCAGCCACCCAGTAGCACATGCCGGTGAAAACATTGAGCCCGAAGCCCAGCACTCCCCAGGGCAGAAGCCGGTGCACAGTCGAAAAAGCGACGTTCTTCATCAGGCCAAGCAACCGCAGATCGACCATGAACACAACACCCAGCAGAAGCGACAACCCTATGAAATGAAGCGTCTGCAGCGTCGGCCAGACCCATTTCGTTCCCCGGACAAACGCGCCGATTGCGGCCACATCGACGCCAAAGAAGGGCGTCCCCAAATTCGACGTGGGCGCGACTTCCGAGGCATACATGATTTCTTCGTGCCGGATTTTGCCGCCCAGATTGCCGGTATTGGACATGAGGCCAATCGTGATCAGCGAAAGCAGCAGGACGATTCCGAGGGTCACGCCACCCAGGCGCTTGTTCCGGCGGTACTCCCAAAGTCCGAACCATGCCATGGCGCCGGTCAGTTCGATGAAAAAATAGGCCGGCAGGGCGGCATTCAGATGGTTGGCCAGCATGTCGCTGGATATTCCGGGCAAATACTTGACCGCATCCGCAGCGGCGCTGCCGCTCAGAAAAGTAGGAATGGTGATCAAGGCCATGGCCAGGAAAATCAACAGACAGGCCCTCTGCAGGTCTTCGCTTTTCCCAAGCATCCCCAACAAAAAAAGTCCGACGCCGATGATCATGCCAATCACTGGAAAATGGTTCAGCAGCAGATGAATGTGCACCAGGTTCACGACCGACCCGGTCCCGCCGATGGACACATCTTGAGGACTATCGGCCGCATCGTCCGTGAACTCCAATGTTCCGAGGCGAACGCCGTTCGCAGTGGGAGAAAAAATAAGGTCTACCGAGCAACTTGCCCCGGCGGGAAGCGCCGTCGGGCAATTATTGGTCTGCGTGAAATCGCCTTTAAGAGTGATCTTGGAAATGTTCAGCGGAGCGGTCCCGCTGTTTTTCAGAACGACGGATTCAACGACGGGCTTGCTCCCGCCTGTGGTCCCCACAACCTGTGTCCCAAACGGCAGAGTCAGCGGCGTCAGAGTGACCGCAGACGCCGGAGCCTGCGCTTGTGCCGGCTTCGGCGCCTGCGCCGACAGATTTGCGGGGGAGTTGCAGGCCACGGCCAGCAAAAACGGCAAAAGGATTCTCGTAAGGAAAGATGCACAATTCTTGTTCCAACGCGTCCAATTCAGTTGTGACATACCCATCCCTGTCTCCTTACAGAGAACATACTTCTTCCGCAAAAAAAACGGCGCTTGTCGTAATTTGAATGATTCCGCTGGTGTTGCCCTAAAACACCAATCTGGCGTTCGAAACCGGAATATAATACACCCGTTGATTCCTGAAGTCTCAGACCAATTCTGCGGTGTATTCTCCGAAAAAATTCCGAATGTGGCTGTGCTCGGCGTCACACAGGCGCGTGACATAGGTCACGCCGGCTCCGGCTGCGTCTTGTTCCCTCTTCGATTCGTAATCGAAGCAGGTCGCGCAAATCGCAACTGCCGCAACGGATTCCTCTAGCGTCAAAACTTTGTGACTTCGGAAAAATTGAAGTTGTTCACCTTCATCGGCGGCACGACCATTTCGAACGATTCTTCCCCAGCGGCGCGCACAGCCTCCCCCATCAGTTCCACGTTCGAAAGCATTTCCAGGATACTCTGATTGAAGCGGAAATTTCGAACGCCACCCGCCACTTTTCCGTCCCGCACCAGAAACGTTCCGTCACGCGTCATCCCGGTGAGAACTTTTTCGTAGGGATCGACTTCCCGGATATACCACATGCGCGTGACCAGGATACCGCGTTCGGTGGAGCGTACCATCTCGTCCACCGACGAATTCCCGCCGCCGAACACAAGATTCATCGGCGCTTCGCCGAATTCGTTGGGCAATGGGAAGCCGTGGCCAGTGGGCTTTGTCTTCATTTTCTTTGCCGTGGCGCGCGAATAGACAAGATTCGTCGGGACGCCTCGATCAACCAACAGAACCTTCTGGCGCGGGATTCCTTCGCCGTCATACGGCGCGCCGGATTGCAGCGTGTGAAACACGTCGTCGTGAAGCATGATGTTGCCGCCCATCACAGGCTTGCCCATACGCTTGTTGAAGCACGAACGCTGATCCTCAACGGCCGTGCCTGCAAAATCGTAGAAGAGAAATCCGACAATATCCAGGACGGCGGCCGGTTCCAGAATCACCGTCCATCTCCCTGGAGCGGCCTCGCCGGGCTTGCGCGATGCTGTAGATTTTTCGCTCGCGCTTTGAGCCAGCGCGGCCGGATCGATCCGATCGAGGTCGGGCGAATTGGCCTTCGCCCAGCCGGATGAATCCGGGTCGAGAATCGTGATCGAAAATTCAGCGCGCGTCTGGCGATGCGACGCGAACAGTCCATTCGTATTGGCGATTGCCGATTGCGTCACTCCCGTCGTGAAAATTCCAGCCGCCGTTTGCTTGCTCTTTTCGGCCATTCGCGCGACGCGGGCCACGGCTTTGGCACGATCCGCGGGAGTTGCGTATGCCGTGTCTTCAAAGTAGCGCGAAACTTTCTCGTATTTTTGCGGGCCCGGCATCGGCAGAAGGCCGGGGAGGCGCGGCTGGCTGCGAGCCAGCGATTTCGATGCAGCTACGACGCGGCGCAGCGATTCGACGTCGGTCTTGTTGGTGGTGGCGCGCGCCGTGCAGCCATCGAGCACCGTGCGCACCGAAACGCTGAGAACCTGCTCCGCCACGTTCTGGTGAATCGTGTTGTTAGCGAAGCGAGTCAGTGCATCCGTCACAACGTTGATTTGCACTTCGGTTTCGTCGGCGTCGCTTAGCTTGAAGATATTCTCTGCGATCCGCCGGAGTTCGGCGTCGGAAAGGAGATGCAAGGCTGCTACGGCCGGGCCCGATTTGCGGTGGCCGGGGGCTTTGGATTTCTTTGCGGATTTTTTCCTGGCTTGTTTCACAAAACCTTCAACCATGCCTAATTTTGCATTAAAACTTAATTCCAAATCGTCTTGTGGAACAGAACCCTCGGTGCCGGATGCCGCACAGGCTCTGAAACCTGTTCCACGAAAACCCTTTCTCATTTCGAAAACGCGGCGCCCAGCTTCACATTCCGGAAACGCGCGGGCGATGCGCCGTGGCCGGTCCCCATGGTCTGCATCGGCTGGCCCTTGCCGCAATTCGGCGTGCCCCAAAGGGTCCAGTAATCGCGCGAGCAGATCGCGTCGCAACTGTTCCAGAATTCCGTGGTGATGCCGCTGTAGCTGGGATTTTTCAGCATGCGCGTTTTTTTGCCGCCCTTGATTTCCCAGGCAATTTCGGTCGAGAACTGAAAATGGTAGCGGCGATCGTCGATGGACCACGAGCGGTTTGTCTCCATCAGGATCGCGTCGTCGGTATCGGCGATTAGATCTTCATAGCGCCACGCGCCGGGCAGGATGCTGATATTCGTCATGCGAATCATCGGCAATCGGTTCCACGATTCGGTGCGCATCGTGCCGCCGGAGCGCTTCAACCCGATCGTTACGGCCGTCTCGCGATTCGAGAGGTAGCCGGTGAACAGGCCGTCGGTGATAATCGGCGTGCACTGCGCCGGAACGCCTTCATCGTCATAGCCAAACGTGCCGAGGCCAGGGCCGTGTTCGAGCCGCGCGTCGGCGACGACGTTTACGATGTCCGAACCGTAACGCAGTTTATCGAGTTTTTCGAGCGTGAGAAAACTCATCCCCGCGAAATTCGCTTCCATGCCAAGCACGCGGTCGAGCTCGATCGGATGGCCGATGGATTCGTGAATCTGCAGGCCGAGCTGCGAGCTGTCGAGAATAATTGTGTGAGCGCCCTCGGGCGAATGCGCCGCCGAATGCAGGGCGACGGATTCTTCGGCTACGCGTTGCGCGTTTCCGATCAGGTCGAGCGATTCCACCAGTTCGTATCCGGCGAGCATGTGCTGTCCGCCGAAACTATTTGGATATGAGCGCTTCTGAATCTCGCTTCCCGAAAACGTCGTCGCGACAATCCCGGCGCCCGACTGCATTTTGATCTGATGAATCACCGACCCGATCGACGACGCGAACAGCTGCTCGATGCGTCGAAACGCCATCGACGTTTCCGTAAGCGTTACGCCCTTGACGCGCGACATTTCCTTGTCCGCCGCGAGCAGCAGATCCAATTGCCGCTCGAGCGGAATCTGAAACGGATCTTTGATGTAGGGATTCTGCCAGGTGTCCTGATACGCATCGACGGGGACCATTTCGACATCGTGTATTTTCGCGAGAGCCGACGCCTTGGCGATGGCCACGGCTTCCGCCGCGCATGTGTCAATTCCCTCTCGCGTCAAGCGGTCCGTGGAAGCGAAACCCCAGGATCCATGGGCGATCACGCGGATGCCGATGCCGAACGATTCGGATTCGGCAAGGTTGCCGACCTGCCCGTTTTTTGTGGAGAGATCGCGGAGGCGGATATCCATCACGCGCACATCGGCATACGTTGCGCCGCGCGACCGTGCGGTTTCGAGCGCCCAATTGGCGAAGTCATGCATCATGGAGTCGTTAGAACTTCAGCGGCAAAAGCCGGCTTCAAACCAAATCGAAAGGCCGGGCTGAAGCCCGGCCCTCCGTAAATCTCAACACGTTGAACATTTGCAAAAACCTACGTGCCTTCCGACCACGAAGCCAGGTACAGCTCCTGCTCCGGCGTGAGCTTATCCATCTGCACGCCCATCGATTCCAGCTTGAGCTTCGCGATCTGGCGGTCAATCGCTTCCGGCACGACATACACCTGGGGCTTCAGTTCCGACGCATGCTTGAGCATGTACTCGGCGGAAAGCGCCTGGTTGGCAAAGCTCATATCCATCACAGCGGCCGGATGCCCCTCCGCCGCCGTTAAATTGATCAGGCGCCCTTCGCCCAGCAGATAAATCCTGCGGCCGTCCTTGATCGAATATTCTTCCACGTAGGGACGCGCGATCTTGTGATTTCCGCCGGCCATTTTCTCGAGCGCGGGAATATCGATTTCGACGTTGAAGTGGCCGGAATTACAGATCACCGCGCCATCCTTCATCCGCTCAAAATGTTCACCGGCAAGAACCGACTTGTTTCCGGTGACGGTGACAAAAATGTCGCCGATCTTCGCGGCTTCATTCATCGGCATCACGCGAAAACCGTCCATCACCGCTTCGATGGCGCGCACGGCGTTGATTTCCGTGACGATCACGTCCGCGCCCAATCCCTTCGCGCGCATCGCAACGCCCTTTCCGCACCAGCCGTATCCGGCCACCACGACGCGCAGTCCTGCAAGCAACAGGTTCGTCGCCCGGATAATTCCGTCGATCGTCGATTGCCCTGTGCCGTAGCGGTTGTCAAAGAAGTGCTTGGTCTCGGCATCGTTCACAGCGATGACGGGATACTTCAGCGTTCCGTCCTTCGCCATGGCGCGCAGTCGGATCACGCCGGTCGTGGTCTCTTCAGTGCCGCCGATGACGTCCGGCACGAGTTCCTTGTGCTTGGTGAGCAGAAGCGTCACCAGATCCGCGCCATCGTCCATCGTGATCTGCGGCTTGTGATCCACGGTCGCGTTCAAGTGCGCGTAATAGGTGGCGTTGTCTTCCCCCTTGATTGCGTACGTCGGGATCGAATAATCCTTCACCAGCGACGCGGCCACTTCGTCCTGCGTGGAAAGCGGATTGGATGCGCACAGGACAAGGTCGGCTCCGCCGTCGCGCAGCGTGATCGCCAGGTTGGCTGTCTCGCTGGTCACGTGCAGGCACGCGGAGAGGCGAATTCCCTTCAGCGGCTGCTCCTTAATGAAGCGCTTGCGGATCAGCTGCAAAACGGGCATCTGCTGGTTCGCCCATTCAATTTTGCGTTTTCCAGCTTCCGCGAGGCCCAGGTCTTTTACGTCTCCAGCTACACTTTGCGCTGTCTTCGTCACGAGAATCTCTCCTGTTCAGTAAGTATCGGAATAAATGGCTGTTTGATTTAGAGGCGAGCGGCAACTTCCTTGCCGGCAAGTCCGGCCTGACTGCGAATTGCTTCCGCCTTGTCGGTCAGTTCCCAGGTGAAACCGGGGCCCGAGCGCCCAAAATGTCCGAAGGATGCCGTGGGACGGTAGATCGGCCTGCGAAGATTGAGCGATTCGATGATTCCACGAGGCGTCAGCTTAAATGTGCTGCGGACCAGATCGGTGATTTGCTCGTCGGGAATTGTTCCGGTGCCGAACGTGTCCGCCATCACGGAAACGGGTTCGGCGACGCCGATCGCATAGGCAAGTTGCACTTCCACCTTGCGCGCCACACCAGCCGCCACCAGATTCTTGGCCACGTAGCGGGCCATGTAGCAGGCCGAACGGTCCACCTTCGATGGGTCCTTACCCGAAAACGCGCCGCCGCCGTGACGACTGTAGCCACCGTACGTATCCACAATAATTTTACGGCCCGTCAGGCCCGCGTCGCCCATCGGTCCGCCAATTTCGAAGCGTCCAGTAGGGTTAATATGAAATTTCGTATTTTTGTCCATCATGGAGGCGGGAACCACCTTGCGAATCACGTGTTCGAGAACCGCTTCGTGCAAATCCGGATTCGCAACGGAGCTCTTATGCTGCGTCGAAATCACTACGGTATCGACGCGCACTGGGCGATCGCCATCATACTGAATCGTGACTTGAGATTTACCGTCGGGAAGGAAGAAATCCACGATGCCTTCGCGGCGAACTTGTGAAAGCCGCTGCACCAGCTTGTGCGCCAGCGTAATCGGCAGCGGCATCAACTCGTCGGTCTCATCGCACGCAAAACCAAACATCAATCCCTGATCGCCTGCCCCGCCCGTATCCACACCCATGGCAATGTGCGGAGACTGCGTGTGAACCGAGGAAATAACGGCGCAGGTGTCGCAATCGAAGCCATAGGCGGAATCGGTGTAGCCGACTTCGCGGACGACGGACCGCGCAATGTCCTGATAATCCAGTACGGCCTTGGTTGTGATTTCGCCCGCAACCATCACCAGGCCCGTCGTCACCAGCGTCTCACACGCCACGCGGCCCGTCGGGTCCACCGTGAGGACGGCATCAAGCACTCCATCCGAAATCTGGTCGGCAATTTTGTCCGGGTGACCCTCGGTCACGGATTCCGACGTAAACAAAAATTTGCGATTTTTCTCGCTCAAGCCTTCACCCCTTCAAATTCAGAAAACTCCGCACCGGTCTGCCTGTCAAAATCATGCGAGGCCAACTATTCCGTGCGATTTGACGCTAACATGCGACCCCAACCCTGTCAACGAATTGGGTTCAATCGCGGTGGACCAATGTTAAACAGCCAAATTCCGGGGTTGTACGGCCATGGGCGGATCACTCGGCAACCCGAAAAAAACTATTCGTCCTCGTCTGCTTCCGCAGCGCTGACCACGGTTCCTTTTCTCCGCGACAACAAATAATTGCGGATAAAGGGATCGAGATCGCCATCGAGCACGCGATCGACATCGCCCATTTCAAATTTCGTCCGGTGATCCTTGATTAGTCGATAGGGTTGCAGGGTATACGTCCTGATCTGGCTGCCAAAGCTGATGTCGCGCTTGGTTTCGTCCATCTTTCGCGTATCCGCCTGGCGCTTTTCGATTTCCGCTTCATACAGGCGCGAGCGGAGCCACTTCATCGCCAGTTCGCGGTTCTTGTGCTGGCTGCGCTCGTTCTGGCATTGCACGACGATCCCGGTTGCCAGGTGCGTGATGCGCACCGCGGTTTCCACTTTATTGACATTCTGGCCCCCCGCGCCGCCCGCGCGGAACGTATCGACGCGTACTTCCTCCGGTTTCACCACGATTTCGATGCGATCGTCGATTTCGGGAATCACGAACACGGAGGCGAATGAAGTATGCCGCCGCGCAGCCTGATCGAACGGTGAAATCCGGATCAACCGATGCACCCCGCTTTCGGTGAGAAGGAATCCGAAGGCATTCTCGCCTTCAAATCGCACCGTCGCCGATTTCAGCCCCGCGCCTTCGCCCGGCGTCAGGTCCATCACCGTCGCGCGAAATCCTTTTCGCTCCGCCCAGCGCAGATACATCCGCAGCAGCATTTCGGCCCAGTCCTGCGATTCCATGCCTCCCGCGCCGGGCTTGATCGTCATGATGGCGTTCAGGCGATCGTTTTCGCCGGAGAGCAGTGTGACGGTTTCCAGTTCGGAGACGTAGGCATCGGCGCTGGAAATTTCCCGTTCGATGTCGCGCAGCAGCGATTCGCGTTGCGTCGACGTCATTCTCTTCGTGGGCCACGCTGAAATACGTTTCGATGTCGCTCAACGTCGTCGCGAGTTTGGTGTCCGAGGCGATGATTTCCTCGGCCGCCTTGCGCTGCTGCATTACCCGCTGCGCCTGTTCCTGATCCTGCCAGAAATCCGATTGTGAAATTTTATCTTCCAGGGACGGCGATTGTGCCGCGGCTGCCGGCAACGTCAAAGATAACTCCGCACCAGCTCAATTCGCTTCTGAAGTTCGTCCTTGCGGCGCTGCAGATCTTCGATGTCCATGAATGTCCTGTCGTTTTATTTTCGTTTTCGCGGACCGCGCGCGGCGCGAGCTTTCATATTGCCTGCAATATAAACATTACTCGGAACCGGGTGCCGCGCCCGAATTCAAAATCAAAATCAACTTCAAAACCATACTTCAAAACCACAATTCAAAACCATCCGAACGTAGCGGCCGCGATCGTCACTGAAAACTATCCGTTCCGGTTGACGGACCGCTTGCGATCTCGCGCGCCAAATAACAGTAGCACGAGCGAAGCGATCGCGCACACCCACGGCAGCCAGTCGCCCCATCGCACATACGGTGTCAGGTCTGTACGCAGTCCATAGGGAGCGTCCAATTCGCCCCTGATATTCGCGGGTAACCGCGCCGCGATCCGTCCGTAAGGGTCGACAGACACCGTGACGCCGTCATTCGTATCGCGCAGCAGCCACCGCCGGTTTTCCACAGCCCTCACGCGCGCCATCGCCAGGTGCTGCTCGGGCGCCCCCGAACCGCCAAACCAGCCATCGTCCGAAATATTCACCAGCACATTCGCGCCGGCCAATGTGAAGCGCCGGACTTCGTTCGGAAAAATCGCTTCAAAACATATAAATACGCCGAACGGATTTCCCGAAATGCGGCCCGTCTTGTATTGCGATCCGGGCATAAAATCGCCGATCAGACCGGTGATATCGCTCGCAAATAAAAGTTCTTTTCTCCAGGGGACATATTCGCTGAACGGCACCAGATGAATCTTGTCGTAGATAAAGAGTTCCGCTCCGTCCGGACCGAGCAGCGCTGCACTGTTGCTCGCGCCAAGCCTGCCGTTCCCGATTGGTTTCCAATCGACAACGCCCACCAGAAAACCGCCGCCCGCGCCTCGCGCGATCCGCAGCGCCCGCGCGTGAAAATTTTGCTCCTGCAACGAAAACGGCGCGGGCACTTCCGGCCATACGACAACACCGGGAATTTTCCGCGCCGCGCCAATGCTGATTTGCTCCAACTGGTCCATTTCCGCCGCGTGCGATCTGCATCCAGTTGGAGGGATAACCGTTGGACACCGGAAAATTTGTCTGCACTAAATGCGCCATGTGATCGGCGGGAGATGGAGGAAGAAATCGCGGGCCCGCGAGTCCGATGGCGATCAACCCGGCGGTTACGCCAATCAAAATTTTCAGGGGCGCTTGCTTGCGCCGCGTAATTTGCAATACGGACCACGCAGCCAGAGCGTTGTAGGACGCCACTACGAGCGAGAGTCCAAAAATTCCCGTGATCGCCGTCAGTTGCACGAACGCGAGATTTCCAGCCGCCGCGTACCCAAGCAGGTTCCACGGAAATCCAATCGCCGGCATGTGCATGATGCCGAATTCCATCGTCACCCACAGGAACGGCGCAGCCAGGCAAGCCCTTTTCGTGTCGTTACCAGCGATCCACGCGATCGCCAGCGCGAACGCCGCGTGAAACAGCGACAAGATGACGACGACAAGCGCGAACACGCCTCCCGCCTGGCTCACCGGAAGCGGCCCATACTGCCGCATCACGTTATAAAACCACGGCACGCTGAGCGCGTAAAACGCGGCGCCCTGCACCACGCCCAGCAGGATCGCGAATCGCGGACGCTCGCCCACGACAGCGAGCATCAGCATCGCGGGAGCAATCCATCCAAGCAGCGGAATATTGAACAGAGGAAACGCCAGAGCCAGAGCAACGCCGGAGGCGAGCGCGAGTGGCAGGCGAATCGTCCTGGACAAGTTCATGGCCACGGCATTGTAGACCTTCGGTCCGCATGGTGCACTCGCGGAAAAAGAAACGCAGCAAACCACGGGCGGATCCGGGCAAGAATCTGGCCATTCATAAAATCACAATGAATCGACACGTAATTCTAAAAAAATTCCGGTGGATGCCGCGAAGCGCAAATATCCTCGTTGCAGAGGCAAATGGCGATTGCGGCATCGATGGCTGTGGGATTTTTGCCAAACCTCAGCGGGGATTCGTCGAACAGTTGCACTCTTTTTGGGCAATTCAGTTCCTTTCGCACAGGGTAAATTTTTACCACTTCTTTCCTAAAAGAAACAAAGCTTCCAACATCTATTAGTTACAGGGACACAATGTCGCGCCGGTTTGGTCAAACGAGTGCATAAACCGTATTGGAGAATTTCGAGGTGTCGATTATGGAGGCAAGCATGAGGTTCCGGGTCCCTTTTTCCTTTTTTGTTATCGCGCTATTTTTCAATACTCTGGTAATGGTTCGACCGGTGTCGGCAGCTCTTCCAACACCGAACCAGCCTATTCTTGTAATTCAGGACAGCACGTCTTCCTATCCCTATCAGAATTTCGTTCCTGAAATGCTCACTACTGAGGGTCTTAATGGCTTTCAGGTTGCGCAACTTAGCGATTTGACCACCAATTTTCTGACCCCGGCAAATTATGACGTGGTCATCCTGCCCCACCTGACGCTGACATCCGCTCAGGCATCAATCTTTCAGAGCTATGTGAATGCCGGTGGCACGCTGGTTGGATTCCGTCCTGACTTGAAATTGGCCGGCGTTTTCGGCGTTGCTTCTCTGGGAACAACCCTGCAGGAAGCGTGGCTGAAAATGGACACCACAACACCATATGCGCCGTCTTCGGACAGCGAGGCAATGAGATTCCATGGCGCGGCGGACCTGTATTCCCTCTCAGGCGCCAGCGCTCTGGCCACTCTGTTCAACACTCCCGCGTTGCCGACCACTTCGCCTGCAGTGGCAATCAATACGTATGGCACAGGCAAAGCAATTCTCTTCAGCTTTGATCTGACGCAGAGCATTGTGCTGATGCGTCAGGGCAATCCCGCGTGGGCCGGCTATCCCAACAACCACGACGGCAATAACACGATGCGCGCTTCGCAGATGTTCATGGATCAGCCCTCGGGCCAGTTCTGGAACGATCAAGGCGATGGGACTCTCAACGATGTGCCGCAAGCCGATATTCAACTGCGCCTGTTCAGCAACCTAGTGACGATTACCAACGCGGCCAAGCGGCCGCTGCCCCGGCTCTGGTACTTCCCCAACCAAAGCCGCTCCCAATTGTTGATGACTGCGGACGACCATTCCTTTCCGGTATCGGATGCGCAGGCCGAGTTCGGTAGCGTCACCGCGTTCGGCGGGCAGTTCAGCTACAACCTCTGGTATCCATTTGATCCGATCAACAAAGTCAGCACCGCACAAGTCAACACATGGATGACAGGCGGCAACACACTTGCAATTCATTTTGACGACACCGCGGAAGTCGACTCCAGCGGCGTGGGAGGCTCCAAGGCTACATGGGCCGGAATGCAAAGCGTAATGAGCAACGCGCTCACTTCGTTTACTTCAACCTATCCCAGCGCTCCATTTCCCGCGACGACGCGAAACCATTTCTTGGTCTGGGTCAGCAACGATGCCGACGGCACGGCCGACCAGGTTGCGCAGGCCAAGCTGTTCCAGAACAACGGAATTCAACTCGACACCAGTTATTCCTCATTTCCCAATCGGTGGGGATACATGACAGGCAGCGGTTTGCCCATGAAGTTCCTGGACACGAAGGCAGGCACTGTGATCCCCGTGTACGAACAGGCCACGCAGTATGAAGACGATGTCCAGGACTCCACGGATGGTTATTCCACCAACTGGAATCAATCGACGGCGCAAGGCCATTATTTGCAGAGTATTTCCGATAGCTCAAACAAGTACAACACTGTGATCACCATGCTGTTCCATCCGGAAAACTGGGCAAATTATGGGAGCTATGTTCAGTCCACCCTGCTGTACGCACAGACGCAATCCATCCCCATATCCACGACGGGGAAATGGCTCGCCTTCTGGAAGGCCCGCGCGGCCACAACAATGACGATGCCGTCGTTCAGCGCGGGCACTCTTTCCTTCACCGCGACCGGATCACCAGACGGATTGTCCCTGCTGATTCCCGAAGCCTCGGGTACCAATAAAGTGGTCTCAACATTTAAGGTGGACGGCGTCACGCAGAGTTTCAAGGTCGCGTCCTATCAGGGAGTGACGTATGCCAGCGTGGTTCTGACAGCTGGAACCCACAGTATTTCGGTGACCTATGCCGCGGCAGGCAGAATTATTGGACAGATTACCCCCAGCCTGGCCGCTCCGACCACTGTCGTTCAAGTGCAGGGAGGATCGATCACACAGAATGTCCCCGTGGCAGCCAATGGAACCTTCACTGCGGGGCCATTGCCCGCAGGCACTTATACGGTCTCGCCCGTCTCTCCGCTTTATTTGTGGACGCCGGGATCGCGGCAGGTCACTCTTGCCGCCGTGGACGTTACCGGCGTCAATTTCAGCGCGGCAACGCTGTCCATGGGCGAAACGCTGTTCACCTCACAGGTCCCGCAATTGACGGGCATGAGCGACGGACCCGGCGTGAACTACGAGCTTGGCACAGTATTCACCAGCGGCGTAGCCGGCCAGGTAACCGGCATACGCTTCTGGAAAGACTCCAACGAAACGGGGACGCATATCGGCCACATCTGGTCCACAACAGGCCAGGCATTGGCAACAGTGACATTTGCCAGCGAAACCCCCTCCGGGTGGCAGGCGCAGGCCCTCAGCAGCCCGCTTACCATCGCTGCCGGGACACCTTACGTGGTCACGGTAAACACGACCAATACATTCTACGTAGCTACCAATTATGGACTGGCCACGAAGATAACCAACTTAGATTTGTCCTCGGTTGTCGGAAATAACGGATTGTACGGACCTCCAGGGCAATTGCCCGCCAGTATGTACGAGAACAACAGTTATTTCCGGGATATTTACTTCGTCCCGACTCCTACGATCACAGTGGCTTCGGTGACATTGAATCCGACCAGCGTCACAGGTGGAGTTACATCCACAGCTACCGTGACACTGGCTGCACCAGCCCCTACAGGCGGCGCAGTTGTGTCCCTGTCCAGCAGCAGTTCAGCTGCAACCGTTCCGTTGACCGTCACCGTTCCGGCCGGATCGACCACGGTTAATTTCACAGTAACGACACAGGCAGTGGGTAAAATTACCACGCCATCCATCACGGCGTCCGCGGGCAGTTCCACAGTATCAGCCACACTGACGGTAAATCCGCCCGTTCTGACTTCACTGACGCTCACCCCATCCTTCATCATGATTGGGGGCATGCCCGGTATGGGGTCAATAACGATATCCAGCCCGGCTCCCGCGGGTGGCCTGGTCATCAATCTGTCGGACAATAGTTCGGCAATCAACGAAGCGTCGACGGTTACTGTCCCTGCGGGCGCAACCTCGGTATCCTTCACATTCACCACTCTGCCGGTTTTGATCCAGGCGGACACGATCACCGCCACATTCAACGATGTTGCAAAGTCTGCAAACATCATTCTGATCCTCTAGCACGATCGCTTGAACAGTGTCGATTGCGTGGGCCCGTGACAACCTGATTTCTCAAGGGTTGTCACGGGCCTATAAATCTTTATGCCCTGCAATCCTTCCGGAGTTACTCATTCACACCAGATCCGCCGCCTGACTTGATAACGGGTTGTTAATCGATCAAGGTTAAAGATAAGGGAGACCGCAGCCATGGCCTGGCGATTTGCGGTGGTATTCCACGCGTGTGGCAAAAGGAATCGGCCAAAATTCCTTGGAGGATCTACTTGTTTTCCAGAGGAATACCATCGCGGGATGCGGATCGACATCGTCGACTTCGACGTCGACATCCACATCGAATTCCGGCACGACTTACCAGGTTACGATTACAGCCAGTGCGTCCTCTTCAGCATCGGGAAGCAGCGCCAGTGTGAGCCAGTCGCAAACGGTTTCGTTGACCGTTCACTAGAAGCGATTTCCGGTAGTAACTTATTTTCCGTTTAATTCGGACGTAAACAACGATTGGTTTTCGTAGCGCCGGCGTCTCGCCGGCGCTACGAAAACCAACCTGTCATTCCCTTTGACAACCGCACAAAATGAGCCCCTACCCAATTTCCGAATTCTTCATTATAGGTCGCTCCTTCAAAGGACCATTCCCCTCCCATCGCCCTTCCGAGCGGAGCGAGGAATCCCTCTTCCTTTGCTTTACCTGGATTTTGTCAGAAGAGGGATTCCTCGCTCCGCTCGGAATGGCGGCAACTTGGTTTTCAGCAGTCTGTTCAGCCGCGGCGGTGCCGTTTACTTCTTGACGATGGATTTGAAACCCTTGGCCTCAAGTTCCTTGCGTGCAATTGTCGCCGACTGGGAATCGGCGTACGGTCCCACCTGCACGCGATAAAACTTATCCGCACCGGGCGTGATGACAAACGCGGGGAATTTCTTTTGCTGCAGCGCCTGCGCCAGAGCCAGCGCATCGCCCTCCGTCGAAACAGCGGCGACCTGGAGCATGATCGCGCCCTTCGGAATGAGCGGAGCATTCAATGGTGTGGAAGCTTTCGCCGGCGTCGCTATTTTCGCCGGAGCCATCAAAATCTTTGACGTAGCGGCAGGTTTCGCGGCGGTCACAGTTTTCGCCGGGGGCTGCAAATGGTCCTGCGTCGTCTTTGGATCGGCGGAATGATAGAAATCCCAATTGGATTTTTCCGGCCCCGGCTTCCCTTCTGTTTCCGACTTCTCCTTCGATAAGGGAGCGGGCGATACGGGAGCGGGCGCGTCCAGCGGGGGCACCTGCTTCACATCGACAGGCTTCGCGACCGCCGCGCGAAGGCTGGAATCGTACTGGCTGCGCCCGAGCAAATATCCGAGCGTG
Organism: Terriglobia bacterium; assembly: GCA_963788335.1. Classification (GTDB taxonomy): domain Bacteria; phylum Acidobacteriota; class Terriglobia; order Acidiferrales; family UBA7541; genus Palsa-360. The sequence continues at coordinate 1,004,676 of CAWBGM010000018.1, forward strand.
AAAACGACACCAAAAATCACCACGAGCAGAAAAAACAGTCCGACCAGGTGCCTGCTCTCCAGGACAAAATCTCCGCCGCTTTTTTTCTCTTTCGATGCCATCTACTTTTTTGTACCGAGCGCCCTGACCCACTCATTGATGATATCAATCGGCAATGGAAATACGATGGTGGTATTTTTCTCGACGCCGATTTCCGTCAACGTCTGCAGGTAGCGGAGCTGAATCGCGGCGGGCTGCGTCTCGAGAACCTGCGCGGCTTCGGCCAGCTTTGCCGATGCTTGCGCTTCCCCCTCCGCGTGGATCACCTTGGCGCGGCGCTCGCGTTCGGCTTCGGCCTGCCGCCCGATGGCTCGCTGCATCTGTTCCGGAATATCGACTTGCTTCACTTCCACCTTCGTTACCTTAATACCCCAGGGTTCGGTATCCTGGTCAAGGATCACCTGCAATTTGCTGTTAACTTTTTCGCGCTCGGCGAGAATCTCGTCAAGTTCAAACTGCCCGACGATGCTGCGCAGCGTGGTTTGCGCTTTCTGCGATGTCGCGTAAAGATAATTCTGCACCTGGCTCAGCGCGAGATTCGCATCTACCACTCGAAAATAAGCCACCGCGTTCACTTTCACCGACACGTTGTCGCGCGTAATAATATCCTGCGACGGAACATCGAGCGTTTCGATTCGCATGGAAATACGATACAGCGTCTCGATCGGCCAGAAGACCACGCGCAAACCCGGTCCTTTTGCGTCCGCCTGCATGCGTCCCAGGCGCAACACAACGCCGCGCTCCCATTCCTTGATCACGTACAGCGAATTCCAGAACCAGATCAGGAAGATAAAAACCGCAATCGCGAGCCCGTACAGTGAGATATCCATGCGCGTCCTCCCCACTCAGCCAGTTATCGTTCACCAATTATCGTTCACCAGTTATCGTTCATTTGTCGAGTAGCACAGGCTTCAGCCCGTGGGGTCTAAATCATCGCTCTTGCAAAAACCAAACCCCACAGGCTAGAACCTGTCCCACTCAACCCTCGGAATGACGTTCGTTTTAGAGTTGCACCAAACTGCCGCCCGTTCCCTAAAATTCCTACCGCGATTCCGCGTGATGTTCCAACGCCACCACATGCACTGTCAGGCCAACAATACTTGTAACTCGAACATGAGCGCCCACCGGAACCGCTTCCCGCGATAAAGCACGCCACAGCTCGCCGTGCAGCCTCACCATGCCCAGAAATTCTCCGCTCTCTTCCAGCGGGAGGAATGCCTGTGTCACTTCTCCGCGCGAGCCCACCATTTGCTCGCGCCCGGTTAATGGTTTCCAGCCTCGAGAGCGAAGCACCAGCCGCATCAGCATCACCGTGATCAACGCAAACGGCAGCGTTGCGCCCACGGCAACGCCCAAACTCACGCCCGCGGTCGTCAGCGGCGATTTCACCAGCATCAGCGCGCCCAGCAGCATCGCGGCAATCCCGCCGAGCGCCAGAACTCCATGACTGGTGTACTTCGCCTCCAGAATAAATAATCCGAGCGCCAGAACAATCAAAACAACGCCCGCCGGAGCCACCGGTAGAATATGCATCGCGTACAACGCCAACACCAGTGAAATTCCGCCGATCACTCCCGGAGCGACCATCCCCGGATGCGTGAACTCGGTGTACATCCCCAGCACGCCGACGATCAGCAAGAATAAAAAATGCGTCCGGCTGTACGATGCGCGATAGAAATCGCTCGCGAAACGACATGGCGAACGGAATGCGCTGTGGATTGCGCAGCGCCAACTGCATCGTCGATCCGTCGAAGCGTTTCACCGTGCGGCCGTCCAGCTTCGTCAACAGATCCTCGGGCGAATTCGCAATCAAATCGATCAGCTTGCCGTCGAGCGCTTCCGTTTCCGTCCACGCCTTGCCGTCCACGACAGCGGTTTCCGCAAGCTCCACGTTGCGCCCGCGCTTTCCCGAATAACTGCGCAAAAACGCCGTAGCATCGTTCAATATTTTCTTCTTCAGCGTTTCATCCACTTGCAGCGGAACGCCGCCGATGGCCAGCAGCGGCGACGCCGCGCCCGTGTGCGTGCCCGGGGCCATCGCCGCGACATCGGCGGAAAGTAAAATAAAAAAACCGGCGGAGGCGCCGCGCGACCCGGCCGGAGAAATATAAATCGCCACCGGCACGGGAGAATCCAGAATGTGCCGGATGATGTCTTCCATCGAAGTGGAAAGCCCTCCCGGCGTATCCATCGTAATCAGCACCAGGGCCGCGTGGCGCTGCGCGGCTTCTGCAATGCCGTTGACAACATATTCGGCCATCACCGGTTCGATCTCGTCGTTGATATTGATTTCGATGATTTGGGCGGGGCCCGGCGAAGTTTGGGAGGGCGACGTGACACCCGGACCTTCGGCGCGTGACACAACCGCAACGGTGAATATCGCTGCAAGCGCGGCTAGAATTACGCTGCCTATTCTGCGCGTGAAAATCGCCGCCCAGGGTTTAGGCATAGTTGTCACTTCGGACCTCGATTGTTCTCCCCATGTTTGCCCTCATTGCCGCGAGGAACATGCGTGGCAGGCCGCGTGGCTGGGTCTTCATTGGTCGTACGCAGAAGCGCGCGGTCAAATTTATCCGATATGCGCGCCATCTTCACCAGCACATCGGGGTCCTGCACGTTCAGCGTGGCCGCATGCGCGGCGCCCTCGGAGGCTTCGGGACGGCCGGCCTCGGCGCGAATTGTTGCCGCGTCGGCCCCGCGCCCCACCGATTCCAGAGTCGCAATCAGCAGGGCGCGAGCATCCTTATCGTCGGGATCGATGTTCCTGGCGCGCTCCAGCGGCGCGATCGCCCCGGCAGCTTGTTTCCCGGCCAGCTTCGCGATGCCCAGGTTCACCCAGTAATCGGGCTCGTCCGAATCGAGCACCGCAGCACGCTCGAATTCTATTTCCGCCTCGTTCCATTTTCCCTGGCGCAGTTGCGCAACGCCGAGATTGTTCCGCACCTCGGGAAATTCCGGAAGTCTTTCCTTTATTTCCGAACTTCGCGAACGGTCGATGAGCACGGAAAACGTAGCGTCTGCGCGCGCAGCGTCATTTCGAATCAAATGGCATACGCCGGCGTTGAAGCTGGCCTCGGGACCATCGGGCCTCGCCGGAGGCACGCGCGAAAACCAAGGCAAAGCGGTTTCGCAGTCGCGGCGCTCGAAATACATCTGACCCAACTCGAACGGCGGGCGGTCCCAACTGGGCTCCAGACGCGAAGCCTCACGGAGCAGGCGAAGCCTGACATCGTCATCCATGCCGACAAACCCGCGAATAAAATTTTCCATCGCGTCCATGCGCAGCGAAGGCGGCGGCTCGGAGAAACTGGATTCGTCCCGGTTGGCCCCTTCCGGCGGACAATTCTTCCCGTCGAGCAGGCACAAAATTTGCCAGGAAAGCCGGGAGTGAACGCGCATCAGCCCCTGCAAGTCTCCCGATTGCGTCAGCACGGGCGAGAGCGACGGCGGGCTGATCTGCAAAATGTGCGCTTCGAGCGTCACCGTCTTCCCATCGGAAATAAACCGGCCAAAAACGGCGACGTCGGCATCGGCTTCGCTTGCAATCTTTACGATCATCGCATGCGATAGCCGCGTCGTATCCGGCAATCCCATCTTTTCAAGGGCGGCCAGCCTGTCCTGCCGTGTGAGCACGTTCACACCGCGATCCAGCAGGCGCTCGGAAGTGAGTTCCGACAAGCCTTCGCCAAGCCAATCCAGATTGGCCACGCGGCTTTCGTTCTCAAACGGGAATACCAGTACAGTGACCGGATGCGAATCCACAGGCGCCGGCGGGTCTGCCGCTTCCACGCGCGTCGGAAATAACCCGCCCGCATACGCGGCCGCACAAGCACACACGCAAAAGACGAGGAGCCCAGTCCGAAATAATCGCGAGGGCATCGTAAGCCTATTGTAGCAGAGCCCAGTGGCAGAGGCTTCAGCCTGTGGGGTTTAAAGCTTCGTCGAGTTGAAAACGAAACCCCACAAGTTGAAGCTTGTGCCACTAAAACCAGGCAACAGATTTGCGACGCCAAAACCTCCGGGATTAAAACCAAACAGAAGAAGAATCATGGCTGCAAAACAATCTCTGACAAAAAACGTATTATGTTTGACGAGGGCAAGATCGAGAGAACTCTACGCGCCGGGTTGCGTGACCGCTTCTTTTTGATCGGCAGGCGCGATCAGCGCCAGCACCGCCTGCATTTCAGGATCATTGAGGAGCGGCTTAAATACGGGATCGGTTTTTACGTTGGCAATGTCCTTGAAGCCTTCATCGAGCGATTTTCGCAGGTAAGCGGCGCAGCGCGCGGCATCGGACTTCTGCGCGTACACCCGGGCCATCGTATAGAAGAATTGCCCGTGATTGGAAACCGAGCGGTCCTCGACCATCGTGCCGACTTTCGCAGTGCGCTCGAAGACCATGGGATCGAGTCCGATTGCGGTTTGAAATTCCTGCGCCGCCAGTTCAAATTTATTTGTGTTGTAGTAGGCAAATCCCAGGTTCGCGTGCGTCCCGGCCTGTCGCGGATCGATTGCCACCGCTCTCTGATACTCGCGGATGGCTCGCCGGAAATTTTTCTGGTGGTAGTACACCATCCCGATATTATTTACGGCGCTCGAATATTTTTTGTCCGCTTTCACGGCCCGCTGAAAATATTTCTTGGCCTGATCGAAGTCCGACAGATTCAGGTATGCGATCCCGGCCATATTCCAGTACAGCGCATTTTTCGGCTCGGCTTTCGCCAGCTCCAGGTAGGCCTGCACGGCATCTTCATAGCGTTTTTCCGCCATAAACACTCTGGCGCGATCCACTTGCGGCTGATTGGGATCCTGCCCGGAGCGCGCGCTGGAATCCGTCTGCGGAGATTGCCGTGCGGCGAGCGCCGGCGCGCCGGAGACGAGAATAAAACTCAACAGGATTCGAGGAGGAAGTTTTGAAATCATGGCCGGCGCCTCCAAACCACTCGAGCGAAACAATCGGGCGAACCATTCGACGCAACGACGGCGCCAAACCTTCATCCATCACAGGTTGATCACTGCGACTTATCGGCGTCCTTCTTGCCCCCAAAGATACCAAAGATTCGCCGCAAGACGCCTTTTTTGTTGTCGTCGGATTCCTGCTGGCCATCCGCAGTGGTTGCGGAATTCGTGGACGATCCCGGTCGATTATTCACGGAAGCTCCCGCGCTTCCCGGCGGAACCGGCTGACGGGATTCGATGTCCTTTTCCTTTTCGCCACCGCCGAACACCCGCGACAGCCAGGAAGCGGGAGGCGCATCGCTGGCCGCGCGCCCTCCGTGCAGCGGGCAAAACTCGGTGGGTTCAGTGCCATGAACGTAGACTTCCTCGCGCGTCACCGGGCATTCGGGAGTTGCGAGGTCCAATGATTCCGGATCGATCGTCACGCGCGTGACCCCTTCCGGCATTTCGAACTCCTGTGTATCGCGGTAAGCCGGCAGCGCAACGGCGCGCTTCATGAACTCGGCCCAGATCGGCGCGGGAGCCATTGCTCCGGAAAGTCCGAGGTCGCGGTTGTCGTCAAACCCCACCCAGACAATCGCAAGAAGGTTGGATGTATATCCTGCGAACCATCCGTCTTTCGACGTACCCGTCTTGCCCGCGGCCGGTGCGGTGAACCCGCGCGCGCGCACGGTGTAACCGGTGCCGTGGTTGATGACGTCTTCCATCATGCTGGTCACCAGATAAGTAACTCGAGGATCGAGCGCGCGCCTCGATCGAATCGCATTTTTTTCCAGCGATTCTCCACCGGAATTAACCACATTGCGAATGTACATCGGCTCGGTCCGCACACCTTCATTCGCGAAAATCGTGTATCCCGCGGCGACTTCGAGCGGCGTCATTTCATATGCGCCCAGCGCCACCGCCGGCGTCGGTTGAATGGATGGGTCCAGGCCGAACTGGTGCGCCATGTCCGTGACCCGCGTGTAGCCCACCATTTCGGCGACTTTCACGGTGGCCACATTCAGAGAATCGGTCAGCGCTTCGCGGGCGGTCACCTTGCCATGAAATTTTTCGCCGTAATTGTTCGGAGTGTATTCCTTGCCGTCAAAATCGAAGGTCGTCGGCTCATCCATGATGGTCGTCGCCGGAGTCACGATGGGCGCCACTCCATCCACACCCCCTTCAAACGCAGCCGCATACACGAACGGCTTGAACGCGGAACCCGGCTGCCGCCGAGCCAGAATGTGATTGAGTTGGCTCTCGCCGTAATCGCGTCCGCCAATCAGCGCCTTGATCTCCCCGGTGTGCGGATCCAGCACGATAATTCCCACCTGCGCCTGGACGGCGGGCTGGCCTTCTTTTTTCCATCGGGCGTAACGTCGCGCGAGTTGCGCGTCAATGTTCTTCACTCCGATATCCACCGCTTCGGAGGCCGCGCGCTGAAGTTCCGGGTCAAGCGTGGTGTAGACGCGGAAACTCTGTGTGAGCAGGTCTGACTCGGAGAACTGATCGAGTAGATGCTCCTTCACCATGTCCACGAAATACGGAGCCGAGCTGCCTTCCAGCCCCCCGCCGACAATCTGTAATGGAATTTTTTTCGCGTCGCTGGCCTGTTGCGGCGTAATCGCATCATTCTCCGTCATGGAAAGAAGGGCGCGGTCTCGCGCTTCCACGGCGCGGTCGGGCCGCCGCTCGGCCGTCGAGTAACGGTTCGGAGCATGAATGATCCCCGCGAGAAAAGCGGCTTCAGGCAGGCTGACTTCGCGAATATCTTTGTTGAAATAGGCCAGCGAAGCTTCGCCAAATCCGTGAATCGCGAAGCTGCCACGATTTCCCAGATAGATTTCATTGAAGTAGAGTTCGAGAATCTCCTGCTTGGTGAATCGGTGCTCGAGTTCCAGAGCCACCATGGTTTCGGCAACTTTCCGCCGAATCGTGCGGTCCGTATTAAAGAAAAAACTGCGCGCGACCTGCATGGAAATCGTGCTGCCGCCCTGCACTCGCGCCCCGTGGCGCAAATCGGCCCATGCGGCCCCGATAATACGGATCGGATCGAATCCCGGATGCTCGAAGAATCGACGGTCCTCCACCGATAACACCGCATCGCGCATGACCTTGGGCATGTCGTCAAATCGCACATCCCGGCGCTTTTCGCGCGAACTGTCAAACAGGCTGGTCAGCAGCTCCGGCTCAATTTCCACGGAGTCCAGAGACTCTCCCGTATCCATCGCGCGGATTTTTTCAATCCGATCGCCGCTAAAACTGATCACGGTACGCCTCTTCGATCCGAAATACGATTCGCTGGAGGGACGAATTTCAATTTCATTGCCGTGAACCAGGTACCGTCCGGGTGTGCCGGTCACATCGAGTTCGCTGTACCCGGCGCGCTGCAAATGATCCGCAAGTTCTCCTACCGTAAAAGGCTCGCCGGTTGATATCCGCATCGGCGCAGCGTAGATCCGCGCGGTCGTCTGCTCGATATGTCCCGAAAGACGCAGATCAATCATGCGGCCATAGGAAACCCAGTAATACGTTCCTATCCCGAAGGCCACGATGATCAGAAAAACTGCGCTCCCGAGCAGAACCAGGCCAAACCATGAACTCCAGAATCCCCGGCCCATCCGAATACGCAATGTCGTTCTCCGTTCCCTCGCAAAGCTTCAAAAGGCTGCATTCGTCCCACTGTTGGCTTAGACGCGCCCCACATCCAGTGTACAGACGAGCATGTTAGATTCCAAATTCAACAGACCACGCGGATATTGAAACCTTGGCGGCTGGAAGGTGCGATTTGCACAACTTATGGTTGGTGCGAGGTGCGGATGCTTACTCCAATGGCCGCTTTCACTAAAAGAGCGCCTTATTGCTGACCTCTGGATGAAAATGAATCGTCCACTGATAAACGCTCAAATCCACCGTCACAGAATAATCCACAGTGATATCGACATTTCCGGCGGATCCGATCACCTTTATATCCTCGTCCTGAACAGGGATTTCGTCCTTTAGGGCTTCCGCCGCCACCGCTTGACGGGTTTTTGCGTTGTCCCAGCGATTTGCACTGGAAAAACGCGCCACAGTCTGGAGTCCATCTTGAAATTGGTATTCGGCAAACAGGACCGGGATCACTTTGAATCCCGTGTAAAACATAGCTGCAATAATCAACGTCCAGATGATCGCTTTGAGGTGGGCCGCCCCGCGCTGACCATTTCGCCGCCCAGCACGAACCTGACGCAAGCCCAACTGTGGCGAGATCTCCGCAGGCGTGGCAGAAGGCACACAATTGCCCACCGCAGCGAATTTTGCCAATGGGTTCACCTTCAAATGCTAGCACTGGCTTCCTCGCGTGTCGAGGAAGAGCCCGACTAAAGTTGCGCCCCAGTCACTTCCACCATATTACTGATATAAAAAGCTTTACGAGCGCAGAACACATCCCCCCGGCCCTAATATGCCTTCCCGAAAATGGCCATCTCACTGGCGGGTTGGCCGCAGGAGATGCAAACGCCTTTGCCTCTCGGCTGCTCCAGGGGAATGCAGCGCAGAGTCGCTTTGGTCGATTCTTTGATCTGCTCTTCGCACTTGCCCTCACCGCACCAGAATGACCTGGCAAAACCCTTTTCCACTGCGGACTGAAACTCCGTCATATTCGCGGGCTCAAACGTATGCGTGTTTCGGAATGCCAGTGCGCGATCGAACAGTGCCTGCTGGATTTCCGCAAGTAACTTTTGCACGGATTCGGCAATTCCTTCCTGCGGAACAAATGCTTTGCCTTCCTTCCCCGGACGGTCGCGCCGTGCCAGAACCACACTGCCTTTGGCCACATCCTTGGGACCGATCTCCATCCGCAGCGGCACGCCGCGCATCTCCCAATCGTTAAACTTGAATCCGGGGCTTTGCCCTTCGCGTTCGTCCACTTTCACGCGGACGTCGGCTTTCACAAGCTGTTCCTTGATTTTTTTGGAGGCTTCAAACACCAGCGCCTTTTCCTCGTCGCTCTTGAAAATAGGAACGATGACCACCTGATACGGCGCGAGCCTCGGCGGCAGGATTAATCCCTGATCGTCGCCGTGCACCATGATGATGGCGCCGATGAAACGCGTGGAAAGACCCCACGACGTTGTCCAGCAGTGCTGCAGCGTGCCGCCTTGATCGAGATAGCGGATCTCAAATGCCTTCGCGAAATTCTGTCCCAGGTTGTGCGATGTCCCCGCCTGCAGCGCCTTGCCGTCGCCCATCATTGCTTCGATGGAATACGTGGCATCGGCCCCGGCGAAACGCTCGGACGAAGATTTTTTTCCGGGGATGACGGGAATCGCCGCTTCGTTCATCGCAAAATCCGTATAGATGTCGAGCATCTGGCGCGTTTCGGCTTCGGCTTCATCGTAGGTCGCGTGCGCTGTGTGGCCCTCCTGCCAGAAAAATTCCAGCGTGCGCAAAAATAATTTCGTACGCAGTTCCCAGCGCACCACGCTGTTCCACTGGTTGATCAACACCGGCAAGTCGCGGTACGACTGAATCCACTTCGCATACGCGTGCCCGATGATGGTTTCCGACGTCGGACGAATCACCAGCGGCTCTTCCAGTTTTTCGCCGCCGCCATGCGTCACCACTGCAAGCTCGGGAGAAAACCCCGCCACGTGCGACTGCTCCTTGCTGATGAAACTTTGCGGAATCAGCAGCGGAAACGCGGCGTTTACGTGCCCGGTGGCCTTGAAACGCTTGTCCAGTTGCGCCGTAATGTTTTCCCACATCGCCCAGCCATACGGACGAACGATCATGCAGCCGCGCACCGGCGCGTAGTCCGCCAGTTCCGCTCGCAACACAAGCTGGTTGTACCATTCGGAAAAATCCTCGGAACGAGTAGGAAGCTTCATATCCGCCATGTGCGCCGGTCCTTTGTGCTGATTCTGAGTGGAGTGGTGAAAATCAAGAAAAGGAAGCGTAGCCGAGGGTGCCGGGGGTGTCAACCGTAGCACAGCCAAGAGTAGCTGTGCTACACCAGCAGAAACCCGCGATTACACTGGTACGGTTTTTATTTTCCTCGGCTTGACCTTGCGAATCGGCACAAATTGCTCGCGGCCGGAATCGTATGTGGACACCGTCCCTTCGCCGATGTAATAGACCCATCCGTGAAGATTCACGTCGCCCTGAGCCAGCCGCGCCTGAACGGCCGGATGCGTGTGCAGATTTTTCAGCTGCTCGACCACGTTACATTCCGTGAGTTCGAGCAGAAATTCGGGACTGCCCGATTTGTGTTCGGATTTCGCTACGGCCTTGCGAGCCGGCCGTGCGTGACGCAGCCACGCGCTCACATTGGCCAGCGGCTTCAGCGCCTCCGGATTCAGGACACCTTTCATGACTCCGCAATCCGTGTGCCCGCAGACGATGACATCCTTCACGCCCAGTACGCCGACCGCGTACTCGATCGTCGCGGAAACCCCACCAATCGTCCGCGGATAAGGCGGCACAATGTTGCCAATCACGCGGCAAAGGAAAAGCTCGCCGGGCTGAGTTTGCGTAAGCAGACATGGATCAATTCGGGAATCGGCACACGTGATAAACAGAGCTGAGGGTCGCTGCCCCAGGGCCAGTTTCTTGAACAATTTACTGTGCCTGGGAAAGATGTTTTTCTGAAAACGCTTCACTCCCCGAAGAATTTTCTCAACCGGCATAAGGGGTCCATTTTGCAACAGGTTGGGGGCTTTTTTCCAGTCCCAAAATCCGGCAAAACCATGTCTTTCGGTTTTTTTTCGCAAGCCGCCGATCTTTCGTGCATAAAATTTGAAACCGTGAGATAATTTGACTTCAGGCAGGTCTGTGTGTGTTTTGCGGATGGGGGCAGGGGCCTGGCAGGGTCACTGCGGCAAACTTTTCTAGGTGCGTTCCGTCCAAAGAGGTAGGTCTGTGGGGAGAAGGAGCGGGTCGGTGATCCCTGGCCCTATTTGTGCCTTTTTGCGACGTAATGGTATTGAAATGATAGGTTTACATGTGCGCCTGGCGAACCGTTTCGCGGCCGTGTTCGTCAACTTGGGTAAAATTCAGGGGAATGAACCACTAACCGTCTTTCGTGCATCAAATTTTCGGCCTCATTCTGCGGCCAGATGGGTCACAGAACCAGACTCGTCCGATTCCTAAGGGGGAACTACTTGTCGCTGACATCTCAAGAAGAGCGTGATGAGGTACGTAGCCTCATCGCTGTTGGTAAAGAGCGCGGATATCTGCTTTCTGACGAAGTGGAGAGCGTCCTGCCTCCCGAAGCCCATTCGGCTGAGGAGATTGAGGACCATCTTTCGACTTTCGACGGGATCGCGATTTATGACGACCTCGCCGCCGCCAAGGCCGCGCAGACGATTCCCGATGTCGTCGCCGACGCCGAAGTCCCCGCTATCTCCGATGACGGCGATCTTGACCTGACGCCCGGAATGCTGGACAAGAACAACGATCCCGTGCGGCTGTACCTGCGCGAAATGGGCACCGTCCCTCTGCTGAAGCGGCACGACGAAGTGGCCATCGCCAAGCGCATGGAGCGCGGGCACCTGATGGTCCTGAAGACGATTACCCGGTCGCCAATCGTCCTCAAGGAACTGATCGCCTGCGGCGAAGGGCTTTGCAATGGCACGCTTTCCATCAAGAAGATTGTCCAGTTTGACCAGGAAGAGTTGACCGAGGAAGAAACCGAGAGCAAGACCCGCGAAGTCCTGAAAATCATCGGGAAAATCGAGAAGCTGTATCTGGTTGCGCTCAAGCAGGCCACTCAGTTGGAGAAGACTCCCAAGTCGAACAAGCGGCTCTATGCGCGTCAAAAGAACAAGCTGGCCCGCACGCGCGTGGAAATGTCCCTGATGGCCCGGTCCATCGATTTTCATCCGCTCGAGAAAAAGCGCCTGATCGAAAAGATTCACCGCACCGTCGAGCGGATTCAGTCGCTCGAACGCGAAGTGGCTCGCCTGGACCGCCGCGCGGACGCCTCCAAGGGCGATCATGCCGCCGAAGCGCGCAAGGAAGCACGGGCCAAGCGCGCTGAGCTGAAGGAAATTGAAGTCCAGAGCGAAACCGGACTGATCGATCTGAAGCGCATGCTTCAGGTCGTTCTTCGCGGAGAAGCGGAAGCCGACCAGGCCAAGAAGGAAATGGTCGAAGCCAACCTGCGCCTGGTGGTTTCCATCGCCAAGAAATATACCAACCGCGGATTGCAGTTCCTCGACCTGATTCAGGAAGGCAACATCGGACTGATGAAGGGCGCGGACAAATTTGAATGGCGCCGTGGCTACAAATTTTCAACCTACGCGACGTGGTGGATTCGCCAAGCCGTGACGCGCGCGATTGCCGATCAGGCCCGCACGATTCGCGTCCCTGTGCACATGATCGAGACGATCAACAAGCAACTGCGAACCAGCCGTCAGCTCGTTCAGGAGCTGGGCCGCGAACCGAATGCAGAAGAAATCGCCAAGCGGCTGGGTGTTCCAGTGGACAAGGTCCGCAAGACCAAGCAGATCGCGCAGCAGCCGATTTCACTGGAAACACCGATCGGCGAGGAAGAAGATTCGCACCTCGGCGAATTTATCGAGGACAAGTCTTCGGTATCTCCTTCGGACGCCGCGATCAGCATCAGCCTCCAGGAGCAGACCGAATCGCTCTTGAAGACTCTGACGCCCCGCGAAGAACGCGTGATCAAGATGCGTTTCGGGCTGGAGGATGGTTCCGAGCACACGCTGGAAGAAGTGGGACACTCATTCGCCGTCACGCGCGAACGCATTCGCCAAATCGAAGCGAAGGCGCTGCGCAAGCTGCGCCATCCGTCGAGGTCGCGGAATCTCCGTTCGTTCCTCGAAAATAACGCCTAGAAAATATTTCGCCTTGCGGCGTCGCTGAGTCCGCGCAAAAAAGCCCGCTTACCTTGCGGCAGCGGACTTCAGCGACGTCCAGGGCACGTCCCTCGTAATGTGGCCTGTGCCGTCGGTGGCTTTCAGATTTGCCGTCTGCATCAATGAATTAATCGCGGCAACCTCGAACACGCCCTCTTTTTGATCGATCGCTACGTGAGCGCCTATTTTTGGCGCTGTTGCGGCAGGTGCTGGAATCATTCGATCCTCCTCGATTTACTGCTCGGCCGGTTTCGTTTGCTTAAAGGCAGGGACCCCGTGCAGCCATTCTTACGCTTGTTCGGCCGCAATAGCTAGAAATATGATTTTAAGATTGACTAATTGTACCTTCGCGGTACTCGGGTTCCGGTAGCACAGGCTTCAGGTTGTATGATTTTGACTTTTATTCGAGCGGGCAAAATTAAAAAATCATAGGTCGAATCCTGTGCTACTGGTGTTGGCAAGTGAAATTGGAATTCCCCACCGGATTCCGTTAGAATCACGTCGGATAATTTCTTGGCGAGTTCTCCGTCCAAATCGCGAATCGTAGCGGGCGCGGACCTCGCCGGATTTTGCACGAAAGTCAACAATCGAGAAATATCCGGAGAGCGCGGGCTTAACAACGGCGCGGCAGTGTGCAAGAACCGGCGCCTGACGTCCGGCGAAATTCAAAATGGACACTAAAATTTCTCAACTTATGAACCGCCCTTTGCAGGATGTGGATCCCGACATTGCGGATATCCTGCGCGAAGAGGGCCGCCGCCAGGGCACGGGCCTGGAACTGATTCCCTCAGAAAATTTTGTTTCCGAAGCGGTGTTGGAAGCCGCCGGATCCGTTCTCACCAATAAATATGCCGAGGGGTATCCAGGCAAGCGCTACTACGGCGGCTGTGAATTCGTGGATCGCGCCGAGCAGCTTGCCATCGACCGCGCGAAAGACCTGTTTGGCGCGGAGCATGCCAACGTGCAATCGCACTCGGGGACGCAGGCGAATGTGTCGGTCTACATGGCGGCGCTGCAGCCGGGCGACACCGTGCTGGGAATGAATCTGGCGCACGGCGGACACCTGACGCACGGCCATCCCCTGAATTTTTCGGGCAAGATGTACAAGTTTATTCCGTACGGCGTGAGCAAGGAAACCGAAACGATCGATTACGACGAACTGGCGCGACTCGCGGAAGAGCACAAACCGAAAATGGTGGTTGCGGGAGCGAGCGCCTACTCGCGCATCATCGATTTTCCTCGCATGGCGGAAATCGCTCGAAGTGTCGGCGCGCTATTCTTTGTCGACATGGCGCATATCGCCGGGCTGGTCGCGGGCGGCGTGCATCCGAGCCCTGTGCCGTACGCCGATTTTGTTTCGACGACCACGCACAAGACGCTGCGCGGGCCTCGCGGCGGACTCGTGTTGTGCAAACAACAATTCGCGAAGGAACTGGACCGCATTACGTTCCCCGGCGTTCAGGGCGGGCCGCTGATGCATACGATCGCGGCGAAAGCCGTGTGCCTGAAGGAAGCCGCCGATCCCAGCTTCCGCGAATACGCAAAACAGATTGTCGCCAACGCGCAGAAACTCGCCGCGGAAATTTCAAAAGCAGGATTCCGCATCGTCAGCGGCGGCACCGACAATCATCTTTTTCTCATCGATCTGTACTCGCGCGGAATCACGGGCAAGGACGCGCAACCGGCGCTGGACCGAGCGGGCATCACGGTAAATAAGAACTCGATTCCCTTCGATCCCACCCCGCCCATGACCGCAGGCGGAATTCGGATGGGCACACCCGCGATCACCACGCGAGGAATGCGCGAGCCCGAAATGGAGCGGATCGCGGCATGGATTTCCGAAGTGCTCCAGCATCTCGGCGACGCCGCGATCGAACAGCGCGTGCGCAGCGAAGTCGCCGAGTTTGCGGTCCAGTACCCTCTTTACACGCGCCGGTGGGACATCGCTCCCGCGCTGGCTGGGAGCCGCACGACCGCGCGATAAGCGCGGGCGCCCATGCGCGTTGCGATCGATATCCGGCGCGCCGGCGATTTCGGAGTCGGCACGTACATCCGCAACATCGTCAATCAATTTGCGCGCACCGACAGCGATACCGAATACCTGCTGGTGGGCCAGCAACTGCACATGCAGCAATTCGATCCGCTTCCTGAAAATTTCAAGCTGCTCGACTATCCTTCCGCGCCCGGATCGTTCCACACGCACATGCACCTGCCTTTTTTGCTGCATAAGCGCGGTGTTGACGTGCTGCACATGCCGTGGTTCTACGCGCCGGCTGTTGTGCCGGTGCGGATGGTGATCACCGTGCATGACTTGACCGACGTCCTCATGCCGCCGCCGGGGGTGCCCGCGATGATGCAGGCGGGAAGATTATTTTTCGCGCGCCGCGCGCTGGCTCGCGCTGACCGCATCATGGCCGTGTCCCATTCGTCCAAACGCGAATTGTCGCGCGTATTCGATGTCGCCGAACAGAAAATTGAAGTCGTATACAACGCGCTCGACGAACGCTTTTCGCCCGAATCCATGCCCATTGACGCCGATCGCGTCCTCGAACGCCACGCGGTCACCGACCCGTTCGTGCTGTACGCGGGCAACATCAAGCCGCAAAAGAATCTGCCGCGACTGATCGAAGCGTTTGCCGTCGCCAAAACGGAATTGCGCGACGACCCGCGCTACGCGAACCTGAAGCTGCTGCTGATCGGCGATTCCGCCGAGGAACATTCGGACCTGCGGCGCGCTGTGCTTCGTTCCCGGCTGCAGGGCGATGTGCGATTTCTGGGTTTCGTGCCTCATTCCGTTCTGCGCGTGTTTTATTCCCGAGCCAGCGCGTTTCTGTTCCCCTCGCTCTACGAAGGGTTCGGGCTTCCGCCTCTCGAAGCGATGGCGCACGGCGCGCCCGTACTGACTTCGAGCGTATCTTCGTTGCCGGAAGTTTTCTCGCACGCAGCGCTGCTGGTGAATCCCGAAAATGTGTTTGAAATCGCGCGCGGCATTCGGCAGATTCTCACCGAAGACATCCTGCGTGAAACCCTCGTCCGGCGCGGCTACGAACTCGTCCGAAAATATTCGTGGGAGCGCTCGGCCGTGCAAGTCCGCGAAGTATACCGGTCCGTCGTCGCCGGGGAAACGCCGCAGGCATCCAAATAACGCGCGTTGCATCGCGGCCCATTCCGCGAATCGATCGAAACGCCGTCATTACGAATTCGCCTGCTCGCCAGGGTATCGAGTTTTCCGTCGTTTGTAGCACGGCCGCTCCCGGCTGTGTGCTTCTTGCCATTTCAACCATTGCAAGACCCACACAGCCGGTAGTGGCTGTCCTACAGAAACAGAACGACGATCGCACATTCGCGGAAAGTTCCCTCGCGAATCGAAAATGCGCGGATCGGATTTGAGGCGTGCTTTTGCGGCGAAATAATAAAATAAGCGTGGCCGGGGTAGTAAGCCTGCCTGACGTCGGTCGGCGAAGGCTCGTTTTCGCTAGCCGGATGAGAATGGTAGATCCCCAGATGCTCCAGGCCCTCTTCTCGTATCCGCTTGAATAAGCGAAATAATTCCCGCGGAGCAATTTCGTATGCCGTCGCGCTGGCGAGCGCATTTTGGGCGGGAAAAATAGCGGTGATTATTCCGCGGCGGCCAGCGAGCAAACCGCAACATTCAATTTCCGGCTCGCGTCGCGCATGTCCAAGCATTTCTTCGAGAATTTTCGTACCGATCCGGATTTCATCGGGCATGAACGCCAGTGTAACTCATAGCGTTTGGCCGTCGAAAGGCCGGCCTGGAAAACTGCGGAGAGACAATACGAATTGTCATTCCGAAAGCCGCCGTGGCGGGTTCGGATTGACGGCGATTTGGAAGGTCGGTCAATCGATATTGGTACTGATAAGCCCGGTCACACCGTCACATTCAAACTGCCCGGGCTAAGAGTTGCCGCGGAAACGGCGCTTCCGCTCAATCCGGCCGGGAAGAATCCAGCAATTTGCTGCAGATCACTCTGGAGACTGGAGTAAGCGGTCTGTGCTCCTTGTAGATTTCCGGATTGCAGTGTTTGCGCCAGGGAGCTGAAGGCTTGCGCGATCGGATTGGTCTGCTGCGATGAGGAAGAATCCTGGGCGCTTTCCGCGTGGTGATGGTGGTGATGTCCGCCCGATTGGGAAACGGCTTGCTGCAAATCTTGCTGGAGGGTCGCAAAATCCTGTTGCGCGCCCTGTAAATTCCCGGACTGCAGATCCGTGGCCAACTGGCTGAATTGCTGAGACACGGAGTTGCTGGAGGCCGTTGTTGAAGCGCTTGTGAGCGGACTATTGGCCGGCAGATATTGCTTGAGGGTGGCGAAGTCGGATTGCGCCTGGCTCAAATTGCCGGATTGAAGGTCCGAACCCAATTGCTGGAATTCACTTTGTATTTTTTGGAACGGCGATGTACCGCCCGGTTGCGACTGTTGCGATTGTTGCGAGATGATCGACGTCAAAATATTGCTGGCAATTCCTGCGATGGACATATTCCACCTCGTTTTTAAGACTCCCAGTGCGAGCAAACCGGACTCAAGCCGGGGCCCTCAATCTATCGATCGGCGAAAGTCCTGAGAAAATGAAACCACTGTTCATCCCCTCGCCAAAGCAATTTCGCATGTCAATAGAGCAAGCGGCCTTCCAAAAACCTTCCCGGCTGACAGGCCCCCGCCAAACTGAAATGAAACGAGTTACGACCACCGGTACCCGATTAGAATCTCGAGCAAGAAAGGTGCCCGGCAAAAAGATCGGTTCGGCAAAATGCAATCTCGGCAAAGTTTGCCGGTCTGCCGGAGTGGACCATTTTTCCCAATCTGGATAGGCGCATCCGGGATGACGGGGGAGAAAGAAAAACGGAGCGCCCGCATTGGCGAGCGCCCCGTCAAACCTTGCGGAAAATCGCGCTACGCTTTTTGCGCGGCGCGGCGAAGAAACGTCGGCACATCGAGGTCATCGGCCGCCGTCGTATTCTCGTTGTGAACCACTTCATTGACGGCGGGACGTGGCGCTTCCTGCGGCTGCGGTGACTCCTGAGGAGCGGCTTCCACTTGCTCCTCGCGCCCGGCATTCCAGGTCTTGGGCAGGTACGCCGGCTTCTGGTGAGGCTGGCGGCGCGCTGCTTCGCGGAATCCGGCGGCGATGACGGTGATCTTGACCTGTTCCTTCAAACTGTCGTCCATGACGGCGCCAAAAATGATGTTGGCGTTTTCATGCGCGGCTTCCTGAATCACAGTGGACGCTTCGTGCACTTCGTTCAGCGTAAGGCTGGACGATCCGGAAATATTAATCAGAATGCCCTGCGCACCGTGGATCGAATTATCCTCGAGCAACGGGCTATTGATCGCGCGATTGGCGGCATCCACGGCGCGATTGGCACCGG
This sequence comes from Terriglobia bacterium, assembly GCA_963788335.1. Classification (GTDB taxonomy): domain Bacteria; phylum Acidobacteriota; class Terriglobia; order Acidiferrales; family UBA7541; genus Palsa-360. The sequence goes on from CAWBGM010000018.1 coordinate 1,022,901, forward strand.
ATCCGACGGCCGTGCCCATCACGGCATAGCCCTGTCCCTGCATAATGGTGCGAACGTCGGCAAAATCGCGATTGACGATGCCGGGAATCGTGATGATGTCGCTGATGCCCTGCACGGCCTGGCGAAGAATGTCGTCGGCAATACGGAACGCCTCAAAGAAGCTCGTACCGGCTTCGACCGTTTCCATCAGCCGTTCGTTGGGAATTACGATGACCGTGTCCACGCTGCCTACGAGTTCAGAGAGCGCCTGCTCAGCCTGTTGCTGGCGGCGCTTGCCCTCAAACAAAAATGGTTTTGTAACCACCGCGACGGTGAGCGCGCCCAATTCGCTGGCGAGGGATGCGACCACGGGAGCAGCGCCGCTGCCGGTGCCGCCGCCGAGGCCAGTGGTGAGAAAAATCATGTCCGCGCCTTCCAGCGCCTCAATAATTTTTTCAGTATCCTCGAGCGCGGCCTTGCGGCCGACCTCGGGATTCGCTCCCGCGCCGAGGCCCTTCGTGAGCTTGCCGCCGATCTGAAGTTTGACAGGCGCCTGAGACATCTTTAGCGCTTGCAAATCCGTATTGGCGGCGATGAACTCGACGCCCTCGACCTTCGCACGGATCATTCGATTGACGGCGTTGCATCCTCCGCCGCCCACGCCGATCACCTTGATCTTTGCGCCCTGTTGATTTTCTTCGCTAAACGAAATTCGGATTCCCGCGTCTTTCGCTGTCATATCGTCCCCTCCAACAAAAAAATGGCCCTGCCCTGGCGGAGTTTTTCTCATCATCCACCAGCGAACATGCTTTTAATTTTTGCTACAAAGTTTCCGGGCTTCTGCGGCGCCTGGCGCCGTGCACGCGCGCCATACAGCAGCAGGCCGACTACGGTTGCATACTCTGGCTGGGAAAGTTCCTCGGGCATTCCTTCGAGCCCGCGCGGTGCGGCCAGGCGAACGGGCAAATTAAACATTTGCTCGGCCAGTTCCACCAGCCCCCTCAGGTGCGCTCCGCCGCCGGACAGCACCAGACCGGCGGGGATCAGCCCGCCGAAACCGCCGCGCTGCAATTCATCGTGGACCAGCGAGAGGAGTTCGTGCGCCCGCGGTTCGACAATTTCGTTCAGCATGCGCGTGAATACGGTGCGCGGAGGGCGGTCGCCGACGCTGGCAATTTCAATCGGCTGATCGTCCGTAATCATGTCTTTGAACACACAGCCGTGCTCGCGCTTGATTTTTTCCGCCTCGGGAATGGGTGTGCGCAATCCGACGGCGAGATCGTTGGTGAAATGATCTCCGCCCACGGGAATCGCCGCGGCGTGACGCAGCATTCCGTTGCCGAACACAACCAGTTCCGTGGTGCCGCCGCCGATATCGAGCAGGACGCATCCGAGCTCGCGTTCATCCTGTGTGAGGCAGGATTCCGCGGAGGCCAGCGGTTCGAGAACCGTGTCCGCGACTTCGATGCCCGCCTGATTCACGGCAATCACCAGATTCTGCATCGCCGAAGCGGAAGATGTGACCAGATGAACGTTGACTTCCAGACGCTGCCCAACCATGCCGAGCGGGTCGCGAATATTGTCGTGCGCGTCCAGGAGAAATTCCTGAGGCAGGACGTGCAGCACGACGCGATCTTCGGGCAGGGTGATATTGCGCGCCGCGTCCACCGCGTGCCGCACATCGTCGCGGTTGATGTCTCGCGGGCGGTTTCCGAGGGTGATCCCGCCGCGGCTGTTCACTCCGCGCACGTGGCTCCCCGCCACTCCCGCAATCGCGCGTTCCACCGGCACATGAGCGACACTCTCGGCTTCTTCAATTGCGCGCCGCACCGAGGTTGCCGTTGCGCCGATATTCGCAATCAGTCCCTTGCGCAGGCCCTTGGATTCGGCCGCGCCCATGGAAATAAATTTCACGTGCGTATCGTCCACTTCGCCGATCAGCGCGCACGTCTTCGAGCTGCCCACGTCCAGCGCTACGAGATATTTATCTTTCTTTGTCAACCCGCCACTCCTTCTTGTTTCCTCCGGCACGGGCGGGGACGCGTCCGAACCGGAGACTGGAAAATTCCGCTAATGTTTCTTGTGCACTGTTTTTGCATGCGCAACCCGCGCCGCGCTCGATGCCACGCTCAGGGGCGCGCCCGGCGCGACGTTGAGAGAAGGGCCCGGCGCTGCGGCCGCTGCAACGGTATTCGCTTCCGGATTCACCACCACCTGCCGCGCAAACCGCAAATCCACCGAATCCACGCTTCCGGCGCCGGCGCGCCACTGATCGATATTCTCCGACAACAGATGATAACGGTTTCCGAAATCGGAATCGCCAAAATGTATGAGAATTGCCTGTGGATTTCCGGCGGCGGACCCCAGACCGGTGAGCGTCACGCGCAGATCGGAAGCGTCGGAAAGGTCCACTTCGCTGATGTGATCGTCCGCGCCCGGCTGAGCCAGCTCAATCTCCTTCATAAACTGAGCGTACAATTTCAGGCGCTGCTCGCGCTGATCCATCGCCATGGATTCGGAGACGCCGCTCACGACCGGAAAATGGAATTCAGCCTCGGCGGGCCGCTCGAGAATCATGCCGTGCGAATCCACCAGGGAAAGATCGTTCTGCGTCCGGAGAAACGCCACTGGCACACGCTCGGTGATTTCCACGCGAATGCGATTGGGCATAACACGCTGCACGCCTGCCTCTTCCACCCACGGAAGCGATTCGATCGCCTTGAGCCGCTCGCCCAGCGGAACGCGAACCACGCTGCGTCCCATGTCCGCTGCAAATTTTTCGGCGATGGCGTCGCGATCCACGAATCGGTTTCCCGTAATTTCAATCTGATCGGCATTTTCGAGCATGACACTGGGAGAAAACAGGAAGAAGCGGCCCGCCTGGTAGAGGAAAAAGCCGGCGGCAATCGCGGCAATTCCTCCGACCAGCACGCGGCGGTACAGCGGCCACGTCTTGCGGCTGAATTTGCGCTTACGAATCTCCACCGGCTTCTGCCGGCGGAGATACTTCGGCTCCTCTTCGGCCAGCGCATCTGCGGGGAGATAATCGGGTTCTGCGCTCATGATTGCTTCCAGACGATCACTTCTTCTTCGAGTTCCACGCCATACCGTTCGCGCACGCGATTTCGCACATCGGCAATCAGCGCGAGCATATCGGCGGCTGTGGCGTGGCCCGCGTTCACAAAAAAATTGGCGTGGCGGTCGCTCACACGCGCGTCGCCAACCGAGTGGCCCTTCAGGCCAAGCTCATCGATCATCCTGCCGGCGGAGGCGCCCGGCGGATTCTTGAAAATACATCCTGCGCTTTTTTGATTCAGAGGCTGGCTGGCTCGCCGCTTCTCATTGCAGACGCGAATTCCTTGAAGTATTTCGCTGTACGGTTTGGACGGAAGTTCCAATCGCACCGACAGCATAATATCATCGGGAGCAAAAGATGTATGCCGGTATTCGAAATTTATTTCCGAGCCGCGCAGGGTCTCGATGTGCCCGGACGCCGGACGGAAGACTTGCACTTCCCGGACATGAGTTCCGATCTGCGTGCCGTACGCGCCCGCGTTCATCCGCAGAGCGCCGCCGATGGTTCCAGGAACGCCGATCAGACCTTCCATCCCGCCCAGGTTCTGCTTCGCGCACGTCGTGACGGTGCGGCCCAGGTCGGCGGCGCAATCCGCCCAGACGGAGTTGCCTTCAATGCGAATGTCCGGTTCACGCCGCGCGAGCTGCAGAATTACCCACGGCAATTCTCCGTCCGGGAGAAGGAGATTGCTGCCGCCGCCCATAAAACGGTAGGGCACTCGGTTTTGTTTCAGCAATTGGACCAGTTCCGGCAGGGCTTCGTGTTTCTGAATGACGAGAAGATCGGACGTTCCGCCGATCCCGAGAGAAGTTTTTTCCGCCAGAGACACGCCCGGCCTGTGCTCGACGCCCAGGGCGACGATGGCCGCTGCAAGTTTCGGATCATCAATGCGCATTGTGCGTAACCCTTGCGCCCAATAACACAGCCAGTTCCCCCGGCGCACGGCTGACGTTGCCCGCGCCAATCGTGAGAATTGCATCGCCCGGACGCGACGCGCGAAGCAATTCTTCGATTCCCTCCTGCATGGAACTGTGGAAGACGACGTTCTTATGTCCCGCGGCGCGAATCGCGTCCGCCAGAGCCTGTCCAGTAATGCCGGGGATGGGCCGCTCGCCCGCCGCGTAGATGTCCATGAGCACAACCATGTCGGCCTGGTTGAACGCGCGGCAGAAGTCGTCCCATAGATGCTGCGTGCGCGTGTACCGATGCGGTTGAAAAAGAACGAGGACGCGCTCGAAGTGACAACTGCGAGCCGCTTCCAGCGTGGCGCGAATTTCCACGGGGTGATGGCCGTAATCGTCGATCAACGTGATGTTGTTGATGACGCCTTTGACGTCGAAGCGGCGGCCCACTCCGGCGAATTCCTCGAGCCCAATGCGAATCAGGTCGGACGGCACATTCAGATACAGCGCGACAGCAGCAGCCGCGGCGGCATTTCGCACATTGTGAATTCCCGGAGGGCCATTCAGATGAAATTTTCCAAGGTCGTCGCCGCGATACGTCAGGCGGAAACGTGCTTTCCAGGCCCAGCAGTTCGACTTCGCTGATCACCAGATCGGCCTGGCTCGATGTGCCATAGGTGATCACCGGACGCTTCACGTTGGGGATGATGGCCTGAACATTCGGCTCATCGAGGCACAATACAGCGGCGCCGTAAAACGGAATACGATTCACGAACTGCGTGAAAATTTCCTGAATTTCCGAAAGTGATTTGTAGGTGTCGAGATGTTCGCGGTCGATTGTAGTCACAACCGCGACGACGGGAGCGAGAAGCAGGAATGTGCGATCGCTTTCATCGGCTTCGACGACCATGTATTCGCCGCGCCCCAGGCGCGCGGTGGAGCCCAGATGATTCACGCGGCCTCCCACAACGAACGTGGGGTCAAGTCCGGCGGCGGCGAGAACACTCGCGGTCATCGACGTGGTTGTTGTCTTGCCGTGAGCCCCGGCGATGGCGATGCCGTATTTCAGTCGCATCAACTCGGCGAGCATTTCCGCGCGCGGAATTACGGGAATTTTGTGGCGATGCGCTTCGGCAACCTCGGGATTGTCGCTGCGCACGGCGGAGGAAGTTACCACGACATGCGCGCCGAGAACCTGTTCGGCCTTGTGGCCTTCGAAAATTTCCGCGCCCAGATTCTGGAGCCGCTCGGTGATCGCGGAACTCTTCACGTCCGATCCTGTGACGCTGTAGCCCAGCGTCAGCAGCACTTCGGCGATTCCGCTCATGCCGATCCCGCCGATGCCGACCAGGTGTATGCGCTTAAAATTTCGAAATGTGACCATCATATTTTTCTTTTTCCCAGTGTCCCAACAGCGCCGATTTGCTTACTCCACGAGCTTTGTCCCCTCGTTTTTTGGAGGGCCGAACTTTAGCTCGGCCATTCTCGTCCCCCGCGAACCCCGGCTTTAGCCGGTGAAGCTTCAGGGGCTAAAGCCCCGAGTCAGTCCACCCATACGTCCGAGTTAAAGCTCGGACCTCCGAAAACAATCACCCCCCGAATAACTTCCAGTTTCCGTTACTGTTCCTCTACTTCAATGTCGACCCGGATGTCGATGTCGATTTTCCTTTATTTCCTCATCTTCCTTTACTTCCTTTGCTTCCTAAGTTTCCTTCGCCACGCCTTCAATCAAATCTACAATCTCCTCGACCGCCCGCGGCTTCGCGAGCGCACGCGCCTTCTCCGCCATGGCCCGCAACATTGCGGGCTGGTCGAGCAATTCAAAAATTTCCTGCGTAAGACGTTCCGCGGTGAGCTGGGGCTCCGGGATCAATCGCGCCGCGCCGGCGCGCTGCATTTCCTGGGCGTTGCGCAGTTGGTGGCTATCGGTGGAGGCGCCGAAGGGGATAAAGATGGCGGCGCGTCCGGCCGCCGCTATTTCCGCTGCCGTGATCGCTCCCGCTCGGCAGACAATCAAGTCCGCCCGGGCAAATCGCTCCGCCATGTTTGCGATGAAGGGCAATACCTCCGCGTTCATTTCGCGCTGGTGGTACGCGGCGCGCACGTCATTATAATCTCCTTCACCGGTCTGGTGAACGATCGAGATGTTATTTTTTTTCACCGCCAGCAAATCCATGGCAGCCATGAAAGTGCGATTGATGACCCGCGCACCCTGGCTGCCTCCTGAGATCAGGATATGAAAAGGTTCGGCGGGCGCGCTCGCGGGAATCGCAAAAAATTCGGGCCGCACGGGAATTCCGGTCCGTGTCGCCTTCGCCCCCCAGAGTTTTGTCGGCGCCTGGTAGGCAGTTGCGATGCGGGTGACCATGCGCGCAAGAATGCGATTGGTGAAACCCGGCTCGGCATTGGGCTCAAAAATAACGGTGGGCAAACCGCCTAGAACGGCCGCAAGCATCATCGGTCCGGCGGCATATCCGCCGACTCCCAGCGCAGCGACAACTTTGTGCCGTCGCAGGATCGAAAACGAATCGACCATCGCCGGAGCGAGCTTCGCGATGTTTCGCGCCAGCCTCACCCCGCCGATGCCCTTGAGGCCAGCCGAGCGAATCGTCTCCAGCTGAAATCCCGCCTCGGGGATGAGGCGCGCTTCAATGCCGCGCTGGGTTCCAACGAACACGACTTGCCTTTCTCCGCCGCGCGACAACCACTCGCGGGCGACGGCCATCGCCGGGAAAACATGGCCGCCTGTTCCGCCTCCGGCAATCAGCAGCCTCCCACTTCGCGATTCCTTCACGACGCGCCTCACGGCTCTCCGGGTTGGGCGGCGCCTCGATCAATCCGCCTGCTGGCTGATGTTCAGGAGCACTCCGGTCGCCAGTAGCATCACCAGCAGGCTCGATCCTCCATAGCTGATGAACGGCAACGGGATCCCCTTGGTGGGCATCATTCCCAGCACCACGCCAAGATTGATCAGCGCCTGGCTCAAAACCATCACCGTGATGCCCAGCGCGGCGAGCCGCCCGAATTCATCCGTCGTCTTGAACGCCGAGCGCATCCCGCGCCACCCGTACATCGCAAACAATCCCAGAACGATGGCGCCGCCGATAAATCCCAGCTCTTCACACAACACCGCGAAAATAAAATCGGTGTGCGCTTCGGGCAAATAAAACAATTTCTGTTTGCTTTCCATCAGGCCGACGCCGGTGAAGCCCCCCGACCCGACGGCGATCAGCGATTGCAGCAACTGGAAGCCGCGCCCTTGCGGGTCCGCCGCCGGATTCAGGAAGGCGACGACGCGCTCATAGCGCCACGAAACCCGGACGATCAGGAAATAAACGATGGGAATCGCGGCAAGACCCGCGCCGACGATGTATTTTCCATTCAGGCCCGCGACGTACAGCATCGCCACCGCGATGATGAAAATTTCCACGGCCGTGCCCAGGTCCGGCTCAATCACAATTAACCCGACCAGAAGAAGAACAGGCCCGAGCGCCGGAATGATCGTGTGCTTCCAGTCGTTCATCCCAAAACTTTCCGGGCGCCGCCGCTTTTCCAGAAACCAGGCCAGATAAAAAATCACGGCGAGCTTGGCCAATTCGGATGGCTGCAGGCTGGCCGGACCGAAACGAATCCACCGGTGCGTGGCATGCGATTTGTCGAGGAAGAATGCGCCGATAAGCATGATCAGCACGGTAAACAAAGCGGTGAAAATTACTTCAGGACGCCGCAGTTTCCGGTAGTCCAGATTCATCACGGCCATCATTCCGATCAACCCGATCACAAGCCACAGGAGCTGGCGCAGCAGAAAGTGGGAACCGCTGCCGTATTGATCGCGCGCCGTGACCGCCGATGCGCTGAACACCATGATCGCCCCTACCAGGCACAAGGCCACGGTTGAGCCAAACATCCATCGGTCGGTTTGAAGATGCCGGGGCATGATTAAGCCTTTCGCGCGGGTTCGCCCGCCGCATTTTTTTGCGCGAGTTCGCGGACGAGTTGTTTGAAGACGCGCCCGCGCTGCTCGTAATTCTCAAACTGGTCGAAGCTCGCGCAGGCGGGGGACAGCAGCACGGTATCTCCGGGCTGCGCTCGCTCGCCGGCAATTTCCACGGCCCGTGCCATCGTGTCCGCGTGTTCGACGGGAACGACTCCCCCAAGTTGCGATTCAATTTTTTCGGCGGCGCTTCCAATCAGCAGCACCATGCGAGCGTGTTTCTTCAGCGCGGGTTGCAGGATGCCGTAGTCGCAACCTTTGTCCTTGCCTCCCAGGATCACCAGCACGTTTCCTGGAAATGCGTCAAGTGCCTTCAATGTTGCGTCCACGTTGGTGGCTTTGGAATCGTTGAAATATTCCACGCCCGAAACGGCGCCCACAAATTCGATTCGATGTTCGACTCCGGCGAAGCTGCGTACGCCTTCCGAGATGGCTTCGGGCTCCACGCCGGCAATCCTTGTGGCCGCCGCGGCAGCCAGAACATTTTCGACATTGTGATCGCCGCGCAACCCGATATTTCGTTTCCGCAACAGAACGGTTTCGGTGGCATCACGGCGGAACACAATTTCATCGTTGCGGACAAAACATCCCGGCTCGACGCGCTTTTGCCGGCTGAACCAGACGACCTGAGGTTTCGACGGCGCATACCGTGCGGCAATTTCGTCGTCCGCGTTAATGACGGCGAAATCTGCTTCGGTCTGATTTTCAAACATGCGCGCCTTGGCGCGGCCATACAGTTCAAACGATCCGTGCCGGTCCAGATGATCCGGCGTGAGATTGAGCAGCACGGCGATATCCGGCCGGAACGAGGAGATCGATTCGAGCTGGAAGCTGCTCGCTTCGACCACGGTAAATCCGGAATCGCTCGAAACGTCCACGCGCGAAATGAGCGGAGTGCCGATATTTCCGGCGACCTGCACCGGCACGCCGGCAGTTTCCAGAATGTGCCCGATGAGTGACGTCGTCGTAGTCTTCCCGTTCGATCCGGTGATGCAGATCAGCCGTCCGCGCAAAAAACGCCACGCCAGTTCGATTTCGCTCCACACGGGAACGCCGATGGCGCGAGCGGCGGCCAGGGCCGCCATCGTCGGCGGCACTCCAGGGCTTGGAACGATCAAATCCTGCTCGGTAAAAGTCTCCGCGCGGTGTCCGCCCAATTCGAGCGCGACGCCCGCGGCGCGCAATTTCGAGGCGGTCTCGGCGACCTGCGATTCAGGACGTTCTTCCGTCGCCGTCACGCGCGCGCCGCGGGCCGCGCAGAAAAGCGCCGTGGCGACTCCCGTGCGCGCCAGTCCCACGACCAGCACCTGCTTCCCCGCGAGTTCGATTCCCGGTTTCAACGGTTTACCTCAATTTCAGCGTCGTCAGCGAAAACAGCGCGAACACCAGCGCTGCAATCCAGAAGCGCACAATAATTTTCGATTCGCTCACGCCGGCAAGTTCAAAGTGATGGTGCAGAGGCGACATCCGGAAAATGCGTTTCCCGGTCATTTTGAAAGACGCCACTTGCAGAATTACGGAAAGAGCCTCCACCACAAAAATGCCGCCCACAAAAAACAATAAAATTTCCTGTTTGATGGCCACCGCGATCATCCCAATCGATCCACCGAGCGCAAGCGAGCCGACATCGCCCATGAAGATCTCGGCCGGATGCGAGTTGTACCAGAGAAAGCCGAGCGAGGAACCCACGAGCGCTCCGCAAAAAACCGTGAGCTCGCCCACTTCGGGAAGATGCTGAATATCGAGGTAAGCGGCAAAGCTTGCGAAACTGGTGACGTAGGTGAGAATCGTCAGCGCGCCCGCCGCGACAACCACACACCCGATTGCCAGTCCATCGAGGCCGTCCGTGAGATTCACCGCGTTGGAGGATCCCACCATAACGGAACCGACAAAAACCATGAAGGGAACGTATGCGAGCGACCAGACGTAGGGCCGCGCGATTAACGAATGAATTACCAGCTCCGGATGAAAATTCTTGAAGAACGGCACGCTCAACTGTGTCGAGTACGAACCGCTGGCCGTAAGAGAGAGCAGCGCCAGGGCCACGCCGAGGCTGGCCAGGCATTGCAGCGCAAATTTTCTTTTGCTGGTCAGTCCAAGATTTCTGCGCTTCATCACCTTGTTATAATCGTCGATGAATCCGATCGCGCCGAACGCCAGCATTGTAAACACGGCGAGCCACACGTAAACATTCGAGAGATCGCCCCACAGCAACGTCGGAATTACGGTGGAGGCGACAATCAACAGGCCGCCCATCGTCGGCGTTCCCGCTTTCGATTGATGGCTCTTCGGCCCTTCCTCGCGAATAAATTGCCCGATCTGCAGCTCGCGCAACCGCTGAATCACCCACGGACCAAGCGCCAGAGTAATCAAAAGCGCGGTGAGGCTGGCCAGCGCCGTGCGCACCGTGATGTAGCGGAACACATTGAGCGCATGAAAATACGGCAGCAGCAGATGGTAGAAGAGGTAAAGGAGCATCTCAGGCGCGCTCCCTTACGGTTGCCCGTATCGCCGTTTCAGCCTCGCGGCGCGGAAAACGCGCCTCGACCGCCTCCACAATGCGTTCCATCCTCACTCCCCGCGAACCTTTCACCAACAAGATATCTCCCTGCCCCGCCAGATCGGCAACAAACCCGGCCGCTTCCGAGGACGATGAAAAAAACTTGGCGTGTTTTTCCGGATGGCCCGCGTCAATCGCGCCGCGAACAAAACTTTCAGCGTCGCCCTGCACGCCGATCAGCCAGTCGAGTTTTCCCGACGCTGCGGCGGACCGCCCGGCCTCCCGGTGCAATTCAGCGGAAGTCGCTCCGAGCTCCAGCATTTCTCCAGCGGCAAGAATGTGGCGTCCGGGCGCCGGCGTGTGGACCAGCAAATCGATCATCGCCGATAGCGCCACGGGATTCGAGTTATAGCAATCGTTGATCAAAGTGAATCCTGCGTCATAATGCAGCACGCGGCCGCGCATGCCGGTGGCCTGCAAACCTGGAAATACTTCCTTCGCTTCCACCGCGCCCAAGTCCCAGACGCTTGCCGCAGCCAGCGCCGCAAGCGCGTTGGAAATGTTGTGGCGTCCGGCAAGCGGCAACGCAAGGCGAACGCGGCCTCCGGAACTCAGAAAATCAAATTCACTGCCATCCATCCCGCGATCGACAATATTTTCCGCGCGAAAATCGGCGCCCGCTGCAATCCCATATGTCAAAACTTGCCCCGGCGCGACATCCGCAAAACGCGCCACCCGCTCATCGTCGGCATTCAACACGGCAATGCTGTCACGGCCGGCGAGCCCCTCGATCAATTCGCGTTTCGCGAGAGCAATTTCATCCACCGAAGCGAAAAATTCCAGATGCACCGGCGCGACGCGCGTCACCACTCCCACGTTGGGCTGCGCTATTTCCGCCAGACGGCGGATCTCCCCGGCATGCGACATCCCGAGCTCCACGACGGCGGCTTCGTCCGCATCGTCCAGACGCAGCAATTGGAGCGGCAGGCCAAACTCGTTATTCAGGTTGCCTTCGGATTTCAATACGCGGAACCGCGAGCCCAGCAGCGCCGCCAGAATTTCTTTCGTTGTGGTTTTTCCAGCCGACCCGGTGACAGCCGCCACGCGCTTTCCCCATCGCGCTCGTACGGCTTGCGCGAGGCCCTGGAGCGCGCCAAGCGTGTCGGCAACCCCGAAGAGCTTCGATCGGAGACCCTCCGGATATTCCGCGAGACGATCCTGCGCCACGACGCCCGCCATCGCCCCGGCTTCCAGAGCGCCCACGATGTAATCGTGTCCATCGTGACGCGGTCCGTGTATCGCGACGAAGAGCTCGTCGCGAGCCACGGCGCGAGAATCAATCGAGACACCGGCCAGCCGGGCCAGGGCGTCGAGGCCTCCGGGCGTCGTAACCCCCAGAGCACGAGCCACTTCTTCAACCGTCCACCGCATAGCGTCCTCAAGGGGCTGGGTCTCACTGGTCTCGGGTCACCCTCGGATCAGCATCCCTTATCCGAATCAAGTGCACGTTCTTTGCCGCGCCGTCCAATGGGCGCGTTTGCGACCGTCAATTCCGCGCCAAACCCGTGGCCGACGCAAAACTTCCCGCGCCACTTCGCGGTCGTCAAAATCAATCGTCCGGTCGCGCAAGACCTGGTAAGTCTCATGCCCTTTGCCCGCGAGCAGCACAGATATCTCCGGAGCGCGCTTCGTCGATGGCGCGTTCGATAGCCTTCTTCCGGTCCGGTTCGATGATGCACTTGGCATTGGTGCGCTGCAGGCCGACAATCACATCGTTGATGATCAGCAGCGGATCTTCGCTGCGCGGATTATCCGACGTGAGCACGACGACATCGCTTGCGCGTCCGGCCACCTCACCCATCAGAGGACGCTTGGTGCGGTCGCGGTCCCCGCCGCAGCCAAACAATGTGATCAGGCGGCCGTTGGGATTGAGTTCCTTCGCGCTCGCCATCAAGTTGCGCAACGCGTCATCGGTATGTGCATAATCCACGACCACGACAAATCCTTGCCCCAGATCGACACGCTCGAAACGCCCCGGCACGGCCGCCAACTGCGCGATTCCCGCCGCGATCACTTCGCGCGAGAGATCCAGCGCCACTCCCGCTCCGATGGCCGCCAGAATATTGTAAACATTGGTTCGCCCCACCAGCTTCGAGCGAATTTCAATCTTTCCCAGGGGAGTCTCCACCGTGCATTCAATTCCTGAAAATGAGAGAACCGGTTTGCGTGTGGTGATATCCGCACCGGGATCGAAGCCGTAGGACAGTGTTCGCGTCGCAAGCCCGGTTAATTGTTTTCCATATTCATCGTCGCGATTGACGACGGCCGCCGCGGGAGCCGCTGCGCCCGTGCCCTCGAACAGGCGACGCTTGGCCGCAAAATATTCGTCGAAGGTCTTGTGATAGTCGAGATGGTCGCGCGTCAGGTTGGTGAAAATGGCCACGGCAAACGGGCATCCCCACAGACGGTCCATTGCCAATGCGTGCGAACTGGCTTCGAGAACCGCGTGCGTGCCCCCTGCGCGAACCACATCCGCCAGAAATCTTTGCAGGTCGAGCGATTCCGGCGTCGTGTTGGCTGCCGCGACAGTCTCGCGCACCAGTCGATGGCCGATCGTGCCCAGCAGCCCGACCTCGCAGCCGGCGGCCCGCAAGATCGAATCGACAAGATAGGCCGTTGTGGTCTTGCCGTTTGTCCCGGTCACGCCAATCAGCTTCAGGACTCCTGCGGGACGCCCAAAATAATTGGCCGCCGCGATCGCGAGGGTCTTGCGGGCATCCGCGACCTGTATCCATGGAAAATTAGCGGGCAGCGTTCCAGGAATTGCCTGTTCGCTTGCGATCGCGATCGAGCCTCGCGCCACGGCATCGTTCACAAAATTATTTCCGTCGGTTTTTTCTCCGCGAATGGCAACGAACAGTGTTCCCTGCTTCACGCTGCGGCTGTCATACGCAATTTCCTGAATTTCCATGTCGCCATGCGCTGCAACGCTCTTGGCGTCGACTTTCCCCTCGAGCCCACGCAGCAATTTCACCAGGCGCACAGGGCCATATCCCCCGCCGGGCTTTTTCCCCTGCGCCCAACTTTCGCCCCGCTGCTCCACGGTTCCCGCCTTCACACTCACCTGAGCTTTCTTCGGTCCGCCACCGGCACCAGGGAAACATCACGCGCAAATTGCACATTGATCCGGCTGCCCCGCCGGAGGAACGTTCCCGGATCGGGTGTTTGTCCGGCCGCCAGTCCCGTGCCCGACAGAACCGGATTCAGGCCCAGCTTCATGCACTGCTCGGTCACCTCGCGAACTGTTTTGCCCTTCAGATTGGGAGCGGGAATGCCTTCCCCCTCCGCCAGCTCCACGGTAGACGCGGCCGCTCCCTGGTCGGGCGCCGCAACAGGAGCAGGGGTTTCGGAAGTGTTCGAATCCGTTTGGACTGGATCGAAATCGCTGACGTCGGCGAGATTCTGATCGTCGGCATGCACGCGGCCGGCGCGCAGGGCTTTTGCGTCCACCGGAATATCGTGCGGCACATCCATATAGGCCAGCACTTGCTGCGCGACACGTTTGAACGTGGGCGCAGCGACCATGCCCCCTTCGTGCGCTCCCTCCGGCGAATCCAGCTGCACCAGAATTGTTAGAGCGGGTGTGTTTATCGGCGCGAAACCCACAAAGGATGCGATCAAATTGTGCGCCGAATAATGCCCGGTGGCGATGTCGAATTTCTGGGCGGTTCCCGTTTTTCCCGCCGCTGTGTATCCATCGAGCCGCGCCAGCTTCCCCGTGCCGTTCAGCACCACCCCTTCGAGCATTTGCCGCATGGTGGCCGCCGTCGTCTCCTTGATCACCCGGCGCGGTTGCGGCTCCTGCGATTCGGAGAGTTGCGTGCCATGGCGCATCGCGCGAACCACGTGCGGCCGAACGATCAGTCCACCGTTGGCGATGGCTGACACGGCGGTGATCATCTGAATCGGCGTCACCCCGATTTCCTGTCCCATGGACACCGAGCCGACAGAAACCGGCGTCCAATTCTCGAGGCGACGCAGCATCCCGCGACCTTCGCCCGGTAAATCGAGACCGGTCGGTTGCCCGAATCCATACGCGCGAATGTATTCGTAAAACTTCGGCGCGCCCAAGCGCAAACCCAGTTTAATGGCGCCCACATCGCTGGAATACGCAAGGACTTGCGCGACAGTCAGCGCGCCATACGCCTTGTGATCGCGAATCCTGTGCCCGGCGATGTAAATCGCGCCGTTTTGGCAATCGATCACTTCGTCCGGATTCGTGATGCCCTGATCGATGGCCGCCGACAGCGTCACGATTTTGAAAACCGATCCCGGCTCATACAGTGAACTTGCGGCGCGGTCCACGCGCGTCTCCGGATCCCCGCCCTTGGCGGCGTTCGGATTAAACGTCGGCCAGTTTGCAACAGCCAGCAACTCGCCGGAATTCGGATTCTCGACGATGATGGTGCCCGCTTTCGCGTGCGTATCCTGAATGGCCTGATCGAGTTCCTTCTCCGCGATGTACTGTATTTTTTCGTCGAGCGTCAGCACGACGCCGGAACCCGTCTCCGGCGCCTTGTCGGTCGAGTCGTACCAGCGGCGGTGAGCGTCGGCGAGAATCATCATCTTGCCGGGCTTGCTGCGGATGTCGTTGTCGAGCGAGTATTCGATGCCGCCCAAACCCTTCTCATCGATGTCCACGTAGCCGAGCACGTGAGAGGCAAGTTCACGCTTGGGGTAAAATCGCCCGCCTTCGCGCTGAAAATAAATCCCGCGCAGATTCATGTCGGCGATGCGCTCGGCTTTCTCGGGAGAAAGTTTTCGCGCGAGCCAAACGAACGAATGCGACGCCGCGAGTTTCGTCGCAATGTCATCGGCGGGAACGTCCAGAACTTTACCGAGCAGGCGCGCCACCATGTCGGGATCGGCGATCTCCGATGGCACGGCAAATGCCGAATCCACAGGCACGCTCATCGCCAATGGATTCATGTTGCGGTCGAAAATTTCGGCGCGGCTCGCTCCGACTTCAACGATCAGGCGCTGCTGATGCTGCGCCCTCGAGTAATATTCGCTGTACCGGAAAAGTTGCAGGTAGGCCAGACGTCCAAATGCCGTTGCAGTCCAGAGCGCCGCGAGTGCGGCGACGATCAGTAATCGTGTCCGGGGACTGCGCAGATCCATATTTTCGCCGGGGACTCCATGATTATAAGGTCAGTTTTAGTAGCACAGGCATCCGCCTGTCTTCTTTTGACTTCTCACGGTGACGAGCGCGATTTCCAGATATCGTGCGCCGGGAAAATTCTCGATGGCGCCGCAAAAGTCAAAAGGAAACAGGCTGAAGCCTGTGCTACTTACTGCGCCGCGGGATTATTCGCCGGGCGCGCTTCGGCCACCACGGCATTCGGCGGCAGATCCATCGGAGCAACCTGGCCGGGCACGGGCACCGTCAATCCCAGCTCGCGCCGCGCGATCACGTCGATCCGTCCGGGCGACCTGAGCCCGGCAATTTCCAGCTTCAGTTCCTGATTGAGTTCGCCGGCTTGCGAGCGTTCGCTGCGCAGCGATTCGAGGTTGTACCGCAATTGGATCGTCTCGAAGTGCTGCCAGGCATACAGAAATGCGCACAGCGCAAGCAAACTTCCGAGCGAAACCAGCCGCGCGCATTCGCGCATGTGGTTGGGCGCCATCGGACGCGCCAGGCGGGAGTTGTCTATCTGTTTTACGGTGTAGAACTCGCTCATTGCTGCCACTCTTTCCGATAGCGGTCCGCCTCGCTGGGTTGGGCGGGGTCGATCTTTTCGGCAACGCGCATCTTTACGCTGCGCGATCGCGGATTCGCGGCAGTCTCCGCGTCCGATGCCTGAATCACATGCTTTGTTAAAATTTTCAGGACGCCTTCCTGAGCGAGCCTCTGAAAACATTGCTTAACGGGGCGGTCTTCCAGTGAGTGATAACTTTGAATCACCCACCTTCCGCCCGGAGATAGTGTGGCAGGAACCCTAGAAAGAAACTGCCCGAGTTCCTCCATCTCTCGATTCACCGCAATCCGCAGCGCCAGAAACGTTTTTGTCGCGGGATGCAGCTTCTGCCTTCCCCTTACTTTTCGGACCCCTGCCACAACCGTTGCCAGGTGTTCGGTATCCCGAATGGGACGCGCCCGAACGATTGCCCTGGCGATTCTGCGTGAATCCCGCTCTTCAGCCAGCTGATAGAGCAGGTCGGCGAGTTCTTTCTCCTCCACCGTGTTCACAATATCCGAAGCCGTCTCTTCCTTGTCGCGGTCCATTCGCATATCTAGAGGACCGGCGTTGCGAAACGAAAAGCCGCGCTCGCCCAGGTCCAGTTGCATGCTCGAAACTCCCAGGTCCGCTAGCACGCCATCGGCGGTGGGAAGCTTTCGCTCCGCAAGTACCTCGCCGATTTGTGAAAAGTTCGCGTGCACCAAAGTCACCTTGTCTCCAAACTCCGCCAGCTTGCCGCGTGCAATTTCCAGTGCCGCCGCGTCGCGATCCAGCCCTAAAAACTTCCCCCCAGCGCCGAGGCGTCGAACAATTTCTATTGCGTGTCCCCCAAGTCCAACCGTTACATCCACATAAAACCCGTTGGGCTTGATCGCCAGCCAATGCATCGTCTCTTCGACCAGCACCGGCGTATGTTGCGCGTCCAACTAGATTCCCAGTTCGTCCAGCGTTTTCCAGTCGTCCTCGGTCAACTGGCTCTTCTTCAGGTTCTCCAGCGACCGCATATGGTTCCGAACTTCCAGGTATGTCAGGTTCCCGTTCACGTCCACGTCGCCCTTCATCAGCGCCGCTTCCCGAAGCACCGGCGGGATCAGGATCCTGCCCTGCCCGTCGATTTCCACTTGCTGGCCGTAATAATTGGTCCAGGTCAGGAACTTTTCCTTGGTCCGGTTATGGGAGGAGAGCCGGGAAAGCTTGGCTTCAATCTCTTCCCAAACCTTCATCGGGTAAATGCGGGCCGTCTCACCGGTTTCGCTCGTGACGTAGAACTGCTCGCCGTAGCCCTTGAGCTCTTCCAGAAAGGCCGCGGGAATCTTGAGGCGACCCTTCTCGTCCACTTTTGCCGGAATGTTTCCGCGTAACATGTGGTCGTCTGCCCAAAGGCTGAAAAACCTGATTTCCTCTCATGGTGAAACCCCTTCAGAACCCGCCACTCCACACTTCACCTTCGCCACTGTCCTTCACTTGCCACCACTTTGCTCCACATTTGACCACGATTCTAGTCAGGTTCGAAAACTTGTCAAGGAAAAATGCGACGCATTGAAATATTTATTGTGGAAATGAGCGCGACTTGTGCAGGAAATTTTCTAAACCACTACAGGTTGTGTGAGCAACGAACAATTCATCTAGAAATGGAACTGCATTTTCCGGCACAGTGCGAAAGAAATGTTTCGTAACAGTTACGGGGCGATCCCTGCGGAGAAAAAATCGAAGCCATGACTCAGTACTCGACGCGAATTTGAAAAGCGACCATTCGCGGCGTGCTGTCGCCTCCCAAACCAACACCGAGTAAACCGCTCGGCGGGGAGGTCGTGTAGGTGAGCGCTCCAAATCCCGTCTGGGTGGAGGGCTTTCCTGGAATACCGGCCAGCACCATGCTTGGAAGCGCAAAATTCGGATGGTTGAAGACATTGAAAAATTGAACGTCGAACCGGAGCTTCACGCGTTCCGTCATGGGAAACCACTTGGTGAGATAAAAATCGCTCCATGCAAAATCGGGACCACGCAGCGCATTGCGGCCAAGGCTTCCGAATTGACAGTTCTGAGGCGTGTCTCCACCGGTGCAAGCGCCCGTGCTCGGGTCCACGGGTGAGGCAAAAGCATTGGGATTAAGCCATTGAATCGTCCCGGGCTGCGTGACACCCGGGATCGGATTGTGTTCATAGAGCGGCATGCCGGGAACAACGCTCGCGAATTGCGGCCCGCTGCCGTTCACAATGCCGTTTCCATTCGCGGAATATGGAGTGCTCAGCACGGAAAATGGAAGCCCGCTGTGCCAGAACACGGTTCCCGAGACCTGCCAACCGTTCAGCACGAAGCCAAGGGAGCGATCCCGGACCTTCGCCGGCAACTGATAGACGTACTGCGCGTTGAAATTGTGTCGAATGTCGTAGTCGCAGGGACCAAGGTTCCGTTGCAATTCCCCGGGGAGAGGCGAGAGGATTCCTCCCGAAGAAAACTGCAGGAATCCACCATTGGAGACCTCGTCCATGCAACGGCTAAAGGTATAATTGATTTGTCCCATCAATCCGTGTCCGAGCCGTTTCATCGCGGTCACCTGCAGCCCGTCGTAGTGGCTATTCGCGCCCGTGGACAATTGCGTGACCGATCCGAATCGAGGATCGGTTGGCTGCCCGTAGGGAAATGGCGCGAAGCACCCCCGGCAGACAGTCTGATAGCCGTTCACTTGAGTCGTATAAGGCTGGTTCACCGCGCGCGTGCCGACATATTGCGCCTTCACGATTCCCGTGGCGCCGAACTCACGCTCCAAACCTAAACTCCACTCCATGAAATAGGGCGCATGCAGTTTTCCGTCGGGCACCGCCGTGGACGCGACCGGAGGAAGGCAGGTTGGCGAATTTGCCAGTGCGGATGCACAGGAAAGCTGGCCCTGTGTAAACCCTGTGCTGAAAGTTTGATTGGCGGCCACGGTTGCATCGACGGCGCTGCTTGGAACACCGGGAGCGATAGCCGTGCCGCCGACTGTCCCGAGCAGCCCGCCCTGAAACGTCTTGACGTAGGGCGGATTCACGCCAACCACATCGGCAATGCTGCCTGGCAAAATGTCACTGAAGAGTCCGAAGCCCGCTCGCATCACGAACATCGGTTCAAATTGCCAGGCAATCGCCATTCTCGGTTGTAAGATCGCGAGAGGCGTCGAGGAAAACACAGTACCGAGACCGGTCTGAATTGCAGCATTCAGCGGCTGATTGACATCATGCGTTATCGAATCGAACGAGCCGCGGAGGCGCGCGATCTGGTTGTGCGGATTGACCGGATTGGAATTGAACGTGTCTCGAATGCCGAATGTCCACGTCAGCGTTTTGGTCACCTTCCAGGTGTCCTGTGCGTACAGGTCGAGATTCAGGAAGTTGAATGGCTGGTTGGCGGACTGAGGAAAGGTCTCCGTCGCCGTGGAGGCTACTCCGTAAATATATTGTGGCAGGTCCGTGTACGTTACGGTCGGGACCGATCCCTCCCCGAAATCGTAGTCATTCAGCCGGAGGATTCGGGTATTGATTCCAAAACGCAATTCGTGTGCGCCGTGAGTCCATGCGAGATTATCGTTGATAAAAAACCGCGACGCGCGCCTTCCCTGCACCCAGGTGTTGTCGAGTCCTCCGAGCGTGGTGAATGGCGCATTCGCGCCGCTGCCTTGCAGCACAATCGGAAACGCGGAGAGTGTCTTCTGAAAATCGTCCGGGCCGAACAGGCTTGCGTACCAGGAAAAGGCCGGGTTGAAGTAGTTCACCAGGTTCTGCGAAAACACGTGTGTATATCCCGCCGCGAAGGAGTAAAGCGGTTGTGGCGAAACGGAGTTGAAGAGTGGATTGATTGGATCTGTATACGCCGCCTGGACGCCCGTGTCGGCCTGAAAACGAAACCATGTGGTGTTTTTCTCGTCGATATTGTAATCGATTCGCATGGTCTGGACCTGTTCATGATCGTCGCTCGAATGCGAAACGCTCTGCCGATTGGCGCAGCCGTTTCCATCATTCGGCGTGGCCGGCGCAACCCCGCCCGCATCGAACGGGCAACCCAGCACCGCGAGAGATGTTCCATTCGTGTTGCCATACAGGGAAAACATTTTTCGATAGAACGGTACTAATTCCGGGACCGGCTGATACTTCGAGCCGGTGAGGGAATCGGTCCCGCCCAGGGGAAGCTGCTGCAAGACATAATTTTGAAACGCGGGAGTTGGAACGGTCGCGGCAGTGACAATCGGCAGCGCTATCCGGACCCATTCGCTATCGAAAAAGAAAAACAGCTTGTCGTGCACGATCGGGCCGCCCAGGCTGCCTCCGAAGTGGTTCACCGTCGAGCCCGGTTTGTGATTGCCGGGCGTTGCATTGGTGAAATAATCGGCCGAGTCAACCCGCGCTCCACTCCACAGCTCATATAAGTTCCCGTGAAACTGGTTGGAACCCGACTTCGTGACGTAGTTAACCTGAGACGCTCCGTATCGCCCCTGATCGACGGCATAGGAGAGCGTATTGACCGTCACTTCGGAAATCGAATTGAGTCCGAGAACGAGGTTGGTCGAGAGTCCACTGTTCAAATTGGTCAGTGGGTCGTTTGTTTCCAATCCATCGACGATGTAGCCGTTCGACAGCGCGGGCAATCCGTTGAACTCCACGTTGCCATAGCCATTCGTGCCGCCGACGAAATCATTCCCGCTGCCTGCCGTGTTCACCAGCGCGCCCGTGGCAAACTGAAGGGGGTAGGTCATATCGCCGCCCGGATTCGGAAGGTCTTGCAGCACGTGTGCACTCAGCGTAGTTGTTGTATTCGCGTTCTCCGGGTTCAGGACGAGAGTTTCGCTGTTCACCTCGATGTTCTGCCTAAATTGAGCGACCTTGAGGATGAAATCGACCGTTTGTTTCTGGCCCAGGCCTGCAGTTACAGCGTCGTTCAGCTGCGAGTCGAACCCTTGCGCTTCCACACTTACTGCGTACGCGCCCGGCTTCAATTGCGGAAAGTTGAACCGGCCCGATTCATCGGTGCTGGCGGTTCGCCGCAGTCCCGTCTCCGTGTTATGGATCGTTACCGCGGCGCCGGGCACCGCCGCGCCGCCCGCGTCGCTTACCTGACCGACGATCGCACTGGTCGTTTCTCCCTGCGCGAATAATCCCGTTGTAAACAGAAGAAGGAACGAAGTTAGAAGAAACAATCTCAAACTGATGCTCCCCAGCATATTTCAATTCCTCAATTCATATCGCACCATTTGCCGGGCGATCCTGCTTGAAAATAAGAGTGCAGACCGCCATCTCCGATGTTAACCACGAATTATGAACTAGATTAACCACAATTAATATTAAATGTAAATGTAGTTAAATATATTGGGTTCCGGAAGAAATATAGAATGCCCGGTGGGAAGGCGGAAATGCCTCATCGTTCCAAACATTTCTCGATTCTCATTCACGGAACAGCGAGGGTGGCTTGATGCGGCGATTGCAGTGGCAGGACAAATGCTGTCTCGATTTACATCCCTGGCTGATCTGGCGCCATGCCGACGTGCAGGTGCGCGAGCTGCTTCAACATATCGTGGTCCTCGGGATTTAATCCCTCGGTGAACGCGGGATCGTTCAGCTTCGCCTGGCGGTCGGATTCACTCATGTCGCGCAGTGAGTGCAGCCGCTGCAGGATGGCCTGGCGGCGCGGCGGCGCGAGCTGCTGCCAACGTGGAAGCAAGGATTGCCGGACGTAGCCCTGCTGCTCGGGCGTCATCTGCTCCCAGATTTGTTGCCGTTCGCGCAGATTCTGCTGCTGGCCGGGCGTCAGATTATTCCATGCTTGCAGGCGCTGACGAATTTGCGCCTGTTGCTGCGGCGGCAAATTCTGGAAGCGCTGATTGTTCAGCAGGAATTTTTCCTGCTTGTCCGGCGGCATCTCCTGCAGACGCTCGATTGCCTTCGGCGCAAGGCCGTTTGCATTCGGCCCCGCTCCGAGCCTCGGCCCCATCGGATTCGCGTTCGGCTTGGGAGCGTTCGGGCGCATCTCCTCGCGCTGCAACTGGCGCTCGGCGCGGCGTTGCTGCGCGGCTGTCTGAGCGATCATCCTGAGCCTTTCGCCGGATGCGGGACCGCACATCAGGCCCGCGGCCAGAGAAGCAGCCAGAACAACTCCGAATTGGAATCGCAATTTCATTAACGGGTTTCTTTCCTCACTTCTCCCTGCGCAACCGACGCCGGATTCGGCAATTCAGAAAGCGCGTCGAATTTGGAAAGCACGTCGTAGTTCTCAAGCACCGGCAAATCCTTGATCATTCCGAAATCCGCATCCGCCGTGACTTGCGTGGCGGGAGCCAGGATCGGCGCGACGCTGCGCGGCATGGAAGAAAGCCATACAGACATCGCAACCAGCACGGTGACCGCAAACGCCAGCCGGGGCGAAGGCAGCCAGCTCCAAAAACTGACGCGCGCGGGTTCAGCGGCTATTCGCGCGCGCAGCGCTGCGTCAAAGGAGGAAGACGGAGAAAGAACCGGCACATCGTCCATCGCGTCCCAGACCATGCGGAATTCATCGGCGCGCGCCCGGCAATCGGCGCAGGCCGTCAGATGCTCTTCCATCGCGCGTCGCTCGGCGGGCCGGGCGCGACCATCCAGATATTCGACCAGCTTGTTTTCCATCTTCTTACAACCCTGTGTCCCGTTCATATGGCCCTCACTTCCCTGAACACAAATTCCCGGTCAACGAAGTCTCAAGAAACTCTTGTCGAATTCACCAGCGGAGCCAGCTCGGTCCGCAGCGTTTCATACGCGCGAAACAACAGCGATTTCAGGGCGCTCTCCGAGCATTCCAGTACCCGCGCGATTTCATCGTAATCCATTTCCTGATACTTATGCAGCAAAACGGCCGCGCGTTGCTTTTCCGGCAGCGAATGTACAGCTTTCAGGATCATCTCCGACCGCGTGCGCGCGACCAAAACCTGTTCGACGGTCGGTGCGCGATCAGGCACTTCGTAGGGCCGCTGCTCGTCTTCTCCCGTATCCACCGTCTGGTCCATCGACACTTCCATTTGCCGGTGGCGATTGTCGCGCACCGAATTCAGCGCCAGATTCGTCGCGATGCGAAACATCCAGGTCGTGAACTTCGCGCTGGGAGCGTATTCCTGTCGGGCGCGGTAAACGCGGAGAAACACTTCCTGAGCCAGATCCTCGGCCACAGTGGTGTCGCGCACCATCCGGTAGAGGAAATTGACCAGAGGAGTCCTGTACTTGCGGAGTAAAAGCTCAAAGGACGCTTCGTCCCCGGCTTTCACGTCCAGCATCAATTGGACGTCGGTCCTTGCCATGGCCTCCACGCTCTATACAACCCGTGCCGTGTCTAAAAGTTGCGGAGATTTTAGCCTATGGTTCACACGGTCTGAATTGTTGGAATTATATCCGATGTGATCGGAGGGAGATAGCCCTCGGATAGGCGCCCATGTCTCTCCGCGCAACAGAATCTAAACGACATAGCCGTATTGGCCTGACTCTTACCCGTGGAAAATCTTATCCAGCAGCAACATCAGCGCCACGCCCAAGAAGACCAGCAGGGCCATGCGGGCGTCGGGCTCGCGGTTGACCTCGGGAACCAGGTCCGTCGCGGCAACGTATAGCGTCACTCCAGCCGAGATGGGCAAGGCGTAGGCGACCTGCGAGTGCAGCAAGCCCATCAGGAGCACGCCAGCCACGGTCGCCACGCCCAGCCAGATGGAGGCGAGCAACGCCGTGTGGCGGCTCTGTCCGCTGGCAAGCATCAGCGAAGCGACTGTAAAGCCCTCGGGAATTTTGTGCAGAAAAATGGCCAGAAAAATAATTCCGCCGAGCCAGCCGGAAACCAGAAATCCGGACGCGATCGCCACGCCGTCAAAAAATGTGTGAATCGAAAGGCCGAGCAGAGCGGAAATTCCGGCGTGGCCCGGCACAAAATGCTCGGTGTGCGTTTCTTCGCCGAAATGAAAATGCGGGGCCAGCGTATGCTCGAAGAAATGAACGATGAAATATCCGACCAGCGCGAGTATGTAAGCGCGGTGTCCGGACAAGGCCACCGACTCGGGAAGAATTTCAAGAATCGCGGCGGCCAGCATGAATCCGGCGCCGAGCGCGAGAAAATATTTCAGGTATTGGCGCGACCACTCTCGATGAAGAATAAATAATCCGCCGAGGATGTTTGCCGCCGCTGCCGTCAGTCCAAGCACCAGCGCCAGCAGCATGCGAATCGTTGGAGCGGCGATAAGTTGTGCGGTCAGCATTTTCGATTGAGTTGGTTTTGGTTGCACAGCCACTCCCGGCTGTGCGGCTTTTGCGACCGTAACGACTGAGCAAAACACACAGCCAGGAGTGGCAGTGCTACAAAATCGCTACCCGCTATGCCGGAACAACATGACATCGCCTTCCTGCACGATATATTCCTTCCCTTCCAGGCGGACCTGCGCTTTTTCGCGAGCGGCCGCCAGGCTTCCCGCCGCAAGTAAATCTTCGCAGCGCACCACTTCGGCGCGGATGAAGCCGCGTTCGATGTCCGAGTGAATCGCGCCGGCGGCTTTTTGCGCGTTCATGCCCCGCTTAATCGTCCACGCACGAACTTCCGGTTCGCCCGCGGTAAAAAATGAAGTCAGGCCGAGCAACTGGTAGGTCGCCTGAATCAAGCGGTCAAGTCCCGAGGATTTCAGGCCGTAGGCGGCGAGCATTTCGGCGGCTTCGGCGGGTTCGAGCTCGGCGAGTTCGGCTTCGATGCGGCCGCAGATGGAAACGATCGCTGTGTTCGGGCGTCCTTCGAGCTTTGCGAGATTGTGCCGCTGAACAGCCGTGTCGAGTTCGGCGACTTCGCTGTCGCCAAGATTCAACACGTAAAGCATCGGCCGCTGCGAAAGGAATTTGTAACCGTATATCATCTTTCGTTCTTCGGGATTGAATTCCATTTCGCGCAGCGGCTTTTCCGATTCGATGGCCGTTTTGCAGCGGTTCAGGAGGACCAATTCCTGCTCTAAAACAGGTTCTTTCTTTTTTTTCAAATCTTTTTCCACGCGCTCGATGCGCCGCGTGATCTGGTCGAGATCGGAGAGCATCAGTTCAAGGTCGAGCACCTCGGCGTCGCGCAGCGGATCGATCGAACCCGCTGAATGAGCCACAGCCGGATCGTCAAACACGCGCAGTACATGCGCCAGCGCGTCCACTTCCCGCAGCGGCGCGAGCACGGCTGAATCCTTCGAGCGGTCCTTCACCATCCCGCCGACATCGACGTATTCCACCGTGGCGTAGGTGATTTTTTTCGGATTGTAGAGCTTTGCGAGAAGTTCGAGCCGGGGTTCCGGCACGCGCGCCACGCCCACGTGCGTCGCCGCGCGCGCCGATTTCTCATCCAGTTTCGCGCGTGTCAAAATTTTAAACAGCGTTGTCTTGCCGACTTGCGGAAGTCCAATGATCCCTGTTTGCATAGGGTCGAAATCGTAGCATACCCGTGAGCGTCGCGCCTCATGGTGAGACTTCCAGTAGCACAGGCTTCAGCCTTTGCTACTAAAATCTCGCCACTCTTTTCCTGTAATTAGCCAAACGGCATCGCTACCGGACTTCCATCGATTCGTTTGTCGCCACGGCCCCGCTGCTGTTATCCTGCAATCGGAAATAAAATATATGGAGGCGCCATGATCCAATCCCTCCCATCCTTAGCTCCCCTGCTGATTACGATCGTGCTCGCGACTATGGCCATAGGCTTGCCGATTCTGACGGTGTTGGCGATCCGATTTCTTTTGGACCGCAACCTGAATCTGGGCCGTTCCAGAGAACTCGAAAAACTCATCTGGCAATTGCATCGCATCGCCAGCGCGATGGAGAACCAGACAAATTCGTCAGTTCCGGCCGCTCAGCCGGCGACGGAAAAGCCTCGCGATCCCGCAAATGCGCAGCAGCCTACCACCCAATCGGTCACGCCTTCGCCGAGTGTCGCGGCCCAACCTGCGGCTCCTGCTTCGGCCGCCCAGCAGGCCGCTGCTTCATCGCCCGCGCCGCGGGAGCCTGTCGCAGAGGGCGAACGCCCCGGCGGCGTGAATTCCATGTTTGGGCTTTAGCTTTGGTGCCTTCATTGCAGGGATTTCTACTCTCAATCACCCGGCCGGCGGCAGCTTTACGCCAATAACATCGCGCAGATAATTAATGTTGTGCGCGAGGTAATCGTCGATGGCGAGGTCCATGTTTCCGCCAATCGAGTCGTAGCCGTCATCGCCCTTTCGCGGCGCATCGACATCGAAAACCACCCAGCCCTTGAAGTGACGGTCGCGCAGCAGCTTGAAGACGGCCGGAAAATCGACGCCGCCTCCGCCGAGATTGTGATAGACGCTCGCCACTTCATGTTCCGCCTCGGTCGGCGTGGAGGTATTGCCGCGAAATCGGGCGTAGGTATCCTTCAAGTGCACTTCCGCGATGCGCGGGAAATAATCGCTCATGATTTGCACGGGATCGCCGCCGCCGAGGACCAGGTGTCCGGTGTCCACCGTCATCCACACGTATTTTGGATCGGTCAGGTCCATGGCTCGGCGCATATCCTTTTCACGCTCCATGGGACCCCAGATGTGCGGATGCGGAGCGAGGCGGATTCCCATGGCAATCGTTTGCCTGCCGATTTCGTTCAGCGTGTCGGCGAGGCGTTTGAGTTGATCGTCGCTCGGACCGCCGGGCGGGCGTTTGCCCATGTTGCATTTCCAGAGGTCGCTGCCCATCGGCTGGAGGAAATCGCGAGCGAAGGCCACATGATCGGCAATTGTTTTTGGAATCTGGTCGGGATCGATGAAATTGGTGGACTGACCGCGTTCGCCGTTGGCCGCGTCAATAAACGTGACTCCCGCATCGTCGAAAATCTTCTTCAGCTCGAGCGGATTTTTCCGGTACGGCGCAATGCTGTCCGGGTAAGGCTCGATGCCCTGCAATCCCAGCGCGGCCATCCTCTTGACCGCCCATACAATATCCTTATATGGACGCCACATGGCGCTGGTGGCCCCGAATAGGATGTCAGGATTCACAGGGTCCAGCGACGGATGAGAAACCGCGCCCCACGCTGTGGCTGGTCCGACGATACCCGCCGCAGCCGCCACGCCGAGAATTTTCGCAGCGGAAGAAATGAACTCGCGCCTCTTGAGCCCGTGGTCAAGTATTTTTACGGACATAAATGCTCCTAAAGAATCGCCGGCTTTGGATCGTGAATCCTGAATCGCGCAACGAAATGTCGCAGTCCCGCTTGTGCCGGGCATGGCTTGCCTGGATGAGCACGCTTATACACCCGATACCCCTCCGGGTGAACCAAATAGTTTTTAGATGGACATCTCCAGAGTACAGCAACCGTGTTTAAAACAGATTTCGAGTTTTGCCGCCGGAGGCAGGGCCTGGAACGAACTCCGTTTTTTCACTTACGTGCAAATGTTTTGGAGAATATCGCAAAGTTAGCCGTGACTGGGTAGTGTCCCGGTTTTTGTCTAACTCGTGAAAAGGCTGGATATGGCTTCTATTGGCAAAAGCTTTTTACGCGGGCGAAGGAAGGGCAGCCTGCGGGATTTGAATCCCGAAGACCGCGTGGCCGATTGAAACCACAACGCAAATGGTTTGGCCTGTGGTGGTCCGGCAAAAATCAAAAACCAGCAGGCTCAAACCTGTGTCGCTAAAAACTCCAGCCAAACTGAGTCGCTCCCCGCGGCGGACGGGGGTTGCCGACACCACCAAGTCCAACGCCGGCGCTTTTCCCTAAGCCCAGCTGTATCCGTGCTTCGCCAGCGGGAGCGAACGAATCCGTTCGCCGGTCGCGGCAAAAATTGCATTGGCGACCGCCGGGATGGAAGCCGGCAAACCAGGCTCGCCTAAACCAGTGGTCGGATAATCCGGCGTCAGGAAATGCACATCGATTTCTTTCGGCGCCTGAGAAATGCGCGTCGGCTGATATTGATGGAAGTTGCTCTGTTGCGCGCGGCCCTGATCGATAGTGATCTGCCAGTTCATGATGTGGCTCAGACCCTCGACGACGGCCCCCTGGACCATGTTGACGGCGTTGCTGGTGTTCACGATTTGCTTGCCGATATCGCCGACGACCCAGATTTTATTTACTTTCACTTTTTTATTTGAGTCCACGGTGACTTCGGCCACTTGCGCGAAGTAACCCGCCAGAGCCATCTGCGCTGCGAAGCCCATGGCCGTGCCTTTTGGCAGTGTGCGCTTGCCCCAACCGGACCTTTCCTTCACCGCCTGCATCACGCCGCGCATGCGCTCGGCATTAACGTCCGGTTCGGCGCCAGGAGCGGTCGGACGGGCTTTCGGGTTTTTAAATTGCGGGAGAGAAAGAATTTCAAGGCGAAATTCGATTGGGTCTTTCCCGGCCGCCACGGCGAGTTCGTCGATGAAAGAATTGAACACATAGGAATACGCGTTGCTGCCGGGCGCGCGAAGCGAGTGCATCGGCACGCCGGACGGAATCAGCGACGCCTGAAAATCAAAATTCGGGAGAAATGTGCTGGGAAATTCGTTCGAGGCAACCTGAGCCGGAGGCGTCTGGTAAACTCCGTTTTCGCCGAAGCTCACAAAATGATTTTTCCAGGCGTTCAGTTTCCCCGCGGAGTCCAGCGAGGCCTTGATGTAATGATATCCGGCGGGCCGGTAGTGATCGTGCGCGAAATCGTCTTCGCGTGTCCAGAGCAACTTTACGGGCGCGTTCATCACTCTGGAAATCCAGGCCGACTCGAGCATGTATTCGTTGGTCAGACGCCTGCCGAAACCGCCGCCTGAGCGCAGCATGTGAATCGTGATATTTCCCGCGGGAATTCCCAAAACCTTCGATACTTCGTCGCGCCCATTTCCGGGCGTCTGCGTGGGAGACCAGAACTCAAGCTTGCCGTCGTGGAAGTGGGCGACGCAATTCTGCGGCTCGAGCTGGGCGTGGGAGAGAAACGGATAGGAGTACGTCGCTTCGACAATTTTGGCTGCCGTCTTGAAGACTGCGTCCGCATCGCCGTCCACGCGGATCGGGAATTCCGGCGCCTTCTTCGCAAGCTCATCGGCGGCGCGCTGAAAGCCGTCGCTGTTCTGCTGCGCTGTCGCGCCTTCATCCCACGTCACTTTCAGTTGCTTGCGCGCGACATTCGCCTGCCACCAGCTGTCGGCAACGATAGCGACTCCGCTGTTCAGGCCCGTCAGATCGTCGGTTCCTTCAATGAGGAAAGCGTTGCGCACGCCGGGCATCGCCTTCACCACGTCCAGGTTCGCGCTTTTGGCCTTTCCCAGGAAGACGGGACATTTCTCAAACACGGCATAGAGCATGTTGGGAACGGTGAAGTCGATGCTGTAGATCGGCATGCCGCGAACGATTTTCGGAACGTCCACGCCGGGAATCGGATGGCCGATGATTTTAAAATCCTTCGGGTCCTTCAGCGTTACGGCTTTGAGTTCCGGCGGCGTCATGGTCGCGGCGCTGGCGGCCAGATCGCCATATGAAAAAGATCGTTTGGACGGGATATGAATCACGCGGCCAAACGCGGCGGTGCATTCGGTATCTTCCGCATTCCATTTCTGCGCGCCCGCGGCAATAAACATCGTGCGGACCGAAGCGCCCACACGCCGCAAATTATCGAGGTTTTGCGGCGTCCCGCCGCTGCCGCCGGAGCGCTGGCGACCAAATCTTGCTTCATCGAAGTCGGCCTGCTCGACGGTAACGTCCTTCCATTCCACATCCATTTCCTCGGCGATGATCATGGGCAGCGAGGTTTTAATGCCCTGCCCGACTTCGGGATTCTTGCTGTAGATGATCACGCCGCCGTTGGGCATGACTTTCACAAACGCCGTGGGATCGTAGGCCTGAGCGGTCGGCGCCCCGTGCTCCTGCGCAATGGCGTTCGCAATCGGATCGAGATACGCGGCCACCAGCAGGCCCCCTCCGGCAATGGCGGAGACGCGCAAAAATGCGCGTCGATCCAGTCCTTGCGATTTCGGTACGGGAAGCAAAGTTTTCACAGGCCCTCCGTGCGCCTCATCCGATTGTCGTTGATGCAACAAAACGATATTGGAATACTATTGAAAAAAGACCCCGCTGACAAGTCATTCGAAAACCCAATAGTGACTTAGTTTCGCTGGAGGTTTTAGTAGCACAGGGGGTCACCCCAAAGCTTGTGCCACTGGGGGCCCTATCCAGTTTTTTCCACGTTAGGCGAAAACTGAGACACGGTTGAAAATCTGCGTGCATATCCTTAAGTGGTCCGCCGAGCACTCTGTGAAAAACAGGCGAGCGGAGCAGGCCCACAAAGCACCTTGACACGTGTATTCTCATCCACTAGATTCGCCAAACCTGAAATGGATTGACGGAAATCGCCACATCGCGCTGAGAGGACATCGATGAATACGATCGGGAAAATTTTCTGGATTTTCGTTTTGGGCGCGAGTCTCCTGCCCGCCGCCGGCCAAGAAAAACCGGCCGCCAAAAAAGCCGTGGACTACGACTACCTGTTGCCGTGGGACGGCAAGGGATCGAGAGGGCCCCAGACAAAAGAAGGCGAGGCCATGCCTCCCTTTCAGCTCTTTGACAACGTTTATTACGTCGGTCCGAAATCCACGAGTGTCTATGTCCTGAAAACCGACAAGGGGCTGATCCTGATCGATACGGCACTCGACTACACAACAGACATCGTGCTTGATAACATTCGCGCCATTGGATTGGATCCCAAGGACATCAAATACATCATCGTCACTCATGGTCACTGGGATCACACCGCTGGAATCAAGGCCATTCAAGCGGCCTCGGGCGCTCGCGTCGGCATGTCCGCTGAAGACTGGAAAATTTACGAGACTCCGGATCCGAAACATGCCTTTGATCCGATCGCCATGGATATGGTGTTGAAGGAAGGCGATACGATCAAACTCGGCAAAACAATTGTCGAAATGCATCTGACGCCTTCCAACACGCTGGGATGCATCAGCCTCGTATACACGGTCTACGATCACGGCAAACCCTACCGGGCCATCTCTCTGGGCGGTACGGGATTCAATTTTCCGCCGGAGTGGAATCAGAATTACATTCACAGCATGGAGCGAATGCGCGCCGTCCCGGATATCCAGGTGATGCTGCCGGACCATCAGCAGATTAACGATATATTTGAATTGGAAGAGAAGGCCAAGTCACGCAAGCCGGGCGACACGAATCCGTTCGTAATTGGCCGTGCGGCCGTGGTGAACTGGTTCGACACCATCATCAAGCTTGCCAAGGATAAGGAACGAATGGAAACAGCGGCCATGAAGCAGTAAGGAGGCCATGTCCGTATCCCGTTTACAATGTTATAGTTACATCGAGCCCCAATCCCAATTGGGCACTCCATCCAGGGCTGAGCGTTCGGCGGTTCGCCCACCCAGCCCTCCGGTGAATGGCGTGACTCGATTTTCAGCTTGTAATATTCCTGTAACGTGGTTGGAGCTATGATTATGATCGCTGAACTCAGCAATGTGGCCCAGCAGATGGATCGCGCCGGATGTGGCGGGAGAACGTAGCGGAGAAGCAGGGGGAGAGCACGTATGCAAATGGCTACAGAGCAACTTGCGGGCGACGTGACCAAGGTCGTTTTTGACGGACGGTTTGACATCGCCGGCGCTGACGCGGTGGATTTGAAAATGAACGTAATTGCCGGCAGCAAAAAATTTGTGCTGATCGACATGCAGAAGGTTTCATTTCTCGGATCGATGGGCCTGCGAACCATCGTGAGTGCGGCCCGAACGATCAAGAGTCGCGGCGGAAAGATGGCCGTGTTTGGACCGGACGAGGAAGTCGAGAAAGTTCTTACGATGAGCGGCGTGACGGCAATGGTTCCGATTCATCACGACATTCAGACTGCAATCGCCTCACTGCAATAAAGGTGCACCATGCTGCAACGCGAGATGGAACAGTCAATGACCGTGGACGGTGTGAACAGGACCAGCGAAACTGAACTCACCCTTCGCAGCCAGATATCCGACCTGGCGCGGGTTCCCCCATGGATCGAGCATCTTGGATCGCAATACTCGCTTCCCTCCAGCACGACGTTCGCGATGGATTTGTGCCTCGAGGAAGTGCTCTCCAATATTATTCGGCACGGTTATGCCGGAAAGACAGACCGCCCAATCGTCATCCGTTACGAGCCGGTTCAGGAAAAATTCTTCGTCCTGGTCATCGACGATGAAGCTCCGCAGTTCAACCCACTTGCGGCGGAAGAAGTAAATGTCGAGGAAACGCTCGACGGCACGCGAGTCGGAGGCCTCGGCATTCACCTTCTTCGACAATTTGCAGCGAGCCTGAAATACGAACCCACTCCGGCGGGAAATCGGTTAATTATCGGTTTTTCCGCCGCCGGATAGCGGTCTCGCGCAGATTGTCAGACCGGGCACGAACTCACTCCACGAATCCGCGCTATGCGCCCACGTGAATTTTTCCTGGTACATGGGGATCCTTCCCCGCGAAATGCAATCCTTTCAATCTGCATCTGTATTTTGATTTTACGGACTTGCCCGATGCCGATTCGGATCGATGGGGAGAGCGGATGCAAATGAGGTGTCCGGTTTTCGCGGCAAACGTTATAATGACATCAGGTCGGATTGCTCGTTGACACTCCGCAAGGATGTGTCTAGGATTTGACGAATTCACAGTACAAATGATTCCAGGGATGGTGTGAAATGAAAACCAAATCGATTGTTCTTTTTGCCGCGCTTGCCGCCCTTCTGACGCTTTCCACCCAACTTTTCGCACATCATGGGTACGCGGCCTACGACATGCAAGTTACCAAGACGATGAAGGGCACCATCACCTACTTTATGATGGCGAACCCCCACAGCCAGATCAATCTAGACGTAAAGAATGAAAGTGGAGCCGTGGAAAATTGGGTGGTCGAGGACGCCGGCACGGTTCGAGCCATGAAAGAGCAGGGCTTTGACTTCGACACTCTCAAGCCCGGCGATGCGGTCACGATTGTGTACCATCCGGCGAAGGGTCCCGGGCACGCGGGATTGCTGATCAAGGTCACGCTCCCCGATGGCCGGGAACTGCCGAAACCCCGTGAAGTGGGCGGCGGCGATTAACGGATTTGTGAAACCAACGGGGAACGATATCCGTCTTCGTTTGTATGGGGATAAGAATGCGTAAATCAGGGTGAATTTTGAAGCACGGAGACAATCGGGAATGAGAAATCGTGGGATCCTTTCAATTGCTTTTTTGTTGGGGGCGCTGGTTTTTTCTCCACTTCTACTGTCCGCCCAGACCATGGGCGAAGCCGCTCCCCCCGCAGACAAGTCGTTTGACCCTCATGACTTGACTGGCCCCTGGATCGGAAACTTCTGGCACGCCCAAGTGGGCCCCGGAAGGGGCCCGGGCGGCCTTCAGGACTACGCCAGCTACGATCAGAGAAATCCCGAGCCTCCTCTGACCGATTGGGGCAAAAAGAATCTGCTTTATAAATCGATTTCCCACGATTCTCTGGCCGGCACGCACACGCCGGGCTGGGATCGCCCGGGCCATTACTGCCCAAGCATCCAGGAACCCTGCTATTCCGCCGATCAAAACGGCGTGCCTGTGAATGACTTGAACGGGGAATATCCCGCCAAGGATTGCGAGCCGTTGTCCGTTCCCGCCATCTACGACTATCCCCAGCTGGGCGAATTTGAGTTTGTTACCACGGCGGATAAGACACGGATGTACATGCTATTTGAGTATCATCACGAGTGGCGCACATTCTGGCTGCAGCGCGATCATCCCAAGGATGTCTACGACGACCTCACGTATGAAGGGGACTCAGTCGCTCATTGGGAAGGAAATACATTCGTCGTGGATACGGTCGGATTCAACGGCAAGACCATGATCAGCCAGAGCGTGGGCCATTCCAAAAGCACCAAATTTCACCTGATCGAACGCTTCACACGCGTGGATAAAGACAACCTTGAAATCGACATGACGTATATCGATCCACTTGCGTGGGGCGACAAGGAATGGACCGGATTCAAGAAGTATTATCATAAGGCGCCAAAGGAAGAATTCCGGGAGTTCATCTGCAGCCCTCGCGAATATAAGTCCTACGAAGAGGGCGTCATTGCTCCGGAGACCGATTCGCTAAAGGCCATCGGAAAGTAAACGGGACTTCGGCAGCACAGCCACTACACCCAAACGGACCCACGAGCCAAGCTTCTGAGGGCCAGAGGGTGGAAGTGACTGGGCCGAATTTTTACATCTTTCCAAATCGATTATCGCTTATAAAGGGAACGCGCGAGAGGACGCTGTCTGTGACAGTGACCACAAGGAGAGCATCATGCAGAACAAGAAATTTCGCAGCAGGATCGCGGCGGCAATTCTAGGCTGCGGCTTCGTCGCCGCTTTGGCCGGAGTCGCCGTGACCTCGGTTCACTCGCAGACGAAATCGGCGCCCGCGCGCAAGCCACCCACTGCCGGGAACATTAGCGGCACGGTGACCAGCGCCAACGGCCCCGAAGCGGGCGTGTGGGTGATCGCAGAGACACTCGATCTGGGAACCAAATATCGCAAGATTGTCGTGACCGACGATCAGGGCCGCTACCTGGTGCCCGATCTGCCCAAGGCGGGCTATAAAGTGTGGGTTCGTGGATATGGCCTGGTCGATTCGAACCCTGTCGATTCGACGCCCGGCTCGACGCTGGCCCTGAAAGCAGTTGTCGCCCCCACGCCGGCGGCGGCTGCGGAATATTACCCGCCCGATTACTGGTTTTCCCTCGCGCAGATCCCCCCGAAGAGCGAATTCCCTATGAAGATTTCCGTTACAAGGATGCCCGGTCCGAAACCTCCGGCTGCCAAGGACGTCACGCTCCAGAATCAGGCGTATTTCGTCTGGACTGCGCGCAACTGCGCCGAAACAGGCTGTCACCAGATGGGCAGCAAAATGACCCGACAGATCTGGCCGGAAATTGGACATTTCGACACGACCGTGGCGGCTCTCGAAAATGAACTGCAACATGGCCAGGTCGGCGATGAGCATTTTAAACTGCTCGGGGCTCTTCGAAACGACAAGGGCTTGGGATTTTTCGCCGACTGGATGGACCGCATTAAGGCAGGAGAGGTGCCGCAAGCGCCACCGCGGCCCCAGGGTCAGGAACGCAACGTCGTTCTCACAGTTTGGGACTACTCGGTTCCCCTGGGCTTTCCGCACGATACGACCACGACCAATAAGTGGCGGCCAACAACGAATGCTTACGGCCCCATTTACTCGCCCGACTGGGCAACCGGCGCATTGGACGTTCTTGACCCGTCCTCGAACGAAAAGTACGAGCTCAACATTCCGCTGCCCAATGAAGAAGATCGCAAGAAGCTGAAGCAGTTCTCGGAGCCGGAAGTGTATTACCCCTCCCTGTTCTGGGGCAGCGAGAGCGAAACCAGCGGATACCGCAACGACCCAATGAACGCCGGCCCCTCGATGATGGATAGCAAGGGCCGCACCTGGTTCAACATCCCGACACGTCTGACCTTGCCCGATTACTGCAAGGCGGGATCGAATAATCCCTTCGCAAAATTCTATCCGATCCCGGATATCAAGAGCGTGGACGAAGTACGCCACGCCATCGCGGGCCTCGATTACTACGATCCGAAAGAAGCCAAGTTCACCAGCGTGGATACCTGCTTCGGCGGCGGCCACACCGCGTTTGCAAACGACAAGGACGAAACGCTGTACGATACCGCGCGCGGCGTAAATGGAATCGGCTGGATCAAGACGAAAGTCTGGGACGCCACGCATGACCCGGAAAAATCGCAAGGCTGGTGTCCCGCTGTGATCGATACCAACGGCGACGGCAAGATGGGCGCATACACGCTGCCGAACCAGCCCTTCGATCCGAAGCTCGATCGCTACGTCGCCGGAGGTACCGGATACATTATCTCGGTGAACCCTGTTGATGGCAGTATCTGGTACGGTCTGGGCGGTGGCTTTCCTGGGAAAATATTCCGGTACACCGTCGGCGACAATCCGCCATCGACGTGCACGGCCGAAGTTTACGAGCCGCCCTTCGATCAAAAAGATCAGGACAAACAACAATACTACGCGCCGCGCGGAATCGATTTCGATTCCAAGGGAGTCGTCTGGGTTTCTCTCTCGAGCGGCTACCTTGCCAGCTTCGATCGCTCCAAGTGCAAAGTGCTGAACGGCCCCACGGCGCTCGGCCAGCATTGCCCCGAAGGCTGGACGATGCATCAGATCCCCGGCGCGAAATTCAAAGGAACCGATATCGTCGCCGACTTCTACTACAACAGTTGGGTCGACCGCGAAAATACATTCGGCCTCGGCAAAGACGTGTCCATCATTTGCGGGACAGGCTCGGATTCCTACAAAGCGTTTCTGCCGGAAACCAATCAGTGGGTCGTTTTGCGAGTTCCCTACCCGATGGGCCTGTTTACACGCAGCCTCGAAGGACGCATCGACGACCCCAAGGCTGGATGGAAAGGCCGCGGGCTGTGGGGAGCGAACGAAATGCGCGTCCAGTATCTGGCCGAGCATGACAAATTCGCCAAGGATTTGTTGCACGAACAGACGCCGTTCGTTGTGCACTTCCAGTTGAGGCCCGATCCTCTCGCGAAATAAGCACGGCAATTCAATATCGAAAGCACGAGAAGGGCGCCGAATGAATATCCGGCGCCCTTTCGTATTTGGGCCTCCCCTTCTTTGTCCATCGGCTCTGAATTCGGTATTTTTCAATCGTGAGCAATCGTAGATTGAAAACCACGCAAGGGTAAGCCAAGCGCCACCTCTCGCGAACATTCGTTTCGTTTCCTGCCAGATTGGGAGTATAAGAATGTTTACAGGGCCCGATACGTAATCCCAGGTCTTTTGGAGGACACCATGATCGGCCGCAGAAATTTTCTGGCGCTTGGCGCTGCCGCTCCGCTTGCCGCCCTGACGCCGGTTCCGAATCCCTCGCTTGATACCTCCAGGGTGAAGACACGGTCCGTCGGCAAAGTAAATATTGCCTTTCAGTCGCCGATCCCGAAACCGAATGGTTTGCAGGCCACCGCCGAAGGATTGTGGATTATTCATCAGGACGATGCCAATTCCGCGAGTCTGGTGAGTTACGACGACGGCAAACTGCTGCGCTCATTTCCCACCGAGACCAACAAATCGAGCGGGCTTACTTATCACGAAGGGACGCTTTGGATCGGCTCCACTTACAGCCGCGAAATTATTCATTGTGACGCCACGACCGGAAAGACGATCGACAAATATTTTACTCCGGGAGCGGGAATTATTTACGAGATGGCGGGAGACGCGCCGGGCCGCCGCAGCCCGCTTGCTCCGCCACCAAAGAAGCGCGAACGCGCTCCGGGCGAGGATGTGGGCGGATTCCAGATGGGGCACATCCTGGGCCCCGCAGCCGCTGGAACGGGCGCTCACGGCCAGGAATG
Source organism: Terriglobia bacterium (assembly GCA_963788335.1). Taxonomy (GTDB): domain Bacteria; phylum Acidobacteriota; class Terriglobia; order Acidiferrales; family UBA7541; genus Palsa-360. Next base: position 1,060,471 of record CAWBGM010000018.1, read on the forward strand.
GAGAGACGGCAAACTCTGGATGGCGGTGCCCCCTGCGCGCATGATGTTTTGCATGGATCCCAAAACGTGGGTCGTACAGAAGAGGTTTGAAACCGCCGGCAATCGTCCGCACGGAATCGGTTGGGAGGGCAAATATTTGTGGGTCACGGATTCCAACTTGAATGCGTTTTTCAAACACGATACGGAAACGGGAGAGATCGTCGAAAAAATTCAGTTAGCAGAAACGGATCCATTGCCGCATGGAATGAGCATCTGGGGTGACACAATGTGGTACTGCGACGATGTGGGCGTCGTGTGCCGCCTGAAACTTGCCTGACGAAAAATAATATCGCGCGCGGCTCGTGATTGTTGAATCCATCCTCCCGGTGGCATAGGCCTCAGCCTTTGCGCTTTTGACTTTCGCTGGAGTTGGCAGAATTCAAAAACGCACAGGCTGAAGCCTATGCCACTGAACGCCCGCCCATCCACCAGCCGAATCCCGCAAATCCACAAATTGAATTGGATTCTTTCCTCCTTTAGCAAGTATTGTCGCGGCCTGCACAAATATGGGCCTGTGCGGAGAATTCAAGCAGTGGCGCGGATTGAAATGCGAACCCGGTGGTGGGGTGTCGATTCCGTCGTCCTGCAGATGACTTGGGCCTTCGGCGAAAGCCTGAACAGGATCAGAACTGCCCTCCCCGTCGAGGTACCGTTTCTGAAAATCCTACACAGATAAATCTCGGATTGACCCCTGAGATTTTGAAAAAACCGCCCGAAGACTGGAAGAAGGAACCATGAAAACCAAGAAACAAATTGCTCTCCGGAAGCTGAATGGGAAAGACAGTGCAAGCCCCCTGGCTGGCCCGATCTCAATACCTGAACCGGTTGCCGGGAACGGCCATATGGCCATGCCCGTGGATATGGTGGACATCGAGAAATTGACGAAGAAGCAGGAAAAGAAAAGAAAGAAAGCCCTGAAGAAAGCCGCCAAGAACGGCAATGGCGCTGCCGCCGCCCCGCCATTGCCCAAAGGACCTTTCCCGATGATCGAACTGATCGACGAGCAAGTGCGTTCGAACATTCCCGAAAAGCTCGTCGCCAAGGTCAAGAAAGCGAAGAACACAAAATTCATCATCAGCTCCGGCTATCCTTATCCAAAGCAGATGAAAAATTCGGAATATCTGAAAAAGGTCGAGCGGCTGCAAATCGAACTGGTGAAGATGCAAGCCTGGGTCAAGGAAGCCGGCGAACGCATCGTGATGCTGTTTGAAGGCCGCGATGCCGCGGGCAAGGGCGGGACGATCCAGCGGTTCACCGAAAACCTCAACCCGCGCGGCGCACGAGTCGTAGCTCTTTCCAAACCCTCCGACACCGAGCGCGGCCAATGGTATTTCCAGCGCTACATCGATAATCTTCCCACGAAGGGTGAGATCGTTTTCTTCGACCGCTCGTGGTACAACCGCGCGGGCGTCGAGCACGTGATGGGCTTCTGCACGCCGCACGAGTATCTCGAATTCATGCGCCAGACGCCTGAATTCGAACGCATGCTGGTGCGCAGCGGGATTCGTTTCTATAAATTCTGGTTCTCGGTAAGCCGCGAGGAACAACTGCGCCGTTTCCTGGGCCGCGCGCGCGATCCCCTCAAGCAATGGAAGCTGAGCCCGATGGACGTGGAATCCCTGGGACGCTGGGACTCCTACACGAAGGCGAAGGAAGCGATGCTGTTTTACACGGACACAGCCGACGCGCCATGGACCATCGTGCGTTCCGACGACAAGAAGCGCGCGCGCCTCAACGCCATCAAGCACATCCTGCACACAATTCCGTATGCCGGCAAGGACCTGGAAGTCGTCTCTGCGCCCGATCCGCGCATCATCGGATCGGCGAAAGCCATCTACGAGCACGGCGAAAATTCACACACGCACGCCGCATCGCACCACTCGCATGCGGCTGCGCATCACGAGCACGGAACGCCGGCTCATTTGGCGTCTTGAACTACGCCCGAGCGCTTCCGCTTCGCCCAGGGTATGCAGATTGTCCCTACGATCCATTGTTTTGTTTCGTCCGACGGATTCATCGGGTCATATGTCCCGTGAACGACCCGCCGCATTAAGAATCGAATGCATTCCGGGTTGCCTGCGCCTCTGAGACCGATGGCTCCATTTTCCCCAAATTTGGATTTGTCGAGCCGGCATTCGCGATTCGCGCGATCGTCGCCAGCAGCACCGCCGTATCCGTACTGAAATCCCCGTGATGCCTGGCGCCCGCTGCATCGATTGCGCCTTCAGGCTGTTGATTCGGTGACTTGACCCAATCGCAACCGTTCTGCTGAAGCCACTGAGCAACCGACGAACCCGCTGCCAGGGAATCCGGCTTCGAGATGAATTTTTCCATTCCAAGAAGGGGTTCACCGTCCGGGCGGATCAATGGGATTCGTACAATGTCTTCAAACGCATCGGAAACCAGATAGAGAAGCGATTTATGATAAATTTCGGCGCAATTGTCGGCCCTCTCCGTGGCGTCGTTCATTGTAAACAGGGCGAACCTGTTGATCTTTCTTGCCGACCCGTCGGAGGGAACCACGGCAGGAACGTAGAACTGCCGGAAAATATCCATCGTGCACGCCGGCGCCCACAGCGTACAACTTTCGATGGTCAGGCCGCAGTCGATCGTCAAAAATTGCACGAGCGGTCCGAGGAAAATGCTTCCGGCACTGTGTCCGACAATGTGGATTTCGAAATTTTGTTTTTCCTGGCCGGTCAGTCCGTTGTAGTACTCCTTGATACTATTCGCCGCGATTCGCGCCCCTCCTTTTTCGATCTGCGTTGCCGCCAGTGCATTGGCTTTCATTTTGTCCCACTCGATTTTTCCGCTCGCAACTCGCGCGATCGGCTCCAGCGTGTCGTCAAGCCGGTCCAGCAGAAAATCTTTTGCCGCATCCAGAATTCCTTCCGGGCGCACGCTTCCGATCGCGTCCTTCAGGATATCTCCGAGCGTGCTGAGATAGTCCGTGTGCCAGACGAAACCAACCAGGTACATTTGCCGCGAGACCAGGTTCGACCAGTAATAACCAATGCGATCGACCGCGGTAGATTCGCCGACCAGTCCGCCATGCGCATAGAGCACGAGCCGCCTCTTTGCCCAGGCTGCCGTTTGCTCCGGAAATTGAACCTTAAAAACGTCCCGGACCTGATCCTCGGACTTAGCCCATTGTCCGTTCTGTTTTAAGAAACCGTCATTGCCGATGCTGATGATGTGAGGCGCGAGCTGCGGGGTCGCGTAGTTCGAGGCATTTACGTCGAGGCTGCTGGTATTCATAGTTACCGATGAAGTAACACTGTGCAGGTCGATCGGAACCCCGAGACGGGCGACCCAAACATCGGTTCCGTTCTCGAGCCAGTCGTCGTAGGAAACATATCCGAAACCTTTTGCTCCCCAGGCCTCGCCCCACGAATTTTGAATCCATAGGCCGCCCTTATCGTAGGCGACGATTGCGAACGCGTGACCGCCCGTCTTCTCGTTGGAGTATGGAATCGCGCCGTCCTCTCCGACTTTGGCCCACCCCTCATGAAGTACGGCTGACGCATAAAGGATTCCCACCTCAGCCAGCGCTGTAAGCATCGCGACGATATCCTTGTGATTGACGCGAAAATAGGCCCCCAACGGCCGCAATCGCGCGTCGGCGGCCAAGGTGGCCGCGGGTTGCACGGGTCCCGGTTTCACCCAGTAACTGGTCTGACAGACTCCGTGCTGATTCCATCCCTTCATCGCCGATCGGCAGCTTGCCCCCACGTCCGGGTTGTCGGGTGTAGCATACCCCGCCGATGCGTCGTGAGGATCTGTTTCCTGGGCCTTTTGATACAACATCCACGGGCTGACATCGGTTTTGTCTCGCCAGACCTTGCGTGTCCGCAACAGATAATTGCAGACCGTGGCGAGTCCGAATCCGGCGCAGGCGCCGTCCGATCCTTGATCCAAAATCGGGACACCGGCCTTTTGATAGGCGCTCAGCGGCACTTCGACAGGAACTTCCGTCAGCGTCGCCATGTACATCTGATCGCGGAAATCGATTGTGTCCGGCCGTGCGTCCAGAGTCCTCGGCGGCAGAGCGGTTGTGACCATGGGGGATTCCTTCCCGATTTTAATTTTTGTTCCGGATTTTTTCTGTTTGGACGGTCTCGGCATGTTGTCCCCAACTCACCCGCGATTCCAAAGGAATGGGCTCCCTGACCGGAATGATCGCAGTCTTCACAGGATTACAGTCTTCACTGGACGGACGTTTTCCTTTGCCCCAAGCCAAATGCAGACCCGACACAGACTCCTTCTTATTGAGTTTTTATTGTCTTGTCAACTTGATTATTTAGAGTTTCGGTGGTTTATGGTTCGCCCCACTGAATTTTGACGGCAGGACTGCAACAATCCACCTTTTTTTTGGGCAATCACTCAGCCTGAATAGAGGTTTTAGTAGCACAGGCTTCCGCCTGTAAGTTTGGACTTCTACAAGGCCAGAACAGGCCAATCGATTTGTATTTCAGTTTCACTCGAGCTCGCAGTTTTCAGAATTCAAAACCCGCAGGTTGAAGCCAGTGTCACTGCAGGGCCCAATTCAGGTCTTGTCCAAGTCAGACGGAAACTGAGTCACCGATCTCTTTTGGGGTCGATGGTTTCAGTAGTTTGAAATTTCGGGATGGATGCCGGAGCGATTCCGGCAGTCCTCTTCGCGGCTACTGTCCGGCGAAAGCAATTGCAAACGGAACCGCCTCGGTCGTATAGGGAAACCCTTTGATCGGCGTCAGGGCGCCTGTCGCGCCGTTCACATTGAACCCTGTGATCGAGCCCATACCCGCGTCCGCCGTGAAGGCAAACTTGCCGGATGGGTCAAGTCGAACCTGCATGGGGGCCGGGCGGGTTTTGAAGGGTGAGCCGCCGACCGGGGTGAGACCTCCTGTTGAGCTGTTGATGGAAAATGCCGAGACGTTGTAGCCACCGTAATTGGCCACATAGGCGAATTTTCCCGTAGCGTCCAACTCGATCCAGAAAGGATTTCGGTCGGATTTGACAGGGGAATAGCTTGTGGCGGTCAGCACGCCCGACTTGCTGTTGATGGCGTACACAAAAAGATTATCCGAACTGTAATTCGCCACATACGCGAATTTCCCCGCGGGATCGATCGCCACCGAAATTGGATTCAAGCCCGCCGGCACTGGCATGCCGTTGAGGGCCGTCAAGGCGCCTGTCTTGGGGTTCACGGAGTAAGCGGAAACGTTATTGGAACCATAGTTCGCAACGTATGCAAACTTGCCCGAGGGAGCCAGAGTAACCGCTGCCGGCATCGTCCCCGCAGCGACGGGTGAACTGGAGATGGGAGATAGTGCGCCTGTCATCTGGTTGACGCTGAAGACCATCACGTTATCGGAATGATAGTTCGCCACGTAGGCGAACTTGCCCGTGGAGCTGAACGCGATGGAAATCGGATTTGTCCCAGCGGCGAAGGGCGACCCGGCGACCGGGGTTAATGCGCCCGTCGTGCTGTCGATCGCGTAAGCCGAAACATTATTGGCTATATAATTCGCCGCATAGACAAACTTGTTCGACGGATCAACGGTCACCATGAAAGGCCCCTCACCCGACGCGTAGGGAGAGCCCTTGACCGGAGTCAGCGCGGCCGTCGTGCTATCGATTGCGTAGGCGTAAACATTGTTGGTGAAATAATTCGCTGTGTAGACGAATTTTGGTGTCGTGGCCGCGCAGATGGGGCCAGCAAAAGCAAATAGGACCAGCGCAACGCCAACCCCTGAGAAGGACACCCTGCACAATTTTCCCCAACGGTTCATGGATGACTCCCTTTTCCTTTTCAAGTTTCATATCAAACGCGGCACAAGCCGGACGACTGGCTCTGTCCAACAATCGGACGTAAAGCGATGTACTGTACTTGCCATAATATACGCAGGTCAAGTGTTGTGAAAAGGGGGTGTTGTGAAAAGGGGTGTAAAAAATGATTTCTGAAAGATCGAAAAACCCGAGCCTCCATGAATTTCACTTTACACCGCACACATGAAATTTTCAGATATGTAGTTCCTGATGGCTGGGGTAGACTCAAATTTCATTTGAAGCGCTGTCGACGTACCCTGGATGTTCCCGGTCGCAAGCATGATCCTACTCACAAATGTCTCCAAGAGCTACGGAGACAACAAAGGCATTCAGGCGGTGCTCAATTTAAGTCTCGCCATCGAGCAGGGCGAGCGCGTGGCGGTGATGGGGCCGTCCGGTTCGGGGAAATCGACGTTGCTCAACCTGATTTGCGGGTTGGACCAACCCACCTCCGGCTCGATCAAAATCGAAGGGATTGAACTGTCCTCGCTGAATGACGATGAGCGCACACGCCTGCGCCGGGAAAAGCTGGGAATGATTTTCCAGACGTTTAATCTGCTGCCCACGCTCAGCTCGGTGGAAAACGTTGCGCTGCCACTGCGGCTGCAGGGTTTGCGGAGACACGAGGCCGAGCATAGAGCGCAGGGGATGCTCGAGCGCGTAGGCCTCAAAGCCCGATCGGTGCACTGTCCCGACGAGCTTTCCGGCGGCGAACGCCAGCGGGTCGCGATCGCCCGGGCTCTGGTGTTTCGTCCTCCCATCCTGCTGGCCGATGAGCCCACGGGCAACCTCGATTCCCATACCGGAGCGGACATCCTTCAGCTTCTTGACGATTTGCATTTTGAATTCAATACGACCGTGCTCCTGGTCACACACAACGATGACGCCGCGGGATATTGCGATCGAATCCTGACGCTGCGGGATGGACAGTTTGTGAAAGAAGTTCGGACCGGGCGCCCGGGAAGCACTCTGGAGAGAAACCGGTAATGTTCGGCGCCCTGTGGCAGGTCACCTTCAAGCAGTGGCGGGGACACCGGCTGCGCGTGACGGTAACGACGCTTGGCATCGCCCTTGGCGTAGCCGTTTTTTTCGCGATTCGCGTCGGCAACGCCAGCCTGCTTGATTCCCTTCACGGAACGGTCGAAAAGCTCGCGGGAAAAGCGACTCTGCAGATTACCGCGGGAGAAGCCGGTTTTCCTGAAAGCGTTCTTGACCTGGTGCGCGCGACGCCCGGCGTGCAGCTTGCCGAACCGGTGATCGAAACGCTTGTGCAGACTTCCCTGCCCGGAGAAGGCGCGCTGCTGGTTCTGGGGGTGGACACGGCCGGAGATCAACAACTCCGGGACTATCAATTCGATCGCACCCAGACGCGAATCTCCGATCCGCTCGTTTTCCTTGCGCAACCGAACTCCATCCTGCTTTCCCGCGCCTTTGCCGACCGCCATGGATTGAAGGTCGGAGACAAACTCACGCTATTTGCTTCCGACGGGAAAAAAGATTTCACGGTCCAGGGAACATTCAAGCCGGTGGGCGTGGGAGAAATTTTTGGCGGGAACATCGCCATCATGGACGTGTACTCGGCCGAAGTGGTTTTCCATCGCGGGCGCAAATTCGATCGCATCGATTTGATGAACGCGGCAAACGTTCCGATCGAAACAGTGCAGCAGAGGTTGCGCGCACAACTTCCGCCCGGCGTGGAAGTGGCGAGACCGGAAGTCCGCGGCGAAGAGCTCGAGAACACGATCACCGCGATGCGCGTAGGAATGATGATCACGAGTTTCGTGGCTCTGCTGGTGGGCGTCTACATCATTTTTAATTCCTTCACGATCGCCGTCAACCAGCGCTGGAAGGAGATCGGCATTCTACGGGCGATTGGAGTCGAGCAGGGAAATATCAGCCGCATGTTTATTTCCGAAGCGCTGCTGATGGGCGGCATCGGGTCGCTGCTGGGCATTGCCGGGGGCTTCTTTCTGGCGTCCGCGGCCAACCGGGTGATGCGAGGCATGGTCGCCGCCGTCTATGGAGTCGTCTCCTCGGCTTCCCCCGCGAAATTGCATTTCGACCAGTGCGCGATCGCGTTTGCCCTGGGCATGGGCGCGTCTTTGATCGGCGCGTGGTTCCCGGCTCGAGGGGCTGCGTCGCTTGACCCCGCGCTGGCGTTGCACAATATCGAGAAGCGTCGCGGGGAATCCGCACAGGGATGGAACCGGATCGGACTGGGCGTCCTGCTGATCTGCACAGGCTCCGCACTGGTCCTTTGGGTGCCGGCTCGTCTGGGCCTGCCGATACAATTCGGATTTGCCTCGATTGTCCTGCTGGGGTTAACACTCGTGCTGCCCAAGCTCGTGCTGTGGTCGGCGCTCGCGTTGCGGCCGATCATGAATTGGGCTGGCGGATCGGAAGGAGCCCTGGCTGTCGACGCGATGATTCAATCGCCCGGCCGGTCTTCCGCGACGGTGGGCGCGTTGATGGTCGGACTGATGTTCGTTTTTTCCACGGCGTCTTACATTCAGAGTTACCGGCGGATGATCGACCGCTGGATGAATCAGGTGCTCAACGCCGATCTGTTTGTATCCACGTCGTCGATGTTGCGATCGACCAGCTATCATTTCACCGAGGATCTGGGACGGCAAATCTCGGCCCTCCCCGGAGTGCAGCGTGTGGAAAATGTGCGCTTCACCGCCATTCCGTATCGAGGCGACACGGCAGCGGTGATTGCCATCGAAATGGATGGCTTCCTGATCCGCTCGCAAGAGGCTGTCGAGGGTGCGGATTCGCGGACCCTTCACGACCGGCTGACGCGCGGCGAAGGCGTGCTGGTCTCAAGAAACTTCGCGTCGCATTGGGGAGTGAAAACGGGCGATCGATTGAGCCTCCAGGCGCCAACCGGCACACTGGATCTGCCGATACTCGGCTTCCTCAACGATTATCGGTCCGAAAAAGGCACAATTTTCATGGATCGAGCGCTTTACAAAAAATATTGGCAGGACGACGCAGTGGATTTCATCCATGTCGATTTAAAACCGGGCGTCGATCAGTTGGCGATGAAACATACGCTCGAGCAACTTACCGCCGGATCCTTCCACGCATTCGTTTACACAAACGCCGAATTCAAGCGGTGGATCTCGAGCCTGGTGGATGAATTTTTCACGCTCAATTACATGCAGCTCGTCGTCGCCGTGTTGATCGCGATTCTCGGCATCGTCAACACGCTGCTGATCTCGGTGTCGGAGCGGCGACGCGAGATCGGCATCGTTCGCGCGATCGGCGGCTTGCGTTCGCAAATCAGGAAACTGGTGCTGCTGGAAGCGGTTGCCGTAGCGGTCGTGGGCGTGGCTGTGGGCGCGGTCGCGGGAATCCTGAACACGGTGTTTATGTCCCATACAGTTTCCCTCGTCCTTGCCGGATATTCGGTGCCGTATGATTTTCCGTGGACGATTGTATTGCTCTCACTGCCCGTTGTGGCCGCGGTGTCGCTCGCCGCAGGGTGGTGGCCTGCGCGGAACGCGGCTTGCATGAATGTGATCGAGGCGATCGGCTATGAGTAAATTCGTCGTGTCCCAACCCAATCGACAGCGAAGCCCTTTAATGGCCACTCTGCTGTCCCTGGCATTTTTTGCATCCAGCGCAATCTCCGTTTTTGCCGCACCCGACGCCAAATCCATCATGGCCGCCGTGTATCGGCAGGACACCAGCCGGGACACGACGTTGCGGGCCACGATGGATGTGAAGGATCAAGACGGGCACACCGTGCGGAAACGCTTTACGCTTCTTCGCGTGGGAACATTCGGCGACGGCAAGACGCTGGTGCGCTTCTCCGATCCTCCCGAGCTTCGCGGGGTCGCCCTACTCTCCATTAATCGGCCGAACGCGACCGATCGCCAGTGGATTTACACTCCGGCAACCGAACGCGTGCGCAGCGTGCCGCCGCGCGAGCGCTCCGAGCGCTTCGCCGGAAGCGACTACACCTTCGAGGATATCGCCGAGCGCTCGCTCGATGACTTCACCTACCGCCTGCTGCCCGACGAGGACGTCATCGAGAATCACAAAACGTTCAAGGTGGAAGCCACGCCCGTCGCGCCCGATCGCTCGCAATACAAATTCATCTATTTCTGGGTCGCTCAGGATGTGCCCGTCATCCTGCACGCGGAAATGTACGACCTGCAGGGACGCAAGGTCCGTGAGATGCACGCGAGCGGATTGAAAAAAGTCTCCGGGATTTGGGGAGCGCGAAAAACGGAAATGAGTTCCCTGCTCGAAGGCACGAAGACCGTCTTGACGGTCGATGAGGCCCATCTGAACACCGGACTGGATGAAAACCAGTTCACTCCGGATGCTTTGGAGAAGCCCACGCTAAAAGGTCCTCAAAGCAAGGAGAAGTAGCGAGAGAAACACTAACGCGTCCCGGATCGGCCTTTCCACACCGCTCGAATGCACGAATAAGCGACACATGCAATCCCGCCCGCGATTCCTAATTTAATTGTCCGGATCAGGCGGGCGTGGGATGGCTACTCTCGGCCATGTCGGACGGCACGGCGTGGGATTCCACTTGGACGCGTCTGGTTCCAATTTGAATTGGCCGCTGGTTATAAAGTGATCGGTCAGATATTCCGGATCGTCCACCACCGACGTCACAATCAGATAGGTAACGCCGTTCCGTTCAAACCGGTCGTAATACTCGGTGAGTATCGCATTCGCGCTGTACGGCACGCCATTTTTGCGCAGATATCCGGGGCGCATGTGCGTCGTCACAACGTGCAGGCTCCCGCCTTTTCCGGGCACCGGCCCGCCATACGTGCCCCTCATGCCGCCGCTTTGGACTTGCTTCTCCCAATCCGCGACGGAATCGCCCTGCCACTGCGGCGCTCCGCCCTTCCATTTCGAACCGTCGAAGTGAAATTGACGGGTCTGCATCCCTGCGTCGATGTCCATCTGCAGCGTCTCGTCATTCGCCCAGGTGATATGCAGGCGTTCCGGGATGCGCATGATGTTTCCCGCGCCATAGGCGCGGCACTGATTGCCCTCGCGCTCGTCTTTCGCAGCATCCCACGTGTCAGAGACCCGCAGGCCTTCCAGATTGAGGGGAACGCCGGCGTAATCACCCTTGCCGGGCGTGATCATCCGGTAGCGCCAATCCTCGTTGACAATCGCCACCCAATAACCGGTGATTTCGATCAGTGCCGATTCCTTCGCGGTTTTGTGTACCTGTTTTCCGGTCGGAATAACGGGAGAGGCCTGGGCTGCAACGCGACTCGCTGAGGCGCTCAAGGCCACGGAAAGTAGCGCGATTGCGGCGAAACGCATCCGTCGGCTCATCAGGCAAATCTGGCGGCTCAATTTAGCCCTCCGCTGACTTTCTGTTCTTTTTGTTTCTTCAGCATGCTCATATCGCGATAGATTGCGTCGATAAACATGTCCGTTGTCCACGGACCGGTTGTCGACCCGTAGATTCCATCGTATTCAAACGTCGGCTTCGCCGCCTTTACTTGTTCCAGCGTCATTCCCTTGTTGACCAGACTCCTGATGCGGTCGCGAATCACAGTCACCATGTCGCGATAATTCACCACATCGTGCCGGTCGCCGATATGTCCGTGGCCCGGAATGATATACGTGCCGCCTTCTTCGTTTTCCTTCGCCTCCATAATTTCGATCATGTGATTGAGGGCGTCGATTTCACCATTAATGCTACCGCCCTTGCCGATCACCGGATAGCTCAGCAGATTCACAATGTCGCCGGTACTGATTACATCGGAAGCGCGAAAAAAAACGTACGTGTCTCCATCGGTATGCGCGTTCGGCGCGTGATACAGAAACACGCCCTCATCGTTGTAAAATCTCCAGTAATCGGTCTCATATACATCCGTGGGCCAGAACTCCGACGCAATCTTCGGATCGTTCCCTCCCGGCTGGCTCATCGCATTGAGCACGTTGATATGCGCGAGGATCGACGCTCCCTTTTGCGGGGTTAATCCAGGATCCTCCATCGTTCTCCGCTGGAGAGGATTCAGGCTAGAATTCGGCAGCGCCCAGCCTTCCTTTGACAAGTTTACATTTCCGCCCGTGTGGTCCTGATCGACACACGTATCGATGATAAACAGGATGCCTTGCTTGTCGGTTTTGACGCTGCGGATTGCCTGGATCACGTCCTTGCTCATCTCGGGAAGCCCCGCATCAACCACGAACACATATTGACTGCCCACTTGCACAGTGATGTTTCGCTCCGGCACCGGCGATCATGTACACATTTCCCTGAACGTGCAGCATCTCGATCTTCCCGTTCGCGAATAGTTGAGACTCGGGAATGGAGAGCTGTCTCTGTTGCTGTTGCGCAAAGGCGCCGCTTCCCATTCCAGCAAGAGCAACCAGGAAAAAGCCGAGGACCGTTCGCAAGGCGCTCGAACAAGTAGCCCGCATCGTTTTGGTCATTATTTCTGCCCTTTGTCATCCGGAATTTTTGGCGGGTCCGGCATTTTCGCAATCTTCTCCTGATACTCGGGGTACATCGTCTCGGCTCCGCCCCGAGCCGCTTCCACCGGGATTCCATGCCGGGAGGCGAACTCGGTCAACCATGGATTCTCTCCAGGCAAATGGTGCGCGACATAACCGAACGGGTGATCGGCCTCGACGCTGGGAACGCAGTAATTTCCGCGGAGCCGACCGCCATTGTCCAAAACCCAGTTCGAAGTCCGCACGAACGGTTCGGTCAGATAGATCGGGTCTTCAACGTCGGTAACAAGCGTGAGGTAGTCTCCGTGCCGGATAAAATATTCGACCAGGATTCCTTTTTCACTGCGCGCAAGGCCGTTCCGGCGAACCCACCCTTCCTTCAGGTGAGTGGTGGTCACTTTCAGCATGTCGCCCTTCCCATTCCCCGGTAGAAAAACCCTGCCAGGTATGCGGCGCGTTCTCGGAGGGATGGGGGCGGCCGTCCAGCCAGATCGTTCGCTTGTTCAGCAAGAATCTCGCCGTCTCGTGCCAGGCGAGAACTCCTTGCGTGAACGGATCCATCTCCGGCTCAAGAACCAGGTCCGCAGGTCCGCGTGGCGCGTAGTCCGCCGGATGCGGATCGCATTCGTGCTCGACCACTTCCCACTTCTGCGCGTCCCACGCATCCGCCCTGTGGCGGTCCGCTTCGTTGATGGGAAGCCCGGTGTAGTCGCCGATCTCCGGGCCGGGGCCACGCTCGGGTTGATCTTCACTGAACTTCTGGTGCCAGTATCCGTCGAGTCTTACCTGAGCGGATGCAGGACGGCTGACCAGTCCCAGGAAAATCAGCAGAATGGATGCCGCAATCCCGAGTCGATAGACGCAAAACATCTTTCTCCTCCTCGTTCTCGCAAATCGATCACATGTCATGTGGCGCGAACCGCATCTGAAATTGTGCTGTGGCGGCAATCCGATCGAGCCTCCGCAACTTGACAATGTGCAGGCGGCTCGCTTCCGTCCACAGGCCTGTATTCTTTCACCCGGCCTTAAAACTAAATGCAAAAGTTATACACGGGTCGGGTCGCCATGTTACATACTATTTTATCGGCGGCTTGTACAAGTTTTTTAAGGACGCCCGGTCGTTTCGATCCTGATTCGGGTAACGCGGCATAATCCTCAAATTCCAGCGCGCGCATTCCCGCGCTTCACGAACCGCTGCGTTGGATGACGAGTAAAGAGTAGAGTATAGTACGCGAATAAGACGTCCCCATCGGTAATTCTGGTTACGGAGAAAACAGTGAAGACGATACAGTCGTCCTTTTGGACCACGATCCGAAGCATTGCATTCCCGGCAGCCTTTGGCATTTGCGGAATGGGATTCCTGTGGCAATCCGTCCAAGCCCGTCCTGCAACCGACGTTGTCGCGACCGGAACGATCTCCGGAAAGGTGACTGCCGGACAAGGCGGCGTACGGGCGGTCCGCGTGCGCGCCCGGGACACGGTCCATCTGATCACCTACACAGTCTTTACCCACAAAGGCGAATATCATATCTATAATCTCCCGCCGAGCACCTACGAGATGCAGGCGAAAGAGCCCGACTTTGATTCCTCTCCGCTCACCATCCAGCTCGGCTCCGGCGAAACAAAGACCGCCGATCTCGCAATGAAAGCCAAGCCACAGGTTGCAAGCGACGTCAAATATCTGGATTACGATCAGCTTTATCCTCCCGGCCCGGCGCGCGCCATCCTGGAAAAAAACTGCTTTGGCTGCCACGGTTATCAGGAAATGGGCGTCCGGCCATACCATCTGATGTCCGGCAAGACCGAAGAAGAGTGGGCTGAGGCCGTGGTGAAGATGTTTTGGGTTCCCGGCGTTTTCCCATCGCCCACCTGGAATTCCCCTTCGGCGCAGGCGCCCAACGGATACAACGCGCCGAACTGGCTCTCATCGCAGGAACGCCTGCAGGTGATCAAATATCTCGCGGCGAATTTCGGCCCAGATCAGGAAAAGCGCGACATCAAGCTGGATGCATGGGAGCGCGACGAGGACGCTCTGTCGCAGGCGATTTACGTTCAATACGACCTGCCGCCCGTGGACAAGTCTCAGTCCGACGGAATGCTGCTCGCCCGGGGAACGCATGACGTCATGCCAAGCAAGAATCCCAACCGCCGGGGAACCGTGTGGATGGCCGAGAACGCGGCAAGCTCGGTTCTTCGCCTCGACACTGAAAATCTCGATCCAAATACGCGCGCGAAGGAATGGACAATTCACGACGCGCGCGGGAAATTCAACGTGGCTCCCACCGCCATTGCCGAACGCAACGACCATGTGTATTGGGCGGAAGCGAAAAGCGACATGATCGGCGACCTGGATATCGCCACGGGAGAAATTCATCGCTATCTCGCGCCAACGGTGAGCCAAGCAATGCATTCGGTGGATGTCGATTCCCACGGAAATATCTGGACCTCTTCGTTCGTAGGAACGGTGACGCGCGTGGATGCCGAAACCAAAAAGGTGACCGAATGGATGCCCGCCGACGGTTTCGGAAATTACTACGGCCTGCTGGTGGATAAAAAAGATCGCGTTTGGGTCCCCAGCGACGCGCGGCAAATCCTCTCCATGTGGGATCCCAAAACAGAAAAGTGGACGACGTTCAAGCCTCCGAATAACGTTCGCCGCGTCACCATCGACTCGAAAGGAATGATTTGGCTGTGCGAATATTTCGCCAATGCCTTCGTGATGTTGAACCCCGACACAAGGAAATTCACCGAATACAAGCTGCCCCTGAAATACGGCAATCCCTACGAAATCGCCGCGGACGCGAGCGACAATATCTGGCTCGAAAATGCAGCCTACAATTCTTTCGTGCGCTTTGACACGAAAACCAAAAAATTCACGTATTTCCCTTACCCGGACCCGAAAGTGCACACCGAAAAAGTGGAATTCGATAACGATGGCACAATGTGGTCCAGTTTGCCCGCCGGCCCAGGCCAGCCCCGGCTGACGGGTTTTAAGCCGTACGGCAATGTGCCGCTGAATAGCAAGATGGCGAGCAAATAAAGTGGCGCAGGTTTTAGTCGCACAGGCTGAAGCCTGGCTACTGGAAACCGCTACTGACATTACGCTGATCCAATATCTGCGCAAAGTGTCAGCTGATTTTTCGGGAGAAAATATGAAGAAGTTTTTGATTCTGGCCACCGCCCTAATTTTCACGAGCACCCTGCGCGCCGCGCCAAAAGAATTAAACATCTACATGATCGACGTGGAAGGCGGAGGCGGCACCCTGATCGTCAGCCCCTCCGGCGAATCCCTGCTCATCGACTCCGGCTCGGGCGGCCACGATGACCGCGACCCGAAGCGAATCGCCGACCTCGCCAAGAAATGTCGCGCACATCACAAAAATCGATTACGTCCTCATCACGCATTACCATGGCGACCATATCGGCGGCGTGTATGCCCTCTCAAAATTAATTCCCATCGGCAGATACCTCGATCACGGAGAATTAACGCTTGAACTCCAGAAACCCGAAATGGTCGCCTGGTGGAAAGATTACAAAACCCTGACCGGCGACGACCACACGGTCCTCAAGGCCGGAGATAAAATTCCGCTGAAAGGTGTGAACGCTACAGTCGTCATCGCCGCCGGGCAAGCGATTACCACCACGCTCAAAGGCGGCGGCCCGAATCCCGTCTATTGCAAGGACGCGGTGCAAAAACCGACCGACCAGGACCCGGAAAACGGCATGAGCATCGGAACCGTCCTGACGTACGGCCACTTCCGCTTCTCCGACCTCGGCGACCTGCCGTGGATTCAGGAGCAACTCCTCGCCTGCCCCACCAACATGATCGGCCACGTGGACGTTTATCAGACCAATCACCACGGCTTTGACCGTTCCGGCTCTCCACAACTTGTCTGGGCGCTCCAGCCCCGCGTCGCGATCATGAATAACGGTTTCAAAAAAGCCGGAAATCAGTTCACGTTCGAGACGATCAGGAAATCTCCCAACTTTGAAGACCTCTGGCAATCGCATCTCTCTTTAAATGCCGACAAAGCGATCCAAAGCGACGAAAAAATGATCGCCAACGCGGACCCTAGCGATGACAAGGGGTACTGGATTCAGGTGACGGTAAAGCCGGACGGCAAGTACACGGTCACCAACGGGAGAAATAATTTCAGCAAGAGCTATGTCGCCCGGAATTAGCTTTCAATTGTGGTTTGGTGGTTAAGGTGAAATCTAAACACGCACCCTTGTTAACCCGCAAGGGTACGGCACCCGAAAATTCAAGTTCATAAGCTGCGCTTCCCGCTTGCCGATGCGTTGCATCCCTCAGCGATCGTCTTGCCCAGGCATATTCATGCTGCCCGGCGCACTCCCCGGCGTCGCTGAATTGCTCTCCACCACGGTCGGCGGCGCGGATTCAATCGGAGAGCCTGTCACGATAATCTGGCCGATCATGAACGAGTGCGGGAGGCAGGCATAGTTGAATGTCCCCGGGCGATTGAAAGTCACTGAGGCTGATTTTCCACCGGCGAGCATGCCGGTGTCCCATCCTCCGGCGTCCGACGAAGATGCGTTGTGAATTTGTTTGCCGTTGTTGACGAATGTCACTTTCGTTCCCACAGGCACTGAAATACGGAGTGGCGTGAAGGCGTAATCCACCAGCGTGATGACATTCGTGTTTACAATCGCTCCCGTGATTTCTCGAACCGTCACCGGCGGTTTCGGCGCTGCAAATGGATGCAGCCGGTTTCCCGGAGAACCGTTCAGTGAAAAAGCCCAGATCATATCGCCATTCGCCGAATTTGTTTGAGTGGAAACGCCTCCGGCGGCGATCGCGACATATTGCACGCCGTCGATTTCATAGGTGACGGCCGGGGCATCCGCGCCCGCACCCGTCTGCCATTGCCACAGCAGATCGCCGTTCTTTGCGTCAAACGCCTGCATGTTGCCGTCGGGATCGCCATGGAACACAAGGCCGCCCGCCGTCGCCAGCGCTCCGCTGCCCTGGCCGATCGAATAGGGAGTCTTTTTTTGCCAGGCAATCTTATTGGTTCGTGAGTCGATTGCGGTGAATGTGCCGGAGTAGTGCGCGCCGATCACAGGCCCCAGAAATGCGCCGTTATTTCGAGGGTCGGGGTTCGCGGCAGAAAGCGGCTTGGCTTCCACGTGGCCAATCGAGGGATATGGCCGGTCCGCCGCGGTTACGTAAAAATATCCGGTTTGAGGGCTGTAGGCCATCGGGGCCCAGTTCACGCCGCCATTGCCACCGGGAGAAATCAAAACGGGGTGATCGTAGATCGTCCCGAAGATGCATTTCGTGAGCCAACCCGGCAGAGGTTGGGGACACTGCGGAATCACAGCGTCGCCGCGCGGAATGGGCTGCGTCGCTGCGGTCGCAAGGCGAGGTTCCTGCTCGACGGGTTTCTCATCAATTCCAACCAGGGGCTTTCCATTGGTGCGGTCCAGGATATATACCCAACCTGTTTTGCAGCCCTCGGCAATGCCCTTGCGCTTCACTCCTTCATAGACCTGATCGAATAGGATGACAGGGCTGGGACAATCGAAGTCCCACATATCGTGATGAACCACCTGGTAATGCCACGCGTATGTGCCATCAAGATGCAGCGCGACCATGGAGGAGCCGAACAAATTATTGCCGGGGCGGTGATCGCCCGTGCCCGAGGGATTGCCGGTGCTGAAGTAGATGAGCCCAAGTTCCGGGTCGATGGCCGGCGCCTGCCAGATGCTGGCGCCTCCGTTCATCATCGCTTTGGCGCGCGCCGGATCGGGATCGTTCGGCGATGGCCAAGTGTCGGCGCCGAACTCTCCTGGACTTGGAGTTGTCCAGAAATGCCAGAGTTCCTTGCCGGTTTTTCCGTCCAGCGCGGTCAACTTGCCGCGCGCCGCAATGTCTCCGCCGGATACGCCGGTATACACAACGCCTTTATAATAAAGAGGCGCGGACGTGATGGTATAGCCGTCCTGCCACCGTCCGATCCTCGTCGTCCAGATCAATTTTCCTGTCTCGGCATCCAGCGCGTTAAATGTTCCATCCAGATAGCCGATAAAAACTTTTCCTTCGCCCAAAGCAACGCCGCGATTGTCCCAGCCGCAACAGATCGTATTAATGTTTTGATCGATGCCGGACCGGTGTTCCCAGATCAACGCGCCCGTTTTGGCGTCCAGCGCAAAGACGTCGTCATTCCCCGAGCTCACGTACATCACGCCGTCTTTCACCACAGGCGTGCCTTCCAGGGAATATTTGCTTGTCACGCCACCTGAGGGGGAATACGGAATTTCATTGCCCAGTCCGGAGCCCAGATGCGTGACCCATGCTCCCTTCAGGTCCTTCACGTTCGCGGGAGTGATCTGTTGCAGTGTGGAATAACGTGAATTGCCCCAGTCGCCGCCTACGGTCGGCCATTCCTTCGCGGCAGGCTGTTGCAAATCCAAAAGTCCCTGCGCTTTAAAAGCGAAGAAAGGTGCGATCGAACAAATCGCAACTGTAACCACTGCTATCTTTAGACGCATCCTCATTGTTCCCTTCTTCGAAACTCCGCCCTCTGCGCAATTCCGCCGCTCGAAAGTTGGAGTGTTAACCTCGGATCGGCAATCTCGATTTTGAATCCCCGGCTGCCGGCAGCCAAAGAATTTTTATTGCCCGACCCTATTCAACCTTGAAACGGCATCCGCGATTGGGCAACCGGGCCGGGGGGCCTCTGGAAATGCGCCGCATACGGCATCATTCTATTTCCGCTTTTCCGATGCCACGTCATTCTTCCTTCGTTGCCTGCACGGAGCACGTCTGCTTCGCCGCAATTCAGTCACCCCAACTCAATCGCCGCAACTCAATCGCCGCAATTCAATCGCCGCAACTCAATCACCTCAACTCAATCACGGTGACACTCGCCTTGGGGAACGTGTGCAGAAATGCCGATCCATTGACGGATTGCGTGACGGGCTGCGGAATGACGGCGTTCGGTTCAGCATCGCTATTATAAAAATAAATATCCGGCGCGGTGAGAACCTGCCCCTTGGCCGAATGCATCGAAAAGTTTGTCAGTTTAATGCCGGCCGAGATATCGTTATCGAGGCTGCGATTCACGACAAAAAGTGTGATCGCATCGCCCTTCTGGTTCGCCGCCGCGACAACATCAAGATAGGGCACATCCGGAATCTCGGGGCTGCGGTTGGAGCCGTCGTGCACATCATAATGCGCAACGTCTACTTTGGTTTCCAGCAGATTTGCCGCGTCCGCATTCGAGTAAATGCGCAGCGCCCAATAGTTCGGCGGAGTGAAAATAATGCCGCGCTTTTCCCACACACGGCCGAACTCGGTTGCGGATGTCATGTGCGAAATCGGAACGACGTCGGCCACTCGCATCATCATATTCAAGATGCCGGCCTCAAAAATTGCGCCGCCCAGATTGCGGAACTCCGCCTCGCGCGGCGTCGGAATATCGGGAGGCGCGGGCGCATAAGGCGCGCGAAACAATCTCTCGGTGAACGCCAGCTTCACGTTTTTCATCCTCGGGTCCACATCAATTTGCGCCTTCATCCCGCCGATCATCCGCTCGACGCCCACGGGAATCGCAAACATCGCCTGCGCCAGAAAATCGGGCGAGGGATCGGTCTTCAGCGTCTGTCCCGCGTTCACGACCAGATGCATCGAGAGGTATTCGTAAAATCCAGGGCCGGACGACAATTGCGCGGCATTCCAATCCTTGTACCGGTCGGGATCGGCGCCCGTCGCAATCAATATCGCCTTCGGATCGACTTTCCGGACGGCGGCGCTGAATTCCCGAGTCCGCGCGGCAACTTCCTCGATCTTGGGATAGCCGTTATTTCCCATGTTCCACAATTCATTGCCGAGTTCCCACGTGAGACCGCCCGTCTTGTCGCCCCATCTCGCGTTGACGTACTTCACCCAGTCCACGGCTTCCTGAACCGTGCCGCTTCCCAGGTTCAGGCAAAAAATCGGCTGCGCCCCGATTAATTTCACATAGTTCAGAAATTCGTCCGTGCCGAACTGGTTGTATTCCGGCTGCGCCCATGCCTGATTGAGCATGCTCACACGCTTGTCCATTGGACCGACGCCGTCTCGCCAGTGATAGCCGGACGTAAAATTTCCGCCATAGCGCACGCTGGACATCTTGAGCGCCTTGGACATTTGGATCACTTCGGGATCGAGTCCCTCGACGTTGTCGGCGGGAAACAGGAGCGCCTGGTCGATCAGCACGCGCGTGTTTTTCGTGACCGCCACGACGAAATCGGCCGGCTCGCGCGAAGCGAGCTGTCCTTGCGAAAGTTGCAGCGAATATTCGTAGCGCTTCCAGCCAACTCCGCTCAGCATGATCGGCGCTCTCACAAAAACTTCTTCCGGATGATCGCGCCGCCGCAACGAGATTTCGATCTGCTTCTCGCCGTTCACGTATTTCGCCCAGATGCTGCCCGTGTACCGCAGCTCGCGATGCACCGGGGGATAAATCCTCTGCCGCACGCCGACTTCCTTGTCGGGGAGCCCCATCATGAGCAGCGAACGAAACGAATTCGCCGCGTCCCCGAACCGCGGTTCGAACCGGTACCCCTGCTCGTAGAGCGACTCCCATGGCACGGGCAATCCGATTCTCGACGGCCGGCTCAATTCGGGCCTGCCTTGAATCATATGCGCCAACGCGTCGGGGCCCCACAGGTTCTCCTCGAAGCTCGGATTATCCAGAAGCTGCGACCATATGCCGCCGTTATAAATCCCGCTGCGCAGCGGTTCAATGAAACCGCCAAAAATCGTGTGCGGTATGGCGTGTACGACCTTATGTGTGTCAATTTCAATCGACGCGTTCTGCTGGGGAAATACCGTCACTGCGCAGACCAACATAACCGTGGCAAACCCGCAAATTGTACGCAAGATCGAGAAATAATAACGCCGAGCTTGGCCCCGAGTGGCACAGGCTTCAGCCTGTGGATTTTTGCCCTTGGAATTTATCCATCCGAAAGTTCCGCAGGTCGCAGCGCGTGCAGGATTGCGCGTCATAAGGTCGAGGCTCCCAATATCAATTCGGTTTTGCGTGCGCCGATATTACTCCTTCCGGAAATCAAACGCACCTTCGACCCCAGCAGCCCGCCCAAGACGTTCATTTTTTATTATGAATTAAGGATAAACGACAAGCGCGATATCCGCAGTAACCATGCCGGCGGCCCCGTCTCACAATTCCGGAATTAATCCCCCAAACAGATGCCGATGGCACGGGCTGTACGAACCAATTCGCCGCCGGGTTCCACCCTCTTCAAATTTCCAATGGCATCGGCGATGTTGACGTTCCCGATCGCCGCGTTTCTCAAGCACACCATCTGACCGAACTTTCCCTGAGCGATCAATTCAACCGCAGCAACCCCGAATCGCGTTCCCAAAATGCGATCGAACGCCGAGGGCGAACCGCCCCGCTGGATGTGCCCGAGCACGCTGACACGCACTTCCTTGTGAGTCATCAAGGCGATGGCGTCTCCCACCACGGTTCCCACCGAACCGCCGCGCGTGAGTCGCTTCAGTTCCGGAGGCAACCGCACGCCCTCGGCAACCACCACGATCGTGAAGTATTTGCCTTGACTTTCCCGCTCGTGGATCAGCTCACTCAACCTCTGCATCGTGAAGCGAATTTCGGGAATCAGAATGACGTGTGCTCCTCCTGCGATCCCCGCTTCCAGCGCGATCCATCCGACGTCCCGTCCCATCACCTCGACCACCATCACGCGGTGATGCGATTCGGCAGTGGTATGAATCTTGTCAATCGCATCGGTGGCGGTGGCCAGGGCGGTGTCAAAACCGAATGTCGTCTCGGTGGCGGAAACGTCGTTGTCGATCGTCTTCGGCACGCCGACAATTTTCATGCCCCTTTCGAAGAGTTGCTGCGCGATCAACTGCGACCCGTCGCCGCCGATGCTGATCACCGCATCGATGCCCAGCCTTTGCGCATTGGAAATCACTTCTTCGGAAATGTCGCGCGTGACTTCCTCGCCATTTTCAACCGTCTTGTAGTGGAATGGATTGCCCCGGCTCGATGTCCCCAGGATCGTGCCCCCGCGGGGAAGGATGCCGCTCACATCTTTCAACGTGAGCTCGCGCGACTTCTCCGGCCAGATCAGGCCGTCGAACCCATCGGAAATCCCAATGACCTTCCATTTGTACTTGAGGATGGCGGACTTCACCGCAGCCCGGATCACCGCGTTGAGCCCGGGCGCGTCCCCGCCGCCGGTACTAATCCCGATTCCGCGAATTTCATTCATAGCAAATAGCCATTATGGCCCTCATCCCGCGGGAGCATACCACAGCCCCCAAAATCAAAACTCTCGCTGACCGCGACAAATACAGATAGGAGGGAATTCTAACCGAGGGTCGAAATTTAAGTCATCGAAAATATGAATGGCCAGGAAATCGGGACGTGGCCCCCTCGGGGCAAAGAGCCACACCCTCTCCCGGGGAATCCCTTCAGGATTCCAGCAGAAAATTATAGCTGCATGGTAACGCTAACATCCGCTATGGCGGGTCGAATTTTGCTATTCCGCCAAAATCGGCGCCAACATCCCGCTGGAAACCTCCGGCGATTGCTGCACCACCGGCTTCGGGGCGACCGCTTTCCGCTGCTTCGCCTTACCCTTTTTCTTGACGGCCGATTTCGATTTCACTTTTGCTTTTACTTTTGCTTTCGCTTTTACTTTTGATTTTAGCGCTACTTTCTTTTTCGGCGCCGGCCGTTTCTTCTTCGGCATGGTTATTCCTCCCATGAATTGAATCAAGTGGCACCGCCCTTATATCTCTTATTTGCGCACCGTTCAAGTGCCTCCAGATAGCAAAGGCTTCAGCCTGTGGGTTCATGAATTCCCCAACTCCATAAATTAGAACCCCACGGGCTAAAGCCGTGCCGCTAAAACCGTCAAACAAAATTGCGATTTCCAATTATGCTAGAATTTGCCGCACACAACTGGGAGGATTCTCGATGAGCAATCAATGGCTGCAATCCTTGCTGGCGCGAAGATCGTTCCTTGCCCGGCTTGGCATGGGCGTCGGCGTTCTGAGCGCGACGGCGGCCGGCTCCTCCTTAGCGGCAGCGCAGGCCGCCGCCGATTCGCCCTGGCGTCCAACTCGACACGCGCAGGACGATTGGTACGACAAAATTCCCGGTCAGCATCGTTTCGTTTTCGACAGCACGACGCCGGAGGGCCTGTCCCTGGCTCTCCGATTCGCCAACAATTTTTTCACGGCCAATCAAAATGCTTACGGCCTGAAGGATGGCGATCTCGCAGTTGTAATCATCGCGCGCCACAAATCCACTTCATTCGCCTATTCCGATGCGATCTGGGCAAAATACGGCAAGCAACTTTCCGAGCAGGCGGAATTTACGGACCCCAAGACCAAGGAGGCGCCCAAAATCAACGTGTACGCGGCGCCTGGCGATGGCTCCGACCAGAGCGGCCAAATGGATGCCCTGATCAAGAAGGGGGCGCAGTTCGCCGTCTGCCAAATGGCCAGCCGAGCCATCGCCGGACGAATCGCCAAGGCCACCGGAAGCGACACCGAAGCGATTTTCAAAGAGATCGGAGCGAACCTTGTTCCGAATTCTCATTTCGTCTCGGCCGGAATCGTGGCCGTGAATCGCGCGCAGGAACGCGGGTACACCCTTGCCGTCGGAGTTTAATTGAACCATCCCAAACAATCCTCCTCTCGTTCCTCGCGGAAAGGAAACCCGCTTGCATCTCTGGCTCGCTGTTTTGCTGATTGCCGCAATGGGTTTGGTCCTCGGGCTTCTTGGCGGAGGAGGCTCAATTCTGTCCGTGCCGATCCTGGTGTACGTCCTCAGGATGGAAACGCATGCCGCGATCAGCTTTTCGCTGATCCTCGTCGGAGGCACGGCCCTGGTCGGCGCGTTCCTGCACCAGGAAGCGGCCAGCGTCGCGTGGAAGGACGGTTTGCTCTTCGTCTGTTTCGGCGCCCCATTCAATTTCTTGGGCGCCACCCTTTCCCGCCATTTTTCCAGCACACTTCTCCTGCTGCTCTTCGGCGTCGTGATGGGAATTTCCGGAACCGCCATGCTCTTCAAACGAGCCGCGCCGCGCAACACAGAAAAGCGCAACATCTGGCCGGTAGCGATTGCCGGCGCGACAGTAGGATTCCTGGCCGGCTTTCTGGGCGTGGGCGGCGGATTCATGGTCGTGCCCTCCCTGGTCCTGTTCCTGCATATTCCCATCAAATCCGCCACCGGAACTTCCCTGCTGGTGATCGCAGCCAATAGCGCCCTGGCACTGTTCGGCCATCGCCACACATTGAATGTCGATTGGCTCCTGCTGCTGGAACTCCTGGCCCCGGCTTTGCTCGCGACCTATCTAGGCATCAAGATGACCGAGGTTCTAAGCGCGCAACAGCTAAGAAAAGTTTTCGGCGCATTCGTCATCCTGCTCGGCTTGCTAATGACCGCCAGCAACACAGCCCTAATCTTCAAACGCTGAGCGAAGAAGAAGCCTTTAGTGGCACAGCTTCAGCCTGTGGATTTTCGAATCCCCAAAATCCAACTAAATCTAAAAGCACCAGGCTGAAGCCCGTGCCATGAAAACCTAGCCAAGTAATCACTTTGCAGTGACCCAAAATGCGTCGCTACCACCCGATACGTTCCTTCCCCCTCCCCTGCCTTCCGAGATATATACTTTCGACCTCAGGCGGCAAAAGGAGCGATCAACGTGAAAAATTTATTTCGCGGCTCGTCCACATCCAGCGTCGCGATCATATTCCTCCTCGCTTCCTCCACACTGAATGCCCAGCAACGTCCAGCCCCGCCCGCCAACGCCACCCATCCCTGGACCGCCCCCGACCCCGCAACCATCCCCGAAGGCCCGCTCGGAGACAGCATCCGCCTGGGCCTCCGCATCTTCAACGACACGCCCAAATACGCCGCCGCCTACGTCGGAAATAAAATGAGCTGCGGCCACTGCCACGCCAAAAGCGGCACTGCTCCCTATGCCATCCCCATCGTCGGCGTCCCCGGCCTGTTCCCGATGTACCGCGACCGCGAAAAACAAGTCATCACCTTCGAAGAGCGAATCGAGCAATGCTTCCAGCGCAGCGAAAACGGCCACCGTGTCCCCAACAACAGCCCCGAAATGACAGCCCTGGTCGCCTACTCCCAATGGCTCTCAAAAGACCAGCCCACCGCCCACCAGTTCCCCGGCCGCGGCCTCGTCCTCCTCCCCGAACTCTCCGCCGACGCCATTCGCGGCAGCCAAATTTATTCTCAACAATGCGTCACATGCCACGCCCCAGACGGAGCAGGCCAGCCTCCCAAAATCCCCGCCCTCTGGGGCCCCGACGCCTACAGCGACGGCGCCGGCATGAACGACATCGCCAAAATGGCCGCCTTCATCCAGCACAACATGCCCCAAACTAATCCCGGCAGCCTGACGCCGCAGGATGCTTACAATGTGGCGGCATATGTTCACGGGAAACCGCATTCGCGGTTTGAGTTAAAAGAGCATCAGTAAAGTGTTGAGTGTCACTGCTCGGTGTGCGCCAGAAGCGCTTATGTGGAAACGTTCGGGGTCACCGGACCGGCGGCTACATGGGTTTATGGGCCTTCATGGCGATCAATCTGATCGATCAGGGCCCCGCGCTCGACGCAGTCCGAAAATCCGTGCCTTAAGAGAACAGTCCGTGCCAATTTGCAAGACGACCTTGCGGCACCGTGGCGAAGACGAGGTCGGGTTTTCCCGGAAGGTCTTTTCTATCGATGCTGTATGCGATTCGGAGAGTTGACATCACTTCACCGCCCCTTCACCGCCCCTTCGCCGCATCAATCCGCACCCGACCCAACACCTGTGCATCGCCAGATAACTCCGTCGTGCCAGCCGGATACTGATTCATGCTGAGGATGAACGCCGTAATCTCCGCGACCGTTTCCCGGCTCAGGCTGCCCGGCTTGTTTCTGGGCATCGTGGTGTGGATGCGTTCGAACAGGTCGCCGAGGTTCTGGCCTGTCCATTTGTCGATGAAATCGGGGCCGGCGAGCGCGGGGGAGATTTCGATGCCTTCGAGGTTTTCGCCGTGGCAGGAGGCGCAGACCTGCTTGTACTGAGCCTGGCCGCGCGCCGCCTGTGCCGCTGTATAGAGCGGCGCAGCGGAAGCGGCAACCATCGGCATCGAGGGACGCGTAGCGGCCTGCGATTGCGTCGCGGGCGCCGCGCCGGCATCGCCGGACGGCAGTTTGTACACGACCAGTTCGCCGGAATAATTTCCGCCGCTAATCGCGACGGCCAGATATTGCTGGCCGTTGAGCATGTACGTCATGGGCGAGCCGCTCTGCGGAGCGGGCATGAAGATTCCGCCGGCATCCGCGCCGGTGGCTTTGTCATAGGCGCGCAGCATGGCCCCGCGCTGCCCGGCGGCATTGGTGAAAAATCCAGCTTCGCCGATGATCACCAGGCTCTTCGTCACGAGCGGACCGAGCAGACCCGTGCGCCCCGTGCGCGGAATATTCAGACCTTTCAGCGCCGGATTGTTTCGAACGTTGTCGGGCGTTTCCCCGTGAGCGATTTCCCAGGCGATGTCGCCCTTGTCCAGATTGATGGCGGAGAGGATGCCGTAGGGCGGCTTCAGTATGGGCAAGCCGCGCACGATCAGCGCGCCTCCGCCTTCCGGCGCGGGTGCAGCCGCTGCGGCCGCCGGACGCGGTGGCGGCGGTGTTGCCGGCGCAGCCGAAGGAGCGCCCATCGGACGCGCCGACGATGGAATCTGCCCCGCTCGTCCGGTCACCCAGTCCATATCGGAAACTTCCAGCGGAGGATGGATCAGGCTGGAAACCTGCGCGGTGGTTTCCGAAAACACGTAGAGCAGGTGATTTTCCGGATCGTAAGCGCCTCCCGGCCAGTTCGTGCCGCCCTGTCCCGCCGGCGAAATTACGACACCCATCGGTCCCTCGACCTTGCTGACGACCGGAGGCGTGAACAGCGGGCCCATTTCATACTTATTATCTTTCAGTAACTTCAGCGCCTCGGCATGCAGCTCCGGCGTGAAGTCGATCAGGTCGGCCTCCGAGACTCCCTGATGGCCGTAGGCGGGAGGCTTGCTGGGAATCGGCTGCGTCGGCGAATACCATTCGCCGGGAACGCTGCCCTGCGGCACCGGTTTCTCCTCGATCGGCCAGATGGGCTTGCCGGTTTTGCGATCGAAGACGTAGAGGTACGCCTGCTTGGTCGGCTGCGCGACGGCCTTCACGATTTTGCCGTCGAGATTGAAATCCACCAGCATCGGCGCGCAGGGGATGTCCATGTCCCACAATCCGTGATGTACCAATTGGTAATGCCAGATGCGCTTCCCCGTATTGAGATCGACGGCAACAATGCTCTCGCCGAAAAGTCCCGCGCCGGGACGATGGCCGCCGTATCGGTCCCCGGTCGGCAACTCAACGGGCAGGTACGCCATGTTGAGGTCTTCATCCACCGAAATCTGCGCCCACGCCCCTGTGTTTCCGGTGTAAGACCACGAATCCTTCTCCCATGTGTCAAAACCAAATTCGCCGGGCCGCGGAATCGTATGAAAAATCCAGAGCCGCTTGCCGGTGCGCACATCGAACGCGCGCACGTAACCTTTCACAGCGGTCTTGCTCTTGGGCACGTTCCCGTCGAGCATCGCCGCGCCCACGATCACCACATTCTTCGCGACCGTCGGAGTCGAATGCAGCCCGATCGGCGCGGTTTCAAGATCCATCACCTGATCGTCGTCCTTCTTCAGATCGACGACGCCGTCCGCGCCAAACGTGCGCACCACAGCGCCCGTTTTAGCATCGAGCGAAATCAGCCGGTATCCGGCCGTGACGTAAAGAATCCGCTCGTCCTTGCCGTCGGTCCAGTAAGCCACTCCGTGCCCGGAAAATTGCCGCGGAGCGTTTTGCCCGCGCACGCCTTCATTCTCACTGTGCATCCAGATCAGCTCGCCCGTCGCGGCGTCCAGGCACACGACAGCGCGGCGCGACCCGGCCGTGACAAAGAGCCGCCCCTTGACCATCAGCGGCGTGCCTTCATACTGATACTCGGGCCGCGGCCCGAAAATATCCGTCTTGAATCGCCACGCCACCTGCAGATTATTAAAGTTGGAGGCATTGATCTGGTCCAGCGGCGCATAGCGTGTGTACCCGAGATCCCCGCCATAGCTGCGCCATTCGCCATCCTTCGTCCCGGACTGCGGATAGGCTACAGGAATAATCCCCGCGATGCAAAAAATCAGAACGATCGTGACAAACAACCGGAAAAATCGTGGCATTGCGTCATCTCCATTTGCGGCGCATCCGACGGACGGATCCCCCGAATTTCATTTGAATTCATAAGCAGAAAAGTGGCGGGGACAATACTACTCCAAGATGTCAATTCCTCGCCAAAATTTCGGGGTTGTTAAGGTTAAGGTAAGACGTTGCAGGATGCTGGTTACAGGCCGGACGTTGGGAGTTGGAGCCGACATCCGAATCTTTGTGGGTCACGGCCCCGACAGATTCGGGATCTTCAGCTTCAGCCGTGACATCAAAACTGCAAAATCAAAGCGGCTCACTGCCGAACGGTTCTCAGCCCTACACCAATTCGATCATGACGCGGCGGCCCACGATCGCTGCGGCGCGTTGCAGACTTGATAGCGTAATGTCGTCTTTACCGTTGAGCAGCCGGTCAACCTGCGTGCGGCTCGTCTTGAGCAGCATGGCCATCTTGTTCTTCGAGATTTTCTGTTTCTTCATCGCTGCGGCAAGCTGCCAGGCGACAACCTCCTTGACGGCTTGCGCCTGCGCCTCCTCGAAGATGCCCTCCTGCTTGAGGAAGTCATCGACGCGCGAGCCCATCTGCTTCTTGCTCATTGTTCCATCTCCTTCTTGCGCTTTCGCGCCAACGCCAAATCCTCATCCGTCGTCACCCGAGTTTTCTTGATAAACCCGTGCAACGCGACCAGATGTTCCCGGTAGAAGCAAATCAGCACGCGCGCCGTCCGCTTTGTTGGTAGGTCCGTCCGTATTTCCCACAGTCCATTTCCCATCGGACGGCATAACGGCATCCCCACAGGCCACCGCCATTGTGCCCGCATCAAGTCCATGCCTATCGAGTGGCGCTCGATTTCCGGCAATTCCTTCAGCCATTCCCGCACCGGTTCGTTACCCGCAGGCGTGCGGAAGAAGATCAGCGATATTTTCTGCGGCTGTGGGTGCTCTTCCATCATGTACCTTATATCGTACATCGTATCATATCATGTTCAGGGGTGCGGCGGCTTCACGATTCATGGGAAGGGTGCAGGTCTTCTCTTAGGTTTCGTTTCATGAATGAGAAACAGGAGATATTCGTTAGAATTGAAATTCCAGTTCTTCGTCCTGTTCTCGGAAGTCCATAGATACTGATGCTATATATTACTTATTGTGCTACGTACTTGGGCATGTTTCTTACGAAGCTCCGCCGGAAGGTTTTCCTTTTGGCTGCGATTCTCGCCTGCTTCGCGCAATTCTCCCAGGGCCAAACGCCTGACACTCCGCAGGCCCCAGAAGCCCAAACGCTTGCCAATTCGTTGAATCGAGCAGACACAGGGGATTTCCAACTCCTTATGATCTACGTTCACGGGGTGGGAATTAGTGCGCCGAAGCACAGCGCAGGGCCTCAGCTAGAGGCTAGGTTTCAAAAGCTGATGGTTAAATCCGGTGTAGAGGATCGTTCCTTGAAAAAGTAATCTGATTTTCCAATTTCGCATCCGTACCTGTAGCATATGCTTCGGGCGCTCTTTTCCCAGACAAAGCGCCCGCTGTGGCTCTGTGCAAACGTATCAATGCTTTAGGTTCCGGCTTCCGATGGAAAGTCGAAGAAACGAAAATGAATGCCAAGAGCTATTGGAAAATCGTCTCAGATTCCTAGACCACAACCACTAGCACGGCATGTGTCTAGACCGGGGGGTGAACTACTCCTGACAATGGAGAGGCTTAAACTTGCGAAAGGCAGTGGGTAGGTTTTACAGGTATCGCCGAGTAGCTTATAGTTGAGTGAACATGAGCAGTACAGGACTCAACTTCACTGACCGTAATGCGGTGGAAAGCTTCCTTGAGACTCAGAGGTTTCGTCCGTGCGCGAATCTAAAATGCTTCGCGGCACACGTCCAGCACGACGTAATCTATTTGCCCGTGTGTCTACAAGGGCGGTTTCATAGGGAAGGCGTTGCGGAGTATTTTGACATGCCGCTACCGCCGCGACCACTAAGTCCCCTGACCTACACATCTGTTGGGGCTTGGGGACCGCTAGTGAGCTGTCCACGTAAGTGTAAGGATTATCGGAACCGCACCGTAGCAAGAATCCTGACAGCTATAACGAGTCGGAAAATGAGCAATCGAAAACCACTGAGTCGCGGTCAGAAGATAGCGATTTGGGCCATCGTCGTGCCTGTCATGGTCGCAGCTATAAATTGGTTCGTCAAATCAAAATCACCTCAGCAACTGCAGAACGCCGCGAACACCGTATCCGGCAACCAAAATATTATCGGAAATAACAACACTATAGTTCAACCTTCCGTTGAAGTGCCTGCGCAAGCACCCTCGAAGACGATTCGCAATCGACCGCAAAAGAAAACTGCACAAGAAATCCAATCACCGCCCGCGACTCGAACCGCAAACGCACCGAACGGCATCGCTATTACGGGAGGTACGGTCACAAATCCGACCGTTAACAACTACGGACCGCCACCAGTCGAAATCAGATTTGATGAACATTCAATCCAATCGACCGATCCCGAGTTTGAGTACGAAGCCGAAGTCACCGTCTCAGCCAGTGCATCCTACACACCTGTCTCACTTGAGTTCATCTGTGATTCTGAAATTAAGAAGGTGTCATTCGATTTTGGGCGATTTGGAGCCGTCTATAAACGTAAGAAATGGAGTTAGCGACGATAACAAAATCGGCTTTGTAGCCTTTGACGGAACGGCGGTCGCGCCGGAGCGACCGCTTTATGTTCATATATGGGGTTCATCACCGTTCCGCGTTACGGGCATTAGACAGGCCAAGCTCAATCTGTGAACGGTTATTGCTTAGCGTGCTTGCTGGAACTGTTGAAATATTCTTTCTTACTCCACAAGCGCGTATGCCACCAGCACCCCAGTCCCCGCCAGCACTATGTACTGCTTCCCTCCGACCATGTACGTCATTGGCGCTGCCGAAGAATGTTGCCCGATATCGATGTGCCAAACAGGCTTGCCCGTGTTGGCGTCCAGAGCAAGAAGCCCTCCGGCGTCGCCGAAGAAAACCAAGCCTCCGGCGGTGGAAAGAACACCTGTATTGGAGGCGGGCGGCTGTGGATAGTCCCAGACTTTTTTCCCGGTGCGGATGTCCATCGCGCGGATAAAAAGTCCTCCCGCGTAATCCGTCTGGAGAGCCTCCAGCGCTTGCAGCGACTGCGGGCTGGATGCGCCCCGGCCGAACCAGCGATTTCCAGTGAGCGGATCGACGCTTGAAGCGTAGACGCCGCAACTATCGTTGACGCGGACGTAAAAATACTTGGTCGCGGGATTGTAGGAAACGTCGGGCCAGTTTGCGCCGCCGCCTCCGGCCGGGCACAGCGCCACGCCGTCGGGAGTGGATTCAAATGTGTTCGTCAAGATGGGGCGGCCATCTTTTCCGTATCCTGTAGTCCACGTTACTTTGGTGGACAACGGGCTCGCGCTCAATAGTTGTCCGTTCGTGCGGTCCAGAATAAAAAAGTAGCCGTTGCGGTCTCCGTGGATCAGGAGCTTGCGCGGCTTTCCCTGAAACATCTCGTCGGCCAGGACCATCGGCTCGGTCGCATCCCAGTCGTGCGTATCGTGAGGAGTGAACTGGTAGAACCATTTCAATTCTCCGGTTTTCCCGGAGAGCGCTAATACAGCGCATGTATAAAGATTGTCGCCCTTGCGTTCCTCACCACTCATGTCCGGACAGGGATTACCGACGCCCCAATAGATCGTGTCCAGCGCCGCATCGTAAGAGCCGGTCAACCATGTCGCGCCGCAGCCGTGTTCGATGGCGTTGCCGATCCATGTTTCCGAGCCTTTTTCGCCGCGCTTGGGAACGGTATAGAATCGCCATGCACGCGCGCCTGTATCGACCTTGTACGCATCGACAAAACCGCGTGCGCCCTCTTCGCCTCCGGCGACTCCAACAACGACCGTGTCGCCGACGATCATCGGCGCGCCGGATGCGCTGTAATTCTCCTTGTACGAACCCATCTCGACATCCCAAAGTTTTGTTCCCGTCTTGCGGTTCAACGCAACGACGTGCGCGTGATCGGTGATCATGAAAACGCGGTCGCCGGAAACGGCGGCTCCGCGATTGGCGCCGCTGCCGGCTTCGCTGAGGATTCCTTCGTGGCGCGGTTCGTCGTAGGACCAGATCACGTGGCCCGTGGTGGAATCGAGCGCGTACATTTCGTTCCAGCCGGTCACGTACATCACGCCGTCGACAACAATCGGAGTCGCTTCGAGGCGCGGCGATGTTGGAATCTGAAGCATCCATACCGGAGCAAGCTTCTGCACAGTGCTTGTATTGATCTGCTTCAGCGCGCTATAGCGATTTCCCGCGTCCGTGCCGTGATAGGTCTGCCAGTCGGCCTTGGGCTCGATCGCCTTGTCACGATACTTGTCACCTTCGCGCGCGAGCAGGTGAAATTTCCCGTCCGCCGTCAGGAGTTGCGCGTCGAAATCGGTCTGCGCCATAAGCGCTCCCTGCAAGGTCTTCCCATCGGTCAAGGTCAGCGTCGCAGGCGTCCCCATGTTCTCGCCGCGCAGGATTGTTTGGGACCGAGGTGGCCGCACGGCCCGCTTCCCCGTAAATCCGCCAGTCGCCATCGACGGATCGGTACCGGTCAAGCTTCGCAATTCAGCGAGCACGGAGGTCAAATCATCGCTGGAAAGCTGAAACGCCGGCATCGCTGTCCCGGGCCTGCCCTTGGCGATCACTGCGCTCACTTCGGCGTCCGTGTGATACCGGACGAAAGGCAGAATCGAAGGCCCACTGCCGCCGTTCGCGTCCGTCCCGTGACAGGTGGCGCATCGCGCGTCAAGCGGTTTGGGCGCAGGAGCCGCAGGTTGCTGGGCGAACGCAGATAGAGAGATAAAAAATAAAACTGCGGGCAGTGTTCGCATTGGGTTTAAGCTCTCCTGATTTTCTAATTCCAGAAAAGTAATCGCATCGGCCTGCGAGATGGACAGCCTCATCGCTCATGAAAAATAACGTGATCCACCCAACCGGACAGGCCAAGGCTCCTGGTACGATTTCACAAATTATTCGATTTTCTATCTAAGCGAGATTGTACTGAAATTACGTGCGAAGTGCCTGCCGTTTTTGTTTCTTCCCTGGCGCAGGATCCTGTGCCATCTGTCCAGTCTTTTCCTGTCCATCTATGTCAACCTCGTGAGGCCCCCCGGAAAGGAAATCATTTACTAAATTTTGTATAAAACTTGTGGAAACCGGTTTGGAACAAAGTGGAATAACTTTTCTGTAACAATGCCATTTTCCTGAAAGAATCCCAAATCCCATTATTTGAATTTTCTAAGTAATTGTAAATAATATACTTAACTTGATGCCGGTCTATCAGATGGCCCCACCCCGATGGCAAGGCATGTGCCCTAAGAGTGCTGAACTTGGGATCGTATTTGCTTTGTGGGGTGTTTGCCTCTCTTGAATTCAGTAACTCTATCTGTCGGAAGACAATCGAAGACCTATTTCTCGGGGACACCGTCATTCCGCGCGTCTTCTCGCATTCCTGGACTTTTACTCGCTATTGGCATGCTTGGATGGATTCTTACCGGATGCGGCGGAGGAGGAGGCGCGCAATCCGCAGCCCAATCCGATCCTTCGGCCCCAACGATACCTTCGGGATCAACCGCCTCATTTGTCGCGGGAGCCTCTTCCAGTTTCATGTTCGTTGCGTCGGGAATCCCGGTGCCCACGTTGACGGAAACCGGGGCGATGCCGTCTGGACTGAAATTCACCGACAACGGAAACGGGACCGCGACGCTAAGCGGAACGCCGGCGATGGGCTCCGGAGGAACTTACTCGATTGTAATTACGGCGCACAATAGCGCCGGGCCGGATGCCACGCAGACTTTTACGCTCACCATCAATCAGGCGGCGTCTGTCGCCACGGCAAGCAGCACGACATTCTCCGTTGGCATCCCAGGCACTTTCAGCGTCACAACGACGGGCTATCCAGCGCCCACACTTAGTGAATCCGGTTCTCTTCCCGCGGGAGTTGCCTTCAACGCATCGAGCGGGATTCTGTCCGGAACCCCCTCGACCGGAACGGGCGGCAGCTATCCCATTACGTTCACCGCTCACAATGGAGTGGGAGTCGATAGCACGCAAAGTTTTGTTCTGAATGTAAATCAGAACGCGGCCATCACCAGCCCAACCGGCGTAACTGTTGTTTCATTCACGATCGGATCGAATGGAACATTCCCTGTGAATACCACGGGAACGCCGTCGCCCTCTCTCAGCGAGACAGGCAAATTGCCAAGCGGCGTGACGTTCGTCGATAACAATAACGGGACGGGTACGCTCAGCGGAACCCCGGCCCCCGGTTCAGTAGGTTCTTACCCGATTAACTTTATCGCGCATAACGGGTCTGGCCCCGATGCGACACAGTCCATCACGCTGACCGTGAATCAGGCGACGCCCACCATCTCATGGACAGCGCCAGCGGCGATCACTTATGGCGCTGCGCTTGGGGCAACGCAGTTGAATGCTACGGCTAGTGTTGCCGGATCTTTCACCTACTCCCCAGCGGCAGGCGCCGTTCCCAGCGCCGGAAGCCAGGCACTATCGGTGACATTCACTCCAACGGATTCAGCCGATTACACGACCGCCTCCAAGACCGTTACTCTGGTAGTGAACCAGGCCACACCAACAATTACATGGCCCGCGCCCGCAACGATTGGATACGGCACAGCTCTCAGTACAACGCAACTCGATGCCACGGCGAACGTCCCGGGCACGTTCGTATATTCCCCTGCTGCCGGCACCGTTCCAAACGCCGGCAGTCAGACTCTCTCCGCCACGTTCACTCCCACGGACTCGACTGACTACACGATTGTTACCAAATCGGTCACGATCTCGGTGGGTCAGACCACGCCCACCATTACGTGGTCCCCGCCTCCTGCAATCACTTACGGCACTGCGCTGAGCCTTGCGCAACTCAATGCCGCCTCCAGCGTCCCCGGATCCTTCAGCTACTCTCCTGCTGCCGGTGTCGTCCTCAATGCAGGGAGCCAGACTCTCTCGGCAGCATTTACGCCGACAGACTCTACCGACTACACGACTGCTACCAAGTCCGTCACATTGGCCGTGAGCCAGGCGACTCCAACGATCACGTGGACTGCGCCCGGGACGATCACGTATGGGACAGCGCTGAGCGCATCGCAACTGAACGCTACAGCCAGCGTCCCGGGCACGTTCGCATATACACCAGCGGCAGGAACCGTTCTCGGCGCAGGCAGTCAAACACTTTCCGTCACATTCACTCCGACAGATACAACCAACTACGCCTCGGCTACCGACGCTGTTAACCTCACTGTGAGCAAGGTTATGCCGACCATCGCCTGGTCTGCTCCCGCTGCAATTCTCTACGGCACTGCGCTGGGTGGCACCGAACTCGATGCGACCGCCAGCGTCCCTGGCACATTCGCCTATACCCCTGCCGCGGGCGCGGTTCTCGGCGCCGGTAGTCAGCCTCTATCGGTCACATTTACTCCAACCGATTCCAACGATTACACTCCAGCGTCCAAATCCGTCACCCTCACCGTGAATCCGGCCGCTCCATCCATCACCTGGGCTGCACCTGCTGCCATCACCTACGGCACCGCCCTGGACAGCGCCCAACTCAACGCTTCCGCCAGCGTCCCCGGTACATTTAGCTATACTCCTCCCCCAGGCAATATTCCTGCTGCCGGAAGTCTGACCCTCTCGGTCACCTTCACTCCGGCCGATTCGACCGACTACTCGACCGCCACCAAGACCGTCACATTGCTCGTCAACCAGGCCATACCCATAATCACCTGGCCCGCGCCCGCCGCCATCACTTACGGCACCCCGCTGACCGCTACCCAACTGAACGCAACCTCCAGCGTCCCTGGCACATTCCTCTATAATCCAGCGATTGGCGCCGTTCTCGGCGCTGGCAACCCGTCTCTTTCTCTGACATTCACTCCGACTGATTCAACCGACTACGCCAACGCCACCAAATCCGTCACTCTGATCGTGAATCAGGCCGCGGCCTCGGTCTCTCTGGGTAGCCTTGCCCAGACCTTTGACGGCTCATCCAAGCCTGCTTCCGCTACCACCGTGCCTTCCGGTCTCGCTGTCTCCTTGAACTACTTGGGTATCGGTGGTACTTCCTACGGCCCGTCGACGACTGCTCCCATTGCCGCCGGAACATATACCGTCTCGGCCACCGTCAACGATCCCAACTACACCGGCAACGGTACGGGCACCCTTTCGATCGCTAAGGCCAAGCCTTCCGTCTCCTGGCTTGCCCCTGCCGCAATCGTTTACGGCACTCCCCTCAGCCCGCTGCAACTCAACGCCTCCACCGGCATTCCTGGAACTTTTGTTTACACGCCACCGTCAACGACCGTGCTCAGCGCAGGCACCCAGACTCTCTCGGTCACTTTCACTCCCACCGATTCGAACGACTACACCACCGCAACCATCTCCACCACCCTGGTTGTAAATCAAGCCACGCCCTCCATCACTTGGGCCTCCCCTGCGGCAATTCCCTACGGCACCGCCCTGAGTGCAACTCAACTCGACCCTACCGCCAGCGTTGCCGGCTCCTTCCTGTTCTCCCCTCCGATCGGCACTCTGCTCAGCGCCGGCACTCAGACTCTCTCCGCCACGTTCACTCCCTCCGACTCGACCGACTACGCCACCGCTTCGAAGTCCGTCACTATCTCCGTCGGTCAGACTGCGCCCACCATCACCTGGGCCGCGCCTGCCGCGATCACCTATGGCACCCCCCTGAGCGCCGCGCAACTCAACGCCACCGCCAGCGTCCCCGGATCTTTCAACTACTCAATTCCTGTTGGGACCGTCCTCAGCGCCGGCACTCAGTCACTATCGGTGTCATTCACTCCGACCGACTCGACCGATTACTCGATGGCCTCGAAGACCGTTATGCTGACCGTGAATCCCTCCACCCCTTCGATTACATGGACCCCGCCCGCGATCACTTACGGTACCGCGCTGGGTGCGGCACAATTGAGCGCCAACGCCAGCGTCCCCGGCACTTTTGCTTATGCTCCTCCCTTGGGGACGGTTCTCGCCGCCGGTACCCAGACGCTTTCGCTCACTTTCACTCCGACGGATTCGAACAACTACACCACCGCCTCCAAATCCGTCACCCTCACGGTAAACAAGGCCACCCCCTCCCTTTCCTGGCCCTCCCCTGCCGCCATCACTTATGGCACCGCCCTGGATATCACCGAACTCAACGCTTCCGCCAGCGTCCCTGGCACATTTGCCTATACCCCTGCCGCGGGCGCGGTTCTCACTGCCGGCGGCCAGACACTCTCTGTCAACTTCACTCCAACCGATTCCAACGATTACACTCCAGCGTCCAAATCCGTCACCCTCACCGTGAATCCGGCCGCTCCATCCATCACCTGGGCTGCACCTGCTGCCATCACCTACGGCACCGCCCTGGACAGCGCCCAACTCAACGCTTCCGCCAGCGTCCCCGGTACATTTAGCTATACTCCTCCCCCAGGCAATATTCCTGCTGCCGGAAGTCTGACCCTCTCGGTCACCTTCACTCCGGCCGATTCGACCGACTACTCGACCGCCACCAAGACCGTCACATTGCTCGTCAACCAGGCCATACCCATAATCACCTGGCCCGCGCCCGCCGCCATCACTTACGGCACCCCGCTGACCGCTACCCAACTGAACGCAACCTCCAGCGTCCCTGGCACATTCCTCTATAATCCAGCGATTGGCGCCGTTCTCGGCGCTGGCAACCCGTCTCTTTCTCTGACATTCACTCCGACTGATTCAACCGACTACGCCAACGCCACCAAATCCGTCACTCTGATCGTGAATCAGGCCGCGGCCTCGGTCTCTCTGGGTAGCCTTGCCCAGACCTTTGACGGCTCATCCAAGCCTGCTTCCGCTACCACCGTGCCTTCCGGTCTCGCTGTCTCCTTGAACTACTTGGGTATCGGTGGTACTTCCTACGGCCCGTCGACGACTGCTCCCATTGCCGCCGGAACATATACCGTCTCGGCCACCGTCAACGATCCCAACTACACCGGCAACGGTACGGGCACCCTTTCGATCGCTAAGGCCAAGCCTTCCGTCTCCTGGCTTGCCCCTGCCGCAATCGTTTACGGCACTCCCCTCAGCCCGCTGCAACTCAACGCCTCCACCGGCATTCCCGGAACTTTTGTTTACACGCCACCGTCAACGACCGTGCTCACCGCAGGCAGCCAGACTCTCTCGGTCACTTTCACTCCCACCGATTCGAACGACTACACCTCCGCAACCATCTCCACCACCCTGGTTGTAAATCAAGCCACGCCCTCCATCACTTGGGCCTCCCCTGCGGCAATTCCCTACGGCACCGCCCTGAGTGCAACTCAACTCGACCCTACCGCCAGCGTTGCCGGCTCCTTCCTGTTCTCCCCTCCGATCGGCACTCTGCTCAGCGCCGGCACTCAGACTCTCTCCGCCACGTTCACTCCCTCCGACTCGACCGACTACGCCACCGCTTCGAAGTCCGTCACTATCTCCGTCGGTCAGACTGCGCCCACCATCACCTGGGCCGCGCCTGCCGCGATCACCTATGGCACCCCCCTGAGCGCCGCGCAACTCAACGCCACCGCCAGCGTCCCCGGATCTTTCAACTACTCAATTCCTGTTGGGACCGTCCTCAGCGCCGGCACTCAGTCACTATCGGTGTCATTCACTCCGACCGACTCGACCGATTACTCGATGGCCTCGAAGACCGTTATGCTGACCGTGAATCCCTCCACCCCTTCGATTACATGGACCCCGCCCGCGATCACTTACGGTACCGCGCTGGGTGCGGCACAATTGAGCGCCAACGCCAGCGTCCCCGGCACTTTTGCTTATGCTCCTCCCTTGGGGACGGTTCTCGCCGCCGGTACCCAGACGCTTTCGCTCACTTTCACTCCGACGGATTCGAACAACTACACCACCGCCTCCAAATCCGTCACCCTCACGGTAAACAAGGCCACCCCCTCCCTTTCCTGGCCCTCCCCTGCCGCCATCACTTATGGCACCGCCCTGGATATCACCGAACTCAACGCTTCCGCCAGCGTCCCTGGCACATTTGCCTATACCCCTGCCGCGGGCGCGGTTCTCACTGCCGGCGGCCAGACACTCTCTGTCAACTTCACTCCAACCGATTCCAACGATTACACTCCAGCGTCCAAATCCGTCACCCTCACCGTGAATCCGGCCGCTCCATCCATCACCTGGGCTGCACCTGCTGCCATCACCTACGGCACCGCCCTGGACAGCGCCCAACTCAACGCTTCCGCCAGCGTCCCCGGTACATTTAGCTATACTCCTCCCCCAGGCAATATTCCTGCTGCCGGAAGTCTGACCCTCTCGGTCACCTTCACTCCGGCCGATTCGACCGACTACTCGACCGCCACCAAGACCGTCACATTGCTCGTCAACCAGGCCATACCCATAATCACCTGGCCCGCGCCCGCCGCCATCACTTACGGCACCCCGCTGACCGCTACCCAACTGAACGCAACCTCCAGCGTCCCTGGCACATTCCTCTATAATCCAGCGATTGGCGCCGTTCTCGGCGCTGGCAACCCGTCTCTTTCTCTGACATTCACTCCGACTGATTCAACCGACTACGCCAACGCCACCAAATCCGTCACTCTGATCGTGAATCAGGCCGCGGCCTCGGTCTCTCTGGGTAGCCTTGCCCAGACCTTTGACGGCTCATCCAAGCCTGCTTCCGCTACCACCGTGCCTTCCGGTCTCGCTGTCTCCTTGAACTACTTGGGTATCGGTGGTACTTCCTACGGCCCGTCGACGACTGCTCCCATTGCCGCCGGAACATATACCGTCTCGGCCACCGTCAACGATCCCAACTACACCGGCAACGGTACGGGCACCCTTTCGATCGCTAAGGCCAAGCCTTCCGTCTCCTGGCTTGCCCCTGCCGCAATCGTTTACGGCACTCCCCTCAGCCCGCTGCAACTCGACGCCTCCACCGGCATTCCCGGAACTTTTGTTTACACGCCACCGTCAACGACCGTGCTCACCGCAGGCAGCCAGACTCTCTCGGTCACTTTCACTCCCACCGATTCGAACGACTACACCTCCGCAACCATCTCCACCACCCTGGTTGTAAATCAAGCCACGCCCTCCATCACTTGGGCCTCCCCTGCGGCAATCACCTACGGCACCGCGCTGGACGGCACCGAACTCAACGCTTCCTCCAGCATTCCAGGGACGTTCGTCTACTCCCCGCCCGCGGGCAACATTCCGAATACCGGCAGCCTTACAATTTCGGTTACATTCACGCCGACAGACTCAACCGATTACGCGAACGCCGGTAAATCGGTCAACCTGATCGTAAATCAGGCGACCCCCTCCATCGCGTGGGCTGCGCCAGCCGCAATCACTTACGGCACCCCTCTGAGTGCGACCCAACTAAACGCAACGGCGAGTGTCCCCGGAATATTGGCCTACTCCCCCGCAGCGGGCACCCTTCTTGGCGCGGGCAGCAAGTCACTATCGGTGACATTCACTCCGACAGACACAATCAACTATTCGACAATCAACAAATCCGTTGCACTGACCGTAAACCCGGCGACCCCAATCGTCTCCTGGAACGCACCTTCGGCCATCACGTATGGCACCGCGCTGAGCGCAGCCCAACTCGATGCCGTGGCCAATACCCCCGGCACATTCGCCTACACTCCCGCGATCGGTACTGTGCTAACCGCCGGCAGTCAACCGCTCTCGGTAACTTTCACGCCGACGGACGCAGGCGATTACACCAATGCGACTCAGATGGTAACCATCGTGGTGAATCAGGCAACACCGGTAATCACTTGGGCCACCCCCTCCGCGATCCTCTATGGCACCCCGCTCAGTGCGACCCAACTTGCCGCCACCGCAAATGTCGCCGGCACTTTCGCCTACTCCCCGGCGATTGGCGCGATCCTGAACACCGGGAACCAGACACTTTCGGTGACGTTTACTCCCACAGATGCAATGGATTACACGGTTTTGAATGACACAGTAACGATTGAAGTCGGACAGGCCGCATCCTTGAGCACTGCGGACAACGCTTCGTTTAATGAGGCGGCAGCGGGGACATTCACGGTCATTGCGACTGGTTTCCCTGCACCAACACTGGCTGAATCCGGCACCTTGCCGACCGGCGTGACGTTCGATCCTCTAACCGGAGTCCTCAGCGGAATACCGGCACCGGGCACTTCCGGGACTTATCCAATCGTATTCACGGCACACAATGCCATTGGAGCTGACTTTATCCAGAACTTCACGCTGACGATCAATGGTGTGCCATCCATCGACACACCACCATCGAACCAGTCGGTTCTGGTCGGCGAAACAGCAACATTCACCACATCCTATTTTGCAAATGGGACATTACCGGTGAGCTTCCAATGGTTCAGGAACAACGCGATGATTCCGGGCGCGGTTTCACAGAGTTATACAACGCCAATCACAACCCAAGCTGATAATGGCGCACAATTCAGCGTCGTTGTTTCCAATCTTCTCGGCAGCGCTCCCGCCAGTAGCGCTGCGACCCTGACGCTTATTCAACCGACCTCTCCAGCAACGTATTACGTGGATTCGTCCTCCGGCGCGGATACCAACAGTGGCATCTCGAAAGATGCCCCCTGGTTTTCCTCGCCGGGCATGGCAATGTGCACGGATAATTGCGCGCTGTTCGCTTTGAATCCCGGAGACCGGGTGATCTTCAAGGGAGGATCGGAGTGGGATTCCGACCAATTCCCAATGGTCATAGCGGCTTCCGGGACGAGCGCGAATCCGATTTATTTTGGAGTGGACCAGACCTGGTTCTCCGGCAATACGTGGAGTCGCCCTGTTTTCGATTTGTATAATTCAACCTGGACGGTGGCTCCGATTCTGGTGAATGCTTCGAACTTCGTCACCATCGACAATCTGGAAATCAAGAACGAAGCGGTGGACAACTCCGGGTCGTGGCCTCCGCGCAGCAGCATTTCCGTGAATGGGGGATCGAACATCGCCATTCAGAATTGTTACGTTCACGGCTGGAGCATTCAGGATCCTCTCCCGGGCAGTGACGTTTCTCCGTCCGGCGGCATCGCCTTCTACTACGGATCGGTGGGCGGCGTCGTTCAGAATTGTGTGCTCGATGGAAGTCCGGAGAGCGACTCGGGAGTCGGCATTTACGGCGGAACTTCCGTGCAGGGAAACATTGTTGAAAATGTTCCCAATGGAATCGTCGTCAGCGATCCCGGCGCAAGCGTCAGCGGCAATCAGGTGTTCGACGTTCCTTATTCGGTCGATCCGTCGGTCACCAGCAATGCGATTCTGGATGCCATCAGCGGGTCGGTTTATAACAACGCCGTTCACGATCTGGTGCCAGGGGCCTTCGCTCTTTCCGTGCAGGCCGATTCGCTGGAGCCGTCCGTTACGCAATCCGTTTACAATAACCTGGTCTGGAACGTTGCCGACAATTCGCCGATTTCCGTTTCCTCCTATAGCGCGGCGTCGAATCAGTTTATTTTCAACAATACGCTGTCGGGCGGCACGCTGGCCGGATGCGTGACCGTGACTCCGGGGTACTTCCCGCCCACGAATCTGACGGTCGAGAATAATCATTGCATCTCCGAACTGCCCGCCTCGCAGGCGTGGTGCTGGAACAATGCCGGCGGCAACTTCTCTTGCGGTCCGGTAGCCAATTTAATCTTCGGAAATAATGTGTTGATGACCACCGAAGTGGCGGCAGCGCAGGGCTACTCCGTTGCCAACAGCTTCCAGCCGTCCGCATCGAGCGCGGCCACGGTGGGCGCGGGACTCAATTTAATTCCCAGTTGTGTCACGATCGGATCGCCTTTGTGTAACGACCGGCTGGGCGTTGCTCGTCCCAGCGGATCGCTGGCCTGGGATGCGGGCGCCTACCAGTATCAAGCCGTCACCGGAACTCTGGCGCCGGTCATCACCACGCAGCCGGTGCGCCTGGAAGTTTTGGCTGGGCATTCAGCAACATTCAATGTGGTTGCGACCGGATCAGGACAGCTCACCTACCAGTGGCGGAAGAACGGCGCGCCGATCTCCGGAGCGGTTTCGCCAAGCTACACATCGCCTGCGGTTCTGGCCACCGACGACGGGTCGGTGTTTGCCGTGATTGTGAGCAACGCATACGGAAGCGTGACCAGCAGTCCCGCCCTGCTTTCGGTCAGCTCCACGCCGGGTTCGCTGATCCCCAGCGCGACCAGCCTGGCTTTTGGAAACGTGAACATCGGAACGGCGAACGCGGCCAGCGTGACGTTCACCAACTCCAGCGCGTCCTACGTTACGATCGCCAACGTCGGCATTTCCGGGGCAGGCTTCACCGCCTCGGGCATTCCCTCCGGTTTGATTCTGGCGCCGACCGAGGTCGCGACATTGAACGTAACTTTCGCGCCGTCCGGAGCAGGCAGCGTCGCAGGCAGCGTAACCATCGCCGGCGATGCCGCCGGTTCGCCAATCACGATTCCGCTTTCCGCCACGGGCCTGGTCGCGCTGCATTCGGCGACCCTGACCTGGAATCCCAGCACATCCGCCGTATTCGGATATAACGTGTACCGCGCGCCCACACAGTTTGGGCCCTACACAAAATTGAATTCCACACCGGTCCCCATCACTCAGTTCACCGACCTCACCGTCCAATCCGGAC
The DNA here is from genome assembly GCA_963788335.1 of Terriglobia bacterium. Classification (GTDB taxonomy): domain Bacteria; phylum Acidobacteriota; class Terriglobia; order Acidiferrales; family UBA7541; genus Palsa-360. The sequence goes on from CAWBGM010000018.1 coordinate 1,104,710, forward strand.
AAACCTACATGTACTGGGTGACTTCGGTGGACGCGAATACGGTCGAGAGCGGATTTTCAGACCCTGTGGAGGCGGTTTTCGGGACGACCACCTCATACGCGGCCTACTCGATTTCGGGAAACATCGCACTCTCGTCGAACGGTGCAGGGGGGGATTCAACGGTAACAGTGACCGACGCGACTTCGGGAATTGTTGTAGGCGCGGCAGTGGCGGATTCTTCGGGCAGGTTTATGGTGAATGGTATTCCTAATGGAACTTATATGGTGACGCCGAGCAGTACGGCTGCGGCCTTCACGCCTGCCAGCGCCAACGTAACCATCAATAACGCCAATTACACCGGCGCAAGTTTTACGGCAGCGACGCTGGTTTTCTATGATGACTTCACCGGACCATCCTTGAGTTCAGCCTGGACTGTAATTTCACGCCACGGCGAATACGCACAGGGTGAAACAGAATGTAATGTTCCCGCAATGGTTTCCGTCGCCAACAGCATGCTGACGATTCAGACCATAGCGCGGGCCGCCACGTGCGGAGATTTCAACGTCGATGGAACTGTGAGGCACGCGGCCGCTTCCTGGCCCTATGAAACCGGAGCCATTCAGTGGACAAACTTGAACTTTACGTATGGAACGGTGGAAATTCGAGCGCAATTTCCGGTGGAGACTACCCAGGTGTGGCCGGCTACGTGGCTGCTCGGCAGCAACTGCCAAATCACGAATATTTACACGGCGGATACGGGTTATTCATCGTGCCCGAATTTTGGGTCGTCCGGGTACAGGGAACTTGATCTGACCGAATGTTTCGGTTCCACGTGGTGCCAGACCAACGCATATAATCCTGGAGGAACTTGCCAGGCACCCTACTCGGTCGATAATAACTTTCATATTTTCACTACTGTCTGGACTGCCACGAAGGTCACGCAAGCCGTGGATGGCGTAACCGTATCGAGTTGCAACCTGAGCATCAATCAGCCGCTCTTTCTCATCATTCAGACTCAGACGGGAGGCATCGGCGGGACGCCGGCCAATTTACCGGCGGCACTGAACGTGGATTACGTAAAGGTTACCCAGCCGTAGCGCACTTCTCCTGCCTGTAAACGGCACAAGAGTTGCGGCAATTTACCAGCGCAAGACGAGTTCGCTTCCATTTCCGGAAACGCCTACTCTCGCATATACGTTCGAGGATGGGTCGAAGTACCAGCCGGCCTCCGCGCTTTCGAACGATTGCTGCGAATTGACGTAGAAAATTTCTTTTCCGTTGAGGGTTATGTGTTTCGGACGAGTGGTTCCATTGAATTTTGCGACGAACGTCTTGCTGGAAGCGCCGATATTCAGTGTGATCTGTTTTTCTGTTTTCACCGCCGCGCATTTTACGATTTCTTCAGTTTGTGCCCGTTCGTCATCGTCATATAGCGTGAACTCCGACTTTGAGGAGAGCCGAATATCGAGGAGCATGGGGTTGAACGGTTTTTCACCGACGTAGTTCATGGCCGGTCCCATCGGGATGATTGAGTCTTCCTTCACATAAAGCGGCAGCGTTTCCAGAGAGGGCTCGATGTGCAGAGTGACTGGACCGGTGATTTTCTTTCCCGTTTCATATTCGTACCAGGTTCCTGCCGGCAGATAAACCGTTCGTTTGTTTTCCGGCTTGTACACGGGTGCGACGAGAAACGCGTCTCCGAACATGTATTGGTCCTGCAAATTGTAAGTGGCGGGGTCGTCCTGGAATTCGAGAACCATCGCACGCAACAGGGGCAGACCGGTTTTCGTAGCGTGATAAGAGTGAGAATAAATATACGGAAGCAACCGATACCTCAGAGTGGCGTACTTCCTGTAATTTTCAACGGCGCGGTCTCCGTAAGTCCAAGGTACGCGCAACGGCGATCCGTTGTAACGCGTATGCGATTGAAACATGCCCATCTGCGTCCAGCGAATGTAGAGTTCCGCGGATGGGCCGGGATGTTCCGGGCCGAGTTCGTCGATCGGCAGGTAGCCGCCCACATCGTTGCTCCAGAACGGCACGCCGCACATTCCGAGCGACAATCCACCGCGAAGTGTCGCAGCCATTTCCTCCCATTCGCATTCCGGATCGCCCGACCAGCAGATCGGATATTTCTGCATGCCGGTGGTCCCGGAGCGCGCGTTGATCAAAGGCCTGTGACCGGCCGTGTGTTCCTGCACGGCTTCATACGTGGCCTTGTGATAGAGCAGCGTGTACAGGTTGTGCATCTCGTCGCCTGTGCGCTTGTTGTAGTAAAACGCGTCCGCCGGATTGTCTTCTCCGAAATCGGACATGCCCACTGCAAAACTGCCGGCCTTCATGTATTCGCCGACTTTGTCCTTCCACCATTTGATCGCGGCGGGATTGGTGAAATCGGGGGCAACGCTGGGAAAGCGATTCATCGCGTAGAAACGTCCGCGCCAGGCGTCGTCTCTTTCCACTGCGGCCAGTGTTTCCTCGACTTTGATGGGAACGTGCGTCGTGGGTGCGACGGAAGGACGGACCAGAATCGCCTGGTAGGGAGAGCCATCCTTGTGCATCAGCGCGTAGCCGCCCGCGATCGCTTCGCGGCCGATTTCCGACTCCACTTTTAGAAATGGGGCGACGTGAATTCCAATCTTGATATTCAGCGGGCCAAGTTCCGCTGCCATTTGACGAATCAGCGAAAGGCCTTCCTGCAGGTCTGTCGATTCCATGGCGACCATGGAGGTGAAAAAATCCATGGGCAGGCCCATGGCGCGATATTTTTTCGCGAGGGCGACGGGGCCGGACTCGCCCTTTACGCGCGCATTGATCTGAAACCAAATGCCGTAAGATTCTTTTGGCGGCAATGCGGGCCAGCCGGTGATTTCTTCGTAGCGGGCGAGAACTTCCTTGAGACTCGGCCCATAAATAATGAAGAAATCCAGCCGCGGGTCATAATTTAAAAATGTGCAAGAAACCACGGAGCGGCTGCCCATATCCGCGCGGGTGCGGAATGTCGTGTTGAAAAATATGCCGTAGCCCGCCGTGCTCATGAAGAAGGGGATCGGCTTGTGAGTGTCGTCCGTTCCGGCCCCCCAAGGATTCACCACCCACCCGTTTACTCTCAGGCCGAGTTTGTTCAGCTTGGTGAATCGCTCGCCGAACCCGTAGAAGTTCTCGTCCTGTGCGATCGCGAATGTTTCGTTGGATTTCAGGAATTTCTCGCCGGCCGTTGTGAAACCGAATGGCAAAGCGCGAAAATTTCCCTGCGTGTCCACGTCCTTCACATGTTCCTGGACCACGATCTTCCCTTGCTTGTCATACACAACGTATTTCCACGGTTTTTTCTGAAATTCGATGCGAAGCGATGCGGTTTCAATCGTCAATCGTTCCGATTTCTCGGTGATATTGAAAGCGGCGGGCGCCCAATCTTCCTTAATCTCCAGCAAACCCTTCACGTTTTTCAATTCGGGATCGGGGCACATTTGTATGCGTATGATTTCGGGCGCGCACACCGTCAAGATTACATCGACGCTTTTCCCCCGGCTCGTGGCGCAGTGAAATACGATGCCCGTGCTCGTCTTATCAAACGAAGCGATCGCGGAAATGAACTCGTGCTGTTCCGACTCGGTTTGCGCCTCGGTCTGCGTTCCCGCGCCGCTCGTCGCAAGCACCGCCGGAACAGAGCCGGCCAGTTTAAGTATTTCCCTTCTGGTTACCATAGGGCTTCCCCTTGAACTCAATTCCCCGGCAAACGAAACGCGATATATTCGCCCGAATAATTTCCACCGCCCACGCCAAGAACAATGTACTGCTTCCCGTTGAGCATGTAGGTCATCGGCGAGCCGACCTGCGGCGCGGGCATATAGACCGAGCCGACTTCGTTGCCGTTTTTCTTATCGTAGGCGTGAAGGATCGCGCCGTAACCGCGCGAAGGGATTGTGGTGCCGTCGGGATCGCCTGCGATGACGAGAGTTTTCGTGACAAGCGTTCCCACATGACCCTCCTGCCCGGTGCGCGGAATCGTCAGGCCCTTGAGCGTCGGGCTATTGCGCACCTGATCGGGTGTTTCGCCGTGCGCCACTTGCCAGACGAAATCGCCGGTGTCTAAATCAATTGCAGAGATGGTGCCATAGGGCGGTTTAAAAAGTTGCATGCCGAGCGCGTCCACATTCGAGCGGCCCCCGTGTCCTTCCACATAGCCCATGTCCGTAACATCCGGGTTCGCCTTATCCAGACCGATGATGCGCAGGCAAACGTTGCACGCTTGCACGTAGAAAATATGCGTCTCAGGATCGTACGAACCGCCGGGCCAGTTTGTTGCGCCGAAGCTGGTGCCCATTGTCATGGTGCCGAGGAGCGTGGGCGTTCTGACAACGGGCGGCGTAAAGATGGGGCCAAGCTTGAATCGCTCGGTCACTTGAAGCGCCTTGTCGTGCAGCTCGGGCGTAAAATCGACGAGGTCGTCAACGAAGACGCCGTTGCGCGCGTAGGCTTTGGGTTTGGTGGGCATCGGCTGCGTCGGGGAATACCATTCGCCAGGCACATCGCCTTTTTCGACAGGTTTTTCTTCGAACGGCCAGACCGGTTTGCCGGTTACGCGGTCGAGCACGTAGAGGATTCCCTGCTTGGTCGGCTGCGCTACGGCCTTGATTGATCGTCCATTCACCGTGATATCGGTGAGAACCGGGGCGGCGGGGATATCCATGTCCCACAGGCCGTGATGCACGAGTTGATAGTGCCACTTCATCTGGCCGGTTTTCAGATCTACAGCAACAATCGAGTCGCCGAATAATCCGTTGCCCGGGCGGTGGCCGCCATAATAATCGCCGGTCGGCATTTCGACGGGGAGATAGGCGATTCCCAAATCCTCATCGACTGACATTTGCGCCCACACGCCGGTATTTCCGTTCGTGGCCCAAGAATTATCAAGCCACGTTTCGTTGCCAGCTTCTCCCGGGCCTGGGATCGTGCGGAATGTCCAAATCAGTTTTCCGGTGCGCACGTCGAAGGCGCGGACCAAACCTTTCGTATTGCTATGTGTCTTGGGAACGGAGCCTTCGCGAAATGCGGAACCGACAAGGATTTCATCTTTGGCCACGATGGGCGCCGCGTGCAGCCCGATTTCGCCGGTCACCAGATCGATCTGCTGGCCTGTGCCGAATTGCGCGCCCACCTTCAAGTCCACAACACCGTTGTCGCCGAAGCTGCGCACTGGAATGCCCGTCTTCGCATCGAGAGCGATCAATCGGTAACCCGGAGTGACGTAGAGGACGCGCGAATCGCTTCCGCCGCTCCAATAAGCCAGGCCACGGCCCGAGAGACTTCTCGGGGCCTCGTCGCCGCGCTCGCCTTCAAATTCCTTGTGCACCCAAAGCAATTCGCCCGTGGCTGCGTCCAGCGCGACGACCGCGCGGCGCGATCCTGCTGTGGCGTAGATCGCTCCGCCGATCATCAGTGGCGTTCCCTCGAGACGGTATTCTTTTCTCGGCCCGAGATTGTCGGTTTTGAATCGCCACGCGACTTCCAACTTGTTGAAGTTGGAAGCGTCGATTTGATCGAAGGGCTTGTAGCGCGTGCTGGCGAGGTCGCCGCCGTAGGTGGGCCACTCCGCCGGATTGGCGTTCGATTGCGCGCGAATTTTCACGGGCATCGCAAATGTCAGCAAAACCATCGCAAATAAGATCGGGCGCGTTCGCGCGACGCGACTTGCGTTTGTAATTGCCTGCGAAGCTTTCCCGCTCAATTTATTTTTGTTCATATGATTCCTGTTCTTTCCGGTCTCAAGTTGCCGGGTGCGGCGCTCAGGGCAAAACCATCCACTAACGAAGCACGAGTTCTTTCGCATTTCCGGGAGGACCTAACTTCGCATAAACCGCCGAAGTCGAATCAAAGTACCAGCCAACAACCACATTCTCGAAATCTTGTTGCGAAGCGAGATGCGGAATTTCTTTGCCGTCGAGGAGCACCCGCTTCGGGCGGCTGGTCTTGTTGAACTTCGCGAGAAATGTTTTACTCGAAGCGCCGACGTTCAATTTAATCTCGCTTCCATTTTTTTGCGCCTGGCACTTCACGATTTCTTCCGTGTGCGCGCGCTCGTCATCGTCGTACAGTGTGCACTCCGCGTTTGTATCGAGCCAGATGTCGAGCGTGATCGGATTGAATTGCTTTTGATCGTCGATGTACGCGATGTCCGGACCCATCGCGATGATTGAATTTTCTCTCACGTAAAGCGGCAGAACATCCAGAGGTGGCTCGACGTGCAAATACTTCGGGCCTTTGTGTTCTTCTCCGGTCGCGTAGTCGTACCACGCGCCTTCCGGAAGATAGACGGTTCTCTTGTTCACCGGCGAGAAGACCGGCGCGACGAGGAGCGCGTCGCCAAACATGTACTGGTCCTGAATGTTGTACGTGCTCTGGTCTTCCTGAAATTCGAGCACCATCGCCCGGATCATCGGCATGCCAGTTCGAGTAGCGTTGTACGCGTGGGAATAAATGTAGGGCAGCAAACGGTAACGCAATTTCGCATATTTCCGGTAGTTCTCTACAGCGCGATCTCCCCAGGCCCACGGCGCGCGAACGGGCGTGCCGTTGAAGCGCACGTGCGACTGGAAAATATTCATCTGCGTCCAGCGGATATAAAGTTCCAGCGTGAGATCACCCGTCGAGAGATAGCCTGCGATATCGTTGCTCCAGAACGGCACTCCCGATAGCCCGAGGCTCAGCCCCGCGCGAAGGGTTGACGCCATCTCCTCCCATTCGCATTTGGGATCGCCCGACCAGCAGATCGGAAAGCGCTGGAGTCCCGTCGTTCCGGAGCGTGCGTTGATCAAGGCTCTGCGATCCGAATTGTCAGCGACAGCCTCATACGTGGCTTTGTGATAGAGCAGCGTATAGAGGTTGTGCATTTCGAGGCCGCTGCGTTTGTTGAAATAGACCGCATCGACCGGAATATCCTCGCCGAAATCGGACATCCCCGAACCGATGCAGCCGGCCTTGATATAGCGCGCGATTTTTTCTTTCCACCAATTGTAGGCATCTGGATTGGTGAAGTCGGGAAGCAGGAGCGGGTAGCGGTTCGCTTTGTAATAACGCGCCCTCCACGCATCGTCCCGTTCGACCGATTCCACCGAGTCTTCAATCTTGTTGGAAACTTCCGGGCCCCCGGGCTTCCCCGCCAGAATCGCTTCATATGGCGAGCCATCCTTATTCATCAGGACGTATCCGCGCGTTTTGGCTTCCTGCGTGATCTCCCAGTCCATTTCGAAAAAAGGATTCACGTACATTCCGATTTCGATGCCAAGCTTGCGCAGCTCCGTGGAGATCTGTTTCGCGAGCGCGAGTTCCTCTGTTTCATTCGATGTTCGGATGCTGACGACATGAGTGAAAAAATCCATGGGCAGGTCCATCGCCCTGAATTTTTTCGCAAGGGCGATGGGATTTGCATCTCCCGTTGCGCGGCCGGCGGTCTTGTACCAGAAGCCGAACGATTTCTTCGGCGGGAATGCGGGGCTGCCGGTGATCTGTTCGTACCGGGCGAGAATCTGCTTCAGGCTTGGCCCGTAGATAATGAAGAAATCCAGCCTCGGATCGTCGATGAGAAACGTGTAGGAAACGACCGAACGGCTGCCCATGTCCCATCGATTGCGGAACGTTGTATTGGCGAAAACGCCGTAGCCGTTGGTGCTCATTACAAAAGGAATCGGTTTGTACGTGTCGTCCGATCCAGCCCCCCACGCATTCGACATCCAACCGTTGACTCTTAGCCCGAGCTTATTCAGTTTGGTGAATCGCTCGCCCAATCCGTAAAAATTCTCGTCCTGCGCAAGCGCAAACGTCTCATTGCAACGAAGGACTTTTTCTCCAACAGTCGTAAAGCCCATTGGCAGACCGCGAAAATTCCCCTGCGTGTCCACGTCTTTCACATGCTCTTGAGCGACCATCTGCCCTTGCTTGTCGTACACGGCGTACTTCCACGGATTTTTCTGGAATTCGAGGCGCAAGGACGCCGTTTCAATCGTCGTCCCTTCCGGTTTTTCAGCGAAGTTGAACGCGCAGGCAGGCCAGTCTTCCTTGATCTCCAACAATCCCTTTACGTTTTTCAACTCGCGGTCGGGACACATTCGAATTCGAACAATTTCGGGCGTGCACACGGTCAGAACCACTTCGATTTTTTTTCCACGGCTCGTCGCGCAGTGAAACACGACTCCTGTCGCCGTCTTTTCAGACAAAGAAAACGCCTGGATAAACTCGTGCTGCTCCGTCTCCGCCGGCGCTTGCGGCTGAGCATCGGCTGCACCCGGCACAAGCAGCGCCGGAACAGCGCCGGCCAGGGCCAAAATGTCTCTTCGCGTTACCATGTGTTTTACCTGAGGACCAGTGCGAATATCAGGTGCGGAGCACCAACTCCTTCGCGTTTCCAGATGGACCTAATTTCGCATAAACCACCGAAGCGGGATCAAAATACCATCCAGATTCGCCTTTCTCAAAGGCAAGTCGCGAGGCGAAGTGCGGAATCTCCTTGCCGTCGAGGAGCACATGTTTCGGACGCCTTGTTTGATTGAACTTCGCGATGAATATTTTGGCGGACGGGCCGATGTTCAACGTAATCGCGGTTCCCTTCCTGCGCGCCTGGCAATTCACGATTTCTTCCGTGCGCAAGCGCTCGTCATCGTCGTACAGCGTGCAATCCGCCTCTGTGCTCAGCCGGATATCGAGCGTGATCGGATTAAACGGCCCGTCATCGATGTAAGCAATATCCGGCCCCATTGCGATGATCGAGTTGTCTCTCACGTAAAGAGGCATCACATCCAGTGACGGTTCCACATGCAGGTACTTGGGGCCTTGGTGTTCTTCTCCCGTCGCGTAATCATGCCACGCCCCTTCCGGAAGATAGACCGCTCTCCTGTTTACCGCCGTGCACACGGGAGCGACGAGGAACGCATCGCCAAACATGTACTGGTCCTGGATATTGTACGTGCTCGGGTCGTCCTGAAATTCCAGCACCATTGCACGGATCATCGGCAATCCGGTTTTCGTGGCGTTGTAGGCCTGAGAATAAATATATGGCAGCAGGCGGTAACGCAGCTTCGCATATTTCCGGTAATTTTCGACCGCGCGATCCCCAAAAGCATACGGCACGCGCAGGGGAGGCCCATTAAACCGCACATGCGATTGGAACATGTTCATCTGCATCCAACGGATGTAGAGTTCTGGAGTGAGATGTCCTTCGGTATTGTTAAAGCCGCCCACATCGCTATTCCAGAAGGGCACACCCGAAAGTCCGATGCTGAGTCCGGCGCGAAGAGTGGATGCCATTTCCTCCCATTCGCACTGCGGGTCGGCGGACCAGCATGTCGGAAATCGCTGCATACCGGCAGTACCGGAACGCGCATTGACGAGCGCTCTGTACTCCGAGTTTTCCGCCACCGCTTCGTACGTGGCCTTCTGATATAAGAACGTATAGAGATTGTGCATCTCGAGGCCCGTTCGTCCGTTCGAATAGTACCCGTCCGCTGGAGTATCTTCGCCGAAGTCGGACATCCCCACGCCGAAGCAGCCGGCCTTCATGTAATCGGCCATTTTATCTTTCCACCATTTGACGGTGGCGGGATTTGTAAAATCGGGGATCACGTCGGGGCTCCGATTCGCCGCATAAAAACGCGCTCTCCAGGCGTCGTCCCGTTCCACGGCATCCAGGGAATCCTCGTTCTGGTTGCCGGCGTGGCCGCCCTGCAGAATATGTTCGTAGGGCGAACCATCTTCGCGGGTCACCAGGTAACCCCTGGCCCTCGCCTCCTTCGCCATATCGGAATCCAGCCTTAGAAACGGGGACGTATGGATTCCAACCTTAACCCCCAGCTGGCCCAGTTCCGCGGACATCTGCCTGACCTGGGCCACCACCTCCTCGTGTTTCGAATCCTCCAGTGCGATCAGGGGAATGAAAAAATCCAGGGGAAGGTCCATGGCTCTGAATTTTTTCGCAAGCCCCAGGGGACTGTTTTCACCGGTTTGGTTTCTGCCGCTGGTGACAAACCAGACGCCAAAAGATTTTTTGGGCGGAAATGCAGGGGACCCGGTGATGGTTTCGTAGCGAGCCAGGATTTGCTTCATGCTCGGCCCATAAATAATGAAAAAATCCAGTCGCGGGTCGTCGATGAGAAATGAAAAGGAGACCACCGATCGGCTGCCCATATCCCAACGATTGCGGAAGGTCGTATTGGCAAAAATGCCGTAGCCGCCGGTGCTCATGACAAACGGGATCGCCTTGTGGGTGTCGTCCGTTCCCGCTCCCCAGGCGTTCACCAGCCAGCCGTTCACCCGTAGCCCAAGCTTATTCAGCTTTGTGAATCGCTCGCCGAATCCGTAAAAGTTCTCATCCTGGCCAAGAGCGAATGTCTCATTCGATCTGAGATATTTTCCGCCGGCGCTTGTGAAGCCCATGGGCAGCGCGCGAAAGTTTCCCTGCGTGTCCACGTCTCTCACGTGTTGTTGCACGATCATCCGCCCTTGCTTATCGTAAATCGCGTACTTCCAGGGATTTTTCTGAAACTCAATGCGGAGTGACGCGGTTTCAATCCACAAGCCTTCCGGTTTCTCGGCAACATTAAATGCGGTGGGAGCCCACTCTTGCTTAATCTCCAGCAACCCGTTTACGTTTTTGAGTTCCGGGTCCGGGCACATTTGCATGCGTATGATTTCGGGCGTGCAAATCGTGACAGTTACATCGACAGACTTTCCCCGGCTCGTGGCGCAACGGAACGCGACGCCCGTATTCTTTTTTTCAAACGAGGAAAAGGAGGAAATAAATTCGTGCTGCTCCGTTTCGGCTTGCGGCTGCGGCTGCGCCTCCGGTCCGCCTGTTACAAGAAGCGCTGGAACAGATCCGGCCAGCGCAAGGACTTCTCTTCTCGTCACCATGCGAAGTTTTCTCCCCAGGCAGCGGAACGCATCGTTCCGATTCCTGTTTCTTCGAAGATTGGCATGGAAGCGCGCCGCCGTGACGCGCTCATCCATGCGAAATTTTCGCTTTGAATATCCACGTGACCCCTCTTATACACCGGAGCGCGCGGTGAGGGAATCACATTCCCTGAAGTCGGATGGGTCGACAACGGTTCAGAAAAACGCAGGGGGACGCGTTGAATCGGCCGACAAAAGCAGAGCGTACGGCACCCGCGGTCGAATACCTTAGTTCAATGAAAATTCAGGCGGGGGTCGATTCCATAAAAAATTTAGCGGACCGGGCCCCCAATCCCAGCCAGAGCCATAAGAAGGCCTGAAGGATCAGATTGTGGAAGGTAGTCATCCCGATATTCATCAGCAGGGCTGTCACGACGAATACAAAGCTCAACCGCAGAGTCAGGAAAGTAGCAGGAATGGCGTCTTCGTAGGCCGCCAGTTTCCCGGCCGCGCGGAGTCCTTTCCAGATCAAGTACAGGGGGAAGAGGTAGTAAGCAAGATAAGGCATCAGTCCGAGAATGCCTTCTTCTTTAAGAATGTCCAGATATTCTGAATCCGTCCAAATGCCGGTAAAAATAGTTTTCGCCGGCCCGTGACCGACAAACGGGGATTCGACAATGTCATTTCCAGCGTCGCGCCACAAACCCTCTGTGCGTTGCCTGAGGGACTTGACCTCCAGCGGATGCTGTAGAGCTTCGAAACGGTCCACGGTGCTGGTAAAGGTGGTGGCAACCGCCAGTGCTGCCCAGGCGAAAATGGGCAGTATGAGCAAGAGCAAGCCCGCACGTTTAACCCGTTGAATCACAGGAGATGAGGGAATCAGGAAAACCATGACAATTCCGAAGCAAGTCGTCAGCAGGCCATAACGTGAAGCCGTCATCGCTACGGTGACCACGCAAGCAAACGCCAGCGCAATGTTGCGGATACGGCTACCGACACGAAATAGGGCCGCCATTGTGAACGTGACCACGGACCAGCTCATCAACTGTCCGAGAACGTTCGCATTTCCCATTGTTGAATATACGCGGTGGTATCGCTGAAGCCCGCCGTCAATGTGCTCGCCTCCCGAGTAGAACTGATTCAGGAAATGGGTAGGTCCCAGATCGGCGAATTGAGCCCAACCATAGGCACAGATCAGAAAAACGGTCGCCGCCAAGTAACTCAGAAGCCGGCGAAGCGACTCTTCGGAAAGCTCCGCTTCGTAGGCAATGGTGAAAAAGATGGCGGGGAGACACGCTTTTGGAATGTCATAAAAATCGCGCAGAATCACCGTTTGGCCGAGAATGCTGGATCCGTACCAGATGGAAATCGCGATGGAAAAGCACATGATTGCCGCGATCGGGAACATTCCATTGAGGCGAATCGTCCGAACATGTCCAGCCAACAGAAGCCATCCGTAAACCGCAAATACCACGGGCAGCATCAGATGCTCCGCCTTCACCCACGGGAGACTGCCGCTGAGTACAACCGGCGGAGCGATGATGGAGATGCAAATCAACGAGATAATGGCGATTTCGCCCGTCCACCGCGCGAGCATCCCGCCCGGCCCGTAAACAATATGCGAGAACCGTTGAATCGAAGTCGCGCTCATCTCAACCCCTCCCGAGAGTAGCCCCTGACAGTGCGATTCATTCCATGCCTCCCTCACCAATTGAAGAGATAGCCGTCCGGGCGAATGGCCTTGCCCTCATCCATAACGAGCGATACACCCTCCAGTCCATCTCCGAAGGGGTGAACATCATTTTCCAGGTGATCTTCATTTCGTGTTTTAACGCGATCGCAATGCACAGGGAATCGACAAAATAGGCCGCCGAGGAAGCCAACGCGGCTCCATTGATCCCCATTTTCGGAATGAGTGTGAAATCCAGAACGATGGTGGTTCCCAGGGATAGAAAAGAAAAAATCGAGCTGTATTCCGGTTTTCCGCGGGCGGCAAGATCGGAACTCATGACTTTGGCGAGAGAAAGCGCAATCGTTCCAGGAAGAATCCACCAGACGACGGCAACGCTTCCGGAGAACTTAGGGCCGAACACGAGAGGAATGAGGAGCGGGCTCGCGACGGCAATTGCGACTCCCGTGGCACACGCGATAAATAAAACCTGTCGAATCACGTGGCAGGTAAATTCGGTCGCGCCTTCCTCGACGGTGCGCGCAGTCCGGGGAAACAGTGCGACGGCAACGGCATGCGGGATTTGCCAGAGCGCTTCCGAGATAACGACGCCGAGAACGTACACACCGACTCCCTCGGGGCCCAGGAAATAATTCACCACAAACACATCTAGGCGGTAGGAAAAAAAGGAAGCCATGTTGCCGACCTGGCCGCGGAGTCCGAGGCTCAAGGCCGCTCCCAGCAATTCCAGCCCTGGACGCGCCCTCCAGAATTTGACAAGGACGTCCCGCAGTCGGAACGCGGCCATTGCAGTGGCGAGAAGAACTCCCGTAAGTTCGGCGAGGATCGCGAATTCGATCCTGCGGCCAAGCAACAAGACCAATACGCCGAAGAAAACGAATCCACTGAGTTGACTGACAAGCGCAATCAGAGCGCGATCGCCGAACCGTTCAAGTCCGCTCAACATAGCCATGAAATAGCCGAAGAACACGCTGACTGGAATCGACAGCAGGACGAGGATCGCGAGTTGGCTTGTAATTCCCGAAAGAAATAGAGGATGCCACCGCCAATAAACCAGAGACCAGAGGCCGCTTGCCAATAAACTTCCAAGAATTCCCCAGAACATGACCGAGGCAACCCATTCGCGGGGCGCTCTCTTGGAGTCCGCCGACCAAATAACAATGGGAATTTCGCAGCCCAGCCCGCCGATCAGAACGGCGAACCCAACGGCCATTAAGCAAAGACTAATTTGTCCTCGCCCGGCGGGCCCCAGCAACCGGGCATAACAGATTTCGATTCCGACTGCCGCGAGGGCGCATCCCGCCTGCCCGGCGAATACCGCCGAAAAGCTGGAAATAAAACTTCTCGAAGTTATTTTTCCATTTCCCGGCATGACTCTCTCGGTGAGGCTAAGGTCCTTTCCATCTTCTTCGTCAACCGTCTAGAACCGTTGCAGACCGATCGAAAACCACCAGTCGCAATTTCGCGCCAGGAGCAACCAGCACAACTTCTTTCTATTCCGGCAGAACTGCGTTGCAGCCTAAGAAGCACGTGCTCGAAATCTACAATCGCGACTCCAACGCACCGCCCCGGACCGGCAACAGGAAAACCGGGAAGAGAGCAAACATTAGATATCCATCGTAGTTAAGGTTATGTCACAGGCTTATGAAAGTTACTGGGTCGCTCGCTGCATCTCCCTTTGAATTCGGCATCCATCGCAAATTCGCGCTGTATGGATTCGTTTACGCGTGACAAGTTGGAATTATTTAAATTTGTTTTTTTTAAATGCATCACACGCGCGACTCATGCAGGAACATTCACTTCGCTTTCATCTCGTAATAACAAGAAGGACGTATTTAGTTGTGCGCACATGAAACACGTGTATAGAAATTTTCCACATCGGTTCCTCAGGATTGACCGGCCGATGAACGGTACGTCGCACTCCTGGGTCGAGGCTTGGCCCCGCGCGAGCAGTGGTCTGGATCGGAATACGTGGAGCTAAGAAGGTCGATTTGCCGTTTTAGAAGCAGAAAATAAATCCCACCCACCGGGATGCGGTTGTGGGAGCGGTAGATTGTCCGATTGAGAACAAATCTACTTCTCACAGGGCGGAGCTACGTGCAATTGGCCGGAATCCAGAAAGCCCTTACCCCCGAAATTTTGCCCGTGGAATGGTATGCAGTCTACACAAAACACCAGCACGAGAAGACTGCCGCCAATTACCTTGCGAGCAATGATTTCGAGGTTCTGTTGCCCCTCTACCGAGCCTCTCATCGCGGCCGGGGACGGGCCACGGACGTTTTTCTCCCGGTATTTCCATGTTATTTGTTCATCCGGGCAAGTCTCAGTCGAAGAACGGATATTTTAAAGACACCCGGAGTATTTTGGCTGTTGGAAAACAGTGGGCGGGCCTGCTCCGTGCCGGAAGCCGATATGGAGGCCGTACGGAAAATCGCGGAGAGTCCTCGACTCGTAGAACCCCATGAGTATCTGAAACTAGGCGACATCGTCCGCATACGGGAGGGTTCGCTCTCCGGAATCACCGGAATTCTGACGCGTGTCAAGAATCGGTATCGCGTCGTGCTAACGATTGAATTATTAAAGAAGTCAGTTTCCGTGGAAGTTGATTTTTCGGCCGTGGACCGGGTTTCGTAGGTATGGAACAGTTCCGCCGCCACGCACGCTTCCTTTTCGATCGGGATTAAAGGCCCCGCTAACCAATGAGATCAAACGATTTCTCGAATGAACTGGCCCGTCGAATGGGTTCGCCCTTCTCTAGCGGAAATCCCACGTTTCCTCCGACGGCCCGGCAGTCCGCGCCCATTTTTACCTGGGAACAAGTGGTTCGCATCTTGAGTAAAAATATGCGCTTCGCCGTGTTTTTCTTCGTCGCGATGACGGCAGCCGTCACAATCGTCGCATTCAAGATTCAGGACTATTACCAGTCCACGGCGCGGTTGGAAATTGAACCTCCAAGCGGAGGCATCCGGACGCTTCCGGAAATCGAAGACTCCCGACTGCCCGATAACGAGGACTATCTGGAAACGCAGGCGCAAATCCTGCAAAGCGACGCCCTGGCCGTCAGCGTCATCCGGATGCTGCACCTTGATCGGAATCCCGAGTTCGTCAGCGAGCGGGAGCAATCCCGGTACGGCAACGCGCAATCTCCAACCAAACCAAACGGTACGGAGGGGTCGGGCGACACCGCCTTCATGCGCGAGCAGTTCGATCTGGCGAATCGAACCCCTTTGGAATCCGTGGCGCTGGGGAAACTGCAACATGGAATTTCTGTTATGCCTATGCGTAACAGCAGGTTGATCGAAGTCAGCTTCACGGGGAAGGACCCGGCGCTGTCGCAACTGATTACAAACACGCTGGTGACGCAATTTATAGAACAAACTTTTCGAAACAGATACACCACCACAATGCAGGCTTCGGGATGGCTTTCAAGCCAACTCGACGATCTCCGCCGAAAGGTCGAAGCCTCGAACCAGTCCGTGGCGGATTACCAGAAGAAATACAACCTCGTGGACACCGATGAGCACGACAACCCGTTTCTGGCCTACATGGCGGAAGTGAACCACCAACTCAGTGACGCCCAGGCCGACCGCATCGAAGGCGAGGCCTACGTTCGAATGATCGATACCGGACAGGGCGATACGGTCCCCGCGGTCCGCGACGACCAGCTATACCAAAATTTGATGTCGCACTTGGCGGACGTTCGCGCCCAACTCGCGCAGGTTCGAACGACTTACGGTGACGAAAGTTCGAACGTCAAAAAATTGGAGGGCGAAACCCAGGAATTCGCAACCCAGGTCGAAGCCGAACGGACCAGGATGTCGAACCGTGTGCGGAACTCCCTGACGGTGGCCCGCGACCGCGAGCACATGATCCTCGAGGAAAGAGAAAAGTTGACAGCTCAGATGGGCGACGCCAACTCGCATCAGGTGGCCTACCGACTTCTCAAAAATGAGGCGGCTGCAAATGTGGAACTTTACAATACCCTGCAGTCTCGCCTGAAAGAAGCGGGCATCTATGCCGGCCTTCGCTCCAGTGACGTTCAAATCGTGGATCTTGCCGGCATGCCCCGATCCCCGGCGGGTCCGCGCCGCCAGCTGATCATAGCGATCGGCGCCATGGTAAGCGGCCTGCTTGCCCTGGTGTTTACGTTCGTTCGCGACAGCTTTGATAATACAGTTCGAACCCCGGACGATACGATGGAATGGACTGGACTGCCGTCGCTTGCAATCTTTCCAAGGATTGAAACGGGCGCAACTCAGCGAAGCGGCCGATTGCCCTCGGCAGCCTATGCCGCCCTCCCAGGCTCATCCTCGGATGCTTCAACAAGCAAGGTTCTGGACCTGCACTGGAACAGTTTGCATGCCGCCGCCGCGGAAGCGGTGAACGACCTTCGTACCGCGCTACAGTTTTCGAAACCGGGCGCGCCGCCGCGCACGATCCTCATCACTTCCTCAATGCCGGGCGAAGGAAAGACAACGATCGCCATTAACCTGGCAAAAGTGTACGCCCAGAGCGGGAGGGTCTGCCTGATCGAAGGCGATTTGCGCGAGCCAATGCTGGCGAAAGTATTTGGCCTCCGCACCAATGTGGGGCTCACCCACGTGCTGACCGGCGCCGTGCCCCTGGATAGCGCGTTGTCCACAGCGCCTGGTTTTCCGGACCTCGCCATCCTTCCCGCGGGTCCTTTTTCGCCAAATCCGGCAGATCTGATTGCGTCGGACCAAATGCTCGAGTTGATGACAACGCTCAAAAATAGCTTCGATTATGTCGTCATCGATTCGCCTCCAATCATCCCGCTATCGGACGCGCGGGTCCTTGCGACCTTCGTGGACGTTGTCGTCGTGGTCAGTTGTTACGGACTGACGACACGGCGCGCGGCCACTCGGTGCCTTCAATTGCTTGACGAAGTGCACGCCCCGGTCGTCGGGTGCGTCTTGAATCGCATGGATCTTGGATCAGCCGACTATCATTATTACAATTACGGATACAGCCGCAAAATGAATGGAGACCTTCGCTACTACTCCTCGCCGAAATTGGGCCCGATCGACCCTCCCAAGCCGGGTCCCGAAAAGGCGAAAGGCGCGCACGCTTAAAAACCATTCTTCGGTCTTCCGCTGCATGAGCCAGACCAAAGGTCCGACCATGAAAATTAAAACACCGCACGTTCTGGTATTCGCTCGCAAATCCGTATGTACATTCCTCGCACTTGGGCTCCTGTCCGCGGGCTTCGCTGCCGCGCAGTCAAATGGACCGGGAAAACCGGGGCGCGACGAAATCACTTCCATGGATCAGGGAGATTACAAAATTGGAGTCGGCGACGTGCTGGCAATCTCGGTGTCCGATGCTCCGGAGTTCGGCGGCAGGTTTCGCGTCAGCGAGAGCGGCCTGATTGAATTGCCGGGCCTTTCCACTGCCATTCGTGCCGAAGGCAACTCGCCGCTCGAACTCTCCCACACTGTGCGACAGGCGTTTATCGATGCTAAGCAACTGCGCGACCCGAGAATCAACGTCTTCGTGGAAGATTTTCGTGGGAGCACAATTACCGTCCTCGGCGCGGTGGCGAAGCCCGCGGTATACCCTTTGCAGCGAAAGACTACGGTTCTGGATGCCCTCTCGATGGCCGGCGGCGCCCTTCCGAACTCAGGCGGCACGGTGACGATCGTGCGCGGGGCCGCCAGCGCGGAAGCCACCGGAACCGCTGTCGGCTCGGTTCAGATCATCGATGTGAGCAGGCTGCTCAAAGGCGAGGATGTCTCGGCAAATGTGCGTGTGCAAAGCGGCGACGTGATTAACGTTTCGGCCGCTAACATCGTCTACGTCGTCGGGGCCGTGACCAAACCCGGCGGTTTTGCGATCTCCGATACCAATTCCGGTATCTCAGTGATGCAAGCGGTCGCGCTGGCGGAAGGTTTCAAGTCGGTGGCCGCAACTCGCAACTGCCTGATTATCCGGCAATCCACCAGCGACGCAAGGAAAGAGATTCCCGTCGATATTGCACAAATGATGGCCGGAAAAGGCATCGATGAGGTTCTTGCACCCAACGATATTCTCTACGTGCCCGAAAGCGGCGCAAAGAAAACTTTGAAGGTCATGGGAGATATTGCCATGGCTACCGCGGACGGCCTTGCCGTTTACGCGGTCGGCTACAGAATCGGAACGCGGCCTTAGTTCATCAGCACAAACCATAAAAAAGTCCCGGCCCAAGGAGCATTCAGGTGTCTTCGTTTCCATCCAATGACGGCGTTCTGCGATCGGTGTCCGCGGATACATCTCTGCGTCAGCCGCCGGCACCGAATTCAAATCGCGTGGAATTTCTCGACCTCAAAGCGCAGTTCGCCTCCATCCGTGCCGATGTAATGACGGCGATTACTCGCGTGATGGAGAGCCAGCACTTCATTCTTGGAAGCGAAGTAGAAAGCCTCGAGAAGGAAATTGCGGCTCTGCTGGGGGTCGCGCATGCCGTCTCGTGCGCTTCGGGGACCGACGCCCTGACCCTGGCGTTGATGGCAAGTGAAATTGGTCCGGGCGATGAAGTCATTACGACGCCGTTCACATTCATCGCGACAGCCGGATCCATTGCGCGAGTGGGAGCCAGACCTGTTTTTGTCGACATCGATCCGGAAACATTTAATATTGATGTTAATCGCATCCCATCCGCGATCACTTCGCGAACGCGCGCCATTCTTCCCGTCCATCTTTTTGGATTGCCTGCGGAACTCGATCGAATTGTCGAACTTGCGAGCGACCGGGGGTTGGCGGTGATCGAGGATGCCGCACAGGCAATCGGCGCGCGATACCGGGATCGCAATGTCGGGGCGATCGGCACAGCGGGATGCTTCAGCTTCTTCCCCTCCAAAAACTTGGGCGGCGCAGGCGACGGCGGCCTGGTGAGCACGAATAACGACGCACTGGCGGATCGCTTGCGGCTCCTGCGCGTGCACGGAGCGCGGAAGAAATATCACTACGAGATCCTCGGGGCGAATAGCAGGCTGGATTCGCTTCAGGCAGCGATTCTTCGTGTAAAACTCGGGCATCTCAACGAGTGGACTCATGAACGGCAACTTCGCGCGGACCGTTACCGGCGCCTGTTTGAGGAAATGGGGCTGTCACGATTTGTAAAGGTTCCGAGTTCTCCGCCTTCGGATTCGGTCCATGTTTACAATCAATTCACAATTCGGACCCACGAACGCGAGGGGCTGAGAAACCATCTGCGAGAATCGGGAATCACCGCTGAAATCTACTATCCCTCCCCCCTCCATCTCCAGCCTGCGTTCGAGTATCTGGGCTATCAAACCGGGCAGTTCCCTCACTCTGAACTTGCCAGCCGCGAAGTTCTGTCGCTGCCGATTTATCCGGAATTAAAGCAATCGCAGCAGGATGGCATTGCCGGCTCGATCCGGGATTTCTACGCCCGGAGCAGATAAGCGGCGAATCAGAATTCCATCTGTAAATCTCCAGAAACGTTGGACGACCGAACCTGGAAAGAAGACAAGAGGCCCTCGATGATGGACGACAAAATGCCCCGAATCGGCGTGGTGGGATGCGGCTACTGGGGGCGCAATTTGGTCCGGAATTTTCATGCTCTGGGCGGCCTCGCGGCTGTTTGCGATACCGCGGCCAGCCGCGTGGACGAATTGAGCAGGACGTACTCGACGTTCGGCACGCAGGATTTTCAAACGCTTCTGGACTCTCCGGAAATTCAGGGCGTGGCGATTGCGGCGCCGGCGGCCCAGCATTTCGAACTGGCAAAAAGAGCGCTGCTTGCCGGAAAAGACGTGTTCGTTGAAAAACCCCTAGCGCTGCACATCCAGGAAGGACAGGAACTGGTTGAATTGGCGCGAAGACAATCTCGCATTCTGATGGTCGGACACCTGCTCCAATACCATCCGGCAATTCTGAAATTGCGGGAAATGCTGCATGCCGGCGAACTTGGGAAAATCGAGTACATCGCCTCCTCCCGTCTGAATCTGGGGAAGCTCAGAACCGAGGAGGACATCCTCTGGAGTTTCGCGCCGCATGACATCTCGGCCATTTTGTATTTTCTGGACGAGGTTCCCACGCACGTGGCAGCGCAGGGCGCGAGCTACCTGAACCATTCGATTTCCGATATCACTTTGACAACGATGAAATTCGCAAGCGGGGTGAACGCGCACGTTTTTGTGAGCTGGCTGCATCCCTTCAAGGAACAGAAACTCATCATCGTGGGGGACCGCAAGATGGCGGTCTTCGATGACACAAAAGCGGAGGGAAAGCTGACCCTCTATCCCCATCAGATCGATTGGGTCAATCGCGTTCCCGTGGCGCGAAAAGCGGAAGGCGAAGTCGTTCCCATCAGCAACGCGGAGCCGCTCGAACTGGAATGTCTGCACTTCCTTGAATGCGTGAAAGGACGAAAAACGCCGCGCACCGACGGCGAAAACGGCCTGCGCGTTCTGAACATCCTCCACGCCGCGAGCCAATCCGTGCGAGAGCAGGGGCGCTCGATTCCCACGAACAACGCAGTCCCGCCAAATTACTTTGCTCATGCGTCCGCCGTGGTGGATAGTCCGGTCAGGATCGGAGAAGGCACGAAGATCTGGCATTTCTCGCATGTGATGGCGAACAGCACGATTGGGCGGCTTTGCAATCTGGGGCAAAACGTTCACGTGGCCTCCGATGTGCACATCGGCGACAACGTCAAAATCCAGAATAATGTCTCCCTCTATACCGGGGTTCGCCTCGAGGACGACGTTTTTTGCGGCCCCTCCATGGTTTTTACGAATGTGATGACTCCACGCAGTCATGTAAATCGAAAGTCGGAATATCGGGAGACACTCGTGAAGCGCGGCGCCACGCTCGGCGCCAATTCAACGATCGTTTGCGGCGTGACCATCGGCGAATTCGCGCTTGTCGGCGCGGGCGCAGTTGTTACTCGCGATGTTCCCGACTTTGCCCTCATGGTTGGAGTCCCTGCCCGCCAGGTGGGTTGGGTTTGCCGCTGCGGGGCCCGTCTGGATGTTTCCGCCGGAGTTGGGCTGTGCCCTGAATGCGGAGCCACCTATTCGGTCCAGGAGGACACGGTTTGCGAAATTGCTCGTCCGGCAAGGCAGGTCATTGCCGAGCCGCTTCGAATCAGGACCGCAGTGGCAGGCCAAGTCTAGTTCGCTGAAATTATTTTTCGAAAGAACGATCCCGGGACCTACCAATGAGCTTTTCACCAGCCGCGACGCTGCACAAATCAAATATGTCTCCAGGCCCGACCCCGGCGCGCCGTGTGCTCGTTCACGGACTGCCGGTCTTCGGAAAAGCCTTTGCGAATCTGATGCGCGGAGACGGATGGGAATTCCGCTATTACCCCGACAAAGGGATCAAGAACCTGGGCGCAATGGTGCGCGATCTCCGCACCTGTCACCTGGCTTACCAGATTGGCGGCCGCGTGACTTTTGGGAAGTTCCTGCATGCAGCCAAATTGCTCGGTAAAGAGAAATTAATTATTCACTGGATCGGAAGCGACACGCTTCGCAGCCGCAAGGATGTCGACGCCGGGAGGGCGCAGTCCTGGATCACTAAAAATCTTCTTCACTGGGCCGAATCCGAATGGCTGGCGGAGGAAGTGCGCGCAATGGGAATTCCCTGTGAATGGGTGCCCTTGCCGGCCGCGTTCGTTCCGGAACGGCCCATGCCCCTCCCTGCCGATTTCTCGGTGCTTGTCTACATGCCGGATGTGTCGCGGGGCAATTTATATGGCCTTGACCGGATTCTGGAAGTGGCTAGAGCGTTGCCGAAAATTCCCTTCGAACTCGTCGGACTCCTGAACGGGACGATTCCCGATGCGCCATCAAATCTTCACGTCCACGGACGCATCAAGGACATGTCGGAGTTTTACCGCCGGGCAACCATTTTCTGGCGTCCGGTTCGTCATGATGGGCTTTCCCACATGGTTCTCGAAGCGCTCGGGTACGGCCGCCATGTGATCTGGACGTACCCGTTTCGCGGAAGCCGAATGGCAGAGACCCCTAATGACGCGCGCAATCACATTGAATCTCTTTATTTTCTGCACCTGCGGAATGAATTGCGGATCAATGAGGCCGGGGTCCAAGCCATTGCCGGGAGATTCCTTCCCAATCAATTGAAGCGCGAAACTTTGAATCGTCTTGAAGCATTTCTGGATTCCTGATTCGCTTTTCGAACTGCTTGCAGAAGATGGGTTAAAAGACATTGCCGGGCGCCCGCTGATTCGTAGCATTGGGTGCAAGTATTTCCCAGTTGCTTCCCTGAACCAGACTCATTCGCCGTTATCAAAGAAACCGGAGAATCCCGCAGATGTCCGCAGCCGCAATTTCCACTGTGATTGCTTCGAAGCTGGCGATCGACGGTGGACCAGCAATCCGGAAAAACCCTTTTGCCTCATGGCCCTTTTTTGAGGACGATGAAATTGAAGCGGCGGCGGCTGTCTTGCGCACGGGTAAGGTAAATTACTGGACCGGCGACGAGGTTCGTCAATTTGAAGCGGAATATGCGAAGTACGTTGGTACAAAATTCGCCATCGCCGTTTCAAACGGAACCGCAGCTCTGGAACTTGCCCTGTATGCGTTGGGCGTCGGGCCAGGAGATGAAGTCATCACTTCCAGCCGCACGTTCATCGCCTGCGGGAGTTCCATCGCGCTTCGTGGCGCTCGACCCGTAATGGCCGATGTTGACCAGGAGAGCGGAAACATCACGGCGGAAACGGTTCGCGATGTATTGACGGCGCGGACGAAAGCGATTATCGCCGTTCATCTGGCAGGCTGGCCTTGCGATATGGACTCCATCATGTCGCTGGCCGGCGAACACGGATTGAAAGTGATTGAAGATTGTGCGCAAGCGCACGGTGCGCGCTACAAAGGCAGGTCCGTCGGTTCGATCGGGCACATCAACGCGTTTTCGTTCTGCCAGGACAAGATCGTCACAACCGGCGGCGAAGGCGGCATGGTCACCACAAATGAAGATGACCTGTGGCGGCGCGCCTGGAGTTATAAGGATCACGGAAAGCATTTCGAAGCAGCTTCTCGACAGCCTCGCCCACCTGGATTCCGTTGGCTGCACGATTCGTTCGGTACGAACTGGCGGCTCACGGAAATGCAGGCTGCCATTGGCCGGGTGCAGTTATCCAAGCTCAATTCCTGGGTGATGAAACGCCGTCGATTTGCCGAGATCCTCGATCGCGCTTTTTCGGAACTTTCCGCGCTCCGAACCGTCAGCCCCGAGAAGGATTTGCAACATTCGTACTACAAATATTACGTCTTTGTGCGCCCGGATCGCCTGGCGGACGGTTGGCATCGGGATCGCATCGTTCGTTCCGTCGTGGCGGAAGGGGTCCCCTGCTTTTCGGGAAGCTGCAGTGAAATTTATCTTGAGAAAGCTTTCGAGGGAATACGTCCGGAGAATCGTCTCCCTGTCGCGCGATTGCTGGGCGAAACCAGCCTGATGTTCATGGTCCATCCAACCTTGTCGGATGTCGACATGAACGACACTGTCCTGGCTGTCCGGAAAGTCATGGAACGCGCGTGCAAATAGCCGCAACTCGCGGCGCGTTGCCTATGCGGAAGGCAAGAGCCTTACTTCTGCTGCTGATCGTCGGGGGCGCCGCCATCGGCGGCTCGGCAAAGCAACAAGCCGGAGGCAAACAGCTCGGCGGTCGTTATCTGCTCCTCGTCAATACGGCGATTGCTTCGCTGCTCGATGCGAGCCAGCTGAGGCAGTTCGACAAATCACCGTACGACGGTTTGGCGGTTGCCTTCCTGCATGCTTACGACACTTCTCCTGTTCCATCGTCACCCCAGATGAAAAATAAGATCGAAAACTGGAAACAATTCACCGGGAAGGATATCTGGCCCTGGGTTTACGTCAATCGGATGATTGCAATCGATCCGAAGGAGAAAGATCCATATTCGAACGACGCCTATTTTCGCAAGTTCCGGGGCGCCGATTTGGAAGATAAAAGCGGAGCACGCACGGATTTCCTGAAAAACTGGTCGAATTCCCTTCGTGCTGCGAGGGAGACCAATGCACCCGGAGTTCTGCTGGACCTGGAGTTCTACAATTTTTACGGCGCCTACGATATCGGCGAGCTTGCCCGTCAAATCGCGAAGACGCCAGAAGAAACCGCTGTCCTTCTGAAACAATTGGGCGCGCGCCTGGCGGTCGCCGCTGCGGCGGAATACCCGGAGGCGACACTCTGGTTTCCATACACCGGATTTACACGGGCGGGTTTCAAAACCATCGACAATCAGCCCTATTATCCTTCACCGACGTACATCGCGATCGGTTTGCTGGACGAGATTCAAAAAAAACATTTTCAGTTGAGAGTTCTCTCCGGGGGCGAAGGCGCTCTCGGCTATTGCCACGAGAATCTGGATGAATTTCGCAGGGTGATTCAAGACCGCGCGGAAAAACTTAATCCCCAATTGCGGAAGTACCAGGGCGCCCTCGAATTAGCGGGCACCATGACGCTCTGGAGTGAAGCAGCGAGGAAGAAAGACTGGATGAAGGAAGGAGATTGCGGGACTTCACCGGTCCCGACAATCGAAGCGTTTGAGCCTTACCTCGAGTTGCTTTTGAAATCATACCGGTACAACTGGATTTATGCCTCTTCCAACGGGGACTACCAGGCTTTTTTGCCACAGAGCGCGCCACGCTTCGACGCCGTGATTCGTCGCGCACAGCAAGCCGGGCAGGGCCATCCGCACAACTGAGAAATAAAATACAAATATTGAGGAACCCGCAAGAATGCCTTCAAACGAAGTTCCAAAAAGTCCCGCGTGTCTTACGTGGGTGAGCATTGTCGGAGCCCGGCCGCAGTTTATCAAAATCGCTCCTGTGTGCCGTGCCATTCAGGCGTACAACGAGCAATCCAGCGGGGGCCATATCCGGCACCGCATCATTCACACGGGCCAGCATTACGACCATGAGATCGCCGAACTCCTGTTCATGCAGATGCAGATTCCCCGGCCCAATCACAATCTCGGCGTGGGCTCCGGAACGCACGGCACGCAACTTGCCCGCATGATTCATCGTCTGGAACGCGTCCTGGACCCCGAACAGACCGATTGGGTGATTATTTATGGAGATACCACCACGACTTTGGCGGGAGCACTCGTCGCCGCACGGCTCAACATCCCGATCGCTCATGTGGAAGCCGGTTGCCGCAGTTCCGACATGACCATGCCGGAAGAGCAGGGCCGGATCGTTGCCGACCATCTCAGTCAACTCCTGCTGGCCCCCTCCGGAAGCGCTGTTCAGAATTTGTGCCGGGAAGGAATCGGTTCAGCGAATGACCCGCTTCATCGTCGCGTTGCCATGGTCGGAGATTTGATGTACGACGCGCTGCTCCAGAATTCGGAATTTGCGGAGCGCCGCGTGGATGAAAACCTTCGGCAATTCGAATTGGAACGCGGCAACTATTACCTGTTGACGTTGCACCGCGCGGAAAACACCAATCATCCGGACCATCTGAGATCGATCCTGGACGCGGTCGGGTCTCTTGATCTTCCCGTCCTATTTCCGGTTCATCCTCGCACGAAACAGATCCTGGCAAAGGCCAACATTTCAACAAACGGGATGATCCGGCCCGTCGGACCGCTCGGCTATCTGGAAATGATCGCCATGGAAAAATATGCGCGCAAAATTTTGACAGACTCGGGTGGAGTGCAAAAGGAAGCGTTCTACCTCGGAGTCCCCTGCGTGACGCTCCGGCGCACCACGGAATGGCCGGAGACGGTTCAATTGGGCGCGAATCGAATTGTCGGGGCGGATCGAGAGGCCATTCACGCAGCCGTCCGGGAAAATGGTCATCAGGAATGGCGAACCTCTTCCGCGTACGGCGATGGGAAATCATCGATAAAAATCGTAAACGAACTCCTGGGCCCAGAGAGAGTTGCGGGATGAAGATTTTTGTCGTCGCAGGCGCGCGGCCGAATTTCATGAAGGTCGCCCCGATGATGGACGCATTGCGCCGTCAGCAGGCCGAGCGCCCGAATCTCTCCGTCGTCCTGGTTCATACCGGGCAGCACTACGATCAAAACATGTCCGGAGGTATTTTCCGGGACCTGCATATGTCCGAGCCGGACATCAACCTGGGTGTCGGCGCCGGGTCGCATGCCGAACAAACTTCACGCGTCATGGTTGCTTTTGAGCGTGCCTGCCTTGACCATTCACCCGACTGGGTCGTGGTCGTGGGGGACGTGAACTCGACGATGGCCTGCGCCATCGCCGCGAAGAAACTGGGGATCAAAGTTGCTCACGTGGAGGCTGGATTGCGCTCCGGCGACATGACAATGCCGGAAGAAATCAACCGACTCTGCACCGATGCGATTGCCGATCTGCTCTTCACGACGGATGTTTTCGCTACCGAGAATCTCCGGCGGGAAGGCATCCGGCCGATCAAGATTCATTTTGTGGGCAACACCATGATTGACAGTCTGCTTCGCACCGTGGACGACGCGAGGTCCTCTCCGTTGCCACAGGGATTGTCGGATCGCAATTTTGGCGTCCTGACTCTTCACCGTCCCGTCAACGTGGATCAACGCGCAAGCCTGACAGGAATTCTGGACGCGATCCTGGAAATTTCCGAACAGCTTCCCATCGTGTTTCCCGTTCATCCTCGCACTCTGGGACGTTTGAAGGAATTCGACTTGATGGCCACGCTGGAACAGCGGCGAAACATTCTGGTAACTGAGCCTCTGAGTTATTTGCCGTTCCTCGGGCTGGTGAGCCGTTCGCGACTGGTGCTGACCGATAGCGGCGGAATCCAGGAAGAGACGACCGTGCTGGGAATACCGTGTCTGACTCTCCGTTCAAGCACGGAGCGGCCGATTACTTGTACAGTGGGCACAAACATACTTGTGGGTTCCGATCCTCAGGCGATTCGCCACGCGGCGTTAAACGCGTTAAATCGGGGCCTTGGCGATCACCGGATTCCCGAAAAATGGGACGGTCGTGCTGCAGAGCGAATCATAACCATCCTTTTAAACTTGTCCGATGACGGCAGCCCGTTTTCCCCGGAAGATAACAATGTGTCCGGCGGCATTTCAGAACAGCCGGTGGCCTTGGGGGTCGGTGCAGCAGGTCGCATTCAGGAATCAATCCTTCCCTGATCGGGCCGGCGTTCGTCTCCCGCCGGACGGTTTCACGTTCCGCCCATTTGATAACCACTGCCCCGCACAAGTGAACACTCCGGCGCCGGCTGGGCGGATCAACGGAAACTTAAAGAGATTCGAAAATCCATGCCTGACCAAACCTACAAATCGACCGTACTAGAAGAAAATGTCACGAGCGCTACGCCTGCCATCTCACATTCGGCCAATTCGACCCACTACGCCAACGCGAGGATCCCTATGACCAAGACGGCGAAAATCGTTCACATGACCTCGAACCACTCCGCCCTCGACGGACGCATTTTTCATAAGGAATGCCGCTCACTTGCCCGGGCCGGATTCGACGTCACCGTGGTAGGACTTCACACCGAAGATACCGTGCGGGATACGATTCAAATCAAATCGATTCCGCGGAATCCGTCAAGGTTCCGCAGGATGACGCAAACCACCTGGAGCGTTTACCGCAGAGCGATAAAAGAAAATGCCGATGTTTACCACTTTCATGATGCCGAATTGATTCCCGCTGGCCTGCTCCTGCGGGCGCATGGCAAGCAGGTGATCTACGACATTCACGAAGACATGCCGGCGGTCATCATGTCCAGATCGTACCTGCCCAAATGGAGCCGGGGTATCGTTGCTCACCTGGCGGCGCAGCTTGAGAAGATTGCCGCCCGCCGTCTTACGGCCCTGGTCCCGGAACGCTTCTCGGTCGCCGAGAGGTTCTACCCGTATAATCGCCGCACCGTAATTGTTCACAACTTTCCTTATCCCTCGGAAATTGTACATGGCCATAATTCTTCCCCCTGGGAATCGCGTGAACAGTCCGTTGCCTACATTGGCGGCATCAGCCGGATTCGGGCGATCCGGGAGATGGTGTCCGCCATGGCTCTGGTTCCAAAACATTTGCAAGCCAACCTGGAACTCGCCGGAAATGAAATTCCAGACGATGTGAAACCCGAGGAACTGCGCCAGAATGCCGGGTGGACCAGCGTTCGACATCATGGCTGGCTGGATCAGCCCAGTGCTTTTCGCCTCCTCTATAAGGTCCGTGCGGGATTGGTGCTTTTTTATCCGGAACCCAATCACCGGGAATCCATGCCCACAAAAATATTTGAATACATGGGCGCGGGTTTGCCGGTCATCGCTTCGGATTTCCCACTCTGGCGGAAGATCCTGGGGAAAACGGAGTGCGCGATTTTCGTCGACCCAAAGAATCCACAGGAAATCGCCAAAGCCATTGAATATATCCTCACGCATCCGAAGGAAGCGGAGGAAATGGGCCGCCGCGGTCAGGCTGCCATGTTGGCCGAGTACTGCTGGGATAGCGAAGCTCGAAAGTTGATCGACCTGTATCTGGAACTGACCAGTGCCGACTGTCCGGACTAGCCGAATCGAAAATGAACCGCTCCCGGGCGGAGGAAAACTCCGCTCCAGCGTATATGGAGATCCCAAGACGTGAGATTCCTGATTCTGACCCAGTACTATGCCCCGGAAATCGGCGCTCCCCAAACCCGGTTGTGGTCCATGTCGAACGAGTTGAAACGGCTGGGCCACGAGGTTGAAGTTGTCACTTCCCTTCCAAATTATCCGAGGGGAAAGATTTTTTCCGGATATCAACGCACATTCTACCGGCGTGAGATTCTGGACGGGATTACGGTCCACCGCGTCTGGCTTTATCCGGCCCTGGGCAGCGGATTCCGGCGGATGCTCAATTACGGATCGTTCACGGTCACTTCCCTATTCGGACTTTTTTTTGTCAAGAAACCGGATTATATTTTCGTGGAGGCGCCGCCCTTGTTTCTGAGCCTTCCGGCGTATATTGCGGGGCTGTGGTATCGCGCGCCGTTCATTCTGAATGTTGCGGATCTCTGGCCCGACGCCGCCGTGGAGGGTGGGATACTGAAGGATGGCATTCTGCTTCGAATGCTTTATGCGATAGAGCGCTGGAGCTACCGGAAGGCTGCGTACATCAACGCGGTAACGGATGGGATTCGCGAATCGCTTCTCCGGAAGAAGGATGTCCCTTCCCGCAGAGTCTTGTTTTTGCCGAACGGCGTGGACACGGACCGCTTCCAACCTAGCCCGGCGGACCTCGACTTAAAAAAGAAACTCGGCCTGGAAGGCAAGAAAATCATCCTGTGGGCAGGAACGCTGGGTTTTTCGCACGGACTCGACTATGTTTTGCAGGCGGCCGGCCTGTTACGCGGGAATCCCGAAATACATTTCCTATTTCTCGGCGACGGCTCCGCACGTTCCACATTGCAACAGCTTTCCAAAAAATTGGAACTTCGCAACGTCAGTTTTCACGATCCGGTTCCCTCCGCGCATCTGCCGCCATTCTTCTCGATTGCAGAAGCAGGGCTCGCGTCACTGCTGGGAACAGCAATCCATGACGGCGCTCGCCCGTCCAAGATTTTTCCAGTCCTGGCATCGGGCAAGCCCGTGATCTTTGTCGGACGTGGCGAAGCCGCGCGGCTTGTGCAGGACGCCAACGCTGGAATTGTCGTCCCCCCGGAAAATCCGGAAGCCCTGGCAAATGCCATCCTGCAATTCATTGAAAAGCCCGAATGGATCGAGGAACTCGGCAAAAATGGCCGCAGCTTCGTGAAGCTGAATTTCGAATGGTCCAAGCTGACGCGCGAATGGGTCGCTCAATTGAATAATCAATCTGAACGCGAGCGGCTGGCAACGGTCGAGACAAGGATCTAAGGACGGTTATGGCGGCCCCAAAAAGTCGAGTGACGCCCGCAACAGCAACCGAGTTCCTTCCGTTTCATCGCGCTCTGATTGAAGAGGAAGAGATTGGCGCCGTTGTGGAGGTGCTGAAAAGCGGGTGGCTCACCACGGGCCCGCGTGTTCAGCAGTTTGAATCTCAGTTCGCCCGCTTTACCGGTGCGCAGCACGCGATCGCCGTGAATTCGTGTACGGCCGCTTTGCATCTGGCGCTGGCCGCAATCGGACTTCAGGAAGGCGATGAAGTGATTGTGCCGACCATGACCTTCGCGGCTTCAAGCGAAGTCGTCCTCTATTTCAACGCGCGGCCCGTGCTGGTCGATTGCGAGGCGGGATCGTTTCACATGGATCCCGATCGCGTGGCGGAATCCATTACCGGCCGAACCCGTGCGATTCTGCCTGTGCACTACGCCGGCCTTGCGTGCAACATGGATGCAATTCTCGATCTGGCCTCCAAACACAAACTGAAAGTAATTGAAGATGCCGCTCATGCACTGCCTGCACGTTATAAAGGAAAAATGGTGGGCACTCTTGGCGACATTACCTGCTTTTCGTTTTATGCGACCAAGACCATAACAACCGGCGAGGGCGGCATGGTCACCACCGACAATGACCTGTACGCGGACCGCATTCGCCGTTTGAGTCTGCATGGCATCAGCCGCGACGCCTGGAAGAGATACAGCGCGGAAGGAACCTGGCGCTACGAAATCCTCGATCCGGGGTTCAAATATAACCTGTCCGACATTCAGGCCGCGCTTGGAATTGCCCAACTTTCCAAATGCGAATCGATGAGAGATCGCCGGGCGGAAATCGCTCAACAGTACGCGGATTCACTCTCCCATTTGGATGCGTTCGATCTCCCGGCAATTTCAGATGACGGCCAACACGCGTGGCACCTGTTCGTCATACAGACCAATCCATCCGTTCTCCGAATTCATCGGGATCGCGTCATCGAGGAGCTCAAGCTGCGCGGCATCGGTTCCTCCGTCCATTTTATTCCGCTGCACCTTCACCCGCTGTATCAGTCCAGGCTGGGATATCGACGCGGACAATTTCCAATGGCCGAAGAACATTTCGAACGCGCCATCTCGCTCCCCATCTATCCTGGAATGACGGGAGAAGACGGCGCCCGCGTCAGCGAAGCGCTGCATGAGATCGCGGCTGAATTTCGAAGATGAACTTCTCGTCAAAATCGACTCTTGCGGGAACTCGCATGGGGTCTACTTTCTACGCCCGAAGCGGCAAGCGACTGCTGGACGCCGCCGGCGCTTTCGCTGGCCTCGTGGTTTTGCTGATCCCCTTTGCAATCGTCGCCGTGGCAGTCAAGCTCACCAGCGACGGCCCGGTTTTTTTCAAGCAGATCAGGGTTGGCCAGTTCGGAAAACCATTTTTGATCTTTAAATTCCGGACGATGAAGCATGGTGGCGCCGAGACCGGACCCGCGGTGACAGCGGCGGGAGACGCCAGAATTACGCCGCTGGGCGCCTGGTTGCGAAAAACCAAAATCGATGAGTTGCCGCAGTTGCTGAATGTGTTGGGCGGCAGTATGAGCCTCGTTGGACCCCGCCCCGAAGTCCCTCGTTACACGGAAAAATATACGGACGCGCAAAAAAAAGTCCTTCTGGCAAAGCCCGGGATTACAGGCCCTTCCGCAAATGTGTATGAGGAACAGATCCTGGCCGGCCACTCCGACACCGAAGGCTATTATCTTTCTCATGTCCTTCCCGCAAAGCTCGAGGTCGATCTGGAATACAGCAACGATGTGCGTCTGATGGTCGATTTACGGCTCATCGTCGGCACATTTGTGAACATAGCCGGCAGTCTGCGTCGAGCTCCAAAACCGCTATTGCACAAGCCATAGAAATAAACCCAGGACCAGAAAAAAAGTCAGCACTCCGCACGGGTAGCCTTCACCCTTCAGGCAAACGTTGAGAATCGACATGAAAACAATTTTCCCTTTATATTCCCGCACGAATCAAATAATTCTGGACGCGGGCTGTTTTGCCTTCGCGTTCCTTCTGGCTTACGTCACCCGCCGGGAGGGTTGGCCCGCCGGCTTCGATTTACGGCAGATGCTTCTCTGGCTGCCAATGCTCGTCGCAGCTCGCCTCGCGGTGAATTTCCGGATGGGGATCTACCGGCACGTCTGGCGGTTTGTCTCTTTCTGGGACGCGCTGGAAGTCGTGAAATCGATTGCCAGTGTCTCAGCGTTGCTTGCATCGCTGCGGCTTTTGGTCTTTTTGAGCGGCCCGCTCGGCGCATGGGCTCGAATTCCCCTGAGTGTGGTCGCCTTGGATGGTTTGTTCGCCCTAGTAGCTTCCATGGCCATTCGCGCTTTTCGTCGAATCCTGTATTTGCGCCAGAAAAGCGCAGCGACAGCGCCTGAACACCCGCCGAAACGCGTTCTTCTCTACGGCGCGGGCCGAGCCGGTATCATGTTGCGCAAGGAACTGGAAACGAATCGCGCCTATGACGTGTTGGGATTCCTGGACGACGACCCGCAAAAGGTCGGCTCCGTGATTGGCAACACGAGAGTAATCGGTAGCGGCAACAGCCTCGAACGTCTCGCGAAACATCTTCACATCGACGAGGTCATTATCAGCATGGCTACGGCCAGCCGTGCCACGCTAACGCGCGCTCTGGCCAGATGCCGGCGCGCCAACATTCCTGCGACGATTATTCCTAGCCTGGGAGAAATCCTGAGCGGACAAGTGCAGATCAGCCAGGTTCGCGAGACACGACCCGAGGAAGTCCTCGGCCGTGAAAGCGTCGAGGTTCAGGAGTTCGAACAAATCGCCAGCTCCACCTACAGGGACAAACGCATTCTCGTAACCGGGGCGGGCGGATCCATTGGAAGCGAGCTCGTGAGACAGTTGATCCGTCTGGCGCCTTCGAAAATCGCCATCCTGGACAAGGACGAAAACTCGATCTATGAACTCGATCAGGAATTGCGCAACGCAAAATCGCCGGTCCTGGTGGAACCGCACATTGCGGACGTGCGAGATTCCTGCCGGCTCCAAGGAATTTTCTCTGAGTTTCGGCCGCAACTCGTATTTCACGCGGCGGCGCACAAGCACGTTCCTTTAATGGAAAGTCACCCATCCGAGGCCGTTCTCAACAATATTGTCGGCACCCAAAACATGCTCGATGTCACATCCAGGTTCGGAGCAGAGCGATTTGTGTTCATCTCCTCGGACAAGGCCGTCAACCCCGCCAATGTGATGGGTGCCACGAAACGAATCGGAGAGATGCTCGTCCAGGCCGCGTTGAATTCTCGGGGAGTGAAGTTTGCATGCGTACGATTCGGCAACGTGCTCGGTAGCCGCGGCAGCGTCATTCCCCTTTTCAAAAAACAAATTGCTCAGGGCGGCCCGGTCACGATCACGCATCCGGACATCGTCCGCTATTTCATGACGATCAAGGAGGCCGTACAACTCATCATCTGCGCCGGCACCCTGGCGCAGGGCGGAGAGATCTTCGTCCTGGACATGGGCAATCCCCGAAACATTCTTGACCTGGCGCGCGAGATGATTCTGCTCTCGGGATTCGAGCCCGAAAAGGATATCGTGACGAAAATCACCGGCCTGCGTCCCGGAGAAAAATTAATGGAAGAGCTCGTGGCTCCTTCCGAAACGCTCAGTCGAACCTGTTTCGAAAAACTGTCGGTCATCAATTCGCGGCCGCGGGATGCGCATTCGTTGATGATCGATATTTCCAGACTGGTCGAAATTGCGAAGACCAACGACGACCGCCGGGTGTTCGAAGTCCTGCACAGCATGGACCTGGGCTTCGGCCCTGAATTGCTGAAAGCGCGGGCCGCTTCGGCGTCGAATTAAAAAGGGCTTCACGCCGGAAACTTTTCCGATCGACGGCAAACTGGAATGCCTCGGCCATGGCTGGGAATTCACAGGAATGTCCGGCCAGTGGTTCAATGCGCCCGCCTTTTGCCCGAACGCCGTCGATGTTTCCGTTGAGGGGGAAATGGTCAGGCTCTACAGCACATCGATCCGCTCCAAACAATCGGGAACAGAAGCAGTTGTACACCTCACGAATGGTGTTTTCTCCGCAATTTAGCGGCTCTTCGCCCTGCAATTCACTCAAACCCGCCAGGTCTCCGTTTTTAAAATCCAGAATGGCATCGTTGCAATCCCTTTCCAGATAAAAACCGGCATCGCGAGATCTTCCATGCGGGTGGCACCGTATTCGGAAGAGTCTCAGTTTCCGCTTAACTTGAGCTAAACCTTAATGTGGGTTGCAGTGGCACAGGCTTCAGCCTGTGGATTTTGAATTCTGAAAACTGCAAGCAAATTTGAAACCACAACACAAATGGTTTGGGCTATTGGGGCCCGGTGAAAATCAAAAATCGACAAGCGGAAGCCTGTGCTACCAAAACCTCCCGCCAGACTGAGACACTACGCATTATTCTCACCAATAATGCCTGGGACAATGGGGAAGCTTATTTAGAAAAGGAACTTCATCCCGAACTGAAGAGTCCTCGATTGGTGCGCATCCACGGGATGAAGGAACGAGTTGCCTGCCAGGCAGCTCGAGTTTCCAGCCGAATAGCCCGCACCGGTTTGTGGATTCCCGCCTGCATAGCAACTGACCACGTTGTTGCCTGGATTCCCCACGTTCGCCGTGTCGTAAATCCGAAATTGCGTGTGGTTGAACAGGTTGTAGGTCTCGACTCGGAACTGCAGGGTTCGCGTTTCACTGAATTTAAAATATTTGATAATCGACAAGTCGAAATTAAACTGGCCCGGGTTGTTCAGGGAGTTTCGGCCGGCATTTCCGAATGTCAGTGCCTCCGGAGCGCAAAACATTCCCGGCTTCCCAATCAGCGGGCCGATCACCAGTCCTCCATTCGTGCTCGTGATTGGAGCTGGATTTGCCGCTTGCACAGAGGCGGAACAAAGGTCGGGATACGAACCGGCTCCGGTTCCTGCCGCAACGCCGGCATTGTCCAAGGACGATATGCCATTGGTGCTCGCGCCGTTGACTACGCTGAATGGGGTGCCCGTCGAGTAGATGGTGATTCCCGAAATTTCCCAGTCCTCCAGTAGGCGCTTGGCCACAACAGAAGAGCCGATCATTTGACGCTGGGCAGCGGGAGTGTTGTCGTCGATGAAGTCCTTGTCTATAAACATTTGATAGGCTTTCAGAAGCGGCACCTGATAGACGTAGCTGATATTCAGGAGATGCCGCTGGTCAAAGTCGGAACTCGCCCAGTTCTGGGCCAGATTATAAGAATTGACAAGCAACGAATCGGAACGGTCCGAGGAATCGTCGAACGAGTGACTGTAGGTGTAAGAAATCCCCAATGTCAGGGGACCTTCCGCGTGGCGAAGCGTGATTTGCAGCGCATTATATTTCGATGCAGCCACGTTTTGTAGTGAGAAAATCTGCCCAAGGCCAGGGGCGATCGCATAGCCGGGCGTTCGCAACGCATTCGGCGTCGGGATCTGGTTGTTCAAACCGCTGCAGGCGGCCTCCAGGTTGACATAGCCCGGCCGCCCGGCAAAGATCTGATTGCCATTCACATTGAATACGCCGGCATTGAATCCCGTACAAACTCCCTGAGTGAGCGCCTGTCCCGGAAGAAACGGGTTCTGCGATGCATTGACAGGGACGAGTTGATTGATTTGCAAATCGGCTGTCAGGTGCGTGCCCCTGCTCCCGACGTACGCGATCGTTCCCAGCATTTTCCATGGCAATTCACGCTGAATGCTGAAACTCCATTGCTGCACATAGGGCCACGTGACCTTTGTCGGGATCGACGTAAGGTTCACGGGGAAGGATCCACTGGGGACGCATCCCCCTCCGGCGTTCCCAATACATCCCCAGCCGAGCGGGTAGTATTGCGTCATATCGAGCACGCCTCCAACGGAGGCGCTCCCGGGACTTCCTTCCAGTGACCCGGTATTTGCTTCATTGCCGGTGCCATGTTCAAAGAAAATACCGTAGCCGGCTCGGACGGACGTTTTCCCGTTCCCAAATGGATCCCAGGCGAACCCGATTCGAGGCGCCGGGTTGAACCAGTGATTTGACATGCACCCGGTAGGGACTTGCTGGCCGTTCGCGTAGGTGTCCACTCCGCAGCGCACCACTCCATTCGTAATCAGTGGACTTGGATTATTGATATTCAGGGGAATGGGAACGTTATTCGGAATTGCGCCGCAAGGCTGCGACGAGTTGATGGCAACCGGAACGAACAATCCCCCGGAGAGCGGGTCGACACATTCTCCCGCAGTCAAGGCCGACGAATATTGTGTGGCCACCCAGTTATAGGAATACAGATTTTTCTCGTGATACAGTCCAAAGAAGCTAAGGCGAAGGCCGAGATTCGCCGTGAACCGCGATGTCACTTTCCAATCGTCCTGCACGTAGGGCTCCGCGATCTGGTAACTGTTGTGATAGGCGTGCTGCGTGTTGTCCTGTTGAAAGGCCTGGATGTTCCCGGCTTCAAAATCGGCGAACGCGTTGCCGTTTGTATTCCTGTTATTTACGTTTGTGAAAGAGGCGACGCCCTGAAGATCTCCTGTATTCGCGCCCACCGGAGGATTGATTTCGTTTCTCTGCGCGATGATGTAGAGCAGCCCGAAGCTAAGCGTATGCTTGCCCATCAACAACGTGGCATCGTTCCGCATGCTGTAGTTCGGGTTGGAGTGGTGCCAGGGCATGTAGCCCGGATCCACGCCAAAACCCTTTCCGCCGAATTCCGCGTTTGTTCCCGAGATGACAATTCCTGGAATTTTTCCGCCAAAACCGTTGTTGAAAATGTATCCCATCCCGCTGGCCACTCCCGTTCCGCACTGCTTGCCGGATGCGTCAATACATGGCGGATTGTTCAGGGCAGACGGTCGAGCCAGCGAATCCACCCCAGGACCTGGGATGTCGCTCAGGGTGATGTGGTCCGTAGTGAAGCTCATCGAAGTGTCGTTCACGAATCGCGTCGAGAATGTTTTTGTCAGGTGCGCGACCATGCTGAGCCCGGGTCCCACAAACTGGTTCTGGACCGTTGGAAAACTGTTCGGCACGTAGCCCCATTGCGGCGTCGGGACAACCGTGCCCCAGGCGTCGTGAATGTATCGAAAATATAATTTTGTCGTTGGCGTGAAGTTGTGGTCGAGGCGGAAAAGCTCTTCGCGCCAGGTCGTCAGCGGCGAAACCGTCGTGTCATAGCACGAGCCGATTGTGGAATTGATGTCCCCGATTTTTGAGTTGCATCCGGTTGTCGAATTGGGCGACGGGATTAAATTCGTGTTCAGTATTGCTTCCGAGACCGGACTGATGGGCACAAGATTTCCCGCAAACGTCTGAAAGATCCCGTTGGACCCGGTCGTCCTTCCCGGGCAATCCGGGAAATAGGGAACGAGGTTGCCGCTGGAATCCTTGGTCGTGCCGTTTGTGCGGGAGAATTCCGCCTGCCCCCCCGCCACAACCCCGGCAAACCCATCCGGCATCCCGGGAATCGCGCTGGTCGCCGGGCAGACATCGCTGAAATCCCCGTAATACAGGTTCGAATCGAGCCGGGACGGGGCGCCGCAATACTTGTTGCGTTGGGCGACTGGAACATTGAGGCAATTTCGCTCCGCCGTTGTCGGAACGCCCTGATTAAAATTAATCGGCGCTCTTTCGTGGCGGTATTCCTCCGAGAAAAAGAAAAACGTTTTGTCCTTGCTCGTATTGTAATGTCCGGGAATGTACAGCGGGCCTCCGATGGTTCCGCCAGTATCATATTTCTGATAGAGCGGGGCATGCGCCGTCTGGTCGAAGAAGTTGCGAGCGTTGAATATATTGTTGCGCAAGAAAGCGTACCCGTCTCCGTGAAAATCGTTGCCACCCGCCTTGGTGGTCGCCAGGATGGTTCCCGATGCGCTCCGTCCATACATTGCGCCATAATTTGAGGTCAGAACCTGCAAATCTCCGATTGCGTCAGGACTGGGGTAGACAATCAAGGAACTGCTGCTCCCATTGATGCTGGCGTTCAGAATGTCCCCGCCGTCGACGTCGTACGTGTTGTATTCCACTCGGCCGCCGTTGACGCTGTACTTCACACTGCCCTTCACGCCAACGGTTCCCTCATCCTGTCCGGTCTGATTGCTGACGCCAGGCGCCAGGGCGACGAGTTGCGTGAAATTGCGGCCATTCAAACCAAACGTCGTGATTTCCCTGCTGGCGATGCTTCCGCTCATCTCCGCGGATTCCGTTTCTACTTGCACGCCGCTGACCGCAGCGGTGACATCGACATTCGTGCTGATCGTACCCAGTGAAATCGTTGCGTCGACACGGCGCGTGCCGTTGGCCTCTACGGCGACATTGGCCGCCTGAAAATCCTTGAAGCCCATGGCGGCGATCGTCACCGTATAAGTTCCGGGGGGCAAATCCTTGACCTGGTACTCGCCTCTTTCGTCCGTTGTCGCAGTCCTGGTGGTTGCCGCCCCATCCGTAACCGTGATGGTTGCTCCCGGAACGATGGCCGGGGTGTTGTCCTGGACCGTACCGGCAATCGCTCCCCTGCCTTGTGTCTGAGCCAACAAAATGCCCGTGGACGTGAACAGGGCCAACAGAATGCTGCACACCAAAATCGGGAATTTCACAGTTCCTCTCTTTCGCGGCCGGGTAGTCGTTTTCAACGCGGGACATAGTTGCAAGACTTTCGTTACCGGACCGTGAGGTGGACGTTAAAATCCCGCCAATAAGAGCGCCCCTGCTAAATTTCCGCGAAGCGAATTTGATTTTTGCAATCTGCGAAACAAATCCTGAAGGAAGAACTCGTTCATTCGCGGAGAGAACTCTACGGACAAAACGGAATGCAGCTTTCTGTTTCAGTGGAAACTTGCTCTGCAAGCGACGCGAGCGAATCTCTCTTCGCATTATAACCAATAAAATAGCGGCTCCCCGCACCTAAGAACTCCACGCATCCCAATCGCTTTGCGCGTTTCCACGGATGTTTTCGCGGCGCCTTCCGGCTTACGTGCATGTTTTTGTGACATTTCCCTTCCAAGTTTCATGCGAACTTTGTTGGTGAGTAATTTCTCATAAACAGACAAGAGCGATCCTCACGCTCGTCACGGTGATTCCGAATTTGGCCCGGCACGTTTTTCTGAACCTGAAGCCTGAACATTTCTTGAGGATCCGTGTCCATTCTAAGTTCTCACATTCTTGCGCGACCCTTCGCAATGCCGGCAACAACCGGAGCGGAACGCGCAAGCCAAGCGTCCACCTCAACGGCGTGCGGATGTTTTATTGTCCGCACCTTCGCGTCCGCAGTTCAGCTCCCTTCAAGGGACCTTTTTTCGCCATGAAATGTCCGGCTCTGAAAACACCAAATTAGACTGAGGAGAGTACAGATGACCAAGTGTAAGAAGTTTTTTGTAGCATCATTCCTGATTGCGGCCTTCGCCCTGGTGAGCGCCCAATCCAGCTTTGCGCAATTGACCTCGCCGCAAATCGTGGCCGAAGGTTCTTCCGGCGCGTTTACGAGCGCGGTGATCGCAATGGTTCAGGCCGACCCGATTCGCGGCGGCGGCGCCTATTGCGGCACCCACGTGTGGACAGGTTCTTCGAGCATCGCTTCGGCGGTCGACGCCCGCAACGGCAGCATTCCGGCCGAAGGCGGAACGGTGGCCATCGTTTGGGATGTGGAACCGAACCCGACCACCGTTTGCGTTTACCTGTCGGTTGACTCCGTCGTCGGCCAGCGTCTCTTCCTGGGCCAGTCCGCCTCGGGCAACGCGACGATCTCATTGACGTCCGCAGCACTTTCCACCAACGGCGGCAATAAGGTTTCCTACGTCAAGGATGACGTTGCTCCTCTTCCTTCCGACGTCTACACGATCGTGAACGGCGCGCACTTCAATGTGGCGTTCACCGACATTCGTCCGGAAGACGGCCAGTATGCTTATCACCGCGCGGCTTGCTCACTGATCCCCGGCGACACCAGCGTGCAGTGCATGGGCTACGGTCCGGAAGGCGGCATCGGAACGGCGGTTCTCAGCTCCTACGATTCGACCAAAGCGAACGTCGTCGCCTATTCCATCAACGGCAGCGATCCGTTTACGCACATCCCCATCCCGGCCTTCACGACGCAGTCGCTCGGCGCTTCTCCGATTGTTGTATTCGTGAACACCCATAATAACGGCGATGGCCATTTTGGCGGCTCCAACCCGACGTTCACTAACATCAACAGCCAGATCCTGGGCAATGTCTATACGGGCTTGATTAACTTCACAGGCGATATCAATCCGCTGGCGAAGCCCAACACCCAAATCATTTTCCCCTCACAGCGTGAACCCGTGTCCGGCACCTATAACACGTTCGAATGGCAACTGGTCCGCGCCCGTGACGGCAACTCCGACAATTCGCAGGAGACTGGCGTTGATCCCACGATGACAGGCTGCCTGGTTCCCACGGGCCTGTACCAACCCCCGTCCGGCGGCAAGTGCGGCAACCCCCTCAACTGGCCCGCGGTTGGCAACTTCGCTTATCGCACGCGCTCCATTGGCACGGGTCAAATGGTTAAGGCGATCAGCTCGGCCACCAACCCCGACAGCATAGGCTACGCGTTCTTCGGCCTCGGCACCTTTGGTAACATTGCGAACATCAAGTACCTCACGCTGGATGGTGTGGACCCGATCTATGGAACCTACTCCAACGGCGCTTTCCCGAACTGCACGGGCTATTTCAATGCCGCACCCGCATTCAGCTGCCCGTCCGGTTCCGCCCCGACATTCGCCAACGTTGTCGCCGGTAACTACCGCGTTTGGTCGGTTCTCCGCGCGATCTATTACTCCAGCTATGTTGTCCCAGCGAGCGGGCCCAGCGTACCGGGCTTGATCACTGCGGCACAGGATTCGGCGCATGCGTCGGTTCCCGACTTCGTTCCCTACCGGTATTGCACAAGCTCCTCGTGCGATCCGGTCTCCGGACCATTTACATCGGGACTTTCCGTTTTCCGCTCACACTACGGCATCAGCGGTGTGGTCAATGAGCACAACGGAAACACTGCGGCGGGCGCTGAAGCTGGCGGCGATATGGCCGGAGCCATCTTCACGACCTCTGCGGATCAGGATCTCTATAACCTGACGGGCAGTTCCGAGTTCCTGACCTACATTCAGTAAATTGACACAGGCAGTGAATAGGGATGGGCGGGCGGCGAAATTCGCCGCCCGCCTGCTCTTTCCGACTTCCAGCTTTCGCTTTAGATCTACACCGGAATCGGACGAACATGGTTTCCAGATTGATTGAACATTGAGTGAGATTGAACCAGATCGAACGAGATTGAATAAGGTTGATCGCAACTTCACGATCGGATGGAGAAGAGACTAGAAATGGTAAACATTGGGACGAGAAACATTCTGAAGTGGATATCTCTGGCAGTGACCGTATTGGCGATGACGTGTTCGCAGCCGGCCGTTGCCCAGCAATCGGTTGCGTCAACTCCCGCAATTCTGCCCGCCTCACCTGCGTCTAAAATCGCACTCCCCACCGCCTCGGGGTACCACGAGGATCTTAGTTCTTTGTCGTTGGAAAAAAGTACGTTTCACCCGGAACCTCCTGTCATCGGGCAGAGAGACGATGTTTCGAAATTTAAATTCACTCGAGAACGTCTCCAGCTTCAGTGGCGCCCCAGCGATCCCCTAGATCTTTACGTTATGCGCCCCACTGGCGTCGAGAAACCTCCTGTCATTCTCTACTTGTACTCCTTTCCGCAGGACACCGACCGTTTCAAGGACGATGTATGGGGCGCTTCCGCCACAGGCCCCGGTTATGCCGCCGTGGGATTTGTATCTGCCTTCACCGGGCATCGCGCCGAACACGGATCATTAAAGGAATGGTTCGTCAGCCAATTTCAGGAATCGCTTGTCGATTCCGCCCATGACGTGCAGATGATTTTGAATTACCTGGCTACACGGGGAGACCTGGATATGAACCGAGTCGCCATTTTTGGACAAGGTTCGGGAGGCTCCATTGCAATTCTCGCGGCTGCGGCAGACTCAAGAATCAAGGCCGTTGACGTCCTGACCCCGTGGGGAGATTGGCCCAACTGGATCGCGAATTCGAAAGTCGTGCCGGACGCCGAACGCTCGAAATATCTGACCCCCGAATTCCTGGCCAGCGTGGCGGATTTCGATCCGGTGATCCTGTTACCAAAGCTCAAGGTGCAGCACCTTCGCGTGCAGAATGTCAGAAAAGACCCGACTGTCCCGGACGAAGTCCAGGAACATATTGAGGCGGCAGCCCCGAGAACAGCAAAAATCAATCAGTACGGGGATGGCGCGGCTCTGGTCCCGGAAGCCGCCGGCGGCAAGATCTTCGACTGGATCAAGGCACAGCTCGCTCCGGAGGAAAAGTCGAGGGCGGCAGCCGATTCAACGCAACGTATACAGTTCTTTCCCGCGAAGGGAAAACCTCCAATCCACTGAGACATCCCATCGGCAGCGACCGGCAGACGGGCGGCAATCTCTTGGAGGGAATGGCTGGCCCGTCATCCTTTTTTCGATGCTCCCTGGAGCTTTTCGAGTCTCAAGTTGCATGAAATTTTCGGACCTGTATCTTTTCATTCACATAGTTTTGTTAGTTTCTCCTTCCCCAGCAGCGCGGAAATTGGAGATGGCGAGTTGACAAATTCTTACTATGTATTGGAGGGCCGCTTATATAAGTGTGCCTTCATTTTTGCTTTTATTTTTGTGTTCCTGTTATCCGGATGCGGCGTCGTAGGCGGCGGCAACATGGCTGGGTCGGTCCTCGTTACTAGCGTGCCCTCGAGTTTCGTTACCACACGGACAGTTCAGGCGGGAGCTGCGCCCGTTGTGCTGACCGCGCTTGACGCATCCCAGAACCAGCAACCGGTCACCTGGTCGCTTACCCTGGGCAACGTCTCCTGTACTCCCGATTGCGGATCCCTTTCCGCTTCGGGTTCCTCCAGCGTGAACACGACCTATACCCCGCCCAGCACAGCCCCGCTCAATCAGTCGGCGACAATTACCGCTGTGCCGCTCAACAACCCCGGGGGAACTTTTGTTATTGATTTCACGATTGGCGCCGGGCTGAGCCTCAGTATTCAGAATAAATTTACATCGCAAATGGTCGGCGGTCCGTCGGTTCCTCTCAGTGCAACCGTCCTGAACGATTCCGCGAAAGCGGGCGTGACCTGGACACTGACCGCGGGCGGCGCAAATTGTTCCCCGGCTTGTGGCACTCTTCAGCCCGGAACTTCCCCCACGACGACAGCAACCTACGTTCCGCCCACAACGTTGCCGACGGGAGGGAACGCTTCGCCTCTCATTACGGCCGCTTCGGTAACAAATTCGCACGTTACAGATAGTTTTTCTTTTTCGATTGTGCTGCCGTCCGTCCAGGTCAGCATCACGAACAAATTTGCTTCGCAGTTTGCGGGCGGCCTTGCAATTCCGCTGAACGCAACCCTTGTCAATGACCTGCTGAACGCCGGCGTGACCTGGACACTCACGGCGGGCGGAGCGAATTGTTCCCCGGGCTGCGGTACACTTCAGCCCGGGGCCGCGCCCACTACCACAGCCACTTACATTCCGCCGGCCACGTTGCCGACCGGAGCAAATCTTTCGCCCACCGTCACTGCTATTTCCGTTACAAATCCCGCTGGAAAAGACAGCTTTTCCTTTTCCATCCAATCCGCAACGACGCTGTTTAGTGGAAATTTCTCGTTTCTGCTGCGCGGATTCGCGGTCGATGGTTCTCCCATGGCCGTTGCCGGCGTCCTATCCGCGGACGGAAAGGGCACGATCACCGGCGGTGAGCTGGACATCAATATTCGCGGAGGGATTACTAGCGCCCCGTCTCCCCTGGCGGGGACCTATTCTGTTGCGTTGCCGGCCGGCGGAGCCGTTCATGGATCCATCCTGCTAACCGATGTCCATCTTCCCGGCCAGAGCATGGGACTTTCCTTCATGCTGTCCTCGGACGGCAAGCGCGGGAAGATCATTGAAGTAGATGGCAACGATTTTCGAACCGTAGGAACTTTGCA
Organism: Terriglobia bacterium; assembly: GCA_963788335.1. Classification (GTDB taxonomy): domain Bacteria; phylum Acidobacteriota; class Terriglobia; order Acidiferrales; family UBA7541; genus Palsa-360. The sequence goes on from CAWBGM010000018.1 coordinate 1,149,117, forward strand.
GGCTCAGGATGCCACAGCGCTTGCTCAGCGAATGCCTCCGGCACCTACGCCTTCGGCCTTGATTCCGATGCCCCCGTCTATGGCCGCATTGTGGAAGCCGGACAGTTCATCCTCGGCGCCAGTGGCATCACAGGCGGCATCGTTGATTTGGGTTCCAGCACCGCAGCGGGATTGACGGCGCGAAAATACACGGCTGCGGCGATCGCTCCTGGACTTGCCACCGGCCCCGATGCGAACGGCCGCGGGACGTTTTCGCTCGTCGTGAACGGAAATTCCACGCAGTACGCCTACTACATCTCGTCTACCGGCCAACTCATCCTGATTGAACTCGATTCGGGCGGAGCGTTTGGCACCGCCCAGGCCGGCTTCGCGGAGATTCAAAAAACCCTCACCAGCGGCAGCGTCAATATGACCAGCGTTCTGCAGATGACCGGTATGGATGCGCCTTCCGGAACTTTAGAGATCGGTCCTGCCGTTGTCGCCGGCCTCATGAATATTTCAGGTGGAACCGCCCTAAGCTTGAATTTCGATTCGAACGACGAGGGAACCCTGCACGTCAATCAAAGCGTTACAGGCGCGGTGTCGTCGTTCGATCCCGTGACAGGCCGCGGCGTGATCGCCATCAACAACGGTTTCAATTCCGGGTTTATCGATACGGCTGTGTTCTACCTGTATGACAACGGCAAAGGATTTGTAATCGACGCGGATCCGCTCGGCGCCGGCACGAACCCCAATAAGGCATATTCGGGAACCTTGACTCCTCAACTCAAGGGACCCTTTAGCGCGACGAGCCTCTCCGGAAATCTTTTGGCCACATTTGGCGCGTCTGCCATCGAGGAAGTCCCGGATATTTCGGCCACTGTCGCCGTCGACAATGTGGCGGGTTCGCTCACCGCGTTCGGGGACTTCACATCGTCCGACCCAAATGTCGGGAATCATCCGAATCTGTCGTTTAGCGGGACGTTCGCAACGATCGATCCGGCGCTGGGACGCGGAACTGCAACTTTTCCGGCGGGCGTGTTCGGCTATCTCAACTCGGACGCCATTTACCCTGCGACGTTCTATTTGATCGGGCCGAATCAGTTTGTCCTGCTGGGAGCTCAGCCCACCGCGTATTCAGGGCTGGCTTTCTTTGACCCTCAATAGCCGGAATGGTTGACAGATTGTGCCGATCACGGTCGCTTTAGAAAAAATCAATTCGCCAAGTGGGCCCATGCCGTCTCTATTTTGTAACGATTGTTTTTTTTTCGAAGGATCGAAGCGGTTGCGCATCGATAACAGAAGTATTTCCATAAAAGGTAAAATGATTCGCGCGGCTGATCCGCAGCGCGGCATGACGCTTCTGGAACTGATCGTTGCAACTTCGGTTCTGCTGATTCTTTCCTCGGCCGCCATGCCGATCTTTCGTAACACCGTCGTTCGAAACCGGGAAGCGGAACTCCACAGCGACCTTCGCGAAATCCGCAATGCGATCGACAAGTACAAGGATTTCGCCGATAAAAACCTGATCGGCTCGGAGGTGGGCAGCCAGGGCTATCCGCCCGACCTGGATACTCTGGTGAACGGAATCGATTTCGGAGGCACAGGAACACAAAGAATACGATTCCTCCGGCGCATTCCGATTGATCCCATGACGGGGAGAGCGGACTGGAACCTGCAATCGGTCCAGGATGACCCGGACACCGGAACTTGGGGGGGACATGACGTTTTCGATGTCCATTCGAGTTCTCAGGCGTTGGCAATGGACGGCTCACACTATTCAGCCTGGTGAAGGGACACCGGTTCCCGGAAGAAGTATCAGTCTCTTTATCTCCATTTTATCCAGTTTTAATTCAGCGCGGGTAACGTGATACGGAAATGAGGCTGTCACGTTGCGCGTGACTCAACCACGCATGAAAGCACCGGCCTTATTTTTTATTCCAGCCTTCGCGATGCGGGAGGTCACTTTCGAGTTCTGCCGACGGAACGATGAGCGCCACTTCGCCGATTTGCCTGAAAATTGAGGAAGGAATTACGGAACCCGTCCGTTCGAGAATCACCTACGCGTTTCGGGTGTTCGCCGCGATTTACGATTATAACGTCGTCGGATCGGACTCTTCCGCGATCTGCATCCGGTATGGCAAATCGCCTTCGACCTCGCTGGACTCCGGGGACATCTTCATCCCCGCGCGATATTCCCCTGTCTCCTGGGATTGCAGAATGCGGGAGATCGCAAAGCATCGCTACGCCGGCGAGGAACTATTCCTGGTGCACGGCATTGACCCTGCCACGGAACATCCGGACTGGCTGGGAGAAATATTCGAGTGGATTTCCTCCAGCCAGGAAGCCGACATCGTGGCCCGCGACGAGGTGGGACGTATTCCATTGTCGGAAATGATTTTCACGAAATTAAATATTTCCCCCCGCAAGCCGTACGCGGCCATGTTGATGGCCTGGCTGGACAACTGGCTGAAGCGCGGAAATACCCTTGAGGCGTTTTCCGCGGCGCCCTCTCCCGTTCCGGATGTGAAACACATGGTGGTCTGTTCCCATGACGTTGACTTCTACCATGCGCGGAGAATCTCCACATTCATACGGCTGGCAAAAAATTTGGCAATTTCTTACCGGCTGTATCGCAGCTGGTCTTACTTCGCATCGAATTCCCTGCTGCTTGTGGATTTGCTGAAGGGAAGGCAAGTCGGTAATTATTTGCCCAAGCTTGTCAAAGCGATCGAGGAGTGCGAATTTCGCTCCACCATTTTTGTCGTTCCCCATCGCGGTCACCGCAGGGATCCCAACTACGAAATGAAGGACATCTCCCGATATCTGCTGGAGGCGGAGAGAAGCGGATTCTCCGTCGGCGTGCACGGCTCCTACGGCAGCATTTGCGATTCGGGAACGCTTCCGGCGGAGGTGCGGACTCTCAATGGAATTATGAAGAATAAATCTCTGGGGAGCCGGCAACACTGGCTTCGCTTCGATCGGCACAAGAAGCTGTTTCAGGCCGTTGAAGAGTCTCAATTGGCTTTCGATTCCTCGCTTGGATTTCCGGAAATGGTCGGCTTCAGAAACGGCGCGAGTTTTGCATTCCCCCCCTATGATTTCGAGAAGGAAAAACCCTATCCCTTCCTGGAAATCCCTCTGGTCCTCATGGACGGAAATCTTGAGGCGGCCTCTCGCTCACTTCATGAAAACGCGCAGGAGCTGGCCGACGAAGTGCTGTGCGAGAGCCGGAAATATGGATGGGGAGGAGTCGCGGCCCTCTGGCACAATCCCGTGGAAGCCATTTCCGTTCCCGACGAGATCAATCGGGTTTTCTGGAAATGTGCAAAGCAGCGGCAACGCTTCGGTGAACAATGGATGAGCGCCACCGAGTTCCTGGCCGCCTCGCTGGGCCGTTATCACAATGCCGGACTACTGAAGGACGTGCGTGTCGATGCTTAATCTCCGGATCGTGAAAAGTCCCCTGACAAATTCCGAGTACTTGACAATCCTGAATACCTACAATCGGTTTACTTCTTCACGCATCCCCCTGAATGAGTTTATTCACTGGCTGCAAAATGGTCCCGCCGGACCCGCCAGCCATGCGCTGCTGGAAACCGACGATGGAGAAATCGTGGGCCATCATTCCTTGATTCCCTTCCGCGTCCACTGCAATGGCGACCGTGTGATCCCGGCAAAATCCGAATATTCGTTCCTTCGTGAAGAATTTCGGACTGAAAAAGTTCGAGGCTTTGAGAAATCCCTTCGTCCCACCTGGCTCGTGCTCGTCTCTCAACACTTCCGGTGTTGTAAATCGGAGGGCTGGGGACCATTTCTGATTTCCACCAACCCGTTGTTATATCGGCTGGGCCCGAGTATCGGGTGCCGGCGGCAGGACTTTCATTTACGGGAATGCCTGCTGGTCCTGCGGCCGTGGAACAGCGCAAAGGAAACGCCGAACCTGAGCCGGGGACGGCGGGTGCTGTTGTATTTCGCGGGATTGGTGCAGACCACGTTGTGGTCGTTGATCCTGTCTTTGTTTCCCGGTTCTTCTGACCTGAAGTCGCGCCCGCTTGCCGAGTGCGCTTGGCCGAACGATGCCCACGGCCTTTCATTTTTCCAGGATGAGAAATCCTTGAAATGGCGATACCTCGAGGGTCAATACGAGTGCCTCCGGCCGACCAACGACGACCGCGACTATGTGATCGTGAAAAATGGAGCCGAGGACCGGTACGTTCGGGTGTGTCAATGGCGGCTCAACGGCGGCCCGCCTACATTTTCTTTAATCGCCAGACTGGTCCGAATGGCGCGCGAGCAGAAGGCTCTTGGGCTGCGCTGGGCCGTATACGGCGATCAGGGAACAACTTCAAAATATTCAAGCCGGATGCGCTGGTTGGGATTCATTTGCGAGCGTCGCGTGAGAAATCTCCTGATCCATTCGGATTCCCCCGAACCCGCCGCCGACCTCGCCTGGAACCTGAATGATTCCATGTTTAGCTTCGATCCGTGACCTTGTTCCCTGAAAAAAGGCCTCTGGTTCATGTTTTTGAGAAGCGCGGCAAAGACCGCTTCCGGCCCTTTTCATCAACTGTTAAGAGAGCCTTAACACGCCGCTGCGGGACGACCCGCATACTTGGCATCTCGAGTTGCGGCATTCGCGAAATGCAAATTGTCAGGCCTCTTCATCCCCTGCGCCTCTCGCGGGTTGGAGATGGACAACACAGGTGACCGGTGATTGGGAACGATATCGTCGATCTTCGCTTCGTTGATTTTCCAGCTTATTGCCACGTGAATTATCTCGAGCGCGTGTGCACGCCCGCTGAAGCATGGGCCATTCGACACTCCGCGGATCCCTGCACAAGCCTGGCAATCGTCTGGGCGGCAAAAGAGGCGGCATATAAATCGGTATCCACACAAATGGCTTGCCGGTATTTCAACCCCCGGCGCTTCGATTCCGGTTTTGTAGGCTGGAACGGCCGGAATGGCGCCATTCAAATGTCCGTCACATTCGCAGGCGATAAAATTGCCGCAACCGTAACGATCGCTGATCGATATGTGCATGCCGTGGCGACTGTTCCCGAAACCAAACTTGTTTGCTCGAAGATCGGCACGATCGAAAATCCTTTTTCCAAGCGCATCCACCCGCGCCAGGAATCTGAAGCAGCTCGGCTTCTCGCGTCCGATCTGCTACGAAGCACGGGCCGGGCAGACCTGGTTTTGAAATTTTCGGAACGAGTTCCGATTTTATGCGAGGAAACCGGAGCGCGTTCGGAGGTCGAGATCGGCTTGTCCCACCATGGCGCATATTGCGCCGTCGCGATCGCTTCGGGGCAAGACGGGGCTCCGCCGAATGTTGAATTGAATTCAAATATACATGGTGACTTTTTTGTGGAGGAATCGTGCTCTACCTTCACAGCATAGGTCATTGCCATCCGGACAATGTGATCGACAACGCGTTTCTGAGTTCACTGGATATTGGCATCGACGTCTCGTGGATTGAGGAACGCGTGGGTATTCATGAACGGCGAACGACGCTTTCGCTCGATTATATTCGCCGGACAAAAAATCTGGACGCGCGCGCCGCCGCCGAAGGCTCGACGGTCTCCACCATGGAACTGGCCAAACGCGCCGCACAGCTTGCTCTAAGCCGAGCCTCGTTGGAACCGGCCGCAATCGGATGGGTCATTGCGGGGGGATGCTGCCCGGAAATGTTGATTCCCGCCGAAGCCAGTCGCGTGGCCTCCGCCCTGGGAATTCACGCCGTCGCATTTGATTTGAGTGCGGCTTGCTCGAGCTTTGTCGCGCAAGTTCATTTTGCATCCCAAATGCGGCCGGAAGCGCTTCCGGATTTTATCCTCGTGGTCAACGTGGAAGCATTCACTCGCACCGTCAACTATTCGGACCGGACGGCGTCCGTCTTGTTTGGAGACTGCGCAACGGCAGCAATTCTTTCTCCCCGAGTCCCGTCCTCGGCGCGAATTCTGAATTCGTGTTTTCAGACCGATCCTTCAGGCCACGACCAAATCACGATTCCGGCCGGCGGCCACTTCGCGCAGGACGGCCACCGGGTTCAAGTTTTCGCGATTCGGAAAACCGCTGAGTTGGTTGACCCGTCTCGCTTCGTGGAGAACGGCTCGTCCGGGCCGGTTGAATATTTCATCGGGCATCAGGCCAACCTGCGCATGTTGGAAGCCGTCTGTAAGCGTCTCAACGTTCCGCCCGAAAGCCATCTCTCGAATGTGGCGCGATTTGGAAATTGTGGAGCGGCGGGCGCGCCTTCGGTCTTGTCTGAAAACTGGGAAACCATTGGCCCGTGCGCCATCAATATGGCAGTCGTTGGTTCAGGTTTGAGCTGGGGCGGTTTGAGAATTTGTAGGGAGTCGCCGAAAACCGATTGAGATTCCATGTAACTGTTGCGCGCCCCGGCTTGATCGAAAAGATTTCGGATCGAGGATTCAGTCTTGGATGAATGCGTGGAAGTGCCAATCGTGGACCTGCCAATCAATGTCCAGCAGCCGTCCGTTTCCGCCGCCGACCTGTTGGCGTTGATGCCCGAAGGGCTGGTCTATCTTTTCCTGGACGAGATCCTCGAAATCGATCGGACCCACATCGTCGCCCGGTATCGATTTCGCGAAGACGAATTCTTTTATCCTGGCCACTTTCCCGATCGGCCCGTTACGCCGGGAACCATCCTGCTGGAAGCCATGTGCCAGTGCGGAATGACGGCGCAGAGTCTGTACCTTCTCAGTCTCGAATTCGGCATCGAAAATGCCAGGAAACACCGCATTTTATTCACCAGTTCCGAGGTCGAATGGTTCGATCTGGTTGCTCCGGGAACGGTGATTCAGATGCGCGGCCAGGTTTTGGGTTGGAAACGCAAGCGCATTCACGCGCGCGTGCAAATGTTCGATGAAAAAGGCTCATTGGTAGCCGAATCGAAAGTATCCGGCGTGGGAGTTATATGGGATTCGGGCGCCTCAACGGCGAAACTCATATCCAGCCGGAAAAAAGCATGAAAATTTAGGACGACATACCGAAAAGGAGACCACCATGAACCGCGACCAGGTACGAAAAGACTTTCTTGATTTGATCAAGCCCTATGTTCGCATTGAGAGTTCGGCCGAAATCTCGGACACCAATTCTTTCATCGACGATCTTAAGGTGAATAGCACGCGATTCGTCGACATCATTCTGGATACCGAGGACAAATTCAAAATCCGTGTGGACTGGGACACCGATATCGATCGCTTCGGCCGGGTCGGCGATGCGGTCGACTTCATCTGCGAGAAAGCAGTTGCCGTCTAGTTTTCGAAATTGCGCGCTCATCGTGAATCCAACAAGGCGGCAAGCATGCTGAATAGAGTCGTTATCACCGGTATGGGTATCGTGGCTCCCAACGCGATCGGATTGGACGCCTACCGGCACGCGTTGTGCGAAGCGAAATCCGGTGTTTCCGCCTGTGCGCGGATGAAGGAACTGGACCTCGGGTGCCAGGTCGCCGGCATCCCTCCGCTCTCCGACGAGGCGGCCGAGTCGCTTCTGGGGCCGGAACTCTTCCGGAATTCGAACGGTTCGATGAGGTACGCCCTGATTGCGTCTTTCGAATGCTGGCGCAACGCCGGGTTTGACGTTCCACGCCCGGACTCGGACGTGGACTGGGAGACGGCCGCCATTATCGGCACTTCGCTGGGCGGAATGGACACACTCGGAGATTTCGTTGCGCCGGAAACCAGCGCGGGCCGCGCCCGCCGGTTGGGCAGCAGCGCGACCGAGAAGACGATGGTCAGTTGCGCAAGCGCGTCGGTCGGCGGAGCCCTGGGATTGGGCGGCCAAGCCACGACGAACAGCAGCGCCTGTGCAACCGGCACGGAAGCCATCGCCAATGCCTACTGGATGATTCGAGAAGGGCGCATCGCCCGCGTACTCGCGGGGAGCACTGAACCTTCGTCCGTTTACATGTGGGCCTGCCTGGACGCCATGCGAGTGACAATGCGTAAATCGAACGACCGCCCCGAGGCGGCCTCGCGTCCGATGAGCTCCAGCGCCGGAGGTTTGGTTCCCGCCGGCGGCGCCGCGATCCTCATGCTTGAAAGCCTGGCGTCCGCGCAATCCCGCAAAGCTCGCATTTATGCGGAAATTTTAGGCGGCCATTCCAATGGAGGCGGCCAGCGAAACGGCGGCAGCATTTCAGCGTCAAATCCGGAGGGCGTTAAACGTTGCGTCGGAGAGGCGCTGGAATTTGCGAAGGTCCGCCCCGGCGAAATCGACTACATCAACGGGCACCTGACCAGCACGGGCGGCGACACAAAGGAAATTCGCAATCTGGCCGCGGCGCTGGGCCGGACACTACCCGCGATGCCGTGGATTAATTCGACAAAGTCCCTGATCGGCCACGGGTTGGGCGCGAGCGGGTCCATGGAATCGGTTGCAACGGTGCTGCAGCTCGCGCACGGATTCCTTCACCCGTCGCTGAATTGCGAGGATTTCCATCCGGAAATCGCCGAACTTGTCCGGCGCGTCCCGAAGCAATCCGTTCCCGAGGCGTGCCGCATCGCCCTAAAGACAAGTTTTGGCTTCGGCGATGTGAATTCCTGCGTCTTGTTCAAGCGCTGGGAAAACTGAAGATAAAACGCCGCGATGCTTTGATAAATTGGGCGCCTGTCAGTTCAGTTTATCGGCGCTATTTGAAAGTATGAAATAAAGAAGAATCGGGTATTGAGGTTGCGACTGGGAATCGATCGCGGAAAAGTCCTGACCGGCATAGTAATAATATTGCTTTAGAAATGCCTGATGAGTTGCATCGGTTGTCCACGCGAGCTTTGAAAGCGAGTGCTCCAGTTCAGCCAGATCGGGATTGAAAAAGGCGACCAGTCCCCAGCCCTGCACGGCTCCAGAGGTCAGGCAGGGCAAGGAGTACTGGCCCACGCTTGAATTGCTGTTGCAGTACTGGGCGGGCGGATAGCCAAAGTTTGCCCCGTGATATCCAACGCGATACCAGCCGTTGCCACCGTCGAAGAAATTATTAAATAACGGCTTGTCCATATTCCCTTGAAAGTTCTTGTAAACCAATTGGTTGGTCAAAAGCTGTATTTCATTTTCGCCCGGAAACGAATTGCCGGTGGCTTTCCTGTTGTCGTAGAGCGCCCTCAGGAAAACCGGAAATCGATAGGAATGGGAAATATCCCAACTGGCGGAGGGTTGCACCGCCGCGTCCTGCGATGTGGGAAAGCTCTGCGCCCCATAGCCGGAAAAGGCATAGTCCGCCGGATCCTGGTATTGAAACATCCCATTAAAATAGGAAACGCTTCCGACTGTCTGTCCCTGGAAATTGTTCGTCCCGGTGTCATAGCTCCTGTATTGACTCTGTAGGGTCTGGACAATAATGCTGATGTCCTGCTGCAGAATCAGGATTTCAGAGGGAGTTAAGGGAACCAGACCCGGATCGTTCGCGTTGGCGCCCAACAATTCAGCCGCTGCAGCGCCTAGCCACAGGCCCTCGTCATCCAGCCCCCCCAGTGTGTCTCGAATTTGCGAAATCAATTGGCCCTGATTCCTGGTGAAGAGCCGCAAAAGATGATCGTTTGCAAGCACCGGGCCGTACCATTGAGCAAAATTCAGCATTGCCGGAGTGCGTTGAGATTCGGGCAAAGTCGTGATGACTCGTAAGAGCCTTGCAACAGGGTAGTAAAATTGACTGTTGCAAAGATCGCATTCCTGAACGTAGCTCGTTCCATTCCCGCTCTGTATCCAGATGAGAGTCTGAGTGGAATCCGGATCCGATGCAGGAAGCAGGCTGGTGTTGTACTGAACCATTGCCCGCATGGCCCCCAAAGTAGTGAATCTGTTTTCATAATTCACGTAGAATGAGGCCAGCTCATCAAGAAGCGGCAGATCGCCCCTCACTGCACCCATGTTCACGGCACCTCGCGCGGCATATTCCAGGTCATACGCGTCTTGAGCCACATTCGTCCCGGCATCGGGCCACGACGAATCCAGTTGCCACGTGGAAGATGCGGCATCCCATGAAATTCCGGAGTATTCAGCCATCCAGAGGCGGCCGGAATTATTCCAGGCAGAGCGCGCGTACGAATAATTGAGATAGGATTCAGGCCAGGCCGGCGTGGGGAGACGAAAAGTGGTTTGCGCGTTGCCTGGATAAACTTGAACGTAATATGTTACGCCGCTCGTCAGGCCGGCCTCCAGAGGATTCAGATTAAATGTCGTGGTATTCACGGCCTGGTTTACGATTGGCTGCCTGAAATACGGAGTATCGTCCACCTGAATCTGGTAGGACGATGAACCTGCGACATCCGACCACTGAACGCTCACCTGATTGGCCGAAGTTACCGTCGCGACTACACTGGGCGGCGCCGAAACGCTTGCCGTCGAGTTGGGGCTGGATACGGCTGTGGTCCCGGCGGCGCCGGAGCTGACTCGCCCCGAACAGCCCAGGGCGAGCAGTGGGCAGAGAGAGAGCAGGACGAGCTGGTACTTTGTACCGACTTCCCCAAACAAAACGAATCTCATCGTCCCACACCGATCCCGAAATCCAGCCCCGTGCGCTTTGGTGCAAACGCCTTCCACACAGTCCAATCTTCGAGTTTGGCTGGAAAGTGAACGACTGGTCGGACAGACAGGTGTTCCCCGGGGGTTAACTGGTCGTAGGGCTAGGTGTGGAAAACGATATATGGACGGCAAACAATCCGGGCGGGTGTGGAAATTTCGCTGGTTTTAGAGGGCGACTCCCGGACCCCATCGGGGATATCCGCGCCTTGTTTATCTTCCCCGTTTCTTGCGGTCATTGATATTTCCTCCTGATTCGCTCCGCCCGTCTGCGCCTGGTTAAAAAGGGGAACTGATTGACGAATCGGAAGATCGACGCCGGTTAAGCAACCTTCGCCGGCCGCAGGGTCCGGATCGCGGAAAGAATTTCGAAAATGGATATCGTCTTGATCAGATAGGCATCCGCACCGCACTTCGTTGCTCGGTCCCGATCGGCTTCGGTGTCCCGACCTGACAGAATGAGCACAGCCGCGGTTGGTATAACTTCCTTAATGAGTTCGGTCGCCTCAAACCCGTTGGTACCCGGCATTTCGATGTCCATCAAGACGACATCGGGCTGAAATTGCCGGGCTAACCGGACACCTTCCTCGCCTCCGGAGGCTTCGGCCACCAATAACAAATCCTCCTGCTGCTCCAGAATTCGCCGCAGAAGTTTCCGGTAGTCCTTATTATCGTCAACGATGAGTATCCTCATATCGCACCGTCTTTCCCCTCATACCGAGACAGCTGCACGCCCGGCTTCCCTGATCATGATTTCAGAAGCATGTGCTTTGGCCGCCTGCAATCCCCCTATGTATTAGATGCATTTCACGGCAGAAAGGCTGAAGAATTCATCGGCCACGTACTGTATCGTTTCGCGATATAAAAGACGCCCGCTGTAGAGGGGTCTTAAATGGCAAGGGCAGGCAAGGACAGAATTTTATCTCAGGATTTTCTCTCGGAGGAAATGGAGGGATGCGCCACACGAAACGGTTTCGGTCGAAAGGATGGCGCACGGTTGGCAGGCATGTAAAGCTTCATTTCCATGTGCCGCAGTTTGCGCCAACCGGACAAATAAAACATCACGGGATCGAATGCTTTTTCACTACCACTGTTGTGAGGATTTTGGGATACCACTTAACGGGAAACGGCGCCGCGATATGCTCATGCAGCCGCGCCGCGCTTCTGCTTTGACAAATAAAATTGCATCGCCGGCGTAATCATCAGCGACAGCGCCATCGAAATCAGGATTCCGCCGATCACAGCAATGGCCAGCGGCTGCAACATCTGCGACCCTGCGCCGACCGCAAGCGAGAGCGGCAGCATGCCTGCCACCGAGGCCATCGCCGTCATGACGATGGGGCGAAGCCGCCGCCGCCCGGCCTGAATCATGGATTCCTCCGGAGAAAATCCCACGGTCAGGAATTTCTGATTGGAATCGAGCAGCAGAATTCCGTTTTTGGCCACGATGCCGATCACCATGATCATTCCCATAAAAGAGGATACGTTGAATGTCGTACCCGTAATCAACAACGCCAGGAAGACGCCTGATGTGGACAGGACAGCGGAAGAAAGAATGGCCACCGGCGCCGAAAACGACCGGAACTCGAACAGCAGCACCAGGAAGATCAGAAGCAGCGCCAGCAGGAGCACAACGGCCAGATCGTGAAATGATTTCTGTTGCTCCTTGTACGTGCCGCCGTACTCCACGCGGATCGAGCCCGGCAAATGCAGTCCTGCAACCGTCTTCCGCACTTCGGCTACGCCGGTTCCCAGGTCGACTCCTTCGAGACGCGCCGTTACTTCTTTCTCCTGCAGCAAATTGTCGCGCAGGATTTCGGTCTGGCCGGGGACTTCTGTGATGGCCGAAAGCGAGCCCAGCGTCGAAGTGCCGCCGTTGGAATTGACCAGCATCGTGTTGCTCATGGCCTCAAGCGACGACCTGTTTTCTTCCGGAAAACGGACCCGCAGCGTATAAGGCCTGTCATGAACAATGATGGGAGCCGTGGCCCGTTCGCCGTCCACGATCGCCGACGCCACCACAACGAGTTGGTCGCTGGTGAAACCCGCCTTCGCTGCGGTTTGCGGATTGATATGAAATTCAACGGCCGGACCGCTGGTAGTATTTTCGATTCCGTTTGCGATATCCACGACCGGCTTTTTCCCGGCGATCGTAATCCCGCCCAGGGCATCGGCGACTTTCGGCGCCCACGCGGCCAACGCTTGCGAATCGCTGGAAAATAATTTGATGACCACGGGCTGAGGCGCGCCGGTCAGGTCTGAGATCATGTCCTGAAGGACCTGCGTGAAATCGATGTCGAGCCCGGGTTCCTCTTGTCTCACTTGGGCGCGGACATCGCTGATGATCTCGTCGATACCGCGGCTTCGCTTGTCCTTCAGTTTTATGGCGATATCGCCGGTATTGGGCTCGGTGACTGCCGCCAGTCCCAATTGCAATCCGGTTCGTCTCGAAGTGTTTTCAACCTCGGGAATTTTGCGGACGATCTCTTCGACATGAGAGATTACGCGATTGGTTTCCTGGAGCGAACTGCCGGGAGGCATGACGTAGTCCAGTATGAATCCGCCCTCGTCCATTGCCGGGAGCAAATCGCTGCCCAGCGCATGGAAACATACGAAGGAAACGCCAATTAAAATCAGGCAAAACCCGGCAAGCCACGCCGGATGTTGCAGCGCGCGGCGCATCCAGCGTTCGTAAAATGAAATGATATTTCCAAACCAACCGCCCTTGAGCGAAGCCTCTTCCGCCGCCATCATCCGTCGCGTCCGCTCGACTTCCGGCGATTCGGCGCTTACCACCGGAGGAACGGATACGATGCCCGTCTCCGGAGCCGCGCTTTCGTGCGATTGGCCGCGGCGAATCAGATGCACTCCCAAATTCGTGGACCAGGTCAGCGCCAGTCCCAGCGAGGCCAGCAACGAGACGCTCATGGATATCGCCAGTGCGCGGAAAAAAGTTCCCGTGACGCCGGTGATCGAAATCAGCGGAAGAAACACCACGATCGGCGTCAGAGTGGAACCAATCAGCGGAACGGTGAGTTCCTTGAGCGCGCTGTCGGTGGCCTGCAGCGGCCCTTCCCCGCCGTCGCGGTGCAGAACGATGTTCTCGACGACGACGATCGCATCGTCAATGATCAAGCCCCCCGCAGCCGCCAGGCCCCCAAGCGTCATCATGTTAAAACTCTGGCCCAACATTTTCATCGCGATGAAGGTCACAAAAATCGCGACAGGAATCACCAGGCCCGTCATCAACGCCGTTCCCCAGTCCTTCAAAAACATCCAGACGATAAATCCGGCCAGCAACAATCCGATAACAATCGCGTCGCGAACGCTGGCAATCGATTGGCGCACGATGCTGGACTGGTCGTAAAAAATATTCAGTTCGACGCCCGCCGGAAGGTTCGATTGAAGCTGACCGATTTCCCTTTGGACTTCGTTGGCGACTTCCACCGTGTTGCTTTCCGGCTGGCGGCTGATGCTGAGCAACACTGCCGGTTTTCCGTTTGCCGTTACCACCGTATAGACGGGCGCCGGGGACACCGCGACTGTCGCGATATCGCGGATTCGCACCGGGATATCGTTGGCCGTCTTGATAACGATGTCGCCGATCTCTTCGGTCGAATGAACCTGGGAATCGATCAGCGCGAGAAAAAGCTGGTGATTCCGGCTGAGCAGCCCCGGCGAATCGACGACGTTCGCGCGATTGGCGGCATCGAGAATATCCTGCACGGTCACGCGCGCGCGCAACATTCGGGCCGGATCGGGCGTGATCTGAAATTCAGGCTGCTGGCCGCCCTGCACGATCACGGTCGCGACGCCATTGAGCCTGTTCAATCGCGGCTTGATTTCATACGTTGCGAGTTCCCACAACTGCGTCTGCGGAACCTTGTCCGAGGTCAGGCTGTAGCCGACGATCGGAAAACTGGCGAAATCGAGCCGGTGCGTATCGATCTGGGCCGACGATGGAAGCACACCTTGAATTCGCGCCAACGCTGAATTCACCTGTTGAAGCGTCTGCGCCATATCGACGCTCCAGTTAAAGGACAGATCCACTTCCGCCGACCCGCGGCTGGTGACCGAACGCACATCCTCCAGCCCCGGCACGCTGTTCACCGCATTTTCAATCGGCCGCGTGATCGTGACTTCCATCTGATCGATCGGCATCACGCCGTTATCGACGCCAATCAGGATGCGCGGAAAATTGGTCGCCGGAAAAACCGCGATGGGCAGCGTGAATGCCTCGTAGATTCCGACGGCCGCCAGCGCCAGGATTAAAAAAAGGATGGATTTGGAATGCCGGGAAAACCAGTACTCCCGCGCTGGAGCGCCGGCGGCAATGGACGGGAGCGATCCGTTATCCGGCATGGCCATCGATCCGCGCCGAACTCACGCGGGCGGAATCAAGAACGAAGATCGTCACTTTGCATCGTCCTCTCCCGTTTTATTCGGCGCTTGCACCTGAATTTTTGATTTTGCGAGCACGTCGTCGTCTTCCCGGTCGAGTTCAAACGCCCCCATGGTCACCACGCGCTCGCCCGCTTGGAGTCCTTCCACGACTTGCACGTGCTCTGCGTCCCGGATGCCTGTTTTGATCTTATTTTTATGAGGGATGTTATTTGCGTCCAGCACGATGACGGAGGACGAGCCGTCGGCAGCGGTTTGCAGCGCCGACGCCGGAATTACAATTGCATTTTTTACTGTTTCTCCAATCATAGCGATTTGGACGCTGCTCCCCGGCCTGAATCGTCCTCCGGGATTCGCCGCCTCAACCCAAACCTCCACCGTCGTGCTGTTCGGGTCCAGCGCGGGACTGACGAGAGTCACTTTTCCTTTTACCTCCGCGTTCTCCCCCGCCACGAAAATTGTCGCCGGATCCCCCGCCTTCAGGGCGGACGCTTCCGTTTGCGAGACGTGAGCGCGGGCGATGACTTCGGATAAATCCATCACCGTCAGAATGGGAGCGCCGGGCGCGGACGTTTCTCCCGTGTTCACGGGCCGGTCTGTCACGACGCCATTGATCGGACTCGTAATCTTTGTGTAGCTCAATTGCGCGTCGGCGCTCGCGCTGTCGCCTTTCGCGGCATTCAGCTGCCCCTGCGCTATTTTCAAGTCCACTTGTTTTTGCGCGAGTTCATATTGATTGCGCGCCTGCGTTAAAGCCACGTTCGCGTCTTCCATATCCTTCGCCGAAATCGCGCCTTCTTTGTATAGAGCCGCGCGGTTGTCCGATAGTTTTTGCGCGGCCTCCAGGGTTTGTTTCGCAAGCTCTTGGTCCTGCACCACCTTCTGAAGCTGCATCTGATACGCCGCTTCCGCCTGCTGCACTCCACCCTGGCTTTTCAATTGTGCTCCGGCTAAATCCTGACCCTCGAGTTCAGCGAGCAATTGCCCGGCTTTTACCGGGCTTCCGCGATTCACGTAAAATCTTTTTACCGGCGAGCTGATTTTAGGAACGATCGACGCCTGTTCGCGCGGGTAGAGGATTGCGTCCGCAAGGATCTTTCTTTGAATGGCCTCTTTTTCCGCTGTCTCCACTTGCACTGTCACGGTCGGAGCGGTATCGGCAGTTTCTTTTGGAGAGCAGCCGGAACAAAGCAAAACGCCAAGAGCTATGCCCGCCAGGGCGCGCCAACGCCGGCAATCACCTTGATCGCCCGGCATGTTCACACTCCTGCAGGTGCGGTTTTGTTTTGTCATGGATCAAAAACTTCCAGTGAGCGTCTGAAGATTTGCCAGCGCCGCCCGGTACCGCGCCTGCGTATCGATGTAGGAATTCCGCGCCTGTTCCAGTACATTTTCGGCTTCCACGACTTCGGTCGCAGGCGACGCCCCGCTTGTGTAACGCAGGTTGATGAGACGCAAACTCTCCACAGCCAGTTCCGCCGTGCGACGCGACGTGTCGATTGCCGACCGCGCAAGTGCCGCTTCATTATAAGCGGCGTAGAGTTCGCTCACCATCCGGCGCTGCGCTTCGCTGATTTGCGCCTTCGATTGCTGTTGCTTGTATTCCGCCTGATGGAGCTTGCTGCGCAGCGTGCCCCAATCCCAGACAGGCACAGTCACCGCTGCCGTCAAAAAATAACCAAGATTGGGAACGACGCCCGCCTCGGGAAAGGAAGCCCGCGCGCAATGGAGTGCGAAACAATTCGCCTCGATCCCATAGTCCGTATCCACAGTGATTGTCGGCAGGAATGCATTCCTGGCGGACGTTACATCCAGGTCCGCCTGGCGGCGCGTCTCGAGCGCGACGCGCATGTCGGGATTTTCCTTTTCCGCCATGGCCTCAACCTCCGGAAAAGCAGGCAGGGCCTGCGCTGAATCGAGATCGTCCACCACGCTGAAATTTTCATTGAGCGTCGGGAACAACAGCACCGCTAGATTCAAGCGGGCATCCTCCATCGCCAGTTTGACCTCGTCGAAGGCCTGCTCCTGAATGCGATACTGAATCTCAGCCTTCAGCTCGTCGCTATGAGCCACCTGCCCCTGGCGTTCCCCCGCCCGCGTGATATTCAGAAAATCCTTCGCCTGCCCCATCGACTGTTGCGCCGTCGCATATTTTCGCTGCGCGACAATCAACGCGTAAAAATCCCTCGTGACGGTGGCCGCCAGGCCGCGGCGCGCAATCTCCGCCTTCGCGTCGGCCAGCGCCTCTCCGGCCTTGGCGCGATTGTAAGCCGTTCCCATCAGTAGCGCCGGAGAAAGGTCCTGGTGATATACGCCCCAGGCGCGATAGACATGAACTCCATCGTTGGTCACGAATCTCCCGTCGGAAATTTTTCCGCCATTTCCCTGCGTGCCAAGGTACTGCGTCGTGCCTGTAATGGAAGGCAACATCGCGTTCCGGGCCTGCACGCGGTCTTCGTGGGCGTTTTTCGCTTCCGAGAGCGCGCCCAGAAATGCGGCGTCGTTTTTTCGCGCCCGCTCCAGGGCGTCCTGCAAAGTGACCGTAATCTGCGGCGCAGCGGGCCCCTGCCCCGCGGGCTGCACGGGCTGAAATTCTGGTTCTCCGCTTTTTGCGGAAGCTGTTGCTTGCGCCGGGGCTGCCGGAGGTGCCGCCAACAACGCAAGCGCCATGAACAGGCAGGCGATCAGAGGAGGAATGAAATCGTACTGACGCCAAATGCGCCCGGCCACCGCCATCCGGAATGATCTGCACGGTTCCGATTTAAGAAAATGGTCCATGATTTCCGCCCCCTCCCGCGCGGCGTTATGTCGCTCAGCCGCCCCTCAAGTCATCTAACTCTACCTATAGAAATCCAATCCGCAAGAGATTATGAGTGCATCACAAATTCGGCCGCGCCTGAACATGGAAACTCTAAATTTAAAAGTGAACCCCGATCGCCCGGCCCGCATTCCTGGGGGGCTTTTAGCGGCGCAGCGTGAAGCCTGTGCCGCTGCAAATCAAATTAAGATTTGGCCCAAGCTATGCGGAAACTCAGACACTACCAGAGACTTATTTGCGTGCGGTGATTTTAAAACGGCGGGGTTTGCCGCTTCGGTTCGTCAGCGCACGTTCGCGCCGGCACCCCCTTCGAAGCGATGAGTCATGAGCCCGATGGCAGGCTCCCGCTCGCTCCTTTTGGCAATCGTGCGAAAAGCACGACCACCGATCGAGGTCCGGCCTTATAGACGCGGCCCGGAATCGTTTGTGCGGTCTCCCATTCAACAATATCGAACGGCGAATCGAGGGTCGTATCGATCCAGCGGCGCCACGAATCCTCATGTTCGCCGTCAACTTGCGGCAACTCGAAATCGAGCGGCTCCCAGTAGGCATTCAGAATCAGATAAAACAAATGCTCCTGGTTGGGCGCCTCAACGCTGAGCGCCAGGCTGTGTGAAGAATCGCTCCAATCCGTTTGCCCAATCGTTACGCCGTGCCAGGCTTTATTCCCCCCTTTGAGGATTTCGTTGAGGTTGAGGCAGTGCTCCCGCGGTTCCATATTTCTTAGCACCCGCTGCGTGTTGATCATGATTACGAATCGGTGCACATCGGCATGTTGCTGTAACAGGTTCCAATCGAACCAACTGGTCTCGTTGTCCTGGCAATACGCGTTGTTGTTACCCTGCTGTGTGCGCCTGACCTCGTCGCCCATCGAAATCATCGGCAGGCCCAGCGAGAGCAGCGTGACTGTGAGGAAATTCTTCACCTGCCGGTTTCGCAGCTTTTCGATCGCGGGATCGTTGGTGGGACCCTCGAACCCGGAATTCCAGCTGCGGTTGTCATTCGAGCCGTCCCGGTTGTCTTCGCCGTTAGCCTCGTTATGCTTTTGATTATAAGAGACGAGATCATTCAGCGTGAATCCATCGTGACACGTCACAAAATTCACGCTCTCTTCCGCTTCGCGTTTCTTATGCCCGTAAATCTGCGGGCTGCCGAGCAACCGGTCCGCCATGCTTTCCACAGAGCGTTCATCGCCGCGAAAAAAACTGCGAACATCGTCGCGGAATCGGCCGTTCCATTCCCTCCAGCTATCCCCGATGAAATTTCCGACCTGATAGAGCCCGGCCGCATCCCAGGCTTCGGCGATCAATTTCGTACCCGCAAGCACCGGGTCCGACTCGATATCCCAGAGCAGCGGCGGGCTGGGCATCAAATTGCCCCCCTCGTCGCGATCGAGGATGGACGCCAGATCGAACCGGAAACCGTCCACGTGCATCGCCTCAACCCAATAGCGAAGACTGTCCAAAACCATTCTTCGGACAATGGAATTATTAGAGTTGAGCGTGTTTCCGGTCCCACTATAATTGGCGTACCTCGAACGGTCCCGTTCAAGAATATAGTAGGCATTGTTTTCCAGACCGCGAAAACTCAGCGTCGGCCCGCGCTCATCGCCTTCGGCGGTATGATTAAAGACCACGTCCAGAATCACCTCAATGCCTGCCCGGTGCAGCGCTTTCACCATGTTACGAAATTCGTTCACCGGACCGAGAGGATACCGCCGCGAACTATAGCCTTGATGTGGCGCAAAATACGAAATGGAAGCATACCCCCAATAATTCACGCGCCCGGGAGGAGCGTCCAAGGCATCGAATTGGAATACGGGCATCAGTTCGACGGCGGTGATACCGAGTTGCTTGAGATACGGAATTTTTTCGATCAGGCCGGCATAGGTGCCGCGGACTTTTTCGGGGACTCCGGAACTGGGATGACGAGTGAAGCCCGCCACGTGCATCTCGTAGATGATGGTCCGCGATGCCTGGCGGTGCAGCGGCGTGTCGCCTTCCCAATCGTAGTCGCTGGGATCTATCACAACGCTCTTCATCGCCGTGGCCGCGTTATCCCCCGCGAGGCGCGCGGCATCGCGACTGTAATTCCCGGGAACAACGATGCCCCGGGCATATGGGTCGAGCAAAACCTTGGAGGCATCGAAGCGCATGCCGCCTGCTGGATCAAACGGACCGTCGACCCGATATCCGTAGAGTTGCCCGGGTCGCACATTCGGCACGAATACATGCCAGTAATGGTAATTTCGGTTGGTCGCCGGATCGATCTTGATCATGCGCTCTGGTTGGGGTTCATCTTCCTTGTTAAACAGGAGCAGCTCCACGCTCGATGCGCTCCGCGAGTAGATGCTGAAATTTACACCCCCGGGAAGAACCGTGGCCCCAAGCGGGGAACTTCGCCCGGCGCTCTCAATACATTTCCCCGCATCGGACATGTCACGTTCGGCGCCTTCCCGGCCGGCCACGGAATCCACTGATTACCCCCTGCCCAACAGTTCTTTTGCCGCCTTCACCACTCCGTCCTGCTCAAAGCCAAACTTCCGCTGGAGTTCCTTGAGCGGCGCCGAGGCCCCGAAAGTCTTCATGCCGATCACGCGCCCGGAATCGCCGACAAATCTTTCCCATCCGAAAGTCGAGCCCTGCTCAATTGCGATGCGAGCCTTCACGCTGGGCGGAAGGACGCTGTCCCGATACTCCTGGCTCTGATCTTCAAAGATGTCCCACGACGGCATCGAGACCACGCGCGAGCGAATGCCCTCGGCGAGTAGTTTCTCATGCGCGTCCACGGCGAGACTTACTTCGCTCCCCGTCGCGATCAGGATCACCTCGGGTTTGCCGCTTCCAGGGCGGTCGTCTAGACCTTGGATACCGCTCCGGCCCCACGCTCGCTGACTGCGTTCAGCTCCAGGGAAGCCACTTTACTCAGCCGGCGCAAGTGTCGCGGGGCCTGACTAAACTCGGCGGACAGGAACGCATCGAGGTTGTCCATTGCGACGTAGAGGCCCGTCGTGCGTCCCCCCATGCAGATGATGTTCATGTGATCGTCCTCGACGCCCTGGCGCGCGGAGAAGTGGTCATTCACCAAGCCGGCGCGCGCACCCGGAATTTTATTGGCGCACACCGATGCACCCACGCCGCTGCCGCACACGGCGACCCCCCGCTCGACCGCTCCCGTCGCCACTGCTCGCGCGAGCGGGATGACAAAGTCGGGATAATCGTCTCCCGGATTCAGCCCATGAGCTCCGAAGTCCACAACCTCATGCCCGGCTGTTCTGAGATGAGCGATCAATTCTTCTTTCAACGCGAACCCGCCATGATCCGTGGCAATCCCTATGCGCATGCTACCCTCCCTGCTTTTGTTGGCTGGAAAATTGTTCCACCGCCGACTGGTCGGCCAACAAAATCGCCCGGTCCCGTTGCACTCGGCCGGCAGGAATGGAGGCATCGCCCTCGCGCAGGCAACTCAACATTTTTATTTTCTCACTCCCCGTCACTACCCAAAGCACGCGCCGGGCGCGATCGATCGCCGGATAAGTCAACGTCATCCGCCGCGTGCCTTTGTAGGCTCCGGTTACTGCTACGTCTGTTTCCACAATTTCAAGCACGGCATCGCCAGGGACCAGCGAAGCTGTGTGGCCGTCCGGGCCCAAACCGAGATGCACGAGGTCGAGCACAGCCGGCGCGCCCGCGACTTCGCGCAGGGTCAGGGCGTACCGGGCCGCAGCGGCTTGCAAATCAGCCGCTTCCACCGGCATGGCATGCACCTGTTCCGGCCGCAGGGGCGCATGATCGAGCAGGCTTTCTCTCAAATGTGTTAGGTTTCGCTCCTGGTCCCCCGCTGGGGCCACGCGCTCGTCGACTTGAAAGACATGGATGCCCTCCCACGGGACATTTTCATCGGCAAGCGCTCCCAACATTATCCATGGCGTTTGACCTCCGCTGACGGCCAGCGTAAAGCGGCCACGGGCTGCGACCGCTGCACGCGCCTCGGCGGCAATCGTCGCCGCAGCCGCGCGCGCGACCGAATTGGCATCGTTAAACACTTGAAGCTTCATGTCGCTTTCTCCCATCGCCGTGGCCGCCAAAGCGGACACGAAAACTTGTTATCTTTGCTTAAAGCGCGCCGCGTCAGGCCGCGTGCGTGGCAACGCGGTAACTTTCATGGTCGGATTCGATCGGGTTATTCCAGCCTCCCGGCGGCGAAACTTTTTCATTGGCTTCCTTTGGCCCCACTCACCTTTATCGTATTCGTAGATGGGAGTCCCTGCTTTCAGAACGGGATCGACGATTCGCCACGCCTATCACAGGCGCATCGAGATGACCGCGTTTGATCATGGCCTGAAGCGCCGGGAATATTTTTTTGTACGCCAGATCGCCCGTGGCCCCGAAGAAAACCAAAGCGTCGCAGTGGAAATCACTCATCGAAAAACTCCTTTTCGATCGACGTTATTTCCCCGCCGCTTTCTCCAGATGTCCCCCGAACCCGTAACGCATCGCTGAGAGCAATCTGTTCTGGTAGTCCGCTTCCCCGCGCGAGCTGAAACGTTCGTAAAGCGAGGAGGACAGGACGGGAACCGGCACGCCCTCGTCGATCGCCGCCTTGATCGTCCATCGGCCCTCGCCCGAATCCGAAACGCGCCCCGCAAACTGCGAGAGGTTGGGATCCTTCACCAACCCGGACGCGGTCAGGTCCAGCAGCCACGACGCAATCACGCTGCCGCGTCGCCAGACCTCTGCGATGTCGCGCAAATCAAGCTCATACTGATAGTGTTCGGGGTCGCGCAAGGGTGTTGTCTCGGCGTCGACGGCCCCTTGGTTCTTCCCGACGTTGGCTTCGCGCAAGATACTAAGTCCCTCGGCGTACGCGGCCATCAGGCCGTACTCGATGCCGTTGTGGACCATCTTGACAAAATGGCCGGAGCCGTTCGGCCCGCAGTGCAGGTAGCCTTCTTCAGCTGTGCCGGCTAATTTCTCTCGCCCTGGAGTCCGGGGGATATCGCCCGTGCCCGGCGCCAGTGAGGAGAAGATAGGGTCGAGGTGTTTGACCACCCCGTTTTCGCCCCCAATCATCATGCAGTAGCCGCGATCAAGACCCCACACTCCGCCGCTCGTCCCCACGTCAACGTAGTGGATTCGCCTGGCAGAGAGTTCCTTCGCGCGTCGGATGTCATCCACGTAATACGAATTGCCTCCGTCGATGAGGATGTCCTCCGCCTCAAGATGCGGCAGAAGGTCGGCGATGGTTTCGTCCACGGCCGCCGCCGGGACCATGAGCCATATCGCGCGAGGCTTTTCCAGCTTCGCGACGAAATCCTGCAATGAGGTGCTCCCTGTCGCCTTTTCCTGCGCCAGCTCATTCACTGCTTTCGGCGTCCTGTCGAATACGACGCACCGGTGCCCAGCTTTCATGCACCTCCGCACCATATTTGCGCCCATCCTGCCCAGTCCAATCATTCCAAGTTGCATGGACTCCTCCTTCACCTAAATCGTCATTTGGTTTCTTGAGGTTCTTTCCAAAAATGGCCGATGCCGCCGGCCGCGATGTCTGCTTTGAAGGCGTCGTAGATAACCTGTTTGGTGGCGGCAATCTGCGCGGTCTGTTCCGAACTGATGGGTCCCTTCCAGCCGAACAGTCCCGTCTTGAAGGATCCCCGGTGGTCGAAGGGCAAGACGTATAAAGGCCTGTCATAGCCGAGGGTCATCGCGATGTCTCCTTCAGCTTCCGATAACGGCCGATCAAATTGTTTGTCGAACTATCGTGGTTCAATGAAGGCTGCCCCGGACTCTCGAGTTCGGGGATAATGCGCTGGGCCAACACCTTGCCAAGTTCCACGCCCCACTGGTCGAATGAGTTAATCTCCCAGATCACGCCCTGGGTGAAGACGATATGCTCGTAGAGCGCGACCAACTTGCCGAGAACTTCAGGGGTAAGCCGGTCGGCAAGGATCGTGTTTGACGGACGGTTGCCCTCGAAGACGCGGTGAGGCACGAGCCAATCCGGCGTGCCCTCGGCCTTGACTTCTTCCGCCGTTTTTCCAAACGCCAGAGCCTCAGCCTGCGCGAAGACGTTCGCCAGCAGGATGTCATGGTGCCGGCCAAGCGGGTTTAGCGGTTTCACAAACGCGATAAAATCGCAGGGGATCAGCTCGGTCCCCTGATGGATTAACTGATAGAAAGAATGCTGGCCGTTGGTTCCCGGTTCGCCCCAGTAAACGGGCCCCGTCGCGTAATTGACTTGCGTGCCGCCCAGCGTGACGTGCTTGCCGTTGCTTTCCATCGTCAACTGCTGCAGGTACGCCGGGAATCGTTTCAGATACTGCTCATATGGCAGGACGGCGACGGTCTGCGCGCCGAAGAAATCGTTGTACCAGAGCGCCAGAAGCCCCAGGAGAACGGGCAAGTTGCGTTCGAACGGGGTGGACCGAAAATGCTCGTCGATCTGGTGGAAGCCATCCAACATGGCGCGGAAATTATCCGGACCGATGGCCAGCATCGTCGAAAGCCCGATCGCCGAGTCCATGGAATAGCGCCCGCCGACCCAGTCCCAGAAGCCGAACATGTTGGCTGTATCGATGCCGAACTTGGACACTTCCACAGCATTCGTTGAAACGGCCACGAAGTGTTTGGCCACCGACTTTTCGTCCCCACCGAGGCCTTTTAAAGACCAGTCGCGGGCCGTATGGGCGTTGGTCATCGTCTCCAGCGTCGTGAAGGTCTTCGACGAGACGATGAAGAGCGTTTCCGTGGCGTCAAGATCCTGAACGGCTTCGGCGAAATCCGTGCCATCCACGTTGGAAACGAACCGGAACTTCATTGCGCGATCGCTGAAATGTTTCAACGCCTCATAGGCCATCACCGGCCCAAGATCGGAACCGCCTATGCCGATGTTGATGACATTGCGGATGCGTTTCCCTGTGTGTCCTATCCACTCCCCGCTCCGAACGCGGTTTGAGAATTGAGCCATCTTTTCGAGCACCGCGTGGACCTGCGGCACAACATTCTCGCCGTCAACAAGAATGGAATCGCCTACGGGCGCGCGCAAAGCCACGTGCAGGACGGCCCGCTTCTCCGTGGTGTTGATTTTCTCCCCTCGGAACATGGCTTCCATCCGCGATCGCAGACCGGATTCCTCGGCCAGTTCAACGAGCAGCTTCAGAGTTTCATCGGTGACGCGGTTCTTCGAGTAGTCCAGAAATAAACCCGCGGCATCGAGAGTCATCCGTTCACCGCGCGCGGGATCGTCCGCGAATAATTTTCGCAGATGCACACCGCGAACGGTCTCATAGTGGGCCTGCAGCGCCTTCCAGGCCTTCCGTTTCGTCAATGGTTCAGGAACCGCGGATGTCGCTTCCGGTGTTATGCGTGTCGCCATATTCCTACCCCTTTCCTTTTCCTCAAAATTCCGTTTCCCTTAAAGGCCCGCGGCCTGCTTGAGCGAAGCACTCTTGGAGGCGATGACCGACATCAGTTCCTCCCAGGATTTGACGAACGATTTCGCGCCCTCGTCCTGAAGCTGCGCGGCCAGCGCTGCGACGTCGATCCTCGCGCCGGCAAACTGCGCCAGCACCGCTTCGGAGTCGCCTCCATCGGCGGGCAGGATCGCGCCCAATTCGCCATGATCGGCGAGCGCCTTCAAGGTGCCCTCCGGCATCGTGTTCACCGTGAAAGGAGCGGCGAGCGCCTTGATGTAAAGGACGTCGGAAGCGTTTGGATCTTTCGTTCCCGTGCTCGCCCACAGGAGCCGTTGCGGACGCGCACCGAAATTGAAAGCGCGTTGCCAGCGCGGGGATGCGAGCAATTCCTTGTAGGCCTTATACGCGCGCTGGGCGACGGCAATTCCGAGCCGATTGACGAGCGCTTGGGGCGCCTTGCCCGCCACCGCCGCGTCCCATCGGCTGATGAAGATCGAGGCGACCGAGCCGACGCTGGGGTCCAGCCCCGCCTCAATGCGCCTTTCGACGCCTCGCATAAATGCCTCGGCTGCGGCCACATATTGCTCGCTGGAGAAAAGGAGAGTGACATTAACTGGGATGCCGGAAAAAATCGCCTCTTCGATGGCGGGCAGGCCTTCTTTGGTTCCCGGAATTTTGATGAATAAGTTTTGCTGGCCGGCTCGTGCAAATAAATCCCTGGCTGCGGCCAGTGTGCTTACTGTGTCGTAGGCGAGCAAGGGCGATACCTCGAGCGACACCCATCCATCAACGCCATCCGTCCGGTCATGGACGGGGCGAAACAGCGCGGCGGCACGTGTAATGTCCTCCAGCGCCAGATCGAAAAACAGCGCTTCGCCCGATTTGCCGTTCTTCAGGCCGGCGCGAATCGCGGCATCGTACGCCGCGCTGTTTTTGATGGCGTGGTCGAAGATCGTCGGATTTGAAGTCAGCCCCGTTACCGATAGCTCGGCAATATACCGGTCCAGCGTTCCGCCGTTCAGCAAATCCCGGGTGATGTTGTCGAGCCATATGCTTTGTCCCAGATTGTGGAGCGTTTGTGTTGCTTTCATCGTTTCTCCTCCGTGTAGTCGTTCCCACTCAATTTTTTGAAACCGCTTGAAGATTCTTTTCCGCGTTCGAACTCGGCGAAGTTGCCGACCGGTTTGAGTCTTTCGTCAGGTCGCGCAGCCATTCGAATGCAGGATCGGACAGCATCTGTTCCGTGCACCGCCAGCTCCAATTGCCTTCCGCGGTGCCGGGCACGTTCATGCGGGCTTCTGCCCCCAGGTTCAGCAAATCCTGCAGGGGTGCTATCGAAATCGCAGCCCCTGACGACCAAGCCAAGTCCATCAAAGCCGGGGCAGCATCGAGCGAAGCCGGAGCGGCATCGTGACTCTTGCCTCCCGGGAGCTTCAGGTAGTCCCAAAAATTTTTCCGCTCATCCTCAGGAAGTTCATCGAACCAGCCACGGGTTGTCGGGTTGTCATGAGTCCCGGTATATACCACCGTGTTGCTTGTGTAGTTTCGCGGGAGGTACGGATTATCGGGCTTGCCATCGAATGCGAATTGCAGGACGCGCATCCCCGGCAGATGGAACCGGTCGCGAAGCTCATACACATCGGGCGTGATCATGCCCAAATCTTCGGCAAAATAGGGTAGTTTGCCCAGTCCGCGCTCCAGGGCGTAAAAGAAATCGGCGCCCGGGCCGGATACCCACTTTCCAGTCTGTGCGGTCGTGGCTCCCTCGGGGACATGCCACGCCGCAGCGAATGCCCGGAAATGATCCAGCCGGATCACATCGACGTGGGCCAGCAGAGCTCGCAACCGGGAAATGGGCCATCGGTAGTTTGAATTTCGAATCGCGTCCCAGTCATAAACGGGGTTGCCCCAAAGTTGCCCTTGCGCGCTGAAGTAAT
This sequence comes from Terriglobia bacterium, assembly GCA_963788335.1. Taxonomy (GTDB): domain Bacteria; phylum Acidobacteriota; class Terriglobia; order Acidiferrales; family UBA7541; genus Palsa-360. The sequence goes on from CAWBGM010000018.1 coordinate 1,176,211, forward strand.
CGGGTGGCACTCCGGCGACGACACGCGGGCGAAGCTGTTCGTCCAACAGGAACAACTCCGGTTGTGCCCAGACGTCGCTCGAATCGGGAGAAACAAAAAAGGGCAGGTCGCCGACCAGGCGTATGCCACATTTGTGGGCGTGCGCCTTGAGCCGTTTGGCCTGGCGAAACAACAGGAATTGGGCGAAGCAGATTTGCCCGATTTGATCCGATAGTTCGCTTCGCACCCGATCGAGCGCCGCCCTGTGTCGCCAAACCAGTTCCGCGGGCCAATTCAGATAAGAGGCGCCGTCAAATCTGGCTTTGAGGGCGCGGAACAGCGCGTAGTCCTCCAGCCAGTCTGCCTGGTCATTCCGGAATTGCTCGAAGGCCGGCCGCAGATCGGCGCGAACTCCCGCGGTGAAATTGGTCCAGGCCCGTACGAGCAGACTGTGTTTGAACGGAATGACCGCATTGTAGTCAACTTTGTTTTGCGGGAATGGTCCGGTGAGGCAATCGCCCGGGTGCAGCAGTTCATCTTCAATCAACCAGTCGGGGCTGATGAGTATTCCGTTCAAGGCAAAAGACGACGGGGATTGATACGGGGAGTTACCAAAGCCTGTAGGTCCCAGCGGCAACATCTGCCACCAACTTTGTCCCGCTTGGGCGAGGCGCTCGACCCACGCGAGTGCGCCCGGTCCCAAATCGCCAATGCCGTAAGGCGAGGGCAAAGAGGTGACGTGCAGCAGCAGGCCGGAAGCCCGGTACTCCGGAAGAAATGGGGGCACGCCATCCCTGTCGAGACTCATGCTTGCCCCTTCGTGAAACTCATGGCGTTATTCACGATGCCCTGGGCCTCTGCAACGATGGAGTTCAGATGCTCCTGATCCCGGAAGCTTTCCGCATAGACTTTGTAGATGTTTTCCGTTCCCGAGGGGCGCGCCGCGAACCATCCGCTGGCGGCGACAACCTTTAGTCCCCCGATCGATGCGTTGTTTCCCGGCGCTCGAGTCAGCTTGGCCGTAATTGGCTCCCCGGCCAGAGTCGCCGCTGTCACGGCTTCAGGCGAGAGTTCTTTCAGCTTTGCTTTCTGCTCGCGTGTCGCCGGGGCGTCGATCCGTGTGTAATAGGATGTGCCGAATTCCGCCGTCAGCTCGCGATAATGCTCGCCCGGATCCTTGCCCGTGCGGGCCGTGATTTCGGCCGCAAGCAAGTCCATGATGAGACCGTCTTTGTCGGTGGACCAAACGGTCCCGTCGCGTCTCAGGAAACTTGCCCCGGCGCTCTCTTCGCCGCCGAAACAGCATGAGCCGTCAAACAACCCGGGAACGAACCACTTGAATCCCACCGGAACCTCGGACAATCGACGGCCCGATTTTTTTACCACTTTGTCAATCATGCTGCTGCTCACCACCGTTTTGCCGACGGTAATATCCTCCGGCCAGTGCGGACGATTGGCCAGCAGGTAACGGATCGCCACGGCAAGGAAGTGGTTGGGATTCATCAATCCGGCGGACGGCGTGACGATTCCATGCCGGTCGGAGTCCGGATCGTTGGCAAAGGCGAGGCGGTACTTGTCCTTGAGCCCCACCAGCCGGGCCATCGCATAGGGGCTGGAACAATCCATGCGAATTACGCCGTCGTGATCGACGGTCATGAATGAAAACGCCGGGTCCATCACGGGATTCACCACCGTGATATCTAAATGGTAAATTGAGTTGATCGGTTCCCAGTAGTATCTCGCCGCGCCGCCCAGCGGGTCCACGCCGAGTTTGAGTCCGGCGCCGCGAATCGCATCCATGTCCAGAACATTTCGCAGGTCCTCGACGTACGGAACGACGAAATCTTCCTCATGAGTCGTCCCCGCACCGATGGCCGTGTTAAACGACACGCGCTTCACGCCCGCATTGTTGCCGCGCAGCAGTTCGTTGGCCCGATCCTCGACCCAGCGCGTGACATCCGTGTCGGCGGGACCTCCGTTGGTCGGGTTGTATTTGAAGCCGCCGTCCTCCGGAGGATTGTGCGAAGGCGTAATCACGATGCCGTCCGCGAGGTGCTTCTTGCGGCCGCGGTTGTACACCAGAATCGCCCGCGAGATCACGGGCGTCGGCGTAACGCCGTTGTCCCGCTGAATGATGGTCTCGACGTCGTTGGCTGCCAGGACCTCCAGCGCCGTCCGCTGGGCCGGATCGGATACAGCATGCGTGTCTTTCCCCATGTAGAGTGGGCCGTCGACCCCCTGCGATTTGCGGTATTCGCAGATCGCCTGTGTGATCGCCAGAATGTGCGCTTCCGTGAAAGTGCCGTGCAGCGGAGAGCCCCGGTGGCCGCTCGTGCCGAAACTAACCATCTGATTGGGGTCGCTCAGGTCCGGCCGACCCTCGGCATATTTGCGATCCAGGTCCGCCACGTCGATCAGCATTTCTTTCGGCGCCGGTTTTCCGGCCAGCGGCGACAACTTTGGGAGTTGCTGTGTGCTTACTTGACCGGGCATGCCTTTACCCCCCAGATTTGAGCTGCGTACTCAGAGACGGTGCGGTCGCTGGAAAATTTCCCGGAACCAGCAACATTTAAAATGGCCTTGCTCACCCACCGATCCGGGCTGGCGTACAGCTCACGCAGCCTCCGATCGGCATCGAGGTAAGACTTCAAATCCGCAAGGTGCATGTAATGATCTCCGTTTGTCAACAGCGTGTCGTATATCGGTGTGAAGATGCCGTGCTCGCGGGGGCTGAAAAAGTTGGACGAGATCAGCTCCAGGGCAGCGCGCGTTTCCGGATCGTTGTCGTAATGCCATCGCGGATTGTACCACCCGCGGCTGTCCGCGACCTGCTGGGCCGTCAGGCCGAAAAGGAAGAAATTTTCCTCACCCGCCTCCTCTGCCATTTCGATCGTCGCTCCGTCCCGGGTGCCGATTGTCAACGCTCCGTTCATCATAAACTTCATGTTGCTCGTGCCGCTGGCTTCATAACCGGCGGTCGATATCTGGTTGGAGACATCGCTGGCGGGGATTAGACGTTCCGCGAGTGAAACATTGTATTCGGGCAGGAACAGGACTTTGAGGCGGTCGCGCGTGACCGGATCGGCATCGATCGTGTCCGCCATGTTCTCAATGAACTTGATGATGAGTTTGGCGAGCTGATAGGCCGGCGCCGCCTTGCCCGCGAAAAAAAACGTGCGCGGGGCCATTTCCATTTTTGGATTCTCCCGCAGCCGGTTGTAAAGAATCACGATGCGCAGCGCATTCAACAGTTGTCGTTTGTACTCGTGGATGCGCTTGATATGGCAGTCGAAGATCGAGTCCGGGTTGACGATCTCGCCGGAATCCGATTTTAGCCACGCGGCAAATTGGGACTTGGCCTCGCGCTTGGCTTTCCGGAAGCCATCGCGAACGCCCTCGTCGTTCGCAAACCGTTTCATTTTGGCAAGTTCGCCCAGGTCGGTGACCCAACCTTCTCCGATCGCATCGGTGATCACGCCTGCCAGAGGCCGGTTTGCCAAAAACAACCAACGGCGAGGAGTGACGCCGTTGGTCTTGTTGCTGAAGCGCTTGGGGAACACCTCTGCCAAATCTTTGACCGTGGTTGTGCGAAGCAGTCTCGAGTGAATCTCGGCGACGCCATTCGTGCTGTGTGAGCCGACAATGGCCAGGTTGGCCATGCGAACGTGCTTGACCGGCCCTTCCTCGATCAGGCTCACGCGCTGAACGCGCCCCTCGTCACCCGGGAATTGGGTGCGAACCGAGTCCAGCAGACGGCGGTTAATTTCGTAGATGATCTCGAGATTTCGTGGAATCAGACTTTCGAACCATGCGACCGGCCATTTCTCCAACGCCTCGGGCAGAAGTGTGTGATTTGTGTATCCCAAGCAATTTTGCGTAATCTCCCACGCCGCGTCCCATTCCAGACGGCCCTCATCCAGCAGGATCCGCATTAGCTCCGGAACCGCAAACGTCGGGTGCGTGTCGTTCAGCTGGATAGCGATTTTTTCGGGAAGCTCTTTCCAATCCGTATTATCGCGCCGGAATCGCCGGATCAGATCGCCCAGGGAGCAGGCCACCAGAAAATATTCCTGGACGAAACGCAGGCCCTGTCCACGACTGGTGGAATCGTCGGGATAAAGCACCCGCGTGAGCGTTTCGGCTTCGAGTGTTTCCGCGACAGCCCCGACGAAATCGCCATGACTAAATGTTTGAAACTCGAAGTAGTCGGGAGCTTTGGCAGCCCAGAGGCGAAGTGTATTAACGGTCTTGCCTCCGTACCCGACGACAGGCCGGTCGTAGGGTACGCCGATCAAGCTTGATGATTTCCCATCCACCGCCCGCAACTCCCCGCCGCTCACCTCGAACGCGCAATTCAGCTTGATTTCAACTTTCTCGTGGGGGCGCGCCACCTCCCAGGGGTCCGGGTCGCGCAGCCAGTTATCGGGCGTTTCCTGCTGCCATCCGTTCCGAATGCCCTGCTTGAAAATGCCGTATTCATACCGAAGGCCGTACCCCATCGCGGGAATTTGCATCGTGGCCATGGAGTCAAGTAGGCAGGCCGCCAAACGCCCCAGCCCTCCATTGCCAAGCCCGGCGTCGGGTTCCTGCTCGAGCAGTCCGAGCCAGTCAATGCGCTCCTCACTGACTGCTTTCTTGAGGGTTGGATCGAGCAGGAGATTCATCGCATTGTTGGCGAGCGAACGTCCAATCAGATATTCAATGGATAAGTAATAGACACGCTTGGGGTTTTCGCGCGTGTAGGTGTTCTCGGTCTGTATCCATCGCTGCGACAGCATGTCTCGTACGGAACGGGCCAGCGCTTCAAAGCGTTCCCGAGGCCCGGCGACTGTGAAATCGACAACCTTGTCGAACACCAGATGCCGCTCATATAACGCGTTCTCCGAGCCCGCCAGATCGATCGAGCCGTCGGCGCACTGACGGCTGAGCTTTGCAATCGCCTCGGGCTCAGTTAAGGCCTCCGGCTTCCTTACCTCCTTTGTGTTCATACAGAAGTTTCCTTTCGCCGAGTCTGAAGGATACTGCCACTCCCATTGGATGCTTCGACATGCCTCGCGTCATTCCACAACTGGATCACCGGCGCGGACAAATTATCTTCATAGCTCAGAACACTCAGGCTCGCGGTGCTCAGGAGGAGGAATTGTCCCGCCGCAGATCCAAGCGCCAGCCATCGGGCCGCCAGTACGCGAAGAAAGTGGGCGCTCGAAAACAGAAGCTGGTCGCCTCCCCGCTGGCGCACTTTCTCAAGCGCAGAGTCGGCCCGAGCTGCCACCTGTGCCGGCGATTCACCACCCGGACAACCGTCGCGAAACAGCTGCCAATCCGGCCGCATGGCGTGAATCTGGGCCGTTGTCAGTCCCTCATATTGTCCGTAATCCCATTCGAGCAGATCGCGATCGATTTCGGCTACATCACCAAAGCCGGCCAATGCACATGTCCTGGTCGCGCGCAGCAAGGGGCTCGTGTACACCTTTCCGAAATTTAATCCACTCAGGCGTTCGCGAAGCGCGCGGGCGTTTACTTCGCCGCGCTCGGTCAGGGGAAGATCGGTAAGCCCCGTATGCTGGCCTGTGATACTCCACGCCGTTTCGCCGTGCCGTGCCAGGTAAACAGTGGGAAGAGTGTCATTCATAATTTATGCGCTCAATGGAAACCGATTTTTTCTAACGTGAAATGCCGCCCGGCTTTCCCGGGGGCATCCGTATCTCCCACCACCCTACTTTGCAGGAGTCCCGAAAATAAAACATCACCAGTTCGATTGGTTTTTCGCTATCACTCTCAGTGGGATTTCGGATATCACTTTCGGATGCCCTTCGGCCCGCAAACCTCGATACGCTCGGATTAAGGAAAATAAGGATGCGGCTCGATTCAGGCCACAGCTTGTTTGATTCAGGAAGATTCATAGATAGCCGGAAGTTGGTTCAAGATGATGTATTAGAGGCCGATGGCGCCGCGCTTAACTCGATCATGGTCATCCCTCGCGGGCAACCCGGTTCCGGGCGGCCCATAGCTGGCTTTTCGTTGCCGCTGGTCCTCCGCCGAAGTTTCGGTACTTCGCCCTCATGTTTCCGAACGCCATCAAAGGGGCTGCAATTCGCCAAGCATTGTCGGAATCAGTTCAGAAACTGTGGGATGAATATGCATAGCTCTTTGCATCACGGTATAGGGCGCGCGTGCATACATCATATCCAGAACGCAGTGAATCACTTCATCGCCGCCCGTGCCGAAGATGGTTGCTCCCAAAATCTGTTTCGAATCCGCATCCACCAGCACTTTCATAAACCCCTGGGTCTCGCCCTTCTCGATTGCCCGGGCGACACGTGTCATCGGCCGCCGCCCGATCAGCACATGCCGCCCGGAGGCTCGCGCTTCGTGCTCCGCCATTCCACACCGCCCGATTGGGGGATCGATATAAAGGTTGTAAGCCCGGATGCGGTCTGCAACGCTGCGTGTCTCGCGATCTAACAGGTTCGCCGCGACGATCTCGAAGTCATTGTAGGAGGTGTGCGTGAATCCTCCCCGCCCGTTGCAGTCGCCGAGCGCCCAGATGCCCGTTACATTGGTGCGTAGTTGGTCATCCACTACGATGTACCCGCGGGCATCGCGGATCACCCCCGCCTTGTCCAGGCCCAGGTCACCGGTGTTCGGCATCCGGCCCATTGCCAGCAATATGTGCGACCCGATCACCTCCGGCGCGCCGTCAGCACAATCCACGCGCACTCCCACCCCTTCGCCGGACCTCATCAGCTCAATACAATTCGCGTTGAGACGAATCTGAACGCCCTCATGTTCCAGGATCGATTGCGCCTGCGTTGATACGTCTTCATCTTCGTGGCCGATCAGACGTGGCGCCTTCTCAATGATGGTCACCTCGCTGCCGAAACGCCTGAAAATTTGCGCGAATTCCAGTCCCACATACCCGCCTCCTACAATGACGAGATGTCGCGGCAGAATGTCCAGGTCCAGGAGCGTGGAATTGGTCAGATAAGGAGTGCTAGCAACCCCGGGCATCGATGGTGTGGCCGCACGCCCTCCTACGTCGATGAAGACCTGTCGCGCCGCCAGTACTTCATCGCCCACTCGCACCTCGTTCGGCGATTCGAATTGCGCCTGCCCCTGGTACACAAAGCAATTTTGTGTGGACTTGAGCCAGGACTCGACTCCCCCGCTGGATCTGCTCGTGATTTCGTCTTTGCGTGCTTTCACTCGCTTCATGTCAATCCGTACGGGGCCGGCAACTTCAAAGCCGAATTCCATTGCGCGGCCGGCCAGGTGCATCGCATAAGCCGAGGCCACCAGCGTCTTCGTCGGGGTGCAACCCGTGTTGATGCATGTTCCTCCAAAACGGCCGCGCTCGATAATGGCGACGCGTTGCCCCGCGGCCGCCAGACGCACGGCGAGGAATGGTCCCGCCTGGCCGGCACCGATTACGATCGCATCAAAATTGTTTGTCATGACCGGGCCACCCTGACTTTGTTCAATTAAAGGTCAATCTCGATATCTCCCCGCGGCATCGAGCAACAAATCAACACGTTCCCGTCGGCTGGCTGCTCCAGAGGCTCAGGTTGATACTCGACTGCCCCGGAAATTAATGAACTTTCGCATGTATGACAGACGCCGGTTCGACAGGACCACCTCACCGGGACGTCGCATGCCTCCGCGAGTTCCAGCAGGCTATGCCAATCCTGTCGCCACGCCACCGTCAATCCACTTCGAGTAAACGAAACTTGAGGCCCGGAACCGGCCGTTCCTCCAGGTTGATGCGGTAACTTCGTTTGAGCACTTTGGACCCCAGGACGTATGGCCTCGACCGCGCCGAAGAGTTCCGTAAACACTCGGGAAGCTGCAACGCCCCAACCCTCCAGGGCGGACTTCATGCTGCTCAGAAACTCGGTCGGTCCGCATAAATAAAAATCCGCATCGCGCGGCACTCCAAGCTGCTGAAGCGCGGGAAGGCCCAGCCGCCCCGGCGCATCATAGTCTTGCCCGACTTGATCCTTTGCGCTTGGCCCGCTATAGCAGATGTAGCCACGTCCGAGCGGCAGGGACTTGATCAATGCTCGCGATTCCATTGCAAATGGATGCTCGTCGCGGTTTCGCGCACCGTATAGCCACCAGACCTCTCGACGCGAACCCGTGGAAGCCAGCTTGTGCAGCATCGCGAGCAATGGAGTCGCGCCGATGCCCGCGCCAAGCAGCACTACCGGCCCCTCCCCTGAGCGTAGAATGAAATTTCCCCTCGGCGCACTCACGTCCAGGACATCGCCAACTTTCACGTGATTGCACAAGAACGTGCTTCCCACTCCATTAATTTCTTGTTTTATGCTCACGCGGTAGGTGCCCGGTTCCGGCGCGCCAGACATCGAGTAATTGCGCGAGATCGGAGCTGCGCCTGGCGCGGGGCGGAATCTCAACACCAGAAACTGGCCGGGCAGGGGCGCGGGCAGCGGGTTTTTATCTGCGCTCTCGAATGACAAGGAAATGACGCTGGCGCTTTCCCGCTGCACCCGCGCAACTCGCAACGACCGGAACCCCTGCCAGGCGGGAGGCGGAGCGGCGACGCCAGCGAGCCCGGCATTTCCCGTGGATGCTTGATTGGTTTCCTGATCGACTAAAGCTTTGAACGAATCCTTCCAGCCGGGGCTCAATGCCGGTATGCGCAAGGAGCGCTCCAGCAATTCGCGCGAGTGTCCCGGCAGGTATAACAGAGCATCGATATCCGCGACGGTCACTCGCTCAGGTCCATCGGCGATCTTCACGATCTCATCGCCCGAGCCGACTTCGCCTTCCTCGAGTACGCGCATATAAAATCCAGGGCGGTGATGCGAAACCAGCAGCGCGGCCATACGCGGTTCCTCCATCCGGATTCCGATCCGGTAGCAGGTCACCCGCGGCTGCGTGACTTCAAACAGCGCTCCGCCAACTCGATAACGATCGCCAATGCATACTTCGGCGTCCGGCAAACCCTCGACTGTGAAGTTTTCGCCGAACTGGCCGAACATGAAGTTCGTGCGGGCTAGTTGCCGCTCCCAGTAACGGTAGGAATCCATCTGATAAACAAAGACCGCTCGCTGTTCGCCGCCGTGACCGGAAAGGTCGCCTTGGCCGTCGCCGTCGACGTTGAGTCGACGCACCATGCGCCGGCCCTGTACAGACCCCTTCCACACGCTCGTAAACACCTTCTCTCCCCGCCACGAAACGTCGCGCGGAAGACCGACGTTTACCGATACCAGCCGAGCCATTTTTCAACCTGTCCCTTTCACCGCTTTTGGCGACAGTACTCTACGGCGACCCACGGTTAATGGCGGTTCAATATGCCACGATGCGCCAGTCCACGGCACACCGTCTATTGTGCTTTGGTATCGATCCGCCGCTGTCAGCACCAATAGCGCAGGCTGAGGCATGAGCTACCGGAGTTGCGCAGTTCACAATGCGTGTGAATCCTGCAATCCCCTTGAAAGCAAACGCCGTCCTTTCCGATCTTTCAAACCCGTGCATCGCGCCGAATGAAACGCAGCGATTTGCCGATACTTTCGTCCAATTGCTTCGCCTGCATCACTCTGGCTTAATCGCTATTGGTTACTTTGGCGGAACTCACCAAAGCGATAAGGCAGCGGCGTAAGAGTCACAACGCAGCGAGAGGAGAACGACGATGGCAGCGTCAAGACAGGCAGCTGTGCCAAGCGTGCAAATGGCGGTTCGGATCGCACAGTATGGCGGCTCCGATCAACTGAAATATGAACGGGCGCCGATTCCAGAGGCCCGTCCGGGCCATGTGCTCGCAAAAGTAAGCTATGCGGGGCTGAACCCGATTGACTGGAAAATCCGTGAAGGCTACAGGAAAGATGTTCGCCCATCGATTTTTCCGCTGACGCTCGGGCAGGATTTTGCGGGAGAAATCGTGACGTCCGGCGGGGACTCTGGCCCCTTCCGGACGGGTGAGCGGGTGTTCGGGTTCGGCGATGGATCCTACGCGGAGTTCACAGCGGCGGCGATTACGGACATTGCGCCGATTCCGGAGAAGCTGGATTTCGCGGTGGCCGCTGCGCTGCCGACGTCGGGACTGACAGCCCTGCAGGCAATTCGCGATTATGTGCAGCCGAAGACGGGAACCCGGATTCTGATCCACGGGGCGGCGGGCGCCGTAGGCTCGTTCGCAACCCAGATCGCCAAGCTCTGGGGTGCGCAGGTGATTGGGACGGCTTCGGCAGAAGATATCGTGTACCTGCGCTCGTTAGGCCATGTGCAGTCGGTGGACTTCAAGCACGAGCGGTTTGAAACCGTGGGGCAAGTGGACGCGGTGCTGGACCTGATCGGAGGCGAGACGGCGACGCGATCCTTCGCGGTGGTGAAGAAAGGCGGCGTGATGGTTTCGACAGTCGGCGCAGCGAACGCGGAACTGGCGGCGCAGGCGGGAATTCGCGGCGTAAACATGGTGCAGGAGCGAAGAGCGCAGGATTTGGTGGAGCTGGCTGGCTTCGTGGAACGCGGCACTGTGAAACCACGGATGGGCGATGTGTTTCCGCTGGAGCAGGCGCGTGAGGCGCAGGATGCGAGCCAGCAAAGCCGGGCCAAGGGAAAAATCCTGCTAAAGGTTTCCTGAGCGAAGGACCATCACATCCGCCGCGTGAGTTGCGCCGCCGCTTCTGCGAGGCCGACTGCCGAAAAGTCGGTGGCGGGTCAGTTAGAAATATCTGACTTCCCTTCCTGCTGATTCGCCAGGGAGGGTGCGGCACCCATGCAAAACCATTTGGCCTGAGCCTTGTCGCGACGTGAGGGAAAACGAGAGAGTCTGGCTCACTGACCCACTGCCGAGAAGTTGGCGATCTTGACTCGGGGCATCAGGCTGGAAAATGGCGTGGACCAACATAACGGAGGCGGAAGAATGCATGGTAAGGCAAGGCGTAGTGGAGACTGATCAATTTGAACCACGGCGCGATTTCCGGTGTATAGCTGACTTTGCCGTACGCAGTGGGACGATCCACGGCCGGGTCGGTTGATTGCCCCAGGACCTGCAACGATAAGGTGCGAAAATCTTCATCGATCAGACATCTGCTGAGTAGCTCGCCGTAAAGATTCGGGCCGCCTTCACAGAGCAACCTGCCAATGCCATGCTTCTCGTAGAGTATTTGCATGGCAGCAGCAAGATTGACCGCGGCGGCCTGTCCCACAGAGACGATTTTGATCGTGCCTTCGCGTCCCAACCTTTCGAGTTCAGCTTTGAGTTTTTCTTCTCCACTTTGTGTGGTAAGGAGCCAGGGTTCCACGCGCGGAGACGTGAACAGTTTCAGAGTGGCGTCCATCTCACCCGATCCGCTGACAATGATAATTTTCTGGCGCCCGAGGCCCAGAGTGTTCTGGCGGTAATTGAGCAATCGTTGGTCGTCAATCGCGAAGTCCAATCCGCGGCCGTCCGGGCCCGGCTCTTCGCGCAGCGTGCTCGCGCCGATCAACTGCGCATCGTGGTGCGCTCGGAGGAAATCCATCATCCAGCGATCTTCGTGACTTCTGGAAATCAGACTGCCGCCCGCGCGGCCCGGAAGTTCGCGGAAGGAGGCTTTGCCGTCCAGAGACATCACAAAATTGGAAGCGATATACGGGCGCCCGGAGACCGGGGACGCAGGAAAGCCGAAGGGGCCATAGAGCTCTCTGATATCCGCAGGAAGTGAAAATGTGTCCTCACTGGCGTTGCAGCACATCCGAAGATTCAGGGGCTGCGTCATGCGGCGCGACGCGACTTCTCGCGAGGCTTCCTGCGAGATTTATTCGTTGGCGGTGGTGGGGCGCACCCGTCTTTTGCCGCAGGGTAGGTGATGCGCTGGCCCTGGACCCGATCCTTACGGACGCGGGCGAAAGGAGTAAGTTTGCGAACTGTGGAGCGCGCGGGGGTCATGATGTCTTCGACGCGGATGCCTCCGGCAATCAGGGCGTCGGCGATGAGCGAGCGATGGCATCGCCACGGCAGTGCCTCAGCGCACATTATGGCTGTGCGTTTCTGCCCGGCCAGTTTAATCAGCCGCTCGAGGCCCGCCGCAAATTCCGGTGTCTGCATATAATCGGCATAGCCACGAAACGAAGCATTGCGCCACCCCTCGTTCGGCGAATCCGGGCGCGCGCGGAGCAAACCTCCCAGCGCGCGCAGGTGAACGTATCCGATCCCGGCGGCGCGCAGCTTTGCCGGCAAGGTCTCCCGATTAAATTGCGGATTGTGTCGCGAGCGCGGAATGCTGCGAACGTCCACAACGCGCTGGACTCCCTGCGCCCGCAGCAGCGCAATAAAATCTTTCCAGGTGCGCGTGGAATGGCCTACCGTAAGAACAACCGACTTTTCGTTCCGGACTTTCATGTCAGGCAGCCTTGCGTGGAGAGCCCTTTGTCCTCGTATGTTCGAGTCTGCGTCAGTTTCTTAAAATTGCTTCGCTTGATATCGTGGCGGCGTTCACAGGTTTTCCTCCACTCGACTGGAATTACCATACCGATTTCCGTGACAGGCCCACTTATATGCCGGAGGCCCGTCCGAGCGAACCACATTTCTGTTCGGGGCATTTGCTTCCACGTCTCGATCACCTTCGCGCTTTCACAAGTTTCAGCGCGCTTCCTTTATGAATGGCGACGTGGTCGGTTTTGTCACTCTTGATGAAATATTGTGGTTCTTTTTTCGATGCGTGGTGCACGTAACCCTTGACTTCGACGTCGGAAACAACCTTCTTGAAAATGACGCCGCTGACGATGCCGGCTTCCGAGTTCCATTCGACGTGGTCCCCGAGCTTAAATGTCTTGGCCATAAACTTGCCTCCTGTGCCTGACCGCGAGGAGTTTTCTCAATGAAATCCGCTAGTGCCCGTCCGATATAGACAACACGATCTTGCCGGGTTTGTGTGGCGCACCCGCTAGCATTTCATGTGCCGCGCGCGCCTTTTCGAGCGGCAACACAGTGCCGACATGTGTGACAAGTTCCCCGCGATCGAGCAATCCTCCAATATTATCCAGCCGGGCGGTGGTCACCTCCACGTAGAAAAATACTGCCCGCACATCGGAGCGCTCAGGCAACAGATCCGTGGATACGACCGACACGAGGATACCGCCAGGCTTCAGAGTCCGAAATGCGCGGTCTCGGGTTTCTCCACCTGCAGTGTCGATGACAGCGTCCACGGGAGCGACAGAATCCTCGAATCTTCCTGTTTTGTAATCTATAAGAGATTCAGCACCCGGACTTCGGACAGGATCCGTGTCTCTGGACCCGGCCATTGCGAGGAGATGAACTCCTGCCCGGGCAGCCAACTGAACGACGTAAGCTCCGACATTTCCCGCTGCTCCCAGAATAAGTATTCGTTGTCCCGGCACGACATGGGCGTAATCGAAGAGCATCTGCCACGCCGTGACTGCCACAACAGGAACCGAAGCAGCTTCAATGTGACTTAGCCGCCGCGGTTTTTGCGAGATCATGCCAACCGAAGCCACTGCGTATTCCGCGCAGGCTCCGCAAAACTGTGGATTCGTGACACCGTAAACCTGTTCCCCGACTTCGAACCCTGCAACCCCGGGTCCAACGTCGTGAACCACTCCGGACAAGTCCGAACCGAGAGTCAGCGGGGGCGGCGGACTGACTTTGCTTTTGCCCTCACGAATCAGCGCGTCCCAGGGGCCAACTCCGGCTGCGGCAACGCGTACCAGCAACTCTCCCGGTCCGGGGGATGGAATCGGCAATTCGTCAATCACCAGCGCGTCCGGACCGCCGAATTTGTGAACTCTTAGGGCTTTCAATGCTTTCCTCCATGGATTCGTTCAACCCGGAGAAAACTTATGTTATCGAGATCGCCGGACCAAATCGACCACGTATTTGGAAAATTGTATCGCTGATACTTTGTATCGACTTGAGCCCGTTCATGCCTGAGGCATCCGGCATTTCTCCATCCGGCGAGTCCTGAAAATCGATCCAATCGGGAACGAAGTCGTCCCTTACGGCCGGTGCGAAGGCGCGGGCGATACTATCGTCTAATTGTTTTATTCCTTTGCCAGTGGCCACAATGAAATGGTTCGAGGCACGAGGGATCGGGGTTGGAAAACCTACTGTGAGGGAGACTATACCGTGATTGAATTTAGGACGGAATCTTTGGCGCAGGAACAACAAAAACAAAAGATCGAAATGGGCAGCGCCGTAAATCGTATCGCGACCTTTACCATCGTTGCGGCCACGGCGCTGCTTGCCATCCTCGGCGGCGCGGTCCTTCACGCGCAAGGCCAAAATCAGGACAAGTACTCGCTGAAATCGCCGGGCGGAATCGCATTCTCCGACTTCCGGGGATACGAGGACTGGTCTGTAGTCTCCAGCGCCCACACCGATGACGTGCTGAAGGTAATTGTCGCCAATCCGAAGATGATCAAAGCGTATAAGGCCGGCGTTCCGGGAAACGGCCAGCCTTTTCCGCAAGGCTCGATGATTGTGAAGCTTCAGTGGAAGCCGAAGAAGAGCACGGATGCCCCTTTCGTCGTGGATGTTCCCGATGTCTATAAACAGGCTTTCGTGATGGAGCAGGACATGAAGAGATTTCCGAAAACCGGCGGCTGGGGATACGCGGTGTTCAACTACGATGCCGCAACGGACAAGTTCAGCGCCGATGCCGCGTCCCTGGAGGACTGCGGACACATGTGCCATGTGGCGGTGAAGGCAAAAGACTACATCTTCCACCCGTATCAGAAACGCTGAAGCGCGCGGGTCATTGAGCACCGCTCGCAATGAATGTCCCTCTGCGAGGTTTTATTTTCAACGTGGATAAAACGGGGGTGCACAGCGAGCTTAGGAGATGAAGAATGAATGCAATTGTTGTCCACCAATATGGCGGCCCTGAAGTACTCAAGTACGAAGAATACCCCGATCCGGTGGCGGGTCCGGGCGATGTGCTGGTGCGGGTCGCTGCGGCGAGCGTGAATCCGATCGACATCCAGCGGCGCGCCGGATTAACGAAAGATTTTTACCCCATCAAGTTCCCGGGGCTTATAGGAATCGATATCGCGGGCGTCGCGACAAAGATTGGGCCGGGAGTGGAAGGCTTTTCTGTCGGCGACGAGGTGTTCGCCATGGCGGACGATACGTACTCCGAACTTTGTGTCGTGAAAGCCGAGGTCCTGGCGAAGGTCCCCAAGGGGCTCGATTTGATCGAGGCGGCGGCCTTGCCGCTGGTGACGGTAACTGGCAACCAGCTGCTTTCAGCGACCGGAATCAAGGCGGGCCAGACCGTTCTCGTCGTAGGCGCTGCGGGAAATGTCGGGCGTTCCGCGGTATTCACTGCGAAGGCGCGCGGGGCGACTGTGATCGCCGGGGTTTTGAAGAGGCAGATCGATAACGCGAAGAATGACGCGAAGACTCTCGGCGCGGATCAATTCGTCGCAACCGATGACGACACCGCGATTGACAATCTTCCGCCGCTCGATGCGGTGGCGGATACGGTGGGCCACAGAACCGCGGAGAAACTCATCGCCAAGGTGAAGCCGGGGGAATCTATGCATCGGTTGTCGGGACGCCGCCGAACGCCGCGGAGTACCCGTCTGTGAAGGTAGCGTTCGTATTCTCAAAATTCGACAGGAAAACGCTCGTGTTCATGGCCGAAGCGGTGCGAGACGGCAAGCTGGTCATCCCGATTGGCCAGAGACTGCCACTCCGTGAGGCGGCCGAGGCACAAGCAGCGGCGGAAAAGGGCGTCGCCGGGAAGATATTGCTGCTGCCTTGAAATTATTTTGCGGACGTTTGCGAACAGAGTCCACCAGGGGAAAATCGGATATGAAAAAAGAAAGGCGAGGAATCGATCCCGCTTCAAAGCCGAGTGGCGATGGGTGCGTCGAATGCCTGGCGTCACCGAAAGATTGGTGGTTTCATCTCCGCCGGTGTGCGCAGTGCGGGCATATTGGTTGCTGCGACAGCTCTCCGGGGCAGCACGCGTCAAAACATGCGGCGGCGGCCGGACATCCGATCATTGCCAGCTACGAGCCGGGTGAGGATTGGTTCTTCGATTATGAGACAGAGGAAATGATCAAGGGTATGAAGTTGCTTCCGCCGCATTCGCATCCGAAGGATCAACCGGTACCTGGCCCTGCAGGTAGGGTCCCAGCCAATTGGGAATCGCTGCTGGACTAGCCTGCGTCGATCCGTTTTTTTATGAGGGTATGGACCGATACTTTCGTCCAATTGATTCGTCGTTGCGCTTCTGCCAATCTTCGCTCGAAAAGTCAATCGCTTTGGGATGGTAAGGAGCGCCAAATGGAAGGCGCAAATGGACTGAAAGAGGCCACTCCCGTGACAGTGCCCGTCGCGTCGAACACCCTTAGCGTGAACGTTTTTACCGCCCCCGCAAAGACGATGGTCGGCGAGCGGCCAAAGCCCTTCGGCGAAGCGTTTGGATTTGACCCGATCACCTCGACATTAATTTTCGGCGAGTACGACGCGGTGCTGGTAGACGCAATGACGACGGTGGCCGAAGCCGAGGCTCTGGCGGATTGGATTGCTCTGCACAACCGCAACCTGGAGACCATCTATATTACGCACGCCCATTTCGACCACTTCTACGGACTGAGCGTTCTACTCGACCGTTTCCCGGGGGCACGGGCGATCGCAACGCCCAAGACGGTGAACGCCATGCAGGTATCTTTCACTCCTTTGGTGGAGCGGTTGGCCCGCCGGTGCTTTCCCGGACAAATAGCCACGAAGTTCGTCGCGCCCGAGCCCTATGAACACGATACGTTCACCCTCGAGGGCCACGAATTGCGCATCATCGAGCAGGGCCACACCGATAGTCCCGATACGACGTCTCTATACGTTCCATCGATCGGCCTGATCGTCGCCGGCGACGTCGTGTACAACCAATGCCGGATGTACGTCGGCGACATCACCCCTGAGAGCCGAAAGAATTGGATCGCGGCGCTGGACCGGTTAGCGGCGCTGAACCCGGCAATTGTTGTCGCAGGTCACAAGAAGCCCGGCGCGCCCGACTCTCCTTCGACGATCCAGGACACCAAGCGTTATCTGGAGGACTTCGATCGGGAACAGAAAACCGCGACATCCGACAAGGAGCTGTTTGATCGGATGACGGGGCTATACCCGCATTGGGTAGCCAATCAATCGTGGTTGATGTTCGGATTCCCGCAGCCATAGCGCGCATCACCCGCCGATTCGAATGTTTCCTCGCATAGATGCAATGGGCACTAAATCGAAAGGAGTCGTTCATGAACGAAGTACATGTCGAACAGAAGAGCTATGAAATGCCCCCGCGCGAGGGGTTCACCGTCGCACATTTTCTCACCGTTGCCGACATCGGCCGGTCGGCTCAATGGTATGCCAAGGTGTTCGGCGGGCGCATTCTCAGCACAGGCGACACCGAGGGGGCACCTTCCTATATTCAGTTTGCCAACACGTGGCTCCTGGTCAACGTGGGAGGCGGGCCGACCCCCGACAAGCCGACGGTAACACTAAGTGTCCCCGACCCGGACAAGATCAACGGCTTCATGAATATCCGCGTTGCGGATATTCAAGCTTGCTATAAATTATGGAAAAGTCGAGGGGCCGAGTTCATCACGGAGCCGATCCCAAAGTACGGCGAGATCCGCTGCTACATCCGCGATCCCGACGGATATATTATCGAAGTCGGACAGAGTACCGACCTCACATACGGTTAACTTTCGTCCGAAATGTCGGGTTGATCTAAGCGAGCGCGGATCCCGGTTTCATGCTGGCCGATTGGTGCGTTGGTTCTGTATGCCTCATCTGTGTGTCGCTTTTTCCGAAACCGCGTCGGCTCCCTCTTAATTGGTTTGGAGGATGGACAGAAGCTGTGGAGGCGCAGCTCCATCAGCACGGGCTTTAGCCTGTTCCACTGGAGATGCCGCGACAAAAGCAACGAAGCAGGAAGCTGCGGCGTTTCCCTAGTGCGAGTTGCTGTTCCGGGGATCGTCTTTCGCGCTGAGGTATTCCAATCCGAGCGGCCCCATCGCGGTTATTTGCGTGACGTACTCGCCGGATTTCGCCCAGTGGAAATGATGCGTGTTGCCGGGAAGAATAACCACCGAGCCGGGAGGATAGGCTTCGAGCTTACTTGCGTCGAACTCATCGCCCAGTCCGATATAAAAAACGCCGGAAATCACAGTGTAAACGCGATCTTCCTGATGCTTGTGCGGCATTAGCTTCGCATCATGAGGCGCTTTGACCCTGATCGTGTATGGGCCGGGCTGGGAGGGATGCCCCACGACAACGGCCAGCCGAACGTCCGGCGGGAACGCCGGGAACGGCTTCCAATCGATATCTTCGGGCAAGATGGTTTTGAAAACCTCCTGGCCCAGTTGGTGAAGTGGAACTCCGCTTTGCCGATCACTCTTCGCGGCGCCGGCGTTCTGAGACATAAGAACTCCTTTTCATTTTCTGGAAAATGGAAGCTCCAACACTAATTTCCGAAACAACATCGCAAAGAATGGCTTCGAAGGCCCGCATCCGCAACCTCAGTGGTGAAGCTTGCGCCTCCAGCGGCACAGGCTTCAGCCTGTCGGTTTTTGAATTTCGTGGCTCTACGAAAAAAATCAAAAGCCATAGGCTGAAGCCTGTGCCACATGAAAATCGCGTCTAGCGAGCGATCTGGCCCAGATAATATCCGAGCCGATTTTCTACATCCCCCGGCTTATGGAAGCCGCGCGCCATCAGCGCTTTGATCCCCTGCTGGGCGGCAGGTCGACCGAGCGAAGCGATGCACGCATCCCACCCGGCGCCGAGTTCGATGTCCGGGGGCAAACTGGTATTGACGAGGCGTTTGGTGTTGGCGATCGCCCACTTGTCGAAACCTGCGATCCGGGTCGCCAGCACTTCTACGAACGAGTCGAGCTCCGCGTCTGGCAGGGCGCGATTCACGTACCCATAGGCCTCGGCCCGGTCTGCGCTGATGTCCTCCGAGCTGAGGAGCACCTCGAGGGCGCGGTTTCGTCCAATGAGTTCCGGCAGCCGAGCCATAGGGCCGCCGCCGGCCACCATTCCAACACCCACCTCCCATTGAGAGATGAGGGCCTTTTCGCGACTCGCGAAACTCATGTCGCAGGCGAGCGTAATCTCGCTGCCGTTGCCCGTCGCCCGGCCGCGGATCAGGGCGATCGAGGCGACTGGGGCGCGGGTCAGGCGCACCAGAAAATCCGGCCAGGGCGCCAATCCTGTAGGGCCGGCCGGCATTGATGTCAGGTCCTCGAGCTTGGCTGTGAAATCGGAATGATTCAGAAAATAGTCGTCAACCGCGCTGTCAAAAACCACGACTCTTACCTGCTCGTCGGCCTCAATCGCGTCAATGACTTCCTGGAACTGACGGACCATTTCCGGACCCATGACGTTAATGGGCGGATTGTCGATCGTGACACGCCAATAGGCGGGTGACCGGCGGGTCAAGCGAATCTGCGCGGGTTTCGTAGCTGCGACTGCGGTTGTCATCGGATTCTCCTTTGTACTTGTCAGTCTCTAAAACGAGTCAAATGCCCCGAAAGCTTTCTTGAGTCCTGGATCATTCGTTCGTCGCACGGGTTTGGTTAATTCGTGCCGCGCCCGCGTTGCTGACGATCTCGTCCTGGGAATCCGTGCCTCCCGAACAACCGATTGCGCCGATAATCATCCCCTGTTCGATCAGTGGAATGCCGCCGCGAGACGCAATGATTCCATCGAAGGCCAGCAGATAATTGAGATGCATCAGGTTGATACCGTCCTCAAAGACCTTGGTGGGACGACGGAACGTCGCGGCCGCTCGAGCCTTGTGCTCGGCGATCTGAATGGAGGCCAGCATCGCGCCGTCCATTCGTTGAAAGGTGACGAGGTTGCCGCCCGAATCAACTACGGCCACGTTCATCTTCCAATTCCGCTTTCTAGCCTCTGCTACCGCGGCGTCGATTGCTGCCTGTGCGCGATCCAGCGAGATCGGGAGCCCGTAGGGCACATCGAATGGAATTTTATCCGGGACGGCATCGAGAGGATTCGGCTCCGTGACCCGCGCTTTCATGGCGGTTCCTGCTTCATTGCTTGACATACATTGCCCTCCACTGGATTAGGAAACTATCTTTAAAGAATCTGTCCGGGATGCGCGTCGTCCATCTGTCTGATGGACCGGCGCGGAGAGTATGTCGTATTCCCCACTCTCTCCCCTCCCGTGGCATCAAACCTGACTAACGCGGTGAGCCGAAATTTCCTCCAACCCCTTCGTAGAATTCTTGCGGCTCTCTTGAGGCCGTCAGGAACGATTCATCAGGGCGCGTATTTGGTGAAGACGTTGTCCCGAGAAGCCATCGCGTGGCACGGGGAGCAGGTTTTCATCAAAGCGTCGTTGCCGAGTGTGCCGTCTTTGTTGAAGTGACCGAAGCCCCAGCCGCCGGTCGCGGCGTACTTTTGGGAGTCTTTGACCATGAACTGAATGTTTGTCGGGGGGCCTGGAACGAAAGACTGGGGATCGCCAAAGACCTTATTGTTTTCCTCCGACGAGACGTGCCCGTAGTGCAAAGCGGCGATGATCGCGCCGTCGGGAAAGGGAAGCTTCCCTTCGCGATAGGCCTTGACCGCGACATCGTTGCCCAAAATGGCCGCGAAACTATGGAGATTCCCCTCTTCGTGAGCCACTGAGATCAACGTCCAGTCGCGGTATCCCGTGGGAATTTTGGCGACGAAAATCGGAGAGATCTCTCCACCTGCCCGTCCATATCCGGGGGCCGCTGAAACGAAAACGCCGGCTACCGTTGCAACGGCAACGACCAAGAAGACCACCCCTATGAGTTCCTTGCGCATTTTTTATTCTCCACTCTGAATCCATTTAATCTGACGGCGACATCAGGTGAAGCGGGCGGGCCGCAATTGCCGTGGAGCCTGGCGTAGCCAAAGGTGGCGAGTAGCACAATTCAGAAAGCCCCCACCGCTGAGTTCGGCACTCGTTCGAAGGTTGTCAGGAAGCCTTCCTTCAAAGTCTTAGCCGTCCCGTTTGGGTCCGTCGCACACGCGGATAAGACCACAGGAGTAAAACTGAGTCTATTGGACGAAGGTGTCGGGCAATACCAAAGTATTAATTGGACAGCTATATAAAGGGTGATGTAGCCTGTCCGGACGAGCCGTTACGGGAGTTTTTGTGGAAAAGGACCGCGTATGAAGAAGGTTACGGCGCCCATTCCCTTCGCCGGTTCCCAACTCAGGGAAATCCGCCATGTCTGCGCGTTTTTCAATAGCGACGAGGAAGAATATCGCGTGCTGCTCCCATTTATTAAGGACGGGTTCCAGTGCGGCGACAAAGCGGTCCACGTCGTGAATCCAGGTCAACATTCGGACCATCTAAAGCGGCTGGCGGATGCGGGAATCGACACCAGGGCAGCGCAGAAAAGCGGGCAATTCGAGCTTCTGACAAATAGTGAGGCTTACCTTCGGCACGGCCGATTCGATCAGGACCGGATGCTCGATGTGTTCGAGCAGCTGGCCAGTGGCAACGCCAAGGGTGGATTCCCACTCAGCCGAATTTGCTGCAGGATGGACTGGGCGATCGAAGGCCCGTACATCAACGACCTGATCGAGTTCGAATCGCGCGTCAATGATGTATGGAGTCACCACGACGACGCGGTCATCTGCACCTACCGCCTATCGAAGTTTGGGGGCGACACCGTGATTGACATCATGCGGACACATCCGATGGTTATCATTGGCGGCATCCTTCACCAGAATCCGTTCTTTGTGCCGCCTCAGGAGTTCCTGGGTGAACTTCGCGGACGGCGAGCCGGCGCGGCCGCGACAGGGTCTGGGGCGGACTGAGATGGAAGGGCCACCAGAAAATCCTGCCGACGAAATCAAGGTCCTGCAACGCTGCATTTCCGATCTCGTCGGCGTTCTTGCCCTGCCTGCGATTTGGACCGGCGGGGAGCCATCCCGGATTGTGAGCACCTTGCTTGACGTACTGCTGGGAATGTTCCATCTGGACCTGATCTATGCGCGGTTGCTTGATCCCTCCGGCGAAACGCCTGTCGAGATGGCCCGGGTCTCTCACACAAAAAAATTCACCGCCCATCCGCAGGAAATCGGCATTATGCTGAACAGTTGGCTGGGGAATGACCGGCAGAAATGGCCCGCTGTTGAACGGAGCTCCATAGGTGGCAGCGAAATTTCGATTGTGCCCTTGCGACTGGGGCTGCAGGGTGACGTTGGCTATATCGTGGCAGGGTCTGAAAGACCCGAATTTCCCCGACAGACCGAGAGACTTCTGCTCACGGTGGCGGCGAATCAGGCGGCAATTGGGCTACAAGAGGCGCGGATTCGCAGCGAACAGAACAGGGTGGCTCGCGAACTAGACCAACGCGTGGCGCGACGAACGATGGAACTTGCCGCGGCGAACGAAGTGCTGAGGATGGAAATTGCCGAGCGCAGGCGAGCCGAAATTGCGCTGAAACGCAGTGAGGCGTTTCTCGCCGAAGGCCAGCACCTCAGTAGGACCGGTAGCTTTTCCTGGCGTGTGGCCACGGACGAAATCGTCTGGTCGGAGCAGCTGTATTGCATCTTCGAGTTTAGCCAGGATGTGCCGATTAGCCTTGAGCGAATCGGTACGCGCGTCCATCCGGAGGACGTTCCGTCGTTGAATGCCATGATCGATCGAGCGCGAGCGGAGGGCATCAACTTTGAGTTCGAGCATCGGCTGCAGATGCCCGACCGTTCGGTGAAGTACCTTCACATGGTCGCTCATCGCACCCAGGATCCGGAGGGGCGGCTTGAGTATATCGGCGCCGTTCAGGATGTGACGCGGCGCAAGGCATCGGAACAAGAACTCAGCAAAGCCCATTCGGAACTCACGCGCGTCGCCCGGTTCACGACGCTCGGAACGATGACTGCCTCCATTGCGCATGAGGTCAACCAGCCGCTGTCGGGCATCGTCACCAATGCAGGCACATGTCTGCGGATGTTGTCCGCGGATCCTCCGAACGTCGATGGCGCCCGCGAAACCGCGCGGCGCACAATTCGCGATGGCAACCGCGCGTCCGAGGTGATCAATCGATTGCGTGCGCTCTTCAGCCAGAAAGCAACCGCGGCCGAATCGGTGGACCTGAATGAGACGACGCGGGAAGTGATTGCACTGTCGTTGACTGAGCTTCAGAGAAACAGAGTAATTCCAATCCTGGAACTTGCCGAGGACCTCCCGCTCGTTACGGGAGATCGCGTCCAGCTTCAGCAAGTCATCGTGAATCTGATCCGGAACGCTTCGGACGCGATGAGCGATGTGGACAATCGTCCCCGGCAATTGACAATCCGAACGGAGCGGGATGAAGGCGATCGTGTCCGTCTGACCGTGCAGGATGAAGGAATCGGTTTAGACCCACGAACCATAGACAGGGTGTTTGAAACGTTCTACACGACAAAGAATGACGGAATGGGAATTGGCCTGTCCGTGAGTCGCTCGATTATCGAGAACCATCATGGACGCCTCTGGGCAACGTCGAACAATGGCCCAGGAGCTTCTTTTTCGTTTTCGATTCCTGGAAAATTCGGGAGCGCGACAAGCGACGACGGGAATGGCAACCTTCGAACTCGTGCCGCGACAGATGCCCTTTGAAAAACCGCCTCACCGAAAAATCCATTTCCTTCATTTACCTTTCAATTATCTGACTTCCGCGAATCGGCGATGCAGTCCGTACACCGATGCCAAAACTGAATGGAAACCAATACTAAAGTACAATGGACGCTTCCCTGGAATTGGCACACGATGTTTTAATGAAGTACTGCGATTGGGGACCAGGTCGTTCCCTTATAACAGTCGTTGATGACGACGAATCGATCCGCGAGTCGCTTCCGGATTTGCTCGGAGAGTTCGGCTTTGCGGCGCGGATGTTCGCGTCGGCGGAAGAGTACCTCGCCTCCGATTGCGTCGGAGAGGCGAGATGCCTTATTCTGGATATCGCCATGCCCGGCATGAGCGGAACCGACCTCCAGCGCGAATTAAAGATTCGCCGGCAAGAGATTCCAATCATTTTCATCACCGCACACAGAGACGAGGTCGTACGCCAGCGAGTGATTGAACAGGGTGCCGTCGAGTGCTTATTCAAGCCTTTCAGCGACACGGCTTTGCTGGAAGCAATCCAAGCCTCACTTCGAGCAAGAAGAGATATCCAATGAGCACAGCAAGCGCCCAGGGCCGATCGAAGCCCCAGCCGGTGGCGGCGACACCCATTGTGTTCGTCGTTGATGACGATATCTCGGTGCGGGAATCACTGGAGCTGTTGATCCTGACCCAGGGCTGGCAAGCGGTGACGTTGGCGTCCGCAATGGAGTTTCTGGACCAACCGAGAGTCGCCGTTCCCAGCTGTCTCGTCCTCGACATTTCTCTCCCCGAATGCAGCGGGCTTCAATTGCAGGAGCGCATTGCCAACGAACGCACCGGCCTGCCAATCATTTTCATTACCGGTCACGGCGATGTGCCGAAAACAGTCCAGGCCATGAAGGCTGGAGCCGTCGAGTTCTTGACGAAGCCGTTTAACGATGAAGTCCTGTTGACCGCGGTGCGGAATGCCCTTGAACGCAGCCGGGAAGCATTGGGACACGAAGCGGAAATGCGCGTGATCCGCGACCGCTACGACTCGCTTACGCCTCGCGAACGGGAAGTCATGGCCGGCGTAGTCACCGGGCTGCTAAATAAGCAGGTCGGCGGCGAACTCGGCATTAGCGAGATCACGGTGAAGGCGCATCGAGGCCAGGTCATGCAAAAAATGAAGGCCGACTCTCTCGCCGATCTGGTGAAGATGGCCACGAAGCTGGAACTCGAAGCTCCTTCGAGACGTTAGACGGACCACCCGATGCTGCCAGTGGAACGCCTTCCGCCTTTTCAGATTTTGGCGATAAAGAATTTGCGCGAGAATCGTGCACATTGATGAATAACGCGTTTTTCCCGTTGTTTGCTTCTACGCTGTCATCTTGAACGCAGCGACCAAGGTCTGGGAAAAATCTCTCTACGCCAATTCCTGCAACTTCAAGCGATTATATTTTTCGGCGAATTTCAAGCCAAAACGAAGTGAGCGCAGCCCGCTAGTCCTGCATCTTGCGAAGAGTTACCCGCCGTCCGTTTAGCCGATACTGGAAATCCGTGCCAAGCAATAGCACCTGTTTTGCGCCCATGTCGCCGGGCTCCTCCACGGTGGTCTCCACCCAACAGTCAACATACCATTCCACCTCGAGGCCCATGCCTTCTTCCCGATCCGTCAGCAAACGTCCAACTACCGCGTGGACCGGAGTTGCCGGGTCGTCTTCGTAAGACAGTTCGATCCGGTCGCCTTTCTGAAGATCTAACAATGATTTCCTCCCCATTCTCCTGGACCCTCGCGTTACCCGTGGTTCCGACGTGCGGCCAACCCGTCCAAGCGGTTGCTGAGTAGGCCGGGCGATCCTGCGTGTACGACCGCACGGCGGCAATTAAGCCACCGGCAGGGTCGATGAAACAATTGGACGAAAGTATTGCCCGCGCTTCAGCCTAGCTTCATGGACAAGCGAATTCACAATTCCGGCTCGATACCATGGTATCGCCAATACTTTCGTCCAATTGTGCCGCTACTTTGAATTTGGTTTGATGGCCGTAGTTCGCCTGGGCGTAATCGGGATTGCCGGGCGAAGATGAAGGAGCAAACAGATGAAGATATTGCAGGTGCTGACCTCCCACGATCAATTGGGCGACACGGGCCGCAAAACCGGTTTTTGGCTTGAAGAGTTTGCCGCTCCTTACTTCGTGTTCAAAGATGCCGGAGTCGATCTGACGCTAGCCTCGCCGAAGGGCGGACAGCCGCCACTCGATCCCAAAAGCGATCTCCCGGAAAATCAAACGCCCGCCCAGACGCGATTCAAGAAAGATGCAACCGCGCAAAAAGCGCTCGCGAACACGCGCCTCCTTGAGGAAATGAAAGCGGAAGATTTCGACACGGTCTTCTACACCGGCGGCCACGGCCCCATGTGGGACCTTGCCGAAAGTCCAATTTCGATCGCCCTGCTCGAAGCTTTCTATAACGCCGGCAAGCCAATCGCTTTGGTCTGCCACTCTTCCGGCGTCCTTCGCCATGTCAAATACCACGGCGAGCCTCTCGTAAAGGGAAAGCATGTAACCGGCTTTACGAATGGCGAGGAAGAAGAGATGCAGCTCACGAAAGTTGTGCCGTTCCTTGTCGAGGACGAGCTGATGCGCCTGGGAGCCATTTTCGAAAAGGTCCGCGACTGGGGCGTATTGTCGGTTGTAGATGGGCGTTTGGTCACGGGTCAGAATCCGGCGTCGTCCGCCTTGGCGGCTCAAAAACTTTTGAAACTTGTCGGGCAGAAGGCGTATACAGCTTCTTAATCCGGATTATACGTGGGACCACAAAAGTTCCCCGGCGCGGCCGTGTGAGCGCAGGCATCTAACCATCCTGCCAGCCGGCGAAGGTTGCCACGGCATTTAAGGGCTAAGGGAGGACAAAATGAGCACGGTTCGGCCAACTTGGGAACCACATGAGAAACACGGAGACCTCACGACGCGGAGCGATTTGCCCGACACCGTCTACGCTTTTCCTAAACAGAGGAAGGAGCCGATGACGGACGCAAAACACGTGCGCAACGCGATTGCACGATTCGACCAGGTACTGGGGGTGTCGGACCAGGATCGAGCTTTGGCATTCGCAAATATTGAAAAGGCCTCGCGGCACTACAAAGTAGATCTTTCGGAGACGAATTGGCATCAGCTCGGCGCTCATCCGCAGCAGCACCGGCAAGAGAGCGCCGCGCGAGCCGTTGCAACAAAGCGTAAACGCGGCGTATCAAAGGCCGCCGCAAAAGCCACTGCCACCGGACGGCGCGGACGCGGCAAACGGAGCGGCTGAGTACGGCTTCGAGTTTGCCAATCATGCGCGTAGGGATGTGGCGCACTTTCTCGATAAGGTCCACAGGCGAAACTCGGGCCCCAAACAAGTTGCGGCGTGATGCCTAAGTTTGCTCGCGCTCATCAAGAACCCAGAATTCATTCCTGATTTTGGATCCGGAACGATAGCAAGAAACCAAAAAGGAGAACCTATATGACTGACACTAATGCTGTAATCGCCGTTTACGGAACCCACTCGGAAGCTGAAAACGCCGTAAAGGAACTGCAAAAATCGGGATTTGACATGAAAAAGCTGTCTGTGGTCGGCAAAGATGTACACACAGAGGACCACGTGGTCGGATACTACAACACAGGCGACCGCATGAAATCCTGGGGCAAATCGGGTGCGTTCTGGGGCGGTCTCTGGGGACTGCTGTTTGGCGCGGCGTTCTTTTGGGTGCCCGGCGTCGGCCCGCTCTTGGTAGCTGGACCGCTGGCCGCATGGATCGTCGGCGCTTTGGAGGGTGCCGTCGTCGTAGGAGGGTTGAGCGCATTTGGCGCCGGCCTCTACAGCATCGGTATACCGAAGGACTCCGTTTTGAAATACGAGACAGCCATAAAGACGGACAAATTTCTTCTGGTCGCTCATGGGACTGCCGCCGAGGCTGCAAGAGCCAGGGAAATTCTAGGCACTACGGGGCCATCCGAAATAAATCAGCACACGCTTGAAGCCGCCGCGCAGACGGCAAAAGCTTAAAAGACGGATCTCGCTGAACACGCTGCACCGGAAGAACGCTGGCAGTGCAACGTGCTTGCCCTCCTATCTGGCAAAGAAGTTAAGACTCTTTATTGAGCCGTCCGCGTGCGATTAGGAGGCGACAGCTTGAGGTTTCCCGTTGAGTGCCGTTCCACGGACCGGTCCTTGATGTCTATTTTGCGCGTTTCATAGACGCCAAGACGGTAGCAATCTGCAAAAACGCTTGCAATACCTGTATGAAATAGGGATATGGCGGAGAGGGTGGGATTCGAACCCACGGTTGGGTTTCCCCAACACACGCTTTCCAAGCGTGCTCCTTCAACCGCTCGGACACCTCTCCCGGTAAAGGAATGCCCAAACACAATAACAGAAAGTTGTGGGGAGAAGAAGATCACCTGATGGGATTCATTCAGATTGTTGCGTGACGCGCGGTTTGATTTGTGTAGTTTCACGCGCAGGAAAAAATCTGTGGAATCCATGCCCCGCCGAAAAAAATGGTGGTGGTGTCATTCGCTCAACTTATTCGCCGTCATTCCGAGCGAAGCGAGGAATCCCTCTTTCTATGCGGCACAATCAAAGAGAGATTCTTCGCTTCGCTCGGAATGACTGTGGCTGCGCTCCGCTCACTTGTGCGCAGTTCAAATGACACCACCATCTAAATAATCTGGAAGTTGCGCGCCCATCATGTTCGGTGTAACTTATTCTCATCACGGAAAAATGAAATTGAATAGTTCCGCCCGGAGGAATTTGGAGACTTGATTGAAAGGGACTGATCCGCGGCTTGCAACCCGACGCTTGCCGGATACGTCTTCGATAGAGGTATTTCGCCTACTGCTAATTTAAGTTTAAGGTCAACTTCTAAATGATGAAAATTCGATATTTATACGCCGCCCTTCCTTTCGTCTTTGCAATATTTATCTCCTCGATGGCACATGGTCAGGCTCAGAACTCTGCCGGGTCCAGCAAGACGGATTTGAACTCTAGTCCATGGGTTGACCCACAGGAAATGTCCGGCCCGTGGCTCGGTGAAGAACGCAATGCCAAGCATAATAATTTTGCCGCCGAAGACCAGAAGCTGCCCGAACCGCCTCTGACCGACTGGGCCAAACAGCACCTGCTTTACAAAGCCATTTCCCATAATCCGCGGTCCGGCACGCTCATGCCAGGCTCGGACGCGCCGGGATTCAAATGCCCGAATGGCCCGAAACCCTGCTATTCCATGGATGAGTACGGCGTTATTGCAAACGACCCCAATGGCGAGTATCCGGGGAAGGATTGCGAGCCGCTTTCCACTCCGGCCATATACGACTACCCGCGCAACGGTTCGATGGAACTTTCTTTTAACGCCCAGGGCGACCGCGTCTACCAGTTTTTTGAATACCATCGCGAATGGCGCACGTTCTGGCTGAAAGACCAGCACCCCAAACGCATCGATCCCACTTACGAGGGAGATTCGATCGCGCATTGGGATGGAAAAGACCTGATCGTGGATACCATCGGATATAACCAGAAGACGATGATCACGCAGAGCGTCGGCCATGCCAAAAGCGACGCGTTCCATCTGGTCGAACGTTTTCATCTGGTGGATCACGATCATCTGATCGTAGATATGGATTACTACGACACCAAGGCCTGGGGCGATAAATCCTGGCCCGGGTTTCGCAAATATTATTACCGTGTGGCGAAGGACGATTTTATGGAATTCATCTGCAGCCCGCGCGGATACGCCGAATACGATTCGAAAATTACCGATCCGCTGAAGAAATCGACCGACAGCAAGTAAAAATGTCTGGAGAGACGAAATGCCGAAAATTGAAGCACGGCGATTTGCGATAGTTCTATGCGTGGCCTGCGGGTTTTTGTCGATGGTGGCCGCGAATTTCCCGGTAAGCGCCCAGCGTGCTTCGGGCGCATCGGCTCGCGCGGCGGCCGAACAGGTTTCCATCGATTCAGATGACATCGGCGGCGTGGTGAACAGCTCGAAAGGGCCGGAAGCGGGAGTCTGGGTCATTGCTGAAACGACCGAGTTGCCGACGAAATTTCGCAAGATCGTGGTCACCGACGATCGCGGCCGTTTTCTGCTGCCACAATTGCCGAAAGCGAATTACAAAGTCTGGGTGCGCGGCTATGGTCTGGTGGATTCCGGCACGGTTACAGCGGCTCCGGGCGTGCGTCTGGCGTTGATCGCAACCATCGCGCCGAATGAGCGAGCCGCGGCGGAATATTATCCGGCAAACTATTGGTTCTCATTGCTGCAAGTGCCTCCGAAGAGCGCCTTTCCGATGACCGTTTCCATCCCAGCCAAGCCAAACCCATATGACCGTGGAGTGGGCAGCCAGATGGCGGCCGACCCGACCGGCAGCGGGCCGATGCAAACGCAGATCGTGCAGACCCAGGCGAACTGGGTCGCAACCGTGAAGAACTGCACCATTTGCCACCAAATGGGAAGCAAGATCACGCGTGAGATTTCGCCTTACATGGGCGCGTTCGATTCAAGCACCGAAGCCTGGGACCATCGCATCCGCATGGGGCAAATCGGCAATGGAATGGTCGGAATGCTGAGCCCCCTCGGACTGCATGACGCCGAATCGAATCTTGCCGGATGGACCGACCGAATCGCCAAGGGAGAAGTTCCCCCCGCGCCTCCTCGTCCCGCGGGACTCGAGCGAAATCTGGTCGTAACGTCATGGGATATGGGAACGGCCATCACCTTTGCCCACGATATGTACACCACCGACAAGCGCCATCCGGATTCCAATCCGTACGGCCCGGTGTATCTGGGGGATTTCAATTTGGGCGATGTGCATGTCCTGGATCCAAAGCGCAACGCGGACTCGACAGTGCACCTTGCTCTTCGCGATGGCCCCGACTCGGTTCCCCACGGTGGACACGCGACAGCGTCGATGGAATTTCCGTCTCTTTATTTCGGCGACGATATGATTTGGGATGAAAAAGAGCAGACCGAAGTCAAGAACGTGGATACACATGGCCGTCTCTGGATGGCGACGATCTTCAGGCACCCGGAGAATAACCCGGCATGGTGCAAGGAAGGATCGAGCAATAAGTACGCACAGTATTTTCCATTGAGAGTCGCCGGACGCCAGATGGCGTATTACGACGGGAAGACGAAAAAAGAAACGTTTGTGGACACCTGTTTCAGCAATCACCACGCGGCATTTGCCGAGGACGCCGATGAAACGATCTTCACGGTCGGCACGGTTGGCGTGGTCGGCTGGATCAAGCCCGGGGTCCTCGATCGCGGCGGAAGCGTTGAAGACGCACAGGGTTGGTGTCCTGCCTATTACGACGTGAATGGCGATGGAAAATATGAAAAGGGCGTCGACAGGTTGATTCAGCTTCCCGGCTACTACGCCGCCTACAATCCGATCGACAAGAGCGTCTGGTACACGATTACAAAAACGCCCGGCATGATTGTTCGCATGGATATCGGTTCGAATCCTCCGGAAACCTGCCATGCGGAAGTGTATGAACCGCCCTACTACAATTCGAAAGCGCCTGGAGAAGTCGGGTACCTGCCGCGAGGAATCGATGTCGATCGCAACGGTCTGGTATGGGTCGGACTTGCCGGGAGCGGACAGCTCGCCAGCTTTGACCGGTCAAAATGCAAAGTGCTGACGGGCCCCGAGTCGTTCAACGGCCAGCATTGCGTGGAGGGCTGGACTCTTTATGACGTGCCCGGCCCGCAGATGAAAAATATTTCCGATGGAGGCAGCGCGGATTTCCTCTACGGCGCATGGGTCGATCAATTCGATACCCTGGGCCTTGGAAAAAATGTTCCGATGACGACAGGAACGGGATCGGACTCACTGCTTGCATATCTGCCGGACACGAAAAAGTGGGTGGTGCTTCGAGTTCCCTATCCGCTGGGCTTTTATACGCGCAACCTGGCTGGACGGATTGACGATGCCAACGCCGGATGGAAAGGCCGCGGGCTGTGGGCCGGAAATGAAGTCCGGACCCCGTGGCATCAGGAAGGCGGAAAAGGGATGAGGTCGGAGGCCGTGCATTTCCAGTTGCGGCCTGATCCGCTCGCAAAGTAAAGGTTCTTCCGCTTCTAAGGAGGTCGGGGCTTCAGCCCCCGACGTGAAACGATGGCAACCCCGGTGTTTTAACCACCGAAGCTTCGCGGGTTAAAGGCCCACAGGGAGTCGTCCGCTCGACGGCCGAGTTAAAGCTCGGGCCTCCCAAATGCAACACGAAATGGATTTTGGACAGCACCTCCATTGGACGGATTCGGTCCGTTACGCTAATCTATGTGAGTTCAAAATTACTCCGGGGTGGTGCAATCGGTAGCACACGGGCCTTTGGAGCCTGGAATCCTGGTTCGAGTCCAGGCCCCGGAACCACTCCCTCATTTTCAACTCGACGATGAACACTCCTGACATTGCCCTCGGCGTCATCTGGTACATCGTGTTTCTGTTTTCGACGACGTGCCATGAAGCGGCTCACTCGCTGGTCGCCAAATTGGGCGGCGATCTCACGGCTGCGGAAGGCGGACAGGTGACGCTCAATCCGATTCCGCACATTAAACGATCTCCGGTGGGCATGGTGGTTGTACCGATCCTATCGTTTGCGCTCGGCGGCTGGATGATTGGGTGGGCCAGTGCGCCGTTCGATCCCTCCTGGCAGCAGCGCTACCCGAAGCGGGCGGCCGGGATGGCGCTGGCAGGCCCGGCGGCGAATTTCACGCTAATGCTTCTGGCTGGCATTGGAATTCGTATAGGAGTGGCTGCTGGATATTTTCGTCCTCCGCAATTGATTTCGAGCTACAGTAGCCTTGTTCTGCCGGCAGGTTCCGCGGATCCGACATTTTTAACGACCGCGCTAAGCATCCTGTTTATCCTGAATTTGTTGCTGGGCACTTTCAATCTTCTTCCTGTTCCTCCGCTCGACGGCAGCACCGGAATCATGCTGGCCATGCCGAATGGCGCCGCGCTGCGGTATATCGACTGGATCCGCCGGTCCGGCAGCTTTGCCTTAATCGGCCTGGTTGTCGCTTGGAACCTGTTCGATCGAATTTTCCAGCCTGTGCTCTTCTTCGCCTTACATGTTTTGTACGCCGGGGTACGGAACGGGTAAGTGGAATAGGCATAGACCTGTCCTGTTCTAATTTTCTGTGTGCCCGCGGAAGCCAATAAAGACTGTCTGAAGCCTGCCCTGATTGCAAATACTTCGAATCCTGTATCGAAACCGAGGTCGGAGTCTGCTTAATTAGCTACTGGACGTGGATATGGAGGACCGGCTTTTACAGGTCCCTCAATTTATTTTCAATCTTTCGCCGGAGTTGTTCGATGCGGACAAAAAGTAAAGGGCAGGGCTCACGACGAAGTGTTGCCAGCGATTTGGGATCAGGTTCGGTCGCAGGTGCGGCCGGTCTCGCACATACCGATGGCGAACCATCTCGCTCGGCCGCGCCGTTGCAGGATCCAACCGCAAAATACGCAAAACCGCCTTTTAAGCGGCAGTTGCAGCCGTGGCCCGGTCTGGCGAGCAACATGGAGCCCCGCCCGGACCATGGAGAGACCAGCTATCGGGGGTCGGGCCGTTTAGCCGGACGCAAGGCATTGATCACGGGCGGAGATTCCGGAATGGGACGAGCAGCGGCAATCGCATATGCCCGCGAGGGGGCGGACGTTGCAATCAATTATTTCCCAACGGAGGAGGTCGATGCGAAGGAGGTCATCGAGCTTATCAAAGCCGAGAACCGAATCGGATTGCCGATTCCGGGCGACATTCGTGATGAATCGTTTTGCCGCCAGCTCGTTGCAGAAGCCGTTCAGGGCCTCGGGGGGCTTGACATCCTGGTTTGCAACGCCGGGAGGCAGCAAAGCCATGATTCGATTCTCGATATTTCAACTGAACAATTCGATTGGACGATGAAGACAAACATCTACGCCCCCTTTTGGATTATCAAAGCGGCTTTGCCCCACATGAAGCCCGGCGCAGTCATTATCGGCACCACATCGGAGCAGGCCTACGATCCCTCGGCCGACCTTTATGACTATGCCCAAACCAAAGCGGCAACCATGAACTACGTCAAATCGCTCGCAAAGCAGTTGGGACCGAAGGGAATCCGAGTCAACGGGGTGGCGCCCGGTCCTATCTGGACGCCACTACAGGTTAGCGGCGGGGCCAGCCAGGAAAAACTGGAAAAGTTTGGAAGCGCTACGCCCTTCGGACGTCCGGGCCAGCCCGCGGAACTTGCTTCAGTATATGTTCAGTTGGCGGCCAACGACGCAAGCTTCGCGAATGGACAAGTCTATGGGTCCGCAGGTGGGAGCGGGCAGCCGTAGGTTGCTTAGCTCGCATGAGGGCAGACATAATTTGTGCGGACTTCGAGAATTCCAAAAGTCGTCGGCATGCCGTTGCTTCATCAGGATAGATAGACTGTCTTATTGCCCTCTCTGTTTCAAAACTGCACAGCCGTCCCAGATTTTGCCTGATGTCAAGATCGAGCTCCCGACTGACAAACGCATAACTCTTTCATTTTCAATTCTTTTCAACTTACTCGCGTCTGGCCCATCGTCTGCATTAGTAAGAAGCGGGAGCAACGTACATATGAACGAAGAAATGAAGGATCCCGGTAGTTTCCCTGTTGAAATTTCCGGCTGGGGACTGGATGACAGTTTTTTTGTAGAGAAGACCGACCTTGTCTGGTTGCCTTCAGGAGAGAAGCAGGTGCTGCTGCACCATGCTTTGCAAGCGGGCGCGATAATTTTTGTTCGGTTGCAAAGCGCGAAAGCGGCAAGCAGTCCCATACCGATTCCGTATCAAGTTTCAGCGGTACGGCCGATGGATTGCAGGGGACAGTGTGAGCTGAGCTTGACACAACTGCATCCAAGGTTAAAAGAATCCAATGCAGGGCGTGTTGCATCTAAGTTGCAAGAGGACAAAGACATCTACGAATCGCTGGATAGCGCGACTCAAATGGAACTCGAGGAGGTCCTCCGATGAAAGCTGAACCGATGATTGCAACCAAGCAAGACCGCCCGGCAACATGGGAAGAAATCCGTCGCGCCACTTCCCTGACCCCCGATCGCGTGTTGGAACTTTGCTATACGCAGGGAAATTTTTGCGAGGTCGACTCCGATCTGGGCGGCGTGATCCGATATCCCTCGGAAGAATTTGAATTCTTCGCCTACCTGAGCGAAATGGACGACTCTGCCACGAACTAGCGATTTAAGTCCTCGCCTCAAAAATTCGCCTTTGGCACAACCACAGGCGTATTCTCTCCAAATTGGAACGCGACAAGCCCTATCAGCGCTGCGATGGCATTCAATTATTTCGCAGGCGAATCTTCAGAAAAAATTTAATTTAAAATTGTGCCCGCCTAACATATAGCTTGGCGTGGACTTACGCCAGACACGGTTTTGCATCCCCAGACATTCAGGCTCGCTTGCAGCGCAATCCGGTCAAACCTCGGATTTGGCACGGTCCTTGCCTATGAGCCAGTATGAACACATTGACTGCACCTCCCAAAGAAGGTCACGTGGTCCAAGGCAGTTCTGAAGAATCCATGACCGTGTGCATTTTGGATGACGAAATGGGCATGGTTGAAATGCTGCAGGAATCGCTGCGCTGCCTGGGTTTTACATCCATTGGCACCAGCGACCCGCAGTACGCACTGGAAATGATCGATCAGGGACGCGTGCGTGTTGTTATGTCCGACATCAAAATGCCGGGGATGGACGGCCTTCAATTTCTGGAACAGGCATTGCATCGCGACCCGGGCGTCTACGTGATCCTTATGACCGGTTTCTACTCGCTGGACAGCGCGATCTCGGCCATCAAGCGTGGGGCGTATGATTATGTTCCCAAGCCGGTGGACCGCCTGCGCCTGAAAAAATCCCTCGACGAGCTTTCCGACTCATTTTCGCGCCGCAAACGGATCCGCGGCCTGGAGCAGCAACTCCTCTCCGATCTTGAGTTTCACGGGATTGTAGGGAAAAGCCCGGCGATGCTTGAAGTATTTGAAATGGTGCGCAAGGTGGCGCGGCATTACACGAATATCCTGTTGATCGGCCCCACCGGGTCCGGCAAGGAATTGGTTGCCAAATCGATCCACCAGATGAGTCCTGTGGCCCAGCAGCGATTTGCCATCTGCAATTGCTCCGCGATGGTTGACACCCTTCTCGAGAGCCAGCTTTTCGGGCACATGCGGGGAGCGTTTACCGGGGCGACCGATACGCGCCCGGGGTTGTTCGAATACGCCAATGGAGGCACCGTCTTCCTTGATGAAATCGGAGAAACCTCGCTACAAATGCAGGCCAAATTGCTGCGTGTGATCCAGAACCGGGAAATTCAGCGCGTGGGTTCGCCCGAAGTACGCCATGTGGATGTGCGCCTGATTGCCGCCACCAACCGCGACTTGCGCGCTGAAGTCCTTGCCGGACGTTTCCGCGAGGACTTGTTCTATCGGTTGAGCACCATTCAAGTTCGCGTCCCCAGCTTGTCCGAGCGGCTCGACGACATCCCGTTGCTGATCCAATATTTTCTCAAAAAATACAACGAAGCCTACAGCAAGCACATCCAGGGCTTGACGCGAAGGACGCAGGCGGTTCTGCTCCAGCATGGCTGGCCCGGGAATGTCCGCGAGCTTGAGAATGTAATTTCCTGCTCCTGCCTGACATCCGTTAGTGAATTCATCGATGTGGACGACCTCCCCGAAAATCTACAGAAACCCGCGGGGCAAGGAGCCCGCGCGGGAGACACCTGGCGTCCACTTCCGCTCGAAGAAATCCGGCGCCAGCATATCCGCCGCGTCTTGGAGGCGTGCGAAGGAAATCGCGTGCGCGCCGCGCAACTACTGGGGATTGGCCGCACCAGTTTGTACCGTTTCCTGAAACGCTCGGAGAAAAAATCGTCTGGGCCTGCCTAGTCCCTCCTGATCCTCGCTGGCCGGCATTGCATCGGTGCCCATCACACTTGGCCAAAACCTCGATTTGGGCTTGCAGTAGCACAGGCTCCAACCAGTGGGTTTTAAATTCTGATCATTGCATGTTCAATTAAAACTGCGAGACCAGTCGATTAACATTTTGCGAGCTGGCGCGATCCTAAACCCCACAAGCTGAATGCTCCTAAAACTTCCAGCCGAGCTGAGCCATTACGCGCTGGCTTGTGTGATGGACGGGCAGCACTATGCTTCATAGAAATCCTGCGTCGAGCAGGAATTCCAAACACTCAGTTTCATGCGCGAACAGATTCTGATACCGGAACACCTTTCGCGATTCCGATAAAAAGAAATCCTTTATTTTCATTCGTTTACCTCAATTATATTTGGCATGAAGCTTGCATTTATAAACGTTGTGGAAGAGACACTACAAATCATGCAGGACGAACGTGGCGAACTAAAACACCTCGAGCAGAGGGAGGAAAAACGTGTCCGCCTGCACGTTCCGGGAGAAGTCACAGGAATCGACAGCGATGGCCGCTTGTTCGTTGAGCAGATCATGATTGAAGACCTAAGCAACTCCGGATGCCGCTTCCTGGCGTGCGTTTTACTCAAAAAAGGGGACACCGTCGCCGTCAAGCCGCTTGTTCCCGGCAAGAAGTGCGTACCGGATGAGCCACCGCAGTTATTCGAGATTGCATGGACCGATAACGGGAAACCGGTAGCCTCGTTTGGCGCAAGAAGGCTGCAGGGCGAAAATCTCGCGACAATAAAGTTTCCACCTGCCAATTACTCTCCCAGACGCCCCCAGAAATAACCTGCCCAGAATCCACCAAATGTCGCGCTGGCTCTTCGTTGAGTCAGCGCGGCTCTTCTCCTGCGATGAAGTCATAACGAAGGTGCCGGGAAGGATCAAATGCGAGTGAATGGAAGCCTGAACTTCCCGAAACGGAATATAGTTTTCTTTGCGGAATTTGCGGTGATGCACATCCTAAATAACCCAAGTGTTTTCACAACGGACTCAGAAAAATGTTTGGAATTCCGATTGCCCATAAGGAATTGAGATCAGAAGGTGACGCTTTGAAAGCACAGGAACAAATATTGGATCCCGTTTCGGCCGAGCGCCGGAGTGACAAAAGACTCAAGGTGAATTTGCCTGTCGAAGTTAGGGGAATCCATTCGGC
The DNA here is from genome assembly GCA_963788335.1 of Terriglobia bacterium. Taxonomy (GTDB): domain Bacteria; phylum Acidobacteriota; class Terriglobia; order Acidiferrales; family UBA7541; genus Palsa-360. Next base: position 1,213,873 of record CAWBGM010000018.1, read on the forward strand.
AGAAGACGAAAAGATGGAGCACACCTTCATTGAAGACGTGAGTGACTTCGGTTGCCGTTTTTCAATCCATGGAGACATTCAGCAGGGAGATAAGGTGATTCTCCAACCCCTGGGTACCAACGGCAAAGCGCTGCCCAGCGAAGAACCAAGGCTGGTTGAAATTGTGTGGACGTCGCACAAGTCAACCGGCTGGACAGTGGGCGCGAAAATCGTTCAGGGCGAAAAACTAGGCAGCATTAATTTCCCACCGGAGCACACCACTCCACCACCACCCTCGAAATAACCATCCCCGGAAGTTGTTGGCGTCGCGCGGGCCCCGACCCAGGCCTGCGCGACGCTCCTCACCCCGAAGCGATCCGGGCGTAGACAGAACTCTTATTGAGCGTCCGCTCTTCCCTGTTCCCTTACACCGTTATCGGCTGAGATTCTGGGGAGGCTCACGGTGTTGTCCATGCGGACGGTGATTGTGGTCTTCGCCGGCAATTCAACTTCCTTGCCCTTGCGCTCGACGATATACGCGGCGGCGCCGATCATGCCAAAACCGAAACCGCGCGCGACGTGGCTGAACACGGCTCCGGCTACGGTTCCCGCGCCGACTCCGATAGCTCCGCCGACGATGTCGCCTTTAATGTCATGCTTCTCATGCACGACTTGTCCTTCATCCACCTTTACATCTTTGCGTCGCTTTCCTGCTTCCTCGCCCGAGCCGGGAGCTTCCAGGCTGAGAATGCTCATCTTCGCGGGAAAGAGGCGGCTGTCAACCTGCAGGTCACGGAACGAAAGATTCATGGCGGCCTGTCCGCGGAAGATCGAGAAATGCTGCGAGCGAACGACTCCGCCGACGGTGCCATTGACGCGCGCGCCCGCGGGAAGAATCAACTGGCTGCCGATGTAAATGGGTTCGGAAACCTCGGCGACAAATGGATCGCCGCTTTTGGCGACGGCGGTGCTCAGTCCGGTGAGCAGTCGCAGGTGCACCTCGGTGCCCTGAAGTAGATCATGGGATTGCGCGCGAGCCGGAATCGCGGCAGCGGCAAACAACACTACAGCGCAGACAAATACAACGATGCGTTTCATAGGATCCTCCATCCTGCCGGGCCGGCCGTCAATGGGGCCGTGCACGGTTTTCGCCTCGTGACGCGAGGCGTTGCGCTGGCGCTGCATGCCCGGCGCTGCTCTGCGGGAGCGCGCCGGACTGGATGCGGAGGTAACGTCCGAGAAGATGATACTTCGTCGTGAGGTTTGCGTCGGTCGAAAGTTGGGAGGATGTTCCGAAAGTGCAAACTGGTTTTAGTAGTACAGGCTTCAGCCTGTCTGATTTTGAATCTTGTGGCGCTGCTACAGAAGTCAAAAGAAGACAGGCTGAAGCCTGAGCTACGAAAACCATATCGATGAACGAATCGATAAACGAATGGTGTTCGCCACGCCCTTGTATCGCAGGAGTGCATCGTTCAATAGAAGGGTGGTATCATTCCAAATATAAAATTCCTTCGAGAGGAAATACCGGCGGTGTGTGTCTTGCGTCGGCCGTGTCAGGGGAAATCGAATGAGAGTGAACAAATCTGTTCTTCGGATTGGCTTGCTGTTGAGCGTTGCTGCAATGCTCGCGGGGTGCAGCCATACCAAGCACACGACGCTGGGAAATCTGCGCGAGATACCGCCGCCGGCTGCGATGGATAGCTCCCAGGTGAATTTGAATATCGGGCCGGACGGCACGCCGTTTCTGAGCTGGATCGAGTACAGCGAGAAAGACGTTCCTGAATTGAGGTTCGCGACGTTGAAGGACCAGAAATGGTCGGCGGCGCAAACCATTGTGACGGGCGACGATTTGATTGTGAATTACGCGGATTTTCCTTCTCTGCTTTCGCTCGGAAACGGCGTGCTGGCAGCTCACTGGATGTCATCGCCGCCAGGCAGCGAAGGCTACAACATCAGCGTGGCGTTTTCGCGCGATAACGGGCAGACCTGGGGCAAGCCCGTGATTCCCCACCGGGATCGATCGAAAACCGAACATGGGTTTATGGCCATGACGCCATCGGGCAATGGAGGGATCGCGGCGACATGGCTGGACAGCCGGAAACTTGCGACCGGATCAAGCGATGTGGCCATGATGTACACGACCGTTGCGCAGGATGGAACGCTCGGCCCTGAAACAGTCGTCTCGGGCCGCGTGTGCGACTGCTGCCAGCCGACCTCGACGCGAACGCCGGGAGGAATGCTCACGGCATTTCGCGAGCGCACGGATAAAGAGATTCGCGATATCGCCGTCGCGCGATTCGATGGAACGAAATGGTCAGACCCGAAAATTATTTTCGACGACAACTGGAAAATCGATGCGTGCCCGATCAACGGACCGGCCATCGCCTCGCATGACAGACAATGTCGCCGTCGCGTGGTACACCGGCGTGAACGACAAACCGAAAGTGGAACTCGCGTTTTCCGCCGACGGCGGAAATTCGTTTGGGCCTCCCGTCCAGGTGGACGAAGGAAAACCGATCGGGCGCGTGGGCGTGGTGGTTCTCGATTCGGGGAGCGCCGTGGTGACCTGGCTGGAACGCGACCCGAAAGGCGGCCAGCTCAAGGCGCGGGTGATCGACAAGGACGGAACGAAGAATCCGCCGGTCCTGATTGGCAGCACAAACGCCGGTTCGTCCAGCGGTTTTCCGCGCGTCGAGCGAAATGGGAACACCATCATGATCGCGTGGACCGATACAAACACGGAACGCATTCGCGTATCGGAGCTGGACGCGACGAATTAGAAAATATTTTGAACGACGTACGTCGAGCGATTCTTTTTTCGAACGTGACGCTGTGCTAGAATTCACTTCGCAGTTTCACCGTCGTGGCGCGACTGCCGATGCGTGGAACTTCGGGCTCTGTGCGACGAAGTCCCGCGAACCCCGCCAGGCCCGGAAGGGAGCAACGGTACCGGGATCGCTTCGTGCGCCGCGGAGTACCCGAAGTTCCTCTCATCTGCAGCGCGCCGCTATTTATTTGTTTTCGTTCCGAGGGCCGAATTTACGGCCCAGGGAATCTCACTTGGATCTGAACGTATGAGCTACCAGGTCATCGCACGAAAATGGCGACCGCAAACGTTTGCCGACGTGGTGGGTCAGCAGCACGTCACACGAACGCTGGCGAACGCGGTGCAGTCCGGGCGCGTGGCGCATGCATATATTTTTTCCGGGGCGCGCGGAGTGGGCAAGACGACCACGGCGCGCATTCTCGCCAAAGCATTGAATTGCTCGAAGGGCCCCGCGGCGGAACCCTGCAATGAATGCGACTCGTGCCGCGATATCGGCGTGGGGAATTCGCTCGACGTGATTGAGATTGATGCGGCGTCCAATCGTGGCATCGACCAGATTCGCGAGTTGCGCGAGATGGTGCGGTACGCTCCGGCCGGCGGACGCTACAAAGTCGTGATCCTGGACGAGGCGCACATGCTTACCGATGAGGCCTCGAACGCCCTGCTGAAGACGCTCGAAGAACCTCCCGAAAAAGTGATTTTCGTGATGGCGACGACGGAGCCGGAAAACCTCGCCGAAACGATTCGTTCGCGCTCGCAGCATTTTCATTTCCGCGCGCTGTCGTTTGCCGAGATTGCGCAGGAGCTCGAAGCCATCTGCGTGAAAGAGAATCTGACGGCCGAGCCGGGCGCCATCGGCGTGATGGCGCGCGCCGCCGAAGGCAGTCTGCGCGATTCGCTTTCCCTGCTGGAACAGGCGCGCGCGTATTGTGGCTCAAACATTAAGGATGCGCAGGTTCGAGAATTGCTCGGCGTGGTGCCCGAGGAAATTCTGGAAGAGCTGACCGGCGCGATTGAAGCGCGGTCGGCGGATCGCATTTTCACACTCGTGAACCGGTTGCTGACCGAGGGACAAAATCTCCAGCATTTCTGCCGGGAGGCGATCGGGCATTTCCGCAATCTGCTCGTCGCGCGCGTGTGCGGCAGCGATTCCGAACTGATTGCGGCGCCCTCCGACCAGCGGCCGCGATTGAAGCTGGCTTCGGAAGCATTCAGCGAGGAAGACCTCACGCGATTTTTTCAGATTCTTCTCCATACCGACGACGATTTGAGGCGCAAGCCGGATACGCGATTGCATCTGGAAATGGGATTGCTGCGCCTGGTGAACGCGGCCCGCCTGGCGCCGCTGGAAGAAATTCTCGCGGATTTGGAAGGCGGAATAACTCCGGCCGGCGGGTCGGGCAATTTGTCGAGCAGGGCGCCTTCCGGTAATTCGCCTACGGCGTCAACGGCGGCAGGTTTCGCAAGCGCGCCACCGCGTATGGCAAGCGCCGCGCCGCAACCGCAGCAACCCGCTCGCAGTTTCGCGCCAAAAACATTTTCTTCCATGACGTCAACGGGCGGAGGACAAGCGTCCACGGCGGCCAGAATGCAGCCGTCACCCGCGCCGAAACTGGACGTCGCCCTGCCGCCTCCCATGGAGCGCGAGATTGAAAGTCCCACGCCGCCGCTGCCCGTGGGTGTGGAACCTGTTCCACCTCCGGCCGCAGTCGTGAACGAAATCGCGCAGACCGTAGCCGCCGGCGAAGGTCTCACGGAGCCGCAGGTGGAGGAGATCAAAGGGGCGATCCGCGCACAGGAAAAATTTCTCGGTGAGCTGATCGAGCACACAACCCGATGGGAGTTGAGCGGCAACGAAGTTCGATTATTTTTCCCCACCGAAAGCCGCACGCTCGCAGAAATGTTGCAGGCTCGCGATCCTCTGGAACGCCTGAGAAATATTACAAGCCGCATCCTCGGCCAGTCGGTGCGCGTCTGTGTTAAACTGGAAGCCGTGACGGGAACGGGAGCGGCGACGCAAACATCCGGCACGCGCGAGTTGCGCGCAAAGTTCGAGCAGGATCCGATCGTGCGCGCGATGATGGAACGGTTTGGCGGCCAGATTTCCGACGTGAAACGACGGGGCGAGGAGTAGACCATGGAAGTCAAAGCACTGCAGCAGATTCTCACGCAGTTTCGCCAGATGCAGGAGAATTTGCAGAAGCAGGTGGAAACGGTTCATGTGGAAGCGTCTGCCGGCGGAGGCATGGTCAACGTTAAGATGAACGGCCAGAAACAAGTGACCGAGATTCGCATCGATCCCGAAGTGTTTGCCGGAAAAGATCAGGAATTATTGCAGGACCTGGTACGCGCCGCCGTGAATGAAGCCGGCCGGCGAGTGGACGAAGAACTGACCAGCCAGATGAAGAGCATGACCAGCGGGATTCCCGGCATGGCCGGGCTGAAAATTCCCGGACTGTTTTAAAATTTAGAGCGGATGCTCTGAGTGAGCCCGATTCCTCCGACCCGCCGCACTCCATTACGGAAAATCATCCATGTCTGATTTCGCAGAACCCGTCGAGCGTCTGATCGACCAGCTCAAGCGTTTGCCCGGCATTGGCGCAAAAACCGCGCAACGTCTGGCGTTCCACATTCTCCGCATCGAGCCCGCGGATGCGCTGGCGCTTGCCGACGCGATCCGCGACGCGAAGACGAACATGCGTTTCTGCTCGATCTGCAACAACATCACGGACAACGATCCGTGTTTCTATTGCACGAGCTCGACGCGCAATCACAGAACGATTTGCGTGGTCGAAGAGCCGCACAACATCATGGCCATCGAAAAAACACGCCAGTATGGCGGCCTGTATCATGTGCTGGGCGGAGCGCTGGCGCCGTTGCGCGGCATTGGACCGGATCAACTGCACCTGAAAAGCTTGATCGAACGGCTTAAGGGCGGAGTGGTGGAAGAAATTATTATCGCGACCAATCCCAACGCGGAGGGCGAAGCGACGGCGATGTATCTCTCGAAACTGATCAAGCCGCTGGGCGTGCGCGTGACGCGCATCGGCGTGGGTATTCCGGTGGGCTCCGATCTGGAATACGCCGATGAAGTGACGATGATGAAAGCGATGGAAGGCCGGCGGGATTTGTAGGGGTTCAGTGGCACAGGCTTCAGCCTGTGTCGTTGTCGTATTATCTTGACTACGTGTGAAATCCAAACCCTACAGGCTGAAGCCTGTGCTACTTGAGCCGATCCGCAATTTCAAATTCCTTTGCCGCGTCGGCATCTCGATTCATTTTTGCAAGCGCGTTTCCGCGAGCCAGATGCGCGTCCGGACTAATTGGCGCGAGCGAGACGGCTGTTTCCGCTTCCACCAGCGCGCGATCGAATTCCCCATTTTGCAGAAGTTGCGCAGAAGCTCGATCGTGCGTCAGCGCGGCGGCAGCGGACATACCGTTTCGTCCTTTAAATACAAGAATGGAGCCCGCGATGACGGCCGCCGGCTGTTTTTGTCGGAAACCAACGTAAGGATTGAGCGCTTCGCTTCCCCAAAGCGGGCCTGAAATTTCGCTCGCGCTTATAAAAATTGTTCCGTCGATTGCTGCGGGAATCACAGGCATGGGCGCCTGGGCCAATCGCTCAAACGACGTGGGGAGCGGCTGGCATGAGATTCCGTAGTAGGAGGGATCGATAATCACCGAACCAAAATAGGCGAACCAGCAATCCTTGATCTTGTTTTGGTCGATGTACCGATGCATGGATATGAGTCCCTGGCTCCAGTCCACATTGGAATCGCTCAGCACCCGATACGTCTTCGCGGGGCCGCCCCAGATTTCATTGGAGTAGGAGATGTAATCTGGGAACGCCCGGATGGAGGAAACAATATGAAGAACGACGAGACATACAATCAGAACCGCGAAGCCGCGTCCGCGCTGCGCGAGATTCCACGCGCCGGCGGCGGCCAGAACGATCAGAAACGGGAAGGACGGAAGGATGTGGCGGACGCCGAAATTCATGCCCGAGTTCATCGCCACGAGAATATAAAATATAGCCGGGATGAGAAGGAACATGGTGTCGCGCAGGCGTTCCTTTTGAAATATTGCTTTCGCAAAAGGCAACAAGAACAGGAGAAGCAAGAATCCCAGCGTCAGCTTGATTATCAGCACGCTCGGAAAATAGAACCATTGGGCTTGGGTATAGAATTTTCCGAAAAGAAATGTGGGAGTCGTTCCGGACAAAGCAAAAACATCCGCGAAACCGTAGAGGTAGGACTCCGGAAGTAATTTCAACTGTGCGATGTCCCAGACCAGGCGCGAGGAAACGCCGTTCCCTTCGGAGACGGAAACGGAGAGCGGCGGGTCGATATCCAATCCGGGGGGCCGGGCTGCATAACGGAATCCATAGCAAGCCCACAGGACAGCGAGGGCGATCGCGAAAATCATTGCGAGCGAAGAGGCGAGCCGCATGGCGGGCTTGAGAAATCCATTGTTCCGATTCGTCCGCGCTGAGCGCGATTGCAGCCACCACTCGGCAGCGGCGAGCAGAACGAGAATCGGCAGAACCAATACTCCGGAATGTTTTGTACTTAATGCCATGCCGGCGGCAAAACCTGTCAGCACAATCTTCCACACACCCGGATTTTTCAGATAGGCGGAATAAGCGGCGACGGCGAAGAACAGTCCGAACGTCACTCCCAGATCGGTGGTCACGAGCGCTCCGTGCGCAAGCACGTTGGGCTCAAAAACAAGGAGTGTGAGAGCCATCAACGCGGGGCCGATTCCCCAAACAAAGTAAGCGCTGACAAAAACGACGATCGCCAGGGCAATCGTAAATCCGGCGGCGGCCATCCGCGCGCGAAATAGAATTGCGCCGGCATCGTTTGAATAGAGAAATTTCTCGCCGCCCAAAAATTCCACGCCCCGAAAAAATCCCTGTGGCAACGGCGGCACTTGTAAAGGAAGCCGCAACAGCGGAAGCGCCGCAACCAGTTTCACCAGAGGCGGGTGTTCGGGATTAATTCCAAAATCGAAATTCTTCCAGGACCGGTACCCGGCAAGAATGTGGCAGGCTTCATCGGATGTCTGCGATTGCCGCCGCGCGGAAAGTACGAGTTCGGCGCAAAGGATAAACAGGAGCAAGCCGGCTCCAATGGCCGGAACAATTCGGCGGGAGAGGGATGATTTCAAGATTGCCATATCTGCTGGAGCCGAGGGCGAAGCGTTGAAATCGTGAACTTCGAATTTAGCACGGCAAAGTCTCGGGCCCGGCCCAGCCTTCGCGATGTGTTTCCTCAGCGGAACGGGGGCTCCGATCGATTTTGACTCGTATTGCGCAGAAGTTGAGCCTGGCCTGAAACGAAGGATTTCCCCTCGGGGTAAAGGGAGGGTGTCTTTTAATGGAGGTCGGCAGCGTGGGGATAAATGCAACGGTAGCGCCGGCGGGACACCGGCGCTACCAGTTTATCCATGAATTTTCAACCGGCGGAGGCTTCCCTGGAGGTTTCCTCCTGCGCATCCCCGGATGAGCTCACGGGCTTGGCCGTGATTTCGAGGCCACTTTTGTTCATATCGAACCGCTGCTTGCGGTCCAGCGCTTTGACAAATTCACGCGTGGCCTTGGCGACTGCGCCGGGAAGACTCGATGCATCGACTGTGGATGTTGATTCCACTGCTCCGGTGCTTCGATCCTGATACCGAAATCGCACTTCAAATGTCTTCATGCTCGTATCCTCCGTTTAATAAATTATTAAATAAATGGATGCATTGCAAACTGCGGGCACGATGAAACCGAAGAAGATTCTAAGCCTGGCGATGCTTTCGGCTCTTCTTTTTCTTCGCCGCGTGTTTCGCTTTAGCAGGCTTTGCCTTTGCTTTGGCTTTGAGCGCTGTGTTTTCCTTCATGAGTTCGTCCCGGTCGGCCGTCACAGTTTCAAGATTATTTCCCAACTGGCCCACCTGCTTCTGAAGATCGGCCACCTGGGCCTTCAATTGTTCGTTCTCTTGAAGTGTTTTTGTATCCTTGCAGGCGGTCAACGACAGGCTCAGCACGACCGCCACGACAAAACTCGCCAACGTATTTTTACGCGTCACGCATCTTCCTTCCTTCGTTTGAATTTGGACTGCCATCGGTGAAACCAGTAGCGGGCTGGGGGGAAGACACCGCCGACAACTTTAACAGCGTAATGGAGTTTCCCGGTCGAAGCAAGCCGGATGAACGCGGATGAGCGCGGTTGCCGAAACTCGGATCCCGCCGCGCATAACTTTGGCGCACGCGCGACTCGATGATAAAGTAGAGCCCCGTGGAAAATCAGAATCCAGGAACGGAACAACAGAAGCGATTGCGCGCGTCGCGCCGCGCTGTCGTCAAGTTAGGCACCGGCATCGTGACGGGAAGCGACGGCCAGTTCAACGCCGCGCAGATCGAGCCGGTAGCGCGGACCATCGCGCTGCTCAAACAGAGCGGCCGTCAGTTTGTCCTCGTCTCCTCGGGAGCCGTGGGCCTGGGTCGCGGCCGTTTGGGACTTCATCGCGACCGGCTGAACGACCTCGTGATCCGCCAGGCGTGCGCCGCCGTCGGCCAAAGCCTGCTAATGCATGAATACGAAAAATTATTTCAGACGCACGGCGTGCAACTCGCGCAGGTACTGCTGACCGAGGGAGACTTCGTCGACCGGACGCGGTATTCAAACCTGAGGCAGACGATGGAAGCGCTTTTGAAGCTTGGCGTGCTTCCCATCATCAACGAGAACGATACGGTTTCGACGGCGGAACTCGATTACCTGAACATTCGCGCCGGGGAACGCATCTTCAGCGATAACGACCGGCTGGCTGCACTGGTGATGAGTCACATTGAAGCCGACGCGCTGGTGCTGTTGACCGATGTGGACGGGTTAATGGAATTCGGGCCGTCCGGGTCGAAAGGAACGGGAAGCGTGATCCCGCTGGTCGGGGAAATTACGCCGGAATTGAAATCGCTCGCGATGGGGCCGTCCGAAGGCGGCCGCGGCGGAATGCTGACGAAACTCGACGCCGCGGAAATCGCGATGCAGGCGGGCGGGGTGGCAGTAATCGCGAACGGCAGAAAGTCGGACACGCTCGCGAGGATTTTTGACGGCGTGCCGACCGGCACCGTGTTTCTCTCGAAAACACGCATGGCGGGCAAGCGGCGTTGGATTGCGTACGCGGCGGGAGTTCGAGGCCGCGTCATTGTTAACACAGGCGCACGCGAGGCGCTGACGGGCGGAAAAGCGAGCCTGCTGGCTTCGGGCGTCGTGGGAGTGGAAGGCGAATTTGACGCCGCGGAAGTCGTGAGCATTTTGGATGCGGAAGGGCAGGAATTTGCCCGCGGAATTTCGGATTACTCGCGCGGAGACGCTCTGGGCATGATCGCGAACCGCCCGGGGACGGCGCCGGGCGCCAGCCGGACAAATGGGCGTGCAACAGTGCTGGTAAAGCGCGACAATATCGTTCTACTGGATCGAAAATGAGCGCAACGAAAAATCAACTCGACGGTTCGGAAGTCCGACAACTGGTTCGCCGGGCGCGCCGCGCAGCGCATGTTCTCGCCGCGCTGTCGGGCGAACGCCGCAACGAGGCTCTGATGGCCGCGGCCAACGCCATCGAAGCGCGTTCGGCGGAAATATTGGCGGCCAATGAAAAAGATTGCGCGATTGCGCAGCGCGCCGTCGAGGCCGGCGAGATGACGCGTTCGATGTTTGCGCGTTTGCGAACCAGTGAGCGCGGCGTTGCCGAAATGGCGCAGCGAGTGCGCGAAGTGGCCGGACTGCCCGACCCGCTCCACCACCGGCTGAGCGCCATGGAACTGGACGACAATCTGGTTCTCTACAAGGAGACGTGCCCGCTGGGCGTCGTTGGCGTTGTGTTCGAGGCGCGGCCTGAAGTGGCTCCCCAAATCGCTTCGCTGGCGTTGAAATCGGGAAACGCCGCGTGCCTGAAAGGCGGCGCCGAAGCCGCGGAAACCAACAAGGTTCTGGTTTCGATCTGGCGCGATGCGCTTTCCGCTTTTCCGGATATTCCCGGCGATTCGGTGGTCTTGTTCCATACGCGCGAGGATGTCGCGGAGATTTTAACACTGCACGAAGACATCGATCTGATCGTTCCACGCGGATCGAATGAATTTGTCCGCTACGTCACCGAACATAGCAGGATTCCCGTGCTCGGCCACGGCGAAGGAATCTGCCATGTGTATGTCCACGCTGACGCGGATCTGCAAATCGCCTATGACGTGGCCCTCGATTCCAAAGTTCAATATCCCGCGGCCTGCAACGCTTTGGAAACATTGCTGGTGAATAAGGATATTGCACCGCTCTTTCTGCCGCAGATGATTGCACTGTTTCGCGCGGCGGGCGTTGAGGTGCGCGGCTGTGCCAGGACGATGGAATTCAGGGGAGAAGAGGAGGTTCATCCGGCGACGGAAGAAGACTGGAAGAAGGAATATTCCGATCTGATCGTGTCCATCAAGGTGGTGGACGGCGTAAATGAAGCGATCGAGCACATCAACCGCTACGGCTCGCGGCACACGGAATCGATTATCTCCGAAAGCCACGATGTCGCCGCGCGATTCATGGAATTTGTGGATGCGGCGGGCGTGTATCAGAACGCGTCTACGCGATTTTCCGACGGCTTCCGCTACGGCCTGGGCGCGGAAGTCGGCATCAGCACCGGAAAGCTGCATGCCCGCGGGCCGGTGGGCGTTGAAGGGCTGACCACATACAAATACAAACTCTTCGGCAAAGGGCAGACGGTGGGCAGCTACAGCAAGGGACTGCGAACGTTCAAGCACCGTCCGCTGTAAATCAAGGAGACGACGGCGGCCTCTGGCCGAGCCAATTGAAAAAAACGGAAGCGGAAAGTCCTCCCAATATTTGCGCCACAATAAATCCGGGAACGTCTGACGGTCGAATGCCCGAAAATGTATCGCTCAATGAACGCGCGATCGTCACCGCTGGATTGGCGAAGGATGTAGATGCCGTGAACCAATACGCTGCAACGATATAGCAAGCCACCGCAAGAGGAACCCACGCACTCTCAAAGCGCGCGCAGGACCGGATCACAAGTATCAACCCGAATGTGGCAACAAATTCGCTGAACCATTGCGCGGGGCCCGTCCGCACGTGGCGAGAAAGCGAAACCACGGGAAGTGCGAACATTAAATCCGCGCATGCCGCACCGGCGATACCTCCTCCAATCTGGGCAATCAGGTATAAACAAACCTCATTCCAGGTTATCCCACCTATAAAACCATCGATCCAAGACACGATTGGATTAAGATGCGCGCCGGAGATCGGCCTGAATGTGAGAATCAACGCAACGAGCGCCCCTCCCGTTGCGATCGAGTTGCACAGTAGCGCAAGCGCGAAATTTCCGCCGGAAAGCCGCTCCCCCATGATCCCTGAGCCGACAATGGCGGCCACCAGAAACGCAGTCCCAAGAAATTCAGCGGCAAGGCGGCGCGAAAGTGAAGATTTCATTGGCGACCTATGCGTTCGATTTCCTTTTTGACCGCAAGTTGACTGAGCGTGGAGAGCGGAAGGCACAGGAAGAGCGTGATCCTCCGGTCAAGACTCATGAAGGCGGCGCGATACGCTCGTTCGATCTCTTCATACGTCCCTTGCACGGCGGCGGGATCCGGCACGCCCCAATGCGCGGTCATCGGCTGGCCAGGCCACACAGGGCAGACTTCAGCCGCTGCATTGTCGCAAACGGTAAAGACAAAATCCATTTGGGGCGAGCCGGGTTGCGCAAATTCGTCCCAGTTCTTGCTGCGAAGTCCTTCGATCGGCATGCGCGACATCTCAATTTGCCTTAGCGCCTCCGGACGAACTCTGCCCGACGGATGGCTTCCCGCGCTGTAGGCTTTGAAATTCGGCGCGCCCTTCCAGTTCAAGATTGCTTCGGCCATGATTGAGCGAGCTGAATTTCCAGTGCAAAGAAACAATACGTTGTAGCGCTTTGACATAGAGATTCCTTTCGCAGAAATGTTTATGCGTGGATGATTGCAACGGGCGCGCAACAATCCGGACCGCAGCACGAGTTCTGCGCCGCAGGCATTTCCGGCAGGTTATCTTCGAGTACGGCGAAGACCTCCCATTCGTTCCCGTCTGGGTCGCGGACCCAGGCCTTGTCCTGCATCGCGTAGCAGCACTCCGTTTTCATTTCATCGCGAGTGGTCAGTCCCCGGTCGAGCCATTGCTGGCGAATGGCCAGAACATCGGCGGTCGTTTTCACCTGAATTCCAAGATGGGACAAGGCGCCCTGCCCAGTGCTCGCCGATTCATTCAGGGTGAAATTGAGCGGCGGGTTGGCGATATCAAATTTCGCGTAACCCGTGCGGACCTTGGAAGGCTCAATCCCAAAGAGCTTGCGATAAAACTCCGTGCTCGCCGCGACATCGCTCACGCGAATCGAGATGTGGGCTTTCAACGCACTCACTGGCTTCGTTTCCACGGCATCCTCCTGACCAAGGAACAATATATGTGCTTGTCCATATGTATCCATCTTAAAGAAATTGCATATATCCGTCAAGCCATATATGCTTCAGACGAGGATGGCAAAAAAAGAAAAGCCTCTCGCCCTCGATCTCTTCTTCCGCGCCCTAGCCGATGCCACGCGTCTCCGTCTGCTTAACCTCATCGCGGACCGGGAAATCTGCGTCTGTTATTTCGTCCAAATCCTGCGCATCAGCCAGCCGAAGATTTCCCGGCATCTCGCCTATCTACGGCGCGCGGGAATCGTCGCAGCGCGGCGCGAGGGACGCTGGATGCACTATCGCCTCGTTGTTCCCCAGGATGCAGTGGTCTCCTCGATCCTGCGGGAGACAGTGATGTACCTGAGGCAGAATCCTGAATTGAAGAAGGAATTGGCAAAACTCGACTCTGCCTGTTGCCAACCCGCTGAATTTGAACTTCCGGCAAAAGTTCCACAGCCTTTGCTTGTGCAAGTTAAAATTCCATGAATTTCGGGTTGCGAAGCCTGTTTCCGATTCATTTTTCTGGCGGTTCCGCGACTTTCGTAGTACATTGCGCGCGAAGAAGGCGCCCAGCCTCTCGATCCCCCGGGACCTGGTGCAGCGGTTTATGGATCACCAGGACGTAACTGATAGGAAAACGCGCATGTCGGCCCTCGACGCATGGAGGGGCCGATGCTAGGCTTTCTATTCAAGCGTGGGGGAGATGGTGCGGTGGAATCCAACACACATCCTGAAGTAGAATCGCAAAAGCGGCGGAGCACGCGAATTGTTCAGGCTGTTCCGATGACCGTGTCCGGCGTGGATGCACTCGGCAGGCCTTTCCAGGAACGCACCTCCAGCCTGATCATTAATTGCCACGGTTGCCGCTACCAATCCAAGCATTATGTGTTGAAGAATATGTGGGTCACCTTTGAAGTCCCCCACAATGAATCGGGGCGCGAGGCGCGCAGCGTGCGCGCACGCGTGACGTGGATTCAGCGCCCGCGAACAGTCCGGGAACTCTTTCAGATCGGCGTTGAACTGGAAGTTCCTGGAAATGTTTGGGGCATCGCTTTTCCTCCAGGCGATTGGTTTCCCTTCCCGGACGCAACAGCCAGCGTGGAAATCCCCGCGCCGTCCGAACGAATCGACCCGATGGCTCAGCGCGGCGCCGATTGGCTCGCGGAAGAACCTCCTGTCCATCAGGGTCTTGAAGCTGTGGAGGACAATGTACGCGTGATCCCCCTGCCCGCCGGAGGCGATTCCACTGCGCAGTTTGCGCGGCAACTCGCTCGACTGGTGGCGGAAGCCAGGCAGCAGGTTCAGAGCACGGTCCGGGAAACGGCCACACGGGCAGTTGCGGCGGAAACGCGTCCCCTTCTTGCGGCGCTCCAAATCCAACTGAAAGATGCGGCGGAAAAATCGGTAGCCGCCGCCGTCGCAGCACATCTCGAGCGAACGCAAAATGAAACCCAGCAAAAAATCGAAAATGAGAGGGACGCAAGCCTGGCGTCCATGCGGACCGAATGGTCGCGGGAACTGGATCGCCGGATTGCAGAGGCCCGCGCGCAAATCGATTCCCAGCTCTCCGAAGTCGAACGCTCGCGCCGCGCGGATTTTGAGCAGCAGATTCAAAGCCAGCTTCTGATGGCCATTGAGAAACTTCAGAGCCTCAGCGGCAGCCTGGACGTAAACGCGGGCGAAGTCCGCACGGCGATCGACCAATTGCGGCAGAATTCAGCGGATGCAGCACAGCAGGAAACGCTCCGCTGGCAGGAACTGATGAACCAGCGCTCGATGGAAGCCCGGACGCGCCTGGCCCACCTGGAACAAGCAGCGAAAAACCTTACCGAGCAGATCACGACGGCGACGGCGGTGGCCGAAGGCGGCTGGCGCGGCAGGCTCGAATCCGACCTGGCTTCGGCAAGCGCGCGCTGGAACGAAAAAATTCAGGCCTCGCTCGAGGAGGCCATGCGGCAAGCTTCGGAACGTCTGCTCGCGAACAATGAAGCCGCTACGCGTGAGATCGAAGAACAATTACAACGGCGAATCCAGACAATGGGCAGCGCGTTCTCGCAGGCGACAACGGAAGCGGAAGGGGCCTTGGGCGCTTTGCGCGCATCGATCCAAACGGAAGCGGCGAGGGGCGAGTCCACGATTTCGCAGATGCAGCAGTCGGTTGAACAACTGGAAATGCGGCGAGGAGAATTTCAAGCGCATCTCCAGACGGCGTCGGAGGAATGGGCCCGGCGCGGTGAAGGGCTGTTGGAAGCGCAGAGCGCCGAAATGAATCGCCGCGCGGAATCGGCCGTCGCGGGAATGGCGGAGCGGTTGCAACCCGTGCTGGAATCTTCCGGCCGGGAAACCATCGACCGGCTGGCGGGCGAACTCGAGCAAAGGCTTTCCCCGCAAATTCTCCGCGTCACCGAAATGCTCAGTAAGCTTTCACTCGACCGGGATCAGGCCGAAAAATTCCTCGCCGAGCACCAGAATCGTGTCTGGCAGACCTCCGAACGCAGCGTTCTGGATGCCGTCGCGCGCAGCAAGGACATGCTTGCGGAGGTGGAAAAGGAATTTTCGGAATCGGCGCGGGCCGTTTCGGCGAAATATATCGGCGAGCTCGAAACCCGGTCCACCGAAACCACTCACAGCACATTCGAAGCGCTGTTTAAGTCCGCCGACTGGTACGAGAAAAAAGTTCAGCAACAGATGCAAACGACCCTTGAAAAAGGGGTGGACCAGGCCGCGACCAGTCTTCGAGAAAAGGCAGGCGAACTCTCCGGCATGTTCGCCAGCGAACTGGATCATTACAGCCGCAGCTACGTGGAGCACGCGCAGACGCAGATGCAGGACAATGCGCGCGACGCCGCCGAGCGGGCCGCTCTTCAGATGGCCGACGCCGGCGATGCCGCCGCCGCCAATTTCTCCGGGCGCGCCGAACAACTTGCGCGGGAGCAATTCGATACGTACGTTTCCAAAACGAACACCGCATTCGAACAGAGCGCAGCTCGCATGGAAGCGCACACCGTGCAGGTCCGTTCGAAACTGGAAAGCGATGCGCGCGCCTTTGCCGTGGAATACCAGCGAGTGCTCTCCCAGCACACGCAGCACACGCTGGCTCAGGGCAAGGAAGAACTGACGGCTCAAGTGGAGCATGCCAAGGACACCTTGCGCACCGAAGCCGCGTCGCTCGACTTGCAATTCCAGGCATCCATCCGGTCTTTGGGCTCTCAGGCGATGGACGATCACAAGCAGCGGCTCGACAATGCGTCCAATTCCTGGCTGTTGACTACAGTGACCAGGCTCAATCAACAATCCGAGACATTGATTGAGCAGTTGGCTGCGTCCACCGAAAAGAAACTCAAGACTGTCTGCACCAGCGTGTTTGCCGAAGTAGGCGAAACGCTCCGCCAGCGGCTGGCCGGGCTTTCCTCATCGTTCGAAGCTCCTGCAAAGCCGGAATCGGCAGTTTCCCCCATCCATCCATTCGAAGAACAGAAGTAGGGCGCGCGCACTGTCTTTCGTTCCTTGACCCGGCGGAAAATTCAATTCAAAAAAGCGTGAGTGACTTCGTCTGCTTGGATGCTTTAGCGGCACGGGCTTGAGCCTGTGGGTGTTTGAATCTTGCCGGGCTACTTCAGGCCAGACCATTTGCGTTGTGGTTTCAATGGAGCTTGCAGTCTTCAGAATTCAATACCCACAGCCTGCGCTGCTTGAGGCCCTACCAGTTTTTTTCTCGAGTCAGGCGGTGGAAACCTGGACACTACTAAAAAAACCACGCCCTTTACGATAACGGTAAAGGGCGTGGGGAAGCACTGAAACGACTGGTGCGTTGCTCATTTCTAGCGATGGTCATCGTGGAAGCGGTCATGGTCCCGATCGCGGTCATGGTCCCACCGATGATCGTGTTCGAGTCGGCCGCGGTCTCCGTCCCAATACCCGGCAAAGAATTGCGTTCCATCGTGACGAGGCCCAACCCAGTGAGCGCCTTCATACGGCGGCCGCGTCCAGTATCCGTCATGCCAACGATAGTGGCGTCCTACCGCATACCAATAACCGTCGATCCAGGCGTAGCCAGGCCCGGGGCTGACGGGCACGACACGAACCACGCGCGGTGGAGGCGGTGGACCGATTCGGATTCCAATCCCGATTTGAGCGCTCTCCACGGATGCACCAGCTAGAAGCAGGACGCCGACCAGCAAAGCGCATTTCACAAGATTCTTGACGATTCGCAACGTTCTTTCACCATCCAATTTGCACCTCCTGGAGAATGACAAACATCATGCAATTATAACGGCATGTACGATCGACGTCTGTGCACTTCTGAACAGATCGTAAGTCCTGAAATCTCCGCGGCAACCCCCTGCTGGACTCCTTCGACCGGTGATGTCGCTACCATCGGCGGTTTCTGGGGGAAACCAGTCGTGGTAGCATGGCGCGATGAGCACGCAAGGAATACAGCCTCAACTTAATCCGCCGTCCGCCGTGAATCCACCTCCGCCCGCGCGCGGAAAAACTCTGAAGATCGCGATTGGATTTCTGGCGGCGGCCACGATCGCGGCGGCGCTGGTGCTTGGCATGGATGTGATGATGCAACCCTGGATGTGGAATCGGTATATCGAGGTTCCCGCGCCCCCTCGAGAAATTTCCCCACAGGAGGCGATCCTGCGGGAAAAACTGAATAGCTATGAAAAGAGCGCCGAGGATTTGAAATCGCTGGTGTCGCTGCTGCTGGGTCTTTCCTCGCTGTACGCGTTATCGCTGGGTGTGGCCTCCTATATCGGCGTTCAGGATGCGAAAGACCGCGCCGATCAAACCGTCGATCGCCTCAACAAACTGGAAGACAGGACCGGACAGCGCGTGCTTGATTTCGAGGCCCGCCTGGAGAAACAAACGGGGCAGGCGAAGGCACTCATCGAGACCGAGGTTCTTGAAATTCGAAGGCAGTTTCCACTGTTTCGGGATATGCAGAATTCCATTCGCAAGATCCGCAATGAGCTGGAACAGTCGCTTCCGGACCCCGATTACGGGAGGGAAACGCTGAAGAAGATGAACGAGAAGCAGCGCGTGATGATCGAGCACTTCGAATGGTCGGTCGGGGCATTTCGATTCTTCGACCTCGATCCTTTCCGCGACGACGCCTCGAGCATCTACATCAAGTTGGGAAGCTACTACAACCATATGTACGCGCGCGAGGATACAGAACATAAAAAGGATCCCCATGCGCCCAAGCCAGACCCCAGAGATCCGGATCGCGCGGTCTGGTATCTCGAACACGCCCGCGCAGTTTCGCCCAAGTCGATTGCCGCGCTGAATGAGCTCGGCGACTTGCTCTTGAATTTAAAGAATGAGCCGGAAAACGCGCGGAAGCTTCTGGATGAATCGCTCGACCTGCAACCCGACCAGCAAAGAGCCCGGTTTCTGAAGGCGATCATCGAGCACACGACGGGGGTCGAAGAGATATCAAAAGGACATCGCGAGGCGGCGGCCACGCACTTTGAGGAGAGCCTCGAATTGCTCACTTACGCGCTCGACAAATGTACTCGCTGGGAGTTATCCATCGCGCCTCAACGCAAGATCCGGGCGCTACGGTACAATCGAGCCTGCGCTTTGGCCCGCCTTGCGGGTTTGGACGTCGACAGGGTCAAGAATTCAGGGCAGGCAATGGACGACCTGGATGTTGTCTTTCCCGCTGGCCAGGAACCGGATGAGCAGCGCGTCTCGGATTTTCGAAATGACGTAAAAAAAGATGGGGATCTATTCGTGCTGTTCCAAGTCGATACCGTGAAGGCCAGATTCGAAACGCTGGTGAATAGAATGCCGGTCAGTTCCTAGAGATTGGAGGGTCGATCTTTTTTGAAATGTTCATTGTGATGCCTCTTTGCACACCAGTTGCACGCTTATCAAGCCTCTAAATTATCCACAAAGACCTGCAATACACATCCATTTTCTTCCAACTCCGACCTGAAGTCAATGGTCCCTGGGTTTTCAGTAGTGGGTCAATTTGGCTACAGGTCTTAGCGGCACAGGCTTCCGCCTGTGGATTTTTGCCGGTCCTCAATAGGCCAAACCATTCGCGTTGCGGTTTCAATTGAGCTTGCAGTTTTCAGAATTCAAACCCCACGGGCTGAAGCCTGTTCTACTAAAGCCTGTGCTACTCGACACGGACGCCGCGTTTCGGTTCTGGGAAGCGAAGCCTGTATAATATCATGATGCCTAACCGCGCCTATGCCAGCATCTGGGTTCGCAATTTTGATGAAGCCAGCATGCTTACTCATTTCGAGCAGTTTCTTGCTACTGTGCCTGTTTCCACCGGGCCGCTGGGGTTTACGGGAATGACGGTTCGCGCCGTGGATTCCACCGAGTCGCCGGTCGAGGAATACGATCTGCGCGGCCAGGTTCTGACGCCCGCGGAAATTCTGGAACTGGCCAAAGAATATCATTTCGACGATGTGTGTTATGAAATTGCCGCACGATGGGATCTATGGATTCGCGATCTGGAAACCGCAAGCTGGAAGAAAAGTCCTGAGCGGCTCGAACTCTTCTGTTACGGCCCGCAATACGATAACGGCATTTCCAGCGAATGGGGACATTTCCGAGCGGACCTCGGGTTTGAGCATGTGTTTACGGGTCACGCGGGGCTGCTCACGCCAGAGAACACCCGTGTGGCTGAGCCGCAAAGCCCCGACGAGGCGCGGTTCCTGATGTGGATGTCGCAACCGAAAAATTTGCGCGAATATCAGGAGAAAACGCGAGAGAATATCCAGCACCTGATGGGATGGATGCGCGCGGTCGAGGAAAACATGCCCGTCGAGCGCCTCCGGCTGTGGTCCGAAGGAGAGGAAAATTTTGAAGCGCGGCTCGATGAAATTCTGGCTGTGCGTTAGCCTGCTACTGGCTGCGCCGATGACGGCTGTTTCAGGCGGGCAATTGGCCTCGCAAAGCGCCGCGTCCTTGAAACCACTCCGCGCCAATGAAACCCTGCTGGCCGGGCTGCGGCCAGGGCGCGATACATTCGAAATCGCGGAGAAAAAATTAAGATCGAAGCCTACCCCGAACCAGGAGGAACTGGGATACAGGGAGTGGCTCGACACCTGTTCGGGGCGGGCGATCCGGGTGGAACTGGACGGCAAACCCGTAATCCAGAGTATAACGATTACCTCCCTGGAATCGCAGGACGGCAAGTGTGAGGGCAAGCGCGCCAATTTTCTGGATTCGAAAAATTGGGAAACGGGCCTGGGCCTGCGAATCGGCGATTCGCAGGACCGCGTCAGCTCCATTTACGGCGAACCGAATTCGAGCGGCCCCGCATCTAAAAACGGCAAGGAATTGGCCTTGATGTATTACCAGTTCGATTGGGCCGGGTCCGATTTCCCTCAGGTCATGGAAGTTTTGTGCGCGCGGGAAACCGGACGCGTGGTTGAGATCACGCTGGCATTTCCGAGCCTCTGAGAGTTTGGCTGGGCCCAGGGCTGCCGCGCCTCCGGCGGGGCGATCGGGCTATAATGCTGCACCGGCATTCGGTTTTCAAATTATGAGCGTGCGAGTCTGGGGCGCAGCAATGGCCCTCATCATCGGGGTGGCAATGTTGCTGGCGGGATGCGATCCCGCGCAGACTGTATCGCCCTCAGCAGACGCAAAGCAGGCCGGGAAGTCCGCCGAAGTTTCGGAGGCGCAGCGCCTGGCCGAGGCAGCGCTGGGCAAGCAGGCGGAAATTCTCGCTCAGGGGGACCTGGCGCAAAACGGTTTGGAGCAAGTGCTCGTTGTCAATCGAGTTGCAAAAGCCTCCGCCAGCGGCAATGATGCGGGGAATCAGTCGCGAGTGACCATCACGAGGGCGGCGATTCTGGAAAATGATAATGGGAAATGGTCCGAAGTGCTGCGCGCCGACGAGCACTTGAAAAATCCGAGAGGATACCTCAGAGGCGCCCCGACCGGGCGCGTGACAGGCTGGCATTTGGAATATGCCTCGGACCCGAAACAAGGTTTGGAAATGAAGTTTACGCCGGCGGACGGCGACACGGGTGCGCAGGATTCCGGTTCGGGTGAACTGGAACACCGGTCGATCGTTATCCGCTGGAACGCAAGGGCAAAACGTTACCAGTCGTTCGACCATGCTCAGGGAAGCTATCTGGGCGAGGCGGCGACGCTCGAAACTCCGGAGTCCATTCTCAGGTGAGCGCAGCGGCAAATACATTTGCGGGAACAGCTCCGAAGGCTGCGCCGAAGCGCGTCTCCGGGTGGTCGCAGCTTTCGCGTTTGCGTCCATACGTCGCCAAACACAAGACCGAAGTGGTCATCGGCATGGTCACGCAGGTCGGCATGGGAATTACCGGGACGTCTACTGCCGCTGATCATGGGCGCCGTCGTGGACTGTATCAAGGGCGCTGAGGCCCCGCTCGAACAACTCGGCCATTTGGCGCAGATTTCGCTGGGATTCCTCCTGCCTTACTATCATCCGAAAAGCCCGCAAACACTGGCTGTTTTTTGCTCCGCCCTGATTGTGATCTGCGCAATTCAAGGCGTATTTTCCTATGCCACGCGGCAGATTTTGATTGGACTTTCGCGCGACATCGAATTCGACCTGCGGAACGATCTTCTGAACAAACTTGTCGAAATGGAGCCGGAGTTCTACGTCCGCAACCGCACGGGCGAATTGATGTCGCGTTGCACGAACGACCTGAATTCGGTGCGAATGGTCCTCGGCCCGGGAATCATGTACACGGCAAACACGCTGGCAACGATGATTCTCGCTGTTGATGCTGATGTTCTGGATTTCGCCAAGACTCTTAGCACGTACGTTCTGGTGCCCGTTCCCGTCGTCGCGGTCACGGTTTGGGTTTTCGGCCGCCAGATTCACTCGCTCTACGGAAAAATTCAGGCGTCGCTGGCAGTGCTTTCCGCGAAGGCGCAGGAAAATCTGGCCGGCGTGCGTGTCGTGCGCGCCTATGGACAGGAAGACGCCGAGATTCGCGGATTCGACGCGCCGAACCGCGAATATATCGACCGCAACCTGCGTCTTATTTATTTCTGGAGCCTGTTTATGCCGCTACTCCAGATGCTGTTCGGGCTGACGTTTGTGCTCGTGCTCTGGCAGGGCGGACGCCAGGTGGTTCTTCACCGAATCACTCTGGGCGAGTTGATCGCGTTTTACAATTTCATGGCGCGCCTGATCTTCCCGATGATCGCGCTGGGATTCGTGACGAACATCTTCCAGCGCGGCGGCGCATCGATGGGGCGGCTGAATTACATCCTCGATTCGAACCCGAAGATCAGCGACGCGGATGCGGATATCCCAAAAACGGAAACCATTCGCGGCGAAATCGAATTCCGTCACTTGACGTTCACGTATCCGACCGTGCGCAGCGACACCGATGGAACGAAATCAAATGGAACGGCCGCGGGAAACAGGCCTGTGCTGGAAGATATTTCCCTGCACGTTCCCGCCGGGTCGATCCTCGCAATCGTGGGGCCGACAGGAAGCGGGAAATCCACGCTCGCCGCATTGATTGCGCGCCTGTGGGACGCCCCTCCCGGAACGCTCCTGATCGACGGGCGTCCGATTCGCGAATGGCCGCTTGAAACGCTGCGCCGAGCCGTCGGCTACGTTCCGCAAGACACGTTTCTGTTCAGCGAAACGCTGCGCGAAAACGTCGCGTTCGGCGTCGATCAGGCGACCGACGAGGACGTTCACAATGCGGCGGATGTCGCCAGCATCGCCACGGAAATTAATGAATTCCCCGGCCAGTTCATGACGATGGTGGGCGAACGCGGAATCACGCTTTCCGGTGGCCAGAAGCAGCGCACGGCGATCGCCCGCGCCGTGATACGCGATCCCAGAATTCTGATCATGGACGATTCCCTTTCCAGTGTGGACACCGGGACGGAAGAACGAATCTTGCGCCGCCTCGATAAAATTCTTCGTCAGAGAACCACCGTGCTGATTTCACACCGTGTTTCGACGGTGCAACATGCCGACCAGATCGTCGTTCTCCGCGACGGCAGAATCGTCGAGCGCGGCACGCATGCGGAGCTTCTGGAGCGCGGCGGGTATTACGCGGACCTTTACAGAAAACAATTGCTCGAAGAGGAGCTGGCGCGCGAATGAGCGACTTCCGCGAAGAGGAAGTCTTAGGAAAGGCCTACGACTCGCAGTTGCTGCGGCGGTTGATCACGTATCTGCGGCCGTACAAGTGGAGTATCGTCTTCGCGGTAGTTCTGACTCTGCTCGTCGGCCCCCTGGAAGTTGTCGGTCCTTACCTGTTCGGCTACACCATCGACAAATATATCGTCCCGGGCGTGGATCAAAGTATTTCGTGGACGGCCGCCCTGCATGGCGTCGTCCTGATGTCGCTGGTTTCTCTGGCCGCGCTGCTGTTCAGCTTTGTCGTGCAGTACATGCAGGTTCGAATCATGCAGAATGTCGGCCAGCAGACACTCTACGACCTTCGAAAAGAAATTTTCGAACGCCTGCAACGCTTGCCGATGAGTTTCTTTGACCGCACGCCGGTCGGACGCCTGGTAACGCGCGTGACGACGGATGTGGACGCGCTGAACGATTTATTCGCGGCGGGGATTGCGGCCATGGCCAACGATGCCATTGTGCTGCTCTGCATCGGCTCGGTGATGATCTGGAAAGACTGGCGCCTGGCCCTCGCCACATTCGCGGTGCTGCCGTTGATTATCTTTTCGACCTGGATTTTCCGCAATCGCGTGCGCGACGCCAACCGGCGCATCCGGACCGCCATTGCGCGAATCAATGCCTTCCTGCAGGAACACATCAGCGGCATGAGCGTCGTGCAGATTTTCAATCGGGAGCGGAAAACCAAGGAACAATTCGCCGAATTGAATCGCATCCATATGGAAGCGTACAAAGACGCGATCACGGCCTTCGCCGTGTTCTTCCCGGCAGTGGAGTTGTTCAGCGTAACGGCGATTGCGATTGTGTTCTGGTACGGGGGACTTCGCTCATTCGGCGGGCTGGTGACCGTGGGCACGCTGGTCACCTTCACGCAGTACGCGTCGCGTTTCTTCCGTCCCATTCAGGACCTGAGCGAGAAATTCAACATTCTCCAGTCGGCGATGGCCGCTTGCGAACGCATTTTCAAACTGCTCGACGAGCCGGTGCCCGCGCCACCGGCAGAACCTCCGTTGCCGCTGACAACGCCGCGCGGCGAAATCGAATTCCGCAACGTCTGGTTCGCCTATAGCGGCGGCGCGAATCCATCCGAGGACGACTGGGTGCTGCGCGATGTCTCCTTTCACATCGCGCCGGGACAGACGCTAGCCGTCGTTGGCCATACCGGCGCCGGGAAGACGACGCTCATTCAACTTCTGCTGCGCTTCTACGAGATTCAACGCGGCGAAATTCTGCTCGATGGCGTCGATGTTCGGCGCTACGAAGTGCACCAGTTGCGCCATCAATTCGGCATTGTCCTGCAGGACCCGTTCCTTTTTAGCGGCACGCTGGAATCCAATGTCCGGCTGGGCGATGAAGACATCAGCCGCGCGCGCGTCGAGTCCGCGTTGCGCGAAGTGGGACTCGGCACTCTGCTCGATTCCCTGCCCGAGGGCGTCGAAACCAATGTCACTGAACGCGGCGCCACATTTTCGGTGGGCCAGCGTCAACTGATCAGCTTCGCGCGCGCGCTGGCGCACAATCCCCGATTCCTGATCCTGGACGAAGCGACGTCAAGCGTCGATACGAAAACCGAAGTACTGATCCGCGAAGCGCTCGATCGATTGCTGGAAGGCCGCACCGCGATGGTCATTGCGCACCGCCTGAGCACGATTCAACATGCCGACCGCATTCTCGTCTTCCACAAGGGAAAACTGCGCGAGCAGGGCTCGCACCAGCAGCTGCTCGGAATGCGCGGAATTTATTACCGTCTCTACCAGCTCCAGTACAAGGATCAGGAAATGCGCGCATCGTTGGAACCCGCGGGCAGCGAGGCGGAAACGTCCGTGCCGGGGAACGACTGAGCCGCTTTGCTTGCTCGGCGCGAACCAATGCCTCCCACTCAAATTCTGATTTCGGCCGGCGAAGCGTCTGGAGATATGTACGCGGCGCGCCTGGCGACGGCGTTACGCGCGCGAGCCAACGTCCAGCTTTTCGGGATGGGCGGGCCGAGGATGCGTGAAGCAGGCGTCGAGATCATCGCCGACTGCTCGGAAGTCTCTCTCGTCGGGATCGTCGAGATCGCAAAAAAACTCCCAGCGCTGAAGGTCGTTTGGAAACGGCTGATGGGAGAGGTCGCAACGCGCCAACCGCGTCTGGCAATTCTCACCGATTTCCCGGGTTTTCACTTGCGCCTGGCGCGCGCCCTGAAACGCGAAAACATCCCGAGCGTCTATTTTGTGTGCCCGCAATTTTGGGCCTGGCGGCCCTGGAGAGCCAATCTGGTGCGCCGCAGGTTTGTACGCGGGCTGTGCATTTTCCCTTTCGAACAGGATTGGTACCGTTCGCGCGGCGTGGCTGCGGATTTTGTCGGGCATCCACTTGTCGGCAATGTCGCGGCGAAACGCACGCGGAACGAGTTTGCAGCGCTCCACGGGCTGGATCCGGCAAAGCCGATCGTCGCTCTGCTCCCCGGCAGCCGCGCGGGAGAAATTGCGCATCATATGCCCCCCCTGGTGGATGCCTGCCGGCTGATCGAGAAGGGTCGGCAGGTCCAATTTGTACTGGCGCTCGCTCCGGGCATGAATAAGTCGGTGGTGGACCCATATCTCTGCCCGACTGACGCCGCTTCCATTCATGTTGTGGCAGACGCGACCTACGATGCCCTGGGCGCCGCCGATCTGGTGATTGTGTCGAGCGGCACAGCGACGGTCGAAGCGGCTCTGATGAACGCGCCGATGATTGTGATCTATCGCCTGGCCCCGCTCACTGCCGCGATTGCTCGATTACTAGTGCGCACTCCGATGTTTGCGATGGTCAATCTGATCGCGGGAAAGAAAATTGTGCCGGAACTGGTGCAGAACGATTTCACACCCGAGCGGTTGGCGAACGAGGCGACTCGACTGCTCGATTCACCCGATGCACGAGCGGAAATTCAGCGGGGGCTCGCCGACGTTCGGGCAAAGCTCGGCCCCCCGGGAGCGATTGATCGCGCGGCCGATATCATCGCGGCGATGTTGAAGCAGAAGTAATACAGCCACCTTTGGCTCCGCGATTTTCGCGATTGTCCGATGGAAGAAAAAGCATTGAGCCAAGAGTGGCTGTGCTACGAGAAGAATCATCCCAACCCAGGGCTGGCAACTCCGCGGCCTAAGTTGGTATCCTATTGATTCGAAGCCTGAACCAGAAAGAAAGGCGCCTGAGACTCATGCAGAAGCTCCGACTCCTCCTGTTCCTGACCGGACTGGCGGGTCTCGCCGGCAGTGGATTCGCCCAATCGCCCGGCCAGCCGCAAGGCCCCGCGCGCGGCGTGGCGCCGGTCCAGACCGCTTCGACCGAAGCGTTTCGCGCGGTCAATTACGAAATTCGGGCGTCGCTCGATGCCTTGGGGCAGGTTCTGACTTCGCAGGCCAAAGTAACATTCATCGCCAACCAAGCCTCCCGATATGTGGACGTGGAGCTCAACCAGAACCTGCGACTGAACACTGTACGCGATGGCGCGGGCCGGGAAGTACCCTTCGAACGGGACGATGTGGCGGCCCAGAAAGTGCACATCACGTTGCCGAACGCAATATCTGCGGGAGGCAGCGTCACTCTTCAATTCGATTACAATGGCCCGCTTTCCAGCCGCATCCTGGATCCCGCCGCGCCTGTGCGGCTGGCTTACATCGACAAGGATGGCGGGTATTTGCTGCTCCCGTCGAGATGGTTTCCGCTCACCGGATTCCCATCGAACCGCTACACCGGCGTGTTTCAAATTGAAGTACCGGGGAACATGACCGTGGCGGGCACGGGCGTTTCGGCAGGCCCTCCGGTATCGGTAACGCCAAAATTTACACCGGGGCCGGCACTTGGAAATTCCAGGTCGAGCGCGCCGGTTTCCACATCGGCCGCGCCGCCTCCCCCGCCGATGGAAAACGAACGCATGCTGTATACGTATCGCGTGGACCGGCCGGAAGCAGCGGGAACGTTTGTCGCGTCCCCGCTGCAATTAACCCCCGTGCAGGCGCAAGGAATGAGGTTTTCCGTGTACACTCCTGCGTCGGCGACAAAGACGGCGCAGAGTTACGGCGACGAAGTTGCTCATATTCTCGATTACTTTAACGGAGAATTCGGCCCTCTTCCCGATTCCAATTTGACTGTGGCGCAACTTCCCGACGGCACAGTCGACGGCTACGCGGCGCCAGGTCTGCTGCTGGTCAGCGCGCGGCAGTGGTCGGCGCAACCGAACGCCCGCTTGCTTGCAAATCTTGCGGCTCAGCAATGGTGGGGCACACAGGTCGTCGCTGCGTCCCCAAACGATGTTTGGATTACCGAAGGTTTGTCACGATATTCCGAAGGGCTGTACGTGGAGGAATCCGCCGGAAAGGAAGGATTGAACAAGGCGCTCGAGGATTTTGCCGTGGGTGCGCTGATGTTTGACGACGCTGCGCCGATCGCCGAAGCCAAACGGTTGGAGCCTGGTTCGGATGAATATCGCTCGATTGTCGTGAACAAAGGGGCGATGGTCTTCCATATGCTTCGCGCCCTGATGGGCGATTCAAACTTCACGGCGCTGCTGAAGGATTTTTATTCGCGCTATGCGGGGAAGACGGCGCGGATTCAGGATTTTGAGCAATTGGCCGAAGCGCACGCGGCGCAGCCGGCGCCGGCGACGGGATTCAAAATGGGCAATTCACCGGCCGCGGCTGCCGAGGGACCCAGCCTGCGGCCATTTTTCACGCAATGGCTGCGTTCGACGGGTGTTCCGGAATTCACGCTCGAATATGTAACGTACCGCACGAAAAAAGGATTCCGGATTGTCGGCAAAGTAAAACAGAATCTCGATTTCTTCCGAAGCGATGTGGAAATCGAAGTGCAGACCGAAGGCAATCCTGAGTTCAAGACCATCAACGTCTCCGGCAAGGATTCTTCGTTCACGGTGGAGACGTTCGGGCGGCCAAAACCGAACGGGATCATTCTCGACCCGCACGATTATATTTTGAAATCAAGCCAGCGCCTGCGCGTGCGCGGAATCATCGCGCGCGGCGAAATGCTGGCCGAGCAGGGCCGATATTACGACGCCGTGCAGCAGTACCAGCGCGCGCTCGAGGAAGACCGCTCCAACTCCCTCGCCGATTTCCGTATGGGCGAAGCGTTTTTCTACCAGAGAAATTATGCCGCTGCGGCGCAATCGTTCCGCGACACGCTCGATGCGGCCGTGGATCTGACAACGAAATGGACCGAAGTCTGGTCGCACATTTATCTGGGAAGAATCTACGACATACAGGGCGACCGCACGCGCGCGGTTAACGAATACAACAAGGCGAAACAGACCGGCGACGATACCGGGGGCGCGCAGGCGGAAGCGGAAAAGTCGCAGAGGAAAGCGTATACCGAAGGGTCGTAGGTTTCAGTAGCACAGGTTTCAACCTGTATTCTTTTTAATTTTGAAGGCGATGAGCGAGACGGATCAGACGGTTTTCCGGTTTGGCTTTTTGGTTGGTTTGTGGTGGCGCCACAAAATTCAAAAAAACACAGGCTGAAGCCTGTGCGACTAAAATCCCATCAGTCCTGTCAGCCGCGGATTTTCGATTCCTTTGTGTTGAATCATCACCTGGAATTTTTCTCCCAGCCCCTCCGGATTGATCAGATTCTTCAGCGACAGGCGCGCGCGTAATTTCTCGACTTCCGTTTGGCCCGGGTCGTACAAATCCCCGAATTCGTTCGCGCGCCCCAGGGCGACGAGAAACTGCGACTGCGTCACCAATCCCGTGCGTTCGAGGCCCGCGCGACGGCCCCACAAATCCACCGCTGTGAAATTCACATGCGACGTCAGGTCCTGCATTCCCGGGGCGTCAAAAACGTTTTCCGTGAGGCCGTGATCGCGGTAGGCCAGAAGGGTTCCTCGATTATGGCGTTCGTCGTACAAGGCTT
Source organism: Terriglobia bacterium (assembly GCA_963788335.1). GTDB lineage: Bacteria > Acidobacteriota > Terriglobia > Acidiferrales > UBA7541 > Palsa-360. Next base: position 1,243,162 of record CAWBGM010000018.1, read on the forward strand.
TCGCTTCGTGGCCGTAATCGATGGTGAGCACGAATCCGCGTCCAAGAGACCGTCCCGCGCGCTCGATCCACGCACACGCTTGCAGACAGGCCTCCGCTTCGTGTCTCTCTTCGAGCGCAATTCCCTGCTCGCGGAAGTATTTTTCGATCTCCGGCGTGGACGGGTCCCGGAGAACTTCGACGAAATGCGGGCCATCGATACCAACAAAGATTTCTTTCATCCTGCCGCGCTCGATCACGACTCGATGTGTCGGAAAGGCATCCAGCAATTCATTTGAAAAAATGCAGCCGGAGGGAATCTCCCGCGGGACTTCGGCGGCGCTGAAAAAACGTCCCGCCGCGGCATGAACGGCGAGCCGCCCTGCGTGCTCCGCTCGGCGCGCCGCGGAGCGCTCCACGGCTACGTACTCGAATGCCAAATAAAACGCGGGCAATTCGCGCGCGGCAAAATCGAGCACATGGCCTGCCAGCCGCCCGACGCCGGCGCCGGCCTCGACAATGCGGAAGGGGCGCGGCGCCCCGAGCAGTTCCCACATTTCGGCAAACTGTCGAGCAAGCAAACAACCGAAAATCGGATGAACATCGACACTGGTGTAATAGTCGCCGAACCGGCCGGAACTCAGGCGCGAGTAATAACCGAAGTCAGGATGATAAAGACATTCGCGCATGAATTCGGCGAAAGGAATGGGGCCGCTTTCGCGAATGCGCGTGGCTAAAATCGCCGCGAGGGAAGGTCCTGGTTCGCCCGGCATTGGGGAAGGTCGCGTTGTCATGCGTCTTCTTACGCGTCAGTTACTCGTCTTGGCGCTGCGGATTGCACGTAAACATTTCGACGACAAAATCGTGCAGGCAATCGTAGAGCTGTTTCTGAAAAATCCATGGAAACTGCGCGCTTTCAACCTCGCGCGGGCGAAGCAGAAACAGATACACATGAACCTGCGGTTCGGGCGGAGAATAGCGGATCTCCACCTCGACGCCTCCGGGAGTGGACCGCGCGTCAAACACAAACAGCGGATGCTCGTAGCGCCCCAACTCGGCGCGCACTTTTTCAGCAAGCTCGTTCATGACCCGCCTGCCGTGGCCGCATCGTCCCATTCGCCGCGCCCGGCCATTTCGGCTCGAACTTTCTCAAACGCCGCAAGGGCATGCGCGTCGAACAAGACAAAATATACTTTTTCCAGCGACGTCGGCTTTTTTAGATGCTCAGTCGCTTCCCGCAGCATGATCTCGGCGCATTCGGAAACGGGAAATCCGGCAATCCCGGAGCCGACGGCGGGAAATGCGATCGAACGAAGCCCCTTTTCCGCCGCGATGCGGAGCGAATGCGCCGTCGAGGAGCGAAGCGCGCGCGCCGTGGTCGTTCCTCCCAGCTGCATGCTGGCCGCATGAATCACATAGCGGGCGGGGAGATTGCCTCCGGAAGTGATGGCCGCGCCGCCGACGGGGACGCTGCCGATCACGTTGCATTCCCGCTGGATTATTTCGCCGCCTTTTCGGCGGATCGCGCCGGCGACGCCGCCGCCAAGCTGCAAATCATTGTTCGCCGCATTGACTATGGCGTCTACCTCCATTTCCGTGAGGTCGCCTTGCAGGAGAATGATTTTGTCGCCGGTGTTCATGAGGTTTTCCGCACTCTTGAGAAGAGCGTTCCGTTTCATAATTTACTTCGCCAGAAGGTTCAGAGCTTCCTCGTCATAACCGAGAACAATGTCCGATCCGCGAAGGGCCACGGGGCGGCGGATCAAGTTGGGTTCGGCAGCCATCAATTCAAGCGCTTCATCGCGCGAGGGAGGATTTTTGCTCATGTTCCGTTTGCGGTAAAGTTCGTTCCGTGTATTCAGAAATGGCCGGTGGTCGCGCTTGCCGATTAATTTATCGAGTTCAGCGACGGACAGCCGTTCCTTTCCAAGGTCGCGCAGATCGAGTTCCGCTTTTTTCTTTTCCAGAAACGCCTTCGCCTTGCGACAGGTGGTGCAATTCGGCTTGTGCAGGAATTTGATTTTAGCGCGCGCCATGCTTTCGGCTCCTGAAGGAAGAATCTTGTTGTGATTTCAACTCATTTGGGCAGAACCGAAGCGCGCACCGGCGACCCTTACTTCGGCAATTTCGCGAGCACCTTCGCCAGCTGGCGAAAATATCGAAGCTTGGAGGCGCGGCCGATGGCGTTCTTCGCGCTGGTCGACGGCAGCACAAACACCTGCGCCCCATACAGCCTTTCCTTTTGAAGCCCCAGTTTGCATGGCCGTTGGGCGAAACTTTCAAACGTGCCTTTGCCGTTGAATGCGATCACCAGAGGCGCGAACTGTTCCAGTTTCTGCGAAAGCACGATGCGTCCCTCGGCAAACTCTTCGCGCTTCAACTCTTCTTCTCCGCGCGTGGGCCGCTTCACCAGATCGGTCAATCCGATGCCGAACTCGATCATCCTTTTATCGTCGCGGTGCTCGAGCAGTTCCGGCACCACGCCGGAATCATAAAGGAGCGGCCAGAATTCATTTCCCCGGCCCGCGTAGTAGTGACCCACGCGCGCTGAGCGGTCGCCGGGATTGCATCCAACGATGACCAGCTTCATTCCGCTACGCAAAAAATCTGGCAAAGTCCGCATTTGGGTATCCGGATTCCTGTGTCCCCTTGGGGCCGATCTCGGCTCGAATCCGCTGCCTGATCGTTTGTTTGCCAAGGCAGCAGACAATTCTCAGAGCATGTTGCGGGAGAGGCCGAGCGTGTGATTGTACCATTTCGCTAAGCTTGGTTGAGCGTCCGCCTTCCAGGTGTTTCGCAAATAGAAATTTCCAATAATTTATGAATCGACGGGTCGCTCCGGGTCATCCGAAGGAGTGCGAAGTAGTGCGAAGTAGTGTGAAGAGCATGGCAACGGAGATTTATGGTACTCTGCCAAATTAGCGCGGCTGGACGAATTCCGCCGCCTCTGGGAGCACCACGGAGATTGAGCGCCACGGATCCTAAACCGCTGACTTCCACTGTCGTCCGAGACGACGAATCCGCACTGGTGTCGGCAGCGAAGGCGGGCGACGCGGCCGCGTTCGAGGAACTGGTCAACCGCTACGAGCGCAAAATCTTTCGCCTGACAATGAACATCACGCAGAATCGCGAAGACGCGGAAGATTCGATGCAGGAAGCGTTCTTGAAATCGTTCACGAACCTCGACCGGTTCCAGGGAGATTCACGCTTTTATACGTGGCTGGTGCGCATCGCCGTCAATGAAGCGCTGATGAAGCTGCGGAAGCGGCGCCCCAATCAAGTGTCTCTCGATGAGCCGCTGAACGATAAGGACGGCGAGGATTCCGTCTTCCGCGAGATCGTGGACTGGGGACCGTCGCCTGAAAAGAAATTCGCGCAGACGGAACTCAACGAAATTTTGAATTCCGTGATCGGCGAGCTCGATCCGATTTTCCGTGTCGTGTTTCTGCTGCGCGACGTGGAGGGCGTTTCCACCGAGGAAACAGCGCAAATCCTGGACATTTCCGTGGCGGCGGTCAAATCGCGCCTGTTGCGTGCGCGCCTGAAACTACGCCAGAAACTGAATAAATATTTTCGACGGAGCGAAGCGCAGTGAATTGCAAGAAAGTCATCCTCGAATTGACGAGTTATCTCGACGGGGTCCTAGACTCCTCGATGCGGATTGACCTTGAAGAACATCTCGCACGATGCACGGATTGCCGGATCGTCGTTGACACGACCCGCAAGACCATTCAAATCTTTTGCAACTCCGACCCCGTACCTCTTCCCAAGGATGTTCGCGAACGGCTCCACTCGGCTCTGCTGGAGCGCTTCCGCCGGAATTCCAAGACGATTTAATCGCGACGAGCTTCACCCTGCCCTTCCGAAGATATTTATTTCGCCTTCCCCGGAAAACAAGTGCCTGTCGTCGCAGGCGCGATCGTAGTCTTATGAACTTTTTCCGCGACGCCCAAAGCGCGTGTTGCCATACCGGCCGACTCGTATGGTGTAGAATGTCTTTTCGCGATTCAGGCGCCATGGCCTGCCGCTCCGAGGACTTCTTGTCATCAACGATTCAAACGATTGGGATTGCGAACGGAGGGGGAGACTGCCCGGGCCTGAACGCCGTCATTCGCGGCGCCGTTCGCGCGGCGATTCTGCAACACGGCTGGAAAGTCATCGGCATCAACGACGGCTTTGACGGCCTGATCTGGACGCAGCGCACGGTTCCGCTCACGATCGATTCCGTCGCGGGGATTTTGCCGCGCGGCGGAACGATTCTGGGCACCACGAATCGCGGAAACCCCTTTCATTACGGAGTGGAAGAGGCGGGCGAGAAAATTACACACGACTTCTCCCTGACGTGTTGCGAGAACGCGCGAAGGCTTGGGCTGGACGCTCTGATCGCCATCGGCGGCGACGGCACGCTGACCATCGCGCGCGACCTCTATCGCCTGGGCATCCCGATCGTGGGAGTACCGAAGACGATCGACAACGATATTTCCGCAACCGAATTCACGTTCGGATTCGACACCGCGCTGCACGTGGCCACCGATGCCATCGACCGCCTCCATACGACGGCCGAATCGCACGGCCGCGTCATGGTCGTTGAGGTCATGGGACGCGACGCGGGATGGATCGCGCTGCACTCGGGAATGGCCGGCGGCGCGGACGTCATCCTGCTCCCGGAAATACCGTTTTCGATCGATGTCGTGTGCGCAAAATTGCGCGAACGCGCCGCCATGGGAAGAAAATTTTCGCTCGTCGTCGTGGCGGAGGGCGTGACAATGGCTCAGCCCGCATTCGTCGAAAAGAGATTCCCTGCTCCGCGTCCCGGCCAGGTGGGCATCATCATCGGCGATGCGATTCACGCGCACTTGAAGCAGGACGTCCGCGTCACCGTACTCGGCCATATTCAACGTGGCGGATCGCCGAGCCCGTTCGACCGCATCCTGGCGACGCGGTTCGGCGTGGAAGCCGTGGAACTGATCGCGCGGGGAGAATTCGGGCGAATGGTTTGCCTGCATGCCAATGAAATCGAATCGGTGACGCTCGACGAAGCCGTCGGCGTAATGAGGGGAGTCGATCCGAAAGGCAGCATGGTTCGAACGGCGCGCGCGGTGGGCATTACGTTCGGAGATTATTAATGATAGTATTGACCATCGAGATATCACAGAAACGCGGCGCAGAAAATTACTTCGAGGATTGAAATCTAAATGGTCTGGCGTTTTCTTCGTCATCGTGGAGTCATTCCCCTGGCGCTTATTCTTGCCGCGCTTGTCTACTGGAAGATGCATAACCGCGCCCCCAAAGCTATTTCCGTCGGATACGTTGCCGATCGCAACGTCACACTCTGGAACACGCTTGCCCAGGTCAAGCAGCCTGTCCAGGAGCTGCACTATGGAGACCGCATCGAAATTTTGCGCGAGGAAGGCGCCGCCGATCAGGTCCGCGAGGCTTCGGGCGCGGTGGGATGGATTTTGGATTCTCGCGAGGTCATGGATTCCGATTTATGGGGACGCAGCGCCGCTTTGCTGGAGCAAGCCCGCATAATGCCGGTGCAGGCTCGAGGACAAACCAAAGCCGTCAGCAATGTCCGCATCGAACCCGGCCGCAATTCCAAACGTATCTTTCAATTCATGCGCGGCACGCCAGTCGTTGTCCTCGAGCGCACAGTGGCCGATGCCGCTCAGGCCGGCGAAGAAACTCCTCCGGAAGACAAGAGTGCAGCCGCCGATCAAAAACCCAAGCAGGAAGACTGGCTACTGGTAATGCGCGCAGATACGAAACCGGCCGATTCCAGTGAATTTGCGCCGGCTCAAGATTCTTCCAAGCCGGTCAATCCAGCTTCGACGGGAGCGGTTGGCAGCGGTCCGCAAACCGTGCCGGGTGATTCTGCCGCGGCTGCTGCGTCCGCGAGCCCGATCGCCGGTTGGGTCCTTGCGCGATTCATTGAATTTGATTTGCCGGGTCCCGTGAGGGATTATGCGAGTTCCGCCGATTTGCACGTCGTGGCGTGGTTTGAGCTGAATCGCGTGCCCGATGGCACGGGCGGCGAAGCGCCGCAATATCTGGTCGCCGGGTCGCGCGGCGGGGAAGGCCAGCCCTGCGATTTCACGATGCTTCGCGTGTACACGTGGGGCGCTGCGCGTAAACGCTATGAGACCGCCTATATCGAGAGCGATCTCTGCGGGCGCCTCCCGATTCGAGTATCGAGCGGAGCAAAAGGCCCGGAATTTCGATTTTCCGAGACGAATGACGGCGCGACGGAAAGAACATACGTGATGCAACAGACAGCCGTGCGCCGCGTGAAGGACGCATCGCCCCGGCAAAACAATCGTCATCATTAATTTTCTGTTTTCCGCGCCCATGATCAAAACACATATTCCCCCGGGTCGATGCAAATATATTTCGGCGATGCTGGCGGCAATGCTGTTCCTCGTTTCGTGCGGGAAGCGTGTGGCCCCTGCTCCAAAGCCGCAGCCTCCTCCGCCCTTCGAATTTCTGAATGCCTGGGGGGAAAAGGGAGAGGGCCCGGGCAAGCTCGATGCACCCGTGGCATTTGCCACCGATTCGTTGAACCGCGTTTACTTCGTGGACCCGGCTGCCGGCTTCGTCCATAAGTTTGAATCGAATGGCACTCCCCTGCTTTCGTTCGAGGAGACCCGCGTGAGCCACGCATCGGGAATCGCCGCGGACGCCGGGGGCGCGATCTATGTCGCCGATGCAAGCCGCGGCGTCATCCTGGTCTTCTTCCCGGACGGAACTTTTCTCCGGAATTTGCAAAGCGCCCCGCAACCGCATTTTTCGGGAACGCTGGGAATCTGCGTCGATGATGATGGCAATGTCTATCAGCCGGATCCGGCCCGTTCGCGAGTGATAAAATTCGATAGCCATGCCCGGCTTGTAAAATCGTGGACCGCTCCGAACAAGACGAATCTCGGCGAGCGCCCCTCGTCCATTGCTACCTCGCCGGACGGTTCTGTATTTGTCGCATTTTTCGATACGGGGCGCATTGAGAAATATTCTTCCGAAGGCGTGTTTCTGACATCCTGGGTCGCTGCCGACACAGGTTCCGGTGATTCGCATCCCATCGCCTCTTTAGCGATGGGCGACGGATTTGTGTTCACCATCACGACGGCCCCCGTGCGGATTCATGTGTGGACGCTCGGCGGCCAGCACAGCCGGGACGGAGACCTCGGCGACCATGTCGGCGAAATCGCTTCCCCGCAAATTGCTGTCACGCCTCATTCTGAATTGCTCGTGTTTGATCCGGCAACGCCGCGTGTATACCGGTATCGATTGCATCTGGATACGAAGGAGCAACCATGACCTTGCTGATCAAGGAAGCAGAGGTTCGATCCCTGCTCACCATGCCGGTGGCGCTGGAAGTCATCGAGCAGTCGCTACGTCATCAGGGAAACGGCGAGTTAATTGTTCAGCCACGGCGCAGGATCAAGATGCCGGACAACGGAGTGCTCCACTATATGGCGGCGGCCGATCCGGTTCGCGGCTACATCGGAATGAAGATTTATACGACCATGCGGAGCGGAGCGCGATTTGTGGTGCCGCTGTTCAAAGCCTCGACCGGCGAGATGGCGGCGCTGATCGAAGCGGACGCGCTCGGTCAGATTCGAACCGGCGCAGCCAGCGGTATTGCCACAAAATACCTGGCGAATTCGAATGCGAGCGTCGCCGGAATGATTGGCACAGGGTATCAGGCGCGGACGCAGCTCGAAGCGGTCGCCGCCGTTCGCCGCCTGGAGCGCGTGCGCGCGTTTGGGCGAGACCCGGAACGCCGCACGCAGTTTTGCCGGGAGATGTCCGCGAAGACGGGCGTGCCGGTGGAACCTGCGGCTTCGGGCCAGGATGCCGTACGCGGCGCGGACATCGTCATCACCGCGACATCCGCCATGAAAATCGTGCTTGAAGGAACCTGGCTAAAGCCGGGGATGCACGTCAATGTCATGGGCGCGAATTGGCCGCAGAAGCGCGAGTTGGACGCCGCGGCGGTGGACGGCGCTGATGTTATCGTCGTGGACTCGATCGAGCAGGCAAAGATGGAAGCGGGCGACCTGGTTCAGGCATTCGGAGATCAGGCGCAGCGTTGGGACGCAGTGCGCGAACTCGGAGCGATTGTCGCGGGGAAAATTCCGGGCAGAACAAATGCGGATCAGATAACGATGTTTAAATCTGTGGGCCTCGCCAGTTGGGATCTGGCGGCAGCCGTGCGCGTATATGAGCTTGCCCTTGCGCGGGGCAACGGACATTCCATTCCGTTGTGGGAGGCCTCCGCGGGCGGATAGATATTGAAAGCGAAAAAAAGGTTTCGTCTTTGCGCGGGGCCGAGCCGAAGCTCGGTCATCTTTAGTGCAATAACCTTCAAACTAAAACAACACCTGAGGTCGATGATACAGAGGAATCCTTCGCTTCTTCTGCTAAAATGACGCGCGACTGGAGAACGTCACGATGCAATTTTTCGATCACTTAAAACCGCTGGGGCTGCTTGTGTTGCGCGTTGTATTGGGCGGCGCTTTTATTTTCTATGGCTATCCAAAACTGGCTGAACCCGCGCAGGCACTCAAAGCTTTTCCGGCCTACGGCTATCCCAGCTATTTTGCTTACATCGCAGGCGTGCTGGAAGTGTTCGGGGGAGGCTTGCTGATTCTCGGCTTGTTCACTCGCGGAGCGGCGCTCCTGCTGGCGATTGAGATGGGCCTGGTGTTGGTGCGCACGTTGATTCCCTCCGTAGGAATTTATGCCTTCATGAAATATCAGATTCCAATGCTGATGGGCGCCATGGCTGTGGCTCTGGTGACGACGGGCGCCGGCCTGATTTCGATCGACGCGTTCACGTTTGAATCCAGACGCAAATCGGCGAAGAAATCCAAAGCAAAGAACTGAAGCGCGCACAACTACGAATGGTTTTTACCGCCGGCGAATCACCAGGCTCCTGGCAAGCATGTCATGCAATGCCTGCTTCTTCTCCGTGAATCCCGCGATAAAATAACCCACAATCACCAGGCCGGAAATCATTCTCGCCACATTGCGAATCGCTGCGTGCGCGAATGTGAGACGGCCGCCATTGAGATTGACGACATAAATCCTGAGCATCCTCTTGCCGGGAGTGGCTTGCCAGACGGAGGACTCAAAAAAGGTGAAATACGCCCAGACCAACAGATAGATGACCAGAAAACCCGTCGAGGTAAACGGCGGTTTCATGGTGAACGAAAGATTATTCAAATCCGGATTCACCAGAAATGCGTTGGGATTGGAGAATATGACGACGGTAAAAATCAATCCCAGAATAAGATTATCGATGATAAATGCAATCGCCCGCAGCCAGAAGCCCGCATAGACCGGCTGCATTTGAGCGACCGCAAGCGGCGGGATGGCCGGAATCGATTCCGCCGGCTGGGCGTTCGGTGGAACATAAACGGGGCCGATCTGCGCGACGGTCACTGGAAATCCGCATTTCGCGCAGAAACTGGCGCCCTCCTGAATTTCTGTTCCACATTTTTCGCAAGTCAGTATCGCAATCCTCCCGGGAAGGTCCAAAGAAACGTATCAACCAATGATTCGCTTGGCAAGAAAAACCGCGAAAAATCGAGAGAGACGACGCCAGGGATTTTAGTAGGCAAGCAATTCCCGAACGGCGGCGATGAGGTGACCGGACTGCGGAAGAATTTCATCCTCGAGTTTCGGCTGGTAAGCGCAAAACGTATCCATTGCCGCAACCCGGCGCACAGGCGCGTCCAGATCATGGAAGAGTTGCTCGCCGATGCGCGCGGCGATTTCGGCTCCGTATCCCCATGAAAGCATGTCTTCGTGCGCGACAATTGCACGACTGGTTTTGCGCACCGTTGCCGCGATGGCGTCCCAGTCAAATGGAGAGAGCGACCGGAGATCGATGATTTCGACCGAGACTCCCTCGCGGTGCAGTTGCGCCGCGGCAACTTCGGCGCGATGAACCACGGCGCCGTAGGTAATGATGCTTACGTCCGTGCCTTCGCGTACCACGCGCGCGCGACCGAACGGAATTGTGTAATCGGAGCCGGGATAGGCCGATCGATTGTACGGCTGGCGGTACAGATGCTTGTGTTCGAGGAAGAGAACGGGATCGTCGCAGCGAATCGCCGTTCGAAGCAATCCGCACAAGTCCAGCGCATTCGAAGGCATGACGACGCGAATCCCCGGCGTGTGCGTGAAGAAAACCTCGCCGGATTGGCTGTGGTAGATTGCTCCGCCGGTCAGGTAGCCGCCGGTGGCGACGCGAATTACCGTAGGCGCTTTGAACGCGCCATTCGAGCGCCAGCGCATCACAGAAAGCTCATTGCGAAGCTGCATCATGGCCGGCCAGATGTAGTCGAAAAACTGAATTTCGGGGACGGGCTTCAATCCGCGCGCGGCCATGCCCAGCGCGCTGCCGATGATGCAAGCCTCGGCAATCGGCGTGTTGAAAACGCGCGCGGACCCGAATCGCTTCTGCAACCCGACGGTGGCTTTGAAGACGCCACCCTTCCCTTTCACCTGTTTCAAATCTTCTTCCCGGCTGGCGTCGGCCACGTCTTCGCCGAACACGACGATTCGCTCATCGCGCGACATCTCGTCCGCCAGTGTCGCGGATACCATTTCGACCATCGTGATGGGCTCGCCGGAAAACTTTGGCTCGGTTTCAAATTGCGAGGAGGTCGGATCGATGTCCGGAGAATATTGGTTTACGAGAATGGATTCATTGGCGGGAGGGGCCGCCAAAAGCGCCTTGTCCGCCGCTTCGCGGATTTCCTGATCGATCTCCGCTTCGAGCAACTCCAATTCCTTTTCGCCGATGACCCCTTCGCGGACTAAAAACAAACCGAATTTCGGGATGGGGTCTTTGTGCGCTTCCAGCTCGCGCAACCCCTGAGGCTTATAAAGTTTTTCGTCGTCGGAAAGCGAATGAGAATGGGGACGCGTGACATGCGCGTGAACCAGCGATGGCCCCTTCCGCGCCCTGCAATATTCGGCGGCGGCGCGAAACGCCGTATAACTGGCCAGCGGGTCGGTTCCATCGCATTCTTCCACGTGGAGACCGGAAAAATTCGCAACGAGTTTAGAAATGCTTCCGCCCGCGGTTTGAAATTCAACGGGAACGGAAATCGCCCAGCCGTTGTCTTCGATCATGAATAACACGGGAAGTTTTCGCAAGCAGGCGGCGTTCAGCGACTCGAAAAATTCGCCTTCACTGGTTGAGCCGTCGCCGCCGGAAACGTAAACAATTTCATCCGGCTGGTGGCGCACATTTTTTCCGTGCGGCGCGTTTTGCGCCTGCGCCAGGGCTCCGGGAAACCGCTCGTAATAAAGGGAAGCATCGGCCATCCCCACGGCCTGCGGATACTGCATGCCAGTCGCAGACGAGCGTGGAAGAATGTTGAGCCTGGGAATGCCCCAGTGGGAAGGCATCTGGCGTCCGCCGGAACTCGGATCGTCGTGCGCGCCCACGGCCTGAAGAAACATGTCGAGAGGCGTGACGCCCAGCGCGAGGCAAAGCGCGCGGTCCCGGTAGTAGGGATACACCCAGTCATAACCCGGACGCAGAACCAGCGCCGCCGCAGCCTGCACGCCTTCGTGCCCCGCACCGCTAATTTGAAAAAAAGTTTTGTTCTGGCGCTTCAGCTGCACTTCGCGGTCGTCGATCCGCCGCGATAGATACATCGTGCGATAAATTTGAAGCAGGTTTTCGCGCGAGAGGCCCTGGTAGCGACCGGAGTCAAATTTCGCGGTATTGGGGCGTGCCTGAACCGGCATGCGATTTCACCTCAAACTGCGCCTTTACAGCCCGGCCCGAGATTGTAACGCAATTATAACCGATTTGTGATTTGTGAATCGTGAATCGTGATTTGTGAATCGGGATTCGTGCCCGGAAGATAATCCGGGACAGCGGGAGATTCCGGCCGGGAGCCCGTGATATTTGATTTGAGATTTGAAATTTGAGATTTCAGATTTATCCTTCGTGATCTGGGAATAAAGGCAGGAACCGGGAGCACGAAGAGGCCCCGATTCGAACTTCGGGGCGATGCTTTGGAATCTGGGATGTAACCTGCCTGCACACTTGTACTCGATGTGGTTTCACGAACCACGATTCACGAAAACATCGCGGCGAGCGTTCCGTGTCCCGGGGTGTGGTGGCCGGGACCGAAACGCTCAGCCGCGCTGGATGTCGGCGCAACCGGGGGGATAAGCGCCGCCATATTGCGGGCGCACAGCATCGCGGCAGCGAAGGTGCGCCTGCAATCTCATCGAATTCAAATCGGAACCTGTGGAGTCCCAGTGATGCGCGTTTAAAAGTTCGCGCGCGGTTACCGCCTCGGGGCGGCCATATCCTCGTTTGTGCCGATGGACGCGGACGATGCCGGGCCGACTTCCAGAACAAAGAGCCCTTCGGTAGCGGTGGCGGCAACTAACTGATTCCCCGCTTCACGCGAACGCAGCGCGGAAAGATTTTCCTGCGCCCAGGGACTGTCCACGCGTCCCCAGGACTTGCCGCCGTCGCGGGAAAGAAACACTTCGCCCTTCGCCGTGGAAACCGCCACGGCGTTTTTGAGCGGCGCCATTTCTTCAATCGAGAGTTCCGACAGATTTGCCTGGTGCCACGATTCTCCACCATCGCGCGACGTGAAAACCCCGTGATCGCTGGACAGCACGATGTCGCTTTCGTCGATCGACTGGAAGTGCAGTGTTCCGCGCGGCTCAACCGGCAATGCACGGGCGATCCAGGTTTTGCCGCCGTCGCCGGAAATTTCCAGTTGCCGCTGCGTAATCGCCCACAAGTAGGAATTGTTGCTGCCGACGCGGATGGCGCGGATGGACGTTGCACTCGCCGCCGGCGTGGAAACTCCCGCCACGGCGGGCGCGATCGGCACGAGGGCCCAGTTCAGGCCGCTGTCATGCGAAATCATCAGGCCGTCTTCGGTGGCCGCGTACCATGCGTCACGGCTGAAAGCCATGTCGTTGACGCGGGAATGGAACGGCACAGTTGTTTTCGTGGCCGTCGGAGCCGCGGACTTTGTGGCCGCCTTCGAACCTGCCGCAGTCGAACTTTTTGAGGAGACTGTCTTCATAGAAGCTGTGCGGCGTGCCGGAGCGGGAACCGATTTCTCGATGACCTGGTTCACGGGCAGCCACGTCCCCCGGTACGAATCGTAGCGAATCAATCCGCCAGGCCCGGGAGCGGCGAACCATCCCTCGGGAGAAGCGAAAACGTGACGCGGCGGCCCCGATTTCAGGCCGGTGGCGAGCGGCGTCCACGTGCGGCCGGAATCCTTGGTTTCGAGCATCGGCTCAAAATTGCTGGTCAGTACGATCAGAGAGCGTTCCGGATGCTGCGGATCAACCGCGGCGTCCACGATGCGGCGGTGCGTGAATCCCTGATTCGAGGCGCGATAGGTTTGCCCGCCATTGTCGCTGATCTGAACGCCAAGGCGTTCGGTGCCGAGAATCAAGCGATCGGAATTTTCAGGATCGACGATCATCGATAGGATGCTCCAGGTCGCGGGCGTCACCAGATGCCAGGCCGCGCCGTCGTCCGAAGTTTTCCAGAGCCCTTCCGTCGTCGCCGCATATACAGTGAGCGGCCGCTTCGGGTCCTGCAGAATGTGCACGGTCCTGCGCGAATCCTTTGGGATGCCCTTGAATTTGGTCCACGTCGCACCGCCGTCAGAGCTGTGATAAATTCCGGAGCACGCGCTCGCGAAAATGTGCGACGAATTATTCTGATCGATCGTGATGCTCATGACGTCCGAATCGTCCACCATCCCTTGATGAATCGGCGTCCAGTTCTTCCCGCCATCGGTTGTTTTCCAGGGCAGGTGATAGGTGCCCGCGTAAATCGTGTTGGCGTCGTGAGGATCGATTGCAATCGAATCAAAATTTCTCAGGTCTTCGTGATTTTCAGGCGTGATGCGCGACCAGTGCTTTCCGGAATCGTCCGAACGATATACGCCGTCAGTAGCCCCGGCCACAAGCGTGTCCGGATTGGAAGGCGCAGCGGCAATCGCGCGCACGACGCGGCCTTCGAGGCCGATCAGTTGCCAATTGTGTCCCGCGTCGGCGCTGCGATACACGCCGCCGCCCTTCGAGCTCAGCGTCCAGCTCGTCGCGTAAAGAGTTTTCTCCGAGCGCGGATCGACGATCATGGACATGATCACGTCGTCATGATGTTCGCCAATGCGGCCGAGCAGGACCCAATGCTCTCCGGCATCCGTCGAACCAAAGACGTGACCATCGGATGTGCCAAGAAACAGCGAGCGTGTGCTTCCCGGAACCGCCGCGAGCGACTGCACATCTCCACCTGGAGGGCCGACCTGCCGCCAGCTCTGCGCAGAGGAGGAAAACGAAAACGCCAGCGTCAGAAGAAAAACAATTGTATATCGGTACAATGGCACTCGCATGAATAGCCCTCCGGTTTGGTGATCTTGCGCTGCGTCTTCGAAAAATGGGCACGCGCGCACAACCCCGTCGCTGGGAGTTGTAAGTCCACAGAGGAGCCTACCGGGCGGGCCGGAAATAAAACGCTGGTCAGAAGGACAGAATCGGGACGGGCGGCGGACACCGTACCGCGGGACAGTCAGAAGGCAGCCCATCCGGTTCGTAGATTTAACTGAGGTAAGGGCTTAGGAGCGCGCTAGAGGGCCTTGCGGAAATCGCGGAGCACCTGTACTATGCTCCCACAAAGGACAAAACCCATGGCACTGGTAGCGATTAAAACCGCATCGATCACGGGATACTGCGATTGCATTCATGGCTGCTATGAGCTGGCCAGCCTGCGCGACGAAGATACTGGCAAAGCGTTTTGCCCGCGCTGCGCGAAGGAACATCAGGAGATGAATGTCGGGCTGGGGCTGCCTCAACCCGCGCCGATCAAGGTGACCGCCAATACCGGCGCCCCATCATCGACTCCGCAGATTCCGCCGCCCGCCGACCCGCCGGGGCGGCTGCGCTAAGTCAGCTCAACCATCCAAAATGGAGCGTGCCGCACCCTTCACTCAGCAGCGAATCTGTCCCCCAGAAAGCGAATGATTTCCAACCAGCCCGCTATGAGCCTCTCCCTGGAAATTGAGTCGCGTATCTTCGCCCAGTATCTTCGCCCGTTCGACCGTTCGGTGGCATAATGGATGTGTCCCTCTGGATCGGCAAATGTCTCAACCCTCCACGTACGACGTATTCATGGACGGCTCCTGCTCGTTCTGCCGGTGGATACAGGCGAAAGTCCAGCCCTACGATTCCGGTGCGCGGCTCCGTTTTTTGGACTACAACGATCCGAAGATCGCGACGCAAGCCCCTTTCCCGCGGGTTGCACTCGATGGGGAAATGCATGTTCGAACACCAGGGGGTTCGTGGCTAAAGGGATTCGCCGCATGGCTGGCGCTCCTTCGCGTGCTGCCTAAGCTCGCATGGCTGGGCTTTATCGCCGGCCTGCCGCCATTTCGGTGGATGGGGCCGTCCATCTATTCGTTTATTGCGCGACACCGCTATTCCCTTCCGGGCGCGCCTGCGCGTTGTGACAGCGACACGTGCGCAATCCCGGACCGACCGGGCAAGTGACGCGAATTCCACGTTTGCGTGATAACATATTCGCGCGTTGAAACTTCCTGACATCCAATCGCTCAATTTTAATCAACGATGACAACGACGGCACAGCCCTCGACAGAAGCGATTCCCATGCTCGACTTGAAGGCCCAGTTTGCGACCATCGCGACTGAGATTCGCGCTGCAGTGGACGGAGTGCTGACCGCGCAACAGTTCGTCCTGGGACCGCAGGGCGATGCGCTGGAGGAGGAAATCGCCGGGGCGTGCGGTGTGCGGCATGGAATCGGCGTCGCTTCGGGAACGGAGGCGCTGGAGCTGGGGCTGCATGCCTGCGGCGTGAATGCCGGCGATGAAGTCATCGTCCCATCGTTCACATTTATCGCCACGGGCAGCGCCGTGAGCGCGCTAGGCGCGCGTCCTGTGTTTGCGGATATCGACTCGGTTTCATTCAATCTCGATCCGGACCTGATTGAAGCGCGTATCACTCCGCGCACAAAAGCGATTGTGGCGGTGCATTTATTCGGACTCTCGGCGGATATGGACCCGATTCTTGCCGTCGCGAGCAGGCATGGCGTTCCCGTGATAGAAGACAACGCCCAATCCATGGGGGCTAGCTATCGTGGGAAGAAAACCGGCTCGATGGGCCGCCTCGGATGCCTAAGTTTTTATCCCAGCAAGAATCTGGGAGCGTACGGCGACGCGGGAATGATCGTGACCAATGATGACAAGCTGGCCACGCGACTGCGAGGCCTGCGCAACCATGGCCAGACGGGCCGCTATCTGAGCACCGAGCGCGGGTGGAACAGTCGTCTCGATGAACTACAGGCGGCGATCCTGCGCGTGAAGTTGCGCCATCTGGCGGAGTGGACCGCTGCGCGGCAGGCGCATGCAAGGCTTTACGATTCTTTGTTGAAGGATTTGCCTGGCATTACACTGCCGCGAGTGCCTGCCGGACACGAGCACGTCTATTATCTCTACACGCTACGCATCGCGAGCCGACCCGGAAGCCATAGCGCCGCGGTCAATCGAGGAGACGAGACACGCAGCGATATCGTCCAAAAACGCCTCGCGGAACGCCACATTTCGAGCATGGTGTACTACCCGGTTCCCCTGCATTTGCAACCCCTGTATGCCGCATACGGCGGCAAACCGGGCGAAATGCGTGTGAGCGAGCGGGCGTCGCGCGAAGTATTATCCATTCCGCTGTTTCCTGAGATGACGCAAGCGCAAATCGAGCACGTCGCTCAGGCGTTTCGGGAATCTCTGGAATAATCCGATGCCCTGTAGCGTCGGCATCTTGCTGGCGGGTTTTCCGCGCATTGAAAATCAAAGGCCGCCGGCAAGATGCCGGCGCTGCCGAGACCAAACCCTTCATACGGTCATTCTTACCGGAAAATAATTCAGGATTGAATTCTGAATGGTTGCGGAATCAGGCGGCGGAAACAGACCTGCGGTAGAGCATAAAAATTACGCCAAGAAACATCACGAGGGCGGGTGTAACGAGGGCCAGAATTCCCAAATCCAATGAACGCTGCGCGTGGATGCTGGTCTGGGAAGCGGTGGTGTAGCAAAGGGCGCATCCCTGGGCGAACGCGCCGGGCGCGAAGCTTAGAAAAGATACCGCCGCTATCGCTGACAATTTCAAGCGCATTTTTTTCTTCCCTTCCAACTCTTTCGAACGGCAGGCCCATTCTATCATTTAAGCGGGCTCGCTGCCCCGCGGTGTGAAATTAAGTCACGCTCTAGTTTTTGTAGCACAGCCACTTATAATTCCCAAGTCCCACATGCGTGGCCACCAAAAATCGCACCTAGTGATGCATCTCTGGGAACGAGTGAAACGCTTCGGTAAAAAAGAAAATCATCATCATCGCGATGCAGAAAATCATCGCCGGGACGAGCCACAACACAAGCGAAAATTTTTCAAATTTGAGATGCATGAAATACGACATGATCATCGCAGCCTTTATGACCGACAGGCCGAGCAGGAGCGTGAGCATGAGTTTCGGGTCCAGTTCCTCGTAGGCAAGGAATACTTCGATGCCGGTGATCGCCACCAGGCCGATCCAGATCGCCAGATTTGTTCCAACGCTTGCGCCCGCGTGGGCTTCTTCGGAATGCGCATGTGTATTCATCGTCTTTCCATCTCCTGGTAAGCGCCTGGAATGAACGCAGCTAGTACTTCACCGACATTAAGTACACCAGCGGGAATACGAACATCCAGACCAGGTCAACGAAGTGCCAGTAGAGGCCGTTGACTTCGACGTCTTCCGCCGAAAACTTTCCCCGGCCGTAACCGGTGGCGACGATGCCGAGGTAGATGACGCCGATCAGGACGTGCGTCATGTGCATACCGGTAATGCCGAAGAAGACCGCGCCGAACAGCGGAGTGCCCCACGGATTGTGCGTGATCGTGGCGCCCTCTTCAAAGAGGTGAAACCATTCGCGCAGGTGCAGGGCCATGAACGTCAGGCCGCCCGCCATTGTGGCGATCATCCACAAAACCGTCGCCTTGCGATCGTTGCGCTGCGAAGCCATGACGGCCATCACCATCGTGAGCGAACTCGCCAGCAGCACGACCGTCATCGTGGTGGAAAAGATGATCGCCGGGTTGATGGGAAACGGCTTCGGCCAGTCCGGATTCATGATCCGGGAATACGTGTACGTGACCAGAAGAGCGGAAAACGTCAGCGTATCGGAGACAATGAACAACCACATTCCCAGCTTCTTCGAGCCCATCGCGAAGGGAGATCCGCCGCCCGACCATGCCGAATCAAGCGCCGTCTCTGTCTTTACATCGTGCACGGTTCACCGTCCCAGTGTCAGGAGTACGAGCAAGAAAACCCAGAGCCCATCCATAAAATGCCAGTAAATCGACGTAAGTTCCGCGGCCGTCGCCTGCGAAATGCGCGAGCGCTTCCACTGCCGGAATATCACATAAAACAGGGAAAAAATTCCGCCCGCGAGGTGCAATCCGTGCGCGGCGGTCAGCAGGTAAAAAAAGCTGCTGCTGGGATTGGTCGAGAGCAACATCCCCGCAGCGGCGAGTTGGCGCCAGGCGATAATCTGCCCCGCCAGGAAAAGCATTCCGAGGCCAGTGGTCACCCACCACCAGGATCGAAATGCTTCGCGCTCGCCGCGCTCCAGCTTCTTTCGCGCGACCACGATGGTCACGCTACTGATGAGCAGAATCAAAGTGTTGAACCAAACGACGGGGGGCATCGGCGTGCGCTGCCAGTCGTTCCCGAGCCCCTTGCGCACAATGTAGGAACTCGCCAGCGCCATGAAGAACATCACGATCGCCGCGAGGCCCAGTTGCAGCGCCGTGAAATACGCGCGTTTTGGAAATTGATGCGGGCCGGAAGAACCGCTATCGTCGTCGCCACCGGCGGGCGTGCCCACGCCGCCGCCGTGGCCGGCGTCTACGATCTCGATGTCTTCAGCGATTGTTCCTGGCATCGCGTTGTCATTCCTTGCGTTTTGGATCTTTACCCGCGCTTTTCATTCAAGCAATTCCATTGGCCCCATCGGCAGCGCTATGCCTTCTTCACCAGTTCCGGTGCTAGATTTTGCGGAATGTAATCGTCCGCCGCGCCGGGCACGCTGAATTCGTAGGGGCCGTGATATACGACCGGCTCGACGCCGCCGAAATTATCAAACGGGGGCGGCGAGGAGATTGACCACTCGAGCGTCGTGGCGTGCCACGGATTTTCTTCCTTCGCTTCCTTCCCCGCAAAAAGGCTCCAGAAAAAGTTAAACAGGAAGAGAAGCTGCGAGCCGATCGTGATGAATGCCGCGATGCTGATAAACACATGAACCGGTTGAAGTTTCTGCAGGAACTCGACAGCCGTAGTATCGAAATAGCGGCGGGGATGCCCCGCGAGGCCGAGGAAATGCATCGGCATGAAGATGCAATAGACTCCAATAAACGTCAGCCAGAAGTGAACTTTTCCGAGCCCCTCATTCAGGTACCGGCCAAACATCTTCGGGAACCAGAAATAGAGTCCCGCGAACATTCCGAAAATCGCCGCGACGCCCATGATGAGATGGAAGTGCGCGACGACGAAATATCCGTCGTGCAGATAAAGATCGAGCGAAGGCTGCGCGAGGAACAGACCCGAAAGCCCGCCGCTGACGAACAGCGAAACGAAGCCGAGAGCGTAGAGCATCGCGCAGTTAAAAGTGATTTTTCCGCCCCACAGAGTTCCCAACCAGTTGAACGTCTTGATCGCCGAGGGTACTCCGATCGTCATGGTCAGGATCGAAAACGCGAATGCCGAGTACGGGCTCATTCCGCTAATGAACATGTGATGGCCCCAGACGCAGAAACCGAGGAAGCCAATGCCGCAGATCGCGCCAACCATCGCGCGGTAGCCGAACACAGGCTTGCGCGAGAACGTCGAGAGCAGGTGCGACGCCACGCCCATGCCCGGCAGAATCGCAATGTAGACCTCGGGGTGGCCGAAAAACCAGAACAGGTGCTGCCACAGCAGCGGTGAACCGCCTTTGTGCCACGTGATCACCTGATCGGTGATGACGAGACCTCCGGGAACAAAGAAGCTCGTTCCAGCGATGCGATCGAGCAAAAGGAGAATGCAGGCCGCCAGAAGAACACCGAAGGCCAGCAAACCGAGGATTGCTGTGACAAACCACGTCCAGCAGGTGAGCGGGAGACGGCCCAGCGTCATGCCTTTCGCGCGAAGGTCGATCAGCGTGGTGATGAAATTAAGCGCGCCCATCAAAGAAGCGCCGCAGAAGATGGCCAACCCGATAATCCACAGCGTCTCCCCCGCGCCTTGTCCGGGCCCTGTTATTTCGCCCAGAGCGCTGAGGGGAGGATAAGACGTCCAGCCGCCGATGGGAGCGCCCCCGGAGACAAAAAATGCGGCGACCATGACGACCAGGGAAACAAACGTCGTCCAGAACGACAACATGTTCAATACGGGGAAAGCCATATCGGCCGCGCCGATTTGAATTGGAAGAAAATAATTTCCGAAGCCGGACTGCGGCGCCGTTGTCAGCACCATGAAGACCATAATCGTTCCGTGCATGGTCATTAGCGCCAGATACTGTTCCGGCGTCATCAGGCCGCCCTTGAAGAAAGACCAGTGAGCGTTCGGCCAGCCGAGGTGCAAGCGCATCAGGAGAGACAAACCCATCCCGACGAATACGGAGAACAAAGCAAGGAAGAGGTACTGAATGCCGATCACCTTGTGATCGATGCTGAAGACGTATTTCGCGATGAAACCGGTGGGGGCTTGGTGGTGCCCGTGTCCGCCGCCGTTTTCGTGAGTCACCATCGGGCCGCTCCTTGGGTTCGGTTTATGGGCCTGACCGCGCTAGCCTGCAATTGCCTCAACCCTGACTTTTTCCTCGCACAATGCGTTCACTTTACTGATTCGCCGCTTCCTGATCCTTCATCCACTTTTCGAAATCCGGCTCGGACATCGCCTGGAGCATGCTATGCATCCGGTAATGCCCCAGCCCACACAACTCGGCGCAGGCGATTTCGTAATTACCGGGCACCTCCGCTGTAAAGTGCATGTGAATCTCCATGCCCGGCACGGCGTCCTGCTTCAGTCGCAATTCGCGCACATAGAAACTGTGCGTCACATCCTGGGAGCGGATGATCAATTCGACTTCACGCCCCACAGGCACGGCGATGACGGGCGAAACCACGTCATCCTTCGATGACGGATCGGTCGAATCCAAACCCACCGGGTTGCCGGTAGACGCGCTGACCAGCTCCGGTTTCGTGCGGCCAAATTTCCCGTCGGGGCCGGCGTAACGGAAGTTCCATGCAAACTGCTGCGCGGTGATTTCAATCGGCAGCGCGCCTTCCGATGCGCCCATGAAGTGCACCTCCGCCCAGGCGCTTCGCGCATACAATCCCAGGCCGACAAACAAGACCACGGTCGCCAGCGTCCATACGATTTCCATCGTGTTGTTGCCCTCGAAATATGCCGCCTTCTGGCCCTGATCGCGAAATTTGTAGATGGCGAACGCCAGGCCGAATTGCGCGGCGACGAAGACAACGCCGGTAATAATCAGCGTGCGCATGAACTGCGCGTCAATTTCGTGCCCAAAATCCGTTATGGCCGGAGGAAACCACCAGATTTTGGCCCAGAAGATATAGACCGTGATGACCGTCATTACGACGAGAAAAATGGCAAAGGCGAGGGCTACTGTCGTGGAACCTTTTTCAGGACTTCTTCTCAGCATCGTCTCCGCTCCAGGACCTTGCGGGTCATTGTTACTGGGGGCCCAAGTAAACTGCTCTACTCGTTCCGGACGAAACCGATTTCCCTGTGCTTGAACTTTGAGGCCACATCATATACATCCGGGGAAGAATTTCAACAAGCTTTCTTTGCAGCATTAAAAATTCGTATGGAAGCTTGCCGGCCCCCGGTTTACGAATGGACTCTGCATTTCAAAGAAAGAAGGTGAAGAGCGGGTAGAATCGGGGTGAAAAACAAGTGGAAAAGGCCCTCGTACCGCGAGGGAGAGGGATGGTTTGGATCCTGGAAATCCTACGCTTCCTCGACGATTTCGCTTTCCCACTCGACTTTAATTCCCCGGCGCACGCTTTCGGAAACAGCGCACAGCGTTTCGTGATGTTGCAGCGCCCGTTCAACGGTCGCGCGCTTGTCCTTGGGAATCGTCATTCGGTAGCGCAGCTTCACGCCGGTAAGGATCATCTTGCCGTCCACGTCCTCGATCGTTCCCTCGGCTTCCACTTGCAGCTTTTCAGGATCGGCGCGCACACCCCGCGCTTCGAGGGCTCCGGCCACGGTTCCCGTCATGCAGCCGCCAATGGCGGCCACAACGTAATCGAGCGTGGACGCCATCGGCTCATCGGGCGAAAGCTTGAAATATTGCGCGATGCCGCCGTGAATTCCCATCCGCACTTCGCCCGGAAAACCTTCGATCTCGACCCGCTTGATCTTGCTGTTCCCGGCTTCCTTGCGGACGCTCACTTTGGATTTCTGAATCAGTTTTCCCACGGGCGCTCCTTCATTCGGAAACATCGAATGATCTTCGTCAAACCGGCGTCTTGCCGGCGCCGCTCATTACGCCAGCCCCGCCAATAAATCCGCCGCTGAAAACGGCAGGGCCGTCTTTAGCGTTACTCCGAAGAGCCTGCGAGGATCGTTCGGATATAACAATGTATATTCAGCCCCACCGAAAAGACGCCCGGCAAAGAGTTTGAAATCCCGCTGCGCCGCCTCGCGCGTAGCGTCACTGTTCGGAGCCAGCAGCCGGTCGTTGATGAAGATTTCGATTTCATGACCGTTGAAATGAAATTTCCCTCCGAGGCGCGGGTCCACTTCCAATCGACGACAGGCGTTCAGCGCGGCGCGCGCAGCCTGCTCCAGCCGATCCTGATTGCCGCCCTCCAGCGCCGCCTTGCGGTTGTAGCGAACGCCGAGGCGGCCGTCCGCGTTATCCACGCTATAGTCGCCATCGTTCCCGATCAGCACCACGCCGGGACCCGCGGGAACGTGCCGGTAATCGGCGATGTCCAGCAGCAGTTCGGAACCGTTTTGATTTTCAATCCAGCCGTGAAAAATCGGAATCAACGGCTCGAGGTCGATGGCCTCGGGATTCTGGAGAAAGAGTTTCACGTTGACGTGCTGAAGTTGCATGCGCTCGAATCCCTTTGTCGATTCTGAAAATAATTTACTGCTCAGGCGTTCGCCGGCGTTCCCATCCGGTTATAACAACTGTGTGCGGCGTCGATAAAAAGCTGCGCCTCGTCGATCAGGTAGCGCGTCGAATCGGGCGTGTAGGACTTTTCCGATTTCTCGTGCGCGTCAAACAGGTAGTTGGCGAATTTCCCGCCCGCAAACGGATCGAAAAATTTCTGCGTGTCATAGAAGCGCGAGCGAAATTCCCCCACGATTTTCGCTGGATCTTCCGCGACATTCGGGTCTTCGAGGAGCACCAGCGCCTTCGCCGCACGCACCATGGATCGGTACGCTGTCGTCTCCGGCCTGTTCGGTCTGGCCGTTTTCGAGCGCCACTTGCGCCTCAAACAATTCCCTCTCAGCAGCGCCGAGATTGAAATCGGTTGCCGACACAACTTCGCCGGCGCACTCGCCGATTCCCATGTCCGACAAACCGTATTCGCGCGGATCACCCCAGTCGCTGAAGAAAGAACGGTCCGCCGGATCGGCAGGCAATTTGGCAAGGTCTTCCAGCATCTTTTTCAATTCCACTTTGCCGATGCGCTTGATGAAATCCTTGAATTTTTCTCCGTTCGCGCGCTCGGTGGCATACCGGCCCGTCAGCCGGGACACAACTTCCGGAATATTTTTTGACGGAATCGCGATCACGGGAAGTCCGTAGGAGCCCGCGTTATGCTCCCACTCGCCGCCGAGAACAACCTGAAAGTGTGGCACCGCGTACCCCGCCATTTTGCGGCTGACGCCGTAAAATCCAATGTCCGCCACATGATGTTGGCCGCAACTATTGAAGCAGCCGCTGATTTTAATGTGCAGGCCTTCGATCGACGCGTCCAACTCAAAACTTTTTTCTTCCAGGCGTTTTCGCAATTCGGCGGCCAACCCGCGCGAAGAGGAAATTCCGAGTTTGCACGTGTCTGTTCCGGGGCATGCGGCGATATCGAGAATGGTGCCCGCGCCGGGATCGGCGAGGCCTGCGTTTTCGAGCGCCTTATGCAATTCGGCCAGATCGCTCTGGCTGACCCAGCGAAGAACGATGTTCTGCTCCACCGTCGTGCGAATCGTTTCCTTCGTGAAGCGGCGCGCGATGTCCGCGAGAGAGCGCAACTGATTGGCCGTGATGTCGCCGAGCGGCAGCGCGATCGTGACAACCACGTAGCCATCCTGCTTTTGCAGGCGCGTGTTGAACTTCATCCAGCGCTGGAACGATTCCGAACCGAGCAACGGAGCTTTTCCGCCGGGACGCAGCGCCGATTCCTGAAATACGTCGGCGTCCTTCACGAATTCCGTCCATCGTGGATCGGGCGTCAGCGTTTTGCGCTCTTCGAGAACCAATTCCTTGAATTTCTCGATACCCAAATCCTGCACAAGAAATTTGATCCGCGCGCGGCTGCGATTTTTTTTCTCACCCAGCCTCGCGAAGACACGCGAAATCGCCTGCGCCAGCGGCAGCAATTCCTCCGGCGGAACAAACGAGTCGAACAATTTCGCCTGATACGGCACGGCGCCAAGCCCGCCGCCGACGTACGTTTCAAACCCGCGCTTCTCATTTCCATTTTCGATGCGCGTGACGGCGATCATGCCCATGTCATGCAAACTTGTGACGCCACAGGCGTGCTGTGAGCAGCCGCTGAACGCGTGCTTGAATTTCCGCCCGAAATTCTGCGTGTCGGGATGGCCCAACAAAAATTTCGACACGGCGTGCGAATACGGCGTCACGTCGAATTTTTCATCCGGGCACACGCCCGCGTACGGGCAAGCCGTCACATTGCGCACCGAATTTCCGCAGGCCTCGCGCGTGGTAATCTTCGCGGCGGCCAGGCGTCGCATCAGGCTCGGCGTGTCATCGATGTGAACGTAGTGCAGCTGAAAATCCTGCCGCGTGGTGACGTGCGCGATCCCGTCCGAATATTCTTCCGCCAGATCGGCCAGCGTCTCGAGCTGCTCGGCATTCAGCCCGCCTCCCGGAATTTTGATGCGCTGCATCCCCGGAGCATCCCACATCGTGTGCGGGCCCTTGGTCAGTTCGCCGGAAGGATACGAAATTTTCTGAACACTTTTTCCGTTGGACCTGTGCCCGTTGTCATACCGCTGGCCGTAAATTCCCCGCCGCAGCCGCGTTTCGGCGAACAGGCGGTCGTCCACCTTGCCCTGCTTCTTCAGGGCAATTTCCGTCTCAAAAATGTCAATTTCGCGGGCCAGACTCTCGGGAATTTTCCCGGCAAGTTTTTCCGCCCACTGCGAGTTCGAAACCTTCATTTCCGAATTGCCTCCATCGTCGCGCGTTTCTTAAACCGTCCCGGCTTCCAGAGCGCCGCGCTCAAAAATACGCCAAAAATAAAAAACCCACCGTGAGGGCTAATCGCCAAAGGTGGGTGAACTGCGATGCGTTCGATTCGGTTCCTATCGCGCGTTTTCCCCACACATGTGCGCACTGTTGTTACAACAACAGAGGCGGAATATGCAATCGCCGATGTGAATCATGCAGAGATTGTACCACACGCACTGTCGCTCGCGCCCAGCCAGCCTTGGTGGCGGCGACGTCCGCATTCTTGCCGAGTTCCCCGATCGCGCGCCGGTGATCCTCTCCGATCTGTCCGAGAACGATCGGCCTCGCAAATCATCCCGGCGGTAAGCACAAAGCCGAGGGTGTCCGCCACCCGCCGGTAACCAATCGAATGGCCTGCCCGCATTGTTGAGCATTGCAGTGAGATATAAACCCTCACCCTTGTAAAATCGCAGGGTTAGGCACCCGGCAATTCAAGATCTCTATGAGTCGTACAGTTCAACTCATCGTCTGGAGATTTCAGGAGTGAACTATAGGTCCCCTCAAAAATCATATAGCCGTTTCGGATTATCCACCAGAATGCGTTTCAACTGATCTGCCCCTGAAGTCCACGTAGCGAGCAAATTCAGGCTGACGGCATCATCGATCTGTTCGAGCGGGGTGACTCCAGTCATTACCTGGCCCTGGATCGTGGCGGCGTGCGGCCAATCGGAGCCCCACACGATTCGGTCGGGATTTGCTGCAATCATTGCTTTCGCGATGGGCGCGATGTCCGAAAAATCGGGAGGCTGCTTGGAAACATGTTCGGGAGCCGAGAAATGGACATAGATTTTTCCGCTGCGGAGCAGATCGAGAAGCGTGTCGAAACCCGGCTGTTGAATCCCGGGAGCGGCCTGCGCGCCGGCAAATTGGGTCAGCACAATGGGCACGGGGGAAGCGACGATTTGATCTTTCATTTTGTCGAGTTCCGTCAGACGGATAAATACCTCGACGCTCCAGTTGCGGCCCTTGATCCGGTTGGCCAAAGGCGTGAGAGTGGCGAGGCCGTGAACCACGATTCCGCGAACACCGCCGCGATGCCACTGGTCGAGTTCGGCGTCGGTGGTGTTGTCCCCAATAAAGCCGAGGCCGCGTGCGCTCGGTCCGAGTTGTTTCAGAGCGTCCAGCGTGCAGGCCATATCGGAGCCGTAAACGGTGGGCTGCGAAATAATCACGCGATCGAGATGCAGGCCTTTTTGCAGGGCGCGCAGGTCTTCAACATTGGCGGTTTCCGGCGTGTAGGGGCGCGGCGTGGCGTACGTAAAATGGCCGGGATCGAAAATATGCGTGTGGCAATTGCACCCGCCGCGGGGCACGTCAAATTTAATCGGCGTGCGCGGCTTGGGAGCTGTGGTCGCGAACGCATCCGCGATTGATCCGGCGAACCCCGCGGCTCCGGCAATTCCCGCCGCGCCTTTTAGAACGTCTCGCCTCGTGAGCATGTAGCCTCCATGAATTGGGGGATGCTACATGATCGTGCGTGGGCTGGCAATGCGCTTTGCCGGAATTGGTTTGTTTTTCAGTGGAACAGGCTTCAGCCTGTGTGCTCTTGACTTTTTTGAGAGTTGGCAAAAATCAAAATCCACAGGCTGAAGCCCGTGCCACTGGACAGGACAATCTCCTAATGCGCACCCGGATGATCGTGACGCCAATTCCAATATTCTCTTTGTTCATCGCGGTTCAGGCTGTTGTATTCGCGGTACGGCTGGTTTCGTCCCGCCCAATACTGCCGGTACACAACAACCTCATTGCGATCCCACGGATGATAATCGCCGTGGTATTCGTCATAAACGCGCACGTGGGCTGCGCAGCCGTAGCTTGCGCCGGCAATCAGAATTGCACCGGCGAAAATGATCGAGCGAATCGAGCGTTTGAACGGGAACATGTGGGTACCCTCCTGGTAATCGCCAACTCCTTGGTTTGATGCACGTAACGGACCAGCCAGCACAATTTTTATCGCGTTCGAGCAAGTTAAACGATTTTAGGAATTTACAAAAGCGATGGCGGCGGAAATTTCCGAACCCAGGCCGCGTAACCGGCATTTCATTTTTACACGGCAATCGCAATTCCTGCGATTCCCTCAAACAGCGTCCCGGGTTTGCTCTGTATTTTTAGTTCGTGTTTTTTAAAGCTCATTTGAGATATGATCCCCCTCAAGACGGCCACAGCAGGAGCCATCAGGGTGAATATTCCGGGCGTTTGTTTTCAACACAACGATGCAATCGCAATTCAACAGTCCGGCAAATGATTGCCGAGTTGTGGATTCCGGAAAAGTTTCAGTCTCTCCCGTCAAGCCGCACTTGAATTTTGAGGCAATTGATTCCCATGGTCCATCCCGTATCCGGCACACCGCTTGGCAAAATCGCTGAAGGAGGAAACGATGTCTAAATTAAACGACAGATTTCCAAAACTGAAGTGGGCCACGTGTTTCGTTGTTGCGTTGTTTCTCTTTGTGACGATGGTCCGTGTCCACGCCGCCCCGGCTGCAAAGCCTTCAGCGGCCCAGGCGGACGCGAATCAGGTGCCGGTGGATGCCGAAAGCATCGGCGGCGTTGTGACCGGCGCCAATGGCCCCGAGGCAGGCGTTTGGGTGATCGCCGAAACGACCGACCTCTCGACAAAGTTTCGAAAGATCGTGGTGACCGACGATCGCGGCCGCTATCTGCTGCCCCAACTGCCGAAAGCGAGATACAACGTCTGGGTGCGCGGCTACGGCCTGATCGATTCGCCGAAGGTCATGTCCACGCCAGGAACTAACCTGGCTCTGAAAGCGCTGATCGCTCCCAACGAGCGCGCGGCGGCGCAATACTATCCGGCGGATTATTGGTATTCGCTGGCAAAAATTCCGGACGCGAGCGAATTTCCCGGCACGGGCGAAAAGGGCAACGGGATCAACGAGAATCTGAAAACGCAGTCCGACTGGGTCTGGCAGATGAAGGCGGGATGCGAAACCTGCCACCAGATCGGCGACAAGGCCACGCGCGAACTCGAACCCCAGCTAGGCGTTTTTAACAGCTCGATGGAAGCCTGGGACCATCGCGTGCAAGTAGGACAGGACGGCGCTGGAATGAGCCGCTCCATGAACAACTACGGGCGTCCGCGCGGCCTGGGCATGCTGTCCGACTGGACCGACCGCATCGGCAAGGGCGAACTTCCGCCCGCGCCTTCTCGCCCGACCGGAATGGAACGCAATATCGTTCTGACCTCGTGGGAATGGGGCACGGAAGCCTCCTTCACGCACGACGAACTCAGCACCGACAAGCGGCATCCGACTGTCAACGCCAACGGCCCCATCTACGGAATCGACTGGGCCAATGATGACTTCCTGATTCTCGATCCGGTCGAGCACACCGCTTCGCGCCAGCGCCTCAAAGTGCTCGAGGATGGCGTGCCTCCCGGAAAAATGCAGGGCATGCCCGAACCTTCCCCCTACTGGGGCAATAATCTTGTATTGGTACGATCCGGCAACGCCGGGCAGCATCCAGATCGATACCAAGGGCCGCGTGTGGATGGCGGCTCGCTTTCGCCGACCGGACCATCAACCGGCGTTCTGCGCGAGCGAGCATCCCTCGGCAAAGGCATTCCCGATACCCGAAAGGCTGGCGGCAATTGGAATATTACGATCCGAAGACCAAAAAGGTCACGTTCATCGACACCTGCTATGACAGCCACCACATTCAGATCGGCGAGGACGAGGTGATTTATTCGAGCGGCGCACAGACGGGAACGCTCGGCTTCCTCGACGTAAATGTTCTGGACGCCACCGGCGGCAATGTGGAAAAGGCGCAGGGCTGGTGCGGCATGTACTTTGACGAGAACGGCAACGGTAAATACGACGAGGGCGTGGACCAGAAGGTTACCGTGATGGGTTCCTACGGCGTCGCCGCCAATCCGAAAGGATCACAGTGCGTGGGAAGCCGTTCCCGGCGTTCCGGGCAAGATCGTGCGCGTAGATCGTCACACTTGCGCGACGGAAATTTATGAGCCACCCTATCGCAGTGCGAATGCACCGGGCAAGATCAGCTACGGCCCGCGCGGCATTGACGTGGACACCAACGGCATCGTCTGGACGGCTCTCGCCGGCAGCAACGAACTGGCCAGCTTCGACCGCGACAAGTGCAAGGTCAAGACCGGCCCCGCCATTACGGACGGCCAGCATTGCCCCGAAGGCTGGACCACCTACCCGACTCCGGGCCCGAAATTCAAGGGCACCGACATCGGGTCCGACTATCACTATTACAACTGGGTGGACCGGTACAACACGCTGGGACTGGGTAATAACACCCCGATGACCAACGGCACCGGTTCGGATTCACTTCTGGCCCTCAACCCGGCAACGGGAAAATACTTGCAAATGCGGGTTCCCTATCCGATGGGCTTTTATCAACGCAGCATGGATGGTCGAATCGACGATCCCAACGGCGGATGGAAAGGCCGTGGCGTATATGCCGATTACGGTCCAAATGCGGCTTGGCACATTGAACCGGTGGGCACGACAGCCAAGGGTTCACTCGTAAAGTTCCAAATCCGGCCAGATCCACTAGCGAAGTAATACACAGTACTACGGTCAAATTACCAATGTTTTAAAGGCGATCGGGGTATTCGGCGAATGTCGAATGCCCCGATTGTCGTTGACAGGGTGGTCGCCCGGGGTCATGATTTGCCGCAAATGCAGCTGGGACACCGCGAGTCCAGGTCGAAGTCAACAGGGAGGAATCATGAAGTGTAATCTAAACAAAATGGCATGGAATGAACGATTTGCGTCGAAGTCGCTCTTGGCGCTGATTGCGGTCGTTTGGTGCTGCCTTCCGTCCTCTG
Organism: Terriglobia bacterium; assembly: GCA_963788335.1. Classification (GTDB taxonomy): domain Bacteria; phylum Acidobacteriota; class Terriglobia; order Acidiferrales; family UBA7541; genus Palsa-360. The sequence continues at coordinate 1,273,512 of CAWBGM010000018.1, forward strand.
CCCAGATGCAGAAGCGCGGAACGATCGAAGGATCGGTCACAGCCGATCAGGGACAGGTGATCGGGTTCCGCGTTGCAGCTCACAATCTGGACCGCAAAATCTGGTACACGGTTTTTACGGTCAAGGGGCGTTACACCGTTCCGCAAGCCCTGCCGGGGCATTACGAAATCATGGTATACGAGCCGGAGTATGAATCTCCGAAATCTCCGCTGCAGCTGGGCCCGGGTGAGAGCAAATCCGTCGATTTTGCAATCAAAAAGAAAGCGCAGCCGCCGGAAACCGAGAAGGTCGAGTACGTGACCAGCATGGAGGAAATGTTTCCTCCCGGACCCGCCCTCGAAATGTTGAAGGAAAATTGCACCGGCTGCCACGCCGACATTCACAGCATCGGCGGCAATTTCGGCCACATGCACCTGACGAAGGAAAAATTTCTCGCGGGCATCGAACGGATGACCGAAACCGGGCCCTCGAATAACGAATATGCGCTGGCCCTGAGCAGAACGATCATCAGCAAGGCCCAAAAGGAAATGCTGGTGGATTACCTGTACAAGAATTTCGGGCCGGGCACGGTGGAGAAGCGGCTTCGAGTCGATCCGCTGGTGGTGGATGAGGACGTCGCTGGCAAGTCGATCTACGTTTCCTACGATGTTCCCGGGGATCTTCCCGTCGTTTCCGGCGGCAACGTCATCGGCGCGCTGATGATCGACGGCATCATTCCTCAATCGCCCGCGCCATACAATGGTTCCTGGCTGGGCTCCGGATTTATTTCTCCCGTGGATGGAAATATCTACTACAGCTCGAAGGCGTCGAGTTCCATCCTTCAATTGAATCCAAAAGCTCTCGATTCCTCCGAACGCTGGAGGAATTTCCCGATCAAGGGTGACGTTTATACCTGGCCCGAAGGCATCGCCGTCGATAAGCAGAACCGCGTGTACTGGGCCGAAGACAGAACGGCGATGCTGGGCGAGCTCGATCCGGTATCCGGGAGACAAATCCGGCATCCGCTGCCGGCGCGGGCCGGGATGGTGAACGAAGTTGTGATCGACAAGGACGGCAACGTCGGTTTCGACCTGATTTACGGCGCATTTTTCGGCAGGATGGAAGCCGTTTCCCGCCGGATGCATATGTATCCCACACCGACGCCCGACAACGGAGTGTACGGCCTGGCGGCCGATCAGCACGGCAACCTCTGGGGAGCGGGCTGGGAAAAAGGCATGATCATGAAGTGGGACGTGGAAACGGAAACGGTGAAGGAATACAAAGTGCCGAATTCGTGGGGACAAATTCGCCGCATTGGCGTCGATTCCAAAGGCGTCGTCTGGGCCTCGGAATTTGTGGCCGGGGCCATTGCGCGCCTCGATCCAACGACCGGAAAAGTCACCGATTATAAAATTCCAATCGGCGGAGCAAAACCTTACGATGCCTGGCCGGATAAATCCGACGCGGTCTGGTCCGCCGATCAGTACCACAGCACGATGATTAAGCTGGATCAGAAGACCGGCAAATTTACGTTCTACCCGATGCCACAACCTTTTCAGAGCATCAACAAGATTCAGGTGGCCGACGACAACACGATCTGGATGCCAACGCGCGGGGCGCCGATCGTAACCGGCGTGCACTTCTATCCAAACGGGTACACGGCCGATTCACCGCCGCTGCCTTAATTTCGACGGAACCCCGAATTGAATTGCTGAAAATAAAAAGCGCCTCCATGAATCCCGGGATTCGTGGAGGCGCCTTCCCTTTCATCGTCTCCGAGCCTTATTCGTTTCTCCCTTTCTGACCTTTGTCGTTGGCAACTTCGTGGTACACCGCTTCCACGAACTTGTCAGCGGACCATGAGCCTGCGGGGGGACCATAGACCGGATCATAGTCGAAACTCGGTTTCGCGGCTTTCACCTGCGGCAGCTTCATCCCCTTTCGGACCATGTCCTGAATGCGTCCGCGAATAATCGTCAGCATATCGCGATAATTCACGATGTCGTTTCTGTCGCAAAGCCATCCGTGGCCGGGAATTACGTACGTGCCGCCTTCTTCATTCTCTTTTGGAACCATCAGCGAAATCAAATCGTTCATGGCGTTAATAATTCCTGCCACGCTGCCACCTTCGTTCGGATCGATGACGGGATAGCTGATGGGAGAAAACAACTCCCCGACGCTAAGTACTTCGGAGTCGCGAAAAAACACGACCGTATCGCCGTCCGAGTGCGCCGCCTTCTTCGGATAGAAAAGAATGGGCTCCTTGTTGTAGAGCTGGAATCCTTCATCGCCGTATGTGACCGAGGTGTTCGAAGCCAGATTGCCGGTGATCACTCGGTTCATCGCATTTTTATGTCCGATGATGACGGCGCCTTCCTGCAGTTTGCCGCTGATTGCCGCCGCGGAAACCGCGGGATCCCGGCCGGGGGCGTCGGCGTTCGGCAATGCCCAACCTTCTTTGGATAGCCTGGCATTGCCACCAATATGATCGGTATCCGAACTGGTATTCGCAATGAAGAGGATAGGCTTATTGGAGACAGAACGTATCGCGGCAATCAATTCATCGCCCAGCTCCGCCTCGCCGGTGTCCACAACGATGATGTAATCCTCGCCGACTTGAAGGGAGATGTTGTTCAGGCCCGGTTCATCCAGCATGTAAACGTTTCCCTGAACGTGCAGCACGTTAACTCTAGAATTGTTGTTATCGCCGTCCTGCTGGGCGCCGGCGGCGACATTGCCCCAGACCATGAAAGCGAACAACAGCAAGGCAGCGCGCGTCACACGCAACTGGAAGGCCCCAACCGCGAGACCTGCACTCATTGCGCCCCCTTGGCCGATGTTGGCTCTGCCTTGCTCGCCAACGATGCCAGCCTGTTCTGATACTCCGGGTACATGGTTTCCGCGCCGCCCCGGGTAGCTTCATGAGGCATCCCGATTTTATCGGCAAATTCATACAACCACTGATTTTGTCCCGGCAAGTGGTAGGGCACCCAGCCTTTCTCATGCTCCACTTCCACTCCGGCAACACAGATATTGGGCAGGGTCTGGTTCCCTTCCGCTTCGACCCAGTCGGAAGTGCGAATAAAAGGTTCGGTCAGGTAGAGGGGATCCTCGACCAGAGTAACCATCGTGAGATAACTATGGTGGCGGACGAGGTATTCGATCATCGTCCCCCGGTCGCTCCGCGCCAGGCCGTTGCGCCGGACCCAACCCTCCTTTAAATGCGTCGTCGTGATTTTCAGGGCGTCGCCTTCCCACTCTCCCGTCGAAAATCCCTGCCAGGTGTGAGCGGCATAGGCGGGGGGATGAGGCCGCCCATCCATGTAGATCATCCGGTGAGGCAGCATCCAGCTCGTCGTCAAGTTCCACGCTTTGACGCCCTGAGTTAACTTATCCACATCCGCCCAGATTCGCAGGTGTGCCGGTCCCCGCACGGCGTAATCGGCAGGGTGCGGCTGGCACTGGCGTTCGACGACGGCCCATTTCTCCGCGTCCCAGGTGTCCCCTCTCATGCGATCGGCGTCATTGATTGGCATGCCCGTGTAGTCGCCGATCCAGGGACCGGGGCCACGCTCCGGACGATCCTCAAACACCTTCTGATTCCATTGCCCTGACAATTCCTTCTGGGCAAAAGCTGGTTGCGCGACAAGGGCAGCGATCACCAGCAGCATGAGCGGCAGAATATGAACTCTACAGCTGCTATAAGGCATTGCCATCTCCTTGACCGAAAGGCAAAGGCGCAGTTTAAATTTTCAGAATTGGATGGACAACAAAACGCAACAACCATGGTTGTTCATTTGACCGGCAGAATATCACAGGAAGATTTCGAGGTGCAACGGGCGGCAGGATCGGGGAGTGCCTGAGTTTCCGAATTTGCGATGGGCCTCCAGTGGCACAGGTTTCAGTGGGTTTTGAATCCTGCTTGAATTTGGAAAAAAGCCACCGGCGAAGCCTGTGCCACTCGAGGCCAAACCTACTCTATGCTTACGTGCGAGTGGTCAGGTAGCGCCCCGGCTCGCGGCTCTTGATAAGATGCTTCAATCGGTCGCAAGCCTGTTCGAGCGAGTGATAGAGTTCCTCGACGCCTCGGGTATCGTTCGTCACCCGTCCGGCATCCAGGTCCGCGGTTAGGTCAAGACAAAGGGTGGTGATGCGGCGAATGCGCTCGGTGATAAGGACGGTGACAATTTCGCTCTCGTCGCGTCCACGAAGCTGGTGCTCACGCAGTTGTTGAACGGCCACTGCGGCCTGGCGGATGTAATCCACCGTATCGCGGAATTCGCTGAGCAGGCGGAAGTCAATTCCCTCGGAACGTAGCGACTGCTCGAGCTTTTGCAGTTCCACGCTCGTCTTCTTTACTTGAAGGTTGACTCCCCAAAAGCTCTCGCTCGGCGTGATCAGCTCCACGACAATCCCGCGCAAGACACCGTCGCGCGAAGTCGGTGTCGCCAGCACGCGCGCCTCCGCCGCCTCGGCGGAAAGAAAATTGGTCAAGGTGATCCTGTTGCCGACGTCGGGATAGCTGGACATTTCCAGCAGGCCACCATTCGCGTTCACCTGTTTGGCAATCGCCTGCTCCTTCACGGCCAAACCGTCCAGGCCGCGCCAGCTTGCTTCGATCGGGACCGACACGAGAAATCGGCTGGTTTTTCTGCGTTCTGTCTTGGAGCCGTCCGGGCTCGTCCCGCGCCTCGCCATTGTGGTTGGTTCCTTCCGCTCGGTGCCCGACACGCCGGCCATAAAAATAGAAATATTCAAATTCAGCTTAGGCGCATGTCGAGAAAAAAACTACTGTACGGAAGTACAGCCGAGAGAAGGCTGTGGAAAACGCAGTGTTTCACAGTGAATCAGCGATTTACAGGCCCTTATTGAGCGGGGGCTGCGGCATCAACAGTGACACGCGCCGGTATGGGGCGGTATCCGCTTCGGGTGCGAATATGGTATTTCCGCAGTTTTGGGTCTTTCAGCTTCACGGTAATTGCGCGCCAGCCGCGGTTCGGATTGGGCTGCGGGTAATAGCTGAGATAATACAAATGCGCGAGATCGTCACGGATAGAGGCAAAGGCGTCGCGTTGGTCTTTCCAGTCCTTTGCAAAATAGGCCTCACCGCCAGTGCTTTCCGTCATCCGGCCGAACACGGCGGCAGAGGAAGGATCGAGCTTGGCTTCCCGCGTGCTGATCATATAGATGGGAATTCCCAGCGACTGCGCCAACTCATCGACATCTTCAGGAGCAACCATGCTGGAATTGTCCGGGCCGTTGGAAAACACAACAACAACTTTTCTGCCGTTATATTGCGAGGCATCTTTCAGCGTCATCAGCAGCGCGTTGTAGAGCGCGGAATCGTCTCCGTTCACCGTCGAGCGCACGCCGCGCAACACCTGTCCACGGTCCGTGGTGAGCGAGGCGGCCCTGAAAAAATCGCGGCTGTAAGAATAGAACGCCACGCGGTACGGATTATCCAGGGAGCGTACGAATTCCGCGATGGAATCCTGCGCGAACACAAAGCCACGGTCGCGGAACATGTAATTGCTGGTATCGAACAGGATGAATACATTGGAGCCACTGACCGCGGAAGCAATTCCTTCCAGAGTATCCGACTGAGGGCCGCCCCGCTGCGGATCGCCGCGGCGCTCAACGGATGGGGGAGGCGGTGGCGGGGACGATGAGGTAGGCGGACGAGTAGACGGCATCCTGGATGTATCGGTGTCTTTGGCTTCTCCATGCAGATATTGCGGGCCTTCGTTGCCTTCTTCAAACGTGGCCACCGTCTGAGCGATCCCATCCTCGGAAAGAATAAAGTCCGACGGGCGCAGGCCCGTCACATAGTTTCCCTTGTTATCGATGACCGCCACATTCAGCTGCACCATGGCGACGACAACACGGATAACGTTGCTGCCGCTGTCCTGCGCGGGGTCCTGCGCGGCCGTCCAAACCGCAAACCCGGAGAGCAGAATCAGAACCGCAGTGACTGCCATCGCGTATCGTTTTGCCATATGATCCTCACCTTGCCGCCCGGTGCTTTTGAACATCCCGATGAATCGCGAACGGCAAAGCTCGTTGTCCGCTGATACTAATTCTTAAAGTCCGGGATTCTCCGCGGGCTTCAACAGCGCCGCGTTCTTTCCCTGCCGGAATTCTTCTCCCGTTTCGCGCATGGCGCGAAGTACCGCGGGCCAATCCTCCAGGTGCGTCGCAAACGTGCGTTCCACCATGCGACGCGTCAGTTGGGGAACGAGCCGATTCAACATCTCCGGCGAATACCCCATCTCATCCGCAAGGCGTGCCCAGTACAAATTGTTCGAATCCCAGGATTCCGCCATCAGTCGGCTGGAGTAATCCAGAAACGCGGGAAACGGTTTCAGATCCATCAGCTCGCGCGCGTAGTTCTGGGCCAGCGCGGGATGCGGCACTCCAAAATCCACAGACAGACGCTCCCAACTGGTTTCCGCCGGCCACCGCGCCGTGAGGTCGTCCAGTTCTTTTCCCGCCAATCCCCAGTCCACTCTCTCCTTTGAGTTTCTTCGGCGAAACTCAACCGCGAGATAGAAAGTTTCCGACGGCGCGAGATGAGCAATCGCCTCATCGGGAAGTCCGGCATGCAGAGCTTTTTCGACCTGCTCCGCTCTCTGAGGCAGCATTCGATTGGAGAGGATCGCCATGACCGACTGGCGCATTTTTTCATCCTTGGCCGCGGAGTCGACCAATTCCTCGCCGGTGCGCTGGTAGAGCGCCACCGCATGCATTTCGTCTTTACTCACTCCCCACCAGCGTGGCAGAACCGCGCTCGTCATCAGACCGGGCACAAGATCCTCCCAGATGAGGGACTGAACGTTTTGCGGCACGATGAAATCCTGCTCCACTTTTGCAAGGGTATAGGGCAAATCGGCAAGCGAACCGATCAGGTGGGCTCCCCCGCTGGCTGTCCAGCCGCGGCCGAACAGGCGCGGCGATCGCCATGTTTGCTCTCCCGCTGTCGCTGATTCTCCCGAATAATCTCCTCCTGAAAAATCATGCGAGCGGACAAAGAGTGGATTGTTGTGGATCATCTGAGCGCCCGGCGGCTCATAGTAGGCATAGTTCAGCCCCACAAGATTGTCGCGCAAAAAAGGCGTCAGCAGGCCGCGGGCTTCTCTCAATTCCGCGGGCGATCCCGGCCCTTTGATAACCTTTGTCAAATCCGTGCGCATCTGCAGGACGGTGTGACGATTGCTGTACAGTCCCGAAGCCAGTTCGCTTCTTTCGTGATTCGTGAAAAGCGGCTTGGGCATCTCGAATTCGCGCAATTCCCCGGCTAGAGTCAACAGGGAATCGCCGGCGTCTTTTCCCTTGGCCATCTGTTCGAGTCCGTCGCCCAGCGCCAGCAACGTATCGAAGGAAACGAGGCGCTGATCCTCCAGCACCTGTCGGATCCGGCTGGCGATTTCACTCCGTAACTCCTGGCCTTGCTTGGTGCTCTGTTCGGGTCCGGCTAACTGGGCGATGAACTGATCCTGCGAAATCGTGGATCTCCCGGTTGAGGCTCGCAAAATTTCGCTGAAGGCGATCCTTCCGGCGTCGAACACCTGCGCTGAGGATTTCACCGACGCAAACGAATTTACGATTTTTTGCCAGGATCCGTTCTGGCTTCCCGCGGGGATTTGGCCTTGCCGCGCCATGATCTGCCACAGGCCGATGTTGGCTTGAAACATCCCCAGGGCGTCCGACCGCACCAGGCGATCCTGAATCTGGCTGAGATAATCCCCCGTTGCCAGAAAGCTGGTGATGGAAACATTGTCGAGGTTATGAAATTCGGCCAGCATCGGATATTGATCGCCGTACCGCACATATTTTTCGGCCAGCAGCCGGGCCGTCTGCACATCCAGGCGTTGCTCTACCGCGCGCCCGCGGTCAATTTCATTCAGCGACAAGAAGACGTGGATCGCCGCATCCCTGGCGGAGTCTCGAGAAACGCCGATCATCCCTTCGATGATCTGCTCGGGGCTGTTTAAGCGGCTGGCGCGTTTTGACCAGTCTTTCAAATTTTTGGAGTCGGATCTTCGTTTCAAGACATCCTGCCAAACGTCCACGCTTCCCGGGATATGCGGCTGACCGCTGGGTTCCAGTTGCACGCGGCTCACCAGCAGGAACAGTCCCTGGTCCGGGCGGAAGGAATGCCGGGTGGGGCTCGGCGTAAGATCCTCGCCGCGAAGCGCTTCATAATCTCGCGCCAGTCGCTGCGGATTAGTAAAATAAACCTGCTGGGCCGGAGCCAAACGGGACAGCACGTCGAAATAAGTTGCCAGCCAGCCATCGTCTTTCGCAAGAAGTTTTCCCACAAAGTCCGCCGGCGAATTCGAAGCGGCGCCCACCAGGTCTTTCCAGGCGGATTCCGAAGCCGCTCCTCCGGGAACGATCACTCGACCGGAATGCACGCTGATGTGGCTGCCGTAGAAATCAATCGCCGGGCCGAGCGCAACCAATTTCTTCGGTCCCAGGGATTGCCATAGGAAATTGGCCGTCTCGCTGTCCATCCGCGATATTCCCCAGTAGAGGCGCGCCATATTCGGATCGCGCAGCAGCGAGTCGACAATCCCTCGATTGGCGTTCTTCTGATTCAACAACCAATCGCTCGCCTTGAAGAGGACTGGAACTTTGGCTGAAGTGTACGGGAGATCGAATGGCTGGCCACCGCGGAGCGTTTCTTCCAGATCCGCGAGGGGAAATCCGGAATCGATCGTCAAAAACGCCCTGTTAGCGTCCGCCGTTTCCAGCGCGACATCGGGGCCGCACGATTTCGAGAGCCGATACCCGAGAATTACGAGCAGGGATTTTGCATCGTCGCAACCGGAAACATGAATCATGCCCCGCGCTCCGGCCAGCGCTTCCAATTCCCTTGCCTGATCGATGTACCAGTTTACAAGGATTAGAAATTGCGTGGGCTTGCCGCCCTGATAGCCGTTCACAATGATATTGCGGGCCAGCAGCGGCATCACTTCGTCGGGCGAGACTTTTTGGCTGATCGCCGCCATCCGGAGAAATGAACGCAGAGGACCGGGGATGGATGCCTCCTCAACAGGAGCTGCGGGCGTAGAGGCGGCCGATTGACCGGCGCTGGATGCTTCTGGGGAAGGCCGGGGAGAGGCGCTCCAAGCGGTTGCGTTTAAAGCGCAGAACACGCCGAAGTAACTTAAACAGACGAACACAAACCGGGAGCGATGAAAATTCATGGCCAGGATCCTCCAGCAATTCTCGAAAATCCTTGAGAAATCAACCCTTGGCAAGGTCAAATAAAGAAATCTTCGGCCCTCTCGACGCACCTTCCATCCCACACTCCTGGGTGCGTTATGGGGTAAAACTCTGTCTGCTCGCTGGCGCCTCGGTCCTCTTCTGGAAGTCACTTCGCGTTGATGCGGAGGATAGATCATCGGTCAAGCCGCAGTCAATGCGTGCCTTCAATTCAGGCGAGTCACTGCCGGGTATCGCTATCCATGGCGCCACTGGATTGGATTTTCCGGCACTCGGGAATGAAAAAATAGAGCTGCAAGGCCCGAATATCCATACAGAATCTCCCTTATTTCCCGGAGTTTGTTTCGTCAACCAGGGTCGATGAAAGCCCGCCGCAAGCGATCTTCGACAGATACCCGAAAAGCATTGTCCACACGCACTTCAAGGGGCGGGGGGTACGCCAAATGTACATGAGAATGACCATGCGATCAATCGCAACGTTTTCGATATTATGGATGAAAAAAGATGGGCAACCCGGGAGGCGTTTAACCAATTAGAAGAGTCTAACGTTTGTGCAAAACCTTAAAAGCTCGACGAATCACGCGGGCGTGGCGCAGCCGGAGACCCTGGACTCTCGTCGGAGATGGCGGAATTCATGAACGCACAGGCGGAAGCTCCCGCCACTGGAGGGCTACCGTGGAGCAGGAATCGGAATTCCGCTCATCCTGTATTTTTGCAGTTGGACGGATACCTGGGCCCCGCCCGCCCACGGGTTTCTTGCGGCCAATCTCAAAAGCGATTATACTTTTTCGAAGTTAACGTCAACGGAAGCAAAAGGAAATCCTATGCGATTCAATCGTGGTTTGATTCTTGCGGTCGCCTTCGCTCTGCTTATTCCCTCCGCGTTCCGCGCCAAAGCTCAGGATGACGCTTCACGATTGGTTGGCAGTGGCGGCATCTCGGTGCCCGGTTGGATGGGAAAAGTTGATCCGGGCGCGGAGAGATCCGGCCAATCGATCAAGGACGCGAAGCTGGCCCCAGAGGGCAAATCGCTTCATGTCACCACCGGCCCGAATGTCGTGTATTGGAATCCCGCGAACAAAGCGACCGGCGACTACAAAGTGACGGCCACTTTTACCGAGTCAAAGTTCATGAACCTGAACAGCCACCCGCATCCCTACGGGCTCCTCATCGGCGGAAACGATATGGGGACACCCAATCAGAGCTATCTCTACTGCGCCGCATATGGCAATGGAACTTTCATCGTTCGCGGATTTGGGCCGGAACCTTTTCAAATGAACGGCCGGGGCGGTGAGAATGCCGCAATTCATCAGGCGGCGGGGCCGGGGATGCCCGTCACACAGGAAATCAGCATGTCGGTGAAAGGCAACCGCGTCGAGTGCGCGATCAATGGCGCGGTCGTCGCCTCATACGATAAATCCCAAGTGGTGAGTCCGGGTAAGCTGAAATCCACCGATGGCGTTTACGGAATCCGCTTTGCGCACAACACGGACGCCGTGGTCAGCGGCTTGACAATGACAAGGCCGTAATGCTCGGAAGGACGAAGGGCCAAATCTCCGATCGCTACGCCGATGTCCGGCTCAAGGTTTCCGCGGCAACCTTGGATTTTCCCTCCACAATATCTTCCGCCGTTAAGCGCTTTTGCAGATTCGGAAGCGGTGGCGGGCACCCGCTATAAAAAAGCTGGTGGAGCGGAACGTCCAGAGCGCGGGCCAGTTTCTCGAGGATTTCCATGGAGGGAATCGTACTGCCGTTCTCCACGCCGGCTACCGTGTCGTTGGGGAGGGACGCGCGTTTCTCAATCTCGCCGGCTGAAATATTTTTTTGCTCCCTCAATTCAATCAGCCGTCTTCGAATTGCGGTCGACATCAGAAAACTCCCGACTTGGTGCAGGGCCCGGTCCGGCAGGCCGAGGTCTTCGATTCCATTTATCGATTACCGGCCAATCGAAGCGGCTCCCGAGCCCTTCCCGCGTCCTGCCCGATAAACACAAAAAACCACCAAAGTTTCGAGGGGCGCCTCCGACGAGGCCTCTGACGGAATGCGTGTCATCAGCGTGTTGCCCCTCTTGTTTCGAACATCGTTTCAAAAGGAGGCCCGGATCGTCAATCCACTTCGCGCAATTGGCCCCTGGAATGTGACAAAGCCAAATGAATTGACAGCTTTGAAAGTACGCCCGATAATCGGCCGAATGTCGGAAATCTCTCAGGCTGAAATGGCGCTGCGGCAACGTGGACAACTTTTAGGGCGTTTTGTGTGCCTCGAATCCAGCGACGTCAGCGAAGTAGCCGAAAAAATATCCTGGAGCCGGCCTCATCGCATCGAGCCTGTATCTCGCCGTGATTCTCGTTTGTCCAGATTGAGCTATGTCCGCCTGAGCGAAACCTCTATCGGTTCGTTGACCACCAACATGACGCTTCGAGACCGTCTCGGCGCGACCGACGCCGCAGCGATCGTCATCATTGGGATCGGCGGGACCGGGGAACATTCCGTTGGGGGTGCCAGTTTCCCGGTTGATCGGCGACTTGCCGCAGTGCACTCCCCCGGCCGGGAGGCAAGCCTGAATATCTCCGGCTATTTTGAGGCGCTGAGCATCAGCGTCAGCCGGACTTCCGTCGTACGGGAATTGGAAAAATGCCTTGGCCGAGCCATTCATGCGCCGATCGAATTTGCGCCCACTCTGGACATGGGGACCATGGGAGGAAACGCTTTTCGGCGAGCGATATTTAACATTTGCAGGTCGCTTGACCATCCGGGAGTCGCTTTTCAGACGTCCCTCGCGGTGCGCCATCTCGAGCGGTCGCTGGCGACACTTTTGGTCGTGTCCCATCGCCACAACTACACACGCCTGATGCATCGCGCCTCAAAAGCAGGGCCCTGGCAAGTGCAAGCGGCAGGCGAATTTATTCACGCGAATGCTGCAAGACCTTTGTCGCTTGGCGATCTGGCTTCCGTCGCCGGCGTGAGCTCCAGAACGCTTCAGTACAGTTTCCACCGCCACCATGGGATCAGCCCGATGGATTTTCTTCGCGACGTGCGATTAACCCGGGTGCGAGAAGACCTGTTGTCCGCGGATCACGAAACAACTGTGTCCCAGGTAGCGACGCGATGGGGTTTCTATCACTTTGGACGTTTCGCCGCGGCTTATCGAAAGCGCAATGGCGAAAGTCCATCCGACACCTTGCGACGGGCAAAAGCAAATATCAAAACGTAGTGTCGCATTCCGCAGGACTGCCTCGAAATCTGATTTAGAACTGCGCGTCCCGGACTCGGAATCGATTGATCGTCGATCGTTGATACCGGTCCTTGATTTCATTCTCAGGCTTCCGCGTTCACTTGATTCTAAATTCTAAGGAGTCGGGATCACCGTCATAACGGGGCTCGAGAATCCGCTCTCGACCGTATTCGCGTCCACCGAAGTCACCCAGTACATGTAGGTTTGTCCGGATTGGACGGTGAGGTCGGTGAACTGAGTGATGGGGACCGGTGTGGAATTCAATTTTGTGTAGGGCCCAAACTGTGTGGGCGCGCGGTACACGTTGTATCCGAATACGGCGGATGTGCTGGGATTCCAGGTCAGGGTCGCCGAATGCAGCGCGACCAGGCCCGTGGCGGAAAGCGGAATCGTGATTGGCGAACCGGCGGCATCGCCGGCGATGGTTACGCTGCCTGCGACGCTGCCTGCTCCGGACGGCGCGAAAGTTACGTTCAATGTCGCGACCTCGGTCGGCGCCAGAATCAAACCGGAGGGAATGCCCGAGGCGGTGAAGCCCGCTCCGGAAATACCGACGTTGGCGATCGTAACGTAGGACGCGCTGGAGTTGGTGAACGTCACGCTGGCCGCGTTCGCCGTTCCGATGTTCACGTTTCCAAAAGCCAGGCTGGTCGCGCTGGGGATCAGCGAACCCGGCGTGGAGCTGACCGAAAGCAGGGCGGGACTGCTGGTCACGCTTCCGTATGCGTTGCTCACAATCACGGCAAACACCGACCCGTCGTCGGTGGCCAGAACCGCAGGCGATGTGTAGCTTGGCGAAACCGCTCCGGAGATCGGCGCGCCGTTCTTCCGCCACTGGTAGGTGAGCTGTCCTGATCCGGTCGCAACCACATTGAATGTTGCTGAATGCCCAGCCAAAACTTCCAGGCGCACCGGCTGCGTGGTGATGACCGGCGCCAGAGTTCCGGTGACGGCTTGATACTGGTAGGCGCCCGCATCCCAGGCCAGCGATCCGCTGGGACGAGCAACGCCCAGCCGGTCGTTACACAAAGGCGATCCGATCGTGACACAACTGGGAATTAAATTGAGTCCCGCGCCCACCGTGGCCGCGCTCGATGCGGGCGGCTGGAAGCTGTTGGCAACGGAGTAGCCCTGCGCCGCCGCCGCTTCGGTGGTCATCAACACATTATTTCCAAAGATTAAATTGGCTACCGGACCGCAAGAGAAGTTGCCGCCGGCATTGTTCCAGCACCACGCCTGCGAGGCGGGCAGTTCGGAGATGCAATGATTATTCTCGACCGTCAGATTCGTGGGCGGGAAGTACCCCGGAGTCACGGTCACGCATCCGGCTAGTGTGCCGCCCGACAGCGTATTGTTGAAAATAAATTGATTCGACGCCACGCTATAGGAGGAAACGGAAATCGGCGAATTGTCGGCAACGTTCCAGACCAGGTTATTGTAAACGGATTGCGTCACGGACGGCTCCAGCGAATCGGCCTGCACGGAAAGAGCGAAGGCCCCCGGCACCAGATCGTGAACGGCGTTGTTATAAACCGACCCGCTGATGGCATCCAGAATCGCATTGCTGGTGACCGACGGATCGACCGAATAAGGAACGTCGAACACCTGATTGCCGCTGACGCTTGCGCCGGGATCGCTGACGACGATTCCATTGGGAACATTTTCGACGATGTTCCCTTGTACAGAAGTTCCACCGTAAATGCCGACTCCCGAGTCGCTCTCCGGACTTCCATCGAGCACACAATTCTGAACGACGCCGCCCACCGATCCGTAGTAGAAGGCGATGCCGCCGGACGGAGAAACGTCACTGCCCGGGAGAGGATCCTGAATGCTCCAGCCGTGAACGTAACAATTCTGAATGGCGATATTCGATCCCGCATTCACGGAAATGCTGCTGCGCGGAGGCCACGACCCGGAGTTGTCCACCGCTTCGTTCTTGATTTCCAGATTGTCGATGGTGACGAAGTTCGAAGCATTCACCAGAATCGGAGCCACCGTCCAGGTTGAATTATACAAATCGAAAACAGGGCGGCTCCACGTATTGCCGGAGAACCAGGTCTGGTCCACTCCAAAATAAATCGGATTCGCGCTTGTTCCGGAAGCCGCTATGACCATTGGGAATGAGCCCGCCTGCCAGGTGACTCCTCCCTTGAAGATGACCTGGTCGCCCGGCTGCAGCTGAAATGCCGTGCAATTGAACGAGCACGCGGCCATTCCCGGGGCGTTTTCCCACGGCTGGTCTTTTGAGATTCCGTCGTTGGTGTCCGACCCGGACACGGCGTCAACGTAATATTTCGCCGGCGAATTGTATGCGACGACCGTAACCGACGCGGAGGCGCTCGGAACTGGTCCAAGAACGTTGGAGACCACGACGCTGAATTGCGATCCGCTATCGGCCGGGGTAACGGGGGCGGTGGTATACGATGACGAATTGGAATTTGCAATCGGCTGTCCGTTCCTTGACCACACATAGGTCAGAGGGTCGGAGCCGGTCACCGACACCGTAAAGGTCGCACTCTCTCCCACCGCAACGATCTGTGGAGCAGGTTGCGCGGCAATGGAAACCGGAGAAATCACGGTTAAGACGGCCACAGTGCTTGAGGCGCTTCCGGTTCCATCGTTGACCGTCACGCTGAATTGCGCCTGGTCGTCCGCGCTGGTTGTCGCAGGCGTCGTATAAGTGGAAGACGTCGCTCCAGAAATGTTCACGCTGTTACGTTGCCACTGGAAGTTCAATGAGGCCGCGCCTGTCGCCGCAGCTGTGAACGTTGCTGCTTGACCCGCGTTGACTGTCTGATTGGCAGGTTGAGATGTGATCACGGGGGCCGAGACGACGGTTAGCGTGAAGCTTTGTGCGGCGTCCGGCGCATTGCCGTTTTGCGCTGTAAACGTGGCCGGGAACACTCCAAACGTACCCGCCGGAACGGTCCCGCTTAGCACACCGGTCAGTGCATTGAAGGTTACTCCCGTGGGAAGCGCGCCGTTTACGGCCAGTGTCGGCGTGGGGGAGCCCGTCGAGGTGACGGTAAAAGAAGAGGCAATTCCGGCCACGAAGGTAACGCCGCTGGGACTATTAATGGAAGGCGCGGATGGGCTTTGAGAAACGGTCAAAGTGAAATTTTGAATCGCATCGGGCGCAATCCCGTTGTGCGCTGTAAATGTAATGGGGTATGTGCCGTCGGTTCCCGCTGCGGCGGTTCCCGCCAGGATGCCTGAGGCGGAGTTGAACGCGAGTCCGGTGGGCAATGCGCCCGCCTCTGAAATAGTTGGCATTGGATCGCCTGTTGCCGTCACAGAGAAAGAGTTTGTAGCCCCAACACTAAAAGTGACGTTGCTGGCACTGGTAATGACAGGTGCAAGGCCAACAATGAGCGTGAAACTTTGCGTGGCATCGGTGCCCGCGTTGTTATGAGCCGTGAACGTCAGGATGTAATTGCCCGCGGTACCCGCCGCGGGCATCCCGCTCAATACACCGGTTGAGTTCACAAACGTTATTCCCGACGGGAGCGTGCCAACTTCACTCAGGGTTGGATTGGGAGAGCCCGTCGCTGTGAGCGTGAACGTATTCGCATTGCCGATAGTAAATGTTGTCGTGCTGGCACTGGTAATTGTCGGTGACTGATTTACGGTGAGCGTGAAATTCTGATTTGCTATGGCGCCTACGTTGTTTTGAGCGCTGAATACGATTGGGTAGGTTCCCGTAGTGCCAACATTTGGTGTGCCGGACAATACACCAGTGGTGGGGTTGAAAGTTACGCCGGAAGGCATCGCGCCGGTCTCCGTGATTGCAGGCGCCGGAAAGCCGCTCGCGACGACAGTGAACGTCCCCGGGGTTCCGAGCTTAAAGGTAGTGCGCGAACTGCTCGTAATCGCAGAAGCCTGGTTGACGGTGAGTGTGAAGTTTTCCGTGGCGTCCGGACCCGACCCGTTGTGAGCCGTGAATACGATGGAATACGTTCCTCCGGTGCGTGATGCGGGAGTTCCGGCAAGCACGCCTGTCGTGGAATTAAACGTCACGCCGGCCGGCAGAGTTCCGGACTCGGAAAGCGTAGGGGCAGGCGAACCCGTGGCGACGACGGTGAACGTCCCGGGCAAGGCTACTGTAAACTGGGCGCTGCTCGCGCTCACAATGGAGGGAGCTGAAGGCGCCTGACTCACGGTAAGAGTAAAATTCTGGGTGGCGTCCGCGCCAACTCCGTTGTGAGCAGTCAACATGATCGGAAAAGTTCCAGTCACCGTTGAAGTTCCGGCAAGCGTCCCGGTCAATGGATTGAATGTGACTCCACTGGGGAGCGCGCCGGATTCGGAGAGTGCCGGCACGGGGAATCCAGCGGCCGTGACGGTAAACGAACTGGCAGTCGCAGAAAAGAACGTCGCATTGTTGACGCTGCTGATTGACGCCGCCTGGTTCACGGTTAGCGTGAAGCTCTGAGTCGCATCCGGACCGATTCCATTGTGCGCGTTGAAGGCGACCGAATACGCGCCGCCCGTCCCGGCTGCCGGGGTTCCGCTCAATAAACCTGTGGCGGCGTTAAAGGTGACTCCCGACGGAAGTGTGCCCATTTCGGACAAAGTCGCCGCCGGGAAGCCGGTTGCGGTGATGGTCAACGACCCGGCTGCGCCTACTGCATAGGTGACGCTGTTCGCGCTGGTAATTGCTGCTGCTTGATTCACTGTCAGAGTGAAGCTCTGTATCGCGTCGGCGCCCACTCCGTTGTGTGCCGTGAATGTGACCGGATAAGTACCACCGGTTGCTGACGCAGGCGTTCCGCTCAACGTACCGGATGCGGAGTTAAACGTCACTCCCAACGGCAGAGTTCCTGTTTCGGACAAAGTCGCCGCCGGGAAGCCGGTTGCGGTGACTGTGAAGGAACCGGAGGCGCCCACGGTAAACACTGCGCTATTTGCGCTGGTAATTGCCGCAACATCGTTCACTGTAAGCGTGAAGGTTTGAATTGCATCCGTACCGATTCCATTGTGGCCCGTGAATGTGATTGGATAAGTGCCACCGGTCCCTGGCGCTGGTGTTCCAGAGAGGACGCCCGTGGACGGCGTGAACGTAACTCCTGAGGGCAACGTGCCCGACTCCGACAACGTCAGCGCCGGGTATCCAGTACCAGTGACGGTGAACGTCCCTGCCGCGCCCACAAGGAAAGTCGCATTATTCGCGCTGGCGAAGGCCGCAGACTGGTTCACGGTCAGCGTAAAGGTCTGAGTGGCATCCGCGCCCACTCCGTTGTGCGCCGTAAATGTGATGGCGTATGTACCGCCGGTTCCCGCCGCGGGTGTCCCCGACAGGATCCCTGTCGAGGGAACAAACGAAACTCCCGATGGGAGTGTGCCGGTCTCGGACAGTGTCAATGCCGGGAATCCAGTCGCGGTAACCGCCAACGTTCCGGCCGACCCCACGGTGAATGTGGCGCTATTGGCGCTGGTGATCGCCGCCGCTTGGTTCACTATAAGCGTGAAGCTCTGAGTGGCGTCCGCGCCAACTCCGTTGTGCGCGATGAACGTGATGGGATATGTGCCGCCGGTTCCTGCTCCCAGTGTTCCGCCCAACATACCCGTGGCTGCGCTGAACGTTAAGCCTGAGGGCAACGTCCCGGACTCGGATAGCTGAGGCGCCGGAGAACCTGAAGCCGTCACCGCGAATGAAACTGGCGAACCCGCCGTAAAGGTTGCGGTGCTCGCGCTGGTGATTGCGGCAGTTTGATTTACCGTGAGGGTGAAACTTTGTGTCGCGTCCATGCCCACGCCGTTGTGCGCGGTAAACGCGATGGAATAGGTGGTGGCCGAACCTGTGGCTGGCGATCCGCTTAGCACTCCAGTAATCGGGTTGAACGTCACTCCTGTGGGCAGGGCTCCCGATTCGCTCAGTGCAGGCGCCGGAGCGCCGGTGGCAGTCACTGTGAATGAGCCGGATGAGCCTACTGTGAACGTTGAACTGTTTATGCTGGTGATTGCAGCGGTCTGGTTTACTGTCAGCGTGAAACTCTGGGTTGCATTCGGCGCCACTCCATTCTGTGCCATGAAGGTGATGGGGTAAGCGCCGGTTGTCCCTGCCGCTGGCGTTCCAACGAGGGCGCCGGTAGCGGAATTGAACGTCACTCCCGCCGGGAGGGCGCCCGATTCACTCAGCGCAGGCGCCGGAAAGCCGGTGGCGACGAAAGCAAACGAACCGGCAAAGCCAACAGTGAACGCGGCGTTGTTCGTGCTTGTGATGACGGGAGCGACGAGAGGAGTCGTGCTGGTTTTGTACCCCACCACCATCGCGGTTTCCGTTGCCGAAACCGTGGTCGTTCCCGTCGCCGTGTAACTTCCCGCCGCTACTCCGATCCTGTCCTCGACATACGAGTCATCCCCGTCCACATTGTCGTGCGAAGTCGCTCGTCCCACCCAACTCCCGCTTGCCCCGTAACCCACATTCCCCGTCGTCCCGCTGTCCGCCAATCCAAACACCAGATCGTTCGCCGCCGTCGTCGTGGCCGTCGAACTCCAACTCGTCACTCCCGTCGTCTGGTTGTTCACCGCTCCGCACACATCCAGCACCGTTCCACTGGTCGGCATCCCCGAATATTCCGCCACGATCCCGCGCGACGGCTTGTTCGGCGTAATGCTTACCCCCGTGATTCCTCCCGGCGCGTTCAACAGGTGATACACCGTCAGCCGGTCCAGCCCTCCGTAGCCCTGGTCATACGTCACATCGCAGTCCTTCGTGTACACGCTTCCCAAGTTGTCCGTCATCGCCGATGGCGTCGCCGCTCCTTCGGTCTGATAGACAAATACCGTTAGAAAATCTCCTGACGCAGGAGCAATGTTGACGGTGTATTTGACCGACTCTCCTGAACCCACCGCTGACCGCACATAGGCAATCGTTGGAGCCGAAGGCAAACTGACCGTCAGCGTAAAGCTTTGCGTTGCATTCGTTCCAGCTCCGTTCTGGGCCGTGATTACGATCGGATAGCTGCCCGCGCTTCCCGCCGCCGCTGTCCCCGATAGAACGCCCGTTGGACCTAGTGTCACTCCGCTCGGCAGCGCACCCGTTTCCGAAAATGTCGGCACGGGAGATCCCGTCGCCGTCACCGTGAACGTGCCGATTGCACCCGCCGCGAATGTTGTATTGTTCGCGCTGGTGATCGACGGGGCTTGATTCACCGTCAACGCAAAACTTTGCGTCGCGTTGCTGCCAACTCCGTTCGCCGCCGTGATCGTGATCGGATAGGCGCCCGCGCTCCCGGCAGCAGGTGTCCCGGACAAAACCCCAGCGGCATTCAAAGCCACTCCGCCAGGCAAGGTTCCCGTTTCCGAGAACGTCGGCAGAGGCGCTCCTGTCGCCGTGACCGTAAATGTTCCCGCCGTTCCCACAACGAAAGTGAAGTTGCCCGCGCTGGTGATGACTGGCGCAGAACTCATCATCAGCGTGAAGGCCTGTGTCGCGACCGGCGCCACCCCGTTCTGCGCCGTGATCGTGATCGGATAGCTGCCGGAACTCCCCGCCGCTGGTATGCCTGACAAGACTCCCGCAGAGCTCAAAGTCACGCCGATTGGCAGCGCACCCGTTTCCGAAAATGTCGGTGCCGGTAATCCAGTTGCCGTCACCGTGAACGTTCCCGCAGATCCGACTGCAAATGTTGCGTTGTTTGCGCTGGTGATTGCTGGAGCTTGATTCACCGTCAACGTGAAGCTCTGCGTCGCATTCGGCGCCACGCCGTTCGCCGCCGTAATCGTGACCGAATAGCTGCCCGCGCTTCCTGCCGCCGGTGTTCCCGTGAGCAGGCCTGCGGCAGTCAATGTGACACCACCCGGCAAAGTTCCTGTTTCTGAAAATGTTGGCGCAGGAGTCCCCGTCGCCGTCACTGTAAACGTTCCCGCCGTTCCAACCAAAAATGTCGTGTTATTCGCGCTGGTGATCGCCGGCGACTGATTGACCGTCAGCGTGAAGTTCTGCGTCGCACTCGGCGCCACGCCGTTTGCCGCCGTGATCGTTATTGCAAAGGTGCCCACCGTCCCCGCCGCCGGGGTCCCCGAGAGAACGCCCGCGGGGCTCAGCGTCACCCCGTCGGGCAAGGCTCCGGTTTCTGAAAATACGGGAACCGGGTTTCCCGTCGCCGTCACCGCAAATGTTCCCGCTGTGGCTACCGCGAATGTCGTGCCGTTCGCGCTGGTAATTGCCGGGGCGGAGTTTACCGTCAGCGTGAAACTCTGCGTCGCGTTCGGCGCCACACCGTTCTGCGCCGTGATTGTAATTGGATAACTACCCGCAGCCCCAGCCGCCGGAGTTCCCGAGAGAACGCCCGCGGTGGAAAATGCGAGCCCGCCCGGCAGCGCTCCAGTTTCAGAAAATGTTGGCGTAGGGGTACCCGTCGCCATCACAGTAAACGTTCCTGCCGTTCCCGCCGTGAATGTAGTGTTGTTTGCGCTGGTGATCGCCGGAGCAATGGCCACCGTTAGCGTGAAGCTCTGCGTTGCGTTCGGCGACACGCCATTCTGCGCAACGAATGTGATTGGATAGACCCCGGCCGTCCCCCCCGCCGGCGTTCCGCTCAGCACGCCCGTCGAGGCGTTGAAGGTCACTCCCGTGGGAAGCGTTCCCGTCTCACTCAGCGACGGAACCGGCAATCCAGTCGCCGTCACAGTAAATGTACCCGCGAGGGCGGCCGTGAACATCGAATTGTTCGCGCTGGTAATGATCGGCGCCTGATTCACCGTCAAAGTGAAGCTTTGCGTTGCATTGCTGCCGATCCCATTTGCCGCCGTGAACATGATCGCGAAGGTTCCGCCCGCCGCCGGTGTCCCGCTCAGCACGCCTGTCGAAGAATTGAATGTAATTCCAGCTGGAAGGGTTCCCGTTTCGCTTAGCGTTGGCGCGGGCGAGCCCGTCGCCACCACCGTGAACGTTCCCGGCACGCCCGGGGCAAAGGTTGCGTTGTTCGCGCTGGCGATGGCCGGCGCTTGATTGACCGTCACCGTGAAACTCTGCGTCGCGTTCGGCGACACGCCGTTTTGCGCTCCAAATGTAATGGCGTAGCTCCCTGCCGTTCCGGCCGCCGGCGTTCCGCTCAGCGCGCCCGTCGCTTGGTTAAAAGTCAATCCCGCGGGAAGCGCGCCGGATTCACTTAGCGAAGGCACAGGATAACCAATGGCTGTGACCGTGAACGCTCCCGACGTTCCCACAGTGAACGCGGCTGCGTTCGCACTCGTTATCGCCGGAGCCACCAGAGCCGGCCCCGCCTTGTATGCAATCACCATCGTCGTTTCCGTTGCCGATACCGTGGTCGTTCCCGTCGCCGTGTAACTTCCCGCCGCTACTCCGATCCTGTCCTCGACATACGAGTCATCCCCGTCCACATTGTCGTGCGACGTCGCTCGTCCCACCCAACTCCCGCTCGCCCCGTAACCCACATTCCCCGTCGTCCCGCTGTCCGCCAATCCAAACACCAGATCGTTCGCCGTCGTCGTCGTGGCCGTCGAACTCCAACTCGTCACTCCCGTCGTCTGGTTGTTCGCCGCTCCGCACACATCCAGCACCGTTCCACTGGTCGGCATCCCCGAATATTCCGCCACGATCCCCCGCGAAGGCTTATTCGGCGTGATGCTCACTCCCGTGATTCCGCTCGGCGCATTCAACAAGTGATACACCGTCAGCCGGTCCAGCCCTCCGTACCCCTGGTTATAGGTGACATCGCAGTCCTTCGTGTACACGCTTCCCAGATTGTCCGTCATCGCCGATGGCGTCGCCGCTCCTTCGGTCTGGAACACGAACACCGCCAGAAAATCTCCCGCCGTCGGCGCGATACTTACCGTGTATTTAACCGATTCCCCTGATCCGACCGCCGAGCGCACGTATGCCACCGGAGGAGGCGCCGCCGCATTGACCGTCACCGTGAAACTTTGTGTCGCGTTCGTCCCCACGCCATTCGCTGCCGTGATCGCGATCGGATAGCTTCCCGCGCTGCCCGACGCCGCTGTCCCAGACAGAACGCCCGCAACGCTGAATATCACTCCGCTCGGCAATGTTCCCGTCTCTGAAAATGTTGGCGCTGGTGTTCCCGTGGCGGTTACGGAGAATGTACCCGCAGTCCCGGTCGTGAATATCGTATTGTTCGCGCTCGTGATTGCTGGGGCTTGGTTCACCGTCAGCGTAAAGCTCTGCGTCGCATTTGTGCCTGAACCATTCGCCGCCGTGAATGTAATGGGGTAACTTCCCCCGGTTCCTGCCGCCGGCGTTCCGCTCAGCACTCCGGTGGTGGAGGTGAATGTCACACCTGACGGCAGTGTTCCAGATTGCGAAAGCGTTGGCGCCGGGGTGCCCGTGGCTGTCACGGTAAATGTTCCCGGAGTTCCCACAGTAAAGGCGGTGTTGTTTGCACTCGTGATTGCTGGCGCCGAACTCACCGTTAGCGTAAAACTCTGTGTCGCGTTCGTGCCTACGCCATTCGCCGCCGTGATCGTGATCGGATAGCTGCCCGCGCTGCCCTCCGCCGCTGTCCCAGACAGAACGCCCGCCGCGCTGAATGTCACTCCGCTCGGCAATGTTCCCGTCTCTGAAAATGTTGGCGCTGGTGTTCCCGTGGCGGTTACGGAGAATGTACCCGCAGTCCCGGTCGTGAATATCGTATTGTTACCGCTGGTGATAGCTGGAGCCTGATTCACCGTCAGAGTAAAACTCTGCGTCGCGTTCGTACCGACCCCATTCGACGCCGCGAAGGTAATCGCGAAGGTTCCGCCAACCGTCGGTGTTCCACTTAATGTGCCCGTCGCGGGAGTGAATGTCACTCCCGTTGGCAGCGCTCCCGTTTCGCTCAGTGTCGGCGCGGGTGTCCCTGTCGCTGTTACCGTGAACGTTCCCGCGGCTCCTGCTGTAAACGTTGCGCTGCTCGCGCTGTTGATGGCTGGGGCTTGGCCCACCGTCAGCGTGAAGCTCTGCGTCGCATTCGGCGACACGCCGTTCTGCGCTCCAAATGTAATCGCGTAGCTCCCTGCCGTCCCCGCCGCCGGGGTTCCGCTCAGCACGCCCGTCGAGGCATTGAACGTCACTCCTGCCGGTAGCGTCCCTGTCTCGCTCAGTGTCGGTACTGGCGTTCCCGTTGCCGTCACTGTAAAAGTCCCTGCCGCTCCCACGACGAACGCTGCGCTGACTGGACTAATAATGGCCGGAGCAATCAGTGTTACCGTACTCGCTTTGTAACCCACCACCAGAGTGGTTTCCGTTGCCGATACCGTGGTTGTTCCCGTCGCCGTGTAACTTCCCGCCGCTACTCCGATCCTGTCCTCGACATACGAGTCATCCCCGTCCACATTGTCGTGCGACGTCGCTCGTCCCACCCAACTTCCGCTCGCCCCGTAACCCACATTCCCCGTCGTCCCGCTGTCCGCCAATCCAAACACCAGATCGTTCGCCGTCGTCGTCGTGGCCGTCGAACTCCAACTCGTCACTCCCGTCGTCTGGTTGTTCACCGCTCCGCACACATCCAGCACCGTTCCACTGGTCGGCATCCCCGAATATTCCGCCACGATCCCGC
The DNA here is from genome assembly GCA_963788335.1 of Terriglobia bacterium. GTDB lineage: Bacteria > Acidobacteriota > Terriglobia > Acidiferrales > UBA7541 > Palsa-360. The sequence goes on from CAWBGM010000018.1 coordinate 1,297,476, forward strand.
GCGACGCCTTGTTCGGCGTAATGCTTACCCCCGTGATTCCTCTCGGCGCGTTCAACAGGTGATACACCGTCAGCCGGTCCAGCCCTCCGTAGCCCTGGTTGTAGGTGACGTCGCAGTCCTTCGTGTACACGCTTCCCAGGTTGTCCGTCATCGCCGATGGCGTCGCCGCTCCTTCGGTTTGCCACACGAACACCGCCAGAAAATCTCCCGCCGTCGGCGCGATACTTACCGTGTATTTTACCGATTCCCCTGATCCGACCGCCGAGCGCACGTATGCCACCGGAGGAGGCGCCGCCGCATTCACCGTCACCGTGAAACTTTGTGTCGCGTTCGTCCCCACCCCATTCGCCGCCGTGATCGTGATCGGATAGCTTCCCGCGCTGCCCGCCGCCGCTGTCCCAGACAGAACGCCCGCCGCGCTGAATGTCACTCCGCTCGGCAATGTTCCCGTCTCTGAAAATGTTGGCGCTGGTGTTCCCGTGGCGGTTACGGAGAATGTACCCGCAGTCCCGGTCGTGAATATCGTATTGTTCGCGCTGGTGATGGCTGGGGCTTGGTTCACCGTCAGCGTAAAGCTCTGCGTCGCATTTGTGCCGACCCCGTTCGCCGCAGTAAACGTGATCGCGTAGGTTCCGCCAACCGTCGGTGTTCCAGTTAATACGCCCGTCGCGGGTGTGAATGTCACTCCCGTTGGCAGCGCTCCCGTTTCGCTCAGTGTCGGCGCGGGTGTTCCCGTCGCCGTTACCGTGAACGTCCCGGAGGTTCCTGCCGTAAACGTTGCGTTGTTGGCGCTGGTGATCGCTGCAGCCTGGCCCACCGTCAGCGTAAAACTCTGCGTCGCATTCGGCGACACTGAGTTCTGCGCTGTAATCGTGATCGGATAGGCGCCCGCGCTGCCCGCCGCCGGGGTTCCCGACAATATTCCAGCCGAACTGAGTGTCACTCCGCCCGGCAACGCGCCCGTTTCCGAAAATGTCGGCGCGGGAGTTCCCGTCGCCGTCACGGTGAAAGTTCCCGCCGTTCCCACCGCGAAAGATGTCGCGTTCGCGCTGGTGATCGCCGGTGCTACCAATGCTCCGCTCGTTTTATATGCCACGACCATCGCGGTTTCCGTTGCCGAAACCGTGGTCGTTCCCGTCGCCGTGTAACTTCCCACTGCTACTCCAATCCTGTCCTCCACATACGAGTCGTCTCCGTCCACGTTGTCGTGCGACGTCGCTCGTCCCACCCAACTCCCGCTCGCCCCGTAACCCACATTCCCCGCCGTCCCGCTGTCCGCCAATCCAAACACCAGATCGTTCGCCGTCGTCGTCGTGGCCGTCGAACTCCAACTCGTCACTCCCGTCGTCTGGTTGTTCACCGCTCCGCACACATCCAGCACCGTTCCACTGGTCGGCATCCCCGAATATTCCGCCACGATCCCCCGCGAAGGCTTATTCGGCGTGATGCTCACCCCCGTGATTCCTCCCGGCGCGTTCAACAGGTGATACACCGTCAGCCGGTCCAGCCCTCCATAGCCCTGGTTGTAGGTGACGTCGCAGTCCTTCGTGTACACGCTTCCCAGGTTGTCCGTCATCGCCGATGGCGTCGCCGCTCCTTCGGTCTGCCACACGAACACGGCCAGAAAATGTCCCACTGTCGGCGCAATACTTACCGTGTATTTAACGGATTCGCCTGATCCGACCGCCGAGCGCACGTAAGCCACGCTTTGAGCTTTTATGGGTTGAACACAACATAATAGTGAAATAACAAACAGCCGGAATCCATTGAAGGACAATCTAAAAAACCTGAAGCTGTCGGCGCTATCAGCGGATCGACTGGGATCCACACTTCCTGCGAGTAAGGACAAACAAAGCTCCCCGTGGAGACGAAGTTGGCATTGTGCTGGCCACACCACCACAGTGAAATGGCCCTGTGGTCCGAAACCAAGAGATGCATTTGAGGGGCCAACGTTCCGGAACGCGAGGACATTCCAGCTTTCGTAAGCTGAATCAGGTAAACGGGTTATTTACGCCTGGAAAAATTGGTCGGGATTCGATCTGGCTTACTCACGGAGGGAAAGAAAAGTTTTGCCTACATTGTCCAGCCAACTGCGGTACTAGAACCAGCGCCCGATTTCGGAGGACGGTTGGATTTTTTCTCCAGGAATATTATTTCTGCCATTCCGGAACGCGGGAAAAACCTTTGAAATGATTGCGTGGATGACGGGGATTCCGCTGAAGTGAAGTCATGGACAGAACGAAAAAATCTGGTGCGGAAGGGGGGATTCGAACCCCCACGCCTTACGGCGCCACCCCCTCAAGATGGTGCGTCTGCCAGTTCCGCCACTTCCGCATGAGGCGATGAATAAAAATTCGCAGTGAGGAATTCACCGCTTATTACATTTCTTTCCGCTGCTTACTTCGCCGGCGTTGGCGCCGGCGCTACTGGAGCAGGAGCCGGACTTGAAGCCGGCATTGCCGGTGCAGGAGCGACCGGAGTTGCGGCCGGTTTGGATGATTTTGAGAACTGCTGCAACACCGAACTGCCCGTGGAAACTCCCACTGAATTCTGATGCATCGTCAGAGCCATGGACGTGAGCATGAACATGATGGCGCACCATGTGGTGGCCTTGGAAAGAAACGTGGCCGCTCCGCGCGGACCGAATGCCGTCTGACTTCCCGCTCCGCCGAATGCGCCCGCCAAATCGGCCGCTTCACCGCTCTGCAGCAGGACCACGATAATCAACAGGCCGCACACCGCAATGTGCAGAGTGACCAGGACAAAATATACTTTCCAGCCCAGCGCCAGCAGGGCGCCTCCCACCCCCAACGATATCGCCCACTTCACTTCTCTTGGCATTGCTTTTCCTGCCCTTCAAAAATTTCCTGTCAACAATTCTTTCCGTCCGTATTTCAGTTAAACGTAATTCACGATCGAGGCAAAGGAATCCGCGTTCAAACTTGCGCCGCCCACAAGCGCACCGTCAATTTCCACCTGAGCCATCAATCCCTTGATATTGTCGGGTTTGACGCTGCCGCCGTAGAGGATTCTCAACCCAGAAGCCAGTTCCGGCGCAAAACTCCACGCCGCCTGCTGCCTCAGGAACCGGTGCGCATCGGCCGCAATTTCGGGCGTTGCCGTGCGTCCCGTCCCGATCGCCCAGACAGGTTCGTACGCAAGTATGATACGCGAGAACTCGGCACCGGTCAACGACGCCACGCCCCCCCGGAATTGGCGTTCGAGGACCTCCTCGGTCTTGCCCGCCTCCCGCTCGGCCAGCAGTTCGCCTACACACAGGATCGGCGTCAAACCCGCCGCGAGCGCCGCCTTGACCTTCATATTCACGCCCTCATCGGTTTCACCGAAGAATTGACGCCGCTCGGAATGGCCAACGATCACCGCGCGGCATCCGGTTTCCACCAGCATGGCGGCGCAGACTTCTCCTGTGAAGGCGCCCTCAGGTAGAGCGTGCATGTCCTGCGCGGCGATCGTAATCGCGGTCCCTCGAGTCTCTTCGGCAGCCGCGCAAAGCGCAGTGAATGGCGGAGCGACAATGATATCGCAATGCTTTGAGCCGGCCACCCGCGGCTCGAACGCTTTGAAGAAGGCGCGCGTGTCCGCCTGCGTCTTGTACATCTTCCAGTTTCCCGCGATGACTGGTCGCCGCATTGCGCCTCTTCCTGTTTGATGGCAGAAGCACAGGCTTCAGCCTGTCTTCTTTCGAATTTTGTGGCGCCGCCGAAAAAGTAAAAAAAGACAGGCGAAAGTCTATGCTACTAAAACCCTAACCCTTATCCGTCAGCGCTTCGACGCCGGGCAGTTTCCTGCCGCCCAAAAATTCCAGCGATGCTCCGCCGCCCGTCGAGATGTGCGAAACCTTGTCGGCCAATCCCGCCGCATGAATCGCCGCAACGGAATCTCCACCGCCGACAATCGTTGTCGCGCCATTGGCCGTCGCAGCGGCAACCGCGCGCGCAATTTCGAGCGTGCCCTTGGCGAACGCGGGCATCTCGAACACGCCCATCGGACCATTCCACACAATTGTTTTCGCGCGCAAAAGTTCCGCGCCGAATTTCGCGACCGTGTCCGGCCCGATATCGAGCCCCATCCAGCCGTCCGGCGTGGCGTTGACGCTCGTAATTTGCGTTTTCGTGTCCGCTTTGAATTCCGCGCCGAGCACATGATCGGTCGGCAGAAGCAACTTGAAATTTCGCCGACTGGCGTCGGAAAGCAATTTCCGGGCGAGATCGAGTTTGTCCGTTTCCACCAGCGAATTCCCGATGGCGATCCCCTGCGATTTCAAAAATGTGTACGCCATGCCACCGCCGATCAGCATCGAATCGGCAACTTTCATTAAATTTTCCACCACTTCGATTTTGTCGGAAACTTTTGCCCCGCCCAACACGGCCACGAAGGGGCGCTCGGGATTCGAGAGCGCTTTGCCCAGGTACGCCAACTCGCGCTCCATCAGCAACCCGGCCGCGGACTGCCTCACGAAATGCGTAATCCCCACGACCGAGGCGTGCGCCCGATGCGCCGAGCCGAAGGCGTCGCACACGAATAAGCCATCGCATAACGCCGCAAGTTGACGGGAGAAATTTTCGTCGTTGGCTTCTTCTTCCGCATGGTAACGCACATTTTCCAGCAGCAGGACTCCGCCATTGGCCAGCGCCCTGCTCTTTGCCTCGGCATCAGGACCAACGCAATCGGCGGCGAATTCCACGGAGGCGCCGAGAAGTTCCGCAAGCTTTACGGCCACGGGCTGGAGGCTGTATTTCGGATTGGCCGTGCCCTTGGGCCGGCCCAAATGAGACGCCAGGACGAGGCGCGCGCCGCGCGCCCGCGCAAATTCGAGTGTCGGCAATGTTTCGCGGATGCGCGTGTCATCGGTGACGCGGCCGCCGTCGAGCGGCACGTTGAAGTCCACACGGACGAATACGCGCTTGCCGGAAAGCTCCAGATCGCGAATCGATAGTTTGCTCATGGTAGTAGTTGAAAGGAAAAAAGGGATTCCTCGATTCGTTCGGAATGTCAATCATTCATCATTGCAATTGGATCGTGGACGAGCAGCGGGGACATCGAAAATCACATCTCGCTCAGCAACAAACCGCCGCTCCTCCTCGAATCACGAATTACAAATCGAGAATAACAACCCTACAGCTTCGACGCCAAAAGCTGAATTAAATCGCGGCATCGGCTCGAATAGCCCCACTCGTTGTCATACCACGCCAGCACCTTGGCGCAGTTGGTTCCCACGGCGCGAGTGTAAGCCGAATCGACGATCGAGGAATGAGGGTTGCCTCGAAAATCCGCGGAAACCAATTCCTCTTCCGTATATTCGAGAATGTTTTTCATCGGGCCGTCGGCGGCGCTCTTCAACGAGGCATTCACAGTTTCTACAGTCACGGGTTTTTCCGTAAACACAGTAAGGTCCACAACGCTCACGTTCGGCGTTGGGACGCGAATCGAGTAGCCGTCAAGTTTTCCCTTCAGTTCAGGGATGACCAAATTCAGAGCCTTTGCCGCCCCCGTCGAAGTCGGAATCATCGAAAGCGCCGCGGCGCGCGCGCGCCGTAAATCCTTGTGCGGCAGGTCGAGAAGTTTCTGGTCGTTGGTATAGGAGTGGATCGTGGTCATCGTGCCGCAGTTAATCCCGAACGTGTCTTGAATTACTTTTGCAACGGGCGCAAGGCAGTTGGTGGTGCAGGAGGCGTTCGATATGATGTGGTGCTTGGCCGGATCGTACATCTTGTCGTTCACCCCGAGAACCAGCGTGATGTCTTCTCCCGTGGCCGGGGCCGAAATGATCACCTTTTTCACCGTGCCGCGCTTATGCTTTGCCGCGTCCGAAGCCTTCGTAAACAAACCGGTCGATTCGATTACAATTTCGGCTCCCACCGAAGACCAATCGATCTCCGCGGGATCTTTGGTCTTAAATACCCGAAAGCTCTTGCCGTCCACGGCGATGGAATCTTCGGTGTGGGTCACTTTCTGGTGGAGGTTTCCCAGGACGGAGTCATACTTCAAAAGATGCGCCAGCGTCATCGAGTCGGTTACGTCGTTCACCGCCACAAATTCGATCGCTGCATTTCCCAGCGACGCGCGCACAATGTTCCGCCCAATACGGCCGAAGCCGTTGATTCCCACTTTGATCGGCATGAATCCTCCGGAAGAATAAAATCCACCGTTACCACTCGTTTCAATCCTGTTCAGGGGGCCCGGTTGCGTGGAATAGCATCACAGCACGCAAACCGAAATGCTAGGGTGCACACGCGGAAAAGTCAAAAGGATTCGACCGGAAACTTTCTCAAAAACCCGAATTTTCCTCAGTTTTCGGAATTCTTCAGGATTCCGCGCAATACGCCAAGCTTGCCGTCGATCTTGCCTGTGCGCAGGCCCAGAATCTTCGCGATCAGGGGATAGATATCGATATTTTCAAACGGCGCTATCGTGGCGCCCGCGCGGATGTCCGGGCCGGCCGCGTAAAAGATGGCCTTCATGGAGGGCATCGCGCGCGCATCGTACCCGTGCTGCCCGACGACAGGCAAGCTCGCACTTTCACCGGCCCCGGACGAATGAGCGGTAATGTAATAAGGCCCCGTGGAAACCACCACTGGGTCGCCCGCCCTGGGATTCGAGTTGAAGTGTAGGTCCCGGGGCAACTTCTTTCGTCGGTACACGTTGAATTTCGAACTCTTGCCAAGAAGCGACTCGTATGCCTTTTCCGCATCGGCTTCCGAATTCGCGTAGAGAAGCGGACCCACCGTTTCGAACCGTGACAGATCCGTCCACGTGTCCAGCGTTACCCTGCCCCCCTGGACCGTTTCCATGCCATGGTCGGAAACAATCACCAGATCGATGGGGAGTTTCATGGCCGCGATTCCGTCCCACAGTTTTCCCATTAAGTCGTCCAAGTGCCGCACAGCTTGCGCCGTTTCGGGGGCGTCCGGTCCGTACTTGTGGCCCGAGTGGTCCACGTTCGAATAATACAGCGTGATGAAATGAGGCCTTTGTTCGGGCGGAAGCTTAAGCCATGCGATCACCTGGTCGATGCGCTGTTCGTCCGGGAACTGGTCGGCGAATTTCAGGTAGTAGCTGGGACGTTTTCCCTGGATCTCAGCCTCCGAACCCGGCCAGAAGAAGCTGGCCGCACGCATTCCCTGCTTCTCAGCGAGCACCCAGAGAGGAGTGCCGCCATACCAACTCCCGTCCAACGCCGTTTTCGGATCTCCGTATGAGAATCGCTCCCGCCGGGCCGGGTCGTAAAAAGAATTGGCGACGATTCCGTGATGTTCGGGATAGAGTCCAGTGACGATGGTGTAGTGACTGGGAAAAGTAACCGAGGGATACGCCGGAATCATTCCCTGCGGGGCGCTGGCGCCGAGAGAAGCCAGGCGCGCAATGTGCGGCGCGCCATATTTGGCGGCGTAATCGAAACGAAATCCGTCGAGCGACACAAGAATCACGTAATGCCGGCCTTGCTGCGCCGCCGAGTTCGGCGGGTTGCCCGTCTCGATCACCGGGGAGGTGGATTGCGCGGCCCGCATCACGGGGGCAATCAAGAGAGCCAGCAGGACGAAACAGAATGTCGTTTGAGGATAACAACGTTTCATCGAACTTCTCCCTTGGGGCGTGCCTCTCCTGCGTGTTTTAACCCAAATCGCGCTGCGTCTGAAAGTTCAGCGGAAGCGCCCTGGTAAAAAATAAGCGGATGCATTCGCCGCGCGCCCTCGATTCCGCACACGATTTCAATTCCGGGAATTCCGGGTCAATATTCCCTGGAGGACGCTCAGTTTCCCGTCAATTTTGCCGGTTTGCAGTCCCAGAATTTTCGCGATCAGGGGATAAACATTGACGTTCTCAAACGGCTCGATCGTCACGCCGGACTTGATATCCGGCCCGGCGGCATAAAAAATCCCCTTCATTTCAGGAGAAACTTTCACGTCGTATCCGTGCTGGCCGGGATCGGTATTCGATGGATCGCCAAACGCAAGCGCTTCGTGCGCTCGAATATAGAGCGGGTGGGTTGCCACGACGATGGGGTCGCCCTCGCGCGGATTCGAATCATAGTGCAGACGCTTGGGAACATGGGCTCGGCGATACACGACGAACTTGTCGCTTGCGCCACGTAATTCCCGATAGGCTTTTTCAGCGGCCGCTTCGGAATCGGGATACAGCAGCGTCGTCACCACATCCCCGGCGGTTTGAAAATGAGAAAGGTCCGTAAACTTTTCCAGCACGGTCCATTCCCTCTGCGGTGTCGCCTCGCCATGATCCGAAACCACAATCAGATCCACCGGCAAGGGCAGCGCCGCCAGCCCCGCACGCAGCTTGCCGATCATTTCGTCCACGTGCTTCACGGCTTCCTCCACTTCCGGACTGTCCGGTGAGTGCTTATGCCCGGCATAATCCACGTTGGCGTAGTAGAGGGTGATGAAGTGTGGCCTCCGCTCGGGCGGCAGCTGCAACCATGCCAGAACCTGATTGACGCGCTTATAGTCGGGAATCGCATTGTCAAAATTCAGATAGTAACTGGGCCGCTTACCTTGAATTTCGGCATCCGACGCGATCCAGAAAAATGAAGCGGCGCGCATTCCCTGCTGCTCGGCCAGCACCCAGAGCGGCGTCCCGCCGTACCAGCTTCCATCCGTGGACTCTTTGGGGTCCGTATAACGATAGCCATCTTTCCGCCCCGGCGTGTAAAACGTGTTAGCCACGATGCCGTGATGTTCGGGATAGAGGCCCGTCACGATCGTGTAGTGATTGGGAAACGTCAAGGTCGGATAGGAAGGAATCATGCCGCCCGGGGCGCTGGCTCCAGATTCGGCCACCGCCAACAGGTTTTTTGCGCCGTACTTTCCTGCATAGTCGTAGCGAAATCCATCGAGCGAAACGAGAACGACGTAATGTTTCAATTGTTGCGCGGCGGTGTTGGGGGGATTCGGAACTTCAATGACAGGAGTGATGGCTTGCGCGGTGCAAACCGTCGCGGCGAACAGCAGGAAGATCAGCGCGGACAAATCTTGCTTGATGCCGTGTTTCATTGGGCGGTTTCGGACCATTTTGTAGGAGGACAAGCTTCAGCCTGTTTTCTTTTGACATTTGCCGGCATAAAGAAATTCAAAAACCGAACAAGCGAAAGCCCGATCCACCAAAAAGGCCGCGAAATGAAATACTCGCTGAAGTCTACTGTGGAAACTGCTGAACCTGAGTAACTTTGTCGCCCTCAAATCTCACGAAAACCGTCTTGGCCGGCGGCTGCCCGTAAATCCAGTCCTCGGTTTCTTCCCCGTCTTCGTTTTTTTCTCGAACTTTTTTATCCGGGCGCCCCACCGCCGCAAGCACCATTTCACGGTCCATCCCCACTGCCGCGCGCTTCTCTGTAATTGCCTTCTGGATGTCGGCGGGAAGAGTGTCGATCCATTGCACCGCTGCGGAATGCTGCTTTGAAAAATCAAGCAGACCGGAAAGATATTTCTTCAAGTCCTCGGGGGACATCTCCGGCAGGGGCTTGTCAAAATCCAGGTAGACGGTTGCGCCCTCGTTGGGTTGCTCGGGAGCCTGGGTTTGCGCCGGGTCCGATGTCATCATGGGCCCCCCCGCGCCGCCCATTTCCATGTGAATGTGGTCGCGAAAATGCCCTTTTTTGCCGCGCCCGCCGCCGTTGATATCCACCTGGATTTCACGTTCCTTAAATGTGAGATTGGTGATCTGCGCCTTGTCTCCCGGATTGATTGAGGACTTGGCCGAGCCCAACGCCAGGCGTAATTGTTTTTCATCCAGAGGCGCGCCGGCTTTCAAGTGAAATCCATTCTTTCCTCCCGGAATGGGAGAGACAACCCGCGCGAATTCTCCAGAGACGAAGCGGACCAGCGCGAGGCGAGACTCGGGCTGTAGCGTCCCATCGTTGGATTTTTCCGGCGCCTTCTCTTCGTACTTGTCATACTTGTCCGGGGCCTTGTCGGACAAGCCCTTGCCTGCCAGCGGATCGTCGTTCGTCGTCTGGCCTTGGCTGTTTCCCTGGGAAAAATCCGGCAGGACGGGCAAATTGTGGTCCGGGGGAAAATCGACAGGCGAGGCGGGTGGACGAATTCGCAACACTCCGGACGCATCCGCGCTAAGCAGAAGAACTGCCGTTGCCATCATGGAGGAGAGCCGGAGCATTTCTGCACCTTCGCTAAGGATTCTACCACCAAACCAGCAGCACAGGCTTCAGCCTGTGGTTTTTTGAATTCTGCCCACTTCAAGGAAAGCCAAAAGCCCAAAGTCAAAAACCCACAAGCTGAAGCCTGTGCTACTGGAGGTCTATGTTGTGGTTTTGCCAGGATGAGCCGGAAATCCGACTTCGATCTACACATCGGTACGAATTTGAACGCCGTCACGGTCAATTCGAAATGGCAGCAGCTTTGCGCCCGCGTTGACAATGGCGGCTTCGACGCGCGTGCGAGACTCCGGTTCAATGAGCAGCGTGAGGCATCCCCCGCCTCCCGCGCCGCACACTTTCCCGCCGAGCGCGCCTTCCTTCCTCGTCGACGAAATGATCCTGTCGATCAGGGGCGTCGAGATCGTACGAAGATTGCTGCGCCGGAAATCCCACTCCTCGCGCATCAGGCGGCCCACTTCGGCCCATTGATTGAGTTCGACGGCTGCGCGGACCTGCCGCGCGATCGCTGAAATTTTCTCGAGGTTCCGGGCCACTCGGCCATCGCCATCGATGTGCTTCTTGAAGACTTCCCAGTTGTTGATACCGTGCTGGCGCGGCTTGCCCGTGTAACACAACACCAGTCGTCGCTCGAGGTCATCGAGGTCGCAGCGCAGCGCTTCGCGGCGTTCGCCTCCCGGCGCCAGCACTATCGCCGATGCTCCACCGAACGCCGGAGGGTAATGATCCTGTGTGCCTGTGGGAACGCGAATGACGATGGCTTCGATGTCGCGGCTGATGTGAATCCAGTCTTCGCGGCGCAGACCTGCGCTCGTCAGATTGTCCAGTGCAGCGCAGATCGCCACGGCCATCGCGGACGAGCCGCCGATCCCGGCTCCGGCGGGAGCCTCGGAATCGGTCGTCAGCGTGAAGCCCATCGACGGGCGAAAAAATCGCACGAGTTGCGCCAGCAGCGGCAGCTTGTAACGGCGCGCGCCGAGAAGCGCTTCGAGCGACGCAAACGATTCCCTGCGCTTGGTATCTCGGGAGGCCAAAACAATCCGCTGCGATTTTCCTCGCGCGGTTTCGATCGCGCAGGACGCGTACCGCGAGATCGCGCAGTTCACCGTGACCGCGCCTTCGTGGAACAGATACAGCGGCCAGATGTCCAGCGTCCCTCCGGCCAGATCGATCCGCGTTGGCGCTTTTGCTTCGATTCTCACTTTGACTTGATCTCCCTCGCCAGTTAGCCTTTGGCTTCCGCGGATTTTTCTTTGCCGCGCCTATCATACCCGATGAGCGTCGACACCAAGACCAAAACGCCGCCGCGTGATTCCGTACTCGCACGATTTATGCTCGGATTCGAAGGCGATTCCCTGCCCGCCGCGCTCGTCGAATATCTCGCGGAGGGCCTCGCCGGCGTTGTCATTTACCAGCGTAATTTTTCCAGCGTCGAACACCTTCGTTCTCTTACGTCCCAAATCCGCCGCGCCGCCGGGCGTCCCGTATTCATCGGCATCGATCAGGAGGGCGGAACCCGATTCGCTCTCCGGGCGCCGTTCACATCGTGGCCTTCAGCGGCGGAGCTTGGCCGCGCGGGAGATCCTGAATTCGCAGCACACATCGCACAAGCGATGGCAATCGAATTACGCGCCGCCGGATGCAATTTAAATTTTGCCCCGATGCTCGACCTGCATATCAATTCGGAGAGCGCTGTTACAAAAGACCGCAGCTTCGGCCCCGATCCGCAACTCGTCGCGAAAATGGGCGCCGCGTTTGAGAAAGGACTGCGGGCGGGCGGCGTGCTCTCTTGCGCGAAACATTTTCCCGGCCACGGCGATACAGCCGTGGACCCTCATCAGGACTTGCCGGTGTTTACGGGCACGATGGAGCGCCTGGAATCGGCGGAACTGGTTCCCTTCGCCGCGGCTGTGGCGGCAGGTGTGCCATTGATTATGACCGCGCACATTCTGCTGCCTCGCGTCGATCCAGAAAATCCCGCGTCACTATCGCGAATCATGCTCGACGTGTGTTGCGCCGGAGCATGGGATTCGAGGCGTGATTCTGGCCGATGATCTGGGCATGGGCGCCATCGCCCGCAAATACGGACCGGGCGATGCTTCGGTGCGTACTCTACTGGCCGGGACAGACATAGCCATGTTGTGCCATGACTGGTCCGCCGTTGCGCCTGCGATCGCAGACGTCAGAAAAGCTCACGAGGAAGGACGCTTCGAAATCGAAGAGTGGAACCTGTCGCTCAAACGTGTCGAAAACGCCTGCGCTCAGTCGGAAACCGCCAGCCCGCAACCGCCGCTCGAAAAGATTGGGTGCCCCGAGCATCGCGCGTTGGCGAAGCGGCTTTGGTAGCACAGGCTTCAGCCTGTACTACCAAAGCCGCTCTCAATTGGCGATTTTGCCGGCCGATCCGGCTGGCGGCGATTTCTTTTCCGCTTCGATTTTTTCATGCGCCAGTTGAGGCTCAAAGCAACGGCGGCAACGCGGTTCGTACATTCCTGCAGCGCCGACCACAATCAAATCTTCCGAAGCCACCAGGCGTTGCGTGTGCACCGCCGGATTGCCGCATTGCACGCAGATGGCGAGCAGCTTGGTGATCTCCTCGGCAACGGCCAGCAGATTCGGCATGGGATGGAATGGCCGGCCGAGAAAATCCGTATCCAGGCCGGTGACGATCACGCGTTTGCCGGCGTCGGCCATGCCCATGCAGACATCGACCAGTCCTTCGCCGAGGAATTGACCCTCGTCGATTCCCACCACTTCGGTCCTGGCCTGCACCTTTTCAAGGACTTCCGCGGCATTCTTAACGATTTCCGATGGAAGTTCGAATCCCGAATGCGAAACAATTTCCGAATGGGAGTACCGTTGATCGATCACCGGCTTGAAGATCTGAACACGCTGGCGAGCAATCTCCGCGCGCTTCAACCGGCGGATCAGTTCCTCGCTCTTGCCTGAAAACATGGGACCCACGATAACTTCAATCCAGCCCATGTTTCCTCGAACGATGTCCATGATGAATTTGCCTCCCCGCAGGTATTGACGTTATCCATGTTCATCTTTGTCGATCTTTGTCGATCTTGGTGGATTGAAGTCCCCCCGTGCTCACACCCTCCACAACGGCGCCTGCTTTTCCTTCCCGTACCGCTCCAGGAGAAACTTCTTCAATTCATCGACATTCGGAAAAACGCGGTCGGCGCACGCCAGCATCCAGCCGCTGATTTCGGCGATCTCCACATCCGTGACTAGATAGACGGGAATGCCCTGCCGGTAGGCAAACGTCAGCTCGGAGGAGGTGCCGCCGCTGGTGCTTGCCGCGCCGGAGCCGGTCAGGCAGCAGATGATGTAATCGGCTTTATTTTCGATGATGTCGAGATCGAATTGAATAATCTTGCGCAGCACGCGGCGGAATCGTTCGACGTCGCTCTGCTTCCAGGCGCGAAAATTCGCGGCCTCTTCCTCGGTGAGGCTTTTCTTTTCATCTTCGGCGGGATCGTATACGCGATGGCCGAGTTCGTTATGCAGGAAGGGCGTAAGCTTGCGGCGCCACATTTTCCCGCCGTCGGCGGCGAACTCTATTGGGCCACACAGATATGCAAGCATGAAAGTTAATCGGGACCGGATGCGTTGAAGGAATGGAGCGGCCGATGGGACTCGAACCCACGCCTGGACCTTGGCAAGGTCCCGTACTACCCCTATACTACGGCCGCCCGAAACAGCAAAACTCTAGCATGAGAGCGTTTCATGGGCAAGGGCCGATCGACAACTGATGGATCGACGCCTGAAATCAAAAGCAGTAAAACAAGGCGCTGCCACGGATCGGGCCTCTGGTTCCGGTCTCCCGTCGGGGAAAACCGTAGCGGGTTACCCGACTTGCAGCACCCGGGCGGTTTTCACGACCGGCGACTTGCGTTGCCGTTCGGCAAATTTCGTCGCCTTCTCACGGTCTGTGTAAACGCGGGCGAATCGTTCTCCGTCCTTGTAAAACACGGTCACCTGCCAGTGCTTGTGCTTGCGGCGCTTGTCTTTCCCCAGCTTGGTGTGCTTGCGGGTGGTCTTCGCGGTCTTGATCTTAGCCATGATAACCAATATCTCAATCCTCGGCGGCGAGCGCAAGTACCGACTCGCGTATTAAGACCCAAGGAATCGATTTACTGTTCATTAAGTGAGTTGAATAGACTCTAATTGCCAAGTTACCGCAAAGTTTTGCCGGCCGGCTCCCGGACAGGCAAGCAGGGCCAGCCCCCGCGTTCGTGCTTCGCCATCGGTGTCATGTGTCATCAAATTTCAAATGACACACATCGTAAATTTGGGGTGGCCCGGGAAGCCTCGACGGCATCTAATTTGTACGAAGGAGGAATACATCGTTGCTCTTGCAGGATCGCAACAATAGAGGATTTTAATTTGCACACGTGGAAACAGCGACAACTTTTTAACACCGTTTTTATGAGCCATTTTCGTGACCGGTTCATACTGTTCCCGTAAGCTGGCAGTAAACACATTGCAACAGCTTTGGAGAAAGGATACAGATGTATGGTGCTCCCAATCACAGAACATGCAAGGATCGAAAACCCCAGGGGGTATGCAGCGGATGAGGTCGAGAACCTGCGCCAGTTGTTGGCGACAGGCGGCCCCGGCCAGCCGGACCCTCGTCGTGAACACTTTTACGAACTGGCAGGAAACAGTGACGCTTACTACATCCACGTCTCGCCAATTACCGGCAATGTCGTGCTGCTAGCAAAATGGTCGCGTAACAGACAGGAATCCTGCCTCGATGCAGAACACATGGTTGCTTAGGGACTTCACGGAAACAATAAGGTCAACCTCATCCTTAATTGATAACTAGATAAGCCATTATAAATCTACAATCTACAGGAGATTAACCCCGACGGGAACAGGGCGCTTCAATTTGGACTTTCCTCTTCAGATTGTTCGCCGTATACTGCCCATCAGAAATCCAGTTTGGGGCGTCCTAGTTCTCGATTCACCCGTCGTTGTCTTCGCGGCTTGCGGCCGCCCAAGGCAAGTATCCGATCGCGACTGGAGAAGCTTCCGCAGATAGGCCACCCGAAGGGCGTTCTGTCAGTGAAAGAGAAGACTCCTCCTATAAGACCCACGGACGCAAAGAGGCGGAGCACGCGCGTCGTCCACTCGGTTCCTCTATTGATCACTTGGTCTGGCCCCAGGGACGAATCGATCGTTGAGGAGACTGCGACCCTGTCCATTAATTGTCACGGTTGCCAGTATTTCTCACGAAATCGCCCAAAAAAAGATGCGCAAATAAGCATACAAATATATGAATACAAACAAGATACCTCCTCGCCGGGAGAGGCTTTTCAGGCTCGCGTGACCTGGGTCAGAAAATCAAGGCGGCTGGACGGGTTCTACCAGGTGGGAGTTGAATTTGAGGCTCCGCAAAACATATGGCCCTTGGCCCAGCCCCCTGAGGATTGGGAATCGTTTGCCCCTGCGGTGCAGCAGGAGCCAGCTGCCCTGCTTGAGGACGTCGAACGGCAGCTTCAATTTGCGCGTACCGGGGACCACTATCGGCTCCTGGATGTTCACCCGAACACGGATCGGGCCGAAATAAAGCATCGATTCTACCGGATGGCCCGACGGTTTCACCCTGACCATCACATGGATCATCCGGAGTGGATGCCCCGCCTGCTGATCCTCATGGAGGCACTAAATGCCGCGTATCGAGTGCTTTCCGACGATGCCGCGAAGGAGCAATACGACTCGACGCGGTCCGCGGCGACGGATCGGGAATTGTCGGAACCGAAGCGAATGGCGCGGGATTATCTGCAAAACGCTCGAGAGTGTCTGGCAGCGAAAAATTATGTAGGTTCAATTCTCTGGCTGCGCCGCGCGATTGAAAATGAGCCGAATTCCTCGACGTATCGAGCGATGCTAGGCTATAGCCTTGCTCATGTCCCGGAATATCGGCGCGAAGCTGTAGAGCAGTTTGAAAAAGCATTCGAACTGGACCCTTCAAATCTGACGGCGCACCTGCAGTACGCGAAATTGCTGGAAAACTTGAATCTGCCGTGGCGAGCCCGGGCCCATTATATCCGCGTGCTGGAACTTGACATGAATCATTTGGAAGCGCGCGAGCGACTGAACCGGCTGGATTCCGCTGCCCCACGTCCCGTGTCGCGTCCCTCCCTGCTGTCGCGAATCACGGGCCGCCGGTAAGTTTCCCTATTTGCTCTTCTTCTCCTTGAGCGATTGCAATTCTTCCATGGCAACTTGAAAACCCGTGTTCGCAGCTGGGACGCCGGCGTAAACCGCTGTCTGCAGCAGAAGTTCCTTCAAATCGCAGGGCTCGAGCCCGTCCGCGAGTGCCGCCCGCGTATGCAGACGGAACTCTTCCCAGCGGCCCATTGCGGCGGTTGTCGCAATCACCAGCATGCGGCGGGTTCGCCGGTCGAGCAGCGGCCGGGTCCAGACGGCGCCCCAGGCGTACCGAGTGATCAGTTGCTGAAATTCCCGGTTGAATTCGGTGGCGCCGGCGGTCGAGCGGTCCACGTGCGCGTGACCCAGAACCTCGCGCCTCATCGCGTCGCCGGCCTCGAAGGCATTGCCGGCGGGCGGTCGCAAAAAATCAAGCAACACCGATGTGAACGTGCGCGGCAACTCCAGGTTGGAAAGATGCGCCGAGGGAAGACCCACGGCGATCGCGCCGGGAATCGATGCCGCCAGAATTTCGCCCGCTCCTGTCCAGGGAGTGGAGAGATCGCGATCGCCAAAAACGATCAGCGTCGGCGTGCGAATTTTTCCAAGCGACGGGATGTTATTCATGTCGCGGATGGCGGCGCAGCATCCCCCATAGCCCACGGGATTTGTGGACAGAAACGTCCGGCGGGTCGAAGCCAATTCCGGGGATTTTTTTGCAATGAATTCAGGCGTGAAAAATCTTTGCAGCACCATCTCGACGACAACCAACATGCCATTCCTTAAAACGGCCGTGCGGCGGTCTTCCATCGGCTGCGGATTCGGGTAGTGCGGCGATGTATTCGCCAGAACAAGATGCGTGAGCCGATCCCCGGCGTTAGCGCCCAGCCACTGGCCGATCATCCCTCCCAGCGACAGCCCGCAGAAGGCAAACGTTCCGATTCCCGCCGCGTCGGCAACGGCAAGCGCATCACGTCCCAGCTGTTCGATGGAATATTCTCCCGGCGTGACATCTGAAGCGCCGTGGCCGCGAATGTCGTAACGAAGAACGCGGAAATAAGGCAACAGGTCCGCTGCCTGGCTGTCCCACTGGGCGTGATCGCAACCCAGGGAGTGTGAAAAAAGTATCGTCGGGCGGTCGTCTTTGCCGTCAACGCGATAAAAGTGGCGCACACCGTCAATGGTTGCGAAGGACAAGGATGAACTCCTCAATCAATGGAATCGAGCAGCCGTTTCCGAAATACTTCCGCCGCGCCGAGATAGGCTTTCGGATCGTCCAGAGCTTGAATTTCCGACGCGGGCAAAATGTTCGTCACCTCTGAAATTCCGGCGAGAACATCCGTCAGCTTCCTGTTTTCCTGGACCGATCTTTGCACGGCTTCTTCCAGCAATTTGTGCGCGGCGGCGCGTCCCAGGCTTTCGCCCAGCAGGATCATGGCACGCTCGGCGAAAACCACACCGCGGGTTTGTTCGATATTTTTTCCCATGCGCGCAGCGTCCACGGCCAGGCTCGCGGCAACTTCCGCCATCGAGACGACCGCCAGGCCGGTGCTTTGCACGACTTGAGCAACGGTCGCCGACTCCGCGTGCCAGCCGCCCACTCCCCGCTCGTGCTCCTGCGCCATTCCAAAAAGGTAGCTCGCCACAAGGCCGGGAACGCGAGTGCCCGCAGCCAGGGCCAGCGAACAGGCAACGGGATTGCGCTTGTGCGGCATCGTTGAAGAACCGCCGCGCCCGTCGCCGCCGGGCTCGAATGCCTCCGCGACTTCGCCTTGCATCAGTAGCGAAACATCCTTCGCCATTTTTGCGAGCGACCCTGTATAAATTCCGCAGGCGCAGACTACAGCGGCCAATCGATCGCGTTGCGTGTGCCAGGGCGCCGCAGGCAGCGCCAGATCGAGTTCCTTGGCGAGAGCTTGCGCGACTGGCAAAGCGCGATCGCCCAGCGCGGCCAGCGTTCCGCTCGCGCCGCCGAATTCGACGACCATGGCGTTTCGGAAGGCCGCATCGAGGCGATCCCATCCGCGACGAAGCGCGTCGAACCAGCCGGCGATCTTCAATCCAAATGTGATCGGCGGGGCGGGCTGCAAAAGCGTTCGCCCGAGCATTACGGTATCCGCGTGTCGATCGGAATCTCGGCGCAGGCTCTCCTGCAAGCGCGCGTGATCTGCGGCAAGCAATCGCCACGCCCGGCGCAGAAGCAAAACCATCGCCGTATCGGACACATCCTGGCTTGTCGCGCCCCAGTGAACAAAACGCGCGCCGGGGGGATCCGCCGATCGCACGCGATTGGTCAGCGCCTCGACCAGTGGAATTGTGAGCGTCCCTGCGCGCAGGCCTTGCGCAGAGATTTGCTTTGCGTCGAAATCGCCTGCACGGGCGGCGTTTCCGATCGACTCCGCCGCGGACGGTGGGATCACACGGACGCAGGCTTCCGCGCGAGCCAATGCGGCTTCGAAATCGAGCATCGCCTGTAGCAACGGCTCATCCGCGAAGATTGCTGCGTATTCGGGAGTCGTGGCAAGGTTGTCGATCAATTTCATACGATTCCAGAGAGGGCTCAAACACCGCAATTAATTTAGTCGCGAACGGCAAGATACCGCCCATCGCTTGATCAGGTCAGAGATCGAAAAAAACAGTTTCGGTTGCTCCAGCACAGTGAACATTCCATTCCAGAACACCTTCGGAAACCCTCTTCGCGATCAGTGTCGCTCGGCGGTCCGGGTCGATCGATTGCAACACCGAGTCCATTTCGTTTGACTGTTCTTCCGGGAAATAGATCCGCGTCACAAGATGGCGAAGCAGGCCGCGCATGAAAACGTTCACTGCAATGTGCGGGGCCTGCAATTTTCCTTGCGGTCCGGGAACGCGGCCCGGCTTGATTGTTATGAGAGAAAACGCTCCCTCATCATCCGTCGCCCCGCGGCCAAATCCGAAAAAACCATCCGCTAAACTATTTTCTCGCATGCCTTCCACGTGCGGATATTTCCCGGCGGCGTTCGCCTGCCACGTTTCAATCATCGCTTCGATAACGGGTTTCTGGTCCGCATCGAGAACACGGCCTTTGATCGTGATCCGCGACCCTTCGACTCCGGGCCCTGCAATCTCAGGGACGAACATCCGCGCCAGGCCTATATGGAAATAAGGTCCGACGGTCTGGCTTCCGGTGGGAATCCGCTTCACGCTATTTTTCCACCGGCGTGGCGTTGCGCCCGCGCAGGATGATATCGAAACGGTAGCCGTTGGCATGATCGGGAATCGTGGTGTCCCAATCGAAACGCGAGATCAGAAGTCTTCTCGCGTTTTCATCCGGAATGCCGTTGTAGATCGGATCGAACGGGAGCAATGGATCGTCAGGAAAATACATTTGCGTCACTAGGCGCGTGACAAATGCCGGCCCAAACAGTGAAAAATGAATGTGCGCCGGCCGCCAGGCATTGTAGTGATTGCCCCACGGATACGCGCCAGGCTTGATGGTCTTGAATTCGTAACGTCCATGGGCATCGGTCAATACCCGGCCGCCGCCGTTGAAATGCGGATCGAGCGGCGAGTGCGGCTGATCGTTCCTGTGCCGGTAACGCCCGCCGGCGTTGGCCTGCCAGACTTCCAGCAAAGTGTTGGGAATCGGCCGTTCGTCTTCATCGAGCACGCGCCCGCTCACAACGATTCGCGGCCCGATCGCTTCTCCTCCATTGGCAAACGTCATGTCGTTATCGCCCGGCAAGATTGCGTCCCGGCCAAAAACGGGTCCGGTAATTTCCGTGAGCGTCTGCGGCAGCAAGACGAGAGGCTTCGTGGGCGCGCGCTTCACCGAAGACTTATAAGGAGGATAAAGATACGCGGGCCGCACGCCTGGCTTGGGACGGGGGTAGTCGAACATCTCTGGAGGATTCTTCAGTGTCATAAAGACCGTCGGGCCGCGCAGGACAGTCTAGTGCTTCCGGGGGAGCGTGACAACGCCGGCTTTGCAGGGGGGGCGTGAGGTTTTGGTTCTGCTAGCACAGGCTTCAGTCTGTCTGCTTTTGAATCTTGAACGAAGCCTTGGAGATGGATCGATAGCCCTCGCTCATTCGCAATCTTTTGTAATTGCAGATGTCAAGGATGTCAAAGGTAGACAGGCTGAAGCCTGTCCCACTAATACTCTTCTTTAACTTTTTTCTTGTAGGGACTGGTGGAGGGCTTGGGCGAGTGATGGCCGCGGTAGTCGTCGAGATCTTCCTCGGTAATTTGAAAATGCGTGTTCGCCGGATGACTGGCATCCGCAGCGAGTTCCTTGCGCAGCCTCAGCGAGCAAATGTCCGGCGCATCCTGAAACCGGGCGCGGCGGCCATCGAACGCGGCGTTTTCAATGCTCAGCGTGAATTCGCGCGGCTCGGTCTTGGATTCGCGAACGGTAAACGTATATTGACGGGCGAGAGGATGCACCTCATACCCGACAAACTGTACGATAAGACTGTCGCTCACCGAGGCGCTCATTGAGCAGCCGTTGCGGCCGCGACGGCGATGGCGGGAACGGCGGCGACGACTACTTTTTTCTTGCGCTTGGCCCGGCCGCGTTTCGGCGGGGTGCCTTCCGCGGCTTCCACTACCATGATGGCGGTGACGAATTTCTTCAGTCCGTGCAGGTCAAAATCGATCGACGTGCGTTCGGAATCCGAGTCGGTGACGACTCCCAATCCATATTGAAAGTGCTTGATATACAGGCCTTCTGCGAGGGCTTTCACGGATGTTGCCTCCTTCTGGCTGCTAAACAAAAAAATGGGGCGAAACGGCGGTCGCCGTCTCGCCCCGATTTGTTACAGGCTGGTGACGTTCGCTGCCTGCAGGCCCTTCGGCCCGGAGGTGACTTCGAATTCAACCGCTTGGCCTTCGTTCAGCGATTTATATCCCTCTGCCTGAATGGCGGAGAAATGGACGAAGATGTCCTCGCCGGACTGGCGCTGGATGAATCCGAATCCCTTGCTGGCATTGAACCACTTTACTGTTCCTTGTTCTTTCACGGTATTTCCTTCTTTACTATTTTGAGCTATTTGGTGCTTCTCGACCGCCTCCAGCCGTACCACAAAAAAAGGGCAGCAAGTTTACCCCGCAGCCCCTTTAATCGAATCTAAAGGTGTTACAAGAGCAACAAACGCAATTGCAGGGTATCACGTTTCTGGATAGCTGCCTAATGAAATTCTTATGGGTCGGGTGGGGTGCGCGGCTAGAGCATACTGTCTTCGGTCGTCCAATGAGGGCCGCGCACCGGGACCGGATTCTGGAGTTGAAGGCGCAGGGCCAAAGCCTCCGACAAATCGCGGCGAACCTGAGTGTCGGCTACGGCTCCGATCTCAAAGGACAAGACGAGTTCCCCGCAAATCCCAAATTGTAACTTCAAGTTGAACTGATGGGAGTGTTATCATCCTGCTCTGAGGCAGATGGCAATCCGGCACTAGGCCTGTAAAACCGCCATTAGAATTCGATGCTGAACCAATCTTTCACAATTGACAATTTCCGAAGAATTGTCGACCACGACAATCGCAGGGGTATATTTCTTGAAGCTGAGTTTTTTCCTGAGGTAGCTAATGTAACAAAGGAAATCAAGGAGTGTATGGCAGGGTTCAGGGAACTTAAGAGGACCAGGTCCGCGCTCACGCAAGAGGAATACAGGGAACGGCAGTCTCAGCTCAATCAAAAGAAGCTGAGGCTAAAGGAAAAGAAGGAGGAGCTGTTAGCAAAAGATTTGGAGACCGTGAGATCTCAGATTGCAGCAGGATCTTTCAAGGTGGGCTTGAGCAAGGTCACAATCCCTGGGTTGAAAGATGCTTACGCTGCGGCTAAAACTCCAGCAGCTTATTTTGTAATCAAGCAAATTCAATACAACATTCGTAAGCTCTATAAAGTTAAGCAAAGCAGCAGATACGAGATCATCTGCCAGCTAAAGGGAATTCTAGAAGACAATTTTCCGAAGTATGTTATTCGTACGGACGTCAAAGACTTCTATGAATCGATTCCCCACGACAAATTGCTCAAAAAGCTAGACGAAGAAGCCCTCTTAATCCTGCCAGCTCGGAAAATAATAGGTCAAATTCTCCGAGATTATCGCGCGCTTGCAGGTAGCAGCAAGGGGATCCCCCGTGGAATCGGAATAAGCGCCTACCTGTCCGAACTCTACATGAGAGAATTCGACCATGCAATTCGCGCCAATGATGAGGTAATTTTCTACGCTCGCTATGTAGATGATGTAGTTGTGGTTTTTGCTCCACGTCCAAACTCGCCTGTGGATCGATTCATGCCTCTCATCACCCAACATGCGACGGACCTGGGATTGGCTCTCAATCCCGACCTGAAAAAGACGTCGGAGCACGATTTGCGAAGGCCAGAAAAGTGCATCCTTACCTATCTGGGCTACAAGATCACGTTCGGCGCTGATTCCGTAAAGATTGAACTTAGCGATGAGCGCAAGAGAAAGTACAAAGAGCGCTTAAAACGGACATTTGATTCGTACAAACGTCGGGCTCAATTTGACGAAAAGAAGGCGCGAAGGCTTTTAGTCAAGAGAGTTCAATTCCTGACTGGCAATACGCGTCTCCACAACAATAAGAACAATGTCATGATTGGCGTGTTCTATTCAAATAGCCATCTTTCAAGTCCAGCTGAATTGAAAACTCTGGATCAGAGCCTAAACTCGCAAATTGAATCCCTTTCTAACGAGGCGCTAAAGACGAGATTGTATTGCTCCCCTCTAAAACTGGACACCTCAATTAGGTAGAATCAGGGCCTCCAAAAACAGGAGGCAACATGAGCAGGAAACCACGAGTAGATCGATCCCCTGAAGAGAAGTGGCAAATTGTGCAGGAAGGCATGAAGAGCGGGAACATTTCGGAGACGTGCCGGCGTCACGGCATTGCTGCGAATCTGTACTATCGCTGGAGGGACGAAGCGGAACAAGGAGCCAAGGCAGCGCTTGGGGGGAGAAGCGCTGCCGCGGCCGAAACCGAAAAAGACCATCGCATCCGGCAACTAGAACGCACGCTGGGGCGCAAGGCGCTGGAGATCGAAATCCTAAAAAACGTCGTGGGGGAGTGAGCTGCGGTGCGGCTCACTCCCAGGCACGAGAGATGATGGCGCAGGGCTACACGGCGACGTTGGTCGCGACGACTTTAGCGATTAGCCGGTCGAGCTTGTATTACCGCAAGAAGCCGCGAGGCTGTCGGGCCAATCGAATCTACGATGAGCAGATCGTCGAGGCGTGCGGAGAGAAGTTGGCATACGGCTATCGGCGCGTGGCTTGGTGGCTGCAACGGAACAAAGGGCTAGCCGTGAATCGCAAGCGTGTGCTACGCGTGATGCGCGAACGTGGTTTGCTCGTGCGCTCTCGTCGTCTGCGCGCACGACGCAAGAAAGAGTGGGGCCGCGTGGAAGCTGCAGAACCGAATCAAATCTGGCAAACGGACATGACGAAAATCTGGGCAGGGCCAGCTGTGGGCTGGGCGTATCTGGTTTGTGTGATTGACTGCTGCACACGGGAGATCGTGGGATGGGATCTTTCGCATCGCTGCCGAACGGAAGACGCACTGGCAGCGGTCGAGCACGCGGTACTGGCCCGACTGCCCGAGGGCAGTCGCGAGGCCTGCGTGACGCTGACCACCGACAACGGAACGCAGTTCACTTCGTCGCGGTTTATCGAAACACTGAACCGGCTGGGAATCACGCATCGACGCACGGCGTATCATCACCCGGAAGGCAACAGCTACATCGAACGATTCCATCGCAGCCTGAAGGAAGAAGAAGTATGGACGGCGGAATATCGCAGCGTGCCGGAAGCGCGGGAGTCGATCGGTCGCTGGATCCAGGAGTACAATCACGACCGGCCTCATCACGGAGTCCAAAATCGGACGCCGCACGAGGCCTTCTTGGCTTTTGCAGCTGTACTAAAAAACGAGACCCTGACTGTCTAAATTAGTGGGGAGCAATACACGCTAACGTACACGCTTTCTATTGTTGAACGAAGGTGTATCCAGATCATTCGTGACTATCGCTCGTTAGGCAAAGATGAAAGGTCTGAAAAGAATCTTGTACAGGCTATCTATGAAATTTGTGATTTTACATTTTTCATCTACTCTGCGTCGCCGAGAGTAAACACAACCATCCGATTATGCAGAATCTTGCATGTTTTCATATTCGTTCTTAAGGGTAACGAATTCAGTGCCGATCTAAGGCACTCCGTCTGCAAACTTATTTATGACAACATCGGCCTAATTCTTAGAAAGAATAGAGATTCGGAGCACACTCCCGTAGAAACGCTCTATCTGCTAATTGCCTTGTCCGAACTCGGAGGTGACTACCGCCTAGATGTGGATACATTGTGTTCGTACTTTGGAATCAAGGTTCTGAACAATACCTACTCGCCGAACGTTTCGCTAAACTACATTTCTCTTGTTGTACTGCTTTTCTACGTTCGTGATAGGTCTAGATATTCAGGTCTCCGGAACGCTATCGAGGAGGCCATTATCAGGAAATTTAGAACGAGGAGTGCAACTTTACGAAAGGATACTGAGCTGACACTACTGCTACTCGATTGCTTGACCTGTCCCTATTTGAAGACTGCGACCAAGAAAGAAATCCTGCGGTTATACGGGATAGTCGATGACGCCATGCAGGAGTCCGTCATTAACTATCGGAAATATTGGTTTACGAAATGGAGTGATTTTGATTTTGGACAGGAATTGGACGCGAAACGAAGCCAGGAGGTATATTAGCGGGATCATGCTTCGCCCATCTTAATGGCTGTTTGCAGCCCACACACAAGCATGAATCTCTCTACTAGGCAAACTATGGGAGAGATAAGAGGAGCAGTTGGGGCGAGCTGCTTCTCGAAAAAAGTGGCTTTTCAGCCAGAATATATCGTCCCATTCACGGCATTTATTTCCATGTAAATTTAGCCTTCCTAAACAATGTGCCGACTGCGAAACCTGCCCGTACTGGCTTCAAGGGAGGATTGAGGAGTTAAAAAGGTGGCGGTAACCATGCCGGGTTCCGAACGCAACTGGATTCTAAACCCCTCGGACTTCGCGTTCCTTTGGGAAGAATGCAAACGTTGTTTCTATCTAAAAGTCGTGTCCAACTTCCGCAGACCCAGACCCTTGATGCCGAGGATCTTCACGATTATCGATAACCAGATGAAAAAACACTATGCGGGAAAACTGACGAGTGACGTCATGCCATTTCTACCGCCTGGAGTCATTGACCCGAGCGCAGGTTGGGTTCAATCGGTGCCTCTCGCCGTACCTAGTCACACTTCAATGTGCACAATCCGAGGAAAATTAGACACTATTGTTCGATTCCATGAAGGCGCTTATGGAGTCATTGATTTTAAGACTTCCGGAACAAGGAGTCAGCACATCCCATTCTACGGTCGCCAACTTCATGCATATGCTCTCGCGCTGGAGAATGCTGCCTCGGGCAATCTGTCGTTGTCCCCCGTGGCTAGGTTGGGACTAGTAGTGTTTGAGCCGAAATCATTTTCAACGGGGAACAGTGACTTTGCAGCTTTGACGGGATCAGTGAATTGGATTGAGATTCCCCGTGATGATTCCGGTTTTTTTGCGTTCCTAAAAGAGGTGCTCGACATCTTAAAACGCCCCACTCCTCCAGATAGCGCCCCGTCATGCGAGTGGTGTCAATACAGGGATGCAAGTCGGACGACAGGACTATAGTTGCGCGACAAACGTGCGGGCACTAAAAAATTCAAATCATTATTTATAATGTGTCCGGTCATGAAGCGTAAAACGATGTCAGCAAGGTGAAGCGGATTGGCCGGTGGCCGACCCTTTCCCGTTTTTCAGGGTGCGGCACCCGAAGTTCAGGATGGACTCGCGGATGGAACACGGATAGCCGGGATTAGAGGCGGCGTTGCAGGGCGATTTGCAGCCGGTGCTGCTGTTCGGCTGAAAGCTTTAGGCCCTTTTGCGTGACGTAGAACACGTCAGTGGCGGTCCCGCCTTCGGTGTCGATCAGGCCCACATCGATGTTGAAGCCGAGTTCGGCGAATGTGGAACTGATATCGTACAAAAGGCCGGGACGGTCGAGGGCCACGATTTCCACGAGCGTGCTGTGCGAGGAAACTTCGTTGTCGAGATGAATCACGGTTTCCACGCGAACCTTTGGGGGGCGCTTTTCCGGCTGGAATTTTCGCTTCATCAAGTCGGCGACATCCAGCTCCCCTGAAATCGCGGCGACCAACTGTTGCTTCAGGCGCATCGTTTCGGTCGGATTATGATCGAGCGTCCGGAACCTGTCGGAAAAACGCAGCGAGTCCAGAACAACGCCGGTTTTATTTGCGCAGGCGTCCGCTTTCAGGATGTTCATTCCCCACGAAGAAATCGTTCCGGCAATCTTGGCGAAAAGGAACGGGCGGTCGGTGGTCACGAGCACCAACTCGTAATATTCATCGCGCTTGGTGATGCTGATTTCCGCGACAGAATGGCCCAGGCGGCGATACATCCGGTAGTGCGTCGAAATTTCCGCTGGCGAGTGCGTCAGCAGATAGCGCTTGGGAAAGCCGTCTAGATAATTGCGGAAGCGTTCCGCCTCAGCCGGATCGCCGCCGGCGGGAATCAGGCGCTCGAGTTGCTGGGCGTCCCCCCCGGCCACGTACAGGCGCTGGTCGTCCACCGAGCGGTTCAGATAATTTTCGCTGGCGGCATAGAGTTGCCAGAGCATCTCCGCTTTCCACGGAGTGAGGGCCTCGGGATTCACCGCCTTGATATCCGCGTAGGTGAACAGCGTGAGCATTTTCAGGTTTTCGATGGTGCCAACGGCTTGAGCAAAATCGTGGACCGCTTCAGGATCGAAAATATCGCGCCGCATCAGCGTTGCGGACATCCGCAGATGGGCGCCGATCAGAAAATTCACCGTTTCGCGGCCAAACGAATCGAGACGCAACCGATCGAAAACCCCTTGCACCGCGGTAAGGCTTCCCTCGATATGTTTATCGACAGGCATGCCTTTCCCAACGTCATGAAACAGCAACGCCAGATAAAGCAATTCGGCATGTTCCAGGCTCGAGAGGATGTCCTGGAATCTGCCGCTCAATCCGCCGCCCGCCTTGGAAAGGCTATGCAACGTCTCGATGGTGACCAGAGAGTGTTCGTCCACGGTGTAGCGGTGATAATAGTCACGGATCACCAGCGACTCGATCAGCTTAAATTCAGGGAACATGAGCACAAGAAAACCAAGGCGGTGCATGGCGCGCAGCGATGCCGCCGCATACGGCAACAGCAATATTTTCCGGAAATGATCCCAGAGATCGGGAGTAGTGGAAACCCATTTTTTAATCTGAGGCAGCGCGGCCTCGACTGAATTTTCCGTTTCCGCGGCCAGTTTGAGGTTGTGCGCGCCCACCAATCCGAATAGACGAAACATGACTTCGGGATCTTCGACGATATCGGCTTTGTACAAGGAAACGCGGCCATCGATCACAGTAAATTCTGTGGTGGAAAGCGGCGACTTCCGAATGCCCAGGATTCGCGTCAACAGGGATTTGGAACGCGGCACTTCGTCGAACAGAACGGTCAGCCGGTCGATGGCGCGCGCCTGTCGAAAATAGACGCGCATCCAATCGTTTGGGTTGGCAGCCTGGCCGCCGTGAAGCCCGATTCCCTTCGCTGCCGCCTCGGTTTGCAGCTCATAGGTGAGCACGTTCAGATCGCGGCCCTGCCGGTAATGAAGGAAACAGCGAACCGCATCGAGGAAATCGATGGCGTTGGCTGCGTCCGAACGGAGCGGAGCCGGCAGCAGTCCAATCGCATCTTTCCATTCGCGGGAATGCTTCATTTCCGAGATCTGCGCCAGCCAGCACGCTACCTGATAGTCCCGCAAACCGCCGGGTCCGTCTTTGATATTTGGCTCGAGATGAAAAATGGTCTGCCCGTATTTCTCATGGCGGGACCGCGCAAGGCTGCTAAGTTCCTGCATCAGGCTTTGCGATTCGCGCGTCACCATGCCGGGAATCACGCGGGTGCGAAGCTGCTCGTAGAGTTGTTCGTCGCCGCAGATGTAGCGGCAATCGAGAAGCGAAATGTTGAATTCAATATTGTTCCGGTGAAGTTTGCCGCATTCGGCGAGAGTGCGAGTGGTAGGGCTAACCCGAAGATGCAGATCCCAGAGAGCCTGGCTAAGCGGGGCGATTATTTTTCTGCTGAAAAGCTCTTCGCGGCCCTCTTTTTCGTACAGAAAAAGAAGA
The DNA here is from genome assembly GCA_963788335.1 of Terriglobia bacterium. Lineage (GTDB taxonomy): Bacteria > Acidobacteriota > Terriglobia > Acidiferrales > UBA7541 > Palsa-360. Next base: position 1,326,011 of record CAWBGM010000018.1, read on the forward strand.
TCGATATCCGAGTACGGAAACAGCGCGCGGCGGCCGTATCCGCCCATGGCCGCAATGCAAAACCCTTTGATCGGCTCCGCCGCAGCGGACACTTCGTTCCACAACTCGATGACCACCGAATCGATCAGGGCCGTGCGGTCTCGAATCGCCGCCTTTCCATCGCCTGAATCCTCGAAGTCCTTGCGAATCCGCGCGGTCTCATCGGCATACAAATCCTGCAATGTGGAAGTGCGGCTATCCAGCTTCATATCCCCAGTTTCGTTTTGGGCCAACAAGTCTCCCGCCAGCCTTTACAAAATTTATCGGCGGAAATGCAAAACCACTTCTGTGGCCGCCGCAGACGTGGCGGGGCCGGCACTGCGAACGAATCAGAGTGCGGAAGCTCCGCGCTCCTGATTGCGAATGCGAATCGCCTGATCCACCTTGGAAAGGAAAATCTTGCCATCGCCAATTTTTCCCGTGGACGCGCTTTGTAAAATTGCATCGACGGCGGCGTCCACCAACGTATCGGGGATCACCATTTCAATTTTGATTTTCGGGAGGAGGTCCACCGTATATTCGCGCCCTCGATACACTTCGGTGTGTCCCTTTTGACGGCCGTGTCCTCGTACATCGGATATGGTCATGCCCCCAATCCCAAGTTCAGTCAGAACGTCTTTCACCGCTTCAAACCGGGACGGCTGAACAATCGCTTCGACCTTCGTCATCATCTTCGCCTCAGGTAGTTACCGCAGATTCGAATCCTCACCGCGTCTTGGCGGCGCCATACACTATAGGGCCATTCTACCTGTTAATTCCACAAGATGTGGCGCCCGCGGTGTCCGAGAAGAATGTGCCGGCGGGCCGCGCTGCTGGATCGGTTATCCGGGTACACTCCATCCTTCAAGAAGAACCAAATAACCTAAACTTCTTCGAGGGGAACCTTAGATTGCCACAGGATGCCTTGATTCGCTTTGCTCTCAGTACGATCCTTCAAGTAACCGGAAAGCGGGAGAGGTGATCGTTCGCCTCTCCCGCCGCCGGTCGTCTGCATTCTTTCTTCTCTGAAGCTGAGCTGAGCTGACTGAATCACGTGGAACTTCTCCGTGCGACTTCCACTACGCCCTTACTTGGCGTCGCGGCTGTCGAACAGGAAGATCATGCCCACCGTGAGTATGTTTTGTTGTTTGACTCCGGGACCAAAGTTAGATATTGGGAAGAACGGAGTTCCTGACATATCTCGCCGATATTCAAACCGGGTGAGCAAGTGGGTTGCAACGGTATGCTGGTACGTGAACGTGAACTCCTGGATGTGTGCATGCGGCGTCCCTGTGCTGGCCAGTAAGTTGTTTGCGGATAGAAAGCCGTTCCGATCGTAAATGTACTCATATCGGCCAGCCACGTAGTTATTGTCGTTGAAGGCATATTTCAGGTAGCCCGCCCCACCGGTGTAGTAAACCGGGTTGGATAGCTTCCAGGGAGCAGTGGCTGTGTTGACGATCAAGCGATCGCCATGGACATAGTCATAGTTGGCCATGAACGTCAATTTGCTCGTGAAGTTGTACATATACACCAAGATCCCACGTTTGCCGCCATAGGCTGTCGACGTTGTAAAGCCGGTCCCGGTTGCCGCGGCTGGTCCGTATGACCCTGTGGGTTGTTCAGGGCCGGCAAAGTAGTTCAGCGTGAAGGTATTTTTCTTGTCGGGTGTCCAACCGAGGTCGACTCCATACGTCTTGCCGGAATTATTGTCGACTACGTTATTGAAACCGTTGACGAAATATCCGGTCGCATTGAACTTGCTGTTAAAGGTGTATTTCGCACGAGCGCCAAAGTGGTTGAGCGGAATTGCATAATTGAACAGAAGGCCGCGGGAGTAGTTCCAGTTGTCCTTGCTTTCGATGACTTCCGCTCCCATCGGCGTGACAAATTTTCCGACATCAATTTGCAGTCCCGAGCCTACCGGAGCCAGATAGGAAAAATAAGCTTCCTTCACGTACTGATCGAAGCCCGGCTGGTTTGCACCAAAACCCGAAGACGCATTTTGAGCGTTGTTAATTGCCACTTGCGTGTCGCCATAGCCCACTGAGAAATGGTAGCCTGTCCGCCCAGCCAGCCCCCCCATCGGGTCCGGAGCCTTGTCCAAAATCAGTTCGATCATGTTCAGGGAAATCGAATGATCCCGGCAATCAAATGAGCAAGCGCCGATAGTCTTGCCAGCAGGATGGTTCGTATCATAATTGTAGTAAACATCAAAAAAACCGCTTACCGACGTGGGTCCCAGCAAGCTTGCCACCGTCACTTTGTCGGGCGGTTTAGCGGCGTCCGTTGCAGGCGCCGCGGCCTGAACCCCGGCCACCGGTTCTTCGGTCTTCTTGGCCGCCAGTTCCGTTCTCAGTTCAGACAATTCCATTTCCAGAGCTTCAATGCGATGGTCCAGATCTGCTGGACTTGATGCTACGGGCGTGGTGGCCGCAGCCGTCGTGCTTTCCGTGCTTGCGTCATTTCCACCTGCTGCCCTGATAGCCGGCGCCCCAAACACCGCCAGCCCCATTGCCAACATACCGAAACACACCCCATATGTTTTCTTCATATGATGAGCAACTCCTTTTCCGCCGGTAGGCCCCTAAATAGCGGACCCCGACCAGCAAAGGAACTTTATGTTCTGTTAACCAGCCCGTCCAATTCATACTTTCACTGGTAACAATCACAAATGTGGAGTTGACAAACATGATGGTGAGCATTTGTATTTGGAATAATATTTTCCAGCAGCCATTCGAGTTCGTGCGAACGATTTTCCGAGTTCTTGTCACCGAATTCCAATCTGTGATATCAATTGCTCATGAATCGCGTTCGCGCCATCCTTCTATTGTTTGTGCTTCTGGGAAGCTGGTGCGCTGGAATCGCGCAGGCGTCTTGCAGTTCAGCGCCAGGCTGCTGCTCTCGCGGTGTGTGCCCCGTTCATCCGGTCCAGCCGGGCGGCGCTGAATTGGTGGGGAAATCCGCGGCATTGGGATGCACCTCGCGGATTGCCGATGTGGAATGAGTCACTCTTCGTCGGATGGGACGGAAAGAATTGGATCGCCTGCTTTCCAATTGGCAATTTTACGGGCCCGGAACTTCCCAGCTGAAGCTATTGCAATGCGGCTCTCGACGGAGGAAATTGCTGCTCTGTTTCCACCTGGATTCATTCCGGACACCGAGAAACCCCCTCGATCGTAAGACCTCCGTGGTCTTGGACTGCCCTGTCATCTTAAAAACCTTCAGGAAGCGAATTCGCCATAAGGAGATTATCCATGCGTATGATTCAAACTATTTTTGTCGCAGGTGCCGGCGTGGCGGCGCTGATCGCCCCCCCGGGATTCGCGGGTCGAATTCCGTCATCCCGCGGAGACTGGGCTGCGGGCGTTTCAATCGTGAATGTGCCGCAGAATCAGAGCGACGGCCAGAGTCCCTCCACGGGCTCCACGACTGCCGTGCCGGAACAACAAGGCCCGCACATGGACCACAAACCAAAGCACGGGGGAACCTTCTTTATGTCATTGGACAACAAGCATCATTTGGAGGGAGTTATCCTGCCGCCCGGAACGTTTCGCGTGTATCTTTATGATGACCACACGAAACCGCTGAAGGCCGAGGAAGTTCGCGAAGCCAGCGGCACCGTGCAGATCGGAACTAGAAGGACGCGCCGAAAATCAATCTGGCTCCCGGAAAGAAAAAGGAAACGATGGAAGCAAATCTCGGAGATGGCGTCAAATTCCCAATCGCTCTCACCGTTCTGCTTCATCTGCCCGGCATGGCGCCGGATGCCAAACCGGAATTATTCAATTTCAGTTTCAAGGGATTCACCGATGAGCGCGGGCCGGGAACATGTACTCCGATGGCGAAAATGAATATGGGCTGCTGAGCCCGTTACGCCATTTTAAATCCAGAAACTTTCGGGAGAAATGATTTCATGAGACGCGGCTCGGCAAAATGGATTTTGACAGGCTTGATCGTCTTTTTTATTCTCATCCAAATCGTGCAGCCGATCCGGACCAATCCCCCAGTGATTGCTTCGCGTAGTCTTGAGGCTCACGTCCCTGTCCCCCTTAACGTTCAACTCGTCTGCAGCGCACCTGCTATAACTGTCATTCGAGCGCGACGATCTGGCCGTGGTACAGCCATATCGCACCGGTCTCCTGGCTGGTGGTCAGCGATGTGAATACGGCGAGAAGCCACATCAACCTTCAGGACTGGGAGGCGCAAGTCAATCCGCAGGAGGGTCAGGAACATCTGGGCCTCATCTGCAAACTCATTCGGCAAAAAGATATGCCGCCCTGGAATTATCGATTGATGCATAAGGATGGGACTCTTTCTCCGGAGGAAGTGGAAACGGTTTGCGCGTGGTCTCAGCAGTTCGCGGAAAAAGAGGCTCGGAGAAATAGGCGGACCA
>CAWBGM010000019.1:0-68792 GCA_963788335.1 Terriglobia bacterium
GCGCCCGCGACCTGAAAGCACGCAACTTGAGCCGTGAGGATATTGTAGTCGGCATCGCAGCCAGCGGTGGAACGCCCTACGTTCTGGGAGCGATGGAATACGCACAAAGACTGAGCGCATTCACTATCGGGATTACCTCAAACCCTGGAACACCGATCACAAAACTTGCAAAAATCGGCATCGTCACGCCCACCGGCCCCGAGGTCATCACCGGATCGACACGCATGAAGGCGGGCACGGCTCAGAAAATGGTTCTCAACATGCTCTCTACAGCGTCGATGATTCTTCTCGGGCGCGTCTATGACAACTGGATGATTGGCGTGGCGTTGACCAATCGCAAGTTGCGGGCCAGAGGCCTCCGAATTCTTATGGAAGCGACCGGCGCAACCGTAGCCGATGCGACACGCGCCCTGCGTCAATCGGGACACAGAATGGACGTATCGCTCATTATGTTAAAGACAGGGGCAAATCCGCGCGAAGCGCAGCGGCGTCTGCGAATTGCAAATGGCAACGTTCGCATCGCCCTGGCATTGAATCTGCCCTGGGCCGCCTTATTGGCTTTTGCGCCGGGGCATACGATTTGTGAGTCGCGGCATTAGCGATGACAACGGACAGGAAGAATCGCTGCGATTTTACCAGTCGCGGAAAAACGAATGCGCCGCGATTCCGAGAGAAGCGGGGGATGTCAGTAGGAGTTGCGTTTGAAAATTTCAAAAAGGAAAATAAGTGACGAACTCGGTCACAACGGCATTCCATGGATAAACTCCTGATCGAAGGCGGAAGACCACTCGAAGGCTCGGTGCGCATCAGTGGCGCGAAAAATTCCGCACTGCCCGCGATGGCCGCGGCGCTGCTGACCAGCGACCGCGTGGAGCTCGATAACATTCCGCGCGTGCGTGACATCATCACCATGGGCAAACTACTTGCGTACATGGGCGCGACGGTCGAGACGCCGGAACTCCCTCCCACGGCAATGATCATCCATGCCACGCAGGTGAACGGCGCGGAAGCACCTTACGATTTGGTGCGGACAATGCGCGCCTCGATCCTTACGCTCGGCCCGCTGGTCGCTCGCACCGGCTCCGCTCGCGTATCACTCCCCGGCGGCTGCGCCATCGGCGCGCGCCCCGTGGACCTTCATCTGAAAGCCCTCGAACAGATGGGCGCGGAAATAGGCACCTCCCACGGCTACGTCGAAGCGCGCGTCCCTGGCGGAGGCCGCCTTCCCGGCGGTCACGTGTTCTTCGACAAGATCACCGTCACCGGTACGGAAAACGTGCTGATGGCAGCGGTCCTCGCGTTGGGAGAAACGAAAATAGAAAATGCGGCGCGCGAACCGGAAATCACAGACCTGGCGGCCTTGCTGACGAAAATGGGAGCGGAAATCGAGGGCGCGGGAACCTCGACGATTCGCGTTCAAGGAAAAGAAACACTGCACGGCGCGACGCACACGATTATCCCCGACCGCATCGAGGCCGGAACATTCCTCGTCGCCGGGGCCATTACGAACGGCGCGCTCGAACTCACCTGCTGCGAACCCGCGCACCTGGATTCCATCATCGCGAAGCTGCGCGAAACCGGAGTTGAAATCCATGAGACGGGCCGCCACGCGCTCACCGTTCGCGGCGCGAAGAAACTCGTCGGCGCCGACGTGCGCACCGAAGAATATCCCGGCTTTGCCACGGACATGCAGGCGCAATTCATGGCGCTGGCCACACAGGCCGAAGGAACATCCATCGTCACGGAAACAATCTTCGAAAACCGCTATCTCCACGCCAGTGAAATGATCCGCATGGGCGCGAATATTTCCATCGAAGGACGCCGCGCCGTCGTTCACGGCCCCACAAAGCTGTCCGGCACTAGCGTGATCGCCTCGGACCTGCGCGCCAGCGCTTCGCTCGTGCTAGCGGCACTGGTCGCGCAGGGGGAAACCCTGATCGATCGCGTCTATCATATCGACCGCGGGTACGAACGCATTGAAGAAAAACTTTCCTCCGTAGGCGCAAGAATTCGACGAGTGCAGTAAGTAGGACAGGCTGAAACCTGTCCTACTAAAAAACAAACGGGAAAGCGATCGCTCGCTTTCCCGTTCCCACTGCATCCATCCTTCTAAGTCCTTACGCCTGACCGCCCCCCGGCGCATCCTTCTGCTGTTTCTCGCGCTGCTCGCGCAACACAGCCTTGCGCGAGAGGCGAATCTTGTTGCCCTCGATGGCGAGCACCTTGACGAGCACTTGATCGCCAAGTTTCAGTTCATCGCGAACGTCGCGAATACGCTGCTCCGCGATTTCGCTGATGTGCAGCAAGCCGTCGGTGCCCGGAAAAATTTCCACGAACGCTCCGAAATCCGCCAGCCGCACGACTTTGCCGAGATACGTCTTCCCGATCTCGGCGGAAGCCGTGACTTCGCGAATCATCTGCAACGCCGATTCGGCCGCCGGCCCGCTGTTCGCGAACACGTGCACCTTGCCGTCGTCCATCACGTCGATCTTCACGCCGGTCGCTTCGATGATCGAGCGGATTTTCTTGCCGCCCGGCCCGATCAGGTCGCGAATCTTGTCCGTCGGAATCTGGAGCAGGTGCAGGCGCGGAGCGAAGATCGACATCTTCGGCCGCGCCGAGGAAATCGTCTGGTCCATGACATCAAGGATGTGCAGCCGCGCGCGCCGCGCCTGTTCCAACGCTTTGCGCATCAGCGACACGCTGACGCCGCCCACCTTGATGTCCATCTGCAACGCGGTGATGCCAACGCGCGTTCCGGCAACCTTGAAATCCATATCGCCGTAGTGATCTTCCGCTCCTGCGATGTCGGTCAAAATGGCCGCCTTTTCGCCTTCGACCACTAGACCCATCGCGATGCCTGCGCAAGCCGCGCGAATCGGCACACCGGCGTCCATCAGCGAAAGCGAACCTCCGCAAACCGTGGCCATCGAAGACGACCCGTTCGATTCCATGATGTCCGAAACCAGCCGCATGGCGTACGGGAAATCCGCTTCGGGCGGCAGAAGGTTCATCAAGGCGCGTTCGGCAAGAGCGCCGTGTCCGATTTCGCGCCGGCCGGGACCTCGCAGAAATTTCACTTCGCCGACGGAAAACGGCGGGAAGTTATAGTGCAGCATGAAGCGCTTGAACGCTTCGTCCTCGAACAAAAGATCGAGACGCTGCTTGTCTTCCTTGGTGCCGAGTGTGGTGGTCGCCAGCGCCTGCGTCTCGCCTCGGGTGAATAGGGCGGAGCCATGTGCCCGGGGCAAAACCCCGACTTCGCAAGTGATATCGCGGATTTCGTCGAATGCCCGCGCATCGGGACGACGGTTCAGATTCAGAATGTCCTCACGGAAATATTTCTCGCGCAGCCGCTCAAAGGCGCGCATCGCGAGCACGCGCTTCTCCACGTCATCTTCCGGAATCGATTCCTTGATCGCTTTCTTGACCTCGTCAATCAGGCGATAGCTTTCCTTCTTGGGATATTTCTTCGTGTCCAGGGCGTCGTGCAGCTTCGCGCCGAATTTCGTTTCGATTTCCTTGTAGAGCGCTTCATCGAACGGCAGCGGTGCAACGGTCACCTTATTCGGTTTGAGCTGGTCGTGCAGTTCTTGAATCGCCTTGATGATGAGCTTGATCTGCTCGTGCCCAAATTGCAGCGCGTCGGCCACCTGATCTTCGCTCACTTCTATCGCGCCCGCTTCGATCATTACAATCGCCTGTTCGGTGGCGACCACGATGATGTTCAGCAGACTCGTCTTCTGCGCCGCTGTCGTCGGATTGGCGACCAACTTCCCGTCCACCAGGCCCACGCGCACCGCCGCCACAGGCGTCGTAAACGGCAGGTCCGAGATATAAGCCGCCGCCGAAGCCGCCGTGATCCCGATCATGTCCGGATCGTTTTCGCTGTCCGCCGACAGCACCATCGCGACGATTTGCGTTTCATTTCGCCAGGACTCGGGGAACAACGGACGCAGCGGGCGATCGATCATGCGGGAAGTCAGAATTTCGCGCTCCGAGGGGCGCCCTTCACGCTTGAAAAATCCGCCCGGAATTTTTCCGGCGGAATACGTGTATTCGCGGTAGTCCACGGTAAGCGGAAGAAAATCGCGGTCATTCGCTTTGTTATCCATGCACGCCGTGACCAGCACGACCGTATCGCCATAGCGCGCCAGTACCGCGCCATTGGCTTGCTTGGCAATTTTTCCGGTTTCCAGAGTCAGCGTGCGTCCGCCGACCTCGACCGTAACCTGATGAGGAGCTGGAGCTGCTTGTGACATCGTTTTGAAATCCTTTCGCTAATCCGGCGCGTCCCGAATCATCGGGCAAAACGCGCTCGGAAAGCCATTCGAGTGCGGGAGAGACGATTCCCGTTTTGTTTGGAAGAGAATAACGAGGAAAATCCGCGAGAAAAATAAAATACCGGGTTCTGCTTATAAAAAAAGCGGCCGGACGCTATTCGTCCACTGGCCGCAACATTCCTGCAGAACCCTTTGAAGGCTCGGAGATATTGTTGGCGCGACTGCGTCCCGCACGGGCGGGGCGATTACTTGCGCAAACTAAGGCGATTGACAATCTCGCGATACCGATCCGGATCGCGGCGGTTGAGGTAATCCAAGAGCCGGCGCCGCTTGTTGACCATCATGATCAACCCGCGTCGCGACGCATGGTCTTTCAGGTGCGACTTCAGATGCGTCGTCAGATAGTTGATGCGCTCGCTTAAAAGCGCGATCTGAACTTCCGGCGAGCCCGTATCCTTCACGTGCGCTCGGTACTGCTCGATCAACATTGACTTGGCTTCTCTCAAGTCGTCCTCTCCGCCGAACCCCTGAACTTTACTCTCGTTTCGTCTTCTCTTCGACTTTGGAAGACTACCACACGCGTCTCGATCATGCAAAATATTTCTACTGTTAATTTAAATTCGAAATGAATCGACGGCCTGCAGGAGATTTGCCGCGGAGGCACGGAGATAATTCAAAATCAATTTCGTAAAAAACCTCGAAAGCTTCCCGAATTTCACTCTCAGGTTTTTCCCGCGCCCCTCTGTGCCATGCTCTGTGTCATGCCTTCACTCTTACTTCCCCCGTATCAAAGCCAGGAATTCCTCACGCGTGTTCATGTTCTCCCGGAACGATCCCAGCATCGCGCTGGTCACCGTCTGTGAACTCTGCTTCTCCACCCCGCGCATTACCATGCACATGTGCCGCGCCTCGATCACCACGCCCACGCCCAGCGGTGAAATCTTCTGCTGGATCGCTCCGGCGATTTGATTCGTCAGCCGTTCCTGAATCTGCAAGCGCCGCGCGTACATGTTCACGAGGCGCGGAATTTTCGAGAGCCCGACAACTTTCTTGTCCGGAATGTATGCCACATGACACTTCCCGAAGAACGGCAGCATGTGATGCTCGCACAGGCTGTACACTTCGATGTCCTTTACCAGCACCATCTGGTCGTAGCACACGCTGAACATCGCGCCGTTCAATAATTTTTCCGGGTCCTGCTGATAGCCGCTGGTCAGATACCGCAAAGCCTTTTCAAATCGTTCAGGAGTCCGCTTCAGCCCATCGCGTTCCGGATCCTCGCCGATCATTTGCAGCATGCGCCGCACCAGGTCCGCAATCGTCTCCTTGTTTCCAACGGCGCCGGCATCGGTCAGCGCGAGCTCTTCGGTCAGCTTGATTTTTTCGCTCATGGATTTTCTCCCCGGGCCTCTCCCGCATATTCAAAACTGTTCGATCCTGTTTCTTCCACCAGCACGCGTTCGAGTTTCGCGAGTGGAAATTCGCGCAGCCGGTTAAATATTTCGATGCAAAGATTTTCCGTAGTCGGCACGTGCGTGCGAAATTCGGCCACCTCTTCATTCAGATAGCGGTGATCGAACGGCTCGATCACGCGCGCATCGACGAACGCATCCAGATCGCCGAGATTCGCAATCATTCCCGTCGACGGATCGACCGGCCCGGAAACCGCGACTTCAACAATGTAGTTGTGCCCATGCCCAAACGGATTGTTGCACTTGCCGTACACGCGTTTGTTTTCATCGACGCTGAGTTGCGCGCTGTGCAGCCGGTGCGACGCGCAAAATTTGTACCGCCGCGTCAGATGCAGGTTCATCGCGCGGCTCCTGCTTGCGAAGCCGCCCCGTTCCCGGCCCCGTAGCAGTCCACAAACAAGTCGGGCGTCTCATACAGCCGCACGCGGTGCAAATGGCCGCTCGTAATTTTCGGCTCCAGAAGATTCCAGATAGCTGTCGCAATGTTCTCGCACGTCGGAATCTGCCCTGACAGCTCCGGCACTTCGTAATTCAGAAAACGGTGATCCATCCGGTCGGTCACTTCGCGCTGAAGAATTTCCTTCAGTTCCTTCAAATCGAGCACCATGCCGGTTGCAGGATTCGGCTCGCCTCCCACGGTCACTTCAAGCACATAGTTGTGCCCGTGTCCGTGCGGATTGTTGCACTTCCCAAAGACGCGCCGGTTCTCCTCGGCGGAAAACGCCGGATTGTGATACAGATGCGAAGCCGAAAACTCAATCTTGCGTGTCAGATAGACCATAAATGAAGGAAAAACTAAAAAAATCAGCAAGCAGTTCAGAAGCGTCTTTTCACGAAATACGATTCACGATCCGCGCCCAACCGGATACTCCCGCCCCCTCCACGCTACACTTCCCCGCTGATACCGCCATTCCGAAGCTAGCAGAGCCCCCGCGTACAGCGCTACCCCTAGAAGGTAGTATAAGGCAAGCGAAGCAGGAAAACGATTTCGCCGCAGCGTGGCCGCATAAGCCGCATGCCGTCCCGCAAGCAAAACCAGGCCAAGCACTCCCAGACTTAGATGCAGCGGGGTGAGCAAAAGCAACAGCAATGGTATCCACGGCACAATGCGCCGAATCTCGCGCCCCACATCCTTCGACGTCCCGCCCATCAGGGGATACAGGTTTTTCGTCCATCCCTGCCACATCGCACGAAACGTTCGGTACATCCGCACGCGAATGATTCCGTACCCGGATGCGAAATGCAGGCGAATCCCCTGCTGCTTCGCCAGTCGAGCCAGAGCCACATCCTCCAGGACTTCCCCGGCCACCGCCGCGTGCCCGCCAATCTTCGCGTAATCCTCGCGCCGGATCATCAGGTATTGACCGCTGGCCGCAGCCTCCGGACAATCGGGATCGTTCACTTCCGCGTAAGAAAATTTCTGGCCCAGCCTCGTGTACACAAATGGAATCAGCGCGCGTTCCCACCAGGTCAGCGTCACCTGCTCCGGAGAATACGAAACAACCCCCGCTCCGGAGGCCGCCGCGTCGGCCAGCGCCCGCGCCGTGGACCCCTGCAAATGCACGCCGTCCGCGTCGGTAAACAAAAACCAATCCCCTGTCGCCGCCGCGGCCCCCAGTGAAACCGCATAGTTCTTCCCCACCCAGCCGCCCGGTAGTTCCTTGGTTTCCAGCACGCGCAATTGCGAAAATCGCGAAGCAAGTTGCGCGAGCAGCGCACCGGTCGCGTCGCAAGATTCATCGTTGACTACAAATATTTCCGTAATTTCCGCCTGCGCCGCCAGCGACTCCACAGCCGCCACAATCGTGGCCTCTTCATTACGCGCAGGAACGATGGCGGACACCGTTAGCCCAGGCATTCTTGCCTGTGCAATTTTTGGAAAAGTAGACATGAAGAAAAACGCACAGCCATGAGCGGTTGTGCTACTCGCAAATCCCCCACACGAACGCTATTGAAAAAGGTATTATACAGAGGCAGGCTAAAATTCACCGAAGTAAGAAAGAGCAGCAAACTTGAAGCACAAGATTTTAGGTCCCCTCGGCCTGATCTTTGCAGGAGCAATCCTGCTCGCCTTCGCCTTCCCCAGTTATCGCGAAGGCGAACCCAGCCTGGCGGGAAAAAAAGCGAAGGATTTCCGCCTTCAGATCGACGATGCCGCACACCTGCTCGACGTTCGAAACGCTACACATCTTTCCGACCTGAAAGGCAAGGTCGTAGTGCTGAATTTCTGGGCGTCATGGTGCCAGCCGTGCCTGGAAGAAACTCAATCCCTCAATAAATTGCAGCAGGACATTTCATCGCGCGGCGGCATCGTCCTTGGCGTAAGCATGGACGAAGACAAATCCGCCTACGAAAAGTTCCTCGCCGAAAATCGCGTGATCTATCCCACGTCGATTGACTCGAGCAAGAAATCCGGCATCGACTATGGCACGTCGATGTACCCCGAAACGTACCTGATCGACCGCAGCGGCCGACTGGCCCGCAAAATCGTAGGCCCCCAGGACTGGCAGTCCCCGGAAATTATGGGCTCCATCGAGATTTTATTGGATCAGAACTGATTCTAAGTAGCACAAGCTTCAGCCTACAGGTTCTGAACTTCCCTCAACGATGCTAAAATTACCCCCCGCATAGTCTATAGCCCGTGCCACTCGAGGAGAAATCATGTCCGCCGTAAAACTGGAAGACGCACGCCGTATAATCGCCGCCGCCGAGAAGAAAGCAAAAGAAATCGGCCAGCCCATGAACATCGCCATCGCCGATGAAGGGGGAAACATCGTTGCTCACGTCCGGATGGACGGCGCATGGATCGGCAGCATTGATATTTCGATGAAGAAGGCCTATACCTCACGCGCCTTCGACATCGCCACCAAAGATCTGGCCGCTCATTCCCAGTCGGGCGATCAGTTCTTCGGAATCCACGCGTCTAACGATGGAAAAATCATGATCTTTGCCGGCGGCATTCCACTGAAGAGAGACGGCAAAGTCGTCGGCGCAATCGGCGTGAGCGGCGGTTCAGGGGATCAGGACCACGCCGTAGCAGAGGCCGGCGCCTCCGCATTTTAGGAGACTTCCTTGCCGCCATTGAACAATCGGCGATTCGCTCAAATCGTTCCTCGTCAGCTGGAAGATTTGTCCGTGTCGTCTTTCTTTTCAATTTTCGGACTTGTAGAATTCCGCATCTGATACGACGCGCCCCACTTGACTCCATGTCGAATGGAACCATGCGTTCCCGTATCGGTCCCTTGATTCAGATCCTGCATTTCATTTCGCTCACTGACGACGCGCTCGTCAATTCGTTGATCTTCTTCCTTTTCCAACCCCTGGCTCAAATCGTGTTGCTCGATTTCCTTACTCTCCACGCGCTCATCTTCCCGCTGCTGCATATCGACCACTTTGATGGTTACAGGCTTTGCGGCTCCCGAGTCAGTCATGACTTCCTCCTTGAGATTCAACAGAGATCCACACCCCGTTAAGTATGGACGCCCAAGAAGTTAAAGACTGTCTCGAAAGATACACTTCTGCTACTGGAAACAAAACAAAAACACCGTCCCGGCCAGAGCGAGGATGGGGCATCACTCATTTCCCGCATCAAGCTATGAAACCTGCCCACCCTCGCACTGCTCCCTACTCACTAAACCCCTTCCATTATCCGCACATCCCTCTCCACCGCACCCTCAAGCAACTTCCGCGCCGCCTGATACTCCGCCCCCTGATACGTAGCAAGCGCCTGCTGCACCGAGTCAAACTCAATCAGCACAGTCCGCGCATCCTTCGCCTCCTCAAACGCCCCCGCCGGATTTCCCCGGGCCAGAGCGCGCCCCCCACCCGCCGCAATCGCTGGCAGAGCCAATTTCGCATACTCCGCAATCGCTTCCGGTTTCGAAATCGACCGATAGAAAGTGATCCAATATCCTTTGGCCATTTGTGCCCCTCGTCATCAGGATTTCGTTCCACAACATGATTCGTTCCGAAACAATTCAGGCAATATAATCCGGTTTCTTCCTCTCCCTCGGTAGAACGGGATTTTACGTTCCCCCACGACTCGGACACAACTACAAACGCTCTACGGACAAATTCCGCACGTCCGAAAGTGCCGTAGGCACGGCAGATTGTAGCCCACGGCTTCAACGGTGGGAATTGCGCTAAACTCGCAAAGCCCTGGAGGGGCGACACTGGCGTTTCGCGTTGCACGACTCGTTTCCAATCCCCATCGCTAAAAACCATGTGTCGCCACTAACGGAGTTTTTCAATCAGGCGCGACACGTTACCCACCACTCCCGTGGTGAGCTACGTTCTACCATCCCTTCGGTACTACCAAATCACGCAGAAAGCTTCACCCTCCGCAACCTCAGAGCATTCGTAATCACCGACACCGAACTGAAACTCATCGCCGCCGCCGCGAGCATCGGACTCAGCAGCAGCCCAAAGAACGGATACAACATCCCCGCCGCAATGGGCACGCCGAGCGAGTTGTACACGAACGCGAAAAACAGGTTCTGCTTGATGTTGGCCATCGTCGCGCGGCTCAGCGCGCGGGCGCGGACGATGCCGCGCAGGTCGCCTTTCACCAGGGTGACTCCGGCGCTCATCATCGCGATGTCCGTGCCGGTGCCCATGGCGATGCCGACTTGCGCCTGCGCCAGCGCGGGCGCGTCATTGATTCCGTCGCCGGCCATGGCGACGAAGCGGCCTTCGCTCTGCAGACGCTTGACTTGAACGGCCTTGTCCTGCGGCAAAACTTCGGCGATCACTTCGTCGATCTGCATCCCGCTCGACGTCGCGAGTTTTGCCGCGACTGACTGCGCCGTCGTTCGGCTATCGCCCGTCAGCATCACGATTCGGATGCCGTCCGCATGCAGTTGAGCAATCGCCTCCGCCGTTGTCGGTTTGA
This sequence comes from Terriglobia bacterium, assembly GCA_963788335.1. Classification (GTDB taxonomy): domain Bacteria; phylum Acidobacteriota; class Terriglobia; order Acidiferrales; family UBA7541; genus Palsa-360. The sequence goes on from CAWBGM010000019.1 coordinate 10,647, forward strand.
TGGGATCGGCGACGCCGAGTAATCCCGCGATTCTATTTCCAACCACAACAAACACGACTGTCTGCCCATCGGCCCGCAATGCTTCCGCTTTCGCAGCGAAAACTCCTGTATCCATGTGCAATTCTTCCAGCAATTTCCGATTCCCAAGCGCGACCTCCAGCCTGGCGGAATAATTATCCACGCGCCCGCGCACCCCGCGCCCCGTCAGCGACTCGAACTCCGTAGTTGCGCCCGTCACGATGCCGCGTTCCTCCGCGCCTTTCACAATCGCTCCGGCCAGCGGATGCTCGCTGCCGCGTTCGAGCGTTGCTGCAAGACGCAGCAGCGTGTCGGCGTCAAATCCCTCCGCGGGGTCCACGGTGACCAGTTTCGGTTTTCCCTCGGTGAGAGTGCCTGTCTTGTCGATGACAAGTGTATCGACCTTGCGCATCAACTCGATGGCCTCTGCATTTTTGAACAGCACGCCGAGCGAAGCGCCCCGTCCCATCGCCACCATGATCGACATCGGCGTCGCAAGCCCCAGCGCGCACGGACACGCGATAATCAGCACCGCGACCGCGTTCACAATCGCGTGCGCCATGCGAGGCTCCGGCCCCCACAACGCCCAGATCGCAAACGTCAAAATCGCGCTCCCAACAACAATGGGCACAAAGTATCCCGCCACCGCGTCCGCAAGTTTCTGAATCGGCGCGCGGCTGCGCTGGGCTTCGCCGACCATCTGCACAATCTGCGCCAACAGCGTTTCCCTGCCGACGCGCTCCGCCTTCATCACCAGCGTGCCCGCGCCGTTTACCGTTGCTCCGGTCACGCGCTCACCCGTAATTTTTTCGACAGGCATCGGCTCGCCGCTGATCATCGATTCATCCACACTGCTCGATCCATCCACCACCACGCCGTCCACCGGAATTTTTTCTCCCGGACGCACGCGCAGCCGGTCGCCCGGACTCACATGCTCGATCGGCAAATCGATTTCCGTGCCATCGTCTCGAACCAACCGCGCCGTCTTCGGCGCAAGGCCAAGCAGCGCCTTGATCGCCGCGCCCGTACGGCTCCTCGCGCGCAACTCCATCACCTGGCCGAGCAGCGCCAGCGTCGTGATTGCAGCCGCGGCTTCGAAATACACGGCCACTTCTCCGCCCTCGCCGCGAAACGACGCTGGAAAAATTCCCGGAAATAACACCCCCACGACGCTGAATCCATACGCAACGCTCACGCCCAGCCCAATCAACGTGAACATATTCAAATTCCGCGTGACCAGCGACCGCCAGCCGCGCACAAAAAATGGCCATCCGGCCCACACCACCACCGGTGTCGCCAGAATCCATTCGAACATTTCCCAGACCCGCGGCGTCGCCGCTTGCATCAGACGCGTGATCGCCGGCACAAGATCGGACATGGCAGCAATCAGCAGCGGCACCGTGAGCGCAGCGGAAATCCAGAACCGCCTCGACATATCCGCCAGTTCCGGATTTTTTTCTTCTTCCACAACGATGTTCCGGGGTTCGAGCGCCATTCCGCAGATCGGGCAATCACCCGGAGCGCCGCGCACGATTTCTGGGTGCATCGGGCACACATACTCGGTTTTCGTCGTTCCCAGAGTCATCACAAGCGGTTCCAGGGACATTCCGCACTGGGGGCAGTCTCCGGGGCCCTGCTGGCGTACTTCCGGGTCCATCGGGCATGTGTATTCGAACGAATCGTTTTTCTCCCGGGCGGAAACTGAATTGTTGCCGGGGCCATTCAAAGCGTCGTTATCCGGTGCACGGAAAACGTTTTCAGTAAACTGAGGCGCGCCTTGTGCCGAAGAATCTCGCTTCGATTCCTCAATCGAAGAAGGATTTCTCGCTTCGCTCGGAACGACGGGGTTCGCCGCCATTTGCAGAATTGGGAGAGAACCAGTGTTTGTTTGCAAAATCGGGAGAATGCCCACGGAAGTCCTGGGCGCCAGATATTTCGCAGGCGCCACGCTGAATTTCTTCGCGCACCCTGCGCAGCAGAAGTAATACGTTTTGCCCCCGTGATCGAATGTCGCCTTTGCCCGCGCCGGGTCCACTGTCATCCCGCAGACGGGATCTTTTTCGGCGGCTCCGCCCGGAGTGTCTTGGGTTTTCATTGAGCCATCACCTCGCTTGCATATCCATCAGATTCAGCAATTCTTCGTACATCGCGTCCGCGCGGCCCGGCGCGGTGTCGCGGATGGCCTTCGCGGCGCAGTGGCGCAGATGATTTCGCATCAGGGCGCGGCCCACGGACCGCAGCGCTTCCTGCACTGAGGAAATCTGCATCAGGATGTCGGCGCAGTAGCGGTCCTCCTCGACGAGGCGTTGCAGCCCGCGCACCTGTCCTTCGATGCGGCGAAGGCGCTTCAGATTCGATGATTTAATTTCTGGATCCACGGCAAGCGCTCTGCGAGCCTTCTTGCGCGCGCCGCAGCCGCACGCCAAAGCCGTGTGAACCGTTGCTGCTTGTTTTGTCGTCACAGCGCCCCCCGCTTTCCGTCCCACTATACCCCCTCCCCCTATATAAATCCAGGCAGCGTCAATTCGTATATCTCCTCGGATTGCGTCTGACCCGGTGGCGCCCTTCCAGTGGCACAGGCTTCAGCTGTGGTTTTTTCGCTCCTGCCTGTGGTTTTTTAGCTCGTGCCAACTTCAGCGAAAGTCAAACCTAACAAGTTGAAGCCTGTGCCACTGGTTTTTGCAGCCTACGACCCTACATGCCCCTCCCCCCCGGGCACGCCTGCTGGTATAATGCGTACATGACACTGATGGAAATCACCTACGAATTGCAGTCACCGCTGAAGCCTGAACAACTGCGCGCCCTGGGCAGCTTTGCCAACACGTACGGACTGCGGCGCTTCCGCGTGGATGAACAACTAAACCGGCTGTCGTTTGAGTATGACGGGTCGCGTCTGAAAGAAACGGAAGTGGAACACGTGCTCAGGCAGGCGAAGATTCCGGTGTTGCGTCGAGTAGACCCGGTGGGAACGGTTTCTCAGATCTAACGAGTTTCGCGCGTTGTATTGTGAAGAGTAGCTCGTGGCATGCCCGAATTTGCCCCCCTTGTAAACCCGTACGAGGGCAGGCCCTGCGGTCATAACATTTTTTTGCCGATGTTATGAAGAAAAGAAAAGGGGCCCTTGCTTGGGAACAAGGGCCCCGAAAGACGCATTCCGTTTGTCGGCCTTTTTTTGACCGACGCGTGGGGTCATCCATCCTAGCTTCCCTCTCAGAGGCAGGTGGGAACGACCGTCACTTATCCTGGAGCAAGCCCCTTCCCCCTCGCTCGAAGACTCGTGAAAGTCGTCTACCGGAATGCGTCCACGTTTTTTATGAGTGCAAGATCGTGACCAATCGTTTGTCTTTTTTCAAACACGAGATTCCCCTTATTTTTGTTCATTTTGCAAAAAGTGCGCGTAATAAAAAGTCTTTTTGGCGGGAGCTTTGAATCCTGTTTCGGGAGACTGCTCTCCCGCCTCGGGAATGCCCGAGCTATCCTCCTCATTTACTGCTCCCTTCTCCTCCCTCCAATTTCGAATTAAAACCTGGCACCTTCTGTGACGACCCGCCGTTCGCCCTCACCATTCCCCATTTTCGTTTGCCCTCCTGCCAGCCTGCTTGCCTGGACAATTCGCTTTTAAACCACCTCAAATATAAAGTCCGTACCAAAACCGTGCGTAAATACCACTTTGGCACAAGTCCCATATTCCCTTAACGCAGCTCCCCCTACTTGCCGATGATTCTGCGTGAGATGCATCGCGAACCCAGTTTTCTTTTGGAACTTCAAGTGCGCATATTTCCGGTGAGGAACTATCCATGAAGCGGAAACGACTCGGCGAAGTGCTCCAAGACCGGGGAAAGATTTCCGCGGCGAGTCTTCAGCAGTTGTTCGAGGAGCAGGGCGGAAAGGTGATTCGCCTCGGCGAACTGATCCTCGAGCGCGGCCTGGTTGACAAGCCAACGCTAATTCGAGCCCTCGAGGACGTCTCCCGCATTCCTTATCTGGATACCAGCACAGTTCTGTGTGAAAAATCGCTACTCAAGAGCATCCCGAAGGCCACTGCCTTGCGGTTGGGGATACTTCCCATCCGTACAGAGGACGCGCGGATCCTTATGGCCATGTCTGAGCCACAAAATATCGGGACCATTGACGAACTCCGATTCACGACCGGAAAAGACATTATTCCGAGGTTTGCGTTTCGCTCCGAAATTTTGGCTGCGATTGCGCGAAATTACGGAGCGAACGACGCAGTAGTTCCAGCTGGGCTCGCTGTTTCGGCCACGGAGTCCGAAATCCTGAAGGATGACGGGGAGATGGAATTCATATCGACCAGTTCCCGACAGGCCAATCGTGAGGCCATAGAAGAGATTCAAGCCGAGCTGCATCGTAAGAAAACGCCGGCCGTGCGTTTGGTTTCGGGAATCATTCAGAAAGCGATGGAAAAACAAGCCAGCGACATCCATATCGAGCCTCAAGCCACGACCACCGTCGTGCGCATCCGCGTTGACGGCGTGCTCCGCGAATTGGAAAGCGTCCCTCGAGCCATCCAGAACTCGCTGATTTCCCGCATCAAGATCCTTGCCGACATGGACATCGGCGAACGCCGCGCCCCGCAGGACGGGCGCTTCATGGTGAGTGTGGGTGGACGCCGAGTGGACATGCGAGTCTCAACGCTACCCACACAGTATGGCGAAAAAGTTGTCATGCGGCTGCTGGAAGCCTCCGCACCGCTGCTGAACCTGGCCGATCTGGGTTTTCCCTCGGGCATTACGGAACGGATCACGCAGGTGCTTGCGCAACCTCAAGGAATGCTCCTCGTTACCGGACCCACTGGGTCGGGCAAGAGCACCACGCTTTACTCCGCTCTGAATTTGTTGCGCAGGCCAGCCGTAAACATCGTTACGGTGGAAGATCCGGTTGAATACAATCTGCCCGGAATCAACCAGGTCCATGTGAACGTGAAGGCTGGACTGACATTTGCCAGTTGCCTGCGTTCTATTTTGCGCCAGGATCCCAATGTCATCATGATTGGTGAAATTCGTGACCTGGAAACCGCTGAAATTGCGATGAAAGCGGCGCAGACAGGTCATTTCGTTCTGTCCACGCTGCACACCAACGACAGCATTTCCGCCATAATTCGGTTGCTTGATCTGGGGATTCCGGAATACCTGATTGCTTCGTCGGTTTCAGGGATTCTCGCCCAGCGGTTGATCCGGAAGTTGTGCGTCTGCCAAAAGTTCGAACCCATGACTCCGCAATACGCGGAACGCTTGGCCGAAGTCGGATGGAGTTACCAGGTTCCCGACCGGATCGCCGTTCCCGCTGGATGTCCGGTGTGCGACGAGACCGGTTACAAGGGGCGCGTGGGAATTTACGAATTGCTTGTCGTCGATGAACCCGTGCGCGAGGTCCTACGTGGGACATTCAAGCCCGATCTCATTCGCAATGCGGCGCGCGCCAATGGAATGCATCGAATGCAGGAAGACGCGCTCGAAAAATTACACATGGGCATTACGACACTGGACGAAGTTCTTCGCGTGGTGCCTATTGAAGTAGCGGCTACTGCCGAATGTGAACGATGCGGACACCAAATTCTTCCGAAATTTCGGTTTTGCCCGTCCTGCGGCGCTCCAGTCGATGGCGGGGACTCCGTTTCTCGTTCCAAATCGTTTCTGAATATTCATGATGGAGTGCTTTCCTGATGAAGAAAAATTCGTGGGGCAGGGATTTTGGAGCCGCCCGCCGCGAGCCCCGCATTCCACACTTAAGCAGTCTTCAAATGAGCCTTGAAGGCGGCGGAGCAGTCCCGGTCCGCCCGCCGGACTTGAGTTTACACGGAATGTTCGTGAACACTTCGACACATTTCACGGAAGGAGCCATCGTAAATCTTCGATTTCGCTTGACGCGGTCCAACATCGAAGTTCAGACTCGTGGCGAAGTACGCTATTGCCTACGTGGTATCGGCATTGGGCTGGAATTTGTCGGAATTGGAGCCGAATCCCTGCGTGCCATCCAGCAGGAAATCAAGGCCTTAACCGGATCCCGTCCCCGCAAATTTCGCTGAAACGACTAGCCAACAGCGTAACTTTCGGCAGTTCGTTCAATCCGGCCGAAATCATTGAATCGCTACGGAGCCCTTAATGGATTCGGTAACCACTCAGCCTCCCCCGCCATCAGTTCCCGCTTCTGATTCTGCTTCCAATCCACCCGCGGCACCCAAGGTATCGACGGCCTCCATCGTTGCCACGATGTTACAGGTCTCCAAACAGATCAGCGACCTGATTTTTTCGCCGGGCCGTGCTCCGCAGGTTGAGGTTTCTGGGCAACTGAAAGAGGTAAATATCGCCGGGGTGGGCAAACTGCTGCCTGACGCGACCCGCCGGATTGCCATCGATCTTCTTGGGAAAAATGACCTTGTAGCCGAAAAGCTTGAGAAGGAAGGGTCGGCTGACCTTTCCTATAGCCTGCCCGGCGTCGCGCGATTTCGCGTGAACATTTTCCGCCAGAGAGGCTCCTATGCGATCGTGATGCGCGTGATTCCCAATACGATACCTGACTTCGCTACCCTCAGTCTGCCTCCTCAACTCGGTGATATCTGTGAGCTTCGCAACGGCATCGTCCTAGTCACTGGCCCCACAGGTTCAGGAAAATCCTCGACTCTTGCCGCTATCTTGAACAAAATCAATAACGAAAAGGCTTACCACATTCTGACGATCGAAGACCCGATCGAATTCCTCCACCAGCATAGGAAATCGACGATCCATCAGCGGGAGTTGCACAGCGACACGCCGAGCTTCGCCCTTGCCCTCCGCGCTGCTCTTCGCCAAGCCCCCAAAGTAATTCTTGTGGGCGAAATGAGGGACAAGGAAACAATCGAAATTGCCCTGGAAGCTGCTGAAACTGGACACCTTGTTTTCTCCACGCTGCACACAATTGACGCATCGAAGACCGTCGAGCGCATCATCGGCGTATTTCCTGCCGCCGATCAGCAGGCTATCCGCAGCCGCATCTCTAAAGCCTTTCGATACATCGTTTCCCAACGATTGATCGCCAGAAAAGATGGAGGTGGCCGTGTCGCCGCCATCGAGATTCTGAAATCCACCATGCGCACCCGCGAATACGTGGAAAAAGGCGAGGGGGAGGGCAAGACTCTGGTGGACGCCATGCGCGATGGCTCAAATGAGGGTATGCAGCACTTTGATGGCGTGATTGAGCGTATGATTCGTGACGGGATAATTGACCTTGAAGTGGGCCTCGGCTATGCGTCCAACGCCGGGAACTTGCGCCTTGAGCTTTCAGACTTGGCAGAAGCCTCTCCGGTAAGCTCCTAATAACCCGGCTGCTGCCATCCTGCCCAAACCGCCCCAAATTGGCCTGGATTGCCCTTCCTGGCGCTTTCTTTCCCTCTAATGTAGGGATCCTACCCTCTCATCTGAACGATCGAGCCTGTTCGATCCCTGACCGCCCCCGCTAACCCATTCAGAATCAGAAAATATAGCGTACCGGTACAATCAGTATGGTACGCCTACGACCCCGATACCACTGAAAACACATCCTTTGCCCCATCGCCGCAGCTCGGCCCACGTTCCAGAATGGGTCATGACAAAACGAAGCCAGCAAGCCAAACAAGCAATCCGAATCGCCATCCTAATCGTAACGGCTACCGCCGCCGCCTTGGCGAATGATTCCTCGCTGCTGGTTTCGGGCGCCAAGACACAGATGTGCTACTGCAATTGCGAGAAGATGAGCGGAGGCAAGAAGTGCACGAAGATGTGCGAACTTCCTCAGTATGAGAATCGCTGGTGGGCGACGTCCTGCCACAAGAAGACCGCGGCCGCAAAGGAAAACAACACCCCGGCGTCTAATTCAGGATCGCGCAAAACGAACCGCATGGAAGAAGCCAGCCTGTAGTTTTTCCTTACATGACATTGGCATAAAGAACCTCGATGAGGTGGATAAGAAGACCTCATCGAGGCGGAGCGGTATTCGCGGACAATCTGCGCTAGAATGCATCCACTGTCGCGGATCGCGTCGGCGGCCAGACAGGCGCGTTGCAGGCGCACGGATCGTCGCAGTGTACGCGCGCGACAAATGGAACCAAGAATGATTCCTGGAGGAATGCACTTGCCGGAGAACCAAACAGTTCCCTCGCCACCAAAAACCGTATTGCGCCATGACTGGACGCGCGACGAAATCCGCTCGATTTATCGCCAGCCGCTGCCCGATCTTTTGTTCAACGCGCAGACGCTGCATCGCGAATTTCACGATCCAACGCGTGTGCAGTTCTGCCGGTTGCTTTCCGTGAAGACGGGCGGTTGCCCGGAAGATTGCTCCTACTGCCCGCAGAGCGCGCATTATGCGACGGAAGTGTCGCGCGGCGGCCTTTTGCCGGTGGATGAAGTCGTGGAGTTTGCCGAGCGTGCCCGCAACGAAGGGGCAACGCGATTTTGCATGGGCGCAGCCTGGCGGCAAGTGCAGGAAGGCGATGATTTCGACAACGTTCTCGAGATGGTTCGTCGAGTGGCCAAACTCGGGATGGAGGTTTGCTGTTCGCTGGGAATGCTCGATGAAGCACAGGCCGAACGCCTCGCCGATGCGGGCCTGACCGCTTACAATCATAACCTCGACACATCTCCCGAGTTTTACGGACAGATCATCACGACACGAAATTACAGCGACCGTCTGAACACGTTGGGGGCGGTGCGGAAAGCCGGAATCACGGTTTGCTCCGGCGGCATCCTCGGGCTTGGAGAATCGGAGAACGATCGCATTGGGTTGTTGCATCAGCTTGCAACACTAAAACCGCATCCGGAGAGTGTGCCCATCAACGCGCTTGTTCGCGTGGCGGGGACTCCGATGGAGCATCTGGAAGCGCTCGATCCGCTGGTCTTTGTGCGCACGATTGCCACTGCGCGAATTCTGATGCCTGCCTCGATGGTTCGTCTGAGCGCCGGGCGGCGATCGCTTTCGCGCGAAGCCGTGGCGCTGTGTTTCGTCGCTGGCGCGAATTCCCTGTTCATCGGCGAAAAACTGCTGACCACTCCGAATCCGGAGCCGGAAGATGACGCAGCCATGCTCCAGGCGCTCGGTCTGGAACGATTGCCGCTGCAGTAATCAGGGTCCATCGGAAATGAGCCCACACATCGTTGACGAAGGCGGCATCCGGGATCGTTTGCGGGAGCGTATCGGCGCGGAGCTTGCCGACCTGGAATCGCGGTCGCAATTGCGGCGTCTGGAAACTCCCCGCGGCATCGATCTAAGCTCGAACGACTACCTTGGCCTCGCCGCCGATTCTAGAATGAAACAAGCAGTTTTGGATGCTGTGGGCGCCGGAACACGCATCGCGTCAAGCGGCTCTCGCCTGCTTTCCGGGCACGACGAAGCATGGACTGCGCTGGAGAATAATTTTGCCCGATGGGTTGGGACTGAGTCCGCGCTTTATTTCACATCCGGATATGCGGCAAATGTAGGACTGCTGAGCGCGATTCTTCGGCCTGAAGATATCGTATTCTCGGACAGCGCCAACCACGCCAGCATTATCGACGGAATTCGCCTCGCAAAATGTCAGCGCGTCATTTTCCCACATCTCGATCTCGGCATTCTGGAGGAAGAACTTCGCAGGCGCGTGTCTTCCACGGGAGCGCGCGTGATTGTTGTTGAGAGTATTTTCAGCATGGATGGAGACTGCTCGCCTCTTGTCGACCTTGCGGCGCTGGCTGAGCGGCACGGGGCCGAACTGATTGTTGACGAGGCTCACGCGATCGGAGTCCGCGGCCTCGCCGGCAGCGGCTTCGTTGCCGAGGCAGGACTGAACACAAAAGTGCTGGCCACGGTTCACACGTGCGGAAAAGCTCTCGCAGCCGCCGGTGCATTCGTGTGCGGCTCGGCTCAACTGCGCAGCTTTCTGATCAACGGCGCGCGAACTTTTATTTTTAATACGGGACTGCCGCCTTATTTTGCTGCGCAGGTTTCCGCGGGGATGGAACTTGCCGCACAGGCAAACGAGGGGCGGGCGCATCTCGCGAACCTTTCCGACTTTTTGAGAGCGGAGCTGAAGAAAAATGGCTTCGACACAGCGGGAAGCGATTCCCATATCGTGCCTGTGATCCTCGGAACAAACGATGCGGCTGTGAATTTTGCCGCGTACTTGCAGGACAGAGGATTTGGCGTTCGCGCGATCCGCCCCCCCACGGTTCCCGCCGGGAGCGCGCGGCTGCGACTTTCGCTTACGGTGAAACTTTCGCAAGAGATCCTTGCCGGCCTTATTGCTGCGATGATTCAGGCTCGCAACGCAAATTTATCCGAACATTCCGTTTCCACGACACGATGAAGGGCTTCTTCATTACCGGCACCGATACGAATGTGGGAAAGACAGTTCTTTCCGCGTTGCTCGTCACTGCGCTGGATGCTGTGTACTGGAAGCCTGTGCAAACCGGCGCCACGGAAGGAACCGATCGCGCGACGGTCCGCGAATTGGCTGGGGTGGAGGAAGAACGCCTGCTGCCGGAGACTTACCTCTTCGATCCTCCGGTTTCGCCACATCAGGCGGCGCGGGAAGCCGGAGTGCGAATCGCTCTGGATTCGATCGAATTTCCGGCTGCGCCGGCGGAACGCACATGGATCGTCGAGGGCGCGGGCGGAGTGCTGGTGCCGCTCAACGAACGAGATACGATTCGCGATCTGATGCGGCATCTTGGGCTTCCGGTCGTAATTGCCTCGCGTACAGCGCTGGGCACGATCAATCACACACTGCTGACTTTGGAGGCGTTGCGCCAGGCGCACTTGAAGATTTATGGTGTGGTCCTGATCGGCCGGGAAAATATCGAGAACCGGCGCGCCATTGAACATTATGGAAAAGTTCGAGTGATCGGGCGCATTCCGATGCTGGAAAAAATTCACCGCGCGGCTCTGCTCGATGTTTTTAAAACATATTTCGACCGGGCGCTATTTCAATAAACCATGAACCCTTCCAAACTCCATTTGTGGCACCCGTTCACGAACGAAGGCGTGGACCCTGCGCCGCTTCCGATTGCCCGGGGCGAAGGAGTGTTTTTGGAAACTCGGGACGGGCGCAGGATTCTGGATGCAATTTCGTCGTGGTGGGTCAATCTTCACGGACACTCGCATCCGGCGATCGCAGCCGCGATTGCGGAACAAGCGGCGCGTCTGGAGCACGTGTTGTTCGCAGGCTTCTCGCACGAGCCAGCCGAGGAACTGGCGGAGCATCTAGGCAAAATCATTCCCCCTCCGCTGCGGCACATATTTTTCTCGGACGATGGCTCGACCGCCGTCGAAGTCGCGCTCAAAATGGCGGTGCAATATTGGAGCAATTGCGGGCAGCCGGAAAAACATCGCATTGTGGCTCTCGAAAATGCATATCACGGAGACACGGTCGGCGCGATGTCCATCAGCGACGATTCCCCGTTCACTTCGGCGTTTACTTCCCTACGCGTGCCCGTGTTGCGGACCCATTCCGCGTCGTGCGCCCACTGCCCGGTGGGGCTAAGGCGAGCGACGTGCCAAATTGAGTGCCTCGCTCGGCTTGAACAATTGCTGATCGAGCGCGGCCATGAAATCGCGGCCATCATTGTCGAACCCCTGCTGCAAGGGGCGGGCGGGATGATCGTTCATCCCGAAGAATTTCTCGCCGGAGTGCGGCGACTCACCGCCGCTCACGATGTCCTGCTGGTCGCCGACGAAGTTCTGACCGGATTTGGGCGCACGGGACGCATGTTTGCCTGTGAACGCGCCGGCGTGATTCCCGACATGATGTGCGTGGCGAAAGGGCTGACAGGCGGATTTCTCCCGCTTGCCGCGACATTCGCCACGGATCGGATTCACGATGCTTTCACCGGAGTCGATCGGACGCGATCGTTTTTTCACGGGCATTCGTATACCGCGAATCCAATCGCGTGCGCCGCTGCGAATGCGACGATGCGGATATTCGAAACCGAACCGGTGTTCGAGCGGATTACCGCGATCGAAAAAGTGCACACTGCGCGGTTGCCCGCATTTGCGGCGCATCCTTCTGTGTTGGATGTGCGGCATATCGGGACCGTCGCGGCGATTGAATTGAAAGTTCCGGATGCGGGGTATTTGTCGTCGCTTCGGCCGCGGCTGTATGAATTTTTTCTCAACCACGGGGTGCTCTTAAGACCACTGGGCAATGTTGTTTATATTTTGCCGCCGTATGTCATTACCGCGGATCAATTGAACATGGTGTATGACCTTATTCACGATTCGCTTGGGTTGGTCACACAATAAATTTTGCTCGAAATGGAATCTAAACCCGCACCCTTGCGTTTTGAAGCTGTGAAGAAACCCATTTAGGGAGTGGCGAACGATCGGTATCTATAATTTTATAGACCTCCGGCATGTTTCGGTGGGGCAGATTGTCTTCCTTGCCCGGTGCGATTCTCCTTCAAGCCGTCGCAGGGTGCGGGTTTTCTCCTACTCCGGGCAAAAGGTTTCAGGAGGAAGAAGATATCCCACATCAAAATTTATGCAAGATCTCCCGCATCAATCTGAGCGCGCTGCAGCCGGTCTGAATAATCGATATAGAGAGTTTTCCATTCCGAATAAAATTCGATCGCGGCCGTACCCGCTTCGCGATGTCCATTGCCGGTGCCTTTTATCCCTCCAAACGGCAACTGGATTTCCGCGCCAATCGTGGGGGCGTTCACATACACGATACCCGTCTCCAGATCGCGCATCGCGCGATACGCCTGGTTCACGTTGCGCGTATAGAACGACGCCGACAGGCCGTATTTCACATTGTTGGCAATCTCAATGCCTTCGTCGAAGGACGAAAATGGAATCACCGCCACAACCGGGCCAAAAATTTCTTCCTGGGCGATTCGCATCTTCGGATCGACCGAAGCAAAAATCGTCGGTTCGTGAAACCAGCCGTGGGCCAGGCCGTCTCCCTGTGCGCGATTTCCGCCCGCAACAAGCTTTGCGCCTTCCTGCTTTCCGATATCGACGTAGTTCATCACCGTCTCAAGCTGCGTTTCATTCACCACCGGTCCCATTTCCGTCGCGGGGTCCAACCCATCGCCGATTCTCAGTTTCTTCACACGCTCGGCAAATCTTTCCAAAAATTCCTCGTACACGTTCTTATGAACGGCAACGCGGCTTGCCGCTGTACAACGCTGCCCCGTCGTGCCGAATCCACCCCAGACGGCGCCCTCAACGGCCAATGCAAGATTCGCGTCGTCCATCACGACGATGATGTTCTTGCCGCCCATTTCCAGGTGGCAGGGCTTGAATGAAGAAGCGCACGCCAGGTTAACGATCCGCCCCGTCTCCGTCGATCCCGTGAAGCTGACCGCCGAAACATCCGAATGTGTGATGAGCGGTCCTCCCGCCTCCGGTCCCAACCCATGCACAACGTTTAGAACGCCGGAAGGCAATCCCGCTTCGGTTAAAATTTGCACAAGATTGTAGGTGGAAAGCGGCGTATCCTCGGCAGGCTTGATCACCATTGTATTCCCACAGATCAGCGCGGGCATGATTTTCCACGACGGGATCGCCATCGGAAAATTCCACGGCGTGATCATTCCCACGACGCCGAGCGGTTCGCGCACCGACATCGCGAATTTGTTCGGCAGCTCGGAGGGAACGGTCTGGCCGGTGAGCCTGCGTCCTTCCCCAGCCATGTAATACGTCATGTCGATGGCTTCTTGCACGTCGCCGCGCGTCTCCGAAAGGGGTTTTCCCATTTCGCGCGTCATGTCGTGCGCCAGGTCTTCCTTGCGCTTCACCAGAGTCTCGGCCGCGCGATATAAAATTTCGGCGCGCCTCGGCGCGGGAAACAGGCGCCATTTCCTGAACGCCGCTTTCGCCGCGTCCACCGCGTCATTCACGTCTTCCTTCGTCGATGCCGGAAAGATCCCGATCAGTTCCCGGGAATTGGCCGGATTGCGGTTTTCAAACGTCCCTCCATGCCGGGCCTCGACCCATTCTCCATCAATATAATTTTTGTGGATTTTTGCGGTAGCGCTTGTCGCCATGTTGCCTCCAAAGGATCTCCGAGGCTTGCATTGAGGATGTTCGAGCAGCCGGACGGGTTCGCGGCAAAACGATTTTCACGCGGCAATCTTAATGCAGCAAAGCCGCTCCCGGCTATGCGCTTTTCTTGATTTGTGTCATTACGAAAACCGTGTTACCGGTCGATGCGGCGGGATGGATTGAAAGCGGGAAATCCACGGAAATATCCCGGCTATTGAGCCGTTTGGACGAGAGGTTTCGCCGGGGAGACAGCAGGGACTGGCGCGCCCTTGCCTGCTGTTTCCGAACCCAGTCCCAGTTTTTTCAGCGTCAGTGCGTCAATCTTCCCCGTCGGACTCATCCCGTTCTTGTCCTGATAATTTTTCATCGCGTCGATGGTTGACTGATCCCACTTCCCGTTGGGCTCACCGCTGTACGCGCCCTCGCGTTGCAGCGCCGTTTGTATGTCCTTCACGCGATCCGGTGTCGGCGCCATCTGCCCTTTCGTCTTGGGCGCGACCTTTCCTTTTTTCCCGGACTTGGAAGACTTTTTCTTTTTGGTCGTGGTCTGCGAAGCGGCAGGGCGAGCCGCTCGTGAAAATACGGGGGCCGCACTCAGAGTGAGCAAGGCCCCCAGCAGGCAGAGCGAGATTCTGGTTCGCATCGGTCCGAGTTACTTCTCCGGGGCCGGAACCGCGCCAGCCAGGTAGACAGTGTCAAATTGATCGGTTCCCGAGTGCCTAAGGACCTTGAAGAGGACATCCTGCCCCGTTTTCAGTCCGGAAACGACGCGCCTGTATTCCGATACCGATCCCACCGGCGCACGGTTCACTTCGGCAATCACGTCGCCGCGCATAAAGCCGACGTCCTCGGCAAAGCTGGCTGGATCTACTTCTGTTACCAGCACGCCTTTCATGTTTTCGTACCCGGCGCGGCGGGCGCGGTCGGTTCCCAGGTCTTCCAGTTTCAATCCGAACTCCGCCGGTGTCGGTCCGCTTTCGCTGCTGGCCTCATTGCCGGCGCGGTCTGGGAAGATTTTGGTACGGTCGGCAACGGTGAGGGAAGCATCGTGTTCCTTCTTGTCGCGAATGTACGTCACGCGCACGGTGCCGCCGATCGGGGTAGAAGCAATTGGGTTCACCAGATCGTTTCCGGAGTGAACCGGCTTGCCGTTCACGCTGGTGATGACGTCCCCCGACTGCAATCCGGCCTTTTCCGCCGGGCTTCCCGCTTCCACGCGCTGCAATACGATGCCATACGGCGCTCCCAGTTCCTTCAGCACGATCGGATTGCTGCCCTGGGTTTCGGTGAAGCTCACGCCAATCGAGCCGCGCGTCACCTTTCCGTTCGAGACAAGTTGATTGTATACGCCGATCGCCGTGTTGGACGGCAGAGCAAATCCGACGCCTTCATTTCCGCGCCCGCCAGTGATAATCGCCGTATTGATTCCAATCACTTGCCCCGCCATGTTCACCAGCGGGCCTCCGGAGTTTCCCGGATTGATCGCTGCATCGGTCTGAATAAACCTTTGAAACTGCTGGCCGACATTCCCGCGGTCTTTCGCGCTAATGATGCCGGCGGTGACGCTGCCCTCCAGAAAGCCAAACGGATTTCCGATTGCCAGCGCCCAATCGCCCACCTGCACGGAATCCGAATTTCCGAGCTTGGCGTAAGGCAGATCGTGATCCACTTCAATCTTGATGACGGCGAGATCGGTCTCTTCGTCCACGCCGACCACTTTGGCCGTGTGCGGCGTCGTATCACCGTTAAACATCACTTGTATCTTGGTGGCCTGATCGACCACGTGATTGTTGGTCAGAATAAAACCACGCTTGTCAACGACTACGCCGGAACCAAGGCTGCGTTCTGCCGTGGGACCCTGGTCTGGGAAATCGAAAAATTTATTGAAGAAATCCTGAAACGGCTGTTGCCCCTGGTCCTGATCGTCATCCGGCCCCATTTGATCGCGGTTGCGTTTGGAAGGGGCGTGCGGGCTCTGCGCTTGTCCCTTGCGTTCGATGACCTGCGTCGTCGAGATGTTCACGACGGCCGGCTGCACTTGCTTCACGATGGAAGCGAAGGCGCCCGACAATTGCACAGGATCGGGGATCGCCAGCGGCGTGCCGCCGGTCACTCCAAGGGCCGGGTGCGAAGCGCCGACGCGGTCGGAAACTACCGTCCCAATCAGGATTCCGATGGCCAGCGTTACGCTAATCAAAAGCGTCGCCAAAATCTTTCGATTGCTTGCCCATGTGGCAAGCTCCCGCAGTTGAATTCCCATGGCTGTTCAACTCCTCTTCGCCAATTCGCTTGGCCAAATCGTGTAGAGAAAAATTCGCGCTGAACACCCCGGCCGGGCCGGGGCGCTTACCCCGATGGAATTTCTCGCCGCCCATTATACCACCACACTGCCCCGCCCGGTCCCGGTCGCCTTCCGCAACTTTTGAAAAGCATTCGAAACGTTCAATGCGGCGCCAATCCCCCGAACCGCCTGGAAAGCCTGTTCGCGTTCCAGCCGCCGCGTCGGAATTTCTTCCCCATGCAGGATGCGGGGATCGGCTGCTGGGTTTCATCATAGTGCCGGCGTCTCGCGGGCGGAGATTGTGACACCGTAGGCCGGACCCCAGGGTTTTGCCGTGGATGCGGCACCCTCGTTCGCCGATCAAAGCGGATGGAAGTCAGATATTTCCAACTGGCCCACTCTTGTTTCTTGGTGGGCCGTTTCTTCGTAGGTCGTTTCTTCCTGGCTCTGACGGGGGCTGGGACCCTATATAATGCAAATTTATAGCGGTCACAAGTATTATAAATTTGATCTACTTGCCTGTTCCGGGGCAAATTCGTATCGTGGTTGGGCGCGCCGCCCAACCGGAAGTTCAAACATTGAAGGTCAAAAAAAGAAGTTCAAAAAACCTATGACACCTCGAACGATGTACCGGAAAATCTGGGAGTCTCACCTCGTCCGTGAGGCGCCCGGCGAGCCTTCCCTGATCTACATTGACCGGCATCTGATCCACGAAGCCACTTCGCCGCAGGCCTTTGCGGGATTGAAAGCCGCGGGACGAAAGGTGCGCAGGCCCGATCTTACGTTTGCCGTGATGGACCATTCGGTCCCAACCAAGAATCGAGATCTGCCCATGCTGGATACGGCGGGCGCCGGGCAATTCGATGCGCTGGCGCGCAATTGCCGGGAATTCGGTATCACCCTGTTTGACATGTTCAGCCGTAATCAGGGGATCGTCCACGTGATTGGCCCGGAACTGGGCATCACGCAGCCCGGACAAACGCTGGTCTGCGGCGACAGTCATACGTCCACTCACGGAGCCTTCGGCACGCTGGCCTTCGGAATCGGCACCAGCGAAGTCGAGCATGTGTTCGCCACGCAATGCCTGGTGCAATACGAATCGCAAACCATGCACATCGTCGTCAACGGAAAGCGGCCCCGGGGAGTTTCGGCCAAAGACATCATCCTGGCCATCATCGGAAAAATCGGCATTGGCGGGGGAACCGGCCGCGTCGTCGAATATTCCGGCGAGGCCATTCGAGATCTTTCGATGGACGGCCGCATGACGGTCTGCAACATGTCGATCGAAGGCGGCGCACGGGCCGGATTGATCGCTCCCGACGAAACGACTTTCGCCTATTTGGAAGGCAAGCCTTACGTCCCGCGCGGCAAGGAATTTCAGGAATCTGTCGAAAACTGGAAATTGCTGGCTGGCGATCCCGGCTCAAAATTTGACGCCACCGTGGAACTGGACGCCACAAAGATCGCGCCGCAAGTCACATGGGGAACCAACCCGGGCATGGTCACGGGGGTCACCAATCGCGTTCCACATCCATCTTCGTACCGCGAACCCGACGATCAGAAAGCCGTGGCGCATGCCCTCGAATACATGGGACTTAAGCCGGGCACCCCGCTGGTTGATATCCCGATTGACCGCGTGTTCATCGGCTCCTGCACCAATTCGCGCCTGAACGATCTGCGCGCCGCGGCAAAAGTCGTTGCCGGGAAACACATTTCCAAAGACGTAAAGGAAGCGCTCGTCGTGCCTGGCTCGATGCTCGTCAAGGCCAAGGCGGAGGCGGAGGGGCTGGACAAAATTTTCCGCGATGCGGGATTCGAGTGGCGCGACGCGGGATGCAGCATGTGCATTGCGATGAATCCGGATGTATTGCCTCCGGGTGAACGCGCCGCCAGCACATCGAACCGGAATTTCGAGGGCCGCCAGGGCAAGGACAGCCGCACGCATCTGGTCAGCCCGATCATGGCTGCGGCTGCGGCAATCGAAGGCCACTTTGTGGATATCCGCGAGTGGAATGTGGACGCGACCGAGTAGCGTGCGCGGGTTCCGACAACCGCCCGCAGGAGAAAACTTTGCAACCCTTTACAAAACACACTGGCATCGTTTTGCCGATCGATCGCGTGAACGTCGATACGGATCAAATGGTGCCCAAACAATTCATCAAGTTGCAGACCAAGCAGGGCTTTGCCCGGACGTTCTTTTATGACTGGCGATATCTGCCCGGCGAAAAACCGAATCCCGATTTCATTTTGAACTGGCCCCGATACAAGGGCGCGTCGGTGATGCTGGCACGCGCCAATTTCGGCTGCGGTTCGAGCCGTGAACATGCGCCTTGGGCGGTCGCGGATTATGGTTTTCGCGTTCTGATCGCGCCGAGCTTTGCCGACATTTTTTACAACAACTGCTTCAAGAACGGCATTCTGCCGGTCACGCTCCCCGAAGCTCAGGTCGATGAACTGTTTCAACGCACGGAAAAGCAGGAAGGATACTCGCTCACCGTCGACCTGCCGGGCCAGACGATCGCGGATGGGTCCGGACTAATCTGCAAGTTTGAAATCGATGAATTCCGCAAACATGTCCTGCTCGAAGGTCTCGACGATATCGGGCTCACATTAAAGCACGAGAGCCGGATCGGGAACTACGAGCAGGCCCACCATCCCGGCGCCACGATGTACGAAGCCGTGGACGCGAAGTACTCCTCCGTGCATTAGCAGACGGATGAGTTGTCGTTCCGGGCGAAGCGAGGCACCGCTCTTCCCGCTGAAATCAAGAACAGAAAGTGATGCCTCGCTGGGGCCGAATGACGGCGCATTTTTTTTCCCGGGAGTCTGCCGAAGCCGCGACGCCCGTCCGTATTTCTCTCATTCCCAGGCCGCTTGCAAATTGGATATCGAATGCGCAAATGCCATTGCATTCGATCGACTTCCGGAGCACACTAACAGCACCCCTTCTTATAGTCCGTGTTTTATCTATTGTTTTATCTATTGCTCAACCCTCTCAAGGCAATCCGGACCGTTTGTGCCGTTGCATGGAGCAAGACTGTTTCCGCCGTCAATTTCCGGCCGCCCTGAGGGGGGATCATGCCATCTTCAGATCTGGTTCTCATCGGTTCCTACGATCCCAGCCTGGTTGTACTTTCCGTCTTCATATCCCTTCTCGCTGCGTATGCTTCACTGGATCTGGCCGGAAGGGTTACATCGGCGCGAGGAAATGCGCGCGCCATCTGGCTCGGCGGCGGCGCGCTGGCCATGGGCCTTGGCATCTGGTCCATGCACTACGTGGGGATGCTCGCGCTGAAGCTTCCCGTTCCGATTCAATATGATTGGCCGACGGTGCTGCTGTCCCTCCTTGCCGCGGTGCTCGCCTCCCTGGTCGCCTTGATTGCCGCAAGTAACTACAAAATGGGGATTACGCGCGCGATACTGGGAAGCGTCTTGATGGGTAGCGGTATCGCGGCCATGCACTATATCGGGATGGAGGCAATGCGGCTCCCGGCCATGTGCATCTATTCCCCCGCTCTGGTCGCCGTTTCCATTGCGATCGCCGTGGTGATTTCCTTCGTCGCAATTTTATTGACGTTCAATCTTCGAGGGCAACAAGGAGCGTTTGGATGGAAAAAGCCGGCCAGCGCCCTGCTGATGGGTTTGGCAATTCCAACCATGCATTACACCGGGATGGCAGCGGCCACCTTTCTGCCGGCCCCGCTCTCCGCGAATCGTCTGGCACACGCCGTAAGCGTTTCGTCTCTGGGAATTGCCGGAATTATCGTCGCCACTTCGATGGTGCTTGGGGTCGTATTGTTGACCGCGCGCCTGGACCGGAAACTTGCCCAGCAATCGATTGAACTCGAACTGAACCAGCAGCGCTATCGTCGCATTGTTGAAACCACCTTCGACGCGTTCGTCGGAATGGACGCATCGGGTTTGATTGTCGATTGGAACTCCAAGGCCGAATCCGTCTTTGGTTGGGCGCGTTCCCAGGCCCTGGGAAAAAACCTCGCCCAAATGCTCGCGATGGAAGGAGACAGATCGAGCAAGGAAGAGCACCTCCGTTTCCTGATGACTTCGTTGCAGGCCGCCCTGCTTAAGAAACCCATGACGATGAACGCGCTGCACCGGGACGGCCATGAATTTCCGATCGAAATGACCATGGCCGCCATCCATGTGGAAGACGAAGAGACATTCGCCGTCTTCATTCATGACATCACCGATCAGGTCCGTGACACGGAAAAGTTGCGATCCTCCATCGCCGAACTGGAAAACCTCAAGCGCGCGCTCGACCATCACGCCATCGTCGCCCGAACCGACATCCACGGCCTGATCACCTACGCAAACGATAACTTTTGTTTGATCTCGCAATACAACCGGGCCGAATTAATCGGGCGCGATCATCAGATCGTCAGCTCCCAGGACCACCCCAAGGAATTTATCCAGGGCCTCTGGAAAACCATCCAGGCCGGGCAAATCTGGCGGGGTGAAGTCAAGAACCGCGCCAGGGACGGCAGCCATTACTGGCTGTCCACCACGATCGTCCCGCTGTGCGACGCGGAGGGAAGGCCGCAGGAATACATCGCCATCCGGACCGACATCACGGCGCTAAAAAGAATCGAAGAAGAATTGCGCGGCGCGAAAGAAATTGCGGAACAGACCAGCCGTTCCAAGAGCGCGTTCCTGGCCAGCATGAGCCATGAAATCCGCACGCCCCTCAATGGCATCGTCGGCATGACGGACCTGGCTTTGGGAACCGAACTGAGCGTCGAGCAACGCGAATATCTGGACACCGTCAAGTATTCGGCCGATTCCCTGCTCTCGGTCATCAACGATATTCTCGATTTCTCGAAGATCGAAGCCGGCAAAGTGGATTTCGAAGCGATTGATTTCGACCTCCTGGATTGCATGGAATCGACTTTAAGGACTTTGTCACTCCGAGCGGATCAAAAAGGGGTGGAATTGCTGTGCGAGCCCGCGCCGGGAGTTCCCGAATACGTGCGAGGGGATTCCAGCAGGCTTCGCCAGGTAGTCGTCAACCTGATTGGCAACGCCATCAAATTCACCGAACATGGAGAAGTCTCTCTGAAAATCCAAGTGGAACCGGGAGGAGCCGGAGGGCATTTTTTGCGCTTTACAGTGTCCGACACGGGAATTGGAATCGCTCCAGACAAGCTGGATTCGATCTTCGCGCCGTTCACCCAGGCGGACAGTTCGACGACGAGAAAATATGGGGGAACGGGACTCGGACTGACGATTTCCACATGCCTAGTCGAGATGATGGGCGGAAAAATCTGGGTGGAAAGCGTCCTGGGACAGGGGTCGAATTTTCACTTCACTGTCCTGCTCGGCGTCGCCGACCCGAAAAATGTGGGCTTGGGAAAAGCCGGATCGCTGGAGATCATGAAAGGCGCCAAGGTTCTGATTGTCGACGACAATCTGACGAATCGGCGAATCCTCGAGGGAATGCTCAATAAATGGGAAATGAGGGCGTTTACGGCGGAGAGCGGAGTAAAAGCCCTTGTCGCGGTCGCCGAGGCGAGAAAGGCGGGCGACCCCTTTCTTCTCATTCTCAGCGATATGCACATGCCGATAATGGATGGATTCACCCTGGCCGAAAATATCCGCCAGGACGCCGGGGAATCGCATGAAACTCTGATGATGCTGACCTCGGCGGGCCACCGCGGGGATGCGGCCCAGTGCCAGAGGCTGGGCGTCGCGGCTTACCTGCTGAAGCCGGTTCGCCAGAACGAGTTGCGGGAAGCAGTGGTCCGCGCGCTCACCGGGCGCGGGAATCCGGAGCCTCCGCGGCTGATCACTCGATACTCGCTGATGGATTCCGGCGACTCCACGCGTAGCTTGCATCTTCTCCTGGCCGAAGATAATCCGGTCAATAAAAAACTGGCGTCGCGACTTCTGGAAAAGCGTGGACACATCGTTACGCACGCATCCAACGGGCGCGAGGCCATTGAGGCCGCCGAAAAGCAGGCCTTTGATCTGATCCTGATGGACGTGCAAATGCCGGAGATGGACGGGTTCGAGGCGACAGCCGCAATCCGCGAGAAGGAAAAAGAAATCGGCCGGCATGTCCCCATCATTGCGCTAACCGCGCACGCCATGAAGGGCGATAAGGAACGATGTCTGGCCGAAGGGATGGACGGTTACCTATCCAAACCTATTCATCCTGAAGAACTCGACGCACTGCTTGAGAAATATGTTTCCGGACGTTCGCCGGCTATCCGCGTCGCGGAGACCGTGCAGCAACCCGGTTAATCGCGACCTGGAGTTTCATTGAAAGGCATCCCCGCGCTCCGTCTTCCTCGCGCCTTTTAACTCGGCAACCAGAATTCCCGTGAGGATCAGGCCCGCGCCAATCCCGGCCCTTACTCCCAGACGTTCGTGAATCACCGCGAAGGAAGTGATCGCCGCAAACACCGGCTCGGTGGTCAGAATCAGCGCCGTGTTCGTAGCCGTGGTATAGCGCTGGCCCCAGACCAGCAGCGGGTAGGCGAGCGCCGTCGTAAAACTGGCGGTAATCAGAACTCCTATAACCATTTGCGACGTAAAGTGGAAGCGAAGCGGTTCCCAACCTGTGGTAGAAAGAAGGGGCACGGCCAGCAGAGAGGGCACGGCTGTCCCCGCCACCTGAAAAAAACTCAGGGCGGCCGCCGAATAGCCTTCCGCGCTGAACTGAGAAATAAAAATCACTTGTAACGCGTATAGCACGGCGCAGCCAATGACCAGCAGATCGCCGTGATTCAGGTCGTGTACCCCTTCTCGTGGAACCGTAAGAAAGTAGAGTCCCGCGAAGGAAGCGATGACTCCTGCCCACGCCCAGGGACTGATTTTTCGCCGCCAGATCGCCGCCAGAAAAACGGGCACAAGGATCACGCTGAATCCCGTGATGAAGGCCGCCTTGGAGGGGGTCGTGCGTGCAATCCCCGCGGTTTGAAACGCGTAGCCGCCGAACATGATCGCGCCCAGCAGCAACCCGGCGCGAATTTCCTTCGAGGAAAGTTTTCCAAGATCGGCCCGGTAATACCAGGCCATCGGTAGAGCACCCAAGGTGAACCGGGCGGCCAAATAAGCAAAAACGGAAATGTCCGCCAGGGTGTTCTTCACAACGACGAAGGTCACACCCCAGAAAAAAGCGCACGCCAACAACGCCAAATGGGCTTTGAACCGGAGACTCACAGCGGGGGCGCAATAAAACAATGTGGATGGTGTCGGACCGGAAAACCCGGTGGGCTGCCAGAGCGTCTCATAGACTATGAGAGTCTAGTGAGGCTGCGCGGCAAAGGCAACCCGGTTGTCCGGCCTCGAATCGGATTTGTTTTGAGCAGGGCGGGCTTGCTCCTTTCTCGTTTTGACTTTTGGGGCGTTTTCACAAAAACCGAATGAAGACAGGCTGAATCCCGCCCGACTAGAACCGCAACCGCGTTGACAGGGATACCGCGACTTGTTAAATCTTAATGCCGTGCCCGCTTCCCGCTCCATGCGCGCGATGATCCTTTGGCTCGCCCTGCCCGTCCTGGTGGCGACCCTGTGTCCTGCCGCGCACGGGGACGACAAAGAGTCTCGGAAAGAAAAGCCCGAGAAAAAAGAAAAGGTCGAGCCCTGGGTCGAAATCCGGACGGCGCATTTCGTAGTGTCCAGCGATGGGGGCGAAAAAACGGCCCGCCGCGTGGCCGATCAGTTCGAACAAGTGGGCCGCGTCTTCCAGGCCAGCATGCCCAATGCCCGGCTTACCACCGGAGTTCCAATTCAGATCCTGGCCGCGCACGACGGGAAATCGTTCGCGAAAATTTTCCCCGAATTCCCCGCCGATAACAAGCGCCGCGATCAGCCCCCCGGAACGTTCATCGGAGGGCAGGAAAGAGTTTTCATCGCTTTGCGGACCAATGTTTCCGGGCCCGTTCCGTACGAGGAGATATACCAGTCGTATGCGCGCATGGTCCTGAAGTTGAGTTATCACAACCTGCCGCCCTGGCTCGATGAAGGCTATTCGAACGTGTTTGGAAGCATCGGCTTTACCGACAAGGGCGTTCGCATTGGAAAGACCGATCCGGACGATCTGAGCACACTGTTTGAAAGCCCATTGCTGCCGCTGGATCTGGTGATGCACGTCGATCACAGCTCGCCGTACTTTTCAGGCGGCGAGAAACACACTGTCTTTTATGCGGAATCCCGTGCGCTCGTTCATTTTCTTCTGACGGACTCGCAAACGATGGCATCCAGGGCCATGGACCAGTACGTCGATCAGGTCGAGCACGGAATGGATTCGGTGCAGGCCGCGCGGGTGGCCTTTGGAGATTTGGCGCAGCTTCAGAGCCGGTTGGAGGCCTACGTCAAGCAGACAAACGGGACTCCCTCGGATATCGCTCTGCCTGGCTCAACCGAATCCGGCGGAACTCTTCGCTCTCTCTCCCCGGCGGAGGCGGAAGCCCGCATGGGGGCTTTTGAATTCGCCCGCGGGCGCAGAGAGGACGGGCGATCCAGGCTGGAAGAAGCCTTGATGATGGACCCTTCCATCGCCGAAGCCGAACAGAGCCTGGGCTTTATTGGACTCCAGGAAAATCATCTTGACGAGGCAGACGAACATTTTACGAAAGCGCTACAACTGGATCCGAACAATGGACTCACTTATTATGGCCAGGGAATGGTGGCCATGTCTCGCGGCGGTTTTGTAGGAGTTCCGGTCGGCGCGGTCGCCCCGTTGGAAAAATCCGTAATGCTGATTCCTGAGTTCGCTCCCGCCTGGTACGAACCTGTCGACCATCTATTCCAATCATCTTGAAACCCTGCAGAAAGCGCTAACCTACGCGCAGCGAGCTGCGACACTTGCTCCCGGCGACTCTGGCTACCAGTTGCAGGTGGCCGCGGTGCTGGAACGCCTGGGCCGCGCCGATGACGCGAGAAAAGCGGCAATCGATGTCCAAGCTTCCTCGACCGATCGCAAGACGGCCAACAAGGCCGGGGACCTGATTGCCCGAACGGCAAAGCCCGTTACCGTTCCGGAACCGGCAGCAACTGCAAATCCAAAGGCAAACCCAGCGGCCGATTCCGGACTGCGCATCGAGCGTAAGACCGAATCCGAAGACAAGCCCGTTACGCCGGTAACCACTCCGCGGCGAGCCGAGGCCGCCTCCACCCCTCCGCCTCCGCCGCCGGTTGTCGCCGCTCGTTCCACGCGTGTCTATTCGATGATCGGTTCGATCGCCGATGTGAACTGCGCAAGCTCCCCGCAGGTGCAGATCACATTGAAAGCGGCGACGATTACGATGAAATTGCACGCGGACGATCTGGCGCGAGTCGAAATGAGGTTTGCTCCCACGGCGCCCGTGAAAGGCGTAAGCTGCAGCAGCCTGCGAGGGCGCTCGGCGCGCGTAAGTTATACACTGGTTTCGGAGAGATCGTGGGATGGAGAAATTCAGTCCGTGGAATTTCGCTGAGCTGCGAAAAGCGGAGTCGGCGGCCGGCTACGGTTCAAAACCTGCAATATTCAACGTCGTCAGAGCCACCCGCTGCAGACCGAGTTCCCTCCCCGTTGGGTCGTACCATTCTTCCAGTGTATGAGCGCCGCCGCTGCGTCCGCCGGCGCCCAGCGAAATCGCATGGATGCCGACCGAGAGAGGAATATTCGCGTCGGTTGAGGAGCGCTCTCGCCGCGATCGGTTCCCCAGCCGGCTATCGGCCGCCAATACAGCCGCGAGCAGCGGTGAATTCTCCGGCAGATCGCCGGCGGGACGCACCCCCAGGACGCTGATTTTTAAATCCAGCAAGGTGGTACTTCCCGCCATGCCGCGCTCACGCGCGGCCGACATTTCCTCGTCGATTCCGATGCGCACGGCATCGCGGAGGACGCCTTCGAGTTTGGTCAATTCCGCCTCCGATTCGGAACGCAAATCCACTTTCATTTGCGCGCTCGACGGAATGGAATTGACGGAAGTGCCGCCCTCAATTTCTCCCACGTTAAAACTGGTGCGCGGAATCTCGGGCACGCGAGTGGAGACGAACCGCGCGATCCCGCGGGCCAGCGCATGGATCGGATTCGGCAAGCCGAAATCCGACCAGCTGTGGCCTCCGGGACCTTCGATCGTAATTTCCACGCGGCGCGAAGCCAGGGCCGCCGTCGTCACGTATTCGGTGGCCGACCCGTCCAGCGCGATGACGTATTTCAGATTTTTTTTATATTCATCCACTAGCGCGCGCATGCCGCGCAAATTTCCTTCGCCTTCTTCTCCCACATCGGCTACAAACAGAACCGTTTTGTTCGTCTTGATTTTGGCTTCCTTGAACGCTCGCGCCACGGCCAGCAGCGCCGCGAGCCCCGTGCCGTTATCCGAAATTCCGGGCGCGAGCAGGCGTCCGCCCTCGCGCTTCACGTGAACGTCCGTGCCCGCGGGAAATACCGTATCCATGTGAGCCGTCAACATAACAATATCCGGAGTCGATCCCGGAAATTCTCCGATGACATTGCCGATGGGGTCGGTTTCCACGCGCAATCCGGCTGCGGCCAGCATTTTCTTCATGTACGCGGCGCGCGTTGCTTCCTGAAATGGAGGCGCGGGTATTTCGGTGATCCGAACTTGCTCGTCCGTCGTCGCGGGGGAACTGCCTTTGAGATATTCAAGAACGTGAGCCACACGAGG
Source organism: Terriglobia bacterium (assembly GCA_963788335.1). Taxonomy (GTDB): domain Bacteria; phylum Acidobacteriota; class Terriglobia; order Acidiferrales; family UBA7541; genus Palsa-360. The sequence continues at coordinate 37,575 of CAWBGM010000019.1, forward strand.
ATCGTCCGGTGTCTGCGCCGCGGCGGCCTTCCGGGAAAAATTCTGGAGAAACGAGGTCAATGCCAGTCCCATCGCCAAGAATCGAAAGAAACGTTTCACGGATCGCTCAGCGGCGGCGTTAGATTCTCCGCGGCATTCCAAATCTGGATTCCGGTCGTCGAGGACCAAGGCCTGCCAGGAAGCGCGCGGCAGCTAGTAGCGAAGCGTGAAACTGTGCGGCATTTGTTTCGGATCCGGCTTGTAAAGCGTTTTGCAAAATTCGCAGCGATAGATTTCCGCTTCCTTGCCGATTCGGTTCCGCACGTCTTTCGGGTAATCGTACCAGCGCTTCAAATGGCCGGCGCAGAGCTTCCCTTTCGCATCTTTCTCGTCGCAGGAACGCTGTTTCGGTTTTCGCACCTTGAGTTTCACTTCCGTGGGCGCGGTTGCTACAGTTGGAGGAACTGCCACGGCGGGCTGTGCCGGAGGCGGAGCGGCAGGTGGCGTGCCTTGCGGTGCTGTTTCCTCGGCCATGATTGTTCCTCTCTCCCGTCGGGATACGAGCCGTTTCCCCACGCACCCGTATTCTACTCGAACACTTGCCGCGGGACCAAGCAGGACTTCTGCGAACTTGATTCGATTTTAAGCAGCACAGGCTGTGGGGTTTTGAATGATATTTTCAGAGGGAGATTTCGATTTGAAATACAAAAATCTAATCCCACAAACTGAAGGCTGTGCCACCTAGACCAAATCTCTTTCGTGGTTCTCATACTCCACGGCTAGCATGCAAAGTCCCTGCGGCGGCATCGTCGGCCCGCATTTTGAACGATCGCGCAGGGAGATCAGCCCGGGGATATCGTCCGGAGAAAGCCTCCCTCGCCCGACCTCGACTAGAGTTCCCACCATCTTCCTCACCATGTACCGCAGGAAAGACCTTCCACGCACAATGTATGTCCACTCTTCGGCGGACGACTCGTCCGAATGAAAAACATTCTTTGAGCCGCATCGCAGAAATTCAGACCGGAAGATCGCGCGCACCGTCAGCCGGTCCTGGTCTTCTTCGTCCGATCCTGTGGACGCTGCAAACGTCGTGAAGTCGTGTTCGCCTTCAAAACGGCGTGCCGCTTCGGCCATCGCGTCAAAATCCAGCGGGCCATATTCCTGATGCACATAGCGCCACAGAAAAGGAGGGACGACACGGCCGCGAAAAATCCTGTAGCGATATGTTTTGGCCGCGGCGTTCCACCGCGCGTGAAATTCGGGATCTACAGTTTCAGAAGCGACCACGCGGATCGAAAGCGGCAACAACGAGTTCAACGATCGCTGAAATTCCACCGGCGTCATCGAGGATTCCGTCTTGAAGTTTGCGGTCTGCCCCTCGGCATGGACTCCCGCATCGGTGCGTCCCGCACCATATATCGTCACTCTGGACTGCGTCAGTTTTTCGAGCACGTCGGCCAACGCGCCTTGAATCGTCGGCTGGCCGGGCTGAATCTGCCAGCCGCTGAAGTCCGTGCCGTCATAGGCGAGAGTAAGTTTGATGTTCTGCATGGACGATAAATTAAATTATCTCACAGGGAGGCGGATAGCCACGCGGGCGAATCGCAAGCGCGAGAAGCGATCTACGTCGCTCTACGAACCAGTTGTGACTGGGTCTAAATCGAAAATTGAAAAGTCAGATTTAAGATTTGGGGACGATGAAGCCAAGCAGAAAAAATATAAAAACCGAAGCAATTCGCACTTCGGCAAACCACGAATTAAGTTTCAGGAACCGGAGCGAGCGAATCGGCTGCCCGGTTTCACGGCGGCGCTCCCGTTTCGGCAAAGCGGACAATCCGATGGATCATAGCTTTCGATCTTGAGATCGATCAGCGCCTCGGTGCGGACGGGCAATTCGATTTTGCCACCACTGCGGTCGATGAGCGCGCCCGCTGCGACCACGCGCGCACCCGCTTCCTCCAGCACACGGATGGTTTCGTAGGTCGAGCCTCCCGTTGTCCAGACGTCTTCCACGACCAGGACATGCTCATCCGGTTCGATGCGAAATCCCCGTCGCAGCGTTAGCGTGCCGGTAGCGTCGCGCTCGACAAAAATTGCGCGGACCGGTTTGCCGTCGGGGCGGGACGGGATGGCGCGAGCGACTTCGTGTCCGAGGATGACGCCGCCGAGAGCGGGAGACGCGACGCAGTCTACGCGCAAGTCCATGAATTCAGCGGCCAGCGCCCGGCCCATTTGCTCGGCAAATTTGGGATACTGCAGCACCAGGGCGCACTGCACGTACGTGCCGCTATGCAGGCCCGAAGTCAGTTCGAAGTGCCCCTGGCGGATCGCGCCCACTTCTTCCAAAGTTTGCATTACGGCATCTGGTCTCATCGCGGGCCAAGACTATCGGTCCCCTAAAGCATTGTCAAGGAAGGAGACGCGAGGGAGCGAAAGAAGAAAGGAAAAATTGCATAGGGTCTTGACCTTCGGCGATTTCTCGCGTCCAATACTCAGACGTGCGAGTGCGCGTTCCCCGATCGAAGCCTTAAAGCCGTGGTTTGTGTTGAAGTTAGAGGCGGGTCTTTGCGAGGATAGGCCTTGGACGAATTGGGCGCCGATGCAGCTGGAAAGAGCGGGCAAAATACTTGAAACAAATCAGCCTTGGCGGACGTTTAACCCACTTAGCGATCTTAAGCCATCATTACCATTGAATAAAAAATGATTTGACCGTATTGAGAGGAAAACCAAAAATGATCGGAAGGCTCTGCCGTGTCTCACTTGCCATTTGCCTGGCAATCGTAATGATTTTTGTTCCTGTCGCGCCTGTGGCTGCCCAGCAGGGGCAGCCGAGTCCCGTGCCGCCCTCGCAGCCACAGCCACAGGTTACGCCACAGACACGCACAATCCCGGTATCCACGGAAAACTATTCGCGTGGCAAGCTTTGGTTCCCGAATATTATTGCGCCATATACCCCTACATTGGTTCCCGAGCCGGTCCTGACAAATTCACCCAAGATCAACGACATGATCAAGGACGGCAAGCTTCAGATCAGCCTGCAGGATGCCATCGACCTGGCATTACAGAATAATTTGGATATCGCCATCCAGCGGTATATGCCCTGGCTGGCTGAAGCGAATATCCTGCGTACATTAGGCGGGGGCGCGACCCGATTGAATTTTACCTCGCTCGGAGCGATTCCTGCGCAAAACTTCGACCCGATCGTGACTGCCACGTTCAGCATGGACAATCGCGTGATTCCCGTAAACAACCCGTTGACTGCGGGCACGGGCACGTCGACTTCCAGCTCTTTTTCAACTTTAAGCACACACACCGCGATTGGGGACATCCAGTATTCCCAGGGATTTCACACCGGCACATCGTTTTCGGCTGCCTTCAATAACACACGAGCCAGTACGACCAGTCAGGCGGTCTTTTTCAATCCATCGATTAACTCCAATTTCATTTTAATTGCCAACCAGGAGTTACTGAACGGTTTCGGATTGCTCGCGAACGAGCGAAACATTCTGATCGCCAAGCTGAATAAGACCCTTAACGATCAAGCCTTCGAACAACAGGTGATCACTTCCATTACGGCCGTCAGCAACGCCTACTGGGAACTTGTTTTTGCGCGCGGGAACGTGGACGTCGCACGTCATCAGATTGAGCTAGCCGATAAACTGTACAGCGATAACAAGAAGCAAGTCGATATCGGCACGCTTGCCCCGTTGGAAATTGTGCAGGCGGAAGCTCAGGTCGCGACAGCCCAGCAAACATTGATCGTTGACCAGACGACCCTGCTGCAAGACCAACTTACGCTGCTCAATCTAATCACCAAGGACCCGACGGCCCCAGCCCTGCGCGGCATCGAGATCATCCCGACCGACACGGCTGACACAGCTCCTCCGGAAGTGGAAAAGATTCCGCTTGAAGACCTGATTAAAGAGGCAGTGATCAAGCGCCCGGATGTTCTGCAAGCCGTCACGACTCTCAAGGCCGACGATATCAACGTACGCGCCACACGGAACGCGCTTTTGCCGGTTTTGAACTTATCCGGCGAATACGCTTCGGCGGCCCTTGCTGGCAACAGTCACCCTTGCACTACTCCCGGTGTGGGAACTTGCCCCGTCATACCTCCATCCCCGCTGGTTACAGGTCTTCCCGGAGCTCTGGGTGATATGTTCACCGGCGCCTACCCGGAATACAACGCGCAGATCAGCTTGACGATCCCGATCCGGAATCGTCAGGCTCAGGCCGATAATGTCACGGCGAAATTGTCCGCGCGACAGGACGAAACCCGCTACCAGCAGACCGTCAATAACGCCGCCATTGACGTTCACAACGCGCAGATTGTTCTCGAACAGGCCCGAGTCACCGTCGCCGCCGCTGTCAAGACGCGCGACCTCGATCAACAAACCCTCGACGCCGAACAGAAGAAATTACAGCTGGGCGCGTCCACGTTGTTCAACGTCGTTTCCGATCAAAACACGCTGGCGGCGGCCGCCGCCGCCGAAGTTCGCGCGCTCGTCAATCTGGTGGAAGCGAAGGTAAACTTTGACCGCGCCATGGGCCGCACACTCGAAGTTTTCAATATCACGATCGCAGATGCCAAATCCGGTAAAATGCCAAAGGACACACTAATTCCCGGCACGTCCGCGTCCGGTCAGCTCTTCGTCGATCCGGTCAAACGATCCGATGTGGCTCCTGTAGCACCAGGCCAACGTTCGGGCGCGGGTAGCGCGCAGTAATCCCTTTCACAGGAAGAATTTAAATTCGAAAGTGATCGAAAACGGGGAGCGGGATTGCTCCCCGTTTTGCTTTTGTTTCATGCTTGCGGCGCGTATCTTGAAACTACCTTGTTCTCCCCTTCCGCATCCCCTAGAATCAGACTGGTTTAGAAATACAATTTCCGAGCCGCAGTCCTTTGAATGGTCCGCTATGTCTTCCGATCGCGAACAACATATTCGGCACACCGAGTCGGACAAGTTGCCCGCGCACACCTCTGAATTCACAACGATTTCAAACCATCCGATCCGCCGGCTCTATACTCCTGCCGATCTTCCGGAATGGGATGCCGATCGCGATCTGGGGCTGCCAGGTGAACCGCCCTACACCAGGGGAATTCACTCCGCGATGTACCGCAACCGTCTGTGGACAATGCGGCAGTTCGCCGGATTCGGGTCGGCCGAAGATACGAACAAGCGTTTTCGCTACCTGCTCTCGCAAGGCCAGACGGGAATTTCCGTGGCGTTCGATCTGCCAACACTGATGGGATATGACTCCGATGACGCGCTTGCCGAAGGCGAAGTCGGAAAATGCGGCGTCGCAATCAGTTCCCTTGCCGACATGGAAATTCTTTTTGACCGGATATCTCTCGACGCAATTTCCACTTCCATGACGATCAATTCGCCCGCGGCAATTCTTTGGGCGATGTACCTGGCCGTCGCCGAGAAGCAGGGCGCAAACTGGAAGCGGTTGGGCGGGACTCTTCAAAACGATATTTTGAAGGAATACATCGCGCAAAAGGAATATATTTATCCGCCAAAGCCGTCCATGCGCCTGGTGATCGATACACTGGAATTCGGGGCGCGGGAAACGCCAAAGTACAATCCGATATCCATCAGCGGCTACCACATTCGCGAAGCGGGGTCGACGGCGATTCAGGAATTGGCGTTTACGCTGCGGGATGGGATTGAATACGTCGAATGGGGCCTTCGCCGCGGCCTGGCAGTGGACGAATTCGCTCCGCGACTATCTTTCTTTTTTAATGCGCATAACGATTTCTTCGAGGAAATCGCAAAATACCGCGCCGCGCGCCGCCTTTGGAGCCGGACGATGACGGAGCGTTTCGGAGCGAAATCGGCGCGCTCCACTTCGCTCCGGTTCCACGCGCAAACGGCGGGATGTTCACTCACCGCGCAGCAGCCGTACAACAATGTGATCCGCACGGCGCTGCAAGCGCTCGCCGCCGTGATGGGCGGCACGCAATCGCTGCACACCAATTCCCTGGACGAAGCCTGGGCGCTGCCGACGGAATTCGCAGCCACGCTTGCACTTCGGACGCAGCAGATTCTCGCGCACGAAACGGGAGTCACGAATACGGCCGACCCGCTCGGCGGGTCGTATTTCGTCGAGGCGCTCACGAATGAAGTCGAGCAGGGCGCCCGTGAGTACATTCGCAAAATCGATGAAATGGGCGGCATGATTGCAGCCATCGAGCGCGGCTATCCGCAACGCGAAATCGCCGACGCGTCATATCGCTACCAAATGGCCGTCGATCGCAAGGAAAAGATCGTTGTCGGCGTGAATGCTTTTACCGGCGAAGAAAAGTCCCTGGAGACCTTGCAGATCGGCGAATCGGTGCGAGCGCAACAGGTGAGTCGCCTGCGCAAATTGCGCAATGAACGGTCGAACGATGAAGTCGCGAGGCTTCTTGCTTCCCTTCGGAAAGCCGCGGCGGGAAATGAGAATCTCATGCCGCACATTTACGACGCGGTGAAGGCCTACGCCACGCTGGGAGAACTCTGCGCGGCCCTGCGGGAAGTTTTTGGGTCGCACGAGGAAGCGGCTGTAACGTAGCGGACAACTTAACGGATGCTCCATCCACGATTATTATGGATCGGTTGATCGCGCAATTTCAGAGGCCACAGAGAAATGTCGGAGAAGAAGATCCGTGTATTGATTGCCAAACCCGGCCTGGATGGGCACGACCGGGGAGCGAAAATTATTGCCCGGGCACTGCGGGATGCCGGAATGGAAGTGATTTACACGGGACTGCGCCAGACGCCGGAAATGATCGCGTCCGCTGCCGTGCAGGAAGATGTGGATGTCATCGGACTATCCATTCTTTCGGGTGCGCATAGCACGCTGGCGCCGCGGTTGATGGAATTGCTGAAACAGAAAGGTATGAACGATGTGACTGTGCTTCTGGGCGGCACGATTCCCGAGGCCGATATTCCCGCGCTCAAGAAGGCGGGGATTGCGGAGATATTTCTTCCCGGCACATCCACGCAGGACATTGTGAATTTCGTGCGCGAGCATGCGCGGAGGGTTGAATAGCACTGAAGCCTGTGATTTTTCAAACCCAAGCATAATTCAAAACCCGCAGGCTGAAGCCTGTTCCACGAAATTCTACTTCACCACTTTCCCATCGGCGTCGCGAATCTCGATTGCGCCCAAATCCAATTTCACAAGTTCCGGCTCGATTTTCGCGCGATCTCCAACGCAGATCAGGATCATCTGGTCGGGATGCAGATATTTTTTTGCGACGGATTCCGCGTCTTCCGCGGTGACGGCGTTCAAGCGTTCCGGTAATTTCTCAAAATAATCGCGCGCCAGGTTGTACGTGAAGATTTCAGAGAGAGCGCCGGCAGTTCCGCCACTGGTTTCAAACATCCCGGGCAATGAACGAGCTTGAGAATCCTTCGCCAGGCTCAATTCCTCGGGCTTCATCGTCGTGTCGATCATCCTGCGAATTTCCTTGAATGTTTCAGAAATGGCGGGTGCGGTGGCGTCGGTCCTGATTCCGCCATTCACCAGAAAATATCCGAGCTGGCGGCGATAGACGAACACCGAGTTCGCGCCATACGTGTAGCCGTGCTCCTCGCGGAGATTGAGGTTGATGCGGCTGGAAAACAGCCCTCCCAGCTCCGAATTCATCACCTCGATCGCGGGATAAGCGGGATTCGCGCGTTCCACTCCCATTTGCATGAGGCGCACCATCGTCTGCTGCGCCCCTGGTCGGTCCACAATCACGATTTTTGCCCTGGTTGTTTCCGGCGCTCCGATCGGTTGATTTGAAATCTCGCCGGCCTTCCAGGTTCCGAGTTTCGATTCAGCCAGAGTCTTCAGTTCGTCGAGCGGAATGCTTCCGGCCACAACGAGAGCCGCGTTGTTGGGAACGTAATTCGTCTTCCAGAAATTCACCATGTCGTCTCTCGACATGGCCTTGATGGAATCCTCGGTGCCGGCATTGTCATATCCAAACGGGGAGTGCGGCCCAAACAGAGCTGAAACTCCCGTGCGGGAGACGATGACGCTCGGGTCTCCGCGGTCGTCGGCAAAAGCAGCGAGACGCGACGCGCGCCGGCGCTCGACTTCTTCCGATGGAAATGTCGGGTGAAGGACCACGTCTGAAATCAGATCGAGTACGCCGGGAAAATTCTTCGTGAGCGAGCCTGCTCCGACCGTCGATCCATCCATCGTCGCCCCGGAGGAAAGGGTTGTTCCCAGCAATGCGGCTTCATCGGCGATTTGAGTTGCGTTGCGTGTCGAGGTTCCCTGCTGGAGCATGTTCGCCGTGAAGCTCGCAAGGCCGGGCTTATCGATCGGGTTCGCGCTGCTTCCCGTGTTGAAGGCGAGGTTTGCCGAAACAACCGGGAGGCCCGGGCGGTAGTTATAGAAAACGGTCAAGCCATTCGAAAGCTTAAAAATATCGGGAACGGGGAGATTCAACGGCCGCACGGGACCAGGTTGAGGCGCCTCGGCGCGCCACGGTGCATCGGCGTTCACCGCTTCCCCCCCGGTGTTGTTTCCCTTTGCCAGGGTCTTTGGGGTGGGAACGTCCGGCCCGAGATCTGGTTTTCCCGGAATGCCGTACACCACGACGCTCGCGTTGGGCTTCAGTTGCGTTTCGGCGAACGAGCGAATCGAAGCGATCGTGGAATTCTGATATCGTGCCAGGTCCTGCTGGATGTAGTCCGGATTTCCGAGATAATGATTGTATTCATTCAGGCGGTCGGCAACGCCGCCGAAGCCGCCGAGCCGTTCGAGTCCGCGAACCATATCCGTTTCAACGCCGTTTTTAGCGCGCTCCAATTCAATGGCGCTCGGCCCTTCCTTGCGAAAGGCAGCGAGCTCCACATCGATTGCCTTTTCCATTTCCTCGGCGGTGTGGCCGGGACGGGCCGTAACAACAATTTCAAACACCGATCCGAGAATCAGAGAATTCTGCGAGGCGCTGACATCCAACGCGATTTGCTTTTCGTATACGAGCTTCTTGTACAGGCGGCTGGATTTCCCGCCGCCAAGAATTGTCGAGGCCAAGTCGGCGTCCGCATCGCCCGGTTTGAAAATCGGCGTGGTGAGCCATGCCATATACACGCGCGGCAACTCGACTTGATCGTGGATCACGGCGCGGCGCTGGGCGGTGATCGGCGGGGTGGTAACGGCGAGTTTCGGGACAGGCGCTCCGCGCTTGAGCGGCCCGAAATATTTCTCGACCCACTGCCTGGCCTGCGCAGGATCGAAATCGCCAACGATCGCGAGACTTGCATTATTCGGAGCGTAGTAAAGCTTGAAGAAATTGCGCACATCTTCGAGTTTTGCCGCCTGAATATCCGCGTGGGAACCCATCACGTCCGCAAAGTACGGATGATGCTTGGGAAAAAGATTGTGAAAGACGGCTTCCTCGACGATGCCATAAGGGTTGTTCTCTATGCTCTGGCGGCGCTCGTTGCGCACAACGTCCTGCTGGTTGGTCAGGCTGGCCTGATCCAGTTGGTCGGGAAGATAACCCATGCGGTCCGATTCCAGCCACAGAGCGAGTTCCAGCTGATTCGACGGAAGGGTCTCGAAATAGTTCGTGCGATCGAAATCGGTGGTGCCGTTCAGATCGGATGCCCCCGCAGCTTCCATGTATCGGATATGGCCGTTTCCGGGAACGTGTTTCGACCCTTCAAACATCATGTGTTCGAACAGATGCGCGAATCCAGTGCGTCCGGGGAGTTCGTTCGCCGGGCCCACGTGATACCAGATGTTTGTGGAGACCAGCGGGAGACGGTGGTCTTCGGAAAGAATCACGACCAGGCCGTTCGGCAAAGTGTATTTTTCGAATTTAATGGCGGGGATGGTGACTGTCATTGACGATCCAGGTGTTGCGGAAGACTTCTTCGGCGGCGACTTCTTCGCTGGATTCTGGCCGGAGACGGTCACGGCAATCATTGCGATTGAAAGACCCACCATCAACAGGCGGCTGGATGCGGTAGATATCATTCCCATTTCTCCTCGGCGAATGCCCACTCCCTATCAGACGCGGCACGGCAGGATAAGGCTGCAGGCAGCATCAAAGAATATACGACAAATTTGCGGAATGCGTTGCTTCCGAAAGGCCTGAAGAGTTCGATTCGAGCGGTTCCCTGCCGCAGGGACGGGCCTGTGCACGATTTTAGGCGCGCTCCGCGCTGACTCTAATTCCCAGAGCAGCAACGAGGCCCTCATTCCTCTTCTTCGTGCGAGGCAACAAAAGCGGGAGGGATTCGTCGCTCCGTCCCGAATGCCGGCGCCGCCGGCGTTTCTAAAAATCGACTCCCTTACGATGCACCAGGAACCGAATTCGGCTTATACTGTCGGTTCGCGGAATCCCACGACATCGCGAAAGAATGCAATGAGGAGCAGGTCTTGACGAGTCCCGTTCTTGAAACAAAGATCAATCGAGACTCACTCGAATTTCAGAAGAATACCCGCCGTATGGTTGATTTGCTGACCGAAATCAAGAATCAGGAAACAAGCATTCAACAGGGCGGCGGCGCAAAGGCGATCGAGGCGCAGCACAAGAAAGGCCGGCTCACCGCGCGCGAACGCATCGCCAAATTGATCGACCCGCGCAGCTCGTTTTTTGAACTGGGCATCTACGCCGCGTGCGAAATGTATGAGGAATGGGGCGGAGCCCCGGCGGCGGGCGCGATTACGGGACTGGGAAGAATCTGCGGCCGGGTGGTGATGATCGTCGCCAACGATGCCACGGTGAAAGCGGGGGCGTTCTTCCCGCTTACGGCAAAAAAAGTAATCCGCGCACAGAATATTTCCATCGACAATCATATTCCCACGGTCTATCTGGTTGATTCGTCAGGCGTGTTTTTACCATTGCAGGAAGACGTGTTTCCCGACGCGGACGATTTTGGCCGCGTCTTTCGGAACAACGCGGTGATGAGCGCGATGGGCATCCCTCAAATCACCGCAATCATGGGGATGTGCGTCGCGGGCGGCGCGTATCTGCCGGTGATGTGCGACAAAATTCTAATGACCGAAGGCTCAGGACTCTTCCTCGCGGGTCCGGCGCTGGTGCAGGCGGCCATAGGGCAGAAAGTCTCGGCGGAAGAACTTGGCGGCGCAAAAATGCACGCGGAAATCAGCGGAACGGTCGATTTTCGCGAGCCGGACGACAACGCGTGCATCGAGCGGCTTCGCGCGCTGGTGGACAAGATGGGACATCCGGCCGCCGCGCGTTTCGATTATAAGGAATCGGAAAATCCTTCGTACCTTCCCGAGGAGATTTACGGACTTTTTTCTTCCGATCCTTCGCGCCAGTACGACATGCGCGAGATCATCGCTCGCATTGCCGATGGCAGTAGGTTCGAAGAGTACCGCGCGGAATACGGGAAGACCGTGCTCTGCGGCTACGCGCGGATCGGCGGCTGGGCCGTCGGGATCGTCGCCAACAATAAGAAGCACGTGCAGACCATCGATCCCGCAACCGGCGAGCGCCGCATGGAATTCGGCGGCGTGATTTACACCGAGTCGGCGGAAAAGGCCGCGCGGTTCATCATGGACTGCAATCAGAATCTTGTGCCGCTGATTTTTCTGCACGATGTGAACGGCTTCATGGTGGGAAAAGAAGCCGAGTGGAGCGGAATCATTCGCGCGGGCGCAAAAATGGTGAACGCCGTCTCCAACAGCGTCGTTCCGAAAATTGCAGTCATCTGCGGCGGGAGTTTCGGCGCGGGACATTACGCAATGTGCGGAAAGGCCTACGACCCTCGTTTTATTTTTGCGTGGCCCACGGCTCGCTATGCCGTGATGAGCGGAGATTCCGCCGCGTCAACCCTGGTGGAAATCAAGATCAAGCAGCTGGAGCGGCAGGGCAAAAAGCTTTCCGATGCCGATAAGAAAGAGTTGTACGAATCGACGCGCGCAACCTACGAACGTCAGACCGATCCGCGATATGCCGCCGCTCGATTGTGGGTCGATGCCATCATCGATCCAGCGCAAACCCGCGATGCATTGATTTGGGCATTGGAATCTGCCGCACTGAACCCTGACATCGAAGAATTCAAGACAGGCGTTTTACAGACCTAAATTATCAACTACAAGGAAGCCATTTGTCCGACTCCGTCAAGATCGTCGAATGCCCGCGAGACGCGTGGCAAGGTTTAACAGAAATTATCCCGACCGAAGTGAAAGTGAATTACCTTTTGCAACTGGCCGCCGCGGGCTTCAAACATATTGACGCTGTGAGCTTCGTCTCGCCCAAGCACGTCAAGCAAATGGCGGACAGTGAAGAGGTCATGAAGGGATTTCTCGCGGCGATTCCCGCCGATGCTCCGCGACCGGAAATCATCGGCATCGTTGTAAACGAACAAGGCATGGAACGCGCCCTCGCAACTCCCGGGGTGACGACGCTTGGATACCCATATTCCATTTCCGCCTATTTCCGGCGGGCCAATGCGAATATGAGCCGCAGCGAATCGCGTGCGACCGTTGAAGCGATTCGTAAGACCACGAAGGAATCCGGCCACGGTCTGGTGGTGTATATTTCGATGGCGTTCGGCAATCCATACGAGGAGCCCTGGGGACAAGAAATTGTTGAAGACGCGCTCATCTGGCTGAAGGATATCGGAGTGCGCACGGTTTCGCTGGCCGACACGGTGGGCAACGCGCCGCCCGACCATGTCGCCGCGCTGTATGCCGCAGTGAAAGATTGCGTTGCCGGCATCGAGCTCGGCGTTCATTTGCATAGCAGGCCGGAGGCCGCGGCGGATAAAATTCTTGCCGCCTATGCCGCGGGCTGCCGGCGATTCGATGGCGCGCTCACGGGCCTCGGCGGTTGCCCATTTGCAGGCGATGAATTGGTGGGCAACATTCCGACGGAGACAGTGGTCGCCGCGTTGAATTCGATTGGAGTGGATTGCGGCATTTCACGCGAATCGCTTGACCGGCCGATGGCATTGACTGAAGATATTCGCGCGAAGTATTCGCAGACAGCGAAGGTTTGAGCCGCACAGGCTTCGGCCTGTGAGTTTTGAATTTCGCCGGCGACGCAAAAGTCAAAAGAACACAGGCTGTGCTACCTAAAACAGGACCCTGGTTGAATGCCCTATCAAACGCTCACACTCGAATTCTCCGGCGAGATCGCCATGCTCACGTTGAACCGGCCGGAAAAGCGCAACGCGATATCGTCCGACATGATTGCCGACTTGTTTTCCGCACTGGCGAAAATCGAATCCAATCCGGCGCGGGTCCTGATCCTGACCGGCGTGGGAAAATCGTTTTGCGCCGGAATGGATCTGGAAGAGTTGAAAAGTGTCGCGACGCGATCCCCTGCCGAACATCTCGAAGATTCGCGACGCACGGCCAAGCTTCTGAAGCGAATCTGGAGTTTTCCGAAACCAACGATCGCCGCGGTGAACGGGCCGGCAATTGCCGGCGGTTGCGGCCTCGCGACGTTGTGCGACTTTACGCTCGCGGCGCCGGATGCGAAATTCGGATATCCGGAAGTTAAGATCGGATTCCTTCCCGCGATTGTCTCCATCTTCCTCGTGCGACAGGTTGGAGAAAAACACACTCGCGAGCTGCTTCTTTCCGGAAGAACCATCGATGCCGGCGAGGCGCTTCGCCTGGGACTGATCACAAAAATCGTGGCCGCGCACGATTTGATGAACGCGGCGAAGGATCAGGCCGCGGAGCTTCTCATATGCAGCCCGGTCAGCCTCCAGAAGACAAAAAAGTTGCTATGCAATTTATCGGCGCCGGAACTGGATCGCGAGCTGGAACTGGCGATTTCCGAGGGCGCGAAAATTCGATCCAAGCCCGATTTCCGGGAAGGTTTGTCGGCATTTCTGGAGAAGCGCCCCGCCCGCTGGAGGCCAAAATAACATTCCGGCGCGCCTGCGCCGCGCGCAGGAGTGTTCTGCTACACTTTAAAATTCCATGAACGAATTCTTTGATTTCATCGTGCGCGTGCGCTACGCCGAAACCGATAACATGGGCGTGGTCTATTATGCGAACTATCTCATCTATTTTGAGATTGGCCGCACGGAATACTTGCGAAACCTGGGCGTCGATTACAAACGAATGGAACTGGAGGACGACAGTTTTATTTATGTCGCCGAGGCCAAATGCCGTTACCGCCGCCCGGCCCGCTATGACGACCCGTTGAGGATTCGCACGCGCATCGTCGCTATCCGGCGGCGCACCGTTACATTCGATTACGAAATTCTACATAATGAAACCGGGGAGCTTCTGGCCACCGGCGAAACCATCCACGTGGTGTGCGACAGCAACGGCCGCCCCAAAGCGATGCCGGAAAAATATCGCCGCCTGTTGGTTCCCGTGGATGCAGATGAAGCTTCCCCGCGGGTCGCGGATTAATTCCGGCGCGATCCGCCGTTAAAAATCCGACCTCATAGGACAATCGGGAGCCCAATTCGAGAAATCGCTTTTCGTTTTTCCATCGTTTAGCCGGCGCTACGGAATGCTGCGTCCGCCATCGACAGCGAGGATTTGCCCGGTGATGAAGCTCGATTGGGCAAGAAACAGGACGGCGTCGTCGATGTCCTCCGGCGTTCCGGTCCGGTGAAGCGGCGCACGGCGAATGAAATCCTCGGCCAGTTCGGCGCGATCGCCTGCAAAAGTAATCGTGCCGGGAGCAATCGCGTTGACTGTGATTTCCGGGGCGAGGGCGCGCGCCAGGCAGCGCGTCAGCATGATGACTCCCGCCTTCGAGACGCAATAATGCGTGTAGGAAGGCCACGCGAGCAATCCGCCGACCGAAGCAAAATTAATGATCCGTCCGTTCCCGCTACGGCGCAGCAGTGGCGTCGCCGCCTGGCAACACAGGAATTGCGATTTGAGATTCGCGTCCTGAATCGTGTCCCATTGCTCCTCGGTCAGATCTTCAAATTTCGCGGAAAAAAATATGGCGGCATTGTTGACCAGGATATCGAGTTTCCCGAATTCCTTCTCGATCTCCGCGAACATCGCGACGACATCCTTCCGCTTCCCGACGTCGCCTTGAATCGCAATCGCACGTCGTCCTTTGGCTGCAATCTCGGAGACGACCGCATTCGCCTCCGCTTTGGACCCGCGATAATTTACGATTACGTCCGCGCCCTCCTCAGCCAGGCGTAACGCCACGCTGCGGCCAATACGTTTCGCCGCGCCGGTGACAAGTGCCACATTCCCCGCCAGAGATCTTTGAGACACGGATTTCCTCTCTCTTCAATCCGCACACATCCTACCGCAATTCCACCAACAATTCGGAATCCGGTCCGGCGATGGTCCCATGCCACCCAAACGCTGAAGCTACCACCCTCGCCAGGCGCGCATTGTGCTACTCTTCGATATTCCGGGAACTGATCGGGAGGAATAATGAAACTGGATTTACTGGCGATCGCGGCGCATCCGGACGATGTTGAACTCACCTGCGGCGGCACACTGCTCAAGGCCGCCGAGCAGGGCTACAAAACCGGCATCCTGGACCTGACCGCGGGAGAAATGGGCACGCGCGGTACACCGGAAACGCGATTGAAGGAGGCCGCCGCGGCTGCTCGAATCCTGCGGGCGACGGTGAGGGAAAACCTGCGACTGCCTGATGCGCACCTGGAAGTCAACGATGAGTACAAGCTCGCCGTCGCGCGCCGCATTCGCGCACTCCAACCGCACACCGTGATCCTTCCCTATTGGGAGGGCCGCCACCCGGACCATTACAACGCCGCGCGGTTGGGCTACGAAGGCTGCTTTCTTGCCGGTTTGAAACAATTACCGATCGAGGGAGAGGCGTTCCGGCCGTTCAAGATCCTTTACTCGACCGTTTATTACCGGGAAGTGCGGCCGACGTTCGTCGTCGATATTTCAAAATATTTCGAACGCCGTTACCGGGCGATCCTCGCCTACGGGTCGCAGTTTCGCCCTGCAACGAAGGATAAAAAATCGAAAGTAGATATCCCTTTGGACCGGCTGCACCATGAAGTGAACGTGGTTGCCCGGTATTACGGAAATATGGCGGGCGTGGAATATGCCGAGCCGTTTCTGGTAAAGGAAGTCATGCAGGTGGAGGATGTCGTGAGGCTGCCCGTGCGTTCGGTTTAAGTGGCGCACAATCCCGAACGTTATGCGGCCTAGTGGGTCTCGCCGCCTTGCGCCATCTCGTAGCCCGGCATTCCCTGATGATCCCCGCGACGCTCGACTCGAACACGCAGGATAGACGAGGTTGCCGCGCCCGTTGGCCGAAGCACGGCGATCGTCGTGAGAGCTTCGTTATACAGCTTAGTCACGAGGAACGTTTCCTCGGTCCCAACCTTCTTCCAAACCTGCCCTAATTGAATTTTCTGACCTGACATTTGTAATGCCATCGTGGATCCGCCAGTCGCTCGCTACATTCCAGGATCGCATTGCGGGATGCTCTGCGCAATACATTGCCCGTCGAAACTGAGTCACTTTTCTGCCCTACTCTAAACCCATCGGCGAACTTCTCCAAAAGCTCAGTCACAGGGAGCAAAAAAGTTAACGGGCACCTCCTTGAGGTTATTGGGAACGCGGGCATGTGTCAATCCTTGGACGGCCTGAATTTTCCATCGCAGGCCAGGAAACCAAATTTCACTTAATTACATCTGAGGGCCAAGAGAGTATGCTCCCTTTGACAGAGGGTATTGTATAATGGTTCGACGGAAATATTCAGGAGGGGCAATGAAACGCCTCTTAGACGCATCTGTTGTGGCAATTCTCACGCTTGCGGTCGCCATTCCGGCCGGATTCGCCGCTGCGCGCCAGTCCTCACCTCAGACTCAACAGCCGACGACTGCGCCGACGAACACGTCCACGCCCCCTCAGCTTCCGGCGGCCGACCAATCTTCTTCGACACAGCCTGCCGCGACTGCGCCAACCCAGTCAACGCAGGATCCCTCGCAGTCGGGCTCTTCCGACGAAGATCAGACGGTGAAGGGCGTAAAGGCCGGCTCGGAAAAAGACGTCAATTCCATAGGCAACCGGAGTGTTGGCAAGGGCGTGAACCTGTATTCCCTGGAACGCGAAATCGCGCTCGGGAAAGGCGCCGCACAGGAAGTTGAAAAATCCGCCAAGATGATCAACGATCCGGTCGTCACCGAATATGTAAACCGCGTCGGCCAAAACCTGGTCCGGAATTCCGATGCCAAGGTGCCGTTTACGATCAAGGTGATCGACTCTGACGAAATTAACGCGTTCGCCCTTCCCGGCGGATTTTTCTATGTGAATAGCGGGCTGATTTTGCGGGCCGACGAAGAAGCTGAACTGGCGGGAGTGATGGCCCACGAAATCGCTCACGTTGCCGCACGCCACGGCACCAAGAACGCCACCAAGGGCGAGATCATGCAGTGGGCTTCGATCCCGCTGATTCTGCTCGGGCCGGGCGGCTGGGCTGGCTATGGCCTCTATGAAGGCTTGAACCTGGCGATCCCCATCGGCTACTTAAAATTCTCACGCGACGCCGAGCGCGAAGCCGACTACCTCGGCCTGCAGTATATGTACAAGGCAGGGTATGACCCGAACGCCTTTGTTGCATTCTTCGAGAAGATTGAAGCCGAGGAGCGCCGCCATCCTGGAAGCATTCCCAAGGTGTTCTCGACGCATCCACCGACTCCCGAGCGCGTGACCAAAGCGCAGGAAGAAATCGCCACGATTCTCCCGGCTCGTGACGAATACATCGTCACCACCTCCGAGTTTGACGTGATCAAGGCGCGCCTCCACAAAATCGAGAATAAGAACAAGCTCGACAACTCGAAGTCCAAGGGCGACAAGCCAACGCTGCGCACACGAACCGAGCAGCCGGCCCCGACGCAAACCGGCGGTCAGACCACGACGCAGTCGGGCGACGATTCCGATCCGGACCGTCCAGTCCTGAAAAAGCGCCCGGACGACGGGCAATAGCTTTTAGCAGCACGGGCTTCAGCCAGTGCTTTTTTGACTTCTCAGGCGTTACCGCCCAATTCCACCTGGATGCTACGCTGTCGACGGACTTCCGTGCGGAAATTCCCAACGATTAGCGAGGCGTCTGCTGGTGAACAATTCCCATGCGGCGCATTTCTTCGGCGTAATACTTGCGGTACATGACTTCCCACTCTTCGCTGCCTTCGGGGATTTCTTTTTTCTGCGAGGTGATTTTCTTTTTCACTTCCGTATCCACGGCTTCTTCTTCCTTCAATAGATCCTGAAGAATCGCGACCGTCTTTTGCCGTATGGTGTCGCGGTCCTCGACGAATTCAACGTCGTCGCTGGCCACCAGAAGATCGGTTATTACATGGGAAAGACGAATGGTTTTTTCGCGGGTCAATCGCATCGGATGTTTAGGACTCTTCCCTTTCGTCGCGGCTCGTCTTCGCCCTGATTCTTCTCTTTGAAAGCTGCAAATCAGCGCACAGCCTAACGCAGGATCAATTTGCGCTGCCGGGCCAACTCGCCCTTCACTTTCTTGTACATCTCCTGATACTGGACGCCGGTGCGGCGCATCTCTTCCGCGTGTTTGGTCAGGATTTCGCGGACTTCCTCGTTCAGGCGGTCTTCGATGCTGATTTCATCCTGCATCGCAACACGCACACGCTGAGACAGTGAATCCGCGGACGGTGCTTCAATCATTTTGGCCGCGAGCAACCGCTTGACCACCTCGCCCGCCATGTACCCTACATAATCCCGCGAAATCAGCATCGTTTCAGACCCCTGTATGATTCGGCAAAGCAGTGTACTGTCCCGCCTGAATGGGTGTCAAGGAAGGTTCGGTAGCACAGCCACTCCTGGCTGTGTGGTTTTCGCCCGTGAACTAGGGATAGAAACCCACACAGCAAGGTGTGGCTGTGCTACTAAAGCATTATGTCGCAGACACTTGAACGGTCTTTTCAAGAGCGGCCCAGGAGCCATCCAACGTATGGCATACTCAGCATCTAGACTTCGAACGAAGGATGGAAATCCAGGGGGCCAACCATGAGTTTTCGACTTACCAGCAAAGACTTGAAAGACGGCGAACGGATGCCCGAGGCGCAGGTGTTCAACGGAATGGGATATACGGGAGGAAATACCTCACCGCACCTTGCCTGGGAAGGCGCACCTGATGGAACCAAGAGCTTCGTTATCACCGCATACGATCCGGATGCCCCGACGGGATCAGGATGGTGGCACTGGACTGTCGTTAATATCCCCGCGACCGTAATGGAACTACCAAGGGGTGCAGGCAGCGGAGCGGGACTGCCCATGGGTGCATTGCAGACGCGGACCGATTTTGGAAAGCCGGGCTATGGCGGCGCGGCGCCTCCCCCGGGAAAAGTCCACCACTACGTTTTCACGGTTCATGCCCTGAAGGTGGCCCATGTGGATCTCGACGCAGAGGCAAGCGGCGCGATGGTCGGATTCATGACGTACATGCACGGCTTGGGCAAAGCGACGCTCACCGTCACATACGGGAAGTAGGAAAGGTTTTCGTGGCGCCGGCATCCTGCCGGCGGCTTTTATGTTTCTGCCGCTAGCACTGACGTCATCGAGACGCCCACGCTGCCAAATTAAGCATTAGCGGAAATTAAGCCGGTATCTTCAGCAGCTTGCACATGTTGCCGCCCAGGATGGCGATCTTGTCGGCATCGCTCAAGCCGGGCTGCGTGAGGACGTGATCGACCGGATTAAGTTCCCACGGAAACGGATAATCGGTGCCCAGCCCGATGTTGCCGGGGCCCACTTCCGCGAGCAGATGGCGCAATCCTTCCCGGGTGAAGACCAGCGTATCCACGTAAATCTGTTCGATGTATTCCGAGGGATGCTTTGTGATGACCTTCGGGCACTGCTCTGGAAACACGATGCATCCGTGGTCCATGCGGTCCGGATAATTCGTCAGGAAGCCTCCACCGTGGGCCGCGCAAATTTTCAATTTGGGAAAGCGGTCGAACACGCCTTCAAAAATCATGTGCGAGAGGAACATGGAAGTCTCGAGAGGATACTGGATGACATTGGTCAGCGCACCGCTTCCGGCAAGGCGGCTATCGATCCCTGTGATCCCGCCGTTTTGCGGATGCACGAAAATTAAAGCATCCAACTCTTGCGCCTTCGCCCAGAACGGATCGTACTTCGCCCCGTAAAGGTCTTCGCCCTCGACGCTGCATCCGATTGCGCCGCCTCGCAGTCCCCATTTCTTCATCCCGTCCTCAAGTTGCTGGGCAGCAAGCTCCGGGAATTGCAGGGCGACGGAAGCAAACGCAACAAAGCGATCGGGATGCGCTGCGCACAACTCGCTCATTCTCTGGTTTTGAAAATCGATGATGCGAATAGCGAGATCGCGATCCGCGTTGTACCAGAAAGGATTGATGCTCACCGCCTGAACGTCGATCCCCATCTTGTCCATCGCATCGATGCGCGCGGCGGTCAATCCTTCTCCATCGTAGGCGATGGGGCGGCGCATCACTTTTGTGCCTTTCGCAAGTTCCATAACTCCCGGAACCGAAACGTGGCAATGAACATCCACCGTTTTCACGCGGCGCTTCCCCACCCTCACTTCCTTGCGTTTGGAAGCGCCCGCCGCCTGAGCGAGAGCAGGCGTCCGCGCGGCGATGGCATCGCAAATATCGCAGCCGACAAAAATCAGTCCGGCCGACGCGCCCGCTGCCTTCTTAAGAAAATCCCTGCGATTCGGCATCATCGCTCCTTTAGCGAAAGGCTTTCATCGGTATTTGAAAATAAATTGCATCCGTCTTTTTAAAAAAGGATACGGCGGGAGTCTATCGACACTCGCAAACGATGTCGATCATAATTTCTGGTGAAATTCGGACGGTCTAAGTTTCCTGATCGGTGATGGTCTCTCAGTGGCGCGGGCTTCAGCCTGTGCCACTAAAGCAACCCAACGCTCATTTCCGCGAAATCGACACGCTGGATTCGATGGATTTTCACAGCTACACTATTGAGTGTTGAACTCGCCTTGCAACCCTGCATGTGCGATCGCAAGTTCACGAAGGAGACGCAAACATGGCATTACCGACTCGACCATTGGGACACAGCGGTTTCAATATCACGACGGTTGGATACGGCTCGTGGGCCGTCGGAGGCGGCGGTTGGGCGTTTAGCTGGGGCCCGCAAGACGATGCCGAATCCATTGCAGCCATGAGACATGCGATCGATTTGGGAATCAACTGGATCGATACTGCTGCGGTCTACGGCCTTGGTCATTCCGAAGAAGTTGTTGGAAAAATGTTGAAGGATTTGCCGCAGTCCGAACGCCCGTATATCTTTACCAAGTGCGGCCTCATCTGGGATGCCAATAACCCGATGCAGGTGGCGAAGCGCGTCCTCGCTCCGGACTCGATTCGGCGCGAATGTGAATTGTCCCTGCGGCGACTGGGCGTCGAGCGAATCGACCTCTACCAGTTTCACTGGCCGGACGAAACCGGAGTCCCGGTCGAGGATTCCTGGAATGAGTTGGGAAAGCTGATCGTGGAAGGAAAAATTCGCGCCGCCGGCGTTTCCAATTTCAATGTGGCGCTCCTGGATCGCTGCGAAGCGGTTCGTCATGTGGACTCGCTACAGCCTCCC
Source organism: Terriglobia bacterium (assembly GCA_963788335.1). Classification (GTDB taxonomy): domain Bacteria; phylum Acidobacteriota; class Terriglobia; order Acidiferrales; family UBA7541; genus Palsa-360. The sequence goes on from CAWBGM010000019.1 coordinate 59,067, forward strand.
TTTTCGATGATCAATCGAGCTGCCGCCGAGAACGAAATCCCATGGTGCAGCCGGCACAATACCGGAGTGATCTGCTACAGCCCCATGCAGGCCGGCATTTTGACCGAGACATTTTCGCAAGCGCGAGTGGAACGGATGTCCGAGGACGACTGGCGGCGTAAATCGCCGCAATTCCAGGCGCCGAAGCTCAGCGCCAACATCGCCCTCCGAGACGCGCTGCGGCCGATCGCTCAGCGCCATGGCGTTTCTGTTTCCTCAGTGGCGGTTGCCTGGACGATTGGCTGGCCCGGCGTCACCGGAGCCATCGTAGGGGCGCGCACTCCAGCGCAGGTGGACGGCTGGATACAAGCGGCTTCTGTGCAGCTCACTGCTGAAGATTTTTCGGAAATCAGCGCGGCAATTGGCGGAACCGGAGCGGGAGTTGGTCCGTCCCTTCCATCAAAAACCGCTGCTTCGGCAAATTGAGTAGCACAGGCTTCAGCCTGTTTTCTTTTTGACTTTTGTGGACGCATGGCAGAATTCAAAGCCAGACAGGTGGAAGCCTGTGCCGTCGGTACTGAAACATTACTATGGAAAATGAAACTAGCTACCCGGCGATGCTGAACGTTGCGCTGGAAGAGGCACGCCAGGGCCTCGTCGAGGGAGGCATCCCCATTGGCGCGGCAATTTTTCAAAAGGACGGCCGCCTCATCGGCCGCGGCCACAATCGCCGCGTGCAGAATGGCGATCCCTCGATGCATGGCGAAACCGATGCCTTCCGCAACGCCGGCCGCCAGCGCAATTATCGCGAGTTGATCATGGTGACGACGCTCGCGCCGTGCTGGTATTGCAGCGGACTGGTGCGGCAATTCGGTTTCGGCACCCTCGTGGTCGGCGAAAGTCGAAATTTTCAGGGCGGCGTCGAGTGGCTGCGTTCGTTGGGCGTGAACGTGATTGGATTGGATTCGCGGGAATGTGTGGATCTGCTGGCGGAATATATTCGAAAGAATCCTGACGTGTGGCACGAAGATATTGGAGAAGTTTAGGACCGGCGCTACCTTCCGGGGTTTGGGCTTCGATTCATCCTCAAAATTCTAAAGCGGACAGGCTGAAGCATGTCCTGCAAAAGACGACGGCGGCATCCCATCGAGATGCCGCCGTCGTCGTGTTGAACTACCGGGTTCTAGAACGTTACGCCCAGCGACATTTGAATCTGCCGCGAGCTGCCGATTGTTTTGGTGACCTGTCCCAGACCGCCGGGACAGTTATAGAAAAAGCCCCCGTCGAAGGCATTCGAACCCGGATCGGCTTTGCACTGTGCCGGGGTGGGCGCAACCGTCAGAACGCCTTGCACGGGGTAGGCGCTGAAGTTGAGGTTTTGAGTAACGTTGTCAACAGGGATGTCGAAGCTGGGAGTGTTGGTAAGGTTGAAGACTTCAAAGCTGTACTTTAGGGACACCTTCTCGGTCAACGCCGTGATCTTCACAATCGAGATATCCGCGCGTCGTTGCCACGATTGGCGGAAGATGTTCCTTTGGCCCGTCGTGAAGTTTGTTTCCCAGATGTCAGATGAGGGGATGGCCCCATTCAGGGCGCCCGGAGCGAGCGAGGGTATCGTGAAACAGGCCGCATTAAGGGCTGGCTTGCCTGGAGTATCGCCAGTGACTCCTGTCAGAGCGTTCTGGGGAGTGCAACCGGCGGAAAAGTTTAGGGGCACGATGGGATTTGTGATTCCGTCGTTAATGCCATAGAAAGCGCTGCCTACTGCGCCGGAGTAGTCAATTACGCTATAGGGCTGCCCGCTTTGGATGGTCACGACGCCCTGAATTGCCCAGCCGTCCGCGACCTTTCCTTCCCAGGAAGATGGCGCGAAAAACTTGGGAAGTTCATAGTGATAATCGACGTTGAACACATGGGTGCGGTCAAAATCGGATGGACCGTAACCGTCGCGTATGTTCAGGGGATTGTTCCCATTGTAGAAGAGGCCCAGAGCGCTCTGCTCATCGAGGGACCGTGAATAGGTGTAGGAAACTCCGAAAGCAAGGCCGTGGCTGAATCGTTTCTCGACGTGGGCCTGTAGGGCGTTGTAGGCCGAGATTCCTTCCGCGGTGTAAGCTTCCGATTCCGCACCAAGACCGATGTAGGGAACACGCAAATCGACGTTGCCGCCTTCGGGATTCGCCAAATAGTATTGTCCGTTAGGCAATTTAATCGGGTCGCCGTTATCAAAAATTCCGTCAACGCCAGCCGATGCATCCTGCACGGTATAACCATACGTATATGACTGCGACACGTAGGGCAATGCCCCGGCGCATTTGGCCGCCGGTCCACACAACGGGTTGCCCGGAGATGCAATCCTCGCCTGGTTAAACGGAATCGGAATAATCTCGTGACGGCCAAGAGCATTCACGTACCCGATATCGATGACCAGGTCGTTCCGGGGTTGCCACTGAATATCGAGAGTACTGTTCATCGTGTAGGGCAGCTTGTTGTCCCGAGCGTATATCCCCAAATAAAAAGGGTTCGGATTAATAGCACCGTTGGGTGTGCAACCCAGTGAGGCCGCTTGTGGGTTATTGAAACTCGAGAGCACACACGCATTCGGCAAAATGATGCCGCTCGCTTTGCCCGAGGGTTGAATGAGGTTCGTGCCCCACGGATTTTCAAAGGTTGGCGCGCCGGACGGGCTTGCGGCGCTCGTGCAATCGACCGTAGTCGTACAATTTAGAGAATTCACGAAGGGCTGTTGCTGGTTAATCCCGAAGGGGCCGCCGGCGATTTCGTTTTGAGTGACGCCCGGTGAGAGATAGCTGTAAAGCTCGCCGCGGTCGTAGTACATGCCCCATCCTGCTCGAACTACGATCTTGCTATTGAACATTTTCGGTGTCCAGGCAACGCCAAGACGGGGAGCAAAACCCCATTGCCGCCCTGTCAGCGTGGTATTGCTTACGCCGGAAGTGCCATTTACATTATTCCCGGCAATAATGATCCCGTTCGAGCCGATCGTATCCGTCATCGGGTTGTAGGAGTATTTCGTGGGATCGAAATTCAGCAGGTTGCCATTCTTTTCGGTCAAGCCGCCATCCCAGTCGAAGCGGACGCCCGCTGTGATCGAGAGATTGGATTTGAACTGGAACTTGTCCTGGACGTATTCCCCGGTTTCCTTGGCGCGCCAATAGCGATTGGCATTCCCTACGAGCAAAGTCGTTGCATTGTAGGTGTTGTAATTCGTGAGGTTACCGACCATAAAATCTGTAAAATCCGAAGCCGCGATCATCCCAATCTGATTTCTTTCATCCCGGGTATTCAATTGGGTGTACTCGAAACTGCCGCCGAACATCACCACGTGCCGGCCGTGAGTCCAGACGGCATTCGCGGAAGGATTGAAGCGGTTCTGAAAAACCCCCGTGAATGCGGACTGCGATTGGGCTCCGGCCCCAAGGTTTGACGAATATGGATAGGAGGTGTCCGCCGTGCCGTTGAACACAGTGCTGACGCCGGGGAAAATGGACGAACCAAACGTGTTGATCGTGCATGCCGCGGCGGATTGGCCGGTGAGGGATTCGCACGCCGTAGCAAATTGAGCGGGTGTGAATGGTTGATCGAGCGTGCTATAGGCTTTCTCGCGAATGAATCCAAAAGTCTCCGTCACGCTGAGATTGGATTTGATTGTCTGCGTATGGCTGATGGAGATGACCTGGCTGCCTGCATCCAGATGCTGGTCGAAGCCGGCGTACTGGGAGTAAGCGTAAGGGGCGACTGTCGGATCGTGCTGGTAAAAATATTTGATCGAAACAGAGTGGTTTGAATTCGGATTCCAATCAAGATTCGCCACTCCCTGATGCGCCAGAAACGTCGCCGTTCCGGGAATCTCCTGGTCTTCCGGAAAGGCATTAATCATATCCTGCTGAGCAGCATTGGCTGGCCCGCCTGCAAGGATGGTTTGGGCGATCACGGAATTGGGATTGGCCGATGGAATCAGATATTGGCCCTTCAGCGGACCACTTGGAAACTTGTAATTGAAGAACGTGTAGGCGATCGGATTGATTCCGCAAGTATCGTACGTCCCGGCCGGCCCGCAAGGGACAGTGCTGAAGTTATTCGTGACCGTCACGGGGCCGCCAAACGAAGTATTCGACACCGTTGCAAAAGTGGTGGCGTTATTGGCAGCCGTTGCCAGACCGGTCAGAGAGCGGTCATTTGTAAGGTCGGGAGGCACAAACGCGCGCGAGATGCCGATTTCATCGTCTGTCGCATGCGTATACTGATATGCCGCGTAGAGAAACAGCTTATCTTTGACAATGGGCAAGCCGATTCCGCCACCGCCGACATTCCTGTGCAAGCCTGGATTTTTTTCGCTGGCGGGAATATTTGGGTCGGCGTTATAGAAATACGGATCGGCATTAAGCCAGTTGGTGCCGTGATGCAGATAAACGGAACCGTGAATATTATTGGTGCCTGACGCCGTGCTCATGTCGATGTGCGCGCCGCTGGTTGAGCCTTGCTGCGCGTCATACATGGATGTATTAACGCGAACTTCCTGAATTGTTTCCGGGGCGGGTGAAGGAATCGCTTCTCCGATGGCCAAATAGATCGAGGAGCTGCTTTGCACCGGCAGCGAGCTGAGAGCCGACGTGCCGCTAACACCCGTGTTATTGACCACGCGAGCGGACGTCACCTGGCTCGTGCTCTTTCCGTTGAAAAGGCTCCTGGCATCGATACCATTTAACAAGTATGCATTGCTTGTATCGCGCTGTCCGTTGGCCCACACGGGCGCGTTACCCAAACCAGCATTCGCTCCCGTGCCGCCGGGGAGTTCCGCATTGACGCCGGCGGAAAGCAAAGCCAGGCCGGTGAATGATCCGGTGGGGAGAGGAACCGAATCGATTTCCATCTTGTCCATCACGTAACCGTTCGTTGTGTCCACGGAGTTCATCAGAGGAGTCTCCTCAACCGTGATGGACTCGGTGACGTTTCCGACCGCCAGGACGGCGTTCACCGTCGCGGTGCGGTTCGCCTGTACCTGAATGGCAGGAATATTTTGAGACTGAAAACCGGCCTGAGTGATCGTCAGGGTGTAATTCCCGATCGGCAGATTCACGAAAAGATAGGTGCCCGCGCCATTCGTCGTTTGCGTGCGAGAAAGCTTCGTTTCATCGCCAACAAGTGTGACCGTCGCGCCAACGATTGCGGCATCGGACGCGTCCGTTACCGTTCCAGTGATTCCACCGAGTGTTTGCTGCGCATGTGCGTTGGGGGTCGACAGGGACACCAAAGCGAGGACTATAGACAGGAGCAACATGTACCGCATGCTTACGGCTTTCATTCTTTGTTACCTCCCTTTAGATCGAAAATCGACGCTTCTCCCAAATTGGCACGCGGAGTCATTATAAAAAGTAAAGATGAGATCCCCCTGTCCGACTCTCGTGCACCATTAATCATTGCAACTTACGCCTTTCCTTCAGGAGAAGAAAACGCAATCTTTCAATCATCGCCATCACTTATTTGTATTTCTTCGGATTGTGACCGGCTGCGCGTGTTGTGCATCGTTGCAAACTTAAGACTTTTTGATTCAAGAGAAAATTGCGCGGCATCTACATTCAGGCTTTGCTCTGCCTCCGCCCTGCAATCAAGAACCAAAACAAACCAATCGCCAGATAGACGAGATAGATATAAGGAAGAATTCCGTAGGGACCTTCCGGCACAGGATAAAGATTTCCGACCAGCGCCGAGATCATCGCTACAAATGCAAGCCAAGGCACGATCTGTGCGCCGGAAAAATACGCCCCGTGCACGCGCAGGTATTTTGGCAGCGACACGCAGACAAGCCCGTAGGTCACGATGAAACCGTAAGTCGCAAGCGAACCCATCCAGCCGTACACATCCAGTCCAGCGGCGCCGCGGCTCGCCAACACAGCAACCGGAGCAACCGCGGCGATGCCTGTGGCAAGCACGGCGAGCGTCGGGGTGTCGTGGTGAACATGCGTGGTCCGAAATGAGCCGTGGGCCAGCCCATTGTGGGCCATGAGCAGCAACACGCGCGCCGCCGCCGTGATACAGCCGAGCGTTCCCGAGAAAAGACTGACGGCTACGCCAACGTCAATCAGTACGCCCAGCGCGGGAACGTGAGCCACGCTAGCCAGAACGTGCATGGGCGCCTGGCTGGTTCCCAAATCCTGCCCCGCGATGTGAAACCCCAGGACTTCGGTATACGCAGAAAGGATAAAGAATCCGCCTGCAATCACCGCGCTTTGAATCACCGCTCGCGGAATCGTCTTCAGAGGATTTTTCGCTTCCGCGCCCAGCGTTGTCGCGCTTTCAAATCCCACAAAACTGAACAGAGCGAGGACCAGACCGAGGCGCAGACCTCCCGGCGTCATTCCCTTCAGGCGAAATTGATCGGTATCCAGATGCAGCCCGTGGGTGGCGACGACGAGTACAACGACGATCAGAATGACAAACAGCGAAGCCGCTTCGATCCAGAGCATCAGGCGGGCGGAAATTTTCACGTCGCGCCAGGCGATCCACATGGAAACGCCCGTGACAGCCAGCGCCAAAGCCGCGCCCGAGACGCCGTGCCCGCCAACATCAATGAATATCTGATTCGCGTATTGATAGAAGCCGCCGATGACGCTCGATCCCGTGGCGATGTAAGCCAGCAGCAGGCTCCACGCTGCAACCGCGCCAAGCCACGGCGGAAGGATCATCGAGGCATAGGTATATAGCGAACCGGGTGATGACGAAAATCGCGCGAACCGGCTGATACACCACGCCACCAACAGAATGGCAACTGTCGCCAGCATGTAAGCGAGCCACGTTCCATTGCCCGCCAGCGCCGCGACCAGCGGAATCGTGGCGGCGGGTGTCGAAGTGGGCGCAATCGTGGAAACCGACTGCGCCAGTGTCTCCATCGGCGAAAGGATTCCGCCGCGTAACCCGTACTCCTCAAATTTTGGCTGGGTCGATTCGGTTTGTTCTGCGGACGATGAATTGGTCGTCGGTTTGGGATCAATCGGGCTGGCCATGACGTACCTTACATGCGCGCCAACACTCGCGCAACAGTAGCTAGCGCAAAAGAGCATTTAAAAATTGAATTGAACGATGCCGCTTCCAGAATCCGATATTTTGGGAAACGAATTTCCAGATTCTATTCATCCGAGCTTTGGCGTTGACGCAACCGCGGATCCCGGCCTATAGTGGCCCACTTTTTAGAGAGGACTGAATTGCTCGACCGTTTTTTTCATCTCACCGAAAATCACACTACGGTTCGCCGCGAGCTTCTCGGCGGCGTGACCACCTTTATGGCGATGGCCTACGTGGTCGTCGTCAACCCGCGCATCCTCGGAGAGGCGGGGATGCCTGTCGAAGGCGTATTATTCGCCACCTGTATTTCCGCAGCCATCGCGACGCTGATCATGGGCCTATGGGCGAATTATCCCATCGCCCTCGCGCCCGGCATGTCGCTGAACGCTTATTTCACCTATTCGATTGTACTGGGACGCGGCGTGCCCTGGCAGACCTGCCTCGGCGTGGTCTTTCTTTCCGGCTGCATTTTTCTTCTGCTGACACTGACCAACATTCGCGAACACATCGTCAACGATATTCCCGACTGCCTGAAGCACGGCACGGCCGCCGGCATCGGATTCTTCATCGCGTTCATCGGACTGCGCAACTCGAAGATCATCGTTTCCAGTCCCGCCACATTCGTCACACTCGGAAAATCATCGGACCCGCAGGTCCTTCTCGCCGCTCTCGGCCTTATCGTGATCGCCATCTTAATGGCGCGCAAGGTCGGCGGCGCGATCCTGATCGGCATCGTCTTGATTGCGCTCATTGGAATTCCTCTTCACCTTACAACGATCCCATCGCATGTTTTTTCCTGGCCGCATCCCGCGGGAACATTTCTGAAACTCGATTTCCGCTCCGCCTTTAAGCTCGGACTCGGCGATCTCGTCTTCGTTTTCTTTTTTGTCGATTTATTCGACAACGTGGGAACGCTGGTGGGAGTCTGTGAACAGGGCGGTTTCCTTCGTGACGGAAAATTTCCGCGCGCCAGTCGCGCCCTGCTGGCCGATGCGTTCGGAACCATGGCGGGAGCGCTCACGGGAACGTCCACCGTAACCAGTTACATCGAGAGCGCCGCGGGAGTTGCCGCCGGAGCGCGGACGGGCCTCGGTAACGTCGCCATCGCAGGGCTGTTTCTCGGCGCCATGTTCTGCGCTCCCCTGGTTGCCGCGATTCCCACGTACGCCACCGCGCCGGCGCTCATCCTGGTCGGAGCGCTGATGTGCGGCTCAGTCGCCAAGGTTCGTTGGGACGACTTCAGCGAGGCGTTTCCCGCATTTATTACGCTCGTCGCCACGCCGTTGACGTTCAGCATCGCCACGGGACTGAGCCTTGGGCTGCTGTCTTTCACCTTCATCAAAATCGGGACGGGGAGATATCGCGAGATCAGCCCTCTGATTTGGGTATTGTCGGTTTTATTTTTGCTGCGTTACGCATTTCTCGGCTCGGAATAGCTGAATCGAATTCGCCGCGCCGAATGACGTTTGCGCTCGGAAATAAATTCATGCAACGAGTATCCTGAACTTAATTCTTCACTTCCACAACGATCGCCTCGAACGGCTTATCGCTCAGGTTTTCCATTTTTAATTTGCGCGGACCGTCCTCCCAAACAAAATCCCCCGCCCTGTGCTGCTGGACCTCGGTTTTGCCGTCGGTGGAAGTTTCTCGTACATTCTGATCGGTGTAATACCAGAACACGGTGTTGAGGGGATATTCATGCAGGGGAGCGCTCTGTCCCGGAGCCAGTTTCAAGCGCAGAACACGGACCTGACTGTTCTCGAATTCCAGTTTGAATTCTTTGGGATCCACGCGCAGCGGGTCGAGGTCCGTGCGAACGACCGACTTGCCTGGATCTCCCGGCTTCTTCAGTCCGATATCAAGGCCCCTCGGCCCCTTGGGAGGTTCCGCGTCAGTGGGAATCTCCGAGTAGTGCATCGGAGTTGCCGGGCTCCACAGGACCTGGCCCGCCTCCCACTTCAAGTCCTCGGTGGTTCCGTCCAGGGAATGGAGAAACTCCCCGCCTTTGGTTCCGTAAATCATCACCCGATTAAAACGATGCGTGTGCATCTTCGAGTGCGGCTCATTCATGATGACCTGCGCATTCTCGAACGTCGGCAGCCGCTTTGGACCATGAGTGGCAACCTCCGGGGGAGATCCCGCTCCGAGATATTCGATATGAGTGAACGTGCCCAGCCGAGGGTTGTAAGCGAGGTACCAGCCCTCATGAACGGGATCCTCATAGATCGCCATCTGATCGCCCGCCCATTTCCAGCGGGCAGCGGTGTCGTAATCGTAGCGGGCGATAATCCAGTAGTAATTATCGGAATAAATACGGCCGGACTCCACCGAGATCCACTCCGCGATGGGAAGAGAAACCTTATCCACCGCGAGTGTGAAGACATGTTGCGCGCCGAAGCCCCCCGTGTAGCGACCTTGCTCCCACGGATGGTCCAGATGGTAATGCGGATCGTCGGCGCATGTGTCGTGGCCCACCCAGCGATCGTCCTTTGCGTCCACATGAGGAAAATACGGATGGCCGTTCTCGTCCCCCGGAAAATGGAGTGACCCCGCGGCGGGTGGCTGGGAGCCTGCAAGCGCCGCCGTACAATCCGTGGCGACGGCGGGTCCGTGAGCCGGGATATGACCGCCGCCCACCCCGGGCATCCGCTCCTGCGCAAACGC
>CAWBGM010000020.1:0-42766 GCA_963788335.1 Terriglobia bacterium
GTATTAGGAATCCGCTGTCCTGTTTGGCATTCCCTGTGCAACTCACTACAGCGTAGTTCTAGTTCAAAGCGATTTGCAAAGGAGAGACGCCATGACTCGCTACTGGAAACAATCACTCATCGTTCTTCTGGCGCTGGCCATTTTTGTTCCGATTGCTTCGGCAAGCCCCCGGATATTCTTTTCCGGCGGATTTTATGGCCCTGCGTACTATGGTCCCACCTATTATGGACCGGCTTACTATGGGCCGGGCTGGGTAAGGCCTTATGCTGTGGTTCCCGGGCCGGCTTCCGGTAAAATTAAAATTGAGACGAAGTTCAAAGATGCCAATGTTTATGTGGACGGAGGCTTTGCAGGAACCGTTGGACAGTTGAAGACTTTCCCGCTGCATGTCGGCAGCCACGACATTGAATTGCGCGACCGCGACGGCCGTTCCTTCTACCAGGAGCGCGTCGAAGTGGTGGGCGGCAAAACGACCAAGCTTGTCCCCTAATTGCCCTGGGTGGGCTTACTTGGGTCGAGAAAAGGCCGGATGGAGCGGGCTCCGTCCGGCCTTGTCGCTTTTTTGTGCGGCGTATCCAGCGAATCCCTCAAGCACGCGTGGCAGCAGAAAATCGTCTACCAGGCTACTGGCAGGAAACCCTACCTGACGCAAACACATCCAAGCGTTTACCATGACCGATTCTCGGAGCGTCGGCATCTTGCCGGCGGCTTTCATGGTGTAAGGGAAGGTAGAACCGCCGGCAAGATCCCGGCGTTACCAATTCGACGCGGGCGTGAGAAGGCATCCGTGATTCTATGAGGCTGAACACACGAGCACTGATTCCCGGCATTGTGTCAAAAATCTGCCTGCCAATTTCTCTGACAGCTTTGCTCCTGGCGGGAAATTCGGCGCAGGCGCAACAGAATCCAGGCATATCCGTCGACGTCAAGGTTGTGAACGTTCTCGCCGCGGTCAGAAACAAGAAAGGCGAAATCGTCAAGAATTTGACGAAGGACGATTTTATTCTGGAGGAAGATGGGCGGCCGCAAACCATCGCCTATTTCACGCAAGAGGCAAATCTTCCGTTGACGCTTGGCCTGCTTGTCGATACGAGTCTGAGCCAGGTGCGTGTTCTGGGAGCGGAGCGCAGCGCCAGTTACAGTTTCCTCGACCACGTTCTCCGAGAAGACCGCGACAAAGCCTTCGTGATTCACTTCGACAAGGAGGTCGAACTTCTGCAAGACCTCACGCCCTCACGGAAAAAACTCGAGTCGGCGCTTAATTTGCTGGAATCGCCCAATCGCGACGCGGGCTCTTCCTCCGGCGGCGGACGAGGGCAGAGAGGCGGCCGCGGAGGCGCGGGGACATTGCTCGACGATGCCGTCTATCTGGCGTCCAATGAAATGATGAGCAAGCAGATGGGTCGCAAAGCGCTGATCGTTCTCTCCGACGGTGTGGATCATGGGAGCAAGGAGTCGCTGGAGACTGCGATCACGTCCGCTCAACGCGCCGACACTCTTGTGTATTCGATCCTGTTTGCCGATCAGGAACAGGAAAGCCGCGGGTGGGGAGGATTCGGCGGTCCAGGCCGAGGCGGCCCGTGGGGTGGCGGCGGAGGCGGCGGGGGGCGGTCCCTGGGGCGGCGGTGGAGGAGGGCATCGTAGATTCCCGCAGGAAGATCGCACCGACGGCAAGAAAGTCCTGGAACGGATTTCCACGGAAACCGGGGCTCACCTTTTCGAGGTTTCGAAGAAAGAAACGATTGACCAGATCTACTCCAAGATTGAAGACGACCTGCGCTGCCGGCATTGGTTACTCGCCGGACAAGACGGACACGTCGGCGGGATATCACAAGATTCATCTCACCACGAAACAAAAAGATCTCACGGTGCAGGCTCGCGATGGCTATTACTCGGACCACTGAAGAATGAACTAACTCGTCAGCTCCACCAAAGACTGGGCGGCAACCCGGCGAATAATTTCGACTCCCAACTGGTCGAGTGGAAGGTTTTTTTCGGCGAGGCCAGCGCGCGCGACGAATCCGGGCATGCCCCATACGACGCTCGTGGCCTCATCCTGCACGACAATGTTCGCGCCCCGCGCGCTGAGCGCCTCACAACCTTTCAAGCCATCCTGGCCCATTCCCGTCAGAATCACACCGAGCGCGTGAGAGCCGAAAACATCGGCGACCGAACGAAATAGCACGTCCACCGAAGGCCGGCAAAAATTCTCGCGCGGTCCCTGATGAGTCATCAATCGAACGCGACCGCCGTCCTCCTGCACGATCATGTGAAAGTCGCCGGGAGCAATCCAGATGCAGGAAGGCTCGAGCAAATCGCCCGGCTGACATTCTCGGACCGGAATCGAACACCTCGTTGCGAGACGCTTTGCGAGCAGAGCCGTGAAAATCGCAGGCATATGTTGCGCCACCACTATAGGCAGGGGAAACCGAGCGGGGAACGCAGGAAGTAAGTGGGCCAGCGCGTCCGGCCCTCCGGTCGAGACGCCGATGGCGACAATTCCGATGCGACAGATCCGGGAAGAAGAGGGGCGAGTGTGAAGTTGCGGCTTGGGGATGGCCGTGGTTGGCTTTGCGGTTTCCGTCCCGGAAAAGAGCGGGACGGAAGGCAGGCGACACAGCGCTTTGATTTTGGGAATCAACTCCTGGGAGATGCTCCGGGACGTGGCTTCCATATCCATATTGCTGGGTTTGGTCACGTAGTCGGTGGCGCCCAGGGTAAGAGCGTCGAGCGTGGCCTCGGCTCCTCGTTCGGTGAGAGTGCTGAACATGATGATGGGAACCAGCGGAAGAATTTTGCGAATTTCAGGAATTGCTTCGAGGCCGTTCATCTCCGGCATTTCAATATCCAGCAGAATGACGTCGGGATGAATCGTCTGGAGTTTCGCCAGCGCCAGCCGTCCGTTGCTGGCCGTGCCGAGGACTTCCAGTTGGGAGTCGCGTGAAAGGCCGTCCGTGAGAGCTTTTCGGACAACGATTGCGTCGTCGACGATAAAGATGCCTTTTTTGGCTGAAGTGCTCAAGGAATCCAGATTCCTTTCTTCTCCTGAAAAGTGACGGAGCCAGTGTGGGTCACGGACCGGCGAACCGTTTGTTGTCGTGTCACATCAGAAAACGTTGCAGCCAGCGCCGAAATTCATCAGTCCGCCGGGTGAAGATTACGGCCATTGGAGCGCCCGCCATCGTCGATCTTGAATTGTTCGACCAGGCCTCGTAGCTGTGTGGACATCTGCGCGAGTTGCTGCGCGGCTTTCATGGATTCGTGCGCGCTGGAGGAAGTGCCCTGCGCAGCCTGCGAGACTCCGGCAATGTTCAGCGTAATTTCGCTCGATCCCTTTGCCGCTTCGCTGACATTGCGTGACATTTCGTTGGTCGTGGCGCTTTGTTCCTCGACAGCGGTGGCAATGGTGCTAGAAATGTCATTGATCTGGTTGATGATGGCGCCAATCGTGGCGATGGCGTCCACAGCCCCCTTGGTGTCGTTTTGGATAGCTGCGATTTTCAGGCTGATGTCTTCGGTAGCCTTGGCGGTTTGTTTCGCGAGTTCCTTGACTTCATTAGCCACGACGGCGAAGCCTTTGCCAGCTTCTCCGGCGCGGGCGGCTTCGATGGTGGCGTTCAAAGCGAGCAGATTGGTTTGCTGCGCGATGGAAGTGATCACTTTGATGACCTGACCGATTTCGGCGCTGGAGACGCCCAGCTTGGAGATGGTCACGTTGGTGGTCTCCGCTGTGCGAACGGCCTCGCTGGCAACGCGCGCGGATTCGGTGGCGTTCTTGGCGATGTCCTGAATGGTGGAACTCATCTCTTCGGCCCCTGTGGCGACGGTTTGCAGGTTGCGGTTGACCTGATCTGTGGCGTTGGAGACGACGTTGGCTTGCGCGGTGGTTTCCTCGGAGTTGGTGGTGATCTGCTGGCTGACGGCGGAGAATTCCTCACTGGCGTTCGCCACTTGTTGCGCGTTTTCCGAGACCGCAACGATCATCGCCTTGAGGTTGTTCTGCATCTTGTTCATGGCCATGGCCAGGTCGCCCAGTTCGTCACTGCTCTGCCTATGTAACTCCGCCTGCGAGAGGTCGCCCGAGGCAATCGCCTCGGCTTGGGCCAGCACTTCCTGCGTGGCCGCCGAGATCCTGTTTCCCACGTAGATCGCGATCGAAATACCCATCGCAATCGCAATTAAAGTTGACAGCGCCAAACCCCAGAAAACAGTTTGCTCATCCGAGTTCAACTTTTCCTTCTCCGTCTTGAGCAAGCCGAGCATGGCATCCGTCATGTCATCGAGTGTCTTCTTGATCGCGTTGTTCACTTCGATCCCCTTGTCATAGAGGGTGTTGCCCGCTTTCTCCACGGCGTCCGGGGAATTGCCGGCGGAAACGCGAAACGCGTCTTCAAAGGTCTGGTCGAGAACGGGGAGTTGTTGCTTCACCTGCGAGATACGATCCCGATTCGCCTGCAGGACAAAGCGCGGCGCCAGCGCCTCCAGATCGCTCAGGTCTTTATTCGCGTCGGACCAGGCCTGATCGAAAAGCTTTCGAGCTTCCTCCCTGCGAGAGGTTTGCGATCCGGCGAGGACGACTTGCCGGGCATTGCTCGCGGCCTGATTCAGATCGCGCTGCAGAGACCGGCTGCGTTCAATTGTGGGAATGCGCAAATCGAGAATGTAGTTCTGTGTCTCTTCCGCCGTTCTCAGCTTTGAATACACAGCCAGACTGCTCGATCCCACCACGACAAGGACAGCGGCGAAGCCCAATCCTAGTTTCATGCCCAGCGTAAGTCTCATTTACCTTCCCCCAATTCGTTGTATTTCTTGACGGAAAACCGGTACGGGAGCCTGAGCGCAAAAGCAACGCGAACCTTCTGCCCGCATTGCGAGAAGCATTGAAATTTCCAACCATTCTGGTGATTCCACGTCTATTTACTTCGACTCGTGGCCACAAAGCTTTATTTCAGTATTCAGAAAGGGGACAGGGTTTTGGAGATGCCACCGGAGTGCACCAAATTGAAACAAGCGAAAGAGATTCTTCGATTGCATCGAGTTCTTGCTGCCCATCGTCAAATATTTATTGATGTCCTCAAAATCTGTATTTTCGGGCGATGCGCGCAATTCAATCTCTCCGTGCAGTTATCTTTTAGGGTAGGCGCGCCCGCCAAAGGGACGCCCGGCGGAGCCAAGCTCTTGATGGGATTTGTGAAGGTAAGGTATTTGCTGCCGTAACGGGGAGCGCCGGTGAAGAGATGACGACCGGATGTTTTGGCGGCGCCAGCTCTACGCAAGCTGAGACGACCAGCGCTCGCATCTCGCAACCTGATGCGGAACGTGTCAGCGGTAAATTTTATGTTCCAACCTTCGCCGACTCCACGGTTTCGCAAGCTTTCTCGATATCCAGGACGTGCAGCAACTGTTTCTCGAGCTTGTGGACGCCGAGAATGACCTCGCGCACTTTCCCCTGAAGAGTCTCCGGGGGACGCTCGAAGGACTCGTCATCTACTTCCACGACGTCGCCGATTTCATCGACGAGCAGGCTCACGGCTCCGTCGGTGCTTCGAATGACGACATTCATCGGCAGGGAATCGGCGGAACGATCGGGAAGCTCGAGTTTGCGGCGCAGGTCGATGCCCGTGACAATCTGGCCGCGCAGGTTCATCAGTCCGCTGATCACATGCGGCGCGAGGGGAATTTCCGTCAGTTCGAGATAACGAATTACTTCCTGAACTTTTTGCAAATCCACGCCGAACAGAAGCTTTTCAAGATAAAATGTGCAGAACTGATAGGTTTTCGCCATGGTTCAGGTGATGACCTCCACATTTTCGGCCGACAGAGCTCGGTTTTCCTCGGCAATGCGTTGAATGGCCTGGATGTCCAGAAGTTCGGTGACTCGATTTTGAATGACAACGGCATGGCGCACGCCTTCGCGGGT
This sequence comes from Terriglobia bacterium, assembly GCA_963788335.1. Taxonomy (GTDB): domain Bacteria; phylum Acidobacteriota; class Terriglobia; order Acidiferrales; family UBA7541; genus Palsa-360. Next base: position 5,921 of record CAWBGM010000020.1, read on the forward strand.
TGCGGGCGATTGCACCGTGGCGGGGTCTTCCACAATATCGACAATTCTTTCCACGATAATTCCCATGCTCCGCCCATCGTCATTACAGACGAGAACCTGAAGCAGGTCCGGCTCGACTTTCTTATCAACATGGCGGAGCCGTGTCCTCCGTTCTTTCAAGACATGGTCGAGACGGACCAGGGGCAAGATTCTGCCGCGGTATTGCACCACCCAGTCGCTTCCCGATTTTTCCACCTGCGAGGCTGGAAACTCTTCCAGGCGGGCCAGCGTGCCAAGTGGGAGAGCCATGTGACCGTCATCGGGTCCCCGGAAGAGAAGGAAGGTCTGTTTTTCTATCTGGTCCGCCTGCTGATTCAGGAGGTTTTCAGCGTTTTGTTCGGTCACCGCGCGGTCGCGCGCCTGCGTCAGGATGCTGGCGTTTTGCGCCAGGCCGACGACATCGAGAATGAGGGCCACCTTGCCGTCTCCCATGATGGTTGCGCCCGCAAATACTTTAATTCCTCTCAACTGTTTGTTCAGGGGTTTGACGACGATTTCTTCGGCATCTTTGATCTCATCCACGACCAATCCGAATAATTGGTCGTCCGCCTGAAGCACAACGATATTCACCGAGTCGTTGAGTTCGGCGTGCGCGGCTCCGAGTTCAGCCAGCTTGAGCTCATTGCGGAGATAAACCAGAGGCAGCAATCGCCCACGCATCCGGTATACGGGAACCCCGTGAACTTGTTCGATGTCCGCCCGCACGCGGTCCCCATCCAGGCATACCAGTTCCTGAATGCTGACCTGTGGAATGGCAAAGCGCTTTCCATTGCTCTGCACCAGCACGGCTTTGACGATCGCCAGGGTCAGCGGAATTTTGATTTTAATTTCCGTGCCTTTCCCCGCGACGCTTTGCAAATCGACCGAGCCGTTGACTCGATCGATATTGGTTTTGACAACGTCCATTCCCACGCCACGGCCGGAAAGGTTGGTTACTTTTTCCGCCGTGGAAAATCCTGGCAGGAAAATCAGATGGAGGACTTCATGCTCGCTCATTTGCGAAGCCTGCTGTGAAGTGATTAAGCCTTTCTCGATGGCCTTCTTTTTAACGCGGAGGGTGTCGATCCCGGCTCCATCGTCGGAGATTTCGATCAAGACCTGTCCCCCTTCGTGGCACGCCCGCAATTTAAGGTGGCCCTCGGGGCGTTTCCCGCGAGCCACGCGCTCGTCGGGCATTTCAATTCCATGGTCCACCGAATTGCGGACGATGTGCGTCAAAGGGTCCTTGATGGCTTCGAGCAGGCTCTTGTCGAGTTCGGTGTCTTTTCCCTCCATCTCGATCAGGACCTGTTTGTTCAAGCCCATGGCGACATCGCGAACCACGCGGGGAAATTTATCGAAGATGTTACTGATGGGCTGCATGCGGGTCTTCATTACTTCTTCCTGCAACTCGCTCGTGAGCAGGTTCAGCTGTTGCGTGGGACCGACAATGGTGGGATCGCTCTGGCGGGCGGTAAATTGAGTAATCTGGTTTCGCGTCAACACCAGTTCTCCGACCAGATTCATCAGCCGGTCGAGCAGGTGAACATCCACGCGAATCGATTCGGCTTTCGCGCCCTGTGCTTTGGTTTCCTGCTGCGACTGCTGAGCCGCCAGTATGTCCTCGGCCGTGACCAATCCGAGCGAGACAAGGATTTCGCCGAGACGCCGGTGATCCCCTTCTTGTTGTTCGCGCAGTGCGGCTGCCAGATCCTCAGGACGCACCAGACCGCGTTCGACCAGCAAACCACCGATTTTTCCTCCAGCAGGCTTATAAACAACATCGCCTTTCCCCGGTTCGGCAGGGGCCACCTTCGTTTCCGATTCCGCCGTCACGGCGATTTCTGGCGGAGTGGCTAAGTTGACAGGCTTTGCCCGGACTTCTTTCGGGGCAGAAGGTGCGGGCTTCTTGCCTGATTCAACCGGACTCGATTTTGGACCTGCTTTGGAGGCGGAATCTTGCGAGGATTGCAGCAGGCGAGTAAGGTTTTCGACCAGTTCGGGATACGTCTCATTGCCGTCTTGTTCGGTGGCCTGGATCGCGCCCAGCATGGTACGGATGGCGTCTACCATGGCGAGCAGCCCGCTGGTAATTTCCTGATTCAGCGTCAGCTTACCGTCTCGCAGCTTGGAAAGCAGACTCTCGCCGACGTGGGCGACTTTTTCGAGTTTGCTGAATCCCAGAAAACCGCAACTCCCTTTAATCGTATGGATGGTTCGGAAAATACTGGAAAGCAAGTCCTGGGAAGTGGGGTTGGATTCCAGCTTCACGAGTTCGTTGTCGAGCCGGTCCAGATTTTCATTGCTTTCGACGAGGAAATCTTTGATCAGATCGTCCATGAATTCACCCCATGCACAGCGACGGTCCGGAACGGATGGGAACTGGCCTGAAATCGCGGAATTTCAAGACATTAATTCCAATCCGCTTGGGACGATACGCTGCTCGAAGAAAAAATCGTTCAAGATACACGTCCTTCATCGTCAGATCGCTATTTTTACTTTAGGGGAGCAGGGGACGGATGAAGTTGCGCGGGTCTTCCACCCTTGGGCCGATCCGGCTGTCCTGGAAAGGCTTAGCCCAATGGCTGCAGAGCGGCCCGGGTGACAGGGGCGCGTCCTCTTGCCGACATGACCGGCCTGTCTCTATCTTCAGCGGGGCCGGGTAATTCGTATTCGAATTTTCCGACCAGCTCGCGCAATTCGGCGGACATCTTCGCCAGGTCATCGGTGGCGAATTGCAATTCGCGCGCGCTTTCTGAAGTGCTTTGGGCCGCGCGGCATACGGCCGAAATGTTTTGGGCAATTTCACCGGACCCCTTTGCGCCGTCGGCGATATTGCGCGTGATTTCACTGGTTGTCGCGCTTTGCTCTTCCACGGCGGTGGCGATGGTCGAGGAAATGTCGTTGATCTGATTAATGATGGTGGTCACGGTGGCGATGGCCTCAACCGATTTCGCGGAGTCCGACTGGATTGTTTCAATTTTCTTGCCGATGTCTTCGGTGGCTTTTGCCGTTTGCTTGGCCAGTTCCTTTACTTCATTGGCGACGACGGCGAAACCTTTGCCGGCTTCTCCGGCGCGCGCCGCTTCGATCGTTGCGTTCAGGGCAAGAAGGTTGGTCTGTTCGGCGATTGCCGTGATCACTTTGACGACCTGGCCGATTTGAGTACTGGAATCGCCCAATTGGCAGATTGTCCGATTGGTGGTGTTTGCCACGTTGACGGCTTCGCTCGCCACTCGGGCGGCATCGGTGGCGTTCTTGGCAATCTGGCTGATGCTAATGCTCATTTCCTCCGTGCCCGCCGCCACAGTCTGCAAGTTGTGCGTGACTTGATCGGTCGCGGAGGATGCCACACTCGCTTGCAGTGTGGTTTCCGCGGAGTTGTCGTTCATGTGGTGGCTCACTGCAGTAAGCTTTTCGACCGCGGATGCCACGCTTATTGCGCTGGACGCGACCTGCGTAATCGTAAGCCTGAGCCTTTCGACGGAATCGTTGAACCAATGCGCCATTTCCCCCAGCTCGTCCTTTTTGTGATCCTCCGCCCTTAGTGTCAAATCGCCCAAGGCCATTTGCTTCAATTTTTGGATCAGGTTTGCCAGGCGCAGATTAATGTCCCGCGTTGTGCCAACGGCGATCAGTAGAATCAGAATCCAGGACAGCAAACAAGCTACAAGGACGGCAGTTTCAGCGATCCGGACGACGTGCCGCGCATCGACGTCGGATTTTTTGGAAGCGGCTTCCAGCTTATCGTTATTTTCGTCCATGCCCGCGCGCAAATCCTGATAGGTCTGCAACAGCGGGCCCACCAGAGGACCGACCTGGGCGAGGTTCTCGCGGCCCTCCGAGATCTTCGAGGCCGTGAGAATGTAATTGTCCGCGGACTTTTTTTCAGTTTCAAAGGCAGTCCGAATGGAGGGATCGCGGCTGTTGGCGATAGCCGTCGCGAGACGTTCGCCCAGGAGTTTGCAATGTTCGGCGAGTTCGGCGCCGGCGTTTTCCTGGGCTGCGCCGTTTGACGTGAGCATTTTGGAAAGGTCGTTGCGGCTGAGGTCCAGAAACATCGAAGCTTCCACGTGAGGGCGTACGGCGTACGTGGTAGCGTCGATGTTCTCAATCTGAGAGACGATTTTCGAAATGCCCTGGACGCCGGCGGCACCGACAATGAGCGATGTCAGCGCCCCCAGCAATCCAAGGCCGTAGAGTTTCATGCGAATCGTTAGGTTCATCGTCCGCTCGTTCCTTCCCCAGGAAAATAGCTCAAGGTAGCTTGAACACCACTTTGACGGCGTCGCTCACGTCGGATTGCTTGACGTAGCCGATGGCTCCGGGATTTTCCGCAACGAGCTGTTTGACCTGCGCAGCTGAAGAAGCATCCTTGGGAGGCGCGGAGATCGCTCCGGTGAAGGAAGCTTGCAGGAAATATTTGGTGTAATCGTTTTCGCCCATCTTATAGACACTTTTCAGGACCATGGATCGCTCGTCCGATCCGGGCGCAGCCATAATCAGGAAAATGTGTTTGCCGTTTGGCCAGGTGCTTTTCTCTCCCAGGAAGATTTTATGAAGGTCCTGAAGAGACAGGCCGGTAACGGAATTAGATGGGTTCACGATGATGGCGACTTGCGCATCGTCGGCGACTGCCGGCGCGTTCCACACGGCGAGCGCCGCCAGGAGCAGAAGGACACAGAGAATTGAGGAGTTCCATATTTGTTTTATCATGGCGGCTCCTAGAAGGTGAATGAAATCTGAGTGTCCACGCCGTTCATGGGCAATGGATTTCGAGTGTAAATACGGTTGTACTGCACTTTTAGCGCCGCGTAATCGAAGAAATCCACCCGCAGCCCTTCGGAGGGACCTTCATACCGGCCCACCGAGCCGTACAGCGGATCGTTGTTGGGCACGTTGACCTCTTGCCAGCGGAAGTAGGGGCGGAATTTGCCGAATTTGCGGGAAATCTGGGTATAACCGAGTGGCGTGTTGTAAGTGACCAGCGAGCCGAAGGAATGGTCGCGCTGCAGCTGGAATTCATTGAGGAATTCCCAACTCGTGGTGATGTAAACCAGGTAAGCGCCGACAACGGAGTTGTTCACGTGGGGGACGCCGTCGGGTACTCGCACGTCGTTATAATAGTTTGCGCCGATTTGCAGGCCGCTGACCCAGTCTGGTCGGATGTAGCCTGCGATGTTGTAGGCCTTGTGATTCTTGTCGGATTGGAAATTCTGAACGGGCTGGTTTACGATCGGCTGGCCGATCACCAGTGAACTGGTGCCATTGCCCACCTCCGCGATCCAGTGGGCGTTGAACTTGCCCGAATGCGGCAGCAAGCCTTCCGCTTCGACGCCGACGATGTGTACGGGAAGTATGCCGCCACTGTCTTCGAAGTAATACATGAACGGGCGTCCCGTGGCGGTCGAGAACCATGTTCCGTGATGGTAAGCCGTGTTATAGAAACCAATGGACGTGTGCATTCTTCCGAAGCTCAGCTGGAAATACTCGCTGGGTTTATAGGTGAGTTGCGCCCGCTCGACATCCAGTCCCCAAAAATTGCTTGCGTCCGATCCAAGGACCACTTCGCTTAGAAAACTGAGTGTGCTTGAAAGCCTGGAACTCATGAAGAGATCGAATTCGCCAAACTGGAAGCCGTTATGGACCGGCGTTGGAGGAATCGTCAGAGGGTAAATGAGAGGATTCGCCACGCTCCCGACACCGAGATTGAAGTCGAGAAAGCCGCGGATATTCAGCTTTGGCCCTCCCGGCATGTCCATGTTGTGCCCGCCATCGTCTTGCGGGGGATCGCCAGGCTTTGCCGGTGCCGGAGAGGGGGCAGTTGTGCTCGAAATCGGACCCATCGAGGGGGATTCAAGGACCGGAGCGGGATCCGCCGGTTTTTCTTTCTCCTCGATGGCCTTCATGCGGGCGCGCAGTTCCTCGATCTCCTGCACGAGCATCTGATTGGTCTGTGTCAACTGCTCGATGGCCGTGCGCTCTTCAGTCTTTCCCCCGGGCTCACCGTTCAGTGAGTCTGCCCGCGCGGGGAAAGGATATGCAAAAAGCAGCATGCCCAGGATTGCCACCCAGCCCTCCCTGGCGATTACCCAGGAATTGAGATGAAGGTCGCTCCTTTGGCCATTTATGGATCTCAGCATGAGATTCCCTCCCTGGATTTTTTTCGGGGCCGGGCAGAGGGCGATTCAAGCCATCAATCAAATCCAACAGCCACGCAGCGCGCCTCTACCGAACGGATCGTGGGGAAGCTGACCGAATCGGCGGACGATAAAGCAGGCCACAGCCGAGTAGCCGGGAGAGAGAGAAAACGCCTCGGCCACCTTTGTCAGCTTCCACAATCTGTTCTGGATTGCTCATCGGCGATCATGGGTGAAGCTTTAGCCATTGGACAGGGAATTGCTTCGGCCTCGGAGGTAGGCGCAGCGAAGTTAACTGTTTCTTAGGGAACGAAACGAATCGGTTCGAAGGGCGGGCCTTCGCGATCTAATCGCGGGACGTCGATCCTTCATCTTCCTGTGCGACAGCATAGAGCACGAGGTCGACGCGGCTGGAAACTCCAAGCTTGTCATAGATCACGCTGAGATAATTTCGGATGGTGTGCTCGGTCACTTGCAGCTTGACGCTGGTTTCTCGTGTAGACATCCCCTCCGTCAGTAATTTCACCACTTCCATTTCCCGCGGGGTCAGCCGGGCGATTCCGCCTCCGGATTTGAGCGCGCGGAGCGGTTTGAGATGGGCAAGAAACTCAAGAACAAAACGAAGGTTTTGACTGTCGGCCCAGATCTGTCCGTTGTGCACGGTTCGAATGCACTTCGAAAGCTGTTTGATGGGCTGAATGCGGCAGAAGACCCCTCTTGCGCCGCCGCGAAAGGCGGCAACCACCAGGTCGCGGTCGGAGTTGGGAATCATCATGATGGCAACTGTCTTCTGGCCTGTCATTTGCAGTCGCTGCAGGACCTGGTAACCCGTCAAAGGGCCGTCATCGAGATGGGCATTGATTAGGGCAATGTCAGGCTGCTTGGCTTCGAGTTCCTGAAGGGTTTCCGCGGAGCTGTTCGAGACCGCCACGATGGCGATGTCCTGACGGCTGCGAGCGAGGCCGTCGGCAATCAGGCGCGCCGTCATGCAATCGGCGTCCGCAATGACGACACGAATTGTGTCTTGATCGGATTGAGGCACCTGTTGCACTTCAAAACCCCGCTGGGAAGGACTTGAAGCGCAAGCCTATCTGAAAGAAGAGTACCTTGCAAGGTTTTTTCGGGAAAATTGTCATAATTCGTGCCAACGGCCGCAGGGGCCCAAACGTCTTACCGGGACTCGCCGTGTGTACTCTTGGGGTAAGGGGCGATTGTATCTTTGGGGCTGGGGCCGTTTGTCATATGTCCGGTGGTCGGACTTCCCCGCGCCGACCGGATTCACCTGTGAATGTCCATGATAACCGTTCGGCCCGCCATTGGAGATTGGCCCTGGAGCCAGGCGGAGGACGGCTTGCTCATTGCGTGAATTTTATCGAGCGGCTATTCTGCGCGGCATCATGAAAACGTTCACTTCCCAATTCAGTTCACTGCGCGGTCGTGATGTTGCGGACCAGGTGCGACCATGGAATTGAGAAGGCAATTGCGACATCGATTGCACGCCTCGTGGTTTTCCTGGCGGCAAAGTTTCTATCCATACTTTGAGGAGGTGTTTGATGCAAGAGGATAGACTTTTCAGAGTTATCGAATATCAGAGGGACTCAATCCTGATGAAGGATGAAATTCGCTCGTCTTACCACTCAGGACCCATGTGCCCGGAAGATGCCTCATTGTTTGCTTCGGCATTGTCATATCTCAAGGAAACCTATGTCCAGGTCAGACCTACCTCGGAGTCAGGTCGCGATACTGAATGGTGGTATGGAGGCCGTCGATTGAGGGCGTGGTATCTTCCGAAGGTTGTGAAGGATTCGCAGAGAACCTCCGATCCGCCTCCGGAAGGTCTTAAACAGTTGCCGGGTCCCTTACAGCACCCTCCGGGAATTTCAAGTATTACCAGTTCGGCCTCCCGCTTTGAAAAAAAAACTAATCGGCACGCGCAACAGAATAATGGAAACGCAGGATTATAGAATAGATGCGTCTAAGATAATTTTAATGTAGCAGGCCCTCACATTTGGCATCGAAAGTGCCTTCTTCATCGAATGACACGAATTGAGCTAATTAAGTTCAAGTACTTCGTCTCCGGCATATTCGTGAATTTTAAGAGAGGATCCAAATAAATGGAATTCACTATGGCTGCTGAAGGTTTATCTGTTGCCAAATCCGTTCTCGACAAAAAATGTGCGAATGAGACCCATGTCTCCAGTCGTTGTTCCGCTAGGGGCGGAGCATCATCAAGGGCTCCAGCCAGGATGCTGATCGATCGACTGCAAGGCGCTCTTTTAAAATCGCTAGTTTCGTTGCTGAGTTTGGCGTCCTTTCTCGCAATCCCGGCATCAGCAAAACCAAAACACTGGTACCTTGACAAGAAGTGGTGGGCCGGACTGCGGTTATCGGATTGTCGACCGCACTCGATGCAGAGTCTACATGCGCCTTGACGGGGCATGGCTACGAAACGAATTTTATCCTCGGACCTCATCCATCATGCGGGAAGGTGGCATCGTTCGAGCTGAGTGGATTTGTATTTAATACGGCGCTCCACGCTCTTGCGTGGCATTGTTCTCAGGATGACTTCTTCGAGCCGCGTCCGCCGGGTCAAAAGGGACGTTGCTATGGTCTAAATCAATATGAAGGATCACATAGCAAGGTTACTTCACTTGTCGTTTACACGGCGATACCAGCTATCAACGCAGCAAGTCACGTTTCTGCCGCGATTCAAAACTATGCTGTGCCGTCGGCACCATCTAGGCTACCCGCTGCGGTACAAGCCGGGCTTGTGGCTAATGTAGCGAAAAATAGACCTATGTGATTGCGGTCTTTACTGAAAGCTATAGCCTTCATAAATTGCTCCGATTTACAAATTGCCAGAATGAACCATCAAAAGTCGACCGAGTTCCGAAACGGTCTACCCTAAATTATCCCGCCAGGAAATACCACTCAAATCCTTTACCAATTAGCAAGCTACGGCTCATCGAAAGTGGCAATTGACTTGCATTCGTTTTGCTCGTGCTGACATTTCTTTCTGCCCTCACGGAGGTTCTGTGAAGACCACCGCGTTCTTTATCGGCGTGTCCCTATTCATATTTCAGGGCGCACTCTCTGCGCAAAAGCTGCCCGGGGCTGAAGCCAAAGAAACATCAACCACGAACGAGCTTCCGAAATTTAATTCGAAGGAGATTGTAGTCAAAATCGTGAGCCAAAATATCGATTTGAAAGAGTCGCTAAAGCATTTTGGGCTCGCCCTAAATTTTGGAACGGGCTATTGCTTTGGGCAAGCGAAATGTGACTACATTCTGACAAATCATCATGTCGCCGACCGCGCTGGGTCGCCATTGTGGATCAACGGCGTCAAGGTCTTACGAATCTATGACGCAACTGGTCCTCAGGACAAGGACGCCGTTTGGACTAGATCCGCAAACGGCCACCTCTTTAAAATGGCGCCTGTCCGAGATATCGCAATTTATCGATTGGACCATCCCATTAAGGGAAAGCATGGCATCCCATTTTTTCCGGGTCAGCTTCAGGATGGAGAAAATTTGGAGGTTTATGGCCATCCTCGCGGCGGTAAACTCCTCATGATCGAGACCACGTTCTTTGGGGAGGGGAGGGACGGACTCCTTTTCCTCAAGGCTAAAGCAGGGAATGAAGTAAACGTCGCTCCTGGAATAAGCGGATCGTTGGTAGTCAATGGAAGGAATCAAGCTGTCGGCCTCGTCCAAGGTATATCTAAAAATGGGATCGTCGCCGTAGTTCCTGTTTGGTCGCTCGCGGATTTTGTTAAGTCCGTCTTACCTAGCAAGTACACGGAGACCCTCTCAGGCGAAGAAATAGGTAAACTGTATCGACCCGGCGACGCAACCATCGTTCCAATCGACTTCGATTCAGAATCCGAGGCACTGGCGAAGGAAGTTGGCCCCGAGGAGGGTGTTAGCCCACGACCAGTGTTGTCCGAAAACTGTCTTTGGAATGGGCTCGATAGGACCCTTGACGGCGTCGTGGGCGACTTTGCCAATTCCGACCACCATACACGGATTCCTGAGTCCGAAAGCGTTCGGACGTTACGCAAGAACGCCGAGGTAATGCTAGAACAGATGGACGACTTACTAGCCGTGGGAACCTCGAGCGCCTTCGGTGGACACGATCCTGAGATCTCCATCCAATACCAGCTCAGGATGGCAGACGGGAACGAGGAATTAATAAGAGATGGGAAGAAAATTAAGCGCCTTTTCTCATCGATCGAAAACGGAATCGGCCTTGAGGGGGGATGGTCTGAATTCCCAAGGAGGATTGGAAGCGAGGTAAATCTCTTAATCCAGCAGACTGACGACCTAGTCTTACCGGCGTGGGGCATGGTGAAGGTGTTCCGTTATGAAGGAAAAACTGAAGACGGAGTCGCCCAAATGGAATACGACACTTATTACTTACCCGGTCTCCACACCACGAGAGTGATTACAGTTCCCATACGTCGAGAGGTTTGGACTGACGAAAACCTAAACATTCTACGTATACATGAGGAATTAGATACCCCGCCTTCCAAGAAATGGATAAAAGTCCACTCGAGCATTCTTTATGGTTGGCTTGACATGCAGGAAGGGATGCGGAAACTTGTTCCAACAGCTATTTTAATTGCGGGTGAGCGAACCGATAACCATCAAACGTACGCCACGCTCACCCGGATCACAAACTATCACCAATTCACTGTCAGCGCACATATCGGTGGTCCCGGTCACGACCCTGCAAACTAACGATGCTTTGACTTTGCCTACATCACCCCCCAAACGCCAATGAGACTGCCGTGATAATCGTGAATAGGACTTTCTAGGTTGCCCGTTTTATTCTAAAAGCGTCTCTTTTTTTTCGGGTGGCACGAGAATATCGACACCTCAATGGTGCAACTAATTCTTGACATTCATGGCCTCGGAATCAATTGCCTTCTTACCAGTTAAGCCTTCAAGGGCGGCGAGCAGGCCACGATAGTCATTCTTGTCACATTGCATGGCGAAGCCTCCTTTGACGTCTCCCGTGGCCCAAGTCAGGCCAATGAAGTGCTTTTTTGACTTGGTCAGGGCCATTAATGCACCTATTCCAAACGAGACAATCGCTAGACCAACAGCAGCTCCAACACGTCGGTGGACATCCTGCCCGTAACTGATCTCCGTGACCGACTCTGTAGGAATGGATACCAAATCGTTCTTTCCTTCGACCAGGGTTATCGTTTTTCCAGCGGGGATGATTCTGACGTCCGTACCAGACTTCAGATTGGCAATGGTCCCACCATCATATTTCACACCGAAGCCGTCTTTGGCAGCAAGAGTAGAAACGCCAAGGGACAGGCACAGTAAAGCCGCGATAATTTTGATCTTCATGAGTGTCCTTGAAATGAGGATACGCACAAGCATTGTCTAGTGTGATGTCCCAGAATTTGACCTAATAATTTCTACGTTCTAGGCTGGCCTGCATCAGTGCAATCGCGTCTAGGCCGCCTGACACAGTCTTACAAGACACGATGCTGGATTGCTGATATCGCTACTAGATATTTACTCACAGTGGTATACACAGACGGTTAAATATTGTCAAGTATGAAATATGTGGAAACATAGGGCCAGCAACATTCGCATCGTGGATCCCGCGAAAGCATCCTACAAGCCGGTGGCGCCCATTCTTCCATTGAACCTGGGCCTGGCGGTCGTCATCGGACTGGGTCTGGGGATTTGCGACGCGTTCCTTCTGGAACATTTAAACCGCACGATTTTGAGCGCTGGAGATGTCGACCGATTCCTACGAATTCCCGCGTTGGGTTTTATTCCATCCGTCGAATCCCTGCGGGCGCGAAAAAACGGATGCGAGGCCCGAACCGGCAGTGGCTATACCGTCCGCATTACCGATTCGAGGACTTCGGGAAAAAGGGCGCTGGTCATTGGGCGGCCTCAGAACGATCCCGGTGTGCGGGAAAGTTCAATCTTGTCGGAGGCGTTCCGCGGGCTGCGAACTTCAGTCATTCTTTCCGACGCGCGCCATAGCTGCCGCACGATTCTGGTGACCAGCGCGCAGCCAGGGGAGGGAAAAACCACGATCGCCATGAACTTGGCCGCGTCCCTCGCGCAATTGGGGCGTCGCACCCTGCTGATCGACGCGGATCTGCGCCGCCCCAGCGTTCACAAATACTTTCCGCAAATCGGATCGCGCCTGAGCAGTTACCTGGCGGGGCAGGGACCCTGGCCGGAGATGGTGTATCAGAGTTCGATCGCCGGCCTCTACGTGTTGTTGTGCGGCCCTGTTCCGGCGAATCCGGCGGAATTGATTTCCTCGGAGGCAATGAGGAATCTGGTTCGCGATGCGAAGTTGGCCTATAACTTTGTCGTCCTCGATTCGCCGCCCTTGCTCACGGTCGCGGACAGCCGCATTTTGGCGAGCCTGGCGGATGCCACGGTGCTCGTCGTCAAAGGGGGAGGAACGCCGCGGCAGGAGGTTCAATACGCGGCGTCGCAGGCGCGCTCGGCGGGAGCGAACCTTCTCGGCGTCGTGGTGAACAACCTCGATGTTCGGTTCACGGATTTCCCGTATTACAACTACGGTCCTTCGGAAGATGTTCCTGTTCAGGCGTAAAAAACAAAAAAGAATCGATCAAGTTTCCTGGAGATTCCAGTGATTTTTTCCAGAGCCAATCTCGGAACATTCGCAACCTGCGTGGCCATTCTCGGATGCGGCTTCGTCACGGGAGTTTTGACGGCGCGCATCCTGGGGCCGGTTGCGAGAGGAGAGCTGGCGACGGTCATGCTCTGGCCGATCGTATTCAGCAACCTGGGCTTGCTCGGGTGCAACTGGGCGCTGGCACGAGAGGTTGCCGGGGACCCCAAGAGGGAAGCGGATTATGCCTGTGACGCGATGGCAGTGGGACTGACGTCGGGGCTTATCTGTTTTCTACTTGGTTTTGTCTTGATTCCATTTTTGCTGCCCGCGGACAAGCGAGATTTGGTTTCGCTCGCTCGTCTGTGTCTGCTTTTTGTTCCTGTCGATATTTTGAATCAGTTTTTGCTGGCGATTGAGCACGGGCGCATGCGCTGGCGGCGATTCAATTTTGTCAGGGCTTCGTACTATCTGTTGTATGTGGGTCTGATCTGCCTGGTTTGGAGGTCGCACAAGATTCAGGTGATCTGGTTTGTGTGGGCATTTCTGGCCAGCCAGACGCTTACTTTATGCTTGCGACTGTGGATTCAGCGGGAATCGTTCGCCGCTGGAAGAATGCATCTGGATGGATGCCGGCGACTGGTTCGCTCCGGGCGGCCATTTTTTTTAACGACCGCGACAAATTTAGTGACGCTGCAACTGGACAAGATACTTGTTGTGGCCCTGTTGAGCGTCGACGCCGCTGGAATCTATGCAGTCGCTTCGGCCTGTTCCGCCGCGCTGACGCCGTTTGGCGACGCCTTGGGGATCACTTCTTTTGCCATCCTCTCGAATGAAACATCCAGCGGGAATCGAAAAAAGATTCTCACGGAAACATTTCGCCAGTCCGCTTTGGTCTCGTGCTGTTTGGGAGGACTGATTGCGGTCCTGATCCCGTTTCTCGTCCAGCCAGTTTTCGGGCCGGAGTTTTCTCCGGCGGCGCGGCCCGCAATGATCCTTGCGTTTGCCGCTTCGCTGACGACATCGAGCGACATCCTGAACGAAGGATTGCGCGGCGCCGGTCGTCCTTACGCGGGCCTCGCGAGCCAGTTGACCGGAGGCGGCGTGATGGCGGTGGCCGCGATTTTGCTGCTCGGGCGGCACGGCCTGATTGGCATGGCGTGGGCGGTTTTGCTCAGTTCGTGCGCGCAGGTGGCCGTCCTGGTGATCGCCGCGGCGAACTGGCTGCGGATTTCGCCGGTCCATTTTTGGCCCTTTGGGGCAAAAGACGTCCGATTATTTTTTCAGCAGGCAGCCGCTTTGCGTTTCCGGATTCTGCGATCCCTGGCTTGAACAATTTCAAAATCCCATGGCGACGAATCGGACACTCGGATATGTGACCCCCATTCAGGCTTTTTTGAATGGAGGCGAGATTTATATGCAGGCTGCGTCCGGCCGCGTCGCCGACGCTCTCGCGAAATATTACACAAAAGTCTGTGTCTGCGCCCGCGTCGCGCCGGGCGCTGTTCCGTTGTCCGGCGATGCACCCCTGCGCGCTACAAACCTGGAAATCATTCCCCAGCCTTTTTGGAATTCGACCGTTGCCTCCCTACCCCATTTTTTCGGAATCGCCAGGGCGTACGTTCGAACGTGCCGCCGGGCGGACGTTATTTTTGTCCGCGGGATGTGTCCCTACATTTTTGTTCTCTATGTTTGCGCGTTCCTGTTCCGGAGGCCCATCTGCCACTGGATCGTGGGGGACCCGATCACGGTCCTGCGAACCAGCACGCGAAGGGGACGCTGGTTCGACGCCATGGCGGTGGTTTACGCGTTCCAGGATCGCATGGTCAGTCGAATGGGGCGCTGGCTGACCAGCGGAGCTTTCATCTGCAACGGCCGGGAATTGGCCCGCGTGTTTTCATCGCCCAGAACGACATCCACGGTTTCCAGCACGATTCAACAGAACGAATTCTTCTTCCGATACGACACTTGCCGCGGCCCATCCATTCGAATCCTTTTCCTGGGCCACATTCGCCCGGAGAAGGGGCTCGAATATCTTTTGGAAGCGGTAAGCGTTCTGAAAACGGGGGTGTTCTGGAATCTGGAGATTGTCGGCCCGGATGATTTTCCGGAATACCGGCGTCATCTTGAAACAATCGTGGCCATGCGCGAAATGGGCGAGCGCGTGCACTGGGCCGGCTATGCCCCCTATGGCGAAGAGCTTTTTAATCACATGCGGGCCGCCGACATCTTTGTTCTCCCTACACTGTCGGAGGGAACGCCGCATGTCCTGGTTGAAGCGCGTGCCAATGGCTTGCCATGCATCTCGACATTTGTGGGAGGAATTCCCGACATGGTGACCGACGGCGTGGATGCGCTGCTGGTCCCTTCGAAGAATTCGCAGGCGCTGGCCCGGGCGATTGAACGCGTGATTGGCGACGGCGATTTGCGGCGCAATTTGATACGAAACGGATTGATGTCCGCGCGAAAGCAAACGTTGGAATGCTTTATCAATACTGTGCAAAAGGAATTGGAGCGTCCCATGAATACGGGACGCGTGGCGATTCAGCAGCAGGGGGTCAAATAAAAATGAGAATTCTCAAATACCTCTGGTTCCATTTCATCATGATGGCGACTTCCTGGCTGCCGGACCTGCGGCCTGTCCTGTGCCTGCGCGGATTTTTGCTGCGGCCCGCGTTCAAATCCTGCGGACCAAATCTTCAGTTGGGGCGGCGCGTCACAATTAATTTCCCCAATCGACTCGAGATTGGCCGCGACGTCTGCATCGCCGCCGGTTGTTGGTTGCACGCCTGGGGAGGGATCGTGATCGAGGATGAGGTGCAACTCGGGCCCTTCGTGGTGCTGGTGACAGGAGACCATACGAGCGCTTCCGGATCCTACCGTTTCGGACAGAGCCAGCTTGCGCCCATTCGACTCTGCAGCGGTTCCTGGATCGCCGCTCATGCGACAGTCACGAAAGGGGTGACGGTCGGTCGTGGAGCCGTCCTGGCGGCGAATTCGGTAGCCACGTATGACATTCCCGCCTTCGCGCTGACCAGTGGCGTGCCGGGTCGAGTTTTGAAGCGGGAGTGGCTTGTGAATGCGTAGAACCGGGCTACGTTGCTTCTGGAGAAAAGATAGCTTTGATCCTCACGATTGAAGTCGGCATCGCGATTTTTCTGGCTCTGGCGATCTTCTGTACGAAGCCCGAGTACGGCTTGTTTCTCTATGGCTTCGCGCTGGGATTTCCGGATGTCGCGCTTGCTCTGGGAGACGCGATCAACATTCGCCTTGACGATCTACTCCTTCTCCTGTTCCTGCTTCGCGCGATGGTTTGGATTCCCGCCCGGCTCGCGCCACAGCAACGGAAGATATTCGTGGGGCAAACAATTTTCTTTTTTGCTTGTCTGCTGTCGGTCGCCGTTGAATCCGTTCTCGGCAAACCTTCGGCTCCCTATGAAACGGCAAAAATGATCGGGTGCGCCGCAATCGCGCTGATCCTTCCGCGTTTAGTGGAATCGGAAAGGCGACTTCGGTTTCTGATCGCGGGATTGATGGCCGGGGGATTTGCCCTGGTGATTCAGGTGTTTCAACGCGTCGGCGCCGGATCGTTGACTGGTCTTGCGAATTTCCAGGAATTCAAGAGTGCCGCCACGTTCACCACGTGGAATCCGAACACGATTGGACAGGCGTCGATGCTGCTTGTTTTTTCGGCGGGGGTGGGAGCAATTGTTTTCTCGAAGTCCCACAATTTCGGATGGATCTGGGCATGTCTCGGGACCGGGTTCGCCCTGCTTCCTCTGTTCGTCTTCGTGCGAGGGACCAGCATAAGCATCGCGGCGGCATTCGTATTATTTTTGTGCCTGACGCGCCGCTGGACATGGTTATTGCTCTTTGCTGGCGCATGTTTTGCCGTCCTTCTGTATTTACACTCGGTGGACCGGGCGCTGCTGGAGGGCGCGACTCGAGTGGATGTGACCTCGGGGGAAGGATTTAGCCACCGGTTCGAGCGCTGGCAAGCGGCCGGGGAGGCCATTCGGTCGCAACCCATCCTCGGTCAAGGTTTTGGCCAGGAATGGAATTACCTGAGCGAAGTGGGGAGTGGGGGGCGCGCGCACAATGCTTACCTCAGCGTCTGGGTTGAACTGGGTGTGGGAGGGATCGCGCTGTTTCTAGCAATGATTTATCAATTCTATTCCGTAGGACTTTCATTGTTCAGAAATCCGCAAACAACAGGGTGGGGAGCGCTTGTTCTTGCTCTGATTTCGGCGGCCTGTATCGACAGTCTGGGGTTGCCGACTCTGTATTGGGAAAAGCTGCCGATCATTGCGCTTTCGATCGCCACGGCGGTGGCCGGAATCTGTGAAAGAGACCCATCGGAATTTTCCACGGATGAAATCGGCCCGCCTCAAATGGAACCCTTATCGCAACACATCTAGAAGATTTGTTTGAAACCCGACATTTCAGATTTGAGATTTACAATCCCGGACTCGAAATCTGAAAACCGGCAGGAAAAACATGACAACCTCAGCGCTCGAAGAAGCCCGGAGTGTGAAAGTATCGGTCGTGGTTCCTTGCCGGAATGAAATCGGCCATATCCTCCATTTTCTCCAGGATGCGTTCCGGCAAGAGGCCGAGGGAATGGATCTGGAAATCCTTATCGCCGATGGCATGAGCGACGACGGGACTCGCCAGGTCCTCCATGCGTATGAGCGAGAACGCGAAGAAATGCACCCGGCGTTTCGCGTCATCGACAACTTCGAAACAATCGCCTCCACGGGACTCAATGCCGCGATACGGGCGGCCCAGGGCGAAATCATCGTTCGAATGGATGTCCACACGGACTATGCGCCGGACTATATCCGGAACTGCGTGGAGACGCTGATGGAAACCAATGCCGACAATGTGGGCGGCCCCGCGCAGACGCGCAGTGGCGACGGATATTGGGCGCAGGCAATCGCCGTCGGGTTTCACTCACCATTTGCCAGTGGCGGAGCAAAGTTTCGCAATACCGGTTTCGAGGGCCACGTCGATACCGTACCTTACGGATGCTGGCGAAAATCGACTTTAGAGAAGTTGGGGCTGTTCGACGAAAAACTGGTGCGGGGACAGGACGATGAGCTGAACCTGCGGATCCTCGCCTCTGGCGGGAAAATTTGGCAAACGCCGAAAATTATTTCCTGGTATCGTCCCAGAACCAGCCTGCCTGGCCTGTTTCGGCAATATTTTCAATATGGTTTCTGGAAAGCGGTCGTGATCCGCAAGCATCGAAAGCCCGCGTCTTGGCGAAACATGGTGCCGGGATTGTCCCTTTTTACAGCCCTTACGCTGCTGTTTGGAATCGGAATAGCGGGCCTTTTTGGGCTCGCGCATATGCGTGACATTCTTTTTCGATTCGGGATTACGCTTATCTGTTTGTATGCCAGTGGCTCCATTTTCACTTCGCTTCTCGCCGTCAGGAAATGTGGGTGGAAGTTGCTTCCCTTGCTCCCCGTGGTTTTCGCGGCGTATCACCTTTCCTATGGGCTTGGTTCTCTTCTGGGTTTTTCGTGCGCCCCCCGGACGTGGGTCCGACCGTCGTCCGTTCAGAAAGCATTGACGGAGATCACCCGGTAGGGCCGGGTTCTGTCAGGAGGTCATCCGTGCGAAAACATTTTCTTCCATTTTCACCTCCGAATATCGGCGAGGAAGAAATCGTCGAAGTCGTGGATACCTTGCGCTCGGACTGGATTACCAGCGGTCCCAAGACGATGCGCTTTGAGAAAGAATTCGCGTCCGCCCTAAATGCGCCTGCCGCTCTGGCGGTCAGCTCCTGCACAGCCGCTTTGCACCTTGCGCTGGTCGTCCAGGGAGTAGGACCCGGCGACATTGTGCTGACAACGCCGATGACGTTTTGTTCCGGCATTCATGTGATCGAGCAGGTGGGCGCGTGGCCCATCCTGGTGGACGTGGAACCCGATACTCTGAACCTGGATCCCGAAAAGTTGGAACAGACGATCCGAAATCTGAACGGAAGTAAGCGGCGATTGAAAGCTTTGATTCCCGTACATCTTCACGGGCACCCTTGCGAAATGGATTCCTTGTTGGAAATCGCCAGGATGCATGGCCTTGCCGTAATCGAAGACGCGGCCCACGCTCTGCCGGCGAGTTACAAAGGCCACACGATCGGTTCGCAGCCGGTGACGCGTGGCGTGCCAAGGCTGACCTGCTTTTCCTTTTACGCTACAAAGAATATGACCACGGGTGAAGGCGGGATGCTTACCGGCTCCGGCGAAGCCATTGAAGAAGCCCGCGCCTGGAGCCTGCATGGTATGAGTCGCGACGCGTGGAAACGCAATTCGCGCGAGGGTTCCTGGTTTTACGAAGTGGATCGTCCAGGATTTAAGTACAACACGACGGATATCCAATCGAGTATTGGTCTGCATCAACTCGCGAAGCTTTCACGGTTTCACGCGCGACGCGCGGAAATTGCCCGCCGTTATGACGCGGCATTTTCCGAAATCGAATCTTTGCAAGTTCCCGCGCGCCGCGGCAGCGTGGAACATGCCTGGCATCTCTACGCGATTCGCCTGCACCTCGATCGGATGACAATCTCTCGCATTCAGTTTTGCGAGGCGCTTGCCGCTAGAAATATCTCCAGCTCCGTTCATTTTATTCCCATCCATCTGCATCCTTATTACCGAGGCAAATACGGATACCGGCCGGGAGATTTTCCAGTGGCCAATGGCGAGTACCAGAGAATGCTCTCGTTGCCGCTGCACCCGAGGATGAGCGACCGGGACGCGGACGATGTAATAGAAGCTGTGGTAGATGTGGTCGAAAAGCACGCGGGGGACAGAAAGCGGCCACAAGCGAAAGAAGAATCCCTCCGCAAAGTGCCGGCGCCGGGAGGATTCCTTCCGGCTGTCCGGCCCATTTTAAGAGGTTTATTCGACCGCCTATGTGCACTCGCAGGGCTTGCGATTCTGGCTCCTGTCTTTGCGGTGATTGCGATTGCCATCAAACTGGACGATGGCGGGCCGGTATTTTATTCACAGTACAGGGTGGGTAAGGGGCTTGGAAAATTTCTGCTATTCAAATTCAGGAGCATGGTTTCCGACTCTCCTGAGAAATGCCCGCTGACGGCGCCGGCCGACCCGCGCGTCACGCGCGTCGGGCGGTTCCTACGAAAATACAAGCTGGATGAGTTGCCGCAGCTTGTGAATGTCCTGGAGGGCGACATGCAACTGGTTGGAGTGCGCCCTCAAATTCAACGCTACGTGGAGATCTTTCCACGCGAGTATGGCGTGCTTCTTCAGGTTCCTCCCGGCATTACGGATCTGGCGTCGTTAAGCTTCCGCCATGAAGAGCAGATGTTCCAGGACGGCCCGATCGAAGACCAATATCTGACACGGATTCTGCCTGTCAAACTCGAACTGTCGCTCAAATATCACAGGGCCCGCACCTTTCTTTCCGACCTGGAAATTCTTTTCCGGACCGTTTTAGGGTTTTAGTCTCCTTCCATGTATTGAAAGAAATACAGATCGAGGCATGGCGGGGTTCCGGAACCATTTCCGAACGTTGAACATTTGGGGAGATTTGGAATGAGCTTTCAAGGAATGTCCATTGCCATCGGCGGAATAAAAAATCAGATCGTTCTGGCCTCGAATTCCGCCCTGGCGAAAACGCAGCAGGCCCGGTGGACCGCTACCATCTTGAAATATCGCGTCTGGTTGATCGGCCTGTCTCAGGCCCTGGTGATTTCCTTTTCGCTCGTAGCCGCGTGGCTGCTGCGATTCAATTTTTCGCTGCCGGATCGCAGGCTCTTGTTCTGGGCCGCGCCGGTTCTTGTTGTCGTCCGGTTGATGGCGATTGCCAGGTTCGGGCTTCTCCACGGTTGGTGGCGATATACGGATATTGGGGATGCGGTAGCGATTGCGAAAGCCATCGCGTCCGGCTCCATTTTATTTGTAGTCGTCATGAGGTTTTTACTGGGCAATACCGCTTTCCCGCGAGCGGTCTATATTCTTGAGCCCTTGCTCAGCACGCTCCTGCTGGCCGGCATCCGCGTGTTTTTCAGGGTTATCACGGAGGTTGGCAGTATGGGAACGCAGACCCGCAAAAAAGTGATTCTCATCGGCGCCGGGACGGCAGCGGAAATGACTCTTCGAGAAATCGTTCGTGGCGAAAGCGGCTATTGCGCGGTCGCCTGTCTTGACGATGACCGTTCGAAAATCGGAGCTCGTATCCATGGCGTTCCGGTGCTGGGGACGGTTGACGACCTTCCTCAGTTCGCGCGCCACCTGGACGTGCAGGATGTTCTGATCTCCGTGCCGTCGGCGACAGGAAAGCAGACGAAACGTTTCGTGGAGATTTGCGGGAAAGCCCAAGCACGGTTTAAGACGGTCCCGTCGTTGCGTGAAATTCTCGACGAACGAAGGGACGTGTCCGAATTCAGGGATGTTCGGCTGGAAGATCTACTCGGGCGCGATCCCGTCGAAATCGACATGCAAACGGTTCGCGAGCGGATCGAGGGGCAAACGGTCGTGGTGACGGGAGCTGCGGGCACCATCGGCTCGGAATTGTGCCGGCAGGTGCTGCAGTACAGCCCCGGAAAATTGTTGTGCGTCGATCAAAATGAAACGGGAATGTTTTTTCTGCAAATGGAGCTGTCGCAATTTGAACCGAAGGCGCATCTGGTTTATTGCGTCGCGGATTTCGGCGACGGCGCGAGAATGAAAACTCTCTTCGCCGAACATAAGCCCGGAGTCATTTTTCATGCGGCGGCCTACAAGCATGTGCCCATGATGGAGACGAATGTTTCGGGCGCGGTAAAAAATAATGTAATCGGACTGCTCGCCCTTCTGGACATCGCCGAGGAAAACGGTTGCCCGAGCTTTGTTTTGATTTCCTCCGACAAGGCGGTGAACCCCGCCAATATCATGGGCGCTACGAAAAGAGTGGGGGAGTTGATCGTTTCCTGCCGGCCGAGCAATTCGATGAGATGCGTTTCCGTCCGCTTTGGAAATGTACTGGGATCGAACGGAAGCGTTGTCCCTGTGCTGCAAAAACAGATTCGCGAAAACCGCCATTTGACGATCACGCATCCGGAGGTCACGCGATTCTTTATGACTACGAACGAGGCGGTTTCCCTGGTTCTGGAGGCTTTTGCGATTGGAAATCACGGAGACACACTGGTGCTGGATATGGGTAGTCCCATCCGCATTCTCGACCTCGCCAAAACCTTAATTCGCCTGTCGGGCAAGTCCGAGCCGGACGTGAGCATCCGGTTTACCGGTTTGCGGGACGGCGAAAAACTATGCGAGGAACTCTGCTACGCGTCGGAACATTTTTGTGCGACATCGTCCTCAAAGATTAGAAAAATCAGCGGCACTCCCGGCCTGTGGGACGATCTCAATCGTCAACTGAACCGGCTGAGCGCGTCCATTTGCTCCGAGGGCCCCGACCGCATTCGCGAAAGAATCGGCGAAATTGTCCCGGAATATGCCAGGCCTTCGAATGCCCGGTCCCCCAATAACGGCGCCCTTTTGAATACCCCGAAGAAAACGGAAATGCCGGGGGCCCTGAGTGCGACCCTGGCCCTCCCCTAATCGGATTGGGGGAAAACAAATCGGAGTTTCGGATTGTTTACGCTTGTTTATGTTCAACACCCATCTCACCGCTGGTTTCCAACTTCGATACATTGAATTCTTATCCAATCCATCAAAACGATGAATTGGACAGAATTCGAGCCTCGCCGTAAGCTCCTTCATGAGCAGATAGTAATCCTGACCACCCCGGGGCCGAATGAACACCCACATTCGGCCCTCCTCCCTCGAACTTATATTTCCTCCACCAACTTAAGTTCTTTTCCGTCAGTATCTTCGTGTCGAAACCTGCCGGACACGTCTGCACCGAAGGGATTTGCCCGGCACATTCATTATTTAATAATCACATTCACAAATCTTTCACTCAGCGACGGGCCCGGACCTGCGATAATCAGGCGTTGGACTACGCGCGTCGGCCCTCAGGTCACGGCTATCATCCGGAAGAAGGGAAGTATGCTCAAGAGCAAAGCTCCTGCCGTTTCTGCCTCAAAGTGCCCGGGTTGCGGCACGATTCACTCCAAATCCGTGTTGGAAGAAAATCGTTATATCTGCCCGGACTGCAATCACTATCGTTCAATGCCCTCTAGCGCCCGAATCGCATTGCTTGCGGACGAAGGCACATTTCGCGAACTCGATCGCGAACTTGTTTCCGTTGATCCGCTTGGTTTCGCGGATCTGAAATCGTACCGCGTTCGTTTGCAGGATGCCCGGCGCGAAACAGGAGTCCGGGAAGCGGTGACGACCGGATTTTGCCGAATTGGCGGGAGTCAAGCCGTTCTTGTCGTTTTCGATTTCGCCTTCCTGGGCGGCACGATGGGCTCCGTGGTCGGAGAAAAAATCGCGCATGCCTTCGAGGAAGCGACGCAGCGCCGCATTCCGCTGGTCAGCGTCACTGCCAGTGGCGGCGCGCGCGTTCAAGAGGGAATGTTTTCGCTGATGCAGATGGCAAAGGTCGCTGCGGCGGCCTCGGTGCACGATCGTCAGGGGCTTGCGTTCATCTCCGTTTTGACCGACCCGACGTTTGGCGGCGTTACGGCAAGCTTTGCTTCCCTGGGGGACATTCTAATCGCGGAGCCGGGCGCACAGATCGGATTCGTCGGGCCTCGCGTCATTGAACAAACGACCGGTATCAAACCCCCGGACGATTCGCATCATGCCGAAACTTTGCTTAAGGCAGGATTGATCGATCTTGTGATTGGCCGGAAAGATTTGCGATCGGTCGTCGCCTATCTGATCGCCCACCTGGGACGGAGTAAAGCCGCGGCAAGAAGTGAAGAAAATGTGCCGCCATCTCCGAAACACAAGCGGCTTCCGGCCTGGCAAAAGGTGGGATTGGCGAGGCATTCCGGGCGGCCAACGGCGAGGTATTTGATTGTCCACATGTCGTCGCGTTTTTCTTGAATTGCACGGAGACCGCTGGAGCGGTGACGATCCCGCCATCGTCGGCGGCATTGCCGAATTGAACGGCGAAACGCTCATTGTTATTGGGCAGGACCGTGGCGGCACACCCGAGGAAAAACTGGCCTCGCATGACGGCAAGGCGTATTCGGAGGGTTATCGGAAATCGCTGCGCCTGATGAGGTTGGCGTCGAAGTTTCGCATTCCCGTCATTACGCTGGTCGATTGTCCCAATGCTCAGGCCAGCTATGAGTCCGAACATCGCGGCATTGCCTATGCCCTCGCGCGCAATCTGGCGACGATGGCGAATCTTCCCACGCCGATTGTGTCCGTGATTATCGGCGAGGGGGGCAGCGGAGGCGCTCTGGCGCTGGGCGTTGCAGACCGCGTGTTGATGCTCGAGAACGCGATTTATTCGGTGATTTCGCCGGAGGGCGCGGCGGCGATTCTGTATCGCGACGCCGGCAAAGCGGAAACCGTATCGAACAATCTGAAACTCACGGCGCAGGATTTACATTCGCTGGGCATTATCGATGCGGTCGTGCCGGAACCGGAAGGCGGCGCGCATCTGGATCCAGCGGCGATGGCGGAAACGCTGAAGACTCATGTGCTTTCGGCGATGAACGCTTTCCGTGAAGTTCCCACTCGGCAACTTCTCGACGCCCGGTATAAGAAATACCGGCATATCGGGGAGGAAGGAACTTTTTGGGGGGAACGCGTGCGGAGCGGATTCAACGATGTATTTGGGCTTCTCGCGTTTGCCGTTTCCAAAATCGAGAAATCCAGAGGGAAACGGAAAGCGGCGGTTGCCGCGGCTCGCACCCGCCCGGAAAAAAGTCGCACGCCTGTAACGGCCGGGGCAAAGCGCACGGAGCGCGAATAGTTCGAATGAAAGCCCTCGTCAAGAGCCACGATGCCCCCGGCCTGTGGCTCGAAAATGCGCCGGAGCCGGAGCCCGGCATTAACGACGTAAAAATTCGCGTGCTCAGCACAGGCATTTGCGGGACCGACCTGCACATCTACGACTGGAACGATTGGGCGCGGGCGACAATTCACGTGCCGCTCGTGATCGGCCACGAATTCTGCGGAGAAATTGTTGCCGTTGGATCGAACGTGGCCGACCTGCATCCCGGCGATCTGGTCAGCGGCGAAGGCCACGTCGTCTGCGGGCGCTGCCGCAACTGCCTGGCCGGGCGGCGCCACCTTTGCGCTCACACGCAAGGATTGGGCGTGAACCGCGCGGGCGCGTTTGCTGAATACGTCGTCCTGCCGATGACGAATGTTTGGAAGCACACTCTCCCGATCTCGCATGAAATCGCAGCCATCTTCGATCCTTTCGGAAATGCCGTCCACACCGCGCTGTCGTTTCCCGTCCTCGGCGAAGATGTGCTGGTTACGGGCGCGGGCCCCATCGGAATCATGGCCGCGGCGGTCGCGAGATTTTCCGGCGCCCGCCACGTCGCCATCACGGATATAAATCCCCATCGCCTCGAACTTGCAAGGAAAGCGGGCATTTCCATCACAATCGATTCGCGAACCGAGCGTCTGCGCGACGTCCAGAAGCGTCTCGGCATGCGAGAGGGTTTCGACGTGGGCCTCGAAATGTCCGGTTCGCCCGAAGCGTTGCGGGAAATGCTCGAAAATATGAGCCACGGCGGCAAGATCGCCATGCTCGGAATTCCGTCGAACGAAATCGCCATCAACTGGAGGCATGTCATCTTCAACATGCTGACGATCAAGGGCATCTACGGCCGCGAAATGTTCGAGACCTGGTACAAGATGACCGTCATGCTCGAATCCGGTTTGGATATTTCTCCTGTCATCACCCACCGCTTTTCCTGGCGCGATTATGAAAAAGGATTCGAGGTCATGCGCACAGGAGAGGCGGGGAAAGTAATCCTCGACTGGAGCGACGCAAGCTGAAGTTCCGGCCCCCGGTAAATCAAATCGAACCAGTAAATTATCGATAGGTGCGGCACCCTCGGATCATAATTCCTCATAGGAGGGGAAATATCGCGCCTCCCAACACCAATAACCCCTTTATTTCGATTCTCCTGTATAATGTTTGGCGTTACGCTTTCGGGCGGAGCTATGGGATGAGTTTGCCCGAATGGGTGTCTATTCGATTGGGCTTCCAATTTAATTGGTAAATGGCCTGATCCACAATCTGGACGGATAAATTTATGATGAAAACCGGCGCGCAAATTTTGTGGGAATGTCTGGAACAACAGGGCGTGACCACTGTATTCGGCTATCCCGGCGGAGCAATTCTGCCCGCCTATGACGCGCTGAAGTACAGCAACATCCACCACGTTCTGGTGCGTCACGAACAGGGCGCGACACACATGGCCGATGGCTATGCGCGCGCCTCGGGCCGCGTGGGTGTGGCTGTGGCCACTTCCGGGCCGGGCGCGACCAACATGGTTACCGGGATCGCCACCGCGATGCTCGATTCCTCGCCCATCGTCTGCATTACCGGGCAGGTGGGCAGCAAGCTTATCGGCTCCGATGCGTTTCAGGAGACCGACATTACCGGCGTGACGCTGCCGATCACGAAGCACAATTATCTGGTGACGCATGCCGACCAGATTGCGCGAACTGTTTCCGAAGCGTTCTACGTGGCCAGCTCGGGCCGTCCGGGGCCTGTGCTGATCGACATTACTAAGGACGCGCAGCAGTCCACGTGTGAATTTGACGGCAAGCCGATCACGCCGCAAATGCCGGGGTATCGTCCGGCTCTTTCTCCCACGCCTGCGGAATATAAACAGGCGCTCGAGTTGATCCACGGCGCGAAGCGGCCCGTGATCCTCGCGGGGCACGGCATCATTCTTTCCGGCGCGATGCAGGAAGTGCGTCAGTTTGCCGAGCGCAACAATATCCCGGTTGGGCTTACGCTGCTGGGATTGGGCGCGTTCCCCGCGTCTCATCCGCTGAGCCTGGGAATGATGGGGATGCATGGCGAATCGTGGCTGAACACGACCATCCAGGAAGCGGACTTGCTGATCGCGTTCGGCATGCGCTTTGACGACCGCGTGACGGGCAATCTGAAGACGTATGCGCCGAATGCGAAAAAGATTCACGTCGAAATTGATCGCGCGGAAATTAACAAAAACGTGAAAGTGGACGTTGCGCTGGTCGGCGATTTGAAATCCGTGCTGCGCGAACTGCTGCCGAAACTCAAATCGCAGGATCGCCACGACTGGATCGGCTATATCGACCGGTTAAAGGGCGACGTGGCAGTGCGTGACATTCAGAACCTGCCGGACAACGGTCATCTCTACGCCGCACACGTGATTAACGACCTGTGGCGCGAAACGATGGGCAGCAACACCGTCATCGTGACCGACGTGGGCCAGCACCAGATGTGGGAAGCGCAGTATTTCAAGCACGAGGAGCCGCGCACGCTGATTACCTCCGGCGGCCTTGGCACAATGGGTTTTGCTCTGCCCGCGGCGATCGGTGTGAAGGCGGCGCGTCCCGAGGCGGAAGTCTGGGCCATCGTCGGTGACGGCGGCTTCCAGATGACCATGTGCGAGATGGCGACGATGATGCAGGAAAACCTGAAGGTCAATATCGCCATCATCAACAACGGCTATCTGGGCATGGTGCGGCAGTGGCAGGAATTTTTCTACGATCGCAATTACGAAGCGACCCCCCTGCTTAGTCCCAACTTTGTGAAGCTGGCGGACGCGTTCGGGATTCGGGCCGTGGCCGTCACGCAGCGCTCGGAAGTTGTGCCGACCGTCGAAATGACGCGCAAGCACCGCGGTCCCGTGCTCATCGATTTCCAGGTGGAGCAGGAAGATACGGTGTACCCGATGGTCGCGGCGGGCTCGGCCTTGCACGAAATGATTCGCCGCCCAAATCCACTTGAGGAGACCGCGGCGGACGCGTAAACCTATGTTGAATACATTTGTGGTGTACGTCGAAAATAAACCGGGAGTTCTGACGCGCGTGGCCTCGCTGTTTCGCCGCCGCGCGTTCAACATCGATTCGCTCACCGTGGGCCGCACGGAAAAGCCGGAAGTTTCGCGCATGACGATTGTGGTCGATGCCGACCGCGATCAGGCGCTGCGCGTCGAGGCCAATCTCTACAAACTGGTCAACGTTTTGTTCGTCGAGAACATCACGGGACGCCCTTCGATCTCGCGCGACCTGGCCATGATTAAAGTCACGGCCACGCACGGCTCGCGCTCCCAGGTGCTTGAACTTGTGAACGTGTTTCGCGCGCGCGTCGTCGATGTGGGCATGGAATCGGTGACGATTGAAATTACCGGGCCGGAAGCCAAGATCGACGGCTTGCTCGAAGTGTTGCGCCCCTACGGCATTCTTGAAATGGTGCGCACCGGCGTCGTGGCCATGCGCCGTGGGACAAAAGCGGAAGAAACCGAGCCGGCGATCGCTTCCGAGGGCGCGGCCACAGTTGCCGCGGACGATAACATTTCGTATTCGGTTTGAGGTTTAAGTAGCACAGGCCTCAGCCTGTGGGGTTTGAATTTCAGATAGGTAAAAATTCACACAGGCTGATGCCTGTGCTACTTAAACTTCACCACAAATGGTAGTACCCATCGCGTCTTGTAATCTCCACTGGAATGCCGAATAATCGGGAAATCTGGTTCGTCTCCAGCAACTCCTCTTTTTTCCCATCTGCCTGAATTTTCCCATTGCGCATCAGAACGACACGCCCGATCTCCGGAATGACGTCGGAGAGATGATGCGTCACCAGGACGATGCCGATACCGGATTGCGCCAGTTCCCGCATTGTTTCCCGCAGGCCGTGCTGCGCAGAGACATCGAGGCTGTTGCTTGGCTCATCGAACAGGAGCGTTCCCGGATCGTGCACGAGTGCGCGTGCAATCAAAATGCGCTTGGCTTCTCCGGATGACATTTCAGCAACGGGGCGGTCGGCCAGGTGTGGCACTCCGAGCCGATCGAGAACGGCGTCGGCGCGTTTGCGGTGGTCTGGTTGGACGGTCTGATGATCGAAAATGCGCGTGCTGGAGAAAAAACCGGAGAGGACCACTTCGCGCCCGCTGGTTTCTCCGGTGCAGTCCGCCATCAGATCGTTGGAGACAATGCCGAGCACGGTGCGCAGCTGGAAAATATTCCAGCGCCGCTGGCCGAGAATCGTCATCGAAGAACCGTCGCGGACCACGGGATAGCATTCGCGCGTAATCGTTTTGATGAGCGTGGATTTGCCGCAGCCGTTTGGACCGAGGATGGCGACATGTTCGCCGGCGGCGATGCGCAGGCTGAAATCGTCGAGGGCGACATTGTCTCCTCGAATCACTCGAATATTGCTCAGGTCCACCAGCGCGGGCTCCATGAGATTCTGTTTTCTCCTTCGATCATCATAATATTTCCGGAGCGATTCTCCTTCGTGATTCGCAGGGGCTCCCGCACGCAGCGGGGCGGTGAGGTATTAGAGCTATGCGATGTGCAATCTGGAGCGAGTCAATTCCGCGTTTTCAGTGTTAGATTGAAATAGAGGGAGGTCCACGTGAAAACGATTTTCAAGCCCTTAGCCGCTTTCTTTGTCCTTGTCGCGCTGATAAGTCCCACCGCATATCCCCAAAGTTACACGGAACAGAATGAACAAGCGTTGTTCCAGGCCGCGAATCGTGAACGCGTGTCCCGAGGCCTGGCTCCGCTGAAGTGGAGCGACGCTTTGGCGCAGGCCGCACGTCAGCACGCGCTTCTTCTTGCGCGCCAAAATACTCTTTCGCACCAGCTTCCCGGCGAACCGGCCTTGCAGGCGCGTGTCGCGCGGACCGGCGCCCATTTCAGCATGATCGCGGAAAATGTGGCCGAGGGTCCCAGCGCCGATGAGATCCACACGCAATGGATGAATTCCGCGGCTCACCGTGACAATCTGCTCGATCCACATCTGGACTCAGTCGGTATCGCGGTTGCCGACCGCAACGGGACGTTGTTCGCGGTCCAGGATTTCTCAATGGATACGGGCGGCCTCACGCTGGGCGAGCAGGAGGCAATGGTGAACGCTCAACTCCAGATGCGTGGCCTGCGCCTGCTGAATAATTTGGAAGACGCCCGTAAATCCTGCGTCTTAAACAATGGATATGCGGGAAGTCACGAACCGGATTTTGTGATCCATTATGCGACGCCCGATTTGCAAACTCTTCCCGAAATACTCGAAACGAGAATTCAGACAGGCAATTATCATTCCGCTGTGGCGGGGGCGTGCCGCGCGGACGGGAAGCTCGGATTTTCGAGTTACCGGGTGGTCGTACTCCTTTATCAATAAGGAAGTTTTTATAGCGAGGCTCCGCTTGGTCCGCCTATTTCTCCGAGCCTTCTTTCTCCGCGAACTGCTGAGACCACGCGCAAACCGTTTCCACTTCCTCCGGAGAAAGAGTCCCATCCTTATGCATCAATCGATAATTCCAGGGCGGCATATCTTTTTGCCGGATGAGTTTGCAGATGAGGCCAAGATGTTCCTGACCCTCCTGCGGATTGACCTGCGCCTCCCAGTCCTGAAGGTTGATGTGGCTTCTCGCCGTATTCACATCGCTGACCACCAGCCAGGAGACCGGTGCGATATGGCTGTACCACGGCCAGATCGTCGCGCTCGAATGACAGTTATAGCAGGTGCGCTGCAGAATGAGTTGAACGTTAAGGGGGACAGGGACGTGAGCCTCAAGACTACGCGAAGCAATCACTGGGGGATTGGTCCGGATCGGCTGCACGATTTGGATGAGAATAAAAAAGGCGATCAAGCCTGTCAAAATCCATTTTGCCGAGCCGCGTCTCATGAAATCATTTCTCCCGAAAGTTTGTGGATTTAAAATGACGTAACGGCCTCAGCAGCCCATATTCATTTTCGCCATCGGAGTACATGTTCCCGGCCCGCGCTCATCGGTGAATCCCTTGAAACTGAAATTGAATAATTCCGGTTTGGCATCCGGCGCCATGCCGGGCAGATGAAGCAGAACGGTGAGAGCGATTGGGAATTTGACGCCATCTCCGAGATTTGCTTCCATCGTTTCCTTTTTCTTTCCGGGAGCCAGATTGATTTTCGGCGCGTCCTCGGAATCTCCGATCTGCACGGTGCCGCTGGCTTCGCGAACTTCCTCGGCCTTCAGCGGTTTCGTGTGGTCATCATAAAGATACACGCGAAACGTTCCGGGCGGCAGGATAACTCCCTCCAAATGATGCTTGTTGTCCAATGACATAAAGAAGGTTCCCCCGTGCTTTGGTTTGTGGTCCATGTGCGGGCCTTGTTGTTCCGGCACGGCAGTCGTGGAGCCCGTGGAGGGACTCTGGCCGTCGCTCTGATTCTGCGGCACATTCACGATTGAAACGCCCGCAGCCGAGTCTCCGCGGGATGACGGAATTCGACCCGCGAATCCCGGGGGGGCGATCAGCGCCGCCACGCCGGCACCTGCGACAAAAATAGTTTGAATCATACGCATGGATAATCTCCTTATGGCGAATTCGCTTCCTGAAGGTTTTTACGATGACAGGGCAGTCCAAGACCACGGAGGTCTTACGATCGAGGGGGTTTCTCGGTGTCCGGAATAAATCCAGGTGGAAACAGGGCAGCAATTTCCTCCGTCGAGAGCCGCATTGCAATAGCTTCAGCTGGGAAGTTCCGGGCCCGTAAAATTGCCAATTGGAAAGCAGGCGATCCAATTCTTTCCGTCCCATCCGACGAAGAGTGACTCATTCCACATCGGCAATCCGCGAGGTGCATCCCAATCGCCGCCCGGCTGGACCGGATGAACGGGGCACACACCGCGAGAGCAGCAGCCTGGCGCTGAACTGCAAGACGCCTGCGCGATTCCAGCGCACCAGCTTCCCAGAAGCACAAACAATAGAAGGATGGCGCGAACGCGATTCATGAGCAATTGATATCACAGATTGGAATTCGGTGACAAGAACTCGGAAAATCGTTCGCACGAACTCGAATGGCTGCTGGAAAATATTATTCCAAATACAAATGCTCACCATCATGTTTGTCAACTCCACATTTGTGATTGTTACCAGTGAAAGTATGAATTGGACGGGCTGGTTAACAGAACATAAAGTTCCTTTGCTGGTCGGGGTCCGCTATTTAGGGGCCTACCGGCGGAAAAGGAGTTGCTCATCATATGAAGAAAACATATGGGGTGTGTTTCGGTATGTTGGCAATGGGGCTGGCGGTGTTTGGGGCGCCGGCTATCAGGGCAGCAGGTGGAAATGACGCAAGCACGGAAAGCACGACGGCTGCGGCCACCACGCCCGTAGCATCAAGTCCAGCAGATCTGGACCATCGCATTGAAGCTCTGGAAATGGAATTGTCTGAACTGAGAACGGAACTGGCGGCCAAGAAGACCGAAGAACCGGTGGCCGGGGTTCAGGCCGCGGCGCCTGCAACGGACGCCGCTAAACCGCCCGACAAAGTGACGGTGGCAAGCTTGCTGGGACCCACGTCGGTAAGCGGTTTTTTTGATGTTTACTACAATTATGATACGAACCATCCTTCCAGCAAGATTATCCCGCTTGCTCATTTGATTGCCGGGATCATTCGATTTCCCTGAACATGATCGAACTGATTTTGGACAAGGCTCCGGACCCGATGGGGGGGCTGGCTGGGCGGACAGGTTACCATTTCTCAGTGGGCTATGGCGACACGCAAGTGGCAATTAACAACGCTCAAAATGCGTCTTCGGGTTTTGATGCAAACCAGCCGGGCTTCGATCAGTACGTGAAGGAAGCTTATTTTTCCTATTTGGCTCCGGTAGGCTCTGGATTGCAAATTGACGTCGGTAAATTTGTTACGCCGCTGGGAGCGGAAGTCATCGAAAGCAAGGATAACTGGAACTACTCCCGCGGCCTGATGTTCAATTACCTCATTCCACTGAACCATTTTGGCGCTCGCGCGAAATACACCTTCAACAGCAAATTCAACGCGACTGGATATTTCGTAAATGGATTCAACAATGTTGTCGACAATAACTCCGGCAAGACCTATGGAGTCGACCTCGGTTGGACACCTGACAAGAAGAATACGGTCACGCTGAATTACTTCGCCGGTCCCGAACAACCCACAGGGGCATACGGACCAGCCGCGGCAACCGGAACTGGTCTCTACAACGTCGATGGGATATGGCGCCAGACGTGGGATCTTGTGTACATGTACAACTTCACGAGCAAATTGACGTTCATGGCGAACTATGACTATGTCCATGGCGATCGCTTGATCGTCAACACAGCCACTGCTCCCTGGAAGCTATCCAACCCGGTTTACTACACCGGTGGGGCGGGCTACCTGAAATATGCCTTCAACGACAACAACTACGTGGCTGGCCGATATGAGTACATTTACGATCGGAACGGCTTTCTATCCGCAAACAACTTACTGGCCAGCACAGGGACGCCGCATGCACACATCCAGGAGTTCACGTTCACGTACCAGCATACCGTTGCAACCCACTTGCTCACCCGGTTTGAATATCGGCGAGATATGTCAGGAACTCCGTTCTTCCCAATATCTAACTTTGGTCCCGGAGTCAAACAACAAAACATACTCACGGTGGGCATGATCTTCCTGTTCGACAGCCGCGACGCCAAGTAAGGGCGTAGTGGAAGTCGCACGGAGAAGTTCCACGTGATTCAGTCAGCTCAGCTCAGCTTCAGAGAAGAAAGAATGCAGACGACCGGCGGCGGGAGAGGCGAACGATCACCTCTCCCGCTTTCCGGTTACTTGAAGGATCGTACTGAGAGCAAAGCGAATCAAGGCATCCTGTGGCAATCTAAGGTTCCCCTCGAAGAAGTTTAGGTTATTTGGTTCTTCTTGAAGGATGGAGTGTACCCGGATAACCGATCCAGCAGCGCGGCCCGCCGGCACATTCTTCTCGGACACCGCGGGCGCCACATCTTGTGGAATTAACAGGTAGAATGGCCCTATAGTGTATGGCGCCGCCAAGACGCGGTGAGGATTCGAATCTGCGGTAACTACCTGAGGCGAAGATGATGACGAAGGTCGAAGCGATTGTTCAGCCGTCCCGGTTTGAAGCGGTGAAAGACGTTCTGACTGAACTTGGGATTGGGGGCATGACCATATCCGATGTACGAGGACACGGCCGTCAAAAGGGACACACCGAAGTGTATCGAGGGCGCGAATATACGGTGGACCTCCTCCCGAAAATCAAAATTGAAATGGTGATCCCCGATACGCTGGTGGACGCCGCCGTCGATGCAATTTTACAAAGCGCGTCCACGGGAAAAATTGGCGATGGCAAGATTTTCCTTTCCAAGGTGGATCAGGCGATTCGCATTCGCAATCAGGAGCGCGGAGCTTCCGCACTCTGATTCGTTTGCAGTGCCGGCCCCGCCACGTCTGCGGCGGCCACAGAAGTGGTTTTGCATTTCCGCCGATAAATTTTGTAAAGGCTGGCGGGAGACTTGTTGGCCCAAAACGAAACTGGGGATATGAAGCTGGATAGCCGCACTTCCACATTGCAGGATTTGTATGCCGATGAGACCGCGCGGATTCGCAAGGACTTCGAGGATTCAGGCGATGGAAAGGCGGCGATTCGAGACCGCACGGCCCTGATCGATTCGGTGGTCATCGAGTTGTGGAACGAAGTGTCCGCTGCGGCGGAGCCGATCAAAGGGTTTTGCATTGCGGCCATGGGCGGATACGGCCGCCGCGCGCTGTTTCCGTACTCGGATATCGATCTTCTTTTTCTGTACGAAAAAGAGGGCCGCGAAGAGCTTTTCAGCAGAAAAATAATCGCCCCGCTTAGCCAGGCACTCTGGGATCTGCATCTTCGGGTTAGCCCTACCACTCGCACTCTCGCCGAATGCGGCAAACTTCACCGGAACAATATTGAATTCAACATTTCGCTTCTCGATTGCCGCTACATCTGCGGCGACGAACAACTCTACGAGCAGCTTCGCACCCGCGTGATTCCCGGCATGGTGACGCGCGAATCGCAAAGCCTGATGCAGGAACTTAGCAGCCTAGCGCGGTCCCGCCATGAGAAATACGGGCAGACCATTTTTCATCTCGAGCCAAATATCAAAGACGGTCCCGGCGGTTTGCGGGACTATCAGGTAGCGTGCTGGCTGGCGCAGATCTCGGAAATGAAGCATTCCCGCGAATGGAAAGATGCGATTGGACTGCTGCCGGCTCCGCTCCGTTCGGACGCAGCCAACGCCATCGATTTCCTCGATGCGGTTCGCTGTTTCCTTCATTACCGGCAGGGCCGCGATCTGAACGTGCTCACCTATGAGCTGCAAACCGAGGCGGCAGCGAAGGGAATCGGGCTTCACGGCGGCCAGGCTGCCAACCCAAACGATTGGATGCGCGTCTATTTTCGACAGGCGCGCGCCATCGACCGGCTGACCGTTCTGTTCGACGAAGTGCCGCGTTCCAAATCCCTGTTGACGCGAATCCTGGGCATTCGAAGTCGCCGCTTTCCACCACAGAATTTACTGTGATCGATGGCCGCGTTTCCTTGTACAAAGCCGATATCGTCGAAGATCCCGAAGTCATGTTTCGTCTATTCGGATTGGTGGGCGCGCACAACCTCAAACTGGCCGCGGAAACCGAAAATTCCGTCGAGGCCGCGCTGCCTCAGATTAAAAAATGGGTTTCCACTACTCCCGATCTCTGGGATCATTTCCGGAAAATATTGCTGTTGCCGTATGCGGCGGCATCGCTGCGCGCCATGCACCGCCTTGGTTTTCTTGTGCTCATGTTCCCTGAATTTAAACTGATCGAGTCGCTGGTGATCCGTGACTATTATCACCGCTACACCGTGAACAAACACTCTCTGGTCACCATCGAGACGTTGCATAACCTTTCCAAGGCGGGCGGCGGATTAAGCGGCAGATTCCAGGACATCCTCTCAGCCTGGAACATGCCGAATTGCTCTATCTGGCGTTAATGTTTCATGACGTTGGGAAAGGCATGCCTGTCGATAAACATATCGAGGGAAGCCTTATCGCGGTGCAAGGGATGGGTTGGTCTGGATGGTTTGGCCGCGAAACGGTGAATTTTTTGATCGGCGCCCATCTGCGGATGTCCGCAACGCTGATGCGGCGCCAATGTCGATCCTGAAGCGGTCCACGATTTTGCTCAAGCCGTCGGCACCATCGAAAACCTGAAAATGCTCACGCTGTTCACCTACGCGGATATCAAGGCGGTGAATCCCGAGGCCCTCACTCCGTGGAAAGCGGAGATGCTCTGGCAACTCTATGCCGCCAGCGAAAATTATCTGAACCGCTCGGTGGACGACCAGCGCCTGTACGTGGCCGGGGGGGACGCCCAGCAACTCGAGCGCCTGATTCCCGCCGGCGGCGATCCGGCTGAGGCGGAACGCTTCCGCAATTATCTAGACGGCTTTCCCAAGCGCTATCTGCTGACGCACTCTCCAGCGGAAATTTCGACGCACTACCGGATATATCGCCGCCTGGGCCATTCTGTCGCGGAAATCAGCATCACCAAGCGCGATGAATACTACGAATTGGTGCTCGTGACCACCGACCGTCCGTTCCTTTTCGCCAAGATTGCCGGAACGATTTCTTCGTGGGGAATGAACATCCTGAAAGCGGACGCCTGCGCGAATAAAAGCGGCGTTGTTCTGGACTCGCTGCGTTTTTCCGACAGGTTCCGGACGCTCGATCATAATCCGACCGAAACGATGCGCCTGAAGCAAAAGTTGGTCGCCGCGATTTCAGGGGAGCTGGATGTCGCCGACCTGATGAAGCGAAAATTCCAGCCGGAAAAGCGCCCCCCAAAGGTCCGCGTGGAAACCGTGATTCATCTCGACAACGAAGTTTCCTCGCACAGCACGCTCGTGGAAATCGTGGCCCTCGACCGTCCCGGCCTTTTGTACGATATCAGTTCCACATTCGCCGAACTCGGCTTCAACATCGATGTGGGCCTGATCGACACCG
Organism: Terriglobia bacterium; assembly: GCA_963788335.1. Taxonomy (GTDB): domain Bacteria; phylum Acidobacteriota; class Terriglobia; order Acidiferrales; family UBA7541; genus Palsa-360. The sequence goes on from CAWBGM010000020.1 coordinate 42,573, forward strand.
AAGGCGGGACCGCCACTGACGTGTTCTACGTCACGCAAAAGGGCCTAAAGCTTTCAGCCGAACAGCAGCACCGGCTGCAAATCGCCCTGCAACGCCGCCTCTAATCCCGGCTATCCGTGTTCCATCCGCAAGTCGATCCTGAACTTCGGATGCCGCACCCAGAAAAACGGGAAAGGGTCGGCCACCGGCCAATC
>CAWBGM010000021.1:0-71431 GCA_963788335.1 Terriglobia bacterium
TGAGTCCGGTGATCCCGGCGCCGCCTCCGCCGGTGGCAGCTGCTCCTGTACCTTCGGCGCCTGTTCAAACGATTCCCGCTGTGGAAGCAAAACCTGCGCCGCCGGTTGTGACGCCGGAAAAACCGGCTACCGCACCTGCGCCGCCGGTTGCCGCAAAACCGATTTCGATTCCGCCACCCGTCGCAGCTAGACCTGTTGTGCGTCCTCCGGCAACCCCTCCCGCACCGGCTCCAAGACCTGCGGCGCCGCCGCAAAGCCCGGTAGCGGCGAAGCCTCCCCAGGGGGCACCACGCCCCCCTTTGACGCGTCCTGCGGGTGCTCCTGCATCGGCCAGCGCAAAGCCAGGCGTGCCCGCTCGTCCGGCCGCGCCCATAAAGACGCCTCCGAAACCAAATTGGAATCCGCTGCCTCCAGGCGCTCGCGTGAATCCTCCCGCGCCTCCGCGTCCTGTAACGGGGCAAAGGCCCGGCGGTCCGCAATCCAGATTCCCAGCGCGTCCCGGGGCCCCGGGGCGGCCGTCGCATCCGGTTTCGCCGCGGCCGGGTCAACCCGTACCGGGGGGACGCCCAGGCGCTCCTCGTCCGGGAGGGCGACCGGGATCGCCGCTGTCGACAGACAAAACGCCCCCGAAGGCGGAGCCGGGCAAGCCGATATATGAGCGCAAACCAGCGGCCCGCGCCCGGCCCACCATGGAGAAGCGCTTTGAAGAGGGCGAGCGCAAGCTGCATCCTGTCCGCGCCCGCGTGGGCCCGGGCGAACGTCGCAGCGCTCAAATTGAGCGCGCACCAGCGCCGCCCCCGCGCGAAGCTCGCGAAATTACGATCACCGAAGGCGTGACGGTCCGCGATCTCGCCGAAAAGCTGGATGTGCGCGCCAAGGAAGTGCTGAAAATTTTGCTGGACCGAGGAATTTTCGCCAGCATCAACCAGGCGCTCGATACCCCGACAGCCACGAGCCTGGCCGAAGCGTTCAACGGCATCGTGAAAGTCATTACGTTTGAGGAAGATGTGGTGCAGGAGGTCGCGCGCGAGGAAAAGCCGGAAAATCTGGAGCCGCGTCCGCCCGTTGTCACCGTAATGGGGCACGTCGATCACGGCAAAACGAGCTTGCTGGATGCGATCCGCGAAACGGAAATCGCCGCGGGAGAGGCCGGAGGAATCACGCAGCATATCGGCGCTTCGGTGGTTCATATCGACGGCCGCAAGGTTGTGTTCATCGATACGCCGGGCCACGAAGCGTTCACCCGCATGCGCGCGCGCGGCGCGAAGGTGACCGACATAGTCGTGCTGGTTGTCGCGGCCGACGACGGCGTGATGCCGCAAACGCAGGAAGCCATCGACCACGCGAAGGCGGCAAACGTGCCGATCGTCGTGGCGATTAACAAAATCGATAAACCGGGCGCGCAAACCGAACGCGTCAAGCGCCAGCTTTCCGAACGCGGCCTGATGCCCGAGGAGTGGGGCGGCGACACGGTGATGGTGGAAGTTTCTGCAAAACAAAAGCTGAATTTGAAAAAATTGTTAGAGATGCTTTTGCTGGTTGCCGATCTGCGAGAACTGAAATCGAATCCAAAATCGCCGGCTGCCGGAACGGTGCTCGAATCGCGCGTGGACAAGGGACGCGGCGCAGTGGCGACGATTCTGGTTCAGACCGGAACACTGAATACCGGCGACGTCTTCATCTGCGGCGCCGTCTACGGCAAAGTCCGCGCTATGTTTGACGATCATGGCCGCCCCGTGCGCACCGCCGGGCCGTCGACGCCCGTGGAAGTACTGGGTCTGCAAGGCGCGCCGGAAGCGGGCGATCAGTTCCAGGTGGCCGACGAAGCGCGCGCGCGGCACATTGTCGAATTCCGGCAGGGAAAACTTCGCGAGGCCACGCTGGCTCGATCCGCCGGCGCACGCATTACGCTCGACCAGTTGCACGAACAGCTCAAGGCTGGAGACGTAAAAGAACTTCCGTTGATCATCAAGGCGGATGTGCAGGGCTCGGTGGAAGTGCTGAGCGAAATGTTGCCGAAACTTTCAGACGACCGGGTGAAGCTAAAGATTATTCACGCGAGCATTGGCGCGGTCACTGAAAACGATGTGCTTCTGGCATCCGCATCCGGGGCAATCATCGTGGCGTTCAACGTGCGCCCCGACCGCAAGGCCACCGATCTGGCACAGCGCGAAGGCGTCGAGATCCGGCCGCATTCGGTGATTTACGAAGTTTCCGACGAAATCAAGAAGGCCATGACCGGGCTGCTCGAGCCCGTGTTCAAGGAAACGCATATGGGCCGCGCGGAAGTGCGGAACACATTCCGCGTGAAGGGCGTGGGGACGATTGCCGGTTGCTACGTGCTGGACGGCATCCTGAAGCGCGACGCCGAGGTCCGCGTGTTGCGCGAGGGCGCCGTGATTTACACCGGGCGAATCAGCTCGCTGAAACGTTTCAAGGACGATGCCAACGAAGTGCGTACCGGATTCGAGTGCGGCGTAAGCGTCTCCAATTTCAGCGATCTCAAGGTTGGCGACGTTCTCGAATGCTTCCATCTGCAGAAGCTGATCCTGGCGGAAGCTTCCGCCTGATTCCTGGCTGCCGCTTTGAGTATTTGCAGGAACGACGATGCCGATCGGTCTGCTCACCCTGGAAATCTATATCCCTGAGGCGCACTCGCTCAAAGACAAACGGCAGGTGCTTCGCAGCCTGAAAGACCGGCTGCGTGGGAAATTCAACGTGGCTGTGGCGGAACTGGACGGGCAGGATTCGTGGCAGCGCTCGGTGGTGGGCGTGGTCACGGTATCCAATCTCGCGGGCCACGCGGAGCAATCCCTGCGCACTGTGCTTGAAGAATCCGAACGCCATCTGGGGCGCGATTTAATCGGTCATGAACTGGAAGTTTTGTAGCGAGCCAGGAAATCTGTGAGACGAAAATGACGATCCCGGGACACCGGCACGAACGAGTTGCCGAAGAAATCCTCCACGAATTGGGCATCATGGTTGCCGGTGAGTTGAAAGACCCTCGAATCGAGGGCCTCGTCACGGTCACCGAAGTTCGCGTGACGCCGGACTTGAAGCACGCGCGCGTGTTTGTCAGCGTGATCGGCAACGAGGCCGAACAGAAAAGCACGCTCACCGGCCTGTTCGCGGCGGTCGGCTACATTCGTCATGAGCTGACCGAGCGCATTCAGCTGCGCCGCGCTCCGGAAATTCATTTCACCCTCGATCATTCCGAGGAATACGCGCAACGCATCGAAGAGCTTCTAAAACAGGCGAAGAAGCCTGCCGTCTGATCCATGCCTAGAAAACAGCAACCCGCGACGCTCGACGGCGCGCTGGTCATCGACAAACCGAAAGGGAAAACGTCGCACGATGTTGTAGACGCAGCCCGCCGCATCCTCGGCTTTCGCCAGATCGGTCATCTGGGCACACTGGATCCGCTCGCCACCGGCGTGCTCGTGCTTCTGCTCGGCCGGGCTACGCGCCTGGCGCAATTTTATTTTGGACGCCGCAAGCGTTACGACTCCACGTTCCGTTTTGGATTCGCCACCGATACCTACGATTCGGATGGAACTCCGTCAGGCCTCGACACCGCTCCATTGCTTGACCGGGCTGAAATCGAACGCCTGGCCGCCGCGCGCATTGGAATCTTCCCCCAAATGCCGCCGGCCTATTCCGCGAAAAAAATACATGGACGCCCGGCGCATGAACTTGCGCGCAAGAAAAAGCCCGTGGAACTGAAAGCGGTGCACATCGAGGTGTACGACTTCCGCGTGAACGAAGTCTCCGGGTCCACGGCGACGTTCTCCATCGAATGCGCGTCCGGCACGTACGTTCGTTCGCTGGCTCATGATATGGGCGTGGCGCTGGGCTGCGGCGCACATTTGTCCGAAATCACCCGGACTGCGGTGGGAGAATTTACCCTGGACCAGGCCGTAAAACTGGAAGACCTGGAGCGGGCCGCCGCGGAGAACAATTTGGGTCGTTATGCGATTCCGCTTGAACGGCTGCTTCCCGAGTTGCCGAGCGTTACGGTGCCGCCGATGCTCGAAACGCGAGTGCGCCACGGCTCGAAATTCAATATCCAGATCGCGCAAATCCAGACTGGCCGCTCGAGTTCCGCCCAGGGAGCAACCACCGAACTCAATTCCGGTGAATGGAAACCGGCGCGGCTTCGCGTGTTCAATCAGCAGGAAAAGCTGATTGCGATTGCCGAGGCTGTAGTGCCGCGCACCTACCAGCCGCTTGTGGTTCTCGATGCGGAAGCTTGATTCGTTAAGATCCTTCACGCGCTATACTTGTATAGCGAGGCCAAGCTCTCAGGACGCAAAGAATTCGCCTAACCGCCGCACACCCTCCTGAAACCGATCTTCCGGAGTAATCAGGCTGAGCACCAGAAAACCATCCCGCGAAAAATTGAAGAAGTGCCCGGGATGCACCAGGACCGAGTGGCGCTCCAGCAGCGCGATCGCGAGAGCTTCGTCGGTTCCCGTGACAGGCGCGCGAAGGGTTACGTACCAGCCTCCTTCCCGATTGAGGCGGCTGAGAAATTTTGATTCGCGCAGGACCGATTCGAGAACGGAAAGATTCGCTGAAATTCTCTCCTGTAGTTGCGCTTGAAGCACGTGACGCAGCGCGAGAAACTTCGTCAGCGCGAGTTGCACGGGCGTGCTCGGAGAAAGATACGTGTCCGCGATGATTTCGAGGCGTTCGACGGCAGTTTGAACGAGTGCATCCGGACCACTGACCACAGTCCAAGCGAGCTTCATCTGTGGAAGCAAAGAAATCTTTGACAAGCCGCTTAGAGTAAACGTGAGCGCCGCATCGTGGAGCGCGAACGTCTGTGCCTGCCCTTCCCCGCCTTTGTAATCGAGGAACACTTCATCCGCGACAATCGCCATTTCCCGCCCGGCGCAAATCTCCGCGAGTTCCATCGCCTCGCGCGGCTTGACGAATGAACCGGTGGGATTGTTCGGATGCACCAGCATAACGGCGCGCGTGCGCGAGGTTATCGCGGCGCGAAGCGAAACGAAATCGATCTGCCAGCCGTGATCGTAAATCAGAAAATAAGGGACGAGACGCACGTCGGCGAGGTCGGCGAGAAATTCGAACAGCGGATAGCCGGGGGCGGGGATTAGAACTTCGTCTCCCGCTTCGCAAAGCAGCCGGAAAATGTGACTGTAGGCCTCGCTGGTGCCGGAGGAGAGAAAAATATTTTCAGGGTCCACGGATTTGCGCTCTCCGCTGAACCCGCTGCGCCCGGCGTAATATTCGCCGACGGCTGCTCGCGATTCGCGGAGACCTTTGCTGTCAGGGCAGTAGGTTTGCACGCGCGGATCGGCGAGCGCAGCGAGAATTTCTTTCTCCGGATATTGAAGGCCAACTTCCGTTGGATTTGAAGCGGTCAAATCCAATAGTTCCCCGCCACTTCGACGATGCTCTTCGAGCGCCTTCGTGAAGCGATTCGTATCGAGACGCCAATTTGTGCGTGAAGTGAACATGGACTGCATAGCACAGGCTTCAGAGCCTGTGTGCCAACTTACTTTCGAAAATGCCAGCGGCTTAAGCCCGACACATTCTACGAACGTTACGGCACGGCTGAAGCCTATCCTGCCAGGAGCTCAAACCGAATCAGCACGATTTCCGGATTTGTTCCCACACGCATGGGCGGGCCCCATGTTCCGGCGCCGCACGAAGTATAAACCGCGAGGGCGCCGAAATGATGGAGGCCGTAAGCAAATTCACGATAGATACGCGCCACGATCAGGTTAAATGGAAAGAATTGGCCCCGGTGGGTGTGTCCGGAAAGTTGCAGCGAAATTCCCTCTTCCGCCGCGGTCTGCAACCGGTCCGGTGTGTGAACCAGCAGAACGCTGGGCGCATCGCGGTCCACGCCGATCTTTCGTAGAACGGAACGAAAATGTTCGACATTCGTGGAGTCCAGATAATCGACGCCCACAACCTGCACGCCGTCGATATTTACTTTTTCATTGACCAGGACGCGGATTCCGCATCGTCTCACGGCATCGTTATATTTTCCGGGGCTGGAAAACTCCTCGTGATTTCCGTTCACGAAATAGACGCCCAGCGGCGCCGACAATTTCGACAACGGCTGGTCAAGCCGGTTCAGGTCCACAGCCGTGCCGTCAAAGAGGTCGCCGGGAATGAAGACGATGTCCGGACGGAGGCGTGCGATCGTCGCGACAATACGTCGAAGGAATCTGCGGTTTCTCACGTGGCCGAGGTGCAAATCGCTCACCATCGCCGCCGTTCGCCCTTGCCATGAAACCGGGAGATTGGGCACCCCGATCATAATTTTCTTTACTCGTGTCCACGCGGCGTTCACTACTCCGTAAACGCCGGTTAAACAACCCGCACCAAAGAATGCGATCGCGAGCGGGCGGCGATCCAGTTGCAGGCCCAATAATCCCGGCACCCCATAGACAACCCAGCACGCGCACATGGCCAGCAAAAAGAAATTTACAAGTCCCAGCCAGACGGAGGAGATCGAATAGAAGATGCGCACGAAAAAATGAGACGACTGATGCGCCAGCAAAGTGGTGGCGACAAAGCTAACGGATAAAATCGCCAGGGTAACCCGCAATTCCGCTGTCCGGGAGGAATTCAGCGGGCCCAGAAAAAACATCCACGTTTCGTACAGCGCAAGGTGCGCAAGAAACAGAATGGACTGAACGATAGCAACGAATGAGAAGATTCTGGCGCGCACTTTATGGCTTCCCGAATGAATTCCGGTTGAATGTGTTTTTCATGGAATGGGCTATTCGACTCGGAGAGTAAGACTCCCCGAACGCAACCGTCCTTTCCCCGGGAACTTTACCCATTTGATTCACATCGTAAGCGTAGCAGGAAGGATATGGCGTGTCACGGAGCCTGTTAGAAAGAGAAAAAATGCATCCGAGACGGTAGGCGCGGCGCGATCGGGGACACACATTCCCTTATCTTCGGAATGCATCAGAAGCATTGCCGTATTTTAGTTATGCCGCCGGGGCGTTTGCCGATGATTTCGTTTGATTGCCCGTAGCCGCTCCGGTGTTCGGCTGCGTCGCCTGTACCTGAAGGGTTTGCCCGGAATTGGTTGCCAAAGTCAATTGAACTTCCTCGACTTGCAGGCTGAACGCTTTGACTTGCGTGGTGTTTCCCGTCGCGCCCGGGACGGTTCCATTTCCGGGCGCGACGGCATTGTTTACTGTTCCCTGTGCTCCTGTGAACCTGATGGCAAGTTCCTGAAGCTGAAAGGCGCCGGCGTTTCCGGTCGCGGTTGGGCCGCCAACGGAGGTTGCAGCAGTCTGCTGAGTTGCCGTCTGGGAAAGCGCCTGGAGTTGGTAGACGAGATCGCTGAACGCTTGAGGAGAGAAATTTTGAATAATAGAAGCGATTTGATCGATCTGATCGATTTCCGTAGTGTTCAATCCCAATTCTGAAAGCGCTGTATTTAGTGTTTGAAGCTGGTTCTGTGAGGATGATGGCGTGGCATTCGTGTTTGCGGCGACTGCGGGCGAGGCTGGCTGCGTGGGGGCAGCCACGACAACGGCAGTTGCCGGATTCGGAGCCACGTTCGTTTGCGGAACCGCAAGGGGCTCCGCCGCAGGTGTCGCAGGAACAGCAGCCTGAGCGGGCTGAGGCGCCGTTTGCTGAAGCTGAACGAAATCGGCGATAGCGGCAAATTGTGTCAGCTGGAACAACCCGGCAGCTTGGGCAGTGTCCTGGTTTGTAACATTCTGGTTCTCGGGTGTGAATGTATCCTGATTGTTCGCTTGAGGATCATTGTTAACGGTTGGCTGAACGGGATTCGCCCCATTGCTGTTCGCGGGATCCAATCCAAATTGCTGATTCGCAATGCTTTCAAGAAGATTGGTGATGCCAGAGATTGCCATCGTGCACCTCCTCTATGAAAAGAGCCTTCAAACATGACGCCACGGCAAAATGAAAACCATCTCTGCAAGGTCCAAAAGGAGCCCTGCGCGGCGAGACCTTAATGGTGATTCAGGTGTGTCATCGGCGAACGCGCCGGAAACTTTAGTGAACTTGAGTGTAATTATGGGGCTGGAGGAGCCGACGTTGCATCATGGCTGGGAGTATCGGAGGAAATTCAGGGGGGTAAACGGCCGCTTAATGTTTTACCGGCACGTCGGATTCTACCCGGCCGTCGCGCACATGAATGACCCGGTCGGCCCTTTGCGCAATATCGTTTTCGTGGGTGACCAGAATAATCGTATTGCCCTCGCCGTGCAGACGTGCAAACAGCGCCATAATTTCGTCGCCCGTCTTGGAGTCGAGATTGCCAGTGGGTTCATCGGCAAGAACGATGGAAGGTGAATTCACCAGTGCGCGCGCGATCGCCACGCGCTGGCGCTGACCGCCGGAAAGTTCATTGGGCTTGTGCATCATTCTCTCGGTCAAGTCCACCGCGGCAAGCGCGCGCTTTGCCTTGGCCAGGCGTTCCTCCGCTGGAGTGCCGTTGTAGATCAGCGGAAGCTCGACATTGTGCAAGGCCGTAGCGCGAGGGAGAAGATTAAACGTCTGAAACACGAATCCGATTTCCTTGTTGCGAATGAATGCCAGCTCGTCGTCGTCCAGATCGCTAACCAGACGGCCTGCCAGCCAGTACTTTCCTGAAGTCGGCGTATCCAGGCATCCGATCAGATTCATCAACGTGGATTTGCCCGAACCGGAGGGCCCCATGATGGCGACATATTCGCCGCGGCGGATCACCAGGTCGACGCCGCGCAAGGCATGCAGTTTTTCCGAGCCCATCTCATAGGTCTTCCAGAGCGCTTCGGTCTGGATGGCGATCTTTTGATCCACCAGGTCCTGGCGGAACGAATCGGGCGAGATAACGGGAACGGGCATGATTTATTTTCTCACAATCGCGCGCGGATTAATTCGGATTCTCATCGGCTTTCGGCGTCGAGTTGTCCACTTTCACGCGCGCATCCGGCTTCAGTGTGCGAAGGGTTTTGTAGCTCCCCGTGACAATTTGATCGCCCTCCTGCAAACCGCTTAGAACTTCGATTTCCGTGACGCCGATAATTCCCGTCGATACCGGAACAAACTGCGCCCGGCGGTTGCGGACCACGAAAACGCCTTGAATATCGGGGTTTTTCGAGTTGAGCGCGGAGGAGGATGCACTGGCGCTCGAATCCGCCTCAGGCACGCCGGCCGCCAGCGTGACCGATCCGCGGCCGGATTCTTTCGCCGCTTCGTCGAGATTCTTTTTTGTGCGAATCGCAAGCGCCTGAATGGGAATTGTCAGCACGCTCTTCTTCTGGTCCGTGGTGATTTTGGCGGTCGAGGAAAGACCGGGGCGCAGCGTGAGCGGAGGATCCTGGAGCGTCACGACAACCTTGAAATCCTTGGCTTCCTGATTGCCCGTTGTGGACTGCGTGGACGCGAGCCCTGAACTGCGCAGGACGGCTTGCGTGCCCACTTCGGTCACCGCACCCTTAAAAAACTTCCCCGGGATCGCGTCAATTGTCACTTCCGCTTCCTGCCCGAGCTTCACGCTTACGATGTCGGTTTCGTCCACCATCACTTCCGAAGTTACAACGGACATGTCCGAAATCGTCATCAGGTAACTGCCCGTGGCATTCTGAATTCCGGGTACGACATTTTCGCCGACGCGAACGGCAATGTACGTCACGACGCCGTCGATCGGAGCGGTATATGTCGTTTTGCGCAGGACGTCGCTCAGGCGATTCAGCATCGCTCGATTCTGCGTCAAGGAGGAGCGCGCCTGGCCTAGCTGAGCCTTCGATTGTTCGGCGCGGGCTTGCGCGGATGCCAGAGCCGCGATGGCACTATCATAAGTGGCTTTTCGAGTATCGTAATCCTGCTTTGGGATTAGGCCTTCTTTAAAAAGTTCCTGGCCGCGATCCCAGTCGAGTTTCGCGTGTTCCAGATCGGCCGCTCGCGATTTGATGTCAGCCTGGGCGGATACGTCGTTCGCTTCGGCGGATTTGATCCCCGCCGCGGCGGATTCGATCCCGGCCTGCTGGGCGTTCACGTCGGCTGCCGGTTGCACGCTTTCCAGGCGCAGGAGGACGTCGCCTTTTTTAACATGGTCGCCCTCTTTCACCACGATGTCCGTAATTTTGCCGATCCCCTCTCCAAGCACATTCGTATAGGTCAGTGGCTTTACTTCACCCGATGCAGTGACCTGAGAGGTCAGGTCCTGCCGCACGACCGGAGCCGTTTGGACGGCCACAACGCCCCGGTTGATCTGCCAGTAGGCCAGCCAGATCAGGCCAGCCAAAACCGCAGCCGCAACGAACCCTAGTCCGATTTTTTTCCATTGGTTCATTTGCGCAGGGTGCTGGTCATTATAGATAGATGCCTGAATGAAGTCCTCGGGCTGCCAACTCGCAGTATGAAGGGAAACCGTAAGCGATTTCCGGGTCGCGCCCTACGAATACCTTTCCAGTACAAGAGTGCGATAAAAGAGCAAATGATGGGCCACTCGCAAGCCAAGCAAACGGGCCCGCGCCGCAGGGGCTCTTTTCGACCCTTAAAGGCTCCGGCCAGCGGGTGGACTTTTCAATGTACCGTATTAAATCTTATCGTCAATCCGAAGGGGAGCAAAGCGATTTGCTTCTCGTATCTTAGCGAATTGGGAAACAGGCAAAGGGCGCGTCCAGGCACCCGATGCGGACCGTAAAATCCGCGGGCCACTCGTGCGTTGGGGCAGTCAAGGCGCGCGGCGCTTCCATAGGTCGCTACCGGAGGGTTGACAGTCAACGGGCCGCCGTCTATCGTAAATCCCCTGTGAAAATTTTAGTGATCGGAAGTGGCGGGCGGGAACACGCTCTGGTGTGGCGGCTGAAGCAGTCGCCGGAAGTCGAGAAGGTGTGGTGTGCGCCGGGCAACGGCGGTATTGCCGAGGACGTGGAATGCGTCGCGGTAAGCGCGGATGACGTGGATGGACTGGTGGCGCTGGCTCAGCAGCTCAAGCCCGATCTGACGGTGGTGGGACCGGAAGTTCCGCTGGTCGCGGGAATTCGAAACAAGTTCGAATTCCACGGATTGCGCCTTGTGGGCCCCTCGCAACGGGACGCGCGCCTCGAAGGCAGCAAAGTATATTCGAAGGAATTCATGACGCGGTACGGCATTCCCACGGCCTGCCTGTATGGCGCATTCGAATCGCCCAGCGAGGCCATGCTGGCGCTCGATGCAGTGGATTGGCCCGTGGTGGTAAAGGCGGACGGATTGTGCGCGGGAAAAGGCGTATTGGTGGCGGAGGACCGTGCGGAGGCGGAGGCATTTATTCGCCGGTTGATGGTGCGGCATGAATTGGGCGCGGGCGGATCGCGTGTGCTTTTGGAAAAAGGGCTGAAGGGCGAGGAACTCTCGTTCATTGTACTGACGGATGGCCGTTCGTTTTTGCCGATGGCGCCGTCGCGCGACCACAAGAGGATTTTCGACGGGGATCGCGGACCCAACACGGGCGGCATGGGCGCCTACACCACGGACGGAATGATTTCCGCGGAGCTCGAATCGTTTATCGCCGACAAGATTGTGTGCCCCACGATTGCCGGACTTTCGCAGGAAGGAATTCCCTACACCGGTTTTCTTTATTTCGGGCTGATGCTGACCGCCGATGGTCCGATGGTGCTCGAATATAATTGCCGGCTGGGGGATCCCGAGACGCAACCGTTAATGATGCGGATGGATTTCGATCTCGCCGTGGCTCTGGATGCGGCGGCTTCTCGCACGCTGCATACGTTCAAGCCAGTCTGGAAGCCCGGGGCGAGCGTGTGCGTTGTCATGGCGTCGGGCGGATATCCGGGCTCCTTCAACACCGGGAAGCGAATTGAGGGATTGGCTGAAGCAAAAGCGTTGCCGGAGGTCGCCGTATTTCACGCAGGAACGAAAATCGACCGCCGCTCGATTGTGACAAGCGGCGGGCGAGTGCTGGGTGTTACGGCAACGGGCGCATCGCTCGACCAGGCGATCCAGAAGGCGTACCAGGCGGTCGGGAAGATCAAATTCGAGGGCGCTCACTGCCGCACGGATATTGGAGCGAAAGGAACCATCAAATCGCACGCGTTCGGAAATGCATCCGGAGACACGGCCTGTGTCTGAAGTTCCGCACGTGTTTCCATCCGCGGCTTGCGGCGAGCCGGTGCGGGCGCTCCATCGCGTTTCCACGGTCGCTTTTAATTTTTAGCAGGGTTGATTTGAGCGGGGCAAAAAAAAACAACCGTGCAGAAACATTGCACAACAAAATGGGGGAACACGTGAGCACGAACAGCGAAGTGAAAAACGGCGGCAAGCCATTGGTCGGGATCATCATGGGTTCGGATACGGATTTACCGGTGATGAGCGAATCGGCAAAAATGCTGGAAAAATTCAATGTGCCTTATGAGATTGAAGTGACATCGGCGCACCGTTCACCGGCGCGCACGCACGAATATGCTTCGACGGCGGTTTCACGCGGACTGAAAGTCGTAATCGTCGCGGCGGGCGGCGCGGCGCATCTGGCGGGCGTGGTGGCGGCGATTACGACTCTGCCAGTGGTCGCCGTGCCCATGGCGACGACGGTTCTCTCCGGCATCGATTCGCTGCTGTCGAGCGTGCAGATGCCCGCCGGAGTACCCGTGGCAGCCATGGCGATCGACAAACCCGGCGCCACCAACGCGGCAATTTTTGCGGCGGAAATTCTGGCGACATCCGATGCGGAAATTGCTCAGCGGCTGATCACTTACAAGGAAGAACTCGCGAAATCCGTGGCGGAAAAGAGCGCGCGGGTGAAATTGCAGTACGCGGGAAAAACCAGCTAGTCTGCGTTCGCGCATTGTCCGGGTCGACCGTTCGTCTGTTTTTTCCCTCGCCTGTTTCGGGGTGAAACGTGGAAATGTCCTCGATTCCTGATTGTGTCCTGGGAATTTGAAAAGTGAGGCGTCGTTATTCTTCGCTACTCTCGGAATGACGACGTATGGATGCGGCTTCGAAAGAGTCAGCATCGGCAGTCACAGCCATTCAAACGAACAGAGTTCACGCGCCGATGTAGCGCGCATAGAGCGATCGGGCCACGCTGGTGTCGCGCGTGCCTTTGATAATGGCGCGGCCATCTGCAAAAACCGTCATTTCGTAGGGCGGAATGCTGAAGCGCAATAGAAAACCGTTCTCGCGGACCTCGGCGACGGTTGGGGCGATGCGTTTACCGAGCGCGGCGAGATCGAGTTGGCGGCGGCGTTCGTGGATCTGCACGGAATCACGGCCGCACATCGTCAGGCGAGGCTGCGATTCGCCTTCCAGATATTTGAAATCGCGGCGCACGCAGGCGCGACACCGGGGATTTCGCTCGACGCGCACGGATTGAAACCGGCCCGACCAGACGTCGAAGGATACCAACCGCCCACCCACGGATTTGGATTTATCCACGAGCAGCTTCATTGCCATCGCCGCTTCGATGGAGGCAATCACTCCCGCGGCTGCGCCAAGAACTCCCACAGTGTCGCAGGTGTCCTCCGTTCCGGCGGGGATATCCGCGCCCGTAGACTGCGGCGCGTCGTCCATTCCGGATTCGAGAGCGCAGGCAAGGCAGGCGGTTTCGCCCGGCTGCACGGTCATCGTGACACCATAACTGGAGACCACAGCGGCGTAAATCCACGGAACACAGTGATGGATCGCAGCATCGTTGAGCAGGAAGCGCGTCTCGAAATTATCGGTCCCGTCGAGAATCAATGGGAAGCCACTCAGCAGTTCCTTGGCATTTTTTGGGCTCAGGTCGGCGACAACGCCTTCGACCGATACTCCGGAATTGATGGCGCGCAAGCGGCGCTCGGCGGCGACAGCCTTGGGCAACGCTTCGGCGGCGTCGGATTCCTCAAAAAGAGTTTGCCGCTGCAGATTGGAAGGCTCGACGAAATCGCGGTCCACGATTCGGAGCTTTCCCACGCCCGCCCGGACCAGCAGATTAGCCAGAGCCGTGCCCAGCGCGCCGCAGCCCACGATGACTGCCGAGGAATCCAGCAGGCGCTGCTGTCCGGTTTCGCCGATCTCGCCGAACAGGATCTGGCGGGAATAGCGTTCAAAGGATTTGGGATTCATAAGTTAGGATAGGCAGCAGCCTGTCCTGTTTTCTATCATAGTCCCCCTTCGCCCGCAGGGAAAATCAAGTGACACTTTCCGCGATATACGCCAGATTTCGGGTCGGGCGGGCAACTCGGCTGTGCTACGCTGGTTCTGTTGTGAGAAGAGATGCCGAGCGACCAACGCCCCTTCGTACGGTTCGCCGTCTGGCTGACGGCGTTTTGCGTGTTCTACGCGGGCCATGCCGCCGCGCAGGACGGTTCTTCCGGTGAGCCGCCGCGTGTGGTGGCCGTGCGCGTGGTCGCCGCTTCCGGAAAGGTTCTCGAAGAAAATCCAGCCAAATTAACTCTCCAGCCCGGGCAACCCTATTCAAGGGAAGCCGAAAGCGCCAGTTTGCGCGAATTGTTCCGCTCGGGGAACTACGCGGATTTGCGCGCCGAGTTGATCGATGTACCGGGAGGGGTTCGACTGGATTATATCGTCCGGCAAAATCTCTATATCAATCGCGTGCAAATCCAGGGACTACACGAGCCTCCCGGAGAAGCGCTGGCTCTGTCCGCTCTTCGCCTCAACGTGGGCGAAACCTTCCGCGAAAGCGACATGAAGGACGCCATCGACCGGCTTCGTCAGACGATGGAAGATGACGGACTCTACCAGGCGAACATTACCTACGAAACCACGGCTTATCCCGAAACGCTTCAGATGGATATCCTGGTGAAGGTGACGCCGGGCCCGCGGGCGCGCATCGGAACGATAACACTTGTCAACCAGACGCAGTTTCAAGATGCCGAACTTCGTAGCCAGCTCAAACTTAAGAGTGGCAAGGATATTACCTCCGACCGCCTGAATCGGGCGGAAGACCGGACTCGAAAATGGATGACGAAGAAAGAATACCTTGGCGCGCGTGTGACGGTGCTTCGGGGTATGTACGATGCCACTTCAAACAGCGTGCCGCTGACCTTCACGCTGTACGCCGGATCGGAAGTCCGCGTCGCGATCGAGGGCGCCAAAGTACCCACGGGCACGCTGCGCAGACTCGTGCCGATTTATCAGGAAGGGGCGGTGGACGAGGACCTGCTGCAGGAAGGGCGGCGCGCATTGCGCGATTATTTTGAAAGGGCCGGATATTTTGACGCCCAGGTGAGTTATACCACCTCGGAGATCCCGGCCGAGGAGACGGGAAAATCGTCGCACCGGGCCGCGCGAGTGGTTACCTACCACGTGGACCGGGGCGATCACCACCGCCTGGTGGGCGTGGATTTCACGGGAAACAAATATTTCGGCTCGGACATTCTGCTGGGCCGTTTGAAAATACAGCCGGCCGCATACGCTTCTCCGGGAAGGTATTCCAGTTCATTGCTGCAGGATGACGCAGCATCGATTCACAGTCTGTACGATGCGAACGGGTTTCATCAAATTGACGTGCAAAGCCGCCTCGACGATAACTATAAGGATCGTAAAGGCGATCTGTTTGTGCGATTCGAGATTAAAGAAGGTTTGCAGACAAAAGTCGCGGACCTGACGATCGAGGGAAACAAACAATTGAGCACGGACGAGCTTCTGGGTGTCGTGGGGTCCTCGAAAGGACAGCCGTATTCCGAGTTCAACGTTTCGTCCGACCGCGACAATATTCTGGCGCTTTACTACGATCAGGGATTTTCGGAGGCCACTTTTTCGGCGGATGAGGAACCTGTCCCGCCATCGGAAACGGATCAATCACCGGGCGTGCGGTTGAAATATCACATTACGGAAGGACGGCAGGTGACCGTAGCCCGGGTGCTGTTGAGCGGCTACGAGCACACGCGTCCCGGAGTCATCTCGCGCGAAGTTGGAATCCAGGCCGGCGAACCGCTGAGTGAAAGTTCCGTGGTGGAAACGCAGCGAAAGCTGTACAACCTGGGAATTTTCAGCCGCGTCTCCATCGCTCCGCAAAATCCTGATGGCGAGAGCACGGAGAAAACGATCGTTGTGATGTTGGACGAAGCCCGCCGCTACACCATCGCGTACGGGCTTGGCTTTGAAGTCCAGCGACTGGGCGGCGCCGGCAGCGCCCTGGGAGGGTCGTTTAGCGCCGCTCCACGCATCACTCTCGAGCTGACGAAGGCAAACCTCACCGGGCGCGCCGACTCGCTCTCGCTGAAGGTGCGCGCCAGCACGATCCAGGGACGGGCGCTGCTCGCCTACAATGAGCCGAACACGTTCGGATCTTCGAATTTCAGCCTTCAGTTGTCCGCCTTCTATGAAGTGGCTCGCGATGTGCAAACCTTCGATCTGAGGTTGTCCCAGGGTTCCGTACAACTCGCTCAAAAACTCACTACCAGCAGTTCGCTTTTTTACAAGTATGCGTACCGCCATGTCATCGCAAGCAATCTGCAAATCGAGAGCTATCTGATTCCGCTGTTCGACCAGAGCACGGAAGTTTCCGAGGTCGGCATCAGTTGGCTTGAGGACCGGCGCAATAGCCCCTCCGATCCGAGTCGCGGACACTTCGAGGATGTGGATTTGAACGTAGCGATGCGACCGCTCGGCTCTTCGGTAAATTTTTTCCGCGCTTTCCTCCAGAATTCAACGTACACGCCCATCGGCCGCCGTCTGGTGTTTGCGCGGTCCACGCGGTTTGGCGTCCAGTCGCCCTATGGCGTGTCTGTCTCCAACGACATTCCGATTCCGGAGCGGTTCTTCGCCGGGGGCGGGACTTCCCTTCGCGGGTTCGGACTGAATCAGGCAGGGCCGCGCGATCCGGCCACGGGTTTTCCAGTCGGCGGCCAGGCCCTGCTGGTTTTCAATCAGGACCTGCGTTTCCCCATGCACCTGCCGCTGATCGGAGATCGCCTGGGGGGCGCGGTTTTTTATGACGCTGGAAACGTATTCTCGAGCGTCAGGGCCATATCGCTTCGATCCTCGCCGCTTCCCCCCACGTTCGATCAGAACAGCGTGTGCCTGACGAATTGCACGAACCAGCTGAATTATTTTTCGCATACCGTGGGATTCGAGATTCGTTACAGCACGCCAATCGGTCCTGTGGCTATCGACCTGGGATATCAACTCAATCCCGCGCGATTTCTGGTGCAGACCAACTCATCGTGCGTCGCCACTCCGACCGCGGCATGCGCCAGCAATCTGACCCGGCTGCCCGGCTTCCAATTTTTCATCAATCTGGGTACGACGTATTGATGCGGCGCGCAATCTTCATTTTCGCTTTGCTCCCCCTCGCGATCGGCGCGGAGAATGCCGCTGCCGCTTCGCAAGCGCCCTCCTCGGGCCGCGTGGTGGATCGGATCGTCGCGCGAATCGAGGGCGATATTATTCTCCAGAGCCAGGTGGCCGAGTTGGGAGCGTTCCAGCAATTGATCGAAGGGCACGCGGAAAGCGACGACAAGTTGCTGTCCGAACTGATCGAACAGTGGATCGTGCAGACCGAGGCCGCCGCGCTCCATTTTCCGGATCCCGCAAAATCGGAAGTGGATCGAGAACTTGGCCGCCTCACCGCCCAATTTGGAACACCGGAAACGTACGCGGCAAAACTAAAGGAATTGGGACTTACAGCCGACGAAGTGCGTCAATTGCTCGCGAGGCAGATTTATATCGAGCGCTATCTCGATTATAAATTTCGCCCTTCCGTGCAAATCGAGCCTTCGGAGATCGATGCGTATTTCCAGAAGGAACTTCTCCCCGAACTGGCAAAAAAAAATCAGCCGGCTCCGAACCGCGCCGACGTCGAGGAACAGATTCGCGAAGTGCTTGTGCAGAGAGGGATCAGCGACCTCACGGCAAAATGGCTGGATGACACCAAATCCCGCCTGAAAATTGAGATGTCCCCGGGCGATGCCAAACCCTGACACGTGGACGAGGGTGTGAGTTTTGAGGGCCGGTGGACTTTTTTAAATGGTCGACACGAAACGAAAATTCGGATTGAGACACGGACTGGCGCTCATCGTCACACTGGCGATCGTCGCCGGGCTGGGTATTGCCTATGCGATTGTCAGCGGACTTTCCGACCGCTGGGCGCGACGCACCATCGTCGAGCAATTGGAAAAGGCCACCGGCGCGCGCGTCGAGCTGGGAAATTTCCATTTCGGCTGGCGTCTGCTCAGCGCACACTTCGACGGGCTTACTTTGCACGGCCGCGAACCCGCGGGTACGCCGCCGTTATTTCACGCCGATACGCTGCAGTTCGATATTCGCGCGGAATCGTTCTGGAAAAGAAAACTTTTGCTGGGAACCGTCGAAATATCTCATTTTTCGACGCACGTGATCGTCGGGAAAGATGGTTCGACCAATGTTCCCGGGCCACAGGTTCCGGCAAAGTCCACATCGCTCTCGGCCCAGAATCTGTTCGATTTGAAAATCGCGAAACTGATTCTCGATAACGGCGAAATTTTATGGAACGACACGCGCACTCCGTTGACGGCCAAAGGTGGACAGTTCGAGTTCGCTATGGACGCGGCGAGCGAGAACGGACGGCCTGTATACCTGGGGAGCGCCGGCTGGCGCGATTTTGAAATCGAAGCAATGAAATATCTGCCGTTCAAGTCGGATATCTCCGCGCGATTCAGTCTCCGGCCGGATTCGTTTTCGCTGACGCAGTTGCAATGGAAAACCTCGCACAGCGAGCTGGATGCCCAGGCCGCTCTTGCCAGTTTTGCCCAGCCCGTCTGGACGTTCCGGTATCGCGGCCAGCTGCGTCTCGAGGATGCGTGGACAATCCTCCGCCAGAAAGACGCGCCCGGCGGTCACATCGAATTTGCCGGCGACGGGCGCTACGACGGCGAACACGCGACCGCGGACGGACGCTACACCGCCGATGAGCTCTTGATGAAGTATGACTGGTTCCATCCCGGCAACATTTCCGCGCATGGCAGTTATCATGCCGACCAGAAAGCGCTCGACTTACCCGATCTGGAGGCGATGGCCATCGGGGGAATCGTTTCAAGCCACGTCCACCTGGACATTCCAACACTCGCGTTCAGCGCCGTATCGAAAATTCGAGGCCTGGAACTGCGTCAGGCGCTGGCGACAGAAGACAACCCCGGATTGCCCATCAATCCCCTGCACTGGACCAGCAAGATGGATATCGACGCAACCACAACGTGGGTTGCCGGTTTCAAACACCTGGATTCACGCGGCTCATCGGTTTGGACGCCTCCGGCCACGCCGGCCCCGGGGCAAATTCCCACGGCCGCGCAGTTTGAATTTCATCTGAATATGGATACCAAGCAGTTTCAACTTTCGCCGGGGGAAATCACAACGCCGACGAGCCGCATTCAATTCCGCGGATCGCTAAGCTTCCTGGAGTCTTCGCTCGATCTTTCCGTGGACACCGATGACCTTACCCAGTGGGACGATTTCATCAACCGGCTGCGCGGCCCGAATACTGAAAAAACCATCATCGGCGGACATTTCCATTGGCAAGGGCGCCTGACCGGCCGGCTCGATCACCCGACCTTCGCAGGCCACGCCAAGGGAACCGAAGCACGATTCGCCGCGCTGTACTGGGATGAGCTCGAAGGCGAACTCACCTATTCGCCGGAGGAATTGGTCCTGGAACGCGGGCGAGCGCGCCGTGGTAAATCGACCGCGGATCTCGAGCTCTCGCTCGATCTGGATAATTGGGGTTTCAATCCGGACAGCAATTGGACGTTTGACGTCAGTCTCGTGGACGCCGATACCAATGACGTTCAGCAAATGCTGGGAACCTCATATCCGGCGCATGGCCAGCTCACCGGACAATTTCATCTGAAAGGCACGCGCGCCAGTCCGGAATTTTCAGGGTTATTTGATTTGTCCAATGCGACGGCTGGGGCTTGGCGCTTCGATCGCGCGCGCGGACAACTGACGATCCACGATAATGTGGTTCGAATCGCGAACGCCGAAGTGCGCCTGCCGCCTTATGCCAGGGGAGCGCCTGCCGGATTGCTGACGGGAAACGTCGAATATCAAAGAGACACCCGGAACGTGGCCTTTGACTTCACGGGCGCCTCCATTCCGCTGGAGGCAATCGGAAAAATTCAATCCCCTCGAATGCCCGTGGGAGGACGGTTGAATCTACAAGTGCGCGGGCAAGGGCCCCTAAAGGCGCCCGAAATGCACGCATCGCTCCGCTTGATCGATTTGAAGCTGGGCAACGACGTGGTGGGCAGCTTTGACGGAAAAATAGATTCCGACGGGCGTCATTTGTCGGCCACACTCGATTCCGCCATGGCTGCGGGACGCCTGGCCGGCAAGATGGACGTGGTTCTGGGAGGCGATTATCCGGTTACGGCGCAAATCACGGCCGAACGGATCGATTTCGATCCCTTCATCGTTTCGGCCATGAACCTATCCCATTTAAATGGACACAGCCTGGCGGACGGCCAATTTGACATCGCCGGATTTGCGGCGCGCCCTGAAACGCTGGCCATCGAAGCCAATCTCTCGCGCTTCACGTTCGATTTCGAAACAATTAAACTGGAAAATGTCGGCCCCATCCGGCTGACGTATCGCCAGGACGAAATCCGTGTGGAGCAGGCGAGCCTGAAAGGAACCGACACGGACTTCAAGCTGAGCGGGATGGCGCGCTTTACGGGCGATCGCGCCTTGAACCTGCGTCTGGACGGCGCGGTCAGCCTGCAACTGCTGGGAGGATTTTTGCCGCAGCTCGAGGCCAATGGCCGTGCGCAAATTAACGCAGCGGTGGGCGGAACGTTGTCCACTCCGAGATTCAACGGCAAAGTTCATATCGAAGGGGCCTCGCTACGTTACGGCGATTTTCCCGCGGGATTGAGCAACGTGGCGGGCGATTTCAATTTTGACGCATCGCGAATGGTATTTGATAGCGTTGTCGCCGAAACCGGCGGCGGACACCTCACCATGGGTGGAACCGTTACATACGGCAACGGACCATTGAATTACGTCGTGAACCTCAAGTCCGATCAGGTTCGAATCCGTTATCCGGTGGGCATGAGCTGGCTGATTGCCGGAAATCTGCGCCTGTCCGGCTCCGAACAGGCCGCCACGCTTTCGGGGCGCATTGTGGTGGACCGGCTGCTGATGGCCGAGGGATTCGATCTGGGCGGGTTCATGGTTTCCTCCAAGGAACCGGTGAGCGGCCCGAGCACAAGCTCTCCTTTTCTCCGCAATCTGCAATTCGATGTTCAGGCCGAATCCAGCCCGGATTCCCGCATGGAATGGGCTGGAGCCAGCTTGCAGACCGACGCGAACCTGCGACTGCGCGGCACATGGGAACATCCGATTTTGCTGGGTCATATCCACCTGCTGAGCGGAGAAATGAATTTTCGCGGCAACCAGTACACAATTTCTCGCGGCGACATCAATTTCGCGAATCCGTTTCGTCTCGATCCCGTGCTGAACGTCGAGGCCACGACGACCATCCGGCAGTACGAAGTCACGCTGGACTTCACCGGCCCAGCCAGCCGTCTCACCCTCGCGTATCGTTCCGATCCGCCGTTGCCATCGAGCGACATCGTCGAACTGCTCGCCCTGGGACAGACCAGCCAGGAGAGCGCACAGCGCACGGCGACGGGACAAAATGCCGGAGTCGGCGCCTCCACGCTGCTGTCGGAAGCCGTGTCGAGTCAGCTCGGCGGGCGCATACAACGTCTGTTCGGGATCAGCCATTTCAGTGTCGGGCCGTCGGTGGCCGGGCTGAATACGCAGCAGAATTCCATCGCCAGCGTCACGATTCAGCAACAAGTTTCGCGCGGCCTGGTGATTACCTACATCACGGATGTGAATACGACTCAATATCAGGTGATCCAGATCGAATACACCATCAACCGCGAATTCTCCGTGGTCGCCTTGCGCGATGAGAACGGCACGTTCGGCCTCGACGTCGTCCGCAAAACAAGATTCAAGTAGTCGAGAGTGCGTGGTGAACCACCCGAAACGGAGTTCGTCGAAATACGTGCACTGGCACGACACGCGACTTTCCGATTCCCGGCACGGGAAAAAGTCTTCGTGTTATCTTCACGGCGGGGGCAAATATGAGATCGTTCGCAAAGAATTGCGTCAAGGGTGGCGGAGCATGGCTTATCCTGGCGCTGGTTTTGATTGCGTGTTCGACTCCACTTGGGGCGCAGAGCAAAAAAGACAAGAAAAAAGCGCAGCAGAGCGACGCCGCGCAAGCCGAAGTGAAAGCCCTGATGCCGTTGCCCGACGCCCAGGCGGTCGATCAGGCCATTGGCGAAATGCTCGGCTACACGCAGATCGGCGACACCGACTCTCTCCACAAATATTATTCCGACGATATCGTCGTCGTGAGCGGCGCATGGGAGCCGCCAGTGATCGGGTGGGATAATTTTCTGAAAGCCTATTTGGCGCAACGCGCCAGCGTTCAGGGCGGACGCTTGGACCGGACCAATACGGTAATCAAGGTCAACGGCAACTTCGCCTGGGCTACATATCAATTCGTATACACGGCAATGGCGCAGGACAAGATCGTGCAGTTTCACGGGCACACTTCACTTGTCCTGAACAAGCAGGGAGATCGCTGGCTGATCGTCCTCAACCACTCATCGGTGTTGGACAACGGGGCCACGAATCCGCCGCAAGCCGCTGCGAACTCAGCGTCACCCGGCAATCCCTAAAAACTCTTGTACCCTTGATAAAGCCAGAGGCCGGCGCTGACCATCAGGAGCACGCCCGAGACGACAGCGAGTGCAATGATAGGCCTTGTCAGGCTTGAAATCCTGGCGATGATGTCCTGCTGCTCGCGGTAATGATGCTGTTCGGCGGCATCAATGAAGATTTGATCGTCTTCCCTGGACGAGAGAGTACCGCGATAAATCACCAGAATTGCCAGGACAGCAGTGATTACCACCCACGAACCCATCAGAATGGTCAGGATGAGCGACCGCGTTTCTTCCATGGCTTTTCCTCCCTGCGAGAACGGCACTAGCTGGAAAGAAAATGACGAATGTGCCGCTCAATGTTTCAGCGGGCTGCAAGAGCACCCCGCTACTAAGGGCCTGAACTTGGGGGGAGTATAGCACTGATCGGGGAACCGGACGGATCGCGTCCCGTTGTGAAAGCGAGCTGGTAACGGGTGGACGCGCCCGCCGCCGTAAAGCTCCATTCCGATTCGCTGGAGCAAGAAATCGAAACTGATTTCCTTACTCGCTCTGCCGGACTTGATTTGATCGAAGATGCCGGGGCGTATTAGTATGGCCTTGCCGTCCGTCGGCGGTCCGCCGAAACACTAATTTGAAATTGATCGCTTGATGGCAATCTGGAGGGGAGTCATGAACCGAAGGCCACATTTTACAATCCGGTCCCTCGCGCCGGTAATTGTTTCGATTTTTATCTTGTCGCCGGCGACTAGAGCCCAGGACGCACGGTTCCACGATGCTCCCGCGTCGGCGAGCCAGATGAAAAATCCTCTGGCAGGCGATGCGCACGCCACGGAAATCGGCGGGCTCACATTTTCAGTAAACTGCGTTTCCTGCCACGGCGCGCAGGGCGAAGGATCGGGAAATATTCCGCCTCTGAAGAGCGAGAAAGTGCAGGCGGCCAACGAAGGCGAACTGTTCTGGTTCGTCACGAATGGAAATCCGTCGAACGGGATGCCGGCGTGGAGAGGCATGTCGGAGGAGAGGCGCTGGCAGCTTGTCACCTACTTGAAGGCGGGCGTGCCTCCGATTGCGAGAAACCAGAAAGCGCCGGATCTGGACGCGCGCGCAGCGAGCGCGAAGCCTCCCGTGGCTCCATTCACGGATTTCCGTTTTGAAAAACCCGGCGCATTCCGCAAGATCACGTTGAAAGACATTCCCCCGCCGTTCGCAACAGATTCGGCGGGCGGCGGGGCCAATGTCGTTCCCCGTCCTGAGAACATGTGGCCCAAGGCTCCCGCCGGCTTCAAGGTGGACCTGTATGCAACGGGATTGCACAATCCGCGGACGATTCGCGTCGCCCCGAACGGCGATATTTTTGTCGCCGAAAGCTATAACAGCGACATCAAAGTGTTCCGCGGAATCACCTCCGATTCCAAGCCCGAGATGGTGGAAACCTTTGCCGCCGGCTTGAAGAAACCTTACGGCATCGCGTTTTATCCTCCGGGACCCAATCCGCAATGGGTGTATATCGGAAATACGGATTCGGTCGTACGTTTTCCCTACCAGAACGGCGACATGAAGGCTCGCGGCCCCGCGGAGCACATCACGGATCTTCCGCCCGAAGGGCACTGGACACGCAGCATCGAATTCTCGCTCGACGGCAAGAAACTTTACGTCGGCGTCGGCTCCGACTCCAACGTGGACGATATCGACTTGAAACCGAGCGAGAAGAACCGCTCTGACATTCTGGAATTTAATCCGGACGGCACCGGGATGCGAGTGTACGCGCACGGAATTCGCAACCCGGGTGGAGGGATCGTTGTAAATCCGAAGGACGGCGAACTGTGGTGCTCGGTCAACGAGCGTGACGGCCTGGGCGACAATCTGGTTCCCGATTACATCACGCATGTACAGGAAGGCGGTTTCTACGGCTGGCCCTGGTGGTACATGGGCGGGCATCAGGATCCGCGTCACGATGGCAAACATCCCGAGTTGAAAGATAAAGTCATCACCCCGGATGTGCTCCTGCAGCCGCATAACGCGACGCTTCAGATGACATTCTATACGGGGCATCAATTCCCGGCCGAATACAGCGGCGATATTTTCGCGTCCGAACACGGCTCCTGGAATAAGGCAGTGCGTGTGGGCTACGAAGTGATACGAGTTCCATTGCACCAGACCACGCGCGCCAGCGGCGAGTATGAAGATTTTCTTACCGGGTTTGTCCTTGACAACGGCACCGTTTGGGGCCGTCCGGTCGGCATCGCTGTCGCGCCAGACGGCTCCTTGCTGGTGAGCGACGATGGATCGAACTCAATCTGGCGGGTTAGCTACACGGGGAAATAAAACTGGAATTGGAAGATTCGCAGGAACCGGCGCCAACGGCTATCGGTGCCGGTTCGCACGTTTAACTTTTCGAAACCAGATCGGCTTTCGCATCCGCATGGGCATCGTCGTTCCTGGACAAGAACTCATACTTCCGGATTGCCGCAGCTACGCCAACGTGGGCGCCTTCCTCCTGCTCGCAACGCATGATACGGCCCAGACAGCGCACACGCACCGGCTCGCCCCGGGTAATCTCGGTGGCCAGTGTCATTTCAACCTCGACATTTGTGCCGTCCGCGATGCCCGCGGGCAGAAAGAAATAAAGTCCGTTCGAACTTACGTCCTGCGATATGGTTCTCGCTTCGCGCATATCGGCGCCATCTCTCCACCGAATAATGACGGGCACCTTGAGTGCAAAACGAGCGGCGCGGCGATGTTCGATGAATGACATAATCGATACTCCTCAAGTAGTTCCGAATCGGGAAGACATCCGTGCGCTTTTATTCTATCCGGCTTTATCGGTTCGCAGGAACATACCTGTTTTGGATAGTGTCCATATTGAAATCCTGCCCTGACCAGCAGCCTTGGCGGGCGATTGCCCGTCCGCGCGGAATCCGCTCCCCCATATCTCACTAGCGGCAAGCCAGGGATGAACGTGGTATACTTGTTTCATTGAGTCAACTGAGACACCCGGCAGTTCGACGGGATTCGGCTCAAAAGGCAGGTACACTATGGGAGAGTTCAGCCCATTTCATTGGCTGGTAGTGCTGGCCATCGTCGTGCTTTTGTTCGGCGGCAAGAAGATCCCTGAAGTTATGCGCGGTCTGGGCGAAGGGATTCGCAGTTTCAAGGAAGGCATGCACGGCGCTGGTCAATCGCCCGCGCAAACAACCCAAGTGCCTCCTCCAGCTGCGCCAGCGGCAACGTCGGCGGTTGAGGAAAAGAAGTAGCTTCGCCTTCGTGTTTCCGATCGAGTGAGAATTTGTGTATTCGGGCGGCCCATTCGGCCGCCCATTTTATTTGCGGATTATTTTTCGCCTGACCATCCGAGCTCGCGCAACAGCGCATACAGCCTTGCCAGCGGTAAGCCCACCACGTTGAAATAACAGCCTTCAATCTTTGGAATGTAACGACCCGCGCGACCTTGAATGGCGTAGCCGCCGGCTTTGTCGAATGGTTCGCCGCTGGCGACGTAGCTT
The DNA here is from genome assembly GCA_963788335.1 of Terriglobia bacterium. GTDB lineage: Bacteria > Acidobacteriota > Terriglobia > Acidiferrales > UBA7541 > Palsa-360. The sequence goes on from CAWBGM010000021.1 coordinate 26,108, forward strand.
TCGATCTCGCCGCGTTCCAGATGCGTGAATGTCACTGAAGTGCTTTCGACGGCGGAGTACGCGTCGCCGTCCGGCAATCGCAGCAGGAAGACTCCGGTAAGAACTTGATGCGTGCGGCCGCCGAGGGATGCCAGCATTTCGCGTGCATGCGCCGCGTCACGTGGCTTGCCGAAAATTTCTCCGTCGAGTTCCACGGTCGTATCGGCGCCGATCACAATGCAATCTTCCTTGGCAGCATTGACCGGCGTGATGGCCGCGCGGGCTTTCGCTTCCGCCAAGCGCGAAACCATTTGGCGGGCGGGCTCTCCCACCCGCATCGATTCGTCAACGTGAGCCGCCCGAATTTCAAATGCGATGCCCGCTTCGGTCAAGATTTCCGAGCGTCGCGGTGAAGCGGATGCGAGGATGAGTTTCATTTTGTTGCCACCAATTCGATCTCGAAGGTTTGATAAAAAGCGGTCAAAAAACCTCACATAGTCTGACAAACCCTGTAGCTCGGGCATCTCGCCCGCGGATTTTCCGCACGTCGCAACAGCCGAAAAAGCCGGGGGCGAGACGCCCGCGCTACAAAACTACCGATTCCGTGTACTCGCCGAACACTCGCCGCAGGGCGTCGGACATTTCGCCGACGGTCGCCAAACTCTCGACGGCGTCCAGGATGGCGGGCATCAGATTTTCGCCGGAGCGCGCGCGGCGCTCCACTTCCGCTACCATCGCGGCGGCATGAATGGAATCGCGCCGTGCGCGAAGGGCGCGCACCCGCTCAATTTGCGCGCACTCGATGTCCGGGTCGATGCGCAGCGTGGGGATCGGAGTTTCCTTCTCTGTGACAAATTCGTTCACGCCGACCACCACCTGCTCGCCGCGCTCGACGGCGCGCTGATATTCGTATGCGGCCTTCTGGATTTCTCCCTGCACGTACCCAATTTCGATGGCGCGCAACATTCCGCCGAGCGCGTCGATCCGCGCAATGTAATCCTTCGCACGCCATTCGATCTCATCGGTGAGTTTCTCGATGGCGTAGGACCCGCCGACCGGGTCCACCGTGTTTACGACTCCTGTTTCGTGAGCGATGATTTGCTGTGTGCGGAGCGCGAGAAGTGCGGCGCCTTCGGTGGGCAATGCAAATGCTTCATCCAGTCCATTCGTATGAAGCGACTGGCATCCCCCCAGCACGGCGGCCAGCGCCTGAATGGCAACCCGAACGATATTGTTTTCCGGCTGTTGCGCGGTGAGCGAACTGCCGGCGGTCTGCGCGTGAAAGCGAAGCATCAGCGACGAAGCGTTGCGCGCGCCAAAACGCTCGCGCATCAGATGGGCCCACAAGCGCCGCGCGGCGCGGTACTTCGCAATTTCTTCGAGCAGATCGTTGTGCGCGTTGAAGAAAAACGACAGCCTCGGCGCGAAATCATCGACCGTCAGCCCGGTGGCAATCGCTGCGTCAACATAAGCGATGGCGTCGGCCAGCGTGAAAGCCACTTCCTGCGCGGCGGTTGAGCCCGCTTCGCGAATGTGATATCCCGAAATCGAAATCGTGTTCCAGGCGGGCAGTTCAGAGCGGCACCATGCAAAAAGATCGGTGACGATGCGCATCGCCGGGCGCGGCGGATAAATGTACGTCCCGCGCGCGATGTACTCCTTCAGAATATCGTTCTGCACGGTCCCGGCTAGTTTCTGAAGATTCGCCCCCTGCTTTTTCGCGACCGCAACATAAAGCGCCAGCAGGATCGCCGCCGTCGCATTGATCGTCATCGAAGTGGAAACCCGATCGAGCGGAATGCCGTTCAGCAGCGTTTCCATATCTTCCAGAGAATCGATCGCCACGCCGACTTTGCCGACTTCCCCGGCCGCGCGCGGATGATCGGAGTCCATTCCGATCTGCGTGGGCAGATCGAACGCGACGGACAATCCCGTTTGCCCCTCGGCAAGCAGGTAGCGATAGCGCTCATTCGATTGCGCGGCCGTTCCGAATCCCGCGTATTGGCGCATCGTCCAGAGACGCCCGCGATACATCGTGGGATAAATGCCGCGCGTGAAGGGAAATTCTCCGGGAACTCCGATCGCGGTTTCGGGATGGTCGGCCGCAATATCCTGCGAAGTGTAAACCGTTTTTAACGGTATGCCGCCAAGCGTGGCAACCTCCGGTTTGCGTTCACTGGATGCAGCGTGACCGCGGATCGGCTCGTCGTCGGACTTTGGGGAGGGCGGCTTCATTGCACGCGCCGCGAATCACGGAACGAAAGAATACCAAAGAGAATCATCAACGCCGCATAGCCGCAGATGAAGCCGATCATCCGCTGTCCCGCCCCGCGCTGCCAGGCGCGCCAGGCGGACTGAATCGCCGAAAGGGCGATCAGAAAAAAAAGCGTGCCCGTCACTTCATGAAACAATTCGCGCGCCGCTCGCCAGAGCACGCGAAACAAATGACGGACGCCCGCGAACATGCCGGAGGATTGTTGCGTGGTCACACTCGGATTCTAGTACAAAACGCCGCTGTCTTCAGCCGTTACCGATTCTGGACCGAAGTCCCGATGACATTGGGGCTTCTCCTGAATCAATGTGATGCGGAGGGGCTCCCGGAGAGTGGGCGAATTGGACACCGCCGGCGATGTGCTGGGACTTGTATCGAATTGCGCAGCGGCCTACAATTCAAACAGGAGTAGTTTGCCGGAAGGGGGCATCGTGCAACTCGACAATCATTTGAAACAGCTCCTGCGCGAGCTGGGGCACGCGATCAACGATACCGTGTCCGAATCCACGCGAATCACCGACGCCATCACCGAAGTGCGCGCGGCCGGATTCGATATCGTGCTGAAGCTGGACGCCACCATTGGCCTCGCGCGCCGCGATGCCGACGATAACAAAATCACCACCACCGACAAACGCTTCCTCGAATCTCTTCACATCCAGGTGGACCAGGAAATCCTACACGAAGAGCGCGAAGAACCGAAGTTTGAAATGACCCCTCAGGACCTGCGGTTCCTCAAGTCGCTGAAAATTACGCTCGATGAAGCCCAATAAAAAATTCGCGCCGATTCTCGCGGTCGTAATCGTGTTTTGCGCAATCGCGATTCCCGCGCATTCGCAGACCACGACGCCGTCCAAGCCCATTAAAGCCCGCTTTGAGGTTTTGAAAATGCTGTACAACTCCATCCAGGTGCGAAGTGTCGTCAACGAGCGCGAAATCCACACATTCACTTATTCCAACGGGATTCTCGTCGAGATGCAAAGCCTGTTCAATAATGGCGGCTACCAGTACGGCGACAAAGTTGTCATCTGGTACCAGCCGGGCGCTGAAGTCGCCCTAAAAATTAAAGGGAAGCCTTCCAAACCCATCGTAGGATCGCTGTAAGCTTTAAGGTCCAGCCATGATCCGTCCCTCCGCTGTCGCCGGCCGTTTTTATCCCGGGGAGCCTGCGCCCTTGCTTCAAGCTATCGATTCCTTTCTCGCCCCATCCCCACAGGAAAACAGAATTCGGGCCAAAGCGTGCCTGGTGCCGCATGCCGGATACGTGTATTCGGGACGCATCGCCGGGGAAGTATTCCGGCGCATCGAAATTCCATCGCGCGTTATTCTCATCGGGCCGAGGCATTATCCGCGCGGCGCTTCGTTGGCCATTCTTTCCGCCGGCGCCTGGCAAACACCGCTGGGGCTGGCGCAGGTCGATCGTGCGCTCGCTGAAAAAATTACAGGCGCCTGTCCGCTGCTGCGCGAGGACAACGTCGCGCACAGCTCCGAACATTCGCTCGAAGTGGAACTGCCATTCTTGCAGCGGCTCGCTCCGTCATTTTCATTCGTGCCCATCGTGATCGGTCCGGTGCGGTTTGAGGATCTGGAAACTCTCGGCCTGGCAATCGCCGAAGCGATCCGCACGGATCCTGAACCGATTCTCATTGTGGCAAGCTCGGACATGAATCACTACGAAACCGATGCTGTCACACGCGTAAAAGATCGCAAAGCCATCGAGCGCATCCTGGCAATCGATCCGCGAGGCCTCTTTGACACGGTGCGCAACGAAGATATTTCCATGTGCGGATATGGCGCGGCGGTGGCGATGCTCACAGCCGTCCGCGAGATCGGCGCGACACACGCCGAATTGGTTTCCTATGCGACTTCCGGAGATGTGAACGGGGACGTGCAGCAGGTAGTCGGTTACGCTGGAATCGTTATCACATGAGTACCTGGCGGGATTCAAAGAAACACAGGCTGAAGCCTGTGCTCCTAAAAACTTCAGCCAGACTTAGGCTCTACCCAAAACCCGAGGATGGATGCCGGCTCTACATGAGCAGGCGCGCCTTGCAGCTTCGCTTAAGTACGAGATTCAAACTTCTGAATTCGATGTAAATACTTCACGATTCCAGCAGTTCCTGCGTGGCGCGAAAACCGTTCAGATTGCCCAGCACGGTGAGGGCAAGGCGTCCCGGTTCGAAAAATTCGTGGGCGACCGACATCACTTCCTCGCGCGTCACCACTTCGATGGACGCGAGCATTTCATCGAGTGAAATAAATTTGTGGAAATACATGGCCTGTCGCGCGAGATTGGACATGCGCGCGCTGGTCGATTCCAGCGAGAGCATCATCGATCCTTTCAGGTGGTCCTTCGCGCGTCGCAATTCCGCGTCACCCACCGGCTCCTGCCGGATGCGCCGGAATTCCTCGACGACGGACCGGATCAGTTGCTCGGTCGATTCGCGGGATGTTCCCGCGTACACGGAAAGCACGCCCGAATCGGTGTAGGGAGAAATGTCGCTGCCGATCGCGTAGGCCAGTCCTTGCCGCTCTCGAATATTTTGAAACAGGCGCGAAGACATTCCTCCGCCCAGAATGATATTCAGCAGCGAAGCCGCGTAGCGGCGTTCGTGCGCCAGGGGGTAAGACGGCACCCCCATCACGATATGAACCTGTTCGAGTTCCTTCTTGCTGCGCTGCTCGATCGTAGCCTGGGTTTGCGGCGCCGTGCGCACCGGCGCGGACTCCGCCCGATCCGTCCCGGCGAATTCGTGCGAAACCAGGTCCACCAGCCGCGCGTGTTCCAGGTTCCCCGCCGCGGTGATAACGATATTATTCGGCGCGTACCAGGAATGAAAACATTCCCGCAACGCATCGCGGGAAAATCGCGGCACCGTTTCCGGCGTGCCCAAAATCGGACGCCCCAGCGCGTGCCCGCGCCAGAAATTCTGCGTGAACATTTCGTGAATCAGGTACTCGGGATTGTCCTCGTCCATCTTGATTTCCTCGAGGACCACCTGCTTTTCCTTGGCGATATCTTCTTGATCGAATCGAGGCCGCAAGACCATATCGGCCAGCACGTCAAACGCGACGGGCAGGTGCTCGTCGAGCACCTTCGCGCTGAAGCACGTCATTTCCTTTGCCGTGAATGCGTCGAGCATCCCGCCGACCGAGTCCACCGACTGCGCGATCTCCTCGGCGGTGCGTCGCTCGGTGCCCTTGAATACCATGTGCTCGATGAAATGCGCGATTCCATTGCGCTCCGGCGATTCGCCGCGCGAGCCCGTCCCCAGCCAGATGCCCACCGAAACCGACCGCACATGCGGCATCTTCTCCGTCACGACCACCAGGCCGTTTGAAAGCTCCGCCCGCTCGATATCGCGTACTGGTTGGCTCATTCGATTATTGTGTCATACGTGTGGCCGTTAACGCGACCTGCCCGGAGGTCTCGCGCCTCGATCTGGCGGGCGTCCCCTACGAACCCTTTTGCCGCGTGGGGGACGGTCGTTTTCGGTTGGCTGGGTCCCAGTCGTCGGGTGGAAACGTGAGCCCCCAAAAACGCGGCGACGGATTCTCGAAACGAATGGCTACTTGCAATTTCCCGTCTTCCGGATTCCCGACCGATACAACGTAACAGGACACTTCCTCTTCCGATTTCAGGTTGGTGAGAAATAACTGCTGTTCTTTTACCACCGGGGTCGTGAGTCCGAGAAGACAACCATTCGCGTTGATCGTAATTGTCTGAGTGATTTCCTTAAAGGGCGTGCCACCTTCTTTATATCCATAGACAAACACTTCGATGGAGAGATGAACTCGCGATGTTCTCGTCCGAGCAGGTCCGTCGACAACCATATTGCGTTTAACCTCCGGATGATCCGCCGGCCGGGAAGTCCTGCAAAATAAGTCCCCGAGGATTTCCTCAGAAAGCCGTTACGCATCCATCATACGTCATCAGATGCCGCGTCGTGACGTGATACGTTATAATACGCGATGTTCCTTGGCATTTCATGTCCGGCACGGCGACAGTTACCAGAAGGATACTCTCCTCTACTTCGGAGGCGGCAAGTTCTATGCCCCAGCGAAATGAAGAAACCAAGGCCCGATTTCGGCAGCTGAAAAGCCCGCATGTTAAGATGAATGGGTCGTCCCACGGAGACGTTGCGTGCCAGCCGAACTGCTCGGAAAATCGCCGGAAGAATTGCTCGAGTTTGTGGTTTCGCTCGGCGAAAAGCCGTATCGCGCCCCGCAGATTTATCACGCGCTTTACGCCGAACGCCTGTTTGACGTCGGCGCCATGTCAAACCTTCCGCTGACATTGCGCATACGACTGGCTGAAGAATCGAGCATCACTCTGCCGCGCGTTGTCCGAAGATTTCCTTCCGTGGACGGATCGATCCGGTACCTGTTTTCGATCGCCGGAGAAAATTTGAAATCGGCGCAGGTCGAAGCGGTCTTCATGCCCCGCGATGGCCGCCAGACGATTTGCATTTCGACGCAGGCCGGCTGCGCCGTCGATTGCCATTTCTGTCTCACCGCGCAACTGGGACTCATCCGCAACCTTACGGCTGGAGAAATTGTCGGCCAGGTGCTCGTGGCCCTCGAGGAAAATCGCGAAAAGCTGGCGCCGCAAACGAACGTCGTACTGATGGGACAGGGCGAGCCCTTGCTCAATTACGACGCGACGATGGCCGCCGTGCGAATTATGCTCGATCCGAAGGGGCTGGGCCTCGGCCCCCGCCACATTACGCTTTCCACCAGCGGCATCGTTCCGGGGATTGAGCGGCTGGGACGCGAAAAAATCCGTCCGAGCCTCGCTATTTCCTTAAACGCATCGAGCGACGAACAGCGCGAAGCCCTCATGCCTATCAATCGAAAATATCCGCTGGCCGTCCTGCTCGAAGCGTGCCGCCGGTATCCCCTGCGGCCGCGCGAATATTTTACGTTTGAATACGTGCTGCTCGGCGGCGTGAACGATACGCCCGAAGATGCGCGCCGCGTCGTGCGCCTGCTCGCGCACATCCGCGCCAAAGTGAATCTGATCCCGTGGAATCCAGGAAATTTGCCATATCGCGCGCCCGCGCAGGATCGTGTGGATGAATTTCAAGCCGTACTGGTCGAGAAGGGCGTTCCCGCGTTTGTGCGCTATTCGCGCGGCCAGGATGTTTTTGCCGCGTGCGGCCAGCTAGCGTCCATCGAATCCGCAATCCCGATTTCCGCGCAACAGTAGCGCAGGCTTCAGCCTTTGGGTTTTCCGGCCTTCCATGAAGTTATCCGAAATCGAAAGAAAACAGCCTGTGCCACTCAGACCGTTCCCGCGCGCCGCTGCCAATGAATCAGCGGCCAGGCGATCGCGGCGATCGCGCAAGCCACTACAGCATATCCATTCGCGTGGAAATACGGATTGGGTTGCTCGATCAAATCGAGCGCGCTGGGAACAAGCGCCGTTATTGCAGCGAGCAGAAAATATCCCATCACATTGAATCGCACGAGGCGCGTCACTCCGAGCCAGAAGACTGCGCCCATAAACAGGTGAAACGCCGCGTCGCGCAGGAAGCCGCCCGCCGTCGCCACGTTCGTGGTCATCAGCACAGCATACAGGACCAGAATTCCGGCGCGCATCCACACGGGACGAACATAGATCGCGATGAGTCCGGCGGCGAGACCCACGATTCCTGCCGTCAGGAAACTGGCGGCGATTGAAGAGGCAGCCGCGCCCGCCGCGGGGCTCAGCAGGTCCAGGCCGTCGGGGACGGAAGCTCCGAGCGCGTGGCGAAGCAGGGGCCATCGCGCGAACAACAGGGGAAGACGATTGAATCCCATCACTGCCACCGAGCCGAGGATCGCTACGGCGAGCGCATCGCGGTAGTACGAAGCTTTCATTCCGGACCAATCGGGGATGAGGCCCGGACCGAAGGCGCGCTCCAGAAAAAACCAGGAGAGGCCAAGCAGAAGCACTGCGGCCGCGAGGTACAACGCGACGGCGAAGAGCATCGAGATGGAAAGAATGGCGTAGTACATCGCCAGCGGCGTCGTTGTCGTGTAATTTCCCATGAGTTGCGGGAAGCGATTGATGAAGATCACGACGGCGGCCGCGAGCATCCACATCGACCACAGGGTGAAGGGCCGCCACGGCACGCGAGCAATGCCTGGATGTTTAAGATTTCGCAGAAATATCACAAGCACCGCGAGGAGGACTACACCGATCGCGATCGCCCGGCCGAAGGTCTGCGCGAGCTGAGTTCCCGTGGTGCGGCTTTCGGCGTCGCGCCAGGCCTCGGGAATCTTGATGAACACGCGATAGCTGGAAACTTCGTCGCCCAGCACCTGAATTTGCACGCGAATGTGCGCTCCCTGCTGTCCCGCCGCTGAATCGAGCGCCGCAATCTGTTCCCATTCAAACGTGTAATCGGTTCTCGCAGGCTTTTTATCCGCATGGGTATCGACCAGATTCCAGCCGGAGAGATCCATATTTTTCTGCCCGCGCAAATAAGTTTCGGCGCGCGCCAGCGCGCCTTCCCGGGAGAGGTTCGCGCCGGGCGCTTTTTCATCGAGCGTGTGATGCACCGAATGAAGCGATCCATCGGGATTCAAAACGACCATGTACTCTTCGTTCTGCGAATCGCGGAAGTAGCGAACCGTCCAGAACGCGGACGGAACCCGATCGCGATAGATACGATTGGCAGCGGGAATGCCGATCGTCCGGCGCAAATATTCGTTTGTGTAACCGTCGAACGTGTAAGTAACCGTTGCCGCGCGGCGATACGTCGTGGGATCGACTTTGATGTCGCGCAGCGCCTGATTTCCCCTGGCGGCTGCCCCGCTCGCATCAATTTGGAAACGGACGAAGTCTCCGATCGTCTCGCGCTTCGCGCCGACCAGGAGCGCGAGGCCCAGAATGCCGCCGATAACGAGGGCGGTGAGCGCACCGGAAGACATGGCCGCATAGCCCGTTGCGCTTTCCGTGGAGCCGGCTTCCGGAATTGTTTGCTGTACTTCGGCGTGTGTCGTGCCCTCTTCCATCGGCAGGAGCGGCCCAGCGAGAGGCCGAGCGCTATTCAGCAGGCCTGCATCTTTTTCAAACCCTCCGCGCGACAAATAAAAAAAGCCGGCGATAACGAGAGGTATTAACGCGCCGCCCCCGACCAAAGCGCCCGAAACGCGCAGATATGCGCCATGCGAACGCAGCAGCGAAGTGCTGATCAGAAACGCGTCCACCGTGTAGTGCCAGGTGAGCGTCGCCCATATGCCCCAACGAAGCATGACGAGCCCGGCGACGATTCCGATCAGGCCGACTTCGAGTCCGCGGATGTAGGCCGGCTCCTGCGGATAATTGCTGTGCAGAAATCCCCAAGCGAACGCGGGCACGACGACCGCGAGAAATTTCGAGCGCGTGATGCGCATCATGTAGGGAACCGCGAACAGGCGAAACAGAAATTCCTCGCTCGTTGCCGCGTATATGCCGATGGCCAGCGGATAAATCCACGGCAGTGATGTGCTGACCACATTCTCGTAGCTCAAATCCTGCGGCGCCCACGCGCCCAGTCTTCTGCTGATGATGTAAAAAACGGTGATATAGCCGATATGCGCCGCGGCCAGGCAAATGCCGATCACATTGGCGCGGAAAAATTCCTTTGTGCGAAAGCCCGGCAATCCGGCATTCAACCTGATTTTGTCCGGTTGCGAGATGCGGTACATCGGTTCGCCGGGCACAATCGCGATGACGACAAGCAGCGCGCTGACGATGCTGGTGAGGGCGGCCTGTCCCACGGCACTCAGGAAAAAGCTCGTGTAGGACGTGTTCGTATCGTATCCCGCGCGGTCGAGCGGCCACTGGTTCATGGTCATGATGAAATACAGGACCGTAAGAAAAATGCCCAACGCCAGGCCCATCCGCCATTCCAGCAATCCGCGGCGCCCCAGCGAAACAATCACGTACAGGCAGCCGCCAAGAAAAAATGCATAGGGAAGCAGGGCGATGAATTCATATAAATTATTCGACGAGCGAAGGCGGTCGAAACCCAGCTTCCACGCTTCGGGAACTTTCAGGAATTCCTCGTACCCGCTCACGCGGTCGCCCGCCAGCGTGACGTTCAGCCGATACGGAGCTTCCTTGGCGCGAAAGCCGCGGCGTTCCCAGGAAAAACTCCAGTCGCGCCGGTTCGGGCGCTCGGTGGAATTCGCCTCTTCTTCCTGGAAATCGTATTGGGAGAGATCTACGTGCAGCGTTTCGCGCAGAAAGGATTCGGCGGCGGCCTGTGCAGCGGCTCGTTCGAGGCGCGCGCCCGGGGAGGTTTCTTCCAGCACATGCGAGTAGCCTACAACTCCTCCGGCGGGATCGACGCGCACATCGAATTCTTCTTTTTGCAGCGGGCGAAAAAAACGCGTCTGCCAATACCAGATATGAACGTTGTTTGCCATGATCCGGTTGGCCTGGGCGAGTCCCACTTCGCGTTCGAGGTACGTCTTGGCCGTATCGTCGACATCGAAGACAATCGTGGAATCGTAGCCTGTGAGTTGCGCCCCCTGTGCGCTTGCGAACTGTCTTGCCTGTTCGAGTGCGTCCGCGCGGGGCACTTTGAATTCGACGGAGGCTTCCGGAAATGCCTGGAAAAAATATTTATACGCCACGCCCGCGCCGAGCAGGCCAGCGAGTATCCAGATCAGAAGAACCCTGGCGTCTTTTGAGTCCAGCCGCTCGAGCGACAACCGCGCCTCCCGTGCCAATGCACAAACAATCCATCTTTTCCCATGCGGCGGGGGATTGCAAGTCTCGGCGCGGGCAGGCGTGCGGTGATATAACAGGATGCGGAAAAAAAGCACCACGCGTTCCGCGGTAATTCCGGACGTTTTTATTGGCCGTAAATCAACGAAGATGCGCGTCGTCCCCACAACCGAATTGATGTACCTAAAAGGCGTCGGACCGCAGCGCGCCGAATTCCTTGCGAAGCGCGGCTTGCGCACCTTCGAAGACCTTCTCGGCTACCTTCCGTTTCGTTACGAAGACCGCATCCGGTTTGCGAAAATTCGCGAGGTACGGCCGGGACAGGTGTACACGGTGCAGGGCGTGGTCTCCGGCGGCAGCCTGGTGCGCTATTCGCGGACGCAGGGCGGGATGTATCACCTGCTTGTGAAAGACGATACAGGGGCTCTGCCCTGCAAGTTTTTTCACGGCAGCTATCTCGAACAGAAATTCAAACCGGGGCTGCGGATCGTTTTGCATGGACGGGCGGAGTTGGACCCGAACCGTCCGGGCCGGATCGAGATGGTCAATCCGGAATACGAACTGCTCGGCGCCGGGGAAGCGGACTCGACCGAAGTCGGCCGGATCGTTCCGATCTATGAGGCGATCGGCGGGATCAGCTCGCGCGTCATGCGCCGGATTATTTATCAGGCGCTTGAAAAGTTCGGGAGCGAATTGCTCGATCCGTTGCCCGGGGAAATTCTTGCCCGCTATAAATTCCCCTCCCGGCGCGATGCGATTCATTTTGTTCATTTCCCACCGCAGACCGAATCGGTCGAAGCGCTGAATTCATTTCGTTCGCAGGCGCATCGGAGACTGATCTTCGAGGAATTCTTTTTTTACCAGCTGAGCGTCGCCATGCGGAAAAAAGCGGCGCAGCAGCAGCCGGGGATCGCGTTCCGCGTGCGCGAACCCTCGATCCGCGAAGCGATCAAGCGCGTGCTGCCATTCAAGCCCACCGACGCGCAGAAACGCGCGCTCGCGGAAATCGCCGCGGACCTCGAGCGGCCCGTGCCGATGAATCGTCTGCTGCAAGGGGACGTTGGCAGCGGAAAAACGATTGTGGCGCTTGAAGCGGCGACGATCGTGATCGAAAACGACTATCAGGCCGCGTTGATGGCGCCAACGGAAATTCTTGCGGTGCAGCATTATCTGGCGGCGCAAAAAATATTTGCGCGGGCCGGTTACCACGTTGAATTGTTGATCAGCGGAATGAAGACGGCGGAGAAGAGAGCGGCGCTGGAACGAATACGATCCGGCGCGGCCCGCCTTGTCGTGGGGACGCATGCGCTGCTTGAGCCACAAGTCGAATTCATGCGGCTGGGCCTGGTGATTGTGGATGAGCAGCACCGCTTCGGCGTCCTGCAGCGCAAGGAGCTGATGGACAAAGCCACATCGCCCGACGTGCTCGTGATGACCGCGACGCCGATCCCGCGCACGCTTTCGCTCACGGTCTACGGCGATCTCGATATTTCCGTGATCGATCAGATGCCGCCGGGCCGCGTGCCGATCGAAACAAGATGGTCTTCCGAAGCAAATTTGCCGGGCGTGTGGGATTTTGTGCGGCGTGAACTTTCGGCGGGACGTCAGGCCTACGTGGTCTATCCGGTGATCGAGCAATCGAAATCAGTCGAATCGCAGCGCTCGCTGAAAGCGGCCATCGTCGAGTTCGAGAGGCTGCGCAGCGCGATTTTCCCCAACCGCCATGTGGGACTGCTGCATGGGCGCATGAAGAGCGAAGAAAAAGAAAGCGTGATGGAAAATTTCCGCCGCCGGGAAATCGATATTCTTGTCGCGACGACGGTGATCGAAGTCGGCGTGGACGTGCCGAACGCCACGGTGATGGTGATCGAGCACGCCAATCGTTTCGGGCTATCCCAGCTTCACCAGCTTCGCGGGCGCATCGGCCGCGGCGGCAACAAGGGAACCTGTATCCTGATCGCGCCGAAGACCCCCGGCGACGAAGCGCGCATGCGCCTCGAAACAATGGTGCGTACGACCAACGGTTTTGAAATTGCCGAAACGGATTTGAAAATTCGCGGCCCCGGCGAATTTTTCGGCACGCGGCAGCACGGCGAACTCGGATTCCACATTGCGAATCCGCTGCGCGATTTCGAATTGCTGGAACTCGCCCGCCGCGAAGCCCTTTCGATGGTCGAATCGCCCGGAGCGGAGCTGGCGCGCCGTCGCCTGCTGGCGCAGCTCCCGCAGGAATGGCAGCGCCGCTATCAGCTGGCATCAGTGGGATAAGGAAGCGATTCGTGATTTGTGAATCGCGATTCGTGAGGAGTTTACGGTTGAAAATTGTATCTGGAAAGTTGAAAACACGATGAGGGCGGAAACGCGGAGAAAGCATACGCCGGATCCTAAATTGTCTTCCTTGAAGGGCCGGCAGTTATCGCCAGGCGCGAATCACGAATCACAAACCGCGATTCATGGCTATCCATGCGCGTGATCGCCGGAAAATTCCGCAGCAGGACGTTGCGCAGCTTGAAGGGACAGGCGCTGCGGCCGACAGCCGACCGCCTTCGCGAGACGCTTTTCAATATTCTCGGCCCAACATTGGCGGGATCTGTCTTTATCGACCTTTATGCGGGCACCGGAGCCGTCGGCATCGAAGCGTTGAGTCGCGGAGCGCGCCATGCGATTTTCGTCGAGCAGCATAAGCCGGCGGCCGTTCTGATTCGCCGCAATCTGGATTCGCTCGGCATCGGCGGCGACGCGGAAATTCTCGGCGTGGATGCGTTGCGAGGGTTGGAACGATTGGAGGCGCGAAACGCGCGCGCTCAATTCATTTTTCTCGATCCGCCCTACATGGCTGTCAACGAGTATGAACGTTCGCTGGATTTTCTGGGCGAGTCGTCCCTGCTGGCGCCCGGCGGACGCGTCATTGCCGAGCATCTGCGAAAATATCCTTTGCCGGAAAGAATCGGGACACTGGGGCGAGTGCGCGTCGTGGAACAGGGAGACGCCGCGCTAAGTTTTTATAGGATTGCGCAGCCCCAGTAAGACAGGCTTCACAGCCGTGTGTGGCAACTGGCAAATCTTTGTGGGTCACGGCTTCAGCCGTGACCTAAAGACCGTAAATCCGTGCCGCTTTAGCCGCTGGCCATTCTAATTTTCAGTTGTCACAGAGGATTTGAAGCCCGTCCTACGGACATCAATGCTTTCCGAACAATCCCTTCAACGCACTGGCCGCGCCCTGGGGTGTGACGGCAGGAGTTGCGGAGTTCGATCCGCCGGCAACCGACGGCATCGATCCTTTTCCGGGATGCACCTTCGGGCTTTCGATTGTTCCGTCCAGCGCGAACGGGACGGTAATTTTCCCCACGCGGCTGCCAAGCAATCCGCCGACAAGGGTTCCGGCTGTGCCCGTTCCCAGCGCGGAGGCGGGGTTCACCTGGGCCTTCCCTTGATAGTCGAGTGTGCTGTCCATGCCCACGCTGCCATTCAGGTCCACGACACCAAGAGATGAATCCAGATGGAGCAGTTTGCTCGTCACGCGCTGGTTGGCAATATTGAAATCGCCTTCGAGGACGGTGAACGGAGTATCGGAGGCGACGCCGGCCATTTTCGCAAGCGATCCTGCCAGGTTGCTGAGATTGACGCCCGGCAAATGGCCGTTCCGGACGGCAAACTTGCCTGAACCCGAGAGCGTTTTCTTCCATTCACCAGCCAGGCTGCCGAGCAGATTCGCGTCGAGTTCGCCGGTGCCGCTCATTTTCCCGCTTGCGCCGGGGGTGACTTCGAGTACTTTCGCAACATCGAGATTGCGCATCTGAACCGTTGCCGTGAATCGCGGAGGGTCGGTGGCGCGGTCCACGCGCGACGAAATTTGCAGCGTGCCGCCGTACATTCCGATGGAAATCGGCCACAATTCCGCGCGATCCGTATACACGCGCATTTCGACGTTCGCCGGGCCGACTGTGTAGGGCTCCGTCGTAATCTTCTCGACATTGATATGCCCACGCGCGACCAGTTCGCTCGGGCCTTTCGGCGGCGGGGCAGGCTTGGCGCCTGTTGGTGTCACGGTGGTCGTGGAAGTCGTTTGACCGCCCGCCGCGGCGATCAGTTTATCGATGTCGAGCTGCGATGCGCTCATTTCAAACGTCACTTGAGGTTTCTCAACGTCGGCAATGCTCAATGTGCCTTTGATGTCGGATGCTTTGGCGAGATCGGCCACGAATTGCGCGTCCATTTTTCCGCCCGCGAGAGTGACCTGGCCGGACTCGAACGCGACCGGTGCGCTCCACCCTTCCAGCGTCAGAGTCACGCCGGTTAATTTCGATTCCGCTTGCCAATCGTGCACTTTCATTGGGGAGACGGCGAAATTGTGCAGCGCGACATTGATGCCTTTCACGTCGGCGCTGGACTGAATCGCCCCCTTCACAACGGCGGCCACCATCACCTCGGCGTTCGAAAGATTGATGCTGTCAATCTGATCGAGCGAGACGCTGGAAGATTCCGAAGTTGGCGCGGGCGCTTTCTGCGCGGGCGGTGCCGAAGTAAACGTGTAATTGTCCTTGCCCTCCGCATTGGTCACCAGGGAAAGTTTCGTGTGAACGAGATCGACGGAATTCACATGGACCACGCTGTGGAGCAGCGGGCCAAGCGCCACGTTCACACGGATCTCATCCGCGGACAGAAGATCGCCCTGCGGAAATCCCTCCGGGTTGCCGATATGAAGATCGTCGACGGTCAGAGCGACACCCGGCAGGACTTGAGCGCGAATCTTGCCCAGTGTGACTTTTCGTCCCGTCTGTTTCGCGATCGTTTCGGCAATCGTGTCGCGATAGCGATCGACATTCAGGAAATAAGGAGCGGCGAAAGCCAGCAGCACCAGGACAACGACCAGAGATAAAAGAATTTTCGCCCAAAGCGGAAATGCGCCGCCGGAAGTTGTAGTAGCCATGTCAACTCACATTCCCCGGCCCGCCATCCACGGCAGGAATTTCCGGGCATCGTTCAAGGCACCTATCGTTGCAAATCAGGCCTCGAACGGCAAGCCATTCGTTTGCAAACCACCGCGAGATTCGAGCGCGGAGGCGTATAATTAATTAGGGGTCGATCATTTGCTCGGAGCCGAAGATATGCAGGTGCGGGAGGATCACGCCTCCTGGTCCGGCCCGCAGGAATCGCTTCGGGCTCCACAACTTTCAGTCGAGAAAACGGCCTGGCTCGATCAGTTCACTTCCAGCATCGTTGTTCTGGCTCGAGGGCCGGTCCCGCCGAAGGATCTAAGCAGCGCTCTTTATTTCCGCGATGTCCTGATCGACCAGCGTTTCCCCAAAGTCGCGGTTGCTGTCGCCATCGCGTTGCAGATTCTCCTGATTCTTTTTCATCCGCCCCTTTGGAACGTTCGTCCTCCGCGCGTCGTATCCGCTTCAGCTCAGACGGAGCTGACCTGGTACGGACCTGTAAAAGATTTTCCCCTGCTGTTACCGAAACAACGGGAACCGAAAGTTGCGCGCAAGAATGATACTGCAAAGAAAACGACTCAACCCGGCGCGGATGCGTTTCACCCGCGTCAGACAATCGTCTCCGAGCCGCTGCATCCAAACCACCCGCGACAGACGCTGATTCAGCCGGATGCGCCGCAGGAGCCGCCGAAGATTCTGCCCGCGATCCCCAACATCGTGCAGCTTGCCGGTTCCGAGCCCGCGCGCCCCAAAATGCAACTTACGCCGGAGCAGTTGGCGGCCATGAAACCCAGGACGCTGTCGCGCCTTACAGCCATGGATGCGGCCGCGCCCGATGTTTCGACGGCGGAAAAATTGACAGGCGTGGTCAACATCGCGACCTCCGTGCAGCCGCCGGCAAAGCCGGCGATGCCGGTCACTCCCATGTCCGCGCCGCGCGCCGCGCCCCAAAATGCCCAGGCAAATAACGCCGCGCCCCCCGACGCAGGAGGAAATCTCGGAAGCGGCAACACGTTGATCGCGCTTTCTGCGACGCCGGCGCCGGTGGCTCCGCCGCCTGTGATGCCGCCCGGAAATCTCTCAGCGCGTGTGTCCATCTCGCCGGACGGAGCTCACCCCGGCGCCCCGGGAACATCCGTGTCGGGAGCCGGCGGCGGAGGAAAAGGTCCGGAAGGAATTTTCATTACCGGCGGAAACAGCGCGAATACGGCGCCGGTTTCCGGCCTGGGCATCGGTTCATCGGCGAGAGGGCCGGTGAGCGCCCTGCCGTCGCGGCCGGTTTCACGCGCTCGAATCGCGCCCGAAAGCTCAAGTTCGCCGTCATCCGATTCCGGTTCGGCCAATGCCGCTCCGAAATTGGGCATGCTTCCCGAGGAAGTATTGGGACCGAAACTGGTTTACACGCTGCACGTGAATATGCCCAATCTGACGAGCGCGTCCGGCAGCTGGGTCCTGAATTTTGCGGAATTGAACGAAGACAATTCCGGCCCTCACATCAAACCGGAAACTCCGGAACTGACCGCGCCCGTTCCCCTTCGAAAAGTCGATCCAAAATATCCGCCCGAGCTGCGCGCCGCGCACGTCGATGGAGAAGTGATCCTCTACGCGATCATTCGCAAGGATGGCTCAGTGGACAGCATCCAATTAGTTCACAGCGTCGATCCCCACCTCGACGCGAACGCGATGGATGCCCTGGCGCAATGGAAGTTCCGCCCAGCCGAAAAGCGCGGCCAGCCGGTTGACCTCGAAGCCGTCGTCCACATCCCCTTCCATTCCAGAGGCCCCGCGTTTTAGGATTTTAGTAGCACCGGCTTTCAGCCTGTGGATTTTTGGAAGGGATAATATTCAAACCCCACAGGCTGACGCCTGTGCCACTGGCCCACGTGCGGTCCAAAGATTTTAGAAATGTTCGCGCAGATCGCGAAACGTCGGCACGATCAACAGCCGCCCGGCGCCGCTGCGCACTTCTTCATGCTCCAGCGCCCACGTATTCGCGTGTGGTATGAAGACCGCGTTCAAACCAGCTTCCAGCGCCGGGTTGATATCGCTGCGGGGGCTGTTGCCCACCATCCAGCCATGCGATTTCACAACGTGATGGCGGTTGACCATCTCGCGGTACGTCGCCGCATCTTTTTCCGGAACAATCTCGATTGCATCGAAATGGATCTGCAGGCCGGACCGCTCGACTTTGCCGGCTTGCTCAGCCGCCTGCCCTTTGGTGAACAGGATGAGTCTATGCCGCTCAGCCAGATAGTCCAGCGTTTCGACCACTCCGTCCAGGACAATTGGAGGCGTGCGTTCCAGTTCGTCCACGCGGAATTGGATGTTCTCCACCGTCTCGCGTTCGGCTCTGTGTCCCGCGAGTTTCATGTAGGTTTCTTCGAGCGAGCGCCCGAAACTTCGCACGCCGTACCCGTGCTGCCGGATGTTGCGCCGCTCGGTTTCATTCAGGATGTGGCGCGAGTAGTCGCGCTCGTAGCCAAACGGCTCGAGCAGAGCCAGGAATTCCTCGATCGTACGCTCAAAGTGAATATTATTTTCCCACAGCGTGTCGTCGGCATCGATTAAAATGGTTTCTCGCGGCATGAGTCTGGCCCGTCCGGGCGTCCAACCTCCGTGGTTTGCGGACTAGGGCTTCCCGGGAACGCTGGCGGCAAGCTTTTCAAGAATTTCCAGCGCTACCTTTTGCGTATCGCCGTAATGCACCAGGTAAGACTGGAATTCCCTGTTCATTTCAATCGCGTCCTCCGCGTTGAGCCCCGTGCGCAGAATCATGTCTCGCAATCGCACAGGGTGGGGCAGTACCGCATCTTCCTTCAACTCGTCGAGCGCCGACTTGGCATCGTAGTGATCCATCGTTCCTCCAGTTCATGAATGTAGTCATCGATTCTACTGCGAAACGGGCGCGAACGGAAAAAAGCCCTCGCGTCGTTTCGCGCGCAAGCAAAGTTCGTTTGGAAAATCCTCGGAAGATTCAGACAGTGGCGGGAAGAAATTCGTACCGGTCAATCCGCGCGGCCACGCCCTTGCGGCCGTTGTGCGGCTCGACGCGCACGATTTCCGCGAAGCATCGAATGTGCACGTCGCCGGCCATGGTGATCTCGCGGGGCAGAGTAAGGATGAACTCGATGCTGTTTCCGGGATCGTAATTGGCGTCGATTAAGAAGTACAGGCCGCGGAAACTGACGTCCCGCGTTTGTCCCTGCCGCTCGGCGCTGTCCGATCCGGTCGAGCGGACAGTCAACGGCAGCGTCATCGTAAATCGCCGTGAGGCGCGGCGTTCGATCGTTTGTGTCATCTCAGTCCCGGAATTGGGCCTCCCAGGTTCAAGACAACCTAGCATCGCCCGATAAAATTCGCAACGAGAAACGCATCGATAGGAAAAGGAATTTCTGCCGTGGGGCCGCCGGAAATCCTCATTTGTCTCAAGCCCTCTCTCATGGTCTTATGGACTTCATGGATTCAAGCGCCCCTTTACCACTCCACCGGTCTCTTATGCTGCAGGGCCCGGCGGGAAATCTCGAAGCGATCCTGTGGTCCACGCCGCGGCGCGAAGGCGCATCGCCGCCCTTTGCCGCCGTCGTGTGCCATCCGCACCCGCTGTTTGGCGGAACAATGCACAACAAAGTTGTCTATCAGGCCGCGAAGACATTGCACCGCTTCGGCCTACCCGTCTTGCGCTTCAATTTCCGAGGCGCTGGCTTGAGCGAAGGAACACACGACAATGGACGCGGCGAGTACGACGACGCAATGGCGGCGCTCGATTTTCTTGCCGCCGAATTTCCGGGAGTCCCGCTGCTGCTCGCGGGTTTCAGTTTCGGTTCGTGGGTGGGATTGCGCGCCGGCTGCGCGGATTCTCGTGTTACGAATCTGATCGGGATGGGCCTTCCCGTCGCCGATTTGAGCCGGCGAGGATTCACGTATCTCGAGTCGTGCACAAAACCGAAGCTGCTGGTCTCGGGAGAGTTCGATACGCACGGTCCGCCATTCGAGCTTAGGGCGCTGGTGGAGAAATTTTCTAATCAAGTGAAAGAGCAAACAAGTGTTGTGATTGTCTCCGGAGCCGACCATTTCTTCACCGGCCATATTGGAGAGCTGGATCGCGCCATTGCCACGTGGATGGAAGGAAGGGTTTCAGCAGAATAGGCCTCAGACCCTGTGCGGCAACCGGCAAATCTTTGTGGGTCACGGCTTCAGCCGTGACATAAAGACCGTAAATCCGTGCCGCTTTAGCCGCTGGCCTGTCTAATTTAAAGTTGCCGCACACGCTCTTCAACCTGTGCTGCCTAAGCCTGCTTACCCCGTTCGAATAGCCTCGAAAACTGATCCTGCGAAGCGGGAGACACGCCCGCTACCGCCAGATTCGCGCGCACATGCTCGACGCGGCTCATCCCCACTAACGCCGTCGCAATTCCCGGCGTGGAACGTACAAATTGCAGGGCGCGTTCCGCGTCGTTTTTCATTCCCAGCGCGTTCGTCACAAACGACGGCAACCCGCGCGAGAGTTGCCCCTGCAGCATGGATGCGCTGGCCATCAGCGTGATGCCCAGTTTATTCGCCGCTTCGACCATTGGTATGCGCCGCGAATCGGTCTTTTGAATGGATGGTTGATTCGGCCGCGTGAGCGCCTCGGTCATCCCCAGATTGCACGGCAGTTGCACGAACCGGAAATGATGCGACCCTCCGGCAATATCGCGCGCCAGCGATTCCATTGCCTCGAGTGAAAGAAAATCCTGCGCCGTATCGTTCTGGCGAAATGCATTCCACGTGGCCATCCCGTAAAAGTGAATTTTTGCGGCGGCGACGGCGGATTCAAGAAATTCAAACGCGGCGCGCACGCGACTGTTAAACATCTCGCGCGGCACTTCGCCCAGCTGCGTTTCCGGATTATGCAGGTAATAAACGTCGATGGTCTCAACGCCCAGATTGCGCCGGCTGCGCTCCATCTGGTCGGCGATGAATCGCGGAGCCATCGAATGGCATCCAGCGGCCACGTCGCCTTCGCGCAGGATATCCGTCTCCACATATTCGCGATTGAAATATTCACCCGCGTCGGCAGGCATGCTGTTGTCCGGCGTCAAAAATCCGCCCTTGGTGCACAGCAGAATTTCTTCCCGCGAATATCCGCGCTTCCAAAGTTCCTGCAGCGCCGCGCCAATGGACCGCTCCGACCGCTGAAACCGGTAATTAATCGCCGAGTCAATCACATTTGCTCCGGATTCGACGGCAGCCACCACCGCGTCGGTATACGCCCGGTCGGTCTTTTCATCCGGCTCGCCCAGATAGGTGCCGATGCCGATCGAAGAGAGCCATAGATTCTGCTGCTCGCGGAAATGTCCCGGCGCAGCGGTCGCCGAAAATCGCGCTGCGTATTTTTTCGTGCCGTCCGAAGTCGCAAACGTAGTCATTTCTTCTCTCCAAATAGAAGCCGCGATTATATGCGATTCGAAGACGATTACGAAAACTCGAGAAGTGAAATCGGAAGCCTGCTCGCCCTTCCGCGTTGGTCAGGTTTCCATTTCCAGATAGAGAGTCTCGCCGCGATTGATTTTTATCCGGGTGCCGCGCCCTTGCGGTTTGAAGCTGTGAAGAAACCCATTTGGGGAGTGGCGAAAGATCGGTACCGGTAATTTTATAGACCTCCGGCATGTTTCGCGCTGCTCTCGATGGCTTGGTAGAAGGACCGCAGGTCCAAACGGCCCACCAGCGTCCGGATCGCTCTGGCCGGAGGGTGCGGGTTTAGATTCCACTTCAGCGCATTCGTTTTCAACTCGCGACGTTTGACCCCGGAGCCGGCGGCGCCAGCAGCCGCGAACACGCGCGAAGTATTCGCCGGTACGGCCATTCGCTGTTGCGCCGCGTGCTGGCCTCATCCTGTGGACCGGCGGATGAAGCGCGCGCCGTCGCCTCGCGGAAAAATATTTCTCCCGCGCGCGGTTTCTTGTAGAACCAGCGCGCCAGCAGGCTCAACTGGTCTTCCAGTTCGCGAAAACTTTGTTGCGATGCAACCGTCTTCGCGGGAGGCGAATCCTGGTTCGGTGCTCTCTCCAGCCACTCGCGCAAAATCAGTTCGACCGACCGCGGCTCGCCCGCCAGCTCCGCAAAACACAATATGCGAGGCTCTTCGATCCACCCGGCCCGTACGACGAATACAGCGATCGAATGTTTCTCGACGGATTTCTGAAGTACGACGGCGTTTAAATCTTCAATTCGTCGCGCCAGCTCGGGCAATCCGCGCAGCGCTTCCGCGACTTTTTCGACGCGCCGGTGAACCGCCGCGGCCCGCTCGAAGTCCAGCGCCTCGCTCGCCGCCTCGCGCTCGCGTTCCAGTTCCGCTGTGAGCGACGCGCCGCCTGTCCCCAGAAACGCGACCACGCGTCCCACTTCCTCGTCATATTCCTGCTTCGAGCAACCCGCGAAGCACGGAGCCAGGCACATCTTCAACTCCGAATACATGCACCCGGGAAATTCGGGATCGCGCCGAATTCTGATCTGGCAGCGCCGGACCTTGAACAGGTCCAGAAAACCGGAGGCGAACGCATCCGCCGCGCGCCGCGAAGCAAACGGCCCGAAATAAAATCCGTTCGAACTGATCCGCCGCGTCGCATAGCAGCGCGGATACGCATTCGTGAGGCTTACCTTCAGCACCGCCGGCGGCCGCAAGCGCGTCCTCTCGCGATAGTTCGCAGGCCACATCCGCCTGGCATGCTGCCAGTGCAAATGACTCAACTCAAGGGACGACCCGACCAGGTGGTATCGCACTCGCGCCGCATATTCGCGCAGGTTCAGACGCTTCGAAGCAGGATCGGGCGAGCCCAGCAGCGCCATGAGGCGCTGCCGCAGATTCGCCGTTCGTAGAAGATACGGCTTCGCTCCCGTTAATTCCTCGCGCGGCTCGACGACAAACACGGCAGCGCGAGCGGGCGCGGCAGTAAAACATTCACTGTCGCGCGAGGCGATGAATTCGATGGAGGAATCGAGTTCTTGCATGGAAGGAGTGTGACTCGCGATCCGCGATTTGTGAATCGTGTTTTGCTGGAAGTGTAGTCAACGGATGGCGGCAATCGCCCCAAGCAAACTCAATGTCCGGAATTTTAATTCGGAATACTCCCGCCATTGAACCGTCCACCATCGACTTCCGCCGAATCACGATTCACGAATGCAAAGCCTTGTGTAGCCTCTCATACGTCGTCGAGAGCTCTTCCGGCTCCAGCCGCGTTTCCCCGACCGTGGTCATGAAATTTGTGTCCCCGGTCCATCTCGGCAAAAGATGCAAATGCAGATGATCGGCAATCCCCGCTCCCGCCGAGCGGCCCAGATTCATGCCCAGATTGAATCCGTCGGGATGGTAGATGCCTTTGAGGGCCGCCTGCACGCGCTGCGCCAGAGACATCATTTCCGCCGTCACGGACGCATCGAGGCCGGCAAAATCCGCGGTATGCAGATACGGAACGATCATGACGTGGCCGGCGGTGTAGGGGTAACGATTCAAAATGACGAAATTCTTCACGCCGCGCAGGACGATATGCGTTCCTTCATCATCGTTCGCCTCGGGAAGATTGCAGAACACACAACCCAAAACGTTCTTCGATTCGGCAATGTATCGGTAGCGCCAGGGAGTCCAGAGGTAATCCATAGGTTGAGAGGTGACGTTCACTCGCGGCGGGAGCCGCCCTCCGATCGGGCCGTTAACTTTGCGGCGGGGCCGGCGAGGCGCCCACGACCGGAGCGGGTGTTGCGCCGCTGTTGACATGATCTTTCAATTCCTTGCTCGGCTTGAAAAACGGAATCTTCTTTGGCGGCACTTCCACCTTGGCGCCCGTCTTGGGATTGCGCCCGGTGCGGCCGCGGCGCTGGCGCGTGCGGAAGCTGCCGAACCCGCGGATCTCGATCCGGTCGCCGCCTTGCAGCGCGCCGATGATGCTTTCAAAAATAGTTTCCACGACAGTCTCGGATTCTTTTCGTGGAAGTTCGGTGACGCGGACGACCTCTTCTACGAGGTCCGCTTTTGTCACGGTGGAATCGGTCATTTGAATTACTCTCCAACCACTTGAAATTGCACCCGTTCGGTGCCCGACGTTGCGCCTGCCGGAAACGCGCAACCTACTCGCCGGAGGAAACGCCTTCCGCGAGCCGCCTTTGGTGGCAAATCCATATCACCAAATGAGGCTGAAGGGAAATAAATATTTACAGCCCCGGGCGGGGAGGGTCCGCCGGAACTTTTACAAAGAACGTTTCGCCATGATGGCATCGCCGATCGTGGCTTTCGCCGAAGACTTCGTCGACCGGTAATCGTCCATGTCCCGGCGCTCCGCCTGCTTTATCGCTGCGCGGTAACTGAGCCCGATTTTGTGCTGGTCCTGGCTGATTTTTACAATCTTGAATTCATAATCGCGGCCCGGATCGAGCAGGCCGCCCTGTCGAACGCCCGGGCGCGGCGGTGGCGGCGCCGACTTGTCGCCTTTGCCTTTCCGTTCATCGATCTCGGAAATGTGGCAGAGACCTTCGATTCCTTCGGCCAGTTCCACGAAGGCGCCAAAGGTAGTGACGCGCGAGACCTTGCCGCGAACCAGATCGCCAACCTTGTGTTTCTCAAACCACGACGACCAGATGTCGTTCACCTGCTTGACGCCGAGCGATACGCGCCGCGACGCCGCGTCAATCTTCAGCACCTTCGCCTCGACTGCGTCGCCCTTCTTGTAAACGTCTCCGGGAGTTTTGATGCGCCCTGTCCAGGAAATATCGCTGACGTGAATCAGTCCGTCGAACCCTTCCTCGATTTCCAGGAACGCTCCAAATTCGGTGAGGTTGCGGATTTTTCCGCTTACCACGGTTCCCACCGGATATTTTTCAGCAAGCTGTGTCCAGGGATCGGCCTGCGCCTGTTTCATGCCCAGCGAAATCCGCCGCTCGTTCGAATCGACGCCCAGCACGACGACTTCAACATCGTCGCCTACCTTCACCACTTTCGAAGGATGCTGCTTTCTTTTCGACCAGGTCATCTCACTGACGTGGACCAGGCCCTCGATGCCCGGCTCGACTTCCACGAACGCGCCGTAATCGGTGAGCCCCATGATTTTTCCCGTCAGCTTCTTTCCGGTCGGGTAGCGCTCCGGCACAGACGACCAGGGATCGGGCATCAACTGCTTGCGGCCCAGCGAGATGCGTCCCTTTTCCTTGTCGTACTTCAGGATCTTGACTTCCACTTCTTCGCCCGGCACCACGGCGTCCAGCGGGCTCGCCACGCGGCTCCACGACATATCCGTGATGTGCAGCAGGCCGTCGATTCCGCCCAGGTCCACGAACGCGCCGTAGCCGGTCACGTTCTTCACCACGCCCTTTACCGTCTGTCCCTCGGCCATGGACTCGAGCATGGCCGAACGCTGCGCCGCAACCTGCTCGTCCATAATCGCGCGACGGCTGACGACAATGTTCCCGCGCTTGCGGTTCAGCTTCAGCACGCGGACCGTAATCTCGCGGCCCTTCCATTCGTCCAGATCGCGAACCGGATGCACGTCCGCCTGAGAGGCCGGCAGGAACGCGCGCACGCCGATGTCCACTACCAGGCCGCCCTTGATATGGTCCACAACTTTTCCGGTGATGTCGGCTTTTCCGCGGTAGGCTTCTTCGATCTTGGTCCACGCGCGCTTGCGCCGGACGCGCTGGTAGGACAGCAGAACCATTCCGTCCTTGCGGTCGCCCGTGCGCTGAATTTCAACCGGCTGCCCAACTTGCAGCGGGAACGGTCCATCAAGTTCCGCGAATTCCTGCGCGGGAATCAGCCCTTCGGTCTTGCCGCCAAGATTGACAACCACGCCGGAGTCGGTAATCGCTACGACCTGTCCGGATTCGATCTCGCCTTCCGCCGACGCCTGATGAGGCGTGGCGTATTGCTCCATCAACTGTTCCATCTCTGAGGTGGATTCGGTGGCTGGTTCATCGGCCTCCAGATCGGTCTCCACCATTTCGCTCACGTCGGAATGTTCCACCGCCGCGACCCCATCCGGTGCGGCGACAGGCGCTGTCGGGTGCACAGTCACTGCGGCTGGCTCTGAATCAATCGGTTCAGAGGGAGCGGCTGTTTCCAGTGCGTGGGCTGCAACCGAAACGTCTGCTTCGGTTGCTTCCGGATTCGTTTGTTCGGCGGCCGGCGTAGCGGCGGTTGCTGATTGTCCGGCGGACAGCTCCGCGCCGGGTTTCTCGTTGTCGGAAAACATCTTAACGGCCTCCAGTGAGGTCCTATCCTTTTGAGTCCCTGACAGTTTCTTCAGGGCGGCTTCCGAGTCACGGGACGGTGCAAGGAAGGAAATGCGGCTTCCCACCCAGGGGGCCGCACCGAGGCGATGATACCCGCGCCCGGCGGCCTATGTCAATCAAACGTAGGAGGTAAGGTCCGATTTGCGTGCATTGGCGTGCACGGAGAAAACTGGAATGTCAATCGCGATCCGCCATTTGCCTATTCCAGGTTTGCGGAGGCGTGCGAAGTTTAGGTTTCAATCCCCAACAATCCAAAATCTCAAGATTCAAATCTCAAATCCCTACCTCACCCGTCCGGCCGAACGAATCTCGCGCCGGTAGTCGGGAGCGGAGACCTCAATCGTCCGGCACATTTCATACAGCCGTGAACGAATTCGTTTTCCCAGCCGGTCCTCGAGTGAATCTTCCCGCGCTGCGGCAATCGCTTGGCCGGAGGGAAGCCGCGGCCCGGGCGCCGCTCGGCCCGATTCGGCTCCGGTTGTATCCAGATAATTCGTCGTCAGAAGAGTAATTTTCTTCTCGTTGTACCGTGAATTCAGAATGTGCCCAACGGTCTCCATCGCCCAGGGCGAAGGCTTATTCGCGCCGAGATCGTCGAGCATCAAAACGTCGGCGGTGAGCACCGGTTCCAGCACTCCCAACTCCGTTGTCTGGCTTACCGAATTGTAGCTCCCCTGGATTTCCTTGAGCAGTTCGCGGTAG
This sequence comes from Terriglobia bacterium, assembly GCA_963788335.1. Taxonomy (GTDB): domain Bacteria; phylum Acidobacteriota; class Terriglobia; order Acidiferrales; family UBA7541; genus Palsa-360. The sequence continues at coordinate 52,956 of CAWBGM010000021.1, forward strand.
TCGTAGAACAGCCCGGTGTGGCCGCGCACTACAATTTGCTTGAGCGCGGAAACGGCCAAATGCGTTTTTCCCGCGCCGCACGCGCCCATGATCAGCAGACCCGTCTCGGTGTCCGCCGGATAATTCCGGGCGAACGCTTCCACAACCAGCTTGGCTTGTTCAAGGCTGCGATTCCAGATCGCATGATCCGCGCCATCTCCCAGGTCGTAGAGGTTGGTGTCGAAGTTATCGAAGTCACAGTGCTCGTAGCGTTTCGGTATCCGCGCCCGGGCCAGGATTTTCGTCGCGCGATCGTTCCCTGTGCACTCGCACGGCACGGCCCAAACGTGCCGCGCGGTGCTTGTGCCTGGGATGGGCTTGTCCCACGAAACGCGCTTGGATTTTTCTTCTTCCGGAAGATCTTCGACGGTCTTCCAGCCCGTGCCGCCGCACAGCGTGCAATCATTTTTCGCCATAATCCCAGCATAGGCGCGTGCCGCGCGATGCGCAAGCCGTCGTGCCCTGTGGAAACCGGTGGCGCGTGTGGAAAAGAGGGAATTGGAATCGCGGAGGCACGGGGAGAAAAACGCGAATCGTGCGCCTCGCGATACGCAGGGGAGGCCGGAGTCGATCGTTCGACGCTAAGAATGGAAAGTGAACGATAAAGCCAATGAACTAGCGCGACATCGGGATCCGCGGGGCAAGCTTAATTTTCCATTTTCAACAACCCGCGCCGCCTGTCACGATTTACAAATCACGATTCATGAATCACAAATCACGAATCACGCTACTTGTGCACGCGGATCACTTTCGGCGGAGGGACGCGAACCAGTGCGTTCTCGGGCGGCTTGGCCGATGCGGACCGGAGCCCGCGCGACAATTCCTGCTGCACGAACGATGTGAAGGCTTCCATCTGGTGCTGCATTTCGGCCATTTTTTCGCGCATGTTTAAAATGATTTCAATGCCCGCGAGGTTCACGCCCATCTCCCGCGTCAGCGTGAGAATAACTTCGAGGCGTTCGAGGTCGGAGTCCGTATAGAGCCTGGTGTTTCCATCGGACCGCGAAGGCTTCAACAATCCGACGCGTTCGTAGAGCCGCAACGTCTGCGGGTGCAGCTTGTACAACTCCGCGACCGCCGAAATCATGTACCCGGCGCGGGACTTTTTTCGTTTTGTGGTCGTTCGCGGCATTGCCACACTCTTTTCCGTATTTCGGTTATGCCTTCGCGCGATCGAAAAGTTCCTTGCGCGGATCTTCCGGCGCGAGTTTTTCCAATTCCTTCAGCAGTTCGCGCACGCGCTCATCCACCGGCTTCGGCACCACCACCTGCAGCTCGACGTACTGATCGCCGCGGTTCGAAGCGTCGCGAACCGACGGCACGCCCTTCTCACGCAGCCTCAATTTCTGGCCGCTATTGGTTCCCGGCGGCACGCGCAGCAGAGCGCGTCCATCGATCGTGGGCACTTCGATCTTCGCGCCCAGAGCCGCTTCCGTCACCGTGATCGGCACGGTGGTGTAGAGGTCGTCGCCGCGCCGCTCGAAAAACGTATGCGGCTGCACGTCGGTAATGATATAGAGGTCGCCCGGAGGCGCCCCGGACGTCCCTGCATTGCCACGCCCCGGCACGCGCACGCGCGAGCCGGTTTGCACTCCGGCAGGAATTCGTACTTCGATCGTATCCACGCGTCGCACTCGCCCTTCGCCACCGCACAGCCGGCACATGTTGCGAACGCGACCCGTGCCTCCGCAGCGCGAGCAGGTCAGATTGAATTTCATTTTTCCGCTGGTCTGTGTGACTTGGCCCGTGCCGCCGCAGGCCGTGCACGACTGAGGCTGCCCGGCAGTTCCCGTCCCGTGGCAATCCGCGCAAGCGTCCAGACGGGTAATCGAGAGCTTTTTAACGGTCCCGCGCACCGCTTCCCAGAACGTGATCTCGATCTGATACTCGAGACTTGTTCCAGGCTCGGACCGCGTAGGAGCTTCGGCTACCCCGCCGCCCCCGCGAAAATACTGGCTGAACAGATCGCGAAAGCTCGGACCGCCGCCCGCAGCGCCGCCTCCGCCAAAATCAAATCCGCCGAAATCAAAATGCACGTCGCCGGTATCTCCGGGCGGCGGCATTCCCCCCGTTCCAGGGGTTTCAAACCCGAATTGATCGTATAACTGACGCTTTTTGGCGTCGGACAAGACGTCGTAGGCTTCCTGCACCTGCTTGAATTTTTCTTCCGAGGATTTATCGCCGGGGTTCAGATCGGGATGATACTTGCGCGCGAGTTTGCGATAGGCCGCGCGGATTTCTTTCTGTGCCGCCTTGCGGGGGACGCCGAGCAGATCGTAGTAATCCTGTTTTGTCGTTGTGGCCATAAGCGGCGGCTAGTGACTGTTAACCGGCGACGGGCGAAACCCGTCTCCCGGTTCGCGGCGAGTAATTCGCGATTCGCGATTCGTAAAGAAATGTCCCACCGTCACTTGCCTTTTTCCCCTCAATTCCTGTGTCCCGTCTTCCGAAAATCGGTCGCAGGCGTATATGCAAATATCCCCGCCGTTCCATCTCAGAAATCAAATGAGCGGCTTTCTCCGTGCGAATGCGCGATTCTGGATGTTTCTCTTCGATCCGCCGCTACAATTTCTCCCACCGGGCGTTCATTGCCGCCAGTTCCTGTTGCTCGCGCTGATGATCTTCGCGGCGTTGCTTTCCTTCCAGGTCCAGCCTGCCGCTCATGGAGGCTTCTTTCTGATTGGCGCGGTCGATCCAGCGGTCGACCCAGGCGGTCTTCGCCTCCACGCTGGCCGAGTCGGTCCGGAATCGCACAAAGTTTCCGCTGATATCCACGGAGCGGGGAAGAAAATCCGGAGGCGGCGAGAGTTGGGTATCGTAAAACAGCCGCTTCCAGTCGGCGCTCGGCGTTTCGGTGAGCGTGATCTGAACCATGAAGAATTCTTCGCGCAATTTCTGAATCGCCTGCGGCGGGCCGGCCCGCTTGATGCCCTCGTACGTCGTCAACGCTGGCTCCTGTAAATTTGGAAATCGGTTTCAGTGGAACAGGCTTCAGCCTGTTTGTTTTTAGTTCAGGGAAAATTTGAACCAAACAGGGTAAAGCCCGTTCCACTTAACCCACTAGTTAGTTCGGCTTCTTCGTTTCGTCCACGTCCACGTACTCGGCGTCAATCACTTCGCCCGGAGGCGGTGCCGAGCTTTGTCCGGAATTCGGGCTGCCATGCGCCCCCGAACTCCCCTCGGCCGATCCCGCAGCCCCAGCCTGCGCGCCGCTCGCCTGCGCGCTCTGATAGAGCACCTCGGCAAGCTTGTGCGAAGCCTGTTCGAGCGTATGCGTCGCGGACGTGATCTGGTCGAGAATTCCTCCCGCGAGAGCCGATTTCGCCGTCGCGACGGCCTCCTCAACCGGCTTGATATCGGACTCGGAAAGCTTTTCACGATTGTCGGCGATCAGCTTTTCGACCTGATACACGCGGTTGTCGAGAATATTGCGCGCCTCGATTTCCGCGAGCTTCTTCTTGTCGTCCTCGGCGTGAGCTTCGGCGTCGTTGCGCATCCGCTCGGCTTCTTCTTTGCTGAGGCCGGTGGACGCGGTGATGGTGATTTTCTGTTCCTTGTTGGTCGCGTGATCCTTCGCGGAAACGTTCAGGATGCCGTTGGCATCGATATCGAACGTCACCTCGATTTGCGGCATCCCGCGCGGCGCCGGAGGAATTCCCATCAAATGGAATTTCCCCAGCGTCCGGTTGTCCGGAGCCATTTTGCGTTCGCCCTGCATCACGTGAATCTCAACCGACGGCTGATTGTCCGCCGCGGTCGAGAACGTCTCCGACTTGCGAGTCGGAATCGTCGTGTTGCGCGGGATCAGAACGGTCATTACGCCGCCCAGAGTTTCCACGCCCAGCGAAAGGGGCGTCACGTCAAGCAGCAGGATGTCCTTTACCTCGCCGCCCAGCACGCCGCCCTGAATTGCCGCGCCTACCGCCACGACTTCATCCGGGTTGACGCCCTTGTGCGGTTCCTTCCCGCCGAACAAATCCTTCACAATCTGCAACACCCGTGGAATACGCGTCGAGCCGCCAACCAGAACGACTTCGTCGATCTTGTCCGGTGTGATGCCCGCATCCTTCAGCGCTTGCTTGGTGGGACCAATCGTGCGCTGCAGGATGTCTTCCATCAATTGCTCGAGTTTCGCGCGCGCCAGCTTCAATTGCAGGTGCTTCGGCCCGGATGCATCCGCCGTCAAGAACGGCAGATTGATATCGGTCTCCTGTACCTGCGACAACTCGATCTTTGCTTTCTCCGCGGCTTCCTTCAGCCGTTGAATCGCCATGCGATCCTTGCTGACGTCGATGCCCTGATCCTTCTTGAATTCCGCAGCCAGCCATTCGACAATTTTATTGTCGATGTCGTCGCCGCCCAGGTGCGTGTCGCCGGCCGTCGCCTTGACTTCCACGACGCCTTCGCCGACCTCCAGAATGGAAATATCAAACGTGCCGCCGCCCAGATCGTACACGGCAATCGTCTCGTCTTTTTTCTTGTCCAGTCCGTAAGCCAGCGCCGCAGCCGTCGGCTCATTGATGATGCGGAGCACTTCCAGGCCGGCAACTTCTCCGGCCTGCTTGGTGGCCTGCCGCTGGCTGTCGTTGAAATACGCGGGAACCGTGATGACCGCTTTGCTTACTTTTTCGCCAAGAAAATCTTCGGCGGCGGTCTTTAGCTTTTGAAGAATCATCGCGGAAATTTCCGGCGGGCTGTACGCCTTGCCGAAAATATCGACGCGCGCGTCGTCGTGCGGCCCTTTCGTGACTCTGTAGGGCACAAGCTTGGCTTCCTCGGTTACTTCATCGAAGCGATGCCCCATGAATCGCTTGATCGAATACACAGTGTTCTCCGGATTCGTCACCGCCTGGCGCTTGGCCACTTGCCCTACGAGCCTCTCGCCCGATTTGGTGATCGCAACCACCGACGGTGTCGTCCGGCCGCCTTCCTGGTTGGGGATCACGGTCGGTTCACCGCCTTGCATTACGGCAACCACAGAATTCGTTGTTCCCAGATCAATTCCTATGATCTTACTCATTGTCGCCAATCCTCCCTAAAACCTCACCCGTAAATCCCCGGTATGAGTGCCTCACACGCAGGGATTATATGAATTGAGTGTATGTTTGTCAAGTATTTTGATGTAAGTATATCTATATTTATTTGCAAGTACTTACAGCCCTCTTCGCCACCCTTTCCCTCACTTCTCTGTCTGCCTCACCCCCCCCCCGAGCACTGCGGGCGTTCCGCCAGCAGTTCTATGCATCGTCCAACCCCATAAACCTGCGGAAGGGACGTCCGTGCCACACCAACATTTACCCCCCGGGGGGATAACCTCGCCCCTCAATTAAACGTCTATCTATCTGTACAGATGAATGCCAAATGGGGTTAGAATACGCCGTTCGCAAAATCCAAGGAGAGCACCAAGTGAAACTGCGTCCCTACATCTGGATGGGAATTTTTCTTGTCATAGCGCTATTTGCGAGTGCTCCGAGGACCTCAGCACTGCCGAAGCCCCAGACCGCCAAGTCCGCCGCCGTGCCTACGACCGGACCGGCATCGTTTCGGAAAACGATCGGGTCGCCAAGCGCTCCCATCACCATGGAAATTTTTGGAGATTTCCAGTGTCCGGCCTGCCGCAATTTCTTTGAATTGACGGTGAAGCAGGTGATCGACGATTACGTGATTCCGGGCAAGGTCTACATCGTCCATCACGATTTCCCGCTTGACGTGCACCCTTACGCACGCCAGGCCGCGCGCCTCGCCAACGCCGCCGCGCAATTCGGAAAATTTGAATCCATTGAACGCGCCCTGTACGACCATCAGGAAGAGTGGTCCGCCAAGGGGAACATTGACGAAGTCATCGCCAATTCTTTTCCTCCGGCCGAATTCAAGAAATTTCAAGCCTACGAAACAGCGCACATGAGCGAGATTAACGCCTCCATCGATCGCGACCACGCGTTGGGCATGCAACGCAACGTCAACCAGACGCCGACCGTTTATATAACCGCCAAGGGCAAGACGGAAGCGCTGCCGGGCGGCGGCGTCGACTATAAATTGCTCAAGCAATATTTCGATTACCTGTTGCGGCAATAGTGCCGCTGCGAATCGGAATGGCGTGTTTGTAAACGGCGTTCTTGTAAACAATGCCCACTCAGACAATCCCCGCGGAAACCTCGGTGCGTCCCGCCGCCTGGCCGGGAGTACTGCTGGCATTGGGCCGCGTCGCGCTTGGCCTGATTTTTGTTTATGCCGCCTATGCGAAGCTTCACTTTGACGGCGCGTGGCATTTGGGCGACTACCACTTCTTTTTCGCGATGGCGATTGATTCGTACAAAATGCTGCCGCTCGGCCTTGTTGTGGTCATGGCTTGGGTCCTGCCGTGGTTTGAGCTGGCGATCGGCGGCTTGATGATCGTCGGAATTGGCCTGCGCTGGACCGGACTTGTGACCAGCGGCTTGCTTTTGATGTTCATCGGGGCGATGACGCGCGCCAAGCTGCTTGGTCTTGAAATCAATTGCGGCTGCTTCGGCAATAACGAAAAATTGGGCACGGCCACGTTGATTCGCGACAGCAGCCTGCTGTTTCTCGCCCTGGCCGTTACGATCGGCGCATTTCTAATCAAGAAACGTAACTTCACGGTTTCTTCCTGAACGCCGCGTCCTTCCCCTACACTTGCGATAGAATGAAATGCCTATGGTAGAGCTTCCGCCGATCACACTGCGCCTGCGCGGCCGCAAGGTTGTCGGGCGCGTCGCTTTTTCTCTCCTGCTTCTGGGCGCCATCGCATTGGGTGCGGCGGCGGGGCTCCTGTTCGTCTATTCCAGCGACCTTCCGCAGATTCGCGCGCTCGAGGATTTCCGTCCCGACATTGTCACCGAACTTTACGCCGACGATGGACAGGTTGTGGGCAGCTTTGCCCTGCAGCGGCGCATCCTTCTGACGTACGAACAAATTCCGCCGCTTTTGAAAGACGCCATCCTTACCACTGAGGACCAGCATTTCGACGAACACTGGGGCGTGGATTTCACTCGCGTCGCGGGCGCCGCCTGGAGAAATCTTCTCGCGCACCGCGTCGCCGAAGGCGCCAGTACGCTGACCATGCAGCTGGCCGGCACCTTATTCCTCGATCGTTCCGACCGCAGCATGCGCCGCAAGATTCAGGAAACGCTGCTGGCCATTCAGATCGAGCGCCACTATTCGAAGCAGCAGATTTTTACGATGTACTGCAATCAGATTTATCTGTCCCATGGAAATTACGGATTTGAAGCGGCGTCGGAATATTATTTCGGCAAACCCGTCGGTAAATTAACGATTCCGGAGGCAGCGCTGCTCGCTGGTTTAATCCGCGGCCCCAGTTACTCGCCGATTCTGCATGCCGCGCGCGCCCTCGCCCGGCGCAACGTGGTCCTCGACCGCATGGCGCACGCCGGTAAAATCACGGACGCGCAAGCGCGCCAGGGGATGGCTCTACCGATCGGACTCCATATCGAGGTGCCGCGAAACACGCTGGCGCCGTATTTTGTCGAGGAGATTCGCAAATATCTGGAAGCCACTTATGGCACAGAAACGGTTCACCAGCGTGGTCTGCGCGTGTACACAACGCTCAACGTGGGCATGCAGCGCGCCGCCAACCAGGCCATCCGCGACGGGCTCCACGCCTACGACCGCCGTCACGGCTGGCGCGGCAAGCTCGACAATATTTTGCAGGATAAGTCCGACACGCTGGAGTCCTACGAGGACGACGACTGGCACTGGCCGATCAACAAAGGCGATTATGTGCAGGCCCTGGTCACGGCTGTGGACAGCAAAGTCGCGATGGTCAAGGTCGGTCCGTACCACGGACAACTCACTCAGCCCGATTTCGCATGGACCAGCCGCAAGTCGCCCGCGGATCTGCTAAAGGCCGGCGATCTGGTTGAAGTCAGCATCAAGGACATCACCGGCGCCGTCGCACATGTTCAGCTCGAACAGAATGTCGGCCCACAAGCCGCCATCGTAGCGATCGACAATCCGACCGGCGAAATCAAAGCCATGGTCGGCGGCTACAGCTTCGAGGAATCGAAATTTAACCGCGCAATCCAGGCGCAGCGCCAGGTCGGCTCGTCCTTCAAGATTTATGTGTATTCAGCCGCGATGGAGCAGGGCTTCACTCCGTTCGATACCATCCTCGACGCTCCCTTCACGGTGATGAGCGGCGGCCAGCCCTACTCGCCGCATAACTATGATGAAAAATTCGAGGGAATGATCACCCTGCGCCGCGCGCTCGAGGGTTCGCGGAACGTCCCTGCCGTAAAGCTCGCCGAAAAAATTGGCATGAACAGCGTGATTGACATGGCGCGGAGATTCGGGATCACGAGCCCGCTGCCGCCTTACCTGCCCGTGACGCTCGGCGCGGCGGATCTGAATTTACTCGAACACACTTCGGCCTTCACCGTGTTTCCCGATGACGGCATCCGCATCGATCCGCACATGATTCGCCGCGTCACCAGTTACGATGGCGCGTTGCTCGAACAGGCCCATCCCGTCGTCCACGACGTAATCGAGCCGGACGTCGCGCGCACCATGACGGCCATGCTCGAAGACGTCGTCCAGTTCGGTACCGGCATGCCTGCCCGCGCGCTGAACCGCCCCGCCGGCGGCAAGACTGGCACCACGAACGATTTCACTGACGCCTGGTTTATCGGCTTCACGCCGGAAATTACCGCGGGAGTCTGGGTCGGCTACGACGACAAATCCGTGTCGCTGGGGAAGCCCGAGACCGGAGCCATCGCCGCGCTGCCGATCTGGCTGCATTTCATGCAGGGCGCGCTCGATGGAAAGCCCGTTCAGGATTTTCAGAACGTGGTGCCACTGGAAAAAGTCGCGCTGACGAAAAATGTAAAAGTCGACACACCGGACAGCGCCCCCACCGAAGCGGCAGAAAGTCCCGCCTCTAGCGATGAAACACGCTCGGGCGTTCCTGTCGCGCCAGAGAAGAATCCGTCGGGCGAAGCTCCCGCGAAGGTTATGCCTCCCGCAAAGGCTCCTTCATCGGCGCCAAGCCCGCGCTCGTAGAAATCCTTTTGCCAACCTGAAACGCCGTCATTCCTCGCTATGCTCCGAAGGAGGCATATTTTTTGTGGAGGAGCGATTACGAAACGGATCCCAACCGCGAGCCGGAAGCGGCACGCTCCATCCTTTGGCATCGATCAAGCAGATTTTTTTCTCGCGCGTGATCTCGCCGATGATCGTGATCGGAACACCGCCCATCTTGGGGGGCAGCCGTCCGAAAAAATTCTTCCGCACTGTGAACAAGAGCTCGTAATCCTCGCCGCCATTGACAGCCAGTCGCAAAGGGTCGAGACCGAGTCGTCTCAACGCTGGAGGCACACCCACCATTGGAATTTTCTCCGCAAATACTTTCGCGCCCACGCCACTTGCACGGCAGAGATGACCGAGATCGGTCGACAACCCGTCCGAAATGTCGATCATTGCCGTCGCCCTCCCGCGTGCTGCAAGCCATTGCCCCAGGACCAATCTCGGTTCGGGATAGAGGTGTTTCTCTAAAAGATTCTTCCATGACTTCTTCCTATGAAGCCCTTGAAGGAACAGCTGCAATCCCAGCTCTGCCTGTCCGAGCTTACCGCTAACACAGATCAAATCACCTGGTCGCGCGCCGGAACGCAAAATTGCCCGCTCAGGGGCCGCCTCCCCAATGACGGTCAGGTTAATCAAGGCCGACGGAAACTTCGTCGTGTCGCCCCCGATCAAGGTCAATCCGTAGCCGCGAGCTGCCCGCGCCATGCCGTCGAGGAAGCTGTCCATCCATTTCCCGGTGCAAGCCTCAGGGAGCGCCAAAGTCATCAGAAAGAATCGAGGACGAGCCCCCATTGCTGCAAGGTCGCTGGTAGCGCGGGCCAGCGCTTTGTACCCAACAGCCTCGGGTGGATGAATGTTCCTTAAGAAATGAACAGTTTCGAGAAATGCGTCGGTGGTGACGACCCAGTTTGCACCACGCCGTAGTCGAACGACAGCCGCGTCGTCGCCCATCCCCACACGGACTGCGGCGCCAGGACTATGAATCGATGCGGGGAACTTCAGGCGTACCCGTTCGATCAGTGTTTCTTCACTGGACATCGGTACAGTTGTCAAAAACCGTTTCCGCATGGTCTCATAGTATCAACAATAAGGTTTGTGGATGACCGGGTATAAGGTTTCTAAATCTATCGGATTGGCAAAAAAGGGTTGACTCTCCCCGCGACCAAACCATAGACTGTCTTGGGTTTCGGACTAGGCCTCTCGGTTCAAACGGTCGGTGGCATTGCTTTAAGTTGCCGTTCAGGGGATGTGCGGTAACAACCCTCAAGAAAACGAATATTTTTGTAATTGCATGTTTTTGACCATGAAGCCAGAAGCATATACATTTTTTGTTGCCTCCAACCGGAAGGGATCCTTCCGCAAGATCACTTTGCCCGTGTACGTACTGCATCTTCTGGCCGTACTGGCGTTTGTCGGCGGCATTACGGTGCTCGCGGCAGCCGGCTCCTACACGCGCATGCTCTGGAAGGTTGGCAACTACAACGCTTTGCGTCGACAGCAGGACACGCTGAAGCACAACTACGAGCAGCTTCAGTCCAGCGTTCAGGACACCAACCAGCGCCTGAACTCCCTGCAATCGTTGGCAACCGAAGTGGCCATGACGTATGGATTCATGCGTTTCCGCCAGAGCCCGTTTGGCCTGAATGAAACTGCGGTCGGCTCGAACGGCGATTTTGAGCATTCCGTTGCGGAATTTAACTTTCTTCAGAAAAATGCCAGCGCGGCAGCCCTCCCCATGGGCAGCCTGCAACTGCTTTCGACCGACGGCCTTGGCGAGATGACCTACACTCCCTCGCTCTGGCCCGTGATCGGGCACCTTACCGGAACGTTCGGCGAGCGGATGGACCCGTTCAGCGGTGAAGGTGCCTTCCACACGGGCGTGGATATTTCTTCGCAGTACGGCGATGCGGTTCATGCCGCCGCGGATGGCGTCGTGACTGAAGCTGGCGACCGCTCCGGCTACGGCCGCCTGGTGGTTGTCGATCACGGCTTTGGCGTGACAACGTATTACGGCCATCTGTCGACGTTTAACGTCCTGGTCGGCGAGCAAGTCCGCCGCGGCGACACGATCGGCAACGTTGGCGTCAGCGGCCGATCCACCGGCCCTCACGTTCACTACGAAGTCCGAATCAATGGCGCACCCGTCAATCCTATGCGCTACCTTCGCCAAGCCTCTGCGGCAGACTAATCCCACAAGCGCATCAAGCTTTAGTGGAACAGGCTTCAGCCTGTTCGGTTTTTTCGTAAACCGCGATCCAAACTAAAAGCCGCTTCTCCGTGGGATATTGGGATATAGAGTTCTATTAAGGGTCAATGTACATTTGCCGGTCTACCCAGATTCAAGACTTCCGGAGTAAGTTCCACTAGTATTCGCACCCGCTCGGCGGAGGCTGTGACGTCCGCGGATTTCAACATCGAATCAAGGACCGCGTACGTGGCCGGGTCCATCGATTGCCGGGTCTTGGGGCCTTCCAGCGCTGCAGTCCCAAACAGACGCAACACTTCCAAAGCCGCTTGCAACTGCCGGGCGTCGGTGGCGTTTGTACATTCTCCTTCGAGCGAAACACGAACATTGTCACCCTCGGGCCGGGCAGCCAGCGTCACCCACTGCACGGATCGCGCGAGCGTCGCCAGCTGCGTCGATTGCATCCCCCCAGGCGCAAAATTGTCCGGGACCGCGGGCACGCGCGAGATCGCAAACATGGCGGCGCCGTCCAGACGCGCGGCGCGTTCGCGGGCAGGATCCGAGGAAGGGCCGCCGGTGGGGTCGGCAGCAGCGCCATTCTTGTCGAGGAGAGGGGCGATCCGCGGGCCTTCAACAATGGCGATACGACGATCGCTCAGAAAGGAGACGGTATTCCATCCAGCCGCACCGGTGGTGGGGAACAGAAATACGTCGTGCCCGTCCTGACGATCGAGCTTTCCTTTACGCATTGCGTAGTCGCGAATCTTCGCGCGGTCAAATCGCCCGTCGGCCACCGCGACGCTTCTGCTCTTTTCTTTGGCGGATGATGCGGGCCAGGAAGCGATCACTACGCGGTCTAAGTCCTTCTCGAAATCAAACCCGGTGGCGTGAACAAAATCGGCATAGTCCTTGTCCGGCAGGGCAATGGGCCCTTTGTCCGGGCGGTGCTGGTAAAAAGTGGATGCGCGCACAGCAGCCAGATCGATATAGACAAGCGTCGGCGCCCCGGGAGGCAACGCGGAGACAAGGTCCGGTCCAGGTGAAGCATGCGCCGTGTAAATGCGCCGGATGTTCGAGTAGGCAAGAAGCCCCGCCGCAGTTCCGAGGATCGCAAGTCCGACCGTAATGAGAAGAGCTTTTCTGGATTTGAGCATTCGCGCCTCTTGGTCATTATAGTTTCTCATGGTTTGAATGGAACTTTACGTCTCCTCGTCGCTTTTGACTTTTGTCCGTGGTGGCTTTTGAACGTTGGTTGATTGGAATGCATGAGTGCCGGAGGAACAGCAGAACGTACCCTAAAAAGCGCCATCGCAACAGAAGGCGAAGGTTGCGTTAGGGCTAAAAAACAAAAAAAGATTTCTCCCTCATAACGGCCTCAAGGTGTAGAATGGTTTTTCCAACACGGGACCGCGAAATAGCCATGGGTGAAGTTTGCACAGGTCTTCCACAGGGGGCCCTTGCAATCGGTGTTCCCTTTTGTTATATTTCCTCGGTTTGCGCCGTGCTGGCGTAGCTCAGTTGGTAGAGCATCTGATTTGTAATCAGAGGGTCGGGGGTTCAAATCCCTCCGCCAGCTCTGCTAAATTTTTTGAATCAGGGGAAGAAATCCAACGGAATGGCGGGAGGCAGGTTTCTGCAGCGCGACGAAAGTGTGTTTGTGTCTCTTTAAACTTCGCGATGCTCATTGACCTTCTTTGTTCGTTTTCCCCCCGTGCGGACGGGTGGGTGAGTGGCTAAAACCAGCAGACTGTAAATCTGCCGCTCCTTGCGGGCTACGGAGGTTCGAATCCTCCCCCGTCCACCATCTGGTCGCACTTGCAGGAGATGCCCTGAAGCGCGGACTATCAGAGAGCTACAGTTGTCGATTGGCGAAGCTTCGCTGCTGAGTGAAATTCGCGAAGCAAAATTTTGCGGCAAGGGTTTTTGCAGGCTGGATTTTTTTGCTGGCGCCGGGCGCCGCATGCGGCAAATCAGAATTCGCCTGGGTAGCTCAGTTGGTAGAGCGCGTCCTTGGTAAGGACGAGGTCACCGGTTCAATCCCGGTCCCAGGCTCCAGAGTTTTTAGTTTTGGAAGGCCCGCCTGCCGGCAGGCAGGACCGCTTGATCGCGGGAAACTTGGGCGGGGGTAACTCAACGGTAGAGTCTCGCTCTTCCAAGGCGATGGTTGCCGGTTCAAATCCGGTCCCCCGCTCCAAAGATTTTTGTTGGTGATTTGCAGTATGAATTGATTTTGGCGATGAATTGATTTGGGTGACGATTTTAAAGATCAGGGCTGAGGGCTGAACAGCAATGGCGAAGGAAAAATTCGAGCGAAATAAGCCGCACCTGAATATCGGAACGATCGGTCACATCGACCACGGCAAAACGACGTTGACGGCGGCGATCACCAAGGTGCTATCGAAGCACAATCCGAAGGTGGCGTTCCGGGCGTTCGATTCGATCGACAACGCGCCGGAAGAGCGCGAGCGCGGAATCACGATTGCGGTGTCGCACGTGGAGTACGAGACGGCGAACCGTCACTACGCGCACATCGATTGCCCGGGGCACGCGGATTACGTGAAGAACATGATCACAGGCGCGGCGCAGATGGACGGAGCGATCCTGGTGGTGGCTGCGACGGATGGACCGATGCCGCAGACGCGGGAGCACATTCTGTTGGCTCGTCAAGTGGGCGTGCCGTCGATTGTGGTGTTCATGAACAAGTGCGATTCGGTGGAAGACCCGGAATTGCTCGAGCTGGTCGAACTGGAAGTACGCGAATTGCTGAAGCTGTATCAATTTCCGGGCGACACGATTCCGGTGGTGCGCGGATCGGCGCTGGGCGCATTGAACGGCGAAGAGAAGTGGGAAAAGCAGATTGATGAATTGATGGACGCGGTGGACAAGAACATCCCGCAGCCGGTACGCGATGTGGACAAGCCGTTCGCGATGCCGATTGAGGATATTTTTTCGATTTCGGGACGCGGCACGGTGGTGACCGGGCGCGTGGAGCGCGGCAAGGTAAAGGTTGGAGAGGAAGTCGAAATCGTGGGCTTCCGGCCGACGATGAAGCGCGTGGTGACGGGCATCGAAATGTTCCGCAAGCTGCTGGACGAAGGCATGGCGGGCGACAACGTTGGATTGCTGCTGCGCGGCACGGAAAAGGAAGAAGTGGAGCGCGGGCAGGTGCTGGCCAAGCCGGGATCGATCACGCCGCACACGAAATTCAAGGCGGAAGCGTACGTATTGACGAAGGAAGAGGGCGGGCGGCATACGCCGTTCTTTACCGGATACCGTCCGCAGTTTTATTTCCGTACGACGGATGTGACGGGAGATGTGAAATTGCCGGCGGGCGTCGAGATGGTGATGCCTGGGGATAACGTATCGGCGGAAATCAGTTTGATCACGCCGGTGGCATTGGAGAAGGGGCTGCGTTTCGCGATTCGCGAAGGCGGCCACACGGTCGGCGCAGGCGCCGTCACGGAGATCATCGAGTAAATTTTCGATTGAATTCGAGGGAATTCTTATGCGCGAAATCATTACATTACAGTGCAACGATTGCAAAAACCGGAACTATACGACCACCAAGAATCGGAAGAAGCATTCCGACCGGATGGAAACGCAAAAGTTCTGCAATACGTGCCGCAAGCACACGGGGCACAAGGAAGTGAAGTAGGTTTTCTTTAGGGGAGTAGGTTCAACGGTAGACCATCGGTCTCCAAAACCGAGAGTGGGGGTTCGAATCCCTCCTCCCCTGCCAGTTTGGCAGTCGGTCGGCGCGGCGAAGGTCGAGAATGTGGGATGGATGCAGGTGGTCGAAGGCACAGAGAGCGACGAACGATGGCGACCCAGGTGGGAAAATTGAAGACCGACGAAACAGAAGGCCGCGGCTCACCACTCGAGATGCTGGGATTTTTCGCGCGCCTTGGCGAATATCCCAAGCGCTGGCGCGTGTTTCCTGCACGAAGTCCGCGTCGAAATGCGTCAGGTGACATGGCCGACGCGGCATGAAGTGTTTGTCACGACCTGGGTGGTGATTGTCACGGTCGCGTTTTTCGGACTCTATTTTTTCGGCGTGGATAGCGCCGCGAGCTGGCTGGTTCAGCGCGCGATCAAGCTGTTCACGCACTGAGGTATCGGGTGGACATGGAAAAGCAGTGGTACATCATCCACACCTATTCTGGATTTGAGAAGAAGGTGAAGGAAAGCCTGGAGAGCCGCGTGGCGGCGTTCGGGCTTCAGGAAAAGATTGGCCGGATGATGATTCCGACCGAGGATGTCGTCGAGGTTCGCGGCGGCAAAAAAGTGATTTCCTCCCGCATGCTGTATCCCGGGTACGTCCTGGTCGAAATGGACATGGACGACTATACGTGGCACGTGGTGCGAAACACGCCGCGCGTCACCGGATTTGTCGGATCGGGTGAAACGCCGACGCCGCTTTCGGGAGAGGAAGTTGAAAATATTCTTCACCGCGTAACCACTTCCGCGGACCGCCCGAAGCCAAAACTGGTGTTCGAGCGCAACGAGCAGGTGCGCATCACCGAAGGGCCGTTTGCGAATTTTACGGGCACGGTGGATGACGTGAATTCCGACCGCAGCACGCTGAAAGTCTCGGTCACGATTTTTGGCCGGTCCACTCCGGTCGAACTGGATTTTGTGCAAGTGGAAAAGATCGTCAGCTAGCGAATAAAGTTCGCTGGCTAAGCTAACTAAATTTAAGACCGCCCAGTTCCGCAGCATCGAGGGACGGGCCGCACGCAGGGGATTCGCATGGCGAAGAAAGTTCAAGCAACAGTAAAATTGCAATTGCCCGCCGGCAAGGCTACTCCGGCGCCGCCCGTCGGCACCGCTCTCGGCCCGCAGGGCGTGAACATCATGGATTTCGTGAAGCAATTCAATGCCAAGACTGCCAAAGAACCCGATGGCATGATCATTCCGGCGTTGGTCACAATCTACAGCGACCGCACGTTCACTTTTATCACCAAGACGCCTCCTGCCTCCGAGCTGCTCAAGCGCGCTGCGGGAATCGTCAAGGGATCGGCCGAACCAAACCGCAACAAGGTCGGCAAAGTGACGCGCAAGCAGGTCGAGGAGATTGCCAGGACCAAGCTGCCGGACTTGAACACCACAAGTCTGGACTCGGCTGTGCGCAGCATCATGGGTACGGCGCGCAACATGGGTCTGGAAGTGGAAGGGTAGGAGAAGCAATGCGGAAACCAGGAAAGAAAATCGTCAAGGCTCGTGAAGTGGTCGAAGCGCGTCCGTACAAACTGGGCGAAGCTACCGAAACAATCAAGAAGGCGCATTTCGTCAAGTTCGACGAAACCGTCGAGCTGGCCATCAATCTGGGCGTCGATCCGAAACATTCGGATCAGAACGTTCGCGGCACCGTCGTATTGCCGCACGGCCTGGGAAAAGCCAAGCGCGTGCTCGTGATCGCCACGGGCGAAAAAGTTCGTGAGGCGCAGGAAGCCGGAGCGGATTTTGTGGGCGGCGAAGACATGGTGCAAAAAATTCAGGAAGGCTGGACCGATTTCGACGCGGTGATCGCCACGCCGGATATGATGCGGTCGGCCGGACGACTTGGTAAAGTGCTGGGCCCCCGCGGCCTGATGCCCAACCCGAAGACCGGCACGGTGACGTTTGAAGTTGCCAACGCCGTGAAGGAAATCAAGGCCGGTAAAGTCGAGTTTCGCGTGGACAAGCAGGGCATCGTTCACTCGTCGATCGGCAAGATCAGTTTTGACGCCGCCAAGCTGGCCGCCAACGCCCACGCATTAATCGGCGCGGTCCTGAAGGCGAAGCCCGCGGCCGCCAAGGGCAAGTACATCAAGAAAGTCACGCTGACGTCCACGATGGGCCCGGGAATTTTGATTGACGAGACGGAAGTGGAAGCCGTCATCACCGCCGCGGCCTAAACGGCGCGCGATTTTAAAATAAAAACAGCGGCGGAAAAACGAAATTGGAAAGCGGAGCGGGAAATGAAAAAGCGAAGTGAAAAACAGCAGGACCTCGATAAACTGAAAAGCGAGCTGGCAAAAGTTTCGACTGTGATCCTGTCCACATTTCAGGGCATCACGGTGGAAGACGACAACAAGCTGCGCCGCGCCGTGCAACAGGCGGGCGGAACCTACCGCGTCGTGAAAAACACGCTGGCCGAAAGGGCCGGCGAAGGGACTCCCAACGAGGCCCTGCTGAAAAACCTGTCCGGCACCAATTCGATCGCGTACACCGAGACCGATCCGGTATCGCTGGCGAAGGCGCTCACAAAAATCGCAAAGGATGTTCCGGCGTATCAGTTCCGTGCCGGGATTGTCGAAGGACGCGTGCTCTCGATCGCGGAAATTCAGCAGCTGGCTTCGCTGCCTTCGAAGGAAGAACTGATCAGCAAGGTGATGTTCCTGCTTGGCGCGCCTGCCCAGCGCATCGCATCGGCGCTGGCCGCCGTCAACCGCAACCTGGCCGTCACGGTCAGCGAAGCGGTCAAGGCCAACAAGTTCGGGTCGGACGCAACTCCGACCGAAACGGCTCAATAATTCGAATCTCAATTTCCTTAAAGGGAGAGGACACACAGCAATGGCAAACAAAGTGGAAGCGATTCTGGAAGAAATCAAAGGCCTGACACTTCTCGAGGCCGCCGATCTGGTCAAGAAAATGGAAGAGACCTTCGGCGTGTCGGCTGCAGCGGCTGCCCCGGTGATGATGGCGGGCGGAGCGGCAGCAGGAGCGGCCCCGGTGGAAGAGAAGACGGAATTCTCGGTTGTGCTCACCGATGTGGGCGCGAACAAGATTAACGTCATCAAGGCCGTGCGTGAAGTCACCAGCCTGGGCTTGAAGGAAGCCAAAGATCTGGTCGATGGCGCACCCAAACCGATCAAGGAAGGCGTGAACAAGGACGAGGCGGCGACGATCAAGAAGAAGTTCGAAGAAGTCGGCGCCAAGGTCGAAGTCAAGTAGCTGTTCGCGACGCGCCGTATCGAGTAAGGAATTAGAGTAACCCAGCAATTCCGGCGCGAGGCGGTACCGCCCAGCGGTACACGCCGCGCCCTGAGGGGTTTGCTTACGCAAGTTCCAAGTCGTGATGTGTCAACCTTATCTAGGTCCCGCCGGGGCCTGGGGCGGCAGTGTCTCTTCTGCCGCCTATTGGTGTCCCGGCCCAACCCGGCGTTATTTATGAGGTCATAGCATGGCAAATGAAAACGGCAATCATCAT
>CAWBGM010000022.1:0-25122 GCA_963788335.1 Terriglobia bacterium
ACCGGGGCGGGCGGCGCCGGAATCCCTGGAGCGGGCGGCGCGGGAGTCGCAACGACAGCAGGTTTCATGCGGGCCGCGCGCGCCGCTGCTTCCCGGGCAGCTTTATCCGAAGCGGCTTTTTCCTCTGCCGCGGCTTCCTCGTTGGCGAGATCGCGGAAGTGCTTGCGAACCCTTTCGGCGGCTTCGACTTCGATGGAACTCGAGTGCGTCTTTTTTTCCGTGACGCCGGCGTCGGGCAAATAGTCGATGATCGCTTTTGCCTTGACCTCGAGTTCGCGCGCGAGCTCGTTGATTCGGATTTGATTCGGATCTGTCATTGCCCTCCGGGCAAACTACTTGTTCCCTATCTCATCTGAGATTCCTGTGGCATCCGGGGATTCCCCGCTGCCGGATTCTTTGTGCGCACTCACGTCCGCCGCAACTTCTCCCGCTTCGGCGGGCGTTTCGTTTTCTTCGGCCGCCACGTCCGCGGCTTCCGAGGATTCTTCCGCCGCTTCCGCCTGCTCGCCCGCATCGCCGGCGGCTTCCTGCTCCGCGAAGCCTTCCGTCGATTCCGGTTCCACCGGCGGATTATCCAGCGCCTGAAAATATTCGGCCACCGACAATTGAATCTTTTCGACCATCTTTTCGCCGATGCCCGGAATTTCCGTGAGCTGTTCCGGCGTCATGTCGGCAAGCTTCTCGATGGTGGTGATGCCGTGCGCTTCGATGCGCTCGATGGTTTTGGGCCCAACGCCCTTGAGTTCGGAGAGCGGTGTTCCGGGAGCAGTGAGCGCGGTCATCTGCGCTTCGATCTCCTGGCGCTTTTCCTCTTCGCTCTTGATGTCCACGTTCCAGCCGATCAGCTTGCTGGCCAGGCGGACGTTCTGCCCCTTTTTTCCGATGGCGAGCGAAAGCTGTGTATCCTCGACGATGATTTCCAGGTGTCGCGTTTCGGGATCGATGATCTGAACGCGTGTCACCTTCGCAGGAGACAGCGCCTTTTGCGCAAACGTGACGGTATCTTCCGAATAGGGGATGATGTCGATTTTTTCGCCGCGCAACTCGCGGATGATCGACTGTACGCGCATACCCTTCATGCCCACGCACGCGCCCACCGGATCGACGTCCTTGTCGCGGCTTTGCACGGCGATCTTGGTGCGTTCACCGGCTTCGCGCGCGGCGGCCCGGATCTGCACGGTGCCGTCGTAAATTTCCGGAACTTCCATCTCGAACAGGCGCTGCACTAAAACGGGATCGGCCCGGGAAACAATCACCTGCGGTCCTTTTGCGGAGCGGTCCACGGCGCGAAGCACCACTCGCAAGCGGTCGCCGATATTGTAGGTTTCCAGGCGCGACTGTTCGCGCTTGGGCATGCGGGCTTCGGCGCGCCCCAGATCCACGATGACATCGGGACCCTCGGTCCGCTTGACGACGCAGTTTACCAATTCGCCAACACGGCCATTGTACTCGTTGTAGATGGTGTCGCGTTCGGCCTCGCGCACCTTCTGCATGATCACTTGCTTGGCGGTCTGCGCGGCGATGCGGCCCAGAACATCCGTCGGCTTTGGAATCAATACCTCGCTGCCGATTTCGGCGCTGGGGTCGATTCTCTTGGCTTCCGCGAGCGTAAATTCTTTTTTTGGATCGGTGACTTCCTCAACCACTGGACGCACCGCGTACACATCGACCTGCCCGGATTCCGGATTGAACTTGGCGCGAAGATCTTCCTCGGTCTTGTAATACTTCCGCGCGGCAACGATCATCGCGTCTTCGATCGCAGCGACGATCACCTCCGGTTCAATATGCTTTTCCCGGCTGATCTGCTCGATTGTCTGGTACAGCAGATTGGCCATCTGTCCCTCACCTTAGAATTCC
Source organism: Terriglobia bacterium (assembly GCA_963788335.1). Taxonomy (GTDB): domain Bacteria; phylum Acidobacteriota; class Terriglobia; order Acidiferrales; family UBA7541; genus Palsa-360. The sequence continues at coordinate 1,858 of CAWBGM010000022.1, forward strand.
ACGACCAGGTTCGCCTTGCGAATACCTTCCATCGGCAAAGCAATCACCCGGCCCTTAACTTCGATCTTTACCTTGCCGTCCGCGAATCCGGCGAGACGGCCTTCAAAATTCCTCTGGTTCTCGACCGGTTCCGTCGTCGTTATTTTCGCCAGCCTTCCCGCGAACCGCTCAAACTCCGCAGGCTTGGTCAGCTTGCGGTCGAGCCCGGGAGAGCTGATTTCCAGGATATACGGCGGCCCCGGAACCAGGTCTTCCACATCCAGAATGACGCTGAGCTGATTGCTGACGGCTTCACAATCTCTGTGGCTGACGCCTTCGGGCTTATCGATGAAGACGCGGAGGAAGCGTTCCTTGCCCACCTTCCATTCCACGTCCACCACTTCCATGCCCAGCGAACGAGCTACCCGCTCGGCCGCCTCGCGGATGCGATCCAGGTCCATCTCCTGCTTTCCGCAGCCCCCCGAACAATCTTGCCCGCCGTAAACCTTCCGGCAAATTGCTCACCGGGTCGCGCTCAATAAAAAAGTGGGCTCTCGCCCACTGAGAACTGCGTCCGGCTCAGGCCTTGCCAGTATAGTCAGCCCTATCTTCAAATGCAAGTCACAGAAGATTCCGGTACTGACTCAGTTTGAAAATTCGTCCCGAGGTTTTGATCTCCAGTCGGAGCGCCGGAGCCTATACAAGACGTGCCGCTGAAGGGGATGTCCAGCCGGTAGTCTTGGATGGTTAAAATCTTCGGATGGCTGATAAACCAACCCAATCTTCTCCATGACCCTTCGAGAGCTTCTGTTTGCCGGAACGGTGAATGAAACAACCTCGTCGAGATTCAGCGTTGCAAAGGCATGGCGTAGTACCGCTTCGGCTCCTTCCGTCCCCAAACCTTTGTTCCAATACTCTGCAGCCAATCGCCAGCCGATTTCTACGCACGGTGTAAACGTTGATTCGAAGGTCGGCACCGAAAGACCGATGAATCCGATAAACTTGTGGTCATGCCGCGTTGCCGTTGCGTAAAGTCCAAACCCATGTGTTCTCCAGTGGGCGCGAATGCGTTCAACCCACGCGGTGCTTTCCTCTGGCGCAAGCGCTTTCGGCATGAACTCCATCACTCGGACATCCGCATTTAGCAAGGCGAATGGTTCACGGTCGGAGTCTTCCCACTCCCTCAAAACTAATCGTGAAGTCATGATCATTTTTGTAAGGTCTACTGGATCAATTCACAAATGTGGTTTTGTGAGGTCCGCGCAAACTGAGACACTACCAAGATTCCGGTACGAACTCAGTTTGGCTGGCTCCCGAATAAGTGTTCGGCCGCCATCCTTGCGAGGTTTTAGTAACACTGAAACCTATACTGCTTTGGGCTCATCACCGATTCGGAAGCTTAGACATTTCCAAAATCCGTCCGGATCCCGTTGACCGGACATGGAAAAAAAGCCAGGGGTTCCATGGAACCCCTGGCTGAAAAGCTTGACCCCATCTGACGAATTCGATTATGGGGTGGGCTTCTTGGCGGGTGCGGGAGCCGGAGTTGCCGGTTTCGGAGCTGGAGCCATTGCTGCGGGTGCAGCGCCGCCCTTGATCGGATAGGCCTGGTCGTACAGCCGGACGATATCCTGTGTGATATCCAGCTGCGACGATCCGTAAACGACCGGGCTGCCTTGCGCGGAGGTGTCCAGTACAACGGCGAAGCCATTCTCGCGCGAGTAGCGGTCCAGCACCTCGAGCATCTTGCGTCCGATTCCGTCGACAAGTTCGCTCTGCGCGGCGGTCAACTCTTCGTTCATGTCGTCATTGCTGCGCTGCAGGCGCCGTGTGAGCAATTCGCCCTGGCGCTGCATTTTTGCCTTTTCGTCGTCGCTGAGCGTGCGCGCCCCTTCACTCATGCGGCGCTGAAGGTCTTCGATCTGCTTCTGCGTGCTCTGCAATTCGTTTTGCTTTGGAGCAAATTGCGATTGCAGCTGGGCTTGCGCCTGTTTTCCTTCCGCCGTGGCAACAATCGCGTTGCGAACATTGATGACGGCAATCTTGGTCGGTGCGGCCGCTGCAGCCTGCGCATGAACGGCAGGCACACGGGCGAAACACAAAATGGCCAATGCCGCAAGAAGTCCTTTGAAACCTGTATTGACGTTCATCCTCACTCCTTAAGCGTTTAAACGAAATTCACAAATCGCGGATTATAGCGGTCCAAATTCAAGTCAGTCAATCGGAAATATCATGCCGACTAAAGCCTGCCCTCACGACGCCGGTCTTTGCTTTTGGCTTTTGCACTGCCCCACTTCCGTTCGCTACTGCTCACCCTTACCGATGCCCCAGCCGCCCTGCGAGTTGGCTAGGATTTTGAAAGCGTCGTAAGCCCCCTTCCTCGGTCGCCAGGAGGACAGGTCTCGGCCTGTCTGTCTTTGAATTTCTTAGCAACGCCTCCGCCCATCAGCGAGGCAGCGGTATAAACAGGACGCGTCCGTTCGCCGTGTCCGCGATCACGGCCATGTTCTTTAAGGGATGAACATCCAGCGCGAACTGCAACGCCCCGGAAATTGACAGGTTCGAAATTGCCGGTGCCGGAGGCAACGTTAGCACCGCGCGTATCCTCTGGCCGAGGAAATCCGCCACCGTAACGGTATGGCTTCCGGTATTGGTGCTTACCAGCGTACTCGTCAGATAATTGTACGCCAGCGCCGTCGGATTGATACCCACACGGAACGAGGTTTGCTGCTGAGCCACTGGATCGATGATATCGACGGAGTTCGTTCCGCTGGCGGAAACCAGAAAGCATCCGGAAACATTGTTGGTACCGCAGTCCGTGGCAACCGGATCGTAAATGACCGAGGTCGGCTGGTTCGCGGTGAACGACTCCTGCGTCGCGGTGGCGGCGCCGTCGGCAACGCCGAGCGAATTGCTTCCGGTCGAGGCGAATCCCACCTCATGGTTCTGATAGTTGAACGCAACGGCAACAGGCATGGCCCCGGTCGGAATGCTGTTCGTGGCGCCTGTAGCCACATTGAACACGGTCACTGTATTCGACACGCTGTTGGCGACTGCAACTTCCCCGGTGTCCTGATCGGCGGCTGCGCCCATCGAGCCCGAGCCGGTCGTCACCGTCATGGTGACCGAACCGGCCAGTTCATCCACGACCGAAGCGGTTCCATCGGCGTTATTGGACACCACGGCGAAGTGCAGCCGGGGCAGGACGGTCACTCCAAACGGGCCATTGCCTACGGCGATGGTTGTGCCCGTGCCTTTTGTCAGATCGATTAGGGCAAGGCTATTGCAGCCATTCAGCGAAACCGCAGCGAGGTTCTGTTGCGGATCGATGGCCACGCCGGCAGGGTAAGGCGTATTTGAACAGGCGACAGATACGTCCACGCTCTGCTCGACGGTGAAGTCTTCCGCATTGGTGATCTGGCCCGTAGTGAGATTCTGCACATCCACTGCATATCGGTGAGCCGTCGACAGGAATGACGGCGGAACAATCGCCGTGATTTGGCGGTCACTCACGGACGTTATCTGCAACGATTGCCCGTCGAGGCGAACCGACGCGTTTCCGGTTGTCGGGAAACCTTTCCCCAGGACCGTAAGCGTCAGGGCGGAAGGCGCCGGCCCGCTGTTCAGCGTCGAATTGGCGACGAAAGTCTTGGGGCTGGTTTCCGTGATCGAAAACGGTTGAATGGCCCCCAGCGAAACGATGCTGACCGTGCCGGTGGTCAGCGGCGACACAGGAGTCTGATTCACGATGACCGCCGTGTTGGTGCCCGGATCGATCGCGACGGCGACGGGGCCGCTCAGGACGATCGGCGATTGATACAGCCGGCCCGGAGTGGTCGGGTCGATGATGGAATAGGTATTATCGAAATTACTTACTGAAACGATTGTGTTCGTCAGTTGATTATAAGCGGCGGCAATGGGGCCGGTCGCCTCATTCGCGTTATTTGCCCTGAGCTGGAGATTCGAAACCGATTGATCGATCAGGCTGAAGAAGGAAACCACGCCGTTGGCCCCCGGATCCACGATCACCGCCTGCTGAGTTTCCGGGTTGATGCCAATGCCCTGATCGGAAAGGGTAAGGGAATTGGTCGCAACGGGAGCCGCGTACATCACCGTTCCGCCGCTGGCGAAAACGGTTTTGTCGGGCAGCGTTCCACTCGTCTGGGTAAAGCTGAATTGAAAGCCGCCAGGGCCCACGGCCGACACGGAGTAGATGCCATTGAAGCTGCTGTCCGTAGCGTTCAAAATCTGAACGGCGTCGTTGACTCTGACTGCGAGGGGTGGTTCCGGAGCCGTCGAGGTTCCGGCCAGGACGGTCACCGTGACGACATTCGCTGCCCGCGCAAGATTAACGATGTGATTGGTGGTCTGGCGGCTCAGGTCGACGATGCCGATCGAGCCCACACCGCCTGGAGTGGCGAGTGCCCAGTTCAAATGGGGCTCGACTGCAATATGCGTCTTCGATCCTGAGCTGATCGATACGACCCCTGCGAAATATGGAGGTGGCGTCGTTAAGTCCATCAGTACGCCGTAGCCTCTCGTATTCATTGCCACCAGCGCGCGACCGGTCACAGGGTTAATGCCCACGGCTGCGGGCGTGTCCTGCAGCGGAGGGGTGACGAATGTAAGCGACTTGGAATTCAAATCCACGATTGCAATGGTTTTGCTGACTGAGTTGACCACAAGCGCGATGTTTCGAACATAATCCACGGCAACGCTCGTGGGGCCGGAAGCCGGGCAAGGGGCCACCGCGCCCGGTTGACCCGAGCAGAGAGTAGCTATGACTGTCGGCGTCGCAGGTTTTAAATCAATCAGCGTCACGTCGTTCGAACCTGTGTTGGCCACCACGGCAATTCCGGTTGCCGGGTTAATTGCCACATCGGCGGGCGTCGTACCCACCGGGAGCGAAACCGGAGACGAGGGAGTTGGAGTGATTGCGTAATTGGGTTGGATGGTCAAGTTCGTGACCGCAAATTTCGTCGGGTCCTTCGCGTTGCGGATGGCGATCGGGTAAAGCCCCGGCGTGGTCAAATCGGCTGAGTTCGACCCCGATCCACCAATGGTGACCGACATCTGGCGGCCACTGCCGGCCGAGCCGCTCTGGGCGACCTGAATTCCGCGGAGCGAGCCCCCATAGGTCGCGCTGACCGCCGGGTTGGTCGCCGTGCCATAGAATCCGCCGTCGACATTGAAGCTGACCACGGACGACCCCTGCGAAATCGTGTCCGGGGATGGGCCGATCACTCCGGGGCGCTCATTCTGGACGGTAATCTGGCATTGCGTCTGGTCGGTGCAGGTCTGCGGCGTGCCAACCTGTTGCGACACGCTGACCTGAAGGATTCCCGAGGGGGGTGGCGCGGCCAAAAGAAAATCCGGAACGCGCGCACGGATCACAGTGCTTGAATCCGCTCCCACTTCGGAGGGATCGAGCTGTACACCATTGATGAAGACCCGATTCGTGGAGATGAAATTGGTTCCCGTGATGTAAAAATCCTCGAAAACTCCGCCCAATCCCATTGTATTTGGACTTACAGAAGATACCGTCGGAACGGTGGACGTCACCAGATTCACCGTCGCCGTTGCGGTGATGGATGTATCGGACACCGACGTGGCCGTAACCGTCACGGCGCTAGGCGAAGGGACGGATGAGGGTGCCGTATAAGCACCCGTATTCATGTCAATCGAGCCGATTCCGGTCAGCGTGGAATCGAGCGTCCACGTCACATTCAGGCAGGTCGGATTCGAGAGAATGTTGCATCCGGGATTGCTGACCGTAGCGGTGAATGTGAAATTTTCATTTGTGCCGACCGTGGCCGAGGCGGGGGTCACGGAAATACTGATTCCGGTGATGATCGTCAATGTGGCGGTTTCCACTTTTGTGGTGTCGGCCTGCGAAGTTCCCGTGATCGTTACCGCGGGCTCAATTGTCACTACGCCGTTCACCGTGGCCGTCGGAATTTTCGAGGGGGCGGTGTAAAGGCCGTTGGAATCGATCGTTCCGCAGTTGGTTACCGTCGCATTCGTGACGGTTGCACAAGTCACAGTCCAGGTGACGGCGGTGTTACTGGAACCGGTGATCGAGGAGGAAAATTGTTCGGTCGTGTTGGTTACCACGCTCGAGGTCGTGGGCGAGATCGCCAGGACTATGCTTGTTGAACTACTGCCGCCCCCGCATCCACAAGCGCCCAGCGCCAGGGCGAGAGTAAGTATTGAGCAAAACTTCCACGGACTCATCCCTATCCTCCAAACTTTTCTCGATCTTCCATGTATTGGCGCGGGATTCATCCCCAATCCGCGCCCCACGATTCCCGCTAGAACGTCCGGCTCACGGTGAACCGGAATGTCCGCACGGGGTCGAAGAAGTTCGTCCGTTGCGGGTTGTTATAAAGATTCAAAAGAGGCCCGCCGGGTTGGGCCACCTGCGAATTCCACAATTCAGGCGGCAATCCCGCCTTATATACAGTCCAATTTGTATCGAAACAATTCGTGGTGATCGACGTAGTGCAATTCGGCGTGTTCAGATTCTGGATCGCCAGATTCGGGTTGCCCGGAAATTGTGACTGCGGCGCGCTGATGATTTGCGCCATCCGCTCGAGGTTGTACGCCCAGTAGATTCGGAAAGGCGCCTGCACGATCGGCAACTGGATCACCAGCTCGACGCCCAGCGAACTTCGGAGCTTGAAATTTGTTCCGGGCTGGAACCGCAGCGTGTTGGATACGCCCGAAGTGGGGAACTGATTTTGCAACGACGTGAAGTCGGCCGAATTCAGTTGCAGCTGATCTTTGCGCAGCGCGCCGGTGGCACCCGCGTCCCCGAACAGCGAGAGGCTGACGTGGGGGAACAGAGGGATGCGGTACTCCAGGTTCACCACCCCTTGCGTGTCGCCGCCGGGGAAAGAAGTCTGATAGCTCAAAGTCGGAATGTTGATCACTCCGGTTGTGGCGTTCCCTCCCGACAGGACGGTCGGATTTGTGTACGAGATCGAAGATGTGGTTAGCTGAGGAATGAACACGACCGGAGAAACCGTCCGTGAATCGAATCCGCGCAAATCGGTTTCTCCGCCCAGGTAATATCTGCTGAACGGCGGAATCTGTTTGCCGCCGTAACCGGTCTCGAAGGCCCCCAGGACGCGCAGCGCGATCACGTTGCGACGATGATAATTCTGCCGGAAATACTTGGCCTCGACCACTTCCGAAACGGTATTGACGTTCCCGCCGAGAATGCTGCCCTCGAAAGAAGACGACACGAACAGGCTCTTCCCATGAGTGGGGTTCACCGGATTGTCCACGGTGTTGTAGGTCAACGTCGGCGTGATCTTGCTTTCATGAATGCCCGTCAGCGAAGAAGGTCCAGCGAGGGCCTGGAATTGCAGCACGTCAAACAGTGCTGTCGCCGCCGTGCTCAATCCGGTGATGCTCGTGCTCGTCAATCCATAGGTCAATCCGAATCGAGCGAAGCCGAATTTCTTCATCGGGTAGCTGGCGAACACCGTGAACCCGTCGCTGTTTTGCACATAGTTCTGAACGGTATCCGGATTCAATTGCACCTGGTAACCCAGCGCCAGCGAGGTCTGTGTGTTCTGGTTGAAATTGTAGCGGCTCGTGAACAGCGTGAATCCGGTGCTGATCGGCCTGTCGAATAGATAGGGCTCGGTGAAGCCGAATGAAATGTTGCGCTGCAACGTTCCGACGTTGGCGGCAAGCGTGAGCGTTTCGCCAAGCCCTAGGAAATTGTTCGTCTGATACGTCAAACCGATATAGCTTCCGGAAATGCCGCTGACGCCGCCAGTCAGGCTGATGGATTGTTTGCCCTTTTCCTTCAGCTTCAGAAGGATGTCCACCGTGCCCTGCTTGACGTTCCGCTTGATCTCGGCGTTTTCCGGTTTCACGGCCTCGAAATAGTCCAGCTGGTTAAGCCGCAGCAGGCTGAGTTCCCAGAGGTTATTGCGGAACATGTCGCCTTCGCTCAGGAGCAGTTCACGCCGGATCACCTTGTCGCGCGTTCCCGTATTTCCGCTGAAGTCGATGCGCCGCACAAAAAATTGTTTCTGCTGGTCGAAGGCGAACGTGAGATCGATTGTTTTCGTGTCGTCGTGCACATCCGTATCCGGCACGGCGGTGAAGTCGATGAACCCGTAATTTCCGTAGAGTTTTGTATAGTCCTGGATCGCTTTGCGGACTTTCGCCACGCTGAAAATTTCACCCTTCTTTACAGGAAAAATCGATTCCAGAAATTCCTGCTTGAAGAAGAGCCCTTCGTCCGGATTCGCGTTACGCACGTGCAGCGTTCCCATCCGGTACCGCGCGCCCTCTTCCACGGGAATGGTGATGTTCGTCGCCTTCCCCGGTTTCATTCCGATCAGCGGAACATTGCCCGGAACCAGTCCATGGGTGACGGTCGCGCTTTCGATGATCGGATCTTTCACCAGAACCTTGAAATACCCGTTGTCCTGGTAGATTCCGCGGATTCCGATTTCCATGTCTTCGTCCAGCTTCGGACGATCGAAGGTCTTGGACCAGATATCGATCCCGCCCAGCGGACCCAGAGGAATCTCGATCGGCCGGGAATTGCGCATCGTGCGAATGATTTTGCGGCTGGAGAAGGCGGTGTTACCGGTGATTTTGATCTTGCCGACTTTTACTTTCGGCCCCTCATCGATGTTGAACGTAAGTTTCACCGCGTTCGTGCCCGGCACGCGTTCAAACGTGGGCTTCACGGTCGCGAATTGACGTCCGTGCTCGGCCAGCAGTTCCTTCAACACCACTTCGGCTTTCTTGATGCGCGTGGGATCGAACTGGCTCTCGATCGAGAGTCCCACCTTGCGGTCCTTGAACCGGTCCAGGATGTCGGATTCGGTGACCGATTTGTTGCCCTTGTACTCGATACGCCGGATGACGGGACGCTCGGTCACGTAAAAAATAATAATTTTCTGGTTTGGCTTGTCCGGGCTGTCCTCGACCTCGAGGCGCATGTCCTCGAAATACTGAGTGTTCCATAGCGCGTGGAAATCGCGTCGCAATGCCTCTTCGTTAAAGGGATCGCCCGGCCGGGAAAAGATCCGCGCGCGAAGCGTCTCACTGCGGATTCTGCGATTTCCCTGAAATTCAATGCGTTCGATGGTGGGAGTTTCGCCGGTATTTGCGGGCCCCGCTTGCTGGAGTTTGGGCGACGAGGGCAGTTCGGTGATCGGTTTGATCGGCGAACCGGTGCGCGGCAACGCGCCGGCCGCCGGCGCCAGGCACACCAAGACGAGCATGCACACGAAGTGTGCTCGCAGCCCAGACACAAAACACGAATACTTTTTTGCGGCCGGAGAAATACTCAAGGCCGCTTCCCCCGAAACAAGATTGTACGCTCCCCCAGAGCCGGACCCAGTTGAGTCCGGCCTGCGCGCGTATGATTCGCTAGTGGGATACCGGGGTTGCTTCGACCACCGGTCGGAAACCGAGCCCGTCCGTTGAAACGTAGACTTCGAGCGTTGCCGGACGCTGCAGGCCCCCCTGAATCAGCGCTTCGGACAACGGATCTTCGACGTACTTTTGTAATGCCCGCCGCAAGGGCCGCGCGCCGTAACTGCGATCTCCGCAAGTCTTCTCGAGGATCCATTGGCGTGCTTCCTGCGTCAGAACAATCTGCACCTGGCGGTGGATCAAAGTGTCGTTGATCTGGCCGACCAGCAAATCAATAATGCGGACGAGTTCTTCATCACCCAGCGGGTTGAACAGAATAATCTCATCCAGACGGTTGAGGAATTCAGGATTGAACACGCGCTTCACTTCGCTGAGCACCAGTTCGTCCAGGCTCTTTGCATTGCCTTCTTCCGCGGCCGATTGGAAACCCATCGTGGACCGCTTCTGAAGATGCCGTGCGCCGAGATTGGAAGTCATGATCACGATCGTGTTCCGGAAATCCACTGTGTTTCCCAAGCCGTCGGTCAGTTGCCCATCTTCGAAGACTTGGAGCAGGATATTGTACACGTCGGGGTGGGCCTTTTCGACCTCATCCAGCAAAATAACTGAATAAGGCGTCCGGCGGACCCGCTCGGTCAATTGACCGCCTTCTTCATAACCCACATATCCCGGAGGCGCGCCGATCAGTTTCGACACGGAATGCTTCTCCATATACTCGGACATATCGAAGCGGATCAGCGATTTTTCGCTGCCAAACATGAACTCCGCCAGCCGCCGCGCGACTTCGGTCTTGCCGACGCCGGTGGGGCCGAGGAACAGGAAGCAGCCCACCGGACGCCCTGGAGCCTTGAGTCCGGCGCGGCTGCGGCGAATCGCTCGAGCCAGGGCGGTGATTGCCTTGTCCTGGCTGATGACGCGCTTGTGCAGTTCGATTTCGATGCGCAGCAATTTCTGCTGCTCGTCTTCCTTAATGGAGGAAACATTGATTCCCGTCCAGCGCGCCACCACGTCTTCGATGTCTTCGCGGGTGACGATGCCGGTGTTGGTGTCGTCGAGCTTCAGCTTTTCCCGCACGACGCGCAGGTTTTCTTTTTCTTTCCGCTCTTCCTCGGAATAGAAACGGGCCTTCTCGAATTCGTGATTGGCGATCGCCGTTTCCATCCGGTGCGTGATGAACTTCACGCGCTTCTGCACTTCGGCCACTTCGTCCGGCATCATCGCCTGGCGCAATTTCACGCGCGCGCCCGCTTCGTCGATCAGATCGATGGCCTTGTCCGGCAGGAAGCGGTCCGGAATATACCGGCTCGAAAGATACACGGAATAGCGGATGGCTTCGTCCGTATAGCTCACCGCGTGGAATTTTTCGTAGCGCTCGCGCACTCCCTCGAGCACTTGAATCGCGTCGTCCTCGGACGGCGCGCCCACTTTCACGGCCTGGAATCGGCGTTCCAGCGAACGGTCCTTTTCCACGGACTTGCGATATTCGCCGGGCGTGGTCGCGCCGATGCACTGAATTTCTCCGCGGGAAAGCGCGGGCTTCAGGATGTTGGCGGCGTCGAGCGAGCCTTCCGCCGATCCTGCGCCGACCAATGTATGCAGCTCGTCGATAAACACGATCGAGTTCTGGCTCTCCATCAATTCCTTCATAATGGTCTTGAGGCGTTCCTCGAACTGGCCGCGATATTTGGTTCCTGCAACGATCAGGGAAAGGTCGAGGGATAAAATTCGCTTGTCCGCCAGAAACGGCGGCACATCGCTGTCGGAAATCCGCTGCGCCAGGCCTTCGACGATGGCGGTTTTCCCAACGCCCGGTTCACCGATCAGCACCGGATTATTTTTCGTGCGACGGCAGAGAATCTGGATGACGCGTTCGACTTCCCGCTCCCGGCCGACCAGCGGATCGAGCTGCCCTTCGAGCGCCGCTTGCGTAAGATCGCGGCTGAATTCGGCGAGCAGGGATGTTTCTTTGGGACGCGAAGCCGGGGCTTTTTCGCCGGCAATGCGCGCCAGCTCTTCGCGAAGCGTGGAAAGCCGAAGGCCGCGTTCCTGCAAAATTTCCGCGCCAAAGCACTTTTCTTCCCGGAGGATTCCGAGCAGAAGGTGTTCGGTCCCGACGTGCTTGTGCCCCAGGCGTTCCGCCTCTTCCGTGGCGAAGTTCAGGATGCGCTTGGATTCCTGGCTGAGGGGAACCTCGACGGACGTGGAGATGCGCTCACGGATCGTGATGCGCTGTTCGATCTCCTTGCGGATGGACTCGATCGAGCCGTGAGATCGGAGAAAACGATTGGCCAAAGCCTTATCCTCGCGCATCAAGCCGAGCAGGAGATGTTCGGTCTCAATGTACGGAGAGCCGTACTGGCTGGCCTCGTACCTCGCAAAAAATATGACTCGTCTTGCCTTCTCTGTATATCGTTCAAACACGGGTCAACTCGTTTCTCCCTCAAGGCGACCTTCAGGGTTTTGGTCTTTCCCCAACCGGCAGGAGCAACCCGTGCTCCAACTGCAGCACGCGGTCCGCGCGCCCTGCCAGAACTGTGTTGTGCGTGGCGAGAATGGAGGTGAGCTGGTGCTCCCGATGCAACCGCTGCATCAGCTCAAAGACAGCGACTGCGTTTCGCTCGTCCAGATCTCCGGTGGGCTCGTCGGCCAGCAGCAGAGCCGGCTCCTGAACAAGGGCGCGGGCAATTGCCACGCGCTGCTGCTCCCCTCCGGACAATTCCCCCGCCCGCTGGTTCATTCGCGATTCCAGGCCGACTTCCCTGAGCCATCGCGCGGAGGTCTCGAGCGCCTCTTTGTACCCTGCGCCGCGCATCAGCAGTGGCATCGCCACGTTCTCAGCCGCTGTAAAATCGGCCAAAAGGTGGTGCCGCTGCCATACAAAACCAATGGAGCGATTGCGATAATCCGCAAGCTCACTTTCCCGAAACGAATCTGTTGCTTTCTGGTCGAAGTATACTGTACCGCTTGTTGGCGTGTCTAGCGCGGCCAGCAGGTGCAAAAATGTGCTTTTCCCCGAGCCCGACGGCCCGACGATCGCAATTAATTCTCCCGCTTCGACACTCACGTTGACGCCGGACAATACAGCGATTTCGGCCGCGCCCGCGCCATAACTCTTGCGCAGATCGCGCGCTTCGATCAACACGCCGGAGCGCGTCGCGGCTCTCGCCGTGGCACTCGCCGAAGTTGTCATTGCCGGTGACATTTTCTCTGTCGAACTCCCATCAATCTTCTATCGATTTTTCGATCAATTTTTCGATCAATCTGCGATCCATCCGTCCCGTTTCCGATCCCGCTTTGTTACCGTGTTTCCCCGAAACCGCGCCGCAGTCTTAATAATTTCTTAGATGCCGTTGCGCCCACCAAGTTTGTTCTGTCCTCGATCGGCCTCGAAACATTGGACGGCCCAGAGGCAAACCATTTCACATTATCGCCCTATCGCTGCCCGTATGAACTTTCGGTCATTTTGGCACTTGTTGCCCATGTTTTTGAACTGCCTCCAAGTTGCTTACAGCAAAGTACTTAGAGCATTCACCGGATGACCCCCTGCGGCCTCGCATCGCAGTTCTTGCTCCGGCAAAGATTACACCATGTATAGGTGCAACCTGTACTCCAAATTCACGATTCCAAGCATAAGAAAATTGGCGTCTGTGCATTTCGATACCGGGTGTGTGGGAATGGGAAAATCGGTTGTAAGACATGGCGGAGATGTTGATCTGGAGGAGCACGAGAAACAGAGCATGAGTCGCGACGCGAAGACCCTGGACTACGTGTGCAGTGAACCCGGTTCCTGCGCTTCGCGATTCGCTACGTGAGGGAAACGCTTTACCTTCGGAGTTTTCTTTCTCGCGTGCCACAGGTCATGCTGCAACTGCATCTTCAACCAGAACTCCGGCGAAGTACCCAGCGCCGCCGACAATCGCAGCGACATTCCCGCCGTGATCCCCGCGTGTCCATTCAGAATGCGCGACAGCGTTGCCCGCGTGACGCGAAGCCGCGCCGCGGCTTCTTTGACAGTCATCTCGCCAATGTAATCCTTCAACACTTCTCCGGGATGTGCTGGGTTGAAAATCATGATCTGCTCCTTCAGTGATAGTTCTGGTAGTCCACCAGGATTGGAAATTGCTTCAAACTTTCAGTTACTCGTACCGAAGGATATCGACCGGCAAAATCCGCGACGCGGCGCGCGCCGGAATCAGCGTCGCCACAACGCTGATGGCGATCGCGGCGGCGGCGATCCACACGCCGTCGGAGGCGCTTGATTGAAATGGCACGTAGGGCACCGAATACACTTCCGGGTCGAGCGGAATCAGATGATAGGTGCCCGCGGCCCAGGAGGTCGTATAGCCAACGATCAGGCCAGTCACTGTGCCGACTACACCGACCGTCAGGCCTTGTAGCATAAAAATATTGCGAATTTGCGGGCGAAATGCGCCGAGCGACATCAGGACCGCGATGTCGCGCGCGCGATCGGTGACCGTCATCGCCAGCACGACCAGAATATTCAGTCCGGCGACGAATGTAATCAGTCCTATGAATAAAGCGGTGACGAGTTTTTCCAGATGCAACGCGCGGAACAGTGCGCGATTTTCATCTTCCCACGTCGTGGTCGTGAATCCTTGTCCGGCGGCAGCGCCGATGGCCCGCGCGACGTCGAGCGCGCGGTCCACATCGCGGATGCGGAATTCGAGCACGCTTGCCACATCGCCCACTCCCGCCAGATTTTGCGCGGAGGCCAGCGTGGCAAACGCCCAGTTGGCGTCGTAATCGTAAAAACCGGAGTCGAACACGCCGGCCACGCGAAAACGGCGCGAGCGCGGCACCATGCCGTAGGGAGTCAGCCGGCCTTCGGGACTTGTGAGGGTGACGTAATCCCCGGCGTGAATGTTGAGTTCATCCGCCATCAGGTGTCCCACGACGATCGAGTCAAATCCGTCGGCGTCCGGCGCAAAATCGGCTGCGCCGGAAACGATTCGCCGCAGCGCGTCGTCAAATTTGCTTTCAAGTTCGGGATCGATTCCCTTAATCACAACGCCGCGCGCATGGCCTGCGCCGGAAAGCAAAACCGTTAAGTAAACAGCGGGCGCCACGCTGCGCACGCCGTCAATATGACTCAGCCTTTCACCGAGCGCGCGATAGTCCTCGATCCCTTCCGCACCTGGGCGGCTTAGGTTGACGTGGGCGGAAACTCCGAGCAGGCGGTCCTGAATTGTGCGGCGAAATCCCGTGTTCATGGAGAGAGCGATGACGAGCGTCGCCACGCCTGCCGCGATGCCTACAATGGAAAACATCGTCACCAGCCGCAGCACCGCTGGTTTATACGGCGACCGCAGATACCGCCGCGCAACCAGCCACGCAAATTTCATTTGTTTTCGACTTTCTTGTCTTGATTCGGATCGCTCTGTGGGGATGAATCGGGTGGTATTCCCTCAACCGCTGCGGGATCAACCTGCACTTCCGGCCGCAATAGAGGAAATAAAATCACTTCGCGAATCGAATGCGAATCGGTGAGCAACATGGTGAGCCGGTCGATGCCGATGCCTTCTCCCGCCGTCGGAGGCATGCCGTGGGCCAGGGCGCGAACGTAATCGATATCGACCTCGCGCGGGACTTCTTCGCCGCCGCCCTCGACCTGCTGACGGAAGCGCCGCTCCTGCTCGGCCGGGTCGTTCAATTCGGAGAATGCGTTGCCCAGTTCCATGCCCGCGACGTAAATCTCGAACCGCTCGACGAGAGTGGGATCGTCCGCGCGGCATTTTGACAGGGGTGAAATGTCGGTCGGAAAATCGTACAGGATCGTGGGTTGGATCAATTTTGGTTCGGCCACAATTTCAAACAAAAGCCCGGTGATTTCGCCGTCATTTTGGGCTTGAAGACCCATCAGCGGCTCGTGTCCCCGGGATTGCGACCACGCGCTGTATCGCTCGGCAGCCGCGCGGGGCCCGCCCGGACCGGCAAGCTCCGCGGCCGTTGGCGCCGGCGCAGCGCCATCGGGCCAAAAGCGGCCAATCGCTTCGCGCATCGAGAGACGCTGAAAATTAGCAAAATCCAGTTCATGCTCGCCAAACTTTACCGTCGTGGACCCGGTCACTTCCTTTGCCAGATGCGCGAACAGCTCCTCGGTCAGCGCCATCAGGTCATGATAATCGCTGTAAGCCTGATAGAACTCGAGCATCGTGAATTCCGGATTATGCGACGTCGAGATGCCTTCGTTGCGGAAATTGCGATTGATCTCGTACACACGATCCAGGCCGCCGACAATCAGCCGTTTCAGATACAGTTCGGGCGCGATGCGCAGGTACAGATCGAGGTCCAGCGTGTTGTGGTGCGTGGTAAACGGCCGCGCCGCCGCGCCACCCGCGATCGGCTGCATCATCGGTGTTTCGACTTCGATGTAGCTTCGCGCGTCGAAAAATCGCCGCAGTTCCCGGACAATCTGAGCGCGCTTCATAAAGATTTCGCGGGCGCGGTCGTTGGAAATCAGGTCCAGATAGCGTTGCCGGTATCGGATTTCCACGTCCGCCAGGCCGTGCCACTTTTCCGGGAGTGGAAGCAGGGCTTTGCTCAACAGGGTCAGTTCATTTACCCAGACCGTGAGTTCACCGGTTTTTGTCCTGAACAGGTGCCCCGCCACGCCGACGATGTCGCCCAGGTCCATATGCTGAAACAGTTCGAATGCCTGTGCGCCGACGATATCGAGTTTTATATAAATCTGTAGCCGCTGGCCGGACCCGGAGATGTGGGCAAAGCCCGCCTTGCCGTGGAGGCGAATCGTGAGGATGCGTCCCGCAACGCGGACGGGAGGCTTGGCCGCTTCCAGGGCTGGGGCGTCGGCGCCTGCGTATTTTTCGACGAGCTCCGCCGGGGTAGCCGTCCAGTCAAATTTGTGGGGGTAAGCCCTGTGTCCGCGAGCTTCGATCTCGGCAAGTTTCTTCTGTCGCTGGAGATACTGGTCCGCTGGTTCGAAAGGATACAGGGGTTGCGCTCCTCGAAAGTCGAGCAAAAGTATAGCGGCTGTACCTGCGACTGGCAAGGAACTGACCTTCCAGGGATGTGATATACTTTATTTACTCAGAGGGGGGCCCTTGGGAGTTACGCGCGGCAAACGCGCAGGCCAACGTTCTCGTACCGTGCAGGAGGATTGGTTCGCCTGGCTTCCGCACGAGATGGACCAGCTTTTTGACGCCGCCCGCAATGAACTGGAATCTTCCAACAATATTTTGAGTATTTCTTTAGATGAAGCCCTCACCTTTTGCGAACGGGGCCAGTTCGAGCGCGCTCGAGAAACTGCGAGTGTCTTTGCGGACTTGTTTGACCGCCTGTCAATTCGCCTTTCGATGGTGATTCAGGCGGTCAAGGAACACGGTTCTCACTTTGGAACTCTGCCGAACGTCGATTCTCTCGCCCCCGCAAATTTCCGCGGGATTTCGGCGCAGCGAATCTCCTGGATGAACGCGTTGCTTGCCAGAGTGGTTTTTCGCGGCCGGTCGCGGTATTTTCACAAACTGCAATCCGTGGGCGAAATCATTGAGGATTTGCAGAAGCAAGTCCATGCGATTGTGACAGATGTAACCGATGGGGCTCATATTTTTCCAGATCGTGCCTGGCGGGAGCTGGAAGTCCTTGGCTATGATCTGCATACCTGTATGAGCGAGACGATCGTGATCCTGAAATCCTTTTTTTGTGTTTTGCCCGCCGAAGAGCTGGAAATATTTCGAACCAGGCTTGTCTCGATGGTCCCAGCAATTCGTCCAGACGCCTCTGGACGGACCGAACCTTTCGATACAGAATAGGGACCTGCCGGTTGGTTGCCGGCAAGACGGGGGGCCTGATTGATTCAGGACGCCCGTTTGGCATGCTTGTCTGACGTCTTCCAGGGTGGAATGCACCGTAAGAGTCAACGTCATACTCGCATCAACCCAGCACGATCGACATCAAAACTATGCAACTCGAGGAGCCGGGGAGGCATCCCAGAACTCGGATGCGTCCCGACGGGTACGGTGACCCGCACGAGACACACAGAATCCAGCGAGATGACCGAGGCCGAGGCCATACGCCTCGCCCAACAGGGCGACGCTGGCGCGTTTGAACTCATTTACCGGCTTCATAGCCGGCGCGTTTACGCGTTGTGCCTGCGAATGGTCGGAAATACGGCGGAGGCCGAGGACCTTACGCAGGACGCTTTCTTGCAGCTGTATCGCAAGATCTCGACGTTCCGCGGGGAGTCCGCGTTTTCCACGTGGCTGCACCGGCTGTCGGTCAACGTCGTCTTGATGAAATTGCGGAAGAAGTCGTTGCCGGAGACGTCTCTGGAGGAGACCAACGATCCCGAAGATGAATCCAGCGGGCCGCGGAGAGAACTCGGCGCTCCGGATTTATTGCTCACCGGATCGATCGACCGGGTGCATCTGGAACGGGCGATCGAGCAATTGCCGCCGGGTTACAAGCAGGTGTTTGTGCTGCACGACATTCAGGGATTTGAGCACAACGAGATAGCAGAGTTGATGAAATGCTCAATCGGTAATTCAAAATCGCAGTTGCACAAAGCGCGGATGCGGCTGCGGGAATTGTTGCAGGAAACGTTGCGAGACCAGGCCCGTCACGAGCGCCAGGCCGCCAAGACGGAATCCGGCGGCGCCGGATAGTTCGGGCCGAAATCGCTCCAGGCCGCGCTGGGCGGCATTGCGGATTTCCGGGAACCAGGTAAGTTCAGGAACAGAAGAGGAAGACGAACATGCAGTGCGAAGAATTTGAAAATATTTTGATGGAGCAGGACGACGGCCCGCTGCCGCGCCTGGCCCTCGCCCATATCGACGATTGCGAGGCTTGCCGAACCCTTACGGCGGACCTTAACGCGATTCACGATCTGGGCCTGGAGATCGGCGCGGAAGGGGTTGCTCCTCCCGAGCGCATCTGGGTTTCTCTGCGCAATCAGCTTGAGGCGGAACGCCTGATTCACGATACTCATCCCGCGCCCATCGCGATTCGCTTCGGGTGGTGGACGGTTCTTCAGCGCCCGGCATTTGCCGGAGCGTTTCTGGCGGTGATTCTGATTGCCGCAGGGGCGGTCAGCTATCGAGGAGCAAATTCGGCCCTGGCGTTTCACCCGCAATTCAATTTAACCCAGGAAGCGACTTCGGATTCCTCGGCCGACAATGCGTTTCAGGAAGAGTCGCAGACCGTGGGAAGCGATCGGATTCCCGGGTTGCCGGAGCAGGACGCGGCGGTTACCGACTCCCTACGGCGCAACCTTGGCATCGTTGACAACTTTATTGCCATGTGTGAAAAAAGCGTGCGCGAACAGCCCGACAACCAGATGGCGCGGGAATATCTCTACGGGGCCTATCAGCAGAAAGCGGAATTGCTGGCCACGGCCATGAACCGCAGCATGACGGGAGGATTGCAGTGAACGCATCCAGCAGTGTTGTAAAAGCCGGTGTCTTCGGCGCCGTCCTGGCCGGATTGATTCTCGCCGCTTCTCCCGCGCATGCCGACCGCATCGAGAAACATTTTGTCGTTCAGAACAAGCCCAAGATCACCGTGCGGAATTCGACCGGAAGGATTCAGGTGAAGGCATGGGCCAAGAACGAAGTGCAGGTCGCATGGACGAATGCGAGCGGGAAAACCGTCGTCGAAACCGAGCAGGCCGGAAATCGCGTGGAGATTTCGACCCGCCTGCCCGAGGGAGCCGCTTCGGCGGACGAACTGAAAACCGATTTTGAGATCACGGTTCCGGTGGAAAGCGAACTGAACGTACGGACCGACTCCGGCAATGTCACCGTCGAGAGCGTGCATGGCGATATGACGTTCGACACCGTTGGCGCGAATCTGCAACTCACCGATGTGGATGGCTACATGATGGTCAAGACCATCGACGGTTCGCTGGTGTGCACGCGGTGCTCCGGAAAGCTGGAAGCCAATTCGATCAGCGGCAACATGCAGATGATGCAGCCTACGCTCGACAGCCTGCGCGTGCAAACTTCTTCCGGAAATATCCTGTTCGACGGCAGTTTTCTGAGCCGCGGAATTTACATCATGAAGAATTTCAGCGGCACGATCGAAGTTCATTTCCCTCCAGCCGATTCCTTCGATCTGAACGCAGCCTCGCTGAAGGGCGACGTGGTCAACCAGGCTTCATTCAAGCCGGACACGCACGGAAGCCCGCACCCCGCCTCGAAATAGGGCCAGAGCCTTTTCGGCACGATGAACGAAGGGCACGCCAAGGTCGAGCTCTCTTCCTTTAGTGGTACAATCAAAATTCTGAAGCATGAATAACGTGCCCTGAATCTCTTGCAGGAATCCTCTCCATCGAACGAGCCCCCGATGATGAACGCGTCGGGGCCTGTCCCGGAATGCCGCCTGATCTGCCTGACCGGTTTTATGGGTTCGGGCAAAAGCACTGTCGGCCGTCTGCTGGCGGCGCAACTCGCCTGGCATTTTGTGGATCTCGACGCCGAAATCGAACGCCATGCAGGCCTGCCCATTCCCAAATTTTCGAAAGGCAGGGCGAAGCCGTATTTCGGGACATCGAGCACGAATGTCTGGTGCGAATTCTGGGATCGGCTTCCGAGCGCGAAACGCGGACCGTTCTGTCGCTGGGAGGCGGCACGTTCGCGCAACCGCGCAACGCCGCGCTGCTTCGCGAATTTGGTTCGCCCCCGCGCGGCTCCGGCGCCGTGATGATCTGGCTGGATTGCCCCATCGATGACCTGCTGCAGCGGTGTGTACTCATGGGCGGCCGGCCGCTGTTCCGCGACGAAGCCAGTTTTCGTAAACTCTACAAGGAGCGTCTGCCGTATTATCGACAGGCGGACTATCGCGTGGAGAGCGGCGGCGAAGCGATTCGCGTCGTCGAACAAATCCTGGGTCTGGGAATTTTTGGAGTTCGCGCGCAGTAGCACGGGCACTGTGGCCGGTACGGTTTTAGCAACTGGGCCTCGTGGATCGCAAAGCCCGCACAGGCAAGAATGCTGTGCAAGTGAAAGACCTCAACCGAATGCGCACTCGAATCGCGATCGTGATTTTTTGCCTGGCAACGGTGGCCGCGGGGAATCCTCGGGCGCGAACGATGCCGCAATCCGCAAACGCCGCGAAAGGCTCCGCTGCGCCCGTGCTTACGGCGGACAGGGGAAAATTCCGGATTATGCTCGACGGGCAAACCGTGGGCGATGAGGAATTTGAAATTTCTCCTTTGGGGTCCGCGGGAACCTGGACCGCGCACGGATCGACCACTGCCCACGCCGGCGGCACGGAAATCAAATCGTCTGGCCAGCTCAAACTTTCAGCAGACGGCACCCCGATCCATTACGATTGGTCCGCGCAGGGCCAAAAAAAAGCGACCGGGACCGTCGAATTTGTGAACGGCACCGCGAAATGCTCGGCCGATCTGGGGCTGGCATCGCCGTTAATGAAAGATTTTAAGTTCGATTCCCAGCGTATCGCCGTGCTCGACAATAATCTTTACTACCAGTACGCGTTGCTCGCGCAGATATATGACTGGAAAGCCGGCGGCAAACAGGCATTCCCCGTTGTGATTCCCAGGACCTGACGCCCGGCAGCATAGACGTGGAATCTCTTGGCGCGCAGCAGTCTGGGAATGAAAAATATGAAGCGCTGCGGGTCAGTTCGCCGGATCTGGAAATCCTGCTCTATCTGGACGCCAATCACCACCTGATGCGTCTCGAAGTGCCCTCCTCAAAAGTGATCGTCCGCCGGGAATAATGACGCGTTCGTTACGATTCAGAAGAGTGACTTTTTTCTGAATCCTCCCGACGATTGTGCGCGCAGAATGGTGGATC
The DNA here is from genome assembly GCA_963788335.1 of Terriglobia bacterium. Taxonomy (GTDB): domain Bacteria; phylum Acidobacteriota; class Terriglobia; order Acidiferrales; family UBA7541; genus Palsa-360. The sequence continues at coordinate 23,043 of CAWBGM010000022.1, forward strand.
TCCCGCTGCAGACGAAACGTATATAAGACGACACGCGGCAGGACACGAATGTTTGACCCTCCTTGCCAAACCGCTATGCTCTTTCGTAACCGAGGTCCGAATGCCCATCGAAGACTTTGAAATGACAGCGGCACACCAGTTGCAACAGCTGCGGTGCGAGAAATTCGCGCCTATCGCGGCCGAGCGTGTTCGTTCCACTGAAAATTGCCAATATTCACTGCTGCCCGCCGCGGAACTCGCGCGAATTGTCGCCGAATGGTATGACGCCTGCGCTCTGGCGATGTTGCGCGGTAATTATGCCGGCATCGATCAATGGATCCGGCGCCAGGCGGACAAAGCGGCTGAGCAGGGATTCGCTTCGTCCGATATCGAAGAGCTGCTGCGGATTTGCCGGGAGGCAGCGATTGAAGTCGAGCGATGGGACAAGGATATTTTTTCGGACGTGGATGAAGTCCTTCGTGAAGCGCTTCAGGCAGCGTTCAAGCAGGTCGGGCCGCCGCCGGTCAATTACGTGGTGGCGGCGCCCGGGGATTGCGATTCCGGCGCGGTGGAGGTTGTCACGAAAGAGAGGACGGGTGAACGCCGCATCTATTTCCGGAACCGTCTGCAGTTCCCCGTCCGTATCTGCGGAGTGGGCGGAAATTGGCAACTCGATGAAATTACGTCCACGCATAACATCTCGCGCGGCGGCCTCTACATCGTAACGAAAGTGAAATACCTGGCCGACCAGGCTTTGAAAGTTACCTATCCATATTCGACGGATCCCGGAGCCATCAACCTTGAGTAAAAGGCTCTGGTGAGCCGCCTCGATCGGTTAGCGGACGGACATCGGGCGTTGCGATCGCCTTTCTGGAAAATCCAAGCGGGAAATTAAAATAAGAATTCGCTCCTGAAATTACTCCCCTCGAAGTTCGGCAGCTCTCACAAACAGCCTTGGGATATCAGCCCGCAGGACGTAGCGAATGTGAAGTTCACCGGACACTGCGATCCATCGGGTTGTTCGACGTGGGAAGTTTCGGCAACGCGTACGTACCTGTCCAACACTCGATTCACAGCCGTATTCCGTGTGCGGGTCTGATGAATCAGGCGTTCGATGGGAACAAGATTGAAATATGTTTTGATCCGGTGCGGATATAAAGCGGTCGAGATACCGGCTCCGCGCAGGTCCGGAACGATAATGTGCGAGTGTGAATGGTTCGTCTCCGGCGTGTAGCGGTTGAGCAGCGTATAGCCAACCAATTCGCCGTCGAGAAGAATTCCCAACGCAAATGATTTTTGATTCGGATCGCCCGTCCGGAGGGCACGGAGGAATCGCTGCTGTGTGTCTTGCGCGCTGCCCAAACGCGGCAGTGAATTCCCATTAAATCGAGGAATTCGTCGCTGCTGTTGAACCAGTAGCGAACGATGGGTTCAATATCATCCGCGCTCAGTTCGCGCAGCGCGGCTATGCCCTTCGATGTCTCCACGGAGGCATGCGGGGATCCAGGCGTCCTCGGCGGCAGATGAAGTTCACGTTCCATTTGTTTATTCTACACAACAAGAGTTATTGTTGGTTTTCTCCGCGGGGACAGGCCCGCGGGATTTCAGGGTGAATGCGCGGCGAGTTTCTGTCAATAAATTCAAATCGTCATTTTCCGCCAGGGAGTCGAGCCATGTCACGATTCATGCGATTAAAAATTATTTTTGTAATGGCAGTGGCATTGTTGAATGCTCCGGCGCGAACCGGCGTTCGAGCGCAAAGCGCGCCCGATCCGAACGCGATCAATCCTTACTTGCCGGCTCCTTACCATCTGGTGCCGAACTGGCCTCCGCCCGATCCGGGTGTGAAGTGGGCGGAGGTGATTCAAGCGGAGCCGGACGCGCATGGGAATTTGTGGGTACTTCAACGGGGCACGCCGCCCATCCTCGAACTCGATCACAAGTCAGGAAAAGGTGCTGGCCAGTTTTGGTGCCGGGATGTTTGCCGGGCCGCATGGCTTTACGCTTGATGCGGACGGCTACGTTTATGTGTCGGACTGCCCGGGCGGGCCGGGTGTCGATCAGGCTGCTTTGAAGGCGGGAAAAGGTTATCAGCTCTTCA